>NZ_CP013998.1:0-3025472 GCF_001521855.1 Picosynechococcus sp. PCC 73109
GTGGCGCAAGATCCCCAATGGCTTTGGCAAGAAGTCCTGACAAAACTTGAACAACAACTGAGTCGCCCCACCTACGAAACTTGGATTCAGCCGACGGCGATCCAACAGTGGCGAGAGGATGAAATCGTACTCTGTGCCCCAAATGCCTTTGTCCTGAACCATATCCAGAAATACTATGGTGCGTTGATCACCGAAACCATCGCCGAATTATTGCAGCAGCCCGTTAAGGTACGCCTCACTTCTCCAGAAGGGAATACCCTCGCAGCGACCCAGAGTTTTTATAGTTCCCGCAGTGGCCAATCGACCCGTCCAGGCAAAAAGACCCCAGAACTCAACTCGAAATATACGTTTTCACGGTTTGTGGTTGGCCCAACCAATCGCATGGCCCATGCTGCAGCTCTAGCGGTGGCGGAATCACCGGGGCGGGATTTTAATCCCCTGGTGCTCTGTGGGGGGGTAGGTCTGGGAAAAACGCACCTGATGCAGGCGATCGGCCATTACCGTTTGGATACCCAGCCGGATGCGAAGATTTTCTATGTTTCCACGGAGCAATTTACCAATGATTTAATTGTTGCGATTCGCAAGGATAGTCTGCAAACGTTCCGGGAGCATTACCGCACCGCCGATATTTTACTGGTAGACGACATTCAGTTCATCGAGGGGAAAGAATACACCCAAGAAGAATTTTTCTATACCTTTAATACTCTCCACGAAGCGGGTAAACAAATTGTCCTCGCGAGCGATCGCCCCCCGCACCAAATTCCAGGCTTGCAACAACGGCTATCTTCCCGTTTCTCGATGGGTCTGATTGCTGACATCCAACCCCCCGACCTAGAAACCCGGATGGCGATTCTCCAGAAAAAGGCTGAGGCGGAAAATTTAAACTTATCGCGCTCGGTGATTGAATATATCGCCACCCACTACACGGCGAATATCCGCGAATTGGAGGGGGCGCTCCTGCGGGCAGTGACCCACATTGCGATCTCTGGGTTGCCGATGACGGTGGAAAACCTCGCCCCCATTTTGAACCCGACGGTGGAATATGCTCCGGCGGCCCCGGATGTGATCTTGCAAATTGCCGCCGAAGCCACGGGGGTGAGCATTGAGGATTTGAAGGGGGCTTCTCGACGACGGGAAATTAGTACGGCCCGGCAAATTGCAATGTATTTGATGCGCCAACACACCGATCTCAGCTTGCCTCGCATTGGTGAACTGTTCGGTGGCAAAGACCACACTACGGTGATGTACAGTTGCGACAAAATTGGTCAGTTACTGACGAAAAATCAAAAAATCTCCCAATTGGTGAGCCAAATTAGCGATCGCATTAACCACCACCACCAAAACCTCTAGGGACAAGCGGCTCACATCGTGCCAAAAAAAGACACCGCTACAATGAGCAGTAGTTCATCGATTGTGTTTTATTCATGGTTGCTTCCTACCGGATTGTTTCGCTCTTGCCCAGTGCCACCGAAATTTTAGATTGTCTGGGTTTAACTCCGGACGTGGTGGGCCGGAGCCACGAATGCGACTATCCCCCAGAGATTGGCGATCGCCCCGTGTGTACCGCTGCCCGCCTCGATTCAGAACGTCCCAGCGGCGAAATTGACCAAGAAGTTTTGGCGTTGCTCCAAGGAGCCTTGGGGATCTATGAAGTGAAGCTCGATGTCTTGCAAGCCCTACAACCCACCCACATTGTCACCCAAGATCAGTGCGATGTTTGTGCCGTCACCCTGGCCGATGTGCAAAAGGCGATCGCCCAGTTGAGTGATCATCCGCCGCAGTTGATTTCGCTCCAGCCCAATACCCTAGCGGACGTTTACCAAGATATTCGCCGTGTTGCCCAGCAGTTTAACCGTGATCCCCAACCCGTTTTGCAGGATCTACAACAGCGGGTACAAGCTTGCCAAAAACGAGGCAAGACTTTAGCAAAACGGCCCCGGGTGGCGGCCATTGAATGGATTGATCCCCTCATGGGCGGCGGTAATTGGCTCCCGGAACTCATTGAACTCGCGGGCAGCGAGAATATTTTAGGCAAACCGGGCAAACATTCCCCCTACATCAGTTGGGAAACCCTCCTGGCCAGTGATCCCGATGTGGTGGTGGTGATGCCCTGCGGCTTTGACCTCGAACGTACCCGCCAGGAAATGCTCGCCAACTTGGAGTTGCACCCTGAGTGGAAACAATTACGAGCTGTGCAAAATGATCAGTTATTTATCTGTGATGGCAACGCTTATTTCAACCGACCAGGGCCGCGCCTTGTGGATTCCCTAGAAATTCTCACGGAAATTTTGCAATCGACTGGCGATCGCCTTTATCCAAAAACTGCCTGGCAAAAACTCTCTTTGCTCGAATAAGTAATATTTCAACAAATAGTAACTATCCAAAGAAATATTACATCTAGGCCTAGTTTTACAACATTTTCTATCAAGTTTATGTTGGCAAAAAAGGAATTATTAGGACAAATTAGGGGATATTTTCGCAAAAATGAGCATCCTCCTCAAAAAAGCATCCCTTTGGCTTCGCCTGGGAATTTGGCACATTAAAGACATAGCAAGATTTTGAGGGCAGGCGTTTCGTGATGTACCGCCGCTTTTCGATTCAAAAAATATTATCTAAGGTGAGGATGCTGTCTATGTGGCTCAAAATTAGGCACCTAGTCGATCCTGTATTTCAATATCTCAATCAACCCGTGGGACACACAGATCGGCATACCGTATGGAACCCGAATCGGTTTTGGTATCTCTATAAAATCAACCTGTTAGAAAAATGCTGGCAAAAAGAAGCGGCCAATAAAGGCCAACATACCTATTAATCTCTTAACTTTGATGCCAGTTACGACGTCAATTTTTGGGGATCTGCTTGGGAACTCTCCTGGGCCGCTTCAGCTTCGGCTCGCAGTCGGCTGACCAATTGGCCATGGACATTGACACAGTAGGGCACACAGTAGGTTATGGCCGCCGCCAGCCAGCGGGTACTGGTCATGGTGCCATTCAACACAGCAACACCATGGTTAATACAAAAGTGGACAGTCCCCACAAACAGGGCAACCCGGATCGCCGTTGGTCGAAAGGTGCGATCGCCTAAGGCCCGGAAATAGATTGTCAAGCGCATCGGTGCAATCCCCAAACTAATAAAAAAGTGGCTCTAGATCTTTATGGCTCGGAAGAGGGGTGGGCTTTGGCTTGCTGGCGCATCCGGCTGGCTATTTGGCCATGGAGGTTAACGCAGTAAGGCACAAAGTAGGTCAAAACCACAGACGTCCAACGGGTCCGGGTCATCACCCCATGGAGAAAGGCACTACCGTGGTTGATGCAAAAAATCACAGTGCCCACAATTAGGGCGACGCGGATGGCAGTGCTGTGGAGGGTGCGATCGCCCAGGGTTTGAAGATAACTTTTTAGGCCCATCGGTGAACCTCTAATTTGTATATCTGAATTTTACTCATGGGCGGCCTGGGGCGATCGCCTGACAAAATTTTTGTGCCAAGAGATCAACACCAGTAATCGCTGTCCCAACAACGACGCTATCAGCCCCCAGTCGAAAGGCTTTTTGTAGCATTTCTGGGGTGTGGATGCCTCCTTCGCAGATGATCGGTTGGTCAAAATCCTGGGCAAGTTTTTCAAGCAACCCAAAACCAGGGGGCGTTAAATCTTTGGTTTTCCCCGTGTAGCCGTAGAGGGTCGTCCCCAAAATATCAGCACCAGCTTGGGCGGCCCATTGAGCATTTTCGTCGGTGTCGAGATCCGCCATCACTAATTTACCTGTTTGCTGGTGAATCCCGGCGATCAGATCCGCGAGGGTTTCTCCGTTCGGGCGGGGGCGGGCCGTGGCATCAACGGCAACAATATCGGCTCCCGCTTCCACCACCGCCAGGGCATCCTCTAACCGGGGGGTAATGTAAACATCTGATTCGGGAAAAGTACGTTTCCATAGACCGATAATCGGGATCTGGGGTAATTTGGCCCGCACAGCGCGGATGTGGTCGGGGCTATCGATGCGCACCCCAACGGCTCCTTGATTGACGCAAGCTTGGGCGATCGCCGCAATCATTTCAGGGTCATGGAGGGGAGAATCAACGGGAGCTTGGCAGGAAATAATTAGGCGATTTTTAAACTGGGCAATCAGATCAGACATGGGCTTGATGGGAAATTTCTAGGAATATTGGGACACAGCTAAGGCGATCGCCGCTGGAAAAATGCGGTGTTCTTGCACTTGAATACGGCGATGGAGCGTTTCAGGAGTATCATCGGCCAAAATCGGCACCACCGCCTGCATAATAATGTTGCCGCTGTCTACTTCTGGGCTGGCAAAATGTACCGAACAGCCCGTCACTTTTACGCCAGCATCTAAAGCCTGTTCCACAGCGCGAATCCCTTTAAAGCTGGGTAACAAACTGGGGTGAATATTCAGGATGCGATTTTCGTAGCCAGTGAGCAAAACATCCGTAACGATGCGCATCCAACCCGCCATGATGACCCACTCCACCCCATGCGATCGCAAGACTTCTAAAATCGCTTGATCACAGGCTTCGCGGGAGGCAAAATCGCGGTGGTTAATCAGTTGGGTTTTCGTGCCAAATGTTGCGGCCCGTTCTAACACCTTCGCCTTGGGGTTGTTGTAAATCAGAATCGGGATCTCTGCGTTAAGTTCTTTGGCGATCATGGCCTTGGCGATCGCCCCGTAGTTACTGCCGCTACCGGAGGCCAAGACTCCCAACTTTACCGGACGGGATAAGGGCACATCCGCCAGGGTCACAGGGGGAGAAATTAAAGCAGAATTTAGCGTAACATTACCCATCAATCGCGGTAATCCTCGGAAGTACAACCACTAAGCATATCGGTTCCCTAGTCGAAAGTCAGATATTTTTGCTCGGTGGCATCGGGGTAGGGCTAGGCAGAATCTCGATCTTCGAAACGAATAATATCTTCGTCTCCCAAAAATTCGCCGTTTTGAATTTCGATCATCACCAGATCAATTACCCCCGGATTTTCGACCCGGTGCCTGGTATTCATCGGGACATAGGTAGATTGGCGGGGGGTCAGAATAATTTCTTGGTCGTTGCAAATCACCTTCGCTGTCCCGGAAACGACGACCCAATGCTCGCTGCGATGGTAGTGCATTTGGGTGCTGATGTGGTGACCGGGCTTCACTTCGATGCGGTTGATCCGGTAGCGATCGCCTTCTTCGAGAATCGTGACTTTGCCCCAGGGGGGTGTGCGGGTTTCAAGCATAGGGATAAGTCCAGTGAGATTTCAAGATTATTTTAAAGGCTTACTGAGTACCGAGGCGATCGCTTAGTTCTGTTTCACTGGCCCGAAATCCCACCAAGACCGCTTTGTTATCCCGCACGAACAAAGGCCGTTTTAAAAGCATAGCATCTTGACTAAAAGCCTCGATCCACTGGTTATCATCCCAGGTTTTCTTTTCTTCTCCCAAGGCCCGATAGGATTGCCCAGAAGTATTGCGCATCGGTTTGCTGCCGAGTGTTTTGACCCATTGGGCGATCGCCTCTCTGCTGGGAGGTTGCTCTTTGGTATTGATAAATTCGTAGGAAATTCCGGCTGTTTCTAGCCATTTCAAGGCTTTTTTACAGGTGTTGCAGGTGGGAATGCCGTAAACTTGCAGGGCCATTTTGTGATCGGTTAAACAAAAGATAACTTCGTTTATTATCCATGATCCTCAGGGCGGCCCACTTTGGCAGAAGTGTTACAACGGAACTGTAGCAAGTCCCAACATTTTTCATCATGACGACCATTTCTGCCGAAAAATCAATTGCAGCTTGGCTTGGAGAGGAAGCAGAAAGTCTCTTGGGTCACAGCGCGAAAATTAATCAAAATCTGCTCACCCTCCCCGGGGCGGATATCGTGGAACGGGTCTATGCCCAGAGCGATCGCCCCACTCCAGTCTTACGTTCCTTGCAACAACTGTTCGGTACGGGACGGTTGGCGAATACGGGTTATTTGTCAATTTTGCCCGTTGATCAAGGCATTGAACATTCCGGTGCAGCCTCCTTTGCCCCAAACCCGATTTATTTTGACCCCGAAAACATTATCCGTCTGGCGATGGAAGGGGGGTGTAACGGCGTGGCGACGACCCTCGGTGTGTTGGGGATGATGTCCCGCAAATATGCCCACCGCATCCCGTTTATCGTCAAACTGAACCACAATGAACTGCTGACTTATCCCAACGGTGCGGATCAAATTATGTTTGCGACAGTGGAACAGGCTTGGAATTTGGGGGCGATCGCCGTCGGTGCAACGATTTATTTTGGCTCCCCAGAATCGAGCCGACAAATTCAAGAGGTTAGCCGTGCCTTTGCCCGCGCCCACGAGCTAGGAATGGCGACGATTCTCTGGTGTTATCTGCGCAACGATGTGTTTAAACAGGACAAGGATTACCATTTGGCGGCGGATTTGACGGGACAAGCGAACCACATGGGCGTAACTATCGAGGCGGATATTATCAAACAAAAATTACCAGAAACTAATAACGGCTACGGGGCGATCGCCAAAGCAACGGGCAAAAAATACGGCAGAACCCACCCCAAGATTTACGACGAGCTCACCAGCGATCACCCCATCGATCTCACCCGTTACCAAGTGTTGAACTGTTATGCCGGACGAGCTGGCTTAATTAATTCCGGTGGCTCCTCCGGCGAAAACGATTTTGCCCAAGCAATTCGCACTGCTGTGATCAATAAACGCGCGGGTGGTTGTGGTTTGATTTCTGGTCGTAAAACCTTCCAACGACCCATGGCAGAAGGGGTTAAACTCTTTCACCTCATCCAAGATGTCTATCTTGATTCTGAAATCACCATCGCTTAAAGAAGATGTCGTCCTGGGGTAAAGGAGGACTGTTCTTTAAATATTGATCAAGTCTCAGTTCTCAGTAATGATTGCCATGGCATTTTTTAGCAGGTTTAAGCAAAAGACAATTATGCGCGTTTTTTAGCCTGTCAAAAGCACCCTTAGCTCGTCATCTAATACCGCTTAAGTATCTTTGATTCCAGAAATGCTATAACGGTGAATATCCCGATTGCAAGAAAGACTATATGGTTATTGCTGAAGAAAAATTTCCCCGATTCACTCCTGATGAATATTTACGTTGGGAGGAACAGCAAGCCGAAAAATACGAATATATCGATGGTCAAATCTATGCCATGGGGGGCGGCAACAAAAACCATAGTCTAATTGCCGTGAGGCTGTCGAGTTTATTTTTTAATCATCTGGATGGTAGCGGTTGCGAAACCGGAAATTCTGATCTCAAAATCAAAATTCCCAACAGCCATAACTATACCTATCCAGATATCAGCGTCACCTGCGATGAGCGAGATCAGTCCACCACCCAATTCATTACATATCCTTGTCTGGTTGTCGAAGTTTTATCAAAAAGCACTGAGGCTTATGATCGGGGTGGCAAATTTAGACTCTATCGCCAAAATCCGGTCTTAAAAGATTATTTACTGGTGAGTTCTACTGCCATTGAGATGGATTTGTATCATAAGAATAAATCAGGAGAATGGCTGATCACTAACTATCAAGCCGGAGATATGGTCACCCTAGAAAGTATTAACCTCACTTTTTCTATTGAGCAAGCTTACCAAGGACTAAGATTTTTATAAAAAATTCTTAAAAGAAAATAGTCGGATAATTATCAAAGACTTGCTTGGCTGTTTTGTGATCACCTTTACCGGTTAAATTACAAAGAAACCAAATCGGTTGACTTTGATAACTGCGGGCTTGATCTGTTGTAATTAGTCTTGCTAAATGTTCACAATTCCAGCCGACAAAATTATATTCCCAATCCGCAAAAACACAAATAGCTTTTCTCAGTCTTTGCATGACTTCTGAGGGGTCTAAATGAATGTCTTCACAGCCAATCACTAATTTTGCATTTTCATTACGAAAGCCGATCCAACTCTTCCCTGTATCAAAAATATGGGTATTTGACAGACCTATACCATAGTGCCAAAAGGGATCGCCCGGATTTTGCCAGTTTAATAATCGTCCATAACGCTGATCTTTGGGTTGGATAAGTTGATCAATTGACGTAATGATTTCTTTGGTTTTTCTATTAGGTAATGCCATCGCATTATACTTTGACGAACTTTGCCCTGAGGCTTAATAATAAATCGAGAGTTACGTCTTAAATTTTAGAATGCCCAGCGGTAAACCATGTCCAATCTGCCCCAATCCTTTGAAGAAACCCTCGAACAAGCGAAAGCCGCAACCCTAAACAGTTTAGAAGCAGGCTGTGGGCGGATTTTAATTGAATTGTGCTTTCCTGAGATTGCCCTACAGGCCCAGGCCTTGGCGTGGAATTGGGCGCAACTGTTTGTGGAGGAGTATGGTTCGGGACTGAAAATCTTCTTTCCGGATACGGGCGCCGCAGCTTTGGCCCGGCGGGATTGGGGCGAAATTCCCTTTAAGGTGACGGATATCGGCACGTCGCGATCGCCGATTGAGAATAAAATCGGTGATGATGACCAAATTTTTATTATTGTCTGCCCGTCGGCGGTGGAAGTTGCCCAGGTCGAAAAGCTCTGTAATTTTGCAGGCGATCGCCCGGTGATTATGCTGATTCCCCAACTGGAGGATGTGTCCATTGTCGGGATTGGCTATGCGGCGCGGCAACTGCGGGAACGGTTTATCAGCACCCTCGAAACCGCCTACTACATCCGACCCTACGAAAGCGCGATGGTTTGGCGTTCTTATCCCTCGGCGTGGGAAGTGTATCTCGAAAAAGAGGAAGACCAGTACGAACTGATTGCGAGCGAAACGACCAAACCCCTCGGCGAATATTTAGAGCGGCTGCTGTTGGCGGCGGTGGAACCCGAAGCGGGGGAAGCAGCAAATCCCAACGCACCGAAAATTAAGAAAACAGGACTGCTTGGGGGTCTGCAAAACTTCCTAAAAGCCCTCAGCGATTAAGTTTGAGACCGCATAACCGATGATTGATAACCGTTCACTAACCATTGCCGTGGTGGGAGATGTCCATGATCAATGGGATGCCGTTGGCGATCGCCAAGCCCTAGAGATTCTTGGGGTAGATCTCGTGTTGTTTGTCGGGGATTTCGGCAACGAAGCGGTGAAATTGGTGCAACAAGTGGCGGATCTTCCTTTCCCGAAAGCCGTGATTTTAGGGAACCATGACGCCTGGTACACCGCCTCTGATTGGGGTCGCAAAAAAGCCCCCTACGACCATGCCAAAGAAGACCGTGTGCAAGCCCAGCTAGAGATTCTAGGAGAAACCCATGTGGGGTACGGCCATTTAGATTTACCGGAATTTCAGCTTTCGGTGGTCGGGGCGCGGCCCTTTAGTTGGGGAGGAGAAAAGTGGAAGAATGAGAAATTCTATGGCGATCGCTATGGCGTCCATGACTTTACGGAATCCACCGCGTTAATTGAGAAAAATATTGCGGCCTGTCAGTACGAAACCCTGATCTTTCTCGGACATAATGGCCCTACCGGATTGGGTTCGGAACCAGAAGATATGTGTGGTCGCGATTGGAATCCCCTGGGGGGTGATTTTGGTGATCCGGATTTTGCCCAGGCCCTGGCGATCGCCCGCCGTCAGAACAAAACAATTCCCCTAGTCACCTTTGGCCACATGCACCACAGCCTCCGCCACCGCAAGGATCGCCTACGCACCCAATGCCAATTTTCAGACGAAACCCTCTATTTCAATGCCGCCCGCGTCCCCAGAATTCAAACCTATAACAATGGCGATCGCCACCATAGTTTTTCTGTGATTACCCTCACCCAAGGCCGACCGACGAAAGCCGAACTGGTGTGGGTCAATCCAATCAGCCAGCAGCAAACGAGGGAAACCCTCTGGTCGCAGCCCCTCAACTCTCTTCCGTAACCTCGATCACGTTGCCGTCTGGGTCTTGCAAAAATAAGGCTCGTCGCCCCGATGCGCTCATCTCATAGGGGTAATTTTCTCCGTCCAACTGCGATCGCACTGCGTTCAGATCCTTCACACCGAAAGCAATGTGGGGATTCCGACCTAACTTTTCTGGATTGGCTAATTTCGCCTGGAACGTCGGATCTTCAATCAGATGAACCTGCATCTGGGGTAATTGGTACCACACGCCACCGTAGTTAAAGGGTCGTTCCACCTTTGGCAGCCCCAGCAGTCGATCATAAAAGGCCGCTGCCCGCTGCACATCTGTCACCAAAATTGCTGTATGTAGACAATGGGTTACTTGAATCTGAGGCGTTACCATACTGAATTGCTTGCTTGATGCTTAGTTTGACTGCTCACGTTTCCTAAATTCAAGGGGAGACAACTCCCTAGGAATCCGTAGTTGCAAAATTAATCCAGCCTTCAATTTTAGGCCCGAGGCGAAACAATAGAGATTGGGCTAACCCTAAATGATCAGCGACTAACAACAACATCATTGCCTGGTCTTTTACGGTCGTCAGTTGGGTTGGGCAGGCCTCAAAATCTAGGGTTAAGACAGTAGATTCGCCCCAGACTTCACGATAAATTTGGCACCGACTCGGAAGCAGGGCCGTGAGTTGACGAAAGCGTTCTAAAGCTTCTTTTTCAAAGGCAGCACTACTACCTTGGGTCGAAAAAGGTTGGTGGTTCATAGGGGGATTGTCGTTGATGACAAAACGCTGGCTTCTTCTTTTACCTTAAGGGTTGCTTTGGAGCTGTGGGGGCAGGCGTTAGAATTTTTATCTTTGTGAATTGAGCATGACAATATGTGAAGAAATGTCCCTGTATTTTTGTTGGGCCAGGGGCGAAAGCGTAAATTTAGAAGCGGTTTAGAAAAATAACGTAAGATCAAAATACCGTTTTCTTTTCACGGCCAATGTTTTTGTGGGGAACCTCAATGGTTGAGTTTAATCGGCTGGTCAAAAAGGGAATTGATCGTAGTGTGAGACGGGGTCTCCTGAATCAAATTCGCCACGGCCTTGACATCAAATTTCCCCAGGATGCAGATCGCATTTTTGCCGATATTCAACAAATTCCCAGTCTGCACGGCCTCAAAATGATTGAGAATCAACTTTATCACCTCCAGACAGTCGAGGAACTCCGTTTGCTCTATCGCAATTTACTCTAAGTCGGGTCGGGAGTTTGGGGAGAACCATGGGCTTTTTGGATAACATTCACAGTTTAAAAACCTTCATCTGTGCGTTTCATCCGATCATCGTCATTGAGACTGTCGAAGAGGAACGGGTAGAGGCGCTCCTGCGGGAAGTGGTCAAGGATTTACATATGCCCTTATTTGAATGGACAGTGAATTTGGGACTGGCCCCGACCCCAGGGACAAAATATGCGCCCCGCACCAATGACTATGCCCGGCCTGGGGCGAACAAACCGATCGCCTTTGAAAATACGGCAGATCCCCTCGATGTACTGAAATATATGGGCCAGATTGAACGCAATGGCATTTTTTGGCTCAAGGATTTTGCGTCCCACCTGGAGGATCCCAAAGTCATCCGGGAAGTACGGGAGTTGGCTGAGATTTATGGGGTTGTGAATTCGGCGATGGTGCTGACGGGGGAGTCGATCACTTTACCAAAGGCGATCGCCCACGATGCGGTGTATTTTGAACTGACCCTCCCGGATGGGGACGAACTGTACCAAACCCTGTCGGAGGTGATGCGGGAACTCAAGGTGCGCCACAAGCTAGCCATTACGCTCCAGGGGGAAGAACTGAATCAATTTGTCCATGCCCTCAGTGGGATGACCCTCAAGCAGGCCCGCCAGGCGATCGCCTATGCTGCCTTGATCGACGGGGAACTCAACGGGGCCGACATCCTCAAGGTGATCCACCGCAAGGCCCAGATCCTCCGGGAAGAATCTCTCCTGGAACTCTTTCCCGTGGAAGAAAATACGGCGAAATTGGGGGGCTTTGTGGGTCTCAAACAATGGCTCAAACGGGCTCAAGTGGGCTTTAGCTCGGCGGCAAAACGGGTGAACCTCCCGGCTCCGAAGGGGATTTTAATCGTCGGGGTGCAGGGTTGCGGGAAATCCCTCGCGGCGAAAACCATTGCCAGAGAATGGCAACTGCCCTTGTTAAAACTGGATGCGGGCCGCCTGTACAACAAATTTGTCGGTGAATCGGAGAAAAATTTCCGCCAAGCAATCAAACTGGCTGAATCCATGGCTCCGGCGGTGTTGTGGATCGATGAAATTGAAAAAAGCTTTGGTAATCCCAGCGGTGAGGGCGATGGGGGTCTGAGTTTACGTTTGTTTGGTTCGTTTTTGACCTGGCTTCAGGAGAAATCCCAGGAAGTTTTTGTTGTTGCAACGGCCAATGATCTATTGCAACTGCCGCCGGAACTACTGCGGAAAGGCCGCTTCGATGAAATTTTCTTTGTGGACTTGCCTAATGCCCAAGAGCGGGCGGCGATCTTTTCGATTCACCTGGCGCGCCATCGACAAAATGTCCAAGATTTTGATCTGCGCATCTTGGTGACGGCGGCGGCGGGTTATAGTGGCGCAGAGATTGAACAGGCAATAATTGCCGGGTTATACCAGGCTCTCTACGCCCAAACTCCCTTAACGACGGATGCGCTGGTGGCCCAGATGAAAAGTACGGTGCCCCTGTCGGTGTCGCGGCGGGAAGATGTGGAAAAATTACGGGCGATCGCCTCGGAACGTTTTGTGTCAGCGCGTTAGCGTCTATAAGCGAAGCCTCATTTTTTAGAAAAATTTGTCACAAGACCCTTAGAAAACATTTTCTCGCTGCTATGTGTAAAAAAATACGCTAGGATGTATTTGTAGTCAAAATAAAAATAAAATCATGCTTAAATTACCAACCTAAAAAAATCAACACTTCCAATCCACAACTTGAAATTGAACATTAATATACTCGCATTGATTATTGGAGAAACCATGGCTACCTGCACAAACAAAAAAATTAGAGGCCCAAGCCTTCATTATGTTTATGATTTCAAACATAGCTACAAGCTTGAAAGTATTCTGCTCCGAGTTCTTCAACCGAAAGAGTTATATGGACGGGAAATCCCCGACGTTGTCAAAAAAGCCAGCAGAGGGCATTACGAAATCCGAATCGGTTCGCTTTATCCGACCTTACGAAAACTCGAAAGAAATGGATTTGTCAGAGCTGAAACCAGAGCAAATCCAGCTTTCAGTGGAGCTACAGACCGAAGATACTACAGTCTTACTGAGCAAGGGCGAGATTTTCTTAATCAATGCCTTGAATTCGAGCAGCGCCTCGCCGAAGGAATTGAGTTGTCCCCAGAAGATCGAGAGCTATCCCACGCAGTCTAACTCTTGGGGACAAACTCTTTGTGAATTTTTGGTGCTGGCACTGGAGAACAATGACATAGAAAAGCAGTTTGAAGTTATCGATACGATCAAAGCAGAAATCAGATCACGAGGTCACGAAAACAGTCGCTTCGTAAACGCAATTTGGCTTTTGAGAGGTTTTGATTACCTAATCTGTACGATCCTAAATCATCCATTGATTGAAAAGCTCGAAGTATGGTTAGACAAAATTAGGATTTTCTAATTTTTTTAAGTGGCGTCCAGAATAAGTTACTTTACGAATTACGTCTTCGTGGAAGTGTTTACTGTGTTCTGGAGTGACTACTATGTCAAACATGCGCATCTATGGCAATCGACAAATCAAAACCCTTCCTGGCGAACTAACGCGGCCCACCTTAGCAAAGGTGCGGGAGGCAATTTTTAATATTTGGCAAGGACAGGTGTCTGGCTGCCGCTGGCTGGATCTTTGTGCGGGTTCTGGCTCCATGGGGGCTGAAGCATTATGTCGCGGCGCAGTGAAAGTTGTCGGCATTGAGAAAAATTCCCAGGCTTGCCGCATTATTCAAGAAAATTGGCAGAAAGTGGCTAAAGTTGACCAGGAATACCAAATTTTAAAAGGTGATCTCCTCAAGCGCGTAGAAAATTTAGGGGGTGAAACCTTTGATTTGATTTATTTCGACCCGCCCTACGCCGCGAAACTCTACGACCGAGTTTTAGCCAAAATTGTTGATTTAGAATTGCTCGCTCCCAGCGGAGAATTGGCCGTGGAATACGACCCGAAACTCTGGCAACCCCTTGAATTGCCGGGACTAGAGCTATTCAAGGAAAAAAACTACGGCAAAACGGCGATCGCCTTTTACTGTCCTGCTGATTGACACTCCCCTGACCCCTCTCAAGAGCTTATCTTGTAGGGGTTTAAAAACACAAAGCCCAAAAGAGAAAAATGACGTCAACAAAAAGATAATAAGAGCAAAAATGGAATTTAACCTTACCTTGACCCAACTCAGACCCCAGATAAAAAAAGCCTCCATCGGGCTTGCCAGTTGATTACCAATCAAGCAGGCTTATCATTCTCCCAAGCCTTGGGAAATGGCTTTCGGCAAACAATTGCAGGGATATTCGCTCGAAACCAACTCACGCCAAAGGTCATGCTATCAGGTCATCAACAGGAGACAATCAAACGGGCAGTCAAGAGTGAGGGTGAGTACATCATCGCTGTCCAAGATACGACCTATTACAACTATACGGGACATCAACAACTGTCAGGCATTGGCAAAATCCAAGGAAAAATCAAGGGTTTATTACAACACAACCTCATGCTGCTCAATCAACAAGGGATGCCGTTAGGGGTGTTCTATCAGGAATATTGGACAAGAAAAGGAGGCAGTATGGACTTGGCAGAGGGGGAAAAAGAAAGTGAAAAATGGTTTAAAGGATTAGAGGCCTTGAGAGAGGAAACCACCGAGGTAGAACACAAGATAGTGCTAGTGGAAGACAGAGAGGCAGATATATTTGACTTTTTCAAAGCGGAACGAGGCGACAAAATAGAACTATTAGTCAGGGTGCATGAACCGAGAAAGCTGGAATTGGTCAGGGATGGTAGGGTGACATCGTTGCCAGAGTTGAGTCAATATCTGCCGGAATATGGGGAAAAAACAGTACAGGTACGACGCAAGAATCGAGAAGTAGCAGTGAGAGTAAGGCTAAAAGCAGGGGAGGTGAATGTATATCCCCGGGCGGACTTGAGTCCAGCAAGGCATAAAACTCAAGGGTTATCGGTCGTGATAGCAGAGGAAATCGACTGTGTGGATGTCAAAACTCAGGAGAGAGTGGAGCAAGAGGCCGCAGGCACATCTTGGTTATTACTGACGAGTCTAGCTGTGGGCAATCGGGAGGAGGTGGAAAGAGTAGTGGAGTTTTATGCCATGCGTTGGCGCATTGAGCAATTTCATTTCACGTTGAAATCAGGAGGGTTAAGGGTAGAGAAATTACAGTTTGACGATGTGCATACCCTGACTAATGCTTTAAGTTTCTACTCTGTGATAGCGTGGCAGATAATGGCCATCACCTATCAAGTAAGGGAAAACCCAGAGCAAGTAGCGACAGAGGTACTACCAGAAGAAGAAGTGGCATTGCTGGAGAGAGTAACAAGGCGAAAAGTCGGGACAGCGAAAGATGTAATGGTGGCGTTAGGGAAACTAGTGGGTTTTGCACCGTCAAAACGACAACCTTTGCCTGGAACTAAAGTCGTAGGGCAAGCCCTAGAACGTTTTTATTTCATTAAACAGGGTTTTGAACAGTCTAAGGTTTCTCCCCTTCAAAACCCTACAAGATAAGCTCAAGAGGGGAATGGTTTGTGGGTGTTCTGGAAAGTCCCTAACATCCTCCCTAGAGGGAGGTGGCGAAGCCGGAGGGTGGAAGGGTGCTACCCCAAACGTTGCAACCAATCAAGGATCAAAGAATTAACCAAACTGGGATTTTCGTCGTGGGGACAGTGGCCCGCCCCCGGAATCGGGTGGAATTCAACCCCGGCATTTTGCGCGGCGAGATCTTGGTAAATTTGCGAGCCTTTGATCGGTGTCCAGGGATCGCGATCGCCCCAAAGCACCAGTAAAGAATGTTGCCGTTTTGGTAAAAGTTCCGTCGGGCTATCCCCAGGGGGAGCCGTAATCACCGAGGCAAAGACCTGTTGCGCCCCTGGATCACAGGAGGGTTCGTAGAGCATCTCGACCAATTCATCGGTGACGGCTTGGCGATCGCCATAGACTTGATAAAGGGTATTTTTGATGCGCGATTTTTGACGCACCTGATTAAAAATAAATGGCCCTGTTAACTGCGAACTAACCAATTTCGCGAAAGTACCCATCACCACCCGTAACGGTAGAGCCAGTTCATCGGGGCGATGGTTGAGGCCGCCAGCGCAGTTAATTAACACGCCCCCCGCACAGAGTTCAGGATAATTCGCCAACATTGCCAAACTGAGCAGACCGCCGATGGAATTGCCCACAAATACCGTGGGTTGCTGGATTTTCGCTTGCCAAAAATCGCGGAGTAAATCTTGCCATAGGTCGAGGTTATAGTCCCAGGCGGGTTTCGCCGAAGCGCCGAAGCCTAATAAATCTAAAGCAAAAACTTGATAACCCTGGGCCGCAAGGGTGGGAATGTTGTGTTTCCAGTGACCGATCGAAGCGCCAAACCCATGGATCAATAAGAGGGGTTGACCTTCCCCTTGGACGGTGTAGCGGATTTGCTGGTCGCGCCAAGTCCAATCGAGGGGCGTTAGGGCGGAAAGAGGAGTGACGGCCTGGGTCATGGTTTTTGCGAAATGAAATCGGTGTAATGAAGTGAATGATTTACTTTTGTGAGTATAACGTGCTACTCCGGTGGGAGGTCGAGGAGGGCCGTACACAATTGGCGATCGCCTGGGCGTTGGCTGGGAGAAATTTTTAAATCGCCATAGATTAGTAGTCGGCAACTTTTCTGGAGTAATTCATCGAGATCGAGGTTCCAGAGAATGAGTTGATTGTTTTGATCTAAAGTGGCGATCGCCTTTCCTTGGGGCTGCCAGTGGAGTTGCGTGATCGGAGCTTGGTGCCCCGTGAGGCTCCCGAGGTAGGTGCCATCCAGTTGCCAAAATTGCAGATGATGGTTTTCTGTATTGGTGATCAGCAAAGGTAAAGCACCATAAAAACCGATGCGGTCGGGGCCATTGCTTTGGTGGTTGATGGCAATGGGTTCCCCAAAGACGGGATTATTATTTTCGTAGGTCATTGGGTAAACGAACACCTGATGATCCCGCCCCGTTAAGCCGAGATGGCGACTATCCGCCCCAAACTGGAGATCCATGATTTCCGTGGCAAAGGGAGGAAATTGGGTCACAAGGAAGAAAGAATTATTCCGTCGCCGCTGCCAAATCTGCACGGTGCGATCGCCCGCCGCCGTCGCCAATAGTTTGCCGTCGGGACTAAATTGTAGGGCGGTGATCGGCCCCTGATGTTCCGTCAAAATTTGCAACAGTTCCCCAGTTTCTGTCCAGAGACGCACCGTTTGATCCTGGCTGCCCGCCGCGAACATTTTGCCATCACGACTCCAGGTAACGACGTTAATTTTTTCCTGGAAGCCCCCCAGAGTTCGGACAATCTGTCCATTTCTTTGACGGAGCTTAACCTGGCGATCTTCTCCTCCGGTGGCGAAGTGGTGACCCCGTGGTTGCCAGGTGAGACTGGTAATCGACTCATTGCTGGATTTTAAGACTTGATCCTGGTGGGGCCACTGCCGTAAAGGTTGGTTGGGCTGGGCGAACAGAAGCTGGAAACTATTCCCCACAAAGGCAAAGTCCGTAATGGGCACATCTGGGGTCATGGTTTGGCGATCGCCTGGGGGCCGAAAAACTGCCGGAATAAAATTTTGACTAAAGTCCCGCACCGTTGTTGCAGTAGTCGATGCGGCGAGGGTGCTGAAATTTTGTTCTAGGGCAAGGAGCACCTTAAGTCTGGTTGCGGGGGTAACGACATCATCGTCCTTATCATCCAGTTGTTGCAAGACCACCGCCGCCCGGATACTTTCCCGGAGAGCCTCGACAGGTTGGGCACCATCCTGGAGCACCTTGGCAGCCTCGGCCAATTTCATCAAAATGGCGTTTTGCGCCCCTTGCCACCGTTGGTACCGTTGCAGTTCCACCCAGCGCAGCCCAAACCCCAAGGCGATCGCCACCAGACCCAAGCGCCAAACGGTGCCTACAGACAGCTTCCACCAGCGCCGCCAGAGCATTTCCCGTTCCCGGCCAGTGATGCGTTGGAGCCATTGTTGGGACTGAAAGGCTTGGTAGTGGTGTCGAATGGGTTCCACGAGATCGGGCCGAGCCAGTTGGTAGGATTCTTGGCCACCATAGAGTTGAGCGCGAATTAGCCCCGTTGTTTTAAAAATATGCAAAATGAGTTCTGCTTTTTCTTCCCCCAGGCGGCGATCGCCAAGGAATTGACGACCCAGTTGGAGGATATCCGCCTTGGTGAGCACCAGTTGACTATGGCGCAAATCCGTAAAGTAATGGAGAAATTGCCAGGCCAAATCACGGTTTTCATCGCCGCAGTACCGAATGATCCCCAGCAGCGATCGTTCCAACAGCAGCAATTTAGGCGGAAAGCCCAACCCTAAATATTCTTCCCTGGTATAAAGATGATCCTGGTGCAGTTGCGCACCGATGACCTGGAGTTCGAGGGGGCGAATTTCCCCGTGGCCATCCTGCAGATCCTGAATTAGTTGCTGTATTAACGCTTTATCTAGGGGCAGTTTGGCCCAGGTTGCCACCCGTTCTAAAAGGGCGATCGCCGCATCGGGACGGAGATTTCCCAGGCGATGGCGGAGACGGTGGTCAAAAAGATTGTGGTTCGCCTCCCCCAGATCCGCCCCTGCTTCCCAATCCAAAAGGGGCGCTAGGGCCTCATTACGACAGGACAGAATTACTTTCACGGTCGGTAGCCGGAGACTCTGGGCCAAAAAGCGTAAAAAATCCTGACGCTCTTCCGGGTTGGGATATTGCAAGAAAAACTGCTCAAATTGATCAAAGATCAACACCGTCAAAGGGGCAAAATCTTGCTGCTGTTGGAGGTGAACGAGGGGATCTAAGCTGGGGGGATTGGGCCAGGGACAAAAGGGGCGATCGCCATGGAGTTGTTGCACTAGGCGGCGGGCCCACTGACCATAATTTTTAAAATAAATGACCTGTACTGGCCGTCCATCTAGGAGCTGGCTTTGGAGCCTGGGGATCAATCCCGCTCGGAGGAGAGATGTTTTTCCCACAGCGGTAGCCCCATGGAGCAAAATCAGGTTGGGTTGGGGGCGCTGCAACCGGGCGATCAAGGCCTGGAGATCCCGATCCCGTTGGGAACCCCGGAGCATCACCAGATTAAGGGGCTCAGGGGGCGAATACAGGTTGTGTCGCTGCTGATCTGGTAGGGGTTGAGTCCCCACAAAAGGCCGCCAACCCCAGCTTTGTTCGTATTGCTGGCGTTCCCAGGCGAGGTCAAAGGCCTGGCGATAGTCCTTACCTTGTCGGTAAAGATCACCCAGACAAGCAAAAATCTGATCATAGAGCCGTTGTTGCCAGTGGCCCCAGGGAATAGGTGATGTTTTGGGCGTTGTAAGTTGGCTGCGGCTGGGCGGCAGAATTTCTTCTAGGGTGGCGATCGCCTGGGCAAATTGACCAAGGGCTTGATTTGCTTGGGCCAAAATAAGGGCGCTCCAAGCTCTGACCACCACTGGGGGCGCTTCATCTAGGGCTTGGCAATGTTCTAGGGCTGTTTGGGCGAGGGTTTGGGCTTTGTGCCATTGTTGTTCCTGTAGGGCGATCGCCGCCATCAGACCGTAATGCTGGGCTAGTAGTTCGGGTGGCCAAGGCTCCTGAACCCCCTTGAGGAGTGACCAAGCCAAATCCCCTAGGGCTGACCTGCGCTGCCACTGCTGTAAAAATACACCGATCAGTAAACTCAGTTGACCAACCCAAGCCCATTGTTCCTGTCGTTCCCAGAGGCAACGGCTCAGGCGGAGATAATAGAGGGCCTGTTCTCCTTCTGGACTGGGGGCCTGATAATGCTGGGGGCGATCGCCTAGGAGTAGACCCAAATGAAACAAAATCAGAGCTAGTTGTTGACCCTGAGAACGCGATAACTGCTCTAGCAACGGCGAATTTGGGTTGTCCCGCAGCACCTTGAGCCAATCGATCCCCTGCTCCCCACGGCAATAGTGGCGTAAACTCTCCTGATAGGCTTGCCGGGCTGTTTGCCATTGCTGATCTTGGTGGGCCTGTCGTCCCTGGATAAAACAGAGCAAACCCGCGCCGTCACCCAGGGTCTTGGTGGCTAACTCTAATTCTCGATAACCCCGTTGATCGGGCGCTAAATTCCAGTGGCGATGATCGAGAAAAATTAGGGGGCCAGCGGCGGCTAGTTTTTGAAAATAGTCCTGTTCTGTACGTTGCCAAAAATCCTGAAGCGCTTGGGAAGACCAGGTGATTTCTCCCAAATCCGTTGCGGTTGCCAGCCCATCAGGAACTTGTCGTTGTTGATAATTTGCCGTTGGTAGCGTCACAATCCAGGGGGCAATTTGGCTTTGAAACGTTGCCGCAGTCAAGTTAATGGCTGGGGTTAACCCAAAAACCATGGCGCCATTGATGTGAGAAGGCTGGATGCCCAGATTGGTTAGGGTTGTCTCTAACAAATTTAAAATCGCTCCTAGATCATCGGCCTGGGGTTCTAACCACAGACAAAGTAGCCCCTTCGCCTTTTTTTCTAAATCTGCCAACGCCTGGTCACTGTAGTATGCCGCCGTAAACTGAGAAAAAACTTGGTGCCATCGCAGTTTTAGATTGCCCTGGAGTTGTGCCAGAAGTTCCTGTTCTTGGGCTTGATAGTTGCAGCGAACGAGATAAAGTCCTGGTTGAGCATCACGACGGGGAGAAGACCACAATCGGTCGGCCAACCGCTGCACAATGGGGCGGGACGTGGGAAATGGCGGGCCAGGGCGATTGATCATGGCAAATCCAAGGGTAATTTCCAGGAAAGAGAACTAACTTCAGTAAGATAGTCATACATTGTGTCGGTTTTAACGTCACCTATGGCAGAAATCACCATGGCAACACGGGAGCAGCTCCGGGAACAACGGAAGCAAAAACAACGACAGCGTACCCTCCGCTGGTTCCAGGGTCTATGGCGATCGCTGGCCTTGATAGGGTTGGCCTATGGAGCATTCTGGGTCTTAGACCGACCCGATTGGATTATCAAAAGTGCCGCCCAAATCACCATTGAAGGCAATCAAGTCCTTCCCTCAGAGCGGATTCGTCCCCTGATCCCCCTCACCTATCCCCAACCGATCCTAACCCTCAAACCCCAGGAACTAGAGCAAGCCATTGAAGCCCAAGGGGCGATCGCCGAAGCCCTGGTTTCCCGTCGTCTGGTGCCCCCCAGTCTGGCGATCCAAGTCCAAGAACGCTTCCCCGTCGCCCGCTCCCAAACGCCCATCTCTAGCCAAGGCGATCGCCCCCTCGAACCGGGATACCTAGATGCCGAAGGGCAATGGTTTCCCGCCGCAGTCTACGAACCCCTCAGTGAATATCAGCCCTTACCGACCCTCGAAGTGACCGGAATTCGAGAACTACAACTGCCCCTCTGGCCCGAACTCTATCGCACCCTAGGGCGATCGCCCGTTGAAATTTTGAGCATCAACTGGCAAGACTCCAACAATTTGATTTTGAACACCGAACTTGGTAGTTTTCACCTGGGGCCAGATCTGACGCAACTCGAGGCCCAATTAGAGGCGATCGCCAAGCTCCAACAAACCCTCGGCACAACCATTCCCGCCCAGGATATCCAATACATCGATCTGCAAAATCCTGACGAGCCGATTATCCAGAGCAACAAACCCATCGTTCCCCCAGCCTCCCAGCCCGAAACCCCCCAAACCTAAAAAAATGATGCCCCTGTAACAGCAACATCTCCCAAAATCTGGCAGTCTAAAAAAGCTTGAAGGTCTTATGATCTAAGAAATTTCTCCCAAAAGATACTTAATAAATCCTGTTAAACGACTAAACTTAAATATTCATATCCATCACACTTTTTTTGTGACCGTGAGCCAAAACCATCTATTCCAATCCCATAACGCCTCCTTCGATGCGACTGGAAATCATTCCGCCAGCGCCGAAGAAACCGCGTCGCAATTTCCGATCATGCCCAGCAGCGTTGCTCAAATCAAAGTCATCGGTGTGGGTGGTGGTGGCTGTAATGCGGTGAATCGGATGATTGAAGGAGGCATGTCGAGTATCGACTTTTGGGCGATTAATACCGATGCCCAGGCCCTAACCAACTCCAAAGCGAAAAAGCGCCTGCAAATTGGTCAAAAAATCACCAGGGGCCTTGGGGCTGGTGGTAACTCAGCCATTGGTCGCAAAGCCGCCGAAGAATCTCGAGATGAAATCGCCCAGGCCCTCGAAGGCGCAGATCTCGTCTTTATTACCGCTGGCATGGGGGGCGGTACCGGCACTGGCGCCGCCCCCATCGTCGCCGAAGTCGCAAAAGATTTAGGTTGTCTCACCGTTGCGGTGGTGACCCGACCCTTTAAATTTGAAGGCCGCCGCCGCTCGAACCAAGCCGAAGAAGGGATCAAAGAACTCCAGAGCCGCGTCGATACCCTTTTGGTTATCCCCAATACAAAGCTCCTGGATATGATCCCCCAGGAAACGTCGATGTCCGAAGCCCTGCGTGCTGCCGATGAAGTGCTCCGCCAAGGGGTACAAGGGATTTCCGATATTATTACCATCTCTGGCCTGGTGAATGTAGACTTTGCCGATGTGCGGGCGGTAATGGCCGATGCTGGTTCTGCCCTGATGGGGATTGGTGTCGGTTCTGGTAAATCCAGAGCACGGGAAGCAGCCTTGATGGCTATTTCTTCGCCACTGATGGAGTCGTCCATTGAGGGAGCCCAAGGCGTTGTCCTGAATATTACCGGGGGCCACGATCTGACCTTGCATGAAGTCAATGATGCTGCGGAGGCCGTTTACGAAGTGGTCGATCCCAATGCCAACATTATTTTCGGGGCGGTGATCGACGAACATCTCCAAGGGGAAATCAAAATTACGGTCATTGCCACTGGGTTTGCTGTAGAGTCCCAAGCCGCAGAAACGCCCCAGCCTTTACCCCAACAGCGACGGATGCAGGCGGTTCCCCAGCCGGACCTTTCCCAGGTTCCACCAGCGCCAGAAACCCCTAGACCCCGTCCTGCTACACCACCCCAGGCCCAGCAGCCCCCCGCACCCCGGAATGGTTTCCCGGATATTCCTGACTTTTTGATGCGTCGTTCTAATCGTTCTAAGCAGTAGGTCGATGGTGATCACTCCGGCGATCGCCTTAACCATTGCCGGCTCCGATAGTGGTGGTGGGGCAGGCATCCAAGCCGATCTCAAAACCTTTGCCTTCCACGGTGTCCATGGCACCAGTGCGATCACCTGTATCACGGCCCAAAATACCATTGGCGTCACCGATGTAGTGGCCTTGAATTCGGCCATGGTGACTGCGCAAATTGAGGCGGTGGTCAAGGATATTGGCGTCCAAGCGGTGAAAACAGGGATGCTCCTGAACGAAAAGATCATGGCGGCGGTTTTGACGGCTGCAGCAATCGGTAGGCTCCCCAACTGGGTTTTGGATCCGGTGATGGTTTCCCGCACGGGGGTACAGCTCATCGACGACGGGGCGATCGCCTTTTTGCAAAAGCAATTAATCCCTCTCGCCCAGATCCTCACGCCAAACCGTTACGAGGCAGAGATTCTCAGCGGTCTAGAAATTACCGATCTCGCTACCATGGAACAGGCAGCCCAAAAAATTCACCAGCTTGGTTGTGGGGCAGTGCTTGTGAAAGGGGGAGCGATGACCGGGACGTTGCAAGGGGTGGATGTGTGGTTCGATGGTGAACGGCTTGAAATTTTAAAAACGGAATGTATCCAGACCCCCCACACCCACGGCACTGGTTGTACCCTTTCGGCGGCGATCGCCGCTCGCTTAGCCCTGGGAGATCCTCCATTCCAAGCCGTTAACAAGGCAAAGACCTACGTCACAGAAGCCCTAAAACATAGCCTAGCCATTGGTCAGGGGACGGGGCCAGTGGGCCATTTTTATCCGATTTTGCCCTAAACTGCGGCGATCTCTGCTTGTAGTCGATATAGCAGGGTTTGGCGATCGCACTGGGCGAGAATTTCTTTGATCGTCGTACTTGCCCCCAGATTTCCCCAACTGCAGCCATTTTGCAGATAGGTCTGGGTCACTTTTCCGATCACATAGCTACCATAGGCAGCAATTCCCCCCTGGGCGAGGGCAGCGGTGCCATAGAGACCGAGGGTACTCGGATTGGTTAGAGATTCAAAACTGAGGGCTGTTTTGCCTAAACCCAGAAAGACACCGCTACCCAGTTCCGCCACAAATAAAATTCCCGCACTGATTAGAATATTGCGCCAGAGTTTGGCTGCCTCGTGGCTGGTCATTGGCAATCCATACAAACGGGCGAGGGCACGGATCAAGGCTAAATCAGCAAAGGTCCCCCCAAGGAGATCCAAAAAGCCAATGGGATTTAGGGCGATCGCCGCACCTTTGGTTTTGGCATAGTTCCAGATCAATTCTTCGGCTTCAGTTTGGCGATGGGAAAGCGTTTTTTGGGCGATCGCCGTTTGCAAGTGACGCGCCTGGACGAGCGCATGGACAGCCATCAAAGATTTTCCTTCACGGCTGAGGATCGTAAAAATCTTTTCCCGTAGGGGATCAATCTGGGCGTCGGGAGTTTCCCAAGCTTCTTCGACACGGCCATCGGGATGTTCAATGCGGACGGCGAGGGGTTGGGGTTCGGCGGCAACCATGACAATTTCTTCGGGACTGAGGGGAAACTGGGTGCCCGTTGATTCTTGGCTCAGTTGTTGGAGTTGCCGGAAAATACTTTGGCGATCGCAGTCGGGATAGAGATCAATTTTGTTAAATACCACGAGCAGTGGTTTGTGCTGTTGGCGCAGTTCGTAGAGAGATTCATATTCGGTGCGGGTAATATCGCCGGCGATGATAAACAAAATCAAGTCAGAGTTTGCCGCCACTTCTGCCGCCATTTTTGTGCGGGCTTCCCCGGCAATTTCATCGAGGCCTGGGGTATCGACTAATTCAATTTTGAGTTTTTCCGTTGTCAGGGGCCAACGCACCGCCCGTGGATATTGGGTTACCCCGTGGAGGGGGCCAGTTTCGAGCATTTTTTCGCCAATGAGGGCATTGATCACCGCTGATTTGCCGCGACTGACCAGGCCAAAGGTGGCAATGCGCAGGAGATTTTGATCGAGTTTGGCGATCGCCGTTTGGAGTTGTTGCAATTCAGGCCACACAGCCGCTTTTAATGCTGGGTCGGGGGGATAGTGCCAATGGCGGCGGGTGTTGCCATACCAAGCCAGGGCCTGCTGGAGACTGGCCCGCGCCAGGGTAAAGTGCCTTTCCTGTTGTTGACTATCCATCGGTGACACAAGAAACTACCTTTCCTATTTTCCATGATTTACGGTTTATCTACACAGTGATCATCATAGAATGACGAATAAAGCCATTGGGCGATCGCTGAACCGGATTTGCCACCAGTTAAAATTAAAATAACTTGAAATTATGACAAAAATATGGAAAAAGTTATTAAAAAAGTTTCCTTATATGAAAGAAAAAACGATCGGCAATTTTGGCTGAAAAAATCTTATTTAGAACGATTAGCCGCCCTAGAAAATATCCGCAAAGAGTATCATCAATGGCAATACAATGCTGAACCAAAATTTCAAAGAGTTTATACAATTTCTCGACATTGACAATGCTTGCAAATTAATATTTATTTTGGACATTTTTGCACAGAGGTAATCCAAGGTAAGTGACCTAGAGTTTTAAGTTTGAGATTTTCATTGCTTGCACTTGATTTGTCTCAAAAAAGCCGAAATATTATTTTAAGGTTATTCTTGGAAAGGTTGCTCACAAAGGTTTGTTTCACTACATGATTTGCCTATAGGCTCCGTTAAAATTAATGTTGCATCATCCATACAAAAGCTCCCGTCATTCCAACCTGTAACAGTTTTTTCTATGAGATCAAAATCTACAGATATATAGCTACAGTTTGGCTTATCATTCCGCCAATTAAAGGTGATTAAATCAAACCCTTGAACTGGCTCCCCAATTTCTTGTCTGATATCGTCATTAAGAACCGTATCTGGCTGACCACCTAATAACTCTAAAACTTCTTCATACGTCATGCCAAGAGACAGAGAGGTTGCTTTATCAGAAATAGAGAGTGTATTGTTTTCCTGATCGCTGGCAGTATTAGATGTAGATGTGCTGACTTCTTGCTCATTTACAGGTTCAGAAGTACATGACTGTAGTAATAAAAAACATCCGAATAGAGTACAAAGAAAAACATTCTTCATTTTAATTATAAAAATAGATTTTAGAATTTTAGATTTGATTTTTGTCAATTATTACAAACACGAAAGTAGAAGATGAACTCTAATTTTTAAGATTTGCATTTAAGCTAAGAGTAAAAAATCATAAAGCAATGAGTATATTCTAAAGTATGCAACTAGAAACGATCTTAAACAATTGGCTCACGGCACAGAAACCCCAACAGACAGACTTTCCCTACCTGCTGGCACAAGCCCAAGCGGATCCAAACCAAGCTGCAGCCCTCGATTATGATCTGAGTCTGGCCGGCATTACCCATCGGGCTAAGGATTTTTTGGCGATCGCCCCGGAAATTCTCCAGCTTTGTAAGACTCTCAAATTCCATGATCAAGGCGCAATTCTCAAAACCCTCTGGGAACTATGGTTGCCCCTGGCCCAACAAATTCGTACCGCTCGCCAACAGCAGGATCAACCGCTAATCTACGGCATCCTCGGCGGCCAAGGCACAGGCAAAACGACCCTCTGTCGGGTGTTGCAAACGATTCTGGCGCAGTGGCAATATCCCTGTGTGGCGATTTCCATTGATGATCTTTACAAAACCTATGCCGAACGTCAGGATTTACGAAAAACTCAGCCGGAACTAATTTGGCGTGGCCCCCCCGGTACCCACGATGTAGACCTGGGCTTAGAAGTTTTAACGCAACTACAACGAGCCAACCTGGGGGATAAAATTGCCATTCCCCGCTTTGATAAGTCCTTACATAATGGTGCGGGCGATCGCCTTGGGCCGGAGTGGATTGATCCGGTAGAAATTGTGCTTTTTGAAGGCTGGTTTGTGGGTTGTCGGCCCGTTGCTCCGGAAGTTTTTGACACAGCCCCAGAGCCGATTTCAACTGAAGGCGATCGCCTTTTTGCACGAAGCATTAACGAGGCTTTAGCAGAATATGTTCCCCTGTGGGAAAAGCTGGATCGGTTGTTGGTGCTCTCCCCGGAAGATTATCGTCTGAGTAAACAGTGGCGCAAGGATGCAGAACACCAAATGATCGCCCAGGGTAAAACGGGAATGAGTGATGCAGAAATTGATCAGTTTGTGGATTATTTTTGGCGATCGCTCCACCCAGAACTCTTTATCCAGCCCCTCACCCAAAATCCCCATTGGACAGATCTGGTGATTGAAATTGATGCCGCCCATCGCCCCCACAAAATCTATCACCCCAGCGATTTAAAGTCAGTTTCTCTTTTCCCTCGCTAGATTCAACATGGGTTGTTGGCAAAAATCACTGCTTGAAAATCAGATAAGTGCCACCACAAACCATTGCTGTTCCTGCCGCGACCCTACCTGCTTTTTGAGCCTTGGGTGATTTGACTCGCTTGACTAATTGTTCTGCAAAATAAGCGTACACAGCTTTGACTCCTCCCACCGTCACAATGGTGGTAAGCACAATAGTGATTGCTTCAGAAGATCCAAGAGTTTTCAGATCAACGATTGCCGGAAATAAGCTGGCATAGAAAAAAATAGCCTTAAGATCCCCAAGGGTAAGAGCAAACCCACTCAGAAAACTTTCCAAAAAATTTGTGCGACGTTGATTGTTTACCTTGAATTCAAAAGTCTGTTTTGTCCGAATTAAGCAGATCCCCAGCCAAATTAGGTAAAGTCCCCCCATGATTTTAATGAGGGTAAATACTGAGCCGAGTTGTTGCGCTAACGCACTCAACCCCAACAAAGCAAGGCAGACAAAGACTAAATCTCCAGCGACAATCCCAGAGGCCACAGCCAAGCCATTGCGAAAGCCTGCCGTCGCAGAACGGGTCACAACAAGGGCAACACTGGTACTAGGCAGTGCCGCCAACGCGATCATTGTTGTAAAGAAGTAAACAAAATTTAAATAGTCCATGGACGCATTCAAGCCTCTGTTGAAGATTTTTGTTTCTAGGGGGACATAGCTCGTCACTCAACTTTAGGCGGATAATTGGGCGCAATCAAACACGCCGATATAATAAAGCCTATCTTTTCGTTAACGACACAATGCCAAATGTTGTTCTGTGTGGCTATTACGGTCAGGGAAATGCCGGGGATGAAGCCCTGCTATTGACTCTGTTGCAGATGTTGCCCCCTGGGGTGACGCCCATTGTCCTCTCCCACAATCCCACCGCTACCACCCAAGCCTATGGTGTGACCGCAATTCCCCACAAATCCTGGGCAACCCTCAAGGCGATCGCCAAAGCAGATGGTTTTATTTTTGGGGGCGGCAGTTTGTTGCAGGATGTCACGAGTTTAGGAAGCCTGCTATATTACGCTGGTTTGATGAAATGGGCGCAACTCCTAGGAAAAAAGACCATCGCCTGGGGCCAGGGCATCGGCCCGTTACAGTCTAGTTTGGCGAATCAGATTACGCGCTTTGTTCTCCGGGGTTGCACAGAAATCACCGTGCGGGATCAAGCTTCGGCAGATTTATTAAAAAATTGGCAGATTTCCCACAGGCTCGCCCCGGATCCGGTGTGGGCTTTAGCAGCAAAATCTTTTCTGGAAATGCCAGATTTACCCCGTCCCCGCATTGCGATTAATCTGCGCTCCCACCGCACTTTAACACCCCCCAAAATTGCCGTTCTGGGGGAAGCCCTCAAACAATTTCAACGGCAGCACCAGGCCAGTGTGATTCTTGTGCCGTTTCAAAAAAGCCAGGATGAGGCGATCGCCAAGCAACTTTACGACGAATTGGCAGAACCCAAGGCAATTATTGCCCCATTGCAACCGCAACAGTACAAAAGCCTCTTTGCCCAAGTAGATTTTCTGATTGGGATGCGCCTCCATAGTTTGATCCTCGCCGCCGCCGCTTGTCCCTGCTTTGCCCTGAGCTACGATCCCAAGGTGGCCCAGCTCCAGCAACAATGTCACCTCCCTGGCCTTGATCTGGATCAACTCCCCCGCGATGCAACTGAGATTACCGAACAGTGGACAGCCGCTTTGCAAACCGCCGAAAAGCTGACCCCAACCCAGCAGCAAACGATTCAATCCCAGGTACAGACCCATCAGGAAATACTGACAATCTTTCTTTAAAAATGCACTCGGTTTTAACGCCTAGGATGCGATCGCCGAAAAAATTGTTGATAATGGGCGTAAAAGTACTCTAATTGGAAAATCCTCACATAATGGGTAGTAAATCCAAAACTAAGACCAAAGCCAAAGAAGAAGTAGCCATGAGCACTGTCTCTGGCCCGATGCCCATCAACACTGGCATTAGCGAAGCCGATCGAGAGGCGATCGCCAAAGGCTTAAGCCACCTCCTCGCCGACACTTACACCCTCTATCTCAAAACCCATAATTTCCACTGGAACGTCACTGGGCCAATGTTCCAGACCCTCCACCTCCTCTTTGAAACCCAGTACAACGAACTCGCCCTGGCCGTAGATCTCATTGCCGAACGCATCCGCGCCCTGGGTGTACCGGCCCCCGGTACCTACCAAGAATTTGCCGAACTCTCCGCCATCCCCGAAGGCACAGGGGTCCCCACTGCCGAAGAAATGATTCGTCTTTTGGTAGAAGGCCAAGAAACCGTTGTCCGCACTGCCCGCTCCATCTTCCCCACCGTGGACAAGGCCAACGACGAACCCACCGCCGATCTGCTTACCCAACGGATGCAGGTTCACGAAAAAAATGCCTGGATGCTCCGGAGTTTGTTGGGCTAGAACCTCTTACGAAAAATAATGGGAGGCGATCGCGAACTTGATAGCGGGTTTTCCCCCCCTAAGAACCAAGGCCCAATGCTATACTAAATACATTGCACGGGGCCGCAACGGTTTCGACAGGTTGGCGAAAGCTTCCACTGTGATGCAGGTCGAGAGTGGGTCTCCTCTCGCAAATCAAAGATCCAAACAAAATGTAACTGCGAACAACATCGTTCCTTTCGCTCGCAAAGCTGCTGCTGTAGCTTAATAAGAACACCTTAACTTAGGTTCGAGCATTCATAATTCGACTCCGTTAAGGATTATGACTAAACCCCCAACGGATGCTCTCTAGGAATACATCTGGTTTGCACTAGAGCTAAGACTAGACCAGAGATTCTTGGCGACTCGGAACAAGCAGTCGTTCCCGTTCTGAGGATTAGAAGGACTAAACCTGTGAATGAGCTAGGGGTGAATACCCAGTTTGGACAGCAGTTCGACTCTGCTCGGCTCCATTTCTTTTAATCAGTTACAACAAAAAGCCCCCTAAATTAAACGAGGGGGTTTTGTTTTGCCTTAAAGCCTAGCGAATTTTAAGCTTGGTCAAGTTCCTTGGAATCCAGCAGCGAAACCAAAACTTTGTCTACCCTTGCGCCGTCCATGTCCACCACCTCAAAGCGGATCCCACTCCACTCAAAATGCTCACCCGATTGGGGAATATGGTTTAGGAGGTGCGTCATAAATCCGCCTAAAGTATGGAATGCTCCTGTCTCTTCATCGGGAAGCGCTTTCTTTTCCAACAAGGCTTTCAATTCATCAATGTCTAAAAGTCCATCTAATAGCCAGGAATTGTCATCCCGCTGAATAATCATCGGTTCCTCATCATGTTCCATAGAGGGCAAGTCCCCAACGATCGCCTCCATCAGGTCATTCAACGTCACCACACCTTCGATTCCGCCATATTCATCTGTGACCAAAGCAATGTGAATCCCTGTGGCTTTGAATTGTTCAATCACACTCAGGGTGCGCGTTCCTTCGGAAATGTAAAGGGGAGGTTGGAGCATCGCTTGTATATCGATGGGCTGACCCGATAGTTGCGCACTCAATAGGGCTGTCCCTCGCACTGTCCCCAGGCAATGGTCAAGGGTGTCGCGACCTACAGGAAACCGGGAATGGTTACTCTCCATCACTTCTTTGAGGTTTTCTTCTAGGGGAGCAGTGATATCTAACCACACAATATCTGTGCGGGGGGTCATCATGGCTTTAATGGGGCGATCGCCTAGTCGAAAAACCCGTTGAACAATGTCATGCTCCGCCGCTTCAAAGAGACCAGATTCTGCCCCTTGACGAATCAAAACCTTAATTTCTTCTTCTGTAATATCCGGTTCATTGGAATCCTGAATCCCCAAAAGATGTAACAGAGCCTCCGTTGAACTGCCCAAGATCCGCACTAATGGCGTTGTTAAACGAGACAGCCAGCGCATGGGCTTAGCGACAGTACAGGCAATTTTTTCCGGAGCATTAAGGGCAATCCGTTTTGGCACTAATTCCCCAATGACGAGGGATAGATAGGTGATAATTGTCACCACGATCACGACACTAATGGCTTCACTGTAGGGTTGTAAGCGTGGGATATTCTCAAAGGCAGGTCTGAGGCGTTGGGCAATGGTTGCACCACCTACTGCGCCGCTTAGGATACCGATTAAGGTAATGCCAATTTGTACAGTCGAGAGAAATTCATTCGGATTATTCGCTAATTTCAGCGCTGCTCTCGCTTTTACATTTCCTTGCTCCAACAATTGCTCTAGACGGATTTTTCGGGCAGAAACGACGGCAATCTCTGAACCGGAAAAGATTCCATTCAGGATAGTTAGCAGAAGAATGACCAAAATTTCAAGGACACTCGAAGACATGGTGACAAATCAAGAACAAATGAGTCTCTTTAGCATAAGGGTTGATTGTAGGAAAAGGTGTAAATTCTTGGTTTAACCCTCGCCGTCGTTGAGATGGGTCATGACCCCTTGATTGATCCCAAAGTATCCTTGCTTTTGGCGATCGCCCCCTAAATGGATAAAGTTGAGCTTAGAGCTTGTGCTGTTTGCATTTTGGCCATGGTGACAAAACTATGCCCGATCTAATTCCGCCAGAATGGTGATCGCCTGTTCACAGAGTTCTGTATGACATGACCCATTGGAAGCCATAATGCCGCCCCATTTCACCACATCACCTTGGTTATAGAGCACTTCATTGCCCTCAAAGTAGCTAAATTTTCCACCTGCTTCCGTGAGGATCAATTCCGGTGCGGCAAAATCCCAATCCTTCGCCGCTGATTTCCCCGATAGAGAAATATAAACGTCAGATTTTTGTTCGAGAATATGGGCAATTTTACAGCCCACACTTCCGACGTAATTACGGTCTTTAAATGGCAGCCGATCTAATAGATCTTGAAAACGTTGATCCCGGTGGGTACGGCTGGCGACTAGATATAGATCTTCTGTCTGATGGCGCTCAGAAACTTTAATCGGGGCAACAGTGCCATCACGAGTTTCCACAAAAGTGCCATTACCTTTCGACGCGAAGTAAAGTTTTTCTGCTTCGGGGACGACCACCACTGCAATGACCGGGCGACCTTCGTGAACTAAACAAATGTGGACGGCATATTCTCCCGTTTGGTCAATAAAATCCCGCGTGCCGTCGAGGGGATCAATAATCCATACCCAAGGATGTTCAACTTTGTTACCGTCGTAGGTTTCTTCGCTGAGATAGGCAAAATCTTCAGTGCCTAACTTTTCTTGAAACGCTTCCAGAATATAGTGGTTTGCTGCTAAATCTGCCTTGGTGACAGGGCCATCTTTTTTATCAGAAATATTTTTAATATCTCCTTTGTAATAACTTTGGAGAACATCCCCTGCACCCCAACCGATTTGTCGGGCGATCGCCAAAACTTCCGTTAACTTTTGCTGATCCATAATTCCGCAGGAATAAGTTTAAATATTGCCTAGAATGAAGAAGGTTTTTGTTCAAAAAATAAAGAGTATCCGCTTACATTTCACCAAGGTCAGAAACCTGAGGAAGTTTCTTATCTTCAGCGATGTCAGAGAGTTTGAGGCCCCTATCACCAGAAAGCGTCTCATCTCGTATTCCACGAAAACGATCCTTAAGCAGTGGAAAAGCAATCACATCGCGGATACTTTCGGCATTAGTCAACAACATCACTAGGCGATCAATCCCAATTCCTAGACCAACCGTGGGAGGCATGCCGTATTCTAGTGCTGTGACAAAATCCTCATCCACATCACAGGCTTCCTCGTCCCCCGCTGCTTTCTTAGCCGCTTGTTCTTCCAACCGTTCCCGTTGATCGACGGGATCCGTTAACTCAGAGAAACCATTGGCAAGTTCTCGGCCCACAATAAACAATTCAAAGCGCTCCGTTAAACCCGGTTTATCGCGGTGGGGCTTGGCGAGGGGTGAGACTTCGACGGGATATTCCGTCACAAAGGTGGGCTGAATCAGAGTTGCTTCCACTTTTTGCTCGAAGGCTTCATTCAGTAATTGCCCAATGGTTTTACATTTTTCGGGAATGTGCATTCCTACAGATTCAGCGGCTTGCTTTGCGGCGTTAAAGTCATCAAAGCTGAGGAAATCGATCCCGGTAGCTTCCTGAACGAGGTTTTGCATCGTTTCCCGGCGCCAGGGAGTACCCACATCAACGATCACCTCACCATAGGGCAGTTGCGCCTTTCCGACGACATCCTTAGCAAGGGTACGAATTAGATCTTCTGTGAGATCCATCATGTCGAAATAGTCACCATAGGCTTGGTAGACTTCGATGGAGGTAAATTCGGGGTTGTGCTTAGTGGAAACGCCCTCATTGCGAAAAATGCGCCCCAGTTCAAAGACCCGCTCAAAGCCACCGACCACTAATCGCTTTAAATGTAATTCCGTGGCGATCCGCAAATAGAGCGGCATATCAAGGGTGTTGTGGTGGGTAATGAAAGGACGGGCTTCTGCGCCGCCAGCTTCGGCTTGGAGGACGGGGGTTTCAATTTCGAGGAAATCGCGGTCTTCAAGATAACGGCGGATGGCGGCAGTAATTTTGGCGCGACGGCGGAATGTCTCTTTTACTTGGGGGTTAATAATCAGATCGACGTAACGCTGACGGTAGCGTTTTTCGATGTCGGTAAGACCGTGCCATTTGTCAGGGAGAGGCAGCAGGGATTTGGTGAGCATGGCAAATTGACTCACTTTAATGGAGAGTTCCCCTTTTTCGGTGCGCTTGATAATGCCTTTGACACCGATGATATCGCCGACGTCGGTGAGTTTTTTGAGGTGGTTGAATGCGCCTTCGAGGTCGGGCATTCCGGCATTAATTAATTTCTTATCGAGGTAAAGCTGGATCGTGCCAGTTTCGTCCTGGAGGCTAAAAAACGCAAGTTTACCGAAGACACGACGGGCGAGAATTCTCCCAGCAATGGATACGGTGTCTTCGACTTCTTCTCCAGCTTCGATGTCTTTATATTTGTCCTGTAGTTCGGCGGTGTGGTGGCTGATCTCCCATTTGTAGGCGTAGGGATTCATGGCGATCGCTTTGAGTTGATCAACCTTTTCTAATCGGGTAGCACGAATGTCATCGAGGGAGGAATGGCTAGACTCAGACATGGGAAAATTAAAGACTGTGAAGGCTCGTCGCAGAACTCGGTTATTATAACGGCTTCGTTCTCAAAACAGAACCGCCACGGCCTTTAACTCACGGGGAGCGAGAATAGCTCAGGGGAATTTGGGGTGTAAGGTGCCGGAGGAAGCCGAGGAAAAATTGGGCCGCCGCTTCGGTGGCATAGGCACGGAAGGGCAGGGGGGGTTGAGGATTTCCGTAGCTCTGCACCGCTTTGATCACAATGGCAGGACAGTCTATTGCAGTAGCCAGGGTTGTGGCGGCGGCACTGCCGATATCTAGGCCAAATAGGTGAGTCTGGGCCGCAAAAGGATCCTCTTCGGTCTGGAAATTGGTATGGGTCACATCGGCGATCGCCCCTAGGTGGACTGCTGGAACCGCTGGATCATGGGGGAAACCCGTCGCTAAATGGAGCGCGTGATTATCACGGATTAAATCGATGGCCAGGGCCGTGAGACGAACCGGGTCGGCAGTGAGTAATTTTTCGGTGACTAATTGCTCGAGAATCAAAGGCCAGTCAGGGCAGTGGTGGCGGCGTTCAGGGTGGGCCTGGGGTGGGGGGCAATGGTCAGGCTTGAGTTCGTGGTCGTAGAGGGTGTGGAGTAACCAACCCCGCTGGTGCAAGCTTGATTTAGGACGCGGCGTTTGGATTTGCTGTTGCCAAGCGCTAGATTGCCCCAGGAGTCGCGTTTGCCAAGGTTGGGCAAGGATGTAATCGGAGTCACTGGTGCGGTTTGCCGTTGGTAGCGTGAAAATTTTCTGGGCAACGATAATATCCCCTAAAACAACTTTGGCCGGATTGCCGCGACAGATGCCAACCATCACAACTAACTGCGGCTTTAGATGGTCGCCTAGGGAAATAAGACGCTGGGGATTAGCAAGGGATTTGGCAGAAAGATGCACAAGGGCGAGTTGTAACCCGTTGTAGTTGGTGGCGAGGTAGGGAGTACCACAAGGGGTTAAGGTTTCCTGCCAGGGGTGATGGATCGCCCTTTGGAGCGCAAGAAACTCATCGGGAAAAACCGTAAGACAAAGAATTTTCATGGCATGGGCCGCAAGACAATACTGGCGCAAATGACCGCAGGAAATTTCAAAAATTGCGCCTTTAAAATTAACGGGAAAAAAGGGGCAAATTTTAGGATCCTGTATCTCTATTGTAATCTGACCTCTTGGTGATAGATCTCGCTAAAAGGAAGGCGATCGCCCCTGGGCTTTGTCAGGCAACTTTACAGTCTGAAACATTTGGCCGATAATCATTGGGGCATTCCACACCGTAGCGATCCATGGCGAAACAGCGCATTCTCTCTGGGGTACAACCCACCGGTAATCTTCACCTCGGCAACTATCTTGGGGCGATCCAAAACTGGGTGGAAATTCAACAGGACTATGACAGTTTTTTCTGTGTGGTGGATCTCCACGCGATTACGGTGCCCCATGACCCCAAGGTTCTAGCAAATAATACAAAGGCGATCGCCGCGTTGTATCTCGCCTGTGGCATTGACTTGACCCACTCCACGATTTTTGTTCAATCCCACGTTAAAGCCCATAGCGAATTGGCCTGGTTGTTAAATTGTGTGACGCCCCTGAACTGGTTAGAGCGGATGATTCAGTTCAAGGAAAAAGCCCAAAAACAAGGGGAAAACGTCAGCGTTGGCCTGCTCGATTATCCGGTGCTAATGGCCGCTGATATTCTCCTGTATGATGCCGATAAAGTGCCCGTGGGCGAAGACCAAAAACAACATTTAGAGCTGACCCGCGACATTGTGATTCGCATTAACGACAAATTTGGCACGAAGAAAAACCCTGTGCTGAAAATGCCGGATCCGCTGATTCGGACGACGGGCGCTAGGGTGATGAGTCTCACCGACGGCACCAAAAAAATGTCCAAGTCCGATCCCTCAGAACTGAGCCGGATTAATCTTTTGGATCCCCCCGATGTCCTGACGAAAAAAATTAAAAAGTGCAAGACCGATCCCGAACGGGGCCTAGAGTTTGACAATCCGAACCGCCCGGAATGTAATAACCTGCTGGGGTTGTATGCTCTGCTCAGCGGTAAACCCAAAGAAACCGTAGCCGTCGAATGTGCCGATATGGGCTGGGGTCAATTTAAACCCCTCCTCACAGAGACCGTCATTGCCGCCCTAGAGCCAATCCAAACGAAATACCATGACATTATGGCGAACCCCGATTACCTCGATCAGGTGTTGCGGGAAGGCCGGGAAAAAGCTGACACTGTTGCAAATGCGACCCTCAAGCAGGTAAAAGACGCCCTTGGTTTTCTGCCGTCCCTGTAGAATGGTTCATTACCTGTGATTTTTTAACCCTAAAACTGCTTCCATGACCACCCGTCTGCGTCGTGCCATCGAAAATCGAGACTTTGTCGTTACGGCTGAGGTTGCGCCTCCAAAGGGGGGTGACCCCACGAAAATGCTGCGGATGGCAAAATTGCTTGGCGATCGCGTCCATGGGGTGAATGTGACCGATGGGAGCCGGGCTGTGATGCGCATGTCGTCCATTGCCGCCTCAACTTTACTCTTGCAAAACGGTATCGACCCAATTTTTCAGGTGGCCTGCCGCGATCGCAATGTCATTGGTCTCCAAGCAGATTTAATGGGCGCCCATGCCCTCGGTTTACGGAATGTGTTGGCCCTCACGGGGGATCCCGTCAAAGCGGGCGATCACCCCAAAGCCAAGGCGGTTTTCGATCTCGAATCGGTGCGTCTGTTAAAACTGATCACCAAATTAAATAACGGCCAAGACTTTAACGACAAAAAAATGCCCGATGGCCCCCTGGATTTGTTCCCTGGGGGCGCAGTGGATCCCCAGCTGAAGAGTTGGTACACCATTGAATCTCGCTTTGCCCGAAAAGTAGAAGCAGGGGCGCAGTTTTTCCAGTCGCAAATGATTACGGATTTCCAGCGACTCGAAGAATTTATGAACCGGGTGGCTAGTCAATATGATGTGCCCGTGTTTGCGGGAATTTTTCTGTTGAAATCGGCAAAAAATGCTCAATTTATCAACCGTTGTGTACCGGGGGCGCAAATTCCCGATGCGATTATTGAGCGCCTAGCCCAAGCTGAAAATCCCCTCGAAGAGGGTCTCAAAATTGCGGCGGAGCAAGTAAAAATTGCCAAAAATCTCTGCCACGGTGTCCATATGATGGCCGTCAAAAAAGAAGATCTGATTCCGCAAATTCTTGATTTAGCGGATGTTTCTATTCAAATCTCCACGGCACCGGCCTTAGTTTAAGTTTATTTTTAACCTATATGTCACAAACCTATACTTTTCATACCCTCGATGTGTTTACAGAGCAAATTTTCGGGGGTAATCCCCTGGCGGTGTTCCCCCAGGCCCAAGGGTTAAGTTCGAATCAAATGCAGGCGATCGCCAAAGAGCTTAACCTTTCAGAAACTGTCTTTGTTTTTCCCACAAAAGATCCTGATACGGACTTTCAACTGCGAATTTTTACGCCCGCTGCCGAGATTCCCTTTGCGGGCCATCCCACCGTGGGAACTGCCTACCTTCTGGCCCATCTCGGTTATCTACCTGCAAATTGTCAGCTTGTGCGCTTCCAAGAAGAAGTGGGGACTGTCCCTGTCTCTATCTATTGGGAACAGGATCAAGTTCGTACCACTGCCCTAAGTGCGGCCCAGTTGCCCCAGTTTATTGAGCGATCGCAGCCCATCGATTACGCTTCCCTGGTAAATCTCCCGGCCCACGACTTACACCCGGTGCTAAAGCCGGCGGTGATTTCCTGTGGACTGCCCTTTTTATATCTGCCCCTCAAGGATCTAGACGCCCTGAGCCGCTGCTCCCTCAACCGCACCTTTTGGGAAGAAGCATACCAACATCAATTGACGGCCCACATCTATCCCTTTGTCGTAACCGAAGACAATCAAATTTATGCGCGGATGTTCGCTCCCGGCTTGGGCATTGCTGAAGATCCGGCAACGGGTTCAGCGGCCACGAGTTTGGCGGGTTATCTACATCGCTACCTACCCAGCCAGGCGACATTACAAACTTGGCAAATTTACCAAGGCATTCAAATGGGGCGGCCCAGTCAGCTCATGCTGACCATGCAACAGCAAAAAGGGGAATTGACGGAGATCGCTGTGGGCGGGTCTTCTGTGCTCGTCAGTGTCGGCCACATTAATGTGCCAACGTTTTAGACAAAAAAAGATCCCTAATTGTTTTAGGGATCTCGTTTCTCACCGTAGTGATTAGCAATAATTCAATTTTCCGAGTCGCTTAAGCTGCGGTACTAGAGAAAGCGGCCATTTGCACGTCACTTTCCATGAGTAGGGTTTGTAACTCCTCAGCGTCAACGGTCTCTTTTTCGACGAGCATCGCTGCTAATTTATCGAGGACACTGCGGTTACCGACAAGCACATCTTTCGCGCGCTTGTAGGCTTCTTCCACGAGGCCCCGGACTTCTTCGTCAATCACAGCGGCTGTTTCATCGGAGAAGTCCCGATCAGAGGCAATGTCACGACCCATGAAAACGTTACCGTTTTGGCGACCCAAGGCTACAGGCCCCAGGCGATCGCTCATCCCGAAGCGGGTAATCATTTGACGGGCAACATTAGCGACCTGCTGCAAGTCATTAGAAGCACCCGTGGTCACTTCTTCTTCACCGAAGATAATTTCTTCAGCGATGCGGCCACCGAGGGCAACGGCCATCTGGTTTTGTAAATAGGCACGGGAGTATAGACCAGAATCCATGCGATCTTCACTGGGGGTGAACCAAGTCAAACCGCCAGCACGACCCCGGGGGATAATGCTAATTTTTTGGACTGGGTCATAGTCGGGCATCAAGGCACCAACGAGGGCATGGCCTGCTTCGTGGTAAGCAACAAGGGTTTTGCGCTTTTCACTCATGACGCGGTTTTTCTTCTCAGGGCCAGCGAGGACGCGATCAATTGCATCGTTCACTTCGTCCATGGAAATTTCCGTCAAATTGCGACGGGCTGCCAGAATTGCTGCCTCGTTTAGGAGGTTCGACAAATCTGCACCGGTGAAGCCGGGAGTCCGACGGGCAATTTTTTCGAGATCCACATCCTTCGAGAGGGTTTTACCCCGGGCATGGACATTGAGAATTTCTAAACGACCGGAATAGTCGGGGCGATCGACGACCACTTGACGGTCAAAGCGACCGGGACGCATTAACGCCGCATCCAAGACATCGGGACGGTTAGTCGCAGCAATGATAATGATGCCAGTGTTGCCTTCAAAACCATCCATTTCTGTCAGGAGCTGGTTTAGGGTTTGTTCCCGTTCATCGTTACCGCCACCGAGGCCCGCACCACGGGAGCGACCCACGGCGTCAATTTCATCGATAAAGACGATACAAGGGGCATTTTGTTTGGCCTGTTCAAAAAGATCGCGGACACGGGAAGCACCGACCCCGACGAACATTTCGACGAATTCAGAACCAGAGATGGAGAAGAAAGGTACACCAGCCTCCCCAGCAACGGCTTTTGCCAAGAGCGTTTTACCGGTTCCGGGAGGGCCAACGAGGAGCACCCCTTTGGGAATTTTTGCACCGATTGCAGTGAACCGATCAGCGTTTTTCAAGAAGTCAACAACTTCGGTTAACTCAAGTTTGGCCTGCTCAATCCCTGCCACATCACCAAAGGTGACTTGGGTCTGGGGTTCCATTTGAACCCGTGCCTTTGATTTGCCAAAGTTCATAGCCTGGGAACCGGGGCCACTCTGGGCGCGCCGGAGCAGGAAGAATAACCCCACGAGTAGTAGGATTGGGAAAATGAGTGTACTGAGGGCGCGGAAAATCCAATTGTCGTCACTCTGGGGCAACACGGCAATATCGACATTGTTTTCGCTGAGGATGTCGATTAACTCCGTATCACCGGGGGGGAGGTTGACGAGGATAGGCGTGCCATCCTGGGCTGGGACAAAAGCTTTAGTGCGATCGCCACTGATTTTGACACTTTCGATATTGCCCTGCTGGACTTCTTGGAGGAACTGACTATAACGCCAGGTCTCTCGACTTTGGGGTTGCTGATCCAAGAAAGACACAGCTAAGGAGATCACGACGATCGCCAATAGGGCGTAAAGCCCGGTACTGCGCCATTTTTTGTTATTTTTGTTCACTACTGAGAGCCTCCTAGGATTTGAGGATAAGCAGAATAATTATGCGATTCTTAAAAGAGCGTCTTATCCTGTGTTTCAGGTTGGTTATTAAATAATGTTAACGTTTCTCAGGAAAGATTGTTAAATTTTCTGCTTTTGTGTCTAAAATCGCAGGTCATATTCGACAGAAAAACGATTATCGTTGTTGAGATCCGTTGAGCCTCGGACAAAAATCTCATCGTTGACCCGATACCGGAGACCAAACTGAGCGGGCTGGCTACTATTTAGAATTTGCAGCACCGACAGGGACAAATCTGGGCTGATGTTGGCACTGAGTTCTGCCCCCAGTCCCAAGGTTGAACTGCTCTCATCTTCATCTTCTGTAATCACCGTGGGGAAGAGGCGTAGCTCGCTCAAACCAAGGGCATTGCCAATGACATCTTGGATATTACTCAAAAGGGCGGAACCAGCTAAGTTAGCCAAAGCTAGGGTTTCGTTGGTGCTGCCCCCGGTGAAGTTTTCTAAGAAAGATCCCCCTAAGAGAGAAATCAACTCCGTTTCACTACGGGGCGGACTACTGGTCAATTCAATATTTTCATCTAAATTGCTCGCCCGTCCCCGCACATTGGCTTGGATACGGATGGTTTCGACGGTGCCGATCTGGCTGGGGCCAAAGACGCTATTGTCACGAATTTCAGCAGAAAGGGGATCGGTAGTGGCAAGAAATGACCGGGAATTTTCCAACAGAGAAGTCTCTAGGGTGATGTCAAGCTCTGGGTCGAGGCCAAAGTTGGGGGTAAAGGTCGCGGTATTACGATTGCCCGCAAGCCGCAGTTGGGCAGCAAAGAGATTGACCTGACCTCGATCTAACTGAATCACCCCGGCAGGACGCAAATCATTGAGGGTGCCATTGAGGGTTAAATCCCCCGTTGCGAGGAAATTCAGAATCGGTTGCCGGGTAATTTGCACGCGATCGCCAAGGGTAATCTTCAGGTCTTTAAACTCTGTGATCGCCCGCAGATCGACATTGGAAACGCGTTTCGGTGTTGGGGATGTCCCTGGGTCAAGCTGTTTATTCCCGGCCGTGGTTTGTTGGTCTATGGCTGTGGTTGAGTTACCATTACCATTGCCATTTTCTTGGTTCCCTGCCAGCGAAATACGCCCTTCTCGGAGGGTTAAATCGCCCCCAATGGTCGGCTCTAGGCTGGTACCAGCAATGATCAGGTTGCCCGCAACGCCCCCTTGGTAGAGATCAGGCAGCTCAAAGTTGAGATCTTCTAGGCGCACATCGAGGGTTTGATTCTCGGTCATCCGCTTGGCGAGGGGCAGTTGTCCAGAAATTGCCACCTGGCCACCACTAAAATCACCGGTAAGTTCTTGGATCGTTAGGGTATCTAGATTGAAATCAATTTGTCCATGGACATTGGTCAAGGGGGCATCAGGTAGAACCTTGGCTTGGATTTCCGCTGCGGCGATCGCCACCTGACCATCCGCCACCAGATCCACTGGCCGCCCCGTATCGGGATCAATTTCTCCGTCAATGGACAGATCCACTTCCCCTTCACCCCCCAGCCATGCCACTTGACCCCGCGTCAAAATATTTAAGAGGGCAAATCCTTCATTCTCAAGGTTAAACGTGAGATTGAGGGCGTTACTCTCTGGGACAACTGTGGCATTGGGCAGTTGGTAAGGAATACTACCTGTAATTTGGAGGGGGTCAGCCTCGGCCACCAGTTCACTATCAACAATGAAATTGAGGCGGGCATCATCATAGGTGAAGTTCCCCTTGACGCTATTGATCGGCGTGTCATTGATGCTGGCATTGGCCATGGTCATTTCACCCCGGGCCGAGGGATCATCAGGAGTTCCCGCAAGGGCGGCATTGGCGTTAATAAAACCGTCGATCGCCACCGCCTCAGGTAAGTCCACAAATTTTTCTAAAAAGGCTACAGGGACTTCGGTGAGGCGCAATTGTCCCGTTTGGGTATCGCCCCCAAAGCTACCAATAAAGCTTAGGCGTCCCCCGCCATCTTGTTCCGAGAGACGAATGCCCACGGGCCGCAACGTTAAGACCCGATCCCGCAGCACACCCCGCGCGATAATTTGGGGCATCGTGATTTCGCCCCACTGCCAAGGGGAACCGACAATCTGTGATTCGCCAAATACGGCCACTTCGCGGTATCCGCCAGTGAGATCAAAGTCCGCCTGGAGGCCAGTCTCTGCATTGTAGGCAAGGCTCAGGTCGCCGCTAAATTCCCCCCGTAGGTCTGCTAATTCTGCGGGCAGGAGTGGTTTACTCTCGGCGACATCTAAATTGAGTTGGCTTTGGACGCAACTGAGGAGAGCGATTCTTTCGGCAAAGGATTGTTGGCGATCGCCACGGCTGTAGAGGGCCGGATTTTCGCCATTATTTTCCGGCGGAGTCGCTTCAGCCATGCCGTTGAGGAGGGTATCACAACGATATTTTTCCCGCTCGGGGGGCGTGGCATCGGCCAATTCCAGGGTGGGTTGGGCTGGCACGGCCACAGACTCAATTTCAGTGGTGATGGGGGGCGGATCCTGGGGACGGTTGGCATAGAGATCGGCGCTCTGATCGAAGCGACTGGAACGGCCAAAATAATCCGGTAGGGATAAACTGCCGAGATTTTGGAAATCGCCGTAATCGAAAATTTGCAGGGCCGCTAAAACATCTTCAATCCGGCCTTGTTCAATGGTGCCCGTGGTTTGAATGGTTGGGCTTGGACGGTTTTCGTTGGCTAGGGCAATGGTGCTATCGACGCTGTAGAGGCCGCCGTTTTGCGCCCATTGGAAATCCTGGAGCCTGAGGGTATCGTTGGCAAAGTAAAAGTTTCCACTGAGGCGATCGCCAGCGAGATAACCCAGCATCGGTTGGGCGATCGCCACCTGACCGGACACCGAATTCGCCTGGAGATCCGCTCGCAGTTCACTGGAGAGTCTTCCCCCCAAGACCATCGTTTCTAGGGGAAAATCAAGCCGTTGCAAAGCGGGTTGTCCCTGGGCCACCTGTTGGATCAAGGTGACGGGGAGGTTGCCACTGCTCAGTTGGAGTCGGGTCGGTTCGAGGCCCGCTTGGTTGTACTCCAGGGCGAGGTCTAGGGTCGAGCCATCGAGCTTGAGTTCGGCCTGTTCTGGGCGGAGACGGGAATTCAGACGGGCAAAAATCTGGTCTTCTTCCCCTTCGATGGCGATAATGGTGCGGCGATCGCTGCGGGTTTGAATGGTGCCCTGGAGGGTGGGGTCGAGGGTCAACTCGGCTAACTGCACATTATTCAGAGCGACTTGACCATTGATCTGGGGCTGCTGGAGCGTCCCTTGGATCGTGCCCCGAAAATCCCCTTGACCTACAACATCGAGGGCCTGGGCCACCTCCGGTAAAGGCAGTTGCTGGAGATCAATGTTTTGGGCTTCTAGGTTGAGAGCCAATTGTGTAATCGCTTGGCTTGCATTACGACCGAGGCGATCGCTATCAATGGTTAAGACCCCATCGGCCCGGAAATTTTCGGCGATCGCCCTTTGGATTTGCAGTTGCTGCCCATTCCAAGCCCATTGACTGGTTAACGAAGAATTAATCAGGGCGACCCCTTCACTGAGGCGCAGATCCCCTTCGGCCCGCACATTCTTCAGGTCTGGCTCGGTCACATCCGCTGTTAATTGCACAGCGCCACTGCCAATTCCCTCCAGGCTGCTATTGAGGCGATTTAGAGCCAAATTTTGAGCGGTGAAATCCCCTTGGAGTTGACCATTCTGGAGCGTTAACAATCCGCCGTCAATGACACCGCCTGCTAGTCTGGCGCTCAGGGAACCCTGGGCCAAAATCCCCTCTACTGAGAGATCCTCTAAATTACCCCGTACCTCAAACTGACCTTGGCTGGGGACTGTATTTGCCACATTGGCCAACTGGGGGGCAAAGCTCACTAAATCTACATTATTTAGGGCGGTACGACTGTACCATTCCCCCCCAGCGACGGTGACGCCCTCGGTGCGAATCTCACCATTGCCCACCGTAAGGCGTCCGGAACCCGTTGCTTCGACGGTATTTAAGTTCACCTCAGCTAAGGTTCCCCCAGTCTGGAATTGGCCGGAGTAGTCCGCCACTAGGGTACGGGGAACAGCGGGTAAAATTTCTTTAAGATCGAGGTTATTTAAAGCCAGGTCAGCGCGCCACCGACCATCCCCAACGCGAATATTGCGGGCGATCGCCTGACCATTGGCAAAACTGGTGCGGGCCTGACCAGTAATGTCGAGGGAACCCGCTTGTGCCTGGGGTTCTGACTGGCCAAAGGTGCCCGCAACTTGGAAATCACCATTGACGATACTGCGCTGGAGAAAGGAGGGCAGTTCCTGTTCCGTAAGCTGGGCGAGACGCAGTCCCTGGGCGCGGGCAGGGGTTTGGAATTGGGTTTGGGTAATGCGCAGGTTGGGCATTGTCACCAGGCCCCCAGCCACGGGCACCACAGCGGTACCTGAGACGACAAATTCTGAGACTTGGTTCAGGGGCGCTTCAAACACCACATCTGTGCGGCCCGGCCCGGCAGTGACGGGTAAATTGAGTTCGTAGAGTTGGGCCAGGGCATTTGTCGGTAATTGATCCCCCTGGGCCGCAATTGCGATCGCCCCAGGCGAAGATGTACTTTCATCGGCCAATTGAATCACCCCTTGGCCGGTGATATTGCCCCCCAAGGTAGGTTGAGCGGTGAACTGCTCAACCAGAAAACGATTACCCGTAATGGTCAGATCGCCCTGAAAACGCTCCAGGGTCAGGCGATCAACTTTTAATTGGCTGGCATTCGTTGCCGCAACGGCCAACTGAATTTGTTCCAGTGGCCCCCCAAAGGTCACCGTCGTTGCCAATTGACCCTCTACTGGAAAGGCCGGGGATTCTAATTCAAATGTGTCCAGGATTTGGGCAATTTCTGTGGGGGCAGTCTCAATTTGCCCCGTAAAACCCGTTTCAAAATTGATATTGAGATCGCCACTAAATGGAAGCGTCCCCAGGCGGCCTGTCGTCTGTTGGAATTGAAGTTCTTGGTTTTGAAAGCCAATTTTGCCGGAAAAATCTTCTACGGGTTTGGTAAGGGCCGGAACGATTAGGGTCGAACCCTCGGCCATTAACTCCCCATTCCAATCGCTGAGGTCGCCTTCTTCTAGGAATAACTCGATGGCACCATCTACTACACCACCGGAAAAGGTGACAGGGGGAACCACCAGGTTAGAAATGGCGACAGGGTCTAATTTCTGGGCGCGAATCCTGAGATTGCTGGTCTCTTGCTCAAAATCGAGGATTCCTTCGATGTTTAAGTCTCCCCCCGACGCCAACTTACCCTGGACATCAAAATTGATTACTTTGTTTTGGTTCGTGAGGCGGCCTTTCCCGGAGGCGATCGCCAACTGCACAGGGGGACTCAGGGTGCCGGAACGTTGGCGGGCAATTAACGTCAGTTGACCCCGGCGGAGGCGGATGTTATTGATATTGACTTCGAGACCTTCGGTATCTGGGTCATCGGGAGCAATGTTCAAATCTAGCCATCTGCGGGCTTGGTTTTGCTCAACGGTCACCTGGGGATTAATCAGGGTGAGGTTTAGGTCTAAGCGCCGCTGGGTGAGCAACGTCCACAGGTTAAAATCAACGGCGATCGCCTCAACCAGAAGCTGATCATTGGAAGCCGCCGTTGGTGGCAGTTCAGACGGGCCAAACCGTAATCCCCCTAAGGAAAATCCTTGCACTGACCCCAGGTTAATGGGGCGATCAATTTGCTTATTAAGCTGCTGCTCAATTTGTGGTGATAAGCGCTGGTAGATGTAGTAACGCCCATAGCCTAGGCCCGCTCCCACGGCTAGCACAAGGCCCACAGCCGCCCCCGTAATGAGACGTTGACGCCGACGGGATGGTGGAACTTGCACTGAGTTTTCGGAAGAAGGGGGAAGGTTTTGGCTCATGGTGGCAACAGTTTGCAAGTGTTGCGATCATTATAGAGAGGATGACCCTATCGCAATGGCTTTTGTCGCTTTTTAATTACCACAGATTTTGGATCTGCCCCAAACGGTCAGCGAAAAAAATTTTGGTACCGATTCCATGCAGCACAGATTCCCCATGGCCCCAGTGTCAAAGATTTATTTTTTGACCGTCGCCGCATCAACAAAATTGTCACAAAAAAAGAGAAGTAATCACTTCCCTTTCTCAACCCTAAATCATGAATGGATGTCGTTGTCCCTGACAGAAACTCTGTTGACTCAAGCCTCTTTCTAGAATTTGATGTTTTGGGCCATTGCTTTAAAAGCAGCCATGTTTGCCCCTGGGCGGCGACGATTGGAACGGTTGCCGGGTTTGAGGAGATAGTTTTCTGCAAAGGCTCCAACTTCTACTGTCTGGGCGAGTACGGCTTCTCGGCTTGCAGCTTGAATGGCGGCAACAATCACATCGGTGGGATCATTAACATTGGGGGCCGGGGCACTGGCTACGGGAGCGGGGGCCTCTTGGGAAGCTTCAGTAGTAGGGGCTTCTACCTGAGGTGTTTCCTGTACACGCACTTCGGGCGCAACGGACGCTTCGGCGATTGTGTCGTTACCTTGGGAAGGTAATTCCATGAAAAAGTTATCTTTCTTTTTTCCTAAAATTTTTCCTAGCACGGGCAAGCTCCTGAATATTAAAAATGAATTAAAACAGCACTCAACGCACCAAATGATTAAGCCTGAATATTTTGGCGGTGTTAAGTTACGCTGATTCTATTGATTAAGTTTTATGAAGTCAAGGCAATCCCGGAAATTCAAGATTTTTTAAGTATTTATAACCATCACTCCCAGGGAAAATGATAAAAAAGAGCCACAGTGTGCAGAAAAATGAGAGGCAATCGCCATGGGTCAGGTAAAAACAATTTTGGGCGCAATGCCAGGGGATCCCCTCAAGGGGCTACGGGCCGCTGATCAACGGTGGCAAAATTGGCGACAGGGTAAGATTGGCGCTCCGGCGATGGTGCAAATTGGTACGGAAGACTGCCCTGACTATGATTGTGATGTGCTCGTCTGCGGGGGCACTTTAGGCTTGCTCCTCGCGGCGGCCCTGCAACGGCGAGGCTGGCGGGTGATTATCTTGGAGCGGGGGCCATTGCAAGGGCGCGTTCAGGAATGGAACATTTCCCGGAGTGAGTTGCAGACGCTTCTGGATTTAGAATTGCTCAGTGAGACCGAACTACGCGAAGTCATCGCCACGGAATTCAATCCCCTGCGCATCCAGTTCCATGGGGGAGATCCCCTCTGGGTGAAAGATATTTTAAATATTGGTGTGAGTCCCCGGCGATTGCTGGCGGTTTTGAAGGAAAAATTTCTCACCTGGGGTGGCAAGATTTTTGAGAATCACCCTTGCACAGGGATTACGGTTTCGCCGCAGGGGGCGATCGCCAAGACCGAAAAATTTACGTTCCACACCCGCTTGATTTTGGATGGCATGGGACATTTTTCTCCCATTGCCCAACAGGTGCGCCAAGGACAAAAGCCGGACGGTGTCTGTCTAGTGGTGGGAAGCTGCGCCCAGGGGTTTGCGGCGAATAGTAAGGGAGATTTAATCTATTCATTCACGCCGATTCGCAACCAATGTCAATACTTTTGGGAAGCCTTTCCCGCCCACGATGGCCGCACTACTTATCTATTTACCTATCTCGATGCCCATCCCCAACGGTTTGACCTAGCTTTCCTCCTGGAGGAATATCTAAAATTACTGCCTGACTATCAACAGGTGGATTTAGCGGCCTTAGATTTTCAACGGTTTTTGTTTGGCTTTTTCCCGAGCTATCGTCGCAGTCCTCTGCATTATCCTTGGGACCGCATTTTGCCCATTGGCGACAGTAGTGGCGGCCAATCCCCCGTTAGTTTTGGTGGCTTTGGGGCAATGTTGAGGCATCTGGAGCGACTCACCAACGGTTTAGATGATGCCCTGACCCAGGACTGTTGCGATCGCCAAGCCCTCGCCCAGCTACAACCCTACCAACCGAATCTTTCGGTCACCTGGCTGTTCCAAAAAGCGATGAGTGTGGGGGTCAACCAAAGCTGTCCACCAAATCAGATTAATGACCTGTTAAATGCAGTCTTTGGGGTGATGGCCCAGTTAGGGGAAGATACCCTCAATCCATTTTTGCAGGATGTGGTGCAGTTCCAAGGCCTAACGAAGACATTACCCAGGGTGAACTTTAAAACGGTGTTGCCCCTGTTGCCCCATTTGGGGGTGGGCGCGTTGGCCGATTGGTTGCGCCATTACCTTGCCCTGGGTCTCTACACCTCAGGCTATGCGCTCAGTCAGCGTCTGCCCATGGGAGATAGTTACCAGGCCAAACGACGGCGTGAAGCGTGGCAATATGGATCGGGCCAAGATTTTCATCAGGCAGGACTCACGGAACAGGACTAAGCACAGCCCGAAACGGCGAGGTCTCAAAAGGCGATCGCCCCCAGACGATTTTGTAGCATCTGAGGAAACTGGGCGTAGTAGCGTTGATTTAGGGGGGATGGGTGGGGCAGAGGCGACAAAGTAACGATCTTTTGGTGTTCCATTCCCAGATCGTCCACCGCCCGGAGGGTCACTTGCAAGGATGTCTCAAAGCGATCGCCCCGCCGGAAGAACCCGTTTACCTCTCCCCGTCGTCCGTAGGGGTCAAACCACTTAAAGGCCTCCGTACCCAGGGTGATGATTTGGTCTCCCTGCCAGTGCAACACCAACAGCCGCTCCACAAAAGGGCGAAATCGTTCCTTAACCGACACCGGATAGGCCTTGTTGCCCGGTGGTTTGTAGGGCACCGTATTGGTCAGCAAAATGCGATCGCACACCGTCGCCAATTGCGCCTTATCATGGATTTTTTTGTGGTGAACTGCATAATAAAATCCCTGGCGTACCAGGGTGCCCGCAGCGCCATAGAGGGGTTGGCGGGCGTGCACCTCATCCCGTCCCAAATCCCGCCCGAAAAAACACAGGGATGCCTTGAGATTCCCCGCATAGAGCACTGGCTCCGTAGGATTAAGGCGTGCTGCTTGGTACACAGGCACATCAATGGGAAATGGTTCCCGCTCTGCCTCTGTCTTTACCTGGGCAATTAACGTCGCAATATCCGTCATGGTCTCAACTGGAGAGGGCTAGAAATCTATGTCATTGTTGGCGATCGCCACTGCCTTTTGTCAACCCAAACCATGGTTAACGGCGTCTTTTTCTCGCCCAGAACAGCAAAAGCTACATCAAATCTTCACAAAATTGTCTAGGAGAAATCTTTATAATTTTTTCTTAAGAATTACTTTCAAACGTCCCACAGTCAACATGTTCTTGAACTTCACAAAAGTTAAAACAAGCTTCAGTGTTTATACGTAGAAAGCAACAGCGGAATTAAGAACCGCCTCAATACTTGTGCGGCAATAAAAATCAAAATAAAGCGAATAAATTCCCATGCAAAGAAAATATTGTTTGGGTTTATTGTGCTGCTAATTGCTTGATTTCTAGGGTTTTAAATCAATAAATTGATTTGTGTATTGTTGCAAAGTTTTTGTTAGGTGATCGTGATGTTATGGGTATATTAAAATCGAGAATGCTCTAGACACAGAATATGACTGCTGCAGGCAATACACTCAGTTTCATCGCCGATCAACTAAACCAGTTGTGCCAAACCCGGGCTACGGGTGAGTTGATTGTGGGGAATAGTCAATACCAGGGGCATATTCATCTCCTGTCCGGGCGTCTTCTCCATGCCACCGCCGGTATCCACTCTACCCGTCGTTGGTACCGCATTACCCAACGGCTGGCTCCCCAGTGGACGCCGAATCCCCAAGAACTGATCAGCTCGCAAATGTGGGAATATCAGCTCCTTTACCAAGGGATCACAACCAAACAACTGACGGTCATGCAAGCGAAGGCAATTATTCGGGCGATCGCCCAGGAAGTCTTCTTCGATCTTGGTTGCTATGCCGATGCCACCATCGAATCCCATGAAACCCAAAAAAATGCCACAGAAATCGCCCTCAGTTTGTCCTTGTCTTACCTAGAAGTCGAACCCGACCTCAAGCGAGTCATGCAACTCCAACAACAATGGCAAGCCGCTGGTCTTGGTAACTTGAGTCCCACCCTCGCCCCAGTGCTAAAGGCAGGTATTGATGCCAGTGCCCTTGGCAGTTTGGGTCAGTATCTCAATGGACAATTCACCATGTGGGACATTTCTGTGTGCCTTGGTAAATCGGTTAATAGCGTTGCCAATGCCCTAATTCCCCTATTAAAAAAGCGCATTGTTCAACTGAAAAAAATTGCCGATTTACCCCCTCCCCTAGGCCATCTTGCAGAATCTACCGATGCTGATGGCCCCACCTCCGGCAGTCTGAGATCGCCCGAAAAGCGTGATGCCCTCATTGCTTGCATTGATGATAGCCCCGTGATTCTCCAAACCCTACGGAAAATCCTCGAAGGGGCTGGTTATCGCACCATCGGCATTAGTGAACCCATGCGGGGCGTTGCCAAGCTCATCGAGAGTCAACCAGACGTGATCATTCTTGACCTCGTAATGCCCAATGCTAGTGGTTACACCGTGTGTAAGTTTCTCAGGCAAACCTCTGTGTTTGAAAAAACGCCAATTATTGTCTTGACCAGCCGCGATACCTTGATTGATCGCAATCGAGCCAAGCTCGTGGGGGCTTCAGATTTTTTGGGGAAACCACCGGATCCAGAGAAAACCATTGCCTTAATTGAAAAATATTTAGATGAAGTTGCCGCACAGGATAATGAAACAGAAGATGTCACCTTAAAAGTTTCTAGCTCTACCCGATAAAATTTGACTTTTCAAAGTTTACTTAAGGGTTGCTCTCAAACAAAAATTGTTATTTAATTTGAATTTTGAATTTTCCCCAGAGGTTTGTAATGGCAACTTTATTATTAGTTGAAGATAGTCCGACAGAAGCACAAATTATCACAAGTTGCCTAGAAAATGCCGGGTTTAGCTTGCTAAAGGTGACGACGGCAGAGGCAGCGCGGGCCATCCTGGATCACAAAATGATCGATGGCATTGTCTTGGATGTGGTGCTGCCGGGCCAAAGCGGTTTTGGCTTTTGTCGTGAGGTGAAAAATAATCCAAAAACCCAAAATATTCCTGTCATCATGTGCTCTAGCAAAGCTGAAAAAATGGATAAAAAATGGGCCAGTAAACAAGGGGCCAATGATTATGTCACCAAACCCATTGACCAAAATGAATTGTTAAACGCGGTACGGCGTTGGATCCCTTAAGCTTGGCGCTGCCTGATTTGCCATCCCGTCTAGCGCAACTTTTGTTGACTGAAGTTTAATTTGGAGCGTTGTTTATGGCCCCTGTGACCTCTGTCCCGGAAAGTAGCACAACACAATACATTGGTATTCTTTTGGCCGATGGTTTTCGGGCCATGGTGCCCACGGCTCAATTGGTCGAAACGATCAATGTCGAGTTGGGACACATTGTGCAAATGCCAGATTTGCCGCCTGCGGTGGTGGGGGTCTGTGGCTGGCGCGGCGATGTGCTGTGGCTGGTGGATTTAGCCTATGCCCTGCGTTTGCCTCCTTTATTGGCTGGTGATTATGGGCGATCGCAATGCCATGTTTTACGGGTTACGGTCAACCACCAGACATTCGGGATTCTCGTCGCTGAGGTGCAGCATCTCATACGCGGCGATCGCCTGGAGTTATTACCTGGTCCTCCAGGGCAAATCCCCCCTGAGGTTTCAGCTTTGGTGGCTGGCCAGTTTCGGACGGCTTCGGGGGAAACCATCTTGAGCATCAACCTCGAAGCCTTGCTAGATCACCTCAAATCCCCAGGCTAATTTTTCCAGACTGAATAATGAATCGGCCCAATGTTTTGGCCCCTCATTTTTTCATTTCCCTGCGTTTATCTAAATTGAAATTCCCTGAAACTGCCATGACTCAAGCTCCCTTCCGCCCCAACAGCTCCCAAGACAACCGTCTTCAGCCCCAATCCCTCGGCCATGACCGCAAAGAACGACCCATTGAAGAAACGGTGACCATTGTGCCAGTACAGGCCACTAATGCCAACAATGGCAAGCATTCTACCCTTACCTCGAAGGCTGGCACCCTCGTTAGTGAGCTCAGTAATCTTCGTTCCAACATTGACATGATGACGGAAGAACTCCAGTCTCTGTTGGCCACGGAACGGGCGGCAGTGGAACGGGCTGAGCTTCTCAATGCGATGACTTCCCACATTCGTGAGTCCTTAAGTTTTGAATATATTCTCAATGCGACGGTCTCGGATGCGCGCAATGCCCTGGATGTAGACCGGGTAGTGGTGTATGTCTTTGATGACCCAGATTGGCTCGGCAAAGTGATGTACGAGTCCGTGGAACGGCGGTGGCCCAGCGCTTTGGGAATGTCCTATTCTCTAGTGGGGTTATCAGACCATGCCATTCGGCTCTTTCAGCAGGGTCGGGTTGAAGCGTTCAACAATCTCGGCCACGGAACGACAACGGATGATACCCAACTGGATCAATGGCAACAATTGGAAGTCCAGGCAAGTTTAACGGCACCGCTGCTTTTGGGGGGAGAGTTGTATGGGTTATTGGTGGCCCACCAATGTGCGATCGCCAGGGAATGGTCAGAGTCGGAGATCGAATTTTTCCGGCAGTTAGCGGTGCAGGTGGGTTACGCCCTCGACCAGGCCCAATTGTTAGATCAACAGCGGGCGGCGGCGGAACAGGCCCAATGGTTAAACCAAATCAGTGCTCGGATCCGGGAATCTCTCACGCCAGCGGATATTTTTGCGGCGGTGGTTCAGGAAGTGCAAACTGCGCTCCGGGGCGATCGCACGGTAGTCTATCAGCTCGGTGAAAATGCCCTTGGGGGTCAAGTGGTCGCCGAAGCTGTAGAACGGCAGTTTCCGACAATCCTGGGCCTAGAACTCGATCTTCCCTGGTTGGAGGCCTCCCACCAAGACGCCTATCTCCGGGGTCAGGTGACTGTCATCGAGGATATCTACGATGCCAACCTCGATGAAGCGGTGCTCAATCACCTCAAGGCGAAAGGGATTCGCGCCAGTGCGATCGCCCCCATTATCGCCCGCCAAAAACTCATGGGCTTTTTGATGGTGCACCAATGCTCACTACCCCGCCGTTGGGCCGATAGTGAACTAGAGATTTTGCGCCAGGCCGCCACCCAGGTCAGCACTGCCCTCGATCAAGCCTTTGCCCTCCAACAGCAAGAAAATGCCGCCCTCCAGGCCCAAATTCTCAATGAATTGTCGTCCCGTCTCGGTAGTTTTAACGACACCGCAGAGATCCTCGAAACAGCAGTGGACGATGCCCGCGAAGCCCTCCAAGCCGACCGAGTGCTTATTTTCCGGGTCGATGGCCCCCAAAAAGCCCTGGCGATCGCCGAAGCTGCCGATCCCCGCTGGAAAAGCCTCATGGGCAAAACACTCCAGGACTGTGGCCTCGATGAACGCTACCTCAAGCAGGCCCAGCGCGGCAAACTCACCGTCCTAAATCGCCTCAGCGACATCGGTTTGAGTGCCTCCCAACTAGAAACCCTCGACCAGGCCCAGGTGCGGGCGATGATGATTGCTCCCATTACCATCGAACGCAATCTTTTCGGCCTGATCGTCGTCCACCGTTGCCAAGGTGCCCACCCCTGGCAAGAGGTCGATAGCAACCTGCTCCAGCAAATTAGCAACCAAGTTAACTTTGCCCTCGAACGCATTAGCCTCATTGAACAGCGGCAGATGACCGCCGAGCGCGCCCAACGCCTCAGTGAGATGAGCGCCCGTCTCCAGGAATCCCTCGAAGTCCAAGAAATTCTCAGCGCCGCCGTCGAAGAAGCGCGAGACATCCTCACCGCCGATCGAGCGATCGTCTATCGCTTGGATCAAAACTGGCGCGGCCTGATCAATGCAGAATCCGTTGTGTCTGGTTTTGAGTCGATCCTGGGATTAAAAACCAACGAACCCCGTGTCACCGAAAAATTTGCCAAGGCCTACATCCGGGGGAAAGTGACGGCCTATGCCAACATCTACGAAGCTGACTTTATCGACTGTCACATCACCGAATTTGCGACCCATGCCGTTAAAGGCTACATGGCCGTTGGTATCGTCGCTAACCAAAAGCTCTATGGCATGTTGATCGTGCATCAATGTTCTGGGCCGCGCCAATGGACTGACCTAGAGATCAATACCCTAAAGCAAATTGCCCAGCAGATTGGCTATGTTCTAGAGCAGGCTTTCCTCAAGGAAGAACAAGACCGTGCCAAGCGCCTGAATGAAACCCGGATGCGACTCCAGGCCGCCTCGACGGTAGAGGCCATTCTCAATGTCGCCGTCGAAGAAGCCCAGGATCTTTTGGGTACAGACCGGTCGATTGTCTATGAATTTGATTCCTCTTGGAAAGGGCTGATCACCGCAGAATCGGTGGAGCAGGGCTACCCCACAACCCTCGGCTTACGCACCAATGAACCCCGGGTCACAGAAAAGCTCTCAAAAAATTACCAGAAGGGTCACATCGTCGCGATTCCCGATATTTTTAATGCTGATTTTGTTGACTGCCATGTGAATGAGTTTGCCCCCTATGGTGTCAAGGGTTATATGGCCACCGGGATTAGTGCGAACCAACGTCTCTATGGCATGTTGATTGTGCACCAATGTGCCAGCACCCGTCTTTGGAGTGAGACGGAAATTGATATCCTCCGTCAACTCTCAGAACAGGTGGGGTATGCCCTCGACCAGGCCCTCCTCCGCCGGGAACAGGAGCAGGCACTCGTCCGGACACGCCAAGTAAACCTCATCAGTTTCCGGATCCGTGAATCCCTCGATCTAGAACGAATCTTCCGGACTGGCGTCGAAGAAGCCCTCAAGCTCATGAAGTGCGATCGGGTCGTAGTTTATCGCTTTGACGACAACTGGGATGGCCGGATTAAATATGAAGCTGTCAAATCCGGTTGGCGCAAACTCAGCGAAGATATGATGACTTCCGGCGATGCCCCCTGTTTCCCCGAAGATTACGTTGAACCCTATCGCCAAGGGCGGGTGCAAGTGACCCCCGATGTCTCCCAAGCGGGCCTCACCGCTTGTCACGAAGAACAACTCGGTAAATGGCAGGTAAAGGCCAACGTGGTGGTTCCCATTCTCGTTAACCAAAAGCTTTATGGTCTTTTGGGGGCGCACCAATGTTCGAGTACCAGAGAATGGGAAGCTCCCCTGGTAGAGTCCTTCCGTCAGGTGGCGATCCAGTTGGGCTATGCCCTCGACCAAGCCCTCCTCCTCGAAGAAGTCGAAACATCCCGTCGCCAAGCAGAAATTGTTTCCGAAGAACAGCGTCAACAGCGGGAACAACTCCAAGGGCAAATTGAAAACTTCCTCGAAGAAATCGAAGAGTCCTTTGAAGGGGATTTGACTGTGCGGGCTGGGGTCACCGAAGGGGAAATGGGCACTGTCGCTGACTTTTTCAACGCCACCCTCGAAAATCTCCAACTGCTCGTACAGCGGGTACAGGAATCGACAACCATTGTGTCAGACACTGCCCAAGAAAGTGAATCCTTGATTCAAAACCTGTCTGCGGAAGCGTTGCGCCAAGCCGAAAGCGTCAATGTGGCCCTCGATAAGCTCTTTAAAATGACTGGATCCATCCAAGAGGTCGCCAGCAACGCCCAGGAAGCCCAAGCCAAAGTCCAATTGGCCAACAAAACCCTCCAATCAGGGGACATGGCCATGAACCGGACTGTCCAGGGGATTGTGGCGATCCAACAAACCGTTGAAGCAACGGCCCGCAAGGTTAAAAATCTGGCGGATTCTTCCCAGAAGATCTCCCGGGTCTTAAACCTGATCCGCGAACTGGCCAACCAAACCAATTTACTCGCCCTGAATGCTTCTGTGGAGGCAACTCGCGCCGGGGAAGAAGAACAGGGATTTGCCGTCGCCAATGAAGTACGCACCCTGGCAGAACAATCGGCCAACGCCACCAAGGAAATTGAGGCGATCATCGAAGAAATCCAGGCGGAAACCAATGAGGTAATTAAAGCCATGGATGTGGGCCGGAAGCGAGTCTTGATCGGGACAAAATTGGTGAAAGGAACACGCCAAGCCCTCACGGATCTTGCCAAGGTCAGTATGAGTATCAACCAAACCGTCGAAAAAATTGCGGATTCGGCGTCTACCCAGGTTGATATTTCCAATGAGCTGAACCAAACAATGCAGGATGTGGCCAATGTTTCCAATCAAACTTCTGCCCAATCGGTGAAGGTGGCGGAATCGTTCACCAAGCTTCTGGGAGTGGCCGGAGAACTGCAACAGAGTGTGTCTCGCTTTAAGGTGCAGTAATGGTCAGGGCACAGGGGAGAGGCGATCGCCCTTTCCCCACCCTGTCGAGATATATCGCATCGCAATCGCAACATTATTTTTCATCATCACATCGGTTGAGTAGGGGATCATCATCCAATCATGGCCAAGGAAACAGTTGATACAAACGATCAAGCCTATGAATTCTTTGTCCAGGAATCACAGGCGCTTTTGCAGCACCTCGAAACGGGTTTGATAAATCTCTGCCAAGACCACGAAACGCCGACAATCCATGGCTTGATGCGGGCCGCCCATTCCATTAAAGGGGGAGCCGCCTGTGTGGGCTTGATGGCCATCCAAGCGATCGCCCATGATCTAGAAAACGGCATCCGGGCTCTTTATAAAGAAGACACTGTATTCGATGTGGAGCTGGAAAACCTGTTGCTCGAAGCCTATGACGCCCTCCAAGACCCCATCAATCAGCAAATTCACCAAGGAGAATATGACCCTGACCACGCTTTAGGACGGGCAAAACCGATCTTTAGCCAGTTAGAAGAAAAGTTAGGCCATGCCCTAGATGAAGCGGCAGAACTGCCGGAAATGCAGATGGAAGGGGATATTACTGAATTTATTTTCAAAGAAGAAGTCCCCCAGGCCCTTGGTCGCCTCGAAAATTACGTCAACAAACCGCCGACGAAAAATCCCCACGGGGAACTCGTTTCCCAAATGGAAGTTTTGGCAACCCTAGGCGATATGTTGAACCTCGAAGGCTTTGCGGCGATCGCCCAGGTGGCCCAATCGGCCCTCGCAGCCAATGCTGAACAGTATCTGGAGATTGCCCGCTGCGCCCTTACTGATTTTCAAGCGGGTCAAGCTGCTGTCCTCGCTGGCGATCGCACCCGGGGAGGAGAACCCAGTGCCACCCTCCACCAACTCAGCCAAACCCAGACTCCCTCCCCGTCAATGGCACCAGAAACTCTTCCCCTAGAGACGGTCAATGACCTCGTGAATAACGGCAATGGCGAAGATTTAGGAAACGGTCTTTCCCTCGATGCCGATGAACTGGCCGCCCTCCAATTTTTAACCCAAAATGCCCGACCAAAAGCCGAGATGCGACCCGTCCTGAGTGACATTGATCTGGCTGAACTGATCCTAGAGGCCGATGATGCCTTAGGGGAGGTCGATGTAGATCTCACGAGCTTGGTGCTCATGGATGAACCGGAACCCAGCGAACCGATCATCCAGAATGATATTGTTTCCACCGAGGACGAGACTCCCCCCAGCCCTCCTCAGACTGAGGCGTTAGAACCCAAGTTAATTCCAAATTCTGCAGCAGCAGCTCCGATTCCAGAAAAGGCTCCGGTTCCAGAAAAGGCGATCGCCCCCCCTGCCAATCCCGTTCTACCAAGCATCGACACCAATAGCCTCAGCGTGCGCCTCGACATGGGCCGCCTCAATCACCTCAACAGCCTGGTCGGCGAATTAGTCACCCAGGACAACAGCGCCCTACTCCGGAATAAACAAAGCAGCGACGCCCTCGATTCCCTCAAACGCTGGTATGGTCGCTTCGATAAAATTACCGCGCAATTCCAAGAATATGCCAAAGAACTGGTGGTCAAAAATCCCCAGGCCCGGGCTCAGTTGGCGCAATTTGTCATTTTTGCTTCGACCATGACCGAGGAAATGGCCCAGCTCAGTGAAACCATTGAAGACACCACTCTTATTGCTCAGCAGGATCAGCAGGCCCTCAAACAACGACAACAAACCCTCAAACAACTAGAAAATAATCTAATCCAAGCGCGGATGTTGTCCATTGGGGAGCTTCTGAACCGTTTTCCGCGCACTGTGCGTGATCTTTCCGTTAAGGGTAATAAACCCGTCAGCCTGAACCTAGAAGGAACCGATACCCTTGTGGATCGAGCGATTTTATCGAAGCTCTATGATCCTCTGGTTCACTTAGTTCGTAATGCCTTTGACCATGGCATCGACTCCCCCGAAGAGCGCCTTGCCCACAATAAATCAGAAGCGGGCACGATTACAATCAAAGCCTACAACCGGGGCAACTCTACTTACCTTGAAATCCAGGATGATGGTCGCGGCATTGACATTGAGAAAGTCCGTGCCAAAGCCGTGCGCAAAGGCTTAGTCAGTGCCACTGAAGCGGCGGAATTATCTCGGTCACAACTGTATGAATTACTCTTTGTTCCGGGTTTTTCGACAGCAGAAAAAGTCAGTCATTTATCGGGTCGGGGGGTGGGCCTCGATGCGGTACGTCTGCAAATTCGCGCCCTCAAGGGGAATATTTCCCTGGCCTCTGAGCTAGGCCAAGGGACAACTTTTACCCTCCGGCTCCCCTGGAGTATGACCATTACAAAATTGTTGATTTTCCGTTGTCAGGAGAGTGTCTTTGCGGTGCCTATCAATAGTTTGTTGGCGATCGCCGCTGCCGAAAAAGCAGATCTCACAAAAGATGGTCACCAAGAACAGTTCCGCTGGCAAGAGAAAACAGTGCCCCTCGTCCAAGCCCTCCTGAGTGGCTTTAATTATCCCGCTTCGGCCATTGCCAGTCGGCAACAAATTGGCTCTTTAGCCCAGGGCAATATTAGTAATATTTGGAATCAAGTGGGCCAACAGATGGTTTTGGTCATGGCCCAGGCCAATGAAGTGATTGGTTTGCGGGTCGATCAAATTCTCCTCGAACAAGATCTGGTGATCAAACCCTTTGGGACGGCGATCGCCTCACCTCGGTATATTTCTGGTTGCACTATTTTAGGGGATGGTCGCCTGGTTCCTGTCCTAGATAGTGCCGCCCTCATTGAACGGGTCTGCCAAAAAGATAGCCACAACACAACCATCATTAATCCCCAATTCCAGACCCGCCAGCCAAAATTAACCTTGCCGACTGTCCTCGCCATTGATGATTCTCTAACGACCCGACAAACCCTCTCCACCACCCTGCAAAAGGCCGGTTATCGTGTCATCCAGGCCCAAGACGGTGCCGATGGCCTCAACCAACTGGAGCTTCACCCTGAAGTGGTCGGGATTATTTGTGACGTGGAAATGCCCAATATGAACGGCTTTGAGTTTCTCGGCCGCTGTCGCAAAAAACATCCGAAAGCGGAACTTCCGGTGCTAATGCTGACTTCCCGGGGCAGTAAACGCTACCGGCAGTTGGCCCAGCAGTTGGGGGCAAATGGCTACTTAACGAAGCCCTATTTAGATCAAGAGTTAATCGAAACCCTCCAAGGGGCGATCGCCGAAACAAAGGCTAAACCAGCGGCGATCGCCACCCCTTAATTACTACAGGAATTAGCTCATTTTCGGACGGCGTACCTGTTGGTCTTCCATCTGGGCCTTGGCTTTGGCGGCACTCTTCCGTAAGAACTGGAGCCGTGTTTCGTAATCTTTGCGTTTGCGGCGGTTGGGGGTTTGCTCAATCAGGGCTTTAAGGGCACTCCCCAAACTCTTGTAGGCATTGGGCAGGGTATAACCAAACCGAGTAGCGAGGCGAATCGCCTGTTCATCGGCATCAATGGCGATGGTCATCCGTTTTTCACCGCTATTTTTTTGCCATAGTCGGTAGCCCGAAAAACCACAAAGGGCGATCGCCAAAACCAAGAGCAAACCATCCTGAACCCAAAGCTCGCCCACAGCCCCCCCCAGACCAATGGCGAGGGCGGCCATTTCCCAGCCTTCCCGGGGAATCGTATCGTTCTGGATCTTCGCGACTTCATGCCAAAACAAGAGGTTGCGTTGGTCAATGGCGAGATTTTCCCACTTCGCCAAATCAATTTGGATTTCGACTTCATCTTTGCCTAATTCTTCGCAGCGGATGAGGGGGGGATTGACTTCTGTGGTGCCCTCAACCATTACCCAACTTTGCAACTCAGGGGGCAACAGCGTCTTGAGGCGACGCAGCTCACTCATTTCGGCTCTGGCAGAAAAAGTGGAATAGGAAGTCATAGGATCGGCAATCTGTAGGTGGGCTAGGGAATAAATTCTTGCTTCGTTATAACAATTGTAAACTTTCGTGACCTAATCCTTTTGTTAACCTTGGACAGCATCAACAAAGGCGATCGCCTAGGAAGTCAAAGAGGCATTGCGAAACTTCTTTGCCTGTTCTTCAATGCGCTCAGCCAAGCGATTACAAACTAAATTACACAGGTCGTAGATCAGCTCATCACTGACCCGATAATAGGCAGAAGTTCCTTCACTCCGTCGCTGTAAAATTCCTGCCTGGAGCATCACCTTGAGGTGTTTAGACACGTTTGCTTGGCTTGTATCCGTTGCCTGAACCAAATCCTGGACGCAGCGTTCCCCGTCCTGTAAAAGACCTAAAATCCTCAACCGCATCGGTTCTCCCAGAACACTAAAGTACGAAGCTACCTGTTGGAGAACTTCTGGGGGCATCTGATGGTCGTCAGGCATTGGTTTTCTCAGAAAAAGGAATAGATAGTTTAAGACTATTGTATCAATTGATTATTGGAACGCTTAGGTTGGGTTGACCCACATTAGGGTCTGACCAAATTCAATGGGTTCGCCGTCTTCAACGGCAATTTTAACAACTTCACCGCTGACTTCTGCCTCAATCTCATTCATTAATTTCATCGCTTCGATGATGCAAACAGTTTGACCATTGCCAACGCGATCGCCGACGGCAACGAAGGGATCTTCACCAGGGGCCGGCGCGCGGTAAAACGTTCCCACCATGGGAGAGGTAATGGCGACCCACTTATCATCAATGCTCGCACTGAGAGCCGGGGTTTCCGCTTGGGGGGCTTCTGGGGTTGCAGTCGGTTGAGAAACAACGGGAGTGGACGTCGCTGGTTGGGCGATCGCCTCGGGCATCACCATCGTCTGGGGAGCAGCCACAACAGTACCTTTGCTCACACGGAGTTCAAAATCATCGGTTTTGAGTTCAAACTCGGTGACATTGGTTTGGCCGATGGTGGATAGAAGTTCTTGGATCTCTTGTAAATTAATAGCCACAGAACAGGTTATTCCTCACAACTGCATGGGTAGGGGGGAGATCCAAGCCAGGATTAGTGCGGATCTCCAAAAAAGCTTTGGGGCTTTATTCGCGACCGAGATAAGTATCGGTGCGGGTATCGATCTTAATGCGCTCACCAATCGAGATAAAAAGAGGCACATTGACCTGAGCCCCTGTGGAAACAATGGCGGGTTTGGTGCCCCCTGTGGCCGTGTCGCCTTTCACACCAGGATCTGTCTCCGTGACTTCGAGGACAACGGTATTCGGGAGTTCAACGTCAATGACTTGGCTGTTCCAGAAGAGGACATTAACTTCCATTTCTTCCATCAAGTATTTAACGCGATCGCCAATTTGCGCTTCCGTTAGGCGGACTTCCTCATAGGTTTCCATATCCATAAAGACAAACTGCTCGCCCTCTTTATAGGTATGTTGCATGGTGCGTTTGTCGAGGATCGCTTGGGGAACGGTTTCACCAGCGCGGAATGTTTTTTCAACGACGCTGCCTGTTTGGGCGTTTTTTAGTTTTGTCCGGACAAAGGCGGAACCTTTACCGGGTTTAACGTGGAGAAATTCGACGACGCGCCACACTGAACCGTCTAATTCGATGGATGTACCAGTACGAAAGTCATTACTTGAAATCATGGAGCTTTAGCAACATTACGGGCTTGCATAATCAAACCATATTCTACCGTTGATAGGGAAATTTCCGGCTAAATTCCTCCACTGCTTTCGGGGGGAGGTGTTTTTCCAGTTTTAGGCGTGGCGATCGCCGCAATGCCGCAAACTTCTAAGCCCCCACGCACAAGGGTTTGTTGGGCTTCGGTGGCCGTTGTCCCCGTTGTGTAAATGTCGTCGATCAGCAAAATAGGCTGGCGCAATCCTTGGGATATGACTTTAGGGTTAAGGGAAAAAGCCCGTTGCAGTTCCCGTTGTCGTTGTGCCACCGTCAGTTCAAAGAGGGCTTGGGTCGCTTTTGGGCGTTGGAGAAGCTGGGCTTCGTAGCGCAATCCGGTGACTTGGGCAAATTGACGGGCGATAATTTCTGCTTGGTTAAAACCCCGTTGCTGTTGTTTTGCGGGGTGCATTGGGATAGGGATAACGGTTAATTTTTGCTGGTTGGGAAAGGATTTTCGCCATTGTGAACCCAATTGGGTACCGAGCCAGCGTCCCAGTTGAGGGCAATTGTCGTATTTCATTGTGGCGATCGCCCGTTTGAGGCTGCCGTCATACTGACCCCAGACGAATAGCGGCAGATCGTTTTGCCAGTGGCGTTTAGGATTGATGAGCTTTGTTTTTTGTAATTGGCGATCGCAGTCCCGACAGACGATATGTTCTCCAGGGCGATCGCAGAGGGGACATTTATCCTGAAGAAATAGGGAAAAGAAATCTTGAAAAAGTTTCATGATTGCCAAGGATTAACAACATCGATGCCACAATGATGAAAATCGTCAATGTTGCGAGTCGCGATAATACCTTGGTTGATCAAACAAATCGCCGCAATCTGAGCATCAAACTGAGATATTGGCCTTCCTTGTCTTCGCCGCGCAGATGAAATGTCTGCAAAAGCAATAGCGGCCTCATCATCAAAAGCGAGAATCTTATGGCGAAACTCCATTTGGAACATATTCCGAGCCGATTGAGTAAGCTGCTCCTGTCGCTGTCCCTCTGGCAAAGTGGCAATACCATAAAGAATTTCTGCTTGAGTGATCGCCGTAATAAAAAGTTCTGTACGGTTTTTTTGGGCAATCCAAGCTTTCACCAGATGAGAGCCTTGGGGCTTCATGAGCTCAGAAAGAACATTTGTATCTAAAATAATCACCATGCTTCAAGCGAGAAAGACATCGCGAATTTTTTCCCGGGGGGGTAAGGGAATTTCAAATTCATCGAATTCTTGAAAATGTTGGGCGATCGCCTCCACCAAATTTTGTGATGACTCCTCTGCAACTAAAGCTTTTTGCAATATATCAATAATTTCTGCTTCGAGGGTACGTCCATGTTTCTGGGCACGTTCTTGTAAACGCTCGCTGAGATGCCGATCTAAATCGTGAATTGAGATGCTGGCCATATTTTTTTAGGCGTAATTGTCTAACTTCGATTGTAATGTGTCATAAAAAAACTCCCTCAGACAGAAGGAGTAATCTGCACTAACGAGTGTTTTTCATTACTTGGCGAATTGAATGTCTAGGGTACGCATATAAATTTGCATCCCTGCATCCTGTACCGGAAAAACAAAGGCATCTTCGTCAGACTCATTGTGGTGGGAATGCCAAAGGCTCGGCGGCGTTACAAAAACGCTATTGGGCTGCCACATTACTTTCACTGGGTTGATGATATTGCCATCGTTATCAAGGGATTTGCCGATCAACGTGTAGGTATTTTCTTTCGCTGAAACCGCTAAATCTAAGGCAATGGAATTGTGACGGTGGGGCTTTTGGGAAGAATGGGGCGGCACCAGATTATACAAAGACCACATGGTGTGGGTGGCGGTGCGGGTTGCTTCGCTTTCGGGGTTGCCTAAAATTACACCGTTACGGTTGAGGTTGCGGCGAATGCCTTCTTCCCGGATACGTTCAATTTCGCTGTTGAGATATTCGCTAGCGTAGAAAGCCGGTTCAAAGCGGGGGGCAGTGGGCCGAACGCCAAGATAAGCCAACATCGGCGCATCGTGAACCCAATAGAGCGCACTATCTTCATCGGCATAGTGGGTAACGCCTGCATTCATTGGCAGGGTAAAGGAGTCACCTTTTTTCCATTCGAGCACGCCATATTCAGTTTCGGTACGCCCGGCACCGCGCATCACATAAAAAACTTCAGAACTGGAAGCGGCGATCGCCGGAATCTGTTCCTCAGCATTAATCCGAATGTAGTTGGCGAGAAGATTCGGAGTCGTGGCGGGGTATTTTGTCCCCAGTTCCACCGCAAGGTCGAGGGGGATGACCCGTGTTTCACCGGATTCATGGAGACTGGCTGGAAATGCACGAATGGGTACATCTGCTAAACGCGGATTGGCTGCCTTGTGATATTCCCAGCTGAGAGCTGTCTTTTGCCAAGTCTGATTCATGACATTTTCCATATCCCGACTCCCGCTCAACCTAAATTGATGCCTAAAGAAAAATGTCTCTCCGCGACGCCCTATCAAGCCATTGTTTGGGTCGATGCAAAGAGATGTTTAATCAAAGTTAACATGAATGCCAGTAATAACAGTACATTTAGCAACAAAATCCCTAAAGGGTGCCATTGTTTATGCTAATCACGGCAATGTTTTTTACTTACTTTGTCTACTTGTAAAAGTCGTTGGTCGAGGTAGAGGCAATGGGCTCGTAGACTTTTTCTTTTTCCACATGGGGAGCCAATTGTAGCTCCGGCAAAATCGGGTGAAAGGGCTGATGGAGACTAATCATTTGGGCGAGGGTTTTTTTCAATTCAGTGCGGGGCACAATCGCATCGACAAACCCATGTTGGAGTAAATATTCAGACGTCTGGAAATCGTCAGGAAGTTTTTCGCGCAATGTTTGTTCAATGACGCGGCGTCCAGCAAAACCGATGGTTGCTTTGGGTTCGGCAAGAATCAAATCTCCCAACATCGCAAAGCTAGCGGTGACGCCCCCAGTGGTGGGATTAGTCAGGACAGGGATGTAGAGTAATTTTTTGGTGCGATGGCGTTCGAGGGCACCAGAGATTTTCGCCATTTGCATCAGACTGAGCATGCCCTCTTGCATCCTCGCTCCACCAGAAGCACAAACAACCACCACGGGTAAACCTTCGGCGGTGCCATGTTCTACGAGGCGACAAATTTTTTCGCCGACGACGGATCCCATGCTGCCGCCCATAAAGCCAAAGTCCATCACTGCTAAAGCAAGGGGCAAACCGTCAATCAGTCCTGTGCCAGTGATTACAGCATCGGTGAGGCTTGTTTTTTCTTGGTAATCTTTGAGGCGATCGCTATAGGCTTTTTTGTCGCGGAATTTGAGGGGGTCGGTCGGCGCGACATTCTGACCAATTTCTGTCCAGGTGCCTTCGTCAATCAATTGGCGTACCCGTTCCCGACTGCCGACCCGGTTATGGAAGCCACACTCCTTACAGACCATTTGATTGTTGCGGAGGTCTTTAGTGTAGGTGAGGGCATCGCAGGATTTGCATTTCGTCCAGAGGCCATCGGCAATCTCGCGCTCCTGTTGGGGCTGGAGCTGGGTTTCAGAATTTTGGCGATTTGCGGCAAACCAATCAAAAAGAGACATAGGCGATTAGGGCGAAACACAAGGGTTTAGGGGTCATCTTCTGGGGGACTGAGCAGGAGTAAGGCGGTCCATTGATCAGGCGATCGCACCTGGAGGGCAGCTTGGCTTCCTTGCCCAAAATAAATGCCCAGTCCAATATCTAAAACGCGGTTGGGGATACTGTGGGCGGTGAGAATTTCTCCCATCATCTCAGCTTCCCAACGGGCTTTTGTGGTTTTAATTGTAATCCAAGTCACAGTTTAGAAAAAGACAAAAGGTAGAGGTGCCCAAAGCACAAGGACAATTCTAAATGGTTTATTTCAACAAAAACCTCAATTGATCTGAGCAAATGCGGCGGGAGCCATCTCCTATAATGATCGAGTTTATCTTGTGTGCGGAGTAAAAAAAATGTCGCCTTTGCCCCATAAGCAGATCGGTGTCGCCGTTATTCGTGATCGCCAAGGAAAAATTTTAATTGATCGCCGTTTAGACCAAGGGGAAATGGCGGGCCTGTGGGAGTTTCCTGGGGGGAAGATCGAACCAGGGGAAACAGTAGAAGCCTGTATTGCGCGGGAAATCCAAGAAGAAATTAATCTCCAGGTCGAGGTGGGCGATCGCCTTATTTTAATTGAACATGATTACCCGAAATTCAAAGTTTCACTCCATGTGCATTGGTGCAGTGTCCTGGCCGGAGAGGCCAAACCCCTTGAATGTGCAGAGATTTTGTGGGTCAATCCCGGTGAATTGGGGCAATATCAGTTTCCAGAAGCCAATCAAGCGATCATCGAGGCAATTCAAGAAAGCTAAATGGAACCCTCAATCTGGGCTAATCGTCTAAGAATCTTAGTTTGGGTGTGAGGACAATAGAAGGGCGTCGGGGGATCGTAACTCAGGCCAGATCTCCGGGCGCTTTTCTATGACTGGGGCGTGAAATTTTCGAGGGGGGCGATCGCCTCAAAGGCCATGCGGGCGGCAGCTTGTTCAGCGGCTTTTTTAGAACGACCAACCCCTTTCCCAAGCAAAGTATCTCCCAACTTCACTTCCGCCAAAAATCGTTCTTCTTCGTGGCGAAATTCCGGATTTTCAGTCACTTGGTAGGTGGGGAGTTTTTGGTATTCCCCTTGGCTCCAGGTTTGCAGGGCATCTTTATAGTTTTCCCGGGCTGGATCTTGTTTAATCTCAGCAGCTTTGTGGCGGAGATGTTCGTCGAGCCAAGGATGCACAAGGCTTAAATCGTTGGTGGTGAGAAATAAAGCCCCCAACATCGCTTCAAAGGCATCGGCCAACAGGGAAATTTCCCCAGCACCGTGATAATGGCCGTGGTAGGACAAATATTTTTTGAGATTGTAGCGGTGGGCAAATTCTGCCAGGGTGCGATCGCTCACGAGGATCGACCGAATGGCGGCAAATTCTCCCACGGGTTCAGCGGGATATTCGGCGTAGAGCACTTCAGACGCGGCCAGACGCACCACCGCATCGCCGATAAATTCTAACTGTTCATAATTTTTGTCGGGGGAAATGCTGGGGTGAGTGAGGGCCAGATCCAGTAAATCCCAGCGCATACCATGGTAATCGGGGAGGCCGAGGCGATCGATGAGGCGACGGAGGCTTTTTTGACGTTGGGGAGGAACCATGGAAATACTAAGATGGCAAAATCAGGGAACTTTGCTTGGTGATTTTCGTCTACTCTCTACACCATAGCAATTTGAGGCAACATCAGCGGAGAATTATGGGCTTTTTTGGGCAACGGATCACACGGCTCACTCAGTTAACCCTAGGCTTTGCCTTGGTCGCGGCGGGCTTATTTCCCAGCCCTGGGGCGATCGCCAAACCAGATCGCAAACCCGAACCGACAATCGTGCAGCAATCTTCGGGGTCTAGTCAGGGGCTTCCTGGCCGCCAAACGTGGCAAGGCATCCTGGCCGATATTCGTAGTCAATATCAAACCATTCCAGACAGCCACTTTACCCAGTTACAGGGGGATGATTTTTTTCGGAATCAGCTTTTTTCTTTGTTTTGGGGCCAAACGGGCGATCGCCGCACCATCCAAGAAATTCTTGTCGATCTGCTGCTGAATGGCTCCCGTTCCCAAACTTCCCAAGGCTATTACTTTTACGACGTGGATCGCCGCTGCCTCCCTCCGGGCCAACAACAACGCCTCGCCAGCGGTAAACCGATTCCCCCAGGCATCTTACAAAAGTGCGGGCGGCCAATTTTCCGGAATTATTGATCGAGCGTGATTTTTAGGCCAGCAAGTCGATACAATCGGCACCATGGATAAAAAATGGTCACTAATTATCTATCTATGCTGTGCGATCACCGCCGGCTGGGGTCTATTTGAATTAGTCTCCCGTTTCCTCGTTGAACAATTTTGGTTCGCTGAGCTAGGATATCGTTCTGTCTTTTTGAAGCAGGTTTCCCTACGCATCGGCCTGTGGAGCCTTGGTTTTTGTGGCTCCTTTGTGTTCCTCTGGATAAATTACCGGGTGGTTGACCGCCAGGAATGGCAAATAATCCCGGATCAGTCGGGGGGCGATCGCCAAACCAATGTGCCCCGGCCTCCGTTGCAATGGTGGCAAAAATTTTTCCTCGAACCCATCCCCTATCACAAGAAAATTCCCGAATCACCGGCGATCAATTTTCGGGGATTACTGCTGTTAATGGCCGGGTTTAGCCTGTTGATTGTCTTGATTTTGTTCCACTACGGCTCGGTGGTCTGGGAGATGGGACAACGGGACATGAGCCTGCCGCTAATTACCCCTGCTTTACCGGATCCCCTGGCATTCAAATCATTGCGCAGTTTGTGGCAATTTACCCAACAGCAAATTTGGCGTTTGGGGTTAGCTGCGGTGGTGTTGGGAGGCATCCTTTGGCGACGGTGGTTTTCCTTGCGGGCGATCGCCGTGGTTTTAAGTCTCTGTTTCGGGACGATCCTGGCGAATAATTGGGTGCGGATATTCCAGGGTTGGTTTGGAGTGCCCTTCAGTCAAATCGATCCGATTTATAACCATGATGCTGGTTTCTATGTTTTTACCCTGCCCCTGTGGCAAATCCTCGACTTTTGGTTTGAGGGTTTATTTCTCTATGGCTTGGTAAGTGTGACCCTGTACTATCTGCTGTCTGGCGATAGTTTTTCCCAGGGACAGTTTCCGGGCTTTAGTCCAGCCCAGTTACGGCATCTCAATCTCTTGGCGGGCCTCCTCTTCCTTGCCGTGGCCGGACGCCATTGGTTAGTACGTTATGAGCTGCTCTACTCCAAGCTTGGGGTGGTTTATGGGGTGAGCTATACCAATCTCAACGTCGATCAACACGTGGAAATTCTCCTCACAGTTTTGGCCTTGGCGATCGCCGCTTGGTGTTTAGGGCAATTCTGGCGTTATCCCCACCGCCGTACCGTTTCTATCCGTCGCCAACAGCCCCAGGTCTTAAAGGGCATTATTTTGTATATCGGCGTTATGGCCATCGGTGCCATTCTCTCTGCCGGGACTCAACGTCTCATCGTGCAACCGAATGAATTAGCCCGGGAGCGTCCCTATCTGGAATACAGCATCGCCTCAACCCGCAGGGCCTTTGGGCTGGATGCCATCGAATCACGGGTGTTTAACCCAGAAGGAGAACTCACCGCCAGCGATATTGACAGCAATCCCCTAACCATCAACAACATCCGCCTATGGGACAGTCGCCCCATCCTGCAAACTAACCGCCAATTGCAGCAAATCCGGCTGTATTATCGCTTTTCGGATGCTGATATTGATCGCTATACCCTACGCCTAAACCCAGACCAAAATCCTAGCCAACAACAGGTGATCATTGCCCCCAGGGAGCTAGATTATGAAGCGGTGCCAGAACAAGCAAAGACTTGGGTGAACAAGCATCTCATTTATACCCATGGCTATGGCTTTACGGTGAGCCCAGTCAACCGGGCTGAGGAGACTGGCTTACCGCAATATTATGTACAGGATATTGGGGCCGGGGCGACGGCAGATAATGGCAATTTGACCACCTTAACCCCAGCGGTACGGGAGGCAATTCCCATTGGTCAACCGCGCATTTACTACGGTGAGCTGACCAATAACTACGTGATGACCGATACCAAGGTGCAGGAATTGGACTATCCCAGTGGGGAAGATAACCGCTACAACACCTATGACGGGACGGGGGGCATTGCCTTTGGGAATCCTTTGAAACGTTTGTTTTTCGCGCAATATCTCCGGGATTGGCGGATTTTGTTATCCAATGATCTCACCGGTGATACTCGCTTGTTGATGCGGCGCAATATTAATCAACGGGTGCGGGCGATCGCCCCATTTTTGCGGTTTGACCGTGATCCCTACCTCGTGTCAGCCGACATTGGTGAGACCAACCGCCTCGGTGAAAAAAATTACCTCTATTGGATTTTGGATGCCTACACCACCAGTGACCATTATCCCTATGCCGATCCGGGGGAACATCCCTTCAACTACATCCGCAACTCCGTTAAGGTGGTGATCAATGCCTACAATGGCACAGTGCGTTTTTATATCGCCGATGCCGCCGATCCGATGATCCAAACTTGGGCAAGGGCCTTTCCAGAATTGTTTCGTTCCTTTGCCGAATTGCCCGATGGTTTAAAAGAACACCTGCGCTATCCAACTGATTTGTTTAATGTGCAGTCCGAACGCCTCCTGAGCTATCACATGCAGGATCCCCAGGTTTTTTATAACCGCGAAGACCAGTGGGAAATTCCCCAGGAAGTTTATGGAAATGAACCCCAGGAGATCGCCCCCTACTATCTGATCATGCGGCTACCCACGGCCACTTCAGAGGAATTTATTTTGCTCCATCCCTATACCCCCACCAGTCGCCCTAACTTAATTGCTTGGTTAGCGGGTCGCGCCGATGGAGAACATTACGGCAAGCTGTTACTTTACCAATTCCCGAAACAGAAGTTGATTTATGGGCCGGATCAAATTGAAGCCCTCATTAAACAAGACCCGGTTATTTCCCAGCAAATTTCCCTCTGGAATCGAGAAGGTTCCCGGGCAGTGCAGGGCAAGTTATTGGTAATTCCCATTGAACAGTCGCTCCTCTATGTGGAACCCCTTTACCTAGAGGCCGAAGAAAATAGCGTCCCGACCTTGGCACGGGTGATCGTGGTTTATAACAACCAAATTGTGATGTCCCGCACCTTGGAAACAGCCCTCAACACGATTTTTCGTCCGGAGCAAGTAGCGCCCCAGGAGGAGACGATTTTTCGGGATCTAGAAACAGATGTGGTCGTTCCACCACCTGTCTAGGGAAATTGCCCTTCAGCGTAAATATCACAATTTATGAGCGATCGCCTTCTGCGGCGGTGACCTAAACCATCATGAAGGGATTAGTGATGGATTTGGTAATGACCCATGTTTTTTGATTGCTTTGGGAAGGTCGTTCGTTCTACGGTGCTGGTGTCTGGGGCCATGGTCAGTTTGGCGATCGCCCCCCTATCTCTCTGGGCCGAAACGGTAGAATTGCAACTGCTTCACCTCAATGATGTCTATGAAATTACGCCCCTGGGTGGTGGGGCAACGGGGGGGCTGGCACGGCTGGCGACCCTACGCAAGGAACTGCTCGCCGAAAATCCCCACACTTTCACCGTTCTAGCTGGGGATTTATTTAGTCCGTCGGCCTTGGGGACTGCGGTGGTGGATGGCGATCGCCTCGCAGGAAAACAAATTGTGGCGGTGATGAACCAAGTGGGCTTGGATCTTGCAACCTTCGGTAACCACGAATTTGACATTAGTGAATCCCAGTTCAAGCAACGCCTAGCAGAATCAGACTTCCAGTGGTTTTCGGGGAATGTCCTGACGGCGGCGGGGGAACCCTGGGATAATGTGCCTCCCTACGTGATTGAAACCATTTATGGTGAGGCGGAAACTCCGGTGCGGATTGGTTTTGTGGGGGTGGTAATTCCGAGCAATCCCGTGGATTACGTCACCTACCTCGACCCCCTAGAACAGATGGAAATCCTCGTCGCAGAATTAGAGGCGCAGACAGATATTATTGTGGCGGTCACTCACCTGGCGATGCAGGATGACCATTATCTTGCGGAAAATATCCCGGAAATTGACCTAATCCTGGGAGGTCACGACCATGAAAATATTCAACAGTGGCGTGGTGCGGATTTTACGCCGATTTTCAAGGCCGATGCCAATGCTCGCACGGTTTATCTCCACAATCTCAGCTACGACACAGAAACGGAGCAGCTTACAGTTCAATCGCACTTGCAACCGATTACTGAGGCGATCGCCGCAGATCCAGAAACAGAGCAGGAGGTTAATTATTGGCAGCAACTGGCCTTTGATGGTTTTCGGGCTGATGGTTTTGAACCAGAGCAAATCATTACCGAAAGTCCAATCGCCCTAGATGGTTTGGAAAGTTCCGTGCGCAACCAACCGACGGCGTTAACGGAAATCATTGCCCAGTCAATGTTAACGGCGACACCCGCTGCCGAATTAGCCATTTTTAATGGCGGTTCGATCCGTGTTGATGATGTGCTGCCTCCCGGCCCTTTGTCTCAGTATGATGTGATTCGGATTTTGCCCTTCGGGGGAAATTTAGCCACCGTTGAGATTAAGGGGGTAACTCTGGAACGAATTCTGAATCAGGGCTTGGCCAATCGCGGCACGGGGGGATATTTGCAAACGGCGGGGGTGACCTTTGTTCCGGAAAGTCAAACCTGGCAAATTGGCGATCGCCCTTTAGATCCCGAACGCATTTATCGGGTCGCAGCGACGGAATTTCTCATCTCCGGGCGGGAAACGGGCCTCGATTTCTTGACGCCTGAACATCCCGATGTGACTTTGCTCGAAACGGGAGAAGATGTGCGCTTTGCCTTCATTCAACAACTCCAGCAGCAATGGGCCGATTAGAACTTTCCCTTAGCCCCTCCAGCGGTGGGGAACAAGAAGTCTCCCTTCATAAGGGAGATTTAGAGGGATGTGGGGATGTGGATACCCTATTTTTCAAAGCGCACCGCATACCACTGCAAAAAACCCTCCTCGATTTCCAGTTCGCAATAATCTGCGAGGAGTTGATCAATTTGCTCAGCTTGGGAGGGGAGTTTGGCCAAATCGGCGGGCAATAGATCCGGCTGGGTACTGAGGAGCGTTTCAAAAAAGGTGCGGATCTCGTCGGGCTCCATCAATTGTTCTGGGTGGTCGTGGCGCAACACCACATAACCATCCACTTGGTACATAATCGGATCTGCCATAATATGCCTTAATGCTTTTTGGTTTAATTGTACGCCCATGGCCCCCATCAGTGAGCTCACCCAAAATCCCCTCGTTTGTCTGCCCTATGAACAGGTCTTTGCAAGCCTAGGCGATCGCTTTTCTGATGAAGTAACAGCGGCAGATTTTCCCCACCATGAGCTACGCTTCCGCAATGACGCCGTTTTAGAAAAATTGGGCCTCGAACCGAAACAAGTAGACGATCAAGATTTTCTCGAAGCGTTCGGTCAGTTCCAAGCGCCCCATCCCTTGCGGGCCATGTGTTACCACGGCTATCAATTCGGTCAGTACAATCCCCAGTTAGGGGACGGACGGGGTTTTCTCTACGGGCAGGTGCGCGCCCAGGATGGCTTACTCTATGACCTCGGCACAAAAGGCTCTGGTCAAACCCCCTATTCTCGCAATGGTGATGGGCGTTTAACCCTCAAAGGTGGTGTCCGGGAAGTTTTGGCGGCAGAAGCATTGCATCAACTGGGGGTAAATACCTCCCGCTGTCTAAGCTTGATCGAAACGGGGGAATCCCTCTGGCGGGGGGACGAGCCTTCTCCCACTCGGTCTTCAGTGATGGTCAGGTTCCAGCGATCGCATATTCGGTTTGGCACCTTTGAGCGGCTCTACTACCTACAACGGCGGGACTTATTACAGCAGCTCCTCGACCATGTGGTGGAACATTACTACGACGAATATGCTGAAGACGAGGATGCCTACGCTCTGTTTTACGCTGATTTGGTGAAGCGGGTGGCACGATTAGAGGCTCAGTGGATGGCGGCGGGCTTTTGCCACGGGGTTTTGAATACGGACAATATGGCAATTACGGGAGAAAGCTTTGATTATGGCCCCTATGCCTTTATTCCCAGCTATGACCGCAAGTTTACGGCGGCTTACTTTGACTACAGTGGTCGGTATAGCTACGGCAACCAACCAATGATCTGCCGCCTGAATTTGGAAATGTTGCAAATGCCCCTGGCGCTGGTGATGGATAAGCGGGATTTGGCGACGGGCCTCGTGAATTATGAAATCGAATATGAGCAAACCTATCGCCAGTTAATGCTCGAAAAATTGGGGCTGCGAGATTTGCCAGAAGATCTAGGGGCCGATCTGTTTGCCGCAACCCTGGCACTGTTGGAGGAAACCCAAACGGGCTACCATGACTTTTTCTATCAGTTGAGAGTTCAGTTTAATCACGCTTGGCGATCGCATTCCAGCACCATTTTGGAAAATAGTGATCTGTCTGGGCCCCTCTTTGAGCAATGGCAAGGGCTCTACCAACGGGCTTTACAGGAAATCCCTGAACCTGAGTTGGCACAAATTGGCGATCGCCTAATCTCCCAAAACCCGAAAACAGCTTTGCTGCGTCCGGTGATTGAATCTGTTTGGGAACCGATCACCACAGAAAATAACTGGCAACCCTTTTATGATCTGCTTACTACAATTCAGCAACGTCAATAAAATTCCTCAAGTAAAGCGACGTTGGAAGCGGCGATCGCGACAGGTACCTTTTTTTTGATTGCAGTTTAAACATAGCGTTTGTAGATTGCTAATGTCGTTACTGCCACCTTTGGCTAGGGGAATAATGTGGTCAATGCTGAGTTGGGTTTCGTGAAGTCGTGAACCGCAACATTGACATTGATAATTATCCCGTTGGTAAACGTATTTTCGGACAGAATCGGGAATTGGGAGACGTGGTGTTTTAGCCATTAAATTGATTCTTCCTCTGATTTTTTTGTGATTTCCTGGCGAATGTCATCCAGAGGAGATTCAGAAATAAAATTTTTGCTGTCTTCTGAAGCTTCGACAATTAAGCGAAACCGGATTTTTTTGTTTTTCCAAACTAATTCACTATGTTCTGCGATTAAGCTTTTGATTTCGTAAACAATTGAATTGTCCGTAGAATTTTTGATTTTCTGTAATTCAATAGATTCATTACTAAAAACATTATCGATCTCGTTTTCGATAGCAGATAATGATTCCGTGCAAATTTCATCAATAATATTCAAAAAAGTGCTGCTCTTCATGATGTCAGCTTCGGAGTTGATCTCAAAGACTGTGTTCTCTCCAAAGACATTTTCAATTGCATCAAAATTTTCAGACATAGTGAGTTTTACGGTTCAGATATAGATTGACGAATATCATCTAAGGGAGATTCTGCATTCCCCCTTTCCGTAGCATTGGGGATAAATTCAAGAGAAATTTTAATTTTAACTTTTCCCTTTTTCCAACCAGAGCCAGCCACATCTAATATTTCAGCTTCGTAGCCATCAGTGAACCATTGCTGATAAGGGATATAATGTTCTTTGTCCCAGTCATTTGGAGAAAACCCCAATAGTTTAGATTTGAGTGCTTTGAGAAAGTCGCCAACTTTAGCCATCGGCTGATTCATAAAAGATACTTTTACTGGTTCGAGAAAATGAATAACCGATGATTCTTGTGTGAGTAATTTTTTTTGAGTAGGTGACATAGTTTAATCTTCTGTTTTCTCTTAAATTGACTGGCGGATATCATCGAGTGGTGACTCTGGTTCTTGAACTTCAGGCTGGATCAGACAAGCTTCAACAGAGGTTTTGAATTTTATCTGCATTTTTTGCCATCCTTCAGTTTTTCCAGGTTGAAGAACATTAACTTCAAAAATCACACCCTCTTGCAATGAGTCTCTTAGATATTTGATGGATTCAGACGAAGCTTGGTTTTTTATCCTGGAGTGTCCTTGATATAAACATGCTCGAATAATCTCTAAAAGTTCGGAGCCTCTTTTGAGTTGACTCTTAGAACTACATTCAATGACGTCTTCTGGATTGACAATATCGTTAATCGGCTGAAAATTACTTTTCATTTTAGAATTCCTCAGAATTATTGATTGATTGCCGAATGTCATCTAGTGGTGAAGCTTCTGCAAAATCAGAGTTTTGAGATGAATCTTCCAATTCGATTTCCATGACGACTCGAAAACGAAGTTTTGCTTTCTGCCATCCACCACCGGAAGGGTCTAGTACCTTACACTTTATACCCTCTTCAATAAACTCTTTGATAAACTGGTCATTAGAAGTATCTTTTGAGAAGACAACACCTTTATGCTGAAAGTATAAGATCAACTTAGAAGCCAAAACTTCTCTGAGAATTTGATCGATGTATTGAGTTAACTTTTGTAGAGTATAAACATTTCCTTCGTGATTACAATCAATTACTGCGTCCGCTTGAAGAACTTTTTCTATTGGTTGAAATTTATTATTTTTCATGTCAACTATTTGCCAAAGGTTATCGAAATTTATGTTTGATATCGTTCCTCAATAATAGTGTTTTGTCTTGACTTGAAGAGAAATTATTCATTGTCTAAATTTTTATTAATGATTCCTTGAGAAATGTTCAAGTCTGATTCAAGGATGCTCGGTAATTGTCGCTCATAAACTTGCATTTCCTGAAGACATTGATTAATTATTGTCGCAGCTTGATTATAGGCCTCAATTTTATGTTTATATTCTCGTTGTAGCTGAAAATTCCGAGCGATTTTTTCACGGGCTTCCTGTTCTAGAGTTTGTTCCAAATAACGCCGAGCTACATTATATTGCTCTAAAATAAACTCTGACTGTTGTGCTGCCATTGGTAACAACTGAGTTTTTAAGGTTTGGTTGATCGTCTGTCGAAAATTTTGACGAATGGTAGCGTTAACTTTGGGTTCGAAATCTAACTTTAAAAGTTGACGAATCGCGGGTTCTGCTTCCACCATACTTTCACAATCATAGGCCTGAGAAGTCTGCTGGAGAGTTTGTCGAAATTGATAAATCGAAAAAGTTCCTTCATCATAAAATCTTGGACTTTCTCGCACATAGCGATCGCATTCTGTTCTCGCTTCACTTTGGAGTGCATAAATCAGTTGACCTTCGAGAGTTGAAATGGATTGTTCAAGACCTCCATCGTTTCCTAATAAACGATATAGTTTTCGATAATAATCAGATTGTTGAATGCGCTTCACTAAGCGTTGACAAAAATTGTGGATGAGAATGTCTGAAAATTCGATCAAAACATCTTCTAACTCATTTGCCAAATAATACAAAGCCTCTACTAAAATTGCAATTAGAGGTGCGGTTGCGTTGCGGGGATGTGAAAAAGTGGCTTGACTGTAAGCATTTTTGACAGAAAAAGTTTGCAGCAATTCATCTAAACGACTGACCATTTTTGCTTTAAGGGCCTGAAAATCCTCTTCAAAGGAAAAATCTTGGTTGATGATGATATTGTTGATTTCTTCAGTAATGTGTTTTTGAAATTGAATACCGACCTCTTGTAATTCTTGGTTGAGGCGAGTTAACTCTTGAGCTTTCATCGCTTCGATCTCGTGGGGCTGGCTTTCTAACTCTCGATATTCAGAAAGTAAATGTTTCCGTAAAGCAATACATAAAGGCTGAAGATCATCTGCTAACGCAGCAAATAATTGTGGCCGTTTTTCTTCTTTAAGGTAGCAGGTAATACCTTGGCGAAATTCTTCGATACCACTGTCTTTAACAAGTTGCTCAATTAACGGTCTTCCCCATTCACTTAAAATGCGGACGTAGTTTTCATTAGGGGTTTCATAACTGTTGACATAAACTTTAAATGGCGTCCGTGTTAATTTGCCAGAGTTGGCACAATAATTGTTAAATTCACTTACGAATTGAGGCGTTTCTTCTTCGCCACCAAGATTTTTAACACTGTCCGCAAAAATACTATCAATACCAAAGCGATCGCCGCTGGCACTATCTTTAACTTGACTACCAAAAAAACCTAACAAACCACTTGTTTTGTAAATTCTTTCATCCCTTTGAAACTGACTTTGGATCAAACTATCAAGCCGTTGCCGTAGTTGCGTATTGTACCAAGTTTGATCGATACGATTAAAAACATAAAAAACACGGTCGCGAATGCCTAAATTTGTACGCATTTTTTCCAGTAATTCTGTTTCTTCACTGGTCATATCCCCTTCCGAAGCGGGTTTGAGGACGCAGATTACCGCTGAAGTATCTGGATGAATAATTTTGTCATAGGTTAACTGGGCATCCCGTTTAACTGGAGCATCGATCCCTGGCATATCGACCAAAACATTACCATCCTCTAGCAATGGATGATGGCAATAATATTGCAATTTTTTCAAAACAGCGCTGTTACTACCCCGTCGTGCAAAATTTGCTGCTTCCGTTAGATTGGCAAAATTAAACTGCTCCATGGAATAAGTAGAATTTTGGCTAGGATGAATCCGCTCTTGATTGTGAAGATAGCCTTCGAGTAAAAGAAAAAGAGCTTTGGCTGTTTTGGCTTTGTCGGACTTGTTTTCACCCCCTTCCTCTTGCAAAATTTGTTGGCAATTATCTTGGAGGACAACAAGTTGTTGCTGGTCATCTAAAGTCTCAATTTTTAATGCGAGTCGTTGACAAAGTTGGTAGAGCTGCCCTTGAATTTCTTCGGTACTCAAAAAAGTCAGTACTACTCGCTCTTGATCTGGGGCTGCATATTCGATGTAACATTGGGTGCCTGTGGCATGGCCTTCGGCGCTGTAAAGTAGCTCCCGTTCGAGTAAGGCATTGATCAACATAGACTTACCCGCACTAAAAGCCCCAGCAAAGACAATTTCAAACTTTGGAGAGGTGGCCTTTTCGAGGGATGTGGCGATCGCCGTTGTATCCTGCTGGAAATGAAGTGTTGGTTCTTGCTGCCATAAATCGAGGAGTGCATTGACATTGGTGGTCAGGGATTGACAGGCAGGGATTAACTCGGACATTGATAACTGAGTTTGATAGGATATCTCTCAATCTATCAAAAGAATTAAAAAAAATGCCGATGCACTCGAAAATATATGACAAAATGAATTTCTGCTTGGTACCCGGAGCATAAATATCAGGCGATCGCTTCGAAAAAGATAGGAAAATTAATTTTTTTAAACCAATGCAACTATTATTTAACTGACATAAAACTGGTAATTGCTTGAGGACTTGCTGATAGTGATTTGTCGGATAATAGTATTAAAGTACGAAGTCAAACAATTGAGCACAGGAGAAATTCCGATGGAATGGACAGACGAAGCTAAAGAACTCTTTAAAAAAATTCCCTTTTTTGTGCGGCCCTTTGCTAAAAAGAAAATTGAAAAACTTGCCGAAGAAATGGGGGCAAAAATTATCGATAAGGAGATTTATATCCAGGCTAAAGCTCAATTTAATGACCCCAAAAAATCGGGGGAAGCCTAATTTTATCGCCCGTGACTGGGGAAGGTAAGAATATCGACAGCCGCCACATCACAGGCTTTGCCATCGCCCATCACTGCCCGCATTTCTTGATAATCTTGCTGGAGTTGGGCTTGGCGATCGCCATCCTGAAGTAATGCCAAAGATTCTTGGGCAATGCGGGGGGCGGTCGCTTCTGTTTGTAGTAATTCGGGAACGATGCGCCGCATCAGGGTCAAATTCACTGGACACATGAACGGAATCGAAAATTTCAGCAGATGTTTCGCAATCCAAGCGGTGACTGGATGCACTTTGTACAGCACCACCTGGGGGACGTCTAACAGGGCAATTTCGAGGTTTACGGTGCCCGATTTTGTGATCGCTAGATCCGCAGCGGCGATCGCCAAGGGAGTTTGGGCCGGATTATCAATCAAAATTGCATTTAAACCCGCCTCATTAACCGCTGTTTCTAGAATGTTGCGGTAGTGGGGCAAGGCGACAGGAATTAAAAATTTCACCTCTGGCACCTGACGCTGGAGAATTTTGGCCGCTTCCACCATCACAGGTAAGAGATATTTCAGCTCCTGGCGGCGGGAGGCTGGCAACAAGGTGATCAGGGGGCGGTCTTGGTTGAGGCCCAGTTTTTCCCGGGCGGTGGCACGGCGGGGACAGGTGGCCATTTTCGCCACGAGGGGATGGCCCACAAATTTTACGTCTATGCCGTATTCTGCAAAGTAACGGGCTTCTTCCGGGAAAATGGCAAGAATCCGGTCGGTAATGCGGGCGATCGCCTTTGTATTGTTGTCATTAAACGACCAAACCCAGGCCTGGGGCGCAATGTAGTAAATAATTGGCACCTGGGGCAACTGACGGCGAACAAAGTTACCGATGCCAATATTCGGGCCGATGTAATCGATCAGCACCACCAGATCCGGCGGATTTTCTTTGAGATAGCGTTTCGCCTGCCGTTGAATGCGGAGGGTCGGAATGATGTAGGGCAGGGATTCGATCAGACCAATGGAGCCAATTTTTGTAGTGTTACCCAGGAGGGTTGCTCCCGCTGCGGCCATGCGATCGCCACCGAGGGCCGTAATTTTTAGGTCAATATTGAGCGCCTCGGCCTGACGAAAGAGCGCTTCCACCAAGAGACTCCCCTGGAGATCGCCGGACACTTCCCCCGTACTGATGAAAATATGCATTATCGCCTAGCTCCGTTTCCCCGGAATTAAACCCCGACGGCTGGGATCGAGGGCTTTTTCGAGAAACTGTTGGAGATGTTGGAGATGTTCATGGTCGCCGATAGTCGCAAGTTGGGCGATCGCCTCGGAGGTTTTGAGATCCGAGCGGTACAGTAAACGAAATGCTTGTTTGAGTAGACCCATTTCCGCCGGGGTTAAACCACTGCGCTTGAGGCCCACCAAATTCAAAGAACGCACCTTCGACGGGTTGCCTTCGACCAGCATAAAAGGTGGCACATCCCGATCAATGCGACTCATGCCCCCCAACATTGCCATCTTGCCGATATGTACAAACTGGTGAATGCCCAACATCCCACCAATCACCGCTCGCGATTCGATTTCCACATGGCCGGCGATCGCCACATTGTTCGCGATGATGATGTTGTTTTCCAGAATGCAATTGTGGGCCACATGGACATAGGCCATCAGGAGATTATCATTCCCAATGATCGTTTTTTCTCCCGCCGCCGTCGCCCGATTCACCGTCACATATTCGCGAATCGTATTGCGATCGCCAATTTCAACTAAACTGGCTGCTCCCTGATACTTGAGATCCTGTGGTTCTAAACCAATGGCCGCCCCTGGGTAAATCCGATTCCCCTGACCAATGCGCGTATAACCATCCAAAATTGCATGGGCACCAATAACCGTACCTTCCCCAACCGTGACATATTCACCAATCACTGCATAGGGGCCAACCTGAACCGTTGGATGAATTTGAGCGTTGGGGTGAACCACCGCCGTCGGATGAATCAGAGTACTCAAAAGAATTCTCCAGTTTGCTCCATAGTAATGTAGTGGGCCTCAGGGCCAATTATTCAAAATCCAGACGGGAAAAGAGCATCTCCCCTTCCACCGCCACTTGACCATCAACGGTGCCAAAGCCCTTCATTTTTGCGATGCGCTTGGCCTTTACCGTGATTACTTCCACCGTCATAATCAGCTGATCGCCAGGGACTACCGGTCGCCGAAACCGGACTTTATCAATACCAGCAAACGCAAAAAAGCTATCTTCCATCCCCGGCATTTGGGTCAAAATAAACCCGCCGACCTGAGCCATCGCTTCCACCATTAGCACTCCCGGCATGATCGGGTGATTTGGGATGTGACCTTGGAAATGGGGTTCATTAAAGGTGATATTTTTCAGGCCCACAGCCTTTTCACCAGGAATATATTCGAGGATGCGGTCTACCAGCGCAAAAGGATAGCGGTGGGGTAATAATTTTTGAATTTCTTCAACGGGGATTGGCTGGGCCAAAGTTCCGGGATGTTCTGTGGTCATAGACGGTGATCAATGTAATAACAGTCTGCGCGGCTAGTTTAGATTACCTTGTAAAGGAGTTATAAGCCAGCATTAAAACCCAGCAAAATGATTAGGTCAATCTTGCTGGGTTATTTTTCCTATTTAAGGGCGTTTTCTGCGGCTTTCCATGACGATAAGAGCCTAGCCCGGATGGATTCACAGTGAGAGCATTCCCCATCGGTTAGAGGCCCGCCACATAGGGAGCAGTTCCCTAATTCATTGGCGTGGTAATGAACTAAATCCACATACTCACCGCGCTGGACATAGCCGACTAGAGCTTTGAATAGTAATCGTGTGGCATGGGCGGCGGTTTTGGTTCTGAGAAGTCGGATCGGGATACCTTGTCGCTTGGGGGCATTCATCCAAAGATAGATCAGTTGAGCTACTGCGTTAGAGTCTCGCTGTTTGGCAATGGAAACGCGGGTAAAAACCCATAGCCAAAGCATTGATCGAGATATATCAGACCCCCCTACGATTTGACGGTTATCTTTTTTCCCAGAAGCCTCACGACTAGGGGCAACGCCTAAACACTTCTCAAAGCGGCGGCGTGATATCTCGCGTTTCGTCTGTTTTTTGGAGTAGCGACCCCGTTTATAAATCACAATGCGATCGCCATTTTCATCCAAAAACCCTGTGATGGGGAAAATCTGGGTAAGGATAACGGATTGCAGGCGATCGCCCATACCGAAAACATCAAAGACCACCAAGTAAGGCTTAAACCGTTCATCCTGTTTAAACTTCTCGGTTTCAATTTCTATCTGAATTTCTTCTTCAATAATCCTGACTAAGCGGCGGGCGTGGCTTCTGGCATCGTCGGTTAAGCCTAGGCCGCAAGTTTTGGCATATTTGCGATCAAAGGCAGATGATTTGTATTCCCCGGCAATCCATCTGATCCAGCGTGGGACAGACTTGCTACGGCGGGCTAACAGGTCTTTGTTGGCTATCTCTGGGAATTGCCATTCCAGATCCTGTTTTAAGCGGTTGATGATGGGGGATTGTACGCGGTTAAGGTGAGCCAGTCTTAAAACTTTCTCCCTGAGTTTGACGATAGTTTGATCTCTCATCTGTAGGAACCATTGGGGGTCATGTAAATGTGTCCATCCGTAATGGGCTAGGGCAAAACTGTCGAATTCGTCATCTTTATCGGGAAAGCGCAAGAACTCACGATGTTTTTTAAGGCTATGGTGAGCAACTAGCCTCACTTCAACGCCATTGCGGGCTAAGTGAGTGCCCCAAAGCTTACTGTAATTTGTTCCGGTAGGCTCTAAAACAGCGATGTCTGCTCCATAGGCCAATATCTCTTTAATGCCTTTTGGATCGGCGGTAAATTGGCGGTACTGTGCCCCATCTAGGGCATATTGCCGTGGGTTCTCTGGAAAGTGATCCAACAGGCAACAAGTGGCTAAACCACGTCCGATATCAATTCCTAAAATTTTCATGGTGCTTTAAAAAGGTGAACTTCCAAAAAATCCATAGAAAAGCCGACGTATCACCCGATAGCCCGAACAATGTGAGCCATATACCTTGTCACAGCAGTAAACGGCTCAAAGGCCGTCCATGGATTAAACCCTTATTGAGATGGGATGAGCCGACGTAATCTAGAAAGCCCTTAAGAGCCTGTTACTACAACACAGCCCGAAACCTCATCAAAGATAAGGGGTGAAAAGCTTTGGACACTTCCCACGACCGGGATAAGTTACCCGGTTTCGATTGGTAGTGAGTCAATCTCATCAGGTGGGGGTTGAACTGCGTTTCTTGATGTGGGGGCGATCGCCTTTTGTGTGGCGGGCCATCTCAAGCCGCTTGAATTCAGCAAAAATCATCTTTGCCCACAGGTTCGGGATTTCCTTGGAATGCCCGCTGGATAGGAAAATCACGTATTGTCCGCTGGCTTTACTACGGGTGATTTCTTCTATCAGGGCAAGGTTTAACCAACGAGCTGGAATGCGATCGCGTTCGATGGCGGGCAAGAATAGCGGATAGACCGAGGGGATTTTAGTGAACATGGTGGTTTTCCCGTGGTTCCACTGTGGGATAGGAATAGTCAATCTGAGCGCCATCATCCATCAAGCAGGCGATCGCCGCTTCTTTAGCCTGTTGATAGGCCAATACTGGATCATCCGGCGGTAACTCGAAAACCATCTCGAATTGGATAGGCAGATCCATCTCATGCAGGACAGAATTAAATCTGATGGTGGCTTTGGTGAGCAAGGCAGGGCTATGGTTCATGGCTTGTTAATTTATGGGCGGTGACATTGGCGGCGGCGGTGGCGATCGCCTCAAAGAAATATTTAACGCTACGGTTACGTTCGGCAATGGCCGTTACCACCAAATAGCAAAGGTCTTCATGTTGGTATTGGTCGAGGTTCAGCATCTTCATTCCAGTGGCGATCGCCTTTACGATTTCTGGTTTCAGCATTCTCAGAATCACTCTTCTTGAGTTGTACTGTCTCAACGTCAATTTTGTCGGCATGGTTCGGGAAAATGTTAGGGAGCAAGTTAGGGAGCATTCCAGTAAAAGCCTGTCCCCCAAAGCCTTTAGAGCGTTTTTTAGGTTGTGGGGCGGGTTCTTCTAGGGGTTCTGTTGGTTCGTCACCTAAGTCCTTTTGAAGCAAAATTTCAAGATATTTCTTGGGCTTCATGCCGTATCTAGCTGCTTTCTCGGTGAGTAGATCCCATTGTTCCCTAGGGAGTTCGATGCGTTTAGAGGGTGCTTTTCCCTGGTAATCGGGGTCAACATCGCTTAATCGACAGGCGATCGCCTCTATGTTTTTCGCAGTGCGATCTTTCTCTGGGATGAACCGACATACTCGACTCCAAACGTTTTCTAAATCAAAGTCGATCAGCTTTACCAGGGGGCGGCATTGAGATTCAGTTGCGGGGAGTTCAGTAAAGCCCATGCCAATGAGCCGGATCGCAACGCCAGCGGCATCAATAATCCGATTCACTTGCCAGATCGAACGGCCTAGCCATTTTTCACAGAAGGCCGTGAATGATTGGCTAATTTTTGCGTACACTCGTTTGGTTCGGATCTGATGGGCGATAATGCCAGCTTTGATATAGCCGTAGGACTGCTTACGGAATTCAGTTACAAAATCCATGGCGGAATAGTCCCCATTGAGATCCTGCCAATCATCAGACTCTTCTTTGAGCCATTGGCATTCGTCCCAAAAGTCCCTTAGCCATTGGGGAGCGTATTCGAGATCCGCTCCTTGTATCAGGTCAACAAAAGTCATAGTTATTCAGTGATAGATACTTGAGACAGTCCCCTATTCCTTTCGCACGGTGAGGGGGAATGTCCTTTATTCTTTAGTCTGTTATAGCGGACTCTTTCTTGAGAGTCAATCTGCTATAGCAGAATATTGATAAAATATTATGAGCAACAAAGATTCACGAGGGGACAAGGCCTTGAGTGATGAAATTAGAAAAGCTGGGTACACGATAGCGGAATTCTGCAAAGAGACTGGAATCTCTAAAGCTGCTCTGTATGAATATATGGCAGGAGCCAAAGAGCCAACCGCGTCGAAACTACTGATCATGTCTAAAACCCTCAAGATTCCGTTAAAAGGAATTTTCGAGATGTTGGGATTTGAGATAGCAGGAGTCCCTGACGATCAATAAAAAATAGCCACCTCATGACCTGGGGTGGCTTTGTGATCGCAACGGTTAGTTTGTATATCCCTTCTCTTAATAACTTAGCCAATTGGCACAGTGAGGATCCAATTTATGACCCAAATTTATGAAACGTTTCTATGGTGGCTTACCCTGTGGCTATCGGATGGTAGCGATATCGCTTGGTTCCTTGATGAGGCCAGCTACGAAAATCGATCATGGAATTTCTGGGAGGCGATCGCCCCTGATATTCAGTCCCCATCACCCTGGGACATAGGAAAAACAATCAGGATAGGTTGCTTTTTAGGAGAACTTCCTGAAGAAGCCCGCCTTAACCCGGTTCGGGCATTTATCAGCGGCCTATGGTTTTAAGTTATGGAGCGGAAATTATGACAGAGCCATTATTCGAGATGCTGGGCTATGAACTCCCAATCATTGCTAGGGAGGATGGGCATGATGGCAGGGAGATTGATGATCCGGCTTATATGTTTCCCGGTAACCGCCCCAAGCCAAAAGGTGATCGCCGCCAAAAAATCAAAGGCAGATACATTGAGGAAAAGAAAATCAACGGCCGCCTGTATCTGTATGAGCGATGGAGAGAAAATGGCCGCCTAAAATCAAAATATTTAGGGAGCAAAGATAAAATACTTAGCCGCTAGAATCAAGTTAAAACAATAGTTTAGGGGGGATGCTCCCTAATTTTTTTTTGCACAGTATGAAAAATCACGATCCTGATAAGTTCTCCCAATATATTTACAAGCTTAAAAAAATCACTGAAGAGCAAGAAAAGGTTATTCAAAAACAACAAGAAACTATAGAGCAATTGATGACGGCTTTCCTTGAGCACAATAAAGACATTGAAAATTTAAACGCAGTAGGCGGGACTTATTTCCTATGGTTAGTAGGCTTAACCATTGGGGCGTGTTTACTTTGGGCAAATATGCCATCGTCCCAACCCGTCATCGTCCCGTACCCGCCAACTGAGTTAAATCAATGAAGCCAAGGCCCGCCGTCGCGCTTGCGGGTCACTCTCAATGTATTTATCCAGCATTTCATAGCTACCATGCCCGGTCAGTTCCTTGATCACCCGCCGATCCACCCCATTGCGGGAAAGGTCAGTGATGAACGATCGCCGGGTGCTATGGGTGCTGATTTTCTTGTGACTCAGGCCCGCCAATGTCACCGCCCGCCGCAAGAACTTATCGCAACTTCTCAAGGTGATATGGTTCAGCGTGTCAGCCCGTGAGGGGAACAACCATCCCAGCGTAGGGGGAAGGTAAGCCGATAAGGTTCGATGTAATTCCGGGTGAATCTCAATCTCACGGGCGATCGCCTCTTTCCCGCCGCCCCGTTTCCGGGTTTCCTTTCTAAAAACAATGGTTTCCCGTAAATATCGCCTTACCGGGTCACTCCAGATATCCGTCACCTTCAGTTGGGCGATCGCCCCCCATCTCTCTCCGGTGTACCTGGCAATGTCCCACATGAGCCGATGGCTATCCAAGGTGAGGAAGGATCTAATTTTCGCCGCTTCTTTTCTGCTGATATAAGCCGCTTTTCCTTGGGTAGACTTTTCCATTTTTCTAGGTTCTCATTAAAGGATGAAATGGGGGATTAACCGGAACTTTCTCTCATAAAAACAATAGGTAATCGAGCCACAATTAAAGGATAACAAGCATTGCAACGATTTTACTTACGTTCTGGAAATAGGTATTAGTAGAACTTTCAAAGCCAATTTATAACCGCTAAATTGGTGCTTAATAAAGTCCTACCCCATCCCACAAAAAAATACAATGGCTACTTTCAATCTCGTTTCTATTCCCGCCGCCACTTTCGATGATGTTTCCCGGCAACTGACCATCGATTGCACCAATGCCGCCTATACCGACAAAATCCCAGCGGTTCCCACCAATGAAGAACAGATCGAAGTCGGGTTTATTCTTGCCCTCGAAGCCGCCGCCGCCGGAAAACGGACGGATCTCGATGCTCCGGTGAGTAATGCCGATGCCCTCGACATTGACAGCCCGAATTACCAGTTTGTCAGCCGGGAAAATGCAGACGCCACGGTAACGGAAACTCAACTCGAATACATCCCCAATTTGCGCCTGTGGATGAAGGCTGATGTAGTGAACGCCACCAACGCCGTAAACGATAACGACTAAGCCTCACCAAAAGGCGATCGCCCTTCTCCCTGTGTGAAAATATGACCTGCGAAAATCTTGTCCCGTATTCTGTCTTTACCAGTGAAATTAAAAAGCTAAAGGGCGAAATCACCCAGCTAAAAAAAACCAAGCTTGACCAATCAGAAAAGAGCAAAATCCTTGATCTGCTTAAATCTTGGGTCTTGGGAGAAGCAATGTCTTCTATTGCCCTTGGAGTTGTTGCTACGTCCCCATTCAAGGCGGCAGTAGGGACGGCGGTTAAAGGGGGTGTTGCTGGTCTTGCAGCAACGGTCGCAGGGCTTGAGAGGATTTACAAAAAAGTTTCCCCTTGGGCGAAATATAGCCCCACTTCATTTTTTTCCAGAGGAGAGGGGGAAGCCGTTAAGCGTGGCCTACAGGTCACAACGGGACTAGCCAGCAAAGCAGATCGGCGGGCTATAAACGCAGGTGCAGAAGCTGGGAGAGCTTGGGCCGCGACTAGAGATCAGCGGAGGCTTTACCAGCAGTTAAGCAATGGATTGACCGATGTCAGCAAAAGGGCATCAGATGCCGTCACCTATTCACGGAATAAGTTTTTTCAGCTACAAAAGTCAAACCAGGTCTTAAAGTCAAGGCTTAACGGGTTGCTTGGGAAATTTGGTGGCCTACTGCGTCGGATCGCCCCATTTCTGAGATTCCTAGATATCCTAATCACTGGTATTAGCGTTTACCAACTCATTCAACTTACCCGCCGCATGAGCAACGCAGAACGCGCAATTTTAGCCTTACAAGCAGGGCTTGGAATTGCCGGAGCGCGGGCCCTTAGAGCATTAAGCAGGATTGACCAACTAGAAGCCATGAACAATCGCAACGCCGCCAGCATTAAGGGTCTGATCCGGTCAGAGCATCGACAGACGCGAAGCTCAATCAATGGGAACGTAAACAGCGAACACCGCACCACAAGGGCGAGCATTAGCGGCGTAAATGCCACGGTCAGGAATCAACACAACAGCACCCGAAGCCACGTCACCTATGAGCATCGAGTCACCCGTACCGGAGTCAGTGCCGTTAACACTCAGGTCAGAAATCAACATAGCAGCACCCGAAGCCACGTCACCTATGAGCATCGCATTACTAGAAACGCGATTTTTGCCATTCCCGCACGGATTGGGCAGTCCTACCAGAACATCTCAAAAGAGGTGGTGGACTGGAACAAAAGGAATTTATTACCCAAGCTCAATGGCATTCAGAGCAAGCTAGATCAGACCTACAACAAACTGGTAGACCGATTTAATAAGCTCTGGGATTACATGAAAATGGATCGGATTCTCAATGTAATCAACACCGCCGCCAGCGTCCATAATGCCGCGATGCTTTCCCGCAATTTAGCCGCCAGCTTGCTCGATACCATTGGGGAAACCCTGGGGATTATTGGCCTAAAAGACCCCGACGGACAACCCTACAACCTAAACGCAATCCTAGGGCGTTCTGCTCAGGATCTAATCGTGGGGATGATTGGGCAGCAAGCTTTTAATAACCTGTCTGAAGATTGGCGCAATTGGAACCGGATCATTAGCGCGGGTGCTGGGGTGGTGATGTCCCTCAGAAATATCCAATGGGCGATCGCCGAGGGAGTGGAGAACCTAAATACCTGGGTGGCCCGCATTGGTAACGGCCTCGAAGACGATGGCGTAGTTACCGATAATAAATGGCCTTGGATGCGGGAAAACGTGGGCATTACCAAAATCAGCGGGTTAAGCAAAATCACCGACACCCTAGAGAGCGCCGAGGAAATTACCGAAAACATTTACGCCACGGTAGCCAGCGGGCAAGAGATCGCCGCTGAGGTGGCCCAGTTAAGGCAGGCAAAAGCCAACTTTGACCAGACCCTCCAGACCGACACCGACACCCAAGCCACCGAGCAGCAAACCAAGGAAACCGAAAGCGAAAGCCCTACCCCTAGCGTGGAAGATTTAGCAGAATTTGAACCGGAGCCGGAGGAATAACCATGGCTGTATCTGATGAGTGGAGCTTTACCCGGTCATTTTTGCGCCGTACCCACAATAGGGAGGTAAATGAATATTTCCGGGATATCGACCCTGATTTCATTGGCGATAACACCACGGGCCGGAATGCCACCAAGCGGGCCTGTTTGATTCTCCCTAACGAGTCCCAAAACCGCGCCCTCCTAAAAATTCTCACCTTTCGCTACGTCGTCCAGCAGGTGCATCTAAAGCCCGCCGTGTTCGGCCTCCCTGTGACAACGTTTCAAGAGCAGGTGCGATATCTGCCCCAAATCATCATTCACTATCGGGAAAGAAACGATATTGCCCGGGCAAATAACCGCTATCCCCTGCGGGCAAGGTACGCGGTCCGCTATCGGGGCGATGTTACCAGCGCGGCAGATATTGCCCTGTTGGAAAACCGCATTTTCCAGATTTTCGACACACCGACTCACTATTTTGATAAAGGCCGTTTTAAGTTCAGCTACCGAGATCCAGAAAAAGGATATTCCCTGGTAGTCGCGGCGGCAGGTGAGGCCGATGCCAAGGACGTGATTAATAAACTGCTGGATCTGAACTTTGATACTCCAGATTGGGACAATCTCACCAAGTCTGAGTACACCGAACCATTGCCCCTGCTCGAAGGGACGGTGCGCGTAGGGGGTGAGCTGCACCGTATCCCGAAAAAGCGACCATCGGGGCGGGTTTATTTCCAGACAGCAGAGTTATCGGTCTGGGGAATGCCGAAAAACAAGATCCTTTATACCAATGGCAGCCCCCGGCAGAATGCCACATTTTTCTAGGGCGTTTGGGTGGGTTCTGGAATTTAGCTGCGAGAGGCGAACCCTTAAGGTTTGCCAGTCGCCTACAACAGATTTTTTTAACCCCACTATGGGGGCGTAGTTTTTTGAATTTGTTCTATGGCAAGCCTTGAGAAGAAATGGCACGTCGTCCAGTTGGATGGTGAGAACGCCAAAATTTGGCTCCCTGACGTTTATGACGGCATCGGTTCAGCGGTTGGGATTACGGAAATTACGCCGGAACAGGCAGCAGACATTACAAACAGCATGGGCGTTTCTGAGGGGCTGAAAGATGGTCAGCTTGTGCGCCTGCGTTTGACGGTGCGGGATGCGACTACTGGTCGGTCTAAATCGGCGCGGGTTTTGTGCTCGGTAACTGAGGTAAGAACCGCGATCAGTCGGCTCCCTGGTTTGACCTACCGAGGAAACGCCGTGCGGTCTGCTGGGGTTCCCCGTCGCCGCCGCTTGGGTTAGGGATTGTTTCGGGATTTATCTTTTATAGGAGTTTTGTTCTAATGGCACGTTTTGTAAAACATAAAGTAACGGTTTCTGGGGTTCTTCCTGCCGAACCGTATGATTTCTTTTTCCTTGCCCCTGAAGGGAGCTACACCGGGCTAGCCACGGAGACGGGCGTTGATGCAACTTTGACTGATGCTGAGGTGAATATGCCTACCTGCAAGGTTGAAGAACTGGTCAAGTCTGGCAAGGTTAAACGCAAGTATCTGCGGGTGAGAACCCCTGGCGGGCGTACCCGGTACATCAAAATTCTGCACTCTGACCAAAAAGATACGTTTGATGCTGACATCATCGGCAAAACGGTACAGGGCCGAGAGGTTGAGGCCGTTGTCACCCGTCAGTCTGCCTCCTTTGCGTAGTGCTTAGACTTCCGGCGACTGAGGGGAATTTTCAGGTGATCGGGGTGGTGAACAGCCCCCCGGATCAATTTGGCTATGAGGCCCAAATTCCCCTCAGTTTTGCGGCGGATCTAATTATTGCGTCGGTGATTAATCAGCAGGAAAAGCCCTGGGTTCGGGGTGGTCGGGTGTTCCAAGCCTGGGACAGGGGCGATATTTTCGTTTTCTCCCGGAATAACTGGATTAACCTCGATACCCCGACTTTGATCGAAGTAGAACCCGTGGCCCAAAGCTTGATTAGGTACGAGCCGCCGGGATGGTTAGGGCCATATACCCTCGTGGTGGAGGCCCGCCCCTACCTGAACCCGTTCACTTATTACACATAAATCATGGATTTCGGCATATTGATTACGGTGGCGATCGCCTCTGGTTCGACGGTGGCGGCGTTGTTTCAGCAGATAGGGGCAATGGAGCGGCGGTTAGATAAGAGGCTCGACAAAATCGAATTGGCGATCGCCTCCCAAATGCCGGGATTAGAAGGCCGGATCGTGCGCCTCGAAAACAATCAGAACCAAGAAGCTCGGTCAGTGCGGGCGATGGTTTCCCAGTTGGAAAAATTCGCCGCTGCGGTGGCTCGGCCTGTCCCGGTCAGCCTTGAGGAGTCGTAACCATGGGTCAAGTGGTGGTCTGGGGCAATGGCGATACAGTGACGGGGCGGTTTAAGGTTCCCGCCGGGAAAACTGCGGTCAGTGCTGAGGCTATCCCTCAATCTGGGGGGATTAGGGTTGATTGGGGTGGTGGCGATGTTGTTACTTTGCCTGGTCAAACGTGGAGTTTTGATAGGGAAATTCAAACAAAAATTGTCGCTAACTATTCTCCCGGGACTTGCCCTAGTTGGTTTCGTCGCCCTAGTGGGGGGGCAGGGAATTGCTGTCTTACAATCTCTAGATCAGGGGTCTCGTTAAGCTCTAGCGTTTTTCGGAATTCTCCCCCTCACCCTGTTATTTTTGCTACAGGCTTTGAGGAATCTGCCTGCACGCCCCAGATTCCTGGCTCAAATAATAGATATTATGTTTCTGGCTCGTCGACTCAAGGGCCATTTAGTTATCTTTTTACCTGGTCAGGGACGTCTTGTAATCCTGTTTTTAATCTGGTTTCTTTAACCGAAACTGTCGCAAACAGTACGGTTACAACGAATACAGGGCAATCTTCTTCTAGAGCAGGAGACAAAACACCGACTGTCTCATTGTTGACTGCTGGCTGTTTCCTCACAATCACTTATACAGACGGCAGTCAAGCAATAAATTTAAGCGATTGCCCCGGTTTTATTCGCGTTGAAGATGACAGCCAATGCCCGCCGGGGTCTTGCACTTGTGATCACCCGCGCTTTCGGTGCTGCATTGGCAGTAATGGGCAAGTCATTAAAAAAATTAGATTGTGAATTAGGAGCTAAATCATCATGTTTCCAACGACAGCGACAAAGCTTACAGAGCTAAATTCTGAGCAGATTGGGGGATTACAGAAAGCCCTTAATCTAGCGGGCTATACCCTCACAATTGATGGGATATTAGGCCCGGAAACGAAACAGACATTTTCTCAGTTCAAGAAAGACCAAAAGTTAACCCGTCCCTCGGAGATGGGGCCAACAACTTTAGACGCTCTGGTAGAGGCGATCGCCGAAAATTTGCGAACGCCAACAGACCCGACAAAATCACCCGCCAAAGTAGATCTATCACTGATCAAAAAGTGGGAAGGGTTACGCCTTGGGGCTTATCTATGCCCGGCCGGGGTCTGGACGATTGGTTATGGCTGCACATACTTAGCCAATGGAGCGCGGGTTAAAAAAGGCGATCGCCTAAATTCCAAGGCAGAAGCCGAACAACTTTTAGATCAGGTGTTTACCCGTGATTTTCTGCCGAAGCTGCAAAAAATCCCCCATTGGCAACAGATGAGCGGTGGTCAGCAAGCGGCCTTGGCTTCTTTCGCTTGGAACCTTGGCGCTCACTTCTATGGGAACGGAAATTTTAATTCCATCACGCGGGCCTTACGCGATAAGGATTGGTCAGGTGTTCCCCGTGCCTTGAGACTGTATAACCGCGCGGGAAACAAGGTGCTTAAAGGTTTACAGGCCCGCCGCGAAGATGAGGTGAGAAGCTGGAATGCCCGATAAATTGCTGGAAATTGCTCACGGTGACGGGAAAACCGATCTCTATGATTGGATTTACTTTCTACAGGCGATCGCCCCTGTAGCAATCAGCGGTGTTTGTATCTGGGCCTTGATATGGGGTGATGTTTCGCGGGAAGTAGCCAGCGATATTAAATTCCTATTGGGCGGGTCTACCATTGCCACCACGCAGGTGTTGAAGCGCAAACCATAGCGGAACGGATAGGGGATACTACAAAATGTTAATTCTGCAGCGCTTCTCCACGGCGGATCTGTACTAGTACCCCATTCTGATGGAAACCAGGTCAGTCCATGGCCCCGATTAAGAACCCTTTTGGTTTGCGGAACGAAATCGCCCTTCTATGAAATCTCGCTTTTGGAGATGTTTCGTGTTTCTTCCTGTCACCCGCTTGCGCCACATCTTAAAACTAGAGCGTTTCATATAGCGCCGCATGATTTGAATCACTTCCTTTTCCTGAAGTCCAAATTGCAACTCAATGGCCTCAAAGGTGGTGCGGTCTTCCCAGGCCATCTCGATCACCCGGTCAATGATGGTCTCATCTAGCGCCTCAAAATCCATCGTTACCTTTAACGTTCTATCTAAATCAGTTTCACGCTGTACTGTAGCGCAAATCTTTAGTTTGGTAATTCGAGGGGAATTTGTCCCAAAATGCCCTTACGAAATTCATTGAGCAACGTGACTGCACTACGCTCTCTGTCTCCTTGGAAACGATGGTCTCCGAGGGCAATGACATAATCTTCGCCAGACATATCGAGGGGATCGAGGTCATAGCGTTCGGTAAGATGTTGCTCTAAATTCAGTTTCACGAGCAAATCCACCATTGCCGCCGCAACCAGTTGGTTGTCATAGGAGGCTGCGCCAATGTCCTCGCAAATGGCCAGTTTCACGGCATTATATTGATCGTCGAGTTTCCAGGGAATCACTCCCGGGGCATCAAGCATTTCAATTTGATCGGAAATTCTTACCCAGCGCAATTGTTTCGTCACCCCAGCTTTACGGGCACTTTCTACGACTTTTTTACCAACTAAACGGTTAATCAGGGCTGATTTCCCGACATTGGGTAAACCCATGACTACTGCCCTTACGGGGCGGGGCCGCATCCCCCGGGAAATACGGCGATCATTCATCGCTTTTCCAGCTAATTGGGCGGCTTTAATCACGCCTTTAACCCCTGTCCCTTTTTTGGCATCAGTAAAGACGGGCTGAATTTTTTGGGCTTGGTACCAGTCGCGCCATTGACTGAGGGTTTCGCTGGGGATCATATCCCGCCGATTGACCACGACGACCCGAGGTTTTTCACCAATCCATTCATCGACTTGGGGGTGATGGGATGCGAAGGGGATGCGGGCATCGAGGACTTCTAACACCACATCAACGCGGTTGAGCTGTTCTTTGAGTTGGCGTTCGGCCTTGGCAATGTGGCCGGGATACCATTGGATCGGTTGGGGCATGGGAACGAAGTCAAAACGGTGTTTTTTATCATACTGCCTTGGGTTGGGTCGAAAATTGCTTAGGGGTAAATTGGCAGTGCTTTTGGCGACCCACCACAAAAAAGACCACAGCGATAGAACACTGTGATCCGGATGGGAGTATGAAAAAGTTAAGGCTGAATGTCTGTTCGGCGAGAACTCTTAGAATTGGGGGCCAAGACCAACTTTAGGGGCATAAACTGCGCGATCGCCAAGTTCATCCTCGATGCGGAGTAAGCGATTGTATTTTGCTACCCGTTCACTGCGGCAGAGGGAACCGGTTTTGATTTGGCCGGCACGGGTTGCCACCGCCAGATCAGCGATGGTGGTATCTTCCGTTTCCCCAGAGCGGTGACTAATCACGGACTGATATCCATTGCGGGTCGCCAGATCGATGGTTTCGAGGGTTTCGGTGAGGGTACCGATTTGGTTGAGCTTGATAAGTACCGCATTCCCTGCTTTTTTCTCAATGCCCTGTTGGAGTCGCACCTTGTTGGTGACAAACAAGTCATCTCCAACCAGTTGTACCCTGTGGCCGATGCGCGCGGTCAAAATTGTCCAGCTATCCCAATCATCTTCATGGAGGCCATCCTCAATGGAAACAATCGGGTACTTTTCGACCATCGCCGTCAGGTAGTCGATAAATTCTGCCGGACTGTGGGCTGTACCATCGTAGGTGTACTGACCATCGGCGTAAAATTCACTGGCGGCAATGTCGAGGGCGAGGGCCACCTGCGTACCGGGTTCGTAGCCCGCCGCTTTGATCGAATCCACGAGAATTTCGAGGGCTTCTTCGTTAGAGCCTAGGTTAGGGGCAAATCCTCCCTCATCACCGACACCCGTTAATAAACCTTTGCTGTCAAGTACCTTGCTCAGGGCAGTAAAAACTTCCGCTCCCCAACGGAGTGCTTCCTTAAAGGAACTGGCCCCCACCGGCACGATCATAAATTCTTGGAAATCAACGTTATTAGCTGCGTGGGCACCGCCATTGATCACGTTCATCAAGGGCACGGGGAGGACATTAGCCAAAGGGCCACCGAGATAACGATAGAGGGGCAGGGCGAGTTCCGCTGCTGCCGCTTTTGCCGCCGCGAGGGATACCGCCAAAATGGCATTGGCCCCTAGATTAGATTTGTTGTCAGAGCCATCCCGGGCAATCATGGCGTAATCAACTGTCGTTTGGTCAAGGGCATCTTTACCGATCAGTTCCGGGGCAATTTTTTCTTTCGCATTGCGCACGGCCTTTAGTACCCCATTGCCGCCATAACGGGCTTTGTCTCCGTCCCGCAGTTCATGGGCTTCAAAACTACCGGTAGAGGCTCCACTGGGCACTTGGGCGAGACCTACTGCACCGCTTTCTAAACGAACTTCTGCCTCGACGGTGGGGCGACCTCTGGAATCTAAAATTTCTCTAGCATCTATTGCTTCGATGATTGCTTCGGATTTGTCCAGCATTTGGGATTACTCACTGACCATTGATATTCAGGTATAAACATACCCTGTTCTGGTGGATTTGTTGCTTTTTTTAGGGGGGATTTTGGGAACAATCGTCCGTTGTCAAGGTTCAGGGATATATCTTGATATTTTCTTTAGGTTTGTGGCGATCGCCAACGGGAAGATAGCCAGGGAGTTGAAGGGTAGGGTTTTTTCAAGATACACTGAGGGCGTTGTCACACCGCCAAACCGACTTCGAGTCACATCAAGCCGCCACCGCGATCGCCACATTTTTTTTGCAGCTTTTTGAATCAATGGAAGACTCAAGGAAATGGCTAAGAAGCGACTGGGGTTGTAAGTGCCTGGAACGCGGTACAGGATTTTAGGAGGCGAATAGAGTCATGGCAAATAGTCGACGGGTATCAAAAGTGTCTTCGCTAATCAAGCGGGAAGTGAGTTTGATGCTCATGCAAGATATTAAAGATGACCGAGTTGGGGCGGGCATGGTGAGCATTACTGAAGTGGAAGTGTCTGGGGACTTGCAGCATGCCAAGATTTTTGTGAGCATCTATGGCTCCGAGGAAGCCCGGGCTGAAACGATGGAAGGACTGCGGGCCAGCCAAGGGTTTGTGCGTCGTACCCTAGGTCAACGGATTCGTCTGCGGCGATCGCCAGAGGTTTTATTCATCGAAGACCGTTCCCTTGAAGAGGGAGACCGGATGATCCATCTCATTAACCAACTAGAAATTAAGGATCCAGAGGAACTAGAAGCCCAAGAATCCGAGGAAATGGTGTAGCGCCCTTGGTGATGGCTCCCCTCCCCCCGGTTGAATCCTTGTCTCTCCGCCAGGCGATTGCCCAGATGATCGTCGTGCGGGGGGCTGGCTATCTATTTGACTACGAACGCCCCTACCCCCAGTGGGAAGCTGATCAAACGACCCTACAACGCTGGATCGAGGCGGGGATCGGTGGCGTAATCCTTTTGGGGGGAAGTGCCGCCGAGGTAGCCCAGAAAACCAAGCAATTGCAGAGTTGGGCCGAAATTCCCCTCCTGATTGCCGCAGATATCGAAGAAGGGGTCGGCCAACGGTTTAGCGGTGCGACGGAATTCCCGCCTCCCATGGCTTTCGGTGAGATTTGGCGCACAGATCCCCACCAGGCGATCGCCCTTGCAGAAACCATGGGCGCAACTACGGCCCAGGAAGCTCTCAGCCTTGGTATCAATTGGGTTTTGGCCCCGGTGCTGGATGTGAATAACAATCCCCACAACCCGGTGATCAACATCCGTGCCTTCGGGGAAACGCCGGATCAAGTTAGTGCCTTGGGTACTGCGTTTATCCGGGGGGCGCAACAATACGCTGTTTTAACGACGGCGAAACATTTCCCTGGCCATGGGGACACGGCAACTGATTCCCACCTCGCGCTCCCCACCATTTCCCACGATGACACGCGCTTAAATACCGTCGAACTGCCTCCCTTTAAGGCCGCCATCCAAGGGGGCGTAGATGCAGTGATGAGTGCTCATCTGATGATCCCCGCTTGGGATCAACAATATCCAGCGACCCTTTCGCCAGCAATTCTTACGGGCCAACTACGGCACAAGCTAGGATTTGAAGGGTTAATTGTCACCGATGCGTTGGTCATGGGGGGAGTAACCCAGTTTGCGGCTCCTGATACCGTTGCGGTCCAAGCGATCGCCGCTGGGGCCGATATTCTCCTGATGCCTCCCGATGTGGATGGAGCGATTATTGCCATCGAAACGGCGATCAAAACAGGTCAACTTTCAGAAAGTCGCATCTATGAATCCGTAGAACGAATTTGGCAGGCCAAGCAAAAAATCCTTACGGCAACACCATCAATTTTTCCCCAGGGGATCAGCGGGGATCGCCCGGAAACGAGAAAAACCGTTGCCATGGTGCTGGAAAGAGCGACTAAACATCAAAAATCCCCCGTAAAAATATCAAGTTTTCCTGACAATTTTGCGCGCAACTTAATTGTGGTGGATTCAGTTTTAAAAAGCCCTTTTTTGCGTCCCAATTGTCCGGCGATCGCCATTCCCCAACGCCACGGTTATGCCGCTGAAATTGTCGAATTAAAAACGCTCCCTCGCCTGCAGTTAGAAGCGATCCCTACCCTTATCCAGTGTTTTCTTCGGGGTAATCCGTTTACGGAAAAACTGGCAGATCCCATTGATGTTCTCCAAAAAATTGCCGCCCAAATACCGTTACAGGGCGTTATCTTTTACGGCAGTCCCTACTTCCTCGAAGCTTTACAAACGACTTTGCCAGAAATTCCCTGGTGGTTTAGCTATGGTCAAATGGCGATCGCCCAAGCCGAAATCTGTATATCTCTCTGGGAAGAAGCGCCCCAAGCGGATCCCAGCGCCGCCGAATTCATTTAAAAAGTTCGTCGGACGTTGGACAACGGATAATCAAACCTTAATGATCTTTGATTACATTACTTAAAGTTTCGCTAAAAACGTTATTGATAAGTATTGAAATATACAGCGTTTTCTGTATAGCAATGCCTTGCATAATCCAATAGAATAGGCATGGAACAAACATCAGCCACCCAAGAGGTAAATCCTATGACCACCACGACAATGCCTCCGGCGTCTCCTACCCCAAAACATTTTTCTATTGAAATGCTCAAGGACGAAGCCCGTCAGTTGGTCGAATCAGGAACAGTAGACTGCTGCCAACCCATTTATGTCCTCTGTCAGTTCATTCCAGCCCGGGAATGGGTTTGTGTAGAATGCGAACTCGAACGCAATGGTTTTCTTCTCCGGGATCAAATTGCCGATCTAAATCCAGCCCAATGCTGGTCTGATGACTAAATAAATTCACTGTTGTCGGTATCTAGGTGCACTGCCCAACGCCGACCATTTCCTTGGATGACTTTCCATGACTCAATCTGTCTTTGCATTGCGATCGCCTTTCTTTTTTTCATTGGGACAAATTCGCGATGAAGTAAAACAATTAGTCGAACAAAATCGCATCAGTCGTCAACAGCCCCTCTATAGCCTTTGTGAATATATCCCTCCCCGCGAGTGGCACTGCATCGAAGTCGAGCTAGAACGCTGTGGCTTTCTTCTCCGGGACTGCATCGGGGATTTGTTAGGGGCAGAGCGATGGGAGAACGATTAAACGATTAATTGCTCTCGTTATTCTTGCTCTAGGGAATAGACAAAAAATAGGGCAGCAACTTTAACTGCCCCAAGCGGTTGGACTCACATAAGATTTACCGACAGATCCGCACTCGATGCCTAGTTTGGTTCGTTTGCTTGTTTGTCCTGACGGAGCGCCGCAAGCTCGCTTTTGAGGGTGACAATTTGATCTGTTAGGTTCTTTAGTTCGTTTTGCAGATCGCTATCTTTTACTTCCGTTGCCGTGGTCACGATTTCTTGGGTACCGGGTTCCCTGGCGGCTTTGTCTTGCTGGAAGATTTTTTCGAGGAATTTACGGGCTTCTTGCTCGGTCATTTCACCTTTTTCTGACCATTCTTCGGCGCGATTTTGAAGCTCTGTGCGAAATTCAGAAATTGTCACTTCCCGTTTGGTGGGATCTTGGATCGTTTCGACTAAGGTAGCAGCGGCCCCAACGGTGACATGGAAGCCCTTTTGAAACAGTTCAAAGAAGTTTGTGGATGTACTCATGGCAACAGTTTTCTCGCTTGAGGGATTGAGATGGGACTAGAAAATTGCATTATTTATGTTTAGCCTAGCGCACCGCCACAAAAATCGCTGTTATCTTTCACACTAATCGGCCTGGGCCAGATAATTCTCTAAATCTTCGATTAAACGGGGTAATTCTGCTTCGCTGGTGAGCCGAATCCGATCATCCCGGAGGGTAATCAATACCTTGGCGGCGAAGGGACTGGGGTAAATATTCGGATTGCAAAAAATCTCTAAAAAAATGTCCCCGGTGTACTGATAATTCATGGATTCTTGGGGCTGGGGACGGCCTTTGGGGTTACTATTGCCGGCGATCGCCTTCATGCTGTGCATCAGTTGATCGATTTCTGCTTTGAGGGTTTGGGCGGCAGTGCTAGTGAACCGAAAGGTGACAGAACCTTGTAATAAATTGAGAGTAAGGGGCGTTGACATTCTGTTAGTTTAAACTCAAAAAAATAACGATGGTTTCATCATAGGAATTCCTGGGGCGATCGCCAATTTTTTGTGATCTTTTATTGAGCAATGTCGCTGAATGCTAATTTAATTGATTTTGCCGGAGGGCTGTGCCACATCGCTTACAAAATTGAGCATCTTGATCGTGGAAAGCCAAGCCACATTTAACGCAATCGATTTCCTGTTGATTTGCACTTTTGAGAAACTGGCGCACTAAATCCCCTAACTGCCAAGGAATCACCGCAATCCCCGTGAGAATCATCGTTAAAGTTACGACTTTGCCAATGTCTGAAATGGGCGTTTTATCGCCGAAACCCACCGTGGTCATTGTCACCACGGCAAAATATAAAGCATCTAAAAAATTGCCAAAAACAGCGGGGTTAATGTCATGTTCAACTTGATAAATTAGGCCAGAATAAACAAAGATAATTGTAAATAAGGTCAGGAGAATTCGGCTAAGAATAATGCTGTCTTCGGCCTTGATCTTGAAAATCGAGATTTCTAGGCGAAAAAATCGGATCAAGCGTAGTAATCGAAACCAGCGGAACAGGCGCACAAAACGAATGTCGAGGAAGCCGAAAAATAACGGGGCGATCGCCAACAGATCAAGGTAGGAAAAAAAGCTAAAAATAAACTTCCGAGGTTCAGCGGCGCCCACACAGCGACAGCAATATTCCACGGCAAATAAAATCAAAATGCCTGTATCTAAATAATCCAAATATTGTGCCCAAACCGTTGGCAAAGGATAGGTTTGCGCCACAAAAATCCCCGACGAAATGAAAATCAGTCCACACAAAGCCAAATTGAGAAGGCGGCCTGTGCCACTGTCAAAATCATCGAGGTAACGGCCTAGTCTTAATCGCCAAGGCAATTGGCTTTCCATCGGAATTTCTTTCCTAGGCGGGAGTATGGCCTGCTTCGGTAATAATGTTTTTTAAGGCCGTTTCAGAAAGCGTTGTCTGAATCGAAACTACTTTACTAGGAATATCGACGGCAACTTGGGCCTTTTGATCATGATTTTGGATGGCTTTTGTAATGGTTTGACCGCAGACTTCACAGGCGATTGTCGGCACAGTAATTGTAAATTCCATAAAAATACTCCGATATCAATTCAGTTAATTTGCCAGTCTTGCTGCATCTTTAAATCCAGCGTTAATTGCTTCTTGTTCACTACAAAACCATTGTTCTCCTTCATTTTCAAAAATATCCACCTCTTCATAGTCTCGATAACCAGGTTTATGATAAAGCTTTTCTCCGCTAGGATGAGAAATATTGCCTTTAATCACACAGTTATATCTTTCAGAGAATCTGAGTATAGCTAATAATCCAGAAAAAACAATAAGCAAAATTCCTGCTTTTGGTAGAAGAGCTACAATATTAAGTGGAAATTTCTGGCTCGTTATTTGTGTTGTATTTTTTCTAAAAAGTTTTGATTTAGTCTGAATTTGCTTTACATAGCTCGCGTTGATTGCTTTAAGTTTCCCTTGAGTTTCAAGCTTTACATTAAAATACAATATGTTTCCCACTTTAGGTGATCGTCGTGCATCTTGGATTTCACTTATGTGTAGAAAGACATCTTTTTCAAGAGAATCACTTCTAAGAAATCCAAAGCCTTTATCTTCTTTCCATTTAATGATTCGACCCTTATAACGATTATTGTTCATTTAAACTTTAACTAAATTTATATCATTCTAAAATTTTTGCCCATGTTTGAGCACCAACAATGCCATCTCCATCTAATTTCAATGCAGTTTGGGCCGCAATGACAGCGATGCGAGTATTCGGGCCAAAAATACCATCGATACGGCCTGTGTAATAGCCCAATGCTTGCAGGCGAGTTTGCAAAAGTTTCACCGAATCCCCTTCCATGCCTTCCTTTAACAGGGGCAGTGTATCTGGATCTGTGCTGGTGGCCGTTTGATTTGTGCTGGAGCTGGGAGCTGCCTCGGCATCAGTTGCTTCCTGGGCTGGGGTTGCGGGGGTTTCGTTCTGGGCTGTTGTTGGGCTACTGGCTGTTGGAGTTGGGGCTTGTTCCTCAGCAACGGGTAAATTCGCCGCCGAAATCGGAAATAATGTCTCCCAAGTGGTGCGATCCATGACGCCAGTCTGGGGGATTTGGGCCGCCTTTTGAAATTGGTAGACTGCGATCACCGTCGCTTCGTCATAGGTACCCGTGGTTTCGCCGCTGTAGTAGCCTAGCAACCGGAGGGTGGTTTGTAGCTCCTGAACTACAGTCCCCGTACTGCCAATGCGCAATTCTGGTCGGGGAGATTGGGCGCTGACTAGAGGGCTAAGGCCGAGGCTACTTGCTAAAATCAGAGCCGTCGATAGACCTAAATTTAAAACGGTTTGACGCGCAGACATGACGATTTTCTTCATGATGTTTAGGGGGCGATCGCCTTTTACGATAGCTGAAGATCTTCGATCAGGGAAAGGGCCGTTTGGGAGCCCACCACCGACACATAGGGATGGTGAAAATGACGTTGGGCCGCCTGGTGGGTTTCCGTCGTTGTGATCTTTTCGACGTGGTGCTGGAAAGCTTGATCAAAGTCGATGCCGAGACCAATGCTCTCATACCAGCCAAAAATTTGTGCCAATTCAGCATTGGTCTGTTTCCCCAGGGCGTACTGGCCGAGGAGTTTATTCTTCGCAATTTGCAAATCCGCTTCCGACAGGGGAGCCGTCACCAGCCGTTGGATTTCTTGGTGTAATCCATTCAAGGCGATCGCCGTATTTTGGGGGGCTGTACCGATATAGGTAATAAATTGGGATTGACTCAAGCGCGTGGGAAAAAACGCCGACACGTCATAGGCAAGCCCTTGTTTTTCTCGCAACTCCACAAATAGCCGACTCGATAAACCATTGCCCAGATAGGTGCTGAGGAGTTTCAGTGCAAAAAAATCATCATCGGCCACCGTTCCCGTCAGATAACCCAAGATAATGATCGCCTGTTGACTTTCTTTTTCCTTTGTCCAAACCCCTCCCTGGGGCTGTAGGGGCGCAATTTCTAAGCTTGGTAGCGGCGTTGTCGGGTTTTGCCAATCCCCCAAGGTTTGTTCCACGATTGCTTCTGCCTGTTCGAGGGTCAGCCGACCGGAGAGGCTAATCACCAAATTGTCTGGCCGGAAATGGGTTTGGTGGGCCTGTTGTAAATCTGCAGCCGTAAATCGCGCCACCGTTTCTGCCGTCCCTAAAATAGATTGGCCGTAGGGATGCTGGGGATACATCTGGCTCCGGAGGAGGTCATAGGCCACATTAAAGGGCTGCTCCATTTGGGAACGGATATTTTGTAGGGTAATTTTGCGCTCTAGCTCCACCTCTTCGGGGGGAAAAGTCGGTTCCCGGAGGATTTCTGCTGCTAGCTTAAAAATAGTGTAGAAATCTTTTGTGACTGTCTTGAGACTCAGGGCCACATAATCGTTGGACGCACTCGCGCCGAGACTCGCGCCGATAGATTCGATTTGTTCGGCAATTTCAACGGCACTGTAACGGCTTGTTCCCTTCGTAATCACTGCTGCCAAGAGATGAAATAGCCCCGCTTGGTCGAGGGATTCCCACCGTCCGCCCGCCTGGGGAAAAAATAAGCGCGCTGCCACCAAGTCTGCCACAGGATTTTCCGTCACAATTAGGGTAATGCCATTTTTGAGGACGGTGCGGTGGGTCATTTGGGGAGACGTGGGGCTAGCAACCATGGGCAGATGAAACTTTCCGAAAAAGAACGCTGGCGTTTCACTTTAGCAAATTCCTGGGGTGAGGAACGCTGCAAGGTACGCTATTTGAGAAAAGCGATAAAAATATTTACTGACTGTGTTTCATCCTGACGCGATTCAAGGGGCCTTAAGCGATCTTCTTGCCTGTGAAACGACACTTCCCATCGAAGTTTTCCCGGAGCTTGACTCGACCAACGCGCTCCTGTGGCAACGGTATCAAGCACAATGCATGATGCCTAGGGTGGCGATCGCCTTAACCCAGACAGCGGGGCGGGGCCAGTGGGGACGCACCTGGATTTCCGCACCAGGGGGATTATATTTGTCGGTCTTGTTGCCCATAAAATTAGACCCTCAATTCGCCTATGGCTTAACCCTGGCCAGCGTTTGGGGCATTGTCGAAATGTTGCAAGCGCAAGGGCTTCCCGCACAAATTAAATGGCCCAATGATCTTCTTTTACAGAGCAAGAAACTAGGTGGCATTAAAACCGAAACAAAAGTCTCCCAGGGGAAAATTAGCGCCGCAGTAGTCGGGGTCGGCATTAACTACCAAAATCCGGTTCCCCCGACGGGCATTAACCTCGAACAATTCTGGCAAGGGGAGCTAAAAATTAAAGGCGATCGCCTTGCTGCGTTGGTTATTGCCGGAATTCTAGAGGGGACGCAAAAACTAGCTCGAAATTCAATTGAACATATATTGCCGGGCTATTTAAAACATCTCAAAAACCTAGGCGAAATAATCACCTACGAAGGCCATCAAGGAATCATTACCGGGGTCAATCAAAAGGGCGAACTACTGGTTAAACTTAGCGCTCCTGGTGCCAGTAGCATTGTAAAAATTCCCCCTGGTCAAATTTCCCTCGGCTATTTGTAGAGAATCTCGTTTTAAATTTGACTTTCCCAATAGAGCTTGCCACACTGCAAATCGTTGTCTCAGAACAAATACTCAAGAATATGTCAACCTATCTCGTTACTGGCGCAAACCGGGGCATTGGCCTGGAATATTGCCGTCAACTCAACGCCCAAGGCGATCGCGTGATTGCTGTTTGTCGGACGCCTTCTGAGGAACTGCTGCAACTGGGTGTAACGGTAAAAGCGGACGTGGATCTGACGAATCCCGATGCCGTCAAACAGCTTGCCCAAGATCTCCAGGGGGAAACCATTGATGTCTTGATTAACAACGCCGGGACTTTAGAACGGGTCGATTTGGATCAACTAGATGTTGACAGTATTCGCCGTCAATTTGAAGTCAATGCGATCGCCCCGCTGCGTTTCACCCAAGCCCTTTTAGCGAATCTTAAATCTGGTTCAAAAATTATCCTGATGACCAGTCGCATGGGTTCCATCGATGACAATACCTCCGGCGGTTCCTATGGCTATCGGATGTCAAAAGTCGCCCTTTCCATGGCCGGAAAATCCCTGTCGATCGATCTCAAACCCAGGGGAATTGCGGTGGGTATTGTGCACCCAGGCCTCGTGAAAACCCGCATGATTAATTTCCGGGAAGATGGCATTAGCCCCACGGTGGCAGTCGAAGGGTTACTGGCCCGCATTGAAGCACTAAATCTCGATAATACAGGCACGTTTTGGCACGCCAATGGGGAGATTTTGCCCTGGTAAGTGGTGCGTCATTTTTTCTAACTGTAGAGGCTGGCGACGTATTCCCCGTAGCCATTGTAGGGTAGGGTTTCCTTCATTTCCCAGCTAAATTCTGGGGTATTGCCAATAAATTTTTCGGTGGCCTGAGACCAGCGGGGATGGGGCACATTTGGCTCGACGTTGGCTTCAAATTTGTACTCGTGGCCGTCAATGGTGTTCCAGTAGGTGGCAGGTTGTTCCGCGAGAAATTCAATTTTAACGATAGATTTTGCCCCCTTAAAGCCGTATTTCCAGGGAATGACCATCCGCAGAGGCGCACCATGCTGTTTCGGCAAATCGTGGCCATAGATTCCTAGGGCAAAGAAAGCGAGTTCGTTATTCATTTCTTCGATGCGCAGTCCCTCGGTATAGGGCCAGGGCAAATTCCCCAAGTGGAAACTGGGGCCATAGATAACATTTTCGTCGTAATAGCTGGTGAAGCGGACAAATTTTGCTTGGGTCTTGGGTTCGACGGCTTTGATTAATTCGCGCATGGGGAAGCCAATCCAGGGCAGCACCATCGACCAGGCTTCGACGCAGCGGAAGCGGTAGATGCGTTCTTCGAGGGGAAATTTTGTTTTCAGGTCGTCGATGTCATAGGTTTGGGGGTTGTTCACGAGGCCGCCCACTTCTACTTGCCAGGGCTTAGTGGGGAGATTTTGGGCGTTTTGCCAGATGCCTTTGGTGCCGCCAAATTCGTAGAAATTATTGTACTGACCCGCAAAGAGTTCTTTGGTGATGGGGCGATCGCCAATTTTCCGGAAGTTGGGATTTTTAATCGCGTCTAGTTTGGGCAAATCTAAAGTTTCACGGAGGGCGCTGTACTGCTGATCCTGGGACTGACAACTCGCTAAACCAATGCCGACCCCAGCCCCAAGGAGAGTTTTGATAAATTTGCGGCGGTTCCAATAGACGCTTTCGGTGGTGACGAGATTTTCGGAAAGGGTATAGCTGGGGGGGACTTTAAACAGCACCATGGCGGGTTTTGCAGAGGACGAGTAGGGTTATACGTTTTAAAAATCTAACGCATTTTGCCAAGGGTCTCCGGCCCCAACTTCGTTAACATCCCTTTACAATTTGAAAAGATATGTCATGTATTCAAGCAATTGTTAGGGAAATTTAGGTGAAGGTTTTTTTGCAGCTCCAGTCGGAAATGCGCTGGAATTTGGGCTTGTTATTTTTAGCGGCCCTGGGATTTTGGTTGAGTATGACCAGTTTATTGCCGGTGCTCCCGGCCTATATCCAAGATTTGGGGGCAACGGATCAGCAGGTGGGCTTTGTGATGGGTTGCTTTGCCATCGGTCTGCTTTTGGCCCGCACTCGCCTCGGTAAAATGGTCGATGAGCAGGGTCGCAAACGGGTAATTCTCATTGGTGCTGTGGTGGTGGCGATCGCCCCGTGGGGATATATCTTTTTAAATTCGATTCCCCAGATGATGGTGTGGCGAGCCTTCCATGGAATTAGTATCGCCGCTTTTACGACGGGTTACAGTGCTCTAGTAGTGGATTTGGCCCCAGAACGAAACCGGGGTGAGGTGATCAGTTACATGAGTTTGGCGATTCCGGTGGGGATGTCCATTGGGCCAGTTTTGGGGGGTTATCTCCTGGGCGTCGTCGATTACCCGTGGATCTTTGCGGTGTCTGGTCTGTGTGGGGTGGGGGCTTTGCTCCTGGCTAGTCAAACTAAAGAATCTAATCCCCAGGCGATCGCCGTTGCTAAAAATCTCCTGACGCCCAACCAAGGGGAAACCAACCGCGATTACCCGGAACTGTTTCGCCATAAGGGACTCTACATTCCCTCCTTGATTATGCTCTGTATTGGCTTGGTATTCGGCGTGTTAGTGACGTTTCTCCCCCTGTACATTCGGGAACTGGGCTTAAATTTCAATACCGGACTGTTCTATGGGGCGGCAGCCATTTCCAGTTTTAGCAGTCGTATCCTCGTGGGTCGGGCGTCGGATACCTTGGGGCGGGGTTTGTTTATTAGCGGCAGTCTGCTCTGTTACGCCGCAACGATGCTGATCCTCACCAATGCCAGCGGGACGAATTGGTTTGTCCTGGCAGGGGCAGTGGAAGGTTTGGGGGCGGGTACGCTGGTGCCGATGATGATTGCCCTGATGTCGGATCGTTCCTCCAGTGCGGAACGGGGAAAGGTTTATTCTATTTGTATTGGCGGCTTTGATGTGGGGATCGCCCTGGCGGGTTTATTGCTTGGCACCGTGACCCAGACCGTCGGTTATCAAGGAATTTTTGCGATCGCCGCTGGGTTGGCTCTGTTTTCTTTCTTTATTTTTCTCACCCAAGGAAATGCCAAAATTGGTACATCCCTCAAATTTGCCTTGGGACGCACAGGCGATCGCTATGCCCAAAAATTTTAAAATCGGCTAATTATTCGCACAGTTCAAGATGAAACATCCCGAACCTCTTTCCCTACCTCCCCTCGCCCCCTACGAAGACCGTTTGCTCCATGCCCTTGCTTTTTTTCGGACAGGCCGGGCCGTGGAAACCCAAGCTCACCACTGCCTATCTATGTACCTGCGCCAGGGGGAAGCGCGTGTGATGGGAGAAGTGGGCTTCTATGCCAAATTGCTCAAGATCAGTCCCGATGAATTATTGGAATTGATCTATTGCAATCCAAGCCAAGCCCAAACGCTGTTAGCCGAATTTGGGGCGATCGCCCCCGTCGCAGAAGAAAATCATTCGGCATAATGGAAGAAAACCATTCCGTTGCGATGCATCGATGAGCGCACCCCAAGGGCCCGACACCTATCAAGTTGAAGATATCCAAGCCATTCTCCAATTGGCGATCGCCCGCCGGGATACCGATGGCGAACTGACCCGCAGCCAACTCGAAGAAATTGCTGCTGACCTGGGCATTCCCCAAACCGACCTCGTCGCTGCCGAACAGACTTGGCTCGACCTCAAGGTTGAAACCAGCAAAAAGCAAGAATTCAATTTATATCGCCGTCAACGCCTCAAAAACCGCGTGATTCGCTTTGGTATCGTCAACAGCTTCCTCGTTGGCTTAGATACCCTTGATACCGGACATCCCTCCTGGTCTCTCTATGTGCTGCTGCTGTGGGGGCTGTTTTTTACCCTACGCAGTTGGCGACTGTGGCAAACCAGCGGCACTGATTACGAAACAGAATTTCAGAAATGGGACCGCAAAATGCAACTCAAAGAATCTGTCCAAACCCTCTGGCAAAAAACCCAGGAATTCCTTAAGGGCATTTCTTAGCGCCACATTTAATCCAGTCATTTTTGCTAACCCAAGCCCATGACCCAGATCCCTAAACCCATCGCGACTGAATTAGAGGATTTTTTACGTCAGAAAAATATCGAAGCTTCCCCTGCTTGGGAATTTCTGTTTGGGTCTGCAAAACAAAAGCCGATGCCGTCTCTGTTCCACTCCCGTCTCCAGCGCAATTTGGTAAATGCCATTAACCAGCAGACTACCCAGTATGAAGCGATTCAGGAGTTGCGTTGTCTTGTGCCGCCCCTGTCGCCTGTGCCGGATATTGTGGTCGCCAAAACAGAGAGATTAACAGAAGATGGCCCATTACAGGGAGCACCGGACTGGCTAATTGAAATTCGCTCCCTCGACCAGAGCACCCTCGATCTCCAAAACAAAATTCTGCATTGTTTGGGGCAAGGAACAGAATTGGCTTGGTTAATTGATATTCAGCGGGAACGGGTTTGGGTTTGGGAACAGGATGAGCTACCCATTATTTATGCTGGCGATAACGTTTTACCGACTCTAGGGGAAATCAAAAATCTGACGGTTGCAACAGTGATCGCCATGACCCAGCAGCGTTAAACCTGAATTTTCCCGTTAATTGTCGAGCCTCGTAATCCACTCTCTAAAGGATGACCGTGCCCTGTTGGTCAATGTCTAACACATGGGCGATCGCCTTTACACCAATCCCTTCCCAAGCGGTTTGCATCGCCGTTGCGACTTTGGGGGCATTTTCTGGTGTAGCAAGCGCTAATAACGTCGGGCCAGCGCCACTGATTACCATGCCATAGGCCCCAGCGGCGATCGCAGCTTGTTGCACTAGGTCATAGCCTTTAATCAGGTTTTTTCGGTAGGGCTGATGAATTTGATCATCCAAAGCCACTGTTAAATATTCAGGATTATTTTGGGCTAACCCGTGGGGCAACAAACCCAACCGCGACGCATTGAAAATCGCCTGGGCACGGGCGTACTGTTGGGGCAAAACGGCGCGAGCTTCTTCCGTGGACAGCTCAAAATCAGGGATCGCCACCACAGGCACCACATTTTTATGCCAAACCCAAGGGCAAATTACCCAATCCTGCTGATGTTTCACCGACAGTTGACAGCCCCCCAGTAGGGCAGGCACCACATTATCGGGGTGGCCCTCCATTTCGATGGCGAGGTTCATAATTTCTTGCTGGCTCAGAGGAGATCCGGCCAGGGCATTGGCCCCCACTAAGCCGCCCACAATTGCCGTCGCGGAACTGCCCAACCCACGGGACAAAGGCACTTTGAGATCAATGGCAATATTTACATGGGGGACTGGCTGGCCGAGGCTTGCAAACACTTTCGCAAAGGCACGGTAGAGCAGATTGTCGGCTGTGGCTTCGAGCTTCTGGGTTTCCACATCCGCACCGACGAGTTCGAGGCTGAAAAATGGCTCCCTTTCCCCCGCAAGGCGAAATTGGAACTGGTTATGGAGACTAAGGGCAGCGCCTAAGCAGTCAAACCCAGCGCCAATATTGGCAGTGGTAGCAGGGACTTGGACGTGGATAGAGGTCATAAACTTTTTCAAAAAAACAAATCAAAGGCTAATGTCGGCCTTCAGCAAAATGACTTGATCGGCTGGAACGGCGATCGCCCCGAGGCCATTTTGATTGAGACGATTTAACAATTCGGTGATCCGGGCAGAATCTGCGGTGTGGGCCGCCAGCAGATAACCGCGTCCCCCGTAGGCGACCAAGCCAATATTTTGCCCCATTAAACGCTGCAACTGATTGGCGATCGCCAAATTCCCGCCGTATTCTACCAGCACCCCAAATCCCCCCCGGAGTCCTTGGGGTCGGAAATTAGTCGGTCCTTGGGTTGCGGGGGGAGGCGTCGATTTTGTTTCTGCCTGGGGCTGGGCCGGGGGCAAAGCAACGTTACGGGTTGGTGTCTCGGTCGTTTCGACCACCAGATCGGGGGCGATCGCCGTTGTCATGGGGGGAATAGTCGGCGCTTGGCTGGTTTCTAGGGCCAAATCACTATCTACTGGGGTGATCACCATCAAGGGCAAACCCACCGCTTCCCCAAAATATTCAGCCCACTGGGTTGCGTTTTCGAGGCTCGTAAAGCCCCCGACCCGACTGAGAACATTGCCATCGTATTCACAAACCACCGCCTGTTGGTTTTCCGGGAGGGTTTGACTCACTTGATTACGCACTTCCGCCTGGAGGGGTTGAGACGGGGTAAATACCAATACCAAAAACTCTGCGCCCTGGGGCGGCTGACATTGGGATAAACCCCGCTGGGCAACACTGGGGGGGACAAAGGCGATCGCCGCGATACTGCCGATATAAGCAGCACGCCCAAGCCTAATCAACGGTTGCCAGAAATTGCCCATCATAAGTTCACACGCCAGAAAGAATAGGGGAGTCTAGGCGGCTAGGGACTTGAGGGGCTCTGGAATTTCCTCAGAGGGAGCCTCAAATTCGCCGACGTAGATATACTCCAACCGTAATTTTAACCAAGTAATAAATTGCTTCTTCGTGGAGATGATCGCCACACAGGGTTTGGGGGTTTTTTCGCTCGCTTCTTTGAGGCTGGGAGCGTTGATAAAGGCCGGATTCTCCACTACCCAAAAATCCCGTTCTTTGCCTTGTTCTTCGTAGTGGCGGATGCGTTCTTTGATTACTTCCTCAAAGGGTTCTTCTTCAAAGAGAAATTTTTGGCTGGCCAGGGCAAAATGATAGGTCGTCATCACTTGTTCAATATAGAAAGATTTATAACTGTTTTTGTTCCAGTAAAGATACCCTACAATTGTCCCCACATGGCAAGCTTCATCTCCCGCACGGCCCGTTCTAGGCCCACCAACACAGCCCGGCTGATGATGGTATGCCCGATGTTTAACTCTTCCATGCCTTCGATACAAGCGACGGGGTAAACATTACGATAGGTTAAGCCATGGCCGGCGTTGACCCGTAACCCCAGGGCGATCGCCTGTTTTGCCCCAGTTTTGAGGGTCGCCAATTCTGCCTGCTGCTGCTCTGAGTCCTGGGCCTCGGCATATTTCCCCGTGTGCAACTCAATAAATTGCGCCCCGGTTTTCTGGGCCGCTTCGATTTGCTCTAGCTCAGCATCGATAAACCAACTGACAGGAATCCCGGCCCCCTGGAGTTGTTCAACCACCTCTTTGAACCGGGCAAAATTACCCACGATGTCGATCCCCCCTTCCGTGGTGATTTCCTCGCGTTTTTCGGGGACGAGGGTCACATAGTCGGGTTTGATGTCTAAGGCGATCGCCACCATTTCCGCCGTGGGGGCCATCTCTAAATTCAGGTGGGACTGCACCGTCTGCCGCAGGATTTTGACATCCCGGTCTTGGATATGGCGACGGTCTTCCCGGAGGTGTACCGTAATCCCATCGGCTCCCCCCAGTTCCGCTAAGGTTGCCGCCGCCACTGGATCTGGTTCTACCGTGCGTCGCGCTTGGCGAATCGTCGCAACATGGTCAATATTCACACCGAGGGTCAGGCGAGGATTTGGGGAAACCATTAGGGAAAATAAGCTTAGAAGATAAAAAACTAGAAGCCCATTTTATCAGGGTTGCCAAAGGAGATGGAAGGGGCATTACGCAGAATTTGCAGGGGATTACCACGATCCCCCACTGGATCTCTGGGGGCGGCGATCGCCCTTAAATAAACGATTCCCAAATCTTAAAATGACGTCGGTGAAAATCAGACCTATGATGGATTCTGGGGAAAAAATCCCGAAAAAGTTTGAATTTTTACTTTTCGAGATCCCCCCTCCAGTCATACACTTGACACAGAGGTCAAAGGCAGTCGTGAGGTCTTTTTTGTGAAACGAGTCCTAGGAATCATACTTGGCGGCGGCGCAGGTACTCGCCTATATCCGCTAACAAAACTCAGAGCTAAGCCCGCAGTACCTCTAGCAGGCAAATATCGTCTCATTGATATTCCTGTTAGCAATTGCATTAATTCTGAAATTCATAAAATCTACGTTTTAACCCAATTTAATTCAGCATCTTTAAATCGTCACATTAGTCGAACCTACAACTTTACCGGCTTCACCGAAGGCTTTACCGAAGTACTCGCAGCCCAACAAACTAAAGAAAATCCCGATTGGTTCCAAGGCACCGCCGACGCTGTCCGACAGTACAGTTGGCTTCTAGAAGACTGGGATGTCGATGAATACATCATCCTCTCCGGTGATCACCTCTACCGTATGGATTACCGTGAATTTATCCAGCGCCACCGTGACACTGGGGCAGACATCACCCTGTCTGTGGTTCCCGTGGGCGAAAAAGTGGCCCCCGCCTTTGGGTTGATGAAAATTGATGCCAATGGTCGTGTCGTGGACTTTAGTGAAAAGCCCACCGGTGAAGCCCTCAAGGCGATGCAGGTGGATACCCAGTCCTTAGGTCTCGATCCAGAGCAGGCGAAAGAAAAGCCCTACATTGCGTCGATGGGGATCTACGTCTTTAAGAAACAAGTACTCCTCGATCTACTCAAAGAAGGCAAAGATAAAACCGATTTCGGGAAAGAAATTATTCCTGATGCGGCCAAAGACTACAACGTTCAGGCCTATCTCTTTGATGATTATTGGGCTGACATTGGGACCATCGAAGCGTTCTATGAAGCAAACCTTGGCTTGACGAAGCAGCCGATCCCACCCTTTAGTTTCTATGACGAAAAGGCTCCCATCTACACCCGGGCACGCTACTTACCGCCGACAAAAGTGCTCAACGCTGACGTGACAGAATCGATGATCAGCGAAGGTTGCATCATTAAAAACTGCCGCATTCACCACTCAGTTCTTGGCATTCGCACCCGTGTCGAAGCGGACTGCACTATCGAAGATACGATGATCATGGGCGCAGATTATTATCAGCCCTATGAGAAGCGCCAGGATTGTCTCCGTCGTGGCAAGCCTCCCATTGGGATTGGTGAAGGTACAACGATTCGCCGGGCGATCGTCGATAAAAATGCACGCATCGGTAAAAACGTGATGATCGTCAATAAGGAAAATGTGGAGGAGTCAAACCGTGAAGAGCTTGGCTACTACATTCGCAGCGGCATTACAGTGGTACTAAAAAACGCCGTTATTCCCGACGGTACGGTCATTTAAGATCTGTTGCGGCCCTTGTTTTAAAAATTCTTTTTAAATCACATTTTTTGTCTAGGCAATGTGCCCTGTCTCTCGGTGAGATGGGGTTTTTTTGTGGACAGAGATAACCTTTGGCATTTCTAAGCATCGAGAGACCAAAACCAGTGGTTTTGCTGGAGTCGTTGGGCAATGGTCGCTCCCCAGGCTTCTAATTGGACAGTAAATTCGGGCTGATCTAAACCCTTGCGCCACATGATCAGGGCGTCTTCCCCAGTGTCTTGGTAGTACCCTTTACGGCGTCCGGCCAGGTTAAAACCAAATTTTTCGTAGAGGGCGATCGCCCGCTGATTGGATTCTTTGACTTCGAGGGTCGCCCGTTCTAAACCCCGTAACCTAGCATCCCGGAGCAAACCCAACAAAATGAGTTGTCCCAAGCCCTGCCGTTGCACTTCCGGATGAACTGCCATCAGCGTAATGTGAGCTTCTTCGACAATCGCCCAGAGACAACCCAATCCCAATAATTTATTTGGATCATGGGGAGCCGGTACAATCAACAAGGTACTATTTGGACTTTCTAGTTCCCGTAGATAACCATCCTTAGACCAGAGGCCACCAAAACATAATTGATCTAAAACCAATGCCTGGGGCAGTGTTTGTTCTGTCAAGGGCTGCACCGATAAAGCAACTGCACTCACAAATCTCACCACTCACTCATAAAAATACTTGAAAAGTTTATCAAATGCGAACAGCAGAAAAATTGAAAGACACCAGGTTAAGTCATTAAATTTTCATGTTCATGGTGGTGCCGAAAATAATCATCCATAATCCTCTCTCGGTAGCAAAGACAATTAGTTTATAAAAATTGTTAAACAGTTTTTTTATCCATTTGTACAATGACAGCAGATTTCACGCACAAACGATGCAAAAAAAAGTAGAACTCTCAAAGCAATTACCTTAAAAAGTATGGCAGTTGTCGCTCTGTGTAGCGGCTCCCTCTTGGGGTTTAGTCACAATGCCATGGCTCAGGAATTTAACGGCGGCTCGATGACTGTATCTGAAGGAAGAAATGGTACAGAAATTACCATCAAAACTAAGAATGGTAGTACCATTCGAGTTCGTGTCAGTGAAAGTGGAGCTTCGAATGTCAACAATACTTCGAGCAGCGGTGAAAATACCAATACGACGACGGGCCGGGATGGTGATCAAACGACAACTACCAACGCCAATGAAAATTTAGACAAATAGCCGCCATTTCCATAGCAAGGGTGATTATTTTTTCGGTATCCTTATTTACCTATGATTCTATTGAATCTAGTAAAAGATAACCACAAAGTAATTGCTTATGTTAACCGCAGCCTCCACTGACAATACAGGTCGGCAATATTTGCCCCAAAATCCAGATGGCCTGTCTCCCAACCAAGCGTTAATGCCCCTGACCAGCACCGTAAATGGCCAGGATCACTTAGTGGTGGGAGGCTGCGATGTGACTGAATTGGTTAAGCAATATGGTTCTCCGTTATATATCCTCGATGAATACACCCTGAGAACCACCTGCCGTCAATACCGCGACAGTTTCCAAAAATATTACGGTGGTGAATCCCTCGTGATTTATGCATCTAAGGCCTGGAGCTGCATGGCCATCTGCGCCATTGTTGACAGTGAAGGGTTAGGCTTCGATGTGGTTTCTGGCGGAGAACTCTACACAACCCTCAAAGCTGGAGTCAGCCCGCAAAAAATTTATTTCCATGGCAACAACAAATCCCGCGAGGAGCTGAATTTTGCCCTCGACCAAGGGGTGACGATCATTGTTGATAATTTCTTTGAGTTGGAATTGCTCAAGGCACTCACAGGCGATCGCCAAACAACGGCCAAGATTATTTTGCGCCTCACCCCCGGCATCGAGTGCCACACCCACGAATATATCCGGACGGGGCATTTAGATAGCAAATTTGGCTTTGACCCGAACCAAATTGAAGCGGCCTTTGCCCTGGTGAGCCAGGCTGAATTTTTAAACTGCATTGGCCTCCATGCCCACATTGGGTCGCAAATTTTTGAACAACAACCCCACAAAGATCTCGGTGATGTCCTCGCTGGTTGGTACAAAAAAGCCGCTGACTATGGCCTAAACCCAGAAATTCTCAACCTTGGCGGCGGTTTAGGGATTCGTTATACCGAATCCGATGATCCTCCCAGCATTGAAGCCTGGTCGCAAAATGTTGCCCAGTCCCTCGAAGCAGCCTGCCGGAGCCATGGGATTCCGTTACCGAAATTAATCGTAGAGCCGGGCCGTTCTCTCGTCGGTAGTGCCTGTGTTACCGCTTACACCGTTGGGAGTCGTAAGGTTGTACCAGAAATTCGTACCTATGTTTCTGTGGATGGCGGCATGTCTGATAATCCCCGTCCGATTACCTACCAATCTCTGTACCGGGCGGTCATTGCTAATCGCCTGTCGGCCCCCTGCGAGGAAACAGTCACGGTAGCGGGTAAACATTGTGAGTCGGGGGATGTGGTGATCAAGGATGCCCAACTGCCCACGCCCCAACCGGGGGATATCCTTGTGGTGCTGGCGACGGGAGCCTATAACTACAGTATGGCCTCGAATTACAATCGCATCGGTCGCCCGGCAGCCGTACTGGTGAATGAAGGGGATGCCCAACTGATTATCCGTCGGGAAACCTTGGAGGATTTAGTGCGTCAAGATTGTTTGCCGGAACGGCTACGTCAAGGCTGATCTCTTTTCATTGGTTAAACATTTTGGGGAACGGGGTAGATGGGGTAGCCACATTGGGGCGATCGCCAACCCCGTTTTTCTTTGCCCAAGGTTACCCCCGCCATGACATGATAGAGTCTGATGGCAAGTTGTTGGTTGTGCTGGAGTAGCGGTAATAGAGGATGCCAGATTGGCTGTTTGACATTGCGGATATTGCGCTGACATTGTTCTTAGTATATGTGGCGGTTTTTGCCATTCGAGACCGACGAACCCTCTGGGTGATGCGGGGATTTTTGCTGTTGATGATTGCTGATAAGGCAGCAGAAATATATCAATTTGAATATGCGGCGGCTCTCCTCGATAAATTACTGTTGATCTCTGCGGTGGCGATCGCCCTAGTCTACCAAACCCAACTGAAGCGCCTATTAGAGAAATTAGGCCAAGGTAAAATCATGGAATTGCTCCGGCCCGTCGAGGCGCGGAATACGAACTCCGAAAATACCGTGCTCGACCGGATTGTTGAATCGGTTAAAGAACTCTCTCAATCCCGTACCGGAGCGCTAATTCTCATTGAAACCACCGCCATTCCCATCGATAAAAAAGGCATTGCCCAGCCTGGAGTCCCCATCGATGCAGAGGTCTCTAAGGAACTGCTCCAATCGATTTTCTACGACAAAAATCCCCTCCACGATGGCGCGATCTTGATCCGTGACTCCCGGGTGGTGGCCGCAAAGGTCTTCTTCCATTTGTCCGAAAAATCCGGCTTCCGTCAGTTAGGCACTCGTCATCTGGCTGCCCGCAGCATCACAGAACAAGCTGAAAACTGTGTCTGTGTGGTGGTTTCCGAAGAAACGGGTTCTATTTCCCTCGCAGACCGGGGGAACCTGAATCGCCCCCTCACCAGCAATGAACTCAAAGAACTGCTCTCGGAATATTTCACCACTGGCGATCGCGAATCTGTAACGCCGTCCCTAGGTGACCTGGGTCGTCGGCTAAAATCTCAAGGGGAAGATTTACTCAAGTTTCTTCGGCAACTGAATCTCCCTTTCACCCACAAAGATTAACCTTTGACTGTAACTATGGTTCATCCTTTGCCCGCTGACCTCGATCCCCAAAAGCTTCCCAAACACATCGCTGTCATTATGGATGGGAATGGTCGTTGGGGCCAACAGCGTGGTTTACCTAGAATTATGGGTCACCAAAAAGGGGTAGACACAATCCGCAATATGCTCACCTACTGCCAGGACTGGGGAATCCATGCCCTCACGGTCTATGCGTTCTCCACCGAAAACTGGCGGCGTCCCCCCACCGAGGTGGAATTTTTGATGACCTTGTTTGAAAAGGTGCTGCGGCGAGAAATTAAAATTTGGGCGGCCAAAGGGATTCAAATTCGCTTTGTGGGGGATCTGACCTCCTTACCCTATTCCCTCCAGGCGGAAATTCAACGCTCCGTCATTCAAACCCAGCACAATAACGGCATTCAATTTACCGTTGCCACCAACTACGGTGGACGCCAAGAATTAGTCCAAGCCTGTCGGGCGATCGCCACCAAAGTTGCTGCCGGAGAACTGCGACCCAGCGATATCAACGAAACTTTGATCAACGATCACCTTTATACCCACGGCATCCCTGATCCCGATCTCTTGATCCGCACCAGTGGTGAAATGCGCCTGAGTAATTTTCTGTTGTGGCAAATGGCCTATAGCGAAATTTATGTCACCCCTACCCTCTGGCCCGATTTTGACAAAACCGAACTCCACCGCGCCCTCTTGGCTTTCCAACAACGGGAACGTCGCTTCGGTAAAGCCACCGTTTAAGCCCCTGAACAATGTCATAAAATCGCCATGCAGTTATCTAAGGCTGAGCTTCGGGTATTGTTTAAAAAAAATTGCGCCAAGGAGTTGACATATACAATTTCTGACTTTATATTATTAAAAGTGACCTAAACCACTTGGGACTGTAGTTCAGCTGGTTAGAATGCCTGCCTGTCACGCAGGAGGTCGCGGGTTCGAGTCCCGTCAGTCCCGTACAGTAAAGAAGAATATAGCCCGCCCTTGGCTGTGGATGCAGATCTTGCAATACAGTGCGGTAAATAGCTCTAGCCAGGAATAGTGATGTACTGGTAGGCTGATATCAGAATTTCAAAGGCAGTGAACTAGGATGGCATGGCGTCGGCGTGATTTTTTACAAGCTTTGGGGTTGACCTGTGGTGCCCTGGGGTTTTCTTCGTTTTTACGGCCATCTGATCTCAAACAATCTGCCCAGGCTCTCAGTCAATTTCGGGGTCGCAAGATCGCGTTGCTTATCGGCATCGATCAATATGGTCAAGGGCCTAATTTGGGGGGTTGTCAGCAGGATCTAAAAATCCAGAAACATTTGCTGGAATCACGTTTTGGTTTTGCGGCGACGGACATCGTCACTCTCCGTAATGATCAAGCCAGTGGCAGCGGTATTTTTACAACGTTTCAAACAGACCTGAAGACAAAAGTGAAACCGGAGGATCTGGTTTTTGTGCATTTCAGCGGCTATGGTACTCGCTTAGTCACAGATCCAGCGGATCCAGAACCGATACCAGCCCTGGTACTTCCGGGGAAATCTGGCCCTGAGGCGATCGCCCTGAGCACTTTTCAAGCCTTAATCCAAGATCTCAATCCAGCCCAAGGAATTCTCGTCTTGGATACCAGTTTTGATCCTGGCTCCCGGCCTTCAGCCCCCTATTGGCGACCCCGCACTTATCCCGATGAAACGGCGATCGCCCCCATCGTTGCCCCCGAAACCACCACCGTCAAATCAAGTTCTAGTTTTGCGTTGGGGCGATCAGCTTTGATTCAACTGTGGGCTGCCACCGAGGGCATTACCCCAGAAGTGCAAATTAATGGTGTGATGACGGGACTATTTACGGCGGCCCTTGGGCAATATCTCTCCGCCTATGACCCGATGGTCACCGTCACTACGGCCCAGACGAACCTTGCTGTGCGTTTACCCAAGGATGAGACGCAACCGGCAACAATGACCTTTTTGGGTACTAAGACCGCGCCCCTCTATGGCACCCTCCCCAGCGATACGCTGCCAGCGACGGGTCAGATTTTTAGCCAAAATCCCACGGGATTAGAAGTTTATTTGGGAGGCTTTGAACCGGAAATTTTGCAGGCGATCGCCCCCGGTAGTGAATTAACAATTCGTACCGAAACAGCGCCGATTCTCCAACTCAGCGGCAAAGCAGGGGTTTTCGGCCAAGGGAAATCTTCTACGCCGAATGTCACCGTTGGCACAGCAATCCAAGAAACGAAACGCCATCTGCCCCGCAACCTCGCCTTAAAAATTGCCCTGGCTGAGGATCTCAGTCGCATCGAACGGGTGGATGCCACCAGTGCTTTTGCGAGTTTGACCAACATCGCCAGCGTCAGTAACCCCCAAGATTGGGTAGATTATGTTTTTGATGAAGCCTATCAATTGACCACCGTCCCTGGCAAAATTGTCCCCGGTGTGGTGCCAGCCAGCGATACCAACGAAGCGATCAAATCTTCAGTCAATCGACTTTTACCCCGCCTAGAACAATTATTAGCCTTAAAATGGCTCCGGTTGTTGGTCAATGAAACCAGCACCCAACTACCTTTGAAAGTAACGGTCCAGCGTTTGGATCGTTTTTCGACCCTGCTGACGGCAAAAACAACACCCTTTAGCCTGGGGCAGTCGAAGAGCAATCCTAATCCTCAGCCGATGTTTACGGTGGGAGAAAAGGGGCAATATCAATTGGAAAATACGGGAACGCAACCTCTATTTTGTCTAGGTTTTGCCCAAAGCCCGAAACAAGAATTACTGCTCCTGACTGCTAAAGAAGGTCTCAAGATCCCCCCAGAAACCGCAACCAGCCCCCTAGAATTAACGGCGCTACGTCCCTTGGGAGTGTGGACAATTTATTGGGTCATTGGCGATCGCCCCTTTGAAAATTTCCAAGACCAGGCCACCCAACTTTTTGGGGATTTAGAGACCATTCCCCAGAAGCTAGAAAAATCCCTGCCCCTCATCCAAGGTCTCCTCAGCGATTTGCAAGCGGTTCCCCCAGAAGGCACAGAACCAAATAAAGAAAATTATGTTTTCTCCACGACCCAGTGGGCGGGTTTGCGCTTTACCTACACCGTTGTGGAAACGGAGGCGTCATCCTAATTTTGGCGCTTGGCATAATTAAAAAAAATCAAATCAAACAATAAAAAACCCCAAGACAAAACCCTGGGGTCAAAAATTATTGTTTTTTTAAGTTGAAGGATTGGGTCTTGGTGTGGGTATTTTCCGCAGCCCAAACTCGCCAGGTGAATGATGTTTATTTTGAATTAAAGGCCGGGGAGGTTGAGGCCACTGGTTAGCTCTTCCATCCGGGTGCGCATGGTTTCGGTGGATTTGGTATAGGCATCGGTCAGTGCTTCAGAAACGGCAGCCGAAAGTTCCTCTGCGCCCTTGGCGATCGCCTCTGGGGAAATTTCTACGCCCCGTGGTTCCTGGTTACCGCTGAGAATCACTTTTACAGAACCGTCGGCATTGGTACCTTCAATGTCCATCGCTTCGAGCTCTTCTTGGAGTTTTTTCGCCCCTTCCTGTACCTTTTGGGCTTGCTGGAATGCGGCGGCCAGCTCTTTCATTTTCCCGAGTCCAAATCCTTGTGGCATAGTCTTTACAAAATAATAATGTTCGTGATTGTCTCGTCTAGATTAGACCCCCTAGGGCATCTAATCCGTAACCTATCTTAATATCTCCCGGCACCATTTGACGTTTTCAGGGGAGTTTCTGCCGGGGCCTAGGAAAAATCCCCCAGAATTTTCACTTCGGGTTTCAGTAAAACCTGCCAGCTCTGCTCCACCTGGGCTTGGACGTGTTGAATTAGCTGAAAAATATCCATGGCCTTCGCCCCACCACAATTGACAATAAAATTAGCATGGCGTTCGGCTACCTGGGCTCCGCCAATTTGATACCCTTTCAATCCTGTTTGTTCAATTAAATGGCCCGCCGCCTGGGGATAGGGATTGCGGAAAACACTACCACAACTAGGTAGATGGTAAGGCTGGGTCGATTTGCGCATCCGCAGATTCCGATTGGTTTCCGCCCGTACCGTTGCTTTCTCAAAACCGGGTTCCAGTTGAAAGGCGGCTTCCAGAACCAGGCGATCGCTCCCCTGGAGATTAGACGTGCGGTAACGGTAATCGAGATCCGCCGGTTGGAGCTGATGAATCGTCCCGTCGGGATCAAGCACCTTGAGCCACAATAACTGATCGGCGACACAGCCCTGGTGAGCGCCCGCATTCATCACCACACTCCCGCCGACACTCCCCGGAATGCCCACGGCCCACTCTAAACCTTTCCAACCCCGTTTCGCCGCATTCCAAGCAAGGCGAGCAATGGGTTCCCCCGCACTGGCTACGAGAATGCCGTCGTCTTCTTGGGCATGGTAATAGCGCAACTTTTTGGTGTTGATGGTGAAACCAGGAATCCCTTTGTCACTGATCAAAAGGTTAGAACCGGCTCCCAGAATAGTGAGGGGAAATCCTGATAAATGCTTGAGATACCACTCGAAACAGGCTTCTGTTTCGGATAAATTGCTGGGTTCTGCATAAAATTCTGCCTGTCCCCCGACCCGAAAAGAGGTGTAGTGAGCTAAGGGGACTTGAGCTTGAATCAGGCTATTGCCGTCGCCTAGGGTTGTCACAGGAGTAGCAATCTGGGAACGGGAGGGGGAGCAAATCATGGCGTATTTCCGGGTCTAGGGGGCAAAGGTCAAAAGCGCTTAGTCTGGGGCAGAACATTGGGTCAACGGCGCTTGGGGCAGCGCAGGGTCGCCATTGGCAGACAGTTGAGCCAAGAGGCTTGGGATAGTTTGGTTGAGATTCCCGGCTCCCAGAAACAGTACCAGATCCCCCGTTTGCAGTTGCGGTGCTAACCATGTGGGTAGGCTTTGGAGATCTGGGTAATAGGCAACGTCACCATCTTGTTGATGGGCGATCGCCTGCTGTAGGGCTTCACCTGTAAGGTTATCTACATTTTTCTCCCCTGCGCTATAAATATCAGTAATTATGGTCACATCTGCGTTTTTGAAAGCTTTTGCAAATTCATCAAAGAAAGCTTGGGTACGGCTGTACCGATGGGGTTGAAAGATTGCCACAACGCGCCGCCCTTGACCAGCCCGGAGCCGAGCAGCCTGGAGAGTCACTTCAATTTCACTGGGGTGGTGGGCATAGTCATCAATGAGAGTAATGCCCTGGTATTGACCGCGAATTTCAAACCGTCGCTTTGCCCCTTGAAAGGAAGCTAAAGCCTCGGCAATGGGCTCAAAGGGCACACCACAGCACCGGGCAGCGGCGATCGCCCCCAGGGCATTACTCAGGTTGTGGGCACCCAGTAGGGCTAGATTAATTTCTCCGAGGCGATCGCCTCGTTCCCAAATGGTTGCCCGGGTTGACGTTGCTCCGTAGTGAATATCCGTCGCCCAATAATCAGCTTGTTCAAGATTCTGTAACCCATAGCCCACCTGATAGGGCACGGCCCCCGTGGCGATGGTGGGACAGTCCACGCAGGCAATCAGGCGATCGCACTGCTGGGCAAAGGTTTGAAAAATTTCTACCACCTGATCCAGCGATTGATAATGATCCGGGTGATCCAATTCAATATTTGTGACAACCCCTAACTGGGGACGGAGCTTTACCAAGGTGCCGTCCGATTCGTCGGCCTCAGCTACCAAATAATTACCTTGGCCGAGGCGAGCATTGCCATCCCAAGCATCCACTTCACCCCCGACAATGATAGTCGGGTCAACGCCGGCCACCAGAAAGATATAGCCAATTAAACTACTGGTCGTCGTTTTGCCGTGGGTTCCCCCTACTGCCACACTGTCATATTCGGCGACGAGGGCAGACAAAACATCAGACCGATGAAAAATGTGACAGCCTAGGGATTGGGCCGCTTGAAATTCTGGATTTTCTTGGCCAATAGCCGTTGAGCAAATGACCTGGGGTAAACCGTTGTGATGTTCAATGGCATCGGACTCCCCCCCAAAGGCCTGTAAATTTTCTTTGACTTGCTGACTGAAAATATGGGCACCCACTGCCGCCAAGCGTTCTGTAATGTGACTGGTGCGTTGGTCAGAGCCAGAGACGGGTAACTTTTTCTGGGCCAAGACATAGGCAAGGGCAGACATCCCAATCCCGCCAATGCCAATGAAATGGAATGGCTTTCCGTTTAGATCTACTGCTTTCAAAGATCCCTCCCCTCACACGTTCTATCGCTGGTATGGGTAACGATAGATAACAGAACACATTTAAGTATGCAATATTACCGGACATTTACAAGTAAATCATTCCGCAGAAACATCCCTAGGGGCGATCGCCTTTTTGGGTCTAGCCAATCGATCTAGAGGCGTAGCACCGAAGTCTTAATTCCCAAATCAATTCGGCAGTTTCCCGAAATTCGGGGATCGAATTGTGCAGTCTTTGATATGATTGGGGTCATCAAATGAAAACTTTTATTGCAATTTAATCTTTAATAGAGGGCAAGACGCGGTGATTAGAGTAGCGATTAATGGATTTGGACGTATTGGACGCAACTTCTTGAGATGTTGGGCTGGTCGCGAAAACAGCCAACTCCAAGTCGTTGGGATCAATGCGACCACCGATACCAAAAGTAATGCCCACATGCTTCGTTATGACACGATGCTGGGTAAATTTGATGGCGAAATCGATTATGACGCCAACTCTCTGACTGTCAACGGCAACGTGATCAAATGCTGTTCTGACAGAAACCCCCTCAACCTTCCTTGGAAAGAGTGGGGCGTCGATTTGGTAATCGAATCTACCGGTGTATTCAACACCGAAGAAGGATCTTCTAAGCACATTACAGCTGGTGCCAAAAAAGTACTGATTACAGCTCCTGGCAAAGGCGGCCATATCGGCACCTATGTGGTTGGTGTAAACGCTGATCAGTACGGCCATGACAAACAAAATGTTGTTAGTAATGCCAGTTGTACCACCAACTGCCTCGCCCCCATTGTTAAAGTACTCAATGATCGTTTTGGGATCGTCAAAGGGACGATGACCACCGTCCACAGTTACACTGGCGACCAACGTATCCTCGACAATAGCCACCGGGATCTCCGTCGGGCGCGGGCAGCAGCAGAAAATATTGTGCCGACTTCTACCGGTGCAGCAAAAGCCGTTGCTTTAGTTATTCCTGAAATGAAGGGTAAGCTCAACGGGATCGCCATGCGGGTACCGACCCCCAACGTTTCCGTGGTTGACCTGGTTGCGCAAGTGGCCAAGCCCACCATCGCTGAAGAAGTTAACCAGGTGCTAAAAGAAGCTTCTGAAACTTACATGAAAGGGATTTTGGCTTATACCGAAGAACCCCTCGTCTCCTGTGACTTCCGGGGAACTGATGTATCTTCCACTATTGACGGTAGCCTCACCCTCGCCATGGATGGTGACCTGATTAAAGTTGTGGCTTGGTATGACAACGAGTGGGGTTATTCTCAACGGGTTGTTGACCTCGCAGAAATCGTTGCTCAAAACTGGCAAGGATAATGCTTTAAAGCTACATGCACGATGTCTGACATTGATGTTAAGCAAAGGTTTGACATTTTCATCAGGCAGGGAAAGTTAATAGTTAAAAAAGGTGGCTTTGTTCCACCTCTTTTTTTTGCTGACTAAACCTCAAACAGGCTTTCAAATTCATGGCGTAGGGCCTGAAGATTGGCAATGCGGGCCACCACCAGATAGGGTTCTTGGGGATCGTCGGGTAATTCCTGTTCACAGCGGCGCACCACCGCTTCTTGTTTGAGCCAAAAATGGACTATGGTTTCGACGACTTCGTCCCAGTTCCAATGGGGCTTTTTCGGAATGGCATCCAGGGCCTGGATAAAGCTATCTAAAGTACAGTGATAGGCGGCTAGATAGGCTTTGGGACGCTGGGGGTCTAGTTCGTATTGCTGTTGGTAGTTAAAAAAAGTAAGCAGGGGGGTCACCCCAAGCAGATCGAAAGCGTAAGTCATTTTTTTGCACACTCCAAACGCATAACCAGGGGAAAAGTCAGTCCACAGCATCCTCAGGCTGGGACTGTCCCGTACATTAGAGGCGATCGCCACAGGATAGGACAGTGGGAGGGAGAGCGCTCGTCCCTATGGTTGAGGTATAGGGACTGTTACTGATCTAGTTTAAGGAAAATTCCCCCTAAAAGGGTTATCTGCAAACTTTTTGCAATATTTAGCAGTTTCTAGAGAAGAGTGCTAATTTTGGACTGATTTACAAGTATTTGTTGAGCAATAAGGCAAGTTTCTCCTTGGTGCTAGCTGGGACTTGGTCGAGGGGAGTGAGAATCGCATATTTAAGGGCATCATGGGCAGCGGACTGGGGAGGATTTGCCGCTAGTTTTTCGACGACAGCCCGGATCACTTTTTGGGCATTGGTAGCATTTTTGTGGAGATTGCCAATGACCATTTCAACGGTGACACTGTCATGGTCGGGGTGCCAACAGTCGTAATCGGTCACGAGGGCGAGGGTTGCGTAGGCGATTTCTGCTTCCCGGGCCAGTTTTGCTTCCTGGAGGTTGGTCATGCCGATGATGCTGGCGTCCCAACTGCGGTAAAGATTGGATTCGGCTTTAGTAGAAAAGGCCGGGCCTTCCATGCAGACATAGGTGCCGCCCTGATGGAGATCAACGCCTTCTAAATTTAAGGATGCCACTGCATCACCGAGGATCTTCGCCAACTGAGGACAAATAGGATCACCAAAGGCAATGTGGGCGACAATCCCGTCTCCAAAAAAGGTGTCAGTGCGGTGGCGGGTGCGGTCAATAAATTGATCGGGAATGACCATGTCCACGGGTTTGATATGCCCCTGGAGAGAACCCACAGCCGAGGCAGAAATAATGTATTCAACGCCGAGGGATTTGAGGGCGTAGATATTCGCTTGAAACGGAAGCTCTGTGGGGAGGAGATGGTGATGGCGGCCATGGCGGGGGAGGAAGACAACGGGGGTGCCGTCGAGGGTGCCGCTGATGAGGCGATCGCTAGGGGCACCAAAGGGAGTTTCAACGGTAATTTCTTCGATGTCTTGGAGGGCGTCCATTTTGTAGAGACCGCTACCGCCGATGATGCCAATTTTAATGTCTGCCATGGTGACTCACTGTTAGATTTGCCTTGATTTGCTACAACATTATCTTGTATCAAAACCAGCTTGAAATTCCATGTTGCAATTTTTTCGGACGATTCTCATTACTGTGGTGGCGATCGCCTTTATGTGGTTCCCCGGTGAGGCGGCGATCGCCCTGGGTGGCCCCCAACCCGAACTTAACCAGCTCGCCCCAGAATTCACCCTCCTAGGCAATGACGGCGAGGGGGAAATTCAAGAATTTTCCCTCCAGGACTACCGGGGCCAATGGGTCGTACTTTACTTCTATCCCCAGGATTTCACCCCTGGCTGTACCCTCGAAGCCCGCCGTTTCCAACAGGATCTCCCTAAATACCTAGAGCGTAATGTGCAGGTGCTGGGGGTCAGTGTTGACGATGTCGATTCCCACGAAGCTTTTTGTGATGCCGAAGGCTTAAAGTTTCCCCTCTTAGCCGATAGTACCGGGGATGTGAGCAAGCAGTACGGTTCCTACTTGACAGGCTATTCCTTGCGCCACACCTACCTCATTGATCCAGAAGGGATTTTGCGCAAAATTTATCTAGGAGTAAATCCTGCGATCCATAGCCAAGAAGTCCTCACAGACCTTGATTCCTTGATGGCAAATTCCTCAGCCCAGCTTCCCCCAATGGGTTAAAATCGACAACGATTGTAAAGTTTGTCCACACCGTTGTTTTAAAAGAAGATTCCTCCATGATTCACGATATTTTCATGCCCGCCCTCAGTTCTACGATGACCGAAGGTAAAATCGTCTCTTGGACTAAGTCCCCGGGAGATAAAGTCGCTAAAGGTGAAACCGTTGTCGTGGTGGAATCTGACAAAGCCGATATGGACGTTGAGTCTTTTAACGAAGGGTTTCTCGCAGCGATTATCGTTGATGCGGGGGAAGAAGCACCAGTGGGTTCGGCGATCGCCCTTATTGCTGAAACCGAAGCAGAAATTCCAGAAGCCAAACAAAAAGCCGCGACTCTGAAAGGGGGGAGTAGTGTTCCTGCTGCTACACCTGAACCCACACCTGCTGCACCTAGTCCAGAACCGGCTCCCGTTGTGGCAGCCCCGGCGCCTACACCTGCAACCCCGACCCCCGCACCAGTGGTCAACGATGGCAGAATTATTGCTTCTCCGAGGGCGAAAAAACTCGCCAAAGAATTTGGCGTTGATCTTAAAACAGTGCCTGGTTCTGGCCCCCACGGTCGAATTGTCGCCGAAGATGTCGAAAAAGCCGCTGGTAAAGCACCTACTATTGCCCCTGCTGCCGTATCAACTCCAGCGCCGACAACCAGTAAGCCTGCCGCCCCAGCGCCAGCTCCCGTCGCCGTTACTCCTGGTGAAGTTGTCCCGCTGAATACGTTGCAACAGGCGGTTGTGCGGAATATGAATGCCAGCCTGAATGTACCTACCTTCCACGTGTCCTATGACATCACGACCGATGCCCTAGATGCCCTCTACAAGCAAATTAAGAGCAAGGGCGTCACCATGACGGGTCTATTGGCGAAGGCCGTGGCTGTGACCCTCCAGAAACACCCAGTGGTTAATGCCAGCTTTGGGGATAATGCGATTCAATACAGCAGTGGTATTAATGTGGCGGTGGCCGTTGCGATGCCCGATGGCGGCCTGATTACCCCTGTGCTGCAAAATGCCGATCAAATGGATATCTATTCCCTTTCCCGCAAGTGGAAAGATTTGGTAGACCGGGCGCGCCTCAAGCAACTGCAGCCCGATGAGTACAGCACTGGCACCTTTACCCTCTCTAACCTAGGCATGTTTGGGGTCAGCAGTTTTGATGCGATTTTACCCCCCGGCCAAGGTTCAATCCTCGCGATTGGGGGGGCTCAGCCTAAAGTCGTTGCGACGCCCGACGGTTTATTTGGTGTGAAAAAGCAAATGACCGTCAATATCACCTGCGACCACCGCATTATTTATGGTGCTGATGCGGCGGCATTCCTTAAGGATCTAGCCGACTTGATTGAAAATAACACACACAGTCTGACCCTTTAGGTTCATCTCGTTGCTCCTTGGGATTTTCCTCAAATACGCAATAAAAAACGATCTATGGCTCCCCGGTCTGGGGAGTTTTTTTGTTGCAAAAGTCAATGAACACTTTTAGAGACAATAAAAAAGACAACCATCACTAGGTTGTCTTCTGTACTTCATTTTGCGAATTTTAGATAAAAAAGACGATTTAAATAAAGTCGATCAATCGTGTTTTAGTTAACGGTTTTACCACCACCCCAAGCAACACCACGCACCTGGGCTTGAACGAGGACATAACCGGAAACATTTTGCAGATCCTCTTCGTTGAGGTTACGCATGCTACTCCAGATGTCGGCACGGACGGTATTGGGGTGTAACTGAGATAGGTCTAATTCACCATCGTAGGAGGTGGGATTTTTGAGATAGTCCACCATGGCCAGGATATTATCGCGGCGGGGTTCTGCCCCTTCTAGATCGACTAGAGAAAGGGTTACGTTGGGGTTGCTCTTTGTCCGGCCGCTGTTGTGGCAGGTGGAACAGGTGTTGATAAAGATCCGCTCTCCTTTGGCAACCTGCTGGTCACTGAGGACGACCGTTTCGGTTTCATTGAGGTTGACGGTGCGGTCTACTTCCCGGAGGGCGGTGGCATTGGCAGCGCCGACATTGAGTTGCCAAAATAGTAAAACGAATGCGCTAATCCCGAAAATAAATTTTTTGAGTGGGTCGATCCCCAGAATTTTATTCATGTTTTTCCTCAATACAGCAATAACGTAAATAAATCTATCTCCACCTATTTAACTGTGAAGGCAGACCTACAGGCAAGAATTTATCAAGGCTGTAAGTAAATGTGCTTATCTTTGTTTATTTAAATTTGCGTTGCCAACGGCACCAGTTAGCCAGGGCAACTAACCATACATATCATGCCATTGGCGTGAATTTTTCTTATAAATCCGTAAAGAACAGCAATATTTCGCGCTGCATTTCACTATTTGCTTATGGGTCGCCCCGGAGAATCTGGGCGATCGCCACTGCACATTGGGGATCAGTGCCAAAGGGTTGACCAAGCTGAATTGTCATGGTGGGGTTGGCCTGGGCGAAGGTTTTCATCTGGGCGGCGATCGCCTTTGGGATTTTGCCGGAAAAAAGAAAATAGGGAACCAAGTGAATCGTTGTTGCGGTCGTCTCTTGGAGCTGTGCAAGTCTTTGGTCTAAAGAGGGTTCTGTGGCCCAGTAGGCGGTGCTAGCGTTGAGGGCCTGGGCGAGCTTTTCGATTTCGGGATTCGCGCCGGTGCGACGGCTACCATGGGCGATCAAAATACGTTGGGCCGTAGAATTTTCGGCAAACTGTCGCTCTAGGAACGGGGCAAGGCGGGCATCTTTACCGAGGTAATCGAGTTGTTGAAACTTTACTTGGGGAAATTGGGACTGCAGTTGGGCGATCGCCTCTGGGAGATCTTCCCGGACATGGACACCGGGCAAGAGAAATAGAGGCAGAATTTGCACTTCAGCGGGTTCTGGGGCGTGATCCCGGAGGAACTGGGCGATCGCCGCCGTTAGAGACACCTCGCTACATTCTAAATAGGCCCCAAGCACCGGATGATCCACCTGGGCTTTCACCTGGGCGATCAGGGTTTGAAATTCCCGTCGATAACTGTCACTAAAACTGCCATGGACGACCACCACCGATAACCGCTGCATGAATTTTTTGTCCCGTCTATTGTTTCTGTTTGGTGATTATAGAAAAGTTAGCGCCAAATTTCTGGGCCGTAGTTGTGGCGGGATTGGCTTCGGCGTAGGATAAAACGAGGAAAAACTGTGGGAGTCATTAAACTGTGCAATGTCCTAAATGTCGCGATGTTGAGCTTGGGGATCAGCTTCTATCTGGGGAGCTGACCAGTTGTCATTGTGAAAAATGTGAAGGAGATTGGCTCCCTGGCGATCGCTACCAAACCTGGCAAAATAGCCAACGAAAACCACAGCGCCTCAATACCCAACTGTCCCTCCCAGAAACCGTGATCCCCGGTGAAACGGACAATAAAGCAGCCCTCTGTCCCGAATGCCGCCGCTATTTATCGCGGGTAAAAATCCCCGTTGATCAACCTTTTTACTTAGAGCGTTGCCCCGAATGTAATGGCTTCTGGTGCGATCGCCAAGAATGGGAAATTTTAGAAAAACTCCGACTCCACACCAGCCTCGAATATATTTTTACCGCCGAATGGCAACACAAAGTCCGGGAACAACAGCACAACATCAGCGAACGACAGGCCTTGATCCAGAAACTTGGGCCGACCCTGGCCACCGATGTTTTTGACCTGGGCGAAAAACTTGCGGCCCACAACAATGGCGATTTTGCCGTGGCTTACCTGGCCCGTCAAGTTACCGAAAATCAGACTAATCAAAGTCAATCACGCTAATTGCTAAATGTCACAGCCCCATCGCATCCTTGCAATTCGTTAAGGCTGCCCGGAAGAACGGAAAGGCGATCGCTATGATTTAAAGAGAAAGCCAAGCTTACCCAAGGCTTTTGGAGACTCCACAGCGGCAAAATATTTCCATTTATATGTCTTATCCCCTCTACATCGCGTTTATTTGGCATCAGCATCAACCCCTCTACAAAGCACCAGACGGTCAATATCATCTCCCCTGGGTGCGGCTCCACGGCACTAAAGATTACCTAGATTTGATTCTGCTGCTCGAAAAATATCCGCGCCTCCACCAAACTGTGAATTTGGTACCTTCTTTGATGATGCAGTTGGAAGATTATGCTGAAGGCAAGGCCCTTGACCCCTATCTAAAGCTGGCCCTTACCCCCGTCACAGACCTCAATAGTGACCAAAAATGGTACATCTTGGAGCATTTCTTTGATGGCAACCACCGCACCTTAGTCGATCCCCATCCCCGCTACCGGGAACTGTACACCGAGCGCCAGGACAAAGGCAAAGCCTGGTGTCTGGAAAATTGGGACGAACAAAAATTTAGTGATCTCTTGGCTTGGCATAATTTAGCCTGGATTGATCCCCTCTTTTGGGATGACCCGGAGATCGCTGCCTGGCTCGAAAAAGATCGCGGCTTTACTTTAGGCGATCGCCAACGCATTTATTCCAAACAACGGGAAATTATTAAGCGGATTATCCCCAAACACAAACAAATGCAGGACAACGGGCAACTGGAGGTGACCACCACCCCCTACACCCACCCGATTTTGCCCCTGCTCGCAGATACAGATTCCGGTCGGGTCGCCGTCCCCAAGATGGAACTTCCCCAGGAGCGCTTCCAGTGGTCAGAAGATATTCCCCGCCATCTCAACCGCGCCAAGGAAATGTACCGGGAACGTTTTGGCCGGGAAGTACGGGGTCTGTGGCCATCGGAGCAATCTGTCAGCCCAGAAGTGCTTAACCCCATCGCCGCCGCTGGCTTTAAGTGGATCTGTTCCGACGAAGCGGTGTTGGGTTGGAGCCTGAAGCATTTCTTCCACCGGGACGAAGTGGGCAATGTCTACGAACCGGAAAAAATGTACCGCCCCTATCGCCTCGAAACAGACCATGGGGATCTCGCCATTGTCTTCCGGGATCACCGTCTGTCGGATCTCGTCGGCTTCACCTACAGCGGTATGGACTCAGAACAGGCCGCTTGCGATCTGGTCGGTCACCTAGAGGCGATCGCCCGCAGTTTGCGACACCACCAAAAAGAAGGCCAAACTGCCCTCCAAGAACCACACCTTGTAACCATCGCCCTCGACGGTGAAAACTGCTGGGAATTCTACGAAAAAGACGGCATCCCTTTCCTGACCTCCCTCTACGAAAAACTGAGTGCCAATCGCCAACTCGAACTCGTCACGGTCTCCGAATTTATCGAGCAATTTCCCCCCACCGAAACCATTCCTAGCCATAAACTCCATAGTGGTTCCTGGGTTGATGGGAGCTTTACCACCTGGATTGGGGATCCCGCTAAAAATCGCGCCTGGGATATGCTCACCAAAGCCCGCCACCTGCTGGCCGCCCACCCCGAAGCGACAGAAATTACCAACCCCGAAGCCTGGGAGTCCCTCTATGCGGCCGAAGGCTCAGACTGGTTTTGGTGGTTTGGGGAAGGTCACTCCTCTAACCAAGACGCCATGTTTGACCAACTCTTTCGGGAACACGTCGCTGGGATCTACAAAGCCCTAAACGAACCGATTCCACCGGAAGTGCTCCAACCCATTGAAGACCACACCCGCCACCGGGAGCACCTCCCCGAAAGCTTTATTCACCCGATCATTGATGGTATCGGTGACGAACAGGATTGGGATAAAGCCGGTTGCATCGAAATTGGTGGTGCCCGGGGTACCATGCACCAAAGCAGCGCCCTACAACGACTCTTTTACGGTTGGGATCATCTTAATTTTTATTTGCGCTTTGACCTCAAGCGGGGCATCAAATGGGGCGAGGAACTCCCGGCAGAACTCCACCTCCTCTGGTTCTATCCAGGGGTAAACTGCGCCATTAGCCCAGCTCCCATCGCCAGTATGCCCGACCAGGCCCCCCTAAATTATCTCTTCCGGCACCATATCGGCATTAATCTCTTAACCCAATCTATCTGGTTTGAAGAAGCCAGTGATTATGGCCAGTGGCGGCCCCGGGGTGCCCATGCAAAAATGGCTTACCGAGAATGTTTAGAACTGTCTGTGCCGTGGGATGTGCTGCAAATTAAACCGGACTATACGCTCAATTTAGTAGCAATTTTGGCCGATGATGGTGAGTACCATAGTTTTGTGCCAGAAAATCGCTTTGTTACCCTACAGGTGCCTTAAGCCATTTTCTCGGGATAAAACTTAGCTCGTCGATAACCGTTTCACCGCTGCCCCTCCTAGTAAATCATGAGCTTCCTGGAGATACTGGAGAATTTGATTGCGGTGGGGACTGAGGCGTAATACGTTGCGTAGATCTACCTCCGTTAAGCGGTCGGCTTTTTGGCCAGGGAACCAGTGGCCGCCGTTGCCCATCAGGTTGTAGCGGGCTTTGCTGTATTCAATCATGTCGTAGGCGATCGCCAAATTTCTGAGCCAGAGAATGACGGGGATATTAATCTGGTGCGGGGTTTGGTCGTAGGTCGGCAGGCCCACTTGCCAGGTCTTGACCCAATCTTCTCCCAGGGAGGCGATCGCCTGATTTTCCAGTCGCGCGAGAATATCTGGCAAAATTTCATCGGCCCGCCCCAGCAGAGGGAGGGTTTCTAGATGCCGATCAAAATCTGACGGACGCGCCGCCCCCACACTCAAAGTATGGATCTGGGGATGGGACAAACAAAATAAATCGTTAAACACCATTGGATGCAACGGTCTGCAGAGATCGACTAATTTTTGGGGTGGATTGTAAAGATGTCCCCCCTTATCCGACGGGCTAATAATAAATACCCCCATATCCTGCTGCGTTGCCGCTTCGATGGCCCGCCAATTGTCCTGATTAATCCAATACCAGTGCAGATTCACATAATCCATCGCCCCCGTTTCGATGGTTTTCACAATCAAATCCGTCGAACCATGGGTCGAAAAACCGATGTGACGAATCCGTCCCGCCCGCTGCAATTCCTGGGCGACTTCTAGACAACCCCGTTCAAAGGTGAACTTAAATATTTCCTCGTTATTAATGCCATGGATACCAAATAAATCCACATAATCCAGTTGCAAATAATTGAGGGATTTTTCAATTTCGCGCCGAAATGCCTGGGGATCAGCCTTTGGGGAAACCTTTGTTTGGATAATGAGATCTTCTCGTTTAAATTGCGATAAGACCCAGCCAAGTTGCATTTCTGACGTGCCGTACCCCCGTGCCGTTTCGATGTGGTTAATGCCCAGATCAAGCGATCGCCGAATCGTTGCCGCTAGATTTTTTTGGCTATCAGCAGGAATTTTCGCGGGGTCTTGATCCTGCCACTTAAACTGATAGCGCATCCCGCCACAGGAAAAAACAGGCATTTGCAGTTCGGTGCGACCAAAACGACGATATTGCATAGATCTCAAGGGCGTTTCTTAACTTCTATTGGGAGGTATTCAAAAAAAACATTATAACGAAGAAAAAATCTCGTCCCTAAGCAGCAAAGGCTGTTCTGCCTCTGACAAAACAAAACGCGCCTATTTAAACTCAACTGATCAAAGCAGCAAACCATCGGTTTTCAAAACATCGCCCCCAGTCTTGTTGGTCTTTGTTATACTATTGCTGCTGTTTAAGCATTATGGGGAGAGTAACGGCAAAAATTACGCAGAGGTCTTATCTCTAAGACTCATTTACACTCTGCTGAAATAATGAATATAATGCTTGCGAGATTGTTTTAAACCGCTTCTACAAATATTTTTTCGAGTTTATGACGACACAAACGCCTACTTCTATTTATGATTTTTCGGCCACAGCCATTGATGGCACATCGGTCGATCTTAGTACCTATAAAGATCAGGTTTTATTGATTGTCAATACAGCCAGCCAATGTGGATTCACCCCCCAATACAAAGGTTTGCAGGCGCTCCATGAACAATATGGCGACAAAGGTTTAGTCGTCCTCGGCTTCCCCTGTAACCAGTTTGGCCAACAAGAACCCGGCAACGAATCGCAAATTCAATCATTTTGTGAAACTACGTTTGGAGTTTCTTTTCCGATGTTTCAAAAAATTGATGTTAATGGCAGCAATGCCCACCCATTATATCAATATTTAACCAAGGAAGCACCCGGTATTTTGGGGACAAAAAATGTGAAATGGAACTTCACAAAATTCCTTATTAACCGTCAGGGTCAAGTGGTAAAGCGTTATGCACCCACGGCAACACCGGAGGCGATCGCCAAAGATATCCAAGAATTGCTTTAAAAACTATCTGCTTCAGAAAACATCCTATTTTCTGACACTAATTTAACCCCCAGGCCTACGTAAAACTTGGGGGCTTTTTTTTCTTTATAAGGACAATTTATTAATCGATTTCAATGGTTGTGGGCGCACCATCTTCAGTCTTTGACTCACGATTGCCTCCTGTTTCTTGGCGGAACTCGCGATAAAGGCGATCGCGCCACTCAAAAAACGGCGCATATTCCGCATTATCCCCCAAGCCCGGAATGCCCTTACCTTTGAGGTAGTCAGGGATATCAAAATAGTTCCCCTCAGGAAATTTCAGCAGAATACTCAGGGCGGCCACGGAGAAATCCGCTAAGGTTGGCTGATCGCCGATTAAATAGGGCTGCTGCTGGACAAGCAAGGTTAATGCTTCGAGATCCTGCCTTAGGCCCCGCTGGGCTTCTTTAACTGCATCACCACCAAGGCCAACGCCCGCCCCAAAGAAATCTAAAACATCCCCCGGCACAGCCCCCAGAAGATTTTTAAAGAGATCAGGCACCTGCTTCGGCACAATGGAGGTGCGGAAGTTAGGGTTTTGGTTGAGGGCACCAATGAAGGCCTTGCGACCTTTCAAGCCAATGGACTCATCGGCCCATTCTTCCATGATCAAACATTGGGCCCGTTGCACTGGAGCGGTAGGAATAATCGGTTTTTCGGGATATTTGCGGTCAAGGTAAAAAGCAATTTCTGTGGAGTCACTGATTACCGTATCGCCATCTTTGAGGACAGGCACTTGACGCTGACCCGACATTTTATATACGTCCAGTTGACCGATACCGGGGGTCACTTCGATTTTTTTGTACTCTAAACCCTTGTAATCGAGGATTAAGCGGACTTTTTCCGAAAACTGGGATAGTTCAAATTGGTATAACGCCAACATAGGGGTTCGCCTTGATGATTGAGTAGGTAAATCACTCACACCTTACAAAACTTCACAACAAATTGCCATGGGAACTTGTGGCACAATAAAGCAGAACAGTTGTATGGAAAGTCAACGATGACCATTAACCTCGTAAATCTTGTGGGCCGGGCCGGTGGGGATCCGGAAGTGCGCTATTTCGAGTCGGGTAGTGTGCTGTGTAATTTGACTTTAGCGGTAAATCGTCCCACCAGCCGGACAGATCAGCCGGATTGGTTTAACTTAGAGATTTGGGGAAAAACAGCAGAGGTAGCCGCTAATTATGTAAAAAAAGGCAGTCTGCTCGGTATTCAAGGCACTTTAAAGATTGAGACTTTCACGAATCGCAATGGCCACGAATCGTCTAAGCCAGTGATTCGGGTTAATCGTCTAGATTTGCTGGGTTCTAAGCGAGATGTTGATCCGAATGCGGTGGCTGGCTATAACGAATAAAGATTTTTTGAACTGGCACACAGGCGATCGCCCCCAATAGACTCTTACTTTCAAGTCGGCGATCGCCAACTTATGCTAGCTCTTGGGCGGGAAAAAGTCCCCCAAACGGAAGCTCGGCGCTTCATAATCACTAGGCAAATAGTCAGCAGGAATGGTCGTTCGGTTGCCATCGCGCATTGCACCATAATGGGGCGAGAGAATTTCAATGTCCGCTTCATTGCATTTATCCTGAATATTTTGATGCAATTGCGAATAGATTTTTGCCATCATTTTAGGCTCATCGACATAGACATTAATTTCATAGCTCACATAAAAATCATCAAGGCTGGTTTGCAACACAAAAGGCTTGGGCTCTACTAGGGTATGTTCCGTTGCAGATGCCGCATCAACCAGCACTGCATGGACTTTGCGCCAGGGGACATCATAACCAAGGGTAATGGTTGTATGGATAATTAATGGTGGCGTTTCGGTATCATTCTTGGATTCACTGAAGTTAATAATATGACTACTTAAAACGGCGGAATTGGGAATGGTGATTACTTCATTTTTGATGGTGCGGATGCGTGTCACCAATAGGGTTTTTTCTAAGACATCACCTTTCGTATCGCCAATTTGAATGCGATCGCCAATCCGAAACGCCCGGGTATAGGTCATGATCGTCCCAGCGACAACATTAGCTACCGCTGCCGTGGAACCAAGGGATAGCAGTAAACCTAGAAAAATTGAAATTCCCTGAAAAGCAGGTGTATCGGAGCCTGGTAGATAGGGAAATGCAACAATTGCCGCAAAGGCCAGCACCAAAAATTGCACCAGTTTATAGGTGGGCATGGCCCATTCGGGATAAAAACCTTGAATGATAATTTTGCTACGTTCAATTTCAGTAAAAAAGAACTTGCAGATCTTTAAAAAATAAGCGGTAACAAAAATAATGACTGCAATAAAAAATAAATTAGGCAGATAGGTCAAGCCACCTAAAATTACCGTTACAGTAGCATTTTTAGCATACTCAAATAACAACCGAGCCAGTCCCTGAGTCCAAGGGAAGAAACTTAAAACTAAATTGGCATAGATGTAAATAAAAGTTAGCCAGGTTGTTAAGCGCAAAATCTTAATCAATTCGGAGATTAAGTCAACCACCCGTTTAGCGGACAGGAGTTCGACACCTAAAACTTTGATCGAGGGAATCCAGGTTGTTTGCCAGATTCGCAAACGACGATGAATCTTAGGAATAGAGCGATTGAGAACAATGAGACTCGTCACTAAAACGAGGGTTGCAACAATGGTATAGACAACCCCCAACAAAATATTGCGTAGACTATGGACTTCTCGAAATGCCGCAACTTCAGTGCGAATAATGTCTGTGTATTGTTCGGCTAAATCATAGCGATTGGCATTGGCAGCGACGGCATCAATTTCAGCAAGGGTGACGAGGAGAGTCTCTTCGCCCACCAAAATGTCCACTGTTTGGGTATCTTCGTTATCAACAATGCGCAGATCATCAAGGCTGAGTTGATCATTTTTGGCAAATTTAAGGATTCGTTCGGAGGTCACCTGGGCCCGAAAGTCTGGGGGAAACGAGCCGATACGGGCATCAATGAAAAACAATGTGCTGTCGCCGAGAATTACTGGCGATCCCTGGGACAAAGTATTTTCCGGCTTTTCAACGGTAATGGTTGGTTCGGGCACATTGGGTTGGGCGATCGCCCCAAGATTTTTTCCCTGCCACACTGTGATCTGCCAACATAATAAAAAAGCAGTGCAGACCAAGATGAAACGACGCCAAAATTGTGCCATAGAGCATTTACAATCCTTGGGGAATGGCGGCGATCAGCTGTTTCGTGTAATCCTGTTGGGGATCTCGATAAATTTGGTCAGCCGTACCCACTTCCTCGATTTTGCCTTTATTCATCACGATAATGCGATCGCCCATAAATTTAACAACGCTGAGATCGTGGGAAATAAAAATATAGGTCAGTTGAAATTCCGCTTGTAATTCCTTAAGCAGATTTAACACTTGGGCCTGAACAGAGACATCCAGGGCCGATACGGATTCGTCGCAGATAATAAATTGGGGTTCAATGGCTAAGGCCCGCGCAATACAAACCCGTTGCCGCTGGCCGCCCGACAGTTCGTGGGGATAGCGGTTTACCCATTGAGGATTGAGACCTACCCGATCTAACAGATATTGCACTCGCTCAAGGCGTTTTTTCTTGTCCCGCTTAATATTGTGAATGATTAACGGTTCGGCGATCGCCCGGCCAATGGTCATGCGGGGATTGAGGGAATTGTAGGGATTTTGGAAGACAATTTGCATCTCCCGGCGCAGTTGCCGGAGACGTTTGCTGCGGGCTGGGAGTTGGGCAATATTTTCCCCCCGAAACCAAATGTCGCCACTGAGGGGTTGAATCAGTCGCAAAATGGCCCGGGCCAGGGTCGATTTGCCGCACCCGGATTCGCCCACTAGACCCAGGGTTTCCCCCGGATAGAGATCAAAGGAAACATTATTAACGGCCATAAAATACCGTTGTCCCGTCAAAAGAAAATTACGGCTTGGGTAACCCACCTGGAGCTTTTGCACAGATAGGAGCGGTTTTTGTTTAATTAGGGCTTCGAGGCGCTTTTTATCAGCCTCTAGGGAGACTTCTGCCAGTAAATTTAGATCCGGCTGTCGCTCTTGGATCACGACGGTTTGGGTGTCGGGATCGGTTTCAACACTCATGTAGTCGGCAACGGTCGGCAGCAAGACTAATTTTTGATCGAGGCGGGGCCGACAGGCCAGTAATCCTTTGGTATAGGGATGTTGAGGCGCTTTGAAAATCCGTTCGATGGGGCCTTGCTCAACAATTTTTCCCCGGTACATCACCGCCACTTCGTCAACAAGTTCCGCAATCACCCCCAAATCGTGGGTAATGAAAATCAAAGACATTTGCCGGGCCTGACAAAGATCCCGCAACAGTTGCAAAATCGTCGCTTGCACAGTCACATCGAGGGCAGTGGTGGGTTCGTCCGCAATTAATAGCGTCGGATTGGAGGCGATCGCCATGGCAATCATCACCCGTTGCAGTTGGCCCCCGGACAATTCGTGGGGGTAGCGTTTCATCACCTCGGCGGGCAGTTGCACTTCCTGGAGTCGGGCGATCGCCTGTTGGCGGGCCTGGGCTGGGGTGACATTTTGGTGCAATAAAATCGCTTCGGTAAGCTGAAACTCCACGTTATAAACGGGATTAAGGGAACTCATGGGTTCCTGGAAAATCATCGCAATCTCGCCACCGCGATAGGTACGCCGCTCCCATTCCGGCAAACTTTGGAGATCGAGGGGTTCTATGTCTGGGGTCGCCTTAAAGAAAATTTCGCCCCCGGTGACGCGGCCTGGCTTTTGGATCAGCCCCATCAGGGCAAGGGATGTGACCGATTTGCCGGAGCCGGATTCGCCCACGATGCCGAGGGTCTGGCCCCGTTTAAGCTGAAAGCTAATTTGATCAACCGCGAGATTGGTTTGATTTTCGCTGGTGAAGGCCACCTGCAGTTGACGGACATCGAGAACCAGATCACTCATGGGGGCAGTTTTTTTACTAGACTCAGGCAGAGAAATTTATAGAAAAATTTATGTTGATTGTAGCGTTAGGGGGTTTTGGGGTGGCGATCGCCGAGGGCTTTGCGGGCTTCCTCCCGGTCATCGAAGTGAATTTTTTCAGTCCCCAGAATTTGATAGTCTTCATGGCCTTTGCCAGCGATGAGAACCCCGTCCCCCGGTTGGGCCTCTAAAATGGCCCGTTGGATTGCCGTGGCCCGGTCTGCTTCCACGAGAAACTGGATATTTTCGGGAATCCCTTCGACCACATCGGCCAAAATTTGCTTGGGGTCTTCCGTACGCGGATTATCGGAGGTCACCACGGCCCAATCTGATTGCGTCGCGGCGATTTTTCCCATCAAAGGTCTTTTGGTGCGATCGCGATCGCCACCGCAACCAAACACACAGATCATTTTTTTCGTGATAAAAGGCCGGGAGGCTTTCAGGAGATTTTCTAAACTGTCGGGGGTGTGGGCATAGTCAACGATGACGCTAATGTCTTGATCCTCAGCCACGATCACCCGTTCCATGCGCCCCGGCACCCCTTGGAATTGCGGCAAACAGGTAATCATTTGGTCTAAATCCAAACCCAAGGCCAGACCCGCACCGATGGCGGCCATCACATTTTCGAGATTAAACTGACCGACTAGGGGTGACGTGAATTCTACCGTGCCCATGGGGGTTTTTAGGCGGCCCTCAACCCCCGTCGCGGTGTAGATCAGACGATCCATGTAAAGATCCGCTGCGGCATCTTGGAGGCTATAACCCCAGGCTTTGTCACCGAGTTTGTGGGCGAGGCGATCGCCATAGGGATTATCCAAATTCACCACTGCCCGATCATGGCAATACTCGTCATTAAAGAGCAAGGCCTTTGCCTGGAAATAGTCCTCCATCGTTGGATGGTAATCCAGGTGATCCTGGGTGAGATTGGTGAAAACGGCCACATCAAATTGACAACCCTTAACGCGATTTTGGTGCAGCGCATGGGAACTCACTTCCATAACGGCGTGGGTATTTCCCGCTTCGAGGGCCGCCGCAAAGTTTTTCTGGAGATCGATGGCAAAAGGAGTGGTGTGGGTGGCAATTTTTTCGTAACCAGGCCAGCGGGTGTAGAGGGTGCCGATGAGGGCCGTGGGCTGCTGGGCAGCCTGGAGGAAATATTCAATGAGGTGGCTGGTGGTGGTTTTGCCGTTCGTCCCAGTCACCCCGACCAGTTTTAAACTTGCCGTGGGCTTGTTGTAAAAGAGGTTGGCAATTTCAGCACAGGCGATCACGGGATCGGCAACGGGAATGACGCATTCGCCCTTGGTCGCGGGAAATTTTTCGAGGGCCTCTGGACTGACCACAGCGGCGATCGCCCCAGCTTCGATAGCCCCTTGCCAAAATTCGCCTCCATCGACGCGGGTACCGGGCAAACCAATGAACAGATCCCCAGGCATTACGGCTTGGGAGTTGCTCGCCAATCCTTTGACGACCTGCTGGAGCATCGGGTGATCCGGCAAGGATTCAATGGCCGATACCTGTTTTAAAAGTGCGCCTAGCTGCATCATTTGCCTCCAAATCCTGGGATTTTCCCGATTTTAGTCTGTGCTCAGGGAAATTTTGTCATCTCAGTAGCAGTTTAGCTCAATTTTTCGTTGGACTAACGCGGTATTTAGTGGGTCAGAAAAGGTTTAGCGAGGTAGTAGCTGGCAATGGTTTTTGCATCGAGGCGATCGCCATTATGGATTTTCGCTTCCAACTCCTCTGGACTCAGCAAGAGCACCTCAATGTCCTCGTCGGCATCCTGGGCTGGGGGGGTGGCTAATTTTTCTAAATCCGTCGCCAAAAAAGCATAGATCCATTCGTCAGAATAGCCTGGACAAAGGGGGAATTTCCCCAGCGATCGCCAATTTTTTGCGGCGTAACCCGCTTCCTCTGGTAGTTCCCGTTGCACCGTGCTGAGGGGGTCTTCCTCGGTTTCAATCGTTCCCGCCGGAAATTCGATAATTCGTCCTTGGAGGGCAAAGCGATATTGCCGCACCACTACTAACTGACCTTCATTGGTCACAGGCACCACCAACGCGCCCCCCGGATGGCGGATCGCCCCATAATCACCGACGGCCCCATTGGGTAACCGCAGACGATTCACTTCGTAGGCAAATTTCGAGCCACTGTACATCAAGAGAGGTTTAATCACCTCAGGCAGTTCATTGTGGGAAGCCATGGAAAAAATTACAGAGTAAAGGGTAAGAAAAGGGGGTCGGAATCGGGGCGATCGCCTGAAAAATTGGTATGATTAAATATTCTGAGTTTTGATGTTGGCGTTTATATCATAATTTTTTGAAGCAAAACAGACCGCTTGTACTAAAGCTTAGCGAGTCCCCCCGTCATTATCCAGTCTTTTCCCCTGATTCAAGCAGAGTCCCTATGAAACTCCCCATTATTGCCGTGATCGGTCGTCCCAACGTGGGCAAATCTACCCTCGTCAACCGCATTGCTGGCGATCAACAGGCGATCGTCCATGACCAGCCCGGCATTACCCGCGATCGCACCTATCGGCCTGGTTTTTGGCAAGACCGCAACTTTCAGATTGTCGATACGGGCGGGATTGTTTTCGATGACCACGAAGAATTTTTACCTTTAATCCGCGAACAAGCGGCGATCGCCCTGGCCGAAGCAGCCGTTGCCCTTTTTGTGGTGGATGGCCAAGCTGGGTTAAATGCCGCCGACCAAGAAATTGCCGACTGGTTGCGCCAACAAAATGTCCCCGTTGTCCTGGCCGTGAACAAATGCGAATCCCTCGAACAGGGCTATACCCAAGCAGCTGAATTTTGGGAGCTGGGCATGGAAGAGCCTTTCCCTATTTCGGCGATCCATGGCAGTGGCACCGGCGATCTTTTAGACAAAGTGATTGAGTACCTCCCCACGATCACCGATGTCGAAGAAGATACCACCATTAACGTCGCGATCATTGGTCGCCCCAACGTCGGTAAATCGAGTCTGCTCAATGCCCTCACCGGAGAACAACGGGCGATCGTCAGTCCGATTTCTGGGACGACTCGCGATGCCATTGACACAATCATCGAACGCAACGGCCAACAATATCGTCTCATTGACACCGCTGGCATCCGCCGGAAAAAAAATGTGGATTATGGGGCCGAATTTTTTAGCATTAACCGTGCCTTTAAAGCGATTCGTCGGGCGGATGTAGTGCTTTTTGTGATTGATGTTTTAGATGGGGTGACCGAACAGGATCTCAAACTAGCGGGTCGGATCATTGACGAAGGCCGAGCGGTGATCATCGTTGCCAACAAGTGGGATGCCGTCGAGAAGGATACCTACACGATCAACCAATACCGCAAAGAGTTGCAAGCGCGTCTATTTTTCATGGAATGGGCCGAAATGCTCTTCATTAGCGCCCAGACTGGTCAGCGGGTGAATAAAATCCTGGATTTAGTTGATCAAGCCGCCGAATCTCACCGTCGCCGCGTTTCTACTGCTGTGATTAATGAGGTGATCCAAGAAGCGGTTTCCTGGCATTCTCCCCCCACCAGCCGCCAAGGGAAACAGGGCCGGATTTACTATGGCACCCAGGTACGGAGTCAGCCGCCGACGATTTCTCTGTTTGTTAATGACCCCAAACGATTTAACGATAGCTACCGCCGCTATATCGAGAAGCAATTTCGTCAGGATCTCGGTTTTGCGGGCACGCCGATCCGTTTGGTTTGGCGCGGTAAACGGGTGCGGGATGCAGAACGGGGCACCCCCAACCGAGCCACAAAGGTTTAGCACAGACGATACACTGAAGGGCATCTTTGTCTGGGACACTAGGCTCTATGTCTTCTGAAAAAATGTCGCCATCGTCACCCCCCTATGATCTGATCGTGGTAGGGGCCACTGGTTTTGTGGGCCAAATTATTTGCCGCTATTTTTGTGACCATGCCGAACGTGAATCGTTTACTTGGGCGATCGCCGGTCGTTCAGCCGAAAAATTAGCCCAACTCAAGCACTCCTTGGGCATCCCAGGGGAGATCTTAGCAACCTTTGTTGTTGATGTGTTTGATCAAGGGGCAGTGACGGCCCTCTGCGAGCAAACGAAGGTGATCCTCACAACGGTCGGCCCCTACAGTCTTTATGGAGAAACGCTGGTGCAGGCCTGTGCCACAACGGGAACCGATTATTGCGATCTGACCGGGGAAGTCCAGTGGGTCAAAAAGATGGTGACTAAATATGAGGCGATCGCCCAACAGTCGGGGGCACGGATCGTCCATTGTTGCGGCTTTGATTCGGTGCCGTCTGACCTTGGGGTGTATTTTTTGCAACAGCGGGCTTTAAAACGATTCGGAAAACCCTGTCGCCAAATTAAGATGCGCGTTAAGACAGCCCAGGGAGGCATTTCCGGGGGGACGGCGGCCAGCGGCGTAAATCTGATCAAAGAGGCGATCGCCGACCCAGAGATCAAAGCGCTGTTGGCTAATCCCTACGCCCTCTGTCCCAAAGCCCCCAATCCCCAGCACCCAGCTCCCCTAATCCCGGTACAAATCGATCACATTTTCGGCGAATGGGTGACGCCCTTTATCATGGCGGCGGTGAATACCCCCATTGTGCTGCGCTCCAATGTCCTACAAAATTGGGCCTATGGAGAGCAGTTCCATTACGACGAAGGGCTGCTTACGGGGATCAGTGTCGGGGGTTGGCTTAAAGCCCAGGGTCTAAGCCTATTACTTAAAATCCTGGGAGGAACTGCGGCGATCGCCCCTGGCATCCTCGAAAAAATTGTCCCGGCCCCCGGCGAAGGGCCTTCCCCCAGCCAACAGCAAGCCGGATTTTATGATCTACGCTTTTGGGGCATTACTACTTCGGGTGAAGCTCTTATGGCAAAAGTCACTGGCGATCGCGACCCTGGCTATGGTTCCACCGCAAAAATTATCGCCCAAGCAGGACTTTGTTTAGCCAAAGATAATCTATCCCGATCCGGTGGCTTCTGGACACCGGCCACAGCCATGGGTGAACATCTCATCGATCGCCTCACCGCTTACAGTGGCTTAACCTTCGGCATCCTTTGAGTTGATCTTGGCCCTCACAATTCAAAACATAGAAAAGGAGCGATCTGAGTCGCTCCCTCCCATTTTCATAATTATTTTTATTTTGGCAATCGGTGGATTAAGCCTGATTTCCTAACGCAGCACAGGATTTTTCATGGATTCTTCCATCGCCATTTGAGGTAGCCCTTGGGATTTCGTGTAGTGGGTCGAGTACAGCAGTGCACCGATGAAGATGCCACCACCAATGATGTTACCAATCGTCACAGGCAGGAAATCCCAGAAGACCATATCCATACCCGAGATCGGCGCACCGAGAACCATACCAGTCAAGATAAAGAACATATTGACCACGATGTGCTCCAGGCCGAGGGTGACGAACGCGAAGATCGGGAACCAGCAGCCCATAAATTTACCTGGGACGGACTTACTCACCATGCCCATCATCACAGCCAAACAAACTAGGAAGTTACAGAAAATACCACGGACAATGAAGAGGAAAAAGCCATTGATGCCCATTTCTTTCACTGCCACGGTCTTGGAGAGGGCGATTTCGATGATTTTTTCACCCACGGGGCTGGGGTCAGCCGTCCCACCATTGGTAAGGGAGAACCCCATCAGCAAGGCCACAAACAAACAACCTAAAAAATTACCCAGATAAACCCAAAGCCAATTATTAATAACTCTGCCAAACCTCACTCGTCTCGCCAACATTGCCGATGTCATCAGCGCAAAGTTGCCAGTGACCAGTTCCATCCCAAAGAGCACGATGGAGGCAAATCCCCAAGGGAAGAGAAGTGCTCCGAGGAATGGCAGACCACTTTGTACAGCGACGGTAACAGCGAGGGTAGTGGCAACGCCAAGGGCCAGACCAGAGTAGAAGCCACGGATGAGCAGATCTTTGACGGAAAGACGTGCTTTTGTTTCGCCTGCTTTGATACTGGCATCTACTAGTTCTTTGGGGATTACGTAGTCCATTATTTTCTCCTAATTTAAAACCGATGGGGAAACAAAAGGGTCATTGGTTTTTCTAAAGTCAATGCGCTTTGAGATTAACTTTTAAACCACAGATAAATTGTTCATGAAGAACTTAATTTTACTTTTTCGGAATTTGATTTCAAAAGTTTAGCTCTGGATTTTTGTTCTGCTGTGATATTCAGCTAAGGAAATCCCTTGGCCTACGTTAAAGCCAGGCACAACAATACTTTCGAGGAATTCTCCCAAAGAAAAATACTTTTAAATAAAATCAGTCTCCAGTCACAATTGAAGCTCCATTTTCTGACTAACTGCAAAAAATATAGAGGATTCAAATTGTTTAGAAGAAAGTAATCTTCAGTTGGTTTTGCTAAGAAAATAATAATCCTTGGCAAAGTAGAGAACGAGCTACAAAAATCTTTTTAAAAGAGATTTTGCGCGTTTAATAGGTCATAAGTTAAACAAGGAAACCCTGAAAATGTGTAACCAAAGCTACGATTTTTGAGGGCACTTGAGTTCTATGCATGAATTGAATTACGTTTTTACATGAAAAACACCTAGGCAAGAATGATCGCAGCCATGGGTGTGTTGCAATGGGGTTGTTAGGGCTGACTCAGCTCAGGTTGGAATGATTTGACCTTCTGAATCTAGCGGGGGATAGGGTAATTGGCGATCGCGGTAATGGGCGACAAGTTCAGGGTAGCCCCACTCAAAGACCTTCTGACGGTAGAACTCTGGGTCCAGACGGGGTTGATCATAAAATCCAGCCTGGAGGCGTTGACGTTGTGCCTCAAAGAGAATCACCGCTGCGGCCACGGAAACATTAAGGGACTGCACCATCCCTAACATCGGAATGATAATGTGACCATCTACAAGCTCTGCGGCTGTGTCGCTGACCCCCCACCGTTCGGCCCCCATCAAAATTGCCGTGGGTTGCGTATAGTCAATGGTGCGATAATCAACGGCGCGATCGCTTAAATGGGCCGCATAGATCTTAAAGTTTTGCTGGTGGAGATGGTCAATAGCTACGGTAACGTCAGGGTGACGATTTAAATCAACCCATTTCTCACTGCCTTGGGCCACCTGGGAGTAAGTATCGAGGACATCACCATCTGCGACCTGATTCATTGCATGGACAGCCATCACCCCCACCGCATCACAGGTGCGAATAATCGCGGAAATATTGTGGGGTTTGTGGACATCCTCCATGAGGACAGTGAGGTCAGGTTGACGACGGTCTAAGGTTTGGCAAATGCGTTGATATCTTCTCGACAGCACAATCTTATTTTTTAGCTAACAGCACAGGATCCAGATTTTAGGTGATTTGGGAGAGATTGTCTTCCCAATTTTCCCCATCAAAAAATATAATCTCAAAGACATCTAATAGATTTTCATCTAAACAGCGCAGATTCACATCGATACTATCGGGATGGGAGCGGGGTAGATAAAAAGAATGGACGCCACAACGCCGACAAAAAAGGTGGGTGGCTTGGTGGGTATTAAACTGGTAGGCCGTTAGCAGATCTTGTCCTTGGAGTAAATGGAAATCTGCCTGGGGGACAATGATATGGAGAAATCCTTTTTTGCGACAAATAGAACAGTTACAGTCAAGGGCTTGAAAGTTTCTCAGGACGACTTGGAAGCAAATACCACCACAATGACAACCACCACCATAACGTTTCGGTTCAGAAAAATTAGACATTGTAAAAACTTCAAATAACAAAACTTGTGGCTTCTCCCTGGGCTGCTTTCCAACTGCGGGCGTCGTAATACAAATCAGCAAGGGTAATGTTATAAAGGGCTTCTTGGAGTTTTTGGTGGAGCCGCTGCCAGAGACTAAAGGTAACCCAATCTTCGGCTTGGTCGGGGTGGGGTTCATGGTGGGGGAGCGGTTCAATGGTTTCACCGATGGCCTGGAGAATTTGACCTAGGGAAATATCTTCGGGTTTCGATAGTAATTGATATCCCCCTTGGGCACCACGGACTGAACGAAGAATTCCGGCTCGACGCATCTCAATCAACAGCTTCTCAAGGTATGGGGCAGGGAGGTTTTGGCGTTTGGCGATCGCCTTTACGGAGGTGGGGCCATAACCGGGTTGTAAACTAATATCGAGTAAAGCTTTAACGCTGTAATGACCTCTGGTGGTTAGCTTCATGGCTACCTTTTTTGAAAAAATTTTGGCATGTTAGGAAAGAATGCGATTATTTTTACCAAAAAAAATCGTCTTAACCTCTATTTTAAGAGAGAATAATGTAAGATAAACGTGAGAAACAGCTAATTTAAAAGTTTAAGGTGCGCAGCGAAGTAAAAAAAGAATTCGCAGGCTTCATCCCATAACTCTCATTTATCGTCATTCATTCGTAATAAGTAAATGGCTACAAAGAAAAAGATTGAAACATTGACCGGTGATGCACTGCTCGCAAAAGTTAAGGAGCTTGAAAACCACAGTAAAGAAGAAAAAGCAAGAGCTTGCGGCTATTACACGATCACCAAGAATGGGGTTGAACGTGTCAATATGATGAAGTTCTATAATGCTCTCATCGAAGCAGAAGGGGTGCAGTTAGATAGCAATACAAATGCCCAAGGTCGGGGTGGTCGTGCTGCCACCTATCGTATTAGTGTACAGTCCAATGGGAATCTTTTGATTGGGTCTGCCTACACCAAAAAAATGGGACTCCAGCCCGGTGATGAATTTGAAATTTCTTTAGGTCGCAAGCATATTCACCTCAAACAACTGGGTGCCGATGGTGATGATTAAATTTTCCTAGAAATTAATCTGCACAAATCGAGATAGCGATCGCCATGGTGGGGGTCGTTTTTTTGTGGAAATTACCATTGACTAGGGTGATGTTGCTGGAGTCGCTGGCTAAGTTCCGGCCATTCTTGTTTTGCGAGCATCGCGGGGGGAAAGAGATCACTTGAAAGGCCAACGGCGATCGCCCCGGCTTGGATCAAGTCTGGGCCATTGGTGAGGGTAACGCCCCCAGTGGGAATGAGAGGAATGTGGGGTAGAGGGGCTTGGAGACAACGGATAAAACTAGCGCCACCAACGGCTTTAATGGGAAATACCTTGACGCCATCACTGCCCCAACGCCAGGCTTGGTAGATTTCGCTTGGGGTTAAGGCGCCTAGCACCATGGGAATATCCTGGTGATGGGCAATCTGGATTAACTCCCGGTCACTGTGGGGGCTGAAGGCAAAGGTAGCCCCACAGGCGATCGCCTCTTTTAAATCTGTGGGCGTGAGGATAGTGCCCGTGCCGATGATTGCTGTGGGAAACTTTTCCCGCAGGGTCGCAATGATGTGGCCAGCTTGATCACTGTTCCAGGTGATTTCAATGAGCTTTAATCCCCCGTTAATGGCGGTTTCAGCCATTTTTATTCCCAGTTGCCAGTCCGTGGCCCGAATAACGGCGATCGCCCGGTGTTCTCGGAGTTGTGCAAACCAGCGTTGTTGGAGGGGGGTCATTGCAAATTTGGACAAATGGTCGATGGGGGCTGGGGCTGATCGGAAAAATCTTGCCAACCAGACAGAATACCCTGTAATTCCCCCTTTAGGATCGTCAGGGCGGCCATTTGCTGATTAATTTCTTGGAGTTGCGCTTCTAATAACTCCCTAATTACCCCACAGGGTAATGTTCCTTGGTCACGTACCGTCAGAATCTTGCCAATGTCTTCGAGGCTTAAACCGAGGGACTGGGCCCGTTTAATAAATGCCAACCGAGCAAAGACCGCCGCCGAAAAGAGTCGATAACCCTTTGGCGATCGCCCCATCACCGTGGTCAACAACCCCAGATCCGCATAGTAGCGAATCGTTTTTACCGGTAAACTACTCTGTTGCGCCACTGTCCCAATTTTGAGACCATAATCTGCCGTTGCCATTAGCGTTGTCTTTCGTTCATCAACTGGGGCAGCGGCACATTCACTTCTGTGGGGGGTAAATAACGACGTGGTAAAACCCGATTGAGATCCCGTTGATCGCGGCGGATACGAGACCAGCGAATGGCGATCGCCCCTAATACAAATCCCAAACCGATGGTAAATAGACCCCAATGCTCATCGACACCCCCAATCACCACTTCGATTAAACCCATCACAATCAAGAAGCTAGACACTGGCTCCTTGCGATATAAACGCTTAACAGTTCGTCGATTGAAACGGGCCATAGAATTTTCCAGGGAAATTTTCCACAGGGGCTGAAAAATAATGAATAACGATCACCTTTAGCTTAACAAATTGGCGCTTCTCCTTGGTTCAGGAGCGGCCCCCAAATCACCGTCTATGTCGGGCAACCTTAGATTTTTGCCTTAAGATACATTTTGACTCTGCGCCCCGGTATTCCCCATGAAACTTTCAACCAAGTTCCTGACGCCATATCTTTTTCTGCTACCGGCCCTTGCCATTTTGGGCCTAGCGGTAGCTCTCCCGGCCCTCCAGGCGTTTTACCTTAGTTTCACCGAGTACCAATACGATCTGACCCAAACGCCCCATTGGATCGGCTTTAAAAATTTTGCCCTGCTGCTCCAGGACGATCTATTTTGGAAAACCTTGGGTAATACGGTGTTGTATCTGATTGGGGTCGTACCGATACTGGTGAGTTTTTCCTTGGCCCTAGCAATTCTGGTCAACCAAAGTCTCCGGGGAATTACTTGGTTTCGGGCGGCTTTTTATACCCCAGTGATCGTTTCTCTGGTGGTGGCGGGAATTGCCTGGCGCGCTCTGTATGCCTCCAATGGTTTTTTTAATCAACTTCTGAAGCAAGTTGGTTTAGGGGACGGAATTCCTTGGCTCACGGATCCCAAACTCGCTCTCTGGAGTGTGATGTTGGTGACCATTTGGAAAGGGTTGGGCTATTACATGGTGATCTATCTGGCGGGATTGCAGGCGATTTCCCCAGAACTGTATGAAGCAGCTTCCCTAGACGGTTCGGACGGCTGGCGTAAACACCTAGATATTACGGTGCCCTTGATGCGTCCCTACATTTTGCTGGTGTCTGTGATTTCAGCGATTTCGGCGACAAAAGTCTTTGAAGAAATTTATGTGATGACCCAGGGGGGGCCGTTAAACGCTTCAAAAACGGTGGTCTATTACCTCTATGAACAGGCGTTTCAAAATTTAGAGATTAGCTATGCTTGCACCATTGGCCTCGTCTTGTTCTTGGTAATTTTTGTCCTCTCAATTTTTAACCTTTATCTGTCTCGCCAAACCAATCAAGGCTTTTAGCTTCCCTTAACGGCGCTTAAGCTTGCCCTTAATGCGCTGCCAAAAGATATCGAGTTCTGGCAATTTCAACAAACTCGCAAGGCCAAAGAAAACGACTAAAGAAAAGGCGATCGCCACAAATAATTCCAAGCCCTGCACATAGAGGTTTTGGCCGAAACTCAAGGATTCTACCCCCAGCGAAATTCCCCAGCTTACAAATCCAGCGGCGATCGCTGCCCCCGTTAAGCCCAGCAAATTTAAGCCCCATTCTCCCAAGGGCAATCCGCCGAGGCGACGGTTTAAGATCCCAAGCATCATGACGATCGAGAAAATATTGACCCCAATCGTGGCAAAGACCAAACCCGGCGTCTGGAATTGGTTTACTAAAATAAAATCTAAAAACGCGTTCAAAAAAATATTAAAAACACTAATCCGCGACGGCGTGACCCCATCCCCCAGGCCATAGAAAACCCGCACCAGCACATCCCGTCCCAGGTAGAAAAACATCCCCATCCCATAGGCCATCAAGACTGGAGCAACAATGGCCGTCGCTTCCGCCGCAAAAGCATTGTATTCGTAGATAATCCGGATAATCGTCCGCGCCTGGGAGACAAAAATTGCACTCAGGGGCAACATCGAAAGGGCCGTGAGCAACAAACCCTGACGAATGCGAATCTTTAAATCATCCCAATTTTCTGGGGCCGCCAACCGTGAAAACACAGGCAACAATGGCACCAAAATCATGTTGGAAATAATCCCTAGGGGCGTGAGGACGATGAAATTGGCATAGCGCATCGCCGCCGCCGCACTCTCAATATAGGAGGCAAAATACATATCCGTATAAACATTGATATGCAGCATTCCCGAAGACAAGGTGGCGGGCAACATCACCCGCATCACATCTTTTACCCCCGGAATATTCAGATCTAATCGAGGCCGCAGGGTACCTAAGCCCGATTTCCACTGGGCAAACACCTGGGCGAGCCACTGCCAAACCGCACCAATGAGGGTCGTTCCAGCGAGGACAATACAGCCCAACTGCATATATTCGGGGGCGCTGGCCTGTTCCCCCAAAATCCAGATCAAGCTGCTGACCCCGATCACCACACTGAGGCTCGAAAATAACGGACTAATCCCCGGTAGCCAATATTGATCCGAGGCATTTAACACCCCGAAACCAATGCCAATTAGACCCGCAAAGACCGCCAACGGAGCCATAATCTGCAACTGCAAAATCGCCAACTCCCGCACGGTTCCCTCTAAACCTGGGGCTACCAAGTCAATGAAAAATCCCGCAAAGACCACCAGCAAAACAGTGATCAACAGGAGTCCCCCCGTCACCAGGGTAGAAACCGTCTCGACGAGGGGCGCGGCATCTTTTTGATCTCGCTTGGCCAAGATACTTACTAGGGCACTGTGGAACGGCCCATTGATTCCCCCCAACAGAATGAGTAAAAAGCCCGGAATGATGTAGGCATAGGCATAGGCATCGACCACTGGCCCCACCCCAAACGCCCGGGCGATCGCCTGCTCTCGCACCAAGCCGAATACCTTACTAATCAGGGTGGCGATCGCCACAACCCCCGCAATACCAGCTAGCGAACGAGACTTTCGAGGAGAATCAGTCACAATCTTTTAGGAATTTAAAAAACACAATAAAAAGCGAAAAGCTTTCCCATTCTCACCGAGAATGCCTTCTTTGAGAATCACTTGCGGCCCCATCTACCAGAGAAGGTCAATTTTCTGGTAGCTTACTATAAACAATGAAAACTTTAGGATTTTCAAAACCCTATTTGGCATCCTAAGCCCATAAACCCCATTTGCTTGCTGTCTTGGGAGAATTTTAAAAAATGACTATTTTATTCCAACTTGCCCTTGCTGCCCTCGTGGCCCTTTCGTTCCTGATGGTAATTGGTGTCCCCGTTGCCTATGCTTCCCCCACCAACTGGGAACAATCCAAATCCTTGATTTTTGTCGGTTCCATTGCTTGGACTGTTCTGGTCATTGCCGTCGGTGTCCTGAATTTTTTCGTGATCTAACCACGCACATTCCTATGCTTGGCGATCAGGACGGCCCTGATCTCCCCCAAGGTGCAATCTTCTGCGTTGGCAACCTCAACGTGATTGCACCTTAATTTTTTTATTAATTTCCCCCTTTTACACCTTTTCTCTACAAATCCATTATGGCTACCTTTGAAGGAACCTATAACGACAACACCCAAGCGCTCAAATTGGCGATCGTCATCGGTCGTTTCAATGACCTGGTAACAAGCAAGCTCCTCGCAGGCTGCCAAGACTGTCTCCGTCGCCATGGAGTCAATACTGATCCAGAAGGAGCGCAAATCGATTACATTTGGGTGCCCGGCTGTTTTGAAATTTCCCTAGTCGCCAAAAAACTGGCTGATTCTGGTAAATACGATGCCATCATTTGTCTTGGGGCGGTGATTCGGGGCGATACTCCCCATTTTGATTACGTTGCGGCTGAAGTTTCCAAGGGAGTTGCGGCGGCGGCATTCCAAACGGGCGTACCGGTTATTTTTGGCGTCCTGACCACAGATACCATGCAGCAGGCCCTCGAACGGGCCGGGATTAAGAATAATCTCGGTTGGGGCTACGCTCTCAGTGCTTTAGAAATGGCGAGTCTGATGGGAAAAATTTAAGCTTTGGGGCGATCGCCAACGGGATCTCAAAAAAAATCAATGAGACCCTTGACATCTTCGTTTTTTCTTGGCATAGTTGTATACGTGCTCAGCACGCAAGCGGGTATAGCTCAGCGGTAGAGCGTCACCTTGCCAAGGTGAATGTCGCGCGTTCGAATCGCGTTACCCGCTTAACTAAAAAACTAATCAAACAATAAAATAACCTCATCATTCGCCCTGGTACAATCGTTGCGATTTGCTATAGACTGTCTGGAATATTCGAGCACATTTGTTAAACTGGCTCCGAATCAAAGACCGCGATGCATCATAATCTATCGCTTAATTCGAGCCATGCTTAGAGGATTTCGGCGTGTTTAATTTTGTCAGAAAGTCAGTGTCTCAACCCCTAGAAGACAACACCAATCAATTGCAGAGTGGGTCACAACCTGGGGCTAGCTCTGACCATGACTTACAAGGTGCTGAAAGGGTGGCCATGGGCGAGGGAGAATTACCACAAACCACTACAGATAACGGCGCATCATCCCAAAAACCACAGCGAAAATCAAAAAGACGACGTTGGCGGCTTTGGCTATTGGCGGGACTTGTGCTTGGGGTTGGCAGCGGCAGTTTTCTCATCTACCGGGGCTGGCAGGAACTAGAGGCACTGGTGCCGGAAAATGTCGATGAAATCTTAATTTATACACGTCCTGGCACCCTTACCATTCAAGCAGCAGATGGCAGTGTCATTGAAGAGGTGGGGCCTGTTTCCCATGACCGGGTCAAAATCTGGGCCGTACCAACGACTTTAACCGAGGCGTTTATTGCCAGTGAAGACCGACGCTTCTATGAGCATTTTGGGGTGGATTTACAGGGGGTCGCACGGGCCGCCTACATGAACTTTCGGGCAGGCAGAGTCGTAGAAGGGGGCAGTAGCATTACGCAGCAGGTGGCGCGTATTGTCTTTTTGAACCAGGAAATGACCCTAGCGCGTAAGGTCAAGGAAATGCGCTTGGCAACAAAATTAGAAGAACAGTTCTCCAAGGAGCAAATCCTAGAAAGTTATCTAAATTTAGTTTATCTAGGCTCCGGGGCCTATGGTGTCTCGGATGCGGCTTGGGTTTATTTTGGTAAAAATTTAGAAGAATTGACCCTAGGGGAAACGGCGATGATTGCGGGTTTAGCGCCAGCCCCCAGTTTATATTCACCGTTTGTGAATCTCCAGGCGGCGACAGTACGGCGGGATCAGGTGCTAGAGCGGATGTGGGAAGAGGGTTATATTTCCCAGACCGAGTATGAAACGGCGATCGCCACCCCCATTGAAACGAATCGGCAAACGCCCCAACGTTTACTGCGCAAATACCCCTATTTTGCTGATTATGTGAAGGCAGAACTGAAACGGTACCTTTCCCCAGAGCAGTTGGAAACGGGCAGTTTTGTCATTGAAACGACCTTAAATCCTCAATGGCAGGAGTGGTCAGAGGCGGTTGTGGCGGAAGGAATTACGAACTACGGACGTTACCAACGCTTTGAACAGGCGGCGATGGTGAGCATCGATCCCCGCAGTGGCCAGATTAAAACGATGGTTGGGGGTTTAGATTTTGAAAATAATCAATATAACCGCGTCACCCAAGCCCAACGGCAACCTGGTTCAACCTTCAAAATGTTTGTCTATGCAGCGGCGATCGCCTCTGGGATGTCTCCCAATGCAACCTACGTTGACCAAGAATTTGCCATTGATGGCTACCGTCCGAAGAACTATTCCGGTACCGTCAGCAATCAAGCCGTTTCCCTCACAGAAGCCCTGACAAAATCGATCAACACCATCGCCTTGAGTGTGATGCTTGATGTGGGTTGGGACCCGATCATTAATCTCGCCCACCGCATGGGTGTTGAATCGGAGATGAAGCCCACCTATTCCTTAGCTCTGGGAGCCTGGGAAGTAAATTTACTAGAGCTAACCGCCGCCTATGGCACCCTCGCAAATGGTGGCGCTTATCAGCCTGTGTATGGCATTAGTCGAATTCTTGATCGCAATGGCAAGGTCGTTTACCAAGCGAACCGCAAACCGATCCAAGCTATCGATTCTGATAGTGCCGCCATCATGACCTATATGCTGCGCAATGTCGTGAGTAGCGGTACTGGCAGCCAAGCAAATATTGGTCGTCCAGTAGCCGGGAAAACAGGCACCTCCGATCAGGCGCGAGACCTATGGTTTATTGGTTACATCCCCCAAATGGTAACAGGGGTTTGGCTCGGCAATGACGATAATAAACCCACCTGGGGAGCCAGTAGTACAGCGGCGCGCCTTTGGGGTGATGCAATGCGTCAAATTGCGGCGGCCATGACGGTGGAAGACTTTCCCAAATTACCAAATTTGAATAATCGCGTCGGTTCTATTGCCGCAGAACCAATCCAAGGGGGCGCGAAAAAAACGAAGGTCGTTGCCACAGATACAGAAGAAAAAACCAGCACCACAAATTCAGAAGCACAAGAGACCACGGAAGCATCCTCTGATGAGCGCCCAACCCCAGAGGCAGCGGCGACAACACCGACGAACAATGATAATAAAGCTGTGGTCGACAATGAAATTAAACCCCCAGCACCGGCCTTTGACTTCACTGATCCGGCGGATACTGTGCCTCCCCTTGCCCCCGTACCGAGTAATAATCGACCTGCATCCACCGCAACGCCACCGAGTCCGCCTGCGGCCCCAAGACCAGCTCCTACGAATGTTGATGTGCCGGCTCCCCCTGTCATTCAAAAGAAGGAAACAGCTCCCTAGGTATTCTGCTCGCCAAAGTAATATCCTTTTCCGTAAATGGTGTGGATTAGAGGGCGATCGCCTTTTGCTTCCACCTTACGCCGCAGCAAGCGTACCAGGGCCGCTAAAACATTACTGCTGGGGGATTCATCGCCATCTTGCCAGAGGTGTTGATAAATTTGCTCGTGGGTCAGGAGTTGAGCTGGGTGCTCCATAAAATAGCTCAGGAGTTGCAACTCCCGATCCGAGAGACGGATGGCCCGGCCAGCACGGTAGGCCATTTGGTTGGCGATATCTAATTCGAGATCGGCAATCTTTAAACGATTAGGTGGCTCTCCCCCAGGCGATCGCCTTAATAACGCCCGCACCCGGGCCAGCAGTTCCCGCAACTCAAAGGGCTTGACTAAATAATCATCAGCACCAGCATCCAGACCAGAAACCCGGTCGTCCACCGTATCCTTGGCCGTTAAAAATAAAATAGGCGTTGTGCGGCCTAGCGATCGCACCCGTTGGCAGATTTCAACCCCCGAATATTGCGGCAACATCCAATCCAAAATCAGTAGATCATACTCTTGATCGCAGGCCAGTTCTAACCCCTGCTGGCCAGTTTCTGCCAATGCTACGGTATGCCCTTCCCGTTGGAGCACTTGGCTAAGGGCGCCCCGTAATTCCCGTTCATCGTCTACCAACAAAATGCGCATGGTTACTTCCAAAACACCTTGATTCCCATTATTCCCGAAGAAGGAAACCTGACCCAAGGCGATCGCCGACCATTTTCCCAATAAAAAAGGAAGCAGCTTCCATCCACTTCCAACGAATACTCATTATTCTTACTGTTACGACTACTGGGGAGATTTACCTTGTTCTCTCACCAGAGTCAGAAAGAGTTTAAATCAAAATCACAACTTACACCGAGGATAAAGCGTTAGATTCCTGTTGCAGCAGGGTAATCAGTTGTTCGTCCCCCTGAGCTTGGGCCGTGCGGATCCGCCGTTCTAAGCTGCGACGCATATTTTCTAAGTGCACACGCCGGGCATCTTGACCCATTAATTTAGAGAGCTGTGGGACTCGTACCGGACAAGCTGCAGCGGCCGCTTCCTGTTGCTGTTGGGCCGTCGCTTTAACCACAGGTTGCTGAATCGCGTAGGTGCCACCCCGATAGTGGAGGAGTACTGACTCAACATCCGGACGATCAACTGTTTGCGTTACACAGTGTCGCCGCACCGTTTGTCCACGATAACGACCTAAGATATCCCCTTCCGTCACTTCTAAGGTTGCGGGAAGAGAATCATAGGAAACACCACGATATGTCAATTTCATAGAGATTTCCTCACTGTGCCTCAAAACTTTTTCTGTAACTATTGTTACATTAATCCCTAAATTTTCTCGAAAAAATCAGAAAAACTTAAGGATTCTACTTAGATTGCGTATAACCAAACCACAAAAAAGGAGCCCGAAAGCTCCTCTTGGCATCTTAGGTTTTAATTAACGTTAGGGTTATCGACAGGCTATAGATTGGTCACAGTTAACCAGGTTGCTTGGCTAATTCCAAAGGTTTTGCTGCTTTACTGACGGCCACTTTACCTTCTTCATTGATGTCGACGATCGCCGTATCACCAGAACCAACGCGGCCAGAAAGAATTTCCTCAGCGAGGACATCCTCTAACAGACGCATAATCGCGCGACGTAATGGACGGGCACCATAGGATGGGTTGTAGCCTTCTTCTACGAGTCGCTCCTTAAACTTGTCGGTAACTTGCAACTCAATTTCCTGCTCAGTCAGGCGCTTGAAGACGTCCTTAAGGAGGATTTCGGAGATTTCTTTAACCTCTTCTTTGTTGAGTTGACGGAAGACAATAATCTCATCGAGACGGTTGAGGAACTCTGGACGGAAGTATTGCTTGAGTTCTTCGTTGACCAGGGAACGGATCCGGTTGTACTGGGATTCTGCCGCATCTTCGCCAAATTCGAAGCCGAGGCCACCGCCACCCTTTTCAATGACCTTAGAGCCAATGTTGGAGGTCAAGATAATCAAGGTGTTCTTGAAGTCCACGGTGCGTCCCTTCGCGTCGGTCAAGCGTCCATCTTCAAGGATTTGCAGCAGCATGTTGAAGATGTCGGGGTGCGCTTTCTCGATTTCGTCAAAGAGAATGACTGTGTAAGGACGACGACGAACGGCTTCGGTTAACTGACCCCCTTCGTTATAACCGACGTATCCGGGAGGGGAACCAATCAGTTTAGAAACAGTGTGCCGCTCCATGAATTCAGACATGTCGAGGCGAATCATCGCATCTTCAGAACCGAAGAAGTAGGCAGCTAAAGCCTTGGTTAATTCGGTTTTACCAACCCCAGTGGGGCCAGAGAAGACGAAGCTGGCAATGGGACGGTTGGGGTTTTTCAAGCCAACACGGGCCCGACGAATGGCGCGGGATACAGCTTTAACGGCATCTTCTTGACCAATGAGCCGCTGGTGCAGGGTATCCTCCATGTTGAGGAGCTTGGTGGATTCGCTCTCGGTGAGTTTGTTGAGGGGAACCCCTGTCCAAGAGGCGACGATGTGGGCGATTTCTTCAGCATCAACCACGGCATCGATGTCGCTATTTTTCTCTTTTTGGCTGGCGGCGATCGCCCGAATTTCGGTTTTGATTTCCATTTCGCGATCGCGCAGTTCACCCGCTTTATCAAAGTCTTGGGAGCGTACCGCTTCATCCTTTTGTTTCAGGACATCGCGCAATTCTTTATCGAGTTCCTTGGCTTCGGGGGGCAGTTGGGAATTGATCAACCGGACACGGGAACCCGCTTCATCGATTAAGTCAATGGCTTTGTCGGGTAAGAAGCGATCGCTTATATAACGGTCGGCTAATTTTGCCGCTGCATCAAGGGCTTCATCTAAAATTTTAAGCTTGTGGTGCTGTTCATAGCGTTCCCGCAGACCAAAGAGAATCTCAATGGTTTCTTCGACGGAAGGTTCACCGACCATTACGGGCTGGAAACGCCGCTCAAGGGCCGCATCCCGCTCAATGTGCTTGCGATATTCATCAAGGGTGGTGGCACCGATACATTGCAGTTCACCACGGGCGAGGGCAGGCTTGAGGATATTGGCGGCATCGATCGCCCCTTCCGCAGCACCCGCACCGATTAGGGTATGAACTTCGTCAATCACCAGGATCACATTCCCGGCTTGGCGAATTTCGTCCATGATTTTTTTGAGGCGTTCTTCAAATTCACCCCGGTATTTCGTGCCCGCAACCAGCAAACCAATGTCGAGGGTGACAACGCGCTTTTCTTCGAGGATGTCAGGCACATCCCCATTGGAAATTCTTTGGGCAAGACCTTCGGCGATCGCCGTTTTCCCGACCCCTGGTTCGCCAATCAGTACCGGATTATTTTTCGTGCGGCGACCAAGGATTTGAATTACCCGTTCAATTTCATTTTGACGACCAACGACGGGATCAAGCTTACTGTCTTTGGCTAATTGTGTCAGATTCGAGCCAAACTCATCTAAGGTCGGTGTCTTATTACTCCGGGAAGAACCGCCACCCGCTGCGACTTCTGCGGTCTCACCGAGCATCCGGATTACCTGGGTACGTACCTTGGAGAGGTCAACCCCTAAATTTTCGAGGACTCTGGCAGCAACTCCTTCCCCTTCACGGATTAAGCCTAGTAACAAATGCTCCGTACCAATATAGTTGTGACCCAATTGGCGAGCTTCTTCGAGGGAGAGTTCTAAGACCCGTTTTGCCCTGGGCGTGAACGGAATTTCAACGGCCACAAAGCCAGAACCCCGCCCGATAATTTTCTCTACCTCAATGCGGGCATCCTTGAGATTAACCCCCATAGACCGGAGTACCTTAGCGGCAACGCCAGTCCCCTCACCAATGAGACCGAGGAGGATTTGCTCCGTACCAACGAAGTTGTGACCAAGGCGACGCGCTTCCTCTTGGGCGAGCATAATCACCTTAATAGCTTTTTCTGTGAAGCGTTCAAACATGACCTGTTTTTTACCTGCTGCTAGTCCCTATGTAGAGTTGATTCTAGCACAGGGGAAATTTTTGGTTGATGCCTAGAACAATTGATTCTGATACGGTTTCTCCCCCTTGGCAAGCTCTGGTAACATTCGCTACGAACCGACGTTAACGGCAGAAACAGTGAGGCCATACAGGAGCCCAATTTTGAAGACATGCATCAGTTGAAATAAGAGTCGGCTCTGGGGCGCAGTGGGGTTTGTGGCCGCTTTTTGGGCAATGGTTTGGCGATCGCCTTGTCTGTAGTAGAGAAAGTTGATCACTTCAGCCAAAAAAATGATCCCAATGGCAACTATCGGATCCCAAGCCATGGCTTGGCCGATAGCCGGCGGAAAAACCGTCGCAACAAAGTTTCCAAAAAGGAGAAAAATGGCGAGCAAGGCCATCTTGCGCCATGGATTTTGAAAAAAACTGGTAAATTGCCCAAGGGTTTCCCCCAGGAGGAGATTGAGTCGGGTACGTTGCATAGGTCACGTCAGGAGCGGTGAGGACATTATTTATTCAATCGATCGAGGAGCCAGAGGGCAATGACAATCCCGGTGAAATGGGAGGCGATCGTGTGGGTATTCGCCAGGATGATAAATAGATCTTTCGGTTGAATGAGCTGGGATGTATTGGAAAAAACGGCCCCCTGGGGAATGGTCAAAGATTTCCCGAGGACGAGCCCCACAAAGGCTTCGGCTCCAATGATCGCAAACATCATGCCCAGGAGGTTAGCCAAGAGGCCAAATTTAATGGTTTGAATGGTGTAAGATTTCTTGGGCCGGAGGGAGCTATCACCCGCGAGCATCAGTCGGGCAATGGTTTTGTAGCGGAAGAAGAAAAAGATACTCACGATGAGGGCAATGAGACCGCCGGCAGCACAGAATAGCCCAAAGCTGCTTCCTTGGCTAAAGCGAATATCTTGGTTGGCGTTGGTGGCATCACTGCCGACTAGGCTCGCACTGGCAAAGAGGAGAATTAGCGCTGCGACAACACCGAGGATAATCTGTACCCAGAAGCCAATATTACCGGCGAGTTTGAGGGTGGCGGAGGCTCTGAGGATGGCGGCGGGGATCGATGCGCCCGCTAAAGCACCGTAGGAATCACGTTTCATAGGAGTTTGTGGTGATGGGGTTATGTCTGCAGGGTCAGAATTTGCTTTTGCTCCATTCTCTTATATCAACTGTTGGGTTGCCAAAAGGGAAAAGGCGATTGCCTCTGGTTCTGACCAACACTCCCTTGTCTAGCATTTGATGCCTATCACCAAGATCAATCGTGACCAAACAGCCGGAAACAAACAATGGGAGTCAAGTGAACTAAGGGTTACAGCATCCTCAGCGAAGGGGGACAAGCTATGATGGTCATCAGGTTTTTCAGAGAGTTTGCGCGTTAATGCACCCGATTCGCCTCACCTTATTTTTCATTGGCCTGAGTATTATTCTGGGGCTGATGTTGTGGTTGGTGAATTCCCTCTATCGTCTCTATCTCCAGGTGTCCTTTACGGCGCCATTTCTGGCAAATCTGCTAATTTTGGTGCTTATTGCCCTAATTGGTTTGATTCTCTGGACATTTTGGCGCTATTTCAACCTCTTTGGCCGCAAACGAAAACCGCGATCGCCCCGGAAAGTTGTCAATTATCAACCCCAACTGCCCACGGAAAAAACAGAAGTGGCGGCGGCAAATCTGCGCACGATTCAACAGCAGGTGAACCAAATTCAAGATAAAGTGGCCCAGAAAGTCCTCCTGAACCGTTCCCAGGAAATTCAGGCGAATTTTGAGCGACAAGAGCTCCAGGTGGCTGTTTTTGGTACGGGATCAGCGGGGAAAACATCTCTAGTGAATGCGCTGATTGGGCAAATGGTGGGTAACGTCGAAGCGACCATGGGCACCACCCAGACGGGCCAGACCTATCGTCTGAAACTCAAAGGGGTGAATCGGCAAATTTTAATCACGGATACACCGGGAATTTTAGAAGCGGGGGAAGCGGGCATCCAACGCGATCGCCTGGCGCGGGAGTTGGCAACCAATGCAGATCTGCTGATTTTCGTGGTGGATAACGATCTGCGGCAATCGGAATATGATCCCCTCTGTGAGCTGGCTGAAATTGGCAAGCGATCGCTGTTGGTGTTTAACAAAATCGATGTTTACGCAGACGCTGATCAACAATTAATTGGCGATCGCCTCAAGGAAAAAGTACAACACCTGATCACTCCCCAGGACGTGGTTTTAGTCTGTGCCAATCCCCAACCCGTAGAACTAGAGGATGGCGAAATTTTTACCCCAGAGCCGGACGTGATGCCCCTAGTAAAACGTTTAGCGGTGGTGCTGCGGGCTGAAGGGGATGATTTGTTAGCAGATAATCTCCTCCTACAATCCCAACGCCTGGGGGAAGAAGCCCGCAAAATCATTGAACACCAACGGAAAAAACAGGCCGAACAGGTGATTGAACGCTACCAGTGGATTGGTGCTGGAGTAATTGCTGTAACGCCCTTACCTGTGGTGGATATGTTGGCGACGGCGGCGGTGAATGCCCAGATGGTGATGGAAATTGGTCGGGTTTATGGCTGCGAAATCGATGGCGATCGCGGTAAAGAATTGGCCGTCTCCCTGGGGAAAACTCTAGTCAGCTTGGGCGTTGTTAAAGGGGCGGTGGAAATTCTTGCGAAGATTCTCCAAACGAACATTGCTACTTATCTCGTGGGCAAAGCAATCCAGGGGGTGACGGCGGCCTATCTCACGCGCATTGCGGGCAAAAGTTTCATCGAATATTTCCGCCATGACCAGGATTGGGGCGATGGCGGGATCACGGAAGTAGTGCAGGAACAGTTTAAGCTCAGTAAAAAAGATGAGTTTGTCAAAGATTTTGTCGGCGATGCAATTCTAAAAGTTGTCAATCCCTTTAAGGAAGTGTGGCAAATTGAACTGGAAGAAGACCCAGAATTGGCGGAGTTGGAATGGACGGCACCCCAACGGCGACGGCGGGATGAATGGTAGATTTTGCGCGGAAGCTTGAGGCATGATTATGGCACCACAGCGACAGATTAACTGGCAGAAATTAGCGGAAATTTACGAACTCAAGGAATTTTTTGCGGCGGATTTTGCTGGTTTCCAAGCCGAAATTGAACAGCAATTGCAAGATCTGGATCGCTTTCCTGCGGCAACTCTAGATAAACTAGCAAAACTACGTGCCCTAGAAGTGACCAACGGCATCACCCAATGGGCCTATCGGCGCGGGGCAGAACAAGCGCTCCCCATCGAGCAGACCCGGCAATGTATGAACATGGTGATGGGCTTTATGAAAAATGTGGAATTGTCGTTTCCCAGCATCGGCACCGTTGAATTTAGCGATGGGGAAACCGACTATGTGCGGCGGGTGCGGGGACTCTACATTGATGCGTTTAAAAATAATGTGCCTGGGGCAGAATCGCAGTTCCATGCCATTTCTACGGCGCAGTTTATCGCCTGTGGTCATCACCGTTTAAATGAGGCGATCGCCCTCGTAGAAGCAGACTATGGGGAACTGTTTTCGGCCTATTTCATCGAACGAATGAAAAAATATATCGGCGCTTACCTGGATAGTTTTAGCGAAAGCCCCTAAGATCCAAGACTGCGCATCCGTGGCATCGGCATTGGGGAGAATCGAGCAGCAATGAAAATTCAGGCAGTAGACTACACAACCTTGGTGGCCCTGGTCACGGAATTACAGCGGGACTGGGTGCCGGCGCGCCTCGAACAGGTTTATCAATACGACAAACAAACTCTCTGTTTAGCCCTGCGTACCCTCGAAAAACGGGAATGGCTCTGGTTATCTTGGCACCCCCAGGCCGCCAGAATGCATTTAGGCGATCGCCCCCCCAGGGATCCCGATACTTTCACCTTTAGCGACCAACTGCGCCATTTGATTAAAGGTTCAGCCTTGCTGGGGATTGAATTGATCCAGCCTTGGGAGCGGGTGGTGGATTTTCAGTTTGGCCGTCGCCCTGGAGAAGTCCCCCAATGGCATTTGTATGTCGAAATTATGGGGAAACACAGCAACGTAATCCTCGCCAATGCCGATCAGCAAATTGTTACTACGGCCCAACAAATTAGTGGCGATCGCTCCACCGTCCGCCCCGTCCAAACCGGCCAACCCTACGAATTTCCCCCGGCCCTGACGAAAACAGCGCCCAGTCCCACAGAGTCCTTTGAACGCTGGCAAGAAAGAATCGCCCTATTACCCAAATCCCTGAAAAAACAAATCCTCGAAAATTACCGGGGCGTGAGTCCTATTCTCCTAGCAGGGATGATTGGCGCGGCCCAACTAACCCCTGAACAAACGACGGATACCCTCACCGCTAACGATTGGGAAAATCTTTTTCAGCAGTGGCAATGGTGGCTCGCTTGCCTAGAACAGCGACAGTTTTGCCTGACGCTCCAGGACAACCAATATCAAATGGTAACCTGGCAGCCGGATGAATCTTGTTTGCCCCTACAGCCAACTCTCAATCACTATTACCAAAGCCGCCTTAATCAACAACAATTCCAACAACTGCACCACCAACTCAACCAGAAAGTTAGTCTCCTGTTGGGAAAATTGCAGCAAAAAGCCCAACTTTTTCGAACGCGCCTGACGGAATCCACCGAAGCGGATCAATACCGTCAATACGGCGATTTACTCATGGCCTATTTGCATGAGTGGCAACCGGGTTTAACTGAAATTGCCCTAACGGATTTTGCCTCAGGCGATCGCCTTAAAATTCCCCTCCAACCGGATAAAAATGCTGTCCAAAATGCCCAGGCTTTTTATAAACAACACCAAAAACTAAAGCGAGCAAATCACATTGTGCAACCGCTTTTAAAGGAAGTAGAAACAGAAATTCATTACCTCGAACACATTGAAGCAAGTTTGGGACAAATTGCGAATTACGAAAACGCCACTGACTTGGAAGCTTTACAGGAAATTCAGGCAGAATTGATCCACGGGGGTTACCTCAAAACCAACCGGGAACCCACTGCTAAACAAGCGGTTTCTAAACCCCATATTTACCGCACCCCAGGAGGATCAGAACTCTGGATCGGGCGCAATAACCAACAAAATGATCATCTAACGTTTCGGGTGGCCAATGATTATGATCTTTGGTTCCATAGCCAAGAAATCCCCGGTAGCCATGTTTTATTACGACTAGAACCCGGTGCGGTTCCCGATGAGGCGGAATTGCAGTGGGTGGCGGATTTTGCGGCCTATTACAGTCGCGCCAGCCAAAGCGATCAGGTGCCCATTGTTTATACAAAACCCAAGCACGTTTATAAACCCAAGGGGGCCAAACCAGGAATGTGCATTTATAAACAGGAAACGATTCTCTGGGGTCAACCCCAACGGGCCAAGGCGGCGATCGCCAAATTAACCCAATCCACAGATCAGCCCCGGAAAAAGTAGGGGGTAGGGTTTCGGTTCTTGAGTCTTAAATGCGTAGACATACAATATCACTGAAAAACTAAATAGTCTTTTAAAAGTATGGCGAAGTTGATAGGATTTCAGCTTTTGCTGGGAATAATTAATAGCCACCATGATCGCTATGCTCACTTTCAATTGCTTAGAAATGATAGCTACTGATATCAATACACGAAGTTAAGAATTGCTACGTTTATTTCTAGTCTTTGTGCCATAAGGTATGTTTGGGTATGAAGCTAAGTGTATTTTAAGATTTAGTTTCTTGGTGGTAGATTTTTATCTTCAAAAAAATGAAATCATTAATCTTTTCTAGCCTATATTTTTTTCTGGGGATAGCGATTAGCTCTCTTCCAATGGAGCCTGTGTTAGCTCAAACTAATCAATCTAGACAACATACAAAAATACCCAGTATTTACGGTTTAGAATATGAGCAAGCGCGGCAAAAATTAATTGCGGCGGGATGGCAACCGCAAAAGCAACATTGGACTTACAGAAACGAACTATGGAATTCTAGCGGCCGAGAATGGTGGGATAAAGGCTATTGGGAAATTGAAAACTGTAGTGGAGGTTTAGTATATTGTTCCTTTTATTTTCGTGATGTCTATGGCAACCGTCTTTTGGTGACAACTCAAGGCCAAGTGAATGCCACAGTTAACAAATGGACACTCGAAAATTCTTCACAGTCTCACCAATCAAGGCAGCACTCCTCAATCCCTAGCCTATATGCTTTGGAATATGCACAAGCACGTCGCAAATTGATTGCTGAAGGATGGCAACCGCAAAAGCAACACTGGACTCACAAGGACGAACTATGGAATTCTGTCGGCCGAGAATGGTGGGATAAAGGCTATTGGGAAATTGAAAACTGTAGTGAAGGTTTAGTATATTGTTCTTTTTATTTTCGTGATGTCTACGGCGACCGTCTCTTGGTAAGAACTCAAGGTCAAGATAATGCGAAAGTAGCCCAATGGTCACTTGAATGATTTTAATATTTTTCTTATTTTTAATCTAAGAAAATAATATGAACAAATATCCCAAGGGTTAAGAGTTATGAAATCAACTGATTTGGCCGCAATTTTACTAGCCATTATAAGCCCTCACTCAGTCTTGACTCAACAAAAGTTTGCCTTGAGTGAAGTTTGGAGAGAAATAAAATGAAAGTACAAAATCAGTCATTATTTCCGGCATTGATTTTTTTGACTTTATTAATCAATGTACCTGTTGCAACTAGAGCACAATCCAACTCTAGTTGTCGAAATACAATAGATAGAATCAACAATGAAATTGTTGAGAAAGGAGCAAAAAAGACTTTTTTCCAAACCACCCAGAATGGTGCGAATAACCGTCGAGGTAATCCAACTACTCGAAACGATGCAATAACGGTTATTCCATGGCCATCAACAGGAGACAACATTAATACTGGATTCTCCCAAACTAGTTACAATCGCATCAGTAACATATTGAATTCTCCTGTTTTGATGAATTTCTGGGCCAACATGATTATGAGAGATTGTAATAATGTAGCTGTAGTAACATTTTGCATACCGCAATCTGATTGTATTGCTTCCTTTGCTGTTTCTCCAGAAGGTAAAGCCATTCATCGGAAACAAGCTTCTAACTGCTCGAATTATGACAGGATTTCCTGGTACGAAGAATGTTATGACTAGCCGCTAAAACAATGCAAAAAACTTGGTTTTTAGATGATGAAAATAATATTGAAGACCCTAATACTGACAGGTGTCATCGGCTTATTTAATATAGACAACTTATCTGCTAATGGTGCAGAAATCACTTATCGAGGCAGTAAAGGAGAATATACAATAAACCGTCAAGCAGGAACTTATAGAGGTTGTGTTTACAACACGGGATGTATCTCTCTAAGTCAAGACAAAAACTCTTGGCCTTCGCATTGGAAAAACGGCAATTATGTCTACACAGTTGATGATTTTAGAGTGGCAGTATATCATCACGGACGCTTGATCTTTCAAGACTCCTTTAAGGAAGTCGGAGAATGCACTATAAGTTCGGTTTATCGGATTACATCAAGGTTAGTCAATTCTCCTGGATCAGGAACAGACATAACGTTTGCTAATGGTATTGGGTTAGTTTCTTATGACATAGTTCCTGCTGCCCAAAATTCCCGAATCAATGATCCGGTAAGAATTTGTTTAATTTCTATCCCTCAACATTGTCCTCCAGGAGATGATAGAGGAAGATTTTATAGTGTTCAGAATTTGAGGACAAATCGTAATTTTAGGATGTATGATTCCCAGCATTTATGTGGCGGAGCTTAGATATTGAGACTTGGACGATGCATCAATATTTGTTATGACTACTATGCTTACTTTTGATTACTATTTAAATAAAAAAGTAAAGAATTAATATATTTATGATTAATCTTTCTGCCAAGAAAAAATATATAGATACCATACTCAAGTATGGGGTTGAATCAACATTCTTTTGGTTGAAAATCTTGTTTATCAAGATAAGTTGCAAGATTTGAATTTTAAAAGTCCAGCAAGTACTCTTTGTAAGAACACTCTCTTCTTGGTAGTTTCATATAAATTATAGGGTGGCATAAAAATGAAGATTAAAATTTCACTTTTACCATTGATGTTGTTGATTTTGTTGGGTGCCCCACTTACTCCTGTGAAAGCACAATCTTACTCTAGGTGTAATTATGAAATAACAGAACGAAGATCTTCTTCTTTTCGGGAAGTTGTGCTTGAACGATTCGGCATAAAAGTAGATATTCCTGAAAATTATAGGACGATGCTACGGCAAGATGGCAGCGTTGAAATTTTACATCCTGATGTTTTTAAAATAGTACAGTGTGTTGCACGCGGCGGTATTGGGGGTTCTGGTTCCTATGGTGAAATCTTAAGTATGGTCAATAGAAATTCTTCATTGAGTTTGAGGCAACAAGCCATACAATCTGCTGGCTATATGTATGACAATAGGGGACGCCAAATCCCTAAGGGTTCACATGTAATGGAATACAAAAATAGCCACTTGTCTGGCCATATTATTGTGTCAGACGGAGGCTATACCTATCACTTTCTTGGTAATGTCACAGGGCAAAATAAACTTCTTAAAGTAGATATTGGCTGCGATTGCACATTAGACGTTGAAGCTATTACTTCTTTGCTATCTAGAATTCGTTCACTAAATACTCTTTAATGATTTTTTTTTGAGTATAGATTATCCAAACAAACATCTGATTTAGAATCATGAAAATCAAGCCATTTTTTCGCAATTTATCAAAGAAATCAATTTTATCTAATTCATCTAATTCGATGAGGCAAATTTTACTTTTAGCTGCTTTGCTTGGCTTTCTGCCAGTCCTAATACCTCGAATAGCTTTATCGAATCCAAGTCTTATAAAGACAAAAAAATATTCTTTGAATCAAGCTGAAGATAGGCTTGTTTCCGTTAAGCAAAATAGCTCTCGTTTGCGTCAAAAGGGGAAAGACTCAATTGAATTAACCATCGTAGCTCATTGGTGTGGCAATCGTCTCGCTGCATTTGAATCTGCTGCTAGTGGGGAAAAAGTTTCCGTCAGATTATCATATGATGGCAGCACTGAAATATATAGTAACGGCCAAAAAGTTGATGATGGCTCAACTATAGGTTGGTGGGGTTTCTTTTGTCCTTCAGGACGAGGGTTTAAACTTTCCGGGGAGAAAGTCATCGTTGATGGTCAATGGATGGGCATCTATGATGACGGTTGGGTTCTCAACGCTTCAAGAGTACATTTTAATTCAGACTCTACCACATCATCATTAGATGTTCCCCTTAAAGAGGAATCATCTCAAGACCCTAAATATGTTGGCTCTAGTGCTAACCGAGCTTTATTTGTTATTGATAATTATTCAGGCCATATTTTAGAAGATGGAACTATTAGAAATAGTTTTAATGTCTATAATCTGACTAGAGTAGCTGCAGCAGCCCTTGTCTATGATAGTTCTGGAAAACGGATTGAAAGTCGGCTTATACGGCCCCATGTTCCCGAATCAGGACTCTATGCAGCTCAGAAAGCATTTATTATTGGTTTGTGGGATGTGTTTTCTAAAAAGTTTTCTCCTATTGATCCAAGGAATGTCACGAACTCTCAGGTAACGACGCTGAAAAATATAGATATTCCACCAGGAGGCCGACTTGTAATTACGCACCAGGGCAGAGATGCTGGCTTGTATGTTTATGGCGAACAAATGAGTTCTATGGCTGAAATAGTAGTTTTGCAAATATTAGAAACGGGCTTTGATTCTAGCTTTAGTTCATTTAGTCCATTAAAAAAAGACCTCACTAAAAGAGTTATGGAAAGTGTTAATGAAAAGCTATGGGATATCTTTAGACAAGCGGAATTAAATGGTGACGAACTACCAGGAAAAGAAGTTGTTGTCGATATTGTGGCAGAAACATTAATGGATTTGGATAACATTCCGTTAATGAGAGATGTTTTATTACGAGCCTTTAAAGTTCCTAAGCCTTCATTGCTAGTCGTTGCAGAAGACGTTGCCGATCAAGTTAGTTATATCGAGGAGCTATTCAGTTCGGAAGTACAAGCTTCACATCTTCGCAATAGCAACACTTATATTCCTTATATTTTGTATAATTCTCCACAGAACGGCTTACAAGATATCTCCCAAGGATCTATCAGAACACCTGTTGCCCAATCGACATACAGATGCACCACTTCAAGCGGCAGAACTACACAATTAGAGGCTTCCTTCTATGATGAAAATCCTGGGCCTCATACCGGAGAAGTTGTCATTAATGTCGATGGGAAAACGTATCAACTCCCAGGATTAGTAGGAAATACCCCTAGTTACGGCAATGCAGACGGAAGCATAATTTTTGGACTGCGTAGCCCTGAAGCTTGGTTACGCATTGGTTCACCCATCGAGCAGAGTTATGATTGCGTTGCTTTGTATGATTGAGGACTTACTAAAGTTTTAAATAAGGAGAAGATTTTTGATGTTTTTAGGTTGTTTTATTTAGAAAAATAGTTTTTAAATTAATTGTCTATATGTCTAGAAGAATGAACAAAATTTTATCTTTGATGACTCTATCAATTTTATTTTTGGGCTTAAAGCCGGAAGCTATTCTCGCAACCCTAAAGCTTTCCATGACAGGTGAAAAACTTCTATCTCAAGTTGAGCCTCCGCCCCCAAAGGGTTCTTGTAATTATCCGAGGGTTCTACCAAATTGTCATGAAAATGTTCAATGGAAAAATCTAGGCTCTCCAGCCCGAAATGTTTACCATTTCGGCGACTCTATCTATCAGTGGGTGGGCATTAATACAATTTCGAGAAATGGTGATGCGATAAATTTCGATCACTATGATGACTTTGCTCAATATTCTCGTCTTAGCGCAAATTGTAAAACCAGAGTTTATACAATTATCTTGACTTCAGAATACGGCGTAGAGCCCGATAGTTATTACCCGGTCGGTGATTTTTGGGGTCGGGCATTAGATTTTGCCTGTTCTATAAGCAATCCTAGACAATCCTATGGAACAGAATCAACAAGTCTTGCGCTTAATAAAGATCTATATAAAGCATCTAAAAGCAAAGAAATCGAAAATAGTCCTACTTTGTTTTGGAAGGGTTTACAGTATATTTCCCAAGCATCTACTCGGACAGTTGAATATCGCTGGCCTTGGCTAGAAAATACTGGTCTAACTTCCTTTGAGATTCCTTCTGGTTATAGAGCAGTAACTCAGGGAGCAGGAGTAAAGTACGTTGAAGGCAACCGGTATAATGATGTCAATATTGTGATTCTTAGTCCAGAAGAATATCAATCATGGCAAAAAAATCCGACTCAATATCGTTCCTTGGGTGTGAATATAAACGCTATTTTTGATGCGGAACTCATGTGGACAATTGGTCAAACTCCTGATGTGAGTCGAATTAATCGAAATGGCCATCAGATTAATATGTATCGTGTCGGTGGTACCGGGCAATCTATTGGTGTAATTAGTTCTTCAAATAGAAATTCAGTACAAGTGACAGTTTATGATCGCGAAAACTCTGGGATTGCTGAAATGATTTTAAATTCATTTGATTATCTGTAGTCTAAATCTAAGTTTTAATTGCCATACTATTTCGCACATCTTTTTGCATATTCAACTTAAACCATGAGCATGAATACAAAAAAAGCATTGTCTTTATTTATTTCGTCATCTTTATTGTGGGGGATTTCTTTTCAAGTTACTAGGGCAAATTTACAGCCTCCCGGAGTAGAAGCAACACTCGTTGCTCAAATAAACCGCCCCTCACTAAATGGAAGATGCCGAGATCACAATTCTGTCTGGATTGAAAATTGTTACAAGGGAGTGCAATGGGAAAAAACTTCGAATTCAAGACATTTCATGGGTGGCTACGATGAAGGTTATACGTGGGTTGGAACTAATACAATTTCCAGAAATGGTAATGCTATTAATTTTGATTTCCGCAGTTCAGCCGGTTATATTCGCTACAGTGCAAATTGCAAAACCAGAGTCTACGCTATCATTTTAGCTTCAGATGCTTTCGTTAATCCTAATGCATACCGTCCTGTCAATGATTATATTGGTCAAGCCCTAGATTATGCCTGTTCTATTAGTGATTAGCTATAAGCCATAGTGATTTTACATCACAGTCAAAGTCATTAAATTTTTCCCGTCGTTTACAATTTATGATAAAAAATGAAAAAATTCTTATTTCTACTGACCTTATCAAGTTTGCTCCCTGTTTTAACGCCTCAAGCTGCTTGGGCAAACTCAAGAGCTTCTATCCCTTCTAACATCTGTGACAATCACTTTAGAAGAATTCAAAGCTCTGACAATATAAGACTCCGATTATATTCGACACCATCCTATGATAATAATGGATATCCTAGTCACAATGCTTCGACTATTATTCGCGTCTTAAAAAATGGCACCGAAGTTATGATTAATATGGGAGATTCCACAGGCCGGTGGACTGAAATTACTATCCCGGGTGGTACAACAGGTTGGGTTTTGACTAATGCTTTGGCTGCCAGTTCAATAGGTAGTTCTTCTTTTAACGGATACATGCGCGTACATACCCTTGATGGCGGAATTGTGAACTTAAGATCTGAGCCATGGTTGACCAGCCAGGTGGTTAAGCCACTGCAAACTGGAGAATTAGTTCGGTATCGTAATTTCGACGGATATTGGCATGAAGTATCAACTACTGATGGACGGCGTGGCTTTGTAGCAAGTCAATATTTAGTCTGCGACTGAAGCATTCTTTTTTATAAGAAAAATACCTCAGTATCAGGACAAAAATTGTGAAACGTTTAGAGAGAGGGGTTGATGGAAATTAAGAACAAATCAGTCAAAGCCATAGCAAAATAGACTACGAGCCCGACGGCCATGAGTTTTGATGATGCGAATCGGCTTTTGGGGATGTCGCCAAAAACCCACCTTCATTGCCTAAATAAAGGCGATCGCCAAATTCACCCAATCAATAGATCAGTCCGAGAAAAAGTAGGGGGTAGGGTTTCGGTTCATTGGGGGGAAAGGTATGAGATCCCTCACTTGATTTTTTAAAGAAAATATGTAGACACAGAAGACAAATTGCTTGAAAAGCCTTTTTTCAAAGCTTTTGGCCCGTTTGCGTCGCCGAAACCAGAAAACATTAGCAGTCGCCCCCTAGGAGTGCTAAATTTGCTAGTGACGTAAACTTTATAACGCAAACTCCTATGGCTAAGATTGTCTCTTTCAAGGATGACTCTAGACGCGCCCTCGAAGCAGGGATTAATGCCCTTGCCGATGCGGTAAAAATCACCCTCGGCCCCAAGGGTCGGAATGTACTCCTCGAAAAGCAGTATGGTGCGCCTCAAATTGTGAACGATGGGATCACCGTTGCGAAGGATATTGAACTCAGTGATCCGCTCCAAAATACGGGGGCGCGGTTAATCCGGGAAGTGGCAGCGAAAACTAACGATAGCGCTGGGGATGGCACGACCACTGCCACCGTCATGGCCCAAGCATTGATCCGCGAAGGTTTGAAAAATGTGACGGCTGGGGCGAACCCTGTGGCCCTGCGTCGGGGTATTGATGCGGCAGTGAAGTTCCTCGTGAAGGAAGTTGTCGCGATCGCCAAGCCCGTTGAAGGAGAGGCGATCGCCCAGGTAGCCGCTGTGTCTGCTGGGAATGACGAAGAAGTAGGCCGGATGATCTCCGAAGCCATGGCCAAAGTCACCAAAGATGGTGTGATCACCGTTGAAGAGTCCAAGTCCCTCGCCACCGAACTGGATGTAGTCGAAGGAATGCAACTGGATCGCGGTTATATCTCCCCCTATTTCGTCACCGACCAGGAACGGCAAATCGTTGAATTTGAAAATCCCTACATCCTGATCACCGACAAGAAAATTTCGGCGATCGCCGACCTCGTGCCCGCCCTCGAACAGGTAGCCCGTTCTGGTCGTCCTTTGCTGATTGTTGCCGAAGACATTGAAGGGGAAGCCCTGGCGACCCTCGTTGTGAACAAAGCCCGTGGTGTCCTCAATGCCGCTGCAATCAAGGCTCCCAGCTTTGGCGATCGCCGTAAGCAAATGCTCCAAGACATCGCTGTCCTCACCGGCGGTCGGGTCATTTCCGAAGAAGTGGGCCTCAGCCTCGAAGCCATTGACCTTGATATGCTCGGTAATGCCGAAAAGATCACCATCAGCAAGGAAGAAACCACCATCGTTTCCGGTGGCGGCAGCAAAGCTGACATTGACGCCCGCGTTAGCCAAATCCGTAAGCAACTGGCTGAAACCGACTCCGAATATGACATGGAGAAACTCCAGGAGCGGATCGCCAAGCTTGCTGGTGGTGTCGCCGTGATCAAAGTTGGTGCAGCCACCGAAACTGAACTCAAAGACCGCAAGCTCCGCATCGAAGATGCCCTCAATGCCACCAAAGCCGCTGTCGATGAAGGCATTGTTCCTGGTGGTGGCACGACCCTAATTCACCTCGCTGAAAAGGTCGCTGAAGTAAAGGCAAGCCTCAGTAGCGACGAAGAGAAGCTCGGTGTCGATATCGTTTCCCGCGCCCTAGAAGCGCCCCTCCGCCAATTGGCTGATAACGCGGGTGCCGAAGGTTCTGTGGTTGTAGAACGGGTTCGTACCAGTGACTTCAACGTTGGCTACAACGCGGCCACTGGCGAATACGTTGATATGATTGCCGCTGGCATCATTGACCCGGCGAAGGTTGTCCGTTCTGTTTTGCAAAATGCAGCCTCCATCGCTGGAATGGTGATCACAACCGAAGCCCTCGTTGTTGAGAAGCCCGAACCCGAAGCACCCGCCCCTGACATGGGTGGTGGTATGCCCGGTATGGGTGGCATGGGCGGCATGGGAATGCCTGGCATGGGAATGATGTAATTTTTCCTGAACCCTTTTAAAAATTCAATATCTGCATTGGGCACCCTCCGGGGTGCTTTTTTTGTTTTCTGGGCGAAAATCTTGGGTTAAGTTAGCCCGTCGGGGACTGTTCTTGTAACCAGTGATTGAGGGTTTCCCGAAGGGTTTGGGGATTGAGGGGTTTACTGAGGTAGTCGTTCATGCCTGCTGCCAAATACTGCTCTTGGTTGGCTTCTCCTAGGGTGGTGGTGAGCGCAATGATCGGTATCTGCCGGTGGCGATCGCCGCCACCACCCCGGCGAATATGTTGGCTCGTCTGAAAGCCATTCATCTTGGGCATGAGGCAATCCATCAAAATTAAACAATAGGGTTGATTTTCAGGGGTTGTTTGGAGCATTTGTAGGGCTTCTGTGCCCCCTGGGGCAACATCGACGGAAAAACCAAACTGTTGGCAGAGGCCCCGAATAATAATTTGATTGACGGGGTTATCTTCCACGAGGAGGAGGCGGGCCGAGATTTTTTGGCCCTGTTTGCTTCCACTAGGTTGGGAACCAGAATCTGAGGTTCTAGCGTTTGGCTGGGCGAAATTTTCACAGAAACGCCGACAGGCCTGCCACAGGGGACGGGATAAAATCGGCTTGACAAGGTGGTGGGTTGCCGTGAGTTGGGGGAAGCTTTGGGGATCGGTGGGGCTGTAGGGAAACGTGGTGAGCAGCAGTAACTGGCAGGTTTTTTGGGGGTAAAGCTGTTGGAGATTTTGGGCGAGGGTCAGGGCATCGATCTCCCTCAGGGAATGATCCAAGATCAGGAGGGGCGTTGCGGTGGTGGGGGGCTGGGTTTGCCAAAGGGCGATCGCCTCTTGGCCATTGGCTGCGGCTTGGACAGTGGCGCCCCAGGCTTGGAGCTCATCGCGCAAAATTTCCCGTTGGGTTTGTTGCTCTTCGACGATGAGGATCTCTAATCCCTGCAAGCTATCGGCGGTCATCCGCGACAGTTGAGATCGCCCCGCCCCATACCCTAGGGTAAAGGTAAAACAGCTCCCCTCCCCTGGGGTACTAACCACTTCAATGGTGCCCCCCATCACTTGACAAAGACGCTGGGTAATCGCCAAACCGAGACCCGTGCCACCATAACGCCGGGTGGTTCCTGCTTCTAACTGGGTAAAAGGCTCGAAAAGATCGTTCAATTTCTCAGCGGCGATGCCAATGCCAGTATCCGTCACTGAGCAGGTAAAATCGAGGCGATCGCCAACCCGCTCCGTTTGACAGCGAATCACCACCTCCCCTTGGTTGGTAAATTTAATGGCATTGCTTACCAGATTTGTCAGGATTTGTCGTAAACGCCCAGGATCCCCTTGGATAGAACCGTGCCGCAAACCTCGTAAATCAAAAATGAGATTGAGACCTTTCTCCTGGGCCGCAAACGCCATCAACTTGGCAAAATTTTCAAAAAATTGATGGAGATCAAAATCCACCGTTTCTAGTTGCAGCTTGCCGGCTTCCATCTTTGAGAAATCCAAAATATCGTTCAGCAAGATCAGTAAAGATTCAGCGCTAGAAAGGGCGATGCGGGCGTGTTCTTGCTGTTCTGTGGTGAGCTCTTCGCTATAGAGCAGTAAATTGAGCATCCCGATAATGCCATTCATGGGCGTCCGAATTTCGTGGCTCATGGTGGCTAAAAACATACTTTTGGCATGGGCGGCCGCTTCTGCTGCTTCTTTGGCATCAATCAACGCCTGCTCCGCCTGTTTGCGATCGCCAATGTCACTATGGGTACCAATAATCCGCAGGGGTTCCCCTGACGGCGTCCATTCGATCACCTTGCCCCGGTCTAAAATCCACTTGTAGGAACCATCTTTGCACCGCACCCGATGTTCACTGCGATAGGTTTCTGTCTGGCCATCAAGGTGAGCCTGGATGGCTTGATAAGTCATTGCCAAATCATCTGGGTGGACACGACTTTCCCATTCCATCAGGGTGTCACCAATTTCTGCCTCGCCGTAGCCCAACATCGCTTTCCACTGCCGCGAGAAAAAGACATGATTTGTTTGGGCATTCCAATCCCAGACCCCATCCCCAGAACCCTCTAGGGCAAATTGCCAGCGGAGTTCACTTTCCCGGAGAGCCTGTTCTGCCAAGACCCGCTCCGTGATATCGAGGGCAGTCCCAAAAAAACGAATGGTTTTGCCAGAGGCATCTTTTTGACTACTCCCCCTCGCCTCATGGTAGAAAATTTGGCCATTAGTCAGTTGGGCACGGTATTGCACCATATAGCTTTCGCCCGTGCGCATCGCTGTTTCAACGCAGTGTTTGAGGCGTTCCTGGTCATCGGGGTGGATTAAAGCCCAATGTTCATCGTAGGTGGGTGGCCCCTGGGTCGTGCTAAGGCCAAACATCCGCAATAGTTCCGGCGACCAGGAGAGATTACCGGTGGCAAGATCGACTTCCCAGCTACCGATATGGGCCAGGCGTTGGGCTTCCTGGAGGGAGACTTCACTGCGTTTGAGGCGTTCTTCAAAGCGTTTGTAGGGAGTCAGATCAATGTGGGAGCCAATCATGCGCAGCGGTTGACCTTGTGCATCCCATTCGATGACCTTACCTGAACAAAGCACCCAGACAGTGGAGCCATCTCGGTGACGATAACGGACTTCGTTGCAGAAGGGAATTTCGCCGTGGCTAGCAATGTGCTGTTGCAGGTTGTGGTTAACTTTCTGGAGATCTTCGGGAAAAATCAGTTTTTGCCAGGATTCTGGGCGGTTAGGCAGTTCGTGATCTGCATAGCCAAACATCCGCTTAAAACTGGGGCTGAGATACTCGATATTGTTAATACAATCCCAGTCCCAATAGCCAGCAAAGGCATTTTCAAGAATTTCTTCAAAAAATTTCAGTTCATGGTGACTGTATTCCGGTGCTGCGGCTGGTTCTGGGTCGAGGTGTTGGCGTAATTCGGCGAGGCGATCGCCAGGCAAGATTCCCACTGGTTTCCCTTGCTCATCCACAAGGGTCAGCCAAGCAAGCTGCTGCTCGGCGAAGTATTGACATAATGATTCAATTTGGTCGAGGGCGGCCACGGGATAGGTCGGGGCGGGCCGTTGCATAATCTCTGCGGCGGTGGCCGTTTGGGGATTTTCCCCCTGGGCGATCGCCCGTAAAATATCCCCAGGAGAAACGGTGCCAAGGAGCTGTTCGTTAGCCATAACCAGCACACCAACAAGTTGAGGATCGGCACAAAGGCGATCGCTCAATGCGATGAGAGATAGATCAGGCGAAACAATAACCGGTTGATGCAGCAAACTGGCGATAATTTCAGGTGTTGAAAACCGAAGCGGACGTGCTGCTGACATGGCACACAGGCGAAACAATAGCGGCGATGGCGAGCCACAAAAACAAACTTTTGTGTGTTAATTCTTTGGGGGCTACCTTTTATAATATCAAGCGATGTTTCTTATGGCTTCGTTTATGAAGGGAAAAGAAACAAATATTTTTTGATTTGAAATTAAAAAAAATAACTTCACAATGTAAAAAAGACGCCCCCAGTTTCTGTGGTAATTGATAATAACTCTCAACTCAGTTACAGTCTAAAAATGTCAACAAGCAGATCCAGCTGATATTAAATTGCTATGAATTTTTTCCATCTTGAAATGCATTAATTATTTTTTAAGTTTCAGTTAGATTATCAGTGCTGAAATTGCGGACTATTGAACAATCAAATAACCGTCATGATACCAAGTTTCAAGCTGTGCAAGGGAAATGCCGCTGGCGATCGCCTCTTTTTGGGTAAACCCTTCAGGATATTCACTGAGCAAAGTTTGCAGTGCGGGAATGGTTTGGTGTTTGGCGAGAAAATCGTGGTAAATGCCCCCTTTCCAGAGGTAACACCACGACGGTAAACGGTAATTGGTTTCCTCCGTGATGGGCGTATAACGATAGGCGAGGGGGTCACGACATTTCGCGTTTAAAATCGCTTGAGCATAGCCTTCTAATTGACCTTGCACACCGTAATTTTCGTGAAGATAGGCGAGGGTTTTGGGGGAAGTTTTGCGTTTTTTTGTAATAATTTGCGCGGCGATCGCCGCTGCGGTTTCGGCATCCCCAAAATGGACTTTATCAATTAAATGATCCGGCAATAATTCCCGATGGGTCGAGACACGGGACACAATCGCTGGTGTGCCACAACCCAAGGATTCATAGGGGGAATTACCAAAGGATTCAACAAAATTACCCAAGCCCAAGGTGACAGCACCCAAACTGTAATATTGCGGCATTAACGACTGGGGAATCCATTCATGAAAAATGAAATTTTGCGTTAAATTGCGGGTTTTAATTTCCGTTTCCATCTCCCGATAAAAGGCTGCCACTTCCGGCGAAATGCCCACCTCTAACCAGCGGGGAACCAACACTTTTAAATTTTTAATGCCGTATTTGTGGACGAGTAAATCAGCGACGGCGATCGTTTGAGGTAAACCCTTGCTGGGTTCAGGGCGGTGGGGATGAATCACAATCGCATCTTTTTCCGGGTCAACAGGCACAATCGCCAAAATTTCTTGCGGTGGAGTCGGTTTAAAAATATCCCAATCAATGCCCGTTGAAACGACTAATAACCGCTCATGTAATTCCGGTAAAAATCGCCCCATTGTCTCCCCATAAAATCGCCGTGAATATTCCGACACCGCAATCAGGCGATCGCCTTGAAAGAGAAATCCCCCTAAAATTGTTTCGGGATAGACGTTATCCCGCAGGGCTACCACCGTTGGAATGTGCTGATAGGCATAGGGAAACAGAAATTCTCCGTCGTGCATATAGAAGCGATCTGCCCCGTCGAGGTGGGCTGCCACATCCTGCATCATGTTCGCAATGTCATAGGCAGGGATGGCGTAGGGCTGCGGAAAGGGTTGATGGAACCGCAAAATCGGTTTAACCAGCACATTGTCATGCCAGCGAAATTCAACGCAACTATCGGCACAACGGGTCGAGAGAATCACCACCTCATGCCCCATTTCCCCCAGATACACCGAGATATTTTTAATCTGTTTCGGTGCGCCACCGGTCACATGGTCACGGAACAGGGGATTAATCGAGAACATGACAATTTTCATCGGTGGCAAGGGGCAATAAACAGCAAAAAAACATCACCTATTTAACGGGAACCAGGTGAAGTTTAGTTTAAGGTTTCACTAGGAAATAGCATCACTGCATTGCTGAGCTCTGTATCTTGATCCTCACGTGACTTAGAAGATACAAGCCCATACTAAGTAAATCCGTTTGATGCCGATTTAGCAGCGTTAAAATTATCTAAGGTATGCTCGTTCTCCGATTGGGAGATCATCGCTTTACGGAACCTTATGTACGGAAAACTCGAACCAGTCGCGGCTGCCAAGTACCACAGATATATTTCGTGCTGCTGCTATGTAGTAAAGATCTCCATCAATGACTTGTAGGCTGCAGCCGAATCGACAACTTGGTCGCATTAAAAAAGATTCAAATTGGGTTCGTCCTAGATTTATGCCTGCTCTCGCATCCCTCGGAAAAACATCTGAAGCTCTAAAATCAAAGATGTCCACTTCCACAATTTCAGGGCGTTGATAAGTGCTTCTACTAATTACACCTGGTCGGCCTCGCGGATCCCTATCTCTGTTTCTCGGATCGCTTGTAGTTAGAGTGTCAGTGACCAGGCGGACGGTCGGGACACTTCTAACGTCACTATCTAAAAGAATTTCATGCAGAACAATATAATCGATTTCTCCTTGGTTAAACATACTCGCTAAAACCAATCGATCAGTTTGCTGGATCAGGCTCATACCAGACGACGATGACCAAACATTATCAAAAGTCTTAATTAGTCGCCATTTACAACCTGGTTGATCTAAATCATCGCACTTTACCGATTTGAAAGACCGTGGCACCCATGGATCAAGATTCTCTTGACCAGGAGATGAATATATTTCACGTTCAGCGCGGTAAATTTCCAATTGTGAAGGTGCATATTCAGCTACATCTGACCGAACGAGAAAAATACCATGATCACCAAACTTCGTAATCCCTACCGAATTAGTTTTCTTTTCGATGCGGAGATCTGGTAATTCTTTTAATTGATTATTGGCTAAATTGTATACGCGAATATTGCCTATCCCTCTTTTATCGTCGTTATCTGTAGCAACGATATAATTCCCATGGGCTTGCAAAATACTGGGGTGGTAATAATCAAAGATACATTCGGTCTTCCAGGTAAGATTTTTTGCATCCATGCCTTCCGACCAGGGCGTCGAATAGGCGATCATGCCGCAGGCTTGACTATTTTCACCTCTATTCTCTAGTGAATGGCTGATCACAATCCGGCGATCGCCGGTCATCGTGATGCCTTGAACATGATCACTCCATCCTCGCTGATCGTTAAACCGGTCGTAAAAGCCCTGAATTTCTGTAGTATAAGTTGTAGAACGATCTGACCACCTCCTATTAGGGCCTGAATTCGACAAGAGGTCGAGCACACTTCTGTTAAGGGTTGAGTCCTCAGCATGTGCTACACTCTGCAGAAATGTTCCGAAAACAATGATTTGACAAGCAAACAATAGCAACTTCAGGGTGCGCATTTTCTCGACCTAACTATGTTCTTTTATCATGTTATCTGTGATTTTAGAGCGGGTTATAAGGGTTTATAAAAAGAGACAAGGAAAAAGGAAAGTATTGCCTGTTATTGAGTAGATCTTGATGTATGCCAAGAATTATTAAATATCATCAATCCGTAAGCGTCCATCCCGAACAACCCCGCCCGCTTTTGTCACGCCGCCATAGGTTTTAATGTGGGTGATCAAAGCTTCCCGCAGCAGCAATTCCGTATCTTTGCTGGGCAAGACATCAAGATTAAACAGGGCAATATCCAGATGCTTTTGGGTAAATTTAGCTTCCCAGTGGCAGGCAGGTTGCCGGATAAAACTATGGGTCACAAAGGTAAAAGTTTGCGCCAGTTGATCTTTTAACGGTGTACCCCGCACCAAAATATCCGTTACCTGAGCCGCGACGCGATTTTCACCGAGCCGAATCTGGTAACGAATTTGCCCGCTAAATTGCACAAAACCCCGTTCTAGGTGGGCTTCACCGTAGCGATTTGCCCGCCGTGCATTGTCCTGCAACAGATCCCAAAGTTGTGCCCCTGTAATCTGGAAAAACCGTAACGTATCGGCATGGGGCATCACCGCAAACCAATCGCCATAGACCAACGTTGCTGGGGGTAAACCTGCGCACAACACCGCCGCATCGGTCAGGGCAAAATCTACTTCATAACCGTTTTTCTGTGCCTGTGCCACCATGCCCGCTGTGATGAAATTGGCAAAGGCGGATTCATGGCTGGCAAAATCATTTAAAACGACATCGGTTTCTAAATCGGGGTGATCGGCGACCATGCCCAAGGGGTGATTCAGTTTTTGGTGTAGGGAGGTAATGATCGGGGCAATCTGGGTTTGCTCAAAGGTTCGCTCGACGGGCAGATCGGCAGTCACAGACAGTTTGGCATTGGTCACAGTGGCGGGCTGCTGCTCATCTCTCAGGGTAATGGTCACTTCCCCTAAAAACCGCCCTAAAGTTCCCGCCTGCACAATGGGAATACCGTTGACGATGTTTTCTTGATTCAGACAGGTTTCATTCAAAATGTGGTGGGTGTGTCCGCCGATAATCAAATCCACTGCGCCAGAGGGTAAATGTTCCGCCAGTTGGCGATCGCCGTAACCCTCTACCGTGGCACTGGTCGAATGGAGGTCATAGCCCAAATGACTGAGGATAATCAGCACGTGGCAATAGGGACGCAACACAGGTAAAAGATTTTTGACAACTTGCACCGGATCGACAAAGGTTAAATGACGCGCATCGGAACCCTTCATTTGCGCCGAGGTGGTTAAGCCGATAATGCCGACTCGTACCCCCTTCACATCCAGTAATGCCGCCGGATAAATGACCTTTTTTAGCTGGGCTGGCGGTAACAGATTCGCCGACAACACCGGAAAATCCCCCGACCGTTGAATCATTTTGGCGAGGGCATGGGTGCCTAAATCGAGATCGTGATTCCCCAAAGCGGCGGCATCGACCCCCAAGGTTTGATACAGATCGTAGGCATGGTTGCATTCAGAAACCAGCGCATCAAAGGGGGTTCCCACCATGTCATCCCCCGCCGAAAGGAGTAACACCCCAGCTTGGGGATTGTTGGCATACTTGCGTTGTTGCTGGTGGTAACGGGAGACAAGCCGCGAAAAAACAGGGATATTTCCCTCTGGAGCAAGGTGGGCGATTCGTCCATGTAGATCATTAAAATGCAAAATTTTTAACCGAAAGGGGGTCACAATCGGCAGGTCAGCGGCGTGGGGGATTTGGTAGCGACTGGAAATATTGGGATCAACGTCAATCGCGGTAATGGGCTGGGTGGCATCGCCAATAAACAAAAACCGCGATCGCCCCTGATTTTTGGCAAGATAGGGAGCCGCAACCAAACGTAGCGGATTGGGGATAAACGCAGATTTTGATCGGGCAGAAGGCTTTGGGAGTGGAAGGTTTGGCTGGCTGTTCACAGGACTTCCCAAAAGGATGACGACACAGGGAGAGGCGATCGCCACAATGACGAAACGTAGTTTCTATGGGAAGCGTGGCACAGTTGTTTAATCGGCGCGTTAAGGTTCCGTTAGTGGGCTGTAAAGTTCTGCCAAAGTGACCGAAAAAAAAGACATGGCCGCAACCATGTCTAGAGTAATTACGTTTTTAAGGGCATTTAGTCGTTTTTCATCGAATCAAGCCAATTTCTGACCTGTTCTGCGGCGATATCTTTACCACCCAGACCAAAGGCAATGGCGATTGCCACAGCGATCCCACCAACCAGTAGCCCAAAGGCAAGATTGACGATATTTGTCGCAATGCCCATTTGTTCCAGCGCCATCGCGCCAACAAGCACCAGGATAATGACCCGTGCCGCTTGACCGAGGATCTTCGACTGCCTAGAGCCAGAGGCAGCCAGGGCTTTGTAGGAAATGTTGGAGAAATACAAACCCAACGCAAAGATCAAAAGGGCAACTAACACCTGTCCGGCGATCGCCAAAATGACCCCCACAACGCTGGTGAGAGCTTCAATTTGCAGCACATCAACGGCAGTAAGCGCCGCCACCAACATAATGACCACCAGGGAAATCGTCCCCATCACTTGGGAAGGGGTTTTACCCGGTTTCGCGGTTTCGCCCTCGCCTTCCCTCGGAGCAGCACTAACCATTCCGTCTAGGCCGAGCCAAGTTAGAACATTATCAAAGCCAAAACCCGTCAGCACATTGCTCACAAACTCAGACACATATTCACCCACCACATAGGCAAAGGTGAGAATAATCGCAGCGGCGAGAATCTTGGGCAAGAGCATCAACACTTGATCCAACATGGCGATCGCCGGGAGAGAAATCGCTTCAATCTGGGCTACCTCTAGGGCAGAAATAGCCACAGGGATCAAGATCAGAATATAAGCAACGGTACCGAGCACCCAAGACAGGGACTGTCGTCCAGCACTACTAGATAGACCAAATTTTTCACCAATTTGATCTACGCCCGTCGCCTTCAACAGATTGGTCACCAAGCGGCGCACCACCTGGGCAATGAACCAACCCACAACCCCAATCAGGGCCGCCGCAAAGAGATCCGGCAGGATTAGCAATACTTCATCCACGACATCCCGTAGGGGCGCGAGGGTGTTTTCTAGGCCCAGGGTTTCGAGGATCGGCGTAAGGAAAAAGAAGAAAATAAACCAATACAGCGCATTGCCGATGGTTTCACTGATATTCGTGGTCTGGGATTGCGGTGCCGTTTCTGCTTCTGTCGCCTCGGTCTCAGCGCTAGTGTCCGCCGGATTAAGGCGCTCATCTAGGCGAAAGGTATTTAGGCCTTTGACCACAATTAATTTGGCAATGGTGGCCACCAACCAAGCAACCCCTAACCACAAACCCGCCGCAAACAGTTGGGGCAAGAAGTTTGTGACTTGACTAAGCAGTTCATTCAGTGGTGTGTAAACCCCGTCAAGCTGGAGGGTTTCTAAAACAGCCACCACCGTAAAGAGAATGACGAACCAATAAACGATATTCGCCGCCCAAACTTCAATGGGCAGATCACTTTTGCCGTCGTGACCGGTGATCCAAGCGGCAATTTTATTATCGACATCGGTTTTATTCAGCAACCCTTTGACGATGGCTTTCACCACCAGGGCAACGATCCAACCGATGATTAAGATGGCGATCGCCTTAATGATATTGGCGACATCTTCCCCGACGAGGGTTTGTAGAGACTCCGGTAATTGGAGTGCTAAAACAGCATAGGGGTCACCCACAGGAGGCCCCAAGGTATTGATTAAAGGTGACATTGTTTCAGAATTAAAATCAAATAACTACATCGCTAATCACGGCCATAATGGGCGTTTTTGCGCTAATTTACGGCAAGACGTTGCCTCTTCCACCCTACAAAGATCCTCCGGATTTTTCACCCGCAAAAAGGATAAATTCGCTATATTTCTTTTCATAACTTTGGGAAAATCCACCTTTAGATAGAATTTTGATGGAAATTTTTGAGCAATCAATTCAAGTGCGGGCCAGTGCCACCTGTGTTGAGCAGTGTTTTACGGATCTAGAAACCATGCACCGCTGGTTAAATCCCCTGCTGCGGTGTGAACCCCTCGGCGATCGCTGGAGCACAGCCCTCGAAAGTCAAAGTCGCTTTTGGTTAAAAATTCCCTTGGTTAACCTGGTGTTGAATAATCGCGTCGTAGAACGGGAACCAGGTTTAATTGTCTGGCAATTCACGGGCTTTTTCCGGGGGCGAGACCGTTGGGAATGCATCCCCAATGCCACAGGAACCCAGTTGGTAAACCGCTTTCAGTTTGAAATTCCCAATCCTTTGGTGCGTTGGGGCTTTAAAACCTTTGCCGCCCGCTGGACAAAGAAAGATATGCAGGCCCAACTGCGACGGATCAAGGCGATCGCCGAAGCGACCCAACCGTGACCCCCCAAACCGTTTAAGATAAATAACAGGAAAAATAACCCGTAAACCTGCATGTATAGTCTGGATTTGACCCTCAAATATAGCCCGATCCCCGTTTCTGTCCAACGTAAAGAAGCCGATACTGCCCAAGCACTCTATCAATCTGTCCTAGAGGCGATGAAAGGCGACCACGCTACCCTCCTCGAACTCACCTGCGAAAAGGATGAGGATAAAAAAATCGCCCTCCTCAGTGATCAAATTAGTGCCGTTGTCCTCAACAAAAAAAGTGGTGCAGCCGCTGGCGGACGGGTACCAGGCTTTTTTGCGACCCAAGCGGCAGAATAACGAAGGTCTCTGGCCTCAACCCACGGGGGCGATCACTGCCCTCTTTTTTGTTACGTTTACTGTGTCGTTGTGATTATGGCCCCCAGTGACCACTCCCAAAGCCATGTCTAGTTCTGCCATTGCCGTCGAAAACCTAAATTTCAGTTGGCAACCGGACAAAAAAATCCTCAGTCACTGCAATTTAGCCGTCCCTCAGGGAGAATTTTGGATGCTCTTGGGCACCAATGGCAGTGGCAAATCGACTCTGCTACGGATTCTGGCGGGACTCCTAACGGCCGATTCGGGTACCGTTGAATTGATCCAACCCGTCGGCTTTGTCTTTCAAAACCCAGATCACCAGTTGGTTATGCCTACCGTGGGCGCAGATGTCGCCTTTGGCCTGGTTTCTGAACGCTTACCAACCCCCACCATCCAACAGCGGGTGGCCGAAGCCTTGAGAGCAGTGGGTTTAGGTAATTTGGCCCGTCGGCCGATCTATGCCCTCAGTGGTGGCCAAAAACAACGGGTCGCCATTGCCGGGGCGATCGCCAGACATTGTGAAGTGCTGCTCCTCGATGAACCCACGGCCCTCCTGGATGGTGATACCCAACTCGATCTCGTCAAACAAGTGCAACATCTGGTTAAAAGCCGAGGGATGACGGCCCTCTGGGTGACCCATCGCCTCGATGAATTAGACTTTTGTGATGGGGCCTTCCTCTTGGAAAATGGCCGAGTTGTTGACCAAGGCGATCCCCAAACCCTCAAACATCGTTTACAAACCACCACCGTCTAGCTTTCTATGCACCTCCGCCTCCTCAAGCTCCACCCCAACGCGATTATTCCTAAATATCAACATGATGGGGATTCTGGCGTTGATCTCCATGCCATTGAACCCGTGGCGATCGCCCCCCACAAAACAGCCTTGATTAAAACGGGCCTCGCGGCGGAAATTCCCATTGGCACCGAACTTCAAATTCGCCCCCGCAGCGGTTTGGCCCTCAAACAAAGTGTCACCGTTCTCAACAGTCCTGGCACCATCGACGCCAACTATCGCGGTGAAATCGGCGTGATCTTAATCAACCATAGCGATACAGTCTTTGAGGTCAAAGCCGGGATGCGCATTGCCCAAATGGTGATGGTTCCCGTGATGCATTTGGATATTACGGTGGTTGACAAAGTCAGCGATACGAGTCGAGGTACGGGCGGGTTCGGCTCTACGGGCACTTAAATCCAAAGTGCCTTACGCTAAATTGGAAGAAAGGTAACTACGGTAGGCAACATTTGCGGCTATGGACTTTTCTTTTTTTTGGGGCTTAGGGTTAGGGGGAATTGGCCTGTTTTTTACGATGCGCACCGTCCAAAAGCAGGAAATTTTAAAGCTCAAAAAAAACTTTGCCACCCAACAGGAAGCCTATGAATCCCAGCTCCAGCTCCAGGCGGAAAACTACAGTTTAGAAATGGCGAATCAGGCCCAGGACTTTCAACAGGCGATCGCCGACCTCGAACAACGCATTGCCAGCCAAACTCAAATTAAAGAACGCCTTGAACAAAAACTCCAGCGGGAAAAAGAATTAAGCCTTGCCAGCCAAAAAAAACTCCGCGAAAACAACCGCGACATTGACGAAATTCTTGAATCTTTAGAACAATCACAACAGGATGTCCTGCACCACAAAGAAGCAGAAATCAGCCAACTGAAAGCCCAATTACAAGAATATGCAGTTGACTTAGAACAACAAAAAGTTGATTTATTTAATCTCCAACAGCAGTCAGCTTCCCAACAAAAGACCCAAGGCGATCGCCTCAATACAGAACAAATACAAACCCTTGTGGGTACTCTACTACCAGAAATCACCCTTCTGCGGGACTCCCTGAATGTATTGGTAGACCAGCCCGAAAACCTCGCCGCCCTCATCAAAGCCCTGAAAGATATTCTCGAAGGCCAAGCCTACGCCGCCAAAAAAGTCCGCGCCACCGATAACAAATGGACAGAATGCCGGGTGCCCCATATCAACTTGATGCGCCTTTATTATCAAAAATGTAAAAAAACATCAGGCTATCAAGTATTAATTTCACCCAAGAAAAATCAAAAAAGCCAAGATCAAGATTACGAATGGCTAAAAAATCAAAGTAGTTGTTAATGATTGACCAAGAAGATATTTTTTCAACTGCGATTGCGATACCAACAATCTGAAATTTTCCCAAAAAAAGCAAGCAAAAACCCCCACCATCTTTGGTAGGGGCCTTCGCCAATCATTACTTATTCAGTTTTACTGTCAAAGCAATCATCTTTTCTCAACTAAGCCCTATGACTCAATCCGGTATTAACCGTTGATTGCAGGTGCTTGCAGAGCCACAGGTGCTTGCTCGCCAGCTGCTAAGTCTAAGGGGAAGTTGTGAGCGTTACGCTCGTGCATTACTTCAAAACCGAGGTTCGCACGGTTCAGAATGTCCGCCCAGGTGTTGATTACACGACCTTGAGAGTCAAGGATGGACTGGTTGAAGTTGAAACCGTTCAGGTTGAATGCCATGGTAGATACACCAAGAGCAGTGAACCAGATACCGACTACAGGCCATGCACCCAAGAAGAAGTGCAAGGAACGGCTGTTGTTGAAAGATGCATATTGGAAGATCAAACGACCGAAGTAGCCGTGGGCTGCAACGATGTTGTAAGTTTCTTCCTCTTGACCGAACTTGTAACCGTAGTTCTGAGATTCGGTTTCAGTGGTCTCACGTACCAAAGAAGAGGTTACGAGAGAACCGTGCATTGCGGAGAACAAAGAACCACCGAATACACCAGCCACACCAAGCATGTGGAAGGGGTGCATCAGGATGTTGTGCTCTGCCTGGAATACGATCATGAAGTTGAACGTACCAGAGATACCCAAAGGCATACCATCAGAGAAGGAACCTTGACCGATGGGGTAGATGAGGAATACTGCAGTTGCTGCTGCTACGGGAGCAGAGAATGCAACACAGATCCAGGGACGCATACCGAGGCGGTAAGAAAGTTCCCACTCACGACCCATGTAGCAGAAAACACCAATGAGGAAGTGGAAAATTACCAACTGGTAGGGGCCACCGTTGTACAACCACTCATCTAAGGAAGCAGCTTCCCAGATGGGGTAGAAGTGGAGACCAATTGCGTTAGAAGAAGGTACAACTGCGCCAGAGACGATGTTGTTACCGTAGAGAAGAGAACCTGCGACGGGCTCACGGATACCGTCGATGTCAACGGGAGGAGCTGCGATGAACGCAATGATGAAGCAGGTAGTAGCAGTGAGAAGGGTAGGAATCATCAGGACGCCGAACCAACCGACATAGATGCGGTTCTCGGTGCTGGTGATCCACTGACAGAACTTCTCCCACAAGGAAGCGCTTCCACGCTGTTGTAGTGTAGTAGTCATATCGTTATGATTGCTATGAAATTATCAAGGTGCGCTCTGGAAAAACCAGAACTGTTTTGTATGTATGTGTCCATACTAGCAACAAAATAAAGTTTTGTAAAGGGTTTTGGAGAGATCTTTACATTTGCTTTAGGTTTATGCATCATAATTCGCACGAACAGCCAAGGAAGTTGCTACAAAGAGTCTAGCTTGGCTTGAAGTTCGGGATTATAAAGGCGTTTATAGTTCCAATAGTTTGCAAAGACAGTTTCGACGTAATTTTTCGTTTCATTAAACGGGATCTGCTCGATGAAGGTGTCAGGATCGTTAAGGCCATAGCGTTGGAGCCACTGGGCAACGTTACCAGGGCCGGCATTGTAACTGGCGATCGCCAACATGGAATTGTCGTCATATTCCTGGTGAGTGTAGCGCAGATACCAGGTACCGAGTTTAATATTGTCCTCTGGTTCATCGAGGGCATAGGCGTTCCCGGTTGTCTGTTGGGCAATCCATTCGGCGGTACTGGGCATCACTTGCATCAGTCCCTTTGCTCCCACGGGGGACTCAATATTTTTCTCAAAGCGAGATTCTTGACGCATTAAAGAAACGACCAGCAGGGGATTAAGGTCATTTTCGGCGGCCCACCGCTGGATCGGTTCAGCATAGGGGAACGGGAAAAGGGCGTGCCAATAGGTTTCGTTTTCCCGGAGTGCTAACCACGCTTGGCGATCGCCGGGTTCGTCCCGTTGGCTGAGATTCCAAATGGTATTAATCCCCTGGAGATAGCGACCTTGGGCCAGTTTTAACAGACCTTGGGTAAAGGCTTCGGGGACAGTGAGTTCTGTTTTACTGGCGAGTTCGAGTTGGAGGGTATTCCAGGCGTCAAAATCCTGGCCGAGGCGATAAAGCTCCTGAAATGTTTCCGAACCCGCCGGGGGCACAGGGCGAGTTTCGGGGATCATTAATTCTGGTTGGAGACTGCGTACCGACGTGAAATCTCCCACGTCCCAACCGAGCTGTACCGCCGATCGCCAAGCATAATAGGATTCGGGGTAGTCGCGGAGGACTTGTTGATAAGCTTGTTTTGCTGCTTGGGTTTGGCCGAGCTGTTGTTGCCATTTCCCTGTCCAAAAAATAGATTCGGGGGCAAGGGAATGGTCGGGGGTCAAGGGGGCGATCGCCTTGGCCCATTCAATGGCCTGGGTGTAATTTCCTTCTGCGGCGTAGCGTTCGGCCTGTTGCCAGCGGTATTCTGTGGTTGCAGTGCCGTCTTTATAAGTATTGAGGGCTTTTTCGCGGGTTTGGTTGGCGGAACTATTGCTACCGAGCTTTTCTAAAAGGTTGGCTTTGGTAAAGAGAGCTTCGGGGGCTTCTTCTGGAAACTTTTCAACGGCTTGATCTAAATAGGTCAGCGCTGTGGTGTCATTGACTAAACTGGCGAGGCGACGCAAGCCAAGGCCTGTTTCTGGGGCGTCGGGGAAAGTTGTGATTAAAGCTTCATAGGCAGGTCGGGCTTGCTCCGGTTGGTCATTGACCTGGAAGCTGCGGGCGAGACGGTATAAATTTTGAGGAGTTTCGGGGGCTTTTTGGTAGGCGGTGGCGGCGTCGGCATATTGCCATTGATCCCAAAAACTATCGGCGATCGCCTGCCAGGTTTCTGGGGATAGCTGATCGGCGAAATTATCAATTAAAGCTTGACGGACTGCGGCAATATTTGGGGCATCGGCGTCATATTTGAGGCGTAATTCCAACAGATCCCGTTGCTCTGGATTTTCTGCAAGGCGCTGTTGGATCAAGCTTTGGGTGCGCGGATGGGCAGGATATTCGGTGATCGCCTGATCGGCATATTTCGGGTCGTAGGCACTGAGGCGAAAGAGAGCTTCGGCAGCGGCGGCATCCTCTGGGTAATTTTGCACCACATCAAACCAAATCACCTGGGCCTGTTCGGGGTTGTTCGTTAATTCGTAGGCGCGGCCCCGTTTAATTAAAATATGGGGCGTCAACACCGGATAATCTTGCTCTAGATTCTCGAAGGCGGCCAGGGCAGCGGCACCATCCTGTTCAACGAGATAGTCCATCCCTAATAGGTAACGGGCGCGACTGCGGTCAAGGCTATTTTTTTTCCCGTTGGCGATCGCCTCAAGCCGTTCCCGACGTTCCTCTGGTGTCTGTTCTACCAAGGCCAGTACTTCAGAATCGCTTGTTTCAGAGGATTCCACCTGGCCAGCGCTCTGGGACAATAAGGGTATCTGTTGCCGGGCGGCGATCGCCCCCAGACCCAAGATCCCCGTTAAACCAAGGCCAATCCAAAAGGTTGGCGAACTGTACTTGACCCGAACCCGCTTCATGGTGGTGCTGTCGTAAATTCAACGGTTTCGATCATAGGCGATCTCTCAAAAATCCGGTGCTTTCCCCAGGCGATCGCCGCAAAAAAACCTAACTTCCAGGGGAAATTAGGATCAATAAAAAAGATTGCAGTTGAGAATAATAGCGTTACTTTTTCGGTTGGTAGTAGAGGTTAGACCCTTGATCCGCAATGTAATGGCAAGCTTTTTGGGATCTAAAGAAACTGCGCCAAATCGGAGCATGGCTCACCCGGTAATAATCTCCCAGGAGGGGCTTAATCGCTTCGGTCGCATCCTTGAGATAGTAATGGGGAATCGTATGGAAAATGTGGTGGGCGACGTGGGTGCCGATATTGTGGTGGATTTCGTTAAAAATGCCATAATCCCGGTCAATGGTGGAAAGGGCACCCTTGAGGTAATACCAATCATCACCCCGGTACCAGGGAATATCCGCCTCAGTATGGTGCAGATAAGTGACTAGATCGAGCCAAATCACGAAGATGACGTAGGGCACAAAATAGAATTTCACAAAGGCAAGAAGCCCGAACTGCACTGTAAACCACGCGAGAAAACCGACCATGGCGATAATCGCGGCGGTACTGACGATGATATCGTTGCGCTCGGCAGGCTTAAACAGGGGGCTTTTGGGCGAAAAATGAGAACCAGGCCCCCGACCCGGCGATCGCTTAAACAAATAAACCGGATAAGCAATCAGGGGCGCATAGAAACGGACAAGTTTCTCCGCAAAACCCATCTGGTCGTATTTTGACTCTGGGATTGGGTACCAACTCTCATCGGTATCAATGTTGCCCGTGTTGGAGTGGTGGGTGCGATGGGAAATACGCCAACCATGGAAAGGCACCAAAATCGGCGTGTGGCTCAAATGCCCAATCAAGTTATTGAGCCATTTGGACTTAGAAAAAGATCCGTGGCCGCAATCATGGCCGACCACAAACAAAGCCCAAAACATGGTGCCCTGGGCAAACCAAAAAATGGGATAGAAAAACCAAGAATCTAAATAAGCGGCGATCGCATAGAGGCCAGCGATGATCCCAATATCAAGAAAAAAATAGGCGAGGGAACGGAAGACAGAAGGCTGAAAACAGTAGTCTGGGATGGCTGCTTTCACATCCTTGAGGGTGAAGGGCAGATCTTGCCGTAGAGACTCGCGACTCCCTGGGGAGCGGACTGTACTTTGCATTCAGTTTCAAAAAGAGATTAACAAATGTTTACAATTCTACTGCCTTTTGTCAGGATGCAGGGGAAATCGCCGCAAAATTCCTGAATTTCGTTTAATTTTTCCCATTGTTTGGCCCTGGCGATCGCCACAGAACTTCTTCAAGACTTCTCTGTAGAATAGGAGCTAGTCCATTGCACAAAAAGTTTTATGTCCACTACCACTGAACCCACAGATCGTTTATTTGGGGCCTTGCCTTACCTATTACCCCTCGTCTACGCTTTGCCCTTCGGTCTGCCGTTTTTAATGCGCTTTCCGATTCTGGCGGTGATCTACGTGCCTTTACAACCCCTAATCCGCCTTTATTCGTTTCCCTTTGCGGGGCTGATTATTTTCTTCATTCTCTATGCTGCGGTGGTACGCAACAGCAAAATTAGCCACTTCATTCGCTTCAATACCCTCCAGGCGATCTTGATTGACATTGCCCTGGTGTTGTTCGGGATTTTAATTCGCTTTTTTGGCTTTGGGGGCGGCAGTCTTCTCGTTGAAACCCTTTCAAATGTTGCCTTTCTTGGTACTTTAGTGGCTTGCCTCTATGCAATGGTGCAATCGATCCTCGGCAAATATGCGGAGTTGCCGACCATTTCCCAGGCCGCCTATTCCCAATTACCTTATTAATCGGACGAAATAGGCAAAATTCTGGAAATTTAGGTTCTAATCGGGAAACTTTTTTGGGGTCATCCCCGACAGATAATCATGGTGAAGTATTAGGGAAACACAATGGCGAAGTTGATGATGTTAGAGCCTTATCAATTATTGTTGGGCGGCGTAGTGGCGATCGCCTTTCTCACGGTGGGCCTGACGGTGGGGGTCAGCAATGCCCTGGGGCGCAATATTCTTAAACCCCGGCAGTTTACCTGTCAGCCCGTCATAGAACCCCAAACAGGAGAATTGATGTGGACAGTCTTTCATCAGGGCCAAGGGCAACCGCAACCTTGGCTGCAAATGGTGCCGGGCATGGAAGGGGATGTGTCCCCCAAAAGTCGTTGTGAGCAGGTCGCCCAGCGCCTAGATTCCCTAGTGCCACAGCAACTCCGCGCCCTCACCTATCAGCCCAACCCAGCCACCCCAGAACGGGAAGCAATTTGTGCTCTGACTCAAACGAAAGGCGGCCCTTGTACGACGCTTCTAATTTTGAAGCCAGAGACAGACCCAACGCAGTTTTTTGCGGATCTGACCCTGCCCCTACGCCAATGGGGAGAGGGGATGCAATTAGAAACCGCAAACCAGGTGCCCCTCGACCTACAGCCCTTGCTGGAGCCAGCTTCTCCCTAGAGTTCTGGGCGGCTTAAATTTCGCCTGGGCGATCGCCGAGACAAATCCCTAAGCCCCGCGCGGTTTTCACCAAAGTTCCCTCCGGATCAACAACCCGATTGATCTCAATGGCTTCACTAATGGGCGCACTAGACACCTGGCCATTTTGCCAAGTCACCATATGGTCAAATTTGCCCTGGGCGATCAAATCCACCGCCGCGACCCCAAAGGCCGAAGCCAACAAACGGTCTAGGGGCGAGGCGATGCCCCCCCGTTGGATGTGGCCCAATACCGTTACCCGCGTTTCTGCGCCAGTCTTTTTGGCTACCTCATCGCCCATGTATTGACCGATGCCCCCCAGACGACATTCCCCAAATTGCAATTCATGTTTGAGGGTTTCCCCAGAGGTGGTACAGACCGCCTCTGAAACAACGACAAGGGTATGATCATTACCGGAATTTTGGCGATCGCAAATAAACTCACACACCGTCTGTAAGTCGTAGGCAATCTCTGGAATCAAGATCACATGGGCACCGCCAGCAATCCCCGCATTTAAGGCGATGTGGCCGGCATCTCGCCCCATGACTTCCACAATCATTACTCGGTTGTGACTTGCCGCCGTAAAATGCAGTCGATCTAAAGCTTCCGTGGCAATATTGACCGCTGTTTCAAACCCAATGGAACGCTCTGTAATGCCCACATCATTGTCAATGGTCTTGGGAATGCCCACGAGGTTCATGCCCCCCAGGTGGGCTAATTTCTGGAGAATCGCCAAGCTACCATCGCCGCCAATCCCGACCAGTGCATCCAGCCCCAAGCGGTGATAAGCTTCGCCAATTTCCTGGGAGCGATCCTTTAGGGAACCGTCTTCCATGGGAAAAGCAAAGGGATTACCTTTATTGGTTGTCCCTAACATGGTGCCCCCCATCGTTAACCAAGTATCGACTTGATCTTCGGTGAGGACGATGGTTTCTGGTGGCTCCTGGAGCAGGCCTAGGGTCGCTCGACAGATACCAATCACTTCCCAACCGTATTGATGTCGGGCACAGCGAGTTACAGCCCGAATCGCTGCATTCAAGCCGGAGCAGTCGCCGCCACTGGTGAGTACACCAATTTTTTTTACGTTTCCCATAACTGATGCTGTTTACCGTTGTCCTAAAGCATTTATGACCTGGGGCCATTGGGCCTATTGTTAATCAGGAAACGGCGATCGCCACAGCCTCTGAGATGATTCGTTTAATTTTTTGACAGTTATTTACTGATATGGCTGATAAGTCAGCGATCGCTCACATCCCCAGGGAAATTTCAGGGAAACTTTAGGATGCGAGGTAATGGGGAATAATCACATCAGGAATACTTTGCCCCGTCAGACAATGCCAATGGCAGGTAAACAGGTCTGGTTGTTGGCAGCGCAGAGAGGCGATCGCCGGTGCTGCCGGGAAAGGCCAGAGTCGATCAAAAATCAACCGCTTTTCCGGCGAGAAGGAAAACTGTAGCAGGTAAACCCCAGGCGTAGCCCCAATGGAATCGAGGAGTTGGTAGCCCAGATAATACAAGCTTTGGCGCTGTTCATCCCGGAGGTCGATGGGCTGGTGGTAGGAGTTGGGCATTACCCCTTCACCGATCACTTCGCCGTACAAAGGCCCCTTCGCCGTGTAGATAATTGGTAGCCAGTGATCACCTAAATAATTGTGGTTACAGACCCGGTGGGTTGTGTGTTTCTGTACCCACTGACGCCGCTCTTCAATTTTGCGACAGGCTTGAAATACTTTTTGGTGCGTGAAAGAAAAAGGCTCTGGTAAATCAATCGTCAAGGGACAAACGAGGACGTCGCGACCCTGGGACTGGCCCCCGTGTCGAACCATCGCCGGTGTGAGCACTTCTACTTCTGTGCCCTCGGCCTGCTGCACAATTGCCGTTTTAAATGCCTTAATCATCCGTTCCGTAACGGGGGAAGCAGAGATAAATTTGCCAGAATGCTTTAATTCAGCATTGACTAAGATGATGACCTTAGAGGGTGCTGAACGTCGGGATGGGGCTGCCACCTTTGGGGTTAAATGTGGGTAATTCAATCTCAGACAGGCTATGACGACGATTTTTCACTGCAAGGCGGTAACTCACACTTTGTAAGTCGGCGTGGAGTTGGCGATTCTCCCTTTGCAGCTTCTCTACTTTATCGCGAACTGTTGCCATTCTCTCAGCAAATTTCTGCCGATAAATCTGCGGTAGTTCCTGAACCACCTGTTCTAAGCGCCGACTGCGATCGCCTAATTCTTTAACAGATTGGCGCAATTGGGAGATTTCTTGATCTTTCTGGGTCAAACGCTCTTGATAAAAAACGACTTGCTGTTCAACCTCTTGGAACTGCTCCCGGAGGCGCTGGAGTTCTTCTTGGTGCTGGGCTTCTAGCTCCGGGGCCAGGTCATCATTGCCCTTCACGAGACGAAATAACTCCTGGGACAGTTGCTGCACCAGTTGATCCCGCAGTTGAAGTTCCTGCTGGAGTTGGGCGACATCGAGGGGTTGGGATTGACGGGGTTCGGTTGTTGCCACGGTTATTCATCACTCCATTGATCAAGGGTTTGGGGTTAAATCGTCCGATATGTACATCAATCTAGACAAAATTTGCACCGCCCAAAGGATAGAAAAGACAGTCTTTCGCCTATGACTTTTTACTGGAACTGGCCAGTATAGACCTAATAATATCTAATGCTTTGGAAAAATGCCTGTCTTCGGGGAAATTTTGTAAGAAAATCGCCATTCGTGGTTTCCCCCTTGCGGATAAGATAAAGGGGATTTTTAACAAGCCCTGTTTTTCTTCACATGAGTATTGCAAGCAATCCCCCGATTAAGTTTGGCACTGACGGTTGGCGTGGCATTATCGCCGATGATTTTACCTTCGCTAATGTTTGTAAAGTGACCCGGGCGATCGCCAGCTACCTAGAGACGGCCTATGGGAAGGATCGTCCGGTGCTGGTGGCCTATGACACCCGTTTTTTTGCAGACGAATTTGCCCAGACTGCGGCGGAAGTGCTCGCGGATCTCGGTTGGACGGTGCAGGTGGTAGAGCGGGATTGCCCGACCCCGGTGATTGCCTACAATGCGAAGTTTCTTAATTCTGCCGGCGCGTTGATGTTTACGGCTAGCCACAATCCGGCCCCCTACTGCGGGATCAAATATATTCCCGATTACGCCGGGCCAGCGACCCCAGAAATCACCGACACGATTGTGGCGAACATTGCCAGTGCTTCGGCGGAGATGCCTACGGGCAAAAATGGCGACAAGATTTCTCGCTTTGATCCGAAACCTGACTATTTAAAATTTATCTACACCCTTCTGGATGTGGACAAGATTCGCTCAGCGGGCCTGAAGGTCAAGTATGACGCGCTGTATTCCACCTCTCGCGGTTATTTAGATGAAGTGTTGGCCCACTGCGGTTGCGAAACGGAATCATTTAATACCAGTCGCGATGTGTTGTTTGGTGGTGGGATGCCAGAACCGAAAGGCTCTCAGTTGGTGGGCCTCGTGGATGCGGTAAAAGCCGATCAAGCGGATCTAGGCTTGGCGACCGATGGTGATAGCGATCGCTTTGGGGTTGTGGATGAATTGGGGAATGTTTTAACGCCCAACACAATTCTGCTCTTGCTTGCGCGGCACCTGCTGAAAAACAAAGGTCAAAAAGGGGCGATCGTCCGCACGGTGGCCACAACCCATTTGCTCGACAATTTGGCCGCAAAATATGGCTTAGAAATTTTTGAAACGGCGGTCGGCTTCAAGTACATCGGCGAAAAAATGCGCGAAACTGCTGTCCTCATTGGCGGTGAAGAATCCGGTGGTTTGAGTGTGCTCGGTCATATCCCGGAAAAGGATGGCATTTTGGCGGATATGCTCGTGGCCGAGGCGATCGCCTACGAAGGTAAGCCCCTGTCTCAGTTAGTCAAAGAAGCCCTCGAAGATGCCGCTGGGCCGCTCTTCAACAAACGCTTGGATCTGCACCTGGAAGAACCCCACAAAAAGGCTGTCTTGGACTTCTATAAGGCGACGCCCCCGGAAACCGTGGCTGGTTTAGCGGTCAAGGAAGTGGGCTTAAAAGATGGTGTGAAACTGTACCTCGAAAATGGCAGTTGGGTGCTCCTGCGTCCTTCTGGTACAGAGCCGTTGATGCGGGTTTATATGGAAACGGATTCTGCGGCCCTTGAAGCGAAAATTGCCTCAGAAATGGAAGCGGCGATCGCCAAACTTAATCCCGCCAAGTAAATTGATTTAATTCATTTTGTAAATCCTCCGCTGCGTAGTGGGGGATTTTTCGTGTACATGAGATATTTTGGAAAATACTTTTCATCAAAAACATTCTATGCTTGCCGACGAAAAAATTTTAAGATTACCGAAAGTTAGTCTCGAAACAAAGGAATTATTACCAGAATATTCAGGCATTTATTATGTTGTCGATCAGAACAATGTGGTGATGTATATCGGCAAAGCCAAAAATCTCCAGAAACGTTGGCAAGGCAACTCACACCATCGAATTGACCAGCTAAAACGCACAAAAGGGCATCAATTCTACTTGCATTATGAAAAAGTGCCTCAATACAATTTAGATCAAATTGAGAAAAATCTTATTGAACAATATCGACCAGAATTGAATGATACACCAGTTAAAAAAAGTACAATTTGGTCTGCTGAGGCATTGCTTAGAGAAACAATTAGAAAAATAAATGATTTTATCTTTATCCTAGGCGTTTCAGAACAGTACAAAACCATTTATCTAAACTTTGACTATCAGGCATTTACGAGAAAATATTCAACACAGTCTCTTGATGAAGAAATTGGATTAATCAAAGAAGTTTTTGTATCCCGTAAAAATCATATTAAAAAGTGGGAATGGCATGGAAGAGTCAAGTTCGCAAATATACATACACAAATAGAAGTAAACAACTTTAAAATTGACATTCAGAATAGAAAGAATATTTTTGAAGTTTTAAGCAAGAAAAATATTTGTTTATCTTTTCAAGAGGTAGAGTTTGCAGGCGAAAAAATTCGCACTTTGAGTCAAAAAGATTTTGATTTGCTTAGTCAAGAAGATTTGAAGGTCTATAATTTTACGACTTCAAAGCTACGCCCATATCAAAGTTCTGAATTTAAAGTGATTCTTAATGAAGAGATAAAACCTTCTTGGGTGACTAAAGAAGAACTTAAAAAAATTCAAGAGCAGTATTCACTAGGAATAAGAGGCAAAAATAGTCGTATTATAGCTGTTGAGAAAACAATCTTATCCCTAGATGAATTATTGATTTCAAGGGGAATTCAGCCGGATCAGCCTTTGCCAGATGTTTATCCATACCGTGGCAATGATACCATTCGCTTGTATATTCATCTTTTTGAATTTGATGAATTAAGAAAAAAAGCTTCCTTCAATACATATTATAGAAAAGTTGATAATCAAATAAATTATATAGATGTGATTGGTTTAATATCAGGTGTAAATCGTAAAATCTGGTTGCTTTTTGAGGAATTTATTGGTGATTTTAGCTATCTTGGATATCGTATAGAATCACCAAATTTCCCAAATAATCATGCTTGCACAGAACGTGTTTGGGTGTCGCCAAGAAAATATATACAACCTGCTAGGGTGACAATCAAGTTTGAAGGATTATCAAGTGGATTTGGAATTCCATTTGGTCAGGATATTCATCAGCAATTCACAACCTTTGAAGCCGTAAAATCAGAAATCACTCGCCGTTTGCATGATGCAGATTTACCGCCTTTTAAGCTGACTTTTACGCCAGAGAAAATCGTAACCAAAGGAAGACGCTAGATTTTTTGTGATATTAGGCGATCGCCTTGAAATTTTCCTCGATGTGCGCCTGGGGATCATGGCTGCGAATTTGACGAATAAAGAAATCCTCTAGAGAAACCCGCGCTAACTTCAGATCCAGCAATTTTGCTCCAATTAAACCCAGGGAAGCAATAAATTTCTGGGGATCTCCCTCTAAATGGCCGATCCAATGGTGATCCTTGCGGACTAAATCCGGCACCCAAGACCGTAATGCTGCCTCGGTGCCCCCTTCGATGACGACTTGGTAGCGATCCGCTGCCCCCAAAAGCCCATCTAAAGTACCTTGGCAGATAATTTCTCCCTTCGATAAAATCGCCAGGCGATCGCAAATTAGTTCCACATCCGCCAAAATATGCGAATTAAAGAAAATCGTTTTTCCCTGGGCCTTTAGGGACAAGATAATTTCTCGCACTTGGTAGCGTCCGAGGGGATCGAGGCCCGACATCGGCTCATCGAGGAAGACTAAATCGGGATCATTGATTAACGCCTGGGCCATCCCTACCCGCTGGAGCATCCCCTTGGAATATTTGCGGAGCTGCCGTTTTTTCGCCACTTCCTGGGCCAAACCTACCGTATCCAGCAGTAATTTAATGCGCTTTTGTCGCTTGCCGCGCGGAATCTGAAATAAACCCGCCGTAAAATCTAGAAATTCCCAGGCCGTCAAAAAGTCATAGAAATAAGCATTTTCCGGGAGATAGCCAATGCGCTGGCGAGTCGGGCGATCGCCAAACGGTTTCCCCAACAGCGTCGCATTTCCCGCCGTCGGTCGGATAATCCCCAACAGGATTTTTAAAAGGGTGGTTTTTCCCGCTCCGTTCGGCCCCAGTAGCCCAAAGGTTTCTCCTCCCAAGACTTCGAGGGAACAACTTTTCAGGGATTCACTGGTTTTGTTGAGCCAAAAGCCGGTACGGTAAGTTTTGCAAAGGTCCCAGGTCTTGACCACTGCCGTACCATCGGAGGAAGGAGATGCGGACTGCATAGGGCAATTTCGTGACAAATTGAAACAATTTAGGGAATTTCAGGCTAAGCGTTTGAACCAAACGACAAGATCGATAAAATATAGTCTGGTTGATTATATTAAACTTTTAACCAAATTCTTTTTCTGTTGAGAGCATTGAGAGGAAAACTCCTTTGAAAAAATTACTTGCTATTGCTTTAACCGTACTTGCTACTGTTTTTGCCTTCGGGACTCCTGCATTTGCCGCTGATGCTGCTGCTGGTGCCCAGGTATTTGCTGCTAACTGTGCCGCTTGCCATGCTGGTGGTAACAACGCAGTCATGCCCACCAAAACCCTAAAGGCTGATGCCCTAAAAACTTACCTCGCTGGCTACAAAGATGGCAGCAAGTCCCTCGAAGAAGCGGTTGCCTACCAAGTAACCAACGGACAAGGGGCAATGCCTGCTTTCGGTGGTCGTCTAAGCGATGCTGACATTGCTAACGTTGCCGCTTACATCGCTGACCAAGCAGAAAACAACAAATGGTAAACGACTGATTGCCTCAAAATCAGTTGCAATCCATTCCCCATAGACCAGTTATTTAAGCAAAATAACTGGTTTTTTTATGGCGATTAACCCTCTCGACAGATAAACTGCAGAACAAAAAACCTCCCCAGATGGAGAGGTCAAGAAATAAATTAATCAAATCAAAGATTCGTTTTTGAGATTTACCGCAACAGTGGCCTAGACAAACCACTCGTCCATTGCCTGTTCTTTGGTGTTGGTATTCCGAGAAGGAGTCGCCCGGTCAAAAGTCATGTGAATCGAACGGGTTTGTTCCCCATCGGCAGCCACGGCCACAATTGGATAATCGATATTGCCGTCCTGGAAAGACATCTGGAAGCGGAATGTGCCGTCTGGATTCAGTTTGATCGGTTGACCACCAATGGTGACAGTGGCATCGGGTTCCGTCGCACCGTAAACAATCAACTCTGCATCAGCCACGAGCCAGAATTTCCGGGGACGCGCTGGTGGCATCGACGCAAAGCCAGCACCGGACATATTCAAGCCGGACATATTGAGACCAGAAACGTTGGGGGCTGCCCATAGTCCTGCCCCAGATGGGAAGACATAGGAACTGATGGATTCTTGGGGCGGTACTGAGCCAGCCACATGTTGCATCGAACCAAACAGAGACCCAGCAATACGTTGGGCTTCGAGGGATTGGAGATCGCCAAAGATTTCGTCGTAGATGGGACTAGAGGTACTTTCGGCAGCGGCGGCAGCAGCTTCTGCTTGTTTCTTGGCTGGGGGCACCAGGTTGTAAACGGTTTTTCCTTTCAGTTCTTCATCCCACTGGACGGTCACAAAGATGTCTTCTACCCAGTCGCTGGGATAGACAGGGGGAATGCGAATTGCGGTGGAGCGGGCCAAGCTTAACCAACGGCCATCGGCGCAACGGTAACCGATTTCGACAACGTAATCGCGATCGCTAACGGGGACGGGGAAATACCATTCCCGCGCCATTTCATCACACAAATATTCTTGGACGTTGTGGGGGGTCTGGTAGTCGAGGTTGATGTCCGTGACGTCATAGAGACGCAGGGCGATCTGCTGGCCCCCTTGGTTCCGCAGGTATTGCTTGTGGTCGTTGGGGATATCCCAGTAGGCGTAGGCCCATTGGGGATCACGGGGTAAGAGGACGATGCGACTTTGGCCATAGCCGCCGGGGAGGTCACCGAGGTCTTCATCGACACTGGCGAGATCGAGCTCGATGGGATCATCTTGACCAACTTCAAATTTTGCTGCTTCCACTTGAGTTTCCTCCTCTTGGCTATTGACTGGGGTGATGGATTCAGTTCTGTCGGGGGTGACTGAGGCTTTCGGGTTGTCGTAGCTTGAGCGTTTTTTCACCTCAGCGAGGAGTTGATCTTTGCGCATCCGACTATAGCGACTGATGCCGAGTTTGCTGGCGAGCTTCCGTAGTTGCCTCAGGGTCATATCTTCTGGGTTGTCTGCGAATCCATTGCCTACTGTGGTGGTCATGGGATGGGCTCCTCCGTTGCGCGAATTTTGGACTGATACAGGGTAGGCGCTTGCATCGGTTTTTTTGGCGATCGCCTGTTGTTTCATGTTTTAGCAGAGAACCCTGGGTTTTGTGATCCCAAAAGTCATAAAATTTTGACATTTAACGAATCCAATGGCTTTCAGTTATTTTTTATGTCATAAAATTATAACTTTTGTGCTTGGAATAAGTATTTATGCTTGGCTAAAAAGACGAGTTTTATCGATTCTGCCCCGGGCCATAGGCAAGGGATTTGGAAATCCGCTAAGATGACATCGCCCATTTGTAACATCCCGACATTATGATTCGTCTCGAAACGGTTTCTCCCCACCAGCAACTTGTGATTACGCCGCCTGCATCGGGCCTCAGTTTGCAGGGAAAGGTGCGGATTCCGGGGGACAAGTCCATTTCCCACCGGGCGCTGATGTTGGGGGCGATCGCCGAAGGCGAAACGATCATCGAAGGCTTGCTATTGGGCGAAGATCCCCGCAGCACGGCGGCCTGTTTCGCAGCGATGGGGGCCAATATTTCAGAATTAAATGAAACGGAAGTCCGGGTGCAGGGGGTCGGTCTTGGTAATTTGCAAGAACCAGATAATGTTCTTGATGCGGGTAACTCCGGCACCACAATGCGCTTGATGATGGGTCTGCTGGCTTCGTCGCCGGATCGCTTTTTTGCCGTGACTGGGGATGGTTCTTTGCGATCGCGCCCCATGTCCCGGGTTGTCAATCCCCTAAAGGAAATGAGGGCACAAATTTGGGGCAAAAAAGGCAATACCCTCGCTCCCCTGGCGATTCAAGGACAACAACTCAAGGGAATTCATTACCACTCGCCCATTGCGTCAGCCCAGGTCAAATCCTGCGTATTGTTGGCGGGACTCTTGGCAGAGGGGCAAACCACCGTCACCGAGCCAGCCCTTTCGCGGGATCACAGTGAACGGATGCTCCGGGCCTTTGGCGCAAATCTCACCATTGATCCCGAAACCCACAGCGTGACCCTTGACCCCTACCCGACGTTGCGGGGCCAAAAAGTGGTGGTGCCGGGGGATATTAGTTCGGCGGCCTTTTGGATGGTGGCGGCGGCGATTGTGCCCGATTCCGATTTGACCATTGAGAATGTGGGGATTAATCCGACCCGCACTGGGATTATCGAAGCGATGCAGATGATGGGGGCGGACATGACCCTTGATAATGCGCGGGAAGTGGCCGGAGAACCGGTGGCGGATCTGCGGGTGCAATATTCTCCCCTCAAGGGTTGCACCATCGGCGGCGAGATTATTCCCCGGCTGATTGATGAAATTCCGATCCTGGCGGTGGCGGCCTGTTTCGCAGCAGGAACAACGATTATTAAAGATGCTGAGGAGTTACGGGTCAAAGAAAGCGATCGCCTCGCAGTGATGGCCGCAGAATTGGCGAAAATGGGCGCGAATATTATCGAGCATCCCGACGGCCTAGAGATCATTGGGGGCACCTCTTTAAACGGAGCAGAAATGGATAGCTATACTGACCATCGCATTGCCATGAGTTTGGCGATCGCCGCTTTAAATGCCAAGGACGAAACCCGCATCCACCGAGCCGAAGCCGCCTCCATTTCCTATCCCACCTTTGTCGAAACCCTCACCAACGTTTGTCAGTTTGAATAGTAGATTTTGCTGCCATTAAAGCGCATTTTCACCCCCGTTGCAGGAGACAAAACTAACCCCTTGCGTTTGGCGGCGACGGGCACTTGATCGAGTAGGGTTAAATCGGCTTGGGTGGCGATCGCCGCAAGACCTAAGCGCAACTCCACCATCGCTAAAGCTTCCCCGGCACAACGACGCACACCGCCCCCAAAGGGCATAAATTCGTAGGGCGTAAACTGCCGTTCGAGAAACCGTTCAGGGCGAAATTCCCTGGGGTTGGGGTAGAGATCCGGGCGTTGGTGAAGCAGATAAATTGACCCCATCAGCACCGTGCCCCCCTCAATGGAATAATCGAGCAACTGGGTGATGGTAACAGCCTGGCGAGCAAAAGTGAACATCGCCACGGGATTAATCCGTAGGGTTTCATTACAAACGGCTGCAAGGTAAGGCAAACGGTAAATGTCCATCGGGTCAGGATTTTCGCCCAAGGCTGTAATTTCGGCGCGGACTTTTGCCATCACCTCCGGGTGGGTATGGAGCCAATAGGTGCCCCAGGCCATGGCGATCGCCGTCGTTTCGTGGCCCGCAAACAAGAGCAACATCAACTCATCGCGTAACTGTTGATCGTCCATGGTGTTGCCCGCTTCGTCAGTGGCCGCCATCAGCAGAGACAAAATGTCAGTCCGCTCCGGGTCGGGATGGGCGCGGCGTTCCTGCAATTCGGCGTAGATCAACTCATCTAGGGCTTGGCGATCGCGGATAAAACTGCCCCAGGGACTCCAGGCTCCCAAATCCTTTTGCAACGACGTAAAAAAGAGAAAACTATTGGCGATGGGCGAGGTAAACCGATTCAAAATCTTGCGGGTCATCGCCATAATCGGCGCGTAGCGATCGCCCCCCTGCACCCCAAAGACCACCTCAATGATCGTGCGCAGGGTAATCTTTTGGGTAATGTCCTGCATCTGGAAGGCTTGGCCCGGCTTTAACTGAGACAACTCCTCCTCAATAATTTGGGTAATGAGCGCCCCATAGTTGTGCATCCGCGCCCCGTGGAAGGCTGGCATGATCAACTTTCTTTCTTGCCGATGGCGATCGCCGCTCAAACTCACCAAAGACTGTTGCCCCACCAGGGGTTCAATAATGCCGTTTAACTCCCCAGGGGCCGCAAAAGCCTGGTTACTATTACTGAGCAACTGCCGTATCGCCTCAGGATGATAGGCCAAAATCAGGGGCTGGTCATAGCCTGCCGCTGGCATATAGGCGAGATCCGGTGCCAAACTTGCTAAGCGGGTCAAATACCCCACAGGATTCAACAACGATTGTAATTTTTGCTGAAATTTTCCCGTAGATAAACGCGGAATGGACTTGAATTCAGTGGCGATCGCCATAGGTTTGACTCGATAGGGTGAAGGGCCTTGTTTCCCTATTGTGACACTTTTGTCCAGAGAACCATACTCGCTAAAAACGTCCCTAAGCCAGAAAAAATCAGAGTTTGACGGGAAGCCCAAGGGAATTTTTATAAATTTTTCTTATATAGAACCGAAACTATGACGATATTTTCTTGTATTGACTCTAGTCTATGGTATTGCTAAACTCAGGCATAACAGCACAAGTTCAGGAGTAAACCCTTGATCCCTGCAACTCTCCACCAACTGAAGGTGTTTGAAACCACAGCTCGCCACGGCAGTTTTACCAAGGCAGCGGAGGAATTATCAATCACCCAACCGACGGTTTCTGGACAAGTGAAACAACTGACCCAGACCATCGGCATGCCACTGTTTGAACATATTGGCAGAAAGCTATATCTCACAGAAGCAGGTGAGGAACTCCTCGCAACCTGCCAAGAAATCTTTGAACGGTTGGATAACTTTGAGATGAAGTTGGCCGCCCTGCAGGGAGCGAAACGGGGTCAACTCCGCCTTGGGGTAATCACCACAACTAAATATTTTGTGCCGCGTATCCTGGGGGAATTTTGCCAAGATTACCCAGATATTGACGTGTCTTTGCAGGTAATCAATCACCAACAGCTCCATGATCGGATGGCGAATAATCTAGATGATCTCTACATCCTGAGTAATTTGCCCGATGATCTTGATGTCCATGCGCAAGCATTTTTGGACAATCCCTTGGTGGTGGTTGCCCGCGCCGATCATCCCCTGGCTCGCCAGAAAAATCTCCCTCTGTCTGTGTTGGACGGGGCCGATTTTGTAACGCGGGAAATGGGGTCGGGGACACGACTCGCGGTCGAAAAACTCCTGGCAGAACATGATGTGTCGGTGCAGGTGCGCTTGGAACTGGGGTCAAATGAGGCGATTAAACAGGCGATCGCCGGTGGCCTAGGGATTTCTGTCTTGTCCCGCCATACTTTGATCACAGAGCCTCCCCACGGCGAATTAACGGTGTTGGATGTGGAGCATTTTCCGATCCAGCGCCATTGGTATGTTGCCTACCTCGCCGGGAAACAACTGTCGGTGATTGCCCAAGCCTTTTTGGAGTTTATGGTCCGGTCTAGCCAGAAAACTCTCGAAAATTCAGGGCGGCGATCGCTTGCTCTGCAACCCTAAAAGCTCAAAATTGTTGGGCCATTTCCCGTGCCTTTGGTAGGTCGAAGTTGGTAATTGCCCAACCAGCAAAAAAGATGGGTCATCAGCCCGCTTTTCCCTAAGCAAATTATTTCAGCGTCATCGTCATATGAATACTTTTTTCAGTCAGAGTGTCTGGCTTGTTCCCTGCTATCCTTTGCTGGGAATGGGTCTATCGGCGCTATGGATGCCGAGCATCACCCGAAAAACAGGGCCACGGCCTGCGGGCTACGTCAATATGTTGCTGACTTTTATGGCCCTAGTCCATAGTTGTCTTGCCTTTATTGAGCGGTGGGAACAGCCCGCCCTAAAACCATCGTTAACTTGGCTCCAGGCGGCGGACTTGACCCTCAGCATCGACCTCGATATTTCCAGCATTACCATCGGGGCGCTGATTCTGATCGCCGGGATTAATTTACTCGCCCAACTCTATGCCGTGGCCTACTTAGAAATGGATTGGGGCTGGGCGAGATTTTTCGCGACCATGAGCTTATTTGAAGCGGGGATGTGTGCCTTGGTGCTCTGCAATTCCCTTTTCTTTAGCTATGTGGTACTCGAAATTTTGACCCTCGGTACTTATCTGTTAATTGGCTATTGGTTTAACCAGTCCCTGGTGGTCACGGGGGCGCGGGATGCGTTTTTAACAAAACGGGTCGGCGATCTGTTCTTGCTGATGGGGGTTGTGGCTCTGTTGCCCCTTGCTGGTACTTGGAATTTTGATGGTCTGGCTGAATGGGCGGCAACGGCAGAACTCGATCCGACTTTGGCAACGCTGCTTTGCTTGGCCTTAATTGCGGGGCCTTTGGGGAAATGCGCTCAATTTCCTTTACACCTCTGGCTTGATGAGGCGATGGAAAGTCCTGTCCCGGCAACGGTGGTGCGGAATAGTCTCGTGGTTGGTACTGGAGCCTGGGTGCTGATTAAGTTGCAGCCGATTTTTGCCCTCTCGGATTTTGCTTCTACTTTTATGATTGCGATTGGGGCAACGACAGCCTTGGGGGCGGCCATGGTGGCGATCGCCCAGATTGATATCAAACGTTCTTTGTCCTATTCCGTCAGTGCCTACATGGGCATGGTCTTTATGGCGGTGGGTTCCCAACAGGATCAAACGACATTGGTCTTGCTACTCACCTATGGCGTGGCGATGGCGATTCTCGTGATGGCGATCGGTGGCGTTGTTTTAGTCAATATCAGCCAAGATTTAACCCAATATGGCGGCCTCTGGTCGCGGCGGCCGATTACGGGGATTTGCTACCTTGTCGGTGCTGCTTCCCTCGTTGCCCTACCGCCGTTTGGTGGATTCTGGAGCCTGGCCCAACTGACAACAAATTTTTGGAAAACAAGTCCGATTCTGGCCGTGATTTTGATTACGGTCAATGCCTTGACTTCCTTTAGTATCATGCGGGAATTTGGCCTAATTTTTGGCGGTAAGCCGAAGCAGATGACCGTGCGATCGCCAGAAGGATTATGGGCTTTGGTTCTGCCGATGGTGATTCTTGCGGGTTTCGCCCTCCACAGTCCTTTTATTCTGGCGAAACTGAATTTTCTACCGGATTGGCACCAGTTGAATCTGCCCCTAGCTGCAGTTTTGATTATTTCGACCATGGTCGGTGGCGGTACCGCGATGTATCTTTATCTCAATGAAAAAATCAGTAAACCGATTCATATTTTTTCAGATCCGGTGCGGGAATTTTTCGCCAAGGATTTGTACACAGCGGAGTTGTATAAAAACACAGTTATTTTTGCCGTTGCCTTGATTTCCAAAATCATTGACTGGTTAGACCGCTATTTTGTCGATGGGGTGATCAACTTTCTCGGTTTAGCAACCCTTTTCGGTGGCCAAAGTTTGAAATATAACAACTCTGGTCAAAGCCAATCCTATGCCCTCTCGATTGTGGCCGGTATTCTCCTCTTTATTGCCGCTTTATCGTATCCCTTGCTGAAGCATTGGCAATTTTAAAGGGGGATGAGTTAACGATTTTCGCTGAAATATTTATGACCTTCTCCGAAAGATTATGCTGAGTTTCTTACTGTTTTTACCGCTCGTCGGCATTGGGGCGATCGCCCTTTTCCCCAGGCCCCTGACCCGGATTGTGGCAACGGTGTTTACGGTTGTCACCCTGGCGATCAGTAGTGGCTTATTGATTAACCTCAACCTCCAAGATGCTGGTATGCAATATACCGAATTCCATAATTGGTTAAGCATCCTGGGTCTCAACTATAATCTCGGTGTGGATGGTTTATCTTTGCCGCTGATTGTCCTAAATAGTTTGCTGACATTGGTCGCGATCTATAGCATTGGTGAAAGCAACCACCGTCCGAAGCTTTATTACTCCCTCATTTTGTTGATTAATAGTGGGATTACAGGGGCCTTGATTGCCAATAATCTGTTGCTCTTTTTCCTCTTTTATGAAATTGAGTTGATTCCTTTTTATTTACTGATTGCCATTTGGGGCGGCGAAAAAAAAGGATATGCCTCGACTAAATTTTTGATTTACACTGCCATTTCTGGACTCTGTGTATTGGCGGCATTTTTAGGGATTGTGTGGCTCAGTCAATCGAGTAATTTTGACTTTGAGAATTTAACCCTAGAAAACCTAGAGTTCAACACCAAAGTGATTTTGCTCACGATTTTGTTGATTGGCTTTGGGATTAAAATTCCCCTTGTGCCTTTACACACCTGGTTGCCCGACGCCTATGTAGAAGCAAATCCAGCGGTAACAGTTCTATTGGGTGGTGTTTTCGCGAAATTGGGCACCTATGGCTTGGTGCGCTTCGGTTTGCAACTGTTCCCGGATGTATGGTCTACGGTTTCCCCCGCTCTCGCAGTCATCGGTACGGTGAGTGTGATGTATGGTTCCCTGGCGGCGATCGCCCAACGGGATCTCAAGCGGATGGTGGCCTACAGTTCCATCGGTCACATGGGTTATATCTTGGTTTCGACGGCAGCCGGAACAGAGTTAAGTTTGCTCGGCGCCGTGGCGCAAATGATTAGCCACAGTTTAATTCTGGCGCTGTTGTTCCACCTCGTCGGCATTATCGAACGCAAAGTCGGCACAAGAGATCTTGATGTGTTGAATGGTTTGATGAATCCGGTACGGGGTTTGCCGCTGACCAGTAGCCTGTTGATTTTGGCAGGAATGGCCAGTGCCGGGATTCCCGGTTTGGTCGGTTTTGTCGCGGAATTCCTGGTGTTCCAAGGTAGCTTTAGCCGCTTTCCGATTCCGACGCTGTTCTGCATCATTGCCTCTGGGTTAACGGCGGTTTACTTTGTGATTTTGCTCAACCGCACCTGTTTCGGTCGCCTCGACAGTCACACCGCTTATTACCCCAAAGTTTTTGCCAGTGAAAAAATTCCGGCGATCGCCTTGACGGTCATTATCCTTTTCCTCGGTTTGCAACCCGCCTGGCTCACCCGCTGGATTGAACCGACCACCAGCCAATTCATTGCCGCCATTCCCACGGTTCAGACCATTGCCTTGACTCCCGCTGAATTGTCGAAAGCACCCTAGTCAATCAGACGTTCTCGCTTAACCGATTCGCCCAGCATTTTCTTAAGGAACAAAGCACTATGATCACCACCAAAATTCCCCCCTCAACCCATCCCCATGCCGATGTCATTCATCGCCTCGAAGCCGGGGGCTCGATGTTGCCCGACACTCCCGAAAACCTGATGCAGATTATCGGCATCTATAAAGCCTATGCCGTGCCGATGGATTTCTACTGGCGGGATCTGCTGTACATTGCGGAACAAGTTTTTCTTGAACCCTTCCGCTTCTTTAAATACTTCATTTCCGACGAATATTTAGAGCGGCAAAATCATTACGCCGGCGATCAAGCTGATCTTCGCATTTGGCGCGGCACAGGGTCAGCTCACCCGGAACTTCTAGAGTTTATGAAAAAAGGAGAAACCTTTAAATCCTCTAAACTCTTCCATCACTTGTTCCATGACCGGATCAACATGGAATTCGCCGAAGCTTGTATGCGGGCAATGTTGTGGCATGGGCGGGACATGGGCCTGGGTAAATTTGATGCCTACCTCGATTCCGACGAATATAAAGCCAACGCCGACCGCGCGATCAAAGCCTACTTCAAGAAAAACCCGGTCATGTTGGGCTTATATAAACTTTTCCCCGATATGTTTTTGGAGCAGGTGCGCGAACTCTCCTATTACGCCAATCTCGGTCTCTTTTGGGAGGTGATGGCCCCCGTCTTCTTTGAAATGTCGGACATCTATGATGAAGGCGGCTTTAAAGGTGTCCCCGATGCGATGAATTTTTTGGTGAATGGCATTTTTGCGATCGCCGGTCGCCCCATTTACCATCACGTTTATATTGATGGCGAATGTTTTGAAATTATCCCCAAATCGAAGGGTTTTACTTGGCTCTATGAGGCTGCCTTACCCTACGTCGAAGCTGTGTTTTACCGCACCGCACCTTTCCGGGGGACAAAATCCTACAACGCCCAGGCCCACGAAGTGCCCGACGCGCAAAAGGACTTTCATTACGGCATTTTGTACGCCGATGTTTTCCCCGTCGGCACTGCCGGCATTCCGCCGACATTGTTGATGGATGATATGTATCACTTCCTCCCTCAATACCTCAAGGATTACTACAAGGAACATTGCCGGGGCGAGGATGATGAGCTGATCCAATTGGGTATTACCTTCCAACGGTCGATGTATAACGTCACCTCTGCGGTGATTCAAGCTTTACGGACAGCCTTGCTTTATCCTTTGGATGATCCCAATCCGAAACATTTACAGAAAAATCGTGAATTTTTTGAAGCCCAAATGGATCGTTTTCTCCGGCCAGAAGCCCGCTTACGGGACATTCAAAACGCAGAATATCGTTAATCTATTTTGAATTTTTTTATTTATTCAATCGGAGCTTAAACAATGCCAAGTATTGTGGATATTGCGGTTAATAATGAGGGTTTTTCGACCCTGGTGGCCGCCGTGCAAGCCGCAGGTTTAGTGGAAACTTTAGCTGGAGAAGGGGATTTTACCGTCTTTGCGCCCAACGATGACGCTTTCGCCAAATTGCCGCCGGGCACAGTACAAACCCTCGTACAAAATCCGCCTCAGTTAGCACGCATTCTCACTTATCACGTCGCGGCGGGGCGGTTAACTAAGGATGATTTAATCAAATTGGGCGAAGTAAAATCCATCGAAGGTTCCCCCATTCCCATTAATGGCGAAGATGATTTTGAGGTCAAAAATGCAACGGTTTTAGCGGCGGATATCGAAGCTGACAATGGCATTATTCATGTAATTGATAATGTTATTTTGATGGGCTAATTTTTCTAGAATCAAAAAACAAAAAGGCTTCTATCTATAACGGATTAAGAAGCCTCTTTTTTTGGACTATTTAAGCTGATTTTAAGGAGTGGTGATCGCGGCGAGTTTTTCTTCGTATTCCTGCAGATCTAATGCCCCAGAGAAGGTTTCAAATTTCCCAGTTTCCGTCGATGCCAAAATAAAGAAAGGTGTACCGTTTAGACCCAACTGTTGAGCCAGTTCAAGATCCTGTTGGATAGCCGGTTGGGCATTTTGGCGATCGCCTTCAAACTTTTCTAGATCCAGGCCCAGATTTGCCGCAATTTCTTGGTAGAGTTCTTCCCCAAGGCGGTCTTGGTTTTCAAAAAGCTGATCATGGTATTCCCAGAATTTTCCCTGTTGTTGCGCTGCCCAGGATGCCTCTGCTGCCGGGATTGCTTGGGGGTGAATTTGAGCCAAAGGCAAGTGCTTATAGACAAGAGTAACAGTGTCACTGTTTTGAGCCATAAACGTTTGCAAAGTGCTATGGGCGCGGGCACAGAACGGACATTCAAAGTCAGAAAATTCGATCAAGACCACGTTTAGATCCTCAGCACCCAGGGTGGGGCTATCGCCAATGACCGTCTGTGGTTCCGTCAAGACCTGCTGTTGAAAATCCTCAGCCGCCTTTTGTTGTTCTTCCTGTTGGGCCTGTTGTTGGGAGAGTTGGTAGTTTTGTACCGCATCAATCAACACTTGGGGATTGTCCCGAATCACCTGGAGGATTTGCGCTTCCAGTTCCGGATCGACATTGACATCCGCTTGGGCTGTCTCTTGATCGCCATTACAGCCCCAGAGACCAAACCCAAGACAAAGGGCAGAAAAAAGGACAAGCATTTTTCGGGAAAAACCTTGCCCCATAGATAACGAAAGAATCATTAGATCTTCAATAAAAATTGCGCTTCTAGTCTATCTAAAAGAGAACCTGTTTTAGGGCAGCCAACAGAAGCGTCACATTTTCCTTGCGGGCGTTATAACCCATCAGGCCAACACGCCAAACCTTACCAGCGAGATCCCCCAAGCCCCCAGCAATTTCGATGTTGTACTCCTTCATCAACTGAGCAGCGACGGCGGCACCATCAACCCCATCGGGAATGCGGACTGTCGTGAGGGTCGGCAGACGGATTTCACGATCTACGTGGCACTGTAACCCCATCTCTTCGAGGCCCGTCCAGAGGAGATCTGCTGCCTCCTGGTGCCGTTGCCAACGGGCTTCTAATCCTTCCTCGGCGACGAGCATCAACGCTTCCCGCAGGGCATAATTCATATTAACCGGGGCGGTGTGGTGATAGACCCGTTTCCCAGTGCCCCAATATTTGCTGACCATGGACATATCCAAATACCAGTTTTTCACCGGCGTCTTGCGATTATTCAGGACATCCAGGGCGCGGGGGCTGAGGGTCAGGGGGCCAAGGCCAGGGGGACAAGCGAGGGCTTTTTGGGTGCCGCTGTAGGCGAGGTCAACGCCCCATTCATCGAGGAATAAGGGTACACCGCTCAAACTGGTCACGGTATCGATTAGGAGCATCGTGCCGTGTTTTTCACAAACTTCCTTGACACCTTCGAGGGGTTGTCTGGCTCCCGTAGAAGTTTCGGCGTGGACAAGGGCCAGGATTTTCGGCTCGTGCTGGGCAACGGCAGCACTGATTTCTTCGAGGGTGAAAGCTTTACCCCAAGCGGTGGAGAAAGTATGCACTTCGGCTTCATAGCGGCTGGCCATATCCACGAGGCGGTGGCCGAAGTAACCATTGATGCCGATCAGGACTTTATCGCCGGGTTCGACCATGTTGGCGAGGGTGGCTTCCATGGCAGCGCTACCAGTACCACTGACAGAAATCGTGAAGGGGTTTGCGGTCTGCCAGGTGTAGCGGAGGAGATCCTTGACGTCCTCCATAATTTCGAGGTACTTCGGATCGAGGTGGCCGATGGGAGGCATAGCGAGGGCGGCTAAAACCCTGGGGTGGGAATTGGATGGGCCAGGGCCGAGGAGGAGCCGGGGCGGTAAATCCAGTTGTTTAACGGGCTTACGGTAAGTATTTTGGACAGTGGGGCGATCGCTCATGGATAATTAAGCTCTAAGGACTGTATTTAATCAGATTTTTATCGGGTTCAATTTTCCCATATTGTCGGGGCCATCAAGCGAGAGGAGCCTGATGTTTAAAGAATTTAAACTTTGAAAATATTTAATTGTTCCGATACCCTTTGGGAATCTTCTGGAGTGGTGGTCGTGATTTTCTTGGGGATACCTTTGCGTAGGCCGACGGCAATTTTACTGTGCTTTTCAATTTGGGTCATGACTTGTTTCGCCCGCTGAATCACACTCTTGGGTAAACCGGCTAAACGACCAGCTTCAATCCCGTAGGAACGGTCAGCCCCCCCGGTGCTAACTTGGTGCAAGAAGATAATTTCTTCGGGCATTTCTTGAACTGTGACTTGATAATTGGCGACATTTTCAAGGAGCGACGCTAACTCATTTAACTCGTGATAATGGGTCGCAAAAATTGTTTTTGCTTTGATTTCTGTGGCGAGGTATTCTGATACCGACCAGGCGATGGAAAGGCCATCAAAAGTTGCGGTTCCCCGGCCAATTTCGTCGATTAAAACCAAAGATTTTTCCGTAGCATGGTTGAGAATATTGGCGGTTTCATTCATCTCCACCATAAACGTCGATTGGCCCGTGGCAAGGTCATCGACAGCGCCGACCCTGGTGAAAATGCGATCGCAAATGGGAATTACAGCACTGTGGGCGGGGACAAAACTCCCCACCTGAGCCATCAGTTGAATCAAGCCCGTTTGCCGGAGATAACAACTTTTGCCGCTGGCATTGGGGCCAGTAAGGATAATCAAATCAGGATAGGAATTCTGAGTGCGACCGAGGTAAGTGGAGTTGGGCACAAACAGGCCCATACCCAGGGACTTTTCGACGACGGGGTGACGACCAGCTTCAATTTCTAGGGTTTTTTCGGTGGTAATCTCCGGACGGCAATACCCTTGGTACACGGCGGTTTCCGCGAAGCTCGTCAATACATCCAGGGCGGCGATCGCCTTGGCGGTGGTGCGAATTTGGTCGGTATGTTCAGCGACCTTGGCGCGGAGGGTCGTGAAAATTTCGTATTCCAAGCTGCAAATGTCGTCCTTAGCAGTGAGGATGCGACTTTCTCGCTCCTTTAACTCCGGCGTAATATAACGTTCCTCGTTAGCGAGGGTCTGTTTGCGCAGATATTCGTCGGGGGCCTTGTCCGCCTGGGAGCGGGGCAAACTAATGTAATAGCCGAAGGTTTTGTTATAGCCGACTTTGAGCTTACTGACCCCCGTCCGTTCCCGTTCGGTAACTTCTAAATTCGCCAGCCATTCCCGGTCTTCCACTTGGGAGCGCCGCAGAAAATCGAGGTTTTCATCAACCCCATCCCGAATTAAACCCCCTTCTTTGATGTGGATCGGCGGCGAATCTACGAGGTATTGCAAAACGTGCTGTCCCAGGGCTTCTAATTCCGGCGGAAAATCTTTCACTGCCTGGAGATAAGGCGATCGCCCCTCGGTGGCCAATTCCGCGAGATAGGTTAATTTCGTTAAAGATTCCGCTAAAGCGTATAAATCGCGGGCATTCGCACTACCAGAGCCAATTCTCCCAGCAATCCGCTCTAAATCGTAAATTTGCTTCAGCAACTGCCGGATATCTTGACGGAGATTTGTATTTTCTACCAGTTCTGCGACGGAATCTAATCGCTTGGCGATCGCCTTTGGATCTAATAAAGGTTGCAACAACCAACGGCGGAGGGCGCGGCCCCCCATATTTGTACAGGTCACATCCAGCGCCCAGAGTAGGGAACCGTAAAAACTGCCATCCCGCACCGTCTGGGTAATTTCGAGGTTGCGCCTCGTCTGGTGATCCAGTTGCAAAAAGGCGTCGATGCTGTAGGTTTTGAGGCTTTCAAAGGGCACCTTGTAGGCTTGCTGGGTTTCCTCCACATAGGCCAAGAGTCCCCCCGCCGCCCGCACCGCCAGGGGTAAATGTTCGCAGCCAACCCCCTCCAGGGAACGCCACTGGAAAGTCATCAAAAGCTTGGGTTTCGCCTCATTGAGGTCAAATTCCCTGGGCGATCGCAACGCATAACAAAAGTCCGACGGCAAACAATCAGGCAGATGGTTTTGTAATAATGTTTGGCGATCACTGGGACGCATCAAACGATTTAAATCCGGTGCATCGCTAGGATAGAGCACCTCCGAAGGCTGCAAACGCAGGAGTTCCAGATTTAAGGCTGCCAAATCCTGGGCCTGGGTGGTACAAAATTCCCCCGTAGAAATGTCGGCATAGGCCAACCCCCAATGGTTGCCGGCGATCACCACTGCCGCAAGATAGTTATTTTGCCGCGCCCGCAACATCCCATCATCGGTGAGGGTGCCTGGGGTCAAAACCTTTTGCACTTCCCGCCGCACCATTCGTTTTTCCGCGTGGGCGGTGGCGGCGTCTTCTACTTGGTCACAAATGACGACCCCATAGCCTTTTTCTAAAAGCTGAGTGCTGTAACGTTCGAGGGCATGGTGGGGCACCCCTGTCATGGGGACGCGACCAATACCTTTGCCGGATTCTTTGCTGGTGCAGACCAACTCCAATTCGCGAGAAACGGTGATCGCATCCATGAAAAAACACTCGAAAAAGTCGCCGACCCGGTAGAGCAAGATATTGTTGGGATACTTATCCTTAAGGTCTGCGTAGTGCTGCATCATCGGTGTGAGGAGTTCCCGATTGAGCTGGCGATAATCTGCGTTGGGAATGTCTTCGGCGCTGGGGTTACGGTTGGCAGCAGGCATGAAACTTGGCTTCAGTCACGGACAAGTATTCTATCTTAGCGGCGATCGCCTTTTTCCTTAGGAGTCTCCTGGGAGATTGCCCCAAAAACCTGGGCAATAAATTTTAAGTCAGATATCCAGCTAATTTTTCTTCGAGTTTAGCCACGGCCATGCGGGGCGGAAAACGGGGCAATTCTTTTTCTTGTCCATTTTCGAGCAGACACAAAACCGGAATTTCGTACTGGTAGCGTGTAAACCACTGGGGATTTATCGTAATGTCGCGCATTTCGAGTTGGAATTCTACCTGGGTCACCTGGGCCAATTTTTCGGCGAGGCCCTCACAGAGATGACAACCGGGTTTTGTGTAAAAAATAATTTGCTTCACAGTACGATCGGTAACAAAAACGTTTAAGAAAAGTAAAGATCCGATGAGAAATGTAGAGAATTTAGGGGGTGATTACATTATTGTTCCTGGCTATCCTTGATAATTTTTTTAGTATTTCAGCTTATTGACAAACTGAATTGATCTTACATCTAAGGAAATTGTGGCCTTGTTTCCATGGGAAATCGGGTGGCAAAGCTAAAGCGAGAAGTATGGAATGTCAGCAAATGAACCCTTTATTAGAAACCATTGATCATGTATTTTCTTCAGGTACTTTAACCAAGCAGGATGCAAGGGTGATCAATCAATGGCTCTGGAAAACTCCCATGAGTGATGCTCTGTATCAAGCGTTAGACCAGTTGTTGCAAGGCATCGAAGCGGGTTATATCGCCGTACTTGGTACCTAAGAAACTAAAACAGTACGATTGCATCAATTACAAAACCGTCGTGTCGAGGCGATCGCCACCCAAGCAAACGGGCAAAAAGAGAGAGCCCGGGTCAAGCGGCGATCTAAACGTCGTTTTTTAGAAGTTAGGCCGGGTAAATTCGCGACTGACAAAGCCAATTTCTAGCAGTTGTTGGTAGGCCTTTTCGCCGAGGTCGCTGGTGGGACTTTGGGAGCGAATCACCTGGATCAGGAGGGGCACTGCCAATTCGGGTTTTTCCTGGACACGGTGGACGAGGGCCAAACGGTAGGTGGCGGTGTCGCGCATTTCCCCAGCGGCGATCGCCGAACGTCGCTCTGTATCATAAACAGAATTGTCTAAACCTTGGAAACTATTGGCTAGATCTAGGTGAAAATTAGAAAGCTGATTATAAACTTGACGCGCTTCCTGGAGTTTAGAGACGGCAACCTCGTAATCTTTGGCAGAAATGGCGGCGATCGCCTCATCCATCACCTGGGAAGCCCCGGACATACTGAGGATGCTGCTCTGGAGGGGGCGGAGTTCGCTGCTACTCCCTTGGACAGCCTCAGGCTGCGCCGAAACGGATGGCATCATGGCCAAGGAACACCCCATTGCCAAACTAGCGAGTGGAATCAAACGGTCGATAAAATTCATAATGTTCGTCAAGTCTTGTTTTGACACAATAACAGTACTGATTATGTTGTACATCTTGATCCCACAGTGGGAACAGACAAGGAGAGCTTAGGCCTATGGCACGCCCAGGGGGGACACCACAGCAACAAGGTCTTATTTTACAACGGGGACATACGGAACTTTTACTTCATCAGTTAGAGGATCGCCTCCTGGTGGCATTTCGCAGTTCTGATGTGGATCTTCTCGATATTGTTCCAGGATTAATGTATCGTCCCTTACCATCGGGGCAGCCAGATATTTTATTCGAAGAAATTCTTGTACCGCCAGAGGATTTCGCCACCTCCTTGAGGGCCGCGCGCCAACATCCCGATATTCTCTTTGCTTACCCGGTTTATCAGCTAGCAGACTCGGCTGAGGGGTTTGTCTATCTGACCCAGCAAATCACCCTCCAATTCGCCCCGGAGGTTTCCCCAGCAGCCCAAAAAGCGATTGGCGATCGCCACCACCTTAAAAAAATTCGTCCGCTTCTGGGGGCCGATCAAACGTTTATTTATGAACTAACAGCGCAAACTGACTGCGATCCTCTCCGGTTAACCCAGATCCTCCAGCAAGATCCGGCGATCGCCCTCGCTGAACCCAATGTTTTATTGCCCCTCGCGGTGCGAGAAATGTCTTTGGCGACAAATCCCCAAGGCCGCCACTGGTACCTAGACGCCATTCAAATCCCCCAAGCTTGGCAAATGACCAAAGGCGATCGCCAGACGACCATTGCCGTGTTGGCCCCTGACCTCGATCTAGAAAATTCTGCCGAGCCAACCGCTGAAACAAGCGAAACTCCCTATAGTGCCATTCCCGAAATTCGACCCACGACCTGGGGTAATACCATTGCCCAGTTAGCGATCGATGTGGCCCCAGAATGCACCCTATTGCTCCTGCAACTGCCCCAGTACTTAGATGATGCACTCCTCGAAAAAGTCATCGAAGCGGCGATCGCCCAGGGGGCCGCAGTGATTCTTTTGGCTTGGCAACTGGCGACGATCAACGGGCCTCTCTCCCTGCGGCAAAGTTTAGCTCTCCACCGGGCTGCCACCCAGGGAAACCGGGGTCAAGGTTGTCTTTTGGTAACGGGAGCCGGGGATGCCAATCGCCCCCTCGCCGGAATAATTTACGAACGCCACTGGCCGAATCAACTTTTTCAGGGGCCGACCGCTTGGCTAGACGGGAAAGGTAATCATCCGGCAGTTGTGACCGTTAGTGGTTGTACTGAGGCGAATAAAAAAGCCAGCCATAGCAACTGGGGAGAGGCGGTCAGCCTTTGTGGGCCAACAAATCCAGGTACACCAACCCTTTGGCTACCAGAACAAGGGATGGTCGCAGTCCCACCGGAAATTAGTGATGACTTGGGGGCCGAGATAGATCCGGTTGAAGCTTTAAATCAGCAGGGTAGCACCTTAGAAGCTGCTACTTTAGTGGCGGGAGTCGCGGCGTTGGTTTGGTCAGTGCATCCGAAGCTGACGGGGTGGGCCGTGCGGGAGATTTTACAAACCACAGCCGAAAAAATTGTCGATTTAAGCGGCGATCGCCAATTGCAGTTAACCTTGGGCACCTATGACGCCCAGGGCCATTCCCCATGGTTTGGTTATGGCCGCGTGAATGCCTTGGCAGCAGTTACCTTAGCCCAGGGAAATCAGCCGGACTGACAGAACAACAGGCATTAACTATTTTGGCCGTCGATTAATGTAAAAGCCAACAATGGGACTTGAACCCACGACCTACGCATTACGAATGCGTTGCTCTACCGACTGAGCTATGTTGGCGCTTTTGCGAGAATTTATTGTACTACATTTTTCTGCGGCGCTTGGGGAAAATTTTTTCGGTTATTGGTGCATGAGTTGGGCCAGCTTTTGCTTGAGGCGTTTGGCTTCGGCGGGATTTTGGGTCTCATGGAGGGCGATCGCCTGCTTAAAGAATTTCTGGCTTTCGGCGATTTGACCAATGCGGAACAGGAGCGCGGCGAGATTTTGATGCGCCCAGGGATTGAGGGGATTTAATTTTAAGGATTTTTCGTAGGCGTCAATGGCTTCGCCCACCCGACCCAGAGCTTTGTAGGCCAAACCGAGATTGTAGTAGCCAGGGGCAAAGGTCGGATCAATTTTTAAGGTGATCTGATGTTGGGCGATCGCCGCGTCGGGTTTGCCGAGGGTCTGTAAAAGCGCGCCGAGGTTGTGGTAAGCCCCAATTTTTAGTTTGTCTTGGAGGGGTTGCTCCCTGGCGAGTTGATAATGCTTGATCGCTTTTTCGGGTTCGTGGTTTTGGCGGAAAGCATTACCCAGGTGGTAATGCAACTCATAACGAAGGTTGGCGCTTTCGTTCGCGCTGTATTTCAAACCCTGCTTGAGAATCTTGAGGGCTTGTTTGGGTAACCCTTCACCCAAGTAAATACCCCCTAATTTACTGCAGACATAGGGGTCATTGGGATGGCCTTCGTAATAGGTCTCCATCGCCAATTTGGCCCGGGTGCTCTTTTCTAATTTGGCGATCGCCGTCCGTTGATAGCCCGTATGGAAAATGGCCACCTGGGGTAACTCTGTGATCTGCCATTGAGGTTCTGTGGCCAACAATGTTTGCACGCTGTCATCGATCATCGCGTGGTAGGGCCGCGAAAATTCTAGGGAGGGGTGACGGCGAAATAACCGAGACACCAGGGAGTAGGGGGATTGACTCGCACCAATTTCATAGCGGAGCAAATTGACAACCAAAGTATCCGGCTTGGCGATCGCCGCTTCGATGGCCGGAATTACCTTCGGGTTTAAGGTCTCATCCGCATCCAAAACCAAGACCCATTCTTTCGTCACCAGCTTAAGGGCTTCGTTCCGGGCCGCCGCAAAATCTTGATTCCAGTCGAAATGGCCCACCGTCGCGCCAAATCCCTTGGCGATCGCCACCGTTTCATCCGTTGACCCCGTATCGAGAATCGCGATTTCCCCCACGAGATCCTGCACACTCTTGAGACAATCCCCCAGGGCATCCGCTTCATTCTTAACGATCATGCACAAACTTAAGCGATCTTTTATGGCGGCCACTGGTTTACATCCCAAACTCAATACAACATTCAGGCAAATTGTACCGGAAAGTGCTTCACTCTCTTTTCCAATCGCTAGACAAAAAAATAAGGGAGTTACCTCCCCTAGGCGAATCTTGAAATTATTCAGCAAAAGCTAGTTAGTCAATCAACTGCTCAGCGCTACGCCTGTAAAATCTTTAAGCTAAGAGATTCACCGTAATGGCCGCACCGATTAATAGGACTCCCACAGCTAAGGCAATTACCCCTAGCATCGTGTAATCCAGTCGTCTCTGCGCCGAGGACTTTTCCTCTTCGTAAACCTCAGGCGTTACCGCGTAATTATTGACTAAACCCTGCTCACTGACTGTATAACCTGCCGTTGTATCAACGCTTTTATCTGTTTCTTGTTTCGGGTCTGGGGTGAATTCGCCTTCCCGCGCTTTCCTTGCTGCGACTTCTGCCGGCACAAGCTCTTCACCACTACTAATATCTTCAGGTTTTAGGTTTTCAGGAACAGAAATATTTTGGGTATCCTTATCCATAAAATGAAATACCTCGCTTTCTTGCAATAAAGATTAAAATTGACGATTTCCCAAAGCTTTGAAGCTTATTTCAATTTTAATCAACACTTTCATTATAACAATTCAATAACAGGCCATCATCTATCGAACGTAAGAGATTAATGCCAATCAATAATATTTATTGTTTTGCTTTTTTCTCTTTTAAGAAGAGTTACCTTGGTTTGTTTAAATAATTCTTAGGCTTGATTTAAATGACTCAAATAACTGACTTTCACTAACCTTAATCCGGTAGTTACCGTCGTGGAATCAAGCTACAAACAAACTTTCGTCGATCATTTGCCAAGTCGAGGTTGTGGAGGCAATCAAACTTTTGTACCGGAATTTTTTTGCCATTAATGCGTAGTACAGCGCGATACTCCCAATAATATTTTGCACTGCGCTTCAGAGATACCAAACAAATTTGTTGTTCCCCATAAACACGGCACAACTCACCGTAGGCTGGTGCTGCCCACCAACAAAGCCCGATCAAAATAACAAAACAAATAACGCGCCCCATGCTGCCCTAAACAAAAAAAAGCCGAATACCAACTATAGTATCCAGCCCTCGGAGATTGACAATGAAAATTGAAGAGGTTAGTGCAAAGACTTAGAGGAGACCGAAGAAGTGGAGTACCCCTTGACCTGTTGCTACTTCGAGAATGATCGCTGCGATGAAACCGATCATTGCCATGCGGCCGTTGAGGTTTTCAGCAGAAGCGGTGAAACCAAATTTCTTGTCGTCCATGATGGGTACCTATGTGAAGAAAATAAAATTGCTTGCTGGTATCAGCTTAACAAACTGTTACGTTGATCCGCCACAACTCTAGGGCCATGATTGTTTGATTTAAGTTTTGAAATTTATAAGCAAAAATTATATTTCGACCTAGGTAACCGTGAAGCAGGAGAGCCAAACAGACAAAAAAGTAGCCGTAGGCTTAAAGCTACGGCCTTTTCAGTCAAGGGACAATCATGTTTGGCGGTTAATAGCCAGATTCTTCTTCGTATTCGTATTCTTTCTTTTTCTCCGGAATGTTAACCGCCGGAGGTTGGTAGGGAGTTTCGTCAAGGGTGTCGTCGTCCCAAACGTCACCGGCGACGTCTTGGGGATAGCTAGGGGCTGATTCTTCGTACTCGTAGGCTGTGTCGTCGCCCCAGTTGCTACTTTCGTCGTAGTCGTCATAGCTCATGGCGCGGGCCTGCTGGCGTTGGGGTGGGGGTGGGGCGATCGCCTCTTCTTCCCATTCATCTTCCCAGGTATTAATCGGTTGGCGCGTTTCCACAGGACGAGAAATCGGCTGCTGGAGGGGCACCCCAGTACCCAGTTGATTTTCCGGGCGGGCAGTGGGCGCGTAGTAGATATCTTCCTGTTCCCGTTCCCAGGGAGGACGACCAATGCCTAGGCGTTCGAGGAAACCCACACTAATTTGACTGAGGCGCTCTTCGGCCCCTTCAAAAACAATGAGCCGGTTGGGGCCGCTGCTCACGACTTCTTCAATGGGGAGTTCGTAGGTGCTGATCACCTGTTCTGGAATTTGGGGTAAGCCAATGGAAGCGATAATGATCGAAGAGACGGTGCCGCTTTCGAGGTCAAACTGAAAATCACGCACCCGGCCTAGGGGTTCACCCGCTTCCGTAATCACTTCACTGTTGATCAGAGGACTGTAAGCTTCGACATCCACATCAGCCAGCACGTCCTCATCTTCAACGAGGATGACATCTCCGGTTTTGGTGATCGCCTCTAGATACATATATTTGGGCATTCCAGAGACCGAGAAAATACTATCCCGTAGCCCCAAGGAAACAACTTCGCGACGGTCAATGTCCACTAATACATCCTTGACAACCCCTAGGCGCGTCCCTCGGTTGCGGGTAATCACCTGGGTGTTAATGAATTCGTTGCGTAGGCGGATAGAATCAATGCTCATATTGTCTAAATTAATGGCGATGCGTTAGTGGAAACAGGAAAAATCAGCTTAAAGGTAATGGGGACATGTGAAGGTTCAGGGGAAACAGCACCGGAAAGTTCCGTACAATAGCAAAAGCAAAATGTTGAGAGAATTGATCTCGACTGTGCACCGTAGCCTAGTGGCAATTATTCAGCAGACTCTATCATTTCGGGGTATTCTTGACAACTTTTCCATTGCGTGGGTGGTTTTATTTTAGCGAATCGCGCCGGAAATTTGAGATGATCATTTTTTTCCAGCAAGGGATTTCGTTATAATTGTCTGCCGATATTGCCGGCTGTCTCTGTACTTTTTGCGTATTTGCCACAACTCCCAAAGATCTATGGTGGAATTAACCGATTTAAAGCGTTCCCTCGAAACTGTCCAAGCGCACCTGGGGAAAACCCAGGACTATCTTTGACCTAAAAACCTTAGACGCGAAGATTTTTGACCTCGAACAACAGGCGGCCCAGCCAGAATTTTGGGAGGATCAACAAGGGGCCCAAGACATTCTCCAGGAGCTGACGGAGCTAAAGGGCACCGTGGCCCAGTATCAACAGTGGCAGGGTCAGTTTGAAGATGCGGCGGCGATCGCCGAATTATTGACCGAAGCAGAAGACCTGGCCCTCCTCACGGAAGCGATGGAAAACCTTGATGGTCTCCAGAAGGAACTAAACCGCTGGGAACTGCAACAGATGCTCTCCGGGGAATATGACAACCTCGGTGCTGTGCTGACGATTAATGCCGGGGCTGGGGGCACCGATGCCCAGGACTGGGCGGAAATGCTGTTGCGGATGTACACCCGCTGGAGCGAAAAACAAGGCTATAAGGTACGGCTGGCAGAAATTTCCGAAGGGGACGAAGCGGGCTTAAAATCAGCCACCCTCGAAGTGACCGGGCGTTACGCCTTTGGTTATCTCAAGCATGAAAAAGGCACCCACCGTTTGGTGCGAATCTCACCCTTTAATGCCAATGGCAAACGCCAAACCAGTTTTGCTGGGGTGGAAGTGATGCCCATTTTGGGGGATGACGCCGTTAAAGTCGATATTCCCGAAAAAGATTTAGAAATCACCACCTCCCGTGCAGGCGGTAAGGGGGGGCAAAACGTCAATAAAGTTGAAACGGCGGTACGGATTGTCCATTTACCTACGGGGGTGGCTGTGCGCTGTACCCAAGAGCGATCGCAGTTACAAAACAAAGAAAAAGCCCTGGCGATCCTCAAGGCAAAGTTATTAATCATTGCCCAGGAACAACGGGCCCAGGAAATCGCTGAAATTCGGGGAGATATGGTGGAGGCCGCCTGGGGAAATCAGATCCGGAACTATGTTTTTCACCCTTACCAAATGGTCAAGGATCTGCGCACTAACCACGAAACGACCGATGTGGATGGGGTCATGGATGGCGACCTCGATGCTTTTATTGAAGCCTCCCTGCGCCAGGACACCTGGGTGGGAGACTAGCACCGGGGAATGGGGAACGGTGAGCTAAAATGCAAGGTGGCAAAATTTCGTGGCTTCTTCAGTTTTGGATATTTTTCGCCTCAAACGCTTCGATCAAGTCGTCCTCGCTGCCCTTTTTAGCCTTACGTTAGCGGTGGCACTGCTGTGGGGATTTGGCGATCGCACCCCCACCCAAGTGCAGGCCTTTAGTTGGGAGGGGCAACAAATTGGGGTAACGGACGAACAATTTCAACTGTCCTTTAACCAGGCCCTCGATCCAGCTATCGTCACGGAAAATTTCACCATTGAACCACCCCTGGCAGGCCGCTGGAGTTGGGTCGGCAAAACATTTTTCTATAGCCTCGATGAACGCCCCATCTACGGCCAGGATTATCAATTTAAACTAGCTGCTCCTACCCCAGAAGCGGCAGAGAAGCCCAATATTGTGCCTTTCTTGAGTCGGGTAAAAAGTCGAGACCGGGCCTTTGCTTACATTGGCACCGACGGCACTGACCGGGGCCGCTTGATTTTGTATAACCTGACTCGCCAGGAAAAAAGTGTCCTCACCCCAGCCGACCTCATCGTTCTCAATTTGGATGTGTATCCTGAAGGCGATCGCCTGTTATTTTCTGCCATTCCCCGCGGATCGGCCCAGGCTGAAATTGGCGACCAACAACTCTATACCGTGAGCACAGGCTTAAATTTCCAAGGCTCTACCGACAGCCCCCCACCTGCCGGGCGCATTCAGTCTGTCTTAACAGCCACAGACTATCGCAATGGGGCCTTTCAACTTGCGGACAATGGAGAACGGATCATTATTCAGCGCACAAATCGAGAGAATCCCCGCGATCGCAGTTTGTGGGTCATTGAAGGCCAAGCCGAACCCCGCGCCCTAGGGATTCCCGCCGATGACTTCCTCCTCGCCCCCAATGCCGAAGTTGTTGCCATTTCCCAACAAAATAAACTTTCCCTCGTGCCCCTAAATCGTAATGGTGGTGCTGTCCAAGCCAAGGAAGAATTTACGAAGCTCCTCGCCTTTTCCCCCGACCAAACCCAACAAATCGCCCTCCAGCAGGCCAATGGCGTTTACTCCCTCCACCGCATTGACGCCCAGGGAGAAACCACAGAAATTTTACGCACCCTCACGCCGATTATTGATTGTCGCTTTGAACCCCGCGCGGCGGAACTTTTGTATTGCCTCAAGCTGGATCGAAATGAAACCTCAGGCCAAGTGGTTGAGGAACCTTTTCTCAGTGCCTTGAATCTCAAAACGGGGGAAGAAACCGCCCTCCTCGCTTTACCGAATTACCGGGATGTGGGCCTGAGCATTGCCGCCGATGGGGTTGCCCTCCTCTTCGATCAGGTGGTCACGACTCCACCAACGCCCACCAGTGATCTGTTTACTTCCACGGGCCTGGCGGTGGAAGGGGGCCGCCTCTGGCTATTGGCACTCCCGGAGTTGGGGACAGATACAGAAATTCAGCCTGTTCCACCGGAATCCCTACTGCCGGGCTATCAACCCCAGTGGATTCCTTAACGATTTTTTTTGCTGCACTTTCCTTTTTTAATGGGAGCAATTAGCCCCCGTAGATCCTATGACCGTTTTGAAAACCATGACCCGCATTGATCGTCTTGCCCTCCTGTTGATTGTGATCTTTAGCCTGATGATCGGCATCGGTGTCGGCGGTGAGCAACTGTGTGGCGTGGATTGTCCGCTTAATACCGGGCCGAGGGTGCGGGAATTTTCTTGGCAGGAACAACGCATTGGTGGTGATGATACGGCCTTTATTTTGACCTTCGACCGACCGATGGATGCGGTGGGGGTTGAGGATAATTTAGTTATTGATCCGCCGCTCCCTGGCAAGACCAGTTGGGCGGGTAAACGTTTGGCCTATACGCTGTTGGCACCGGCTCCCTATGGCCAGGATTATCAACTGACATTGCGGGGGGCGCGAGAAAAATTTGCGGCTTCGGGAAATCTAGGCAAGACGATGCAGCCATTTTCCAGTAGTTTTCGCACCCGCGATCGCGCCCTGGCCTATGTGGGCACCGATGAGACACAGCAGGAAAAGGGACGGTTAATTTTATACAACTGGACAAAGGATGAAAAACGCATTTTAACGCCGCCGAATTTGGTGGTGCTGGACTTTCAGGTGTATCCGGAAGGGAAAGCAATTTTGTTTAGTGCGGTGGATCGGACGCGCCCAGCAGAAGGGATTCAGGATAGTCAGCTTTATCGGGTAAGCACGGGCCTTGGGGAAGATGACACTTCTTCAGATTTAGAACTGGTTTTAGATAATCGTACCTACCAAAATTTGCAGTTTCAACTCGCAGCGGATGGAGAGGCGATCGCCGTGCAACGGGTCAAGCGGGATGATCCGGCGGACTTTGGGCTGTGGCTCGTGATGCCTGGGGAAGAACCGCAACCGTTGGGCTTGTCGGGGGGAGATTTTGCGATCGCCCCGGACGGGAAAACCATTGCCCTGCCCCAGGGGAAAGGGATTGGTATTTTTTCCCTAGAAGATATCCAAGAAGAACCCCTCGACTTTTTGCCCCGTTTCGGTCAGGTGGTCACCTTTTCGCCCGATGGGACAACGGCGGTCTTGGTGGATTTCAACAGTGATAATCCAGAATTGCGCTATCGGCGATCGCTGTATTTGGTCAATAGCCGCAACCAGGAGCAAAAATTGCTGGATACGGACGGCTCGGTGCTAGATTGCGACTTTAACCCCACAGAAACCCAGCTTTATTGTTTACTGACGGAATTAATCCCTGGGGACGAATACCGGGAGCAACCCTATTTTGCCCAGATTGATCTCGAAACCCAGACAGTTTATCGCCTCGCCCAGTTGACCCAATACCAAGATATTGCCCTCAGCATGGCCCCCGATGGTCTGGGGTTGCTCTTTAGCCAGGTGGTGACGGACATTACCGACGTGGAAGAACCCTTTTTCCGGACGGCATCCGGGGAGGCGATCGCCGGGGGGCAACTTTGGCTTATTGTTCCCGGTGAAACCCCCGACCAAACTCAGTTGGAGGCCCTACCCTTTGCGGGAGTTTATCCCCGTTGGTTGCCCTAGAATCAGCTTTTAAAGCAGGATTGAGGCCCGTTCTGCCAATGGCGATCGCTCACCTTTGAGGAGGGTAATGTGGCCGGCGATCGCCTCCTGTTTAAATTTTTCCACCACATAGGTCAGCCCATTACTGGACGCATCCACATAGGGATTATCAATCTGCTCGACGTCCCCGGTGAGGATAATCTTGGTGCCTTCTCCGGCCCGGGTCAAAATGGTTTTCACCTCGTGGGGCGTTAAATTTTGCGCCTCATCAACGATCAAGATTTGTCGGGGAATCGTACGGCCTCGGATGTAGGTCAAGGGTTCGATTTGCAACAAGCCCAATTCCATCAGTTCCTCGTAGCCGTGCCGCCAGTGGCGCGGTTTGTCTTTGAGGTCTTGGGTATTGAAAATCAGATCTAAATTGTCGTAAAGGGGCTGCATCCAGGGGGTGAGTTTCTCTTTTATTTCCCCCGGCAGATAGCCCAAATCTTTGCCCATGGGCACAATGGGCCGTGAAATGAGCAGTTGATTATAGAGGCGCTCCCCGGCCACTTTCGCCACCCCGGCAGCAAGGGCCAGGAGAGTTTTACCTGTGCCCGCTTTCCCGACCAACGTCACCAGTTGAATCTCATCCTGCAGCAATAATTCCAGGGCGAATTTTTGTTCACGGTTACGCGCTTGGATATTGGAAACCGGAGCTTTCGTTGCTTTATGGAGGGGCACCACCTGATGCTCATCGCCGCGACAAATCCCCAGGGCAGTGTGGGTTGGCTTTAGGCGATCAACGAGGGTTATCGCCTGATTGGGAAAAAAGCTTTCGGGTAGGGTCACAGTTCCGTCTTGGTAAAATTTGGCGATCGCCTCTGCATCTACAAGAACTTCTATTGTCCCCCCATAAAACTCATCGAGGTTGACCTTGCCCGTTTCATAATCTTCCGTAGTCAAGCCCAAGACACCGGCTTTAATGCGTAGATTCGTGTCTTTGCTGACAAGCACTACCGGACATTGACAATTATTTTGTTCCGTTAGGGCCACCGCCAAAATTTCATTATCGCCAGAATCCCCTGCCAATTCTGTCGGCAAAGTTTCGAGAATTTCTGGTTTACAGAGGGCCACCCGCAGCAAGCCTCCCTGATCGAGGGTGATTCCCTGCACCAAAGATCCCCCATGGCTGAGGGCATCAAGGGTACGGGAAACTTGCCGGGCATTACGACCAATGGAATCGACTTGTTTTTTGAAGCGGTCTAATTCTTCAATAATCGTGATCGGCAAGACCACTTCGTTATCCGCAAAGGACAGCATCGCCTTGGGATCATGGAGCAGGACATTCGTATCCAGGACAAAGACTTTTTTCATAGAGATCTGCCAAAGGATCAATAGCTCATAGTTCTATCGTCCTTTGTTTGATCCCGTCAGTGTTACCTTTGCAATAAAAATTCTTTTAGGGGGAACTGAGCTTATGGGTTCATAAAGTATTTAGGCAATTAATTCTCAACAAAGTTAACCCGTTTATATAATTCTGAAAGTTTAATTTCTAGCGCAGCAAATTTGAATTTAATAACAGCATGTTCCCCCATTAATTCAGTTAATAACCATTGGCGATCGCCTACCTTTTGATAAAGCTCTACCCGTGGGTAAGTCTGATCGATTAACAAATACTCTTGTAACTGGGGAATCGTGCGATAAAGGGCAAATTTTTGATTTTTATCAAATCCTTCGGTGGAGTTAGAAAGTACCTCAGCGATCATAGAGGGGTTTGTCACCGCCATTTGGCTCTCGTCAACAAAAACTGGTGCGCCTTCAATCATCATCACATCAGGATAAAGATAACTAGCCACATCTGGTAACCAAAGACGCATATCACTGACGAAGATTTCGTATTGGCGATCGCTGATTTCAAACGGCAATAAGCGACTTAGATTTAAAGTCAAACGATTGTGATTTGCGGAAGCCCCTGCCATGGGAATAATTTTTCCTTGAATAAATTCATGTCTTAAGACTGATCTCGCTTCCTGTTCGAGATAATCTTCTACCGTAAAAAGTTGAGGGACTGTAGAAATCATTATCGATCTCCGATTTCATTGAGCCGATAGACAATTAATGTTGCTTTGAAGCCAATATTAAGGGTCTTTTTCTATTTTTAACAAAATGGTCTTTAAAATAAAAAGTAACGTTGGGCCATGGGTAAAACAGTGGCCGGTTCACAGACGAGCATTTCTCCATCGGCCCGCACATGATAGGTTTCTGGATCTACTTCCATTCTAGGCAGGTAATCATTCAACTTCAGATCGCGCTTCGTTAAGTTGCGGCAGTTGGTAACAGGTAAAACGGTTCTCTGGAGACCCAATCGCGTCGCCACATCCGCTTCCATGGCTGCTTGGGAAATAAAGGTGAAGGCGGTAGATTGCATTGATTTCCCAAAATTGGCGAACATTGGCCGCATGTGGATTGGTTGCGGTGTGGGGATGCTGGCGTTAGGATCTCCCATCTGGGCGTAGGCGATCGCCCCCCCTTTGATCACCAGTTCTGGCTTGACGCCGAAGAAAGCAGGTTTCCAGAGACAGAGATCGGCGTATTTTCCTTCCTCAATGGAGCCGACGTAATTAGAAATGCCGTGGGTGATCGCTGGGTTGATCGTGTATTTGGCAACGTAGCGTTTAATGCGAAAATTATCGTTCTCCCCAGTGTCCTGAGCCAGAGCGCCCCGTTGAACTTTCATCTTATGGGCCGTCTGCCAGGTGCGAATGATTGTTTCCCCAACGCGCCCCATGGCCTGGGAATCCGAGGAAATCATGCTAAAGGCCCCCAGGTCATGCAAAATATCTTCGGCGGCAATGGTTTCCCGACGGATGCGCGACTCGGCAAAGGCGACATCTTCGGGGATACTGCGATCGAGGTGATGGCAAACCATCAACATATCCAGGTGTTCTTCTAGGGTGTTGAGGGTGTAGGGACGGGTCGGGTTTGTTGAAGATGGCAATACATTCGCTTCACCACAGACTTTGATAATGTCCGGTGCGTGGCCACCCCCAGCCCCCTCAGTGTGGTAGGTGTGGATGACACGATTTTTAAAGGCAGCGATCGTATCTTCCACAAAACCTGCTTCGTTCAGGGTGTCGGTATGAATTGCGACTTGCACATCCAATTGATCGGCGACCGAAAGGCAATTGTCGATGGCAGCGGGGGTTGTGCCCCAGTCTTCATGGAGTTTGAGGCCGATTACCCCGGCACGAACCTGTTCGATCAGTCCTTCTGGTTTGGCACTGTTGCCCTTCCCTGTAAATCCTAAATTTATTGGAAACCCTTCGGCGGCTTCGAGCATCCGAGAAATGTGCCATTCTCCAGGGGTACAAGTGGTCGCATTGGTGCCCGTAGCTGGGCCAGTGCCGCCACCAATCATTGTGGTAATCCCAGAGGCGATCGCCACCTCGATTTGTTGGGGACAAATAAAATGCACGTGGCTATCGATGCCCCCAGCGGTGAGGATATGCCCTTCACCGGCGATCGCCTCGGTGCCGGGGCCGATAATGATGTCGATATTGTCCTGGATATCGGGGTTGCCAGCTTTGCCGATTTTGTAAATTTTGCCGTCTTTGATGCCGACATCGGCCTTGACGATGCCCCACCAGTCCACGATCAGCGCATTGGTAATCACCGTATCTACCGCCCCATCAGCGCGAGTAACAGCGGACTGTCCCATGCCATCGCGGATCACCTTCCCGCCCCCAAATTTCACCTCATCCCCATAGGTGGTGAAATCCTGTTCCACTTCCAGCCACAGTTCCGTATCTGCCAAGCGCAGGCGATCGCCCACCGTGGGGCCATAGGTTTCTGCATAGGCACGGCGCGACATCCGGTAACTCATGGGGACTCCTTCTTGCGTTGAGGCTCAAATTCTTCAGTCCAGATTACCCCATCTCCCAAGCCCCGAACCGTAGCTGAGACAACTTGTTAGATCAGCGATATTTCACCCGCAAACTTCAGGATTTGAACTTTCATTACCCAAAATGATGGCGGGGTTCTTTTTCCCTTGGGGAGGCGCTACCTTAAACGAAAAAATAGCAAGCAATATGCCCCCATGGATTTAACCTGCCCGCTTCCCTTACAAAATACTTCCCATGTACTGTTGGCCCATGGCGGCGGCGGCAAACTGATGCAAGACCTCATCGACAAAATGTTTGCCACGGCCTTTGGTGAGACTTGCACGAGCCATGATGCGGCGGCCTTACCAGTATCGACGGAGAAACTCGCGTTTACGACGGATTCCTATGTGGTGCAGCCCCTCTTTTTTCCGGGGGGAGACATTGGCAAATTGGCGATTTACGGCACGGTGAATGATCTGGCGATGGCGGGAGCGCGGCCCCTGTACCTTAGTGTGGGCTTCATTTTAGAAGAAGGCTTGCCCTTAGAAACCCTCTGGCAGGTGGTGGTCTCGATGCAGCAGGCGGCCCAGGCAGTCGACGTACAGATCGTCACGGGAGATACGAAGGTGGTGGAGCGGGGTAAGGGGGATGGTCTGTTTATCAACACATCAGGCATTGGCATTATTGAATCTAGGCTTAATATTCAACCAAAGGCGATCGCCCCTGGGGATGCGATTTTAGTCAGCGGAGATCTCGGTCGCCATGGCATCGCGATTATGGCCCAGCGGGAAGGGTTAGCCTTTGAAAGTCCCATTGAAAGTGACTGTGCCCCCTTGGTGGATCCGGTACAGGATTTGTTAAAAGCAGGGATTGAAATTCATTGTTTACGGGATATCACGCGGGGCGGGCTAGGGGCAGTATTGAATGAGTTGGCGATCGCCGCTGGATATCAGTTTAAAGTCCATGGCAATCAAATTCCTGTAATTGAAGCGGTGCGCGGGGCCTGTGAAATTTTTGGCTTTGACCCAGTACATATCGCCAACGAGGGCCGCTTTGTGGCGATTTTGCCAGCAGCAGAGGCGGCGGAAGGCCTAGCGATTTTGCAGCACCACAACCCCAACGCCCGTCAAATTGGTCTCGTGACAACCCAAAACTGTGGGGAACAACATTTGGCGATCGCCCCCGTGATTGTAGAAAATGATCTGGGGGTAACACGCATTTTAGAACGTCTGAGTGGTGAACAATTACCGCGAATTTGTTAAGTATTTTTTGTACATTGATTAAAATTATTAACTGCCAAATTTTTCCGGAATTAAACAACAAAATAATTGTTTTATAGTGCGATCAAATTTATCTTAATTCGCAAAAAGCTGGTGCTGATTTTTATACAATCAAGGTTCGTTTGTAAGACTTAACATTTTAGGGAAAAAGCTTAAATTTTTCTGTAGAATTCTGAGGTTTCAAGGCGTTTAATTGATCCTTGGGATTAATCCTTTTTAAGATGAAAGCAAAGGCGATCACCGCCTGATTTTTACTGTCATTTGAGACGATTACCATGGCCATTTCCCATGCGGTTCCTGCGGATAAACGTTTTCGGGTGCTGGAAGTCGCCATGAAACGGAATCAATATCGCCAAGATACTCTGATTGAGATTCTGCACAAGGCCCAGGAAGTCTTTGGTTACCTCGAAGATGAGGTGCTTGAATATGTGGCGCGGGGGTTAAAACTGCCCCTCAGTCGGGTGTACGGGGTGGCGACGTTTTATCATTTATTTTCCTTAAAGCCGAAGGGGAAACATACCTGTGTCGTGTGTTTGGGGACGGCGTGCTACGTGAAAGGCTCCCAAGAACTCCTCAATAAAATTGATGAAACTCTCCACATTAAACCGGGGGAAACAACCCCTGATGATCAAATTTCTTTGGTTACGGCGCGCTGTATTGGGGCCTGTGGCATTGCGCCAGCGGTGGTTTATGACGATGAGGTGTGCGGGAAACAGAATGCTGATCAGGTGATGGCAAGGTTGCGGCAGTTGTCTGAGGGGAGTTGACGGGGATCAGGGATCAGATTTCGGTGTTTTATTTGTAGGCAGGATTTGCGGGAAAGATGACGGATTTAGCGGAATTGTTTGAAATTGCGGAAGCGGAACAGGATAGGCATCGGAAAATTCAGATTCGCTGTTGTACGGCGGCGGGTTGTATGTCTTCTGGGAGTTTGGCGGTAAAAGAGGAGCTGGAAAAACGGATTAAAGAAAAAAATTTGGGCGATCGCCTGGAGGTAGTTCCCGTCGGTTGCATGAAACTCTGTGGCTTTGCGCCGTTGGTGGATGTGAGCGAGGAGACTTGTTTTCAGCAGGTGATGCCAGAAGTTGCCCCAGAGATCGTCGATGTAGCATTGGGGGAAACGCCCTCGAATAAGCTGGAAATTTGCGATCGCCAAGCGCCATTTTTCACGTTACAAAAACCCGTGGTGCTAGAAAATAGCGGCAAAATTGACCCCGAACGGATTGAAGCGTACATTGCGCGGGGCGGCTATCGGTCATTGCACCAAGTGCTCGAAGATCTGACCCCGATGGCGGTGGTGGAAGAAATTACCCAGAGCGGCCTACGGGGGCGTGGCGGCGGCGGCTATCCCACGGGATTGAAATGGGCGACCGTCGCGAAAATGCCGGGGGATCAAAAATATGTCGTCTGTAACGCCGACGAAGGGGATCCGGGGGCATTTATGGATCGGGCGGTGCTCGAAAGTGACCCCCACCGGGTTCTCGAAGGGATGGCGATCGCCGGCTATGCCGTGGGCGCAAACCACGGATATATTTACATTCGGGCAGAATATCCCCTCGCGATCCAACGCCTCGAAAAAGCAATCAAACAAGCCAAAAGTAAGGGTTTACTCGGTAGCCAGATTTTTAATTCCCCCTTCAATTTCACCATCGACATCCGCATTGGCGCAGGGGCATTCGTTTGTGGCGAAGAAACCGCCCTAATTGCCTCCATCGAAGGCGGACGGGGAACCCCCAGACCCAGACCCCCCTACCCCGCCCAGTCCGGACTGTGGGGACATCCCACCCTAATTAATAATGTCGAAACCTACGCCAACATCGTCCCGATCATCCGTGAAGGGGCAGACTGGTTTAGCAGCATCGGCACCGAAAAAAGCAAAGGCACAAAAGTGTTTGCCCTCACCGGAAAAGTTACCAACAACGGCTTGATCGAAGTGCCGATGGGAACCCCTGTCCGGCAAATTGTCGAGCAAATGGGCGGCGGCATCCCCGACGGTGGCACAGTCAAATCCGTCCAAACCGGAGGGCCATCCGGCGGCTGTATTCCGGCGGACTACCTTGATACGCCCATCGAATATGATTCTTTGATCAAACTCGGCACAATGATGGGTTCCGGCGGCATGATCGTCATGGACGAAGCCACTAGCATGGTTGATGTGGCGAAGTTTTACATGGAATTTTGTCAGTGCGAATCCTGCGGTAAATGTATCCCCTGCCGTGCCGGAACGGTGCAGATGTCGGGACTGTTAAGCAAAATGCTCAAGGGACAGGCTGCCCCCAAGGACATTGAACTGCTCGAACAACTTTGCCACATGGTCAAGGAAGCAAGTTTATGTGGGTTAGGGCAGAGTGCGCCCAATCCAATTTTGAGTACCCTGCGCTATTTCCGTGATGAATACGAATCCCTCGTGGGCAGTGCTCCCGATTAAACCGTATTTGAATAACCCATTTTATGCAGTCCTTGCAGAGAGAACCTTAAGCAAAATCGTAAAAATATGGCAGTTAAAACTTTAACGATAAATGATCAGCTAATCAGCGCCCGCGCTGGGGAAACGATCCTTGAAGCCGCCCGTGATGCGGGGATTCACATTCCGACCCTGTGTCATCTGGAGGGGGTGTCCGATGTGGGAGCTTGTCGTCTCTGTCTCGTGGAAATTGAGGGGAGTAATAAACTCCAGCCCGCCTGTGTGACGGAGGTGATGGAGGGAATGGTCGTCCAGACCCACACAGAAAAATTAGAAGAATATCGTCGGATGACGGTGGAATTACTCTTCGCGGAAGGGAACCATGTTTGTGCCGTCTGTGTGGCGAATGGCAATTGTGAGTTGCAGGATATGGCAGTGGAGGTGGGGATGGATCATTCGCGCTTTCCGTACCAATATCCAAAACGGGAGGTGGATATTTCCCACAAGCAATTTGGCATTGACCATAACCGTTGCATCCTCTGTACCCGCTGTGTTCGGGTCTGTGATGAAATCGAGGGGGCGCACGTCTGGGATGTGGCGAATCGGGGCGGTGAATCAAAAATTGTCTCTGGTTTAAATCAGCCTTGGGGGGCGGTGGATGCCTGTACGAGTTGTGGCAAATGTGTGGATGCTTGTCCAACGGGATCAATTTTCCGCAAGGGAGCCACCGTAGGCAGTAAACTCGGCGATCGCCAAAAACTTGAATTTTTAATTACCGCACGCACCAAAGGGGAGTGGACAAGATAATGGCGCAAGAAACCCAACAAAAAATTCGATTTGCAACAATTTGGTTGGCGGGTTGTTCCGGTTGCCACATGTCATTTTTAGACCTCGATGAATTTTTAATTGAGTTGACAAAATATGTGGATGTGGTCTTTAGCCCCGTCGGTTCCGATGTCAAAGATTACCCTGAAAATGTCGATGTTTGTCTCATTGAAGGGGCTGTTGCTAACCAAGAAAATTTGGAATTGTTAGAAAAAGTTCGTCAAAATACCAAGCTATTAATTGCCTTTGGAGACTGTGCCGTAACGACCAATGTCACGGGCATTCGTAACCAAAAAGGTGATGCCCAAACCATTTTAGAACGGGGCTATAAAGAACTCACCGAAGAACACCAATTACCCCAACAAATTACCGGAGGAATTTTGCCGCCCTTATTACCCAGAGTTTTGCCCATCCATGAAGTCGTTGATATTGATTTATTTCTCCCCGGTTGCCCCCCCGATGCCGACCGAATTAAAGCGGCGATCGCTCCCTTATTAGAAGGAAAATTGCCGGAGATGGTCGGGCGAGAAATGATCAAATTCGGCTAGATTTTATGTCCCAAACATTTGCCATGCTGACTGCCGCCGATATCATGAATCCCAATGTGGTGACCATCAAAGGTTTAGCGACCATTGCCAGTGCCACCCAATGTATGCGCGTGAATAAAACCCGTGTATTAATAGTTGATCGTCGCCATGTTCACGATGCCTACGGCATTTTGACCGCCACCGATATCGTCAGTAAAGTGATCGCCTATGGTCGTGATCCAAGGGCAATACGGGTCTATGAAATTATGACCAAACCTTGTATTTTCGTGAGTCCCGATCTGGCGGTGGAGTACGTTGCCCGCCTATTTAGTCAGTGGAATTTGCACAGCGCCCCCGTCATGACTGACAAACTTTTAGGGATAATTACCGTTGAAGATTTAATTAGTAAAAGTGATTTTTTAGAACGTCCCAAAGAACTATTATTTGCCGCAGAAATGCAAGCCGCCATTCAACAAGCAAAATTAATCTGCCAAGAAAAAGGACATGATTCGAGTGATTGTATTCAAGCATGGGCAATGGTAGAGGAACTACAAGCTGAAACCGCCTACCAACAATCTAAAAAAGTGGACAAAACCGCCCTTGAAGAATATTTAGAAAAAAATCCAGAAGCCATCGATCATTTAATGGTTGATAATTGGTGTAGTGGTTAACAGTCATAATTCGTTAAAATAAAAACTATTTTAATCAACACATTTTTAGCGTTCGTTTGAAAAATTATCTAGGAGTAAAAAATGTCTAAAACAATCATTATTGATCCCGTAACTCGCATCGAGGGACATGCCAAAATTTCCATTTATCTAGATGATCAAGGAGAAGTGAATGAAGCACGTTTTCATGTGGGGGAATTTCGGGGGTTTGAGAAATTTTGTGAGGGTCGTCCTTTCTGGGAAATGCCTGCCTTAACGTCCCGAATCTGTGGCATTTGTCCCGTCAGTCACCTAATTGCATCCTCAAAAACAGGCGATCAATTATTAGCTGTAAAGATTCCTGTTGGGGCAGAAAAATTACGGCGAATGATTAATCTTGCTCAGATTACCCAATCCCATGCCCTCAGTTTTTTCCACCTCAGTAGTCCCGATTTGATTTTCGGTTGGGATGGCGATCCAAAAAAAAGAAATGTGTTTGGTTTAATTGCTGCTGATCCAGATTTAGCACGGGGGGGAATCCGCCTGAGAAAGTTTGGACAGGACATTATTAAAATCCTTGGCAGCCAAAAAGTTCACCCCGCCTGGTCAATCCCCGGTGGCGTGCGATCGCCGTTAACAAAAGAAGGACAAACTTACATTAAAGAGGGTTTGCCGGAAGCAAAAAATACCGTTAAAAATGCCCTGAGTTTATTTAAAAAAATTCTTGACTCCCATCAGGAAGAAGTGGCAGTTTTCGGTAATTTTCCGAGTCTTTATCTGGGTTTAGTAGGCGAGTCCGGCGCATGGGAACATTATGGCGGCATTTTGCGGATGATCGATAGCCACGGCAATATTGTGGGCGATCGCCTTAATCCGAACAATTACCGTGAATTTTTGGGGGAAAAATTACAGGAAGATTCCTACTTAAAATCCCCCTATTACAAACTTTTTGGCGAAACAGGGGTGTATCGTGTCGGGCCTTTAGCACGGTTAAATATTTGCGAACATTTTGGCACCGAAGCTGCCGATCAAGAACTGATTGAATATCGACAACGGCACGGCAGAATTGTGCAGGCTTCCTTTGTTTATCACCATGCCAGACTGATTGAAATATTAGGTTCCCTCGAAAGAATTGAGCGGATGATTGATGATCCCGATTTATTTTCTAATCGTTTACAAGCAGAGGCGGGGGTGAATCAAACCGAAGCTGTTGGCGTGAGTGAAGCACCACGGGGAACCCTTTTTCATCATTATCAAATGGATGAAAATGGACTGCTCAAAAAGATAAATTTAGTGATTGCGACAGGACAAAATAACTTTGCGATCAACCGCACTGTGACCCAAATTGCCAAACATTATATTCACGGTGAAACTGTTGCAGAAGGCATTTTAAATCGGGTGGAAGCTGGGGTGAGAAATTATGATCCTTGTTTAAGTTGTTCGACCCATGCCGCCGGACAAATGCCGATAATTTTACAATTAATTTCCCCTGATGGTTCCATTGTCAAAGAAATTCGTCGTGATAGTTAATGAAACAGACTCTAATTATTGGTTATGGTAATACCTTACGTTCTGACGACGGGGCAGGACAAAAGGTTGCGGAAGCTTTTTTTGATCAGGAAAAGATAAAGGCGATCGCCACCCATCAACTCACCCCTGAATTAGTGGAAGATTTGGTACAAGTGGAGCGCGTTTATTTTGTTGATGCTGCCCCCATTAATACTGTTACCATTCAGGGGATTCAACTCAGAGATAATGAGCACAATTTTGGACATTTTATTGATCCCCAAAGTCTCTTACATTTAGCAAAAAAAATCTATCATTATGCCCCCGATGCCTACTTCGTTTTAATTCCGGCTCAAAATTTTGAATTGGGAGAAAGCTATTCTGAAATAACCCAAAATGCCATCCAAACAGCAATTCAGCTTTTACAGAAACAAGTCACACCATGCATGAAGTCGCAATTATGACAGAAACCGTGGCGATCGCCTGTGCTTCAGCCGAGAAACAAAATGCCGCCAAAATTTTAAACTTGACCATGCGAATTGGGGCAATCAGTGGTGTTGTTCCTGAAGCCCTGAGTTTTGCCTTTGAGGCGGTGGCAGGCGGAACCCTTGCTGAACAGGCTAAACTAATTATTGAAACGGTTCCTGTAACCTGTTATTGCGCCCAATGCGATCGCCCTTTTACACCCCCTGATTTATTTTATGAATGCCCTTTATGCAGTCACTTAAGTCAACATATTTTAAGTGGTAAAGAAGTCGAATTAAAATCCTTAGAGGTGATTTAAATTATGTGTGGAAATTGCGGTTGTAACGCTGTTGAAAAACCTGTGGAAATTCATACCCATGCCCATGATCATTCCCACGGGCATCATGACCATCATCACCCCCATGACCATGAACATCACCATCACCATGATCACAATGGGAACCATAGCCATGCCATTGATATTAATCAATCCATTTTTGCGAAAAATGATCGTCTAGCTGAGCGTAATCGCGGCTATTTTTTGGCGAAAGATTTATTTGTTATTAATGTCGTTTCAAGTCCCGGATCAGGAAAAACGGCATTATTAGAACGTACCATTGAACAATTAAAAAATAAACTGAATTCAGCCGTTATCGTGGGCGATTTAGAAACGGATAACGATGCCCAACGACTGCGAAAAAATAATATTCCGGTTGCCCAAATTACTACAGGAACCCTTTGTCACCTTGATGCGGAAATGGTCTTAAATGCCGCCCGAAAACTTGCCCTTGATGGTGTTAATTTATTAATCATTGAAAATGTGGGTAATTTAGTTTGTCCCGCTGCCTATGATTTGGGGGAACACAAAAGAATTGTGTTACTTTCTACGACAGAAGGGGAGGATAAACCATTAAAATACCCGACAATGTTTAAGTCTGCTGATGTTGTCATTATTAATAAAATTGATATTGCTGAAGTGGTGGGTTTTGACCGTAATTTGGCATTAGAAAATATCAAAAAAATGTGTCCCCAAGCAGAAGTTTTTGAACTATCGGCGCGCACAGGGGAGGGCATGGATAACTGGTCAAACTATCTTCAAAGCCAGTATCAAATGATTGTTGGGCAACCTGTATTAATTCCTTGAATTTCTTGTGAAACGACGGTTAAGGTTAGAGATTCAAGGTACAGTGCAGGGGGTTGGTTTTCGTCCCTTTGTTTATCAATTAGCCACAACACTCAATTTATTCGGTTGGGTGAATAACTCGGCTGCGGGGGTCACTATTGAAGTAGAAGGTGGGCGATCGCTTTTAAATTTATTTCTCGAAAAACTGCAAACAGAGTTGCCCCCCCATGCCAAAATTGATGCTTTAAAATATCAATATTTGGAGCCTATTGGGTTTAAAAAGTTTGAAATTCATGCCAGTCAAACTGGGGAAAAAATAGCGATTGTTTTGTCCGATTTGGCTACCTGTTCTGAATGCATTGCAGAAATTTTTGCCCCCCAAAATCACCGTTATCAATATCCTTTTACGAACTGCACCCATTGCGGCCCCCGCTACAGCATTATTGAAACCCTGCCCTACGATCGCCCCCTAACGTCAATGGCAGATTTTCCGATGTGTGCCGACTGTCAACGGGAATACGAAGACCCCGGCGATCGCCGTTTCCATGCCCAACCCAACGCCTGCCCAATTTGTGGCCCTAAACTTGAATTTTTGAGTCATTGCCAAGGGCAAGAAAATACAAATCAATCACCTTTAGAGGCAGCAATTCAATATATTCGTGATGGAAAAATTGTCGCCCTAAAAGGCTTAGGCGGATTTCAGTTATTAGTCGATGCCAGAAATAACAAAGCAGTACAACAATTGCGAGATCGGAAACAACGTCCTGATAAACCCTTTGCAGTGATGTATCCTGATTTGCCGTCCATTAAAAATGATTGTTTTCTGCCACAATTAGAAGAAGGATTTTTGACTTCCCAAGCCAGTCCGATTGTTTTATTACAGAAGAAAAAAGAATTTAATCTTGCTGAAAATGTTGCGCCGCACAATCCGAATTTAGGGGTGATGTTGCCCTATACTCCGCTACACCATTTGTTATTAAAAGGCCTGAATTTTCCAGTCATTGCAACCAGTGGTAACCGCAGTGATGAACCCATTTGCATTGAGGAAACTGAAGCGCTAGAGAGGCTCAAAAATATTGCCGATGGCTTTTTAATTCATAATCGCCGAATTTTGCGTCCGGTGGATGATTCAGTGGTGCGGGTGATGAACAATACGCCTATAATTTTGCGGCGATCGCGGGGCTATGCGCCAGAGCCACTCACCTTAAAACGAACGCTCTCGAAAAATGTTTTGGCAATGGGGGCACATCTAAAAAATACGGTGGCGATCGCCCAAAAAAATCGTATTTTTCTAAGTCAGCATATTGGCGATTTATCCAATCAGCTAACGCTGCAAGCAATGGAAAAAACATTACAGAAATTAAGTCAAATTTATGACTTTCAACCTGATATTATTGCCTGTGATTTACATCCTAATTACCTCTCTACCCAATACGCTAAAAATCTCGCGCAGAAACTGAATATTTCTTTGATTTCAGTGCAGCATCACCATGCCCATATATATGCTTGTATGGCGGAACATCAGCTTGAATCGCCGCTGTTAGGGGTGGCTTGGGATGGGACGGGCTACGGTGAAGATGGCACAATTTGGGGCGGTGAGTTTTTCTGGGTGACAAAACAGGGTTGTGAAAGAATTGCTCACTTTAAACCGTTTCCGTTACCGGGGGGAGATCAAGCGAGTCGAGAACCCCGCCGTACTGCTTTAAGTTTGTTGTCTCAACTCTATGATTTGCAGGTATTGAAAAAGTTAAATTTACCCACAATTCAGGCTTTTTCTGCAACAGAATTGGAATTGCTTTTATCAATGTTAAAAAAAGACATTAATACGCCATTCACTTCTAGTGTTGGACGCTTATTTGATGGGGTTGCCTCTCTGCTTGATTTAAGACAAAGAGAAAGTTTTGAAGGACAGGCAGCGATGGCTTTAGAATTTTCAATTAATGGTTTGCAAATACCAGATTTTTATCGGTTTCAATATACAAAAAATGATTCAATCTTAGAGATTGATAGTCGTGGTATATTTCAGGGTATTATTCAGGATTTGCAGAATAACTTGCCTAAAAATTTTATTGCGGCAAAATTCCACAATACCTTGGTGGAAATTATTTTCGATATTTATCTGCATACCCTTAAGCTTGGTTTTGATTCTCGAAAAAATATTGTCTTAGCGGGGGGCTGTTTTCAGAATAAATATTTATTAGAGAAAACGATCCAAAAGTTAGAGTCTAGCGGAGCAAATGTCTATTACCCACAGAAATTTCCGCCCAATGATGAGGTGATCGCCTTGGGACAGATTATGGCGGTTGCTGGACAAGCGATCTAATTTTTACTGTTGGGAAATCATCCAGAAGAGCCTCAACAAAAAGCTTAATAAAAAAACTTAAAACTAATAACATCAAGGCGAAAAATTCGTTAGGATAAACGGTAGCCAATCCAATCAAAATATTGCGAAAATATGTGCCTTGCTGTGCCGGGAAAAATTTTAGAAATTACGGGGGATGACCCCCTTTTTAAAATGGGTCGCGTTAGTTTTAGCGGTGTGGTGCGGGAGGTGAGCCTCGCCTATGTGCCGGAAGCCCAAGTGGGGGATTATGCGGTGGTGCATGCGGGGTTTGCCCTGAGTGTTTTGAATGAAGTGGCGGCAACAGAAACTCTTGCCACTTTGGCGGAAATGGAGTCCTTTGCGGGGGTGGATAGTGAATGAAATTTGTTGATGAATTTCGCGATCCCGCAGCGGTTCAGAAATATGTGCAGGCGATCGCCGCCCTTGTGACCCGTCCGTGGCAAATCATGGAAATTTGTGGCGGACAAACCCATAGCATCGTTAAATACGGCATCGATCAACTGCTGCCCCCCGAAATTACCTTGATTCATGGCCCCGGTTGTCCGGTTTGTGTCACTCCCGCTGAACTTATTGATCAGGCGATCGCCTTGGCTCAGTTGCCCGATGTGGTGTTGTGTTCCTTTGGTGATATGTTGCGTGTGCCGGGGACGAGTCTCGATTTGCTCTCGGTGAAGGCGCAGGGAGCAAACGTAAAAATGGTGTATTCCCCCCTCGATGCCCTGAAAATGGCCCAGGAAAATCCCGATAAACAGGTGATTTTTTTTGCGGTGGGCTTTGAAACGACCGCACCGACGACGGCGATGGCAGTCTACCAAGCTGAAAAATTGGGCTTAAAAAATTTCTCCCTCTTGGTCGCCCATGTGTTAGTGCCGCCGGCGATGGAAGCGATTTTGTCCGCTCCGGATCGAACCATTCAGGGTTTTTTGCTCGCGGGCCATGTCTGCACGGTGATGGGGTATCAGGAATATGAGGCGATCGCCAAAAATCACCAAATTCCCCTAATTGTGACAGGGTTTGAACCCTTGGATATTGTGCAGGGGATTTATCTCTGCGTGAGACAGTTGGAGGAAGGGCGATCGCATATCGAAAATCAATACCGTCGCGTCGTCCAAGCCGCAGGGAATGCCACGGCACAGCAATTAGTGACCGAAATTTTTGAAATTGTGCCCCGTACTTGGCGCGGGATTGGTGAAATTTCCCAGAGTGGTCTCGGTTTGCGCGAAAAATATGCCGTCTTTGATGCCTCTCGCAAATTTAAGCTAGATTTGACGCATTTCCAGCCCCAAGCATCTTCTTCTTGTATCAGTGGCGAAATTCTGCAAGGTCGAAAAAAACCCAAGCAATGTCCCGCCTTTGGCACAACCTGCACCCCAGAACGTCCCCTTGGTGCGCCGATGGTTTCCTCCGAGGGAGCCTGTGCTGCCTATTACCGTTACGGCTAAATTTCCCTTGGCGATGACATCAGAGAATAAGGAAAATTAACGACGTCGCCTGGATTTTTTACGGGGCGATCGCCAAAACGTTTGCCAAGCCGTCTGGAATCCCGTCCAAGTACTACGTCCGCCCCGTTGCACCTGTTGAATTTGTCGTTGGGTGTGCTTCAGTCCTTTTTCTGTCTGCTGGAGAATCCCCCGGGCACTTTTAAAACTGGCTTCGAGTTCATCGGTTAATTCGGTAATATCTCCCCCCGTACGCCGGAGGGCATCAAGGGTGCGCGGCAGTTCTCGGTTGAGGGTATCGAGGAGTTTTTCTGCGCTACGGGCCGCCCGTCCCAGTTCCAAAAAGGCCGGGAAAGCAGCGGCGAGGACGGCGGTAAGGCTGAGGGCAACGAGCAAAAAAGACAGGAGTAGCCAAAAAAGGGGATCTTGCACTGTAAATGAAACGGTTTAATTTTGGGACGGGTCAATCTCTTGGACAGGGAGGAGTTCCTCTTCTTCGGCATCGAGGCGTTGGGCTTCGGTTTGGCTCGCTTCAATCCCAGCGGCGATCGCCTCCTGTAACCGTTGCAGCGTATCTTCCCAATTGCGCCGGGCCGTTTCCGAGAGTTGATCAGCGTGGAGTTGTAGACTATCAGAGAGATCCTCCGCCAGTTCTGGCAGCGCTTCAAGGGATTTTTTGAGAATTTTTCGGGTATCTTTCCCAGAGCGTGGTGCGAATAATAAACCAGCGATCGCCCCCACAGCGCCCCCAATGAGCACACCGCCCACAAAGGCCCCACCATTTCGCTCAGCCATATTGAAGTTCTCCCATTACACAAATCGCCTCCATTGTAGTATTCAACCCGGCTTCTACTAAAACCGATGAAAATTGTTCTCCAACGGGTGCAACGTTCCCAGGTCAGCGTCAATCAGCAAATTGTCGGCCAAATCAACCAAGGATTAACGCTCCTCGTCGGCATTTCCCCCACCGACACCGACGCCGAATTACAGTGGCTCGCCCGCAAATGCCTTGATCTGCGCCTCTTTCCGGATCCTGAGGGCAATCCCTGGCAAGCCTCGATCCAAGATATCCAAGGGGAAATCCTTGTGGTTAGTCAATTTACCCTCTATGGCGACTGTCGTAAGGGCCGACGACCATCCTTTAGTGGTTCTGCCAAACCAGATCAAGCCGAACAGATTTACGAAAAATTTGTGGCTTTCTTGCGCCAAAGTGGGCTGAAGATCGAAACCGGACAATTTGGTGCCATGATGCAGGTGGAAATCAGCAACGATGGCCCCGTGACCCTCCTCCTAGAACGCGAGGCTAAACCCGCCTGAATTGACCTCAAATTTCAGTAAAGTTTTACCCTAGGTTTTTGCGAAAAATATGGCTTTGTAAAGCAGTGAGCAATATTGAGATACAAATATTAAAAGTTGGGCGATCGCCATTTCAGTCCTCCCAATCAAAAGGCGATCGCCCCATGGCATAAGCCTTTGCCCAATTTAGCCCCCCAATACGCCTCGTCCAATTCCCAGGACAAATTCTCCCCGACGAATTCCCCTGAAATTAAGGGAAAAGAACGATAGTAAGATTTTCAACAAGCAGTTAACGTGATGAACTTCCGCCAAAGCATAGAATCATGACAGATCAACAAAAAACAGCGATCATTACTGGTGCCTCGTCCGGGGTTGGACTCTATGGGGCCAAAGCCCTCGCCGAGAAAGGTTGGCATGTGGTCATGGCCTGCCGCAACCTCGAAAAAACTGAACGAGTTGCCAAAGAAGTTGGTATCCCCGAAGCCAGTCGGACGATCATGCACCTTGATCTCGCTGATTTCGATAGCGTCCGTAAATTCGTCGCCGATTTTCGGGCAACGGGTAAAACCCTAAACTCCCTAGTTTGTAATGCGGCGGTTTATCTGCCCCTTGCCAAGGAACCCCAACGCAACAAAGACGGTTATGAACTTTGCGTTGCCACCAACCACTTGGGTCATTTCCTGCTCTGCAATTTGATGTTGGAAGACCTCAAAAATTCCCCTGCCGCAGACAAACGCCTTGTGATTCTCGGTACTGTCACCGCCAACCCGAAAGAAGTAGGCGGCAAAATTCCCATTCCTGCACCCCCCGACCTCGGCGATCTCCAGGGAATGGCCGCTGGCTTTAAGCCCCCTGTCGCCATGATCGACGGCAAAATCTTTAAACCCGGTAAAGCTTACAAAGACAGCAAACTCTGCAATATTCTCACCATGCGGGAACTCCACAACCGCTATCACAAAGACACCGGGATTATCTTCAACTCCTTCTATCCGGGTTGCGTTGCCGAAACGGGCCTCTTTAGAAATCACTATGGTCTGTTCCGGAAGATCTTCCCTTGGTTCCAAAAAAATATCACCGGTGGGTATGTGACTGAGGAAGTTGCAGGTGAACGTTTAGCCAAAGTCGTCGCGGATTCTGGCTTCGATGTGTCTGGTGTTTACTGGAGTTGGGGAAACCGCCAACAACAAGGACGGGAAGCCTTTATGCAAGAAGTTTCTGATGAAGCTCTCGATGACAACAAAGCAGATGTCCTTTGGGATCTCAGTGCCAAGTTAGTCGGGATGCCAGCCTAATTTCTATCCTGATTCCTATTCCTTAAGAGAGTAATTTGATTGCTAACGTCTCCCATCAAGGGAGATTTTTTTTGCTTCATGTGTGGTATTTTTTCTTGAGAATAGGTTTAGATTTAGCTAAGGTTGGCTTTTGCGAGTCTGTCTGCTGCATAGGCACTGCGATTTCTTGAAGAGCATTCACAATAGCCTCTATTTGAAAATCATCCAAGTAATCTTTTCTTTGAACAATCAAACGATTTAATTCACTCAAGGCAGTAATTACCGGGACAGAACAATGGTTAGTACCGACCCACTGGGCAGCAGGAAAAATTACGGGTGCAATAATGGTATTTTTGTCAATGGATAAATTTTGGATGTCAAGCCAAGTCTGAAAAGCTTCTTGGTGGTATAGGCTCTGCTGGGTTGGACTGTTTTGTAAAGGTATCCAACGACTCCCTTCTCTCCTTTTCCAGCGGTCACGATACGCAGAAAAAGACCCTTTCCAGGTTTTGATTTCCAGGAGGAAAATGCCTTTTGTGCCGACAATTAATAAATCAATCTCTGTTAGCTTTTGGCTACGGGTTGGGATAAAGATATTTTTTCCCATTGCCCATTTTTTTGGTAGCTGACTCAACAAAAGTGCAATAAAGCTTTCTCCAATATTGCCTTGGACTTGATTTTTGAAATTCTTGAATTGATGTATACCTACCGCAAAGTAACCCAAGGGATTATTTCCCACTTCCGCATAGATTTCCTGAGTTTGAGATGTTCTTTTCTTCTCGATTTCTTGGGCAAAAAATGTTTTTAAATCGGGAGACTGAGATATTGTTTGCATTGACTTTGTAAAGAAGTGCTGCGATTTTAGTCTACTGTGGATTTTTAAATCTGATACCGATTTCATACACTTGAAAAAATACGAGTGTAACGGCGATCACCACTTTGCAATGCTTCATAGAGGAATCTCTGCCGAAAGGGGCGCAGATTCTTGGTTTCGCGTCTATATTGGACACTAGCGCAACCCTTACGTCTCTATGCTAAACAAAAACACTCTTTTCCTAGCCCTGCTAGCTTTTATCCCAATTTCCTTGGCTGGCCACTTCCTTGAATGGAGTCCCGTGACCGTGTTCTGCACAGCGGCGATCGCCATTGTGCCCCTCGCCGCTTTCATGGGAGAAGCCACCGAAGAAATTGCCGTTGTCGTCGGCCCCAACCTCGGTGGTCTGCTCAATGCCACCTTTGGTAATGCTACCGAATTAATTTTGGCTTTCATTGCCCTCAAGTCTGGCCTCGTCGATGTCGTCAAGGCCACGATCACCGGATCAATCATTAGTAACCTGCTCCTGGTGATGGGTTTTGCAATGCTCCTGGGTGGCCTCAAGTTCAAAGAACAAGACTTTCAGCCCACCGCTGCCCGCCTTAATGCTTCGTCCATGAACTTGGCGGTAATTGCGATCCTAATTCCCACTGCCGTAGAGTACACCTCCGCTGGTATCGGCCAAGCAACTCTCCAAAATCTTTCCGTTGCCGTAGCCATTGTGCTCATTTTGGTCTATGGCCTCACTTTATTGTTCTCGATGAAAACCCACTCCTATTTATATGATGTGGGGGTCGCAGAAATCGAAGAAGAAGGGGAAACAGAAGAAGAAGCCAAGGCAAAAGTTAACCTTTGGCTCTGGGTTGGAGTCCTACTGATTGTTACCCTCGCCGTTGCCATTGAGTCGGAACTCTTAGTCGGTTCCCTCGAAGCAGCCACCGAAAGCCTCGGCCTCAGTCCTCTCTTTACAGGTGTAATCCTCCTGCCCATCATCGGTAATGCCGCAGAACATGCCACCGCTGTTACCGTTGCCCTAAAAAATAAAATGGATCTGTCTGTGTCCGTGGCCGTTGGCTCTAGTTTACAAATTGCCCTCTTCGTCGCCCCGGTCTTAGTGATTGCTGGTTGGGTCATTGGTCAACCGATGGATCTTGATTTTAATCCCTTTGAACTGGTGGCCGTGGCCGTGGCTGTACTGATTGCCAACTCCATTAGTTCTGACGGCAACTCCAACTGGTTAGAAGGAAGCTTGTTGCTAGCGACCTATACAGTGCTCGGATTGGCCTTTTTCTTCCATCCTGCTGTACCTGGATTGGCCTAGGCCGAGATATTCAACACAATCAAGCTGCTAATTTTTTTGGGCGAACCTTGGTTCGTCTTTATTTTTTTAATTGTCATAGATAATGCTGATCTAATCGGGAAATCTTCATCGCTCTTCCCGATTTTAAGTTTGCTGCATTAGCATAGGTATAGTGGCTGTCGTGCAAATTATTGATGGGGGCAGTCTCAACTTACTAATTATCTGAAGCCTTCCATGTCAAACTCTAAACCCTTTGTACTCGGTGCAACAGCTCTAGTGTTAACCACTGTGGCGGTTACAGGGGCAGGGCTGCACTACTCTAAAAGTCAAGCCTACCTCAAAGACAGCCCAAAGGAAATTGTGGACGAGGTTTGGTATGTCATCAACAAAGAATACGTTGATGCGACCTTTAACCAAAATGACTGGCGTCAGGTGCGGCAAGAGTTTCTCAGCAAAGACTATGCCAACACAGATGAAGCCTACGATGCAATTCGGGAAATGTTAGATCTCCTGGGAGATCCTTACACCCGGTTTATGCCCCCCCAAGATTTTGAAAATTTACAGGTTGATACGTCTGGTGAGTTGACCGGGGTCGGCATTCAGATCGCCAAGGATAAAGATACAGAAGAGGTGGTCGTGATTGCACCCATTGAAGAGACGCCAGCCTTTGAAGCGGGCATTATGGCCCAAGATGTGATCGTTGCTGTGGATGAGCAACCCACCGAAGGGATGGAACTCAACGATGTGGTGAATTTGATCCGGGGTCAACGGGGTACGGAGGTCACCCTCACTATTCGCCGAGATGAACGAGTATTAGAATTTCCCATTGTCCGGGAAGTGATTCAGATTCATCCGGTAAAGGCACGGATTAATGAGAGTCCCATTGGGGATGTGGGCTATATTCGCTTGACCCAATTTAGCGCCCAGGCAACGGCAGAGATGCGGGAGGCGATCGCCGATCTAGAATCCCAAAATGTCGATGGCTATGTTTTAGATCTACGTTCTAATCCTGGGGGATTGCTCTATGCCAGCATTGACATTGCCCAAATGTGGCTTGATGGTGGTGGGATTGTTTCGACGGTAAACCGTGTCGGGGAAGTGGATCGCCAGGAGGCCAGTGACCGCGCCCTAACAGATAAACCCCTGATCGTTTTAGTGGACGGGGGATCCGCCAGTGCCAGCGAAATCCTTTCCGGCGCGCTCCAGGACAATCAACGGGCGGTACTTGTAGGGACGCAAACCTTCGGTAAGGGCCTAGTCCAATCTGTCCGTCGCCTAGGGGATGATTCTGGGGTTGCCGTGACGGTGGCAAAATATTTGACCCCCTCTGGTCGGGATATCAATAAAGAAGGCATTGCGCCGGACTTTATTGTGGAACTTGATGAAGCTGATCAAGAAACATTGCAAGAAGATCGCACAAAAATTGGTACAATGGCTGACCCGCAATATGCCAAGGCGATCCAACTGCTCGACGAACAACTCCGCACTGGGACGATTGTGATCCCCGAAAAACAGGCCAGCACTGAGCGACCGAGCCGCCCCGCCCAGGATAGCTAAACTCCCAAGTCCTCGGTGTCAGCGATCGCCCTTTAAAAGGCCGTTACAAATCTTGTTGCGGTGGCGATCGCCCCCGGATCCCAGGCTCAACTCCCCTGGATTTGCGGCCTTAAAATTTGCTTAAGATTTTTTTAAAAATAAAGTTGCGCACCAGATATAGAGTGGAGTATGCTTAGTTACCCTACATCTAGCGTCTGAGGTGCAACCCATGGATCATGTTCAAGAATGGCAGCAAAGCTGTGTTGATCCTGAACTCATCCAACTGAATGTTATTTCCCTAGAGGGCGATCGCCCTTTGGACTATTTGCTCTATTCAGAGGCGTTGCCCCGACGAAATGATGGTCGTTTGGGGGACAGTTACCTCCAGCGCTATCAACACACCGAGGCCGGGGGCTGGTGGTGTTCTGGTGTTGATATTTTGACGGGAAAGGCTGACCTTTGGGGCTGTTTCAAACCGGAACAACCCCGCGTCAATCCAGAAAAAGGCAAACCCATCAAGTACGAACACCCCCCAAAAACGAGTACGGGCCTGTTTGCGTTGCGACTGCCGCCCCATGTGTGGGAACGGGTGGCCCGCCGCCATCAACTAGAATTTAGCCAAGACGATTGGGACGATACCCAGCCCGATGGGGGCTTTTGGCAATGGCTAAAGGAACATCCCCAAATCCCCCTGATTATTACTGAAGGGGCGAAAAAAGCAGGCTCCCTCCTCAGTGCCGGCTACGGGGCGATCGCCCTACCGGGTATTTATGGCGCGATCCGGACACCCAAGGATGAATTTGGCCACCGCATCGGCCAATCTCGACTGATTCCCCAACTGAAAAAACTGATTCACGGCCAGCGCACCATTTACATTGCCTTTGACCAGGATGAAAAACCCACCACTATCCGGGCCGTGCGCAGTGCCATCCGAAAAACAGGTTATCTACTCAAACAAGCCGGTTGCCCCATCAAGGTGATCACCTGGGATCGTCGTGCCGGGAAAGGGGTGGATGATCTCATTGCGAACCAAGGTCAAGCCGCCTTTGAAGCTGCCTTTCAAAACGCCCCCAGCCTCGATCTTTGGAAAGCCCAAGACCTTGAACAACTCACCTATCCCCGTCACCAAACCCTCCACCAGCGGTATCTCCCGGAGCAGTTAACAATTCCCCCAGCAGCCAAGTTAATTGCGCTCAAATCTCCCAAAGGAACGGGCAAAACCCGTTGGCTAGAATCAGTTGTTGCGGGGGCGATCGCCCGCCAACAGCCCGTCCTTGTGATTGGACACCGCATTCGTCTCGTCGAAGAACTCTGTCAGCGGTTTGGCCTCGACTACATCCGTGATTTACCCAAGGGCAAAGATCGATCCAAGGAACCCAACCTAAAAATTAATGGCTATGGCCTCTGCATTGATTCTCTGCATGGCAAATCCCAGGCCCGTTTCAATCCCCATCACTGGGGCGATGCCCTGATTATTTTTGACGAAGTAGAACAAGTGCTATGGCACGGGTTAAATTCCAGCACCTGTCGCGATAACCGGGTCAATATTCTCCAGAGCCTCAAGCACCTGCTGCAAAATGTCTTTGTCGGCGAGGGTCAAATTTACATCAGTGATGCCGACTTGAGCGATGTCTCCATTGACTACCTCCTGACCCTGGGAGGCCAAAAGCTCCAGCCCTATCTCATTGAAAATACCTGGCAAGCGGATACCACCACCCACTACACCCTCAATCACTATCCCGATGGCACACCAAAACGGCTAGTCAAGGACTTGGTGCAACATATCCAAGGGGGCGGGCGGCCTTTCATCTGTCTGTCGGCCCAAAAACTCAAGAGCCAATGGAGCACTTCGACCCTCGAAATTTACCTCAAAAATCAGTTTCCTGACCGCAAAATTCTTCGCCTTGATGCGGAATCCCTGGCGGATCCTGAACATCCTGCCTACGGTGCCATGGGCCAAATTAACCAAACCCTCGCTCAGTATGATGTGGTTTTAGCGAGTCCAGCTGTGGAAACGGGGATTAGTCTCGATTTGCAGGGACATTTCACCTCGGTGTGGGCGATCGCCCAGGGGGTACAAACGGTTAATTCCATTTGCCAGGCCCTGAGTCGAGTCCGTGAAAATATTCCGCGTCATCTCTGGGTCGCCAAATATGGCTTTAACACCGTCGGCAATGGGGCCACTTCCATTCCGGCACTACTCACCTCCAGTCAAAGGCTCACCCAAACGAATATCCGTCTGCTGCAACAGTCTGACTTTATCGCCCTTGATGATTTAGACACTGCTTTTCAGGCTGAATCCCTTCTGTGTTGGGCCAAATTTGCGGTGCGGATTAATGCGGGCATGGTGAACTACCGCGAGGCCGTGCTTGCTCATCTTCAGCGGGAAGGACATCAATTGTCAGCGGTGCCAAAACACCGTAAAACAACAGCCACTCAAAGCCAACCTGATAATCAATTGGCCACGGCGATTAATTCCATTCGCGATACCAATTACCAAGCAGAATGTTTGGCGATCGCCCAGGCAACCCCCTTGAGTACCAAAGACTACCAACGCCTGAAAAAGAAACTCCTGAAAAGCCCTTCCGAACGACAACAACTCCGCAAATACGAACTCCAGAAACGCTACAATCTCCCCGTCACCGCTTCCCTAGTGGCCAAAGATGATGACCACTGGTACCAAAAGCTGCGGCGTCACTATTTCCTGACCCTAGGTCGCCCTTACCTGGCAGATCGAGATGCCTTAATTGCAACTCACCTGATGCAGCAGGGCGGCGGACAAATTTTCCAGCCTGATTTTAACCACTCCCAAATGGGGGCAATCATCGGCACCATGGAAATTTTGGGGATCACCACCCTCCTTGCCCAGGCAAATCGACCGCTCCACAACCTCGATCCAGAGATGCAACGACTCGCGGCGATCGCCTTAGAAAATCGAGACGCCATCAAGACCACCGTTGGCATTGGCCTCGCGAAAAATTCTACCCCGATCATGATTCTGCGTCGCTTCCTCGAACTACTCGGCCTCGAACTGAAATACCTCAAGATCACCACCATCCAGAAAAAACGCACCCGTATTTACCAAATCAGTCAGCCCCAGGATCAACGCCAAACGGTCTTCCAACATTGGCTACAAACCGACCAAAATTGCCCAGGCACCTCCGCTTTCTGGCAAGAAGACTGCCAAAAATACCTGGCTAAGCTTCAGGAAACCCGGCACCAAACGGAATCAAACTATGTCCAACTGACGTTTGAGTTACCGACCCCAGAGGCGTCCTAGTCTGCGGTGAAAACCAACAAAAAAGGGGCTATTTTACCCAAGCCCCTGATGTCCAAAAATTATGCGATCCGAGGGTCACTAGGATTTAGCTTCGAGACCCACGGGACAGCCGACCCCCGTACCACCGAGGCCGCAGTAGCCCCCTGGATTTTTTGCGAGATACTGCTGATGGTATTCTTCCGCGTAATAAAATTCCGGTGCCTCCAAAATTTCCGTCGTGATCGCGCCATAACCCTCGGCCTTTAAAGCATCTTGGTAAGCTCCTAGTGACGCCTGGGCCAACTGTTTCTGGGCCTCGGAGTAGGTGTAAATACCAGAACGGTACTGGGTGCCCACATCGTTACCTTGGCGCATCCCTTGGGTGGGATTATGGCTTTCCCAAAAAACCTTGAGGAGAGTCTCGTAGGACACTTGCTTAGGATCATAGGCAACAAGAACCACTTCATTGTGGCCCGTCATCCCAGAGCAGACTTCCTGATAGGTCGGATTGGGGGTGTGACCAGCCGCATAGCCCACTGCTGTACTAAAAACGCCGGGGGTTTGCCAAAATTTGCGCTCTGCCCCCCAAAAACAGCCCAGACCAAACATCGCAAGTTCGATCCCTGCGGGGAAGGGGGGAGCAATGGGATTGCCATTGACGAAATGCTGATCGGGGATAGGCATTGTTTGGGTACGACCGGGTAAAGCCTCCTGGGGCGTAGGCATTTGGGTCTTTTTACCGAGCAAACCAAAAAACATAGGACTTAATTTTTAACCATGGTGACTGCCTTGATTGTAGACAAAAAGATCTGGCGGATGGGGCGGCCTTTTTCTCTGCATGGGGGGAGGGGGCGATCGCTTTCTGATAAAATTCTATAGAATCTTAAAAAAACGTTACTTAACCGGAATTTAAATGAATTTACTGGTGGTCGGTGCTACTGGCACATTAGGCAGGCAAGTCGCGCGACGGGCATTGGATGAAGGACATCAAGTCCGTTGTCTCGTCCGGAATCCCCGTAAAGCTTCCTTTCTCAAGGAGTGGGGCGCAGAATTAATCGGCGGAAATTTATGCCAGCCCGAGTCTTTGCTCCCAGCCCTAGAAGGGGTTGATGCTGTCATTGATGCTGCCACGGCCCGGGCAACGGATTCTATTGGTGTTAAGGAAGTTGACTGGGAAGGGCAAGTAAACCTGATCCAAGCCGCCAAGGAAGCTGGGGTCGAGCGATTTATTTTCTTTTCAATTCTTAATGCAGAGCAGCACCGTGATGTGCCTTTGATGGATGCAAAATATTGCGTCGAGGAATATCTCAAGGAAGCGGGCATGAATTATACAATCCTGCGCTTGAGTGGGTTTATGCAGGGGTTGATTGCCCAATACGCGATTCCCATTCTCGAAAATCAAGCGGTTTGGATCACTGGGGAGAGTTCGCCGATCGCCTACATGAATACGCAGGATATTGCGAAGTTTGCGGTGCAGGCGGTGAAAATTCCGGCCACGGAAAAACAAACATTTCCAGTGGTGGGCACCCGGGCTTGGAAAGGGGAAGAAATTATCGCCATTTGTGAGCGTTATTCTGGCCAAACTGCCAGCATCGCCCGACTATCCCTGGGTTTTCTGCGGTTAATGCGCCGGGTCAGCCGCTTTTTCCAATGGGGGCAAAATGCGTCGGATCGCTTGGCTTTTGCAGAAGTAATGGCCACGGGTAAGCCTTTGGACGCGCCGATGGAAGATGTTTACAAAACCTTTGGGCTTGATCCCGCCGAAACAACGACCCTCGAAAGTTATTTACAGGAATACTTCAGCCGCATTATGCAAAAGCTGAAGGAAATTGACTACGAGAAAAATAAGGGCAAAAAGAAAAACGGGAAGAAAAAGCCGAATATTCGGACACCGTTTTAGGGACGTTTTACTACAGTTGTGTTCCCCTGGAGTGATACCTGGGGGATGCTGCTGAAAAATTAAAAACTTGACGTTTCATTAGTGGCGATCGCCAACCGTATAGGTATTAAGGGAAACGGTTTGAGTGATACCCTATTGTTTATATCCTTAAGTTTGTAGGACACTTCTACTTGTGCCCAAAGCCGGCATTATCTATAACGACATCAAACCCATTGCCTGCCAAGTCGCTCAGGAATTAGCCAAAACCTTGAGGAATAAAGGGTGGGAAGTGTTTACGGCCACTGGATTTGGCGGTCTACTTGGCTATGCAGAATGTCCGCCAACCCAGGAAACGGGCCACCAACAGCCCGTGTGTCACACTAAAATTGAGCAATTGGTGCCCCCCAACTTCGATGAAAATATGCAGTTTGCCGTGGTTCTGGGGGGAGATGGCACAGTCTTGTCAGCCGCACGCCAGGTTGCTCCAAAGGGAATCCCGTTGCTAACGGTTAATACAGGACACCTCGGATTTTTGACGGAAATGTATCTCCAGCACCTCGATGAGGCGATCGCCCAGCTTCTAGCCGGAGAATACGAAATCGAAGACCGTTCGATGATCACCGTGCAGCTTTTCCGCGACGGGGAACTCCTTTGGGAAGCCCTCAGTCTCAATGAAATGGTGCTCCACCGGGAACCCCTAGCCGGGATGTGCCACTTTGAAATTCAGATTGGTCGCCATGCCCCCGTTGATATTGCCGCCGATGGCATTATGATTTCGACGCCCACCGGCTCCACGGCCTATTCCCTCAGTGCGGGCGGCCCCGTCGTTACCCCTGATGTGCCCGTTTTCCAGCTCGCCCCCATTTGTCCCCATTCCCTCGCGTCCCGGGCCCTCGTCTTTTCCGACACAGAACCGGTGAATATTTTTCCGGCAACGTCCCACCGCTTAGTGATGGTCGTTGATGGTAACGGTGGAGCCTATGTCTTGCCGGAGGATCAAGTCCATTTAGAGCGATCGCCTTACAATGCCCGCTTTGTGCGCCTCCACCGACCTGAATTTTTCCGAATCCTCCGGGAGAAGCTGGGCTGGGGACTCCCCCATGTGGCGAAACCCACATCCCGCAAAGTTCTTTAGGGAAATGGCATCAGAAGCAAAGATTCATGAAAATTTGTCTTTCCCTAAATTGAGCCTTTCTAGAATCAAAAAGATTACCCCTTGAGCTTTTTTATTTAGCCACATTTATTTTTCTTTGTTCGGAAGATTTCGATAGCTTGATATGCCCCAAAGCCAATATGCCGCCGATGGTTTAGCCTATGTTCTCCTCGTTGGGACGGATCAAGAGTTTACACAACGGGCCACCCTAGATCTTGCCGATCTCGGCTATCAAACCATTACCGTTGAAACGGTAGAACAAGCCCAACAACGCCTCCAACAGTTACCAGCAGGCATGGTAATTGTGGACTATCCCCTCCTGGGACAACGGGGGATCGACTTTTGTCGCAGTCTCCGCAAAGCGCAATTTGTGCGGCCCATTTTATTTCTGGTGACCCAAGATCGCGTTGAGGAACGGGTGATCTGCCTGGAAGCGGGTGCCGATGATTATGTGCTGCAACCCTACCAACAGGAACGCTTTTTACGACTCCTCGAAATTTATCTCCAGCCCCAAACAGGCCAACGGGAGCAACTTTTTTTTGGGGATTTAATCTTAGATCTCAATACCCGGCAGGTGTGGCGATCGCCAGGCCAAAGTAGTGACTCACCCCGTCCCATTGAACTAACAGTCAAAGAATTTGAACTGTTGAAATATTTGATGTCCCATCCCCAACAGGTCTTAACACGGGAGCAAATCCTTGAAAATGTCTGGGGTAACGAATTTCAAGGGGAATCTAACGTAATTGAGGTCTATATTCGTTATTTACGCCTTAAAATTGAAGCAAAAGGCCAGAAACGCCTAATTCAAACTGTGCGGGGAGTCGGTTATGTCCTCAAAAAAGATCCCTAGGTTTTAAAATGCGTTCCAACTGCCACCCTTCGATCTCCACCATTTAACTAAGCACCATGTCTTTTACTTCCCGTCTTTGTCTGGCTCTCTGTGGCACCGTCTTGGTTGGGTGTGTCCCATTTCCGGTTGATGATTCTGGTCTTAATTCGCCTCCCAGTGAGACCCCGGTGAGCCAATCCGCCCCCAGACCCCAGGGGCAAATGCTCCCGATTACGGCGACGGCCAAGATCGTGGGATCGGAGCAACGGTTCGGGCTAGAGGTTGCAGAAACCGCCGAACAACAGCGGTTAGGGCTGATGTATCGAGAATTTTTACCGGATAATCGGGGGATGTTATTTGAGTTTAATCCCGCCCGCCCAGTCAGTTTTTGGATGAAAAATTGCTTGATCAATCTGGATATGATTTTTCTCCGGGAGGGAGTCGTGCAGGCGATCGCCCATGATGTACCCCCTTGTGAAAATGATCCTTGTCCTACCTATGGGCCGCCAACGACCGTCAATATTGATCAAGTGATTGAAATTCGGGGCGGTTTGGCGAAGGAAATTAACCTCCAAGCAGGCGATCGCATCGAGGTCACCAAGACCAACGAATAATGAAATCCCCATCGTCAAGTTGTGTGCATTGATCTGTTAAGAACTAGATGAACTACAGCCCCCGGATCCAAGATATTCCCGCTAGCGAACGACCGCGCGAGCGCCTGGTGGCAGTGGGGGCCAAATATTTATCCAATGCCGAATTAATTGCCATCTTGATCAGCACTGGCGATCGCCACCGCAACCTCTCTGCCGTTGGCCTCGCCCAATTTATTTTGCAAACCTGCAGCCAAGGTAAGCGGGATCCCTTTGATGTGTTGCGTCACACTACCCCCCAAGAATTGATCAGCATCCCCGGAGTGGGCCTTGCCAAAGCCGCCCAGATCCTCGCCGGGATTGAACTCGGTAAACGGATTTTCCAAGCGAAACCCAGCGAAAAAGTCATCGTTGATAGTCCCGAAGCAGCGGCGATCGCCCTCAGTAATGATCTCATGTGGCAAGACCAAGAACGCTTTGCCGTCCTCTGTCTCGATGTAAAAAACACGCTGATCGCCACGAGGGTTGTCACCATTGGTTTGGCCACCGAAACCCTAGCCCACCCCAGGGAAATTTTTCGCGAGGTCATTAAACATGGGGCCACTCGCTTGATCATTGCTCACAACCACCCTTCCGGCAACGTTGATCCCAGCCCCGAAGATTTACAGCTCACCGAACGCTTACTACAATCTGCTCAAATTCTCGGCATTCCGCTCCTTGATCACCTGATCCTTGGCCGTGATAACTTCGGCAGCCTACGCCAAAAAACGGATCTCTGGGACTGTTACCCCCAACCGGAATGAAAAATATTTTTTAATAAACTTTTCCAATAAAAATCGTTTCAACTCAAAACAATAATGTATAGAATCTGTCGACTTTATGGGTCTTTTGGTGACATTTATTTCCCTATTTTCTTTCATTGATCTTGGCCGCAACGATAAACTAAAAATCAGAAAAAGATGCCTTAAAGCGTTGATAAACCGAGCTGATCGCCGTTTTGAAAAAGGCAAAGCCACCCTAGTGAAGTCTTAAATCAACCTTAAACCGTCACGAATTCACAATAATTTGAAGAACTTTTCACAGATCCTTGATCGATATTTAAGAAACACGACAAATGATGACCAAATTCTGAGCAAGATCAGACCCACACGCTAACGTAAAAGAAAAGAAGACCTCACACGCTTAGAAAAACAACTCAACACTCAATATGACTAAACGAACCTTTGGCGTCATCGGCCTCGCGGTAATGGGCGAAAACTTAGCCCTCAACGTTGAACGTAATGGCTTCCCGATTGCCGTGTACAACCGCACCGCCAGCAAAACAGAAGAATTTATGGCGACCCGCGCCGTCGGCAAGGACATCAAAGCCGCCTATAGCCTCGAAGAATTTGTCCAACTCCTCGAACGTCCCCGCAAAATTTTGGTGATGGTTAAAGCCGGGGCTCCCGTTGACTATGTAATCAATGACCTCAAACCGCTGTTAGAAGAAGGCGACATGATCATCGATGGCGGTAATTCTCTCTATGAAGACACTGAACGTCGCACCAAGGATCTCGAAGCTACAGGTTTAGGTTTCGTTGGTATGGGAGTCAGTGGTGGCGAAGAAGGTGCCCTCAACGGCCCCAGTCTGATGCCCGGTGGGACAGAAGCCGCTTACAGGGAGCTCGAACCGATCCTGATAAAAGTTGCCGCCCAGGTGAATGATGGCCCCTGCGTTACCTTTATTGGGCCAGGCGGTGCGGGTCACTACGTCAAAATGGTGCACAACGGCATTGAGTACGGTGACATGCAGCTGATCGCCGAAGCCTACGATCTCTTAGCAAACGCCGCAAAGCTAAACCATACGGAACTCCATGAGGTCTTTACGGAATGGAATCAAACCGATGAGCTCAATTCTTTCTTAATTGAGATTACCGCTGATATTTTCAAAAAAATTGACCCCGAAACCAATCAGCCCCTGGTAGAACTGATCCTCGACAGTGCAGGACAAAAGGGTACCGGACGCTGGACAGTGGTGAGTTCCCTGGAGTTGGGTGTGCCAATTCCGACGATCTATGCTGCCGTGAATGCCCGCGTGATGTCAGCCTATAAAGATGAACGGAAAGCCGCATCGTTGGAATTACCGTCACCGGAGCGCGTTTATCGGGGTGATATTAAAACTTTTATTAACCAAGTACGGGATGCGTTGTATTGCTCGAAGATGTGTTCCTATGCCCAAGGGATGGCTCTGCTGGGTAAAGCTTCAGCGGAGTATGGCTACAACCTAGACCTCGGTGAAACGGCGCGGATCTGGAAGGGGGGCTGTATCATTCGGGCGGGCTTCCTCGACAAGATTAAGGCGGCCTATGTGGAAAATCCGAATTTACCGAATTTGTTACTGGCGCCGGAATTTAAACAGTCAATTATTGATCGCCAAACTGCGTGGCGGACAGTTATTTTGGCGGCAAATGAATTGGGGATTGCAGTACCAGCTTTTAGCGCCTCGTTAGATTATTTTGATAGCTATCGTCGGGCGCGTTTACCCCAAAATCTGACCCAAGCCCAGCGGGATTACTTCGGGGCCCACACCTACGAACGAACCGATAAATCCCGGGGTGAGTTTTTCCATACGGCCTGGGCAGAGTAAGTCTTGTATTGGGCCAACAGATTCAATGAGCGGCTATTCATTCAAATGATATAGATATTTTCCGCAAAACATTCTCCCTTCTATCGACTGCGGTGGAAGGGTTTTTGTTGTTTTAATGGAAAGAGTTTCAATGGACAGCACTCGACATGGTAGCGACGGCATCACAATTAATTTCCCAAGCTCAGGCCTTTGACTGGATTGAAAAAATTATTCGGGCGGCGGAATCGGACGGGGTAATGGTGGCGATCGCCGAACGGGAATCTACCCTGGGCCGATTTGGGGAGAACCAAATTCGACAAAATTTGCAGAAAAATCAGTTTGAAATAACAATTACAAGTTCTTTCGGTTCCCGTAGTGCCAGTGTCACCACCGTCGAACAAGACTGGGAGCAGATCCAGGTGGCGTTACGGCGGAGTGAAGATTTAGCGAGGCTTGCCCCAGGGGATCCTGAATGGGTACCGCTTTTAGCAAAACAAGTGTACGCAGCGCGGACAGCAAAATTTGATGCCGCAACGCTGCAGCGATCGCCTTTACAGCGGGGAGAATTAATTCAGCAGGTGTGCCAGTGGAGCGAGGCAGCCGGAGTAAACGGGTCAGGAATTTTAAGTACCAGTGCTAAGGTGTATGCCCTGGGGAATTCGGTGGGCTTACGGGCAGGCGATCGCCAAACCCAGGCAGAATTTAGTTACACGGCCAAAATTGGCAATGGCTCCAGTTGGCAGAGTCGCACAGCCTGGGGGATTGATGAGTTGCCCATCGAGCAAATGGTACTGACCACCATGGAGCGGGCAAAGCGATCACAAAATCCCCGTCGGGTTGAACCCGGTACTTACCCAGTGGTTCTGGGAGCCGGAGCAGTTGCTAATCTGATCCCCCGATTAGTTTGGTATATGTCGGCACGGGCTGCCGCCGAGGGACGCAGTTATTTTGCCAAACATCCCCTCGGTGAACAAATCTTTAGCCCATTGGTGAATCTATACCGTGATCCAACCCATCCCCTGTTACAAACCGGAGCTTTTGATAGTCAGGGTTTGCCCTGTAATCCATTGGCGATCGCCACTGAAGGGATTCCGAGAACCCTGAGCTATGACCGTTACTGGGCGCGGCAAACCGGCCAGGAACCCACCGGGAGCCTTTTTCCCCTGGTGATGACGGGCAGTGACCAGACTGTCGCTGATTTAATTTCCCAGACAGAACGGGGAATTTTTATCAATCGTGCTTGGTATGTGCAGGCGGTGAATCCCCAAACCCTCGAATTTACAGGTATGACCCGCGACGGCACTTTTTGGATCGAAAACGGGAAACTTGCTTACCCGATCTGTAATCTACGTTTTAATCAATCTTTGCCCGATTTACTCCGGGATGTGGAGGCGATCGCCACCCCAGAACGTCACGGCAGCACTGTGGTTCCGGCCCTCAAGGTGAAAAGCTTTCACTTCAGCAGCGTTACCGACAGTATTTAGATTAAATACTTCAAAACTATTTTCAGATGGGCAGAGGGGGACTTGAACCCCCATGACCGAAGTCGCCACATTTTGAGTGTGGTGCGTCTACCAATTTCGCCATCCGCCCTTGGATGAACCTTCGTGATTATAAACTGAATCTCTGTTTTGAAGCAAGAGGGAATATTCCTGGGAACTCGCCCACCGCCAGATTTCCTGGGCGCGCACCACCGGCAGGGGATGGGTGAGTTGGGTGGTTTGAGTTTCCTGCAACAGTTGACCCAACTGATTTTGACTCAAATGTTCGTAGGTTTTGGCCTGTTCCATGAAAGCATCCAGGTTCAACAACGGGGCCAAACTCGGCGAGCCTCCCGCTAATTTCATCAGCACCGACATCATAATTTTCGGATCCTGACTCACCAAAAAAGCGGCGCGATCACAACTCAGTTCCGCACAACGTAACCAGGCCAACATCTGATTTTGCAAAGACTGGGAAAGTAAGCTTCCCCACACCGGGAGGACATTGGTGGCCAGCATTAACAGATTCGCGAGGGTTAGATAGACGCCGTGCTCGCACTTGAGGTGCCCCAGTTCATGGGCCATGACAGCCTGGAGTTCTGCTTCTGTGAGGATTTCGACCAGAGCCGTGTGGATCACCATAAAGGGTTTTTGGCCCCGCATAGCAAAGGTATAGGCATTGGGCACGGGATTCTGCTGGATGTAGAGATCCGGCGGTGTCAGATCCAGCACCTGGGCGGCTTCCTGGAGGAGGTGATGGAGGTGGGGCAGTTGGCGATCGCCCACCAAAATGCTCGACGCGAGATTATTGAACTGAAAAACCTGCTCTGCCGTTGACCCCAACAAAGAGCGTACCAACAGATCCAAACCAGGCAGGCGGCGGAGAGCGGCGGTGGCTTCTTGATCTAGGGGGTGGCGAAATTGATCTGCGGTTAGGCCGGTAAAATAATGCTTCACGCCAATAATCACCTCTACTGTTGTTTACTCAGACAGCCAGTTTTTTACTTTGATCAACTCTTTCCAGTCTGGTTTTCGCTTGAGGCCATCGTCAATATTTTCAAAAATATCTTGGCGCACTTCTTCGCTGAAATCCATCACCTTTTGCACCAGTTCGATATGTTTGCGCACCCCTTTACCGCCAGTACCGAGGAGCGCTAAGGCTAGATTGATGTGGGCTTGGGGGTTGCGGTGGTCAATTTTGACACTGCGTTGGGCCGCAGGAAGGGCAAGGTCTGCTTTCCCCCGGAGTAAATGTAACCAAGCCACACAACTCCAGGCGGCGGCATTTTTGGGATCTAGCCGACAGATTTCAATAAACTCTGGCAGCAGGGCATCCGGAGATTCTCCGGCATCGTAACGCTTAAAACCAGCTTCAAACCGTTGTTCGATGGTTAATTCGGTCATAGTTGTCATTCGGGCTCATAAAAAACAGGCACCTTGCCGACCGCATGAGGGGCAAAGACGCGATTTTCTATTAAACCCCAAAAGATTTCCCACAACCACAGGTTTGGTTGGCATTGGGGTTGGTGAACTGGAACCCACCGCCAATCATTGCATTGCTGTAATCCAGGACGAGGCCATAGAGATAAAGCATACTTTTGCGATCGCAGATGATCTTAAAACCGCCTTCGTAGTCAAATACTTCATCATGTTCGCTGACATTGTCGGGGCGATCAAAGTCCATCATGTAGGACATTCCCGAACATCCCCCCTGGCGCACACCCACCCGTAACCAGAGGTCTTGGCCCTGTTGTTCGCGGAGCATCAGGACGTGCTTGAGGGCGGTTTCAGTGAGTTGGATGCCGGGGGCAGTAGTTGTTTGTGTCATGGCTGCTCGATGATTTCCACACAATCTATGGGCTGAACATGACCCTATTTTAACTGTTCTCTGGAAGCTCAGGCAGGGCAGCCGGGGCGATCGCCTGGGGAGAGCGGGGTAATTTTTCCACTTCCGGTAATGTTTCTAAGAGGAGGCGCGGCGCTTGTATTCCCCCCGAAAGTCGTTTTAGAAGCTGGGGCCGGGGGTCATGGAGGAGGTAAATAAGTTCGTCTTCGGCCTTAAGATCCTCTAGCGATCGCACGATCATGAGGCTGGCTTGGCGGCGGATGAGCAGGGGCAAAAATTTACCGGCATCAATGAGGGTTTGGAAGGGTAAAGTCTGGTTTTTATCCCTGGGGCCAATGGTTGTTTTTCCCAATTTGACCTGTTGATCAAGGATATATTGATTCCAAACTTTGACGGAAAAGCCGCCCCCAAAGACCTGACTGATCTTGCCCTTGTTGGCGATCGCATTGTCCGGATCCCCCTGTTCAAAAAACGCCGCTACCCTCGGCGGATGAAACTCCTCCATGATCCGCTGGGCCAACACTAAATTGACTTCCCCGTTGGTGGTGAGGGCGACAAAGGCTCCCATGGAGCTAATGCCAATTTCCTCTAGCACATCTCCATCTAGGGCACTGCTTTGGTACACTTCCAACTGCTCTGTGCGGGCCGCTTCACAGGCCTTGGGGTCTGTATCGATGATCACCACCGACTCCCCCTGCTGCTGAAACAGTTGGGCCAATAGCCGACTGAGGGGACTAGAACCAACGATCACCGCCCCCCGCGCCTCAATGGAAGTAATTTTTAACTGCCGCGCAATCCATTTGGCCGACAAGCCTTGGATAAATACCGTCATCAAAATTGTCAAAAAAACCAAAGCTTTGATAGAAGCACCACCGTTAAACCCTTTTTCCGTCAAAATAATCGCAAATAGAGAGGCGACCGAGGCCGAGACGATGCCCCGTGGCGCAACCCAAGCAACAAAAAATTTCTGCTTCCAATCTAGATCGCTATTGGCCGTACAAAGGGCAACGCTAATGGGGCGTACCACAAACATCAGCACCGCCACCGTAAAGAAACTGCCCCAACCCAGGGCAAAGATACTGGCAATGGACAAATCCGCCGCCAATAAAATAAACAAAACGGACACACAAAGAACCGTGAGCTGACTCTTAAACCGCCGTAGTAGCCGCTCTTCTGGGATGGAAAAGGCCCGGAGAACAATCCCCGCCACCACCGCTGTCATTAAGCCCGATTCTCCTCGCACCGACTGGGCAAAACCAAAGAGGCCCCAGATTCCCGCCAGCACCAACAAATTTTTTAAATCTTCAGACAGGAAGTTTGCCAGGCGCAAAAATTGACCCATTAGCCAGCCACCAGCGGCCCCAATAACGGCCCCGATCCCCAAACGGAGGGCCAAACCACTGGCCACTTCCCCCAGGCCCGCATCCACGTTCAAAATCGTATCGAGCACCACCACCGCCAGAATGGCCCCCACTGGGTCGATCAGTACACCCTCCCCCTCCAGGAGGGTTGCCACCTTACGGTCAACGGCCACTTGTTTCAGGAGCGGCCCCACCACCGTCGGCCCTGTCACCACCACCAAAGAGGCATACAAAAAGGCGATCGCCCAGGGAAACTCAGCGAGGTAATGGGCCGCAAGACCTCCCCCCACCAAAGTGATTAAAGTACCGATGGTGACGAGGTTACGGAGGCTCCCGGAAACTTCATTTAATTCTTTGAGTTTGAGATTTAACCCTCCCTCAAACAGGATGACGGCCACCGCTAGGGCGACCAAGACTTCCAGGCCGACGCCAAATTCACTCGGATGCAAGATCCCAAAGCCATCTCCTCCCAGGGCAATGCCAAAAATCAGGAGGAGCACAATGCTCGGAATCTTTAAAAACTCACCACACACCTGGGCACTAATGCCCGCAAAGACGGTGATGATAATTTGCAACGTAAGATCAAAAGAATCTGTCATGCGGACGTTCTAGCTTGCCCCGGAGGGATCTGCAGCAATGCCATAAAATTAATCAAAGTATAGCTTCTCCCCTAATTTGTCCCTAGGGCGATCGCCTTTCCCCGTGGTGACTGCTCCGGATTTATCGCCGCAAACGAAAAAGCTGACTTTGCACTTTATACCGCTGGCCAGATTCATAAATTAAAGAAAGTTTACGGATTATGTCATAATTTTTCATAATTACTTCCTTGGTTTGCTAGTCAAATACCCTCTGAACGATGAGCGATCGCCCCATAGAAAAAACCCTCGCCGAAAAGGCTCCCGCCAGTTACGAATGCCCCAGCTGCGGTTACATTTACACCCCTGCAAAGGGAGAAAGCCGTACCAACACGCCACCGGGCACCGCCTTTGAAGATCTGCCCCTCATTTGGAACTGTCCTGTTTGTAGCGTTGATCGCGCCCAATTTCGCAATATTGGTGCAGCGGATGCCCCCTCAGGTTTTGAAGAAAATCTGAAATATGGTTTTGGTGTGAATAACCTCAGTTCCAACCAAAAAAACCTACTCATTTTTGGGGCCATGGGCTTGGCAATCCTTTTCTTCCTGAGCCTTTATGGTCTGGACTAAAGACCCCCATAGCAAAGCCTTGTCTTAATTCCAAATTTTTACTTTTATTGCTTTTATATTGCGCTATGACTTCAGTTTTAGGTCTATTAAAACCCTTAAAAAAAGCCATTGCGGCGATCGCCGTTTTGGTATTGTGCATCGGCTGTGTCCAGGCACCAACCATTAGCGAAAATCCCTGGCAAGAAATCGACTTAAATACCGATTCGACCTTTGCCAATATTGCCTTTACCGACGACCTCCAACATGGCTGGCTTGTCGGTACCAAAGAAACCCTCTTTGAAACTACCGACGGCGGCAAAACCTGGGCCGAGCGAGTTATCGATCTCGGTGACGAAAAAGAAAGTTTTACCGGTGTTAGCTTCTCTGGCCAAGAAGGCTGGATTACCGGACGGCCTTCGATCCTGCTCCACACCGACGATGGTGGTGAGCACTGGAGTCGCATCGCCCTCAGCAGTCAATTGCCCGGTGCCCCCTACAACATCACCGCCCTAGGGCCAAACACCGCCGAAATGGTCACCGATCTTGGGGCTATTTACAAAACCACCGACGGCGGCAAAAACTGGAAAGCCCTTGTCGAAGGTGCCGTTGGCGTTGCCCGTACCATTGAACGTTCTGCCGATGGTAAGTATGTGGCCGTTTCTGCCCGGGGTAATTTTTATTCCACTTGGTCGCCTGGGGACACAGAATGGACGCCCCATAACCGGAATTCTTCCCGTCGCCTCCAGAGCATGGGCTTTAATGGCGAAGATAAACTCTGGTTGTTAGCCCGTGGGGGAGTTGTGCAATTTAGCGACGATACAAATCCAGACAATGCAGAAGCCTGGAGCGAACCGGTGACACCGCAGTATCGCAACAGTGTTGGTTTGTTGCACATTGGCTATCGTACCCCCGCAGAACTATGGGCCGTCGGTGGTAGTGGCAGTGTTGTTGTGAGTAAAGATGGTGGCGACACTTGGTTCCGGGACGCTGCCCTAGAAGAGATCCCGACAAACTTTTACCGAGTCGTTTTCTTAAATGAGAATAAAGGCTTCATCCTTGGGCAACAGGGGGTGATTTTACGGTACGATACATCCACGGAAGCGGCCTAAGGGCAACCCATTCTATTGTGGGAGTGTCTGTTAATTCCGTATGATATAGGCTAATTTGTTTAATAAGTTTTTTTTCATTAACAATTGAGAGGAGAATAGTCGCATGGCAGGTTCTACCGGAGAACGCCCGTTTTCTGACATTGTGACCAGTATTCGCTACTGGGTTATTCACAGCATCACCATTCCGATGTTATTTATTGCTGGCTGGCTCTTTGTGAGCACTGGCTTGGCTTACGATACTTTCGGGACACCCCGTCCTGACCAATACTTTACTGAAACTCGTCAAGAGATTCCCATTGTGACTGATCGTTACAAAGCGATTGATCAGATCAATGAGTTTAACAATTAAGTAACGCGCGTTTTTCTTTGCTGTATTCACTAAAAGGTTTTGTATTATGACAAGCGGTTCTAACCAACCTGTTTCTTATCCGATTTTTACCGTCCGTTGGTTGGCGGTGCACACCCTGGCTGTACCCTCGGTTTTCTTCCTAGGGGCGATCGCCGCTATGCAGTTTATTCAACGTTAGGAGCTTCCGATGGAAAGAAATCAAAATCCCAACAGACAGCCTGTGGAACTAAACCGGACTTCTTTGTATCTGGGTTTACTCCTGATTGCTGTGCTCGGTATTCTATTTTCCAGCTACTTCTTTAACTAAGCTGGCAGCCCTTTAATTTCAGCCCTTTAATTTATTTTTTTCGGAGGTTGTTCTCATGTCTGAAGGCGGAAAAATCCCACTTTGGATCGTTGCAGTTGTCGCTGGTATGGGCGTCATTGCGGTTGTCGGTATCTTTTTCTACGGTGCATATGCAGGGGTAGGCTCTGCGGTTTAGATGCACCATTTGCTCTAATTAATTGTTGAGACACCACCTACTCTAATCGAGGGGTGGTTTTGTTTTGGGAACTTCTAAGATGAAGGCAGGTCTGGGCAAGGCTGGGGATAGTCATTAAATGTGGATAGATATGCAAAAGCAGTTGCGAAATCTGAAGGTATGGGGCATTGCTGGCCTCCTGTGTTTGGGCTGGGGAACCAGTGAAAAGGCGATCGCCGCCGAAACCCTCCGGCTAAAATTAGGGCCACTTCAACAAACTTTACAATTGCGGGATTTAGAAACCTTTGCCGAAACGGGTCAGGTTCCCCAAAGCCTCCGACCCTACGGGGTGTTTTTGGATGGTAATTTGCAGAAATTTCTCCAGCGACACTTAGAAATTGAACCAGAGATGGCGGATCAATTTTTTGATCAGTTGTGGCGATCGCCCACCGGAAAACAAATCCTGGCGCAAATTCAAACGGCTCTACCGGGGACTTCTGTCCAGGATCTCCAGGCAACGGTGAATCTGGTGTTGGGTCAGGGAGTAGAAATCAGCGCCCTGAATTTGTTGCAGGCTTACCCCAAGCAGGAACTGACCATTGATCTCACGGCGGTGACCAGCCTTTTGTTGCAACTCAATTTACCGAATATTCAGAATCAATTGCTTGCCCCCAGGGTAACTGACGCCCTCGAAAGTACGGAACCGCAGATTTTCCAACGTGCAAACCTGAACCCCACAGCCCCCGGCTCCCAAACAGTGCGGCGTCAAAGCTTAATTCTGCAAGATGAAAGGCGCGATCGCACTATTCCCATTGATATTTTTGATAGCCCCCAATCCCAGTCTCAGTTGGTGGTTTTGTCCCATGGATTTGCGGCAAATCGTCATTTTCTTGATTATCTGGCGGTGCATCTGGCCTCCCATGGCTACACCGTCGTCACCCTTGATCATCCGGGCAGTAATATTCAGTCACTGTTCAATCCGGGCTTAAATCTCGATACTTTGCTCCCGGCGACGGAATTTGTCGATCGGCCCAAGGATATTCAGTTTGTGCTGGATCAACTGGAGCGCCTCAACCAGGATCAGACCCTCACGACCCGCTTTGCCACGGACAATGTGACGGTGATTGGTCATTCTTTCGGGGGCTATACAGCCTTGGCGATCGCCGGAGGAGTTGTCGATCCCATTGCCATCCGCGCCCACTGCCAGCGGGCAACCCCCTTAACCAGAGCACCGGGGGACTGGCTCCAATGTGCGGCGGCAAAACTCCCCTATGACCAGTTGAATTTGCGGGATGAGCGGGTCAAACAGGCGATCGCCCTTAATCCCCTCAGCGATCAAATTTTTGGGGAGCAGGGTTTAGAAAAAATTAAAATTCCGACCTTGATCGTTGCCAGCACAAAAGACACTGTAACCCCAAGCTTGGCCCACCAGTTAAAGCCTTTTCAACAGTTGGGCGGCGAAAAGTATCTCGTCGTCGCCGACGGCGCAACCCACATGAGCGTCACCGATGTCAGCAATCGCGACAGTGCCTTAGCCCAAAGTACCCTGGTGCCAGAGGTAATGGGCAACGCAGCAGAACCAGTCCGACAAATGGTGCGGGGGGTAAGCTTGAGCTTTTTGGCACGCCACCAAACTAGGGGGCAAAACTACCAACAGTTTCTCACGGGAGCCTATGTGCAATCCCTATCCCAGGGGGCGATCAAGCTGCGCCTCACGGAAACGATTTCTCCAGAATTAGAACGATTTCTCAGTCGCTTACCCCAGGCGCCCAATTCTGCCGCAGCAACGACCCCGACCCAACAAGCTGCTTTTTTGAACATGGGGCGATCGCCAAACCCAACCCCCAACCGCACCTATCCCCAGGGCGTTCTCACGGAAAGTCTCAAGCCATTGATGACGAACTTGGAAGCCGAAACCTTTCTCGCAATGAAACCAGACAATTTTGATGTCTTGTATCAAAAACCCGGAAGAATTTCGGAGAAACGGTAAGATGAAAAAGTTCAATTTTCAGGCCACTTAAATAACAATGTCTCAGGCACCTCTGTTATCGAAATTTGGGACGCAAATGTCGCGTTTAACCGGCGTGCGGGCGATCATGAAAGACATCATCGATACCCTAAAAGCAGGGGCAGGCCAAGATTTTATTAACCTCAGTGCGGGCAATCCGGTGATTATCCCGGAAGTGGAACGGCTCTGGCGCGATTGCACCAATGATCTCCTCAATAGTCCGGAATATGGGGAAGTGGTTTGTCGCTATGGATCGTCCCAGGGTTATGAACCCCTGATTGAGGCGATCGCCACCGATTTTAACCAACGCTATGGTCTGAACTTAACGGGCGAAAATATTCTCATCACCCCCGGTTCCCAGTCCCTCTATTTCCTCGCGGCCAATGCCTTTGGTGGATATGATAATGTCGGCCAACTGAAATCGATCATCCTTCCCCTCAGCCCCGACTACACTGGCTATGGGGGCGTCAGTTTATACCCAGAGGCCATCCGCGCTTTTAAACCAAGCCTCGACATTGACCAGGCGAACCACCGCTTTAAATATCGCCCCGATTTTAGTCAGCTTAATATTGATGAAAATACCGGCTGTGTAATTTTCTCGCGCCCCTGTAATCCCACGGGAAATGTCCTCAGCGACGAAGAAGCCGAAAAGATTGCTGATCTGGCTGCCGTCCATGATGTGCCAGTATTTATTGATTCGGCCTATGCCCCTCCTTTCCCAGCTCTGAATTTCACGGAGATGAAACCCCTCTTTGGTGGCAACGTGATCCACTGCCTGAGCCTCTCTAAAGCGGGCTTGCCGGGAGAACGGGTAGGGATTGCCATTGGGGAACCGCGTTTTATCGGGGTTTTACAGGCTTTTCTTACCAATGCTTGCATTCATTCGTCGCGCTATGGTCAGGCGATCGCCGCCCGAGCGATCCAATCGGGAGCCTTAGCTCATATTGCCGAAACGGTGATCCGGCCCTACTACCAAAACAAAATCCAAATCCTCGAAGCTGCCTTAGATCGGGCGATGCCCAAAGATGTACCTTGGTATCTCCATCGAGGGGAAGGGGCGATTTTTGCTTGGTTGTGGTTTGATGAGTTGCCGATGACCGACTGGGAACTCTACCAAGAATTAAAAGCCGTGGGCGTGATTGCCGTGCCCGGCAGTCCCTTTTTCCCTGGTCTCCGGGAAGACTGGCCCCACAAGCAGCAATGTCTCCGCATTAGCTTGACAGCTACCGATAGTGAAATTGAAACCGCAATGGCCCGCCTCAGTGATGTGGTAAAGAACGTCTATCGTTCCTCGGTGAAATGAGCTACGACAACATTCTCAAGTTTTTATTGGAAACAGATCCCCATCCTTTTGTTCATTGGCTTCTGGGGGAATCAGCCCTTGAGAGTGTGAGCTTTCTTAATACGGAATTGAACCTTGAACCAATTCGGGCGGATGGGGTGTTTTTCTTGGAGACTGCTGGAAAAATTCTCCATCTTGAATTTCAAACGGTGGCTACTTCTAACCCACCAATGCCCCTGCGGATGTTGGACTATTGGGTGAGGCTTTATCGGCGCTATCGCCTTGAGATTGAGCAAGTCGTTATTTTTCTCAAGCCCACTACGATGCCCGAAGTGTTTCAGGATTATTTTCAACAACAACAGACCACTCATCGCTACCGGGTGATTCGGCTCTGGGAGCTAGAACCACAGCTCTTTTTTGAGTTGCCGAGTTTGTTGCCTTTGGCGGTTCTTGCCAAAACCCAGGCTCCCGAACAACTGTTGCAGCAAGTCAGTCAGCAATTGGATAGGATTGAAGACAGGACAGAACAATTAAATCTCAAGGCTGCAACGCAAATTTTAGCTGGGATTAAGTTTACAGATGCGATGATCGAGCAATTTTTCCAGGAGGAACTTATGCAGGAATCGGTGATCTATCAAAAAATTTTCAATCGGGGTATCGCCCAAGGGGTAGAGCAAGGCTTACAGCAGGGACTTCAACAAGGTTTACAACAGGGATTACAGCAGGGGATTGAGGAGGGAGAATTCACACTACTTACAAAACTTTTATCCCGCCGTCTTGGTTTGTTAGATGCTGCTGTACTCAAACGTTTGCGCCAGTTGTCTCGGTTGCAGTTGGAGGCTCTGGGGGAAGCGTTATTGGATATGCAGTCCCGTGCTGATTTAGATCAATGGTTAGCGACCTATGGCAACGAAACCTAAGCAGTTAGCTTCCTGGAAAAATCTCGAAATTTTTGTCCTTTAATCACTCGCGTGAAAATAGCGGAAAACTTCCTCGGCGAGACGCGGCCCAATCCCTTTAACCTCCGCGATTTGTTCGGGCTTGGCTTCCCGGAGATAGTCGAGGGAGTGGAAATGGGCGAGGAGTTGTTTTTTGCGGTGGTGGCCTAAACCAGGGATGTCATCCAATTGCGATCGCCTGCTGGACTTGAGACGCTGTTGGCGATGGAAACTGACCGCAAAACGGTGGGCTTCATCCCGCACCCGACGGAGGAGTTGAATGCCAGGCTGTTCCTTTTCACTTTTAAGGGGATTGGATTCGTAGGGCAGATAAACCTGCTCTTGTTTCTTGGCAAGGCTAATCACGTTTAACTTATCGGCTAGATTCAGTTCCTCCAAAACTCCCATGACTGCGGATAATTGGCCTTTGCCGCCGTCAATCATGATCAAATCGGGGCAGTCTTTTTCCAAGCCTTTTTTAAAGCGCCGCCGCATAATTTCCGCCATGCTGGCAAAGTCATCGGAGCGGCCAATGTGAATCTCAGGATTTTTAATTTTGTAGTGGCGATAGTCCTGTTTCGCAGGAATGCCGTCGATAAAAACCACCTGGGAGGCCACCGCATTCGACCCCTGAATGTGGGAAATGTCATAGCCTTCGATGCGTTTGGGCAGCTCTGGTAAATCCAAAAGGCTGGCTAAATCTTCGAGGGCCGCTAAATTCTTGGTGGCAGTGCGTTGGGTGCGACTCAGTTCATATTGGGCGTTGCGTTCCACCATCGCGATCAAATCCGCTTTCAGTTGCCGTTGGGGTTGGAGAATTTGTACCTTGCTACCCCGGCGATCACCTAAAAATTGCCCTAACCATTCCTGATCCCGGAGGGGATATTGCACCAAAATTTCCGCTGGAATTTCCACCCCATCCACATTGGCATAGTGGGCTTCTAAAACGTGCTGGAGGATTTTGCCATATTCCACCGTTAAATCTGGCCCCAAATTTTCCGGCAGGGGCGTAAAAAAGCCTAATCTTCCCACCAGTCGCCCCGCCCGCACTTGAAAAAGTTGAATCGCACAATGACGCTCATCGGCAGCCAAGGCGATCGCATCCCGGGACACCCGATCATCCGGTAAGCTCACCTTTTGATCGGCATTGAGCGCACCAATTGCTTTGATTTGATCGCGGATTTGGGCCGCCTTCTCAAACTGCAAATTTTCGGCGGCTTGGGCCATCTGGGTCGTTAAGGTTTCAATTAGTTCACCACTGCGCCCCTGGAAGACCATCGCCACCTTTTGCACCGTCTGCCGATATTCCTGGGGAGAAACCAACTGCTGACAAACCCCCGGACAGCGACCAATATCGTAGTTCAAACAGGGTCGATGTTTAAACAGCGGTTGTCGCCGTTGCCGCAGCGGAAAAATCCGTTTCATTAAGCCCAGAGTATGCCGCAGTAACCTTGTGTCCACATAGGGGCCATAGTAGCGATCGCCTTTACTGCCGATATGGCGTTTGCGGGTAATAAAAAAACGCGGATAATCCTCCGACCAGGTGATACACACATAGGGATATTTCTTGTCATCCTTGAGCAGCACATTGTAATAGGGTTGATGCTGCTTAATCAGGTTTGCTTCTAGGGCCAAAGCTTCCGCTTCCGTATCCGTGACAATGAATTCAATGTCCGCCACCTGCTGCACCATCATTTCAATGCGGGGCGAATGCAAACGGGCATCACGAAAATAAGACCGCACCCGATTCCGCAGGGTTTTGGATTTGCCAATGTAGAGAATATCTCCCTGGCGACTGTGCATAAAATAAACCCCAGGCTCCGTTGGAATTTCCCGGAGACGTTGTTGTAATCGCTCTGGATCTTGCAATAAAGGCACTGAATTCAAGGTAGCCATGGCCAAGACAAGACATTGTTGAAGGGAGTTTAGAAATTGTAAGCAATTTTCTATCAAGACAGCCCCGACACAAAAAAACGAGGCCTCCCTGGGAAGGTCTCGCCGTTAATTGTTTCCCAGTGAAATGGGCCGTTTACAGACTCGTGTTGGAGTTGATGGTTACGGTGCCATCGGGGGTAACAGTCACAACGCTTTCAATGGTGTAGTCAACGGAGCCGGGTCTACGCCCCTCGAAGGTGAACGTGTAGCTCCCATCGGCATTTAGTACATAGGGAGACTCATTGGGATTGCCGTGCATTGCCGGTTCAGCCCGGTAGTTATTCAAACCGCCATTTTCTTGTTCAGCAGCTTGACGGGCGAGGTTCTTCGCCTGATTGAGATCAACAATAGTCGCGCCGGAATCTACGGTACTGTCACTGGTACGCACGTCGCCATTGTAAAGAATCTGGGTACTCCCATCCGTCAGCACCTTGACCTCTGTTTCGTAGGTGTAATCAAGGGATTCGGGACGGCGGCCTTGGAAGGTAAAAGTATAGCTGCCGTCACCATTGCTAACGTAGGGAGATTGCTCTGCTAGACCATGCATGGAGGGTTCAGCGCGATATTGACTCAGACCACCATTCTCCCGTTCAGCAGCTTGGCGGGCGAGGTTCTTCGCCTGGTTGAGGTCGAGGCTCGCCGCAGCGATATTGGTGCTGTTGAAATTATCAGAGCGAATTGGCCCGTTGTAATCAATGGTTGCGGTGCCATCGTCAGCGACAGTGACGACGGTTTCGTAGACATAATCCGTGGATGCCGGTTGCCGTCCCCGGAAGGTGAAAGTATAGCTGCCATCGCCATTGTCCACATAGGGGGACGCCAAGGGATCACCATGCATGGAAGGTTCGGCCCGATATTGACTCAGGCCACCATTGGCATCCTCTGCGGCTTGGCGGGCAAGATTTTTCGCTTGGTTAAGGCCAAAGGCAAGGGTAAGATTTCCTTGGGCCAGGAGGGTCTGGGCTTGGTTGGGGGAGGGAGCAAGCAGGATGCCACCATTACTGAACAAACCAAGTAGCAGCATCGATCGTAAAGCAGTGATTTTCATAGTCAATAACCGAAAACTCCAAAGGGTGATCGCCTCGCCTTTCATGCTACCTAAAGAAGCGATCGCCGGGAAAAAAGTTTCCGTCAAGGGGGAAGCAAGGGGGATAATGGAAGAGTTTTCTTGCTTTCGGGAAAAAATGAGCCGATCTTTACCCCTCTCAGCCCATTATCACCAACGCACCAAATACGATCCTCAAACCCTTTCCAAGCGGGGCAAATCCCTAGACTGGTCCCAGCAGCCGAGTCCCTTCAAAGGCTACAAAATTGGCACCAGTTACGATCTCAAGCCCTATTTAGAACTTGACCGCAATGAGCCCCAATGGGAAAACCTGTCCTATCTACTATTGTTGAGCTACGGGCTGACCGCCAAGATCCCGACTTTTGGAGGAGATTTTGTTTACCTCAGAACGGCCCCTTCGGCGGGGGGTCTGTATCCGGCGGAACTGTATCTCATCTCCCGGGGCACTGACTTGCTCCCGGCGGGCCTTTACCACTACCAGCCCCAAACCCATACCCTATTGCGCTTTTGGGATAACCACTGTTGGGTCGATCTCCAAGAAGCTTGCTTTCGCCATCCGGCCCTCGAAAAGACCCAACTCGCGCTAGTAACGACAGCAATTTTTTATCGCTCGGCTTGGCGCTATGAAGCCCGGGCTTACCGTCGCATTTTTCTAGATACGGGCCATTTGCTAGGCAATGTGAACCTGGCGGCCACAGCCCATGGATTTCGCCCCCATCTCATCGGTGGGTTTAGCGATCGCCTGATGAATCAACTCCTCTATCTCGACGGCGAAACAGAGGCTGTGACCAGTATTATGGCCCTCAATCCACAACCCCAAGCAACCAGTCACGGCAAAACCGCCTTACCCTCCCCGGTGGCCTTCAATTACCCTGATTTGGCAGAGGACGAGCTACTTAAAGCGCTCCATGAAGCTTCGATGATTCAGGCCAAGGCTTCGGTGCCCCCCCACCAACCGAATCTGTTGGAAGATAAATATAATTTTCCATTTTGCTTAAAGGTTTCCCTCGCAAATACTGATGCCGAAAATCGTTATCATCAGCGCATTGACTGGGGCGAAGACCAGGAGGATTTAGAAGAAACCCTGTTAAAACGGCGATCGACCCGGGCTTACACCGGGGAAGATCTCACCCTCGAAGAATTGCAACTAATACTCCACTTTACCTATCATCCTGAGGACTATGGAGAACAGGGTCTACTAGGCGATCCGGACTATTTTGACTTGAGTTTGATCGAGACCTTTGTGGCGGTTTCTGGGGTCGAGGGTTTAGAGGCGGGTTGCTATTACTATGCGCCTAAGGCCCAGGCACTGCGGCAAATACGCTTTAAAAATTTTCGCGAAGAGTTGCATTACCTTTGTTTAGGTCAAGATTTGGGTCGAGACGCGGCGGCCTTGGTCTTTCACACGGCAGATCTAGGGGCAGCAGTCAGTCGCTATGGCGATCGCGCCTATCGATACTTACACATGGATGCAGGCCAATTGGGACAACGTTTAAACCTTGCCGCGATCCAGCTTGACTTGGGGGTCAGTGGCATTGGAGGCTTCTTCGATGATCAAGTCAATGAGGTTCTCGGTATTCCCGATGATGAGGCGGTGCTCTATGTCACGACCCTCGGTATACCAGAGCAAGGCTAAATTACAGCATTAAGATTGGGAAAAAAGGCGATCGCCTATGTTGAAAATTAACAACCTCACAAAAGCCTATGGCCAACGCCCGGTGCTCCAGGGCCTCGATTTGTGGATCGACACCGGGGAAATTTATGGCCTCCTGGGGCCGAACGGAGCCGGAAAAACCACAACCATTAATATCCTGTGTAATTTACTCCAGGCCGACGGTGGTGCCATTGAAATCGCCGCTTCTCCCCTTTCTGAAGCCACGAAAAAGATCATCGGTGTCGCCCCCCAGGAAAATTTGCTCTACAAAACCCTGACCTGTGCGGAAAATCTCCGGTTTTATGGTCGCATCTATGGGCTATCGAAATTGGATTGTCAGGCGCAGATCGGCGCTTGTTTGGAGGCAGTGGGACTTGGCGATCGCCACGGTGCCCCCGTAGAAACCCTTAGTGGCGGGATGCAACGGCGGATGAACATTGCCATTGCCCTGATGCACCGACCCCAATTGCTGATTTTAGATGAGCCGACCACGGGCCTAGATATCGAAACCCGCTATGAAATTTGGCAACTAATCCAGCGGCTCCGGGATGAAGGCATGACAATTTTGCTGACAACCCATCTTTTAGATGAAGCCCAGCGACTCTGCCAGCGCATTGGCATTCTGAAAGGGGGACAAATTATCGCCGAGGGGACGCTTCCGGAACTACGCCAACGGATTCCCGCCAAGGAAGTTGTCCTGCTGCAAACGACGGACAGAGAAGGGGCGATCGCCAAGGGCACCGCCGCCGGCTTTACCCAACGCGACTATGGTGGTGATCTCGCCTTTTGGCTACCAGAAGCCCTAGAACTTTCAGACATTCTCGATATTTTTCAGGGCATTCCCATCGATTCCATTGCCCGCCAAGGCATTCAGCTCGAACATATCTATGTCGAAATCACCCAAAACCACCAGCAAGCCGTCCCCGAAGCCCAAATGAGCTAGGGCGAGCCAAAACTTTTTCCCCCAAAGCTTGACAAGCCTAAAATAGTTAGGGCAATATATTATCCGTGCCTAAGGGGGTATAGCTCAGTTGGTAGAGCGCTTGCATGGCATGCAAGAAGTCACCGGTTCGAGTCCGGTTATCTCCATCGAAAAAACTATCTTCAGAAAATCCAAGACCTCTGGTGCCCAATCGCCCAGGGGTCTTTTGTCGTGGTGCATTGTGCCCAACTGTCGCAGTAAAAAATCAGGTTTTGGCGATCGCCCCACAAGGGATAAGGGTGCGGATGTCTCTACCCAGGGTCGGTAAATGTTCATGCTAAGATCTCAATCAGTACGTTCTACGAACAACTCTCACTTCAGAATCTTCCTGAGATAGGAAATCTCTGAAGCATCCTGCAAACTCCAACGAGGAAAACACCACCATGGGATACGAACTACCTGCATTACCCTACGATTACACTGCCCTCGAACCCCACATCTCGAAGAGCACCTTAGAATTTCACCATGATAAGCACCATGCGAGCTATGTCTCCAAGTACAACGATGCCGTAGCTGGCACCGACATGGATAGCAAAAGTATCGAAGACGTAATCAAAGCCGTAGCTGCAGATCCCGCCAAAGCAGGTTTGTTTAATAACGCTGCCCAAGCGTGGAACCACAGCTTCTACTGGAACTGCATGAAGCCCGGTGGCGGTGGTCAACCCACTGGTGCCCTCGCCGACAAAATCAACGCCGACTTCGGTAGTTTCGATAAATTCGTTGAGGCTTTCAAAACCGCTGGTGGCACCCAGTTTGGTAGTGGTTGGGCTTGGCTCGTCCTCGACAATGGCACCCTCAAGGTCACTAAAACTGGCAATGCTGGCAACCCTATGACCGAAGGCCAAACTCCCCTCCTCACCATGGACGTTTGGGAACACGCCTACTACCTCGACTACCAAAACCGTCGCCCCGACTACATCAACACCTTCCTCACCAGTCTTGTGAACTGGGATTTCGTGGCGGCTAACCTCGCAGCGGCCTAACGTCTTGTTTGAATCCTAAGATTCATTTGGTTTTTCAAAATATCTAACTTAACTGACAAGGGATTTACCATGGGTAGGTCTCTTTTTTTTGGTGATGGGGAAATTAATTAGAAGAAGGATCGCAAAAATACAAACGATAGCGATATCCGGTCACTTTTTGCCCTGCTTCTGGTTGCAACGGACAGATGGATTCTGGGGGCGCAAAATGGGTATTAAACATCAAGATCTGGGTTGGTGTCGTGAGCTGAGTCGCAGTTTCAGCAAGGACTTTGGCGGCTGCATCCTGTTTGAAAAAGTTATCGAGAATTAAAAACTGAGGTTGCAGGCTGGGATCGAGATGATGCAAAGCCCAAGCTAAACCCATCTGGGTGCGAACAACGCCTAATTCATAGTAGTGGGTGGTGAAAATCGGAGGAATATTCCTGTCTAAATTTTGTTGGAGGGCTTGGGCGATCGCCTGATTATTTTCGGGCTTCCGGTAGGCAAGATCGACATTGACACACAAACTACTCAAACCCATTAAACCCACAATCATTAGGGCACTGAGACGACAATTTTGGGGCCAGAATAACTTAGAACAGGCGATATTTTTTCCCATCTGCGCCAGGAAAAATCCCAATAGAATCGTTAACGCTGGGAAATAAATGAAATGGTAGCGGGGAGCTAGGGTAATATCCAACTTCAGCACATAGGTAATGCCAAGAATTGTGACCAGATTCGCAAGAATAATACCTGTGAAAATTTTGACTTCTAATTGTGCCCAGCCTTGTTGGAATGCCGCCGTCAGATTAGGAATAAACCAAAGCAAAATCAGCAAAAGGGCGATCGCTGCGGCCACCACTAACCAAGTTTGATCTGCTTCGATGGGTAGCATAAAAATCATCCCCAAAGCCCACCCCAAGGAACGGAGCGGTGGCAGCAGATTTCCCAACCCCCAACCGTAGTCTTGATTGAGCCAGGAAGTCAGTTCGTCATTATTTTGGCTTTGCCAGTGGTTGAGCAGCAGAAAAACGACAATTGCCGAGGCGATCGCCCCACAAAAAATCCGTTGCCAATAGCCTGGGAAAAAGATTTTTGCAAGAGATTTTTGGGGCCAATTTTTTCTTAAATCCTGACCATAACAAAAGAGTAAAACCAGCCCTTCTGCAAAGAGCGATAACACCATGAAATAATGACTGGCTACCCCTAAAGTATTAACAATTAGCCACCCTAATAACACTTGAAACGGAATTTTGTGCGACCGTTGTTGGGCCTGGATTATTTTGGCTAGACAACCGTAGGAAAGGGTCATCCAAATCATGGCCAGGGTATAGTGACGGGCCTCCTGGGAAAGATAAACGGCGTAGGGGGACAGGGCCATGGCGATCGCCCCACCGTGGGCCGCCCATTTATTTTTAAAAACCCAAGTACTCACCCCGAACACCACCAGAATGAGTAAAACCCCAAAAAAAGCAGCCGGCGATCGCCCCACAAAAATACTGATTAATTCCCCGTCTGTACTCCACAAATCGAGCCAGAGGTGGGTCAGCCAGTAGTATAAAGGCGGATGGTTACTCTCACTGAGGAGCATCTCGCTGACTGTCGCAAGATTCGTGCCAGTTTCATAGCGGAGTGGTGCCAGGAGAAGATCTGCCGCAATCAACTGGTCTAAGGGAATCTCCCGGAAACCGTGGCCCAAGCTGAATACTAAAGTGGCCCACTCATCTCCCCACACAGACTTAAGGGTGAGGTTCCAGAAGCGCAATAACGTTCCTAACCCCACCCAAATGCCGAGTAGATAAAAATCTTTCTGAGAAAATATTCGGGAGCTTGCCATGGTGCCTTTCGCCGATCAGTCTTGAAAGGACAATAGCAGATTACTCTTTATTGTTGTTCGGGCAATTCAAAGTCTTCGTAGCTACCACCAACGCTGATATCGGTATTAAACAATTCTGCATCGGTTAAGGTTAAATCTTCCATCACAGCCCCAAAAACATGGGTGTCATACATCCGTGCTGCGGTGAAATTTACCCGGTTAATTCGCGCATAGTTTAAGACCGCGTTAGTCAGAAAAACATCGGTAAAGTCGGCCCCATAAAGGTTCGCGCCCGTTAAGTCGGCTCCTTCGAGGTTGGCCCCTTCGAGGTTGGCATAACTGAGATTCGCATCCCGCAGATCGGCCCCAATTAAGTGCGCTTCCCTGAGATCCGCGCCAATGAGGTTACAGCCTTGGCAGGCACCCGTTTCCAACAGACGTTTGACGTGGTCTGGGTTTTCGCCCCTAGCTGGCTTGGCGATCGCCAAGAGCATTGTGAGGGTTGCGAGGGCTAATAATAGGCGTTTCATATTTTATTTCCTCCTGCCAATTTTGCACAAAACCGAGCCAGTTTTTCGACGGTCTTTTTGTTGCCTAGGTCATCGGCTTTCGGCGGGTACTTGTTCACATCATTGGAGCTGACGTCACAGTCGATTATTGCCCCAAAAAATTTAGTGAAAAATCAATTCTGATACAGAATACAAAGTCCCTTACTTTTATTATTTCACAACTTCTATTGCCTGCTTGACTCTCGCCAAAAGCCGTTACATTTTGTCTTGCTACTGTCGAAAAATGGCCGTTACTAATAGTATAACAAAAATTCATAATTTTTGCCAGTTTAAAGCAATATTCGAGCGATAACCTTTATGATTACGGATAATATTTGAGCGATATTTTTTTTGGATTGTGATTGTGAGTGATCTCCACGAAAAGACTTCTTTACCAGACCCAGCCGCCCCTTGGCACCATCAGGCGATCGCCCATGTCCTCCAAGTATTTCAAACGGATGAACAACAGGGCCTAGAAGGGCCAGAGGTAGAACGACGTCAACAGTTTTATGGCCCCAATGAAATCGAAGCTGGTCGGGGGCGTAATACTTGGGAAATTTTCCTCGATCAGTTTAAAAATGTGATGCTGATCATGTTGATTGTCGTGGCCCTAATTTCTGGAGTAATTGATTTTGTAGAACTCCGTGCCAATGCCTTACCGGAAGGAACGGTTCCCTTCAAGGATACGATCGCCATTATGGCCATTGTGGTTCTCAATGGACTGTTGGGATTCATGCAGGAAAGTCGCGCCGAAAAAGCCCTGGCCGCCCTCAAAAAAATGTCTTCTCCCCAGGTACGGGTGTGTCGTGGGGGGCAATTTTCTGAAGTCAAAGCGGCCCAGTTGGTGCCCGGGGATCTGATGTTTATCGAAGCTGGTTCCCAACTCAGTGCCGATGGTCTCGTCCTCGAAGCGGCCCAGCTCCAAGTGCGCGAGTCAGCCTTAACCGGAGAAGCCAACCCCGTCACCAAAAGGATTTGTCCGGTAGGGCTCGCAGCGGATACGCCCCTAGGCGATCGCCAAAATATGGTTTTTTCAGGCACAGAAGTCCTCCAAGGCCGGGGCAAGATCTTGGTCACTGCCACTGGAATGAGCACCGAGCTCGGCAAGATTGCCCAAATGCTCCAAAGCGTCAAAGCTAGCCAAACCCCTCTCCAAAAGCGGATGGCCCACCTCGGCAAAATTCTAGTCACCGGCTCACTTATCCTCGTGATTTTGGTGGTGGTTTTCGGTAGCCTCCAGGTGGGTAATTTTAGTCGCATCAAAGAATTAATCGAAGTTTCCCTGAGTATGGCCGTGGCCGTCGTCCCAGAAGGTCTGCCCGCTGTCATCACCGTTACCCTCGCCATTGGCACCCAGCGCATGGTGAAACGCCAGGCTCTGATCCGAAAACTACCTGCCGTTGAAACCCTTGGTTCTGTCGATACCATTTGCTCCGATAAAACTGGTACCCTTACCCAGAACAAAATGGTGGTACAGCGCCTAGAAACCCAAGACCAGTCCCTCCGGGTTACCGGGGAAGGGTACGCCCCCATTGGCGAATTTTTGTCCCAGGATCAAAGCCTCAATCCAACTCAACATCCCGAAGTGCAGCAATTATTACGGGCTTGTGTCCTCTGCAATGATGCCGTTTTAAAACAAGACGACCGGGATTGGCTGATTATTGGCGACCCCACAGAAGGGGCTTTACTGAGCCTGGCTGGCAAAGGGGATCTATTTGCTGAAGCTCTCCAGAAAGAATGGCCCCGCTTGGGAGAATTTCCCTTTTCCTCGGAACGCAAACGTATGAGCGTTATTTGCGCCATGCCAAACCCTGACCAAGCTGAATCAACGGCAGCTTATTTGCTCTGCTGCAAGGGTTCGCCGGAGTTGGTGCTGGAGCGCTGTCAAACCTACCAAACCGCCACAGGTATTTTTCCCCTCCAAGCAGAAGACCGGGCCGCGATTCTCCAGCGCAACAATGAAATGGCCCAGGCAGGTTTACGGGTTTTGGGCTTTGCCCAACGTTGCTTAACCCATGTACCAGAAGCCCAAGCTGAGGTAAATGCGGAACAGGAAATGGTTTGGCTGGGCCTAGTGGGGATGATGGATGCGCCCCGTCCGGAAGTCAAAGAGGCCGTGGCGAAATGTCGTGCCGCCGGGATTCGGCCCGTGATGATCACCGGTGATCACCAACTTACGGCTCAGGCGATCGCCCAACAACTGGGCATTGCGACCCCAGACGCCAAGGCTCTCACAGGGTTAGAGCTTAGTAAACTTTCCCAGGTTGATCTAGAAGCCATGGTCGAAACCGTGAGTATCTATGCACGGGTGGCCCCAGAACATAAGTTGCGCATCGTCCAGGCCCTCCAAAGTCGCGGTAAATTTGTCGCCATGACCGGAGATGGGGTTAATGATGCCCCCGCTCTCAAGCAAGCTGATATTGGCATTGCCATGGGCATCACGGGCACTGATGTCAGTAAAGAAGCCAGTGACATGGTGCTCCTTGACGATAATTTTGCCACCATTGTCGCCGCCACCGAAGAAGGCCGGGTCGTTTACACGAATATTCGTCACTTTATCCAATACATTCTCGGTAGCAACATTGGCGAAGTAATTACCATTGCCGCTGCTCCCTTAATCGGTTTATCGGAAGTGCCCCTCATTCCCCTGCAAATTCTCTGGATGAACCTTGTCACCGATGGTTTGCCCGCCCTGGCCCTCGCCATCGAACCCGCTGAACCTGACGTGATGCAACGCCGTCCCTTTAATCCCCAAGAAAGCATTTTTGCGCGGGGGCTAGGCGCTTATATTCTGCGCATTGGCTTGATTTTCTCCGTGATTAGCATTGCCCTCATGGCCTATAGCTACAATGCCCACCCCGATAATTGGAAAACCATGGTCTTCACGACCCTCTGCTTGTCTCAAATGGGCCATGCGATCGCCGTCCGTTCCCGCACCCAACTGACCCTAACCAGTAATCCCCTAAGGAATCCCTACCTAATTATTGCCGTGGCCGCCACAACAATCCTCCAACTCATGCTGATCTATGTCGAACCCCTACGGCTGTTTTTCGACACCCAACGTCTCTCTGGCCAGCAACTGTTAATTTGCTTGGGGGTCAGTACCCTACTCTTTGTTTGGGTAGAATTAGAAAAACTTGTGATCCAATGGTATTGGGCCTGGAAAAATCCCCCAAAAAGCAGATGAAAAAAACAAAAGTGAATTCGATTTCTGTATAGATCTTATCTGTTTTTAGGATTAGTCTTGGGTAGTATGGTGCGGTTAGATCTACGGAAAAACCTATGACTGGAAACGCCGCCCGTGTTCAAGCGATTCAGCAAATTACCAATCGTACCCCCATCAAGTGTGAACCGCCCATTAAGCTCGAAGAAGCTTGGGCTACTAATGTTTTTGATCTGAGTAAGATGCAGGCCAGTCTCCCAAAGGCCGTTTTTAAATCTATCAAAAACACCATCACTTCTGGTGAAAAACTAGACCCTTCCGTGGCCGATGCTGTGGCCACAGCGATGCGCGATTGGGCGATGTCTAAGGGCGCTCTCTACTACGCCCACGTCTTCTACCCGATGACCAACCTCACCGCAGAGAAACACGATGGTTTCGTCTCTGTCCAGAGCGATGGAAAAGTCATCTCCGAATTTTCCGGTAAGGTACTGGTACAAGGGGAGCCCGATGGTTCTTCTTTCCCCAACGGTGGGATCCGTGACACCTTTGAAGCACGGGGTTATACGGCTTGGGACGTGACCAGTCCGGCCTACATCATGGAAACCGAAAATGGTTCGACCCTTTGTATTCCTACCGTTTTCGTCTCCTGGACTGGGGAAGCACTCGATAAAAAAGTGCCCCTACTGCGCTCCATCGATGCCATGAATAAGGCAGCCCAGAAAGTTTTAAAATTGTTGGGTCACACCGAAATCGCCCGGGTCAATTCCAGTTGTGGGGCAGAACAGGAATATTTCCTCGTTGACTCTAACTTCGCCCACCAACGTCCGGATCTTCTCTTGGCTGGTCGTACCCTTTTTGGTAAGTCTCCGGCTAAGGGCCAAGAATTTGATGATCATTACTTTGGGGCCATCCCTGAGCGGGTACAAATCTTTATGCAGGATGTGGAAGCGCAACTGTATAAGCTCGGTATCCCCGCAAAAACCCGTCACAATGAAGTGGCACCGGGTCAATTTGAAATTGCGCCTGTGTTTGAAGCGGCAAACGTGGCCAGTGATCACCAACAGTTGATCATGACCACCCTCAAAACCACGGCGAAAAAGCACGGTTTTATGTGCTTGCTCCACGAAAAACCCTTTGCCGGGATCAATGGTTCTGGTAAGCACGTGAACTGGTCTGTGGGGAATGCAACCCAGGGTAATCTGCTGGATCCGGGCGATTCTCCCCATGACAACGCTCAGTTCCTCGTCTTCTGTGGGGCGGTAATCCGTGGTGTTCATAAGTTTGGACCTTTGATGCGGGCGGTAATTGCTAATGCCAGTAACGACCACCGCCTCGGTGCCAATGAAGCCCCCCCAGCCATTATGTCTGTGTACCTCGGTTCTCAGTTGGAGGAAGTTTTTGAGCAAATCAAAAACGGCACTGTTTCTGAGTCGAAGAAGAAAGGCGTTATGGATCTCGGTGTGGCGGTACTGCCTGAGCTGACTAAAGATGCGGGCGATCGCAACCGGACTTCTCCCTTTGCCTTTACCGGGAACCGCTTTGAATTTCGAGCTGTGGGCTCTAGCCAGTCTGTGTCTGGGCCTTTGGTGGCACTCAATACGATTTTGGCCGATTCCCTAGAGTGGATTGGCGATCGCCTTGAGAGTGAATTAGCAAAGGGATTAGAAATCAGCGAAGCCATCCTCACAGTTCTCAAGGAAATCATGAACGAACATGGTTCTGTGATCTTCGGTGGCAATGGCTACTCTGAAGAATGGCACCGGATGGCCGTTGAAGAGCGCGGTTTACGTAACCTACCCACGACGGCGGATGCCCTGCCTGTGCTCAAGGAAGCAGAAGTTGGAGCATTGTTTGACCGACTCAAAGTCTTGACCCCCGTGGAGCTTGAAAGCCGCTTTGAAGTGTACGCCGAGCAGTACATCAAATCCATCGAAGTGGAAGCCAAGCTGGTGATGAACATGGCAAAAACCATGGTTTATCCTGCTGCTGTAGAATACCTGTCTAAGTTGTCAGGTACCATCACTGCCCTTGTGAATCTCGGCATTTCCCTCGAGAAGAAAAGTGCAGAAACCGTTTCTAGTCTCACCAATGACCTGATGGCTGCCACCGAAAAGCTCAGTGCTGCCTTTGAAAAAGAAGATTTTGCTTCTACAGAAGAGCATATGCACTATTGCGCGAGCACCATTCGTCCTCTGATGGATGAGGTTCGCAGCTATGCAGACCTGCTAGAAAACGAACTCCCAGACAGCTTCTGGCCCCTGCCTACCTACCAGGAAATGCTGTTTATTAAGTAAATGATTCGTCTCGATTGAGCCAGTCAATCATTCAATAAAAACCAAAAACCCCCTATGTCCTCTAGCGATGTAGGGGGCTTTTATTGTGTGAAAAAACGAGTTCAAACCGAATGAATCACGTTGGCAGGGAGATCCTGATAAAGGGGAGTACTCAGGTACCGTTCCCCGTAGCTTGGTTGGATCACAACAATGAGTTTGCCGCTGTTCTCTGGACGTTGGGCAACCTTGATCGCGGCACAGAGGGCGGCCCCCGTTGAAATGCCCGATAAAATACCTTCTTCTCTGGCCAGGCGACGGCCAAAATTGATCGCGGCTTCGTCGGTCACCGTCACCACTTCATCAATGATGGTTTGATTGAGCACACTGGGGACGAAACCCGCGCCGATGCCTTGGATTTTGTGGGGGCCGGGTTTACCACCAGAAAGTACGGGGCTATTGGCTGGTTCAACGGCGATCGCCTGGCATTCGGGCTTATATTTCTTTAGCACCTCGGCGATTCCGGTAATTGTGCCACCGGTACCAACTCCCGCAATGATCATATCGACTTTCCCTTCTGTATCTTCCCAAATTTCGAGGGCTGTAGTTTTGCGGTGGGCATCAGGGTTCGCCAAATTATTAAACTGCTGCAACATATAGGCATTGGGCAGGGTATCGACGATTTCCTGGGCTTTGGTGATACAAGCACTCATGCCCGCGTCCCCAGAGGTCAGTTCGAGTTGTGCCCCATAGGCGAGGAGCATGGCCCGTCGCTCCATACTCATGGTTTCTGGCATCGTCAAAATTAACTGATAGCCTTTGGCGGCGGCGGCCATCGCTAGGGCAATGCCTGTATTCCCGGAAGTCGGTTCCACCAAAATCGTTTTACCGGGGGTAATTTCCCCAGCGGCTTCAGCAGCTTCGATCATGTTGACGCCAATGCGGTCTTTAACGGAGGCGGCTGGATTCATCCCTTCTAATTTGATCACAACCTGGGCAACACAATTTTCCTGCTCAGGAATACGATTTAACTGCACAAGGGGCGTTTTTCCTACTAATTCGGTAATGTTCTTGGCAATTTTCATGGTGGGTGAGATTGTGCCGCTAGGGGTGAAACAGAATGGCGAACCGATGTTCATTATAAATGCCGACTCCCCTGAAAAGATGTTCCTTCAACTGTTTGAGAAAATTTGGGGTAATCGGCCCTTGGTTTAGGGGCAGAGACTGGCCTGAATTGGAGGCAGTAATCCAAGCTCCGTTAGGAAACCAAGGCATGGTGCTGTAGATCTTCGAGGCGAACAATCTCCAGGGCTTTTGCATGGGTGGCTTCGAGGTGAACTGGGGGCGCAACACCGACCTCAAAGGCTTCTTGCCAGCGGGCAGCGCAGAGACACCAGCGATCGCCAGGTTTGAGGCCAGGGAAATGGTATTGGGGCACGGGGGAACTCAAGTCGTTGCCTTGGTTTTTGGTGAATTCCAAGAAAGCTGGCGTCATTTTTGCACAGACCACATGGCGGCCAAAATCATTCGCGCCAGTGGTGCAGCAGCCATCTCGATAAAATCCAGTTAAGGGGTCGGTACTGCAAGGCTGGAGGGCAGTTCCTAAAACGTTTTTTGCGTCTGTCATTGGGGTTAAAAAATTCTCGTTGCAAGGGTGGACAATTCCAATGATAACGACCGACACGACGGGTAACGCAGATTAGGCCACAGCATTGGGCCATAGGAAAATCCCCTCCCCAATTTAGTGATTGGAGAAGGGAAAGACAAGGGATTTAATCTAGGAATCTAGCGGCCAAGTTTTTGTTCTAAAGCGGCGATCGCCAACTTAGTTTTCAGTAAAGAATCAGGGTTCAAACTGATAGAATCAATGCCCAATTCAACAAGGAATTCCGCAAATTCAGGATAATCAGAGGGAGCCTGACCACAGATACCAATCTTGCGACCATATTTTTTCGCCCCTTCGATCGCCATGCGTACCATGCGTTTCACCCCTTCATTCCATTCATCGAAAATGTGGGCAACCAGCGCAGAATCGCGATCCAAACCTAACGTTAATTGGGTGAGGTCGTTGGAGCCAATGGAGAAACCGTCAAAGACTTCACTGTACTCATCCACGAGAATCACGTTAGAAGGCAATTCGCACATCACGTAAACTTGCAGTCCATTTTCCCCACGGCGGAGGTCATGTTTTGCCAATTCAGCTAACACTTTACGACCTTCTTCGGGGGTGCGACAGAACGGAATCATCAGAATAATATTCGTCAGACCCATTTCATTGCGGGCAATCTTAAAGGCTTCGCATTCCAAACCAAACGCTTCAGAATAATTGGGATCGTAGTAGCGGGATGCACCACGCCACCCAATCATTGGGTTTTCTTCTGTCGGTTCAAATTGACGACCACCGAGTAAATTTGCATACTCATTGGATTTGAAGTCGGACATTCTGACCACAACCGGATTCGGATAGAATGCGGCGGCAATCATTGCAATGCCACTGGCTAATTTGTCCACGAAGAAATCGGCTTTATTGTCATAGAGATGGGTGAGTTCGGCGATCTCTTTTTTCACCATGAGATCTTCGAGTTCATCAAAGTGAATCAGGGCTTTCGGGTGGGCTTTAATGTGGTTGGCAATGATGAATTCAAGGCGAGCTAAACCCACACCATCGGCAGGTAAAGGCGACAGCGAAAAAGCCTGTTCGGGGTTACCCACATTCATCAAAATTTTGGTCTTGGTGGTGGGCAGATTCTCAAGGGATGTTTCTTCCACTTCAAACTTCAGCAGACCCTCGTAGATCTTGCCGTCTTCCCCTTCACAACAGGAGACGGTTACGTCTTGACCGGATTTCACCAAGGTCGTAGCATCACCGCAACCCACCACGGCAGGGATCCCCATTTCTCTGGCAATAATCGCGGCGTGACAGGTGCGTCCGCCTTGGTCGGTGACGATCGCCGAGGCTTTTTTCATGATCGGTTCCCAATCGGGATCGGTGCGGCGGGTGACCAGCACTTGACCGGGTTTGAAGAGCTTAATTTGATCCACATCGAGGATGACGTTGGCTTCCCCCTGACCGACCATTTCCCCAACACTGCGACCGTGAGCAATGACGCTACCTGTTTCTTGGAGCTTGTAGGTGCGGATCACGTTGGCGGCTTTCTGGGATTGCACCGTTTCCGGACGAGCTTGGACGATAAAGAGTTCACCCGTTAACCCATCTTTTGCCCATTCAATATCCATCGGCGTGTATTGACCGCGAACGTTGGAATAGTGTTCTTCAATGGTAGTCGCCCAGCGAGCCAGGGTTAAAATGTCTTCGTCGCTCACACAGAACTGATTCTGCATTTCTTCGGGCACATCAATGTTCTTAGTGAGTTTTGCCCCGTCGGCATAGATCATCTTGATCTTCTTGCTACCGAGCCGTCGTTCGAGAATCGGTTTGTAGTCATCCTTGAGGGTCGGTTTAAAGACGACAAATTCGTCGGGGTTGACTGCACCTTGCACCACGTTTTCACCCAAACCATAGGCGCCGGTGATAAATGCAGCATCTTTAAAACCGCTTTCGGTATCGATAGAAAACATTACGCCGGAGGTGGCGAGGTCGGAGCGCACCATTTTTTGGACACCGACGGATAGGGCCACTTCAAAATGATCGAAGCCGTTGTGCTGCCGGTAGGCGATCGCCCGATCCGTAAACAGCGACGCAAAACATTTATGGCAGGCTTCGAGAACGCCCTTGACACCGTGGACATTCAGATAAGTTTCCTGCTGTCCCGCAAAACTGGCTTCCGGCAAATCCTCTGCCGTGGCACTGGAACGTACCGCCACATCGACGTTGTGGGCACTGTCTTCGCAGGCTTGTTTGTCTGCCCCCTCAAAGCGATCACAGACATCAGATTTAGCCCCATAGCGCTCACACATTTTTTTGTAAGCAGAGGCGATCGCCACCTGGAGATCCTGGGGGAACGGCGTATTTAAAATCAAAGCCCGTGCCTGCCGCCCCCGTGCCTGAAGATTTGCCACATCATCCGTATCTAAATCTGCAAACAATGTCCGCAACTTTTCCTCTAAGCCCGCAGATTTAACAAAATGCCGATAGGCATGGGCCGTCGTCGCAAATCCGCCTGGAACGTTGACCCCCTGGGGCTGTAACTGCTGAATCATTTCCCCAAGGGAAGAATTTTTGCCGCCAACCAGACCCACATCCAGGGAACCAACCTCCTCAAACCACAAAACGAGCGCTTCGGTTCTCGCATCAGAAGCCGTAGCTGTGTTAAGAGTGCTAACCATAACGATAAAAACTCCTTAATCATCCCTCTCCGTACACCTCGATCCTAAAAGACTTAAAATGAGCCCTTTACAGAAATGAAATATATCCTTACCTTTCACTTCTGTTTAATGAAAAAACATCAAGAAAAACAAGCTTGATGTTGCCTAAAAAGACAATATTTTTTTCTTATCTTTATTTAAGATATTTTTAACCTTTTCAAGATAAGTCAAGGCGCTTTAAAAAAGAAAAAGACTAAGTTTTTCCCAGTCTCGCCGCCCAAGTTAATTGGTTTTTATCAATATTAATCAAGGTTGCAATCAGTCACTGACCACAGTATCCCCCTGGCCCCAGAAGCCATCATATTTTTTGACAGTAATATCCCCTTCCACGCTAACTTGGCAGGCCAGACGCCGTTCTTTGTCTGGGTTATGGGGCGGGAGAGAGAGGCGTGTTTTTTCTTTCCAGCTCTGGGCTGAGACAGGGCCAGTAATTTCGACGGCACAGGTGCCACAGGTACCAAGGCCATGGCAATTGATAGTTTTTGCATTGCCATTGTAAAGACTAATTTTGTTGGCGAGCAGAACTTTACGTAAATTATCGCCTTGATTGCAGGTAATGGTTTGATTTCCGAAGGTGATAGTCGGCATGGTTGGTGTTTTCTCTCATTATCTCAATGATGATTGCTTCTATGGTGCCACACTTTCTAAAAAGGGTCGGTTAAAGGTGCTGCAAAACCAATTTTTTTGTGGGGAAGCTATCACCATAAATCACTGAGATCTAAAATAAAATTCTGTAAAATATCCTCTCCGGTAAGCTGTTTGGGGGTCGTTAAAATTTCCACGGTTCGACCAGGACGATAAATTTCCACTTGGCGATCGCCTTGGTTAATGAGCCAGCCCAACCGACAACCATTGGCTAAATATTCCTGCATCTTTTGACGGGTCTGTTGCACCAGATCACTGGGCGAGAGCAATTCGGCGACAAAATCAGGGCAGAGGGGAACAAATTTTTGCTGTTGTTCTGGGGTGAGGCTATCCCAGCGGGACTTTTCGACCCAACACATATCTGGCGATCGCGTCGCACCATTGGGCAAAACAAAGCCCGTCGAAGAGTCAAAACATTTGCCGAAACCGAAACGTTTATTCCAGTACCAAAGCTGGCCATTGAGTTCAAAATTGACTCTACCAGTTTCACCACCAGTGGGGGCCATGATCACAAGTTCTCCTTGGGCTGTGCGTTCTAATTTGGCATCGGGATTCGCCTGACAGAGCTGGGCAAATTGGCCTTGGGTCAGGGTCAAAACGGGCTGGAGATCAAGGGTTACGGTAGCCATTGTCACGACCTCTCGCGGCGGAATGCTCCCATTGTAGGCAAGTTTTTTGGGGGATGGAGAATAGGGGATTCGAACCCCTGACCTCTGCGGTGCGATCGCAGCACTCTACCAACTGAGCTAATTCCCCAGAACGAAAAATTATTTTAGCACCTCTGCGGGGGGCGCAAGACTGGGATCGATGCGTTCGAGTTCTAGATCGCTCAGGTAGTCCACACACCAGTTACTGCAACGCTGCAACATATGAAATGGATAGGTATGGGCGACGCCAACCACGGGAATACCGACGGATTTAGCGGCTTGGATACCATGGAAATTATCTTCAACGGCGAGACAATTTTCCGGTTGAATTTGAGCGTCAGGAAATTTCTGGTTCAGTTGGGCGATCGCCTGGCGATAACCATCTCCGTTCGGTTTAAACGTTTTCACTTCATCGGCGGTGACAATCACATCAAAAGCTTGGTCAAGTTGCGCTTGCTGGAGAATAAATTCGGCATCGGCACGACAATAGCCCGTTACAATCCCCACGGGAATATTTTTGAGTTTAATCGCCGAAATTAGGGGAAAAACGTCTTCATAGAGGGGGAACGGCTTTATTTCCCTTAATTTGCTTTGGTAAAGTGCAGATTTTTGTTGAATGAGACTATCCAGTTGCGCCTCGGAGAATACCCGCCCCCGGAGTGCAAGATTTTCCTTGAGGCAGCGGCGATCGCTTTTGCCCAGGCTACTATCACGATAAAGGCGGTCGGTGGGTCGAAGATTTTCGGCCAGCAAAATGTCATCGATCAGCTCAAATTGGAGGGCCGTATCGTTCAGAAAGACTCCGTTGATTTCAAATAAAACGGCTTTGAGCAGGGTCATAACGGGACGGTGGGAGGGTGAAAGTTTACGTTTTTTGACCAAGGGTCAGGTTTTTGCCTGGTAATTCTCATCTTAGAATAAGCGTTGATATTTGCGGGCGATCGCCATGGCTTTGATGACGGATATTCCCCAGCGACACATTCTAAAAACAAGGGTGCATTGCCTAGACTATCAACGGACTTGGGCTGAAATTGCGGCGGCGATCCGCGAGGGAAAATTCGGCTATGGGGCGATCGCCAATGTACACATGGTGATGACGGGCTACTGGGATCGAGGGTTTCAAAAAATCATCAACCAAGCCCTGGTGACGACACCGGACGGAATGCCGTTAGTTTGGGGGTTGCGGTGGTTGGGTTATCCCCAGGCGACCCGGGTTTATGGGCCGGATTTAATGCTCCATTGTTGCGCTATGGCTGCCCAGGAGAAACTTCCGGTGTATCTCTACGGCAGTCGCCCAGAAACCCTGGAAAAATTGCAGCAAAATCTTTTAGAAAAATTTCCTGATTTGCAAATTGCCGGAGTAGAAGCACCCCCTTTTCGGCCGCCAACCTCCGCCGAGGCGATCGCCACAAGACAGCGCATCGAACAATCTGGCGCGAAGCTGGTTTTCGTCGGTTTGGGTTGCCCGAAGCAAGAAAAATGGATGGCTGAAAATAGCCCTCACCTTAATGCCGTTTTGTTGGGGGTGGGGGCTGCCTTTGATTTCCATGCGGGTACGGTTTCCCAGGCCCCCCACTGGTTGAGGCCCCTGGGTTTGGAGTGGCTTTATCGACTGCTCCAAGAACCCCGTCGCCTCTGGAAACGTTATCTCATCCACAATGGGGCGTTTATTTTGCTGTTTGGTTGGCAACTGCTCCGGCGGCGATCGCCCTAATTCTTTTCAGATTCTGCCCACCCCTGAGGGATTTTAAGTATTTTTCTTTGTATTGCCAGTTGATGGCCTCGATCCATGCCCAAGTCTCCGTTTTCCCTTCCCACCCAGGATATCCGCGCGATTCATCCGCTCCACTGGTTAAAAACTGCCCAAGGCCGCTGGAAAAGGGGTTTATTGCTGGTGGGTAGTGATCTGTTGGGGTTGGCGATCGCCTGGCAACTCGCGGACTACATTAATAATTTTTATTCACCGATTCCGGCGGATCTGGTCTGGTGGGTGTGGCTCGATATTCCCAGTCTGTTCTGGATTTTTGCCATTGTCACCCTCTGTTTTTTCTTTGGAAATCATCTCTATCGCCTCCCTCCGGCTCCCCAGAACTACACTCGCGCCGCCTGGATCATCACCTTGGTCTATGGTTTGTTTTTAGTCGGCAGTTATTTTCACAATCCAATGTTGGATCCGCCCCGTTCACTTTTTATTACGGCGTGGTTTCTCAGCATTGCCTTTGTCGTAGGTTTTCGCTTTATTCTGACCCTCATCCTACGGCAGTTTGATCGCCAAGCACCGCCGGTGAATGTCTTTTTGGTGGCACCGGCAAAACAGTTGGACTGCCTCAAACGGGTGATCAAAAAACGTCCCCATTACAAAATTGTTGGTGCTGCCCTTGCTTCCATGGCCGGCACCCAGGCCACCATTGCCCAAATTCGTCAGTCAGGCGCCCAGGAGGTTTTAGTCAAAGACTTGCCGGAAACGGAATTAGCTTCCCATTTGTTTTGGCATTTGCGCAGTGCGGGGATTGCGATTCGTTTGATGCCATCCAGTCGGGAAATGCTTTATCGGCGAGGTTTACCGGAAATGTTCGCGGGAATTCCCACCCTCCGCATCGAAACGCCATTGTTATTGTGTTGGGATTATCGCCTGAAACGCTGGTTTGATTTCCTGGGGTCAGGATTCGGTCTTTTGCTGATCTCACCGCTGCTGGTTGGAGTGGCGATCGCCATACGTCTCGATTCACCAGGGCCAATTTTCTTTCGGCAACCGAGGGCGGGTCTCAATGGCAAACCCTTCAAGATGTGGAAATTTCGGACAATGGTCGTCGATGCGCCCCAGTTGCAGGCCCAACTAGAAGCGCAAAATCAAATGAAAGATGGGGTATTGTTCAAGATTAAAGACGATCCCCGCATTACCAAGCTTGGTAAATTTCTCCGCCGCACCAGTATTGATGAGTTGCCCCAATTAATTAATGTGGTACTGGGTCAGATGAGTCTGGTGGGGCCGCGTCCCTTGCCATTGCGGGATGTGGAACGGTTTGACGAATGGCACCATATCCGCCATCAGGTATTACCGGGGATTACAGGACTTTGGCAAATTTCGGGCCGCTCAGATCTAGAGGATTTTAATGATGCGGCACGGCTAGATTTGTATTACATCGACAATTGGTCTTTGAACCTCGATCTCGATATTCTGCTAGAAACGGTGCGGATCGTCTTTTTTGGCAAAGGCGCTTACTAGGCCGGAAAACCGTTGGTTTCGAGGTAATGGCGGATATCATCAAAGGTTTCCCAAGACACGTAAGTTTTGCCTTCTTCATCCAGATATTGCTGGAGGCGATCGCGAGCAAAAACCAAATCTGCTTTGAGGGCCATATTGATATCCGTTAGGGAATCCCCGATGGCGATCGCCTTTTGGTATTTGTACTTCCCCATCACCTGCACTTTTTCCACCATCTCCGTCCCCCCTTCAAAGGGCGCAATAATTTTGAAATAGGGATCAAAGGTATCAATATTCATCGCGGCAACCGTTTCAATGTGATCGCGCAGGGGTTTGCCATCGGTGCCAGAACGCGCTAAAACCCGTTCCACCATTGGCACAAGGCCACCGGATACCACCACAATCGGCACTTGGCGATCGCCTAAAAACTGAAGAAAATCACTGAAGCCCTGACGCACAGGCTTATCATCCACCTCGCCGACAAAAGCAGCAAATTGCTCTGAGGGAATCGCTTCGAGGATTTTGCGTACCCCTTCCCGGAGCGTAATCTTGCGGTTATACAAGCCCGGAAGAATGTCAGCGGCCACTTCCGGTGCATATTTACCGAGGGCATCGCCGAAGGTATCGACAGTCGTGATTGTGCCGTCAAAGTCGCAAAATACAATCGTTTGGGCGTCCATTAACTTTTGTAACGTAACAAGTTCCCCAGGATTATAGTCCGCTTTGGGATAATTTTGATCTTGTACTTTCCCTTACGAAGCAAGGAGAGTCTGCGTGCGGGGATCGAATTCAAAAACAGCCCCTTGGAAATTTGTCTGATTTAGTTTAGCGCCCTGAAACTTGGCTCCCCGGAGGTCAGCACGGGCGAAATTGGCTCCCCGGAGATTTGCGCCCCGAAAATCGGCCCTTTGGAGTTGGGCATGCCGGAAATCCGTCGAAACTAATTCTGCTTGCTGAAAATTACTGGCGATCGCCTCTACAGATTGACAGTTGGCAAAGCTTAAATTTCCCTGTTGGAAATCAGCTTGGTGCAGAGATGCCCGTGAGAAATTAGCCCGGACAAAACTCGTAAAACGCAGTTTGGCTCCAGTTAAATTGGTTCCCACCAAATTCATATCGTGGCCTTTTCCACCGCAGAAAAGAATTCCAGCACAATTGAGACCGCTAAAATCCTGCCGCCGAAAATCAACACCATTGAGATAGGCGGCCTGTAACTGTATGCCTTGTAAATTTGTTTCCTGCAAAATCGCACCACTGAGCTTCGCCTCACTCAAATTACTCCAACTGAGATCCGCTCCTGTTAAATTGGCCCCGCGAAAATTGACCCCCGTTAAATTGGCGCCACAGAGATTCACGTTTTGGAGATCTGCCATGAAAAAGGTAGCCCAGCGCATAATGGCCCCACTGAGCTGGGCGTGATTTAGGGTTGCTTGGGTTAAGGTCGCCCCCTGGAGATTAACTTTCGTGAGATCCGCGCCAGTCAAATCGGCTTGGTCTAATTTGGCATAGCTAAGGTTCGCGCCGTATAAAAAAGCTCGCTTGAGGTTGGCCTGACGTAGATGGCAATGGTGCAAATTCGTCCTTGCGAGGGAGGCAGAAACAAAATTTCCTCCGGTAAAGTTGGCATGGGCTAGGTCTAACCCAGTCAAGTTTGCGGCAGTAAACCGTTCCCTGGGAAATAACCTCTGTCCCAAGGCATAGTCATTGAGAAGCGCTTCAATATTCATAGGGCCAGCTTTATGCAACCGAGCACCAAAAACGAGCAGCACCATTTGTAAATGCTACCTGCTGGCATCGGCCTCCTCTTTTATTAGAAAAGCAAACATACTCTATTTATTGAAGAAGCATTTAATTCTTAATGTTTCGATAATCTTCTTTGTGAACTGTTAATCTTGACAACAGCGGTTCATCAAATCTAAGACATTTTCTACAGCATAGATGGGGGTCTCTAAGGCGATCGCCACTTCTGCCACCGTTTTATCATCGAGGAATTTGGCTTCATCGTGCTTAAGCATCACCGTCGGGAGCAAAATGCCATCGCCAAAATCTCGGCCAGCCAGTTTTTTGATCAAGTCTTCTCCCGTAAGCAGTCCGGTAACGGTAATGGCTTGGCCCCAGTAGTCACTATTTAAGGCCGCCAGGGTAATTGTTAAATGTTCCACTTGGTTTAGACGCGCGACAAGGGGTTCAAAGGCTTGTTCTACGGCATTCCCTACGACCCAGGTAAAGTGTTTGGGTTTGGCGATCGCCGGCGGTAAAGTCTCATCGGCGGTGTTGAGAAAATCCCGGATGAACTGGCGAATCGAACCCACCCCATTCCCCAGTTGAGGATAGTCTTCGTAATGGGACTCCGGCGGCAGTTCTGCCCGTGCAATGAGAAACCACTCATCGGCCAGCCAAGCAAAATTCGTTTGAAACCGTTCCCGGAACTCTGCCTGAAGCGCTGTCACCTGGGCGATCACTTCCTGGGCTTTGGCTTGATCAACGGGGCTCAGTTCCGCCAAATTAGGGCGAAAACGAGTTAAACCGACCGGTACCACCGCTGCCGAAATCACAGCGGGTAAGTCTCCCCCGTGAAATTCAGCCAAATCCCGCAATGTTCTTTCTAAATGAGGCCCATCGTTGATCCCAGGACAAACGACGACCTGGGCATGGATTTGTAAGCGATGATCCGCAAACCATTGGAGTTGCGTGAGAATTTCCCCAGCGCGGTCATTTTTGAGGAGTTGCCGACGAATCTCCGGCTCAGTGGCATGGACGGACACAAACAGGGGCGAGAGGCGCATTTGGTTAATGCGTTGCCATTCCCGCTCGGGCAGGTTGGTCAGGGTGAGATAACTGCCATAGAGAAAGCTGAGGCGATAGTCATCATCTTTTAAGTAGAGGCTTTGGCGTTTGCCAGGGGGCTGCTGGTCGATAAAGCAAAAGGAACAGCGGTTATTGCACTGGATCAAACCGTCAAAGAGGGCGTTGTCAAACTCCAAACCCAGGTCTTCGTCGTAGTCTTTTTCGATTTCGAGGTGATGGGATTTCCCCTTAGCATCGAGGACTTCTAATTCGAGGTATTCGTCGGCGCAGAGAAATTGATAATCGATGAGATCCCTCGGCTTCATCCCATTGATAGAAACGATGGCATCACCAGCCTCAAAACCAATTTCAGCGGCAATGGAATCGGGGACAACATGGCAAATTTGGGCGGGCTTGATGGTGGAGACGCTCATGGGTTAACGCAGCAGGGTTAATGCCAAGATGATCATACCAAAGCCTAATCGATACCAGACGAAAACCCAGGTTTGGTGTTTTTGGAGAAATTGGATCAGCCAGGCGATCGCCAAGTAGGAAAACACCGCTGAAGAAATCAGACTGACAATTAGGGTGAGGGGTGGCACTGTTGTTAATCCCCCACTCACTAATCCTTGGAATTCCACAAGGCCAGCAATGGTAATAGCCGGAATCCCTAGCAAAAACGAAAAACGCGCTGCCGTAGCCCGGTCTAAATTCATAAACAGGCCCGCTGTAATTGTCGAACCAGACCGCGACACTCCGGGGATGACAGCGAGGGCTTGGGCGCAGCCCATGAGAATACCATCCTTGAGGCTGAGTTGGTCAAAGGCGCGTTGGTGCCGGGGATAACGTTCGGCGATCGCTAACAAAATCGCCATCACAATGGAGGCGATCGCAATGGCGGTTAAGCTGCGTAACGGTGACGCGTCATAGTTAGGCACAAAAATTTTGAGCAGCAGACCCACGCCAAGAATCGGGAAAGTCCCCCACACAATGCCCCAAAACATGCGCCACTCTTGTTTTTGCCAATCTTTTTGTTGCCAAGCTTGCCAGGCCCCACCAATGACCTGCCGTAAATCTTGCCAGAAATAACCCAGTACAGCGACGATGCTCCCCAGTTGAATCACGGCGGTGAGAGCCACCCCTGGATCGGGCCAACCGAGGGCCACGGGAATCACCTTGAGGTGAGCAGTGCTACTGATGGGGATGAATTCGGTTAAGCCTTGCACTAATCCTAAAATAATCCCTTGGAACCAATTGAACTGTACCGGGGCGATCGCCAACGTATTTTCGGGCGTGGCGGCATTGATGCGCAGATGCCAAAAGCTAATCAACAAAAATAGAACCAAGCCGAGGGCCACCATACTGCTGAACTCAAACCAGTGCCGTTGTTGCTTTTTTTTGAGCATTGATGTCGCTTCCCTTGGGCGTCGGGTAAATCTGCCTCAACTACTCTAGTCAATCTGGTTGACCTTGACTAGCTTTTAGAAAAATCCGGCCTGGGGATTCCCCACTCGGAGGTTAAATCCTCGGCGATCGCCCCTCAGAAATGGCAAAATCAGGCAAATTTCCCGTCCTCTTTATGAGAAAATCGGGAGTCATAAGTTAAAATTCATTAATAAATATTTACAAGTTATTGTTACAAACCACTTTGTTTTGCTGAACCATCCTCTTTTCTCTGTCGGTGCAGTGTATGTTCTCAAGCGACAACAGGATCTCCGCCGCAATATTCCCCTGCTAATTTGCCTCGCATCGGGCTTCTTGGTTTCTGTGCCTGTTTTTTTCCAAGCCCCCCTGGTCAGGACGGCTCCCTGGCTGAGTTTGGCCTTGACTCTCCTCTGGGTGGCGATCGCCTGTGGCCTCCGGCAGCGAGAAAATACCGAAATTTGGGGTGATCTCCTCTGGGGGTTTAGCTGGAGTTGGTTAGCCGGAGCCATCTATTGGGGCTGGTTGCGCTACGAACCCTTTTTACATCTTCCGGTGGAAGCTATTGGCCTACCCTTTGCCCTGTGGGGTCTGTGGCAAAAACGAGGCTTGGTGGGGCATCTGTTTTACCTGGGCTCCCTCCTTGGTACGGCGATCACCGACATTTACTTTTATCTCACGGATTTGATCCCCTACTGGCGCAAGCTCATGTATGCTGAGCCGGATTTTGTGATGCCTATTTTCCAGGCGGCCTTGGCCCAGATGCAGACCCTCTGGGGCATCAGTTGGGCGATTGTTCTAGTGAATTTATTGATCGGCATTAGTTGGTGGGCCTTCCGTCAGCCCCAAATTCCCTACTGGAGTTTCGCCGGAGCCGTAGTCAGTACCCTCCTCGTCGATGGTCTGTTCTGGATTGCTGCCTGCTTCGCCTAGGAGATCCTGCTGCTTGATCATCTCTAACTGAAAAACTTCGCCAAAAATCTTCGGTAAATCTTCGCGCACCTGGGCTAAGGTAATATCCGGTAAAAACTGCTGCAAACTCCCCACTGGGCGATCGCCAATGCCGCAGGGAACAATCCGTTTAAATCCCGCCAAATCCGGGCAAACATTCAGGGCAAACCCATGCATCGTAATCCAGCGCTTCACCTTGATGCCAATGGCTGCCACCTTATGACCCTCGACCCACACCCCAGTTAGTCCAGGAATTCGTTCTCCCACCAAGCCATAGCGCGCCAAAAGCTGAATTAAGACTTCTTCCAATTGCCGCAGATACCAATGCAGATCCTGTTGGTGGCGACGCAAATTCAAAATCGGATAACCGATCAATTGTCCCGGACAATGGTACGTCACTTCGCCGCCCCGTTCTGTCCGATGCAATTCTACGTCTGCGGTTTCCGGGGAAAATTTCACAAAATCCAGCTTTGAACCTGTCCCTAGGGTATAGACCGGAAAGTGTTCCAGCAGCAGTAAAACATCACTCAACTGCCCATCCCGTAGGCGTGCTTCCACCAGTTGTTGTTGCTGTGCCCAAGCTTCGGTGTAAGGCCAAATTCCCCCTTGATAAAATAGACAAGGGGGGAAAAGGTGTGAATTGATATGACGCAATGTCAAGGGATCCGACAAAACATTAAAAGTCATCAAGGGGCGATCGCCTTTTGGCAAAACAATGTTAGATATTGTCCTCACCATAGCAAAGAGTTAAGAACTGTAAAAGCTTCCTGGCTTTCTTAATGTTTCAAAAAAGATAAATTGACAAGGCCCAAAGGCAAAACCTACAATTAAAACTATAGAGAGAAAGAGATAAATCCCAAAAATTCCCAGTCAATAAGTTGTCAGCAACTAATTTTCTCCAAAAGAACTAAAAACCGCTTAATTTTCAGTTTGTTTATCTCATCAAAAAAAGTTTCTCTAGTATTCAAACCTACGCTAATACTTGTAGAAGTGTTGCGTAATATTAAACGGACGGATCTATATATGACGCCACCACAATAGTTTTTCGCCTTGAAGAAACCTTGCTAGAATAACGAAACACTTCACCAACAAGTTCTTGTTTACACCAGTCATTTCATTGCGAATTTTCTTAGGCTTAAAATCTAGATTTCATTCGTAAATTGTGTACAAAGTAAACTTGTTTTATCCATTCAGATGGAGTAACCAGAGACTATGAAGCTATTGATCCAAGGCAACAACATTGCAGTAACTGAATCGATCCATGACTATGTTGAAAGCAAGCTTGAAAAAGCAACCAAGCACTTTCAAACCTTCGCCACAAAAGTAGATGTGCACTTGTCTGTTGCTAACAATGCTCGCATTACCGACAAGCATAAAGCTGAAGTTACTGTTTACGCCAATGGTACAGTGATTCGCGCCCAGGAAGGCAGTGAAAATCTCTACGCCAGCATTGACCTTGTTTCTGATAAAATCGCCCGCCAACTCCGCAAATATAAAGAGAAAAATTTCGGCAAGAAAACCCACGTTCAGGAAAAAACCAGTGAAGTGTTACCTGAGGATCCGGTGCCAGATAATCTCATTGGCGATCGCGCCCCAGAGCTTCCCTCCGAAGTGGTACGGATGAAGTATTTTGCGATGCCCCCCATGACCATTGATGAGGCTTTAGAGCAGTTGCAGTTGGTAGACCATGACTTCTATATGTTCTTGAACAAAGACACAAATGCCATCAATGTGATCTATATCCGCAACCACGGTGGTTATGGTGTAATCCAACCGCGCCTTGGCAAAGAATAGTTGATTTTTTTCAAGGTTCATTTAATGGCTTTTAGACAATAGTTATTATTTGGATCATCGGCAAATCTAATCCCTGATGTAAAGGAAAGTTTTTTAACATAAAGCTTTCCTTTTTTATTGCTTCTTTTTTGTGGGTTATCAGAGACTAATTAACTTAAATATTTAGCAAATTTGGTATTGAACCATTGCGCCCCGTTGCACCTGAAAAAAGTGTTGGGCATTACCTTGATTTACACTGATTTCTAACCAACCATGGCTTCCTATCAAGGCACAGGGATGATTTTTCGGCACATCTCCATAGGTACAAACCAGGGGAATTTGTTGACCCGCTAACGTTGCTTGGCCCTGATTATCTGCACATACAGTATTGGGAATGGTGGTAATCAAGTTCCCAAAGTGGTCAATATGCTGGATTATCCCGGTGTAGGACTTGCCATTGCTCTGATAGGGTGGAACATCTAAACGAATGATTTCTGTTGATTTGAGGGGACGACCCAGCTTGGATAAAGGAACGCCCAGGGAAAGATGGGCTGCCACTGGCGCGAAAATGTCCCGGCCATGGAAAGTTTGACTCAGGTTTTCCCTCAGAGGCGATCGCCAATACTGGGGATTATCGAGTTCTACCGCCGCAACAATAGCATCATCTGCAAACAAGCCGCTCCCTAGACCGTTATTCGGCCCCACAAAATAACCTTGGTTCAATGCCACGGCGATCGCCTGGCGGTTAGTGCCGACCCCCGGATCCACAACGCCCACAAAGATTGTTTCCGGCGGGAAATAAGGCGCTGCACTCAACAGACAAAAGCGACCAGCCCACAAATCCTGGGGCGGAATATTGTGGCTGAGATCAATCACTAGGGCTTGGGGGGCGATCGCCGCCATGACTCCCTTCATTGTCCCCACATAGCCGTCCTGTAAACCGAAATCTGTCACTAAGGCGATCGCCATCATGCTTTAAGTATTTTGTAGTATTTGATACAGTTTAATCTGAAGCCTGTTACTCTAAAAATAGCCAATTATCCCCAGCGAGAAGATCATGTTTAGAAACGTTCAACAGCAAATCGTCAAGCAAATTAAACGAACCCACCGCGAAAACCTCAAGAAAAATTTGCAGCATCGCCTCGAAGCCGCCCGGAATTCCGGCAATGACCACCTCGTGCAGCAGTTAGAAGCGGAGGCCCAGTACCTTGGGATCGGTTAAACAATATTCATCTCAGCCGAATAATTTTTTACCAGAACAAGAAAAAAGGGAGTGTTGAAAAACATTCCCTTTTCTTTCGGTTAATTTGATGGATTTGATTGAAACGAAGGCTCACTTTTCAAAAAGCTAAATAAACCTCCAGGCCGAAAATCAGCAATTATTGCCGAGCCTATTTACCCATGCCCAGTTTTTGGGCTTTTTGGTAAACCTTCCCTTCCGTCAACAGCGAAGGAGCAATTACTACTTCTACCTGTTGCATTTCCTTGATATTTTTGGCGCCGAGGGTTCCCATACTTGTTTTGAGAGCGCCCAAGAGATTATGGGTTCCATCATCAAGTTTCGCTGGCCCCGTCATAATCTGGGTAATCGTGCCAGTTGTCCCCACATTAATCCGGGTTCCCCGGGGTAGTACAGGGCTAGGTGTAGCCATCCCCCAGTGGAAACCGCGACCCGGTGCTTCCGCCGCACGGGCAATGGGAGACCCAATCATTACTGCATCTGCCCCAGAAGCAATACATTTACAAATATCGCCACCAGTAACAATTCCACCATCGGCAATGATCGGCACATAGCGGCCAGATTCTTTCTCATAATCATCGCGGGCCGCAGAACAATCAGCAACTGCGGTTGCCTGGGGGACACCAACTCCAAGGACACCACGGGAAGTACAAGCCGCTCCGGGGCCAATCCCCACGAGCACGGCCGCTGCCCCTGCACGCATCAGTTCCAACGCTGCATCATAGGTAACGCAGTTCCCCAGGACAACTGGAATGGGCAGTTCAGAACAAAGTTTGTGCAAGTTTAGGGGGACAATCCCTTCAGGAGATAGGTGAGAAGTAGAAACTACCGTTGCTTGGATAAAGAGAATATCGGCCCCAGCATCAGCGACAATTTTGCCATATTTGGTGGCACCGACAGGGGTAAGACTCACTGCAGCGAGGCCGTTTTGAGCCTTGATTTCTTGGATGCGTTTCTGGATTAGCTCCGGTTGGATCGGCTTGGAATAGAGCTCTTGCATTAAGCCGACAAACTCGGTTTTATCAACTGCGGCGATCCGATCAAGGACTGGGTTGGGGTCTTCATAACGGGTTTGGAGTCCCTCAAGGTTCAATACGCCCATTGCACCCAAATCAGAAAGCAGCGCTGCCATTTTTACATCGACAACGCCATCCATTGCACTGGCTAAAATTGGGATATTTAGCTTAATTCCACCAATTTCGAGACTGGTATCTGCCAGTTCAGGGTCTAGGGTACGACCGCCCGGAACGAGGGCAATCTCATCGAATCCGTAAGCACGACGAGCTGTTTTGCCACGACCAATTTGAATGTCCACTCTTACTCCTTAATGATTGCCAAAACTTAAATGTGTCAGTCTAGGATAACTGATTGCTTGCATTTTCTTACAAAAAAGCGACCACCAGACGTCAATCTTTCTGGAGGCTGAATTTTGGGCTTGGTGCTGGTGACTCAGTTCGTGTGTAGATTCACGTAAAAGCAACTCGATGAACTAGCTTCATTTTCACGAAAGCGAACAATCATCTCTCCTAGTTAAAAATCACTTTGTTGCAAAAGAATTGACAGGTAAGAGTGAGAATTAGAGTGAAAAATGACTAGGATTTTGATTGTCGGATCCAAAGAAGTGGTAGAGAATATTCTGGGAAAGAGGCTCCCAAGGTGTTGAAGCTTGAGAGTTCATTACAGGATTCTAAAAATTTTCCTGGGGAAAGATTTTGTCTTTAAAAAAGGTTTACGGGTGATTGGCGATCGCCAAGGGACTATCGACCATTAAGCGGCCCTAGAAACTATAAAGGCCAGGGGCATAGGATTCGACAACATTACCGGTTTCTTCACAGCTCACCATTAAATAATCGCAGGTTTCACAAGTTGTTTCCCGCAGGCTAGAGTTGTGTAAATAACGACGCAGAGCTGGAGCGCCACAGTTCGGACAGGGGAGCGAATATGAACAATCCATAGCTTTGTCCTGAATTCTAAAAAAATTAAGGTCGGTGATTTTGAGGGTCGTTTGAAGTTTCATTAAAAAGCTTTTAAATGCAATTGAGTTGATCCCAAGAATATTCTCTTACCTTTTTCTTTGATCCTAAACATGCTTAAGACTAATTTAAGTTTTTACCGAAAAATAGTCAAAAACAGTTTCGGGTTTTCCGTACTTTTAAGTAAAGGTTAACAAAAAAATATTAAGTTTGTCGGCCCTTTAAAAGAGTGTGAGCCTCCGTCGGGACACATCTTTCACAAAGCCAGTGAACCTTAGCAGTGGGGGAATGGGATAAGATGACGGGCAGTCATTGTCTATGAAAAATTATGGAATCTCTTGCTTGGCAAGCCGTCAAAGCTTACGAAGATATTTTGTATCAAAAGTTAGATGGGATTGCAAAAATCACGATTAATCGTCCCCACAAGCGCAATGCCTTTCGACCCCAGACAATCTTTGAAATGTATGAGGCCTTCTGCGATGCCCGGGAAGATCAAGACATCGGTGTCATCCTGCTCACGGGGGCTGGCCCCCATACCGATGGGAAGTATGCGTTCTGCTCTGGTGGCGACCAATCGGTGCGGGGGGAAGGCGGCTATGTCGATCAAGCCGGGGTACCGCGCCTAAACGTGCTGGATCTGCAGAAACTGATTCGCTCGATGCCCAAGGTGGTGATCGCTTTGGTGGCGGGCTACGCGATCGGCGGCGGCCATGTACTGCATCTTCTTTGTGATCTAACGATTGCCGCAGATAATGCAATTTTTGGGCAAACGGGGCCAAAAGTAGGCAGTTTTGACGGTGGATTTGGGGCGAGTTACATGGCGCGCATTGTCGGACAAAAAAAAGCCCGGGAAATTTGGTTTCTTTGTCGCCAGTATGATGCCCAGCAAGCGCTGCAAATGGGCTTGGTAAATCAGGTGGTTCCTGTCGCCCAGCTAGAGGCTGAGGGGGTGCAGTGGGCCAGGGAAGTGTTGAGTAAAAGCCCCATTGCGATTCGCTGTCTTAAGGCGGCGCTGAATGCTGATTGTGACGGGCAAGCGGGCCTCCAGGAGCTAGCGGGGAATGCCACTATGCTTTATTACATGACAGAAGAGGGTAGAGAAGGGAAGCAGGCTTTTTTGGAAAAGCGATCGCCAAATTTCCGCCAATATCCCTGGTTGCCGTAAAAAACCCAAGGCGATCGCCCAGGTAAGATGAGGATTCATTACCACTAAAGGATCCCAATTTGGTAGAGTAGATACCGATATAAAACCGGATAGCTTGTCCCTATTAGATCCCAGACTTTTAAAAAATTAAGTGGAACGGACAAGATTAGTTCCGCCCTGAGATTGACAAAAAGAGGTTAATCATGAAGTTACGTTCGTTATTAGCAGCCATTCTGGCTCTGTGTATCGGCGTGCTAACTGCTTGTAGTGAAGCGCCCGATGCTGCGACCGTCGATGTGAAGCAACTAACATACGACGAAATTCTCAATACAGGACTCGCGAACTCCTGCCCCCAAATCGCGAACTTCACCCGGGGAACAATTCCCATTGCCCCCAATGAAACAATTGAATTCTCTGACCTCTGCTTAGAGCCTCAAACCTACTTTGTTAAGGAAGAGCCCCTCAACAAGCGTCGTGAAGCTGAATTCATCGAAGGTAAGCCCCTTACCCGCTACACCTCTTCCCTCGAACAAATGACCGGGAAGATCAAAGCCGATAGCGAAGGGCTCCTTACCCTGGTAGAAGAAGACGGTATCGATTTCCAACCGATTACGGTTCAGTTGCCCGGTGGTGACCAAGTACCTTTCCTCTTCACCATTAAAAATCTAGTGGCCCAGACCTCTACCCCGTCTGACTCCATCAACACTTCCACTGACTTTATCGGTGAATTCCGGGTTCCCCCCTATCGTGGTGCTGTATTCCTTGATCCCAAGGCCCGTGGTACTGCTAGCGGTTATGACAACGCTGTCGCTCTACCTTCCCAAGCCGATGAAGAAGAGCTAACCCGCGCCAACATCAAGCAGTACGAATCTCGCACTGGTGAAATTTCCCTGCAAATTGCCAAAATCGACGAGAAAACTGGTGAAATTGCCGGCACCTTTGAAAGCGAGCAAACTTCATCCACTGACATGGGTGCAGAAGATCCCGAAGAAGTCCGAATTCGCGGTATTTTCTATGCACGTCTAAAGACGGCTGCTTAATTTCAACTTCTCAAACACTGTTCAATCGAGGGGCGGCAATGCCCCTTTTTTGTGGTCTTTTTTCGTTGTGGTTGACTAAATTTTCGTCTACCTCTTTCCCAAACTCTTTTAGAGAAAGCATCCAAGAAAAAAATCTAGATTTTGAACTAGTCGTAAAAAAACTGAACATCAAAAAGATCCAGAGTCAGGGAACCCTAGATCATCGCCTCATCCTCTTGGGATGGCTCATTGATGTTTAGGACAATGTGTCCAAGTAATCCCGCATAATATTGCGGCGTTTGGGCTGGCGGAGTTTCTGGAGAGCCTTTGCCTCAATTTGGCGCACCCGTTCCCGCGAAAGCTCTAGCATTCGGCCAATCTCTGCGAGGGAGTAGGTTTTACCATCGCCTAGACCATAGCGCAGTTGAATGACTTCCCGTTCCCGGTCGGTGAGTTCTGTCAGTAAGTTATGCAAGTCACGTTGCAGAGACTCCCGCACAAGATTTTCTTCGGGGGAAGCATCTTGGGTTTCTAGGAGATCGCCTAACTCTGTGTCCCGGTCTTTGCCGACGCGAATTTCGAGGGAGACGGAACGGGGAACCTTTTGTAAGACCTCTCGCACCTGCTCTGGGGTCATCTCTAGGGCCTGGGCTACGTCGTCTAAGCTGGGGGTACAACCCTGGGTTTGGGAAATTTGCCGCTGTGCTTTTTTGATTTTATTGAGTTTTTCGGTGACGTGGACCGGGAGACGGATGGTGCGACTTTGGGTGGCGATCGCCCGGGTAATGCCCTGACGAATCCACCAGTAGGCATAGGTCGAGAAGCGATAGCCTTTTGTCGGGTCGAATTTATCCACCGCCCGTTCTAAACCGAGGGTTCCTTCTTGAATAAGGTCTAAAAGTTCGAGGCCGCGGTTCTGGTATTTTTTTGCCACCGAAACCACCAAACGGAGGTTGGCCTGGATCATGTGCTCTTTTGCCTTGGCCCCAGCCTTGAGGATCGAGTCAAGTTCTTTAACGCTTAAGCCCACTTGCTCGGCCCAGCGCTGTTTACCCTGGCGAATGATATCCCGCAATACGGCTCGCTCTAGGTCCATTTCCTGGGCCCAGCGATTAAGGGAAGGGCGGCAACCCAACTCAATGGCTAGGCGGTCATGGACATTGATACAACTCAAAAATTCTGCCAAAATTTCGTCGCCTGCTTCTGCCCCCTCTTGTCGTTTTTCCAAAAGCTGGATATAATTTTGAACCTTGCGGGCTTCCGTTAGCTCCTCATCTCTTTCGAGTAACGGTACGCGCCCGATGTCCTGCAGATACAGCCTCACTAAATCTGTGGTCTGACCATTCCGGAGGGTTGTTTCATCCGGATCAAACACAGCAAGCTCATCGTTGCTAGCGGTTTCGGTTAGGGAGTCAAAGGAACCTTGGCTCTTGGACTGCTTGGCGGTGGTCATAATGGCGACTCTCCTGAAAAATATTAGGGGGGTGCTTACCCTTAAATTTCCCTGAATAAAAGTCCTTTTCAAGGTTTTGATATATAAATTAACATCTCGGCCCTAGTCCAAAGGCGATCGCCGCTACAGTTTTATGTCAAATTTTCATGACAAAATAATCCTTTAAAGGCCAACAAAATCGTCAAATATTGCCAGTATCCAAGGCATTTTTGTCAGCATTTAGCAATATAAGAATAGGGCGATTGCCCCCAAAGCCTAAAAACTCGAAAAACTTAATTTGCGGTGGTTCTAGCGACCCCATAGAATTAAACTCGCGCCACAGAAAACAGAGTTTTGTACCGTACCGATCAATACAATTCGCTCGCTTTTCCCGTTGCATGATTAGTCCTAAACCATTCAGCTTTTAAATTGACCATGACCAACCCAACCCGCATTTTGATGTGTGCCCCCGACTATTACGAGGTGGACTATGTCATTAACCCTTGGATGGAAGGAAACGTCCACAAATCGTCCCAAGCTCAAGCCATTGAACAGTGGCAGGCCCTACATCAAATCATCAAAGAGTATGCCGTTGTTGATCTCGTGCCCCCTGCCCAGGGCTGGCCAGATATGGTTTTTACGGCCAATGCCGGTCTGGTCTTGGGTCAAAAAGCGATTCTCAGTCGTTTCTATCACCCAGAGCGCCAAGGGGAAGAACCCTACTTTAAGCAATGGTTTGCGGAAAATGGTTTCCAGGTCTATGAGCTGCCCCAGGATTTGCCCTTTGAAGGGGCAGGCGATGCCCTCTTTGACCGGGATTCTGGAGCGCTATGGGCTGGTTATGGTTTTCGCTCTGAACTCGACTCCCACGCCTACATTGCCCAATGGCTCGATGTGGAAGTTTTATCCCTACGCCTGATCGATCCCCGCTTTTATCACCTCGATACTTGCTTTTGTCCCCTAAGCGGCGGTTATCTCCTCTACTATCCTCCCGCCTTTGATACTTACTCCAATGCCCTAATTGAGCGGCGGATTCCGGCGGAGAAGCGTATTGTTGTCCCCGAACCAGATGCGGTGAATTTTGCCTGCAATGCGGTCAATGTCGATGATGTGATCATCATGAATAAAATCAGCCCAGAACTCGAAACGGCGATCGCCACCAAGGGCTTTCAGGTGCGACAAACGTCCCTCACGGAATTTCTCAAGGCAGGGGGAGCCGCAAAATGTTTAACCCTAAAAACCACAGAACCGATTCAAGAAACCGCCCAAGCCAATGCTCCGGTGGATAGTCGGATTATTCATCTCGAAGGGCACCTCCTCGATGCGGGTATTTTGAACCAAGCCTTGGATTTAATCAATGAACAGGGCGGCAGCGCAAAAGTATTAAATTTCAACCTCGGCATCGAGCGAAAAAATACGTCATCGGCTAATGTACGGGTATCCGCACCCTCTCCCACCACCATGGAGGACATTATGTCCGCCCTTATTGAAATGGGCGCGATCAGTGCTTCGGCAGAAGATATTCAGGATGCGCACCTAGAAACCATGAAGCAAATGGGAGTCGCCCCCGATGATTTTTATGTGACGAATATCTACCCCACGGAGGTCAGGATTAAAGGCCAATGGGTTAAGGTGACCCACCAACGGATGGACGGGGCGATCGCCATTAGTGAGAGCAACGGCACTATTAATGCCCGCTGTCGTCTGTTGCGGGATCTCCAGGTGGGAGAAAAAGTTGTTGTGGGCATCGACGGGATTCGCACCAACCATAAAACCACCGCTCGTCCCAGCGCCGAAAAACAAGAATTTAGCTTCATGGGGGCCGGGGTTTCGAGTGAACGCCGTGTGGAATTGGTCGTTGAGCAAATTGCCTGGGAACTCCATAAAATCCGCGCCCAAGGTGGAAAAGTTGCGGTCACGGCTGGGCCAGTGGTGATCCATACCGGGGGGGCGCAACATCTCGCCAATTTAATTCGCCAGGGCTATGTCCATACTTTGCTCGGTGGTAATGCGATCGCCGTCCACGACATTGAACAATCAATGATGGGCACTTCCCTCGGCGTTGATATGAATAAAGGCGTCCCTGTGCGTGGGGGCCACCGTCACCACCTCAAGGTAATCAATACCATTCGTCGCTGTGGCAGTATCGCCAATGCCGTGGCCCAGGGGCTTATTACAAAGGGGGTAATGTATGAATGCGTCCAAAACAATGTACCCTTCTGTTTAGCCGGATCTATTCGTGATGATGGCCCTCTCCCGGATACAGAAATGGATCTGATTCGCGCCCAGGAAGAATATGCTCGCTTGCTAGAAGGCACCAATATGGTTTTGATGCTTTCGACAATGCTCCATTCCATTGGCGTCGGCAATATGACTCCTGCCGGGGTGAAGATGGTCTGTGTCGATATTAATCCTGCGGTAGTCACAAAACTAAGCGATCGCGGCTCGGTAGAATCCGTCGGCGTGGTCACCGATGTGGGACTATTCCTCAGTCTCTTGACGCGACAACTTGATCGACTCAACCAAAAGGCTGCCATCACTGTGTAATTTTCCCAAATAATCCAGGCGATCGCCAAAAAACTCTCTCGGAAAGTCTGGGGAGTTTTTTTGTTGCTGTTCTCGAATCGTGGCGATCAAAAAAACCACTAGATACAAAACTAGTGGCCTCACTGAATTTAATTCATGTTGTTTGGGAGCATGGGTCGTTTCTTAGAAATTACATCCCATGCCAACGCAGAGATGATATTTAGCGGCTGTTGGTGCGGGGTCTTGCTTTATTGACCTTCATGTCGCGGCCCATCCAGCTCGCACCATCGAGGGCTTCAATCGCCTTATCTTCTTCTTCATCGTTAGACATTTCCACAAAGCCAAAGCCACGCTTTCTTTGGGTTTCACGGTCTACCGGAAGATAAACGCGTTTTACTTTACCGTAGTCATTAAAGACTTCACGAAGATCGTCTTCTTCTACGGCGTAGTCCAGGTTTCCAACATAAATTGACATAAAAATTGTCTCCTTAAAGATGACTTAATCTGTGCATCGGGGAAGGAGAGTTCGTAGTCGTATCGGGCGGGGAGATTTTCTGTCAATACTGTCGTAACCAAACACAATACCAAACGAGACAAAACCGTAACCGAGTACTTTCGAATTCTTTTGATTCCCAACAATACTAGGCTAGCACAGTCAAAAAAATAAACACAAGTTTTGGGGGGCACTTGTTTTGTAGAATAAATAAAGTTTTATGAAGCGCTTTCTCCTTTTTTTGATAGCCTGAGCACTTTTACTTAGATAATCGCAGAGTCACCCTTCCTTTAAGCTTTGTTCTGGGTACCCAGGCTGTTGTTGGCCGCACATTCCGAGGCAAAACGATCCATCAAGATGACTACATCCGCTAAACATACTGAGCTGCGCCAGTTGGTCCGAAGCCAATTGTTGCTTTTGCTGGAATCGAATAATTTGCAAGGGGCTAAATCGCTACTTGTGCCCGTACAACCCGTTGACATTGCCGAGGCGATCGAAGATTTACCAGAATCGATGCAGGTCATTGCTTTCCGTCTGCTTTCTAAAGCGGAGGCCATCGAAGTCTATGAATACTTAGATTCATCGGTGCAGCAGGCCCTCATTCAAAAATTTAAGCGCCAGGAAGTGCGGGAAGTCGTGGATCAAATGTCCCCCGATGACCGGGTGCGTCTTTTCGATGAATTACCGGCGAAGGTGGTACGGCAGCTCCTAGAACAGCTCAGCCCCGAAGAAAGACAGGCGACGAATCTTTTGCTCGGTTATGAGGAAGATACCGCTGGCCGGGTAATGACCCCGGAGTATATTTCCCTCAAAGAAACCTTCACCGTTTCAGAAACCATCGAGCGGATTCGGCAACAGGCCAGCAAATCGGAAATTATCTACTACCTCTATGTCACTAACGCGTCCCGGCAACTGGTAGGCATTGTCTCCCTACGGGATCTCGTTGTTTCAGAGCCAGATTTACCGTTGTCAGAGATTATGACCAGGGATGTGGTCTCGGTTCATACAGATACTGACCAAGAGGAAGTGGCGCGAACGATTCAACGGTATGACCTACTCGCTTTACCTGTGGTGGATCGAGAAGATCGTCTGGTGGGGGTCGTTACGGTGGACGATGTGATCGACATTATTGAACGGGAAGCCACAGAAGATATCTATGCGTTGGGGGGGCTGCAAACGGATGGTGATAATTATTTCCAAATGAATCTGTGGACAGTAGCTCGACAGCGGGTTGTGTGGTTGTTTGTGTTGCTGATTACGAATACCTTTACGGGCTGGATTATTAGCTCCCAGCAGTCGCTCTTGGAACAGGTGGTAATTTTGGCGGCATTTATTCCGCTTTTGACGGGGACTGGGGGAAATGTGGGGGCGCAGTCTTCAACGGTGGTAATTCGGGGTCTGAATACGGAAGATTTAAACGATCTAGGGCCAGCGAAGGTAGTCGGACGGGAGGCGATCGCCGGGGCATTGTTAGGGGCGATCCTGGGGATTGTTGTGATTGTTTGGGCCTACTTTCTCCAGGGAAATCTGGCGGTGGCCATTTCGGTGGGGATCAGTTTGGTGGCGATCGCCGTGCTGGCATCGGTGGCTGGCTCCTCGCTACCATTTTTGTTCCGATACCTAGGGTTAGACCCGGCCCTAATGTCGGCACCCTTTATTACAACGGCGGTGGACGTGATTGGGGTTTTGATTTACTTTAATATCGCCCGCATGATGTTGAGGTTATGATAAGGCGAACGCACCCGTGAGGAGGGTCATGTTTTGATGGGAAAAAAGCAGCAATGGTTGGAATTTGCAGAATTGGGTTTGCTGCTGCTGGTTTTCTTGGCGTGGATCTGGGATGTGATTCAAGGCGACGGTAATTCGACAGCTTCATTAGTCATATTCCTGCTCTGGATCACCCTAGGGCTAAATTTTTTTAACCGCATTGCCCATCAACGACACCAGCGGCGACAAATCCTGGGCATGGTGCGCAGCCTTGAGCAACGTTTACAAGGTCAGTTTCAAGGGCAACTGCAACCCCTCACCGAACAAATCCGCCAAGCGAGCCAAATCAATGCCAGCCTGGCCCAAATCGAAACAGATGGAGAAATGCAAACCTATCTGCGCAGTTTAGAAAAAGCCCTAACCAATGTGGTGCAGTATCTCAATGAAGCTGTTTTGGATGAACGACTCACGAATTTAGAACAGGAATTTTTACGGCAGCAACCTACCCCAGCCGCAACATCTCCAGCCATCGCCCAGGCAGTTGCCGATGATCTAAAACCAGAGGCGATCGCCGATCCTTGGGCCACGGAAACACTCCCCGCTCCAGAACCACCCGCAGCACCGCAACTCAAGCAGCAATGGCAGTTAGTCGCTACTATCCCAGCCCACCGAGATTGTGTGAGTGCTTTAGTCTTTAGTGCCGATCAAAAATTCCTCGCGAGTGGCAGTTGGGATCATCAGTTGAAACTCTGGCGCGTAGACGATCAAAAGCAAATTTCCCAAGTGACCGCCCACGAACAGGGTCTTTTAAATCTAGCATTCACCCCCCCTGTGACCGGAGCCAAAGCGGAGACAGAACAAATAGAAACATTGGCAATCGCCAGTAGTAGTTTTTCACCGGAAGTTAACCTTTGGCACCTCGATCAAAGCCAAGCGGTGCCCCAACTCATGCTCCAAAAATCCCTGGAGGGACACCAAGGGGCCGTTTATACCATGGCTTTGACAGGCCAACAAACACTCATCACCGGGAGTCACGATCAGACCCTGCGCCAGTGGCAACTTGAGGATGGTAGCGTTTATCAACAAACCCTTGATCTCAATGATCAGATCCAGGCGATCGCCCTGGCCCCCCAAGAAAACCTCTTTATCAGCGGTGGCACAGAGGGCATCCTCAAGTTTTGGCGCACCACGGATCATCGCTTACTCGGTAGTTTAAAAAATGATCCCCCCGCAGCCATTGCGGCGATCTCCATCCGCACCGACGGTAAATTGTTTGCTTCTGCTGGCGAACATGGCCTGATTCATCTGTGGCAAGTGGACCTCAATCATCTAGAGATTTTACCAGAAACAGTGCCTTGTTTTACCCTCGAAGCCCACGAAAAGCCCATTACTCAGCTTCTGTTTAGTCGTCAAGGTCATTTTCTCCTGAGCAGTAGCGTCGATGGCACGATTAAAATTTGGCAGTTAGGCATCACTGAGCCTTTGACGACGTTAAATTTCAATACTCCCGACCAAGAAGATCATGTACGTTTACTGTCCCTAGCCCTCACTGCCGATGGGCGTACCCTCGCGGCGGGCGGTTCCGATGGCACGATCAAAATTTGGCAGCAAGTTTAATCAGATTTCATTCACCATAGTCAGCCAGGGAAATTATCCACCGTTAAATATTGATTCCGTGAGAAACAACAGGCTAGGCTAGATCCACTGTTTTTGTGCGGGTAGCTAACGTGAAGCGCGTAATTTTAATTCTGTTGACGATTATTACCCTGGTGCCGCTCCTGTCTTCGTTGTGGGCCAGTTTCCAGGAACCGCAGATCCAGGGCCGCCTCGAACTGTATCAAACCAACTTGGTGCTTCAGGCCGCAGAGTACGATCCCAATTCCACGGCTACTACCTCCCCTGAGGCGATCGCCACCCTCGTGACTCAACTGACGGGGCAAGATCCCTACAGTAGTGCGATCGCCCAGTATAAAAAAGTGCTCAGTAGTAGTGAAGCCCGCCAAAAACTCCTCACAGACTCCACAGAAACAAGCGCTGCTCAAACCCAGGCGACCAAAAAGGCGATCGCCGAAACCGCCACCTTGATCGATGAACTCCAGCTCAGACTCGGGATTTTGTACGCCAGTCGCGGCAAGTTCGACCAAGCACAACAGCGATGGGAAGCCATTTCCGGAGAAGAATCTGATGGTTTGGCTCAAACTTTAGCGCCCCTCTGGCTCAACTCCCAAGCTCCCACTGACCCAGACGCCTTAACCCAAACAGAGCTTGAAACCTGGTTCGAGCAACAAAATCTCCAAAAGCTATACCAAATTCAAGACGATCGTCCGGCACAACAGCAACTCCAACAACAAATTCAACAGAATGCGCAACGGGCTTTTTTAAAATTAACGGTCATTACCGTCTTGCCCTTTAGTGTGGGTCTTTTTGGCTTGGGTTTTCTCATCTTTTTGGGCGTTCAAGTTTTCCGGAAGCAGGAAGCAGCCCTTTTGCACATTGATGATCAGGCGACTTGGAACACCCCCTGGAATGGAGAAATTATCTGGCAGGTTTTTATCGTCGGCTTCTTTCTCGTCGGTCAAATTATTTTGCCCCTTGCTTTACCCATCGCCCTCCAGGCCTTTAGCATCGATGCCACCGCTTGGACAGTCCGTGAAAAAGCTGTTTATACCCTCATCACCTATTCACTGATGGCGATCGCTGGTTTAATCGTTCTAGCGGCTTCGGTTTGGGAATTTCGGCCCCTCCCCCAGGGCTGGTTTCAGGTGAAATGGCTGGATAACTGGACGGTATGGGGATTTGGAGGCTACATGGTGGCCTTGCCGCTGGTGTTACTCGTTTCCCTACTAAATCAACAAATTTGGCAGGGTCAGGGGGGCAGTAATCCGATTCTGTTTCTTGCCCTCAAAGCCCAGGATCAGGTGGCTTTAACCATCTTCTTTTTGACGGCCTCGGTGATGGCTCCCCTCTTTGAGGAAATTATGTTCCGGGGTTTTCTATTACCTTCTCTAACCCGTTATGTCCCAGTGTGGGGCAGCATTATTCTCAGTGCGTTTTTGTTTGCGATCGCCCACATGAGTTTGTCGGAAGTCCTACCTTTAATGACCCTGGGCATTATTTTGGGATTCGTTTATGTTAAATCCCGTAACCTTTTGGCCCCGATGCTTCTCCATAGTTTGTGGAACAGCGGCACTCTATTGAGTTTGTTTATTCTCGGTAGTTAGGTAGGGTTGCCCTCAGTGGGATTTTCCCGCAGCCAAGTTTCTAATTCTGCGGCTGACTCAAACCCAAATAGGCGATCGCTTAGGGCATCCAGTTGAGTTAGATTCAGGGCCTGAATTTGTGGGGCGAATCCTGAAACTTGCTCCGGGAAGCGTTGCTGAATGAAGCGTAGGATTATTTTACAAGCTTCTTCTTGGCGGCCTTGCTGTAGACCTTCTTCCATCCAAGACGTGACAATTCGCAGCACCTGGGCTTCCTCCTGGGGCTGAATGCGGTGTAGTTCCTGCTCAAAGACCTGCTGCTCTGCCATATTTAACCTCAGATAGGTATCCACAAAACCCGACAACAAATGAATTCTGGCCGAATCTAAACGAAGCGTCACAATCATCCGTAAACATTCTAACTTGACCTTTGGGCGTTCCTCCGAGCTAAAGTTCATCTTTGCCATGAGCGCAGCCGCAACGGGGTTTGGTTGGCGGAGAAAGTCACGCCACGGCAAGCGGTTCAATTGAATAGTCTGGAAAGAAAACCTGAGAATTTCCTTGGAAGGAAAAGCCACCGAAAAAGTTTCCGGTTCTAGCCTCTGGGGAGAGCGGTAAGAAAATAAGGCAATGGGGTAAATGGGTAAACGATACTTTTCGTACAACCGCGCAAAATAGAGAAACATCCGTTCCGCAAAATCTGCTTGGGAGGTTGCTTGATTTTCAACGTGTACGAGAAAACAAGTCTCTTGGCCGCGAAAGTGAAGTTTCGCCACAATATCTACATTGCGACGCGTTTGGCCAGGTAGGTCATTGAAAACTTCTTGGGTAAGAAAAGTTAAGGAGTTCTGCTCGGCTGTTTCGAGGATTTCCGGCGCAAAAAGGGCGAGAAAATCCCAGAAAAAGGTCGTCAGCAACTCCTTAAAACAACAAATCATGATCGATGGTTTGGGTCATGGTTCAACCGGAAAACCAAGGTAAAAGCAGTCTAAATTTCGTCGGGGATTACCCATTTGGGGGGTTCCATCATTTTCTTGAGGCGCGCCGCTTCGGCGATTTCGTGCATTTTGTCGATGGAGACGGTCTGCACAAATTCGCTGGCTTGGGCCGCATATTCTTTGTTGGGGCAGTCTTCCCCTAGGATGCAACCATTGACGCACTCAACGGCACAGTTTACGGTTTGACTCATTTTTCGCTCAAGGAGTTGAAGGTGTGTTGCTTTGTAGTGTAACGGTTTCAGCCTCAACCACCACCAACAATGGTGACAATTTCTAGGCGATCGCCGGCTTGAATCAAGGTATGTTCCCACCGCTGACGGTGCAAAATTTCGCCGTTGTATTCCACTGCCACAAGGCGTGGATTCATGCCCAATTGCTCAAGACAGCGAGGTAAAGATAACTCACTCGCAATGGTTTTTAGTTCACCATTCACCCAAACATCGATCATTTATGCCGTGGCCTCCTCAAGGTTTTGTAGGGTTTGTTGGCGGTGTAATTGGGCCGCAAAAAACTGAGCTGTCAGGGTCGGGTCTTCACTCTGCATCAGTGCCCGCACCACTGCAACCCGTTCGGCTCCGGCGGCCAGAACCTCGCCGAGATTTTCGGTGTCAATGCTGCCGATCGCAAACCAGGGCACAGGACAATTTTCCCTGGCATGGCTGACATAACTGTGACCCGCAGCGGCTTTCCCCGGTTTAGTAGGGGTTTCATACACGGGGCCAACACCCACATAATCCGCTCCTTCACTCAATGCTTTTTCGAGTTCCTGGGGATTGGTGGTGGAGCGGCCAATAATTTTATCGGGGCCAAGGAGTTGGCGGGCCGTGGCAATGGGTAAATCCGTTTGGCCGAGGTGAACGCCGTCGGCATCCACGGCTAGGGCAAGATCCACACGGTCATTGACGAGGAATAAAGCATGGTAGCGATCGCATAATTTTTTCAGGGCGATCGCATTGGCAAACCGTTGTTCATCAGGAGTCTCTTTGTCGCGGTATTGGACGATTTCAACGCCCCCCTGGAGGGCCGCTTCGGTCACTGCCAACAGTTTTTCGTGGGGAGAAGTCACTAGATAAAGTCGTGCTTTTTCGAGACGTTGTTTCAGTTGGGGGCTAAAGAGTTGACTTTCGAGGGTATAGACCTGATACCGCATTTGTTTACAGGCGATCGCCATTTCCGTTTTGTAGAGTTTGGCGTACTCTTCTAGCACCCGGAGCGCTTCTTCGACCCGACAAAGATTGGCCCGGAGTAAATGATTAAGATCCGTGCGGCTTTCTTCCTGGGGATGGCTGAGGCTGGTGCCTACATCGTTGGGCGTATCCCGTGCGGCGCGCAATTCGTCGTGGTGCCATTGGGCCAGGGTTTGGCGCATTTCCTTGCAACGGGCGGCCAGTTCAGCATGGTTCAGGCCAAATCGAAACCATTCTTCAACAATGCGCAGTCCCTCCCTGGCTCGGTCGAGGTTGGCATCGAGGATGCGAAAAATAGCGGTGGTATCGGTGGAAGCAGGTTTAACCATGGTGACGGCGCACAAAACAGAATCGGCAGGCAAATTCTTACTTTATCGCATCTCCTAGGGGATCTCTGGATTTTGCCCCGGAGACAGGCGATCGCCTTTTAGAATACAGTAGTAACCCTGTGTTATTTTTTGTTGCCCAAGGCCATGGCCCTTCGTACCGTACCACGACCCTTGCTTGATTCCGCTGATTCTTTAGAGATTGCATCCGTCACCTATCCCGTCGTAGAAACCTTTCATTCGATCCAGGGGGAAGGCTTTTGGTTTGGCACAGCGGCTTTTTTCATTCGCCTCGCCGGTTGTGATGTAGGTTGCCCCTGGTGCGACACCAAAATCTCCTGGAATCCGAAACGTCATCCCCAAGTTTCCGTTGCCGAACTCAAACAACAGGCGATAGAAGCCCAGCCGAAGATCATTGTCATTACGGGGGGGGAACCTTTGATGCATGACCTTTATCCTTTGACGATTGGGTTGAAAGAAACGGGTTTGCCGCTCCACCTAGAAACCTCCGGTGCCCATCCCCTCAGCGGTCATTTTGATTGGCTAACCCTGTCCCCAAAGCCTTTTAAAGCGCCATTGCCGGAAATTTACGATCATGTCAGTGAATTAAAGATCGTGATCGACCAAGCCACGGATTTCCAGTGGGCCGAAACCCAAGCCCAAAAAATTGCCGCAGAGATTCCGCAATATCTCCAACCCCAATGGGAAAATCTCGCCAGTCAGAGTCTCATTTTCGACTATATTTTGGCTCACCCCGAATGGCGTCTCGGTCTGCAAACCCATAAGTTTTTGGGGGTGCGCTAGATGAAACGGGCTGTTGTTTTACTCTCCGGTGGCTTGGATTCGGCTACCAGTGCCGCCCAGGCGATCGCCGATGGCTATGAAGTGTTTGCTCTCTCCTTTCGCTATGGTCAGAAACATAGCCGAGAATTAGTTGCCGCCCAGAAAATTGCCGAACATTTAGGGATCACCGAACATTTCATCATGGATGTGAATTTGTCCCAGTGGGGCGGCTCTTCCTTAACTGACGTTAACCAAGCGATTCCCCAAAGTGGTGTCCAGATAGGGGATATTCCCTCGACCTATGTCCCCGGTCGTAATACGGTATTTTTGGCGATCGCCCTTTCTCTCGCTGAAGCAAAACAAGCCGAAGCGATCTACCTGGGGATCAATGCCGTGGACTATTCCGGTTATCCTGACTGTCGCCCCGAATATCTCGCCGCCTACCAGAAGTTAGCGGATCTCTCTTCCAAAGTTGGCATTGAAGGTCACGCGCCCCAATTGGTTGCGCCCCTTGTGCTTGATACCAAAGTAGAAATTATCCAAAAGGCAGTGAAATTAGGGGTTCCCATTGCCGAAACTTGGTCTTGTTACCAAGGGGGAGAACATCCCTGCGGCTTATGTGATTCCTGCCGAATTCGGGATGAAGCCCTGATCAAAGCGGGTTATCCAGAGCTAACGAGCCAGAACGCCCAAAAATAACCAAACAAAAACCCCCAGACCGAAACCGAGGGTTGGGGAAATTAGTGCTGGCCAAATCTAAGCCGCCTGCATCAGGAGATCGTCGAGTTTGCCTTGGTACTCTAGTTCGTGGAGATCGTCACAGCCACCCACGTGCTGGTTGTTAATGAAAACCTGGGGGAGGCTACTGCGGCCATTGGCTCGGTCTGTCATGGCCTCCCGCGCTTGGCGATCGCCATCGATGCAATACTCTGTATATTCCACTTGTTTACTGTCGAGGAGATGCTTGGCCCGGATACAAAAAGGACAGGTGCTCCAAGTATAAATTTCAACGGTTGCAGCCATAATTTTGGATTTTTCTGAAATGTAACAATTTATTTCAAGTTTAACGTTTCCTGGGCCTAAAAGCGGCGATGCCCTTTTCTCTCTGTAGGGAAATTTGAGCAAGCTTAAGGGCCAAAATTCCCTGTTTTTGCCATAAAATCGACAATTTATTTCCGTTATAAACTTCTTCCGCTACACTGGGAGGCTAGCCTTTTTCTCGGACTGCCATGGTTGCCGAATCGATCCAATACATCACAGAAAATCCGATTTTTACGTTTATTCTGCTGCTGTTGGTCTCCCTGACCATTCCCCCTATTTTTGAACGGCTGAATTTACCTGGCTTGGTGGGCTTACTCTTTGCAGGGATTATCCTTGGTGAAAATGCCCTAGGCCTCCTCGACTCAGAGAGTGAAACGATGGTTTTATTCTCGGAAGTGGGCAAAATTTACCTGATGTTTGTGGCCGGATTGGAAATTAATTTGGCGGAGTTTCGGAAAACCCAGGATCGCTCCATTGGCTTTGGTTTTCTGACATTTATTGTGCCGTTAACGATGGGAACGGTGGTCGGCCTAAGTTTTGATTTTGGTTGGAATGCGGCAATTCTCATTGGATCTTTATTGGCTTCCCATACGTTGCTGGGTTACCCAATTATTAATCGGCTAGGGATTCTCAATAATGAGAGTGTAACGGTCACGATTGGCGCGACGATTTTTACGGACATTGCGGCTCTTTTGGTGCTGGCGATCTGTGTGTCGATTCACCAGGGCGATTTTTCTACGGCTTCTTTGGTCTTGCAACTGGCGTTATTGGTAGGCTACGGAGCTTTGGTACTCTTCGGTCTGTCCTGGCTTGGTCGAGAATTTTTCCAGCGCAATGGGGATGAAGAGGGCAATCAATTTTTATTTATTTTGCTGGCTGTCTTTCTCGCGTCAGTGGGGGCCCAGGTGATCAATGTGGATAAAATTGTGGGGGCTTTTTTGGCGGGTTTGGCGGTCAATGATGTGGTCGGCAAAAGCCCGGTAGAGGAAAAAATTGAATTTGTGGGCAGTACGCTATTTATTCCGTTCTTTTTTGTGGGGATGGGGTTATTGCTCGATATTCCGGCATTTATTAATAATTTGCTCTATGAGTTTCCCCTCACGTTTTCGATTGTCGGTGGCTTGTTATTGTCTAAATTTATTGCGGCGGCGATCGCCAAACAGATTTATCGCTATAGCTGGGCTGAAACCCTCACGATGTGGTCGTTGTCGATCCCCCAGGTGGCGGCAACCCTGGCGGCGGCCTTGGTTGGTTTCCGGGTGGGACTGATCAGCGAATCGGTATTTAATGCGGTGATCGTACTGATGCTAGTCACTTCGATGCTGGGGCCGGTGTTAACCCGTCGTTTTGGTCGTTTATTACCCAGTAGTGGCAAGGATATTGCCCTGACAACGGTTACGGTGTCGCCATCGACGGATCGGTTCAAAATTGTTGTACCCATTGCCAATCCCAGCACCAAGGACTATTTACTCGAAGCAGCAGGGCTTTTAACCCGCATTCGTCAAGGGGTTGTGATGCCTGTGTCGATTGTGACGGGCCATGCCCACATGGATGATCCGGCAGTGATGATGGGGATCGACCGGAGTCAAAGCTTACTCCAAGAGGCGATCGCCCAGGGGGAGCAACTGCAAATTACGATGCAACCAAAAATTCGCATCGATGACGATGTGGCCGCCGGGATCAGTCGCGTGGCCCGGGAAGAAAATGCCAACTTAATTTTGATGGGCTGGGGAAAAACCGAAGGTCTCAAAGCAAGGCTCCTGGGGACTTTAATTCATAATGTCTGTTGGTCGGCCCATTGTCCGGTGGCGGTGGTGCGTCTCTTGGATGATCCGAAAAATTTGCGGCGGATTATGGTGCCCTTTAAAGGGATCTCGGCTCAAAATTTACAGATGGTGCAATTTGCTGAACTTTTGGCGATCGCCAACCAAGCCGAAGTCACCGTCTTCCATGTGTGCGAAACCTGGATGACCAAAGACCAACGCAACCTACTCAAAGCCGACCTAGAAAATGCCCTGCAAAATGCCGGAATCACCACCAAAATGCAGATTCGGATTATCCGTTACCACGACGTGGCCAAGGCAATTCTCCATGACGCCAAAGACTTCGACCTTGTCATTCTGCACTCTACCCGTTACCGTACCGCCGGAGGCCTAGCTGTGGGCGATGTCACCACAAAAATTTCGAGCCAAATCCAAACATCCGTCGTCATTTTTAACGAACTCTAACCCTCATTCGCCTAACAAAAGTAGCGTTTTTTAAAGTTCAACCTAAAGCCAGTGTTTTGGATAAGGACGCCCCGGCACCACACGACTAAAAATTACCGTCAACCACACAATCAACACAGAACCGCATAAAGCAGGCGTCAAAATAAATTGCCAAGACGCATGGCTCAAAATACCAATTAAGGCTACGGCCCCCGAAGGCGGATGGACGGTTCGGGTCAGTTGCATGAGCTTAATCGTCACTGCCACCGCCAAACCCATGACCCAGGGAGCATCCCCGAACAAGTGAAATAACACCACACAACTGCAAGCCCCAATTACATTCCCCACAATTACGTTGCGGGGCTGGGCTAATGGACTATCCGGCACCCCAAATACCAGCACGGCCGTGGCCCCAAAGGGAGCCGCAATCAAAGGATAAGAACTATAAACCGAGATGTAAGCCAGGGTCGAAATACCAATAAAACTGCCTAAAAATGACAAACCAATATGTTGTCGGGAGAAGCTGGGTTGATGTCTACGGCTCTGTTGCAGCGTATAAAATTTGCGTCGCCACCGCCTCAAAATTGCTGTATTAGAACGTTTTTTTAATCGAATAGATGCCCGCCGGGGAAATGATGACATAAAACTTCCAATCAAGATCGATAGGATTGCTGGATTTTAATAACCTTGCTCCATGCAATTATTTAAATGTATCATGACGTTCTTGCATTTATGGCTTTTTTATGAGATCAATTTTTAATTTCAAGGTCAACTTTTGCTTATAAAGTCAGCTAAAAATCAGCCTATTTTTAATCGAATCAAATGTCATCAACAAATCAAAAAATAAAAAAACGAGGGAAGTATTCTTCCCCCGGACAAAAGCATTCATGGTTATTACTCGAAACTTTAGCCCCCTGCCACAGCGGGTACAATGCTGACCTCATCACCGTCATTTAGAGCAGTATCGACACCGTTCAGAAAACGGATATCTTCTTCATTGACGTAGAGGTTTAAAAAGCGTCGAGGATTGCCCTGTTCATCACAGAGGCGAGCCTTAATGCCGGGGCAGTTTGCTTCTAGGGAATCGAGCAATTCTTTAATGGAAGAACCAGCGCATTCAACGGTGGGTTGATCCTTCGTAAACTTTTGGAGGGGAGTTGGAACTAAAACTTTAATTACCATTTTGAGTCAGACAAATTTTTTTAAAACTAAACGATAAGGAACAGGGATTGGGTCAGATCTACCGTGCAGTGACAATGAGAAAAGACCCAATTTAGAACAGCAACTATACCAAAGTTTGCTGCCACTCTAGACGCTCAAGGGTGCGGGCACGATCAAGAGCCTGCTCGAAACTTTCGAGGTTGGCTTCGATGGTGAGGGGTTCACCAGCAGCATTTTGTACTGCCTCTTGGGTCTTCAGGCCGTTCCCAGTGATGTAGACGACTGTCTTCTCGTCGGGGTTAATCTTGCCTGCTTCTACGAGTTTTTTCAAAACGGCAATGGTAGTGCCACCAGCAGTTTCGGTGAAAATGCCTTCGGTTTCAGCAAGGAGTTTGATGCCGTCAACAATTTCAGCATCGGTGACATCTTCAATGTTGCCGTTGGTCTTGTTGGCGATTTCTACGGCGTAGACACCATCGGCCGGGTTGCCGATCGCAATGGACTTGGCGATCGTGTTGGGCTTCACAGGAGTAATAAAGTCACGGCCTTCTTTGTAGGCTTGAGAAATGGGAGAGCAACCTTCAGCTTGGGCACCGCTGAAACGAACCGCTTTGTCTTCAACAAGACCGACTTTGACAAATTCGTTAAAGCCTTTGTAGATCTTGGTGAAGAGGGAACCGGAAGCCAGGGGCGCAACCACGTGGTCGGGGAGTTCCCAGCCAAGTTGTTCGATGACTTCATAGCCGAGGGTCTTGGAACCTTCGGAGTAGTAGGGGCGGAGGTTGATATTCACGAAGCCCCAACCGTGGGAGTTGGCAACTTCAGAACAAAGGCGATTCACCTGGTCATAGTTGCCGTGAACGGCCATCAGAATGGGATTGTAGATCAGCGTGCCGAGGACTTTTCCGGCTTCGAGATCGGAGGGGATAAAGACGCAACAGTCTAATCCGGCATGGGCGGCGATCGCCGCTGTGGAGTTTGCCAAATTACCAGTGCTGGCACAGGAAACAGTCGAGAAACCTAATTCGCGGGCGCGGGTCAGGGCAACGGATACCACCCGATCCTTGAAACTCAAGGTGGGCATATTCACCGCGTCATTTTTAATGTAAAGCTCCTTGATGCCGAGACGACGGGCCAAACGGTTCGCTTTGAGGAGGGGCGTAAAGCCAGTGCCCACATCAATGGGTTCTCCGGCAACGGGCAAAAATTCTTTGTAGCGCCAGATGGACTTGGGGCCAGCTTCGATGCTTTCACGGCTCACTTTGCTGGCGATTTGCTCGTAGTCATACTTCACTTCGAGGGGGCCAAAGCAAAACTCACACACGTGGAGGGCTTTGGGTTCGTACTCAGCGCCACATTCCTTACAGGCGAGGGCGGTGAAGTTGGCGGTGTCGAGGGAGGCGACGGCGGTATCAAGGGTTGCTTGCGTCATTAGGGTTTTCTCCGTTTCCATGAATGCTGAATGCTTAATTGAAAGCCATAATAAACAGTTCCAAAACTGTCGTCAATCATACCCGATAAAAATAGTCGGGATTAAATCTGCGTAAAAAGAAAGAGGCGATCGCCTCTTTTCCCCCAAAAATATTCTCCCCTGGGGGAGATGCCGTCAGGCAGAGGGGTTTATTCCGGCAAGGTCTTATCCTGAACACCCCGCATAATCCGCGACAACTCCGACTTCTCATCCACGGCAATCCGCGTCGGCGAACCACTAATAATCCGTTCGTAGTTTCGGAAAGAATCCTTAATCGCTGCCCCACCTTCACTGATGGTGTATTCCCGAATGCCCTTGTCATGCCAAGAGCCCCGCATTTTAAAGACGTTGATCGCCCGGGACATCTCGCCACGAATTTCGACATATTGCAGCATTAGAATCGTGTCCGTAATCGTCGAAATGTGGGATTCCGTAATCGAATGGGCCCCCATAAACTGATCCGTCGTATTCGTAAAGAAGCCCGTAATCTCTTCCTGTTTCGCGTAGCCCGTTACCCCAATCACAAATTGGCGAAACGCATTATTGGTCACGCCCCGCGCTAACGCCGACAGAGAGTCAATCGCAATCCGGGACGGCTTAAATTCAGAAATTTCTGACTTAATCATCTGCAAGTGATCCTCCAGGCCCGCCGACTCTGGATAGGAACAGAGTAACTTGAGCAGCCCTTTGCGTTCCATCTCCTCAAAATCAATCCCCCAGGAAGAGGCATTACGCGATAACTGTGCCCGGGACTCTTCATAGGCAAACAGGATCGCCCGTTCGCCGCGCCGACAACCTTCTTCGAGGAACTTACTTACGAGTAAAGTCTTTCCGGTTCCTGTGGCTCCCGTGGCTAGGATGATCGAATCTTTAAAGAAACCGCCGCCGCACATCTTATCCAGGGTTTCCACTCCAGAAGAAATCCGTGCATTAGAAGACCGCTGGGTCAGACGCATTGCCCCCAGTGGGAAAATATTGATCCCATCGTTGGTGATCGTGAAGGGATATTCCCCCTTCATGTGGGTTGTTCCCCGCAGCTTAAGGATTTCGATGGTGCGTCGCCGCCGTTCCCCTTCTAGGACATTCCGCAGGATCACCACGTTATCTGAGACAAATTCTTCTACCCCAAAGCGGGCTACAGGGCCATATTCATCCAGTCTTTCCGTGGTCATGATCGAGGTGACTGCAAGGTGCTTTAGGCGGGCAACCAGACGAAAAATTTCCCGGCGGACGACGGGGGCGGCATCATATTGCTGAAACACCGCTGTCACCGAGTCAATGGAAACAAGCTTGGCATTGTATTTGCGAATCGCGTATTGAATCCGTTCAATCAAAGCAGAGAGATCAAAGTTACCCACTACTTCCTGACCATCGGGATCTGGGGAAGCATCGAGAATAAAGAGCTTACCTTCATCAACGAGACTTTGGAGATCCCAGCCGAAACTATGGGCGTTCTGGATAATATCCCGGGGAGATTCCTCAAAGGTGACAAAAAGCCCTGGATAGTCGAAGTGCTTGATGCCATGGTAAAGAAACTGAATTGCCAGTAAGGTTTTCCCAGTCCCCGAAGTACCACTCACTAGGGTTGTTCTGCCGGAGGGTAAACCACCATGACTAATCTCATCGAGACCTTCGATGAGGGTACGGATTTTTTGGACGCCTTTGATGGCACCGTTATTAGAGGAGGTGGGCTGATTCATTACGACTTAGGGACTGGAGATATAAATAAAAAAATGAAGAGATTTAACTAAGGTTGTCCTAATGCAGGGAGAGCAAGCGCTTGAAACGCCATTTTTTTGGACGGCGTAGCCTGATAATCCAACGAGACGAAGGAAGTATACGAAATCAAATGGCTTTATCCTACTAGAAAGTGCTCCTGTTCTTAAAGCTCTTCTTCCCGTTCTAAAAACTCTTCGTAAAGGAGATCGAGACCAATCAATACTTTTTCTCGGTCGGAGAGGTCACCGATGATCTTACGGACGGGGGGTGGAAGCACTTTGGAGAGGGTTGGTGTCGCCAAAATCTTATCTTCTTCGGCTAGTTGGGGGTTTTGGAGGACATCAATTACTTTTAGGGCATAGACCCCTTTAAAGTCGGTTTCTAAAATATTTTTTAAGGTTTTGAGGGCGCGGACAGAGTTGGGGGTATTGCCAGCCACATAAAGCTTTAAAACATAAGTTTTCTTTAGGAGGTTCATAGACAAGGCTGATGTGGGTAGGAATAGGGTTAGGTGCTAGGCGTCGTGGAGGGGAATGATTTCATCCTAGTCTATCCGAAATAGAAGTTCAAAAGGTAGATCTTCACGGGGGATAGAACGGCGATACATTTCACACAAGTGGGCGACGATATCGATGAGGGTAAGGCGATAGTCTAGAAGGATTTCTTCGCTTCTCCCTTCAAGTTTGAGCTGTTGGGCGAATTCGTCCATTAACTTCATGTGAGTTTCGAGGATATAGGAGACAGAAACATCGGCAAAAAAAGCCTGATTGACAAATTGATCAATGGCTTGATTTGTGGGGAGATCGCCACTGAAGTAGCTTAGGACAATATCGCGATAATCGGCGACAAATTGCTCCCGAAATTCTTGCTGTTCTTCGGGGGAAAGACTGCGATAAAAATATTTGGGATTGCGTTTGTAATAAACGCCGAGATAGCCTAATCGTTCCCGTAATTTTTCGGCGAGACGGCGCTGTTGTAACAGTAAAAAAGCTTGGTGGGTTTTATCGGGATCGCTGTGGTGGGGATCTTGGGGTTTGTCGCTCAGGGCACAGCTTGGGGCGAGGTGCAAAAATTGGGCGATCGCCTGGTCGATGGTCAACGATAAGTTTTCGAGATTGGTAAAATCTAGGTATTTTTCGGCACTATGGTAAAGCTGCTCGGAGACATCTTCTTGGGAAATTTCACAGGCGGTGGTCGGCCCAAGAAAGACACAGGGGAGTAAAATTCCACTCTGAGTTAAGCGCTCAAAATAGTCTTGGTTTTCTTTTCCTTGAACAACTACAAGGCAGTCAATTTGTTCTTTATTAGCCTCAAGAAATGCCAGGATTTTTTGGCCATAGTCAAGGAGCTTGATCTGATAGCGATCGCCTGTCAATTGAGCTTCAATTTTTCCGGGTTGAAAACCAGGAGGTGTAACTAGATAAAGGGAGAGTTTAGAAACCAAAGTAGACCGACCAACATCGAAATAAGCTTAAGTTAAAGGATAGCTTTCTTTTAATAATGGGACAATTATAAAGATAAGCTTAATTTTTTGCTTGCTTGGGGTTACGGTAACATCTTTTGTCAAAATAGGCTGAGATTTTACCGGAAATTTAGCGCCAGTATTATTTTTGTACCCGCAACAGTTCGTAGGGCGATCTTTCCAGGAGGAGATCAAGGGTTTTGTCCCCTAGGGGAAGTTCTGGGCGGGTGGATGTGCGCACCACCAACAGAAAAGAAGAATTGGCCTGGGTTAAGGTGCTGTCGATGGCGGCGAGTTCCTCTTCTTTATCATCGTCAATAAAGAGAATATCTTGGCCTGTATAGAAGACGAGGCTCGGCTTTTCAAACCCCACCATCATCACTGTTTCGTCAGGCCGCTGCTGGGCTGTAATGGTATCGGCAATTTCCCGGAGACTGGCTTGGCGAGCTTGATCCAGCAAAGTGCTGGCAGGTAGTAAAACAAGGACAATAAATGCCACCATAATCGCCCCATTAGCTAGCCAGATCCCCAGGCGAGATCGCCACACACAAACCGCAAGAACAACCGCCCCCAGGAGCCAAATCCCAAAGCCCCACCAAGCAAGGTTTGATTGGGCATAGGTCGTAGCCAGATCCGGGGCCGCAGGATCATAACCAATGACTTGGGGGCTATAGATCATAAACCCGCTGAGAATCAGCAACAGCCCCACATTGGCGATCGCACTCCAACGGAATCCTGTCGAGGGTTGCCGGGGCGTTTCAATAACATGGCTGAGAAACAACGCCACCAAAATTGCGGCGGCGGGCAAGAGGGGAATTGTATAACTCGGTAGTTTGGTGACGGCGATGGTAAAGAAGCCAAAAATCACCCCAAACCAAATGCTTGCAAAGACGGCAAGGTGGGTAGAACGCGCCTCCTGACGCCAACGGGCCGGACGATGTAACTTGAGTCGGGCGATCGCCGCTGGTAGATACACAGACCAGGGCAAAAACCCCACCAATACCACTGGAAAGTAAAAATACCACGGGGCATCGTGGCCATTGACTACCCCCGTAAACCGATCAAAATTGTGGTAACCAAAAAAACTATCAATGTACGCTTGGCCATTGCGGAGGGTCACCAGGACAAACCAAGGTAAGGCGATCGCCGTGAAGATCAAAGCCCCAGTCAAGGGTTTCGCTTCCCCCAGCAGTACCTCACGGAACTTGCCGACATAGAGCAAAAAGAGCATGATCACGAGTCCCGGCACTACGATCCCCACCGGCCCTTTGGTCAAGACTGCACAGGCAAATAACGCGTAAGCCGCCATGTACCAGCTATTGGGTAACCAGCGATTGATCGGCTGTCCGCCGCTACCATAACCATAGAAAAAACAAATCAAGCCCCCACTAAAGCAACCATTAAGGAGCATATCGGAGACCCCCTGCCGCGCCCAGACAATGGTTTGTAAGTTCAAAGCGATTAAGCTACTGCCGATCCAAGCTGCCAGCCAGAGTTTGCGTTGGGTGTTAGGGGCCTCGGGATTTTGGGCCGCCGTTATTGTGCCAAAACCAAACTGACGCAGCACCACAAAAACCAAGACCATTAAACCGAGGGCCGCAAAGGCAGAGGGTAATCTAGCCCCCCAAGCATTCACCCCAACAATTTTGTAGGCGATCGCCATCAGCCAATACACCAGGGGCGGCTTATCAAAGCGGGTGGCATCGTTGTAATAGGGCGTAATCCAATCCCCTGTGGCTAACATCCGTCGGGCCGCATCCGCAAACATGGGTTCCGTTTCATCCACGAGGCCCACAGCGCCAAGGTGCCAAAAAAAAGCGAGTCCCCCCAGGAGACCCAAGGCGATCGCCGAAATGATCCCCGTGGTTTTCGGGAATTTCTCATAGCTGTAGTACCAACGACGAACAGAATCAAGGGGCGACATGGGCAAATTGGAGGATTTTAAGTAAAAAACTTCAGCGATTGTAACCTGCTACGTGGGCAACTAATTCGCATCCGTAGACAGGGCTTCTGGATCTAAAAGTTCCACCTGACCCAGGCGACCGTCGAGGCGTACCCATTGGCCTGGTTGGAGAAGCTCAAGGGCCATGGTGACATTGGCAACCATCGGAATTTGGTGTTGACGGGCCAAACTTGCCCCCTGGGAGAGCATGCCCCCCTGGGTCGTGATAATGCCGCTGACCTCCTTGAGATGCTCTAGAAAATGTTCATCAATGTAGGTGGTCACCAAAATATCATTGGGACTCCAGGACGAGACCCGTTCCCCAGGTAAACAGCGATGGACGCGGCCAATCACCGAGCCACTACTCACCGCTTGACCCTGGAGTTTTTGTAAAAAACAACTACTCGAAACATCTTCTTTCGTGGTCAATTGACCGTAGATAATCTCTGGGGGAGGCCCCTGCTCTTGGTTCACACTCATTTGCGATCGCCGATATTGAATTTTGAGCTGGAGGCGGGAAAACTCCTGGGATTGGGGGGCATTAATTAAGGCCTTTACCTCCGGGAGCTTGAGCCAAAAAATATCCTGGGGCTGCTCTAGATAACCTTGGTTTTGCCAAATCTGGGCGATCGCCAAAAAATGCCAGCGCAACTGGGCCAAGAACGTTTCACAAAGCCCCGTTACTACTTCCTGTTGACAGTAGATCTGCTGGAGTTGGCGCTGGGCGGAGCTAAGGTCAGGGGGAGAAATGGCGGTGCGTGGCTGGTTCACTAAATCCGTTAATTGTTGGCGGATCGTCCCCAAATCTTCTCGCCAGCGCCGCTGGGCCAACTCCCAAGGGAAATCTGCCCCATCCCCATGCTCCTTCAGCCACTGATTTAAACGACCAAATAAATGTTCACCATCGGGCAGCTCTGCGAGTTGGGCAAATAAAGCCGCCCGTGTAAAGGGTTCAACAGCCCCCTGGCGCGATTCCCCTGTGGTGCGGAGGGTGCCCCGGATATCCACGGCCAACTGATTGAGAGCTTGGAATTTGGGGGGGAACGGCGGCAGAAAATGGGATAATCCCGTGGTCAGACGGCGACGCCACAGAATTACTTCCCCCCGGAGCCAATAGCCGAGCAGGAGTTCCAGCATCTCTGTAATTTGCTCGACATTTTGCACCAAATCCGCCAGGCTGAGGGTCGAAAGATCATTGCGGCTGATCATCTTGATCGTTTTTAGCAGCGGGTAACAAAGACGATCCGCTTCCTGCTGAAACTCTGGGTACCATTGCCAATCCCAACGCAAATAGCGGTAACAAAATAAAGGATGGCGTAGACCAAACAGCAGCCCTCCCCACCGGGATTGGAGATCGCTAAATTCAAAGTTTTCCCGGCGGCAGACCCGCTCCCAAAAGCTGCGGTTGAGATAGCTATACCCTCGATGGTGGGAAATTAAGGCGATGTTTTGGAGGCTTTCGCGCCCTTCCCACAGGGCAGCGTAGATACTGGCGATCGCCCCTGGTGCCGTGACCTCTAATAGAGAAGCACTTAAAGGAGACAAAGGTTTGGGGAAATGGCTCGCAATCTCTTCCCTCGTCCAGACCGGATGGAGGTGATAGATGGGCCGCACTCGCAAAATCCAAATATCCTGGCCCGTAAAACACCATTCAAGGGCCTGGGGACTACCCTGTTGATGTTCCAACTGACGACTGAGGTGGGCCACTTCCTGCAAAATATCTAGGGGAGGGTGGTTAACATAGGGTTTCCCGCCCAGGGGCTGGGGTGAATCCAATCCGTAGTACAGCAAAAATTGGCCTTCCCCAATCACGAGCGGCGTAATAAAATCCTGGACAACTTCCGTGAGCGGATCCTGGCGCGTGTAGGGTAGCGGTGGACGACTGTAGGTAATGCCCGACCATTGCACCGTGGGTTGGGCTTGCACCAGCAGCGCTTGTTTTCCCACTGCCGTTTGACTAAAGCCATTCACCAGGGCAACTTCCAAGGCTTCTGGGCTGGTGAGTTGCTCCGTGGGAATCTGAAATCTGGGAAGGACTTTTTCGCTGGAGAGACGCACCATATAGGGGCGATCGCCACTGGGTTTTAGTAAATCAACCAGTCGTTTAAAATCATCCCCTGGTTTTAGAACCCACCCCGGCAAAACGGGATAACCCAAATATTTCAATTGGCTGAGGGTCGCCGCATCCTGGCCCACTTGGGGGCTACTGAGGCGCTGATCGAGGGAGAGAAAGCCGGATTCAGGCCGAAAAATTTGCCAAACTTGCCGACTATTTGTTGTCTGTTGACTTAACCAGCCCAGGAGTCCCCCCAGGGCGATCGCCGCGACCCAATAGCCCGGTACCGCACCGTGGCGGATCGTGAGAGCCACAAAAATCAAGGTTAAAACGGCCCAGATCCCCAGGCGAATTTGTCGAAATACCGTCAAGCCCACCAAGCCAATAAAACTGACAATGGGCGTAATCTGCCAATCATGGAGTAACAAACCGCCCCACACCGCTGCAAAGGCCAGGTCTTGGGTGCGCCAATAGCGGCCCATCATCAAGGCCAACAGACTAATGAGTTCCCAAGGGGATTGGTACGGGAAAAAATACCGGGTGAAGAGCACCACAATTATCCCCAGGAGACAATCTCCCAACAGTTGCCTAGAGGGATGGCGATCGCCCCAGGGCAAAATACAAACTGCACCGAGGGTTGGGATTAAAGTAAAGATGAGTAGACAACCCCAGACCTGCGTCAATGTCATGGTTGTGGCGAAAGGAATGTTTGGATCCGGCGCACGGCTTCCCGCAGTACCGCTGGTTCCTGAACGAGGGCAAAGCGGACATAGCCTTCCCCTGTTTTACCAAACCCCGATCCTGGCGACAGGGCAATGCCCGTTTGAGCCACCAATTGGGTACAAAATTCCAAAGAAGTTCCTGACCAAGCTTCTGGCAACTTGGCCCACACATAGAGGGTCGCCCCAGGCTTGGGTACAGACCAACAGTGGTCATTGAGGGCTTCGACGAGGGCATCCCGGCGGTCTTGGTAAACGCGTACGTTTTCCGCGATGGTGGCTTGATCTCGTTGGAGAGCGGCGATCGCCCCGTTGAGAATCCCTTGGTATTGGTTAAAATCAACCACCGCCTTAATTTGGCGTAGGGCCGCAATCAGTTGGGCATTCCCCACCGCAAAGGCAGTACGAAAGCCTCCCATATTAAAGGACTTTGAAAAGGTAAAAAATTCAATGCTACAGGTTTTTTCCGGATCGGCCTGTAATACTGACGGTGGTGCCGTTTCCCCAGCAAAATAAATGTCGTTGTAGGGGAAATCATGGATCAGCGCCAGATCATGGGCCTGACAAAACGCCACCGCTTCCCGAAAAAAATCGAGCGTGGCGATCGCCGTCGTGGGATTGTGGGGATAACTGAGAATCATCAAACGACTTTTCGCCAAAATATCCTGGGGGATCGCCGCAAATTTCGGCAAAAAATGATGTTCAGCGGTGAAGGGCATAAAGTAACTTTCGCCACCCGCCAGCGCCACCCCACCCGCATAGGATGGATAACCCGGATCCGGCAGTAGAGCATAGTCTCCAGGGTCGAGCAAGGCCAGCGGCAGGTGGGCCGTCCCCTCCTGGGAACCGATCAGTGCCAAGACTTCGGTATTCGGATCAACAGCAACCCCATAACGCTCGGTGTACCAAGTGGCGATCGCCTCCCGAAAAGCCTGGGTATTGCGGTGGAGGACATACCCATGGGTTTGGGAATCGGTTAATGCCTGGGCAATGGTTTCCGTGGCGATCGCTGAAGCAGGGAGATCAGAAGAGCCGAGGGATAGATCAATTAAATCCCGACCCGCCGCCACCGCCTTGGCCTTGGCCCGGTCCATATCTGCAAACACATTTGCCGAAAGCCGTGATAACCGCTGGGAAAAATGCATAGGGGCAAATCAAATCGCTGAAAAATATTACAGTTGGGCTTCAACAAAATCCTTAAGACCCTGCTTCGTAATCGCCCCCTCATGGCTCGCCACAACCTTCTGGGCCTTAAAAAAGCGCAGGGCCGGCACCCCCTCCACTTGGCATTGGGCAACGGCTTCCGGATTGGGGTCTACTTCGAGCTTAACGACTTTTAGGCGATCGCCATACTCCTGGGCGGCCCAACTGACCGAAGGCGAAACTAACCGACAAGGCCCACACCAACTGGCCCAAAAATAGACCAAGATATCTTGATTGACGTTGAGGACTTCCTGCTCAAACTGGGAATCGGTAATTTCCAAAACGCTGCCACTCACAGGGGGTGAACTCCTTGATTACTTACAAAATGAAGACAGTTCCTTACGTTAACAGTTTTCGGCGATCGCTGGATCAATGGATTTACGAACAGCCACAAAACTCCGTAAGTGAGCCAGGTAGGAGTTCTTTGGACTTCTACCCAGCCAAGTAATCTGTTTGTAAGGTTTCAAGACCCAAAAACCAGGATAAAGATCCCCCCCCTCAAGGCAAGACCCTAAAGATTTTTCATTTGGGTGCGTAGGGCCTCCAGCTCAGCATCCACCGCCGCAAAATCAGCATCCGTTGGTTCGGGAGTTTCGACGGGAGTATCGGATACTTCTTCCATTTCATCCACCATCTTGGCCGCTTCTAGGGCTGGTGCTTCTTGGGAAGCTGCTTTGAGCATCGCCAACTCATCATCAATGGAATTGGAGGCTTCGAGTTGGGCAAATTCTTGATCTAAACTGGCACTGCCCAAGACGTTGGTTGCTTCAGATTGGGCTTCGAGTTCCATGATTTTGTCCTCCATCCGCTCGAAGGCACTCATCGCACTGCTGGTGTCGATGTTGTTCATGGTGCTCTGGAGTTGGGCATTCGCTTTCGCAGCGTTGGCCCGGGCCTTAAGCATATCTTTCTTGGTTTTGGCCTCTTGGATTTTGCTTTCTAGGGCAAGGAGGTTTTCCTTGAGGGTTTTCACCTGGGCGTTTTGTTGGGTCAGTTGCTGTTGGAGGACTGCTGCGGTGTCCGCAAAGGTTTTTTTCCGGACTAGGGCTTCCCGGGCGAGATCTTCTCGACCGTTCTTAATGGCTAATTCTGCTTTCTTTTGCCAAGTGGTCGCTTCGGTTTGGTTTTTGATCAGCTGTTGCTCAGTTTTTTTCTGGGCGGCGATCGCCCGGGCCACCGACTGGCGTAATTGCACCAAACTTTCCCCCATATCGGCAACGGCCTGTTCCAATATTTTTTCGGGGTCTTCGGCCTTACTGACCATATCATTGAGGTTGGCTTTAACAACACGACCAAGACGATCTAAAAATCCCATGATGCTATATCTCTATACGTGATTGAGTGCAATTTAAACTGTGACTTACTCTGGCAAAGGGGTAAGCATACTCCTTTACATTTTAATCACTCCTTTGGTTTTCTATGGTAGTCGCTTCTACTGCTTGGGTCATTGGCTAAGAAGTTCGTCGGGCGTGAATGCCCAAAGGAAAGCTGTATTCACCCGCAAAGATTGCACCTTGGTGTATTCGGTGGTCAATGCAGGTTTTTAATTTTCTAAGTTTAATTTTTAAGACCACACTGCTATCTTGGCTGGTTTTCGTATTATTTTGAGATTAGCAAAACAAAGTATGACGATATCTAATCAATATCTAACCAATGGGGGAAAGCCTAAATAGGTTATTGTAAGATAGTGACTTTCCCAGAAAAATCATCCTCGTGAAAATTCAGCACCAGTTGTAAATCGAAGGGATATGGATTCCTAATATCGATGCAAGTAGGCGAGTAACGGCCACTTTTCAAGGGAAAAGCCTGGGGTGAAAAAGCGAGATTGCAAGTGAATTTGGCCTGACTTCCCCAACTGTCGCGACTAAACTATGCACTTAGATGATCTACATATTCTGCTCATTGAAGATAATTTGGCGGAAGCTGAATTGTTAGGGGATCTACTGGCAGATATTGAGATGGTGCAGTGCGATATTGTGCATTTTGCCCACCTCGAAAAGGCGATCGCCTGTCTCGAAGACCAAACCTTTGACGTGATTTTGCTCGATTTGAGCTTGCCCGACAGCCAAGGCCTCAGCTCCCTCCCGATGCTGATGGGCATTGCTCCGGACGTTCCCATTGTGGTGCTGACGAATACCAATGATGCCGAGTTAGCCCTCGAAGCGGTGCACCAAGGGGCTCAGGATTATTTAATCAAAAAAAATATCGCCTTTGACCAAGAGACATTACTCCGCTCAATTCTCTACGCCATCGAACGCAAGCGGAATCAACAGGCCCTCAAGTTAGCCAACGAGCGACTCCGGCAAGAGATGAAGGCCCGCGAAGCAATGCAGCTCAAACTTGAACAATCCAACCAGGAGCTTGAACAATTTGCCTACATTGCCTCCCACGATTTGAAGCAACCCTTAGCGAGTATTTACTCTTGGTCTCAACTGCTCCAGGTGCGCTACGGCAATTGTCTGGATGAAAAAGGGAGTAGTTACCTCAATGCGATCCAAGATTCCGTGCGCCAGATGACCCAGCTCATTGAAGATCTTTTAACCTATTCGCGGGTCGATCGAGTAGAAAATACGGCGGTGGATGTGGATTGTAATTTGATCGTCCATCAGGTTTGTAATCGACTCAGTTCGGCGATCGCCCAACAAAGCGCCAAGCTCACCATTGATTCCTTGCCCACCATTCAGGGAAATCCTCTACAAATCAGTCAAATTTTCCAAAATTTAATCGAAAATGCCCTCAAATATTGCCGGGAAGAGGTGCCCCCCCAGATTCGGATCAGTGCCGTCCAAAACGATAACCACTGGGTTTTTAGCTGCCACGACAATGGCATTGGCATTGAAGCCGATTATTTTGAGCAAATTTTCTACGCTTTTAAACGCCTCCATTCCCAGAGTCAATATTCCGGGACAGGCATTGGCCTCGCCGTCTGTAAAAAAATTGTGCGCCGTTATGGTGGTGAAATTTGGTTGACTTCTACCTTTGGTGAAGGCTCTACTTTTTACTTTTCCTTTCCGATGCAGTCTTCCCCTGAGGACAACGCTTAGGAACCAGGGTATCTGCGAGGGAGTTTGATCAAGTTACAATAAAGCTGACCCAGACCTAGTTGATTTCACCTGATACAGACACCGTGACTATTTCTCCCATTTCTCCCCAAGACACCACCTTTAACCCCAATCAACCCGATGCCTTTGGGCGTTTTGGGAAATATGGTGGTAAATATGTGCCTGAAACCTTAATGCCCGCTTTGGCTGAATTAGAAGCGGCCTATGCCCAGTATCGTAACGACCCGACTTTTCAAGCAGAATTAGCTGGACTATTAAAGGATTATGTTGGTCGTCCCAGCCCCCTTTATTTCGCGGAACGGCTGACGGCTCGCTATGCTCGCACCGATGGTTCTGGTCCGCAAATTTACCTGAAACGGGAAGATCTCAACCACACAGGTGCCCACAAAATCAATAATGCGATCGCCCAGGCCCTCCTCGCCAAACGCATGGGCAAACAACGCATCATCGCCGAAACTGGTGCGGGTCAACATGGTGTTGCCACAGCGACGGTCTGTGCTCGGTTTGGGTTGGAATGCATTATTTATATGGGGGTGCAAGACATGGAACGCCAAGCCCTCAATGTCTTCCGGATGAAATTATTAGGAGCTACCGTCCAACCCGTAGAAGCAGGTACCGGCACCCTCAAAGATGCTACCTCCGAGGCTATTCGGGACTGGGTAACAAATGTAGAGACAACCCACTATATTCTCGGTTCCGTAGCTGGCCCCCACCCCTACCCGATGATGGTGCGAGATTTCCACGCGATCATTGGTACCGAAACTCGGCTACAGTGCCAAGAAAAATGGGGTGGTCTGCCGGATATTCTGATTGCCTGTGTGGGGGGAGGCTCCAATGCCATGGGGCTTTTCCACGAATTTGTTAGAGATGCCACCGTGCGCTTGATTGGCGTTGAGGCCGAAGGGTCTGGGATCACCAGTGGTCACCACGCCGCCACCCTCACCCAAGGGAAACCAGGGGTCTTACATGGCGCCATGAGCTACCTCCTACAAGATACCGAAGGCCAAGTCGTCGAGGCCCATTCCATCAGTGCTGGCTTAGATTATCCTGGCGTCGGCCCGGAACACAGCTACCTCAAAGATACTTGTCGGGCTGAATATTACAGTGTCACTGACCAAGATGCAGTGGCTGCCTTCCGACGGGTGTCCGAGTTAGAAGGAATTATTCCCGCCCTGGAAACGTCCCATGCCTTTGCTTATTTAGAAACCCTGTGTCCCCAGTTGTCGGGCAGTCCGCGCATTGTGATCAATAGTTCTGGTCGGGGTGATAAGGATGTACAAACGGTGGCAAAATATCTCGATCGCCACGGTTGGGATTAAAAAACTTCGAGATTTTTGAGATAAAAGTCTAAATTGCGGTAAATGACGAGGGGGGTTCAAGGTAATCCCTCTTTTTTTTGTGGCTACCAGTGGATCTGACTCAGGATGTAGCGGAGTCGGTCGTAGTCGTCTTTGAGGAGGGTGCTGATCATGCGACCCACATCGATTAACCATTGGCGATCGCCTTTTCGGAGTCGGTAGACTTCCCGCACTGCCGCCGCCATCAGAGATTCTGGGGGAACCCAATTCACCTGCAAGAGAATCCGGAGAAACTCTAATCTATCTGTGAAGTGAATAATTTCGTCCGGCTCGCAATGGTAGACCGATTGGTGAATTTGAGGGGGACGGGGCGGTAAATATTGAAACACTTCCCCCCGCCGACCATTCCGGCGATTACTAGGCATTTCAAAGCCGACGATGGCCGCCCGGAACTCCGTTTTGAGCATTGCAAAAATTTGTGGCTGTTGTTCCCGCAACTCCTCAAGGCTCATCCCTAAGGCTCTGGCCCGATGAACTGAATCAATGGGGGCAGTGGTGACGTAGGTAACCACCCCATAGACGATATTGCCCGATTCTTCGTCATAGGATTTTACCCAACTGCCAAAGGGAGGCATCACCGGAAAGCTGAGATCTTCTGGCTCCAAACATTGGGCGGTGAACTCAGTGGTGGCGGTTTCAATGACCTCGGCAATGTGATCGGGGTGGCGATCGCCAGGGGAAAATTGAGGTAAGGGCAGACGCATAGGATGAGCCAAAGGGACTTATTTCGTGACTTCAAGCTCCGCGAGGTTAAAGGTAATCAGTTTATCCCAGTTCCCCCCTTCAAAAAGAACTGCCGCCCGACCATCGCTGACCCGTTGGACGAGGCCCTTAAACCGATAAAAGGTGTCATCGGGGTTGATTACGCGCACCGTGCTACCAGGGAGAATCATCGCTTCCAAACCTTTTACTGAAATGACTAAGAAATTTTACCTATCATAGCGCGTTCAATTGGCGTTACTCGTCGAATCTGTCAGGCGATCGCCTTCGTTATTGAGTTGGGGTAGGGATTCTGGAAAGTAGATCGTGCGAATATCCGCTGGCAACTCTTCTAAAACCAATTGACGCCCTTGGTTAAGCCAATCCTCCACGTCCTCAACGGTTAAATACTCTCTCTCGGCCTGGAGATGGGCAGAAATGCGGGTCGAGCTCCAGTGAAAATGATCCGCGAGCACCACAATCAACCGGGGCAGTGGCGGAACTAAATCCAAGGCTTGTTCGAGGTAACACCACAGGGGCGGCGTTGTCCGCTTAATGTCATAGTTAATGCTGGCCACTGGCGGAATCTCAAACTGATCCTGGTAGGCCGTTGCCACTTCCAAAAGCCACTGCTGTAAAGATTGAAACCCTTGGGCCTCTAAATCGAGGGTGCGCATCTCGTGGAAAATTTGCCGCCAGGTTAGGGCAAAAAGATAGTCCGTCTGCACAGGCGATCGCCCCCCATGGCCAACGAGAGTATAAACCAACGGCGCGTATCGACAAAAAATCCCTGTGAAGTATTTCCCTTGATCCAAATAGCGTTGACAAAAAGTCAGCAGATCCGAATCGCTATAATGGTTGAGGGCCAAAATCAGTGGATGATTGGTTTCAGAAAAACTCGGAATCTGAATCATGTCCTGCAATAATGCCTAAAAAGTGCCTGTGCGACGTCACTTGATTTTAATCATAAGCGATTCACCTCCCAACTTTTGTTCCATGACCGTTGCTTTCTCTGCATTGTCCCATCCCTCAATGGCGGCATTTTTCCCCGCCTTCGATAGCCTGTTTTCTACCCAAGGCATCATGGTGATGTTGCTCTGTGCCTATGGGGTCGCCATGTGGATGTTTCTAACCACAGCCCCCAAAGTCCACACGATTATGGTCTCGGATCTAGAAGTGGCCCGGGGATTTTATGAAGGGATTTTGCAGCTCCCCGTCGCCGATGTCCCCCTCCACTACTACTACAACTATGAACAAACCCTAGGAGCCGCGAGCCTTGACCCGATGTATATGGGAGCTAGTCCCATGGCAATGGGCCGCACTGAAACCTTGGGGGGGGCAGACGGATTATGGTATCAACTGAAAAAAAATACCCAACTCCATGTGGTGTCGGGGGCGAGCCTTGGGAAAAAAAATCGCCAACGCCACGTTTGTTTCGATAAAGATTGTTTAGAAGCGCTCCTGCTCCGTATCCAAGCCCGCCGCCTCAAATATAAAATTCGCCAGGAAAAACCCTTAAACTTTCTGGTTAAAGACTGGGATGAACGGGTGATCGAACTCGCAGAGGTCATTAATTAACTCGCTACAAGTTTATTCTTGTAATGGCTCCAGGCGCGACGATGCAGAACGTTGCAACGTTTCCCCCTTGACGAGAGTATGCACTTGCCAAGGGACTTCCGCGTTGGGATAGTCGGTGCGATAGTGGCCACCACGGCTTTCGGTACGCCAGAGGGCACTCTTAAGGATCAAGAGGGCGACATCGGTGAGATTACAGGTTTCTGCGTAGAGACGAATTTGCGGCTCGGCATCGGGATGGCTTAGGTGGATCTGCTGTGGGGGATGGCTCTGGAGAAATTGCGCCAGGGGCATTTGCTGGAGTTGTTTTTGCCAGGTGCTCACCTGGGCGATCGCCTCCTGTAAAATTTTTTGTTCTCGACAAATACCAGCGCTTTGCCAGAGCAATAGGGGGAGATCGGCCCGGATCGTTTGCACTTTAACGGATAATTTTTTCCAGCTTGCGGTGACGGTCTGGATCTCAGGATCTTGTACTGCTAGGGCCGCTGGTTTTGGCTGGAGATCCCGCAGTTGCGCCGCAAAAACCAGACATTCTAGCAAGGAGTTACTCGCGAGACGGTTCGCCCCATGGACGCCCGTACTTGCGGTTTCGCCAATGGCATAGAGCCCTGGAATCGAGGTTTCACAGTCTGTATTGGTGGTGATGCCTCCCATCCAATAGTGGGCAGCGGGGGCCACAGGAATCGGCTCCGTAAAAACATCCACCCCCCACTCGGCACACATCCGAATAATGTTCGGGAAACGACGGCGGATTTTTTCGGCGGGGATCACACTCAGATCAAGGTAAACATGGGCATTGGCCGGATCACCGGCATTTTCGGCTAGGTAGCTAAAAATAGCGCGACTGACCACATCACGGGGGGCGAGTTCACCGTCGGGATGGTAGTCAAAGGCAAAGCGATCGCCATTAAACCCCAATAAATGCGCCCCTTCACCTCGTACCGCCTCACTAATCAAAAAATGGGGGGCGTTCGGTTTCGTTAAGGCCGTGGGATGAAACTGAAAAAATTCGAGATCCCGCAACTGGGCACCTGCCCGCCAGGCAAGGGCCACCCCATCCCCGGTACTGACGGTGGGGTTTGTGGTTTGGGCGAAAATTTGGCCGCCACCGCCTGTCGCTAAAATTACAGTTCCTGCGGCAATCCATTGGATGTGATGATCAAATAAGACACTGACCCCTTGGCATCGGCCCGTTTCATTACGCCAGAGTTGGAGGGCGAAGGCCTGGGAAACAATGTGAATGTTCGGACGTTCAACCACCTGCTCGATCAAGGTGGTAATAATTGCTTTGCCGGTAGTGTCGGCAGAATGTAACACCCGGGGGCGGGAATGGGCAGCCTCCAGGGTCATCGCCAGTTCCCCATCCCTGCGGTCAAAGGCAACGCCCATGGCCACCAGATGATCAATGGCTTCCTTCGCGTGGTTGACTAAAAACTGAACGGCCTCCGGATCACAGAGGCCTGCCCCAGCTTTGAGGGTGTCTTGGAAATGTAATTCTGGGGAATCCATCGGGGCGATCGCCGCCGCAATACCGCCCTGGGCCCACTTACTTGATCCAGTGCGTAGCTTTGCCTTCGTGATGAGACCCACCTGTAAATGACTCGGCAAAGACAGGGCCGCATATAAGCCCGCTGCGCCACTCCCAATGACAACAACATCAAATTGAGTCGGCAAATTGGTCACGCTGGTCATTCCTTTGGACAGTGGGTGGGCAATAAATTCTAATCACTATAGCTTTAAACCGCAGCGAACTGTGAGTTGTCCTTGACTACCCATGACACCTGGTTAATTTCAAGGCGATGGCGCAAAAGAAAAACATTTCTGCCATTGAATTCACAAAAAAAATCCCCCCAGAACGGAGGGACTCGCTTTTTTTCGGGGTGTTGGGAAATTTTCCTGGCTGAAATTAACGAGAAGTCAGCCATTGGGAAAATAACTTGAAGCTATAGCCGCAGTAGATGAACATCATGGGCAAAATTAACCGAAATCAACAAATTTTTAGTGAAAGTTTCGATTTATCGCACAATGCTACTGAGCATCCAAGCTTGTTTCTCGTGATCGCGGATCCGGCCACTGAGGAGTTCCACTGTAGAAACATCGTGGTTTTGTTCTGCCTGTTGCAGGACGCCCTTCAGCTTCTCGGTCAGGGTGATGTGGTCATTCGATAGCTCGGCGATCATTTCTTCGGCGCTGGCTAAACCACTGGCCTCCTTGAGAGAACTCAATTCCAGGAATTGATGGAAGGAACCAGGGGCGGATAAGCCTAAGACCCGGATACGTTCGGCAATGTCATCTACGGCGATCGCCAATGCTTGGTACTGCTCTTCAAGTAGGTTGTGAATACCGTAAAACAGGTTCCCTTGGACGTTCCAGTGGAAATTCTGGGTCTTTAGGTAAAGCAAATAGGTATCTGCCAGAATGTGGGACAGAGATTGGGCGATCGTTAAGGATGCCTCTTGGTTTTGGGTCGTTGTACCAGTGGTGGGGGCTTGTAAAGTCGTAGCCATAAAATATTTTCCTCCTAAGTTGTTAAAGGGATTTGGTAAATGGGTTAGAGAAGCCCGGTTAACAGGGTGAAGTCATTCGCTCCGACCCTTGGGCTAAACAGAGTTGTGTTCTAGGACAAACTCTGCTTTAAGGTTTTTTAGAATTCATGGTTCTTAAATGCTTCAGCGTGCTCACTGTGAGTCAAGGTTTAACCTAGGCCTGTTGTAGGGTTTTGGGTTTTGCCCAGATGCCCTGGCTGTTCTGTTCATATTCATCCTCGACCCGCATCCAAGCGCGGTAGGCAGCAACGTGTTGATTTTGCTTCTCTGCGTAGACCTGGTTGTAAACCTCGACAAAGGTTTCTTGGGCCGCATCAGCAAGACGTGAGCGCACAGACTCCGGCAAATCTTCGGTTGAGCTGACTTTTCCAGTATCAAAGCGAGAGAGCAAGAAGTCTTTACAGGAGAGAATGTCTGTCCCGCCTTCCGCCTGGAAGAGGCTTTCTAATTCTGTGGCAGTACCCTGGCTCGTTTCGGCGGTCAGCATCAAGCCACCTGCTTTAATCTTCGTTTCGTAGATGGCTGCCTTTTCTTTGGGCATACCGAGGCTGACAAGGGCAGAGATGAGTCCGACACCTGCACCACCGGCGATCGCCCCGCTAGTTGCGCCGAGGAGGGCCGCACCGATGGGGCCACCCGCGACCACCGTACCAATGAAGGGAACAAATAGGACACCGAAGCCACTCAGGGCACTAAACAGGGTTCCGAAGAGGGCACCGTAGATTGCGCCGGACTGCAGACCTTCTTTAATGAAATCTGCCCGACCGAAGAAACCAGTGATTTGGGTTTCTGACTGCAAATTCTTACCGATGATGGAGATGTCTTCTCGTTTCACCCCCATATCGAGCAACTGCCTTAGTACTTTGTTTGCCTGTTGGCGATCCTCAAAGATCGCGGAAACAGTACAGGGTACTTTGGTCTGGAGATCAGCCGTTTGTTGATTGTTTTGGTTCTGATCAAGGGTTGCCGTAGTCATGGATTATCCTCCTATTGTCTCTTGTTCGTGTTGCGTGGTGAGACAGAGGATTAGAAGTTGTTGACAGCTTTCTGGAAGGATTGGTCTAACTCTTGCCAAGCGCTTTCAAAGCCCTTCTGCAAGTCATCCCAGGCTGATTCGCTGGCATTCTGAAGTTCGTCGAATTTCTGTTGAGCAGCATCCCGCTTGGCGGTTAGCTCTTCGAGCATATTTTGGTATTTGAGTTTGCCGTCTGCCTCTGCTTGATCAACTTTGGCGCGGAACTCATCAATGCGGGCGTCGATTTTATCAATCTGCGCTTTGACTTTCTCTTTATAGCGTTTTTGATTTTCTGCGTTTTGTTCTAGGGTTTTGTTTAGTTGGTTAGCCATAAAGTAAGGCTTAAACCTCCTTGTTGATGTGTTCTTCAAAAAATCAAGCACGGATCAGATCCAAAGTTCAAAATGTTGTTTTGAAATCGAATTTGTTTTTGCTTGACTACACTTTTAATATTATGAAATATTCCGACTGAGTACATCTATCGATAGACATAGATCGCTCCTGAAACGCTTATTTATCAAGAGTTTCAAATTTCAAAGGTATTGTTTTTGCAATATTTATTCGGTTTCCCGAACCTAAACCGAACCGTTTTTTGGAAGTCTTTCTGAATTGCGAAAAAGAGACTTTAACCATAATCTTTTATTGCTTAATTTTGCTCCCAAATAATTTTAGCAAGCTGCCACTAAACATCTGGGTGGATGCAATAAAAAAGAGGCCGCCCGGATGACGACCCCCAGAAATTTTCTTTTTAGGCGTAAAATTTAAGCTGTTGATTTAGAAGGATAAACCGAGATTAATACCGAGGGCAGCATGGACTACAAGGAGGGCGATCGCCGCTGACCCCACATAGGCATGCACCGTGCGCAGGGAATCTTTGCCGAGAAATTTTGTGATCGATAGCGCACCGTTGGCCATCAACATCCCAATGGCGATCGTGCCTGTCCAGAAGTGGGGACTTTCAAAAATTGGCTCTCCCTGCATGACTAGAGAAAGAACACCCCCTGTCCAACCCAGGCTGATAAAGGTTGTGAGCCAGAGCGCTGCTTTTTTGTGCCAGTAGGCACTCTCGTTTTTGTCGCTAACATCTTCACTGCGGCGAATCTGCCAACCCTTAACGGCCGCAGAACCACCAACAGCCACGATGACAATGCCCATCATCAAGGGATGCCCCCAGTGGGTAACGATTTCTGGGATCGGTAAGGTGTTGAACCAAGCGGCAATTGGTTCTAGATAAGGACGAATGAACTCACCCATGTTATTTCTAAAAATTTTCTTAAAAAGTTTGCGTTCTCTATCTTAGAGGATTCGTTAAACCGCCCACGACTTTCGGCGAGAGGAAATATGGCCAATGGATCACAAATGGTTGGGTGAGGTGATGGTTAGGCGATCGCCAAAATTTTTTCCCGGAGCGTTTGGTCTTCGGTGAAGGTCTGGTTGGTGGCTGCCAAATCATCCAAGAGGGGCTGCAGATAAACCCGGAGCGGCTGGGCATCATCGGGGAGGGAAAGGTCTGGGTTGATATCGAGGATGCCCTGGGTGAGGAACCAACGCTTTTTAATATCCGGATCTGGAATGACCAAATTTTCCGCCTGGATCACCGCGTCATTAAAGAGCAAAATATCGAGATCCAGGGTGCGGGGGGCATATTTATCAGCAGTGCGGACTCTGCCGAGCTTTGTTTCGAGCGATCGCAGCACATCAAACTTAAATGCTGTCGCCTCGTACGCTGTTTCGACGAAGGCAACACAGTTAATGTAATAGGGCAGATCCTTGGTGGGGGCTTGGCCTGGGGCCGGAATCGCGTCCGTCACAAAACACCTTGATATCGCTTTGAGCTGACAGAACTGCTTTAATTCCGTCATCGCTTGCAAGATATTGGCTTCCGGTTGAATATTCGAGGCGACGCTGAGGTAGACACGATTCTGGGCCATGGCTTTTAACGCTCCCGGTAGATGGTAACCGCCGAAGCCTTGGCAAAACGGAGGGCGCCGGGTTTATCAATGGTGACTTCTACCTTTTCGACAAGGGCATCGGTAAAGCAAATATCAGCGACGACCTGGGCCATTTTTTCGATCAAATTGTAGCTAGAAGGCTCAATGGCGGCCAAAATTGCCTTGGTGATTCGTTTGTAATCAACGGTGTCATCGATACTGTCCGTTTGGCCCGCTTTGGTGAGATCCGCGTGCATTACCACATTGATCACCACATCCTGTTTTTTGGTGCGTTCTTCCGGAAAAATGCCGATAATGCAGCGCAACAGCAGGTCACGAATGTAAATTTTATCGAGGCTTTTAGACATAGAAATTTTCTCCTAGGTGAAACCCACCATCAACACAAATGACTTGGCCAGTGATGAAGTCATTTTTTAAATAAAACAGTACCGTTTGGGTAATATTGCGTGGATCACCAAACCGTCCCAGGGGGGTTTTTGCAATCACGGCTTGCACCCGCTCATCTCCCTCCGCATTGACTGGTGGCAAGATGGGGCCTGGGGCGATCGCATTGACACGAACATTGGGGGCAAGCTCAAATGCTAACATCTTCGTGAAACTATGGAGCATCTTTTTGCTCAGGTGATAGGGCACGTGCTCATGGTCATAGCCGTAGATACGCGTATCAAGGAAATTAATCACATTCCCGTGGCTAGATTCTTTAGAAAAGAACGCTTTCGTCAACAAAAAAGGGTGCAGGGCGTGAACCTGAATATTGTCCCAGAGATTTTCTGGACTCAGGGCAAACAAACTTTCCTTATTAAACATCGAGGCATTATTAATCAAGATGTCTAGTTGGGGCGTTTTCGCTTTCACCGTCTCGATCATCGCCTCCACACTGTCCCGCTGGAGCAGATCCGCCGCCACAATATCCACCGAAATTGGCAAAGCTGAAAGTTCTTCGGCCAGTTGTTCTACCTCGGCTTGGGAAGAGCGGTAATGGAGGATGAGATTGATTCCTTCCTGGGCGAGGGTCCGGGCGATCGCCGCACCGATGCGTTTTGCTCCCCCTGTGATTAAAGCGGTTTGTTGACTCATGGTTCCCGTTCGGCAATTAAAACCCATAGAAGTTAACCTATTCTTTCTGGAGAAAGCAAGCGTGACCCGGATGATGTGTACCAACCGAGAGATCCGCCACCACCGCCCCAAGATGTAACAGATGTACAGAGAACCTTTAAGCCAGGGAAACGGGAATGATAAAATTTGGAATACTTTTTTAGTGAAAGAGAGAGAAGGTCAACGTGGTTCAAGTACCGATCAAGCCCACCCCGCAAACCCCCGCCCCCACCACTGCAATTCCCAATGGCCCGGCCCTCGAAGCTTGGTTAAATGACTGGGCGCAGCGGATTATTAATGGCGATCGCCTCACCCGTACCGAAGCTCTCCGTCTCACCGCCATCACTGGCCCCGAAAATATCCTCAAACTCTGTGCCGCTGCGGATCTGATCCGGCACGAATGCTGTGGCAATACCGTTGACCTCTGCAGTATTGTGAACGTGAAATCCGGGAGCTGTTCCGAAAACTGTAGTTTTTGCTCCCAGTCCGCCCACCATCCCGGTGATGATTCCCCTGTGTATGGCCTCAAAACCGCCGAAGAAATTATTGAACAGGCCAAAGCCGCTGAAGCCGCTGGGGCAAAGCGTTTTTGTCTCGTTAGCCAAGGCCGGGGCATTAAATACAACAGCCCCAGAGACAATGAATTTGAGCAAATTTTAGAAACCGTGCGCCGTATCCAGGCAGAAACAGCGATCAAGCCCTGCTGTGCCCTCGGCGAAGTCACCCCAGAACAAGCCCAACAGCTCCGGGAAGCCGGCGTCACCCGCTACAACCACAACCTCGAAGCTTCGGAAAATTTCTTCCCCGATATCGTCACCACCCACAGTTGGCAAGACCGGGTCGAAACCATCAAAAATCTCAAAGCAGCGGGCATTCAGGCGTGCAGCGGCGGCATCATGGGCCTCGGTGAAAGTTGGGAAGACCGGGTTGATTTGGCGATCGCCCTGCGGAATCTCGAAGTCGAATCTGTGCCTTTAAATCTCCTCAATCCCCGTCAGGGAACTCCCCTCGGAAGCAATGACCGTCTCGATGTCTACGAAGCCCTCAAATGCATGGCAATCTTCCGGTTCATCTTGCCCGAACAAATTATCCGCTATGCTGGCGGTCGCGAAGCGGTAATGGGTGAACTACAACACCTCGGCCTGAAGGCAGGCATTAACGCGATGCTCATCGGCCACTACCTCACCACCATGGGCCAACCCCCCGAACAGGATCAAGCGATGCTCGAATCTCTCGGCTTACAAGGGGGTGAAGCACCGATTCCTGGCCAATATTCCGCCGCCCAATAACCCTTGAAAGCGAAAGCCCTCCCCAGATCCTTGTCCCCAAAGCAAACTGCCACCACTGGCCCGAACTGGTTTAACCAACTCCTGTGGGCATTGATCGGTGTATCCCTGACGATTGGGGGCACCTTCATCGAGGCCCACCGGCTCAATCTCCCTTGGGACTGGTCAACGGCGGGACTACAAACTCAGTCTTTGGGGATTTACTGTCAAGTGGCTGCTGTTCTCCTCACGGGCTGTTTGGGGGGCAAAAATGCGGGGATTATCGCCCAGATTGCCTATATTCTGATCGGCTTGTTTTGGTTGCCGGTGTTCTCCCAAGGGGGAAAACTGGGATATCTGACAGAACCCACCTTTGGTTATATCATCGGCTTTATCCCAGCGGCGGGCATTTGTGGTTGGCTTGCCTTTCGGTATGTGCTGAGTTTAGAAGCCCTCGCCCTCAGTGCTTTTTGTGGTCTGATCGCTCTCCACAGTTGTGGCATTCTTTATCTGGTGGGGCTGACCCTCCTGGAAAAATTACAGGCGACGGAACTGAGTTTGCTCCAGGCGATCGCCCTCTATAGTGTGACTCCCTTTCCGAGTCAGTTAATGCTAGTCTGTGGTGTGGCCGTGTTGGCCTATGGGGTACGACGGATTTTGTTCTATTAGGCCAAATTAGGCCAAAGTATTGGGCTTGATATTCTTTCTTTTTAGCGAAACGGAAACTCTCTCTCCATGGATCTGCGCCAAGATTTACTGAAAAATCGCTGGTTTTGGCTTGTTGCCTTCCTCGGATTAGTCCTCGATCAACTAACAAAAACCATTGTGCTCCAGACCTTGCCGGAGGTGGGTGATACCTTTGCCCTCTGGCCGAATGTCTTCCATTTCACCTATGTGCAAAACACTGGGGCTGCCTTCAGCATCTTTACCGATGGCGTACATTGGCTCCGGTGGTTGTCCTTGGGAGTCAGTGTGGGTTTGATGGCCTTGGCTTGGTTTGGCGATCGCCAAACGCTCTGGGAACAAGGCGGCTACGGATTTATTCTTGCGGGGGCGATGGGCAATGGCGTCGATCGCTTTTTATTTGGCTATGTGGTCGATTTTCTCGACTTTCGCCTGATTAATTTTCCCGTGTTTAACATTGCCGATGTCTGTATCAACATTGGCATCGCCTGTTTATTGCTCAATTTATGGTTTTCTTACCGCCTCGCCCAAACAGAATCGCCCCCTAACTCTAAGTAATCTTTTAATAATCTGGAGGGTGGAGCGATCGCCGTTATAGATTCTCAGAAAATATCAAGAATAGATATATTCACTGCCATTGTGTTCGTTTTGCTGCGAGAGCAACTGTTCCTCTAATTGGGCAATGCGTTTGTAGGCCACCGTCAACTGGGCCGTGAGTCGCTTGATCTGCCATTCCGGGCTCATTTGCTTCTCGTCCATGGAACGCCCTTCTAAGCCTAGGGTTTCATCAAATAAAACATCTTTGTGGTGAAAGGATTCTCCCCCGACCCGAAAATCTAAGCCAAAGACCGCTGGATCAATTTTGGGAACCATTGTCATCAAATCTGCTTCCGACAAGGATTGTCCCGTTGGGCCTAGCCCCTGCTGCATTTGTTCGACGGTTTGATACAACAGATCAAGCTGATGTTTCAACTCGTTGATATAGCCTTGAACACTCATATTTTGTCAGCCTAAAGTCGGGTCTTTGTCCCATGCTAGTACCAACCCCAAGGCTGTGAATATTTATCCTGATATATTTAAGATTCTCTTAGAAAACCTTAAGAAAACCTTGTATCTCCAAGGATAAAGTTGCAATTGTCCTGGCCAAGGTTGCACTTGATTAAAGGCTAAATTTGCTATTTTTTGAAAAGATATTTCCCAGGGGAAACGACATTTAGATTTATGCCCAATCGCCGCCATTTTTTGACTATTTCCGCACTCTATGCCCTTGCTGGGTGTTTGGGAGGGTGTCAACGAACCTCGGAGACAACTTTACAAATCAATACATTACGGGGGTCAATCTCGCCACAACTGTTGACATTGTTTCGGCAAAACCAAGGGCAAACGGTCAGCTTAGATCTCAAACCCCTAGAACAGCTCCAAGAATTATTTGAGGTGTTGCAGGATGCGGCGATGAAGATGCCGGAGACTTCTGAAAATTTCCTCAATCGCTCGGCAGCGGTGCCGGATCTGCTGACCCTGGGTCATGGTTGGTATCAACAGGCGATCGCCTTGGGATTTGTTCAACCGTTATCTCTGGAGGAACTAACGCGGTGGGAAGAGTTGGGGGAACCTTGGCAACGGTTTTTGCGCCGCAATGTCCAGGGCGAGATCGACCCCCAAGGGCAACTGTGGGGGCAGCCCTACCGCTGGGGCACGACGATGCTGGTCTACCGCAAGGATAAGTTGAAAAATATGGGGTGGACACCGACGGATTGGGCAGATCTATGGCAGCCAGAATTACAGGGAAAAATTTCTCTGCTGAATCAATCGCGGGAAGTGTTGGGGCTTTTACTGAAAAAACAGGGGAAATCCTACAACGAAACTGATCCAGAGGCGATCGCCAATTTAGAGAGCGATTTCCAAACCCTCCACCGCCAGGTCAAATTCTATAGTTCCACCCACTATCTCCAGCCCCTCAACATGGGCGACACTTGGATTGCCCAGGGGTGGTCCCAGGATATTTTGCCGCTCCTGCAACGCTACCGCAATTTAGGGGCAGTGATTCCCGCCAGTGGCACGGCCCTCTGGTGTGATCTGTGGGTGCAGCCCCAACGCAGCCAAACTTCTTTTGAGACCCTAAAAACTTGGTTAGATTTTTGTTGGGAACCAGCGGCGATTCAGCAGATTTCCCGCAGTAGTCACGGGGCCTCTCCACTAATTTATGCGGCAACCAATTTAGACCCTGCCATCACTGATAATCCGTTAATTTACCTCGATCAAAATACCTTCCGGGCCAGTGAAATTATCGAGATGTTAAACCCGGAGGTGACGGCCCAGTATCAACAGGTTTGGCAAGCAGTGCGCCAGGGCTAGACCAGAAAAATTTTGATTTTGCCCACCGCTGTTCTGGATAATGCGGAGGAAGATCATCGATTGAGGAGTTCCCATGACCCACGACACCATTGGGGTGGCGATCGCCGGTACCGGTTTTGGCCAAAAAATTCACATTCCCGGCCTCCAACACCACCACCGCACCGAAGTGGTCTCGGTTTACCATCGCGATCCGGACAAAGCCCAGGCGATCGCCGCGGCCCATCAAATTGCCGAAAGTGCCAGCGACTTTAATGCCCTCCTAGAAAATCCTGCCGTTGCCGCCGTTGCCATTTCGACGCCCCCTTTTTTGCATTATGAAATGGCCAAACAAGCTCTTCTAGCGGGGAAACATGTTTTATTAGAAAAACCCATGACCTTGAATGGGGCTGAGGCGCGGGAGCTTTACCATCTGGCAGCCCAAAAAAATTTGGTCGTAACCCCAGATTTTGAATTTCGCTTTGTCCCTGCTTGGCAATGTCTCGCGGAATATCTACAACAAGGTTTTGTTGGTGAAAAACGCCTGATTACGATCAACTGGTTAGTGACCAGTCGAGCCAACCCAGACCGACCTTGGAATTGGTATGCCCGCAAAGATCAAGGGGGCGGTGCTTTGGGGGCGGTGGGTTCCCATGCCTTTGATTATGTCCATTGGTTGTTTGGCCCTGTGAAACGTTTGGCGGGTCATCTCAGTTGCGCCATTAAAGAGCGACCCGACCCCAAGGATGGCGATCGCCTTAAACCCGTCGATGCCGATGACACCTGCTTGATCATGCTAGAACTGGCCGACGGCACACCCTGCCAAATTAATATCACTTCCGTCAGTCACCACGGTCGGGGCCACTGGGTTGAAGTCTATGGCGATCGCGGTTCCCTGGTTTTGGGGAGCAGCAACCTCAAGGATTATGTCCATGGTTTTACGCTCCAGGCGGGCCAGGCGGGTGAAACACTGCAACCTGTGGCCATTCCAGAGCGCCTTGAATTTCCCCAAACCTTTGCCGATGGCCGCCTTGCGCCCTTTATCCGGGTCGTTAATCATTGGGTCAAAGCCATCGACCGCTGTCAACAAAATCAAGAGGTATCCGAAGATCCAGTGGCGATCGCCCCGACGCTCCGGGAAGGGGTCTATTCTCAGTTGCTAATGGATTTAACCCACCAGGCCCATACCCAAGGCCGTTGGTTAACGGTGCCGGATCTCGATACCTATCTCGATCTAGGCTGACGCGGTTGGGGAGAAGTACGCCGTCCCTGGGGATTTTGGCCAGTCGCCTGGGGCGCTAACCCATTATTTGAGGATGGTGGTGGTTGGAGTTGTCGCCGTCCGTTTTGAACAATTTCTAGTTGCTCCCGGAGATTCACCTCAAGGCGGCCAAGGAGATTGTGGGCATATTGATCCGCATCTTGTTGGATGGCCTGGGCCTCGGCGATCGCCTGGTTTTTCATTTGCTGCACTTCCTGGGACACCTGCTGTCGAAAGGCCTCTAGATCGGCGAGGGTACTTTGGCGGAGGGCTTGGCATTCTTGCTCTGTGGTGTAGCGCAATTGGGCCGCCTGTTGCTCAGCTTGCCGGGTGAGGGCCATCTCGTCTAAGTATTGGGCGGCCTGCTGCTTGGCACTGGTGACAATCCGATCCGCATCGGCTTCAGCCTGTTCAACGAGGTGTTGCTTGTATTGGAGCACTTCGACGGCCCGCTCAATAATTTCAGGAACACTGGCCCGTACCGCATCGAGCTGGTCTAAAACATCGTTGTCTTTAACGAGGGTTAGTCCCGTGAGGGGAATTTGAAAGCCTTCAAAAATTACTTCTTCTAAATGGGTGAGCTGTTCCTGCACATTCAAGTCTACCCCTCGATAAAGGGTTGGGGAGTTGGCATTATTGTCGGTGGGCTTACCTGGGGAGGATGAACTTTGTACCATTGATAAAGATCTTCAGCGACATTGTCAGGAACGAGGTGATCAACGGAACCACCAAATTTAGCAATTTCTTTGACGACGCTGCTGCTGAGAAAACTATATTCGTTGGAGGTCGCCAGGAATACTGTCTCGATATTATCCCAAAGCGTCTTATTTGTATGCGCCATCTGTAGCTCCTTCTCGAAGTCGGATAGCACCCGTAGTCCCCTTAGTAATACACCCGCATTACGTTGCCGAGCGTAGTCGGTGGTTAAACCCGTGAAACTCGCCACTTCCACGTTAGGTAAATGTTGGGTACAGCGGCGAATCTGGGCCACGCGCTTTTCGAGACTAAAAATCGGCGATTTACTGGGATTGCACAGCACCGCCACGATTACTTTTTCAAAGAGGCGATCGCCCCGCTCAATAATATCGAGATGACCCAGGGTGATCGGATCAAAGCTTCCAGGATAAATAGCAATCACAAAATACAGCGCCACACAGAAGAGATCGGCTTTATTGTGACATATTGTTTCCCCAAGCCCCTAGGCAAACCCAGGGACATCAGCCCCTACAATGGAGAATGATTTTATCCACGATTTTAACCAGCTTATGAGCGAGCACCACCCGGAAAAAAGATACGAAGGTAAGGCAAAAATTCTCTACAGCACCGCTGACCCTGATGTTCTCCTCACTTATTTTAAAGATGACGCCACCGCCTTCAATGCCCAGAAAAAAGGCACCATCCAGGGTAAAGGGGAAATGAACTGCACCATTGCCGCTGCCCTCCTCCAATGGCTGGAAACCCAGGGCATTCCGACCCACTTTATCGAACAAACCAAAGCTGATGAGATGCTCGTTAAAGCAGTTAAAATTCTGCCGGTAGAAGTGGTTGTGCGCAATATTGCGGCGGGTAGTCTTTGTAAACAAACGGGTTTGGCCCAGGGCACAGTTCTCCCCCAACCCCTCGTGGAGTTTTATCTCAAGGATGATGACCTCGGTGATCCGCTCTTGACCCGCGATCGCCTTATGCTGCTTCAGATCGTCACCGCCGAGCAACTGGCCCGACTCCAGGACTATGCCCTGCGGATCAATGGTCTGATGCAAGGCTTTTTTGCGCGCTGTCAGATTACCCTGGTGGATTTTAAAATCGAGTTTGGCACCGACAAAACAGGGACAATTCTTTTGGCCGACGAAATTAGTCCCGACACCTGCCGCCTGTGGGATCAAACCGAAACAGACCCCAACCTGCGGGTGATGGATAAAGACCGCTTCCGTCAAGACCTCGGTAACATCGAAAACGCTTATCAAACTGTCCAGGCTAGGGTCTTGGCCCAGGTGCAGCAATTGCAATCCCTCGCCTAAATTTTCCCGACCCAAGGCTAAATTACGGGGTCTAGACATGGAAACATAAGCAACGCTTCCCCGTCTTCGACTCTGGTACAATCCAGCAGAGTAAATTACTCATGTTGGCCGATTTACAGAAAAAGCACTTATAAATATAGTGCTGATAACTTTCGTTTGATCTGGTGTTTGGACGTGCAGAAACAACAAAATTTAGACTATTTTTCCCCCCAGGCCCTCGCACTTTGGGCGGCGATCGCCTCTTTGGGTGTGATGTCTCCGGCCCATGCCGAACCCCGATCAGAAGGGAGTCACTCCGATCCCCTGGTGCCAACGGCGACCCAAGTTGTTGTGCCAGCTCTGCCCGTAGAGGACGTAGCCCCCACAGCAGCACCAGCTTCCCAGACGCCAGCGCCCCAGTCCGAAAACCTGGCCCAATCATCAACCCAAGCTGTTACTTCTCCCGTTGCTCAGGCTCAAGAAGCTCCCCAAGATAGTAATCTGCCGCAACTCTACGCCCAGCAGCAGGGAAATTCCAATGCCCAGCAAGCCAACCCCAACGAGCCTAGGGTATTGGTCGCAGAAATTCAGATTAATGGTGTGGGCGACAACGTCGAACTGGAACAAAGAATTATCCGCGCCATTGAAACCCAAGCCGGGCGGCCGACGACGGTTTCACAAATCCGTAATGACGTGAACCGTGTTTATGCGACAGGTTTGTTTGCCAATGTAGTCGCCACCCCGGAAGATACACCCCTTGGGGTACGGGTGACATTTGACGTGGTGCCCAACCCCGTTTTGACCGATATCGTCGTGCAGGCATTGCCCCTAGAAGGCAGTCAAAATATTACCCCTCCCGAAGTTGTCGATAATATTTTTAGCGATCGCTATGGCGAAATTATCAACCTCAATGATTTCCAAGAGGGCAGTAATAAGCTGCAACAACTCCAGCAGTGGTACCAAGACAATGGCTACGATTTAGCGAAAGTGATCGGTATTGATGAACCCAGTGCCGATGGGGTTGTGACCCTCGTCGTCGTTGAAGGGGTGATCGAAGATATCCAAGTCAATTTCATCAACGCCGACAATGAATCCGTTGATGGCAAGACCCGAGACTTTATCATCACGCGGGAAATGGAACTCAAGCCAGGAGACGTTTTCCGGCGGGATGTCGCCCAACGGGATCTTCAGCGGGTGTTTGGTCTGGGGTTATTTGAAGATGTCCAGTTAGATTTCACCACAGGCACCGAAGATCCGACCCAGGCTGTCCTCAATCTAAATGTCATTGAAGGAAATACAGGCTCCATCGCTGCGGGTGGGGGAATTAGCTCCGCCAGCGGTTTCTTTGGGAGTGTGAGCTACCAACAACAAAACCTGGGCGGCAATAACCAGCGTCTGGCAGCCGAATTCCAATTAGGACAACGGGATGCTCTGTTCGACCTATCCTTTACGGATCCTTGGATTGCCGGCGATCCTTACCGGACGTCCTATTCGGTCAATGCTTTCCGCCGTCGTTCTATCTCACTGATCTTTGATGGTGGGGAAAATGATGTTGATTTACAAGACAGCGGCGATCGCCCCCGAATTAACCGGATTGGCGGTGGGGTGACCTTTAGTCGTCCTTTATCGAAGGATGTTTTTGGCCCCTCTGAATGGCGAGCCTCCCTCGGCTTCGACTACAATCGCGTCCGGATTACCAATGCCGATGGTGATACAGAGTTTATCGACGAAGCTGGGAACCAACTCAGTTTCTCTGACAATGGTATTGACGATATCTTTGCCCTGAGTCTAAATGTGGTGCGCGATAAACGGACGAGCTTCGATGGGGCAACCCGCGGCTCCATTACCCGTTTCGGCACCGACCAGACCATTCCCATTGGTAGCGGCAGTATTCTCTTTAACCGACTCCGGGCCAGCCACAGTATCTATATGGATTCACCGATTAAACTCCCCAGTTTTGGCAGTGAAGAGAAACCCCATACTTTGGCCTTCAATATCCAAGGGGGCGCAATTATCGGGGATTTACCCCCCTACGAAGCCTTCTCCCTTGGGGGCAGTAACTCGGTTCGGGGCTTTGAAGAAGGAGACCTCGGCAGTGGCCGTAACTACATCCAAGCGACAGCAGAATATCGCTTCCCCATTTTCTCGGCGGTTGGTGGCGCGTTATTTGCTGACTATGCCACAGACCTCGGTTCCGGGGATGATGTGCCTGGAGATCCGGCGGGAACCCGTGGTAAGCCCGGTAATGGTTTCGGCTATGGTATCGGTGTGCGGGTGAATTCTCCCCTGGGGCCAATCCGGGTGGATTATGGGCTTAACGACCAAGGGGACAGTCGTATTCACTTTGGTATTGGTGAGCGTTTCTAGGGTGTTATCGGTCTGATTTCGTGGGGGGCAACCCCCTTTTTTGTGATGGTTAAAACGTTAAAAACAACCGTTGAATGTTCTGGGGTGGGTCTCCATTCGGGGCAACGGGTCACCCTAAGGCTCGTGCCTGGCGATCGCCACCAGGGTCGTTATTTTGTGCGTACAGATTTACCAGGGCAACCCCAGATCCCGGCCCGCATTGAGGCCGTCGATCAAACCCTTTTGTCTACGGAATTGGCAGTGGGGACGGCCAAGGTCAGAACCACAGAGCATTTGTTAGCGGCGTTGGTGGGTCTTGGGATCGATGTTGTGCGCCTCGAAATAGATGGGCCGGAGTTACCCCTGTTGGATGGCTCGGCAGCGCAATGGATAGAGGCGATCGCCAAGGCAGGCACCCAGACCCTCACGGATGAAGCGATCGCCGTTCCTGTGGTCGCAGAACCCGTTTGGCTCCGGGAAGATGACGCGTTTGTGGCAGCCTTACCCTCACCGGAACTGCGGTTTACCTATGGCATCGATTTCACCTACAAGCCCATTGGCAACCAGTGGCACAGTTGGAGCCCCGCAACAGAGCCCTTTGCCCAGGCGATCGCCCCGGCCCGGACGTTTGGCTTTGCCGATCAAATTGAGCAATTGAAAAAAGCTGGTTTAATTCAAGGAGGCAGTCTTGATAATGCCCTCGTTTGTGATCAGGAAAAATGGCTCAATCCGCCGCTCCGGTTTGACAATGAGCCGGCTCGCCACAAATTACTTGATTTAATCGGGGATTTGAGTTTGCTTGGTACGATCCCCACGGCCCATTACCTGGCCTATAAAGCAAGCCATAAACTCCATACCCAGCTTGCTAAAACCTTACAGGCAACGCTTTTCTAAAATTCTAATCAAGCTGCTATTGGGTGAAGGATAACGCCAATAGTTTGACCCGTATTGCTATTTTTTTGGGCTGGTGATCGCCTTTTTCGGAGATTGCCAGCCCCTAGGACTTGAGGCTCTACTTATTCGGTTGGGGGGTCATACGGAGATAAGGCTTGATTTCCTTAACGCCCTTTGGAAACTTCACCTTCGCATCCTCAGTGGAGATTGCCGGAGAAACCACGACATCTTCACCATCCTGCCAGTTGACAGGGGTCGCTACGCTGTAGTTGTCTGTGAGTTGCAGCGAATCCAAAACCCGCAAAATTTCTTGGAAATTCCGACCAGTGCTGGGGGGATAGGTAATGGTTAAACGTACCTTCCGCTCAGGATCAATGACAAAAACTGTCCGCACCGTCACCTTCGGGTTGGCATTGGGGTGGATCATATTGTAGAGGGTAGCGACCTTCTGATCTGCGTCGGACAAAATCGGGTAATTGACAGCGCACCCCTGGGTTTCGTCAATGTCACCCACCCAGCCATTGTGGGAGGCCGTGTCATCAACGCTGAGGGCAATTACCTTAGCATTGCGCTTTTCAAACTCTCCCTTTAACCGAGCCACTTCGCCCAATTCGGTGGTGCACACGGGGGTAAAGTCAGCGGGGTGAGAAAACAAAACAACCCAACTGTCGCCGGCCCAATCGTAAAAATCAATTTCCCCAATGGTGGAATCTTGGGTAAAGTTGGGGGCCACATCGCCTAACCGGAGAGACATAAACTAAACTCCTGATGTTAAATAAACTACCAAAGGATCATTATGGCCCATCTCCCTGGGAAGATGCCAAGGGAGGCGATCGCCACCGGAAAATGATAAGCTGCCGTCACACAGCGCAATATTTATTAACTTTTGTTGCCATTCTTCAAAATCAAAAAAGCCGAGGGTGACAATCAAGCCGGAAAAATGAAATAATAAGCCAGAATTTTTTACGTTAGTAGTTTCAGGCCGCCTGAAGCTTGGTATTTTACATAAATCTAAGAATCATCAAAAAAAGCTGGGAAAAGCCTAGGAGGAATCAATCATAATGAGTAGAGTTGTGAGTGCATTAATGGGGCTCGTCCTCATGTTCGGTTGCGCGTTCTTTAGCGTTCAGCCCCAAGCCCAAGCCCTCGATTTAAGCAATGGCTTTGTTTCTGCAGCCGTGCTCGGTGAGCGTGTTAATCCCGCTGACAAGGTGCTTGAGTCAGAATATGGCAAGAAAATCGACCTAAACAACGCCAGCGTCCGTCTTTTCCGCGAGCTCCGTGGATTTTATCCCACGTTGGCCAAACGCATCATCGAAAATGCCCCCTATGACAGCGTTGAAGATGTATTGAATATCCCCGACCTCAGCGAAAAGCAACTGGCACGGTTAGAGGAAAATTTGGAGCGTTTCACTGTAACACCGCCTGCCGATGTGTTTATTGATGGTGACCAACGTCTAAACACCGGTGACTATTAAAAATACAAACGAAATCTTGATGCGTTTAGGAAGATGTTTGTAAGTCAAACCTAAATTTTTAATGGCAATTAACCTATTCCTGAGGGATAGGTTTTTTTACGGCAATTTTTAAGGTTTGGGGCTCGGTTGGCACAGTCGATAAAACTGAGGTACCCAGCGGGATTCCCAATAAAATGCCCCAAAGGCCAGCACGGGCGCGAGGAGAGTCAGCAGCAGAAAGCAACCCGCCAGGGTTGACAGGGACATCGCGAAAAAATCTTGGGTCAGACGCACCAGGTCATGGTCGAGGAGGCCCCCTTTCCCGACCCGGTAGGCAATACGGAACGTTTCGCTGGTCATAAGCTGCCCGAAAAAGGCACCATTTTCCAGAAAGCTAAAACTGGCCAACAGGGCATAGAGAGTTTGTTCACCGGAGACATGGCAAAAATATTTGCCGAGGGCAAAGTACAAGCAAATAAAGACGGCGGCAATTTCTAAGAGATGGCCCATGGCGATAATGGCGATTTGATCCCAACCCGTCAGGATCAAAAGGATTTGCAGGAGAGTCAGACCTGCCAAGGTGATTAGGGTGCCGCGATTGCGACGGTATTGCCAAGCGAGATAGGCGATCGCCCCGTAGAGTAGCCACAAAATAATGCTGGCGCGGCCGAGGGCGAGGGTAATTCCACCCCCAAAGATAAAGTCAAAACTCGGCACAGCGGGATAGCCAAACAGCCAAAAGGCGATCGCGTGACCAATTTCATGGACGAGGGTGAGAAAGGTATTCAGAATAAAGCGACTGGGGGGCAGCAAAAAGAGAATCAGACCCAGACTACCGCCAATGAGGAGCGCCTGGGGGGTATCCGGAGGCAGTTGCCGTGACCGGGGGCGCTGGTTGGGGATTTGGGACGGCAGAGCACCATGGAGAGAAAAACAGGTTTTGAGGAGGTATTGTCGTTGCTGGCGATGGTAGACATTGAGGTAAACTTTTTCGACATCGTCCAGGGAGAAATGCTGCAAAGCCTGCTGGATAATCTGGCAATAATCTTGGCGATCGCGCTGGTCAATGACCGTTAACTTGATCACCAAGGCCCCAGCAGAAGGGGTAACTTTGATACTCCATAGATAAGCAGCGAGTAGCTGCCGGAGTTTCAGGGTGAGATCATCGTTTTTGAGGGCTGCCTTTTTAGGTGATTCTTGGGCACTGAGTGCTTCCGGGGAGGGTTCCCGTTCGGCTGGGGAGAGTAAGCCCGCTACAATTGTCCATTCCCAGTCGGGGGTAACTTCCCCAAATCGAATACCTTCAACAGTAAAGGTTTCTGTGATCGTGTGCTCCCAGATTTTCTGCCAAGGGGTAAGGATTTGTTTGGCGATCGCCTGGTCGGGGACATTAAAACCTTCGAGTTGAATTTTGAGGTGCTTATCAGTCACTCGTTTGAGCATCACCCGGATCTGGTGGGGTTGAAACGCTTGCCTTAACACCTGGGCGATCGCCTGGGGATTTCCCTGTTCCGCCAATCGACGCAAATCCGACTCTTTCACAGCACAACCATTCTGGAGGGGAGCATTTCGATTATGCCACCAGACTCCCTTGGCCACAAAAATAGGGAAAAACAGTTTCGTCTTTCCCCAATTATTTATTGTGAAGTAATTTTGGTGTGAAGTCCCCCTTTGAAGGGGGATTTAGGGGGATGTCCTAGGCCGCAACCGCTTCTGATTTCTTACTGTTACGAATCCCTTCAATCGCCTCAGCATAACTGGGGGCTTTGAAAACAGCAGAGCCTGCAACAATCGCATTCGCACCCGCATCAATCACTTGCCACGCATTAGCAGGCTTGATCCCACCATCGACTTCAATCCAAGGATCCAGGCCGCGCTCATCACACATGGCCCGGAGTTTTTCAATCTTGTTTACCATCGAAGGAATGAAGCTTTGGCCGCCGAACCCAGGGTTTACGCTCATGATCAAAATCAGGTCACAAACATCAAGGACGTGCTCAATGATGTCAAGGGGCGTAGAAGGATTCAGCACAACCCCAGATTTTTTACCCAGTTCACGAATCTGGCAGAGGGTGCGGTGGAGATGGGGAGACGCATTGTGTTCGGCGTGGACGGAGATAATGTCAGCGCCAGCTTTAGCAAAATTTGCCACGTATTTTTCCGGCTCAACGATCATCAAATGCACATCCAAAGGCTTTTTGGTGTAGGGACGAATCGCCTCAACGATTAACGGCCCAATGGTGATATTCGGGACAAAACGACCATCCATGACATCGACGTGGATCCAATCAGCGCCAGCCTCATCGACTGCTTTAATTTCTTCACCAAGGCGGCTAAAATCCGCTGAAAGAATGGACGGGGAAACTACAATTTTCTTGTCAGTCATGGTGGGTGGATTCCTCTTATTATCTCAAGAATTCTAAGTTGGTATCAATATTAACAAAAGTTTGTATCAATATTTTTTGTGGCCTAGCCTGGGTGGAGCATTGTTTCAGGAAACACTGACCTAGCGCTGGGGGGGGCGTAGAGGCCCATCGGTTTGTACAGGGATCAAAATACTATTTAATTTACGCAGTTGTTCAGCTGTGCCCATACAAATTAAAAAGTCCCCAGATAACAGTAAGGTATCACCCGTCGGCCCAGGAATAAGGCTGCCATCTTGACGGCGAATGGCGAGGACGAGGGCGCCGGACTGTACCCTGAGTCGAGCTTCACTGAGGCTTTTGCCAATGTAACCGCCGCAATTGCTATCCACACGGATTTCTTCGAGGTAGTAAGACCGTTCTGCGCCAGTCAAAATGCCATCAACAAAATCCATAACCTGGGGTCTAAGGGCAGCGGCGGCCAGGCGACGTCCCCCGGTAATGTAGGGAGAAACAACGGCATCGGCTCCGGCACGGCGTAATTTTTCCACGGCTTCTTCGGTACTGGCCCTGGCGATCGCCCGAATTTTTGGATTCAATGTTTTGGCAGAGAGTACCGTATAGAGATTTTCTGCATCGGAGCTGAGGGCCGCCACCAAACAAGTTGCCCGGTCGATTTTCGCTTCATGGAGATGTTGATCGAGGGTGGCATCTCCTTGGATGCAAATGTAGCCTTGATCCTGAGCGGCTTCGATAATGTCGGGATCTTGGTCAATGACGACAAAGGGAATATTTTCGGCGAGAAATTCCCGGGCCACCTGCTGCCCTGTGCGACCGAGGCCACAAACAATGTAATGGTTATTGAGACGACTAATTTGCTGCTGATACTGTTTCAATTTTTTTATCTCCTGAAAATAGCCGCTAATCATTGCTTCGATGAAACGGTTGACGATATAACCAACCGCAATCAAGCCCAAAAAAATCAGAATAATGGTGAATATCCGAGAGCGATCGCCTAGGGGATGAATTTCCCCAAAGCCCACCGTGGCTAAGGTGATCATCGTCATGTAGGCCGCATCTACCCATGACCACTGCTCCACGACAATAAACCAACTTGTCCCCAGCAGAAACAGCGCCACAAGCATCAGCAGACCCAATTGCAGTTGCCCCCTGAGGCGTCTATATTTTTGCTCAATGCTGTACACCGATGAACCTCAAGATAAGTCTGATGTTTGTAAGGAAAGTTGCAGACAATTTCAGCCGACCCGTAGGAAGCTAAAAAAACATAGAATTTCTTTAGCTCATTCCCCCCTTGTATTTAGCAAAAAAGATTACCCATTGGCTAAACTGAAATTTAACTTTGAGTCTCGCCATCGAAGAGGAGTAACCCGTGAGTCCCCAAACGCTACTGAACCATTCCCCAGCCCAAAGCTTTAACCCAACTCAGTTCGATCAGTATGTGATGCATACCTATGGGCGCTTTCCGGTGGCGATCGCCAAGGGGGAAGGATGTCGTCTGTGGGATACCGAAGGGAAAAGTTATCTCGATTTTGTCGCAGGCATTGCCACCTGCACCCTGGGCCATGCCCACCCAGCCCTGATCCAAGCGGTCAGTGCGCAGATTCAAAAACTGCACCATATTTCTAACCTCTACTACATCCCAGAGCAAGGTGCTTTAGCCCAGTGGATCGTCGAACATTCCTGTGCCGATAAAGTCTTTTTCTGTAACTCCGGGGCCGAAGCCAACGAAGCAGCAATTAAATTAGTCCGTAAATATGCCCATACCGTCTCAGATTTCCTCGAACAACCCGTGATCCTTTCGGCGAAATCGAGCTTCCATGGGCGTACCCTTGCAACGATTACCGCCACCGGACAACCCAAATACCAAAAACATTTCGACCCGCTCCCCGATGGGTTTGCCTACGTGCCCTACAACGACATTCGCGCCCTCGAAGAAGCGATCACCGACATCGATGAAGGGAACCGCCGCGTCGCCGCCATTATGCTCGAAGCCCTCCAGGGAGAAGGGGGCGTCCGGCCTGGTGATGTGGAATATTTCCAAGCAGTGCGGCGCATTTGTGACGAAAACGGAATTCTCCTTGTCCTCGATGAAGTGCAAGTTGGCGTTGGGAGAACTGGCAAATACTGGGGCTACGAAAACCTCGGCATTGAACCGGATATTTTCACCAGTGCGAAGGGATTAGCAGGAGGAATCCCCATTGGCGCGATGATGTGCAAGGATTCCTGTGCGGTCTTTAACCCTGGGGAACACGCCAGCACCTTTGGCGGTAACCCATTCTCCTGTGCGGCGGCCCTAGCGGTGGTTGAAACCCTCGAACAGGAAAACCTACTCGAAAATGTCAACGCCCGTGGGGAGCAGCTCCGGGCGGGCTTAAAGACCCTGGCCGAAAAATATCCCTACTTCAGCGATGTCCGGGGCTGGGGTTTGATCAATGGTATGGAAATTAAAGCAGACCTCGAACTCACCTCCATTGAAGTGGTCAAAGCAGCGATGGAAAAGGGTTTACTGTTGGCTCCCGCTGGCCCGAAGGTAATCCGATTTGTGCCGCCTCTGATTGTTTCCGCCGCAGAAATCAATGAGGCGATCGCCCTTTTAGACCAGACCCTCGCTGCCATGGCTCTCTAAATTTCTTTATCCTGCCCAAAGCAATAAAAAGCTCCCCCATTGTTAAAAAATCGGGGAGTTTTATTTTTACATGCTTGGCCCAGTGGGAATTACACCGTAACGGGGGTGGGAGTAGAGGTTTCTTCCTGTTCTAAAAATTCCGTTAACTGGGTTTCGATGCTGTCTTTGACGATCTGGCGATATTCCAGGAAATGCTCGTTGTGGGCGCAGAGGGTGAGGTAATGCTCAAAAACTGCCGGATTGTGGCGCAAAATACCAAATAAATGGTGCCAGAAGCGCCAGCGGGTATCCCGTTTAATGCCCTGTCGCCAAATGACGATCGCCAATGCCTTGAGATCGACCAGGCTGGGCAACTTGGCCGGGGGATGACATTTGGGCGCGCCCAATTTCAGGAAACAACGGTAAATGCGGTCTAAATAAAGGTGGGGATCGTAGAGTTGCCAAAAGGCGTGGACATACTCATTGGCAATGTCTTCGAGGGGACGGGTGGGGATGAAATTCATCAGGGTCGTTTGGTTGATGTTGCCGTCCTTTTTCGCCCGGAGTCGCCCTTCTGCTTCGAGGCGGTGCCAGAGAGCCGTATTCGGTAGCGCCTGGAGCATCGCAAAGGTGGTGGTGGGGATCGCCGTCAGTTCTGCAAATTTGATAATGCGATCGCCTGCCCCTTTTTTCTCCCCATCGAAACCGATGATAAAGCCTGCCATGGGTCGCAATCCCGCTTGAATAATTTTGTCAATGGATTCAGCGAGGGAACTGCGGGTATTTTGAAATTTTTTCGTCAGTTGTAAACTCTCTTCGTCAGGGGTTTCAATACCCAGGAAAACCGCATCAAAGAAACATTCCACCATCAAATCCATCAGTTCTGGATCGTCAGCGAGATCCACCGAAGCTTCGGTATTAAAGCGGAAAGGATATTGATGTTCCCGTTGCCATTCCCTGAGGGCCTTGAGGAGGAGTTTGACATTGCGTTTATTGCCGATGAAATTATCATCCACCATGAAAATACTCCGTCGCCAACCCAATTCGTAGAGGCAATCTAACTCCTTAAGAAGCTGCTCTGGGGTTTTGGTGCGGGGTTTGCGCCCATAGAGAACGATGATGTCACAAAATTCACATTGGAAGGGACAGCCCCGGGAAAATTGCACTGACATCGAATCATACTGATCCAATTCCAGCAGATCATAACGGGGGACAGGGGTGGTGGTGACATCGGGTTTTTCCTCAGCCCGAAAGGTGCCTGAGGTTGCGCCATTATTAACGGCCTCCACAAACATCGGCAGGGTGATTTCCCCTTCATCGAGGATCAAAAAGTCCGCCCCCACATCCTGGACTTCTTCAGGTACCGACGTCGGGTAGGGGCCACCAACGGCCACTAATTTATCTCGTTTTTTGGCTTCTTTGATTTGATCGAGCAGGTCATCCTTTTGGACGATCATCGCCGACATCAAGACCAGATCGGCCCATTCCCATTCCGCCTCGGTGACAGCACGGATATTGCGGTCAACCAGCTTAAATTCCCATTCTTGGGGTAGAATCGCCGCCACAGTAATTAAGCCCAAGGGGGGCAGCAGCACCTTGCGGTTGACCAGTTCAAGGATTTTTTCGTAGGACCAAAAGGTGGGCGGAAAAACCGGATAAATGAGGAGGACACGCATGGTATTTAAGAGTTTTATGATGAAAGGGTTTTAAAAAGGCTGATTTTTAGAAGGCGATCGCCGACCATCATCAAGACTGATGTCAGGTAAGCGTACAAGTGCCTTCAGTGTAGCGCTAAAGTTTTGTAACAGTACCCACGGCGAAAATTGGCCCCACCATGGCAACAGAAACCGTATCGGCGAGGACTTCTCCCGTTACAGTAACTTTCAGCCCTGGCTGCTGATAGACCTGGGGCAAATCCCGCAGTTCATAGTTGACCCCCGCTGCTGTTTCGAGAACCCATACGCCAACACCCAAGGATTGATGGGCAATGCGCCCCGTTAACTCTTGCATTCAGCTTCACCTCACAGTTGTCGATCCGAATTTTTGCCACATCCTCTCAATGCTTAAACACCGACGGTTTCTCGCTCTGCCTCTTGGATAAACGATTCAACCAATTCCACATTTTCCACACTGCCGAGGATCGTCGGGGTGCGCTGGTGGAGATAGGTCGGCACAAAATCCAGGAGCGGCATGGTACCTGTACTGGCTTTTCCCCCGGCCTGTTCAATGAGCCAGGCTAATGGCGCTGTTTCATAGAGGAGGCGCAGTTTGCCCTCTGGTTTTTTCTTCGTACCAGGATAGAGAAATACGCCCCCCTGCATCAGGATGCGGTGTAAATCTCCCACAAGGGCACCGCTGTAGCGGGCCGTGTAACCTTCGTGGCGGTGCATATAGCGGATATAATCCCGAATCGAATCTTCCCACTGCCAAAAATTCCCCTCATTGACGCTGTAGATCGAGCCATGGTTGGGCATTGTGATGTTTTCTTCGGCGAGGATAAATTCCCCCAAACTGGGATCGAGAATAAACGAGTGAACCCCTGTGCCAATGGAGTAAACCAACATGGTCGAAGGGCCGTAGAGAATATAACCAGCAGCAATCTGTTTATGGCCATTTTGGAGGAGGTCGGCGGCGTCTCCGTCAAGATCCATGCCTTCCTGTTGGCGAATGGAGAAGATAGACCCCACGTTGAGATTAATATCGACATTGGAGGAGCCATCAATCGGATCGTAGAGCAGTGTATAGCGACCGATGGGGCAGTTTTCAGGAATGTAGTAGGGTTTTTCCATTTCCTCGGAGGCGAGGCGACAGACGAGGCCACTTTGTTTGAAAACGGAAATAAAGACATCGTTGGCATAGAGATCCATCCGTTTGACAGATTCTCCTTGGACATTTTCTTCGCCTGTGAAGCCGAGAACCCCTTCCATCAAGCCAGCGCGACTGAGGCGACGGGCAACAAGCTTTCCGGCGAGGGCAATACGATTCATGATGGCGCTGATGTCCTGGGCCGCCGTGTCGAAGCTCTGGAGCTGTTGCAAAACATGGCGGGAGAGGGTGGTGCAGTCGCGGTCAAGACTGGGACTTTGGGTAATGTCGTTATTGTGATCTGGCATAGGCTTTTTCCTTTATGGGTCTGCCCCAATGGTAACGACTGTGTTTGGGGGATGCGCTCTTGCTAAAGGATTACTTAATGGAAAAGCAAGGAAAAAAGGAAAGTATTTGGGCAGAATGGGCGGGATATAGGCAAACCTTGACCTTAAGCTGTCAAAAATCGTCACAATCTCCGGCTGTACGGGAAACGGTTGCTAGGATGGCCAGTAGAGAAAAATTGTGAGCTTGTAATCTGCGTATGTTTCAACGTCGTGCTAGTGGTGTTCTGTTGCATCCTACGTCTTTGCCGGGTCGATTTGGAATCGGCGATCTAGGGCCAGAAGCCTATCGATTTATTGATTTTCTTGCCGATAGTGGACAGCAGGTTTGGCAAGTTCTACCCCTGGGGCCAACGGGGTTTGGGAATTCTCCTTATCTGTGTTACTCGGCCTTTGCGGGCAATCCGATGCTGTTAAATTTGGAATGGCTGGCTTCAGAAGATTTATTAGAAGAAGCTGATTTGGCGGCCTGTCCGAGTTGTCCTGGAGACCAGGTGGACTATGATCAGGCGATCGCCTTTAAGATGCCCCTCCTGAGAAAAGCCTGTAAACGCTTCCAGGCGGTGGCGACCCCAGAGAGAAAACAAGAATTTCAAACCTTTTGTGAAGAGCAGGCCTATTGGCTCAATGATTATGCGCTCTTTATGGCCCTCAAGGAAGCCCACGATGGCAAAAGCTGGTATGACTGGGATGCAGCCCTTGCTTGGCGTGACCCAAAGGCGATCGCCGAGCAGACAGAGATCCTCGCCGATCAAATCTTTTTCCACAAATACGTCCAATCGGAATTTTTCCGCCAGTGGTCAACCCTAAAAAGCTATGCCAATGAAAAGGGCATCCAAATCTTTGGGGATTTGCCGATCTATGTGGCCCACGACAGCGCCGATGTGTGGGGCCATCCGAAAATTTTCCGTCTCGATTATGAAACCGGGGCTGCCAAGTGGATGGCGGGAGTCCCACCGGATTATTTCAGCGAAACGGGCCAACTCTGGGGCAACCCAGTCTACAACTGGCGTAACCTTTCGCGCCGTCACTATTCCTGGTGGATCGAGCGCATTAAAACCATGCTGGAGTATGTCGATATTGTTCGTATCGATCACTTCCGGGGTTTTGAAGCGTTTTGGGCGGTGCCCCAAGGGGAAAAAACGGCGATGAATGGCCGCTGGATTAAGGCTAAGGGTGACGAATTTTTTGCGTTACTCAAAGATAAACTCGGTGAATTGCCCATCGTCGCTGAGGATCTGGGGGTAATCACGCCGGACGTGGAGGCTCTACGGGATAAATATCGCTTACCGGGGATGAAGATTTTGCACTTTGCCTTCGATAGCGATCGCGCTAATCCGTTTCTACCGTTCAACTACACCAATCGCAATTGTATTGTCTACACGGGTACCCACGACAATGACACCACTGTGGGCTGGTTTGACAAGCGCAGTGACGAAGAAAAGGCACGGGTCACGGATTACCTCGGTTGCCTCTGCGATGAGGGAATTCATTGGGGTCTGATCCGTCTGGCCTTGGGTTCCGTGGCAAATCTGGCAGTTTTCCCCCTCCAAGATCTGCTCGGTTTGGGGTCTGAGGCCAAGATGAATACCCCTGGGGTGGCCGCCGGTAACTGGACTTGGCGCTACCAGCCGGAAATGCTGAGTGATGACCTCATTGGCAAATTGCGCTACCTCGTCTATCTTTACGGGCGTGAACCAGAGTATCGAGGCGAATAAATGGGGCGATCGCTCAAAAAAGGAACGGGTTGGCGGTTAGGCTGGGATCCTGACCCCACCCGGACTTTCCAGGGCTTGGTTGGAGCCGATGATTGGGCTGTGGAATTAACCGCAGCAGAATTTGAAGATTTTTGTCGCTTGTTGGTGCAGTTAGCCGATACGGTCGAAAGTATTGCCTCGGAATTGATGCCAGAGGAACGGATTGCCATCGAAGCAGAAAGTGATTTGGTCTGGCTAGAGATTGAAGGATTTCCAGCCTGCTATAGCCTGCGTTTGTTAGTCCTCACCCAACGGAACATTGAGGGAAATTGGCAACCGGAAGCTGTGCAGCAGTTGGTGCAATGCAGTCATGTTTTTCATAAAAGTCATGAGTTGCCGCTGTGATGAGATCCCAACATTTAAAGTCTGATAAGATAATCACTTGAGCCTCAAAATATAATGCTGTCTTATGTCAAATCTCAATCTCAAAGATGCTTGGTTGTCATTAGCTCCCGATGCAAATGAGCCGCAAATTGAAGCAATGTTAATGAGACCCGCAATTTTACCTTTTTTGGGATTTGAATTAAATGAAATTGAGAGCCAATACTTAGTCGGGAATGGTGGAGCAAAAGTTGACTTAGCGGCTCGCAAAAATTATGGGGATGATATCTTTTGTCATACTAAAGCAAATCCATCATTACTCATTGAACTAAAAAAAAGACAACTTGATTTAAGTTTTGGCTCTAACGATTATAAAAAAACAGTCAGTCAACTCAAGGGTTATTTACATCCAAAATCAAAACATTGCCATTCTGCTAAATGGGGAATCATTACCAACGCAGAATATATTCAATTATTTCGACGGCACGGAAAAGTCGTTTATCCCTACACCAAAAATATAAAATTAACGGCTGATAATATCGATGAAAAAATTAAGCTTATTAAGCATTATATCGATAATCAAAAACGCTCATTGTTCGTTGCTATTTACAATAATAAAGGCGGTGTCGGGAAAACAACGACTGTCATCAACCTTGCAGGTATTTTATCGCTCCCCCAGGGAAAGCCAGACAATTCTCTTGGATTTGACAAGAAAGTTTTGGTTGTAGATTTTGACCCTAACCAGAAAGACTTGACAGATTTATTAGATGTTAAACTAGGTAAACTTAAACTCTCAGAATATCTCCAAGATCATAAAAACCATGACATCCAAGATGTTATTTCGAGATATACTTTGAAAACAAAAAGCGGAAAAGAATATGGGTTTGATGTAATCCCAGTAGATGAAGAGTTACATCAAGAGCAAACTCAATATACTAAATATTTAACCAAGAGCTTTTTGCGGCGATCTTTAAATCCTTTGAAAAATAATTATGATTATATTTTGATCGACTCTCCTCCCGGTACAAATAGATTTACCGAAGAGGCGATCGCTGCTGCCGACGTTATCCTGATGCCATCTAAACACAATGGTATTGCTTCATTTAAAAATGCAGCTACTGCCATGAAAACAATTTTTCCTATGTTGGGGGAATCGCGCAGGCAGTTTGACGTAGATGCTGAAAGATTTGGAATCGCTTCAGAATTATCAGACCCAGTTCCCCTACCAATTTTCTTTAATGGAGAAGCAATTACTCCAACTCAAAAAAGGCAAGCACAAGAGGCAATTACTAAAATCATTAAACAAGCTAAAAAAGAAGAGCAAATTGATTTGATGCGCTTCTTTTTTCCTAAATATCGCCCAGCTCACAAAAATCTCGAAATATTTGAGATGCCTAGCTATGCTCACATTGCATCCGCTGCATTTTCTAATCGTCCAGCAGTTTTTACAAGTAAAAAAGCACGTGAATATTATCGTGATTTAGTTCGGGAGTATTTTATTTAATGAAACAAGAAGTAGGTGCATTATTACATCTCTATCTCGATGAAATCAGTACAGGGATAGATACACAAGTCCATGATTTTTTGATTCAAGGAGCAGCCAAAGCCATTAATGATGCTGAAAATAGAAATTGGATTCCTTTAATTGTCAAACAAATCGGTTCTGAATCTTATCAAGTGATTGCGAATAGCTTCGTTTTTGCTGCCGCCGAAGAAGCAGGATTGACGAAAGTTTGGTGTATTGTTGCTGATGATTCCCCAGAAACTCAAGAATCGGCCCGCATTCTTACTCAAGAAAAGCTTGCTAAGATTAACCTCGCAACAGCAACTAGGGAGGAAATCAAAGTGGGTCTGGACTATCTAATGAAGCGTCCAATTAATCCCCTGAAATTGGGTAGCGTTAAGCTCGCCAATGCAGTTGAACGTATTGAAAATGCTCCGCGTCAATATTGGAAAGAAAATTTAATGGATGTCACAAAAATAAAATGCGGCATTACCAGAGGGAAAAAACTAAATATTTTCAAAGAAATTTTTTACACAACCCCTGAACCTCTGCCAGACGTAATTATTGATCCGCAGTTTCTTACGACTTTTACCCAGGCAGAGCTCCAAAAAATGGCTAAAAAACGTGGCTTAAAAGGATATAGTAAGCTAAAAAAGAGTGCTCTAGTAAAATTACTTACTGAGCAAGGTTAATCCGAAGTAAAATTACAAGATTCAAACTATTTCTAAATGATCATTAAAGAAAAAGCTCCCATTGATGCAAACATAGAGCAGTTAAAAACGATTATCAATTTACCTAATCTATCCGAAGCAAAAGTTTTGCGGGCAAAAACAGAGCTAAAGAGACTCACCTCTGGTAATCAAGGAGAAAAGGATTCTGCTTATTTTATTGATTTTTATTATAAAAATTCACCAAACTGGGCGATTATTCACGATCTTAGAATTGAGCATAATGGATTAGTTGCTCAAATTGACCATATCTTAATCAATAGATTTCTTGATTTTTATATCTTAGAAACAAAACATTATGCCCGTAGTATCAAAATCACAGAACATGGCGAATTTTTAGTTTCATTCCAGAAAAGCTACAGGGCAATAGAGTCTCCCATTGAGCAAAATAAAAGACACATCAAAGTTTTAAAGAACCTTCTCCAGGGTGAAGAAATACTACCTAAAAGATTGGGAATACCATTACAACCCCATTTTCTTGCCTATGTTTTAGTTTCGCCAAAATCTCGCGTGATTCGTCCCAAGGCAAAAGATTTTAAAACAGATGCTGTCATTAAGTCAGACGAATTTTATAAACAAACACGAGACAATCTCAATAATGAAAGTATATTGACAACCCTTGGTTCAATCACAAAAATAATTTCATCCGAATCATTGCAGCAAATAGCGAAAAACCTAGTCAGTTATCATCGACCTTCCCAGTTTGATTACTATAAAAAATTTTCTATTTCTAGAGAAAGAGACAATCAGCACCCCGTTTCAATAGAACAGACAAAGAAAACAAAATACTATTGCTATTGCTGTAAGCAACCTATTTCCAAAAAAGTCGCAATGTTTTGTTTTAATAATAAAATTCGCTTTGACGGAAAAGCATACTGTTTCGATTGCCAAAAGCAATTCCCCTTAAAGTCTTCTTAACAAAAGGGTTAGGGTAACTCCCCAACAGAGGCCCAGTAAATGGCTGTAAAAACTGACATTGGGGGAACTCAGATCCACCGCAAACTGGATCACAATAATTAAGCAAATCAGGCGAAATTGTCTGCCTGCAGCTTCGAGGTGAAACCGTCGCCACCCCTGCCACAACACCACGGCGATCGCCCCGATCATGCCCATAATCGACCCAGAAGCCCCGACCCACACCTGGTAGCCATAGCGAATTTCTGTAGTGAGATAGGCCAACCACGCCGGAAACGCCTCATAGTCAAAGCCCTGGGCCAACAGCACCAACCCAAACAGCGTTACCGTCGCCCCGAAACCACTACCTAAATAAACGAGGAGATAACGCGATCGCCCCAGATGTTTTTCGGCAAAGGGGCCTAGCAACGCCAAGGTTGCCATATTCATCAAGAGATGGGCCAGCCCCACATGGATAAAATTCGCCGTAAACAAGCGCCACCATTCCCCCTGCAACACTTGGTTGGGAATGAAACCACCACCCTGGAGAACCGCTTCTGGATTTTCGGGATTACTAGCGGCGATCGCCCCCAGGAATACGAGACAATTGACGGCAACTAAAACAGAATTCACCGAAAGTTGCTTTTGCCCCGCAGGTGGTTGGCCCACGAGGGATTGATAAAGCTGCTCTTGGGTTTCTTGCCGTACCAGGCGACTGAGGCGGGCCAGATCAGGATAAGCGTCTATGGGGAGGAGCGATTGGGCTGGTCGGGGAGGATGTTGGCGGCGCATCTGGACGGCATTGCGGAAACGTTTATTTGAGTCCTCCTGGAGGGTCTGTAAAATGGCATTTCCTTGGGAGACACTTCCGGCCCCGTAGTGGGCGATCGCCAGCCAAAAACCCTTGATCTCTTTGGCATAATCCCGGAGAGGGCCTGTCAATAACCGTTGCACCGTCTTGATTTCGCCACAAAAAGCCGCCGTAAATAGCAATACCAAATGCCACTGACGGCGATCGCTCCCCCGCAACAGTTGCGCTTTGGTTTCTGGTTTCAGCACCAGTTGTAAGAGTTCAGGCAGTTGACCCGTTTCCCCCAGGGCGCGGCAATAGTAAACCAAAAGCAAAGGTTCTTGGGGGGTTTGCGCCATTCCCCGGAGCCAAGTCAGCAGTCCAGGCCAATCAAACCGCATCGCATAATCCATGGCGATCGCCTGACGGGCCAAAAAACTGGGGTGATCCTGGTATTTTTCTAAAAGATTTAAGCCTGGGGTGAGTTGGCCCCGTTGACTCAATATTAAAGCGCGAATGATCTGCGGTTGTTCCCACCAACCATCAAAGGGATGGAGATATCGCAAATACAAAGCCCATTGGTAGGCCCGCTGAAAATCTTGCCGGGACAAAAGACCCTGGATCTGCCGCAAGCCCAAAGATGGCACGAGGATCAACAGCAACCAAGCGATACCGCCCCACCAAGCAGCCCAAGCCATCGAAATCAGGTTCATTCCCCAGGTGAGGACGAGGACAAACCCCGCCACCCAGAACCATCCCAGAGGACGGGGGCGCGGCGATCGCCAAATACGGAGCATCAAAACCCCGCAGGAAAAAGAAACAGCGTAAAACCAAATTAGGGGCCACAAAGCAGATGCCATTACGAAAGCCATTGGGGGGAGAAAACATTAATTGCTATCTTAAGTTGGGAATAAATCTTTTTCTTTCCCTTGAGAAATTACCCATGAAAAAACGGCTCCTGTCTGCCCTCTGTCTGCTTTCCCTCAGTGTTTTTGGCTGTACCGCCCCATCGACTACGGATGTTAGTCCCGTTGAAAATGAAACCTCGACAACGGCAGTGCAACCCTTGGTGACTGGGGCGATTCCCGACCAAGATCCTGAAAAATTACAGCGACTCTATGGCCTGCTGGCGGATTATCTGAGTGCTGAACTGGGAGTACCTGTGGAATATAAACCCGTCACCGATTACCTCGCCGCGGTCACAGCCTTTAAGGTGGGAGATTTAGATTTAGTCTGGTTTGGTGGGTTGACGGGTGTCCAAGCGAGATTGCAAGTCCCTGGGGCTGAGGCGATCGCCCAACGGGATATTGACGCCGAATTTCACTCGGTACTGATTGCAAATGTGAATAGTGGCCTAGGGGAATTAGCCAGTGACGCAGATTTAACCCAAGTCAAAGGCAAAACTCTCACCTTTGGCAGCGAATCCTCCACCTCTGGCCGCCTGATGCCCCAATACTACCTAGAACAAGCCGGAGTCTCTCTTGAAGATTTCCAAGGGGAAGTGGGTTTTTCGGCCTCCCACGATGCCACCATCCAACTGGTCGAAGCGGGTACCTATGACCTGGGAATGCTCAATGAGCAGGTGTGGAATAGTCGCGTCGAAGCCGGGGAAGTAGATACCAATAGAGTAAAAGTGATTTGGCGATCGCCCGCCTACTACGACTATCACTGGGTCATTTCCCCCGACGTGGACGAACGCTATGGGGAAGGCTTCCGGGATAAAGTGCAACAGGCTTTGCTCCAACTCGATCCCAATAATCCTGACCACAAAGAAATTCTTGATTTGTTTGGGGCGACCCAGTTTATTCAGACCAGCAACGAAAACTACGCTGAAATCGAAGCTGTGGGCCGCCAGATTGGCAAGATCCAATAAACGAAGGTTTTCTTGAAGGCGAAGAAGTCTGTTGATCTGCCTCCTAAAATCTCCCCCAGACTGGGGGCCGGGGGGCTTTATCAATCAGCTCTAAGCGGCGGCCTTTTTCATTTCGATCAATTCGATCTTGTAGCCATTGGGATCTTCGACAAAGGCAATTACTGTGGTGCCGTGCTTCATGGGGCCGGGTTCCCGGGAAATTTTACCGCCCAGCTCGCGGATTTTTTCGCAGGTGCCATAGATATCATCCACACCCAGAGCAATGTGACCAAAGCCATTGCCGAGGTCATAGCTGTCGGTGTCCCAGTTGTGAGTTAGCTCGATCACGGTATTCTCTTTTTCGTCGCCATAACCGACAAAGGCTAGGGTGAATTTGCCGCCGGGGTAATCCTTTTGGCGCAGGAGTTTCATCCCCAGAACATCACAATAAAATTTGAGGGATTCTTCTAAATTGCCAACCCGAATCATGGTGTGAAGCATTTTCATAGGGGCTGTTTTTCTCCGTTGGTAACAAATTATCTCTAGTGTCTATTCTAAATTGAGTTCCCTTGGAGCCAGTCTTGGGCAGTGCGGACGAGGGTACCGTCTTCTTCGAGGGCCACGATACTCACATCGAGGGGCAGAGCTAGGGGACTATCGTAAGGTAGGACAAAACCCAGATTTTCGGTATTTAGGTTAAAGTCAGCAACCCGCAAGGGTAAGTCAGGATTCTGACTGAGGTAATACTCCAGGGTTGGCCGATCAAAAATTACACCGTCTGCTTTATCGGCTTCCATTAAGGCGATCGCCTCTTCTAAGCTAGGGCGTTGCACAACTTTGGCACGATATTCGGCGGCCAAAGCTTCCCCTGTTGTGCCCTGGACAACGGCCATGCGGGTGCCGCGTAAATCCCCAGGATCACGGATTGCATCCTCTGGCAATTTAGCGAGGGCAAGGGTAAAAGCCGAGGCCAATCCCCCGATTAGAGAAGAAACCGCAATCAAAGAGATCAACATCCAAACTCCGGCGATAAACCGCCCCCAAGGGGTTTTGGGTGAGCGATCGCCATAGCCCACCGTCGTCAGAGTCACCAGGGCAAACCACATCCCATTGCCCACGCCGCGCAGATACTGGTTGGGGAACTCCTCTGGATTATGGCGTCTCTCCACGAGCCACATGCCATTACCCACTAAGAATAAACACACTAGCAAAACCCCCACCGAGGAGAGGGCCGTGCGCGTGAAAAAAGGCCGTACCCGTTCCCAAATGGGGGGCGACTCTTCGGGCAGCAAAACTCCTAGTCCAGAAATGAAAAAAGGCTGGGTGAAATCAACTGCTTCTAAACGCTCGGCGGTAATACTAAACGGCCCCACCAGGAGGTCTAATTCCCCGGTGGCCACGGCATCCAAGGCGGCTTGTGTTTCCGTTTGCAAAATCAACTCATATTCCCAGCCATTTACGAAGGCAATGGTTTCCCAGATATCCGGCACAATCCCCTGAAAGTCACCGTTGACCGACTCCACTAAAAAAGGAGGGGTGCCGCCAATGCCAACCTGGAGAATTTCTGCCGCTTCATCGTCTGGCAAATTATCAGGACTTTGGGCCAATCCGACTTGGATCTGTGCTTCGGCCAAGATGGACAAGCCAATTAAGCCAAGAATTTGTAGGCCCTTCTGCCTAAGTTCCCTGATCGAAAAAAAATCACCTACTTTTTTTACATTAACCATTCCTAAGATTATTCAAATAACGACAGTGCCATTGTAGTCACTGGCAATATTCTATTGGTGAGCTGATTTTTAGACAGAAGTGAAGCACTTTGTAAAATCAATCTCTGTTTAAAACCTGATTTTCTCGCCTGTAGATTGACGACAGCAGTTGCATATTCTGTAACGATGGCCTTTACTTCCCCTGGCTTGTTTACAGTAAAGCTAATGTTTCTTCCCACACATCATTAAATGCTCAAGCTGGTTGTTGAGATCACCAAAACTTGAGTACTGTCAAGGCTTACAGATTTATTTTCTGGAGCCTTTTTTGTATTTAAAAATGATTGAACGCCATCTCTGGGGCAACGATATGCTGCATTTCTAAGGTGATATGCGCTGATTTTTGGCAATGGGAAATGCTAGAGATCAAAAAATAAGTACTGACATCATTGTTTAATTTTCTTTGAAAGCAATTTCAAAAAACAACACAGTCAGTAAAATCAGTTTGTTTTGGGCTAGCTGCCGATGAATCATCCAACTTACAAGAGATTTAGAATCTTTTTGGGGACAGAACATCAGCATTTAATTCACTGAAAATCCCCGCTTCGTGGTTTGGGACGGGGCTACTTCTACGGAAAAGTTGACTTGATCCTGGCGATCGCCTTGACGAATTTCTAAGGTCTGGGGGCCAGGGGTCAGGCGTAACTTCGGGTTCTGGGGATCATCCGGTTGCCAGGGATTGCCATTGAGCCGCCATTGCACAGGCTCTTGGTTCTTGGTTTGAAATTGGATTACCAGTTGGCCGGGATTGTTGGGGTCGCTCAGGAGGCGATCGCCATCTTGGGGAAACAGAATTTTTAAACCGTTTTGGGGCATCGCCAAGGTCATTTGGGTCGCCAGCCAGCGGTCATATTCGGGGGGCAACACGAGACGAATCTCGCCGTTAATTTCCTGGTAAAAGTCATCTAAATCCATTTCGTACTCGGCTAGATCTTCTGGGAAAAAATATTCCTGGACGATGACTGGACAAAGGCCCGTGGATTTTTTGCCAGACAGGGCACAAATAGGACGTTTGACCATGGCCGCTGGCTCCGGGAATGGCAATGGTTCCCGCTGATGGTGCAAGTGCAACATAATTTCGCGCCAGAGCGGTGCAGCCCCTGCCACCCCTGAAACTTGCTGCATGGGTGTGCCATCGAAGTTACCAATCCAGGTAGCAACAGTGTATTTTTCGCTAAATCCCACCGCCCAGGTATCACGATAATTTGAGGATGTTCCCGTTTTGACCGCCGCTGGAAATGGTAAATTTAACGCCGAATCGACCCCAAAGGCGATCGCCCTGGCCTGTTTATCGCTCAGCATTTGGGTAATCAGTTGCCAAGTTGAGGAGTCACTGAGAGATGTTATGGCTGATTCCGGATGAGCAAAATGACTCACCAAATCACTTTTTTTGCCGCCATTGGCCAAGGTGCGATAGGCATTGGCCAACTCCATCAGGGTTACTTCACCGCTCCCCAGGGTGAGCCCCAAGCCATAGTAGTCGGGGTCTTCGGTTAGATGCTGAAAACCCAATTGGTGCAAACGTTGTAAAAATGCCTCAACACCCACTTTTTCTAAAACCCGCACCGCCGGAATATTGAGGGAATTTCCCAAAGCGAGACGCACCCGCACCGGGCCTAAAAATTTTTCATCGTAGTCCGTAGGTTCATAGAGTTTGGCGTCGGGAATGGCATAGTAGGTGGGAATATCCGCCAAAATCGTATTGGGGCGAATGGTGCGGTTTTTTAGGGCCAATTGATAGAGGAAGGGCTTGAGGGTAGAGCCTGGTTGCCGGAGGGCTTGTACCCCATCGGTTTCGCCTTGGGGCGTAAAGTAATCCGTAGATCCCACATAGGCCAAGATTTCACCGGTTTGATTCTCAATGGCGATCGCCGCTCCTTGGTGGACATGATGTTGGTTTAAATTTAAAACGGTCTGGCGCACCTGTGCCGCAACAAAATCCTGGAGATTTTTATCTAAGCTGGTGCGAATCACGGGGTTTTGGCTGGTATCTAATTGCTCTGTTAACCAAAAAACAAAATGGGGCGCACTGAGAATGCCCTGGTGACGCGGTTGCAGGGTAACGGCTTCCTGAAAAACCCGATCCGCCTGTTCTGGAGAAAGTTCACCCTCAGCGACGAGGCGCTCCAACACATACCGCTGCCGTTGTTTGAGATTGTCCCAATAGTGATAGGGGTTGAGATAGGTGGGACTGTTGGGAATGGCCGCGAGGAGAGTCGCCTGGGCCACATTAAGATCTGCCGCCGCCACACCAAAATAAATCTGAGCTGCCGCTTCAACGCCGTAGATATTGCCCCCCATGGGTAAACGGTTAATGTAAGCGGTGAGAATTTCTTGGCGGTTCATGCCCGCCCCTAAACGCCAGGCGACCCAAATTTCCTGGAGTTTCGCGTGCAAAGTCCGGGGGCGATCGCCTAACATCCGGGCAAGCTGCATCGTAATCGTCGAGGCCCCACTGACAATTTTTTGGTGTTTGATGGCTTGGTAAGTGGCCCTGGCGATCGCCTGGAGATCCAGGGGGCCATGGTGGTAAAAATCACCATCCTCCGCCGCGATAATCGCCTGCTGAAAATAGGGCGAAATTTCATCGAGGCTGACAACAGAGGTATTTTCTTGGTCGGCGCTGAGGACTGTCCCCAAAAACAAACCATTGCGGTCATAAAAGCGAAAGGCTTGATCGGTTTGGGCAATATCCGCTGCTTGCAAGGGCATCAGGAAGGGCGTTAAACGCACCACCAAGGTGATCGCCCCCAGGACAGCGATCATTTTTAGGGGGAGGGGCGATCGTCGCCAAATTTTCAGGAGCCAGTCATGCAGCAACACAGGCAGCTTGGGCCTCATCTCTTTTCGTAGTTGTAGCCCTTTTCTGGGGCGATCGCCCAAAGGCTTAATATTTTATATTTTGCAGTTTTACCGAATAAAGCGAATCTTTAAGACTCATCACCAAAGCGATATTACCCATGGGATTGTTCACTAAAATTGGAATGTTTCAAAGGAGCGACACCATGGGTCAGCGTCACATTCGGCACGGTTTGTTATTTCTTGGGGCGATGCTTTGCGTTTTTCTGCCATCGGTGGCGATCGCCCACGTTGGCGGCCACGAAACCGCTGGCTTTTGGCATGGCTTTCAACATCCCCTTGGGGGCCTCGATCACCTCGTTGCCATGTTAGCAGTGGGGATTTGGGCCGTTCAAGTCGAAGAAAAGCAAGGGCGTTTTTTACTCCCCCTGAGTTTTCTGGGACTGATGTTGGTGGGCGGTTTGCTCGGCATGGTCGGCATGACCGTACCAGGGATCGAGGTTGGCATTATCTTTTCCGATTTACTGTTAGGTTGTTTTGTTTTCTTTGGCACCCGTCTGCCGTTGCTGTGGAGTAGTCTCATTATTGGGGCGCTGGCCGTTTTTCATGGCTATGCCCACGGCGCTGAAATGCCTGCCAATGCCCAAGGTCTTCAATATGCCCTCGGTTTCCTGGCGGGGACTGCGAGCCTACACCTCATCGGCATGGGAACGGCTTTTCTGGCCTTGCGTCGTCAACAGATTCAATTTTTCCGCATTGCTGGGGTGATGATGGTGGTCGCTGGTGTGGCGGTCTTGGCCCAAAGCATTTAAGCAGCGATACTGACAGGCTTGATCAAAGAACTCTCCGGGTTTCAGTGGAGAGTTTTTTTAATGGGTTGATGGCGACCAAAGAAAAAACCGACTGGCATTTTTACCAATCGGCTTTTTGGTTCTAATCTCGCCCAGTGGGAGAGCGTCGTTTTAAGGGTTAGCTATTTGCTTCCGCCCGTTCTTTAGCTTCCTTGATCACTTCATCCGCAACATTCTTCGGACAAGGATCATAATGAGAGAACTCCATGGAGAACTGACCACGGCCAGAGGTCATGGTACGCAGATCGCCGATGTAACCGAACATTTCACTGAGGGGCACTTTGGCTTTGATGCGGATCCCAGTGGCACCGGATTCTTGACCTTCGATCATGCCGCGACGACGGTTGAGGTCACCAATTACATCCCCAACGTAATCATCGGGGGTAAAGACATCCACCTTCATGATCGGTTCGAGGATTTGGGGGCCAGCCTTGGGTAGGGTTTGACGGTAGCCACTCTTGGCGGCGATTTCAAAGGCGATCGCCGAAGAGTCAACCGGGTGGAAACCACCATCCGTCAAAGTCACCTTCAGGTCAACACAGGGGAAGCCAGCCAGTACACCCTTCTCGATGGATTGCTCGAAACCTTTTTGAACGGCGGGCCAAAATTCACGGGGTACGTTACCACCAGTGACCTTGGACTCGAACTGGAAGCCGCTACCGGATTCACCGGGTTCAATAGTGTAATCAATCTTACCGAATTGACCAGAACCACCAGACTGTTTCTTGTGGGTGTAGCTGTCGTTGATGACCTTGGTGATCGATTCACGGTAGGCAACCTGGGGTTTACCCACTTCTACTTCCACGCCGTAGGTACGCTTGAGGATGTCTACTTTAATATCGAGGTGAAGTTCACCCATCCCTTTAATAATGGTTTCACCGCTCTCTTGGTCGGTTTCTACCTGGAAGGAGGGATCCTCTTGCACCATCTTGCTGAGGGCAACCCCCATTTTCTCGTTACCACCCTTGGTTTTGGGGGCGATCGCAATGGAGATTACCGGATCCGGGAAAACCATCGGTTCGAGGGTCGCCGGATTGTCCTTATCACAGAGGGTGTGACCCGTTTGGACGTTCTTCATCCCGACGATGGCAATAATGTCACCCGCTTGGGCTTCATCGATTTCCTCACGGGAGTTGGCGTGCATTTCTACCATCCGCCCGATGCGCTCAGTTTTGCCCGTGGCCGTGTTGAGAACAGTGTCACCCTTTTTGAGCATCCCAGAGTAAATCCGGGTAAAGGTCAAGGCCCCAAAACGGTCGTCCATAATCTTGAAGGCCAAAGCACGAAGGGGCTTTTCGGGATCAACAATCGCAAAGTTGCCTGTTTCGTTCCCTTCAATGTCTGTTTCCGGCTGGGGATTGACTTCCATTGGGTTGGGGAGATAGTCCACAACCGCATCGAGAACTAGTTGTACCCCTTTGTTTTTGAAGGAAGAACCACAGTAGGTGGGGAAGAACGCCAGTTCACGGGTTCCTTTCCGGATACAAGCCTTGATTTCGTCAATGCTGACTTCTTCGCCTTCGAGGTATTTTTCCATGATCTCGTCATCTTGTTCGACAGCGAGTTCGACGAGGGCTTCGCGGTATTCTGCTACTTGATCCTTCATGTCTTCGGGGACATCGGTGATCTCGTAGTTCATCGGATCGCCAGATTCGTCCCAAATCCAAGCTTTTTCGGTAAGCAGATCAACAACGCCCTTAAATTCACTCTCTGTACCGATCGGCAGGGTCATTACCAGGGGGGTTGCCGCCAGGATGTTTTCTACCTGCTTCACAACGTTGTAGAAGTTAGCACCGATCCGGTCTAATTTGTTGACATAGATCAGTCGCGCAACCTTAGAGTCGTTGGCATAACGCCAGTTGGTTTCGGATTGGGGTTCTACACCACCGGAACCACAAAATACACCGACACCACCGTCGAGTACTTTTAGGGAGCGATAAACTTCAATGGTGAAATCGACGTGACCGGGAGTATCGATAATATTGAGCTGGTGATCTTTCCAGAAACAGCTTGTGGCAGCGGATTGAATGGTAATCCCGCGCTCCTGCTCCTGCTCCATGAAGTCAGTGGTGGCTGCACCGTCGTGCACTTCACCTAATTTGTGGATTTTTCCGGTTAACTTCAGGATACGTTCGGTGGTGGTGGTTTTACCCGCATCGACGTGAGCGAAGATACCGATATTACGATATTTGGTCAGGTCTTTCATAGGTTTATGTTCGCTCGATAAAATTTAAGTACTACTATTTTTACTAGGGTGATCACTCGGTGCAATTAGACGTACAACTGAAAACGTCTCGGTCTTGTTTGAGCCAATCTAAAACCGATGTGGTTTATGGTGAGTCGTTAAGGGACTAATTTGTATTGTAAGTGTCACGCGCTTGGTTCGTATAAGCTGCCGCTCCAGTCTTGGGAAAACTGAATATTTTGCTACAGCAAAGAATATTAAAATCCTTGCGGGGCACGATGGCAACATTACAGATTGTAAATTATCTTGCGGTCAACTTAAAAGGATCTTGGGGGGCGATCGCCAATGGGTGAGGTAACCATGACCCAAATATTGAGCCGATGGAATCAGAATGAGATTTGGCGATCGCCAGGGTTTTTTTGGGGTCACGCTCACGGCACAATGGGGAGTTGCACTGCGATGGAGAAAATAGCTTGGCGAGTTTGACGCATATTCGGATTGTGGTTGTAGAACCTGCAGGGGCCCTAAATCTTGGCTCCATTGCCCGGGTGATGAAAAATATGGGCTTAGGGCAATTGTTCTTAGTGAATCCCCATTGTAACCATTTAGGCCAAGAGGCTTTTTTAATGGCAGTCCATGGGCGGGAATTTCTCGAACGGGCTGTGGTTGTCCCTGATTTGACAACGGCATTGACGGGTTGCAAAAAGGCGATCGCCACCACTGGACTCCAGCGCAGTTTACCGATGCCCGTGGAAACCCCCAAGGCAGCTTTGCCCTGGTTTTTAGAGGATGATCAACCCAGTGCGCTAATTTTCGGCCGGGAAGACCACGGCTTAAGCAATGGCGAATTAAACCAAGCCCAAAGGCTGGTCTGCATTCCCACAGGGGATGCATATACATCCTTGAATTTGGCCCAGGCGGTCGCTGTTTGTGGCTACGAATTGCGCAGTTTAGCCACCGAAAAACCCACTTTTGCCCCAAGAGAAATAACCACAGTCACCCCGGATCTGGCCGATCTCAGTGAATTAGAGGGCTATTACCAGCACCTAGAGCGGGTGTTGTTGCAGGTGGGATTTCTGTATCCCCACACCAGTGCCTCACGGATGGAAACATTTCGTGATTTGTACCACCGTGCCAGCCCCAGTAGCCGCGAGGTGGCAATGTTACGGGGGATTTTACGACAGGTGGAATGGGCGATCGCCAACGCCGCTTCACCTGAATAATATTTAGGCCTGATCTATACCTTTATATAAATGAATAATTTTAGCGACCACCGCCTCAATGCTGAGGTTATCGGTAATTAATTCCACCGCATCGGGAGCCTTGGTCAAAGGAGCGATAGCGCGGGTACTGTCGAGGCGATCGCGTTCGGTGATTTCTGCCTCTAGTTGTCCTAGGTCAATGTTGGTTTCTCCCTGGGCAGTGAGATCCTTGGCGCGGCGTCTGGCCCGTTCGGCGGGGGTAGCGGTCAAGAAAATCTTGAGTTCGGCATCGGGAAACACATGGGTACCGATATCGCGCCCCTCTGCCACGAGGCCCCCATTTTCACCGAGGCGTTGCTGCTGCTTCACTAGGGCTTGGCGGACGGCGGCTTGGGCGGCAATGACAGATACCTGTTTCGTCACAGTCGGCGTGCGGATTGCCTGGGTCACATCAAGGTTATTCGCCAACACGGTAATGGGTTCTGTGGGCGCATTGGGGGGCACTAAGGTAATGGTGGCGGTACTGACGAGTTCAGCAACGGCCACTTCATCCTGGGGATTGATATTGTTTTCTAAAACAAGATAGGCGATCGCCCGGTACATTGCCCCGGTATCTAGAAAGAGAAGCTTGAGCTGCTCGGCCACTTGGCGAGTAACGGTAGATTTACCGGCTCCGGCGGGGCCATCAATGGCAATAATCGGCTGACGGGTTTTTAGCATGGTGTTATCAATCAAACGGGTTTGACCGACATAGGCGGCGATCGCCAGTAAACCAGATTTTTGCACCTGGGGCAGGGGCGTCAGGGTTTCTGGATCGACTAATTCTAAATATTGCAGTTGTACCCCCGGAAATTTAGCCAGGGTTTCTTTGGCCGCTGCAATGAGCCGATCTGCGTGCCGTTCCCCCGTTTGAAATAGCGCTTGGGCGGTTTGGAGGGCCTGGGAAAGGGCGATCGCCTCGGCTTTTTCGGCAGTAGATAAATATTGATTACGGGAACTGAGCGCTAACCCCGATGGCTCCCGGACAATGGGACAACCCCGGACAGTGACGGGTAGATGCAAATCCTGCACCAGCCGTTTAATAATCGCCAATTGTTGGGCGTCCTTTTCGCCGAAATAGGCGATCGCTGGCCGTACCAATTGCAACAGTTTCACCACCACCGTCGCCATCCCCGTAAAATGGCCTGGACGGAAGCGACCACAAAGCCCGCTGGTCAACCCAGGAGGCGGCAAGATCTGCACTGGTTCTGGCCCCGGATACATTTCGGCTACTGTGGGGGCAAAGATGAGGTCTACCCCCAGGTCGTCACAAAATTGGCGATCTCCTTCCCATTGCCGGGGATAGTGGTCAAGATCTTCGTTGGCCCCAAACTGCAGAGGATTAACGAAGATACTCACCACCACAAAGTCTGTTTCTACCCTTGCCCGTTGGATCAAACTGCCATGGCCTCGGTGGAGCGCCCCCATCGTGGGGACAAAACCAATTTTTTGCCTCGGAGCAACCTGGGCGATCGCCGTTTGTAATCCAGTAAGGGTGCGTACAACTTTCATCGGCTAAGGGATGGAGACGTTAGTTCAGAACCTCTAACTTTACCGTAGCCACGCCAGCACTGACTAAACCAATCTGCTGGGCCGAACCCTTGGACAAATCGATAATGCGACCAGGGGTGAAGGGGCCACGGTCATTGATGCGCACCACCACAGAACGACCATTGCGGACATTTGTTACCCGCACCTTTGTGCCAAAGGGTAGGCTCTTGTGGGCGGCAGTCATCGCATATTGATTAAACGGTTCACCGCTCGCCGTGCGTCGGCCATGGAATCCCGGCCCATACCAAGAGGCCCGGCCTTGCATGGTGCGTTGTACCTTCAGGCCAGCACCCGCCACATTTTTCGCTTTAGGGGCATTGGCGATCGCCGCCATGGGTTCAGCACCACCGAGGATCCGCCGGAAGCGATTCACCGCAATCAGAGCATCCTGGGTCTCATTGCCTGTCCGATCCGCGAGGAAAACCGAATCATCTAGGGTGATCAAGGGTGCATTGTCATAGAGCAAGTCATATTTGCCTGCGGCCTGCCAACTTGCAGAAAATTTCGTGGCATCAAAGTCCGCTTGGGCAACGAGGGTATTTAATTCTTGGGAAACTTTTTGGGCGATCGCCTGGGCCTCATCATCGGCGGCATCACCGGAATTGAGAAACGTGAGAACGGGGAGTTGGTTGACGTAGAGGGTGGTAGCAGTCCGTTCTTCGTGGGGATAAGAAAACAACGTCGTAATTGGTTCTAAACGTTCTGCCGCAGCGGTCACTTGAGTACGGGCCAGAACACGAGGAGACGTATCCGTATTTGCTAGGGTTGGTGCTGCGGTCAAGCTCAAGGGAGCAAAGGTCGTAAAGGCAGCAGACAAAGCGAGCAAATGTTTACGTTTTAAGGTCATGAAAAAAAATTGAATTCAACTACCGCCGAAAACCATGCCTCACCAAAAAACAATTGACAGTAGAGGGTTTCCTTTGGTCAAAGGGGCCGTTGCATCCAAAAAATGCGCTTACCCACACCTAAGTCAGAACGTTGTGATCACGTTACATTTCTTAAGCCGACATACAGTAACACAGGCTTTTTCGGCTTCACATCCGTATACACAGAGTCGAAAATGGGGTTTCAGGTCAAAATAAATGGCAACGAATAAAGTTAAAGCACGGTAAAATCTGCTTTTCGAGTTTTGTCAGACTCGACAATTTCCCTTGACCAATTCATAAAGAATTTTTATCGCATGGACTACCAACAAGCAGGAGTAGATATCGAAGCAGGGCGTTCCTTCGTCAAAACCATCAAGGATAACGTCGAAAGCACATACCGACCGGGGGTACTGGGTGGCCTCGGAGGGTTTGGTGGCTGCTTTGAAATTCCCGCTGGCTATCGTCAACCGGTGTTGATTTCCGGTACGGATGGGGTGGGCACAAAGCTCAAAATCGCCCACCAGACCGATCAGCACCACACCGTCGGCATTGATTTGGTGGCAATGTGTGTCAACGATATCCTCACCTCTGGGGCCGAACCGCTCTTTTTCCTCGACTATTTAGCAACGGGCAAGCTCGAACCTGAACAACTGGCCCAGGTGGTCGCCGGAATTGTTGAAGGGTGTAAGCAGAGTGGTTGTGCGCTTCTGGGGGGCGAAACAGCGGAGATGCCGGGTTTTTACCAAGCAGGGGAATATGATCTTGCGGGCTTTTGCGTGGGGATCGTCGAAAAGAGCGAAATTTTAGACGGCTCCCAAGTGCAGGTCGGCGATGTGGCGATCGCCTTACCCAGTAGCGGTGTCCACAGCAATGGTTTTTCCCTAGTGCGGAAAATCATTGAAATGAATCAATTGTCCTGGGACGACAAGCCCGCAGCATTTCAGGGTAAAACCCTCGGTGAAGTCTTCCTCACGCCCACCCAAATCTATGTCCAGGCGATCCAAGGTGCCCTCAAGGCCAACATGGAGATCCACGGTATGGCCCACATCACCGGGGGCGGCCTCCCCGAAAATCTGCCCCGGTGCCTCCAAGCCGATCAATCCATGGCCATTGATCCGAGCACCTGGGAAATCCCCACCCTTTTCCAGTGGCTGCAAACCATGGGTGATGTCCCCCAATCGGCCATGTGGGACACCTTCAATATGGGGGTGGGCTATGTGGTGATTGTGCCGGCCCCCAAAGCGGCGGAAAATGTTGCTTGGTTTAAGGCCCAGGGGATCGCGGCTTGGCAAGTGGGTACGGTGGTCGCAGGTCAAGGGGAAGTCCTCGGGCTACAATAGCTACGGTCATCCTTGCCAACAATTAATAGTTACTGATATTGGGTTTGAGTTCATGTTTTCCTCCTTCGACAATCAAGGCCCGCAACCCAGGGAAAAATGGCGATCGCACGTGGATTGGTTCGTCCAAGACTACCGCTCTCAACTGACGGCCCTCGCCTGGGGGCTCCAGCAGGAATGGCACCACGACGGCACGATCCTCGGCATTGACCTCAAACCCCAGCCCCATTTTGTGCCCTGCTCCCCAGAAACCCTCCAGACCTTGAATCGACGGGTGGGGGGGCGTCTCCAGGAAATCCTGGGGATCATTGCCGGGGCAGACTTTGAGCAGGAAGTAATTATCCTCTGCATTGGTGATGGGCAGGTGAAACTGGTATATTACCAAGCTGACCCCAGCCCAGAAACCTGTTGGCAAACCCATGGCCCCGATCTGGATCAGTTGATTGCCGATTTAGAAGCGGCCATGGCTGAATCTATCCAGCTTGAATCGGCCTCGAAGTAACGATCTACTACGAGAACCCCACAATAAAGCGAGATTTTCCTAAAATAAAGACAGAAAATCCTAAAAATCCCCTAAGCTGGCATCATGATTACCAAAACCGTTGCCGAAGTCATGACCCCCGATCCCGCCGTGGTCAAAGCAAATGATTCGCTCCAAACGGCGATCGCCCTCCTTGTGGAGAAAAAAATTAGCGCCCTTCCCGTTGTTGATGGTCAGGGAAAATTGGTGGGGATCATTTCAGACAGTGACCTCACCTGGCAAGAAACAGGGGTAGATACGCCCCCCTACATCATGTTGTTGGATAGTGTGATTTATCTGCAAAATCCCGCCAAGCACGACGCTGAGATTCACAAGGCCCTCGGCCAAACGGTGGGGGAAGTCATGAGCAAAAAAGTTTACACGATTCACCCCGAAAAAATTGTCCGGGAAGCGGCCCACTTAATGCACGAGAAACACGTGGGTCGTTTGCCCGTCATTGCCCAGGACAGCGAAAAAGTCATTGGGATCATTACCCAAGGTGATATTATTCGAGCAATGGCCCAGGCCTCTTAAATTCCATTGTTTCATTTGGTAAAACATCTTCATGGCTTCCCTCGAATCCGTCCGACAACTGCTTTCTTCCGATAGCTTTGGCGATCGCATTTCCGGCTTAAATCAGCTCCGGGCTTTTTCGTCCCAGGATGCGTTTCCCCTGATTCAGCCCCTCCTGAGTGATCCTGAAGCACGGGTCCGTTATGCGGCGGTCAGTCAAATGGATGCGGTGGGCCAAGGCTTTGAAACAGAGGCTTTAGCATTGCTTCGCCATGCCTTATTTAATGATTCGGAATTGGATGTCAAGGCAGCAGCCGCCGATGCGATCGCCGGCTTAAAAATTGCCGAAGCCTATGATGATTTGGCCCAGGTGTACCATTCCACTTCGGAGTGGTTGTTGCAATTCAGCATCGTGGCAGCCCTCGGTGAATTGGGCAATCCTAATGCCTTCGATTTACTCAAAGAAGCCCTCAAATCAGAAACAGAATTGGTGCGCACCAGCGCGATCAGTGCCCTCGGAGATCTAGGCGATCGCCGCGCCATTGAGCTATTAACTCCCTTTATTGCTGATCCCGATTGGCAAGTGCGCTATCGTTTGGCCCAATCCCTAGGACGGCTGGGAGGTGAAGAAGTTAAGCCCTTCCTAGAAACCCTAGCCCAGGATGAACAAGTGGCAGTGGCCGACGAAGCAAAGCACCATCTTAATTAGGTTTTATCGTAATCAAAGGGGCTTATTTTTAAATTTTTTCTGCTTAACCATAGCATTCGTTTTTAACTGAATAAGCAACAAAAAACTGCCTCGGATTTTTCATGTCAATGATTTCTCCTGGGGCAGTTTTTTAGAATGAGTTTCTAACGAAATATCGCGCTAAAAATCAATTCTCTAGATAATGTTTGCGGCCCGTAGACCAAGGAAGCCAGCAAGGGCAATACCAGTGAAAACGACGATATAACCCGCAAAAGGAATAATGGCAGCCATCTGATGTAGTCCTAATAAAAACATTGCCACTCATTATAAAGGAAAGGGCGATCGCCCCAAAAAGTTGCCCCAAGAAAAGAGGGAACAAGTCACTGACTGGCTCCCCCTGATCCTTAGATTAATCTCAAATTATGAGTTTAGAGTTGTGGCACAAACTGCTCCTTTTCGGGAACGGTTGTGTATTCCGCTACAATCTGCCGGAACTCTTCTCCATCGATAGTTTCTCGTTCGATCAGCAGATCTACGAGACGATCAATGACTTCCCGGTTATCGCGCACCAGTTTGCGGGCAAGGCGGTGGGCTTCTTCGGCGATAATCCGAATTTGCTCATCAATGCGCGAAGCAACTTCTTCAGAATATTCCGAGCGATTCATGAAGCCACCACCAAGGAAGACTTCACCCTGTTGGCTTTCTAGAGACAACGGGCCAAGATCACTCATCCCAAAGCGGGTCACCATTTGGCGCGCCATACCGCTGACCTGTTGGAGATCACCCCCAGCACCAGTAGTCACTTCATCATGGCCAAAGATTTCTTCTTCGGCGGCGCGGCCCCCGAGGGCACCAGCAATGCGGGCCATTAATTGGGACTTCGTCGTCAAGCCCTGTTCTTCGTTAGGGGTGAACCAGGTTAAACCTTGGGCTTGGCCACGGGGAATAAGCGTCACTTTCTGCACCGGATCGTGATCCTTGAGTAAGGTGCCGACAATCGCATGGCCTACTTCATGGTAGGCAATCAGACGCTTACTCTTGCTGTCAACGAGGGGTGTCCCTTCCATCCCAGCAATCACTCGGTCTACGGCGTCATCAATTTCCGCCATGGTGATTGCTTCCTTGCGGCGACGGGCTGTGAGAATTGCTGCTTCGTTCAAGAGGTTAGCGAGATCAGCACCACTAAAACCAGGTGTCCGACGGGCGATCACATCAAGGGAAATTTCATCCGCTAGTTTTTTGTTGCGAGCATGAACTTCGAGGATGCTCAAGCGGCCTTTGATGTCGGGGGTATCCACCGTCACCTGACGGTCAAAACGACCAGGACGCATTAACGCGGAATCTAGCACGTCGGGACGGTTGGTTGCGGCAATGATGATGATGCCAGTATTACCCTCGAAACCATCCATTTCCGTTAGAAGCTGGTTGAGGGTTTGTTCCCGCTCGTCGTTACCGCCACCGATGCCTGCACCGCGTTGGCGACCAACGGCGTCAATTTCATCGATAAAGATTAAGCAAGGGGCATTTTCTTTGGCTTTTTTGAAGAGGTCACGGACACGGGATGCACCGACTCCAACGAACATTTCGACAAATTCAGAACCAGAAATACTGAAGAAAGGTACGCCCGCTTCACCGGCGATCGCCTTCGCGAGGAGGGTTTTACCAGTCCCAGGAGGGCCAACAAGGAGAACCCCTTTAGGAATTCGGGCACCCACTGCTGTGAATTTTTCTGGCTGCTTCAGGAAGGTGACAACTTCTTGGAGTTCTTCTTTTGCTTCTTCGATGCCAGCAACGTCATCGAACATGATTCCCGTTTGCGCTTCCATCATGAACTTCGCCTTAGACTTGCCGAAGTTCATCGCTTGGCCAGGGCCACCGGGCATATTGCTAGAGCGACGGAAGAGGAAAAATAATGCCGAAATCAAGAGAATTGGGAAGATTAGATTTCCGAGAATGCCCCACACAGCACCATTGTTGCTTACGGGGTGGGAATCGAAGTCTACCTTGGCGTCCCGGAGTTTGCTAATCAGTTCAGGAGAATTGCCAGGCAAATCAACGCGGATTTGTTGCACACGGTTGTCTAGTTCTGGGTCAACCGCTTCAATGATCGCTGTGCGGCCCCCTTCATATAGATCAACGCTTGTTACCCGGCCAGCATCTAAATATTCAAGGAAGCGGCCATAACTCATGCGGATGTTGGCGCTATTACCAACGAGGTTGGAAGGATTCGCCGAAAAGGCTCCCTGCCAAACAAAAAAGCCGATCACGAGTAGGGGAAGTGCCCAGAGGACAGCGGTTTTCCAAGATGGTTTCATGGGTTAATCTTTGTTATGTTTGATTCAATAAGTGGATGCGAAGAGAAGTAGCGAGGGGCCACCGATCTTTGCAATCCCGAAGGGCGCACCACGAAGCAAAGGTTTTCGCGCTTACTAGCAGTATAAAAAGAAAGCGTTGCTTAGGGACTTTGCCTATAAATTGGCGTTTTTATGACGATGTCTTAACTAAATTTAACTTAATTCTCATTTTGATAGCAACTTTCTGGGATTTTCTTAGGGTTAATCGCTGCTTTTCGCTGGGTGAGGAGTCTGCCGATGATTGGCTGCGTTTCCCAGGCAAAGGGAGGACTGATCGTTTTCTACTGTAGATTTGGTTAAGGTTAAATATTTAATTCAATTTTTTAGATTTTCAACGTGATTTTGCTGTGATCTCTCCTTCCCCTGTTCCCCAAGACTCTCTGACCGCCGATGCGGCGGCTCCCCATGACCCAGTTTCTCCTGATTCATCTTCATCAACCCAGTCGCCCTTGCAATGGACTTTATTTTTGCTCATTTTGGCGTTGCTGGCGGTATCGTTTGCGGCGATTTTTATCCGTTGGTGTAGTACGGAGCTAGGGGCCGGAGCCACGGTTTTTAATCGGTTGTGGTTGGCGACGGGGGTTTTGGGCTTGTGGGAGCTGTTAAAACCCAGGGCGAATGATCGCAACGTTACGGCGATCGCCCCGCGGATCACCGGCAAAGATTATGCCCTATTGCTGTTGGTGGGGGCTGTTTCTTCGAGTTCAGTGGTGTTGTGGGCGCTCTCCCTCGCCGAGACGAGTGTTGCGAATTCGACAGTGCTGCGGAATCTGACGCCGCTATTCACGACCCTGGGGGCTTGGTTATGGTTACGCCAAAGCTTTGACCGACGTTTTCTCTGGGGCCTGGTGGTGGCCATGGGCGGGGCGATCGCCATTGGGGTGACCGATTTCCAGTTAGCCTGGCAGCATTTAACTGGGGATCTGCTGGCCCTGTTGTCAGCTCTTTGTTATGGGGTGAATTTACTCTTGGTAGAAAATCTGCGCGATCGCCTGGGGGCAAGCCAAATTTTGCTCTGGCGCTGCGGTTTCGGTTGTCTGTTACTGTTGCCCTTTGTGTGGCTCACCGAAGACCATCTGTTTCCTCAATCGCTACCGGTATGGGGAGCCGCCATTGGTTTGGCCATTTTATGTCAATGCTTTGGCCAGGGATTAGTGGTCTATAGTCTCAAAACGTTTTCGTCTGGCTTTGTGGCGATTTTTCTCCTTTTGGAGCCAATTATTACGGCGGTGTTTGCCTGGGGGCTCTTGGGTGAAACTTTAACGCCGACCAATGCGATCGCCTTTTGCGGGGTGCTTGGGGGGATCTACCTGGCGAAATCAGCCCAGACCCAAAAGCCCCAAACCCAAGCTGCCACCCAATCCTATTCTTCGCCTGCCACCTGAAGCCGGTATTCTTCAGCGGTCATCGTCTCGGCGAGCATTTCATCGTCGAGGTTATCGACCCGCACTTTGATAAACCATCCTTCTTCGTAGGGGTCTTCGGAAACCATCTCTGGGGATTGGATTAACGCCTCATTACGGTCAATGACAGTGCCGGAAATCGGCGCGTAAAGATCCTCGACGGCTTTGACCGATTCAATGCTGCCAAAGGTTTCACCCACAACAATTGCATCCCCTTCCTCCGGTAACTCTAGGAACACAATATCCCCCAATTCATCGATGGCATGGGCACTCAAGCCAATGGTGGCAATTTCCCCATCGAGGCGAATATATTCGTGGCTATCTAAATAGCGGAGGTCATCTGGATATTCGAGTTCCATAGTCAATTTCTCTAGGCTGGAAGGTTGCAGGGCACAGACAGAAAATCGCCATGGATGTGTCAAGTCTGTACAACCCTTGGGCTACTTTATTCTGGAATTTTGGCAAGATCAAGGCTTAACCAGAAATTTGTTACGATTTCTGAGCTATGGCCACAATGGCCGCAACGCCTCAAGGCCCATTAGCGGCGATCGCCTTTTATTTTTTGACCGATCTTGGTGCCCATTTCCGTTTTCGCCGACCAAAAAAGATAGAGGGTTAAGCCCAGAAAAAACAGCCCAAAGCCGAGCAAATCACGCTGCATCTCGAAAATGCCTCCCTACTGCTCTAGATCTTTAATTTCCTTGGGGACAGCCGCCGTCAAAACCTCATGGCCTGTATCTGTGACTAGAACATCATCTTCAATGCGAATACCAATGCCCTTCCAGTGGTCAGGAATTTCCGGCTGACCTTCGGCCGGTTCAATGTAGGGGGAAATGTAAATACCCGGTTCAACGGTGACAATATTGCCCGCCGCAAAATTCGTCCAAGCATCCTTTTCCGGGCCGATTTTGTAGATCCCTGCGTCATGGACATCTAACCCCAACCAGTGGCCCGTGCCATGCATAAAGAAAGGCTTATATTTCTCCCCTTCGATCAATTCTTCGAGATCGCCCCGGAGTAATCCCAAATCCAATAACCCCTGGGTGATGACCCGTACTGCCGCGGCATGGGAGCTTTGGTAGGAATGTCCGGGTTTGACGGCTGCGATGGCTTGTTTTTGTGCTTCGAGGACGATTTCGTAGAGGGTTTTTTGTTCCGGGGTAAATTGGCCACCAATGGGGAAGGTGCGGGTAATATCGCCGTTGTAGTAGTCATAGCAAGCGCCTGCATCGATCAAAAGTAATTCGTTGTCCTGGAGTTGGGCACTATTCTCGACGTAGTGCAAGATACAAGCATTGGCGCCCCCGGCAACAATGGAAGGATAGGCAAAGCCGGCAGCCCCTTCGAGGCGGAAAAGGTGTTCGATTTCGGCTTGAACTTGATATTCATAGAGTCCAGGTCTTGCATATTCCAGTGCCCAGAGGTGAGCTTTGGCAGAAATGGCTGTGGCCCGACGCATTAGATCTAGTTCCGCTGGGCTTTTGACCATGCGCATCTGATGTAAAATTTGCCCCGGATCTTCAAGGGCCGTGGGGCCCGTACCACGCTTCGAGCGGGTTGCCAGGAGACGTTGATAATGTTGCAGAATCGTTTGGTTGAATTTTTCGTCCCGGCCCAGGTGATAAAAAAGGCGATCGCCACCCTTGAGGTATTCTGGCAGTTTTTCGTCTAATTCTTGAATTGAGTAGGTGATGTCCGCGCCGAATTTTTCCTTGGCCCCTTCGACTCCGGCCCGGTAGCCGACCCAAATTTCCTGGGCCAAATCCTTTGGTTGCACAAACAGAATAAATTGATGTTCTGGGTGGTGGGGGGCAAACACAGCCACCGCATTGGGCTCATTGAAACCCGTTAAATAATAAAAATCGCTATCTTGGCGGAAATTATATTCCACATCGTTATGCATCACCGCATGGGGCGCACTGCGTAGGATGGCGGTTCCCTGACCAATTTCGGCCATGAATGCTTGGCGACGCTGTTGATATTCCTGCGGTGTAATGCCCATTGATTTTTATCGATTTGCGCTTGTTTTGAGTGAATAAAATGGTAGCAAACTTTTTTGCCCCCGAATTTGGCCCCTTAAATTGACCCATGAAAAAAGGTTGGCGATCCTACCCCAAAGGCGATCGCCAACCTTAATTTTTAGATCTCTAAAGATCCGTTTTAGCTTTCGGCAAAAATGTATTTGCGCAGATCTGCCGGATTCGGTTCGGGACTACTTTCAGCGAAGGTCACAGACTCATTTACAACTTCTTGAATTTTCTTCTCAATCGCCTTTAGTTCCTCGGCGGTAGCCAAGCCCCGATTAGTGACAAATTTTTCAAAGCGTTTAATTGGATCCCGCTGGGCCCAGAATTCTTTTTCTTCAGCAGACCGCAATTCGTCGGGATCGGCGAGGGAGTGACCCCGGAAGCGGTAAGTTAGTGCTTCGATCAAAGTTGGCCCTTCTCCGGCTCTGGCTCTGGCCACGGCTTTTTGGGCCACATCCCGCATTGCCAGCACATCCATTCCGTCCACTTCATAACCGGGCATCCCAAACACACTTGCTTTTTTATAAATTTCCGGCTGGGACGTTGCCCGTTCATGGGCCATACCAATCGCCCACTTGTTGTTTTCCACCACAAATAAAATCGGCAATTTCCAGAGGGCTGCCATATTCAGGGTTTCGAAGAACTGACCATTATTGGAGGTGCCATCCCCAAAGAAACAAGCCGTCACATTATCAGCATTTTTATTGCCCATCACTTCCTGGCGGTATTTACTTTGGAGGGCTGCCCCTGCCGCCACCGGAATCCCTTCCCCGATAAACGCATAGCCTCCCAAGAGACCATGTTCTTTAGAAAACATGTGCATCGAGCCACCCCGACCCTTGCTACAGCCTGTTTCTTTGCCAAACAGTTCCGCCATCACTTCCCGCGCGGGCACCCCGGCACTGAGGGCATGGACGTGGTCACGGTAGGTACTACAAACAAAATCTTCCCCCTGCCGCATTGAGCGAATCACCCCAGTGGAAACCGCTTCCTGACCGTTATAGAGGTGGACGAAGCCAAACATCTTGCCTCGGTAGTACATCTCAGCACACTTATCCTCGAACAAGCGTCCTAAGGTCATATCTTCGTAGAGCATGAGGGCTTCTTCTTTGGTGATCTCTACCGAAGAACTATCAAATTCTGGGGCTGTCCGTTCTTTATGCATCATTAACATTCAGGATTTTTCGGTTAGTCTTATGAGTCGATCACGCGGCGCAAGGGCTGTGTGAAATCTGCAGTAACAGTTTAGAATCAAATTGACTTCCATAGAAGCAAAGCATCATCGGTTCCATCGCCCAGCAATCCAGAAAACACGGAGTCTGAGGTCAATGTTCTACGGACTGCTAGGCTCAATAACGCTACAGCGTGCAACCTATGGTGTTTAAAATTCTTTGGTTAATATAACCTTAATTGACCTGACTTTTGCTGATAGGAAAGTAAACTGTGCGCATTCCGCTCGACTATTACCGCATCCTATGCGTCCCCGCCAAGGCAACCACTGCCCAAATTACCCAAGCCTATCGCGATCGCCTTTCCCAATTTCCCCGTCGCGAACATAATGCCCTGGCCATTGAGGCCCGCAACCGGATTATCGAGCAAGCCTTCGAGGTGTTATCCCAAACAGAAACCCGCGCCATCTACGACCATGAGCTGTCGGGAAATATGTTTCGTTCCCTCGTCCCCAGCCGGCCGAAACTGCCTTTTCCCGATCGCCCCTCCAGTGACGCAGAGTTAGAAGCCCTGACGGCCCACCAACCAACCATTGACATCGCAGAAAAAGATTTACTGGGGGGACTACTGCTGCTCCTAGACCTGGGGGAGTACGAATTAGTGCTAAAGTGGGCTGCCCCCTACCTCAAGGGCAAAGGCAAGCTGGTCAAAGAAGGAAAATTTGGGGCCGTCGAAATCGTTGAGCAGGAACTGCGGCTTTGTCTGGCCCTAGCCCATTGGGAATTAAGCCGGGAACAGTGGCTCCAGCAACATTACGAACAGGCCGCCATATCAGGTCAGAAGAGTCAAGAATTATTGGTAGATACGGCGCAATTTGAGGACCTCCAGCAGGAGATCCAAGCAGATCTCCATCGACTCAGACCTTATCAAGTCTTAGAACTTCTAGCCCGACCAGAATCGGAAGCCCGAGAGCGACAACGGGGTTTACAACTACTCCAGGAGATGTTGAGCGCCCGCGTAGGGATTGACGGCCAGGGGGATGATCAATCGGGTCTCAGCATTGATGATTTTTTACGGTTCATCCAACAGTTGCGCAGTTATCTAACGGTTCAAGAACAGTTGGATTTGTTTGTTGCAGAATCAAAGCGACCTTCAGCTGCAGCAGCCTATCTCGCGGTATATGCCCTTTTAGCGGCCGGGTTTTCGCGACGGCAACCAGATTTAGTTGTCCAAGCCCAGACTCTATTAGAACGGCTCGGTAAACGCCAGGATGTTTATTTAGAGCAATCGATCTGTGCGTTACTTTTGGGGCAGCCAACGGAAGCCAATCAACTGCTAGAACAAAGCCAGGAACAGGAGGCGATCGCCTACATTCGCGAGCAGTCTGCGGGGGCACCGGATCTACTCCCAGGCTTGTGTCTCTATGGAGAACAGTGGCTGAAGACGGAGGTCTTTTCCCATTTTCGCGATCTCCGGCAGCGGCGTGAGGATGGCTCTGTTTCGTTGACGGCTTACTTCGCCGATCCTGAAGTGCAGCAATATCTTGACGATCTCCTCACGGAGGCTGTCCCCACACTCACACCTCCTTCAGACACAGAAAGTACAGCAGCCCCGGTAGAAAGGCCACCGGAAACATTACAGTCAGAAACCGTTGTTTCGCCGCACCCCAGTCGTCCCGCCAAGGTTGATTCCTTTGAGGATCTCGTCACTCAAACTCCCGCTACAGTTACCCCAGCACCGCCTTCTCCTGGTGTAGCACCCGTAACTGCGGCATTAAACCCAGACCCGGAAGCGTCTTCCGCTTCGTCAAAACCAGTTTCGTCAAAAAAGTCTATCGGGCCTTGGGGGGCGATCGTTGCTATCGTGGGGAGTGTTTTGCTGGTTGTGGGCCTGGTGCGAATTTTGTCTGGCCTAACCACCCAGGAACCTCTACAGGTCACCCTCAATGGTGAGCCGCCCCTGACGATCCCCAGCCTCGATCCTGCCGCACCAAGCAATAATTCTGATAACGGGACAACGACGGAAACAACACCCTTGATCAATGAGGCGATCGCCGCTGAGGTGATCCAAACTTGGTTTGAGAGTAAAGCTAGAGCCTTTGGCCAAGACCGTGATTTGGCGGCCCTAGAAAATATTTTGGCAGAACCGTCCCTGTCCCGCTGGCGCAGTAGTGCCCAGGCCGTCCGCAGCGCTGGTACCTACCGCACCTATGACCACAGTTTGACGATTGAAACGGTGAGCTTCAACTCAGACCAACCCAATGTGGCGACCGTGGAGGCCCAGGTGCAGGAAAAGGCAGATTATTATCGGGCGAATGGGGAACGCGATCCCGGCCAGTCCTATGATTCTGACCTGCGTGTCCGCTATAGCTTGGTGCGCCAAGGCGATCGCTGGTTGATTCGTTCTTCCCAAACCCTGTAGCCGATGCCTTCTGGACGTACCCACGATCAGATCACCTTCTGGGGGCTGCCCGTCGTGGTGGGCCTTGGTTTTTTTCTGCTGCGGCGGTGGGAATTGGCCCTCATTCTGAGTTTGGCCTATCTGTTTAGCGGTTTAATGTTTGGCCCAGACTTAGATATTCATTCCGTGCAGTTTAAGCGTTGGGGGATCTTCCGCTGGATTTGGCTCCCCTATCAAAAAAATCTCCGCCATCGTTCAGCCCTTTCCCACGGGTTTTTAATTGGTACAATTGTTCGCGTTCTTTATCTAGGGACGATTCTGCTGTTGGTCACAATGGTTGGCGTGGCGATCGCCCAATTAATGTTTGATTTTTCCTGGAATTGGCGTACCGCCTTTCTTAACGTCCAGCGACAGTGGCAACAACACTACTGGGCGGAAAGTTTAGCGCTCTTTGTGGGGTTAGAAATTGGAGCAATGAGTCATTCCGTCAGCGATTGGCTTGGTTCCATGGTTAAACGATCCCAGAAACAAGGCTTATTTTCTTCCTTTTCTCGGAAAAAACGCAAAAAACGTCGTAAATCCCCCCGTTCCTCCCGAGGATGACCATAGCAGACCTCAAGATCAGTTGGGCCGAATACCACGCTTTAATTGAACAATTGGCCACTACAATTCAAAAATCCCAGTGGGAATTCAACCAAATTCTCTGTTTGGCGAAAGGTGGCTTAAGAATTGGTGACATTTTGGCGCGCATTTTCGATCAACCCTTGGCAATTCTCAATGTGGCTAGCTACGGCGGCACAGGCAATCGAGAACGTGGAAAACTCTTGTTTGCGGAACATTTTACGAACTTTGGGCCTCTGGGCGATCGCCTTTTACTGGTAGACGATTTAGTTGATTCGGGGCGGAGTCTCCAGCAAACCCAGACCTGGCTCCAAACCCAAGCCCCCCAGATTACAGAAATTCGTACCGCCGTCCTCTGGTACAAAGGCCATTCCCAATTTCAGCCCGATTACTTTGTCCAGCATTTGCCCGATAATCCTTGGATTCAGCAACCCTTTGAGCATTACGAAAAATGGTGAGCCATGCCCAGGGAGAGCCATGCAAAATCAAACGAGATCCATTAAGGTATAAAAAATTCTTAAATTTTGCCTAAATCAATGGTTGCCCCGTCGCAAATTACCGTTACTTGGCACAGTGAAATCGCGGAAATCCCCAAAGCTGCCTGGGATGCGATCGCCGCGCCATTGAAAACGCCTTTTTTAGAATGGGATTGGCTCCATAATATTGAACGTTCCGGCAGTGTCGGCCCCCGAACCGGCTGGCAGTCCTGCCATCTATCGGTGCAGCGGGATGGAGAATTTATTGCCATGGCCCCCCTTTACATCAAAGGCCATAGCTACGGCGAATTTGTTTTTGACCACCAATGGGCCGATCTGTCCTACCGCTTGGGCCACGAATACTACCCAAAACTCGTGGGGATGACCCCCTTTACGCCCGCCGTGGGCTATCGCTTTCTCATTGCCCCCGGCGAAGATGAATTGACCCTCTCTCAGGTCATGGTCGCTGCCATTGATCAATTTTGCGATCGCCAACAACTCTCTGGTTGTAATTTTCTGTTTGTCGATCCCACCTGGCAAAAAACCATGGAACAACTCGGCTTCCGGGCTTGGCTCCACCATGGCTACATCTGGAGTAACCAGAATTTCGGCAACTTCGACGACTATCTCGGTGCTTTTACCTCCAACCAACGCAAAAACATTAAACGCGAACGCAAAGCCGTTGATAAGGCAGGTTTATCCCTCAAGATGATGACAGGCGACGAAATTCCCGCCCATTACTTCCCACTCATTTATCGTTTTTATAGCAGCACCTGTGACAAGTTTTTTTGGGGCAGTAAATATCTCCGTAAACCCTTTTTTGAAACCTTAGAATCCACCTATCGCCATCGGGTTGTTTTGGCCGCTGCTTACACCCCAGAAGATGATAAACATCCCGTCGGTTTATCTTTTTGTATCCGCAAAGATGATTATCTCTATGGCCGTTATTGGGGGGCTTTTGATGAATATGATTGTCTCCATTTCGAAGCCTGCTATTACAAACCGATCCAATGGGCAATCGAGCAGGGAATTACGATGTACGATCCGGGTGCTGGCGGAAAACATAAGCGACGACGCGGTTTCCCGGCAACCCCAAACTATAGCCTCCACCGTTTTTATCAACCCCGCATGGGCCAAGTTTTAGACGCTTATATTGATGAAATTAATGCCATGGAGCAGCAGGAAATCGAGGCGATCAATGCAGACATTCCCTTTAAACGGCAGGAAGTTCAATTGAAAATTTCCTAGCTTCACTAGCCAAAAGCGCGATCGCCCTCCAAAAACCCACTCCCTTGGGGGAGATGCTAAAGGCAGAGGGGACTCTCTTAGTGTATGGAGTAAAATTAAGGGGTGATCGCCTCAGTATGTGTGCAAAGTATGACGAATTTTATTCAGAAGTGGGCTGGCTCAGAAGGGAATGAACGGGCAAATTACCAGAGCTTTTTAAATGATTTTTGTGAGTTTTTGGGGGTAGAAAAGTCGCCACCCAAGGGAGAAGGGAATAATCGCTATTGTTTTGATCGGGATGTGAAAATTATTGCGCCGAGTGGGGCGGCAACGACGAATTTTATTGATTTCTACAAGGAAGGGTGTTTCGTTTTAGAGACGAAGCAGGGCAGCAATACCAGCAACAAGGGTCATGGGACACGCTACCGCAAGGAGATGAACAAGGCGTTTGGGCAGGCGCTCAAATATGCGCGGTTTGTGGAGCCGAAACCTCCTTTTTTGATTACCTGTGACATCGGCGATCATTTTCGGATTTGGCAGGATTTTAGTGAGTCGTGGCTCAGTGCCAACGGGAATTACGGAACCTACGACAGTGTGCCGAAAATTCCGTTTACGGATCTGGAAGATAATAGTTTAAAATTTTCCAACTGATAGATGAGGTGAGTCAAAATTGGTTTTTAATCGACAACTTGCTAAAACAATAGCAGAAAATGAGCTTGATAAATATGATGACAAAGAACAAGCATTAGTTCGTCAATTTATCGATATTTGTACTTTTTTATCTGAATTTCCCGATCAATTGTCATGGAGGACAAGTAAAAAAAATCCCGAAAAGCCAGATGTAAATAAAGAAGAAGGCCTTAATGTATTAGCTTCTTGCTATTTTTCTGCATATAGACGATCTCAGTACAGGACAAAAAGCTTGAAAAGGATAGAGGGAGAGGGTTTGATGGAAATAAGCACAAATCAATCAAGCCCTCATGAATCAGATTAGCGAAATTCGCCGCCAATTGCGACCTCATCTCGGATGGCATGGAGCCAGACTGTCATTTATCGCCCTCTTCCTGGTGGCACTGTTCCGGGCTAAAACCGTCAATCTCGCCGAACTCGCCACCGTCTGGGGAGGCAATGCAGCAGAAGAGTCTAATTACAAACGCATGCAGCGATTCTTTCAGTCCTTTGACGTCAACATGGACAAAATCGCCAGGATGGTAATGAATATCGCGGCTATCCCGCAACCTTGGGTCTTAAGCATCGACCGCACCAACTGGTCATTGGGGACAACTGACTTCAACATCCTAATGCTGTGCGTCGTCCATGAGGGTATCGGCTATCCATTGATGTGGACGATGCTCAAAAAGAAGAGGGGCAACAGCAATAGTACAGAGCGGATGGATTTGCTCGAACGCTTTGAAACCTTATTTCCCAATATCGAGATTGCCTATCTCACGGGAGACCGAGAGTTTATCGGCAAGCCCTGGTTATCGTATCTGATGCTCGATAAGCCTATTCCCTTTCGTCTGCGCCTACGTCAGACCGACAAAATAAGTAAAGGCAAAGGTCAACCCGCCATCGCGGGGTCACATCTGTTTCGCTCCTTAGCCATTGGCGAAACAAGAATACTGCCAGGAAAACGGTGGGTCTGGGGTCGTCAGGTCTATGTCATGGGCACTCGTCTCGACTCGAAACGAAGAGCTAGTAAAAATGAGGATGAGTTTCTGATTATCATCACCACCCATGACCCTCAAAATGCTTTAGCAGATTACCGTCGTCGCTGGGGAATTGAAACCCTGTTTGGAGCTCTTAAGACCCGTGGCTTTTGCTTGGAATCGACCCATTTTACCGATAAGGTGCGTTTGTCGAAGCTGCTGGCTCTGTTGGCCATTGGCTTTGTTTGGGCGATGAAAGCGGGTTTATGGCGACATATCCAAAAGCCGATTCGTATCATCAAGGCCCATGGCCGTCGAGCTCGGAGTTTGTTTCGCTATGGCTTTGACTTATTGCGTCGCTTTTTTACCGCTTCTCCCCAATCTCTACTTGGGTCAGAGTTTCACCCCATACAACTTTTGTCCTGTACTTAGATAGACGATCTGATTTTCCGACAGCCCCCAGCACTGTTCCAGATGAAATGGTTTCTTTTATTATGGAAAAAGCTTATGGTTATAGTCCCGAAAAATGTCAAGAAATCAAAATTGAGCACCAATATTCTATGTGTGCAGAAAATTGTGTCGGCAACTTGCTTGAACGTTATATCCATGAACAGCTAAAAGATTATGGCTGGAGCTGGTGTTGTGGTGATTTTGTTCGAGCCATTGATTTTATTTATCGGCAAGATGATAGTAGCTGGATATTACTTCAAATAAAAAATAGAGATAACTCTGAAAATTCTTCTAGTAGTGCAATAAGAGATGGTACCAGCATTCAAAAATGGTTTCGTTCTTTCTCGAAAGATACTAAAAAGAGAAGAACGAGCTTTACTCGTTGGGATCAGCTTCCCAATGCAATGCAAGGATACGGGCTAAGCGAGAATGGATTTAAAAGATTTGTTGCTTCATATCTTGACGCAGAGAAGGCTAAACTAAATTCAATGCGAGCTGAACTTGAGAATTGAATTCTTTATTCCAATCTAAATCACTTGTATTTTTATAACGTGAGTATTTAAAACCATCTAAACTTTTATTTTTAATTCCATGAAGTAAATTAAAAACCAAAACTCCAATTGCATAACCTAAACCAACTGGTACGGCATTACCAACTTGTTTGTATTGCTGAATCAAAGATCCCGATAGTTCCCAGTCATCAGGAAATTCCTGTATTCTTCTATATTCCTCAATAGAAAGAGGTCTATTCTCTGTAGGATGAGCTAAATCAGTTGCTGGCATTGCCGGATGTGTTACAAGAGTTGGAGAAGGCCTGTCCCATGAAAGACGACGTAAAAAACCTGTTTTTCCACCACCTGAATAAAATGATTTCCCCATCGCTTCTTGTTGTAATTCAAGAGGTAAATTTTTCCAATTTTGACCTGGTTCGAGCAATCGATAATATTTCAATCTTTTTTCCGGAAAATTTAAATGATGATGCTTTTTTATTCCCATAGTACAAGACTGAAAACTTCTCCATTTTGGCAAATTGAATTCGCCATTTTCAGAATGTGTTGGCACTAAAAAAGGAGGTCTTTTCCCATCTCTTGAACAAATTATGATGACTCTTTCTCTAATTTGCGGGGTTCCAAAATTTGCTGCGTTATATAAATTAAATGAAAAAGAATAATTTGATTTTTCTATTTTTTTGAGAATAAAGCTGAGTGCACTTCCCTTCTGTTCATGTTTATGAAGTGGTGGGAATTTATCTCCTCTCTGATCATGGGGCCTATGTAGTAAAGGACAAGATAATAGGCCTCGAACATTTTCGATGACGAAATATTTAGGGTTTAGCTCTAAGCACAAATCTATATATTTTAAGAAAATATTTCCTCTACTATCATTAAACCCTTGACGTTTTCCCGCAGTGCTAAAAGCCTGACATGGCGGGCCACCAACAATTAAATCAATATCATCATCTTTTTTTAAGCCAGCGGCAGATCTGACTTCTTGGGCATTGTATTGAAGGATATCGCCTAGTAATGCTGCATCAGGCTTATTGAGGCTAATAGTCTGCCTGCAAAATTTATCCACTTCACAAGTTAAACGAACATCAAAGCCAGCTTTATGAATTCCTAAGTCAAGCCCCATTGCTCCAGAAAAGAAACTTAGGGCAATTGGTTTAGGGTAAGAGTTAATTCGATATATTTGATGATTCTCTGCCAATAAATTACCAGAACGCAATCCATAACTTCGTACACTATTTTCATCCAAGAACCACATATTTCCGATCTTTCTAGACGCTATCTTTCCAGTACGACATAAAGTTCTTACTCTTTGCTCGCTGACCTTTAATTTCCTAGCCGCATCTTTGATTGTGTACTGGGTATGGGTACCTATAGACATGTTCTTTGTCGAAACTCAAAATGCGTACCCACTTTAGCATAAAAGGAATGTTGCTTGTGATGACATAACTCAAGAGTATTGGATTAGACAGCCACCACAAACAAGTCCAAGGCGCCCATCCCGAAGTCACCATCACCGCCATGTATAACTGCCTCGAAAAAATGCGCAGTGGCGAACCCTTCACCGATGCAGACAGAGAATTTAACAACAAAGCCCTAATCACGACTCTCAAACAAATCCACGACGACCTCGATCGCCTCGTTTTCCAAGCCTACAACTGGGACGATTTAATCCCCCAGTGGCAACAAACCCAAACCGAACCCAACAACAGTGAACACAAAGAACAACTCGAACAAACCATCCTGCAAAGATTAGTCGATCTCAATGCAGAACGCGCCGAAGAAGAACGAAACGGTTTTGTCCGTTGGCTCCGTCCTGAATACCAAGCCCCCGATCAAGTCGTCACCCAGAAAGTCATTGAAGGTATTGGCGTAGAAGAGGAAACAAAAGAAGCCGTTATTGCCCCTCCTGAACAACAAAAATTCCCGACAAAACTCAAAGACCAACTCGCCGCGATCCGAGATTTATTGCGTACCCAAGGCGGCGAATGGACAATTACCCAAATTGCCGCCCAGTTCAAAGGCACAAGCGCAAAGAAATTAAAAACAATTCAAAACTGCCTAGAAATCCTCGAAGACCTCGGCGTCATTTTGAGTCACACCGAAACCGAAACCAAGTGCTACTACGCTACCCTCTAGTGATCAGTTGGTGTTGCATTAGCTGTCAGGAGATATTATTCGACATCTAATTGGCGGCCATTGCGATCATAAACGAGGATATCCCACTGGCCATTTTCAGCGGCCTCAAAGGCAATTTTAGACCCATCAGCACTAATGGTTGGATTACGCACTTCTTGGTTTAAGTTATCGGTTAAATTCCGTTTTTGTTCAAACTCGCGATCATAGAGATAAATGTCAGATTCGCCGCGACGATTGACGGCAAAGACAATGTAGCGACCATCTTCAGAAACGGCGGGATGGGAGGCAATTTCATTCAGGGCATTGAGCCCCGGTAACAGGATCGTTTGGCGGGTACTGGTATCAAATAGGTAAATATCCTGGGAGCCGTTGCGGTCTGAGGCAAAAACGAGGTAAGGTTCGGCGATCGCCGGGTCAAATTCAAGGGCCCGACTATTTAAACTGCGGCCACCGGGATCAACGGGAAAATTGACAATGCGCGGATAACCAACGCAGCTCTGGAGCAGCAAACCAAGGCTACCGAGGAACAAACTGCGTAGGAAAGAAACATAGCGCATAGGTCAAAGGAAAATCAAAGGGCGGGCGATCGCCAATTTTTCTATAATATTGTCCTAACAGCACACTAAAACAGAGCAATGCTAGCAAAAATTTGGAGTGCCACCATTGTCGGGGTCGATGCCCTCAGGGTCGGGGTGGAAGTGGATATTTCCGGCGGCTTACCGAAAATGATGGTGGTCGGACTGCCGGATGCGGCCGTACAAGAATCCCGGGAACGGGTTAAGGCCGCCCTCAAAAATTCTGGGTTTGGGTTCCCCGTGCGCAAAATTTTAGTCAATCTCACACCCGCCGATCTCCGCAAAGAAGGCCCTAGTTTCGATCTTCCCATTAGTGTGGGCATTTTGGCCGCGACGGAACAAATTGAAACAACGCTCCTAGAGGATTTTTTATTCCTGGGGGAAGTATCCCTTGATGGCACCCTCCGGCCTGTGGCAGGGGTTTTACCAATCGCCGCTGCTGCCCAAAAGTTAGGCTTTAAGGGGATGGTTGTGCCGACTGCCAACGCCCAGGAAGCGGCAGTTGTGAATGGCCTAACGGTTTACGGCTGTGGAAATTTAAAGGAAGTGGCGGATCTGTTGGGGGCACCCCATAAGCATCAAGCTATCAAAATCGATATCCGAGAGGCGATCGCCAAAGCCGCCCACCTCGTACCAGACCTCAAAGATGTCAAAGGCCAAACCCTGGCCCGTCGCGCCCTGGAGATTGCCGCCGCTGGGGGCCATAATCTCGTTTTTGTGGGGCCACCCGGTAGCGGAAAAACGATGCTGGCTCGAAGATTACCGGGTATCTTGCCGAAACTGTCCTTCGATGAAGCCCTAGAAGTGTCGCAAATTCATTCCGTCGCTGGTTTACTCAAAGATCGTGGCACATTAGTGACAGCACGTCCTTTCCGCAGTCCCCACCACTCCGCCTCTGGCCCTTCCCTCGTGGGTGGTGGTAGTTTTCCGCGCCCTGGGGAAATTTCTTTGGCCCACCGGGGGGTATTATTTCTCGACGAGTTGACCGAATTTAAACGCAATGTCCTCGAATTTTTGCGGCAACCCCTCGAAGATGGCTTTGTGACCATTTCCCGCACCCGTCAGTCGGTAGAATTTCCGGCCCAATTTACCCTTGTTGCCAGTACAAATCCCTGCCCCTGTGGTTATTTTGGCGACCCGATCCAGGCTTGTACTTGCAGTCCCCGCGCTCGCGAACAATATTGGGCGAAACTCTCCGGGCCGTTGATGGATCGCATCGATCTCCAGGTGGCGGTCAATCGCCTAAAGCCAGAGGAAATGATGCAACAGGGTGTGGGTGAAGATTCTCGCACGGTCGCAGAACGGGTTAACCAGGCGCGACAGATTGCCCAAGTACGGTTCCAGGATCACCCCCAAGTGCACTGTAATGCGGAGATGACGACGAAGGATTTGCGGCAACATTGTGACCTTGACCAAGGCAGTCGTAATTTACTCGAAGGGGCGATCCGCAAGTTGGGGTTATCGGCCCGGGCCATGGATCGGATTCTGAAAGTATCCCGGACAATTGCCGATTTAGCCGCCGCTCCCACCATCCAAACAGTCCACATTGCCGAAGCGATTCAATACCGCACCATTGACCGAATGCAGTAGCAGGTTTTAGGCAATGTCCTCAAGGACAAACCAAGGGGCGGCCTTGTTAATTCTGCCGATCGCCTGGATTTTTTGGGGAGTCTGCAAATTTCCCAGCCATTGGTGCATCTGGGGATCAAGGGTTACCACCTGAATTGGTTGCGACTGATCAGGTAAGGCGATCGCGTATTGGCAATTACCTTGGGGAAAAATTTCACCGCTGTAGAGTTTTGCCTGGGGTGTGGGTGCTGAGACAAACGGCCTGCGATCGCATAAACCATTTTCAGGATATTGTTCGGGATGATCGAGGTAAAATCGTTGCCATTTCAGCCATTCGGGATGGTCAAAGGCCAAATTATACAAAGGGATCACTGCTGCGGGCGCGACGTTATCCGTCAATAATTTTTCTTGGAGTTGCCGGACATCAATCTCTTTTGGAGCGCACCGATTTTGAATTGCCAGGGCCGCTGCTTGGCCTGCTGCCTGACCAAGATTGAGGACCAGGGGTTGCAAGCGCGTTGCCCCATTAGCGATGTGAGAAACAGCAATATTTTTCTCGCAGGCGATTAAATTTTCCACTGTCGCCGAACACAGAGCCGTGTAGGGGATCGTAAAGGGAGTGCCTGTCCAGCGGCCGCCCCAGGGAATCGACTTTGGCGTGAGGGGAAATTCAAAGCCCGGATAATGGTGATCATTCGCGTAATTCCCAACGGCAATTGCTTGGACTTCCCCGGCTGTATTTAAAGGCAAAGGCGCAACAGTACCCTGGGGTAAAATCTGTGGTTCCGTGAGGGTTTCCGTCCCGATCAAGCGCCGACTTTCCCGGAAATAGGGCATTAGGGCAAAACTGCCGCCATACAAGTCATGGGGAAAAACGCCCGTCGCTAGGCCATATTTGCCGCCAGATGCTTGGTAAATGTAATCCGCAAACGCCAAACTGTGAGCCTGGGCTTCTCGGTAAAAATCAAGGCGTTGCTGGGGATCTAAAAGGCGATCGCCCCCCAAACCAAAATCATTACCAGCGAGGGGCCAGTTGATCATGTAGTGGCTATTGGGCAAGCCCCCATAATTCAGAAATTGCTCCAGGCCATATTTTTCCCAAGCCCCTTGGAATATCGAAAAATCGCCATGGCTAGGCGGTGGCTGCACCCCTTTTTCCTTTAGATAAAAAACCCAGGTGGGCGACTGTACCGGGTAGGTTTGTGTCATTTCGTTGGGGGCAGTGGGGGCGCTGGGTTCCTTAAATTTCTCTGACCAATCCCAACCCCAACGGTGGGGTACCTCCCCCAGGGCCAGTAGATCCCCTAATTCTGTCCCATCGAGAATAATGTCTGCCTCAATCCAATAATCTGGGAAACGAACCGCACAAAGGCGATCGCCTTGCCTTTTTACTTCTAGGGGGATTTGTCCTGCAATCCAGGTTAACTGCTGCTCTGCTTTAACCCAATCTGCAAAAATCTCAGCCCCAACTCGCGGATCAAAAGTGAACATACTCACCCAACTGTGATCCAAGCCTGCTTGCTGATGTCGCCGTTGTAGCTCCCGGAGAAAAGCACCCCAAAGTCCCGTCTGCCAGGCCTTGAGTTCATTGCCATCCGGTGCCGCAACCCCTGCCCCAGTTAGCATCCCCCCCAACCAGGGAAACTCACTCACCAAAATTGTTTTAATTCCTTGTCGCGTACATTGGAGTGCTGCCGCTGTCCCCCCGGTGCCGCCCCCGACCACCAAGACCTGCGTCCGTAAGTTTTCCATTAATTTGCTTAGTTTTTAGTTTCTAATCGATTCAATTAATTTCAAATTAATTGGACACAAACGATTCCTGGGATCGTTCCAGCCAATCTTGGCCCACACGGATCGTAAAGTCCGATTCAATTTCGCCGATGGAAGACGCTTCAACCCTTCCCGTACCAAGGTTTGCTAACAGTTGGTTTGCTCCAGAAATATTTCCCTGTTGGGCAATCACCTGGGTTTGCTCTAGGCGGTCTGGATAATCACTCGATAAATAAATATTCGTGAAGCCCTGGCTCTGCAAAAATTCTGACACCTGCCGCGCCATCCCCGGAGAACCAGAGGCATTTTGAATCGCAATGCGCACGTTGTTCGTTAGGGTGCCGTCATTTTCGTCTGGTGTTGACCAGATAGGCGATTCCACCGCAAAAAATTCCGTCATCACCTGATTTTTGCCCTGGTCAGAAATAATCCAGTAACTGCGGTTATATTCACCAACATCACTAAAACGCCCTGGTAGCATCACCATCTGGAAATTTTCCTGTTCCAGTTGTCGCGAAAAATTCATTAACGCCAGCATTTCTTCCCAGGTTAGATTCGTATCAATGTGTTCACGTACTAAACCAATCAAAGCCGGGAGACGGGGAATAATCGCCGGGGATTGGATTTTTTCCCGGAGTGCTTTGAGGAGTACCTGTTGGCGCTGTACCCGGCCAATATCACCATATTGATCTTGCCGAAAGCGGACAAACTGTTCTGCCTGTTCCCCATCTAACACTTGCCAGCCTTTTTCGAGGTTGATCTCAAGGCCCTGGGTCTGGTCTGTGTATTGCATATCCGCTGGGACAAATACGTTGACCCCCCCCACAGCATCAACCAACTCTTTAAAGGTGTCGGTGGTTACGCGCACATAGCGATCAACCGTCACACCATTTAGGGCATCACTTACAACCTGGGCCGCCAACGGGCCACCACCGTAAGCATTGGCTTCATTAACTTTTGTAATGCCCACATTGGGAATTCTGACTTGGCTATCCCGGGGGATCGAAAGCATATTGACTTGCCCTTGTTCTGGCTCAAAGCGAACCAAAAGGATCGTGTCGCTGCGTCCATTAAATTCAGCGTCCGAATTCTCAGTGCCTTCCACTCGATCAACCCCCATCACAAGGACATTTACAGGGCGACCCAAGCTATAAGTCCCTAATTGCCGTAAACCATCGGTGGCAAGATTGCCCAGGGGAGCTGGTAGAAAAGGCAATACCAGTTGAGCAATGGGTGTATAAACGGCGATCGCCGTCCCCAGGGAAGCAGATAGGAGGATCGTGCCCATAAACCCAACCCCCCATGACAGTCCCCGCACGAAAGGCGAAAAAACCTTAGACTTTGGCTTATGGCGGCGGGAGAGATTGTGGCGCGGTGATCGAAGAAGCTTCGTGGAGCCTTTGCGGGGGTGATCCCCATTCGTAACTTCCTGACCATGAACCATAAGACCGTTTCTCCTAGGGACTAATACAAAATTATCCCGCTTAGTGAATCCTAAAAGCGACTATACCCTGTCAATATAATTTGACGCAGTGTTGCACAATGCTTTCCTCAAAAAATACCAATAAATTTATCAATCGTCGCCTATTTCTGAGCAAAATATTTTCTACCCAAGGCACAATCCCTTAAGTTAACCTAGAATCTAACCCCACAACGCAGTAGACTAAGAGACTGCAATCGTGTTCTTGGTCGTGACCCCAGACCGCAGACTCTAAAACATTTCCTCAGAACACCCAAAAATGTTAAATCCTAATTTAGACACTATAGAACTAACAAAGGATGACTACGAACGCTATTCACGGCACCTAATCTTGCCGGAAGTGGGCGTAGATGGACAAAAGAAGCTTAAAGCCGCCAGTGTCCTTTGTATCGGTAGTGGTGGTCTCGGCTCGCCATTACTGCTCTACCTTGCCGCTGCGGGAATCGGTCGGATTGGTCTGGTCGATTTCGACATTGTAGATTTTTCTAACCTGCAACGCCAAATCATCCACGGCACTTCTTGGGTCGGCAAGCCCAAAATCCAATCGGCCAAAAACCGAATCCTGGAAATTAACCCCTTCTGCCAAGTCGATCTCTACGAGACTCAGATTAATTCGAGCAATGCCCTCGACATTATTAAAGATTACGACATCGTTGTGGATGGAACTGATAATTTCCCCACCCGTTATCTCACGAACGATGCTTGTGTGCTTTTAAATAAGCCCAATGTCTACGGCTCGATTTTCCGGTTTGAAGGCCAAGCCACCGTCTTTAACTATGAAGGCGGCCCCAACTACCGCGATCTATATCCCGAACCTCCACCACCAGGCATGGTGCCATCCTGTGCCGAGGGCGGCGTCCTCGGTGTATTGCCAGGAATCATTGGCACGATCCAAGCCACAGAAACCATCAAGATCATTCTTGGGGCAAAAAATACCCTCAGTGGCAGACTTTTACTTTTCAATGCCCTCGATATGAAATTCCGGGAATTGAAATTACGCCCCAACCCAGAACGTCCTGTAATCGAAAAATTAATTGATTACGAACAGTTTTGTGGCATTCCCCAAGCAAAGGCAGCGGAGGCAGAACAGCAGGCAGCTATGGAAGAAATGACAGTTACAGAACTCAAGGCATTATTAGACAGTGATGCTGATGATTATGTTTTGATCGATGTCCGTAATCCCCACGAATATGACATTGCCCAAATTCCGGGGGCGACCCTGATCCCTCTACCTGATATTGAGCAAGGGGATGGGGTTGATCAGGTCAAGGAATTACTGACGGAAGGGAAAAAGTTAATTGCCCACTGTAAAATGGGCGGCCGCTCAGCGAAAGCTCTCGGTATTCTCCAGGAAGCAGGCATTACAGGCATCAACGTCAAAGGTGGGATCAAAGCCTGGAGTGAAGAAGTTGATGCTAACGTTCCCTTGTACTAGACAGTTTTGGGAATGAAGCTACAGGTTGTAACCACATAAAATCGTTGAAATGATTAATTCATAAAAAACGCGCCCGCACCAAGCGGGTTTTTTTGTGGGGACAAAAGCAATAAACCATAGAAAAAACCCCTCTTAAATATTACAGAGGGGCTACGGGGGCAAAAGCGAAAGGAGGAATAATTTAGGTTGGCGATCGCCAAATCCAGCAAAGATTAATTTAGGGGATCAATACAGCCAACTTTTGAGGCGGCGGGCCACCTGGGGACGCCGTAGCTTGCGCATCGCTTTACTTTGGATTTGTCGTACCCGCTCCCGGGATAGATTAAACATCCCACCCACTTCTTCGAGGGTATGGGGCTGTTCAGAGGAGAGGCCATAGCGGAGAGCAATGACTTCTTTTTCACGGTCAGTGAGCACGTCACCGAGGACATCCCAAAGTTCTTGGCGCATCATCGCTTCACTCATCCGTTCTTCGGGAAGTTGAAGGCCATCATCTTCAAGGAGATCAACCAGTTCCGTGTCTTCGCCTTTACCCACCCGATGGTTCAGGGAGAGAGATTGACGCCGGAGTTGAAGCAGTTGGTGGAGTTGATCAGCGGTAATATCGAGTTCTTGGGCCAATTCCGCTTCAGTTGGATTCCGTTGCAGGCTTTGTTTGAGCGTCCGTTGGGCTTTTTTGAGTTTGTTGAGCTTCTCGACGATGTGGATCGGTAAGCGAATTGTCCGGGCATCATTGGCAATGGTGCGGGTAATCGCCTGGCGAATCCACCAATAGGCATAGGTCGAAAACTTGTAGCCTTTGTTGGGGTCGAATTTTTCGGCGGCACGGTTAAGGCCGATCGCCCCCTCTTGAATCAGATCTAGAAACGGTACACCCCGGTTGAGATAGCGCTTCGCAATGGAGACCACAAGACGCAGATTGGAGCGAATCATCTTCCGCTTAGCCACCCGGCCTTTGTACAGGGCAGAGTTGAGCTGTTTAACCGTTTCGAGGCCAAGGACACTCGCCCATTCTTCATTGGTAGGCGATCGCCCCAATTGTTCCTGAAGTTCAAGGCGACGCTCTTCGGCATCATTGAGGAACTTAACACTGTGGGCCAGTTGAATTTCTTCGTCTGGCTTGAGGAGAGGGTAGCGGGCCATCTCTTTAAAAAAAGCACCGACAGTATCCTCATTGCGACTACGGACTCCCCGCAAATTTGTGAGTTCTGTCTCTGAAAATTCCGCTTCAACCATTGAATTGCTCGATTCTAATTCAGTGGCTTGATGGCTATCTTGAGCATACACAGGGTCAAGACTGTTGGTTGTGGTTGTGTCGAACATAATCCTACGAAATAAAGAGTCAGGGGATGTGTGGTGGGAAGCGAGGATTAGCTAAAGAAAAACAAAAATAAGCAGAATTCAATACCAAATAATCGTTTATCAGGATGCAGCTAAAACAATTTCAAGGAGCAGACAGTTCATTCCTTAGAACTGTTATACCTGTTTGAGCTCTGGGAATGTAAATAAGCTTTTAATAAAAATCAACAATTGCAGCAATTAGTAAAGGTTTCTGGGAAAAATCCGAGACTTTTCTCAGAATTAATGTAGCAGATGGTTGAGTAGAATATGGTTTTGTTAAATACAAAATTAAGGTTTTGTTGAGTGGATCTTTTGCCCAGGGAAGTTGTGTAAATTTTTCTTAAATCACTTGCCAAGCCCAAAAAGATCGGTTGCTCATCAAAATAGCTTGACATAGCAGACTGGCGGCATCTGCATTATCAGCGACACTTCTTTTAAGGATTATTTAATGTGATGTAATCCAGGAAATTTCAAGAAAATTTAGTTTTGATTAGTAAAGATAAACTCTCATAATTTACTTCTTACTTCACTCTACCTAGGGTTGTATATAGAGAAAAATAATTATGCTTATTTGAATTGATAAAAAATCATGGGGTATAGTGCTTTTGCAGTGAGTTTTGGGAATCTTAGGAGATTAGGGATTTGGATTGGCTTGAGGTCTTAGTTGATTGTGGTTATACTCAGGGGCTTTTTACCTATGGAGTGCCGCCAGAATTAACGGTAGTGCCAGGGGATATCGTATTGGTTGGGTTTGGGGCGCAACAGGTGGGGGCGATCGCCATTCGCTTCATTGCAAAGCTCCCCCAGGGACTGGATCCTGAGCAAATCCGTCCGGTGCAGGGGATCATCGCGCGGGGCTTTTTTTCGCCCCACTATTGGCAGCTTTTATTGCGGGTTGCCCAGGCCCATCAAACGGATATGATGACGGTGGTACGAATGGCTTTGCCGCCGGGTTTATTGCGGCGATCGCAACCCCGTGTTCGGCTTTTGAAAACCGATCTCGCCTCCATCGACATCGACTCTTTACCACCGACGGCCCAACAACTTTTCCAGTTACTCCAGCGGGGATCAACCCAGGACTACAGTGTGAAGTACCTCCAACGACAGATTAAGTCGGTCTATCGGGGGATACAGGAATTGGAAAAGGCGGGCCTCGCAGAACGATATTTAGCGACGCCCCAGGTCATCCACGGGCAGCGGCAAAAGTGGGTGAGTTACGTGGGCGAACGGGAAGGGCTCACCAAACGACAACGGGAAATTTTGTTGGTGTTGCGCCATGAAGGGGGCGAAATGTGGCTCTCGGAATTGGTGGGGGTGGCGAAAACAACGGCGGCAACGGTGACGAAAATGGCAAAGGTCGGTTGTGTGGCGATCGCCGAACGGGAAAAATTACGCCTACACCGCGCCCCGGATCAAAATTCAGATCAAGCAAAAACCCTAACTGCCGCCCAACAACAGGCTTTAAACACCATTCAAGCCATCCAGGGATACGGGGAAGTTTTGTTACATGGGGTGACGGGTTCAGGGAAAACAGAGGTTTATCTCCAGGCGATCGCCCCCCTGTTATCCCAGCAAAAATCTGCCCTTGTCCTCGTGCCAGAAATTGGTCTCACACCGCAACTAATGGATCGGTTTCGGTCACGGTTTGGCGATCGCGTTTTGACTTATCACAGCGGCTTATCAGAAGGGGAACGCTACGATACCTGGCGACAAATGTTGCGCCCCGACAGCCAAATTATTATCGGCACCCGTTCCGCCGTTTTTGCCCCCCTGCCCAATCTGGGGATGATCATCCTCGACGAAGAACACGATAGCAGCTACAAACAGGATCAGCCCGCCCCCACCTACCACGCCCGCACCGTTGCCCGGTGGCGATCGCAACAGGAAAATTGCCCTCTGATTCTTGGTTCTGCGACCCCGGCCCTAGACACCTGGGTGAAGTTTCAAACGACCCAGGCCCAAAACTCGAATTACCATTACATTTCCCTACCTGAGCGGGTATATGCCCGTCCGCTGCCCCCTGTTCAAATTGTTGATATGCGCCATGAACTACGGGTCGGCAATTATTCCCTGTTTAGCCAGTCTCTCCGGCAAGCCCTCGAACGCATCGCCAAGACCCATGAGCAGGGCATTTTATTCGTTGCACGTCGCGGTCACAGCACCTTTGTTTCCTGTCGCAGTTGCGGTTACGTGATGGAATGTCCCCATTGTGATGTGTCTCTCTCCTACCATTATGTCCAGGAGGGAAGTCTGCCCCTATTGCGCTGTCATTATTGCGATCATAGCCAGATCCAACCCAAGCATTGTCCTAGCTGTAACTCCCCCTATTTCAAGTTTTTCGGGAACGGCACCCAAAAGGTCTTCCAGGCGATCGCCAAGGAATTTCCTCAGTTACGTTGTCTGCGGTTTGATAGTGACACGACCCGTCGAAAAGGGGCGCACCGCGATTTACTGGGTCAATTTGCCCGGGGTGAGGCAGACATTTTACTGGGTACCCAGATGCTCACGAAGGGTTTAGATGTGGCACAGGTCACTCTAGTGGGGGTAATTGCCGCCGATGGTCTGTTGCATCAAAGCGATTATCGGGCCGCCGAGAGAACGTTTCAAACCCTCACCCAAGTGGCGGGTCGGGCGGGTCGGGGTAATGAACCGGGACAGGTGATCATTCAAACCTATTCCCCAGAGCATCCGGTGATTCAAGCGGTGAAAACCCATGATTATCTGACCTTTGCTCAACAGGAAATAAGTCAGCGCCAGGAATTGGATTATCCTCCCTTTGGCAAATTAGTTTTACTGCGTTTTAGTGGAGAGAAACAGGATCAGGTGCGTTACACTGCCGAGGCGATCGCCGAAAAATGTTTTCCACTGCTTGAACCCGAAGACGAACTCCTTGGCCCCGTTCCAGCAAATATTCTCCGAGTGGCGCGGCGTTACCGTTGGCAGGTGGTTTTAAAATTTCCCCAGAGTAAAACGGAGATCCCCGATTTAACTTTTTTGCGGGAATTTTGCCCGCGTCCGGTAAGCCTTGCGATTAATGTTGACCCGTTGTATATCGATTAGCCATTCAGCGAAAAATTTTTAAAAACTAAGCCGTAATTTTCATACTGATATCGAGCCACGGCGCACGGGTAATCGTCGCACTGGTGGAAATATAATCGATCCCCGTCAACGCCACCTCCCGCAAGGTTTCCAGGGTAATATTGCCCGACGCTTCCAATTTCAAACGGGGATTTTTGGCCCGCAGTGGGGGGATCAGATCCGCCATCATTGCCACGGACATATTGTCCAGCATTAAAATATCGGCCCCCGCTGTCACTGCTTCAAAGGCTTGTTCTGGGGTTTCGGCTTCCACTTCAATCGCTAGAGGATAGGGTATATTTTGCCGCACAAGGGCGATCGCCTGGGAAATGCCCCCTGCCGCCTGAATATGATTGTCCTTGATCATTACCGCATCATCTAGCCCAAAACGATGGTTTTGCCCGCCACCCACCTGCACGGCATATTTTTCCAGCAGACGTAAGCCAGGAGTCGTTTTGCGGGTATCTACCAATTGCGTCGGCAAGTCAGCGATTTTATCCACATACTGCGCCGTCATCGTGGCAATCCCACTCAGGCGCATCAAAATATTCAACGCGACCCGTTCCCCCATGAGCAAAATATCGAGGGGAGCGGTCATCGTGGCAATTAGACTCTGGGGCTGTCCCGAAGAACCTTCTGGTAAAACCGTTTCAAGTTTAAAATTCTGGGGATCAAGTAACTGAAAAACCCGCGCTACCAAAGGTAAACCTGTAACCCGACCGTCGGCTTTTAAAATCAATTTCGCCTGGCCGAGGGGCGCGATGGTATCCGTAAATAAAGCTTGGGTGGTGCGATCACCCCGTCCGAGATCCTCCTGTAACCATTGTTGGAGGAGGGGATCAATGATGAGCCAAGGGGGTAAGGTTGCCATCGGTTCTAGGCATCCTCTTCTTGGTTATTTTCACCATTCGGCGATGAGTTGTATAAATTATCTAGGCGTTGCCTCGCGTCTTCTACATCCAGCGATCGCACGACCAATAACGGTTCATTAATCGGTTGGCCCAAGTCGTCAACCATTTCTGGGTGGGGGGTCGGCCGGGGCCGTTGGGATTGCGTTCCTTGGGTATTACTCTGAAAATTTGGGTAGACCCTTGTTTCATTACTCAGCATCATAAAGCTGCGCACCAAGTTCACCGCTGCGATGGTGGCGATAATTCCAAATGCCAAAATAAACAAGAAATGAAACATTATTAATCTGTGCCTCGCTTCAATAGCAGCAATTCGGTGCAAAAAAAGGGCTACGCTATGCTTAGGTCTATTATCTCGAAAAAATTCCCGTCTGGCAAAGGGCGATCGCCTTTGATCCCCAAAGGTTAAGTATTTATCCTTAACTATTCTCCCTGGTTTAAGCGGGAACCCTGAGGGTGTACTGGCGGCTGCTGATGGCCTAAATCCACCGTCGTTAAGTGCAACAGATCACCAATCATCAGCGTTAATTTGTGGGCGGCCCCCGCCTCGCCACGACAAGCCTGGAGAGAGGCTTGCATCGCCTTAAGTTTTTCAGGATGGTCTAAATAATCTAAGACCAAAGCTCCTAGGGTTTCTGGATCTAGTTCCCCCAATAGCTCCGGCACAATATCTTTTTTCGCCCAAATATTTGGCCAAGCATAACGCACTCGATGTTTGCGGGTATGGGTAATAATGCGTCGATTAAGCCAGCGCACAAACCAGGTTCCCAACCAGGGAATTTTCGCAATGAGACCGGGAATGCCATCCCAGGCACGCATCGCGTCCAACTGTTGCGTGGGCAAAAGTACCAGCATCGGCAAACCCAAAGCGCCTAATTCAGCGGTATTTGCGCCAACGGTGGTGAGACAAAGTTGACATTGCCTTAAGTCCTGGTGAGCAGGAAAGTCAGTGATCAGTTGAATTTGCGTGCCATCGGCGACTCGTAAATAGGGCTGATCCCCGGTGTGACAAAGCTCAATGGCAGGTGCAGCAAAGCGTTTTACCATGGGATTTCGTTGGCGATCGCCATAGCGTAGTAGCGTTTGCACAGTGATGGTCGGGGCCACGGGGAGCAAAAATTTTACCGCTGGGCGCTGGCGGCGGATCACACTGGCGGTAGCCACGAGTAAAGGGACTCCCTGGGCGAGTTTCATTCCCTTAGAGCCTGGTAATAGGCCGATGATCGGTGTGGTGCTAGTCTGCTGCGCCTCCTGAGAGATATCCACCATCAGATCGCCGACCACTTGAAATTTAGTCTGGTACTTGGGAGGGATTTTTTCTAAAACCTGGGCATTCATTACCCCAAAACCATCAATCCAGCGCCACCAGCGGGCTTCCCACTCGGCGTAAATTAGGGTTTTAAAGCCTAGGCGTTTACCAATCACCAGGGGGAAAAATTGATCCCCACCGAGGAAGAGCACCACCCCCTGGGAAAACCAAGACCAAGATTCAGCGGTTTTTCCCCAGAGCAGAAATGGGAAAAAATGCTTGGCGGCCTGAACCCGGTCAACTTCAGGATAACTGCGGGCGATCGCCGCTTCTTGACCCGTGCTGTGGGAACAGGGAGCCAAGACCACAGAAATGCGCGGGAGGCTTCCCCAATGGGCACGCACGGCCTGCACGACGGGACGGAGCCAAGTGGTCACTTCACCGGGGCCATTGGTCAGGATAATCAGATCAAAGGGTTGGGCCATTGTCGCTCAAAAACCCCTAGACCTGCTCTTTGACTAAAGATTTGCGGGTTTGCTGCTGCCTGGTCAAGTTAAGGGGAGGGCGGGATTTTTGGAGTTGGAGGGGCTGGGGAGATGGGGTTTGGGGTCTGGTGTAGAGGCGCAGTGTTCCCAGAAGAGCTTCCCGCAGGGGCTTTTCCCGTTCCTGTTGCCAGCTTAATTGCAAAAAGGTGTGGAGGGTGTGGCGCTGTTCTGCCGTCAATCGTTGCTCTTGTAATAACTGCCGCAATTGACGAATCGCATAGAGTCGGCGGATACTACTGCGATCGCCTAAATTTTCCAGGGCTTGCTCGAATTGTTGTTGAGGCGATCGATACTGCCAGTGGCGACTGAACATCAGGGCAAACATCGCACTAATCATTAACCCTTGAATGAGCATTACACTGGTCAGCCAGTGGTTTGCCATAGATTGCCAAAAGGCGATCGCCCCATAACTCAGTAACACCGTGAGACTGCCGCCCATACCCGCCAGGAGTAACCGTCGGTGGCGACTATGCCAGAGTCGATAACCTTCTTCTAAATATTTCTGCCAAGGCGAAGCTTCAAAAAGATAAATCGCGGCCATTGCCCCAGCTCCCAAGGAGATCGCCACCAGCAGTTGCCATTGCCAGAGCCAAAGACTAGTAATGCCGACCCCCAATCCGCCAACTTTGCCCACCCAAAGCCAATCCACAGACCGACTGAGGGCAAACCATCGACGCGGGCGCTGACTGAAACGGCGCACCTTCGCAATCAAAGCAGGAGATGATCGTAAGCGAAAAGACTTAGACACGAAAACAGTCTAGGGGCTAGTAATATCGACAGAAATCTTTCCAAAGCAGGAAAAATTCCTTTTAAGCATACCGTACTTATCAGAGGAGAGAAATCCCTTAACCGCGACGGATGCCACTAAACCAATAACCGAGGACAAAACCTAAGATCAAGGCCCACATTTGACCACTATCGACGAAATTTTGAAAGCCATCACGGATTTGACCCAAAATATCAGGATCTTCGACATAGCCCGTTTGGGCGATCACAATTTGCTCAGATGCTACGGATGGTAAGGGCAAAGGAGATTTAGCAGTCATGGTGTTGACACAGATGGGACTCAATTGCTTCTGATTGTACCTGCACAACAACCAAGGTCATATCATCACCGCCACGCACTTTGGGATAGGTAAATTTTTCCACTTGGGTAAAAAGTTCCTGCACGATTGCTTCCGGCGTTTGGCAATTTTGGCAGGCATTTTGAAAGACGCGCACAAGGTTTTCTTCGTCAAAGCGATCGCCGTGGGAGTTGACGGCATCGGTAAACCCATCGGTGTAGTAGAGAATGATATCCCCCACCTCCAGCACCACCTTAGCGTCTTCGTAGGACGAATCTAGATCCAGACCAATCAACATGCCCTGGGTGTCGAGGGGTTCGATGTTTTGGGTTTGGGCGCGCCACAGTAGCGGCGGGTGATGGGCTGCATTGCTGTAGGACAGGGTACGGGTTTTCGGATCGTACTCTGAATAAAATAGGGTCACAAATCGGTGGGAATTATCTAGATCCGCGTACATGACCCGGTTTAGGTGTTCAAGGATTTTGGCGGGACTGTGGCGGTTGAGCACTTCGGCCCGGAGCATCCCCCTGGTCATGGTCATAATCAAACCTGCCGGGACGCCTTTCCCCATGACATCGCCAATGACGATACTCCAGGGGACACATTGCACAAGCTTCGGATCATCCTGGCGGCGGATGCGGTCGTAGTTACTGGGAATGAAGTCGTAGTAGTCGCCCCCCACCCGGTAGGCATTGCGATAATCGGCGGCGATCGCCAAACCTTTGATTTGCGGACATTCACTGGGTAAAAGATGGTTTTGAATTTCCGAGGCGATTTCTAGTTCCCGGTCTTGCTTTTCTTTGCTCCGGAGTTTGCTGGTGAGGTCATTGTTGGCGATCGCCACCGCCGTTTGATCCGCCACCAGTTGCACCAATTTTCGCCGGGTAATATCCCAGCCATACTGGGGATCACGACTAAATACGTAGAGCTTGCCACGGGTCACATTTTTGACAAGGATGGGCGTGCTACAAACCCGAATTTCTTCGCCGAGCTGGGCCTGGAGTTTTTCGTCAAACTGCAACGCTTCCTGGGCCGTACAGGTCGCTGCCTCTGGGTTTGTGGTCCGCGATCCCGTCTGAAGCTGCGTAAATGCTTGTCGAATAAACTGACAATCTCCCCCCTCACCACAATAAAATTTTTCGAGCTGCACCTGGCCCTGGGCATCAAACAGCACCAAAGCACCACCATCAGCATCCACCACCCGCGCAGACATTAAGGGGGTCAACTCAAGAAATTGGTTGAGGTTGTTAAAGCTTCTGAGGGCAAAACCCAAGGAACTCAACAGATCTTGAACCTTCGTTTGCTCTCGGCTGAGCTTCGCAATTTGCGCCCGCAAAAATTCGACATCTTCGCCAATGGCCGTTTCTAAGCGGGAGTCTGGCTTGCCGGAAACGAGCTGCAACTCTGACTCCCGGGCGGCAGGGTCAAAATACTTGGGAGTGGCAAAGTTAGAGGCAGAAGGAGTCACAATCGTTGTTTTCGTGGGATGTGTAGAGAAATAGACCTAGTACAAATAAAATTGTTAAAAAATCAACCCTGAGACAGATTCTGTAACTAACAAGAAGTTAGCTTTTTTCAGGAAAAAAATACTCAATTTTTAAGAACTGAAAGAGATTGATTTTTTACGGTTGCTAATTCATAGCTCAATCCCCATGATCTTGTCAAGATAATTTTTGCGCAATTCAAGATCGACGGGCCAATTGATCTTCCCGGTAAGCAGCATAGACCCCCTGCACGTTATACCAATTGAGAAAAATCCGGGCAATTTCGAGGGCTAGTTGTGATTTTCCTCGCTGGATTAGCCAACCTAAAAGGGGTTTTAGGCGTTTTTCATTGAGCCAGCCCCCCAGGGAAAGGATGCCCCAGAGCAAACGGTGGAGCCAGGTCATTTGGATCATCATGCGAACTTCCCAGGTGGGGTGTTTTTTGTAGAAGATGACCCCCATTTTGCCCCGTTGAATTTCTTGATCAATGAGCTGAGGGATTTGCGCCAAACTGAAGGGGGGATGCCAGTGGTAACCGACGGCATCGGGGCATTTAATCAGGGTGAGACCCAGTTTTTTGAGACGGACACCCAGTTCTAAATCTTCCCAACCATAGAGCTGAAAGCCAGTATCAAATAAGCCAGCTTCGAGGAGCCATTTGCGGGCGATCGCCACATTTCCCGTGGCAAAGTAGGCCGCCGAAAAATCTGTCACCTTAAAGGGTTCGCTGGTGGGATCTTCAAAATTGGCAGTATTGATCACACGTCCGTAGGTAAATAGGCGATCGCTTTTGAGTTTGCGTTTACCCCGGCGGAGTCCCTCTAGGTGGGCTGCCAAAAAAGTTTCTGTGACCACCAGATCACTGTCAATAAAAATAATAATCTCCCCCTGGGCCTTTTCTACGCCGAGGTTTCGGGCCGCCGCCGCCCCTTTGTGGGCCTGTTCAAAGAGCCGCACGTGGGGATATTGGTCCGCTTCGGTCTGGAGCCAATCCACTGTGCCATCGGTGGAGCCATCGTCCACCACCACCACCTCGTAGCCTCCATTTTCTAGCTCTTCCGGCACCTGTTGCTGTTCTAGGGCCTGGAGGCATTTTGTCAAAATGGGTTTGCGATTATAGGTGGGAATAACGACACTAATGTAAACCAAAGTTTTAACCCAAGGAAATGGAAAAAGACTGTCCTATTATGCCGGATACCCCTACGGTTTAGGGCGGGGATACTTAGACGCTGCCGGGAAATATTGGGGTTCTTCTCCCTTAAGGGCTTCCTGCATAAAGGCGCGCCAGATGGGAGCCGCATCGCCGCCGCCAGTGGTACCAGTGCCCATAGGCCGATAGTCATCATTGCCAATCCAAACCGCTGCTGCCAGTTGGGGTACATAGCCCACAAACCACACATCCCGTTCTGAGGAGGTAGTGCCAGTTTTTCCGGCGGCGGGGCGATCGCCTAAATTAGCGGCCTGACCTGTGCCGCCATTGATAACTCCTTGGAGGACTGTTGTCAGGGAGGCCGTAGCCCAAGGATCTAAAACTAAACGTGGCTGGGGTGTATTATCCAAAAGAACATTCCCTTGGCTATCGGTGACCCGCAAGATCAAAGTTGTTTCACTTTGCCAGCCATTACTCGCAAAAGTGGCGTAGGCGCTAGCCATTTCTAGGGGGCTGATCCCCACTGCGCCGAGGGGCAGAGAAATAACTGGTTGGAGCGGACTCTCGATTCCCAATAAACGGCATAGTTCAATCACTTTTTCGAGGCCCACTGCTTTCCCAAGTTTGACAGCGGGAACGTTTTTGGAAGTGATTAGGGCGTCATACAAACTCACGGTGCCAGAAAAAGATCCCCCATAGTTTTGGGGTGAATAGGTACCGTTGCCATCGGGGTAACTCACAGGGCTATCGTCGATGGTCGAAAAGGGCGTATAGTTGCCACTCGCAAAGGCAGTGTAGTAAACAAAAGGTTTAAAGGCTGATCCTGGCTGACGTTGAGACTGGATCGCCCGGTTAAATTGGCTTTCTTCGTAGTCTCTGCCCCCCACCAAAACCTTGACAAAATGGGTGCGCGGATCAACGGCAGCTACGGCAATCTGGTCAGCCCGTAACCCCCGACTGCGGGCCTGCTGAAAGGCTTTTTGTACCGTTTCTTCGGCACGGCGTTGCATATTGAGATCCACGGTGGTCTGGACGCGCATCCCGCCTTTGCGAACTAATTCTTCGCCAAAGCGTTGGGTGAGCTCTTCCACTACGGCTTGGGTGATATAGGGGGAGGCACTGGCTTTCCAAGCAGTTGGTTGACCCACCAAAAGGGGTTCTTGGGCGGCGGCGGTGGCTTCTTCGGGGGTAATCCAACCGAGATCCTCTAGGCGATTCAGGACAATTTTTTGCCGTTGTTTGGTGGCTTGGTAATCTCGAAAGGGGCTGTAGTCTTCGGGGGCTTGGATCATCCCGGCCATCACGGCGGCTTCGGGCAGGGTTAGATCGGCGGCGGATTTATTGAAATAGGATTCGGCGGCTGTTTCGACGCCATAGTTGTTGTGGCCCCAATAAATGTTATTGAGGTACATTTCCAGGATTTCGTCCTTGGGGAAAATCTGTTCGATGCGGAGGGCAAGAACGGTTTCAGCAAGTTTACGGTTGTAGGTACGATCTTGGGCTAGGAAGAGGTTTTTCACCAATTGCATGGTGATGGTTGAGGCTCCTTCGGTGATGCCGCCTGCTTCAAGGTTGGAGAGGATTGCTCGACCAATACTGGTGGGATTGATGCCGTTGTGTTGGTAAAAATGGCTATCTTCGATGGCGAGGACGGCCATCTTGAGTTCGGGGGAAACTTCACTGAGTTCGATATTGGTTCGGTTGGCTTCACCATGGAGGCTCAGGAGGACTTTGCCGTTGATGTCGTAGATATAGCTGGTTTCAGTGGGCACATAGGTCTTTAGGGTCCGCACATCGGGCAGGTTCCGGAAACTAATGGCAAGACCCACTAACCCCCCAGCAGCGATCGCACTGCCGAGCATGGTGCAACCAATCACCGTTCCCATGGCCTTTTGGGCAACTCCCCGCAAGAAACCTTGGGGCGATCGCCTTTCTTTGGACTGACGGGCAAGGGCTTTTTTCGTTTTGTGCCGAACGGTACTAGATGACAATGGCGCTAACCTCTAAAGACTTGAGAAGGTAAGTTGAAACAGTCCAAACCATGGGTGGGGAGCGATCGCCCACAGCAACGGTGTCGCCCACCAACGTTTCTGCCCAAAATTCTAACAAGGGAAATTCCCTTTTAAACCCGTGGTGCCTTGTGTTGTAAAAAATAATCCCTGCTCCAAAAAAAGCAAGGATTGGCGATCGCTACTGGGATAGAAGCCGTAGATGGCTAGTTACTCCATGCCGAGGTCATTACCACGCTTGTACTGGAGATAGGCAGCGACGAATAAACCAGCGAGGGTTACGGGGATCAGGCCCAACACAATACCGAGTAAGAGGGGTTCAATCACAGGGGTTTCTCCTTATGGCGGCAGATTAAAGCTAACTGTTAAAGATTTTTAATCATTCTATGGGATGGAGGAAGTCCGTGCAAAGGGATTTGATTCGACATTCTTAGGCGATCGCAGTAGGATAACCATTAAGAAAAATTGCGTAATATCAACAAAGTTGTATCTCCTCTACAGCAAACCCCGTGGCTAATTCTTCCGAGCTTTCCGTCCCAAATTTTTCGAAGCTCCTCTTCGTAATCATCCTGGTGCTGGCCATTGCTGCCCTGGGGATCTTTGGCGTGTACAGTACCCAGGCCAGTGACCCCTACATTCAACAGGTTTTAGCGCTCCAAGGGGATGAACTGCGGGGCAATGCCATTTTTCAAATTAATTGTGCTGGCTGTCACGGCCCCCAGGCGGATGGCAACGTGGGGCCAAGTTTACGGGCTGTCGCCCAGCGAAAATCCGACGTGCGTTTGATTCAACAGGTCATCAGCGGGAAAACACCCCCCATGCCGAAATTCCAGCCGGCCCCCCAGGAAATGGCGGATCTGTTGAGTTACCTCCGCACCCTTTAGTTGTTTCAATGGCCTAATTTATTATTCTTTCCTGTCCCTAGGAGTTCACTCGCTATGGCCCGCTCGATTTTCCTTGGTTCCCTGTGGCTTGCCTTTGTGTTGTATGCCTTTTTAGGAGCACCATCCAGTCAGCCGGAAACCCTAGAACTGATTACCGCTTTATCCAGTGGACAGTGGGACGGCATCAACCCGTTGATCATTGCCCTGTTTAACATCATGGGTATTTTCCCGGTCATGTATGGGGCGCTCTTGTTTCTCGATGGCGATCGCCAAAAGTTACCCGCTTGGGTCTTTGCGACAGGCAGTTTTTTCCTCGGTGCGTTTGCGTTGTTGCCCTATTTAGCATTGCGGCGTGATAATCCCACCTTTACGGGGCAGAAAAATTGGTGGCTCCGGTGGCAGGATTCGCGACTATTGGGCTTGTTTTGTTTGGTTGCGCTGGTGGGACTCCTGGTTTACGGATTCAGTGCGGGGGATTGGGGGGATTTTGGCACCAGATTTTGGGGCGATCGCTTTATCCACGTGATGAGCTTAGATTTTTGTCTGCTGGCGATTCTGTTCCCGACCCTAATTAAAGATGATTTAGCCCGCCGTGGCCTTGGGGAGCAAAACTGGTTGCTGTGGGCGATCGCCTTTACCCCTCCCCTTGGTGCTGCTTTATACCTTGCCCTACGTCCCCCCACCCTAGAGGCTCCCAAAAACCCTGCGGCTCCCAGTCAGACCTTAAATACTGCGGAGGTGAGTCGTCCATAATGGAAGCCCTTGTTATTGGTGCTGGTCGCGGCATCGGTCTAGAATTTGTCCGGCAATACCTCGTCTCAGATCTGTATCAGCGGGTCTATGGAACCTACCGCCAGCCCTCCGCCGATCTCCTGGCGTTACAGGAGCGCTACCCTGATCGACTCCAACTAATCCCCGTGGATGTGACCCAGGAAGCGCAGATCACAGCGGCGATCGCCACCCTCAAAGCCCAAACCTCTCGCCTTGATGAAGTAATTTATTGCGTCGGTCTTCTGCATCACCAAACCCTCCAACCGGAAAAAAGTCTCCGCCATATTCAAACAGAAAATTTACTGACCTATTTTCAAGTCAATGCCATCGGTGCCGTCCTCTGGGCCAAATATCTCCTCCCCTTTCTCCGTCACCCAGAACCCGCAATTTTTGCTGCTATTTCCGCTAAAGTCGGCAGCATCGAAGACAATCGCCTAGGGGGATGGTATGGCTACCGTGCCTCGAAAGCAGCCTTGAATATGTTTTTGAAAAATATCGCCATTGAATGGAGTCGCGTTGCCCCAAATATCATTGTGGCGGCCCTGCACCCAGGGACAACGGCTACCGATCTCTCCCAGCCTTTCCAGAAAAATGTCCCCCCGGAAAAGCTCTTTTCGCCCACACGGACAGTGAGCCAATTGCGCCAAGTGATTGCCAATCTACACCCCCAGGATACGGGTAACTTTTTTAACTGGGATGGTGAGCCTTTGCCCTGGTAGCGACAGAAAGTGGGACGACTTTGCCATGAAATGCTGAAATGATGGTGCGTTTTGCGGCAAAAACTTCCACAATAGGGAACGTTCTTTAGCACCAAATTAAGGTTGTTGTTGTGCCTGAAACCCCGGCCCATGTGCGAATTTTGCAACAGTCCTGGCAGCAGGGCAAAATCATTGGCGAAGTGCAAGCGGGTTCCTACCAATGGGAATTTCAGTGGCATTTCCGCCAGGGAAAATTGCGGGTACATCCGACCCTCGGCCGCGCCTTAATTTACGAACCCCTGGGCCGATTTTTGGAGCAGAGTGATTATCGTCTGGAACCAGGTGGCGATTATCAGTTCACCCTCCGGTCACGGCTATAAAGTTCCTCCAACTCCCTTTCGGATTAATTGTGGGGAGACTGAAATTTAGATAGTGACACTGAACCCAATCAAAAAATCTTGTTACACATCGCCGCAGCGGTCTAAGTCCCTTGGAGATCCGGGGTAAAATAACCACAGACCGCACCATTCGTGCTAAAGGACATTGGCAATGCAGAAAGTATTATTTCTGTTTGGAGAATTAAATGATGATGATATTGACTGGCTCATCACTGCCGGTAAGATTGCCAAAATTCCGCCGCAAACAATTTTAATCCAGGAAAATCAACCTCTGGAAAATTTTTACATTCTCCTCGATGGCTCGGTATCGGTTTTCATTGACCTCATGGGAGTGACAAAGGATATTGCGGTGCTCCAGAGTGGGGAAGTTTTTGGGGAACTGTCTTTTATTGATCAGCAGTTACCCAGTGCCAGTGTCAAAACCTGTGGTGAATGCTTATTACTGGCCGTATCCCAAGACAAAATTTCCGACCGCCTGAATCAAGATATTGGTTTTTCGGCGCGATTTAATCGGGCGATCGCCACCTTTTTAGCGAGTCGTCTCCGGAATACGGTGCGTCACCTCGGCGAGGACAAAGATTTTGTGTTTAATCAAAGCCGAGCCAACGAAGCCGCGCCCAGCATGATTCAAGAAAATCTCAATGTCGCTACCACCCGCTTCGATTGGTTGCTGCGCCGGGTACAATCCCAAACGGCTCCGGAAAATCCTGTTTAATGCTCTCCGCCAGGTCAAAGCAGTTTGAAGTATGGTGTGATGAAAAATTTTTAGGATCTTATGGTCATGGGCTATTGGTATGCGGGGGCTTGGTACGAGGGGACAGAACTGACTCTCCCGGTTAGTGATCCGAGTTTTTTATTTGGGGCGACCCTCTTTACGACGCTCCGAGTTCACCAGGACTCCCTCACCGATCCCCGCAGTCTGTGGTCTCACCATGGCGATCGCCTCCGCCACAGCATCAAAACTTTGCAATGGCCAGCACCCGATTGGGGGCGCGTTAGCCAGGGAGCCCAAAAAGTGGCCACCGTCGCCCCTGTGGTGCGGATAACGATTCTCCATGATGGCCGCGAACTGATCCTCGGTCGTCCACTGCCGGAACATTTAGCCCAACATCAACAGCAAGGAATCCAAGGTTGGTTGGCCCAAGACCCCTATTTCCAGAGACCCCAGGCGGATTTTAAAACAGGCAATTACCTCAGCGCCTGGCAGGCCCGTCAACGAGCGATCACCTTGGGGACTGGAGAAGCAATTCTGCAAGATCCCAGCGGCCACTGGCTCGAAACCGCCACCGGAAATTTATGGGGTTTTAAACAAGGCACTTGGTACACGCCGCCCCTGGGGGGAATTTTGCCTGGGGTGATGCGATCGCACCTCCTAGGGCAATTGCAAAATCAGCAACTCCCCGTCCAGGAAATTCCTTGGGACATTGATTTGATCCAAACCTTCGAGGCGATCGCCTACAGTAACAGCGTCGTGGGCTTGATTCCGTTCCAGGCGATTCAGGGAGTTGATTTTTCCTTAAACGCTCTCCAGATCGACCATCCAGCCCTGCGCCACCTCCAGCATTTGAGCGGTCAACTGGTCGTGTAATCCAGGTAAATCCTCGAAAAGCATTGAGAAAAATCTTAAAATACTTAAAATAAAGTAACAAGCCGTAATAAAAACGCGATTAATTTTCATAATTAGCGGCCCCTGCTGGCTTCATTATTTTCAGAAATTTCTATGAATCATTTCTTGCCTCGTCCCCTGCTCCGTAGTCTTTTCGCGGTCTGTTTGGCGGTGATGACCTGGGCGATCGCCCCCGCTGCCTTCGCCGTTAACAACCCTGAACTGCTCCCCGATTATGAAACGCCGGTCGTGGATTTGGCGAACTTCCTCCCCCAGCTCCAGGAAGAAAATCTCGTGACGGATCTGAACAATTTTGAAGCAGAAACGGGCTGGAAAATGCGCGTCTTAACTCAATTTGACCGCAGTCCCGGACGGGCAGTAAAGGAATACTGGGGCCTCGATGATAAAAGCATTTTGCTCGTCGCCGATGGTCGGGGGGGCAACCTCTTAGCCTTTAGCATTGGTGATGATGTCTATGAACTGATGCCCCGCACCTTCTGGATCGAACTCCAGACTCGCTTCGGTAATATGTACTACGTTCGTGAACATGGCGAAAATCAGGCGATCGCCGATGCCCTAGAAACCGTTAAAGTCTGTGTCACCAAAGAAGGTGGCTGTATTGTTGTGCCTGGCTTACCCCGTGAACAGTGGCTACTCACCCTCATTAGTTCCGTTGTTGGGGGCGTTATCTGTGGCTTTGCTGCCATTCCCCGCAAAGAAGGTCAAGCCTTTGCCTGGCAGTGGGCCTTAATCATGTCTCCCCTCTGGGGCATCCTCTTTCTCGCCTTTGGGGTTGGCCCCGTTGTCACTCGCACCTCCGACTGGTTACCCCTATTTCGCAATATCCTCGGCTTCATGATGGGGGCGATCGTGGCATTTATTGCGCCGATGTTTAATCAACCGAATCCTTCCGAATCTGAATCCTAAAGCTTATCCCCTTGTAAAATTCGGTGGTACTAAAAGGGTAATGACGGTTTTGTTAAGGTAGAACGGAAGTCATTGACTCCGACCCATGCCCCAATGTCTCAGCTGTCAATCTCAACACACCGTCAAAAATGGGCACATCCACAACGGTAAACAGCGCTTTCTCTGCAAGCAATGCGGTCGTCAATTCGTTGAACATCCCACCAATAAACTCATTGATGCCGAGACCCGTGCTCTGATTGACCGTCTGCTTCTCGAACGTCTCTCTCTGGCTGGTATTGCCAGAGCCGTGCAAGTTTCCGAACAATGGCTGCAAGATTACGTCAATATGAAAGCAGCACAAGTACCAAGGAGGGCCAATGTTGTCCCCAAAAAAAGGGGTCTTTAAAGGTGCAGTGTGACGAACTCTGGTCTTTTGTTGACCACAGAGGCAATAAACAGTGGGTCTGGCTGGCCCTTGATGTTCAGACCCGAGAAATTATTGGCCTGCACGTTGGTTGCCGTGGTCGAGAGAGTGCAAAAGCACTGTGGGCATCATTGCCTGGGGTATATCGGCAATGTGGAGTCTTCTACACGGATGAGTGGGAAGCCTACCGTGGTGTATTCCCTTCAAAGCGTCATCGGGTGGTTAGCAAACAGAGTGGTAAAACCAGTTATATTGAGCGCTTTAATTGTACTGTGAGGCAAAGGATGTCACGGTTTGTGAGACACAGTCTAGCCTTCTCCAAGTGTGTATTCAATCACATTGGACTATTGTGGAATTTCATCCATCACTACAATTCATCATTACCCCTTTAGTACTACCTCAAATTCAACCTGATGCCTCTCAGTTCCTTGGGAGGCTTTTTTATCTGCTCGCCCAGAAAAAACAAAAATTGCAATCAGACTATAAATAGTGCTTTCTGGGGGACAATCATTCCAACTGCACCCATCACTGGTGTGGTATCTCTCAGCAAACTCTTTTAAACTAAACTAAGACCTTTTAAGATTTGTATCCTCTACGCGGCCCCAGCCACTATGCAACAATCTCTCCTTGACCGGATGCCCACCAATCCCATCTTTAATCCCGATGGGAATGACGATATCGCCCACCGTTCCATTTGGTTCGGGGAAACCACTAACCTGATGCAACTGAACGATGTTCGCTACCCTTGGGCGGTGGGACTCTACCAACAGATGCGGGAAAACTTTTGGATTCCCCAGAAGCTGGACATTACCCAGGATGTCACCGACTACCACAACCTGACAGATTCAGAACGCCGCGCCTTTGACGGAATCCTCAGTTACCTGACCTTCCTTGATTCTGTCCAAACCTGTAATCTTCCTCACATCAAAAGCTCGATTACGGCCCCAGAAATTAGCCTCTGCATTGCCGAGCAGATCTCCCAGGAGGGGATGCACAACCAGTCCTATCAATACATGATTGAGACGATCATCCCTAGCGATCGCCGCAGTGCCGTCTATGATTTTTGGCGCACGGATAAAGTCTTACGCGATCGCTGTGAGTACATTGCCAGCAACTACCAGCGCTACATTGACAACCCCACCCCAGAAAATTACTTTACGACCCTTGTCGCCGACTATTTGCTAGAAGGGCTGTATTTTTACAATGGTTTTGTGTTCTTCTACAATCTCGCCTCGCGGATGTTGATGCCCGGTTCTGCGGATATTTTTAAGATGATTAACCGGGACGAACTCAGCCACGTGCGCCTATTCCAAAAACTGATCCCAGAGGCCATGGCCACCTTTGATCACTCTGTCGATCACATCTATGAAATGGTGGAACGAGCCGTACAGTACGAATGCCAATGGACAAACCACATTGTCGGTAACGATATCCTTGGCATTACAGAACAAAGCACCGAGATTTACACTAAGTATTTGGCGAATATTCGTCTTCAAGCCATCGGCCTCGAACCGTTGTACAAAGGGGATCAATACAAGAAAAGCCCCTACCGTCACCTCGAACGATTCTCAGACACAAAAAAAGAAGGTAACACCAAAGCCAACTTCTTTGAGGCCGGGGTGACCAGCTACGTGATGTCATCGGGAATTACAGGCTGGGATGAATTTTAAACAGACACTGGGGGCGATAATGCAGAAAAAAATCTGTAGTTTGTTGTACTGTTTTTCGTCCCTTATTCTGCCCGCAGTCGCAATGAGCTAAAATTAGCGTTGCATATCCGTTCAGTTTGAGGAGGAGAGGACTATTCCTGAACCGCTAAATCTGACTGTAAGTTTGAGAGGAACTTACGAAGTCATTGACAACAAATATCAAATTTTCCGCTTAACTGGGTTATTGGATGCTTTTTCCGAGCCTGTGTTTAGTACAGCCATCAAAAACCGCATTAATGAAGGCCCCCACGATATTATCCTCTCCCTAGCCCAAATTGATTTTGTGGATAGTTCTGGTATCGGTGCCCTGGTGCAGTTGGTAAAACACACCCAAAATGCTGGGGGAACGATGCAAGTGGTGACCAATCCACGGGTAACCCAAACGGTGAAGTTAGTTCGCCTAGAGAAGTTTTTGTCTCTACGGAACTCCATTGATGAGGCGATCGCCCACCTAGACGAGAAAAAATAGGGACGAGAAAACCATTGTTTGTCCCTGACATTACCGCTGATCAGCTCCGACAATTATCCCCCGCGTCCTTAGCCTATGTGGGGGATGCTGTTTATGAACTCTACAGCCGCTGTTATTTTTTGTTGCCCCCCTGTCGCATCGCGGATTACCACGGTAAGGTGGTGGCGGAGGTGCGGGCAGAAACCCAAGCCCAATATTTAACTCTCCTAGAATCCCATTTAAGCGAGCTAGAACAGGACATTGTTCGCCGGGGGCGCAATGCAGCCACCGGAAAACCAAGGCGTCTGAGCTTAGCTATTTATCGGCAGGCCACGGGCTTTGAAGCTCTAGTCGGATATCTCTATCTCACAAACCCACAGCGTTTGGCCGAATTATTTACCTATTTACCCCAAGAACGGTCTGGGGTCTGATATGATCGACTCTCTTTTGTGTTTCGTTGGGGCTTTTTCCCCTAGGGAGCGCCCCGCCTGAGGTAAGACAAAATATGTTTGTGTTGATTTAACGGTTGGCTGAAAAAGGTGACTTTGTTGATTTTAAATAACCGGAGTCATACCTAGGCGATCGCCCCAGCCCCTACAACTGATTTTCCTTGACAAGTTAATACATCTGAACGACCAAAGACTGATTTTTTATGAACAAGCCACATCGATCCGATTCGGGTAAAAAATACGGTAGAGCTGCTGGGGGAAGAGACCGCAAGCCGAGCAAAAAGTATGGAAAAGCTTCTTCCTTTGATCGGGATCGACGTTCTGATCGCCGCGAAGATGGCGGTAAATTTGAACGGGGCGATCGCCCAGCCCCCCGGCGCAAGGGTCAATTTTCCCGACGAGACGAAGGAGGAGAGCGCTCCTTTAAACGCTTTGATAAACGCACCAGCCAAGGTGCTGGCCCGAATAAAAGACGCCCCATTACAGACCGTCCTAAACCCCAGCGTAGCCAAGGGCCAGAATTCATCCCCCAAGATGCGCCTGAACTCACGCCCCAAACCGCCCCAGAGGAAGCTACCGAAGCAGTCACCCTAGAAGAAGATAATGACTTGATCTACGGCAAACATGCGGTGTTATCAGTGCTGGAGAGCGAACGTCCCCTCAACCGAATTTGGGTCACCTCTCGCCTGCGCCACGCCAATCGTTTCCATACCCTCCTCCAGGCTGCCAAAAACCAAGGCACGGTGATCGACGAAGTGAGTATGTCCCGCCTAGACTATCTGACCAACCGGGGCGTCCACCAGGGCATCGCTGTGCAGACGGCTCCCTATGAATATATGGAGTTGCCGGATCTCATTGAGCAAGCGAAGGCCAAAACAGAATCCCCCGTGGTCGTGATTGCCGACGGCATCACCGATCCCCATAATTTAGGGGCGATTATTCGTACTGCCGAAGCGATTGGTGCCCAAGGGATGATTATTCCCCAACGGCGAGCGGTGGGGGTGACCTCAACGGTGATGAAGGTGGCCGCTGGTGCCCTTGAACATTTCCCGGTCGCGCGGGTGGTCAATCTTAGTCGGGCCATGGAAGAACTCAAGGAAGCTGGTTTCTGGATTTATGGCACTGCCGCCGGAACCAGTAAAGCCTTACACAATATCAAATTTGAAGGTGCGATAGGATTAGTTATCGGTTCGGAAGGACAAGGTCTTAGTTTGTTGACGCAAAAGCATTGTGATGAACTGGTTGCAATTCCGATGACCGGGAAAACCCCTAGCCTAAACGCTTCCGTCGCTGCGGCGATCGCCTTATATGAAGTGTACCGACAAAAGCTTGTACGCCAGGTGCAAATCACCCTCCCGGATACCCCCTAAGGCAGTATGCAAAGTGAGCGCTTTCGGGATAAAACAAGAGTTGTTGGTTTGAATCCAGACAAGCTATCTTCAACAACAAGTATTTTTCCAGTAGACCCATACCTCAAACTTCACCACCACAGGGACAGATATGAAAGAACTTTTGCTCAAGCTCTTCGAGACCATTGGTCGTGCCTATTGGCTTGAAATTACCACTGAGCAACCGGAGTGTACCTACTACTTTGGTCCTTACCTCAGTCGCAAAGAGGCGATCGCCGCCCAGCCCGGTTTCCTCGAAGACCTTACCAACGAAGGAGCCCAGAACATCGACGTAAACCTACAACGGTGTCGTACCCCCAAAGAGCTCACTATTTTTGATGACTCTGGGTCAAAAAAAACCCTGATGCCCATCTTTAGCTTTAGCCACTAGCTTCTGAATTATTCCCCCTGGTAATCCCCATTTTCTGTGTGTGCCCCGGCGCTATTCATAATGGGGATTTTTGTCGTGGTTGCGAAGCCGCTTCCCTGAAACCAGGACGCCACAGGGGTAGAAGTCTTGTGATATCTTCATTAGGGAACAAAATCTATAATTCTGTCCATTTCCTAGCAAGTGTTCGAGGCAAAATAGCGTGTCGTTAAATTTTCAAGAAATCATCGCCACCCTCAATCAATTTTGGCGGGATCGTGGTTGTCTAATTGCCCAGCCCTACGACACCGAAAAAGGGGCCGGCACCATGAACCATCACACTTTTTTGCGGGCGATTGGCCCTGAACCTTGGTCCGTTGCCTATGTCGAACCTTGCCGTCGCCCTACCGATGGCCGCTATGGTGAAAACCCCAACCGGGTACAGCATTATTTCCAGTACCAGGTGATCATCAAACCGTCACCGGACAACATTCAAGAGATTTATTTAGACTCCCTCAAAGCCCTGGGCATTCAGCCGGAAGATCACGATATCCGCTTTGTAGAAGATAACTGGGAGTCGCCGACCCTCGGTGCCTGGGGCGTGGGCTGGGAAGTGTGGCTTGATGGCATGGAAATCACCCAATTTACCTACTTCCAACAATGTGGTGGCCTTGACTGTCGCCCGGTTTGTATTGAAATCACCTATGGCCTAGAACGCCTGGCAATGTACCTCCAGGAAGTGGATGCGATCACCAAGATCCGCTGGAATGAGACCACCAGCTACGGAGATATTTTCCTGCAAAGTGAAATTGAGCAATGCACCTACAATTTTGAAGCGTCTAATCCGGAAATGTTGTTTCAGCTATTTTCGCTCTACGAAGCAGAAGCCCAACAACTCATTGAGAAAGGGTTGGTGATGCCGAGCCTTGATTATGTGCTGAAATGTTCCCACACGTTTAATTTACTCGATGCGCGGGGGGTAATTGCCGTGGCCGAACGTACCCGCTACATTGGGCGGATTCGTCACATGGCCCGCCAGGTGGCCCACCTTTACCTTGCCCAACGGGAAGAATTGGGCTTTCCGTTACAAAAGGCGATCGCCTAAGCTGGAGATAGACTCCGCCGACGAATTGAGGTATTGCGATGCGTACTTCCCTAGGGGCCATTGCCGAGCACATTGCGGCAACCACTGGCCAACCGTTCACCCTCGAACAGCAGCGTTCCGTGGGGGGCGGCTGCATTAACCAGGGCTACTGTTTGGCAGGCTCTGGCCAGCGGTATTTTGTAAAGCTCAATCGTCCAAATCAGACGGCAATGTTCGCCGCAGAGGCCTTGGCCCTCCAGCAAATGGGCGCAACCCAAACTATCCGTGTTCCAAAGCCCATCTGTTGGGGGGAAACCGAGAGTAATAGTTATATCGTCCTGGAATGGATCGACCTCGGTGGTGGTAGTGGTGAAGCTTGGCAAGCCATGGGCCGCCACCTCGCAGAACTTCACCGTTGGGGTACGGCGGAAAAATTTGGCTGGGATCGCTCCAATACCATTGGTTCTACGCCTCAAATGAATGACTGGCAAAGCAATTGGGCTGAATTTTGGGCGGAACAACGCCTTGGCTATCAACTGCGTCTTGCAAGGCGAAAAGGGGGCGATTTTCCGGAGCCACAGCGGATCATTGAAGGAGTACGAAGAATTTTGCGGGATCATCAGCCCCAGCCTTCCCTCGTCCATGGGGATCTTTGGTCAGGAAATGCCGCGGTGACGGCCCAGGGAGAACCGATTATTTTTGACCCAGCGGCCTACTATGGCGATCGCGAAGTAGATATTGCGATGACAGAGCTATTTGGTGGCTTTCCGGGACGTTTTTACCAGGGCTATAACGAGGCTTGGCCCCTGGATTCTGGCTATGGCGATCGCCGCGATTTGTACAACCTCTATCACGTGCTCAATCACTTCAATTTATTTGGTGGGGGCTATGGCAACCAAGCCAAGCGAATTATTCAGCAGCTTTTTTAAGGGTGTTTTTAAGGTTGTCCCAAACCCTGAGATCGGCGGGTTCGTCAATGTCCTGGAGTATTGGCAGTAATGCAAGGCTTAGATTTAACTGCTGGCAGCGGGCCTCAGTTTCCGAGAAAACTTGAGCTGTACCCCAGGGCATTTCTGTAAAGAGAGCAGCAATATTTTGGCGCAGACCAATCAGATAATAACCGCCGTCCACTGCTGGGCCAAGGACAACTTCAGCCGCATCGAGTTTATCAAAGGCCGCTGCGAGAATTTCATCGGTAATGCTTGGGCAATCGATACCAATCACCACGGTTTTGGCATAACCCTGTTGCTCACTGGTTTGAAAAGCATGAATCAGGCGATCACCTAAATCTTGACCCTGTTGCGCTTGATAATGCCACTGTTCCCCCAGCCAGGCTGCCATTTGGGTCGTTGTACCACCGGAAAAGTAAATCGAAATCTCGATATTTTTCAAAACTTCTACGGTTTTCAGGGTATGTTCCGTCAGGTGGCGTTGTAGTGTTGCGGCCCCCTCCCCCCCTAAAGCAGGAATTAAACGGGTTTTTGTCTGGCCCGGCACCGGATAGCGGGTGAAAATAATGAGATGAGCTGCTTTATGACACATTACTGATAAACGGGGTGTTGCCCATAGAACGGTACAACCGCGCCCCAAGGCCCCTGGGGGTCTGCTTGCCATTGGGATTGGGCAAGGCTTAAAACTTCAGTTACAGTATCACCAATCGTTTCTGGAGGATCTATCACCTGCAAATCAGGAAAATTGCCCTGACAATCTGCCCAGGCTGTGGGGGTAAATAACTGATCCGGCACGAGGGCGATCGCCCCTGTCGCCGTGATTTGATAAATGGCCCCAAAGACCGCGCCCCGTCGCGCTAGCAAAGCCACAGCCACCGTTTGACCCAGACAATTTTCTCGGTTCCGAAAAGCGCACCCCGTCGTGGATCGCTGGGCGATCGCCGCTAAGGTCGAGATGCCATAGAGGGGTATGCTCAACTGTTGGGCGAGGGTGCGGGCCGTGACAACGCCTAACCGAGTGCCCGTAAAGCCCCCAGGCCCTTTTGCCACCCCTAAAAAGGCGATGTCTTGCCAAGCATGGGGCTGGATAAACTCCTGGAGATAGCAATGGAGTTGGGCTGATAAATCCCGTCCCAGTTCCCACAGGGCCGTGCGTTGTTCCCCTGTGACCAAGTTCCGTAAACTCAGCCCTAACTGGGGGGTTGTGGTGTGGAGTGCTAAACCCAAGGTGGGCTCCGGTGCGATCGCCATAGATGTCTGCAAATTGCCACAAATAACAGGCCTTTCATTCTAGGCGATCGCCTGCCGATTACCCAACGGTAGCCCCATAAATTTAGCCTTAGGGATTAGGAATTTTGGCCATTTAAGCTATGATAGAAAATGCTGTCTTTATATAGAATTTTTAGACTAAATTTCATGGCCAAGAAATCAATGATTGAGCGCGACAAGAAACGTGCTCGCATGGTGGCAAAATACGCCGCAAAAAGAGCTGCCCTTAAGGAAGCTTTTAATAACGCAGCTGATCCCCTCGAAAAACTCGAAATCCACCGCAAAATCCAAAATCTTCCCCGCAACAGCTCTCCGACCCGGATGCGCAACCGTTGCCAAATTACTGGCAGACCCCGCAGCTACTACCGTGACTTTGGTCTGTGCCGCAACGTCCTCCGGGATTGGGCCCACCAAGGCTTGCTCCCTGGTGTGGTCAAATCCAGTTGGTAGTGACTGGTCTCGGCCCCAAGGGTTAAGACGATTTAGCGATTATTTTTTATATTTTTTTTCGAGGTAAGGCTTAGCTTTACCTTTTTTTGTGGCGATGGGAGATGGGCAATTTTCAAAAAAGCAGCAATTGTCACCTCCCCTGAAGAAATTCTTTCGTTACACTAGAGACATCTCTTGGTGTTTTGTATTGATTCAAACCTCATTGGAGTTACCTAAGGCGATCGCCATGTCTGAATCCGAAAAAGAAAAATTTCTATTTCCCATTGAGAGCTACCGAGGCGAATTCAAAATGGAGAAAGTCCTCTTTAATGCCAACCTACAGGAGTTTGCCCAGCGGGTAAATTTTATCTGCAACTTAGAAACGAACGGCAAAATTTCATCACAGCAAGCCTATCAAGAAATAAAAAACCTTTGGAAAACCCTCAAAAGTACCCGCAAAAGCCTTGAACTCCCCGATGAGGAGAACAAAGCTTAGTCTTTTTTGGAGAATCATAGCGGCGATCTTTTCGCTACTTTTCCACTAGCCAGAGGGGTAAACTTTGGCTTGGGTTTACGGCCAAACCTTGAATATTAGCCTGGGCAAAAACATATTCTTTCCCTTGCCAAATGGGGATATAGGGCACATCTGCCACCATTTGTTCTTGGATTTGCGTAAAAATTTCGAGGCGTTTTGTCGGGTCAGTCTCTGTCCGTTGGGCATCAATTAATTGGTTCATCGCTTCATTCCAATAAAAAGACCCTTGGTTTTGTGCGCCCCCGGATTCACAGCCCGTTTCTGGGGATCCCACTTCACAATTTAAAAGGGGATGAATGTAATTATCCGCATCTAAAAAGTCTGGGTACCAGTTCCCTAGGGCCGCCGGATAAATCCCCTGGGCAATATTCTGGAAAAAAGTCGCTCCCTCGACGCTGCTGGGCTCAAATTGCAACAAGCCTTCCAGTTCGCGGTTGGCATATTCCCTGAGGGTTGTGGCGATAATGCCACGGGTGGTGGAGCCGGACGGATACCACAGGGGAATTACAGCCGGATTTTCTGGGGTAAAGCCCGCTTCGGTGAGGAGGGTTTTGGCCTGTTCAATGTTGGCATCACCATAGGTGGTTTGGAACAAGGGCTGCGAAGCCGGAAAAGAAGTCGGAATCAAACTATAGAGGGGATCAGCCTGACCATTAAGCACCCGTTCGTTGATCAGGTTGCGGTCGAGGAGAGCGGCGATCGCCTGGCGGACTTCGAGCTGATCGAGGGGGGCTTGGTTACGGTTTAGCACCATAAAATTCACCGCTGTCCCCTCTGCTTCTAGGGCTTGAATTTCGCCGCTTTCTGCCTCCCGGAGGAGATTACTCACCTGTTCCGGCTCCAGGGATTGGTAGGCGATATCCACGGCCCCCGTCTGGAGTGCATTAAATAAATTGGCGGCATTGCTGTTGAAAATTTGGATATCAACCCCGGCATTCTTCGCGGTCTCGCCCCAGTAATCGTCATTGCGGTCGAGGGTAATGGTGTCACTCGTAAAGGCCGTTAGCTTGTAGGGGCCAGTGCCCACCAGTTGACTGGGGTTAAAGGCACCTTCGCCGATTTCGTAGGCCGCGGGGGAAACAGCACTAGCCCCAGCAAAGGCCAATAATGCAGGGAAAGCAGCAAAGGGTTGCTTGAGGGTAATGGTCAGTTCATATTCCCCGGTCGCTTCGATATTCTCGATGATGTCCCCCAGTAAAAAGGAGGGTTTGCCTTTGTTTTCCATGAAGCGATCTAAAGAAAATTTCATCGCCGCCGCGTTAAAGGGTTCGCCATCATGGAAAGTGACGCCCTCCCGCAGGGGAATTGTATAGGTGAGGCCATCGTCGCTAATGGTGGGCAGCGCTGCGGCCAGGAGGGGTTTGATCTCCGTGGTCCCGATTTCGTAGGTGTAGAGACTTTCGGTGACGTTGTAGATGATATTTAAACCGGCAATTTCGTAGCTATCGGCGGGATCGATGGTGCGGGGTTTGGCGGTGGTGCCCAGGGCCAAACGATTATTGACATCGGCGCTAATGGTGGTCGTTTCACTGTTGGGAGTGGTGCCGTTGGGATTGGGATTACAGCTCACCAGAAGGGAACCAAAACAAAGGGCGATCGCCGCTACAGAATAAAATTGCCGGGAATGGATCATAGTGCTTTTGGACAACAGGACTAGGTGGACTTGATCATAGCGGGATTTGACCCCGAATATTGTTGGACAGACCGGGCTTGGGGATCGAGGACTTGGTTCAGCTTGCCACTGCGGTAGCCCTCTAGGTCTAGGGTGACGTACAGAAACCCATAGCCTTGGAACGTCTTGACCAGGGCATCGAGATCTACCTGGACGACAAAATCGCGAATTTGTTCGGGGGGCAACTCAATGCGAGCCGTGTCACCCTGGGAACGCACCCGCAGCGATCGCCAGCCCAAACGTCGCAGATAAACTTCACACCGACCGACCCGCTGGAGTTTTTCGGTGGTGATCAGCTCTCCATAGGGAAACCGGGAACTGAGGCAGGGTTGCGCAGGCTTATCCCACCAGGGCAACCCCAACTGTTTGGAAATTTCCCGCACTTCTAATTTGGTGATCCCCACTTCTGCCAAAGGCGATCGCGCCCCCCGTTCTTTCGCCGCTTGAATCCCCGGACGATAATCTTGGAGATCATCGGCATTAACCCCGTCAATGACGTAGGGATAGCCCCGTTCTAGGGCCAGGGGTTTAAGGGTGTCGTGGAGTTCGCTTTTGCAAAAATAGCAGCGGTTGGCCGGATTGCTGACGTAATTAGGGTTGTCCATTTCGTGGGTTTCCACCTGTTCGTGGACAATGCCAATGGTTTTTGCCTGGGTGATCGCCGCTTCCAATTCTTCGGGTAACAGGGATGGTGAAACGGCAGTCATCGCCACGGCGCGATCACCTAAAACATCATAGGCTACCTTTGCCACCAGAGTGCTGTCAATGCCCCCAGAATAGGCAATTAAGGCCCGTTCCGTTTCCTGGAAAAAATGTTGCAGTGCCGTAAGTTTTTCTTGCCAAGCCATGGGTCGCTGCGTTCACTGAAGGTTTAGCTTGGGATCTTAACAGATTGCTCTAGTGCTTTTGGCCCCAAGGCGATCGCCATTTCCCTAGCCACCATAGGTTTGATCAATCTCGGCCTCGATCTCCCGCACCACCTCTAGGGGAAGTCCCAACCGCCCCAGGAGTTGCTGGTAAACGATACTCTCCAATTCATTGACTTCGTTGGCCCGAATTACCTCATAACTAAGCCTTAGGGCGGTAATTTTCTCAGTGTCCGTGGTCAGAGTATCTGTCAGCTGCTCTAGGGGAAGATTGCTCGCTAGGTAATTTTCCAGTTCCTCTTGCAGTTGGGCCTGGTGCTGACTGTCGTTGGTAAATTGCTCACTCAAGCGACTGAGGATCACCTGTTTCTGCTCCGGGGCAAAGTTGCCATCGGCCCAGGCCATACTCGCAGCGATGCGAATCAAGTTCATTTGCTCCGGTGTGATGGTGGGTGCTTCTCCCAGATAAACCTCAATCACTTTGGGGTCGTTCTGTACCTGATTCATGTTGCCTTCACAGAGCACAGAACCCTGGTGCAGCACCGTCACTTGTCGCGCAATCTGGCGCACAAACTCCATATCATGTTCAATCACGATCAGAGAATGGCTTTCGGCGAGGGCGAGGAGTAAATTACCGACGTTTTCCGTTTCCTCATCGGTCAAGCCCGCCACGGGTTCGTCCACCAACAACAGATCCGGGGACTGGGCCACCAGCATACCAATTTCTAAACGCTGTTTTTCCCCATGGGCCAACCAAGCCGCTTGAATATCGGCTTTTTCGGTGAGACCAATGGTTTCCAAAAGACTTAGGGTTTGGGTTCTTTCCGTAGCCTTGGTTCCCCCAAAAAGAGTAGGTAAAACGTTTTTGTGACGATTACAGGCGAGGTCTAGGTTTTCGCGCACCGTTAAATTTTGGTAGACCCTAGGCGTTTGAAATTTGCGACCAATGCCGAGGCGGGCCACTTTGTGTTCCGGGAGGCCGCTGATGGTTTTGCCTTTAAATTTGACGTTACCTATGGTGGGTTTAACCTTGCCGGTGATCACATCCAAAAACGTAGTTTTCCCCGCACCATTAGGGCCAATGATCACCCGTAGCTCCCCTTTACCCATGCGGAAGTTGAGGTTATTGAGGGCCTTAAAGCCATCGAAGTTGACGGTCAAATTCTCAATTTCCAAGATATTTTCCATGGTCTCGCCCTACTCCTTTGTCACTAATTGGTCTTCTTGGATATTTTGCACATCGGGATCGTCGGCGATCGCCGGATAACTGACTGGTTGTCCAATACCCAACAGATGGGCCACTTTGACCCAGAGGACATCCTGCACCCAGCCCACAATGCCGTCGGGGAGCACCGTCACCACGATTAAAAACAGCGCTCCTTGGAAAAAGAGCCAAATTTCTGGGAAGCTTTCACTTAAATAGATGCGGGCAAAATTGACCAAAATCGTGCCGATAATTGCGCCGATCAGGGTCGCCCGGCCTCCCACCGCCACGGAGATCACCATCTCAATGGAAAAGGCCACTTCCATGTAGTTCGGCGTGATAATCCCACTTTGTACCGTATAAAGGGCTCCGGAAATTCCGGCGATCGCCCCGGCGATCGCAAAGACAACTACCTTAAACCAGGTGGGATCGTAGCCCGTAAACCGCACCCGCGTTTCATCATCCCGAATGGCGATCAACATCCGGCCAAAGCGACCACTCGTTAGCCAGCGACAAAGGAGATAAACCAACAGCAAGGCCACAATCGTTGTTTCATAAAACAGCAACTGAATTCCTGAATCCCCGACCCGCTGCCCCAGGAAAACGGCGGTATCTGTTTTGAGACCGTTGGTGCCGTTGATCAGCTTTTGCTGACCATTAAAAAAGTTAAAAAAGACCAACAGCGCCGCCTGGGTAATGATCGAAAAATAGACCCCCTTAATGCGATTGCGAAAGACAAGATAGCCCAAAATCCCCGCAACGATCCCTGGCACCAGCACCATGGCAAGCAGAGTCAGGGGTAGCGAGTAAAAAGGCTGCCAAAAGAGGGGTAATTTTTCGACGCCATAGAGCATAAAAAATTCGGGAATGGCACCATCAGGCAGTTGCAAACTGAGGTGCATCGCCAGGGCATAGCCACCGAGGGCAAAGAAAATCCCTTGGCCAAGACTAAGCAAGCCAGTGTAGCCCCAAATGAGGTCGATCCCCAGGGCGACGATCGCCATGGAGAGAAAACGCCCCACGAGTTTGAGGCGAAATTCCGGCAAAATCAAGGGCAAGATGACCATCGTAATGATCACCAGAGCAAGGATGATTGCTCCCTCAATGAGAAGTTTGGTGCGCTGTTGTTTGCGCTGGTCACGTCGGGTTAAACCTACATTCATGGTGCTGTTTATGGGCTGGGCTATCGGAACAAGGGCTTATAGTTCTGCGGTTCTGCCTTTCGGCGGGAAGAGACCCGCAGGCCGGAATTGGAGGAAGCCGATAATAATCACAAAGGTCATCACCTTCGCCATACTGGTGGTGGCAAAAAAAGTGGCCAAATCCAAGAGAAATTGTGGGGCTTGGAGAGAGGTAAAAACGGTAACAAATGTGCCAGAACCAATGAGATAGTTGATAATCCCCAAACCGAGGGCCGCCAAAATGGTGCCGAGCAAATTACCAACGCCCCCCACCACGACCACCATAAAGGCATCGACGATGTAGTTTTGGCCGGTATTTGGCCCGACGGAACCCAACAGGGCGATCGCCACCCCGGCAATCCCTGCTAAACCCGACCCCAGGGCAAAGGTCAAAGCATCAACGCGGGCGGTAGGAATCCCTAGACAAGAACTCATTTCGCGGTTTTGGGTAACGGCACGGATTCGGAGGCCCCAGTTGGATTTGTTCAAAAACCAGTACATTGCCCCCAGACAGATCAGGGTCAAGATGATGATAAAAATGCGGCTGTAGGGCAGTTGGGCGGAACCCAGGGAAAGTCCCCCCTGGAGCCATTTGGGCGCAGTCACATCCACATTTCGGGCACTAAACCACGGCTTTGTGAGGGCGTCATTTTTCGTCAGATTGACCGCGAAAATCACCCCAAAACCAAGGGCAAAGGCGGCAATCACGTTTAATTTATCCAGCCACGTTTTTAGGGCCACGGCTTGGATCTTGGCGAGATTTAAAGCTTGGAGCACAGCCCAGCGGATCACATCTTTAAGGAGAAAGGCAATGACCCCGAAGGCGATCGCCCAGTTCACACTGCGGACAAACTGCTGCAAAATCAGGCTGACCCCCCAGGTGGCCAAGAGGGTTTCTAGGGGACGGCCATAGAGATAGCGGATTACGCCCCGCTCTAGGCCAAAGCCCACTGCGGCGGCCACAAAAAAAGCCAGGGGAATCGCAAAGATAATGTAGAGATTAAAAAAAGGTTCCCCGAACCCCCGGAATACATTTTGGACCACGAAGGTTGTGTAGGCGCCCAGCATCATCAATTCGCCGTGGGCCAGGTTGATCACCCCCATCAAACCAAAGGCGATCGCCAAACCCAAGGCCGAAACCAAAAGCACAGATCCAATGCTGACTCCGTTAAAAATACCGATTAAAAGTTCTGTCACAAGGTAAACCCACCACAATACGCGCAATAAAACCGCGAGAAAGCCGGATTCTGTAGGGCGGAATCCCAGCTTTCCCGGAAAACATCTGGGCGTTAAACCCTAGATGGCATATTTTTCACCCTTTGTGGGGTCGCTCCAGTCACAGGCAAATCCTTTGGTGGATTCAACATACTGGTTCCAGGCTTGGGGGGCGATGGGGCCGTCGGTTTCCCAGACGATGTCGAACATCCCGTCTTCCCGTACTTGGCCGATGCGCACGGTCTTTGAGAGGTGGTGGTTAACATTCATCGTCACCGGGCCTTCGGGAGCCGCAAATTCTTGACCAATGGCGGCACTCCGCACGGCTTCGAGGTCATAGGCATCGGTCGCCCCATTGGCGATCGCCGCTTCTACCGCCTGCTTCCAGATGTAGACCATGATGTAGGCCGCTTCCATGGGGTCATTGGTCACCCGGTCTTCACCGTACTCTGCTTTAAAGTCTGCCACCCACTTTTCATTTTCGGGGGTTTCTACGGTTTGGAAGTAGTTCCAAGACGCATAGTGACCCGTGAGGTATTCGGGGCCAATCTGACGGACTTCTTCTTCGGCGATCGACACCGACATTACCGGATATTGCTCCGGGGTGAGGCCCGCATCACGAATTTGCTTAAAGAACGCAACGTTACTGTCACCGTTCAAGCTGTTGAAAATCACGCCGCCGTTGGGAAGCGCTGCTTTGATTTTGGTGATAATCGGCGTCACTTCAGTGTTACCGAGGGGGAGATAGTCTTCGCCGACCGTGGTGCCACCTTTGGCTTCTAATTGGGCTTTGATAATGGTGTTCGCGGTTCTGGGGAATACATAGTCAGAACCGACGAGGAAAAATTCTGTGCCCTTATTTTCGAGGAGCCAATCCACAGCGGGCTCGATTTGTTGGTTCGGGGCGGCCCCAGTGTAGAAGATATTCTTCGAGCATTCCTGGCCTTCGTACTGGACAGGGTAGAACAGCATGTGGTCTTTTGCTTCAAAGACATCTTTAACCGCTTTTCGGCTGGCAGACGTCCAGCAGCCAAAGACGACGGCGACACCATCTTGGTCAATGAGTTTTTCGGCTTTTTCTTTGAAGACATCCCAGTCGGAGGCACCATCTTCGACGATGGCTTCGATTTGTTTGCCATCGATGCCACCGGCGGCATTAATTTCTTTGATGGCGAGTTGTTCGGCTTCGACCACTGTGGTTTCACTAATGGCCATGGTGCCACTGAGGGAGTGGAGAATGCCAACTTTGATCGTGTCACCACTGGGGGTTGAGGTTGTGCTGCCACTATCGGGGGTATCAGGGGTTTCTGTGGGTTGGCCGCAGGCTTTGAGGAGAATACTGGAACCGAGGGCGGCGGAACTGTAGAGAATAAATTTACGTCTTCCGAGATTACTCATGGTTAATGCGATTTTCTCAAGGGGCTTTGGGATAGTGTGTGGGAGGAAAGAAGCTTAAAGTTTAAGTCGTGTTTAAGCTTTGCAGTGTAAAAGTCCCGCCCCTAAAAAAATGTGACACTTGATACAAAGTGCCGATGCGCTTGATTCAAGGGTTTGTTAATGGAGAAGAATTAATTTAACTTTACATTAAAGAAAATGGACTGCTTGCCCCTGCTCGGTCAGCGGATAGCCCTGAAGAGGCGATCGCCTAACTGGAGAATGTCATCCCGTCGGGGAATTTGCGCCAGCCAATCAGGGGGAATATTGTCGAGGCCGTAGTAAAGTCCGGCCAACCCCCCGGCGATCGCCGCTGTGGTATCGGTGTCGTCCCCTAAATTCACCGCTGCCAACACCGTATCCTGATAGTTTTCATGGTTTAAACAGCACCAGAGGGCGGCTTCGAGGGCATGGACGACATAACCGCTCGATTGAAGCTCATGGATGGGCAATGTTGCTAAATTTCCGTCAAAAATACGCTGGTAGTGGCTGAGTTCCGGCTTATAGATGGAATCGCGATAAAACTCTTCGGCCCGTTGTATCCCTTGCTGGTAGGCAATTTCAATACTTTTTCCGTGTAACAGTTCCAGGGCAATGGAAATATAAATGCCGCAGGCAATGAGGGAACGGGGATGACGGTGGGTCAGATAGGAAATGTTGTGCACGAGATCCAAAAGATCGGCGTAGGGCAGTCGCTCACCACAAAAGGCGAGGGGCAAAATACGCATTAAGGAGCCGTTGCCATTACTCCGCTCCCCGATCCCACCTGCTTCCAGGGGATTGATACCCGCTAAAATTTGATGAATTGCGGCGGCAGTCGTGTTGCCCACATCAAAGGTTTCGCCGTGGGGTGTCCAGTAAGCTTCCTTGAGCCAGAGACCCATCTTGCGGCCCAGATGTTCGGGGAGTTCTTCGCCCAGACCCACCTCGGCGATCGCCTCGGCCAGACAAAAGGTGAGGGAACTATCATCCGACCAAGTGCCAGGGGGTTGATTGTAGGTGCCATAGCCCCGCATCGTTGTCACAGGGTCCTGCTGTCGAGCGCTACGCTCAGAAAATTCCACAGGCACGCCCAGGGCATCACCCACACAAAGCCCCAATAATCCCCCGTGAATCTGCACTTGCGTGACCATCAACGATTACCCCCCTAAGTGATCAAATTGCTCAAACATATTGTGGATCAACTGTTGGGTTTTCGCTTCTAGTTTTTGCCAATCCACGGCCCCAGACGCCTCGAACAGGGTTTCATCGATTTCCACGGTGCAGCCATTTTCCACGAGGGCTCCGGTGGGATAGGCGACAAAACAGATCTGATAACAGAGATCCCAGATATTGACTGTCGTTTCGATGTGGTCTTTCTTGAGGCGCAAAACATAGCCAGGGTAGGGGTCTTGAATATCTTCGTACTCCCCAGTCCAGGGGGAATCTTCTAACTGGGCACGGAAATTATCGACGACCCGAATAAAGGCCGGTTGGAGCAGCATTTCGGCCTGATTCCAGGCTTTACGGGTTTTAAATTTTGGCTGCATAACTTAGAAATTCTCCCAAAAGATACAACGAACCACATAACACCCTAGTGTGGGGGGTGGCGATCGCCTGATCAAGGGCTTCAGATAAGGTTTCATGGGTTTGACAGGATGCGAGGGCCGGACAAATCACCTGGGCCAACATTGCTAAACTCTGGGGATCGGCGCTGCTATGGCCCCCCACTGGTACAAGATGCAAGTGATCCCCGTCTCGTAGGAGGGCTTCGAGGACATTTTGGTGATCCTTGGTGGAGAGCATTCCCATGACCCAAGTGACGGGTTGGGGGAGGGTGTCTACATATTTGCGTAATTCCGCCGCTGCCACACCATTATGAGCGCCATCAATGAGGATTTTTTGCCCCTGCCATTGGTGCCATTCAATACGTCCAGCCCAGCGGGTTTTAGCAATACCGTCGCGCAATTGTTGATCGGAAATTTGCCAACCTTGTTTGCGCAACGCATAAATAGTTTCAATGGCGATCGCCGAATTGTGCAGTTGGATCTCGCCTAAAAGGGGCAACGCATATTCAAGCTCACCGTATTTAGCGCGGATCTCCCCCGGCCCCTCTCCCGAAGAGGGATGAATGGCTTGGGCAGGCTGAATCCAGGTAGCAGGACAATTTAACTCACTAATTTTTTCACGAATCACTTTCGCCGCGATCTCCGGTACTTCCCCAATCACCGCCGGACAATCTTGTTTTAAAATTCCCGCTTTCTCCCCGGCAATTTTATCTAAGCTGTTACCTAAGCGCTGCCAGTGATCCATGCCGATGGAGGTAATGACAGAAACGAGGGGGCGATCGCAAACATTTGTCGAGTCCAAGCGTCCCCCCAACCCCACCTCAATCACGGCAATATCTACCTGTTCCTGGGCGAAATACAAAAATCCTGCCGCCGTAATCACCTCAAATTGGGTCGGTGTTTCTTGGTTGGGATCAATGGCTGCTTTCACCTGTTCCAAAACCGTCAGTAACTGCTCGGAAGGAATTGGCTGATTATTCAAACAAATCCGTTCCGTCCAGTCCACCAAATGGGGTGACGTAAACCGCCCGACCCGATAGCCCGCCGCCGCCAAAATAGAAGACAAATAAGCACAGACCGACCCTTTCCCATTGGTACCCGCCACATGGAGAATCGGTACTTGGCGTTCTGGATGGCCGAGGCCCGCCAATAGTTGGGTAATGCGCTTTAAACCGAGGTTAATGCCAAAGCGTTCAAAGGTTTCAAGGAGATTGGCGATCGCCACTTGGCTCATGGTGAATATCAAAAATTTGGGACAATATCCCCAGACTATAATGTATTTGTGTATGGGAAATTTCCAAAATCTGGGTTAATGCTGTTTTACGGAACTCCGCTACTGGCTCGATCTCACAGAGACCGACTGATAAGCCTTGGTCGATGCCTGGCTGTTTGGGAAGAATGTGAAAAAATACTTTAAGCTGTAATTTTCTGACTAAAAAGCCAAGTGAAAATTTTAGTTATTCATAATAGATATCGTAATAGAGCAGGAGAAGACTCTACTTTTGATCAAGAAGTTGCTTTATTACAACAGAGCAATCATTCTATTCAAGTCTGGACGAAGGACAATAAAGACATCGACGTAGGTGATTTTTTAGATGCCATAAGATTAGCACTTAGTACAATATGGTCTAGCAAATCTTACAGGGAGCTTTTAGCGATTATTGATGATTTTAAACCAGATATCATTCACGTTCATAATACTCTGCCATTGCTTTCGCCATCTATTTTTTATGCAGCTAAAAAGAGAACAATTCCAACGGTTGTTACTATTCAAAACTACCGTTTGAGTTGCCCTAAAGGAACTTTTTTTCGGAATAATAGTACCTGTGAGATATGCCTGAATAAATCTTTATTATTTAGTGTTTACTATAAATGTTATCGAGATTCAAGATTGCAGACAGTAACGGTTGCATTGATGTTACAAGTTCACCGTTTATTGAGAACTTGGACAGAAACTATAACTGCCTATATTGCGGTAAGTCCATTCGTTAGAAATAAGCTTGTTGAGATGGGAATTCCTGCGGAAAAAATTTATTTAAAACCCAATTTTCTTCAAGGTAAAACCCAACAGCCTGAAACTATTGATTTTGGAAAATATTATCTTTTTGTTGGCAGACTAGAAACAGAAAAAGGAATTCTAAACTTATTAAATGCATATCAAAATTTAAAATCTGAATATCCTTTATATATTGTCGGCAGTGGTGGTTTACAGTCAGTAGTGGAACAATATGCCTCTGATAATTATAAAATCCAATATTTAGGACAAAGAACGCGGGAAGAAGTTATTCAATATATGCAAGGGGCGATCGCCTTAATTTTTCCGTCTACTTGGTATGAAGGGTTTCCCTTAACAATTTTGGAAGCTTATAGTCAGTCTTTACCAGTGATTGGTTCAAATATCGGCTCCGTGAGCTATGCAATCCAAAATGGAATTACGGGTTTAACTTATCCGGTAGGTGATGAAAAGGCTTTGACACAAGCATTATTTTTTATTGAAGCTAATCCAGAAAAATGGCTTGCACTTAAGCAAAGAGTTTTAGAAAACTTAGATGATATTTATTTTGCTGATCAAAATATTAATTATCTCTTGGAAATATATCGAAGTCTTATTGAGGCTTAATAGAAATAGATTGTAGTAATGCTCCCATATTTATTAAAGGAAAAAAATCATAGCAAGCATTAATAATTTTCCTTTTTATAGAAGGCATATTTTGGGTGCTTTCGATAACAGACGGAGAAGCGGTAAAGATAAAATTTGTTTTAAAGTCAGCACGTTGAAGACAATATTTCAAAGAACTGGGTTGGAAATAAATAATATGCTCTGGGGGTTTTATCTGAGACCATCTATGACCTTTAAGCTTAGCGCCGAATCCAGCAATATTTGGTGTTTCAATAAAGAAAATGCCACCTGGTTTAAGCAGTTGATAGACTTTTTGGATTAAAGTATTGGGGTCGAGTAAATGTTCAATAACATGATACAAAGTTACCATATCATAGTAATTAGAGAGTAATTCTAGAGACAAAGCATCACCCGTAGCAACACACATTTCCCCAAGAAACTGATTTGCTTTAGCCGATGCAATTGGAGATATTTCTGTTCCTGAAACCTGCCAGTTATATTGTTTGGCAACTTTCAAGAAATCACCTGTACCGCAGCCGATATCAAGTAACTTTCGAGAAGATTGTCTTAAAATCTGTGGGGCATACTTTTTGAGTGCACTTTCAAACTGTAAATATCTGTTGGTCGCAAATTCAGTGCCAGACATTGGGCTTTCAGAGAATTCGCTACGATAGGCTTCGGAGTTATAAAATTCTTCTAGTTCCTGTGGTGAGGGTTGTGGAGTGTAATAGATGAGATGGCAATTCTTGCATTTCACCAGTTTCCCTGTTTTGACTGGGAATAAATATTTTGATTGCTGGGCAGTACAGACTGGACATTGTTCTTGCAGATTCATTTTCTTAAATTAAATTTCTGAGTTTTCTATAGACGCGAGGCCAGAAGCCAAATTTATGACTTTGTGTAAACTGATCAGCGATTTGACATTGCATAACTTTAGGAGGATGTTTTAACGGAAAAGAGATTGGGGCAGTTTCTAGGTTTGCATAAGGATTAAACTTATTGGTCGTGTGGGTAGCAGAATTATCAAAGCCGATATTTTTAACAAGGTTGGCTTCTGGAAGAATTGTGAGACCATCATTCATCCAACAAGAAAATGTCCACCGATATGCCCAGCTATCTACTTTATCTAGATAAGCTTGTTTGAATTTTCTTTGCCAATAATTAACGGCAAAAGGATTATGGAGTAGTTTTTTTAGTTGTTTTTGAGAATCAGAAGACTGTAGAAGTTTCATTTCTATATCATAATGTTGCCAAGCTCTGCGCCAAGTTGCCCAACCCCAACAATGATTATAGATTGAGAAATAATAGTTGTATTCTGTTCTTTTTCTACCAAATTGAAAATTATCACCAGAAATATGCATTATTTTTGGTTCATAGCGATATTTCTCAAGTAGCGCCTCACAAAAAGGAAAAAATGAAAGATCTGGCAAACAGTCATCTTCTAAAATAATCGCTTCTTCAACTTTTTCGAAAACCCAATCCAAACCGGAGGAAACGCGATTTTTACAACCTAAATTAGTTTCAGCATAGTTAGTCAAAACTTCGCAGTCCCAATCTACGGTATCAATAATTGCTCGGACAGCAGCGCATTTTTCAATATCGTCGGGGTGGGTTCCCCTTGGCCCATCGGCGACAACGAGAAGCTTTGGGGGTTTAGCCTGACGAATAGCATTAAAAACCTGCTGAGTCGTATCGGGCCGATTAAAGACTAAAAAGGCAACAGGGGTCTGCATTAGCTGTCTCTTTTAAGATCTCGTAAAGATTTTCCGTATTTATAAATTTTAGTGGACGATTGGGCTTTTCTGATTAGATATTGTTGTTTGCCAAAGAAGGTAAAATATTTTTACAAAAGCTTTTGTCCAAACGATACTCCAGTTCCACAATTTTAAATACCACGGACAGGCCAACCAAATAAAAATACTAAAAGTCACTGGATTATGGGCAGATTTTTGCGAGAAAAATTTTTGTAAAGATTGCTGAAAGGTGGGGGCAATAAAATTATTTAGATGATGATGTCCAGTGTTTTCATTATCCCAACTAATGATCACGTTGGGATTGGTTAAAAGCTGAAATCCTTTACGTTTAGCACGATAAGTGAACTCATAATCAGAAATATAATGGGGTAATAATCTAGGGTAGAAGCTTCCAATTTTTTCAAAGGTTTGCCACTGAAGGAAAAGGGCGCTGGTGCAAAAACAGTCCGGAGTTTCATTATTTTGTACTGGGCGGAATTTGAACTGTTGCCAATTAATTTTTGTTCCTTTACCGATATTTCCTTTTTGATGGCATTCAGCCATGAGGAGTGTATTAGATTTATTTTTGATTTGGCTTAATCCATTTTGAAGAAAGTCAGTATCAAATTCAGTGTCATCATTCATGATTAAGATGACGGGATTATAGTCAAATTTTTGTTTTTTTAGCCAAAGATAACCCTGATGCAAGGCTCCTGCCCACCACCAGTCGCCTATACCTCGGATAATTGTAAGATTGGGAATTGCGGCTTCGACCATTGTTGCGGTGCCATCGGTGGAACCATCATCCAGCAGAACAAGATGATAGTCTTGGAAAGTTTGTCGTTGAAGATGCTGAATAAAATGTTGTGTAATCGAGTAGCGGTTATGAACAGGCAGCAGGATGTAGAGATCATGCATTTTTTGGGTGGAGGTCACGTTGGGCGTACTTGATTGAAGATATAAGTCTAGAATACCCACTCTTGTCGATGAGTTTTCTCTATCAGTCATTATTTTTGGCGATTGCCTAATTAAAAATCATCTACATGTCACCTAAAAATTTGGTTTGTTTCGCTTCTTCTTTTTCTAAGAAAGTCTGCCAACAGCTTTATTCGTTTTGAGAGAATGATTTTACTCTAATCACGACTCATTTTGAATTTGCTCTAAAATTAGTTGCAAATCATGTGCGCTGATTCCTCCATAGTCCGAGAGCTTTTTCTGAATAGGAAAAAATTTGCACAGAGGAGAAGCCTTGTGTGGAGACCAAAACTGAAGCTCCGGATTGATTTTTTTGAGAAAGCTTAAAATCAGTTGTAAAGCCTCTACTACACTAAAATCTCCCTGAGCGGTAGCGTGAATACTCGCCACTTTGTTTTCTAGTTTCTGAAGGAAAGGAGATAAACTCTCATTCACAGAGTTTGGTATTTTATAAAAATGACAACTATTGATTAAATCTGTGCCAATAAAGTAAATATTTTTAAATCCTAATTGACTTATTACTAACGCAATTATAACCAAAGAAGATATGGCATTAAAGTAACTTGATCTGTCGTAGAACAGATACTTTGTAAATATTTTTTTTGCACAAGACTCACTAACCGCAAAATGGGGAAAAAAGTCATCCATTAAAAGATACGGTTTCTTTGGATAATTAACAATGGGAGAGACTTGTGCATTGTCTACTAAGTGTCCGCTTGTTTTCCATGCATTTTTGAGAATAATTGAATCAGGAGATATAAGTCCTTGATTTATTTTGAATTGTAAACATTCATGTAATCCCTGAGTATATGAGCTGTTGTTTGATGTTTCTTGAAAAGACAGATCTGACTTTATTTCAAAAAAACAAGATGAGTTAAAAGTTACGACAAATCCACGCTCTATAATCTCTTTTTCACAGGAAGATAGTCTTGCTATAGATGCGCCTGGAGAAATAATATAACAGTCATAATTGTATTGATTAGGCTTGATATTTGCCAACTTCTCTTGAGCGTCAGGAAGTAGTTGAAGATGTGGAGCTTTTTTGATTGTCTTTCTTCTGGCTAGTCTACTTTGGATAAGTGTTTTAAAAAAAATAATATCATCTAGAAAAGGTACTGCTAACAAATAACTTTCGAGCAAGGTCATTAAAGAATATCTGCGTTGTGATTCAATTCTTGTTTTTATTGCCTGATGGTGCTGATCAGATAATAGCAAGCTTGCTTGAATGATAAGACTCTTGATCTGTTTTTTTAAAAAAATGCTCGTCATAATGTGAAATGCTAAGAAAGCTGAATGCGAAAAAAAACAATTACTAGAGAACTGTGAATTGTGAATTTTTTATCCAATCAAGAAAACTCATGTCGAAATTTTCTTGGACTGTCGCTTCCAATAGTCTTGATATTTTCCCGGTTGACTGAGCAGGCTATGGTGGCTTCCCTGCTGTACTATTATTCCCTGTTCTAAGACAATAATTTCATCTGCATCCGTAATTGTCGAAAGACGGTGGGCGATGACTAAAACACTACAGGATTCTTGAAACTGTCCTAATGCTTCCTGAACTAGCTGTTCTGACTTACTATCTAAAGCGCTCGTGGCTTCATCGAGGATCAGGATTTGCGGTTGTTTGAGAATGGCGCGGGCCAGAGCTAAGCGTTGCCGTTGTCCTCCTGAAAGTCGATAACCTCGTTCACCGACAATGGTTTGGTAGCCTTCTGGTAACTCTCGGATAAATTGATTGGCTTGGGCGGCGATCGCCGCTTTGGTCACCTCCTCATCCGTTGCCTTGGGTTTACCGTAACGGATATTTTCCAGAATACTCGCGTTAAATACAAAAGTGTCCTGACTGACAACCCCTAAGTGCGATCGCCAACGTTGTAAATTATAGTCTTGGAGAGGTATGCCATCGACGTAAACATTCCCTTGGGTGGGTTGATAGAGACCAATGAGTAGATCTGCAATGGAAGACTTCCCAGCCCCTGACTCCCCCACAAGGGCAACTACTTTTCCCCTTGGAAGATTGAAAGAAACATCCCGCAAAGCCCAGCGGTCAGTTTGGGGATATGCGAGGGAGACACCACGAAATTCAACCCCTTTCCTGAGGGTATCAAAGGGCATATGACCAGAGACGATAAATTCTTTATCCTGGAGTTTGAGGATTTCCTCTAGCCGCTGAAAATCACCGGAATTTTGGGCGAGGACTCCTAGACAACCCGTAATGGTATTGATGTAAAGCGTTAGACGATTGAGTACCGCGAGAAAAGTTACTAATACAGGTAGCAATTCTGTAGAACGGCTTTGGAGGATCGAATAACCCGCTAACAAAATTAGACCAATACTGGTAAGCGTTAGGGAACGTCCTAAAGGGGTAGCCAACTGAAGCAAGCGACTTTGTTTTTCTAATTGGGGAACGAGGTTCTGTTGCAGGTGCTGGAGGGTTTGGATCGAGCGGTCTTGGCTGGCAAAGGTGTGGAGTACTCGCAGCCCTTGGATACTTTCGGTGATGTGCTTAGATACGTCTACCTGGAACTGGGTTACAGAAAGGGCAGTTTTGCGGATGCGGGGTAAAAGGAATTTTTGTACCCAAAATAGCCCGACTGAGATCAGTACCGTCACCAAAGATAGGAGGGGTGAGATCATGAACAGCACCACCAACTGAGCGATCGCCGTCATCACATTGAGCAACAAACGATTCCAGTAGAAAATTTCTTTATTAACTGTAGGGGCGGCGAGGGTAATGTAACTGGTGAGGTCGCCCACTTTATAACGACTGGCACAGGCAAAACTAAAAGACATCACCTGCCGAAAAATTTTCTCGGTCATCAAAGCTTGAATCCTCGCCGACAGGTAATCTGACGAGACAGCACCCACATATTCCAAGGCATTCCGCAAATACTGGAGGGCGATCGCCAATACGATTAACCCCACAAACAATTGCCCCTGGGTTAATTGACTGGCAAAGGAACTAAACCCCGTCCGGACAAGAAAACCATTTTCAAGCACTTGAGATGTAGCATCTGGTGAGGCGATCGCCTGGAGCGCGAGAAAAATAAGACCGAAACTACTCCCCTCAAATACCGCTGAAAGTAAGTTTGCATTGAAGTTTAGGGCAATCAGACCACGATTGTAGTTAATCGTCCCCAATACCACCCGATAGGCCGGATCTTGGACATGTCCTTTCACAAAGGATTTAAACGTTTGTTGCCAATGCCTTGGGCCTGAGTTTGCCATCGTTAAGTTAAGATCCTAGAAGCCGTCTACAAGAGTACATCCCAGCTGAGGGGAGTGCCTTTGGCTAGATCTTGTTTTGCGGTTTTCCCTAACACTAAATCATAGTATTTGGGAGCAAGTCCATAGCCTGGTCGAATCCGGCGGATATTCTGGGGCGTGAGAATTTCTCCTGCTTTGATGTTTTCTGCCACGTACAGCGATCGCCGAAAGACCAAGGATTTCTGTTCCGCTGCCGTTGCTCCGTAGCTAATTTGACCTAGAGCTTGCCAAGCCCGCTCAGTCTCCTCCACTAATTGTTTCATCTCATAGGGTTCCATCGAAAAAGCAGCATCCACGCCCCCATCGGCTCGACTCAAGGTGAAATGCTTTTCAATAAACGTTGCACCCAAAGCCACACTCGCAACCGCAGCCCCAATCCCTAAAGTATGATCGGACAAACCGACCTGTACATCAAACAACTCCCGCAAATGGGGAATAGTCATCAGGTTGGTATTTTCGGGGCTGGCAGGATAGGTGCTTGTGCATTTGAGCAAAATTAAATCCTGACAACCCGCTTCCCGTGCAGTCCTGACGGTCTCATCCAGTGCAGCGATCGATGCCATTCCCATCGAAATGATCAATGGTTTGCCCGTACTAGCAACCTTCCGAATCAAAGGTAAATCCGTATTTTCAAAGGACGCAATTTTGTAGCAAGGCACATCCAGGGATTCCAGAAAATCAACTGCTGTCTCGTCAAAGGGCGTGCTAAAACCAATGATGTCTAATTCCTGACACCGTTTAAAAATCGGCTCGTGCCATTCCCAAGGGGTATAAGCCTGTTGATAAAGCTCATACAGGGAGTGTCCAGACCAAAGACTTTTGGGATCACTAATAAAAAACTCCCCCTTATCCAGATCTAAGGTCATGGTATCTGCCGTGTAGGTTTGTAGCTTGAGGGCATGGACACCACATTTCGCGGCAGCTTCAACAATTTCTAGGGCACGGTTTAGGGATTGATTGTGGTTCCCCGACATTTCCGCAACGATCAATGGGGGAGAATTTGTACCAAGTTGCTGCCCTTGGAGCTGAATGGTCTTCATGTACCTAATTGTTTGAGAAATTGGTGAATATCGTGGCTAAGGATTTTTTCTAGGAGAGTTTGTTGCTGTCCATTGAATCCCTGTCTGTTTAATGCGATCGCCAAAGTGACATGTCTGTAATTGAATCACATCTATGTCCCGCCTCATCGCCTCAGAAAGAAAGCCAATCACAGCAAAAAAGTCAGCGGGATTAATTTGTTCTACGGCGAGGTCAATGTCGGAATTTTCGTGAAAGCGGTAGGGCTGACTGAGGGAGCCGAAAAAATGTAAGCGGAGTGAATACCATATTTTAATCCATAGTCATCTAACCACTGCGTCATCTTTTGCAATAGGGCTTGACGTTCTTTCTCATTTTTTAGGCGGCAATCGCTAAGGATTTGGTCTAATTTAGAAGTTTTAAATCTGTGATTTATGTCTACAAAAAACCTTTTTTAATACAAAAAAATATTCCTCTTAAGATGATCAAGATTGAGATTTGCCATAACCATTTTGACTTTATTGTTTTGATTTCATATAGATAAAACTAGGACAACCATTGATAATAGCCTTAGAAAATTCATGGAATCCAGCTTTTTTAAACACATGAGCAGATCTTTGATTTTTTAATTTAACAAAAGCCTTGATACATACCGCTGAAGTTTTTTTAAACAAAATATCTGAGGCTTCTTCTAGTAAAACTTGTCCATATTTGCGACCTTGAAACTGTGGAGAGATACTGATACTCACAACGGCTTCATGAGTTTTTGGATCTAAATCAAAACGGATCTGACCAACGGATTTTTTATCACTATTTAATCCAATCCAATAATAACAATGTGGGTCTCTGAGTTTGTTTTTAAACCATTTAATATGAGTTTCCCAATCAATAAGATTCTCATTAAAAGAAGCTTGTCTAATATCAAAATTATTTGCCCACTCCCATATTATATGGCAATCTTCAATTCTAACTGGACGCAATGAAATTTCTGGCAATCTTGTTAACATTATACTGCCATTAATATAAGGCTTTAAGCGAATCTTGTTTTTGGAAGACAATTCACTTTTTGAAGATCTAGAATCTGCATTGTCATACTTTATGTCAAATCTTATGTCCTGATGCAGCTAACCAAGCCATGAGATCATCCAGACTTTGGAAATCCAATAGACTTTCCCCTAAAGACTCTAATTGTGGGATCTCCAACTGACTAATTTGATTGGCGATCGCCTCGTCAATAGCCCCAAAACGCTTTGAGAGCAGACGTAAAACTAAACGTGCTTCTCCCTGCTGACGACCCTCTTGACGGCCTTCCTGACGACCTTCTTCACAAATCTCTTGATAAAAACGAGATTGGGTAATGTCCATTTGTTTAAGATCGAGGATTTGCATAATCATCTCCTTCGTCAAGTCAGGGAATTTATTAGCTAGTATAGTCTCAATCAAGCTCAGTCGCCGCTCAAACTCAGCTTCTGTTCCTGCGGCTCTCAACAGGCTTTTGCCCAACTCTGCACTCTGAGTCTGATCGCTTGCCAATAACTGCAACAATCCCAAATTTGGTGTAAGGTTTTGCTTCTGCTTCAGGTCGCTCAGATAAAGTCTCGTCACCCGCCGCTCAAATAGTTCTTGGTATGGCAACTCTGAACCAAGCTTGACACTTTGGCTCGGTAAAATCAACAAGCCTCGCCAAGTGCGATCAACCTCATACTGCTCCAGATAAAGAAAAATTTCTGCGAAATAACGCCGATAGAAATTATTGTCCGCTTGCATTTGGGCTTCCGCAAACACAATGGGGATCGTCACGTCGTCTGATAATGGGGTAAATACTCCATCGAGGCGAAATTCTTTTTCTTTGATGACAGGGGCGCTGTAGGTAAATTCCCAGTCGGCATCAATCCCCGGCAGTAGTTCCGCCAGCATCCCTGGTTGGGAGAGGAATAGTTTGTAAAACCATTTGTCTGTTTTCATTGATGTTTTCAGCGTTGGTTGCAGACTTAGGTATTTTAAGGGCAGAGTGACAACTCAAATGAGTAGAAAAGCGATCGCCTAATTAGCTGCACGGATTGGTACCACCCTTAAAGGCTTAGTTAGGTCTGCTATAATCGTCTTACTAAGTAAGATGCTAAACCCATGACGACAGTGACTGTTTCCCACAAAGGGCAGGTTGTGATTCCGATTGAAATTCGTAAGCGACTAGGCATTAAGCCAGGTTGCAAGCTTTCTTTTTGCCTAGATGGGGATTCCATTCGTGTAGAATTGCAGCATCCCCAATGTCAGGCCACAATCGATGAGGGATTTGGCATGTTGGTTTGTCCAGCGACAACACCGAGGCGGCTCAGTGATTTTGATGTTGCCCAAGCCATGGGGGAACAAAGTGATCGGGGTTGATACAAATATTTTGGCTCGGTTCTATGTCAATGACCCCAATGATCCAGAGGCGGAACAACAAAGAAGCCTCGCGTACAAAATTTTTACGGAATCAACTCGTTTGTTTGTGCCGCTCACGGTCATTCTAGAGTTGGAGTGGGTGTTACGGGCGTTTTATGGCTTTGAACGGGAGGATTTTGCACGGGTCATTCGACATTTACTGGGGTTAGAGCATGTGATAGTCGAGAATTGGGAACGTGTTGATCTAGCTTTGCAGTGGCATTTACAGGGGCTGGATTTTGCTGATGCTCTCCATCTGGCAGCTAGTCGAGAGTGCCAAAGTTTTGTGAGCTTTGATGATAAACGTTTTGCTAAACGTGTCCAACGATTGGGTCTACAGCCCTCGGTTACGGTTCCCAAAAAACTTTGATCATCGCTTTTTTCTGGGACCTGCAGAGGCGATCGCCTAAATATCGCCTAATTTATCAAGAAAACTCCTGCATTTTTGCGACAACCCTTTGACTGCCCTGACCATCGATCAACTGTCGCGCGGCTTGGGACATGGAATGGCGTTGTTGGGGATTATTCAGTAACTGGGAAACTGTTTGGGCGATCACCTTTTCTGTTACGTTCAGATGCCACCCCAAATTAATAACCACTCCCATCTGATCTAATTTTCGGGCGATGTCCCGTTGATTATCAGCAATAGTAATCACGACTGTCGGTAATCCCATAAACGCTAATTCCCAATTGGTTGATCCTCCAGCGGCGATCACCAGATCTGCCCAAGCCATCAATTCCGGCATGTTCGTCACATTCTTTACCAATCGTAAATTCAGAGTCATTGTCTGGATGGCTCCTTGTAACTGTACATAATGAGGATTAGTGCCACCGACAACGACTAAAATATCAAGCTCAGTATTTTTGATTTGCTGCAAAGCATGAATGACTTTTAGGGTGACATTATCGGGATCGCCACCCCCTAAAGTCACGAGGATTTTTTTCGCGACAGGGGCGATCGCCCTTTGCCAACCTTGCCACGACCAAAATTCTTTACGCAAAAGACTATAGGAGCACCCTAAAAATAGTTGAGTATATGCTTCTCGCTGACGATACCAATCGGGATTTGTCCCCAGGTTTTGATTCAGGACAATATCGGCATAGTAATGTTGAGCATGACCATAATCATCGAAAAAAAGTATTTTAAGCCCTGCTTCTTTCAATATTTTTTGATATTCCGCTCCAAATTGATACCCATCAACAACACCCCAATCGGCCTGTAATTTTTGGGCAAGGTTAACGGTTTGCTTGGCATCCTCAAGGCTGCCTGGTGTGGACAGACCATAGGTTAACTGGATGTTTTCCGCTGTGAGTCTTTCTACTAGAGGTGATGTAGCCTCCACCATGAGGAAAGTTACGGTAAAGTCGGATGCTTGTAAGGTTTGAGCCAAGGCGAGACAACGCATTACATGGCCTGTTCCAATTTCGCTAGAGGCATCAGCCCGGATGAGTATATTCGTTATACTCAATTTACTGACCATACTGTTTTTGCTCAATATGAGAATTAATCTCTGACCAGTTCGGATATTTTTCAAGTAACTCGAAACAATTCTCTAGGGTGAACTTGGGATTTTTTGGATGAAGTGTCTCAATTACTTTCTGAATTAATTCAAAATCTTCCGGCGTGTCAACTGTCCAACGATAATGACTATAATCTTCAGAATAAGTAACATGGCCTAAAGTGTATCGTTCCGGTTGTCGGTATATGAATGGTGTAACATGTTCCCTATCTGGCTGTGCTGTTGCTTCTTGAAATGCCTCTTCTAGTGCCTTAAAAGAAAAAACTTCGGTGTCCATCCCCCGTGGATAAGTCCGCTTTAAACTATTGGAGACATAATCGTATTCTAACTGATGATTTAAATAGCACTGAATAACTTGATCAATGACCAAAGGATCAATTAAAGGACAATCAGATGTGACCCGTACGACAACATCAGCCTGATGAACCAAAGCTGCTTGATAATATCTTGATAAAACATCTGCTTCGGAACCACGAAAATAATCAATACTTAGCCGTTCACATAATTCTGTAATAGGTTGATCTGCCTCATTAACTGTCGTTGCGATAATAATATTTTCTGCTGATTCAACCCGTTTTAATCTTTCAATCTGATACTCTAATAAAGATTTTCCTGAAACTTCCTTTAAGACCTTGCCTGGTAAGCGTGTTGAGGTCATCCTAGCTTGCACAATAATTACAACTTTCATTGGAGTAATTGTTTGAGATTTTTATAGACTTGATCTTGATTTTCTGAACTCAAGCCGTAATACAAAGGAATGCTAATTGCCATTTGATAGTATGCTTTGGCTGCTACCAAATTTTGCCATTCATAACCTAATTGCTGATAATAGGGTTGAGTATGGACCGGAATGTAATGTAAATTTACACCAATACCTACTTCCCGTAATTCTTCAAACACTTGACGATGAGTTTTATAAAGCTTCTCTAATTGCAGACGAATAATATATAGGTGCCAACTCGATTCTGTATCAGGATGTTGCCAAGGAAGCGTTAAAGGCAAATCAGCAAGCAGCTCATCATACCGTCTGGCCAAAAAGCGCCGCCGCTCGACAAATTCATCCAATCGCTTCATTTGACTCACCCCTAAAGCCGCCTGAATATCTGTCATCCGGTAGTTATAGCCCAATTCCAACTGTTGATAATACCAAGGTCCGTGGGAGGATTCTGTCATCAGATCAGGATTACGGGTAATGCCGTGGCTGCGCAGTCGGATCAGTTTCTCATATAAATCCTCCCTGTTAGTGAGAACTATACCGCCTTCGCCCGTCGTGATAATTTTGACGGGATGAAAACTAAACACAGCCATGTCCGAAAATTGGCAACTGCCCACTGGTTTGTCTTGATATTTTCCTCCAATCCCATGGGAAGCATCCTCTAGAACCTGAAAGCCATATTGTTGGGATAATTGACGAATCCGCTCCATCTCACAGGATTGTCCGGCGAGGTGAACAGGAATCACTAACTTTGGTAACTTCCCCGTCTTTTCCGCTTCGATCAGCTTTTCTTCCAGACAATCAACGCTCATGTTGTAGGTGCGCGGATCAATGTCCACAAAATCTACCTGTGCCCCGCAATACAAACCGCAATTTGCCGAGGCCACAAAGGTGATCGGCGAAGTCCAAAAATAACTCCCCTCTCCCAAACCTGCTGCTAAACAGGCTAAATGTAAACCTGCGGTGGCACTCGATACAGCAACGGCATATTTTGCCCCGCAATAATCCGCCACAGTCTGTTCAAATCGTTCGATCATCGGGCCTTGGGTAAGCCAATCAGAACGCAACACCTCGATCACGGCATCAATATCTGCTTGGTTAATATCTTGCCGTCCATAGGGAATATAGCTACTCATCAGGAAAAACTAGACTCAACGTGGCTGTGGATGAGTTTCCGTAATTCCTCCACAGTTAAAAACTGCTCATTATCACCAGAGTTATAGCTCATGCCAATGGGCACTGGTTTCGCGCCCGTAGCCTGACAATAATCCTCCACAGAATAACGCTCATTGATCGGCAAAATTGCGTAATATTTGCCCAAATCCACGGTGGTATAGGAATCCGAAGCCGTAATCATTTCCTCATGGATTTTCTCTCCAGGACGAATTCCCACATCTACCTGCTCACACTCAGGACAAATTGCCGTGGCTACATCTGTAATCCGATAGGAAGGTATTTTCGGGACAAAAATTTCTCCCCCCCAACCACTGGCGATCACCCAGAGAACCATCTCGACTCCTTCTTTCAAAGAGATATTAAAGCGCGTCATTCGGCGATCAGTAATTGGTAATTTTCCTTCACCCCGTTTTTGTAAGAAAAAAGGAATAACAGATCCCCGAGACCCCATCACATTGCCATAGCGTACAACCGTAAAATTTATTTCGCGTCCACCCCGAACATTATTAGCGGCAATAAAAAGCTTATCCGAGCAAAGCTTACTGGCACCATAGAGATTCACCGGAGCCGCCGCCTTATCTGTAGACAGCGCCACCACTCGCTTTACCTTCATATCCAGCGCCGCTTGGATGACGTTTTCGGCTCCAAGTACATTAGTACGAATACATTCCATCGGATTATATTCTGCCGTGGGTACCTGCTTGAGGGCTGCCGCGTGCACCACAATATCAATCTGCTCAAATGCCCGCGCCAGCCGCGCTTGATCCCGCACATCCCCGATAAAATATCTCAAACCAGGATAGTCCTTTGATGAAAAGACTTGGGACATCTCAAATTGTTTCAATTCATCCCGAGAGTAAATCACTAGACGGCGAATTTTTGGAAAACGTTGCAGAACAGCCGCAACAAATTGTTTGCCAAAAGAACCCGTCCCTCCTGTTACCAGAATTGAACTGTTTTGAGTGATTTCCATATCAATACCCTAGCTATTATCGCCCATACTGGAATTGCTTTTTTAAATTGAGTGGTAAGCGAAGAATGCGCCCACATAGCTCACAATCTCAGCGATTTGGGCTGACTAACTCCCGCTTATCCTTAGGCTACCCCAAAAACCACAAAACTCATCGGCTTCATTTTTTCTATGCCACTGGAGGATTACCCAAAAGGCGATCGCCTAAAAATCTTTCATTATGAAAGATCTTACTTTCAAGACGCCTTTGTGATGAAAGACTTTTTTGCAGCAATGTCCCTATGGTTTTAAAGCGGCGATCGCCGATGACTTTCTCTGTGATACGAGTCAGGATTGGCAATAACTGACTTGAAAGCTTATCGGTTGGTTTTGGTGAGAGCAAACGAGTACTAAATTTTTGTCAGATGGCAGCCAGTTTTACCCTTAAGTTTGGGATGCCCAAGAGAATGTAGGCAAGACCCAGGATCTTTGGTAGGCTTAGTATCGCTTTAAAACTCTATGCTTTAACTATATATACTAACTATGCGTACTCATTACTGCGGGGATTTGCGCTCCGAGCACATTGACCAGACCGTAACCCTGTATGGCTGGGTCGATCGCCGTCGGGATCATGGTGGCGTAATTTTTATTGATCTACGCGATCGCACGGGCATTGTCCAGATTGTCAGTGACCCCCAGCGAACCCCAGATTCCTACAATGATGCCGATGCTAGCCGTAGTGAGTACGTCGTAAAAATTGTTGGGAAAGTCAGTGCCCGCCAAGAAGGGGCGAAAAATCCCAAATTACCCACTGGCGAAGTGGAGATCTACGCTGACACCATCGAGATCCTAAATGGCGTCCATAAACAGCTCCCGATCCTCGTTTCCAGTAGTGCCGACGGCGATCAAGTCAAAGAAGACCTCCGGCTAAAATATCGCTACCTCGACCTGCGCCGGGAAACCATGGCGAAAAACCTCCAACTGCGCCACACCGTCGTTAAATCGATGCGCCGCTTCCTGGAAGACGATGAAAACTTCATGGAGGTGGAAACGCCTATCTTGACTCGGTCTACCCCCGAAGGCGCGCGGGATTATCTGGTGCCGTCCCGGGTGAACCCAGGCGATTGGTATGCCCTGCCCCAGTCGCCCCAGCTCTTTAAACAATTGCTGATGGTGGCCGGCTGCGATCGCTACTATCAAATTGCCCGCTGCTTCCGGGACGAAGACCTCCGGGCTGACCGTCAACCGGAATTTACCCAGTTGGATATGGAAATGAGCTTCATGTCCTTCGACGAAATCATTGACCTTAATGAACGCCTAATTTGCCGTATTTTCCAGGAGGCCCAGGGCATTGAACTAGAGCGCCCCTTCCCCCGCATCACCTACGCCGAGTCCATGGAAAAATATGGCTGCGATCGCCCCGATACGCGCTTTGGCCTGGAGCTAGTCAACGTCTCTGATATTGTTGCGGACATGGGCTTTAAAGTCTTTTCTGGCGTGGTTAAGAGCGGTGGCCAAGTGAAAGTCCTCCCGATTCCCAACGGAAACGATGCTATTTCCAATGTACGGATCAAGCCCGGTGGCGATCTGTTTAATGCCGCCGTCGAAATGGGAGCCAAAGGGCTTGCCTTTATTCGGGTGCGGGAAGACGGGGCGATCGATACCATCGGCGCGATCAAGGACAACCTCAGTGACGCCCAAAAACAAGAACTTCTCAGTCGTACTGGGGCTGAAGCGGGCACGCTTCTCCTCTTTGGGGCCGGGGCAACGGATATTGTCAATAAGTCCCTAGACCGAGTGCGACAGTTGGTCGGTGCTGAGATGGGCTTAATCAATGAAAATCAACTCAATTTTGTTTGGGTTACGGATTTTCCGATGTTTGAATACAACAGCGACGAAAAACGCCTCGAAGCCTTACACCATCCCTTTACTGCACCGAATCCAGAAGATCTAGAGGATCTGGCAACGGCCCGCGCCCTCGCCTACGACATCGTCTTAAATGGCATTGAAATCGGTGGCGGCAGTCTACGGATTTACCAGCGGGAAGTCCAAGAAAAAGTCTTCCAGACTATTGGCTTATCAGAAACCGAAGCCCAAGAAAAATTTGGTTTTCTACTTGAAGCCTTTGAATATGGCACCCCGCCCCATGGCGGCATTGCCTACGGTTTAGATCGTTTGGTGATGCTTATGGCCCAGGAGGATTCCATTCGTGATGTGATTGCCTTCCCGAAAACACAACAGGCCAGCTGTCTGTTGACTGATGCGCCGGCGGGAGTCGATCAAAAGCAACTGAAGGAACTTTTTGTCGCTTCTACGGCCCCGGAAAAAGACTAGGCCATGGGCGCTTAAAGACAACTGAAATTGTTTTCAAAAAGAATAATGGGGGATGATCGTGCAATTTCGGCGATCGCCCCTGTTTTTTTATGCTCTAAATTGTTTGGGAAAGCGCGGCTGTTTTCGGCTTCAGGAAAGGGAATGATCTTTGGGGCCAAACATCATGTGAATCGCCATGGTGGGTTTGCCCCGTTGATGATACTTTTTCGCCCAGTGCCGCATTAATTCATGCAGTTCTGTCTGGGCCTGGGACAAATCGGCGGGGGCAATATCAAGGGATTCAAAAATGCGCATGACGTTGTGTTGTTGCTTTGTCCAGGCATGGCTAAGGCGCAAAAAGTGAGCAGCGTCTTCGAGGAGGGAATGGGGAGTTTTTGTTGGGCTATCGGGGCCGCCATAGGTAGAACTCAAAAGGATGTAATAGGGCATTCCCCAGGGATTATCGAGGCGCATAACCGTTTCGGCGTGGAGCAAACGGCGTTTGATATGTTCGGCGAGGGCTTCACTGAGGGGCAATGGGCGATCGCCTGGGGCTTTTGCCTGGGCCTGTTGGTGTAAAAAAGCGATGAGATCAGCAAATTCGGCGGAGGAGATCCCCTGGGCCGCTGGTAGATCTGGGGGCAGTTTCGCTTCGAGGTAAGTTTGTTGGTCTTCGCTGAGGCGATCGCCCGTTAACCGGGGTTGGGAGCGATGCCAGGGATACTGCCCTAACCAAACCTGGGGTAACTCGGTCAAGTAAGTGGGTTCCTGGAAAGCCGCATGCTGCAACCGTTGGCCCGCCTGGAGACCCTGCTCAATTTCTTGGACAATGGCCTTGACCCGTTTCGGTTCGATATGGTGCAAATGCCCAGTCATGCGTAGATTTCCCCCCTGCTCCACATAGGTGGTATATACCGCACATTTAGCCGCCGTTGCCGCCGCATCCAAAAAAGCCCCATGGCGATAACTGCTTTGCCGGAGCGCAAAAAACGCCAAAGATAACAACACTTGATCAAAGGCACTCGGATTTAGGGCTTGGAGCAGTTCTAGTTCTGGTTGTGCCATCGACGAAAAAGCCCCAGAGGAATTGGTCAATTTTCAGAGTTCCCCAAACGAATCAACTGGCAAGTTAAACAAGAATAATGAAGTTTCGATGATCCCTTTAGGGGCTAAATTCTACTTGGCTTTTGGCCATTGGCTGTGGTTTATCCCCTGAAAATAGGGAAAATCTGACATTTGGCTGAGTTTAATGACCCGTTTTGGCGACGAATCGGCCCCACGAAAATTTAATGGTTATTGACAGGCTAAATACATCCGCCAATATGCGCAAAAATCAAAATTAAGTTTCCCAAAGACGACGGCGCGGTTTTCCGTTCAAGCGCTGGTGGGCCTCCTGGAGCAGTTGGGGGATGGGCAGTTGGCTGGGGCAACGGGGTAAGCAGTCGCCACATTCTGTACAGGCATTGCCTTTTTTGCCAGGGAACCAATGGCCGGCATTTTCGAGCATCTGGTAGCGGTATTCGCCGTAACTTTGCATATCGTAGGCGATCGCCAAATTTCTGAGGCGGAGAATTTCGGGGATTGCAATCGCTTCAGGGCAGGGTAAGCAGGCGTAACATTGGTGGCATTCTGTCCCCTGGAGGCGTTGGTGTTGGTGCTGACTCAGGTTCGTGAGGCGCTGTTGTTCCTGGGGGGTGAGGGGCTGGTCTTGGTCAACGAGGGGCACCAAAACAGCCAATTCAGCGGGATTGGCCGCCCCAAAACTGAGGGTCGTAATCCGGCGATCGTCCAACAAAAAACGGTAGGTGAGTGCTAAAGGCGTGTCCGGTTGGCAGAGGGTCTGGAGGGTCTGGGGTGGGGTAAACAGTTGGCCTCCTTTATCGCCAGGGGAAATGATAAAAATCCCTAAATCCCGTGCCGCAGCAAGGGCGATCGCCTCGGCATTACGCTGAAAAAAATAATAGTAATGGAGGTTAACAAATTCAAAATAGCCCGTTTCGATGGCCGTGAGAATTAAAGGCAGGGGGCCGTGGGTCGAAAAACCAAGGTGGCGAAATTTGCCTTGCCGTTGCAATTGTTGGAGCGGCTCCAGACCCGTTTCTAGAAACCACTGGAGATGTTCCGCTGTGTTGATCCCGTGGATCGCCAGACAATCTAAATAATCGGTGCCTAAATTTTCTAGGGAAACCGTGATGGTCTGCTCAATTTCCGCCGCTGCCCCCTTGGGTAAGAGTTTGCTCGTGAGAAAAAAATTTGACCGGGGGAGACCCAATTCGCGAAAGGCTTGCCCCAACAAACGCTCGCTCACCCCGTAGCTCGGCGCTGTTTCAAAATGATTAATCCCCAACTGCCAAGCCCGCTGCACTGTTGCCGTCATGGTTGCGCTGCTTTCTAAGGCTCGCATTGTCCCCAGGGAAAAAATTGAGATGTCTAATTCTGTTTTCCCAAACCGTCGGTAACGCATGGTGATCGTGACTGGTGCGGTGCCTAGCCCTCTTCGATGGCTGCCATGAGAGATTCCGTAATATTAACCCCCCGGCGATCGCCCCGTTGTTGGTAGAGATCCCGCGCCATTTCTAGAGCTTCGAGGGCTTCGCGGGAACGTCGCCGCCCCTGGAGGGCCACCGCAAAATTGTAAAAGGCCGCCGGATCCGTGGGGGACAATTCCGTTAGGGCGCGGTAGGCAATAATGGCGTTGATATAATCCTCGGTCTTCATCGCCGCCGATCCATATAAAGCAAAGGCTTCGCGGGATTGGGGATCAACAAAACTAGCCTGCTCATAGGCGGCGATCGCCTGGGGTAACAGATTTTGGGTTTCGTAGATCTTACCGACCCGAATTTGCATCGCACTGTCGCGGGTGCTGAGGCGGCGGGCTTCTTCCAAGAAGGCGATCGCCTGGTCACGATCATTGAGACCAAACCACGTCACCGCTGCTTTAATGCGGAGTTCCGCGTCATTGGGCCGTTGGCGCAGCAAATCAGGAAACAGCACTGCCGCCTCTTGGTTACGTCCCAATTGCAACAAACTAGTTAAACTATTTTGCAGCGCCATGGTGTTGTTGCTGTCTTTAGCCAAAACTTTACGGTACGCGACCAGAGCTTGATCGTAGTCCCCGGCCCGAAATTGTACGGTCGCTAAACCCAGACTGTAGGCCAGGTTATTCGGCTGCAGTTGGGTGGCTCGCTGGTAGGCGTTGATGGCACTGCGGTTATCGCCACTTTGGGCCAAATTGAAACCCAGGGCATTGAAAAACTCTGCATTATCATCTTCTAATTCCGTAGCCCGGCGGTAGGCCGTCACCGCTTCTGAATAATTGCCCAGTTGAGAGAGGGCGTAACCGAGGGCACCATGGATCCGGGCGTTGTTGGCTTCTAGGGTGAGAGCCTGGCGGTAATGCTGCACTGCTTGGGCAAAATTCCGATTGGTCAGCTGTTCATTTCCCTGTTCGAGGAGGGCATTGAGTTGGGGATTAGCCCAAGTGACTGAAGGGGACAATACACCGAAGGCGATCGCCACACCGCAACCCACTAACCAACGAGAGAAACGAATACCCATAGTGAACGTAACGTTTTTTTTCAAAATGACGCATCCGATTCTAGCACGCCGCAAATTATGCTGTTGTCTGGTGCTTGTTCCCCTAACTTTCAAGAAACTCAAGAAAAAAGAGGCTTAAATTCGCCCCTTGTCTCGCCATCTTGCATTAGATCAGGAATATTTGCTGCCACAAAAATGCTTATTCTTCTTCGGTGGTGTGGTGCTCATCCCCGAAACCCATGGAACTCATATCCAGATTTTCCCGGACTTTTTGGGTGACGATCGCCGCAACGTCTGGATTTTCCTCTAGATACTTCACTGCATTATCGCGACCCTGGGCAATGTTATCCCCTTCGTAGCTGTACCAAGCACCTTTACGGGTAATAACCCCCGTTTGTTCAGCGAGGTCTAGCATACAGCCCACACGGGAGATTCCTTTCCCAAAGATAATGTCAAATTCGGCAATGCGGAACGGTGGGGCAACTTTATTTTTGGCCACCTTAACCTTGGCGCGGATGCCAAATTCCCCTTCGCTCCCTTTCTTGAGGGTTTGGATGCGTCGGATATCGAGGCGCACAGAAGCATAAAACTTAAGGGCTGTCCCGCCAGTCGTCACCTCTGGATTACCGTAACTGATGCCAATTTTTTGGCGCAATTGATTGAGGAAGATTACTGTACAACCCGAACGCCCCATATTCCCGGCAATTTTACGGAGGGCTTTACTCATGAGACGGGCCTGGAGACCCACCTGCACATCGCCCATTTCTCCTTCGATCTCTGCCCTGGGCACTAGGGCCGCCACCGAGTCAATCACAATCAGATCCACAGCCGCCGAGCGAACCAATTGGTCGGCAATTTCTAAAGCGGATTCGCCGTTATCGGGTTGGGCCACCAGCAGGTTTTCAATATCAACTCCCAAGGCGGCGGAATAGGTGGGATCCAGGGCATGTTCAGCGTCAATAAAAGCAGCGACGCCACCCGCTTTTTGGACTTCGGCGATCGCATGGAGAGCAACCGTCGTTTTCCCAGAACTCTCCGGGCCGTAGATTTCCACAATTCGCCCACGTGGGAACCCACCCCCCATCGCCTGATCTAGGGTCAAAGCTCCACTGGGGATTGTTTCGACCTTCATCTGGGCGGCATCCCCCAACCGCATAATTGCCCCTTTACCGAAGTTGCGCTCAATTTGGTTGAGCACTAGGTTTAGGGCTTTTTCTTTGTCGGGATTATTGGTGATGGCTGACATGGTTACCTCGATCGCCGTGGCGTAATGGGTCAAAGGTGATTGAATTTCTGAGTTCAATCGTACTTATGGTATCGCAATTTTTCCGGAAAGCGACCAGAGGATTTTTACAATCCGACAAAAGGCAGATCCAGGCGAGATTCCGGCGACAAACAACCCTCACCGGGATGATTATTTGGGCTGCTGGAAGTGGTAGATAGTCTGGGTTTTGACAGGGGCCGCTTGGATAAAGGTGGGTAGCTGGGGCCAGGTCAAAAATTCACGGTCGAGTTGAATTTGTAGCCCCGTCATCGGGTCATCCCCTGTGGCAATCATAAACTCCAATTCCGTGAGATCGTCCCATTGGGCAATGTCGCCAAGGAGGGAGGCGATCGCCTGGAGGTAGGGATGTTGCGTATCGGTGTACCAATCTGCGCGGGCTAACTTGGCCTGGTCGAAGCCTAGGTGAACGATTAACGGCGCATTGGAAAAGACCGCACTAGCGACCGGACGGGCTTCCTCCCGCACGAGTAAATGTTGTTTTTGGGTCAAGTGGCGGAGCCGTTCTAAATGTTCATAGCGCTGGGTGACATTATCTTTCCCTTGCCAACGGAGGGCAATGGTCGCTAGGTGGGTTTGCAGGAGCATATGTCCCAACTTTTGGGCCTTGGTATTGAGATAACGGGTATTAAAATCATTACTCTCAATCAGAAGCGGCACCCGATCGACCACCTCTAGGCCGTAGCCCTTCAGGCCCGCAATTTTCCGGGGATTATTGGTGATTAAACGAATCGCATGGACGCCAAGGTCATTGAGCATTTGTGCCCCCATACCGTAGTCCCGGAGATCCGCCGGGAAACCCAGTCGTTCATTGGCCTCCACAGTATCTAAACCCATATCCTGCAAGGAATAGGCCTTGAGTTTATTAATCAAGCCAATGCCGCGCCCTTCCTGACGTAGATAGACCACCACCCCTTGACCGGCATTTTCGATCATTTTGAGGGCGGCAATCAGTTGCATCCGACAATCACAGCGCAGGGAACCGAGGGCATCCCCCGTCAAGCATTCTGAGTGAACGCGCACCATCACAGGCTGGTCGGCAAAATTCTTCGGATCACCTTTCACAATGGCCACGTGCTCTGTGCCATCCATGGTGTTGCGGTAGGCATAGATCTCAAACTGACCAAACTCCGTAGGGAGCTTTGTAACGGTCTCACGGTAGACAAAGCGGTCATTTTCGAGGCGATAGGAAATCAAGTCGGCAATGCTAATAATTTTGAGGTCAAACTTTCGGGCATATTCAATCAGTTCCGGCAGCCGCGCCATGGAGCCATCGTTATTTTGAATTTCGCAAATGACCCCCGCTGGGTATAAACCCGCTAAACGGGACAGATCCACCGCAGCTTCGGTGTGGCCAGCGCGCTTGAGGACACCGCCGCTCCGGGCTCGGAGGGGGAAAATATGGCCGGGGCGATTGAGGTCTTCGGGGCGGGAGGTGGGGTCAATGGCTACCTGGATCGTGCGAGAACGGTCTTCGGCAGAAATCCCCGTGGTAACGCCCAGGCGGGGATGGGCATCAATGCTGATCGTAAAGGCGGTTTGGTTGCTGTCGGTATTTTTGTGAACCATCAAAGGCAGATCTAAGGCATCGAGGCGATCGCCGGTCATGGCCAAACAAATCAAGCCCCGTGCTTCCACGGCCATGAAGTTAATCATGTCTGGGGTGGCATGTTGGGCCGCACAGATGATGTCCCCCTCATTTTCACGATTTTCATCGTCTACGACAACGATGGCCCGTCCGGCTTTGATGTCGCCCAATGCCGCTTCAATCGAATCAAACTGCCAAGCTGTATCCACGTATTTTCCGGTCTGCTAAATGTAATGTTTCTTTAATATTTAGTCTCTATTGTAACGTTTTGCCGGGGTCGGTGCGGCCTAGATAATCACTTGGGGATCCTGGTGCTTGGGCTGTTTGAGTACGGGTTTTTGCTGAAGAAGTACCGAGAAAGTGACCGTCGATCCCAGGCCTTCGCCCATACTGTAGAAAGAGATTTTGCCGCCACAGGCTTCGACCAGTTTCTTGGAAATGGCGAGGCCCAACCCCGTACCGCCATATTTGCGGGTATGGCCACCCCGCACTTGGGAAAAGTTTTGAAAGAGCTTAGATTGCATATCCAAAGCCACGCCAATCCCGGTATCAATCACACTGATTTTGACCATCCCTGGAAATTGTTGATCGTCGTGGATAACAGGTTTGAAAACTAGCTCAACATTGATCGTAATACCACCAGCATTGGTGAATTTGATCGCATTGCCCACGAGGTTCAGGAGCACCTGAAAAAGACGCTGGTAGTCGCCGTAGAGGATGATATCGTCGTGGCTTTCGGGCACTAAAATTTCCCAGGTGAGGTTTTTGCTCTGTAGCTGAGGCCGGGCAAAGTTATTGAGGTTATCGAGCAGTTCCCCTAGGCTAATGGGCTGGAGATCGAGGTCGAGTTTGCCTGATTCAATTTTGGCAATGTCGAGGATATCGTTGATTAGGTTCAGCAGGTGGAGGGCGCTTTCGTGGGCGGCGGCAATGAAATCTAACTCTTCGGCACGGCTGTCGGTCATTTCATCGAGGACGAGGGTCAGAAAACCGATGATGCCATTGAGGGGGGTGCGGAGTTCGTGGGTGGTATTGGCGAGGAAGTCGTTTTTGAGGCGGGCGGCTTCGGTGGCGGCTTGGTGGAGTTGTTCGAGTTCTTGGTAGAGGGTGGCATGGGCGATCGCCGTTCCCAGTTGTTCGGCTAGCTCCTGGGCAAATTCTTGCTCAACTTCCTGCCAAATCCTGGGGCGATCGCACTGTTGCAGACAGATAAAACCATTGACACTACCTTGGTAGAGGGTAGGCAAGATAAGCACCGCTTGACTGTCGGCCAGGGCCGGGCAAAGGGTTGTTAAAGATTGGGAAACTTGAGTTTGATAAATTTCTTCGAGGACTGGGCTATCGGGCGATCGCCAACTAGCCCCAAGACAGGAGGGAACCGAGCTGCAACGATATTCTGCTTCGACCTGAAATCGGCTTTGGGTTGCATCGGCGGTCAACAATAAACAACGACTCACCTGTAAAGTTTTACCTAGGCCATTCATCGCCTCTTGACGAATCACCGTCAGGTCAAAGGTATTGCGGATCTTGCGAGCAATGCGACTGAGGGCTTTTTGATAGGACAGGGGAGAGAGGGAACTGGGGGCAACAGCCTGGGGGAAACCCACCACCAACAGTTGGCCCGCGCCGATGGCAGTGACCAAAAGCTTGAGGGGAAAAGTCTGGTCGGCCCATTGAAAAGTACCGTCTAGGGTTTCGGGGAGGCACCCCTGACCCACCCGTTGCAGGGCAGTTGTGTAGATAGTGTTGTCTACCGTGATCCATTGCTGAAAAATTTCTGTTGTCACCATTGCCTGGGGTTGGCAGCCAAAGGTTTCTGCCCATTGCCAAAAAAAAGCGGTACAAACCCCCATATTGTCCTGGAGCCAGATAATTTCTGCGTTGAGGGCTTGCCAATAGGCGAAGTGCTGCCGTTGATCTGCTGGTAGTTGAGGCGGAAAACAACCCATGGAGGCATTGAGTGAATATTGTCGAGATTAAGTCCGGGTATTTGATGACTAGCCCAGGCGATCGCAATGAGATCCGCTGCGCGGTGCGCTTTTGGGAAAATCAAACCCTATTGGGGATTTTATCGGACTTTTTCTTGATGGCTGACAAAGGCCCATTATGACTAACAATTTTGGGGGTAAAGGCCAGCTTAACAACAATATACTTACCTTTCTTAATCGTTCCATTCCCCCTTGGGCGGAACTGGAGGATTGCGCCGAAACCGTCGGGTGAGTTCATCATCGCGGACCCGTTCGCCCCGGAGCCACTGCTTAACGGCAGTTTCGATCACTTTGCTGGGGTCGTTAGTAAGATGTTTGATCTGATCGAGGACTTCTGGATCGATGTGAATCGAAATCTGGGTTTTTTCGGGCTGTCGTTGGGGGTCGGTGGGGTGATTTTCCATAGAAATGGCGGCCATTGGATGAGCTACATTCTATCAAAGGGCGTTTGGGTCTCTGTATCAAGGGGCTTGGGTAATTTCCCTAATCGAGGTTGTTATCTTTTGCGCCATCACAAGCTCTCTAAGAGGATGCTAAAGACTTTTAATGTAGGGTCTGCGGAGGCGATCGCCTTTGGTTAAGACCATGATGAAGGATTCATTTAGACAGCCAAAATTGTGACGGTTTCTTGATGGGGCTGCCATTTTGTTGCCCAAAAACAAGGAACCCCTCTGGTCTGGGGGACATAGAGGGGCATCTAAACTTATTGAGTTATTCAGTAATAACTGGACTGCCGGGGAGGTTCAATTTCGCCCTGGAGCAGTCGTTAGATTATTTAGGCGATCGCCGCAGCCATGGAGGGCACCAAAATTTCTTTGGGGAAACCGCGATCAAATTCGGTCATTTTACATTCCGTTGCCTGTAGCGCCTGCTGGAGGAATTTCATGGCTTCAACGGGTTTGCCGCGACCACAAAAGAAAAGATCAGCCGCAAAGTACCCATATTCGGGCCAGGTATGAATGGCAATGTGGGACTCAGCAAGGGTTGCGGTGGCTGTTACACCGTGGGGACTGAATTGATGGACACAGAGATCAATTAGAGTCGCTTCTCCGGCGGCGATCGCTTCGATCATGGCCCGACGGATACCTTCGGGATCATTGAGGAGGTTCGCAGGGGAACCCCAACCATCCACCACAAGGTGAGTACCCAATTTTTTCATTCTTTTTATCCTTACACTCCGAGTAAAGGGGATAAACTTTGCGTTCATATCACAAAGAAGATCTCAGTTTCAATGATTTTCTGAGGAAAATAAATCCGTATTTTTACTTAAATTTGGATCGGGGAAATTTTCGCACCGCCCCCAAGGGACAATCAGCAACTTGTTATACTGTGCTGATAAAAACCGTTAACGCCAAAACAAACTACTGATGCAGCCCACCGATTCCAGCAAATTCACCGAACAAGCTTGGGATGCGATCGTCAAGTCACAGGAGATCGCCCGTCGCTACAGACACCAAAATCTTGAGGTGGAACATCTACTCTTGTCATTGCTAGAACAGGAGCAGGAACAGGGATTGGCCCAAACGATTTTGACCCAGACAGGTGTCGATGGGATCAGGCTCCAGCAGCAATTAGAACGGTTTGCCCAGCAGCAGCCCAAATTAATGCGGGGTGATCAGCTCTATCTCGGTCAAGGTTTAGACGTGATGTTAGACCGGGCCGAGGCCTGTCGCAATAGTTGGCAGGATGATTTTATTTCTGTTGAGCATTTGCTGGTGGGCTTTGCGGAGGATGATCGCATTGGGCGGCGATCGCTGAAAAGTTTTAACCTCGACCCCCAGGATCTCGAACTCAAAATCAAAGCCCTCAAAGGTAGCCAAAAGGTCACCGCCCAGAACCAAGAAGAGAGTGGCAGTTCCTATGGTGGTAGTCCTCTAAGTAAATATGGCCGCGATCTCACCGAACAGGCCAAGGACGGCAAACTTGATCCCGTGATCGGGCGGGATGATGAAATTCGGCGCGTGATTCAGGTGCTTTCTCGACGCTCAAAAAATAATCCAGTTTTGATCGGTGAACCAGGGGTCGGTAAAACGGCGATCGCCGAAGGTTTGGCCCAACGGATTGTCAATGGCGACGTGCCCGAATCCCTGAAAAATCGGCAGTTGATGTCCCTCGATATGGGTTCCCTCATTGCCGGCGCAAAATACCGGGGCGAATTTGAAGCCCGTCTGCGGTCTGTGCTTAAAGAAGTGACCCAGTCCGACGGACAAATTATTCTCTTTATTGATGAAGTCCACACCGTTGTTGGCGCAGGTTCTGCTAATGGCTCGATGGATGCGGGGAATTTACTCAAACCGATGTTGGCACGGGGCGAATTGCGCTGTATTGGGGCGACCACCCTCGACGAATTCCGCAAACATATCGAAAAAGATCCCGCCCTCGAACGGCGTTTCCAGCAAGTTTTAGTCCAACAGCCCACCGTGGAAGATACCGTTTCCATTCTGCGGGGCTTAAAAGAACGCTATGAACTGCACCACGGCGTCAATATTACCGACTCCGCCCTCGTTGCCGCTGCCACCCTCTCCAACCGTTACATCACCGACCGTTTTCTCCCCGATAAGGCGATCGATCTAGTAGACGAAGCCGCCGCCAAACTGAAAATGGAGATTACCTCCAAACCCGTTGAACTCGAAGCCATTGATCGTCGCTTGATGCAACTGCAAATGGAGCAGCTTTCCCTCAAGGGTGAGGAACAACTGGGGGCAACTTCCCCGGCCTACCTCGCTTCCAAGGAACGTTTAGATCGGATCGACGAAGAAATTAAAAGCCTTGAAATTCAACAGAAAGACCTTTCTTCCCAATGGCTCGCCGAGAAAAATCTCATCGATGAAATTAATTCCCTCAAGGAAGAGGAAGAACAACTGCGTCTCCAGGTGGAACAAGCAGAACGCGCCTATGACCTCAACAAAGCGGCCCAATTGAAATATGGCCGTCTCGAAGGTTTACAAGCAGAACTAAGCCAAAAAGAAATCAAACTGCTGGAAATCCAAGCGGCAGGGGATGCGATGCTCCGGGAACAAGTTACGGAAGCTGACATTGCCGAAATTGTTGCCCGTTGGACAGGGATTCCCGTGAATCGTTTGATGGAATCCGAACGGCAAAAACTGCTGCAACTCGAAGGACATTTGCACGAGCGGGTGATCGGTCAGCAGGAAGCGGTGGAAGCGGTCTCGGCGGCAATTCGTCGTGCCAGAGCAGGGATGAAGGATCCTAGTCGTCCGATTGGCTCGTTTATGTTTATGGGGCCGACAGGGGTCGGGAAAACAGAATTAGCGCGGGCTTTAGCAGCGTTCCTCTTTGATAGTGAAGAGGCGATGGTACGCATTGACATGTCTGAATACATGGAAAAACATGCGGTATCCCGATTAATCGGTGCGCCTCCGGGTTATGTGGGCTACGAAGAAGGAGGGCAACTGTCGGAGGCGGTGCGTCGTCGTCCCTATTCGGTGGTGCTGCTGGATGAGGTGGAAAAAGCCCATAAGGATGTTTTTAATATCCTGTTGCAGGTGCTGGATGATGGGCGGATCACCGATTCCCAAGGACGGGTCGTGGATTTCCGCAATACGATCATCGTGATGACGAGCAATATCGGCAGTGAATTTATCCTCAGTTTGTCGGGGGATGATGCGAACTATGACAAGATGCGGGACAAGGTGACGGGGGCGTTACGGAAAAATTTCCGCCCAGAATTTTTGAACCGGATTGATGAACTGATTATTTTCCATACTTTGAAACGGGATGAGTTGCGGGAAATTGTCAAACTGCAAATTCACCGCATCGAAAAATTATTAGCCGACCAAAAGATTACGTTATCCCTCACGGATGCAGCCCTCGACCATGTAGTAGAAGCGGGTTACGATCCGACCTTTGGGGCAAGACCCTTAAAACGGGCGATTCAACGGGAATTGGAAAATCCGATCGCCAATCGCATTTTAGAAACGGACTTTATGGAAGGCGATCGCATTTTAGTTGATTGCGTCGAGGGTGCCTTGGTTTTTGATCGGCAACGACCCGAACGAGAAGTGCCAGAGGTGATTGCGGAAGAGGCGATCGCCCCAGCACCGGAAGAGCAACCCATAGAAACAGAAGAGGCATCTATAACAGAAGCAGAAATTCTTCCTGTCGTCGCACCGGATGAAATCATGGTTGCAGAGGCTGAACTTGATGAACCCGATGATGATTGGGGTGAAGATGAGACGACTGTTTCCTTTGATGCCGAACAGCCCGATGATCAATGGTTTGGGACAGATGAGCCAGAGCAAACAGCCAATGGCGTAGAATACCCGACCAGAGAAACAAATCCTCCAGCCTATGTTGGTGCTGATTCTGACTCAGAAGAAAATTGGTTAGATTCTATCTAGGTGTTGAGGCAAAAGGATAATGTTAAGCTTGAATTATTCTTGAGTGTTATGTACAAAGAAATACTTTGTAACTTGCTAAAGTTATCCTTCTAAAATTTATAAAACTTCAAAAAAACTGGTATCCATATAGGAGATAATGGGCGAAGAAACACAATGTTTTGAGTGCCGTGATTCCTGATCCTAGTTCATTTCGTAACGAAACAGAAGTCGAAAGTAAATTAATTGTCCATTACTTATTGCCAAAATTAGGTTATCCGCCTAACACTTGGTACCAAGAAGTTGCCTTTGGCAATATTCGTCTTGATTTTATGGCGTTTACCGCGACGGTAATGCCTTTCACTTGGGATAGTAGCTCTCCTCTAAATCTTATTATTGAAGCCAAAAGTCCGAGAGAAAATTTAGATCGTCATGTGCCTCGTCTAAGAACCTATTTGACCAGTTTAAAGTCTCCCTATGGAATATTAACGAATGGCAAAGATTTTCGTATTTACGAACGAGATGGCTCAAAAATAGATCTGTGTTTTCAATGCTCAGGATCAGAAATTGATGCTAACCTAGAAAAAATCAAATTTTTAGTTGGTCGTAAAAGTTTAAAACCCGTTCCCAGTAGTCGAAAAAAGTCTGAAATTCAACCAGAAAAAAATTTAACCGCGCGAAAAAATCGTATGAAAATCATCGCTGTTTATCACAATAAAGGCGGAGTTGGCAAAACAACAACAGTAGTCAATCTCGCCGCCGCATTGCAGAAGCAAGGCAAACGGATTTTAATTGTTGATTTGGATAGCCAAGCAAATACGACTTATGCAACTGGTTTGGCAAAATTTCTTGATGAGAAAGACGATGACCTTAAAAATAACAATATTTTGCAACTCATTCAATCTAGAGAAAAATATCCAGTCAAAGCAGTTGCAAGACCCTCAACTTACGTATCCCAAGGTATTGATGTAATCCCATCTCATATTGAGATGATGAAATATGAATCGGAATTAACCCGGATTGAACCAGCCAAAACTCGACTATTATCTAAGCTAAAAGATGTCAAGAATGATTATGATATTGTTCTAATTGATACTCCTCCCTCACTTAATTTGTATGCTCGTATTGCTTTACTAAGTGCAGGTTATCTAATCATTCCTTCAGACCTTAAACCATTTGCCAATGAGGGTTTAAATAATGTCAAAGATTTTATCGCGGATATAAACGAAGCCAAAGATATGTTTGGCATGTCTCCTTTGAAAATCTTAGGTGTTTTACCGTCGAAGATTTCAACGAATGCTCGCTTTCTCCAATATACATATCCCAAACGTCGCAGAATGGTCGAACAACGTTATGGTTTTCCCCTAATGTCTGCGGCAATTTATGAACGAGAAGATCTTGCCAAAGCGTTGGAAAATACCTTGGAGTATGGAGAAGAAGATATTCCGGATCCCCTCTCTATTTTTGACTATAAATCAGATTCTGTATCAGCCCATGAATTTGCAATGCTAGCTAGTGAAGTATTAGAGAAAATCAATTAAATTATGCTAGAAAACCTTTTAAAAATTCAACTAATTGATATTCTATCTGTTGATAGCCCAGAACCCCGATCTGGTTTTTCTAAGGATAAAATTGAAGCTTTGGCCAATAGTTTTTTAACCGTCGGTGGGAACTCTCAACCTATTCTTGTTCAACGCTTAGATTTTGATTCATTTACCGTTGTTTCTGGACATTTAGAATATTATGCAGCAGTCCGAGCCAGAGAAATCAATGATGATTTTGAGATGATTAACGCGATCATTATTACTCCTGAAAATGAAGTGCAGATCAAGCATCAATATGATTATTTAAATACTGTGCAAGAAAGTTCTGCGACTAACTCTTTGGAGCATAGTTTAAACAAAAATGAAATTGCTAATTTAGAAAAAAATCTTTTAGCTCACCTTCAAGATCAACTTAAATTTGAAGTTTCTCGCTTAGAAAATAATTTATCGAGAAATCTTGAGCAAAAATTTGATGGTGTTAAAATTCTTGTGCCTCGTGATGAGGATCACCTAGAAGCCTTTAATGCTTCTGATTTCAAAATTTTAGTCGATAAACTAGGTTCTGCTGGCTTTACTGGTAAGAAAGGTCAGAAAATGGCAACAGCAATTATTCAAGAGAGAAAAAAAAGTCGCTTTAGTTCTTTGGGAGAAATTATTAACAGAGTGCGGTTACAGAACAAAAATAGAGCTATTACTGAAACTTCAATGGTAAAAATTCTAGATGCTTGGAATCGATTTATTGATGTAGAAGAAACTAAATAAAAGAAAAAGCCTTTGGAATATTCCAAAAGCTTTTTTTTATGCTCATTTAAAGAATGGAGTTAAGCAGTTTGCAATAGACCACTATGGCGAAGCAAAGGTTCTGTTTGCGGTTCTCGACCCCGGAATTTCTTGAAAACTTCCAAGGGATGGAGACTGCCGCCTAAACCGAGGATCGTTTCGCGGAATTGTCTACCCACATCGGCGATCGCCACCGTATCTTCGAGGCCAGCTTCTTCAAAGGCCGCAAACGCATCAGCACTAAGCACTTCCGCCCACTTGTAGCTGTAATAGCCCGCTGCATAGCCCCCCGCAAAGATATGGCCAAAGGCACAGAGGAACGAATCTTCCGGCAATGGTTTCATAACGGTGGTGGTTTCAGCAAGGCGATCGCGCACCTGTTCCGGGGTCTCACCACTGGCCGGATCATATTTCGCGTGCAGTTCGATGTCGAGCAAACTAAAGTGCAACTGCCGCAGCATCGCCGAGCCACTCATGTAAGTGCGGGCAGCCAGGAGCTTTTGGTAATAGTGTTCTGGCAGCGTTTCTCCCGTTTCGTAATGCTTCGCCATCCCGAATAGCGTTTCCCGGTGGTAGCACCAATTTTCCATAAACTGACTGGGCAACTCCACCGCATCCCATTCGACATTATTAATGCCCGCCGCACCGGGGTAATCCACATGGGTCAACATATGCTGTAACCCGTGGCCAAACTCATGGAAGAGGGTTTCCACTTCCCCAAAGGTCATCAAACTGGGTTTGCCATCGACGGGAGGCGTTTGGTTACAAATCAGATAAGCCACAGGTAAACGGGTAACGGTGTGACCATTGACCACCAACTTCGCGCGACCGACACAATCATTCATCCAAGCCCCACCGCGTTTTTCTGCCGGACGACTGTAGGGATCAAGGTAAAAACTGGCAATTTGTGCCCCAGACTCGTCGTTAATTTTGAAATAACGCACATCTTCATGCCATACGGGCGCGTCTCCATCAGCAGCGGTAATTTCAACGGAAAACAAGCGTTGCGCTAGGCCAAACAAACCCTCTAAGACCCGCCCCAGGGAAAAATAAGGGCGCAATTCTTCGGCGGTAAAGCCAAACTTTTCTTCCCGTTGTTTCTCTGACCAGTAAGCCATATCCCAGTGGGCCAAGTCAGCCTGTCCCGAAAAGGTTTTTAGGGTCGCCAATTCTTGTTGAGCGGCCTCGAAACTCACTTGGCGCAACTCTTCCATGAGTTGTTCAACGGCGGCCACACTCGGTGCCATTTTCCGGGCTAGACTCAGTTCAGCGTAATTTTCAAAGCCTAAAATTTGGGCCTTTTGTTTACGCAACTCAAGGATGCGATCAATGTGGGGGTGATTATCAAATTCCCCAGAGGAAGCCTTCGAGACTGCTGCTTTGTAGACTTTTTCCCGCAGTTCCCGGTTTTCGGCATATTTCAAAAAGGGGAGATAGCTGGGGTAATCAAGGGTAATGACCCAGGGGCCATTTTCTGGGGTCGCGTTTTCTTCCCCTTCACTGCGGGCGGTTTGGGCGGCGAGACTCAGGGCGCTATCGGGTAAACCGGCGATATCTTCTTTATCGGTCAGTTTGAGTTTAAAGGCCTTGGTCGCATCGAGGACATTATTTGAAAATTTCGTTGAAAGATCCGCTAATTCTAATTGGATCGCGTTGAATTTCTCTTTTGCTTCTCCTTCAAGGCTCACCCCAGCGAGTTCGGCTTCCTTGAGGGCGGTTTCGATAATGCGTTGCTGGGCGGGTTCTAGTTTGTCCCATTGGTCACTTTCGCGGATCGCTTTGTAACCTTCGTAGATGGGGCGACTTTGGCTCCAGCGATTAATAAACTGCACCACGGCGGGTTGCATTTTTTCGTAGGCGGCACGCAGTTCTGTACTATTTTTGACACTCATGAGATGACCGATCACCCCCCAAGTCCACATCAGCTTTTCTTCGAGCTGGGTAAGGGGTTCGACAAAGTCTGTCCAGGTGGGTTTGAGGTTCGTCTCAAGATCGCTGACCTGTTGCTCTAGTTCCGCCAGAAGAGTGGTGACAGCGGGTTCAACGTGCTCGGCTTTGATCTCGGCGAAGGGGGGCAGACCATGGCCGATGAGGAGGGGATTCTGGGTCATATGCGGTTAATTTTTCTGATGTTTACGCTATTTCCCATTATGACAGCAAGTTTTTGGGGAAGGCAGTGGGGATATCTGGGCATGGTTGGCTGGCCCATCAACGGGGTTGTTATGATTTGAAACGAATGAATTTTATGGGCGGCGATCGCCTTTTGAGCCTGAGGATATGTCGAGCAAAATGTCTGGAATTAATTTTGAAGCGTTTGTGGATACAGAAACGACCCGTTCTTTTGAGTTGCCCGGCGCAAAACCCCACTACAACCCCGACCGTCCGGGACAGGTGGAGCATATCTGTTTGGATTTGGATCTCGACATTACGGGGCGATCGCTCTTTGGGACTTGCACGATTACCCTGGTGCCAGTGCGTTCTGGGGTGATGTCCCTGACCCTTGATGCGGTGGACATGGCCATTGAATCAGTAAGCATCGACAGCGTTAGTCAGCCCTTTGATTATGATGGCGAAACCCTGAATATCCGCTTACTGCAACCGACGACGACGAAAAAAATTGAGTTGGCGATCGCCTACCGGTTGACGGAACCCCAACGGGGGATTTATTTTATCCAACCAGATGAATATTATCCCGATAAGCCTGTGCAGGTGTGGACCCAGGGGGAAGATGAAGATTCCCGCTTTTGGTTTCCCTGTTTCGACTATCCCGGTCAGCTTGCCACTTCCGAACTAAAAATCCGTGTACCAAAGCCCTACCGTGCTATCTCTAATGGTGAATTGATCAGCAGTGAGGAACAAGGAGAAAAAACGGAATATCACTGGTATCAAAAGGAAATTCACCCGTCATATCTGATCACCTTGGCCGTAGGCGATTTCGCTGAAACAAAAACCGAATGGCAAGGTATCCCCGTCCTCTACTACGTCGAAAAAGGGCGCGAAGCCGATGGCGATCGCAGCATGGGCAAAACGCCCCAGATGATGGATTTTCTCAGTCAAACCTACGGCTACCAATACCCATTCCCGAAATATGCCCAAGTGTGCGTCGATGACTTTATCTTCGGCGGCATGGAAAACACATCTACCACCCTTTTAACGGATCGCTGTTTACTCGACGAACGGGCGAGCCTCGACGATCAGCGCACGGAAACCCTGGTTTTGCACGAGTTAGCCCACCAATGGTTTGGCGATCTGGTGGTGATTAAACATTGGAGCCACGCCTGGATCAAAGAAGGGATGGCCACCTACGCCGAGGTGCTCTGGACGGAACATGAATATGGCAAAGAGGAAGCTGCCTATTATCTCCTCGAACAGATGCGGAACTATCTCGACGAAGACAGCAGCCGTTACCGTCGCCCCATCGTCACCCATGTTTATCGCGCCCCCATTGAACTCTATGACCGCCACCTCTACGAAAAAGGCGCTTGCGTCTACCACATGATCCGCACGGTGCTTGGCGATGAGTTGTTCTCAAAAGCAATTCAAAAGTTTGTCCAAAAACACGCCCACCAAACCGTCGAAACCGTTGATCTACTGCGGGCGATTGAGGAATCCACTGGGTTTAACCTTGCGCCTTTGTTTGATCAATATGTTTTTCGGGGTGGGCATCCGGATTTTGAGGTGGCTTACAGTTGGGACGGGGAAAATGGTTTAGCTAAATTGACCGTGAAACAGACCCAGGGGCAAAAAGACGAAAAAGCCCTGTTTGATCTCAAAATTCCCGTTGCTTTTAACTATCTCGATGGGGAAACAGTCAGCCAAAAAACCTTTACCTTTAGGCTCAACGAGGCGGAACATACCTTTTATATTCCCCTCGACCGCAAACCGGATTTTGTCAGCTTCGATGTGGGCAACCATTGGACAAAAACGGTGAAATTGTCCTACCCGATGGCAGAACTAAAAAATCAACTGACCCATGACCCCGATCCCATTTCCCGCGTTCAAGCAGCCGAGGCGATCGCCAAGGAAGGGAACCTCGAAGCGGTCAATACGTTGCAAACAGCTTTAACAACAGAAGCGTTTTGGGGTGTACGGGTAGAGATTGCCAAAGCCCTTGGGACGATCCAACTCAATCAAGCCGAGGATGCCCTGATGGCAGGGTTAAAAGATTCCCATCCCCGTGTGCGCCGAGCCACCCTATCTAGCCTCGGTAAGTTCAAAACCGAAAGTAGCTACGAGGCGATGAAAACTTTTCTCTTGGCAGGAGACGCCAGCTACTATACCGAAGCCGCCGCCGCCCGCACCCTAGGCGCAATGGTTTCTGTAGGATTAACAGACAAAGTCGAGGCCACCCGTGATTTGCTTAACCAGATCCTCGAAACCCGCGCAGGTTGGAATGAAGTTGTCCGGGCCGGAGCAATTGGCGGACTCGCGGCGATGAAAACCTCCCCCGAAGCTGTGGATGCGATCCTGCCCTACACCGAACTGGGCATTCCACAACCGCTACGCCTTGCCGCAATCCGTGCTCTAGGCACTGTTGCCAGTGGCCAAACCAACGACAAATTAGCAGTCATTCTCAATCGCTTAGAGGCGATCGCCAGGGAGACCTTTTTCCTCACCCAAGTTGCCATTGTGAGCGCCCTCGGCCAGATCGAAAATCCCAAAGCTGTTACGCTCCTCCAAACCTTGGCCAACCAAGCCCCCGACAAGCGCGTCCGCCAGCGGGCCGAGGAAACCGTGAGCAGCCTCCAGAAAAAACTCAGCACCGATAAAGCGATTCAAGGATTGCGCGAAGACCTCGATAAACTGCGGGAAGACAACAAACAACTGCAAAGTCGCCTCGCTAAACTCGAAGCCCAGGGCAACCCTTAACTGCATTTGGGGCGAACTTTCCGGGGCGATTTTGCGTCGAAAAAAATAAGTTGAATAGCCCAGCAATTTGTCAACCACTTGGCGATCGCCCTAAGAATTATCCCAAGGCCGGATCCATTGGCGATCGCCCTCTGCCATTCCACAAAATCTACTTATCAATTCTTTAGACTCCGGACATCCATGCTACCATCGGTAGTCAAAAAGGTGGCGAGGCAACATCATCCCTCATCATCTGCGGTGGAGGAGTTCAAGGAGTTTCCTAAATCTTATGGCCCAACTACAGTCCAGTCTATCCCCCAATACGAATCTCAGAATCGGCGTGATTGGCGTAGGCAACATGGGGCAACACCACACCCGTGTCCTTAGCCTCCTCAAAGATGTTGAACTCATTGGCGTCGCGGATCTCAACGTTGAACGCGGCTTAGACCTCGCCAGTAAATATCGCATCCGTTACTTTGAGGACTACCACGCCCTGCTTCCCCTCGTCGATGCGGTTTGCATTGCTGTCCCCACCAAGCTCCATTACCAAGTGGGCCTAGAGTGCATGGCAGCGGGCAAACACGTGATGATTGAAAAACCCATCGCGGCGAGTATCAGTGAAGCCGAAGCCCTCGTCAATGCAGCCGCCGAACATAACGTGATCCTCCAAGTTGGCCACATCGAACGGTTTAATCCCGCCTTCCAAGAACTGAGTAAAGTGCTCAAAACCGAAAAGCTCTTGGCGATCGAAGCCCATCGCATGAGTCCCTATTCCCAACGGGCAAACGATGTTTCCGTCGTCTTGGATTTAATGATCCATGACATTGACCTCCTCCTAGAAATGGCAGCTTCTCCGGTGGTTCAACTGACAGCCACGGGTTCAAAAAAAGACGATTCTAACCACTTAGATTACGTAACGGCCACCTTAAATTTCGCCAATGGCATTGTGGCCACCCTCACGGCAAGCAAAGTCACCCACCGCAAAATCCGCACGATCGCCGCCCACTGCCAGAATTCCCTCACCGAAGCCGATTTTCTCAACAACGAGATCGAAATTCACCGCCAAACCACCGCCAATTACACCACCGACTATGGCCAAGTTCTTTACCGTCAGGATGGTTTGATCGAGCAGGTTTACACCAGTAATATCGAACCGCTCCATGCCGAACTCGAACATTTCGTTCAATGTGTCCGGGGGGGCGAACAGCCTTCCGTTGGGGGAGAACAGGCGTTAAAGGCCCTCCGCCTTGCGAGTTTGATCGAACAAAGCGCCTTGGATGGCAAGGTTTGGAAAGAGGCTGATCGCCATTACCAACACCTCAATAAGCCGAAGACCATCGTCACGCCTCTCTCCGTTTCTTGATATTTTGCGTTTTCGATGCGTGAAGGGACACAGTTTTCGCTACCCTTAATAGATAAACAATCATCCTTTGACTTTAGCGGGTAAGGAGCCGCTGCACTGACTATGTCTGATCTCAATCGTGGCATCATGAAATTTGACGGCGCAGATAAACCCATCGTCGTCGCCGTTTCTGCTGTTTTAGTTTTAGGGGCGATCGCCGCCCTGGTGATCTGGGGTCTCACAACCGCCTATTCGTTCTAAACTAATCCAGTCACCTCTAGCTCCTACGACACACTTTGAATTTCCTGTTTGCGATCGCCGCCGCTGAATCTAGCAAACCAAGTCCCCTGTTGGGGGAAGTCTGGCTTGATCTCGCTGTTTTGGTGGTCATGATTGGCCTTTCTGCCTTTTTCTCTGGCTCCGAGACCGCCATTACCGCCTTTGATAACCTCAAACTCGAAGGACTGATTAAGCGCCAAGGCGATCCCCAGGGCATCTTCCGGATCGTCCTCAAAAATCGGACGCGATTTATCACGACCCTGCTGCTGGGGAACAATCTCGTTAATAATTTCTCAGCGATTCTCACCAGTAACCTCTTCGCGATTTGGTTAGGGAACGCCGGGATCGGGATTGCGACGGCTGTCGTCACCATTGTCGTCCTCATTTTTGCAGAGATTACCCCCAAGTCCCTCGCCATCCTCAACGTGCGCTCGGCCTTTACCTTCGTTGTGCCGCCCATCTATTGGCTGTCGCGTATTCTGTCGTCCTTGGGGATCATTTATATCTTTGAAACCATCACCGAAAAAACGATCAAGATCTTTGAAGGCCGCCAGAATAAAAATTCTCCCACCAGCGAAACCCTCACCGAACTGCAACTGATGATCGAAATCCTGGGAGGGAAAGGCAAGCTTGATCTGCAACGCCGCCGCATTTTAGGGAATGCTCTCCTCCTCGATGAAATGATGGTCAAAGATGTGGTTAAGCCACGCATAGATATGCAAACCATCGCCCACGATGCCACCCTCCAGGAGTTGGTCAACCTCTGCCTCGAAACGGGCTACACTCGCATTCCTGTCCAGGAACAATCCAAAGACCACATCATCGGCATCGTTAACCTCAAGCAAGCCCTCAAGGGTCTCCATTCTCCAGAATCTCCCCAGACCCAGACTCCAGCCATTGTCCGTTCCGTGATGGATACGCCCGTTTATATCCCTGAAACGAAGCGGGTAGCCGATTTGCTCAAAGAAATGCTTCAACAACGCCTCCACATCGCCATTGTCGTTGATGAGTATGGGGGCACGGTGGGTCTTGTCACCCTAGAGGACTTACTCGAAGAGCTGGTGGGAGAAATTTATGATGAGAGCGATTATGCTCCCCGTGAGCCGGGTTTGCCAGGGCGGTTTTCTGATCGATAAAAATTGAATTAGGGATCTGTCAGAAAAAAATTGGCGATCGCCTTGCAATATTTTATTTTTATGCTAGGATTGATAACTGTGAAAACAAAAAACGTGGGTCGGTGCCCGAGTGGTTAATGGGGGCGGACTGTAAATCCGCTGACTATGTCTACGCTGGTTCGAATCCAGCTCGGCCCACCACATTGCCCATATGGCTCAGGGGTAGAGCACTCCCTTGGTAAGGGAGAGGTCACGAGTTCAAATCTCGTTATGGGCTTCTTAAAACAGTTAATTGTTAACCAGTATAAAAGGCGTCTGAATATTCGCTTGAATTATTATTTCTGCAGATATCTGCCGTTGCCGCAATCTTTTGTTTTTCTTTAGGATTAATGGAGGCGCGCTGGGTTTACCCATTGCCTTTGTAAAACTGAATTATCCTAAGCATCTATGACTGAGAAAAAAAAGACCCAGCCAGCACCCGCCCAGGGAACCACAACAACATCAGAAAAGGTGCTGTGTCTTCACTGCAAGCGCACTGCGACCAATGGCATCAAATGTAAGGGGATCTGTGTCGCCGATAGTGATTATTAATCGGTTGCAGCTCAAATCATAAAGGAAATGCCATTTAAACTAATTAGCAGCAATAATAAACCAAAATTTACCCACAATTCTTTTTTATAGGTATTCATCTTTTCTCCAAGAATGCGGGCTGTTTTTTGTTGTAAATAATGGCGCAATTTTAGGGGCAGTTTTTCGTAATATTGCCGATACTCCAGGGCCGTTAGCAGGACATTCCCAACGTTGTAGAGGGTGATGCCGAGGAGAATCCAGCGGTAAAGGTTATAGAAATTCATGGCTTACAAGAATCTATGGCAGCCGGAGAACCAATCTGAAGTTGATGGCTGAGGGAAAAGAAATAGCAGGTAAAACCCCACTCGGTGATGTTCGGTTGTACTGCTTCTATTTTGGAAAAAATCCTTTTAGTATCAATATAACCTAGGGTCAGAAGAGAGCAATACTGTGGTGGATTTAAAGAAACTAGAAGAACTCAACATTCAGCAAACGGTGGCCGGCATTCTCCAGGACTTTAACCCGATTTTTTCGTCTTCTTCTTCTTCTGGACAAACTGGGCAGTGGCGCGCGGCGATCGCCGCCTTGACGGATTTACTCCTGCGCTCCGGGGGCGAAACCCGTGGTGTTATTTTATCGAGCCCTAGCCCGGTCTTTGATGCGCCCCAAATCACCCGCCACCACCATCATTACGTTTTAACGCCGAAAAATCTCCAGGACATTGCCCTGAGTCATTTGCAATTGCCGGGGGCCGGTTTGAATCAAAGCATTCGGCACCACAATAATCAAATCGTTGAGTTTCCAATTCTGCCCAATGATCCGTTGGCCCAGGAACAATTTTGTTTGATTTTGACGGCGAAGTTCAATTTTGCGATGGCCCTGTCTCCCCAGGGATTGCTCTTTTCGTTTGACCCAGAGGCGATCGCCGCCATTTGGCAAATTTTGCAGTGGCGCATGGCCCTAACGCAACCATTCCAGTTCCAAACCCTCGCCCAACTTTGGCCCCGCTTTGCTGAGGTTGTTCCGGACTACCGGCTTGTCTCCCGGTTTAGCCAGTTAATGGTGCGATCGCTGACGGTTAATTTACCCCAGGCTGATTCCCTACCATCTCCAGAACCCCACCAAACCCCTGAACCAACTGCCCAAGCTCAACCGGAATTAGAGCTATTGCAGGCCCTCACCCATGAAATTCGCACTCCTCTAACAACGATCCGTACCATGACAAAGTTGTTGTTAAAAAAGAAAACCCAACTGACTCAGGATATTGTCAAACGCATTGAAACCATTGAGCAAGAGTGCAACGAACAAATCCGGCGCATGGAACTTATTTTTCGGGCGGCCGAATTGGAAACTCCATCCCATCACCCGAAGCAAACCCTGCAACTGGTGCCCATTTCCTTAGAACAAATTTTCCAGGAGGGAACACCCCGTTGGCAAAAACAGGCCCAACGGCGCAATGTCAACCTAGAGGTCGCCTTGCCCCCATACCTGCCCCAGGTGGTAAGTGATCCAGCGATGCTAGACCAAATGCTGTCCGGGTTAATCGAGACCCTCACGCGACGCCTACCGACGGGAGCAGAGGTACAAATCCAAGTCAGCACCGCCGGCAACCAACTGAAGTTAGAAGTCCAGTCCCACGGCCTAGGTCAAAAATGCCTTGAAAAGGCGATTGGTCAGTTACTCATTTTCCAACCAGAAACGGGCAGCTTGAGCCTGAATTTAGATGTGACGAAAAATCTCTTTCAACAGTTAGGCGGCAAACTGGCAATTCGACGCCGGGCTTCCGGGGAAGAAGTCTTTGCTATTTTCTTACCCCTCGGCAATAGCTTCGCTGTGCCCCTCTAGGTCTTGTAAGGGCATGGTAAAGCACCCATAAATTCCCCTTGGGAATGTCTCTGCTAACCAAACGCTGAATTTCACCATTGATGCAAAAAAAGATGGGCCACACTAGAGGAGCCCATCTCTGTTAATTTTCGATTTAGTTTTTATCGGGTGCTGGAGGTTTAGGCACCAGGAGCCGCTGGCTCAGAGGGAGGTGCGTCGGCCTCGAGGGCAATGGGTTCTGCATCCAGCTTCATGGTGAGATAGCGAATAACCATTTCCCCTAAGCGCATATCCCGCTCGACGGCTTTGATTTGGCTGCCATCGGCTTTGTAGTTTACTTGGATGTAGATTCCATCGTTGAAGTTCTGGATCGGATAGGCGAGGTGGCGCTTGCCCCGTACTTGAACTTGAAGGTCGCTTGCCCCAGAGTCTTGGAGCATGGTCTTGTATTTGCTGGAGACTTCCTGCACCTGCTCTTCGCTGAGGTCGGGGCGCAGGATGTACATCATTTCGTAGTTGTTGCTCATTACTGTTTGATATAAATCCTTCTGGACAATAAGGCCGCTCGATGTGTGGAAATTTCGGATTTCTTTTACGATTCGAGAAGCAAGGATATAAAATTCTACTACACCTTGCCCCCTTTTAGGGAGTGTTGGCTGGATCTGAAACTGATGAAAAACGGATCATGACTTGGGTCTGAGGGTCTGTCATCGATTGGCGATCGCCACCTGGAGGTGGAGCTTTGTTCTGTGTTTAGTTGATCAAAATTCATTTATGGCGCAACGATATGTTCGGGTTCAAACTCCCCAAGGGCAAGTATTATACGGACTGCTAAAGCTCAACCGTGAAGTGCAGGTGATCGATGCACCAGCTTGGTTGGGGGGACAACCGACGGGGGAAAGTCTCGCGCCGGATGAGTACCAATTATTGGCCCCCTGCGCCCCGTCAAAAATTGTTGCGGTGGGTCATAATTATGCCGCCCATGCGGCGGAACTCCAGCAGCCGATTCCGTCGGAACCAGTCTTATTTTTGAAACCTCCCAGTGCGATTGTGGCCCACCAACAGGGCATTGTGTATCCGGCCCAATGTCAACAGTTGGAGTTTGAGGGGGAATTGGCCCTTGTGATTGGCGATCGCACCCGCCATTGCTCTGAAGAAGAGGCCCACCGAAAAATTTGGGGCTATACCATCGCCAATGATGTGACGGCGCGGGATCTCCAACGGCAAGATGCCCAGTGGACGCGGGCAAAGGGATTTGATACGTTCTGTCCCCTCGGCCCTTGGATTGTGCGCGAGCTTAGCCCCGATGCCAAATTGCGCACCTATGTGACGCCCCTGGGGGAAGAACTCCCTGAACAATCAGACCCAGCCCAGGCCGCCTCGGTGCAGGATATGGTTTTTTCCGTGGCCAAATTGGTGAGTTACATCTCCGAAATTATGACCCTGTTGCCCGGTGATGTGATTTTGACGGGGACTCCCGCCGGAGTTCACCCTGTCCGCATTGGCGATCGCCTGTTGATCACCATCGAAGGGATCGGCGAGCTTGAAAATCCCATCATTGCCCCCTAAGACCCGTCCCCGTCCTCCATTGCTTGTTGTTGACTACCCGTTACCATGCCCATCGCCAAACGTTTTTTGACCCGTACCTGTGCTGCTGCCGCCTGTTTCCTCCTTGTGGGTTGTGGTACCGCCAATAACATTACGCCCCCAAATCCCAGCGAACCGACGTTGCTCCGCTTACTGTACTGGCAAGGGCCGACCATTTTAAATCCCCATCTTTCTACGGGTTTTAAGGACTGGGAAGCCAGCCGGATTACCCTCGAACCCTTGGCAACGTTTGATCCCGATAGCGAGTTGGTACCTATATTAGCCGCAGAAATTCCCAGCCTCGAAAATGGGGGTCTCAGTGACGATGGACGCTCCGTAACTTGGAAACTCAAACCGGATTTGCGTTGGTCTGATGGGGAGCCGTTCACGGCGGCGGATGTGGTTTTTACCTATGAATTCATTACAAACCCGGCGGCGGGGGCGACTAATGCGGGGGTTTTTCAGGGGGTGGAAACCGTAGAAGCCATCGACGAAACAACGGTAAAGGTTACTTTTAAAGATGTGACCCCTGCCTGGTTTGGGGTTTTTGTCGGGGCTGAGGGGATGATTTTACCCCGTCACAAATTTGTCGATTACCAAGGAGAACAGGCCAGAACTGCGCCAGCAAATCTGTTACCGGTGGGCACAGGGCCATACCGGGTGGTGGAATTTAAGCCGGGGGATGTGGTGGTTTACGAAAAGAACCCCCATTACCGAGATGTCGAGCAGTTAGGTTTTGAGCGACTAGAGCTAAAAGGGGGTGGGGATGCCACCGCAGCGGCGCGGGCTGTCCTCCAAACAGGGGAGGCAGATTTTGCCTACAATCTCCAGGTAGAAACCAAGGTTTTGACGGAACTGAGTGCAGGGGGGCAGGGGCAAGTTTTAGCGAACTTTGGGTCTTTGAGTGAACGGCTAGTCCTCAACTTCACTGACCCCAACCAAGAAACTCCCAGTGGTGAACGGTCGAGTTTGGCTTTTCCCCATCCTTTCTTGACGGATCGGCGCGTGCGGGAGGCGATCGCCACGGCCATTGATCGCGAGACCATTGCCCAGGAACTGTATGGTGTCACGGGCAAACCCACCAGTAATTTTGTGGTAAATCCCCCTGAGTTCGTCTCTCCCAATACCAGCTATCGCTTCAACCCAGAACAGGCCAAGGCACTCCTCGACCAAGCGGGCTGGGTCGATACCAACGGCGATGGAACCCGTGATCAAGACGGCGTGGAGATGCGGTTGCTGTTCCAGACCTCCGTGAATCCACTCCGCCAGAAAACCCAAGCGATTATTAAGCAAAATTTGGCCGAAATTGGGATGGCCGTTGAGCTAAAAAGCATTGACGCCAGCATTTACTTTTCCGGCGATCCGGCCAATGTGGACACCACAGAACGCTTTACGGCAGATTTGCAGATGTTTACGACGGGTAATACCAATCCTGATCCCTTGCCCTATTTCAAACGTTACACCTGCACTGAAATTCCGACCCAGGCCAACAACTGGACGGGGGATAACTATGCCCGTTATTGCAACCCCGATTATGACGAACTCTGGGCCGCAACCACCCAAGCCCTCGATCCAGAAGAGCGGCAAGCCTCGTTGATTCGCCTCAATGATTTGCTGATTCAAGAGGTTGCGGTCATTCCCCTCATTCACCGGGCAGAAACCGCCGGGATTGGCGATCGCCTTACGGGGGTTAGCCTCACGCCCTGGGATATGAATACTTGGAATATTGCCGCCTGGCGCAAGGAAGCCTAGGAATGACCGCCCTAAAATAGACCCCGCCGACCATTCGGCATGATGGTAGCCCAGTTCGTTTTAGCGGTTTTGAGTTGCTGGTCTGTAATTTTGGCGTTGCGCAAATTCGCGCCACAGAGATTTGCCCCGTCCAGCAGAGCGTAGTTTAAATAGGCCTGTTCTAGGTTAGCTCCCCGCAGATCGGCTTGGCTGAGGTTGGTATAGCTCAGGTAAGCCTGTTCTAGATTTGCGTCCCGGAGATTCGCTTGGTGTAAGTTAGCTTTGCCAAAATCAGCACGACTGAGATTTGCCCCCTGGAAATTGGCTTGAATCATTTGGGATTGGTGGAAAATACAACCCGATAAATTCATGCGCGGCAGGCTGAGACCTAATAGTTGTAGTTGAGCAAAGTTTCGGCGACCTTGGCCATAGGCACTCAACATATCCTGGGCGGTCAACTTAGTTTCCATCGGATTTGCCCGATTAGCTTTGTTCGGCTCGATCCGCATGGTTTTGCCCATGGTAGAACGGGGTTTGTTGCGTCCTGCGGTCAATCGATTAATGCGTTGGGCAGAGGCAGAGGGGTGATAGGTGTCTGTCTGGGAAGGGGCACCATAGGGTTTCTTTTGGCGATCGCGTCTTGCTCGGATGGCCATTGCTAACTGAGAATTAGCCAGGGTGGAAGGGCCGCCCGTCAGTTCCCCATCGTCATCGCTTGAGGCAGTGGGAGAAACTTGGCCCCCAGTGGTTCCCGTAAAGGATTCTGCGCCACTCAAATCTGCCATGCCCTGGGCCAGGCTTTCCATATAGGGTTCCATTTCGAGGGCATCAAGCACATCCTGGGCGGATTGATAGCGGTGCTTGACTGAACTCTCCAGCATTTTGTGGAGAACACTCGCGAGGCTGTTGCTGATATTGACGTGGGACTCCCACAGCAGCTCTCCCGTTTTGGAGTCGTAGTCGAGTTCTTTGGGGGGTTTCCCGGTGAGCAAATAAAGACAAGTGATCCCCACCGCATAGATGTCACTGGCATAGACGGGACGCATGGCCATTTGCTCTGGGGGGGCATAGCCTGGGGTACCAACGGCGAAGGAGGTGAGGGCTGTTTGTTCTGATGTCGAGGCGATCGCCTCGACGTTAATTTGATTTTTTACCGCACCAAAATCAATCAAAACTAATTTTTTATCTTGGTCACGGCGAATCAGGTTGGCGGGCTTGATATCCCGGTGGATTACCTGTTGGGAGTGAATGTATTGGATGACAGGTAAAACTTCGCTGAGAAATTGCCGTGCTCCGGCTTCGCTAAATGGCCCATTTTTTTTCACTTCCTGCTGCAGGTTATTGCCTTTGACATATTCCTGAACCAGGTAAAAATGATTGTCGTCTTCAAAGTAATCCAGGAGGCGAGGCACCTGGGGATGATTGCCGATGCGACCGAGGGTCTCCGCCTCCCGTTCAAAAAGTTCGCGGGCCATCTGGAACAGGTGCGGCACGTTGCTCGCAAGACGCAGTTGCTTGATCACACAGGATGGTTTGCCGGGGAGGTTCAAATCTACCGCGAGAAAGGTGGCACCAAAACCACCATGGCCTAGGCTTTTGAGGGGTTTATAGCGTTGGCGCAGGATTAGGCTACTGCCACAGGTTCCGCAGACTCGCGCCTTGAGGGGATTTTTGGGGTTGGAACATTTGGGATTGATACAGTAGCTCATCCAGAGTCACCTTAATGGGAGAGGCGATCGCCTCTGCAAGGAAAGAGTTTTGGTCGCCTATTTTGTTACCGTGAGCAAGCATGGCGTTGTGATCTGACGCACCAACGGGGATGACCTGTGATGGTGTGTTCACCTCAAGCTCCATCATATCCCACCACCTTAACGTACTGGGATGGTGTCTGGGGGTTTGCTAGGCGTGTTCTTAGCGTTCCCTAAAAGGGCGCGTTTCGGCTCAGGGCTTGGGTCTTTCTGTCAGGATCTATGAGATATCATCTATGGCGATCGCCCCCAATATTTTCCCCGGTAAGGGGAGGGAAACGTTTAAAATAAACTCCTTGAAACTAGTGTAATGCCCCAAAAAGTCAATGCGGATTTCCCTGAATTGGTTAAAAGAGTTTGTTGAGATCACCCTATCGCCAGAAGAATTAGCCAAAACCCTAACCATTGCTGGGTTTGAAGTAGAAGAAATCGAGGATCGCCGCCGCCTGGCCGATGGTGTCGTTGTTGGTAAAGTTGTGAGCCGCGAACCCCATCCCGACGCCGACAAACTGAGCGTCTGTCAAGTCGATATTGGTGCAGACGAACTTTCAACCATTGTCTGTGGGGCGAAAAATGTCCGGGCCGATATCTTTGTCCCCGTCGCTACCCTAGGCACCTACTTACCCACCATTGACCTCAAACTAAAACCCACCAAACTCCGGGGTGTAAAATCCTCCGGGATGATTTGCTCCCTCTCCGAATTGGGCTTAGAAAAAGACTCCGAAGGCATTCACATTTTTGAACAACCAGACCTAAAGCCGGGGAGGGATGTGCGCCCCCTCCTCGGTTTAGATGATGTGGTATTGGATTTAACCGCCACCGCTAACCGAGCCGATGCCCTCAGTATGGTCGGCGTCGCGCGGGAAGTGGCGGCCCTCACGGGGGTAGATGTCAAACTCCCAGAAATTCCGGCCATGGATACCACCCCAGAAACGTTGACCATCACCGTGGCCGATCCTGTCGCCTGTCCCGCCTATCTCGGTACGGTGATCGAAGGTGTGACGACAGCGCCTTCTCCTGATTGGTTAAAATTCCGGCTCCAAGCGGCTGGCACTCGCCCGATTAATAATGTTGTTGATATCACCAACTATGTGCTCCTCGAATGGGGACAGCCCCTCCATGCCTTTGACCGGGAGCGCCTTGCCCAGGTGGCAGGCTCTGAAACCGTTGCCCTTGGGGTGCGGTTTGCCAAAGCCAGGGAAATGTTAACGACCCTTGATGGTCAAGAGCGCAAGCTAGCTGAAAAAAATTTGGTCATTACCGCCAATGATGTCCCTGTCGCTTTAGCTGGGGTAATGGGGGGTGAAAGTACCGAAGTACATAGTGGCACCCAGAATATTGTTTTAGAAGCAGCCCTATTTGAACCGGTCACTATCCGACGGTCTTCCCGTGCCGTTGGTTTGCGCAGTGAATCTTCGACTCGCTATGAACGGGGTGTCAACCAAGTGGAATTAGACCGGGCGGCCCAACGGGCGATCGCCCTCCTCCAAGAACTCACCGGAGGCACTGTAGTTCAGCGTGGTCTCACGGATACCCGACCCGATCCCAACGCCCGCCCCAAAATCCCGCTGCGCTTACAACGGCTCCACGAAGTCCTCGGCCATGTCCACAAGGACGGCAAAATTTTTGACGTGCCCCTCGCCGATGTGGAACGCATTTTGGCGGATCTCGGCTGTACCCTCGAATCCACAGGAGAAGGGGTCTGGGAAGTGGCTGTGCCCCCCTACCGTTATCGCGATTTAGAGCGCGAAATTGACCTCATCGAAGAAGTCGCCCGTCTCTATGGCTATGACAATTTCTGCGATACCCTGCCGAGTCAATCTGCTGCTGGTTTTTTGTCTCCAGCCGAAAAAGTAAATCGTCAATTGCGGGGCAGCTTCCGGGCGATTGGCCTGACCGAAGTGGTGCATTACTCCTTGGTGAAGCCAGAACTTGCTGACATCAAACTCAGTAACCCCCTGTTTGTGGAATATTCTGCCCTACGAAAGGAGCTGCTCACAGGGTTAATTGATGCCTTTGCCTACAACCAATCCCAAGGCAATGGTGCCCTCAATGCCTTTGAACTGGGTCGCGTTTTTTGGCTAGATGACAACGAAAACTATGCCGAAGCCGATTATCTGGCTGGAATTCTAGGGGGCAATCTCAATCCCGATGGCAGTTGGGCTGTTGGTAGCAAAGGTCAACCGATGTCTTGGTATGAAGCGAAGGGATTTCTTGATGCCGCCTTCCGGCAACTGGGCTTAGAGGTGAGCTATCGGGCAGATACTAGCAACGAAAAATTACATCCCGGCCGGACAGCGTCTCTCTGGCTTCAGGGGCGTCAACTGGGGATTTTCGGGCAACTTCATCCCCAATTGCGGCAGGAAAAAGATTTGATCGATGCGGTGTATGTTTTTGAGCTGAAACTTGATCTGCTGCAAACGGTACTGAGTCGTCCATCCCAACAGGTGCCCATTTTTAAGGCCTTTTCTACTTACCCCGCAGTCACCCGCGACCTAGCGTTCTTTGCCCCCCTCGAAACGTCTGTAGCCGACCTGGAGCAGGCCATGCAGAAAACAGCAAAAAAACTGTTGGCTGGGGTGGAGTTATTTGATGAATATCGCGGTGAGCACGCCCCTGAAGGCCAGCGCAGTTTGGCTTTCAGTTTGCAGTATCGAGCTGCGGATAAAACCCTAACGGACGAGGAGATTGATCCAGTCCACCAAAAGGTGCGGGATGCGCTGGTCAAACAGTTTGCCGTGACCTTGAGAAGCTAACCCCTCTGCCTCGCGGCATCTCCCCTCAAGGGGAGAATCAAGGTGTTCTAGCGGCGGGCAACACCATCTTGGCGGGCGGCTTGACCGACGGCGGCGGAAACGGCGGCGGCGACCCGTTGATCGAAAACCGAGGGAATAATATGCTCTCGATCCAACTGGGCCGGGCTAACCAAAGAGGCGATCGCCTGGGCCGCTTGGAGGCACATATTGGTGGTAATGCTGGAGGCGCGACAATCGAGAGCTCCCCGGAAGACCCCCGGAAACGCGAGGACATTATTGATTTGGTTCGGGTAATCACTCCGGCCAGTGGCCACCACCGCCACTTTATCCATGATCAGTTCCGGCTGAATTTCGGGGATCGGGTTGGCCATCGCAAAGACGATTGGGTCTTTTGCCATGGATGTCACCATTGCGGGGGTCACCACACCGGGCGCACTCACCCCAAGAAAAATATCTGCATCCTGCATCGCCTCGGCGAGGGTACCAGAGGCGGCCACGGCAAAGGCTTGCTTTTCGGGGGTGAGATTATCCCGCTGGCTGGAAATAATGCCTTTGGAATCACACATCCAAATATCCGTTGCCCCTGCTTGCCGGAGTAATTTGGCGATCGCCACCCCCGCAGCCCCGGCCCCATTGATCACGATTTTGACGCTTTGTAGGTCTTTTTTGACTAATTTCAGAGCATTAAATAGGGCGGCAAGGGAAACAATCGCTGTGCCGTGCTGATCGTCGTGGAAGATGGGAATATCGGTTTCTGCCTTCAGCCGTTGCTCAATCTCAAAACAGCGGGGCGCCGCAATATCTTCTAAATTCACACCGCCAAACACCGGGGCGAGATATTTCACGGTACGGACAATTTCATCGACATCCTGGGTCGCCAGGCAAATGGGAAACGCATTCACCCCAGCAAATTCCTTAAAGAGCATCGCTTTCCCTTCCATCACAGGCATTGCGGCTTCCGGCCCCAAATTGCCTAACCCCAAAACAGCACTGCCGTCGGTGACGATCGCCACCATATTGCTTTTCACGGTCAAATCATAGACCTGTTCTGGCTTTTCGGCGATCGCCTGACAAACGCGACCCACCCCCGGCGTATAGGCCATCGCTAAATCCGACTGTACCGTCAGGGGAATGCGACTTTCGACGGTAATTTTCCCCCCCTGGTGAATCGCAAAAGTCCGGTCTAAAACCTTAAGGATTTCAATCTCCGGCACCGCTTTGACAGCATCAACAATATCCCCAGCGTGTTTTTCGCTGGATGCATCTACGGTGATATTGCGAATTAAAAACTTCAGATCCCGTTCTACCAACTCAATATTACCGAGGCTGCCTCCCACGTTGGCGATCGCCTGGGTCACATTGGCCAAAGTGCCCGCCCGGTTGGGAATGCGTAGCTGGATCGTGACACTGTAGCTGGGATTGGGGGTGAGGGCAACCATAGAATTTGCGTTAAATTTTGCTTATTGAAAAAACGAAGAGAGGAAAAATTCCCATCTCATTTAACCCTACTTTTCCCTTTTCCTAAAGTATTCCGGCTTACGAAATGGCTGGGGAAGATTTCAGGGAAAGACACTTTATCCTGCCCGGAGCTGACCTGGATCAAATCGCGAATCATTGCCTTTGGGGATGCCACCCCGTAAATTCTTGGCAAAATGGAAGGGAATGTCACCCAATTGTTGAAAACATCATGGTTGCCCTCACCTCAGATCAGTACCTCAGTCCCGAAGAATATTTAGAATTTGAAAAACATAGCGACATTAAGCATGAGTATATCGATGGAGAAATCTATGCGATGGCCGGCGCTAGCAATGTCCATAACAAAATCAACACTAATCTGTTAGTTTCCCTCAGCCTTAAACTCCGGGGTTCTGGTTGCCAACCCTATAGCAGTGATATGAAAGTACGCGTTCAGGAAGGACGGCGCTTTTTTTATCCTGATTTGCTCGTCAGCTGCGATCCAGAAATCAATGACTTAACCGCCTACGCGATGGATCATCCACAGTTAATCATTGAAATCCTCTCCGAATCGACGGAAGGCTTTGACCGGGGTGATAAGTTTAAGTTTTACCGCACGATTCCCAGCTTGCAGGAATACATTTTAGTGAGCACAACCCATTACTCAGTAGACTGCTTTCGACGTAGCGAAGGAAAGCTCTGGATTCTAGAAAGTTACCAGGGCCAAGAGGCAACGCTTAAACTGCAATCCCTAGACCTAGAAATTCCCCTAGTAGATATCTATGCCACTGTCGATTTGCCGGAAGTTGAGCCGGAATTCCCCGATGAGAAATAAATAAAGGCGATCGCCACCCAAGCCTCACCCCAGGTTTTTAAACCAGACACCATTGATACCAATCCCTGATAAAAGCGGCCCCATAGTGGTCAGGACAAATCAATCACTGATATCGTTGTGTCTGTATGTTGTGAGGAGCAAAACCCATGATGATCATGCCAGAGGAAGGACATCCCCTGAGTCGTATGTTGGCGAGCTATCCGCCCCAAGCCCTACGGTGTGATTTACCCGCAGGTTCATTATTTGGGACTGACGGGATTCGGGGTAAAGCGGGGGATCTGCTGACGGCTCCCTTTGCGCTCCAAGTTGGCTACTGGGCTGGACAAGTGCTCCAGGAAACAGCGGCACGACGCGCCCCTGTGATCATTGGGCAAGATTCTCGCAACTCCAGTGATATGTTAGCGATGGCGATCGCCGCTGGTTTGACCGCCTCTGGATTAGAAGTGTGGCATGTGGGCCTTTGTCCAACGCCCTGTGTTTCCTATCTGGCCCGCACCACGGACGCCATTGGGGGAATCATGATTTCCGCCAGCCACAACCCCCCCGAAGATAATGGCATTAAGTTTTTTAGTGACGCTGGGACGAAACTCCTCAAGGATCTCAGTGCCAAGATTGAAGCGGGTCTGCGCGGCGATCGCCTAGAAAATATTCTGTCGCAAACCAATAACTGTGGTTCCTACCAACACCAAAAGGAACTGACCCAGCAATACCGGAATGCAGTTTTTGCGACACTTCCCCAAGGCTTATCCCTCGACGGCCTCAAAATTGTGCTCGATTTGGCCTGGGGCGCTTCTGTGCATTTGGCTCCCGAACTTTTCCAAGCCCTCGGTGCAGAAGTGATTGCCCTGCACCACCAACCAGACGGCAACAAAATTAACGTCAACTGCGGTTCTACCCACATCGACCAACTCCAAGGGGCGGTGCAGTTCCACAACGCGGATCTCGGTTTTGCCTTTGATGGGGATGCCGACCGGGTGATTGCCGTGGATAACACAGGCCGGATCGTTGATGGGGATTACATCCTCTACCTTTGGGGGAAACAACTCCAGGCAGCGGGCCAACTGCCGAACAATTTAATTGTCGGTACCGTAATGGCAAATCTGGGCTTTGAGCGAGCCTGGGAAAAACTGGGAGGACAACTTCATCGGACTGCCGTTGGCGATCAGTATGTCCAAGCGGCCATGTGGCAGACGGGGGCGATGCTCGGTGGCGAACAATCGGGTCATATTCTTTGCCATCACCACAGCGTTTCCGGGGACGGGATCCAAACGGCATTGCATTTAGCGGCCCTCGTCCGGGAGGCAGGGGTTCCCCTCAATAAGTTAATTGATCAAAGTTTCCAAACCTATCCCCAGTTTCTGAAAAATGTGCGGGTCGAAGATCGCGATCGCCGTTTAAATTGGCAGAACTGCGACATGCTTCAAACGGAAATTGCTAAAGCCGAAGCGGCCATGGGCGATAAGGGACGGGTGTTGGTGCGAGCTTCGGGGACGGAACCTGTCATTCGGGTGATGGTCGAGGCCGAGGAACAGTATCTCGCGGAATATTGGACGCAACACTTGGTCAATGTGGTGCAAACCCATTTGGGCTAGGCTTGGGTCATTTTGCTGCCCGCCTTGAGGGTTTGGGCCTGGACTAAGAGGGATTCGGCGAAGGAAATCGCTTCCTCGGCGGCATGCCCCCCCGTCAACTGGGCTAATTCGTCCCGGCGTTTCTGATGGTGCTGTAGGGATTCTACGGCGACAAGGGTGCGATCGCCTTTTTGATTTTTTGCCTGGGATTGCACTTGTTTTGTCACGCGAAAATGTCCATCAGCCATGGCGGCAATGAGGGGTTGGTGGGTGACACAGAGAACTTGATGATACTGGCTGAGGTGGTGGAGCTTGGTGGCGATCGCCTGGGCCACTTTCCCAGAAACCCCGGCGTCAATTTCATCAAACACCAACGTTTTTGGCGTCGTCTGCTGCTGGGTAAAACAGGCTTTGAGGGCGAGGAGAAAGCGACTCATTTCCCCACCAGAAGCAATCTCGGCGAGGGGTTGAGCCACCTCTCCAGGGTTCGGGCTGAAATAAAACGTCACCTGATCGGCTCCGGCGGCAGTAGGCGAGATGGGACTAAGGCGACATTCAAAACTCACCTTTGCCATCGCCAGGGGTTTCAGTTCTTTAATCAGTTGCTTCTCTAATTTTTGGGCTGCTTTTTGGCGTAATTGGCTTAATTTTTGGCAATGGATTGCTAAGTCTTGATATTTAATTCCACAGTCTTGCTCTAGGGCTTCAAGGGACTGATCCGCAGCGGTGAGGACATCTAGCTCCCCCTGAAGTTTGTCCCGGTAGGCGATCGCCTCGCTGAGGGTCGGGCCATACTTACGGCAAATTTGCTTTAGTACCCGCATTCGGGCCTCAATGTCAGCCAATTGTTCTGGATCGGCTTCAAGATTGTTGTTGTAGGTGCTGATTTGGTGGCCTGCTTCTACTACCTCTGTAAGGGCATTGCGCACCATGTCGAGAATGCCATTTAACTGGGTATCATAGTCCACCATTTCTTTGAGCAGGTTCTCAGCCTCCCCCAAAAGATCCGCCACCGCCGGGGTTTCGGGATCGTCATTTTGGTACAAAATCTGGTGTGCCTGGTAACTGAGCTGTTGCAATTCCACCACATGGGAAAGGCGATCGCCTTCCTGTTGCAATACTTCTAGCTCCTCAGGATCCTCTAAATGGGCATCACATAGCTCCTGGAGTTGATATTGTAGTAAATCTAGCCGTTGTAGCCGTTCTTGCTCCGAAGTACGCCGACTTTCGAGTAATTGCTTTGCTTTGAGATAAGTTTGATAGGCGGTAGTCACAAGCTGCCGTTGCTGTTGTACCTGGGAGCCACCGTAGCTATCGAGGAGAATCCGCTGCCGTTCAGGAATCAGGAGTTCAACCGTTTGACCCTGGGCGGTAATTTCTAGTAGTTGCGCCCGGAGTTCCGCCATCAAACCCTGATTAAGAATGATCCCGTTAACGCGACTGCGCGATCGCAAACCAGTGCGGGTCAGACTCAACTCCCGACTACAAACCACCGTTTCATCTTCTAGCAGATCAATGTCTTGGCTCTGTAACCATTGTTTGATGCTGGGGGTGAGGGTAAAGGTTGCTTCAATAAACGCCCGTTCCCCCGTGGCATCTCCTTGATCATTTTTCGCCCGAATTAACCGCGCCGTCGCTTTTCCGCCAAGGGCAAGATCGAGGGCATCCAGAATAATTGACTTTCCGGCCCCCGTTTCCCCGGTCAAAACCATCAACCCAGCCTGTAAATCGAGTTCTAGATGATCGATCAACGCAAAATTTTCAATGCGGAGGCAACACAGCATAAATGGTTGGGGAAAAGAAAAGTCGTTCGCTGTCTATTATGCCGGAGTTTTGGGGCGGCAGTGGCAGATTCTGGCCCTGGCAATTTTCACTAAAATGGCAGTAGCGCTCCACAGTTTTTATGCATCTTGACCAACTCAATCAACAATACGGCCTGCCTGAACTTTCCTTTGGCGATCGCCAACGGGGTTTTCCGGTGATCAAAATTAAGAATCGGTTTACCACGGCAGAAATCTCTCTCTATGGCGGACAGGTGCTTTCTTTTCAGCCCAGTAACGCCCAGGCCGATCTTTTATTTTTGAGCGATCGCAGTCATTACCAACCAGGAAAAGCGATCCGGGGTGGCATTCCCATCTGTTGGCCCTGGTTTGGGGCAGACCCGGACGGATTAGGGCGAGCAAACCATGGTTTTGCCCGCGATCGCCTCTGGACTGTCCGGCACACCGAAACCCTCGCCAATGGCGCAACCCGCGTTATTTTAAGCTTGCAAGATGACGAAGAGACCCGCAAAATTTGGGATTATGCTTTTGAACTGGCGATCGCCATCACCGTAAGCGAAAGCTTAGATCTCGAACTCACGAGTCATAACCGCGATCAAAGGCCGATGACCATTACCCAAGCTCTCCACACCTACTTCACCATCGGCGACATTCAGCGGGTGAAAGTGTTGGGTCTTGCGGGCCTGAATTACATCGACAAGGTAGACAGCGCACAGCAAAAATCGCAAATTGGCGAAGTCACTATTCAGGGGGAAGTAGACCGCATTTATCAAAATACCGCCCCAAAGCTGTTCATTGATGATCCTAGTCTTGAGCGCAAAATTGAGGTTTGTAACCGAAACAGTACCACGACCATCGTCTGGAATCCTGGCATGGAGAAAACTGCAACCATGGGTGATCTTTCTCCGGACGCCTATCAACGATTTCTCTGTGTTGAAACGGCCAATGCTGCCGCCGAGACTATCACCCTCGCTCCCGGCACTAACTACAGCCTCGGTGTAACTTATTGTCTAGCGCCCCTGGATTAGTTAAACAGTGAAAAAATCATTATGAAGCAGCTTCAACTTGCACCAAAACTACGGTGACGTTATCGGAACCACCGTTATCTTTAGCCGTTTCAATTAAAGCCGCCGCTGCCTGGTCGAGGTCATCATTAGCGCTCAGAATAAATTGGATTTCTGAGTCATCTACCTCTTCCGTTAGTCCATCACTGCATAACAACAGGCGATCGCCACTGTGAATCTCTAGGGTAGCCAGGTCAATCAAGCTTAAATCTTTACGACCCAGACATTGGGAAAGGACGTGACGCCAGGGGTGCACCTTCGCCTGTTCTGCCGTAATATCTCCCGACTGCACTGCCTGGGAGACCCAGGTATGATCGCCAGTTACTTGAATGAGGGTGTCTCCCCGGAAACTATAGAGGCGAGAATCCCCCACGTGGGCGCGCCAAACATGATCGCCCCGAAATAGCACCATCACCGCTGTCGTACCCATGTCTTGACGGGCTGGGTTGTCGAGTTGATCCGCGAGGATTGCCTCATTGGCTTTGATGAGAGCTGTTTCTAAAAGATCTTCTGAGCTTTCTGGGCTTTCCCAATTAGCCTCTAAATATTGCTGGATGGTTTCTACGGCAATCCGACTAGCTTCTTCTCCCCCTGCGTGTCCTCCCATGCCATCGGCAACGATGAAAAATCGCCCGTCGGGATCACAATAGTAGGAGTCTTGGTTAGCGGAGCGCACCAACCCGGGATCAGTTTGCCCCGTAAAGCGACATTTCATAAGCATGGTTTCGGGAAAATAGCTGGAAAAGTAGCGTACTAGATTAGAACTTATCTAAATTTAGCTAAAATTTGCGGTCGTAGCGATCTAGTTTTTTAAGGAGACGCCATAATGCCCAACCAGGCACCAAGGCGATCGCCCCCACCACCGCCGTCGGAATGAATGAGCCATTCACAAATAACAGGGTAGCAGACAAAATCAGCGCACAAAAAATCAACGTATAATTTGTCGCCAGTTGCATTCCCCCCAATTTGCGGAGCAGTCGGTCAGACTCCTGGGCTCGCACCCGGATACGAATATCACCCCGGTCTAGCTTGTCGATAGTGTCTTCAATGCGCCGTGGCAAACCAAAGGTGGAAGTGCTCAGTTGTGCCGCCTGGCGTCCTAACTGGTCAATAATGTTGCTGCCGCTGGGTAAATTTTCACTCATAACCTGGAGGGCGAAGGGTTGAGCCACCGCCATAAAATTGAACTCTGGATCAAGACCTTTGCCGACCCCTTCTAAGGTAGAAAAAGCCCGCATCACAAAGGTAAAGGTTGCTGGAAACCGAAAGGGCTGGTCGTAGGCAATTTCGTAAAGGTCATCACTAATCGCCGTAATCGATTGGGCCTCAAAGGGCTTATCCATAAAATTATCCAACATAAATTGGATCGAGCGGCGTACCGGTGCCAAGTCTCCGGTTGCTTCCAAGGCCCCTAGGGTAACGAGGGAGTTCATCACCCGGTCGGCATCCTTTTCTGTAATTCCCAACATGGTTTCCATGAGGCCAGCTTTGACATTGGCTTTGATTTCTCCCATCATCCCAAAATCATAGAAAATGAGTGCCCCATCGGGACTCACCGCCAGATTACCGGGGTGGGGGTCAGCATGGAAAAAACCATCATTTAGTAATTGTTGTAAATAGGCCCGGGCGCTGAGTTTCGCCAATTGTTTGCGTTCTAGGCCGGCCGCTTCCAGGGCTTCGTAATGGCTAATTTTGATCCCCGGTACATACTCCAAGGTCAGCACTCGCGGTGAGGCATAACGCCAGTAGACCTTTGGTACTTTTACCCAGTCAATCCCCCGGAAGTTACGCCGGAAGGTATCGGCACTGCGTCCTTCCTGGAGGTAATCTACTTCCTGCCAGAGGATACGGCAACATTCAGCGTAGATTCCAAGCCAGTCACGGTTTTTGCCCCAACGGGGATGGTTTTGGAAATACCAGGCAATTTTTTTAAGGATCGCCAGATCAATGGTGAAAAGCTGTTTCAGGCCCGGTCGTTGGACTTTAACCACCACTTCTTCGCCGCTGTGGAGTTGGGCTTTGTGGACTTGGCCGAGACTCGCCGCCGCGAGGGGAACGGGGTCGAAACTGCGAAACAGGACATTAATCGGTTTACCGAGGTCTGCTTCGATTATTTGCTTCGTTTGTTCGTAGGAAAAGGCTGGGACGCGGTCTTGGAGCTTAGACAGTTCCTGGACGTATGCTTCGGGAAATAGGTCGGCGCGGGTTGAAAAGAGTTGACCGACTTTAATAAAAGTAGGCCCCAATTCGAGGAAGCTATCTTTGATCCACTGGGCTTGGATTTTTTGCCGGGCTGCGAGTTTCTCTTCGGTAAAACCACCCGCATAAGTCCATTTCTTGCCGTTGCGGATTAGTTTAAAAATCAGGGTGAGCACAAATACCCAAATGTCGAACCGTCGCCGATTTTTGGAGTAGTTTCCACGGTTCCAGCGATAGGTAGATTTAGCCCGCTCTAGGCGCGGTGCTGGGGTGGCGTTGGGATTAGAGACCCTGGAATTGACTTGGGAAGACAGAGCAGACACAAAGAATTTGCCTATCGAAATGGGTTTACGGAAAAGAAAAGTATGGTGTGGCTAGGGCGATCGCCTTGGGAGAAAAAGCTTAATTTTGGGTATCGCGATATTGCTTGAGTTCCGCTTTGAGGCTCGCAATTTCTGCCCGGAGATTGTCGATCATCTCCTGGAGGTCAGCGGGGCGATCATCGCCGTCAATGTCAATGGTGATCGGGCGGCTAGAATTACCTTGATTGGCCGCTTCCCGTTCGGCGCGGGTCTGGACTTCTTGGGCAAATTCCTGAAACCATTGATTGCGTTCTGCATCGAATTTACCAAGATCACTAAGCAGATCCGTCAAACTGTCTTCTACCCTCTCTTTGAGGACTTCTGCAAAGGCGCGGCCATAGGCCAGGGCTTGGAGGACGGGGTTGTTCATGGGACGCAACATTTCTTAATGGCTTTCGTAACAGATTATATCTATTAAACGAGGTTTCGTCTTTTGGCGATCGCCCCTGGGGTTTCCTTTTCACTGCGGCAATTGCCCCAGGAAAGTATGCTAAATTAGCAATCTCCCACTGGTCACCGATTCAAACAAGATATGAGCAGCGAAATCAAGCAAGTTTCTGGCACAGGGATCCCGCTCCGGGGCAACGACATCGACACAGACCGCATCATTCCCGCACGGTTTCTGAAGTGTGTCACCTTTGATGGCCTTGGGGAACAAGCTTTTGCGGACGATCGCCAGCAACTAGACGGCGAGCATCCCTTTGATTTACCCCAGTATCAGAATGCGAATATCCTCGTGGTCAACGGTAATTTCGGCTGCGGCTCTTCACGGGAACACGCCCCCCAAGCCCTTTTGAAATGGGGTATTGAAGCCATTGTGGGTGAAAGTTTTGCGGAAATTTTCTTTGGGAACTGCCTCGCCAACGGCGTCCCCTGTGTCACGGCGGATCGGGCTACGGTTGAAGCATTGCAAAGTCAGTTAGAAGCCAATCCCCAGGCGGCCACCAGCGTCGATCTAGAAAATTTGACAGTTTCCTGCGGTGATTGGTCGGGTCAAATCCAGCTAGGAGAAGGGGCTAGACAAGCATTGCTCGCTGGCACTTGGGATAGCTGCGGTCAATTGGTGGCAAACCAGGCGGAGATTGCCACAACGACGACAAAATTGCCTTACCTGGCCTGGGCCTAAACCATCATGGCCCAGTGGGAACTCTATAAGGAATTTCGCTTTGAGGCAGCCCACCAACTGCCCCACCACGATGGTAAATGTGCCCGTCTCCATGGCCATAGTTGGGTGATGCGAGTGTATCTGCGGGGCGATCGCCTCCAGGAAACGGGGCCAAAACAGGGGATGCTTTTCGATTTTGGCGAGATTAAAAAATACGTCCAGCCGCTACTAGATCAGTACCTGGATCACTACCATTTGAATGATTCCCTGGGGATGGAAAGTCCCACCAGCGAGGCGATCGCCCAATGGATTTACCAAGAACTAAAAAAAGTGGATTTACCGGGTTTAGCGGCGGTAGAAATTAAAGAGACTTGCACCGCTGGGTGTATCTATACCGAAGATTGATGGTGACCCAGTTCTACCTTGGCCTTGATTTCGGGACTTCTGGGGCGCGGGCGATCGCCATTACAGGTGAGGGTGAAATTTCCCAGACAGTTAGTGTAAATCCCCTTGCACAAACGCCCCAGGGTTGGCGCGAGGCACTCTGGCATTTACTCGCCGCCCTCAATCTAGAGATTCGGCAAAATCTCCAGGCGATCGCCCTCAATGGAACCTCTGGCACAGTTCTACTCTGTGATGCCTCCGGAGAAGCGATTACAGAAGCTCTGCTTTACAACGATGACCGGGGCCAGACTGTTTTACCAATGCTCCGCACCTTGGCACCGCCCCAACATCTCGTCCAATCGGCCACGGCCAGCCTCGCCAAATTACTCTGGTTTGAATCCCAGGGATTAACCCAGGGGGCCAACTATTTTTGTCACCAGGCGGATTGGTTAAGTGGCTTACTCCACGGCAACTTTGGCCTGAGTGATTACCACAACGCCCTGAAACTTGGCTATGACGTCGAAAATCTGGGTTATCCTTCCTGGTTACAACAGCATCCTCTGTTTCATTTACTGCCCCAAGTGCAAACCCCCGGTGCTGGGAAACAAAAGATTTTAGCGACCGTTGCTCGGCGTTTTGGGATCAATCCCCACTGTCAAATTTGCGCCGGAACCACCGATAGTATTGCGGCCTTTATCGCCAGTGGTGCCCAGGAAATTGGGGAAGCAGTGACCTCCCTCGGCTCCACGCTAGTGCTGAAATTGTTAGGCGATCGCCCGATTCAAGACCTGGCCGCCGGGGTCTACAGTCATCGGTTTGGTCATCTGTGGCTCGTGGGTGGCGCTTCAAATACAGGCGGTGCCGTGCTCAAACATTATTTTGATGACACACAACTACAACAACTCAGTGCCACCCTTAACCCCCACCAGGACAGCGGCTTAAATTATTATCCGTTGCTACGGTCTGGCGATCGCTTTCCGATTAATGACCCAACTTTGCCACCAAAATTAACCCCACGGCCCCAAGATTCCCGCCAGTTTTTACAAGGACTCTTAGAAGGCATCGCCCGCATTGAAGCTCAGGGTTACCAAAAGTTACAGGCCCTAGGAGCGCCCCCCGTGAGCACTGTCTTTACCGCTGGCGGTGGGGCAAAAAATCCAGTTTGGACACAAATTCGCGCCCGTTACCTCCGTTGCCCAGTGCTCATTTCACCCCAACCAGAAGCCGCCTATGGGAGCGCTCTCCTCGCCCGACGGGGACTGCCCAGAGCCTAATCGTGGAAGCCGGGATTCCAGATGCCGAGATAAAGGCGATCGCTATCGTTGCGTTTAATTTGGCCCCGGTGGTTGGCCGTGGTGAAGGATTGGGAACTGCTATTGCGGTTGTAGACACTAGCCACCGCTTGGCTCACTTCCGGGGGCACGCCTTCGGGCAAGAGGCCACTCAGGGTTTGTTGGATCACGCTGAGGTCAGTCCCCACGGGAAAAGTGATTTCCGTCTGGGCCAGGGTGCCCGTTGTGTTGTCAACGATGTAGCCGAGGCTGACATTCGCCGGGCCATAGTTGCGATACAAAATCGCCGTACTATCACCCCAAAAGCCAGGCCGTTGATCGGTGGGGGGCACAGCAATAATTTGGGGAATGGCGGCGCCGGAAGTCCCCACGGGAATTAACGGAATTTCTCCAGGGCTGGGAGTAGGTTCTGGGGTCGGTTCTGGCTCCGGCTCCGGCTCTGGAATGGGTTCCGGTTCTGGCTCTGGTTCTGGAATGGGTTCCGGTTCCGGTTCCGGCTCTGGGGTCGGTTCGGGTAGGGGAGTTTCAAGAACAGGCGAATTGCTCTCTGTGTTCAAGGCTGGATCTTCGGGGAAAGTTTGAGGTTCAGGCGATCGCCCGACAAGGGCAAAGGTCAACCAAATTCCCGCACTAATGCCAATACCGCTAAACAAAACCGTGAGAATCGCCAAACGCCAACAGCCACCATTTTCTGTTTCCTGGGGTTGGGCGGCGGTGGTGCTTGTCGGTAATGTGGTACGTCTTGCCACGGGGGGCGATCCCACAACCCGGGTGGCGGTGGTTTGATTGCCATTAACTACAGGAGCTGGAGCCGCCGCAGTGCCCACTGCATTCCGGAGAGCATTTAACATCGCCTGGGCCGTGGGAAAGCGATCGCGGGGATGGAATTTCACCGCCTTCGCAATGACTTGACCCAATGGCGTTTGCAGATAGGGAAAATCTTGCTGCCAAATCAATTCCCCCGTTTGGGGATCATTGGGAAACTGTTGGGGAGATTGGCCAGTGAGGAGAAAAATCGCCGTAAACCCAAGGCCATACAAATCACTGGAATAGACGGGACGCCCGGTGCCCTGTTCGGGGGCCATATAGCCGGGGGTGCCGATCGCCACGGAGACGGGCTGGCTCAAGTCCAGGTGAATGGCGGTGGTCAGGGCTTCTTTGACGGCCCCAAAGTCAATTAAAACGGGTTTGCGATCGCTACTGCGCAGAATAATATTTTCTGGCTTAATATCCCGGTGAATGATGTATTGGTCATGAACCAGTTGGAGGACGGGCAACAAGTCCAGCAAAATTTGTTGTACCTGGAGCGGGCTTAGGCTGCCCTGCTGTTTAACGATGTCCTGAAGTGTCAGCCCATCGATCCATTCTTGCACCAAATAAAATCGTCCCTGCTCCTCAAAGTAGGCGTAGAGCTTGGGGATCTGGTTATGTTTTTCCCCCAGGCCTTCGAGGATGGCAGCTTCCCGTTGAAAGCGTCGCTGCATCTCCTGGACCGTTTGGGGGCTGGTGGCCTGTACCTTGAGGGATTTCAGCACACATTGCCGTTGGGAGGGCAGTTGTAGGTCTTTCACCAAAAAGGTATCCCCAAATCCACCCTGTCCGAGGGTCTTCACGATTTGGTAACGGCCATTGATCAAGGAAGATTGCATAGGGATTTGGTTACGAAAAGGCGTGAATTTTATTTTACATTCCCCGTTTCTGAGTTGGCGATCGCCGATTACCGTAGCAGCCACTACAATTGCAAGCAGTTTCTTTGCGCCCCCAAGCGGGCGTCCCTGCCATGACCCAGCCGCTCCATCCCCCATCAGAAAAACTCAACCTATCGACAAAAATTGCCTTTGGGGCAGGCGATATTGGGCCAGCTCTCACGGCAAATGTCTTGGTTTTCTTTCTGTTGTACTTTTTTACCCAAGTGGCGGGTTTACCACCGGGCCTGGCGGGGAGCATCTTGATGATCGGCAAAATTTCCGATGCCATCAATGATCCCATTGTGGGGGTTTTGAGCGATCGCACCCGTCATCCCTGGGGCCGACGCTTGCCCTGGATGCTGGGGGGAATTATTCCCTTTGTCTTTGTCTTTTTTGGGCAGTGGTTGGTTCCCCAATTGAGCGAAATTGATCAAGTGAATGATTGGTTTTTGTTTGGCTACTACATTGTGATGGGGATTTTATTTAATCTGGCCTACACAGCGGTCAATTTGCCCTATGCTGCCCTCACTCCAGAGTTAACCCAGGATTACCACGAACGCACCAGCCTCAATAGTTTTCGGTTTAGTTTTTCCATTGGCTCTAGTATTTTTTCGCTGATTGTGGCGCGGTTGATCTTTCAAGCTTATCCCGATGATCCCCTAAAGCAGTACAGCCTTCTGGGGCTCGTTTGTTCAGTGTTTGCGGGCTTGGCGCTGTTGTGGTGTACGTTGCGGCTCCAAGAAAAGGGGCGATCGCCAATCCTAAACCCTCGGCAACGACAGCGATTGGGTCAAGGGTTATGGGGAATGGCTGGGGTGAGTGGCCTGGCTGGGTTGGGGTTGCTCCAGGGGCCAATTTTATGGCCATTTTTGTTTATTTCTGCGGGGCTATTGCTGGCGGTGGCGGGTTGGACATTCGTGCGCTCTGTGCCGGAACCCCATTTAACAGTACCTTTGGCTGAACAAACGGATCTTGCGGCCCCGATTCCCTTCCGGGAGCAACTGAAAATTGCCTTTAGTAACAAACCCTTTCTCTTCGTGATTGGGATCTATCTGGCCTCTTGGCTGGCGATTCAATTAACCGCTTCGATCTTGCCCTATTTCGTGATCAACTGGATGGGCCTACCAGATGCGATGTTTCCCAATGTGGCTCTGGCGGTACAGGGAACAGCCCTGGTGCTTTTATTTGTGGCCAGCGCCCTCAGTCAACACTTAGGGAAAAAAACGGTGTATTTTGGGGGCGTTTTCCTGTGGATCATTGCCCAGGTGGGGTTATTTTTCCTACAACCGGGACAAATCGGTTTAATGTTTGCCTGTGCAATCTTGGCTGGCTGTGGGGTGTCCGTGAGCTATCTGATCCCCTGGTCGATGGTGCCCGATGTGATTGAACTAGACGAACTCACCACCGGACAACGGCGGGAAGGCGTTTTTTATGGCTTTATGGTGCTCCTCCAGAAAATAGGTCTGGCTATTAGCTTATTTCTGGTGGGTCAAGCCCTCGCCTGGGCCGGTTTCGTTGAATCTATTCCGGGTCAAGCGCCCCCCGTGCAACCTGATTCTGCCCTCCTAGCAATCCGCTTTGCGATCGCCCCCTTACCAACCATTACCCTCATTATTGGGCTGGTGCTGGCCTATTTTTATCCCATTACTCAGCAATACCACGAGGAAATTCGTCTCAAGCTTGCTGAACGACGAGTCGATCAAGCCTAGTCTAAATGCTAGTGTGAATAGATTTTCAAATCTCGCACTCTTTTCCATTAGACGAAGCCTCCGACAAAAGTCATTAACTCTGAAACTCAGATAGCAGATAATTAAAAACCTCGCCCGGAGGCGAGGCTCACAAAGAAAATGTGTGAAAAAACAAACGATTTTAGGTGAGATAAACCTGCTTAGAACGTGAAGGTGGTGCGGAGAGTACCAATGAGTGCATCTTCTTCACCATAGGCACCTTCGCCTGGATTACTTAACCAAATTAAACCAGGAGTAATGGAAATCCCATCATTAAGTTGATACTTGTAAAAACCTTCCACTTGAATCGGAGTCTCATCACCATCAAAGGCTACTTGTCCAGACCCATCAAGGTAAGGGGGGACACCCGCAAACAAACCAAGCACATTCCCTTCTTTACCAAGATCAGAGAAAGAGACACCTAAGCCATAGCTGTATACGTCAAGGTCACCACCACTAATAACATTGATATCGGAATACATGCCATAGGCGGCAATATCAATTTTGTCAGTGAGGGAGAACTTTCCTTGGACACCATAAGTATTTGCTTCGAGATCACCGACACTCAGTCCGTTAGCTGCAAATGTTCCATTTACGGCAGCACCACCACCAAAGTCGAAGATCGCGCCGCTGTCATGGTAACTGTTGACGTATGTTACGCCGAGCTCAGCACGCTCACCGAGGTTAAAAGCAATCTGTGCCAAAGCACCGTATTCACCGTTAAAAAGACCATCACCTTCGGCAGAAGAGCTGGCTTCATCAGCTAAGTAACCCAAGGAAATATCAACAGGGCCAAGAGGCATGTTGAAACCAAGACCAGAGCCGCCACCAATGGTATAGATGGGGCTAGACGCTGCAAGTTGAGTTAGAGAACCAGAAGCACCGGTAAAATCTTCTAAACCATTGGCGCCAAAAGTGGTACTTGTGTAATCACTGTGGAGACCACCAAAGGCTGCTAGATAAACGTTTGCTCTTCTGAGCGGGAAGTAGTATGCCAACCAGTCGATAACGACATCATTACCATCGGTGTCAAGATTGAAGGTTTGAAAACCCACACCACCACCGATTTCAGGCGTCAAGCTTGCCGAATTACCGGCTGTTAAACGGGTAATCAGAGTGTCTTTACCAGTGAAGCTGGTTTCGAGGGTTAACCGAACGCGATCACTGAAGGTTGTTGCTGTGTCATCTTCATCGACACCGCCATCAGACACCGTATCACCAAAGCTATCTTGGATGGCGAAAACAACTTCACCACTGAGCTTGGTCGTGGTAGAAAACTGGTGATCTTCGAGGAACTCAACACGGCCTTCGAGATCGTCAACACGAGCACCGAGGGTAGCGAGTTCCGCTTCAAATTCGTTGATCAAGCGACGGAGTGCAGCGAGATCTTCGGGGGTTACTTCAGAACCACCACTTTGAATCATCCGCTCGATTTGTTGTAAACAAGCGTTCAGACCAGCCGCAAATTCGTAACGGCTGAGAGGACGACTGCCACGATAGGTGCCATCGGGGTAACCAACGATACAGTTGTAGTTTTCGACTAGGTTACGAAGCGCATCAAAAGCCCAGTCAGAGGGAGAAACATCGCTGAGTTGGAAAACGCTGTTTACCTGAGCAATGTCACCTTGACTGTAGGTGTTGATCTGGTTAAGGAGTTCGCTGTTATTTGCTTGGGCTTGGGCGGTGCCAGCAGTGGCAACGGAGACGCCAACAGCAGCCGAAGCAATGGATAAAGACTTCCAGAGAGATAGAGATGTTTTCATTTTTTCCTCACACGATTAGGCTATTAAACTTGAGAAACTGTTTAATAACTGGTTGCGAGATCTTAGCTCATTTGTTTGAAATTTTCAGATCAGCGATTTCTCGGCAGAAAGCTAAATGTCTGGAACTTTTGACCGAAACTGAAGATAAGAGGAGTAGGGTCCTATCCACTCCAAAAAATTTACAGAGAGAAGATCGTCTTCCCTTTCCACTAAGCCTTCATCTCAAAAATACAAATCTGTAACGTACTTTCTTTGGAGAAAAGTCGTCTTAACCTGAATTAAAGTGATTGCCCCCTTACCGACCCTTGCGCTTATCATTGGCTTAGGACTCGCCTACTTTTATCCCATCACCCAGCAGTACCACGAAGAAATTCGTCTCAAACTTGCTGAACGACGCGTTGATCAAGCCTAGTTGCAGCGGCGATCGCCCCACAAAGTGCATCAGTAAATAGGCGGCACAACTAAGACCGGGCAACACACAAGAATTCCCACTTAAAATCAAGAGCCATGACAACCACACTTTTTACCGCCCCCCGCACCCTCTTACAAATGATTGCCACTGGTGCAGTATTTGTGTCCGGATTCTCCGCCAATGCCCTTCCTACCACCGCTTCCCCTTTAACCGTAAGCCCCGCCCAGGATGCGACTGATTTATTCTTTGCAGACTACACCTGGTGCGATGCAAAAATGCTGGGGGAATTCTGGGGAGAAGGCCCCGGTAATGCCAAGGTCAGTGCTGGCAAACTCCTCCAGGATGGTGATTATCAAACCGTTGAAACCAAATTAACGGCGGCCCGGGACTATTACGGTGGCCAAGGTCTTTGCAACTATACCGACGAAGGCTTTAGCTATGAAGATATGGTTGTCGTTGCCGAATATTGGGATGTGTCTGTGACTGAAGCAAAAACAACCATCGCTGACAAATTGGAATGGGGCTTACCGGGTGTTGCCCATGACATCGTTGAGATGGCCTACGCCGAGCAATCCCACTATGATCCCACCGCGATTGTCGAAACCATTGCCTTTGAGAATTTGAATCGTGATGGCCACACTTTGGGTTATTTTGTCCAACGGGCCGATGGTCTATGGGTCGAGCTTACTGCTGCCGGAGAAGAAATTTTTTACTTCAATGAAATTGAGCGGGATCCGTTGGTGGTGACCCTCTTCGACGCTTCACGCAATATGGAAATTCATTTGGACTATCATTTCAATCAAATTCAATATCGCTACTCTTCTGATCCGGGTGCGCCCCAGCCCCTCTATGCGATGGGTTTCTAAGCGGCAATCGTCTTGGGAGGTGAGCCATCATCTCCCGCATTTTTTTGGATAAACATCGACGACAACAGACAAGGGCCGAGGCGCAAAAACTGTGATTACTCTAGATTGGAAAATTGGCTTTGAAATTGAGTTATTGGCACCATCAGGAAGCAGTCGTCAGGATCTAGCAGCGGCGATCGCCACTGCCCAGGGGGGGCAAGTCCATCGCTTTTTTCATCCCCAATCGGAACCCAGCAAAGTACCGGGCAAACCAGTCTTCCACAATTTAACCCTCGGCTTTGAGATCCGAGATCCCCAGCAACGGATGATCGCCCAATGTGTCGATGATCTAACGTTGCAACAAGACTTGAAGCGCCAGGCCAAACCCCAAGCAGGTTGGTATCGTATTGTCAGTGATGACGAGCGTCTGCTGCGTTTGATTGCTCGTCAGACCGAGGCCAAAGCCCCTTTAGAAACCGTGATGGCTCCCATCGGCGATTTGTTTGGCACGGTACCAGAACCGGGGCCAGGGGGGATGCGGCGGGTGAATGATCAAAGCGGCGCATCCGTGGCGATCGCCGCCCCACTACCCGGAGAACGAGAACGTCCCTGTGAATTGATTACAGCGCCCATGGAGACAGACCACGAGCATCAATTAGAAACCCTATTATCCTTAGCGCGGCACCTAAAATTTACGGCTCCCGTTGAAGGCGCAACTCACCTTCATTTTGAGGCGACGCCCCTCCAGTCAGCCCCGGCGATCGCCAATTTAGTGAATCTGTTGTGGCGCTATGGGGATATTCTCAAAACTCTCATGGGTACGAATCCCCATTGTCGTCGCCTCGGCCCCTGGCCCGAAACCCTTTTCACCACCGTGAACCAGCCGGAATTTCGACAACTCCCCTGGCCCGCCGTCCAGCAGCAACTTCATCGCCTCAAGCTGACAAAATATTGTGATTTTAATTTGGTGAACTGCATCAATGCCCTACCCCACAAAAACACGATTGAGGTGCGGATTCTCCCCGTTTGGCTAGAGACAACGCCAATTCTTCAGGCCGCTTCTTTATTTACCGCCGTTTTACATTTGGCTGCTCAGGGAGAGGCGATCGCCCCAGGCCCCCCAGAAAAATATACCCGTGCAAATGTCCAAGCTCTTTTGCAACAACTGCAACTGGATACAGAGCAAATTGATCTTTGGTTGCAACAGGTGCCCCAAGGCAAGGCCCGGAAAAAAGGTTTTCAGTAATTTCAACGATGGAACCCTTAGATTAAGCGCTATCGCTAGGGCGACAAAGGCTGACCGCACTGGGTACAAAAGCGATCGCCTGCGGTAATGGCTTGACCACATTGGCCGCAAAACCGTTTTGGCTTATTATTTGCTGCTGGCGTCGGTTGCTGCTGGGCCGGTTGATTCAGATCATCGATCCGCATCTCCATATTGCCCAGGCGCATTTCCATCGGCTTCATTTTCATTTCCATGTTGCCCATTTTGAGTGGGGGCAGGGGTTCTAAAGGAGACATTGGCTCCGGAGATTTCGCCGCCGTTTGCTCTAAAGGCAGCGATTGGGCACCCTGTAAATTGAGGGGTTGTTCACAAAGGGCGATCGCCTGGCCTTGTACAGTAATTTGCGTTGTTTTTGTCGCGCTAAAAACCGTGATCACCGTGATCCCGCCCGCTTGCATCACCGTTGGTTGTGCCGTCCAGGTGCCCGTTAGGTAACGGTTTGTGCTTTGTTGTTGTTGTCCGGGGCCACTTTGGCTGAGGGTAATAACGGTATGGGAGCCTTGGTTCGCCAAATCAAGCCGTTGCCCAGAACCGAGATAACAAACGTAATTCATGGGGAAACTCCAACAATAATTTGCAAAAATAATGCTCGCGCAGCTTGGAAGATATGCGATGATTAACGTGACAGCAACTGGCTTTTGTCGTCCATATCCTGACAGGTTACGCTCGGCCAACCCAAAATTTTTTCTGTGAATCCCATCAGGTCAAACGAGGTCATCAAGATTGACATATTGTTTAGGAATCTTAGTTCGCCAGGGTTTTATTCTCGCCGCCGATTCACGCACCAATGCGGGGGTTGATTACGTTTCATCCTATCAAAAGTTATTTGATTTTTCCTGCCCAGGGGAACGGGTACTTATTCTCTGTACTTCGGGCAATTTATCCATTACCCAAGCCATCACCTATCAACTAGAACAGGAGATTCGCAGTGGTACGCCCCACAATCTCCATACGATTCCTAGTCTTTATGATGCCGCCCGCTACATTGGCAAAAAGACTCGCCAACTGCAACAGGAAGATCGACCTTGGCTCGAAAAGGATCACATTGATTTCCAGTGTAATTTTCTCCTCGCTGGGCAAATTGCTGGGGCACCGCCGGAGCTTTTTCTTATCTACAGCCAGGGAAATTGTATTCGCGCGACCCCAGAGACCCCTTATCTACAGATTGGCGAAACGAAGTATGGCAAACCGATCTTAGATCGCACCCTTTCCTATGAGTCTTCTTTAGATGCGATCGCCAAATCAGCCCTCCTCTCCATCGACTCCACAATGCGTTCTAACCTGTCTGTGGGGCCTCCCATCGATATGATTTCCTATGCGGTCAATAGCCTCAAAATCCAGCACCGTTTGCGGTTAGAAGCCCGCGACCCCTACTTACTCAAAATTCGTCGCTATTGGGAAAATGCCCTCAAACAAGCCTCTGAAGCAATGCCAGGGGTGGAATGGAACCGGGACTTTAATCAGCAGGATCAAGATCCCGCAAGCAATGGCACAGATTTTCTTGAGTGACGCAATCGGGAGTATTGTTTGTCATCCCTAATCACGATACAGACGCTAATTCTTTCGTCTGGCCATGCAAACTAGAGACACGTTCAAGATTGCCTTCGATCACGTCACACAGATCGTCTAGGGGCAGATCATTAACATCAAAACCAAAGGGATTTTCTAGCTCCCGGGCGACTTCTTCAACGCCTAGTAACAGGAAGCTAACCACGGCCACAATCGGAATTGCCCACCAGGTCATCTCAGGCACCAAGCGGAACGGTAAACCAAAACAATAAATTAAAATCAAGCGCTTTAAATAGACACGATAGGTAATCGGAATTGGGGTGGTTAAAATTCTTTCGCAACCACTCACACTATCCGTGAGATTATTCAGCATACCGGTGGTCATATTTAGCTGCGCATCCCCAAAATTTTTCAGCTTGAGTTGCTGATGTAGATAGGTGCGTAACCAAAATTGAATATCAAGGGGGCGATTTTTCGAGTCTTTCAGTTGCGCGACCTGCTCCGGCTCGACCAATGCTTCTAGTCTGTCGTTTACTTGGTCTCCCCGTAGGTGCAACTTGGTGGCGATCGCAAAAGCAAGCAGTAGATTTAAAGCTTGTTTTTTGCCCTGTATTTCTTTTTCTGTTGAGGTCGTAATCCCGATCAAAATTTCCTGGGCAAGATTACGGATATTCACAACGATTCCTCCCCATGCTTTTCGCCCTTCCCAAAAACGCTCGTAGGATGTGTTGGTGCGAAAAACGATGAGCAAACCCAGAATCAGATTGTAAATAACATTTGTGGTCAAATCTCCCAGTTTCTCAAGATAGATAGGCAAACCCTGGAGGTAGATAAATGTCAATGCCGCAGTCAAAATACAGAAAAAAAGGATGCGCGGCAAAATCATAGACAAGACAGCCCCCTTGACCTGAAAGATAGTACTAAGCCAATCGGGTTTATCCAGTTTGTCAGAGGTAATCATCGGTATCTAAAGTAATTTTTTTGTGTGAGTCAACAAATTAAATATTCAGTTTTCAAATCAGCTTTCTAAGTATCATCTCCTGCAGGTAATTGGCTGGGCAGATAATCATTGTATTTATCCTGATTGTAATAATATAAAGTGCGAATGGGATAGGGGATATTAATATCAGCTGCGTCGAATACTTCTTTGATCTTAATAATTGCCAGGGTTTGGACGCGACGAACTTCTTTTTGTTTAGGCGTTGTCCAATAGCGGACAATAAAGTCAATGGAACTATCGCCAAAACTGACGAGATCAATTTCGGGGGCAGGCTGTGCTAAAACGCCATCCAAATCACAAATCGTTTGCTGTAATAAATCCTTGGCCATTGGCAGGGGCGTATTATAATCTACCCCCACACCGAGATCAGTGCGCCGATTAGGATAAGCTGTTTTCACCATTACCGCATCAGTAAACACGCTGGCATTTGGTAGCAAGACTTTCTCACCCTGATAGGTGCGAATGCTCGTTGTGCGGATGCTGATATCTTCAATAATACCTTGGTAGTCACTGACTGCAATTTCATCACCGATGCGAAAAGGCTCCTCAACCAGTAGGATAATCCCCGCAAAAAAGTTTTTGACGATATCCTGAAATGCAAAACCAATGGCGATTGAACCCACCCCTAAAGTGGCAACGATATCCCCTAAACTCAGGCCAGGAAAAGCGACTACACAGGCAAATAAAACACCTAAAACCCACGTTCCCACATAAACGCCTTTGTCAGCCAGAATTTGTAGTGAATGATTTTTGATGGTTTTGGCGGTAACTTCTTTGGTTATTTTCTGGAAAATTTCCGAGCAATACCTTGTTAAAAATAGAATAATGATTCCAGTTAGCAAGCCAGGGATTCGTTGAATACCGATACTTAAAATAGCTTGTAGACTGTTAATAATGGTTTCTGTAATTTGGTTCATAAAATGTGTGACTTCAGTTTGTAGTGAAACTCAATCTAATCAGGAGAATAATTCAACAAAAATTTTAGGATTGGCAACAATGCCATCAGTACTGAGGGAAAATAAAAAGTATTCTGCTCAAGTTAACTGAACCGATTTCATGGTGAAAGCTTTCCGTAAAGCTGTCAAGTTAACGGGGTTTAGCATATAGAAATGATTCGCTAATGCCATCCTCTGGCTTAACTGATGATAGACCCTAGAGCATTATTGCGATTGTGATTGTGTTTGGGAAAAAAGCGCATCATCAACCAGACGAATATCGCAGACCAAGCTCGTCTGGGGTCTACCCAAGGGACTCTGGATATCCCCTGATACAGGGGCCGCCCGTCGGGGATCTCCCGTTGCGGCAACGGCGATATGACCGTCTGTGACCGCTAAACCCAAGGTGGGATCAAAGCCGCGCCAGCCACCTCCCGGCATATACACTTCTCCCCAGGCATGGAGTTCATGTTGGGTTGTGGTTTCATCGCCCCGTTGGTAGCCACTGACAAACCGTGCCGCTAGACCAGCGACTCGACAGGCCTCAACCCATAACAAGGCAAAATCACGGCAGGTACCTGTCCGTTGGCTGAGGGTGATCCCAGGGAGTTGGGGTGCCCCTTCAAGGCGATGGATATAGCGACAATCTTCATAGATGCGCTGGGTCAGTTGGCTCACAAAGAGGCCGGCATTCCCTTCTACTTGGTGCAAGAGATCCTGGGCTAACTCCACGACGCGGGGATGGGGAGTGGTGAGTTGTCGGTAGGGATGAAGTCTGAGGGCGAGGGAACTGGGGTAGTCCCAGGGACAGGCGATCGCCCAGGGAGCCGCAAGGTAATCAAAGGGATTCTGACAGACGACTTCCACCTCTGCCGTTGTGACGAACTTTAGGGACTGTACAGGTTGCGGATCAAACCAGAAGCGATCCGCCACGTTGCCATCTGGATCCAGGAGGCGGGTGTGCTGCCGGGGTAGCGGGTCAACCTCTAAGTGAAACTGCCGGAGCCGTTGCTGGCCATCGGTGCGTGGACATAATTTGACACAATGACTGCCCAGTTCTACGGGATGACTATAGGTGTAGAGGGTCGAATGAGTAATCTGATAGCGCACAACACAGGCCTAAAAAAGTAAACAGTCAATTCAAACTAAACCGCCAGGGGGACAGCGATGAAATCTTCATAAATATCCTGACCAACGCGATTCAATTTACTCTGGAGATCGTCAAGAAATTCATGGAGGCCCTGGTCAAAAATTTCATCCATCGTCATGTAGTCCAACGCAGAACAGAGGCGACCAAGGGAACGCTCACTAGAGCAACTCCAGCTTCCAACGGGAGTCCCGGCAATGCAATGGAGAGATTTTTGGGCTTCGAGCAACGAAAAACAAATCGACCGGGGAAACTGTGCATCCAAGATCAAAAAGGCGGCTACATTCTCTGGGGTAATCCGATGTTGGCGTTTGCGGTACATCTCGTAGGCACTGGCAGATTTGAGCAGGGCAATCCACTGCAAATTATCTAAAGGACTCCCTACATCCTGCAAAGAAGGCAAGAGGATAAAGTATTTCACATCAAGGATTCGCGCTGTTTTATCTGCCCGCTCCAGGAGACGCCCTAACTGGCCAAAGTGCCAGCCTTCATTGTGGGACATTGTCGCTTCCATAATGCCCGCAAACAGATGACTCCCCATGCGAATGGCAGGATAAAATTGATAACGCTCCTCTAGGGTCATGGGCTGACTCGCGGCCCGTTGTACTGTGTGATAAAGCTCGTTGAGCTGTTCCCACATTTCAGAAGAAATATTGGCCCGGACAGCGTGGGCATTTTCCCGCGCCCGTTTGAGACAGGACACAATTGAACTGGGGTAGTTCTGATCAAAGGTTAAAAATTGCAGGACATTTTCGCTGGTGGCTTCGCCATAGGACTCGCGGAATAGAGCAGAATCTCCTGTGGTGGTGATCAGGGCTTGCCAATAGTTGGTGGTGGTTGTCGTATCTAGCAGGAGGGTTAAATTGACCTCCACAAAGCGAGCGACATTTTCGGCCCGTTCGACGTAACGATTGAGCCAATAAATAGAATCAGCAACACGACTCAACATGGTGGATCTTTACTCCTCGAATTTGCTTAGGGATAGGGTGTAGTAGGGAGTTTGCAGTTTGGCGTAATTTTTTTAGGCGGCCTTGGTATTAATCACCCAGGTATCTTTGCTGCCGCCCCCTTGGGATGAGTTGACGACTAGGGAGCCTTGTTTGAGGGCGACACGGGTCAGGCCACCGGGGTTAACATAGGTGCGATCGCCACCGTTGAGAATAAAGGGCCGCAGATCCACATGGCAGCCGACAAAGGTGCCATCAATTAGGGTCGGGACTCGCGATAAACACAATGTGGGTTGGGCGATATATTTTCTGGGGTTAGCTTTGATATAGCCCTTAAATTGTTCCCGTTCGGTGGGGCTGGCGTGGGGGCCGACCAACATCCCATAGCCCCCGGAGGCATCGGTGGCTTTCACCACAAGCTCGTCTAAATGGTTCAACACATGGGATTGCTGCTGGGGATCTTCACAAAAATAAGTCTCGACATTGGGCAAAATTTGGTCTTCGCCAAGGTAGTAGCGGATCATCTGGGGAACGTAGCCGTAAACCATTTTGTCATCGGCGATCCCTGTTCCTGGCGCGTTGGCGATCGCCACCCGTCCTTGGCGGTAGACTTCCATCAGGCCCGGCACCCCAAGCACCGAATCCGAGCGAAAAACAAACGGATCTAAAAAGTCATCATCAATGCGCCGATAAATCACATCAATCCGTTGCAATCCCTTGGTGGTGCGCATCTGTAAATAACCATCCACCACGACCAGATCGCGGCCTTCGACCAACTCACACCCCATTTGCTGGGCGAGGTAAGAATGTTCAAAATAGGCAGAGTTGTAAATGCCCGGTGTCAGCACCACAACGCAGGGATCGGCAATGTGATCGGGGGCCAAATTCATCAACAGATTTAGCAGTTGCCCCGGATAGTCATCGACGGGTTGAATCTTTAGGGTATTAAAAAAGCTCGGAAAAAGACTTTTCATTACCCGACGATTTTCGAGAACGTAGGAGACCCCGGACGGACAGCGGAGGTTATCTTCGAGGACGTACCATTGACCCTGGCGATCGCGCACCAAATCAGTACCCGTAATGTGACACCATTTGCCCTTGGGGGGTTTGAGGCCGATGCAGGGTTTTAGGTAGCCCGACGCCGATTCCACCACATGGCGCGGAATCACTTGATCCTTGATAATGCGCTGTTCATTGTAAATATCGTCAAGGAAATGATTTAACGCTTCAATGCGCTGTTGTAAGCCCTTTTCGAGCCAATCCCACTCCGTCTGGGCAATAATCCGGGGAATCACATCAAAGGGAAAAATCCGCTCCGTCCCCTGGTTATCGCTGTAAACATTGAAGGTCACGCCCAACTTGAACAACATATTTTGCGCAGATTTTTGTTGTTGTTCCAGGACGTTGAGGGGGAACTTGCCAATATGCTGAATCAATGCCGCTGCGGCTGGTCGTGGTATCCCCTGATCCGCAAAAAGCTCATCATAAAAATCTCCGGGGTTGTAACCTTCTAGACTATTTACCATGCCATTACCCTCGAACCTGCTGTGAAGTGGGGCCAAAGATCAAGCTACAGTTCAGGCGATCGCCAAACAGACCACTGCCTTCTGTGCTTCAATCGTCCCAGCTAGCTAGATGTATCAAGCATTGAGCGACTGAAGCTGTAACAAGTCATACAGCTACCAAAGACTTCACAAAAATCAAGCTTCCCAAAAGACACCCTTCTCGCTCGCTTAAACCCTAGTGGAATCTCCTCTGAAGCCAAAACTTTGACCCCTGCAACAAAAAAAGCCGAGGCTAAACCTCGACTTGCTAGTGTTTATTTTTTGCGATCGCCCGACGATTGACCGGAGACAATGCAGACCTTGATCGAAATTCTGGATTATTTGACGATGACTGATTTTAGATCAGCCACCCATGGTTGCTTGGGCAAGGCCGATAAAAAGTGGTATGCCGATGGCGATCGCCACAGGAGTACCGATGGCCGTAGACGAACCGATGTAAGCAGAAGGATTAGCAGACGGAATCCCAGCCCGTAAAGTAGGTGGCCCGGAGATGTCCGAACTAGACGCCGCAATAATCGCTAAGAGGGCAACACCACCAGGACTGAACCCCGTAGCATAGTGGGCGATCATGCCGAGACCAAAGGCAATAAACCCATGGAGTAGCGGCGCAAAAAACGCATAGACAGCGTACCATTGAGCAACTTTGCGCAGCTCCCCAAGCCTAGACCAAGCTTCCATCCCCATCACCAGCATCAAAATCGAAAGGAAGCCACGGAAGAGGGGCTCATAGAAACTTTCAAAGACACTTTCTGGCCGAGTCAACAAACCGAGAGCAAGACCGAGCAACAATGCTGATAGGGCAGAACCCTGGAGACTTTCCTTAACAATGGGCCAAATTTCAACCCGATTAGTAGCCTTACCACGCTTTTGACCCAGATATTCCTGCCTCGTGGTGGGATAAACGGGTTCACCAGAATATTCACCAGCGGCAACGGGTTGTTTGCTGAAATCATCGGCTTCAACCTCGCGCTGCTTGCTCTTATAAAGACTGGCTACAACAATCGCTGTCACCAGGGCGGGAATATCCATAAAAGGATAAAGTGCCGCTGCCCAAGGTTCGTAGAAAACACCTTGCCCTTCCATAACCGTGATTCCAGCAGCAAGGGTCGAACCACTCACTGCCCCAAACAAGCCGGCAGTTGCCACTGCATCTACGGTCCTAATACCTGGCAGTTTCGCTAAGGTAAAACGCCCAATAAAAACGATCAGAATGCCCATGAGTACAGCAAATAACGCAGGCAAGAGCATCTCCGTGATATTGGCATTACGAATCGCAATACCGCCGCTCAAACCGACTTTGATGAGCAGCATAAAAACGATGAACTTATACACTGCATCGGGGATTGTAAGTCGGCTACCGAAGGCAGCAATGACAATACCGCCAATTAAAAAGCCGAGCGTTGGGGACTGCAACTGCGACCCAAATTTCGTCAAAAAATCGGACAAAAAATCCACGAATACCTCCTTCCGCTTCCTCCCATGAAGAGCGGTAATTGTGAGCTTTGAATAGGTAAGGCTGCAGGGCTTTACACCTACAGCGCGGGTACGATGCGAAAATCTGTTATTGGGCTTTTATAGATTTGGCTCTATCAATACCCAAATTTCTATGTGCTTAAGTCTATCCTGAAAATCTCAATTTTTAGCATCAATTTGATACGCAATGTCAAATTTGATTCATAAGTTTTTCTTTTCTATTGTCTTCATTGCTCCTAGTTAAGGTGAATGGTGTTTAAGTAAATGGCGATCGCCTATTGTTCGTGCAACCAAACAATCCCTTGATTTACTTCTCGCTGTATTGAGTACCTCCAAGGGGAGAATTCAGTCCACTTGCAAAGCAGGAGACTGTTCAGGTGCAGAACTTTCTAAAGGGGGACTGTAAGGGGCGATGTTCACCCAGATAACAGAAAGCAGTAAACCAACCCCACAACCGATCAAAAACATCCAACCGTGGGAAGGCTCTAAAACGCAAAGTAAGCGGCGGTCACTACCATACACTTGCACTACCCACCCCTCATCTGCATTTAAGGTGGGTTGCGATGGTCTCGCGTCAAATTTTTTCATTGCTTTTTACTCCATGCTGTTTGTATGTATTTCCGAACAATCACGTGCCCGTTTAAAACAGAGAACGTAGCCAACAACCACCAATGCAATATCCATGGCGACTTTAAGTTGAATTTTTTAAATAGTTGAGTAAGCCCAATCCATAGAAATAAGCCTATGGATTGAGTGAATGCCATGTTTTTTAGTCTATACAATGCCGGGTCAACAAGTGGCCTTTTTTGTCAAAAATCGCCTTAAACTTGCTGAATCTTTTGATAACCCAAGCTTATGAATCGAATCTAAATGGCCATGCTATGCGTAACTTTCCTAGATCTGTATCCGTGGATTAGATCAACTTACGAGGCCAACATCCGTTAGAAAAATATCTGCTGTGACGAGGGTGATTCTCAAGGGCTGGCTTGTCGTTAGACGATGAATTAGGATTTGACGGGTTCCATTGCAAACAGCGTTAAAACCAGTGATTAAAAGGCGATCGCGGCGCTAAAGGGATAAGCGTTTTTTATAAAATGCTTCGATTAATCTAAATCAATCCTTTCCAATAGAGGGTATCCTTTGGCATAGACTTAAAGATATGGTTTAAGACAAAACCATAGAGTCTTGTCTTTGATTGTCGCAACCCATATTTTTAATAGAAAAGCGACAATTTTTTTCGACTCGCCATACATCACGCGTCAAGAGGAACCCCCCATGACTCAGCAAGCCATTAAGCTCGTCATCGTTACGGAAAAATTATTACTCAAAAAAATCGCCAAAATTATCGATGGTGTTGGAGCAACAGGTTACACGGTGGTGCCCGCCGGCGGTAAAGGGAGCCGCAACGTGCGCTCATCGGGACAGCCCAACGTCTCTGACACTTCCTCGAATGTAAAAATTGAGGTACTGACCGCTAGTCGAGAGATGGCTCTAAAGATTTCGGATGAGGTTGCCGCCCAGTTTTTCGATGACTATTCAGGGATCACTTACATCTGCGACGCGGAGGTACTGTACGCGCACAAATTTTAGGCTAACTTCCCAAGTGCTGAATATTGCAGAAAACCCTGTCAGTCACAGCTAGTCGTTCCCTCATCAAACGTCATCACCACAATCAAGCCCTCTACAGCGACGGATAGCAGCAGTGCTCCACACAACCGTAGGGGGTTTTTTAATGTCAAGGATCAAGTGTGGTGTTTCTTCTTTGATTTTCTTGATCTCATCAGTGTTACGGACATCAAATTTTCTGAGATCATCTTGGGCGAGGAAAGATAATCTAATCGGTAAGTTCGACTACCCTTAAGGGTAAAATAGGGTCAAAAGTCTTTATTTCACGAGCCGCATCTCTAAAAGTTTCGTTTTTTCTAGTGCCGTGCCCCATCCGCAAACCCTTGTTAATCCGTGATTATTCTGACCTTACTTCATCCCATCCAAGCTACTCCGATGCAAAATTGGTCTTTTGAGACCGAAACCACGATCAGTATTGGCCGTTCAACCGATAATGATGTGGTTCTCTACAGTGCAGTCGTTTCTCGCCACCATGTTGAACTGCGATTGGAGGGGGAAGAGTGGTCAATTGTTAATCTCGGCACCAACGGTACTTATATAGAGGATCAACGGGTCGAGCAATGTGTGGCTAAGGATGGTCTGATTTTCCGTTTGGCAACCTCTGGGCCAAAAATTCTTGTGCGCATCCAAGGGAAACAACTCAGTGAAGGGGAAGCGGCAAGCAAGGAACAACGCTTGAAAAAGTCCTCTAACCCAGATCCGTCCCGGGAAACCTTCGCGCAATTCTAATGCGTAATCTTAAATTTGTTCGGTAATATTTGCCGCCGTCGATCCGTCCGGATTCGCTGGCTTGCTGAGGGTGGCGATCGCCGTTTTGGTGAGCTGTTTTAGGGCCTCTAAATCGAGGTCAATTTGGGGAGTATCTGTACTTAACCACAGCAGATATTCCACATTTCCGGCGGGGCCAGTGATCGGCGAATAGGTCAGCCCTTGGGAGTGCCAACCGAGTTTTTGGGCGGCTTCTAGTACCGAAAAGATCGCTTGGGCCTGGGCCTGGGGATCGCGAACAACGCCATTTTTTCCTACCTGGGCGCGTCCCACTTCAAACTGAGGCTTGACCAACAGGATCACTTCCTTCGGCTCATCCAGAAGACTCCAGAGGGTAGGCAAAACCTTCGTCAAGGAAATAAAAGATAAGTCCATCACCCCTAGGGTCGGCTTTTTTGTGCCTTCTGGGTAGAGATCGCCTGGGATCAGATGGCGAAAATTGGTGCGCTCCCGGAGGATCAGCCGTGGATCTTGGCGGATCTTCCAGGCGACTTGGCCATAGCCCACATCAATGCCATAAACCTGTTGGGCACCGGCTTGTAAGAGGCAGTCGGTAAAGCCACCGGTGGAAATTCCTCCATCTAAACAAATGCGATCTTTAACTGTGATTTGAAAGTGGGCGATCGCCTTGGCTAGTTTTTCGCCTCCCCGGGACACAAAGGGCGGTTTCGCCTGGACTTCAATGTCCACATCCGCAGGAACTAAAGTGCCTGGTTTATCCACAATCTGCTGTTTTACTTTGACTTCTCCGGCCCGGATTACCCGTTGGGCCTGTTGCCGAGACTCGCACAGTTTACGCTCCACCAACAGGAGGTCTAATCGTTGTTTGGCCAAAGTTTTTCTTCCCCAATGCCACCGCTGCTGTTTTAGTCTACTGGGTGTCTGGTGCTTTCGGGAATGATTGGGTCAGGGCGACCGGAAACCGTCGAACTCGATACAATACAAAAATTGTCCAGTTTAGCTTTCAAGAAAATCACGAAATCATTATGGCGATCGCAGTGGATTTTGGGACGAGCAATACCCTAGTGACCCGGTGGAATGCCGCCAAAAGAGCCCCAGAAATTCTCCCACTCCAGGGTCTTTCCCAACGCATTTCCCCGAATCCACCGCTGATCCCCAGCCTTTTGTACATTGAAAATGCCGCCGACCAAAAAGTCGTTATCGGTCAAGCCATTGGCGATCGCGGTTTAGATCGCGCCCCCGATCCCCGCTATTTCTGTAACTTTAAACGGGGCATTGGCACCGCAATCCAAGGTTTTTTACCGGAACTAGATGGCGAAAAAATCACCTTTGAAAAAATGGGGGAATATTTCCTCAACGGTATTTTTGCCCAACTCAAGGCCCAGGGAGAAACCCTTGATAGCCTCGTTTTAACCGTGCCAGTCGATAGTTTTGAAGCCTACCGGAGTTGGCTGAGTCGGCTTTGTGAGCAGTTGCCAGAACTCGAAAAAATTCAGCTTTTGGACGAACCCACCGCCGCCGCCTTGGGCTATGGAGCCTTGGCTGAAGATTTAAAAAGAGTTCTCGTGGTGGATTTTGGGGGAGGAACCGTAGACTTTTCCCTTGTGGATCTCAACCTGGCCCAGGGCCAAAGTAAACCGACGGGCTTTATTTTGAAGTGGGGGCGTAAATCCTTCGCCGATAGCAAAACCCAAAAGATCAAAACCGCAAAAGTGCTGGCGAAAGCAGGTAAAAATCTCGGTGGTTCCGATTTAGATAATTGGCTTTTTGAACATTTCCAGACCCAACAAAATTTGCCCCAGGATGCCCTGAGTTTACGCTTAGTTGAACGGTTGAAAATTGCCTTGTCCCAAAAGACGAAGGCAACGGAGATTTATTACAACGACCAAACCTTTGAAAGCTATGAGTTAAGCCTGGCTCGGTCGGCCTTTGAGGAGATTTTAGAAAATCAAGGCTTCCTTGCCCAACTCGATGATTTGCTGGCCCAGGTCTTGCAACAGGCCCGCCGTAACGGCGTCGGCAAAGAGGACATCGAAGCGGTGCTCCTAGTTGGAGGCACGAGCCAAATTCCCCTAGTGCAAAGCTGGTTAGAGGGTTATTTCCCCCCGGAAAAAATTAAACGAGATAATCCCTTTGGGGCGATCGCCTGGGGGGCGTTGCAGTTGGCCCAGGGATTTGAACTCAAAGATTTTCTCTACCACAGCTACGGCATCCGCTACTGGAATCGCCGCCATAACCGCCACGATTGGCAACCGATTATTAACCAAGGCCAGCCCTACCCGATGACGGAACCGCTGGAAATCACCCTAGGGGCATCGATGGATCAACAGCCCAGCATTGAACTAATCGTTGGCGAACTGGGAGAACAAAGCAGCGGCACGGAGGTTTATTTTGATGGCGATCGCCTGGTCACCCAACAACTGGGAGCCAACCAAACCAACGTTAAACCCCTCAATGACCGGGAGGGCGCCCGCACCATTGCCAAACTGGATCCCGTGGGCTATCCCGGCACCGACCGCATTAAGTTGCAATTCCTCGTCGATGGCGATCGCACCTTGCGGGTCACCGTCGAGGATCTACTGCGCAATGTCACCCTCATTGAAAACCAAAAAGTTGCCGAGCTGAGTTAGCTGCCCATCCCCAGGACAGCCCTGCTAAAATCCATAGAAGCCCTTCAATCTCACAAAATCGATGAAAAATCCCCAACTCAAGAAGATGCGTCTCCTGGTCTCGAAATTATACCGACGCGGTTGGACTTTATTTTTTGTCGGTTTAGTGACGGTGCAACTGCTCCCGAGTCCGGCGATCGCCCTTACCCCCAAAGATTACAGTGAGTTAGAATTTCCTCCCCTACCCGAAATCACCCTCCCCGATTACGAACGCTACGAACTAGAAAACGGGATGGTGGTCTATCTCATGGAAGATCACACGCTGCCCTTGGTGGGGGGATCTATGGTCATTCGCACTGGCTCCCGCCTGGAACCCGCCGACAAAGTGGGCCTCGGCAGTATTACGGGCACTGTGATGCGCAGTGGGGGCACCCTCAAACATCCCGCTGACACCTTAAATAACATCCTTGAACAACGGGCCGCCAGCATTGAGACCAGCATCGGGGAAGCTTCTGGCAGTGCTTCTTTTAGTGCCCTCAAGGAAGATTTTGCACTCGTCTTTGATCTGTTTGCCGAAGTGCTCCAGCAACCTGCTTTCCCCCAGGACAAACTCGATCTCGCGAAACGACAAACCGCCGGAGGTATTGCCCGCCGTAACGATGAACCCGATGCGATCGCCGCCCGGGAATTTGACAAACTGATTTACGGTGCCGATAGTCCCTACGCCCGCACCGTCGAATATGCCACCCTCGATAACATTGACCGGGTCGATTTATTTAACTTCTACCGCAGCTATATCCGCCCTGACCAAATGATCCTCGGCATTGTCGGTGACATCGACGTAGAAGCCACCAAAGCAAAAATTGCCGCTAAATTCGGCCCCTGGCGTAACCCCAGTCCCAGTCCTGACCTTGCTCCACCCGCTGTCACCCAACCCGCCCAAAGTGGCGCTTTCCTCGTTGATCAATCCCAACTGACCCAAAGCAGCATTTTGATCGGCCACCAGGGGGGACAATTGAGTAACCCTGATTATCCAGAACTCTCTGTGATGAATGGTGTGATTAATGGCTTTGGGGGGCGGCTTTTTAACGAAATTCGCTCCCGCCAGGGCCTCGCCTATTCTGTATATGGCGTGTGGAGTCCCCGTTATGACTACGACGGTCAATTTATCGCCGGGGGATCGACCCGTACCGAGGCGACGGTGCCCTTTATCACGGCCATGAAAGGGGAAATCAAGCGACTACAAACGGAACTGATTACCCCCGCCGAACTCGCCTATGCCAAGGATTCGATTCTGAATTCCTTTGTCTTTAATTTTGAAGATCCAGGTCAAACCCTGTCTCGCCTCATGCGCTACGAGTACTATGGCTACCCGGAAGATTTTATTTTCCAGTACCAACGGGAAGTGGAAGCAACCACCATTGAAGATGTGCAACGGGTGGCCCAAACCTACCTCAAACCGGAACAACTAACGGTGTTGGTGGTGGGCAATGCCGCCGCCATGGATCCTCCCCTAAGCAGTCTGTTTGAGACGATTAAACCTGTTGACATCACCATCCCTGAGTAGGTGGCGTTGTGGTGCAACTGGTTGAAGAGCGGTCGATACAATTTCAGGTAGATGGGGGATTCTACCGGGCCCACAGCCGCATTGTGCGAGATTTAGGGGTATTAGCGGCGGCAGTCTATCGGCAAAATCAAGGGCAATTGCGGGTTCTAGATGGCCTATCAGCGACGGGGGTGCGATCGCTCCGGTACTACCAAGAAGCCCAAGCCGATTGGGTCTGGGCCAATGAAGGAAACCCAGATCTCCTGGAGACATTGACCACGAATTTGCGGCGAATTCCCGCGGCCCAACGGTGCATTAGTGTGCTTTCCCTGCGGCAGCTTTGTTTGGAACGGTCTTTAATGGGCGATCGCTATGATCTGGTTGATTTTGATGCCTTTGGCTCTGGGTCAGCCTTCGTCCAGGATGCCCTCACCGTCACGACCCTGGGCGGATTGATGTACCTGACTAGCACCGATGGTCGAACCTACAGTGGCCGAGAACCGCAACGGGCCTTACGGCAATATGGGGCCTATGGGCGATCGCATCCTGCCGTTCAGGAACAGGGCCTACGGCTCTTGCTAGGGAGCCTCGCCCAACAGGCAGCCCAGCGAAATTTCGGCATTGAGCCAATTTTTTCGTTGTTTTGGGGAGATACTTGCCGGATTATGGCCCGTTTGACCCGTAAACCTACCCTCACGGAGACAAACTACGGCTTCCTCGGCTATTGTCACCACTGCGGTACCTATGGCCTACCGACATGGCGTAAACTCTCCCAGGCGACCTGTGCCCATGACGATTTGCCCTTAACCCTCAGTGGCCCGATGTGGTTAGGCAAGCTGCACCACCCGGATTATTTACGGCAAATGTTAGCGATCGCCCAACGCTGGCACTGGCAGGATGTGGTCAAGGTTCTAGAAACGATGGCCTTAGAAAATGATTTACCCCCCTATTTTTTCCCGTTAAAAGAGATTGGTGCCCGGGCCAAAATCGATCTGCCAAAACTAGATTCGCTACTGAACAGTCTCCAGGCACAAGGTTTCCAAGCCAGTCGCACCCACATTAATCCCCAAGCGCTGAAAACCGATGCGCCAATGGAAAAAATTAAGGCGATCGCCACCCAGTTAGGCGCATCTTAAATTGCCGTTTAACCTTGTAATCTTTAACTCAGTGTCGGGAGGATGTCACCCAAACTTTATTTGTTGTGAAATGTCCAAAAACTATTGTTACTGAGCCCGTTTTTTCTGGAGAAATTCGCTAGGCTAAAGCAGGGGGAACCCCAAAACCCCACCTGTGACGGAGAAGGCCCATGGTAGATCTTGCAGAAATTTCTTTAGTCGAAAATCGCGACTATACCCTCATCATCGATAAAAGTGGCAGCATGTACACCTGCGATCTGCCCACCTCTGACAAAACCCGCTGGGATGCAGCCCAAGACTCTACCCTTGCCCTTGCCCAAACCTGCGAAAAAATTGACCCCGATGGCATTACGGTCTACTTGTTTTCAGGGCGATTCCGGCGTTACGACAATGTCACTGCCGATAAAGTGACCCAAGTTTACGCTGAAAATGAGCCCATGGGACGGACGGACTTGGCGGCAGTTTTGCAAGATGCCCTCGATAACTATTTCCAACGGAAAGAACGAGGGGAAGCCAAACCCAACGGTGAAACATTTTTGGTGATTACCGATGGGGAGCCGGACGATAGTAAAGCCGTGATGCGGGTGATTATCGATGCCGCCAATAAAATTGAGCGGGATGAAGAAATCGGGATCTCGCTGATTCAAGTGGGCCAAGACCGTAAGGCTAAGGCCTATCTCAAAGCCCTCGATGATCAACTAGGTCAGGCCGGGGCGAAGTTTGATATTGTCGATACCATCACCATCGATGAAATGACGGCCATGTCTCTCCCGGAAGTGCTGCTAAAGGCCTTAATTGATTAAGTTGCTTTAAATTGGTTGCCATAAGGGCGATCGCCGAGGGCCACTTTGATATGATGGCGATCGCAGTACCCACAATGCAAGCCATTCAAACAGTTAGGACAAAAAAACAATGGGAGAAGCAAAGCGCCGCAAGAAATCCATGGGGGAAAACTATGGTAAAGAACAGCGCATTTACCCCTGGTTACCCCTCACCAAAACCCAAGCAGAACAAGCTTATAATCTGACCACCAAAGGTGCCTGGATTGGCATTGGTCTCATGGTTGTACTGTGGCTTACCGTGCGAATCATTGGCCCTGGCTTCGGTTGGTGGGCCGTTGACTAAAAGCAAAGGACGCTTTACAACATCCGTTCTCCAGAACATTTCGACATCTTTCGCTAAAGAAATTCATAAGTCCTGATAATGTCATGTTCTATTAACGATTCTTTTGCATGATTATGAGGACAGACTGCAAAATAGCAGTACAACGGTGGGCCGTAGCAGTACAGAAATTTTCACCATTGACCATTAACTAAAATCATTGACTGAATCATGCGCGTTGTCAGACTACGGGAACGTCCCTACCACTGCAATGCTACAAACCCGCGACCCTCGTTTATTTTGTTAGGAGTGATAACTTACTGTGCAAACACAACCTTCTACCTCTGCGACTAATTCCCATGGCCTCCCTTCCCTTGGGGGGAATGGCGATCGCACGGGGATGGACAAAGAAAGTCTCCGCCGTGCGTTTTTCGATCACCTTTTCTATTCCGCCGGAAGTGATAAAGATGCGGCCCAACAACGCGATTATTACGTTGCGCTTGCAAATGTTGTCCGCGATCGCCTTTTAGAACGGTGGAAACAAACCGAGCAAACTTACCTCAACACGGGTGCAAAAACGGTTTGCTACCTTTCCGCAGAATTTTTGATGGGACGGTACCTCGGCAACAACCTCATTAGCCTTGGGATCTACGAAACCGTCGCCGAAATGCTCGCCGAAAGCAACATCAAACTCGAAGATATTCTCGAAGAAGAAGTTGATCCTGGTTTAGGGAATGGCGGCCTGGGTCGTCTCGCCGCTTGCTTTTTAGATTCCCTTGCCTGTCTCGAAATTCCAGCCATTGGTTACGGGATTCGCTATGAATTTGGTATTTTCCACCAATACATCCGCAACGGTTGGCAAGTGGAAGTGCCCGATAAATGGCTCCGTAACGGTAATCCTTGGGAAATTTGTCGCCAAGCTGAGGCCCTGGAAATTCCCTTTGGGGGCCACACTGAGATTTACCACTGCGATAAGGGTTACCCCTGTGCTGTCTGGGTACCAGCCCGCCGCGTTAAAGCAGTGCCCTACGATACCCCAGTTCCGGGCTATAGCAACAATACTGTTAATGTTCTCCGTCTTTGGAGTGCGATGGCAGCGGAAGATGAAGGCTTTAACTTCGAGGCCTTTAATGCCGGGGATTATGACGGAGCGGTCGCCAACCAGATTTCTTCGGAAAATATTTCTAAGGTGCTCTATCCCAACGACAACACCCCCCAGGGACGTCAACTGCGCCTAGAACAACAATTTTTCTTTGTGTCCGCTTCCTTGCAAGATATGATCCGGGCGCACCTGAAGAAACAGCCCAATCTGGATAATTTCTTCGATTTCTACACCGTTCAACTCAACGATACCCATCCGGCGATCGCCGTTGCCGAGTTGATGCGCCTCTTCATTGATGAACATAGTCTCCCCTGGGATCGGGCTTGGTACATCACCCAAAAAACCCTCGCTTACACCAACCACACCCTAATGCCCGAAGCCCTTGAGCGTTGGCCCGTGGAGATGTTCGAGCAGCTACTACCCCGTCACCTAGAGATCATTTACGAAATTAACTTCCGGTTTATTGAAAATCTCAAAACCTGGTACGCCGACCACGATGATCTCGATGCTCTCATTCAAGAGCTGTCCATCATCGAGGAATATCCCCAAAAATCGATCCGGATGGCGAACCTGGCCTGCGTCGGTAGCCATGCGATTAACGGGGTCGCCGCCCTCCACACGGAATTGTTGAAATCCGACACCCTGAAGGGATTTGCCCGCATCTGGCCGGAGAAATTCTACAACAAGACCAATGGCGTCACCCCCCGTCGTTGGATTCGCCAGTGCAATCCCAAACTTGCAAATCTGATTTCTAGCAAAATTGGCACCGGCTGGATCAAAAACCTAGAACAGGTGCAACGCATCGAAGAATTTGTAGATGATCCAGAGTTCCGTCGTCAGTGGCGCGAAATCAAGCATCAAAATAAAGTCAAGCTGGCCAGCTACATTGAGCATCACAACGGTATCGAAATTAATCCGGATTCGATTTTCGATATCCAAGTGAAGCGCATCCACGAATACAAACGCCAATTGCTGGATGTGTTGTTTATCATCACTCTCTACAATCGCATTAAGCATAATCCGGCGATCAATATGGTGCCCCGGACGATGATCTTTGGTGGTAAGGCTGCACCAGGCTATTTCATGGCGAAATTGATCATTAAATTGGTGAATGCTGTGGCAGAAGTGGTCAATAATGATCCCGATACCCACAATCGCCTCAAGGTGGTCTTTATGGAGAACTTTAATGTCTCCCTCGGCCAGAAAATCTATCCAGCAGCAGACCTCTCGGAACAAATTTCTACCGCTGGAAAAGAAGCCTCTGGGACTGGCAATATGAAGTTTGCGATGAATGGCGCTCTGACCATTGGGACGTTGGACGGAGCAAATATCGAAATTCGTGAGGAAGTGGGAGCCGATAATTTCTTCCTCTTTGGTCTCACGGCGGAAGAAGTTTCCCATCTCAAGGCCAGCGGCTATGACCCGCTGCATTATTACAACAATAATGTGGAACTCAAAGGCGTCATTGACCGGATTGCCCGTGGTGATTTCTCCCATGGGGACACGGAGATGTTTAAACCGATTGTGGATTCTCTGTTGTACAACGATCAATATGTGTTGTTGGCGGATTATGAATCCTACGTTGAACGTCAACAGGATGTGGCTAATGCCTATACAGAGACGGAACGGTGGACACGGATGTCGATCCTAAATGCGGCGCGGGTAGGCAGATTTTCTTCTGACCGCACCATTGATGAATATGTCAAAGAAATCTGGTGTGCTAAACCTGTTTCAGTCAAGCTGTAGATTTTTAACGGCGATCGCCTGTTCGATGGCAACTGAAAAAATCGTCTAAGCAAGCAAGTGGGTCACGATGGCGGCCCACTTTTTTCGTGCTCACATTAAGAATTTTGGGCAATGCCTAAATCCTGGAGGGCGAGGCGAATTTGTTCGAGGCGGCGACGGTTAACGCCCAGGTCTGATTCCCCAAGGCGGGAGGCTGAGCGCATTTGAATCACTGGTTCTGTTTCGGGGAAGTAAAATTCCACATCATCCACAAAGCCGAATAAACGACTGCGAGATTCGGCCCGGAGATAATTTTCTGTTTGGGTGATGATTTCTGTGCGGGGGACAACTCCGAGAACCTGAACAACGGCTTGGTAGGCTTGTTGGCGATCGCCGGCGTAGGTAATCGGCGCAATTTGATGTTCCCCATCACCGTCCTGGCTTACCACACAATTAGGCGTACTAGGACAGGGCGCGAGGTGTCCGGCTTCGACGCCTAAATCCGTTGGTCGTTCGCCGGCAAAGGGGGAAGCAGCAAAACTTGGCAGTGGCGATACAGCCCAGAGGCAGAGAGCAAGGCAAAGAATCAAAAAACGGCTCAGCATCTTAGAAGAATTTTTAAAACAACATCCTCTATGCTAGACAAAATCCGTGCATACCGTTGGGTTCATGGTCATTGCGTTGATCTTTCAACTTTCAGAGGGTTGCAGTTGTTGGGCGATTTCCACTAGGGGAAAACCATTGGGATAGACCCGCTCACTGCGAATCCGTTGGAGTTCCTGGGCGGGCAAGTTGATGTTGTATTCCTTGGCGATCGCCTGGACGATTTGCGCGCGGTCGATGATCCCCGCCACAGCCCCCGCCGGAGAGAGGACGGTGATAAAGGGTTCTTCGAGGGTTTCGAGGGCACAGATCACCGTGGCGAGGTTGTCCTGTTCAGTGACGGAAGGAATTTTGTCTAGGGGGATGGCGATCGCCATGAGTTCCAACTGATCCCACTGGCTACGCTCGAGGCGGTGGAGGCTTTTGGGTCGAATTAGGCCCCGGTAGCGACCTTCGGAACTAGCATAGGTGGGGCGAGTGGGATGGGGCGACAGCACAAGGTACTGTTCAGCAAATTCCCGTAGAGACAAATGGGCATTGACCACCCGAAATTCTCGGCCCATGGCTGTTTCGGCGGTCAGGGTCAAAAGAAGATTTTGGAGATCGCTCAAGCGTTCGTAGGCATCGGCATTGCGCAACACAAACCAGCCAATCAGCGCCAACCATAATCCCCCCAATTCACCGACCAACAACACCGCCAACAGCCCAAAGGCGATCGCCACTGTGCCTAATAATTTTCCACTGGCAGCGGCATAACGAATTCCCTTGAGGCGATCGCCCGTCCATTGCCAGACGATGGCCTTAAACATTTGCCCTCCATCCAAAGGCAGCCCCGGAATTAGGTTAAACAGCGCCAAGACCAAATTTAACCGGGCCAGATCCCGCACCAAAAAAGTACCCGCGCCGCCGAGGGGCGCATATTGCCACAGTACCCAAAACAAACCAAATAACGTAAAACTCACCAATGGCCCGGCGATCGCCACCGCAAAGGCCGCTAAGGGGGTTTGGGACTCGCGGTCGATGGAGGCTACCCCCCCAAAGAGAAAGAGGGTGATTGATTTGACGCTGATTCCCTGGGATTTAGCCACGAGGCTATGGCCCAATTCGTGGAGTAATACGGAGCCAAACAACAGTAAAGCCATGGCAAAACCCAGCCCCACAGCCACTAGGGGAGATTGCACAAACCCCTGTCCGAGGACGTCATTGGCATCCACCGCCGTGATGAGAACTAAAATTACAAACCAAGAGCGATCTAGATATAACGGAATCCCAAACAGCGATCCCACTTGCCAGTTTTTTTGCATAGCACGCACAAGACCAATTGGCGACGATGGTGAGGGTCACTGTGATCATAGCAACTTTGGGCGATCGCCTTTTTTTTCAAAAAAGCCCTTGCCATTTCCTAAAACGCCCTCTATAATGTAACACTGTTGACAAAACGGGACGTAGCGCAGCTTGGTAGCGCACCACTTTGGGGTAGTGGGGGTCGTGGGTTCAAATCCCGCCGTTCCGATACTAAGAAAATCTAATCATCACCCTCGAAAGACTTCTGGATAATCCGGAGGTTTTTTTCGTTTCTGGAAATCGTTTTTGGGAAAAGAAATCACAGGCGATCGCCTAGCGACCGATTAAGACTACTCGCCCCGCCAAAACCCGTTCATGCGGATTATCTTTACTGGGACGAAACTCACCCACACCGAGACAGTTATGGGCCTGGTCATGGACAGCCAGAGGTTCCCCCAGGGGATCAGCCAAGGCCACATCCCAACTAATTTTTTGCCCATAACTCCACTGGGTTACTTGGGCTTCATTCAGAACGACGGCTGGCAAATGGGCCAAAGCTTGACTCGGCGCGAGGCAAGCAAATACTCCCGTTTCCCGCTGGGCGGCAATGTCTTCTAGGCTAATACTCTCCTCTAGGTCAAAACCGCCACTGCGAGTCCGCGTTAAACCCGCTAAGGTGGCCCCGACCCCCAACCGTTCACCGAGATCCCGGGCGATCGCCCGGATGTAAGTCCCTTCTCCACAGCAAATTTCCAGGGTCAGTTCTGGAAAATCCCCCGGCTGCCACGCCTTAATTTGCAAGTCGTAAATTTCCACCTGACGACTAGGTACATCTACGGCGATCCCTTGGCGAGCCAACTCATATAAGCGTTTACCATCCCGCTGGATCGCGCTAAAGGCTGGGGGAATTTGGGTGATAGTACCGAAAAAGTCCGGTAAAACCCGTTGAATCTCCGCCAAAGTTAAGGCGCTACAAGCTTTTTGGGTAATTACTTCCCCTTCTAGGTCATCCGTGGTTGTCTTGACCCCAAAGCGGACAATCCCTTGATAACTTTTTTGTTTCGGCAAATATTGCAAAAGACGCGTTGCCTTACCCACCGCAACAGGCAAAACCCCCGTGGCCATCGGATCGAGGGTGCCACCATGGCCAATTTTTTTGAGGCCCAGGAGCCGCCGCAGTTTCCCAACACAATCATGGGAAGTCCAGCCAGCCGGTTTTTGCAAGTTAATAAAGCCCCACCCGCTAAAGGCTGATCCTGTCCGTTGCTGATTCAAATGGCCCCCTTTTTTCCGTCACCAATGACAATGAGCCTTTGTATTTTGCCCTATCTTGGCTTGGCACGACAAAAAGGATCTTGCTATACTTCTTGTAACGAAATGTAAAGAATCATTTCTAAGAAATCCCACCGTTGCAACAAGGAGTCCCGTCCATCGTGGTAGACAACAAGGCAACCATCCTCGTAGTCGATGACGAAATCGCCGTACGTCGTATCTTACAAACTCGTTTATCCATGATTGGCTACGACATTATCACTGCTGCTGATGGTGATGAAGCCCTCGACATTTTTTGGCGTGAAGATCCCGATTTAGTCATTTTGGATGTGATGATGCCCAAGCGCGATGGGTATTACGTCTGCCAAGAAATTCGCCGCGAATCTAGTACACCGATCATCATGTTGACGGCCCTTGGGGATGTGGCCGACCGGATTACGGGATTGCGCTTTGGGGCCGATGATTATTTGATCAAACCATTTTCGCCCAAGGAATTGGAGGTGCGGATCCAGTGTATTTTGCGGCGCACCCAAAAAACGCTGCCCCCCACGGAAGAAGCGGGAATTTTACGGACGGCCAACCTAGTGATTGATACGAATCGCCGCAAGGTGACCCAAAATAATAAGCCCCTGCGGTTAACCCACATTGAATTTAATTTGCTGGAATTGCTCGTGAACCAAGCGGGACAACCCCTAAGCCGCACGGATATTTTGACGGCAATCTGGGGTTATGTGCCCCGCCGCCACAGTGATTTGCGGGTGGTGGATGTCCATGTATCACGCCTGCGCTCGAAGATTGAGCAGGATCCACGCCAGCCAGAATTTATCATCACAGAACGGGGCACAGGCTATCTGTTTCGGAAACTACCGGTGGCGATCGCCGCGAATGTATCTTCTTCTATGGCGGCATCGTAGTGGAGTTGATTTTAAAAAAAGCTCAGGAGAGTTAGACATAAGCCGGGTTCTGTTCTCTTGCAGCGCAAAAGGGCAGTTATCTATCTAGGATGACTGTTACCAGCCACCTCCAGCGGCACTCCAAATTATGGGATCGGAAAAAGACCAACCATCATCCCGCCGTCCTTGCTCCCAACCGGGGTTTACCGAGCCAGCATCTCACGATACTGCTGGTGCGCTCTTACCGCACCTTTGCACCCTTACCAGATAGCTTAGGCGAACCTAATGCTAATCTTCGGCGGTATGTTTCTGTGGCACTATCCTCACGCTCACGCGCACTGGGCGTTACCCAGCAAGTTTGGTCTTTGGGGAGCCCGGACTTTCCTCAGAGCTGATCTCAAGGTCAACCCTGCAACTGCCGCGCTAACTCTCCTACTGGTCAGTGTAGCGGTATTTTATTTCCGGCGTCTATCTTGGAGCTTTTTGTAGACGTCCCGCAGTTCTACGCCATGGTGGGCGATCGCCACGAGGGAGTGATAAAACAGATCGGCCACTTCCCCGGCGATGTCGTCTTTGTCATCGTCTTTGCAGGCCATCACCACTTCGGCGGCTTCTTCACCAATTTTTTTGAGGATTTTATTATCCCCTGCTTCAAAGAGGCTATTGGTATAGGAACCCACTTGGGGATTGTCCCGGCGATCGCGGATGACGTTAAAAACTTCTGAGAGGGTATCCGCTGGGGGTGCAGATTTACTGTGATCCAGTTGGTGGAAACAGCTCCGTTCCCCCGTGTGGCAAGCAATATCACCAATCTGCTCAATGGACATTAAAATCGCATCACTATCGCAATCATAGCGGAGGGATTGTACCTTTTGAATGTGTCCGGAGGTGGCCCCTTTGTGCCATAGCTCTTGGCGGGAACGACTCCAATACCAAGCTTCTCCCGTGTCCATGGTTTTTTCTAGGGATGTTTGGTTCATCCAGGCCAACATCAGCACAGTGCCATCAAGATAATCTTGGGCGATCGCCGGCACCAATCCCTGCTCATTGAAACGCACCTGATCCAGTGGGATAGCACCACGTAAACTCATTTTGACGATCTCCAATCTCTAAAAAATAACGACTAATTGGGGCAATGAATGCCAATAAAAAAGAAAGCCCAATTATTGAGCTTTCCTAGTATAAACGGTGGGGTTTTGTTCCCCAATTCCTCAGAAACCTTTGCTAAAAAAACTTAGGCAGAAGCATCTGCGGGGTAAACACTGACCTTACGGCGGCCACGCTTGTAGTGCTCGAACTTAACGATGCCATCGACAAGGGCAAACAAGGTGTCATCGCCACCACGACCAACATTATTGCCGGGGTGAACTTTGGTGCCCCGTTGACGGACGAGGATGCTGCCAGTGGTCACGGTTTGGCCACCATAGCGTTTTACACCGAGTCTTTGGGCGCGGGAGTCGCGGCCGTTTCTCGTACTACCAGTACCTTTCTTATGTGCCATTGGGATTCTCCAGTTGCTAGAAATCTAGGGATTTATTGTAACAGTGAACTATTGCTGACTGTTGGGGGGATTTAGGCGTCTGCTTTGGCCGCAACAACATTGCCACCAACTTTGATGCTATCGATCATGAAGCGGGTGAAATATTGACGATGACCGCGCTTTTTACGGGTTTTCTTCTTGGGCAGCATTTTGTAAACCAGCACTTTCTTAGCCCGGCGCTGATCAACAACAGTCCCTTCAACGGTTGCGCCGTCGATGTAGGGTTGACCGACAGTGACGCCATTGTCATCGCTGATCAAAAGCACTTTATCAATGGTGTGGTTGCCATCGATGTCCACATCGAGTCTTTCGATATCGTAGAAACGACCGGGCTCAACACGAACCTGCTTGCCGCCGGTTTCAATAATTGCGTAGCTCATAAAAATAGTAATTTTTCTATAGGGTTGCCGTACAGGTAGCAATCGCGCTTAAGTCTGTTTGCTTCACAAAGTTAAGGCTGGCGATCGCATTTTTACTGTGTCACCTGATCCGAGCAGGATATAAAGACACAATCATCTAATATAGATTTAATTTGTGGGTTTCGTCAAATCCTGGCACATTACAAAATAACTTCCAAAAAAAATAAAATTACGTGTGGTGCTGAATTTAGGGATTAGGATAGATTTTGTGTAATTTCCTTTGCAGGTGAGTACTGTTATGTCTGCGATCGCCGTCCTTTGTACATTGAATTGTGCTGTGATGCCTGTGGTGGCAGAGCCGTTGATGCAGACGGGCCAAGGCTCACCGATGGCGCAATTACCGGGGGGAGTAGAGGCCCAGGAAATTGAGCTGGAAGGGGAAATGAACTATGGCGAAATTCAAATCCAAGACCGTACGGGTCAGCAGCAACAATTTTCCTTAGAAGCAAATCCAACCGAGGGGGCGACAGATGTCGAGGCAGTTCCTACTCCGCCAGCGGTGCTTGAAGTAATCAGCGATCGCCAGGAATATAACGAGCAAACCCAGGTGGTGACAGCCATGGGGAATGTGATTGTCCGCTTTCAGGAAGCCGTTCTCAGCGCCGACCAACTCCAGATTAATCTCAACAGCAAATTGGCGATCGCCAGGGGAGATGTCGCCCTACGTCGGGGACAACAGATTTTACGGGGTGAACAATTTACCTATTTCTTTGTACAAAATCGCGGCCAGATCCAACAGGCAGAAGGGGAAATTTCCCAAACGACCTTAAACCAAGACTTGGGAGTGCGACCCACACGTTTTGGGGTCAGTAGCAATCCAGCCGTGCTTTTAAACGAACGGCTTTTGCTCAATCAACCAGCCACAGAGGTCATGGGCGAAGAAGGGATTAGTTTTGTCCTGGGCAGTGGGCGTGACATTGGCACCCGTGACATTGATACCCAGACGAACGTCATTAATCGGGTGCGTTTCCAAGCTGAATCGGTGGAATTTGTCGGCGATCGCTGGGAAGCTAAAAATATCAGCATTACCAATGATCCTTTTTCGCCACCGGAACTGCAGTTGGTGGCAGACACGGCCACTTACCAAAAAGTAGACGAATTTAACGACGAGCTCGTCACCACCAAGACCCGCCTCGTCATTGATAACAACGTTTCTTTACCTGTATTTCCGCGTACCTTTCGCTTTGGCGAATCCGAGGGGATTTTTAGCCAGGTATCCTTTGGATTTGATGATGAGGAAAAAGGCGGTTTATTTCTGCAGCGGCGATTTTCCCTTTATCGCAGTGCCCAGGGTCGCTGGACAGTGACCCCCCAATACCTCCTCCAGAAGGCTTGGTTCCCGGATACGATCCTCGCAGAAACCAACGATGATGATGCAGGGGAAATCTTGGCCCCTGGGGTGTTTGCGGTGACCAGTGAGTTTGACTATCGGTTTAATCCACGGGTGTCATTTGCGGCACGGGGTTCCTTAGAGAATCTCAAGCTGGATAATTTTGAAGATAAACTCGAGTTGAATTTTCGCCTAGAACAACAGCTTGGTAATTTAGATAATCCCTTTCGCCTTAGTCAGGAATTTAACTACCGCGATCGCCTTTTTAATGGTTCCCTCGGCTTCCAGCGAGTACAGCGGAGTTTTGGCATTGTGCTGCGATCGCCGCGCTATATTTTGGGAGATTCCGGCTTTGAGGTGGATTTTCAGGCCAGCGTGCAGAATATCGAAGCCGATACCGACCGCCCAGACTTATTGGAACCTGGGGTCAGCGAAGACCAAGTGAACCTCACCCGTTACCAAGGCTCCTTTAACCTCGACCATCGTTTTCCTCTCTGGAGCGGTGAACCACTGCCGCCAACTCGCTTTGAAGGCTTACGGTACAGTCCGAGGCCCATTGTTCCCTATGTTTCTCTGGTGACGGGGTTACAGGGGGTAGCGGGGGTTTACAGCAATGGCGATCGCCAAAATTCCCTCCGGGGAAAAATCGGCATCGAAGGACAATTTGGCCGCTTTGCCGGGAACAGTTTCGACTATACGGGTTTTAATCTGAGCTACACCAATAGCGTCCTCAGTGATGAACTATCGCCGTTTCTCTTTGACCGGGCCGTTGACCAACGTACCCTCGAATTCGGCCTGACCCAACAACTTTATGGCCCCTTTCGGGTGGGTTTCCAGACGGCGATCAACCTCGACAGCGAAGAAGCGATTAGCACCGATTATTTCCTTGAATATAGTCGACGGACCCACGGTGTGCTATTGCGCTACAATCCCGTCCTTGAAATTGGTTCGGTGAATATCACGATCAATAGTTTTAATTGGAACGGCTCCACAGATCCGTTTACCAACGAAGAAATTCGGCCCGTCAGCGATGGGGTCACACCTTAACGAAATTCACAGAATTTAGATCTGCCAATCCTCCTGGGCGAGGGTCTGGATGCGATGGAGATCATTCATGATGTACTGCAAAGGCGTGATGGTGATATAGCCAGCGGCGATCGCCTGGACATCCGTCGGAAAATCTAGGGGAATATTCGGCTCATCCGGTTGGGGTAATTCTTCGATCACTTCCCCAGAGAGCCAATAATAGGTTTTGCCGCGCGGATCTTGACGCTTCTGAAATTGTTCAATGTAACGGCGTAACCCCTGACGTGTAATTTTCACCCCCGCAAGCTTTTCTTTTTCTAGGTTGGGCACATTAATATTCAACAAAACTGGCGTATCCTGGTTGGCGATCGCCCAGTGGGGACGTTTTTCCATCAGTTGACAGAGGAGCTTGACTGCGAAATCAGCGGCAGGTTGAAAATTGTGGCTGGTATAGTCCGCCAGGCTTAGGGCAATGCTGTGAATACCTTCTAATAACCCTTCCATCGCCGCCGAAACCGTCCCCGAATAAAGGACATCTGTTCCCAAATTAGAGCCGTGGTTAATGCCAGAGAGGACAAAATCAGGGCGTTCCTTGAGGACAGCACTGAGGGCAAATTTGACACAATCCGATGGTGTACCAGAGCAGCTCCAAGCAGTGACACGGGGATCAAAAATTCCTTCGACAATTTCAGTGCGGATCGGGCGGTGGAGCGTTAAACCGTGCCCCGTGGCAGAACGTTCCCGGTCAGGACAAACGACGGTGACCTGGTGACCTGCTTCGGCGAGGGTATTGGCGAGGGTACGGATCCCCAGGGCGGAGATGCCATCATCATTACTGATTAATAAATTCAGTGGCGTAGCAGGTGTCATGGGTTCCTGGTGAAAAATTGACGTTTTTTTATGATCAAGGACGGTTTAAACTGTTAGGGTCTTCACCATCGAAACAAGTTTAGTCGCACTCTTTTTGGCATGACCACTTCTACTTTGACCCAAATCGAATCTGATTTGCAAACGCTCCAACAGGAAGCCACCGACGCGATCGCCACGGCGACAGATCTCGACACCCTCGAAAAATTGCGGGTCAACTACCTCGGCAAGAAGGGTCAACTGTCCCAAATCCTCCGGGGTATGGGCAAACTCTCCGCTGAAGAACGGCCAAAAATTGGGGCGATCGCCAACCAAGTTAAAGAAGCCCTCCAGGGGGCTCTTGATACCAAGCTTGAAACTCTCCAGAAAGCGAAGATCGAAGCCCAACTCAAGGCCGAAACTCTCGATGTCACCATGACCGGTGTGGGGCGTCCCCTGGGGAAAATGCACCCGCTCCAGAGCACCATTGACCGGGTTTTAGATATTTTTGTGGGCCTGGGCTACACCGTCGCTGAAGGCCCCCAAATTGAGACAGACTATTACAACTTTGAGGCACTCAATACCCCTGCTGACCACCCGGCGCGGGATATGCAGGATACATTTTATCTGCCGGGCGATCGCCTATTGCGCACCCATACTTCCTCAGTGCAGATTCGCCACATGGAGCAAAACGAACCCCCTTTAAGGATCGTTGCCCCGGGCCGGGTTTACCGTCGCGATACCGTCGATGCGACCCACTCCGCCGTGTTCCATCAGATTGAACTCCTGGCAATTGATAAAAATTTGAAATTCACCGACCTAAAAGGCACCCTCAAGGAATTTTTGCGGCAGATGTTCGGCGAAGACCTAGAGGTGACCTTCCGGGCCAGCTACTTCCCCTTCACTGAACCTTCCGCCGAAGTGGATGTGAAATGGCAAGGTAAATGGCTGGAGGTGATGGGCTGTGGCATGGTGGACCCCAATGTCCTCAAAGCTGTCGGCTACGACCCAGAAGTTTATACGGGCTTCGCCGCTGGGCTAGGGGTAGAACGCTTTGCGATGGTTCTGCACAAGCTGGACGATATTCGCCGTTTGTATAACAGTGATCTGCGCTTTTTGCGTCAGTTCTAGGCCGTTTTCGACTAGGGTTTCTACAATAGTGGGGAAAGGCGATCGCCTGGTTGATTGCCAATGTCCGCTTAGTATGACCAAGAACCCTGCATGAGACAGAAAAGTACAGCCGCAGTGTTAGCCTTTTTCCTCGGTGGTGTGGGGGGGCATAAATTCTATCTGGGGGAAATCGGCTGGGGGATTATTTACGCTATTTTTTTCTGGACTTACATTCCCACCATTGTCGGCTTTGTCGAAGCAATCGTGTTGGTTAGTATGTCCCAGGATGATTTTGACAAAAAGTACAACACCAAAGCCCTCATGGGATACGAGTCCAAACGCTTAACTCCTAACGCGATCCCCCCCCAGGTGATTGTGAATATTGGGGATCAGGCGATCGCCGCCAATCAGCAAAATGTGACTCCCAGTTTGGCCCCAGACACACCTGTCGATCAAAATATTGCCAAAGAAGCCCTCGATCGTCGCATCCTTAAATTTTGTCAGACCAAAGGCGAAGTTACCCTTCTAGACTGCTTCCTTGAAATTGAAGAAGTCCCAAGAAACATCCTCGAATCCCACCTAGAAAATCTAGTGCGGGCGGAATTTTTGCAAGTGACGAATCGTGCCACCGATGGCAAAATTGTTTATCGTTTAGCTAAGTACAGGACAAAAGTTGTATGGGGTGAAACTCTGACCCAAGTAGAGATTGGGGAGAAGCGGTAAAAAAGCGACGCAATAAGTCAAAGCCATAGCGAAACAAACTCCGAGCTCGACGGCCATGGGCCTTGATGATACGAATCGGCTTTTGGATATGTCGCCATAAACCCGCTTTCATCGCCCAAACAAAGCCAATGGCCAACAGAGCCAGCAGCTTCGACAAACGCACCTTATCGGTAAAATGGGTCGATTCCAAGCAAAAGCCACGGGTCTTAAGAGCTCCAAACAGGGTTTCAATTCCCCAGCGACGACGGTAATCTGCTAAAGCATTTTGAGGGTCATGGGTGGTGATGATAATCAGAAACTCATCCTCATTTTTACTAGCTCTTCGTTTCGAGTCGAGACGAGTGCCCATGACATAGACCTGACGACCCCAGACCCACCGTTTTCCTGGCAGTATTCTTGTTTCGCCAATGGCTAAGGAGCGAAACAGATGTGACCCCGCGATGGCGGGTTGACCTTTGCCTTTACTTATTTTGTCGGTCTGACGTAGGCGCAGACGAAAGGGAATAGGCTTATCGAGCATCAGATACGATAACCAGGGCTTGCCGATAAACTCTCGGTCTCCCGTGAGATAGGCAATCTCGATATTGGGAAATAAGGTTTCAAAGCGTTCGAGCAAATCCATCCGCTCTGTACTATTGCTGTTGCCCCTCTTCTTTTTGAGCATCGTCCACATCAATGGATAGCCGATACCCTCATGGACGACGCACAGCATTAGGATGTTGAAGTCAGTTGTCCCCAATGACCAGTTGGTGCGGTCGATGCTTAAGACCCAAGGTTGCGGGATAGCCGCGATATTCATTACCATCCTGGCGATTTTGTCCATGTTGACGTCAAAGGACTGAAAGAATCGCTGCATGCGTTTGTAATTAGACTCTTCTGCTGCATTGCCTCCCCAGACGGTGGCGAGTTCGGCGAGATTGACGGTTTTAGCCCGGAACAGTGCCACCAGGAAGAGGGCGATAAATGACAGTCTGGCTCCATGCCATCCGAGATGAGGTCGCAATTGGCGGCGAATTTCGCTAATCTGATTCATGAGGGCTTGATTGATTTGTGCTTATTTCCATCAAACCCTCTCCCTCTATCCTTTTCAAGCTTTTTGTCCTGTACAGAGATCGTTTAGACAACTAATGGATGTCTTCGTGCTTTCAAAACGTAACATTCATAACAACAATTTAACCTTTATTTAAAAAATACCACTTTACTAAAGTTAGGAGAATTCAAGCTATGACCTTTGATCCCGATAAAAGAAAACTGCTTTCGAGTCTCTGCCATGGTGCCATTTTCATTAACTATACATTTGTTTCCATTGGGATTCCGGCCGCCCTGTTAGTTGTGAGTGAAGATCCTGTCGTTAAAGCCAATGCACGGGAATCCCTCAATCTCCACCTAAACCTCTGGGTTGGTTGGGCGATCGCCGGTTTTTGCGCGGCTACTGTAATCCTAATTCCCATTGCGATCATCCTGGCCATTCCCCTATTGCTCTTGAGCTTTGTGATGCCAATTCTGGCGATTTTAAAAATTCTAGGCAACCCAGCAACAGAATATCGCTATCCTTTTATCATCCATATTTTGTAACTAAAATAACGATGGTTGACTTCGTTCTTTCGCCTTTTTCTATCAAATTCAGCTTAAATAATCATTAAGATACATGATCCATTTAGGTGGATTTTTAAGATTGTGATTTTCTGCAATTGATCGAGTCCAAAGAAACAGTTAAGACGTAACCACGGTTACAATCTGTTGACATTAACTTTGTTAACGTAGGAGCAACAATCGCAAGGAAGTCAAACCATCGTGACTTTAATCTCTGTTGCCATCATCGAAGGAAATCCCCACTTGAGATCATTGCTTGGCTGGCATCTTCAACAAGCTAACTATGCCATTTACCAAGCCGCAAATCTCAACCAGTCGCGGCGTGTCTTTGAACAGCACATGCCCGCCTTGGTGCTACTAGACTCGGAATTACCGGACGGTGATGGCCTCGAACTCTGCCGTTGGTTGCGCCAAAATACCCAGGCTATCATTCTCATCCTGTCGGCCAAAAATACAGAAAAAGATGTTGTGGCAGGGTTAAAGGCCGGGGCTGATGATTATTTAACGAAGCCCTTCGGGATGCAAGAACTTTTAGCACGGGTAGAAGCCTTGACGCGGCGGATTCGGGCGGTGAGTGCTCCCCTCCAACTTGATTATGGTGAATTGCGCATTGATCTCGTGCAGCGGCGAGTACAATTCCGGGGTTTGTATATTGATTTAACGCCCCAAGAATTTAGTTTGTTGTATGTGCTTGCCCAGGCTAATGGGGAACCCCTCAGTCGCTCAGAATTATTGCGGCGGGCATGGCCCGATGCCATTGATAACCCCCGCACCATCGACACCCATGTGTTGTCCCTGCGGAAAAAAATTGAACAGGATCCCCGTCAGCCCAATTTGATTCAAACGGTACGTAATGTAGGCTATCGCTTCAATCTCGATGGGATTGGGTCTGGTCTCGGCAATGGCAATGCAACCTTAGAACCTTCACCGACGCCGACTCGCCCAAGCCACCCAAAACTCAAAACCCGAACTTCCATTCGTGAGCTGGTTAATCAAGGTTAGAGGGTCGTCACCACGGTTCGCTATTGGTGGATTGACGACTTTGGAGGGTTTGCTGGATGACTGACCAAGGAATAGGGTGATTGTAGTGCTGGTGCTGGATTTGGCCTTGGTCGAGGTAAATCAATTTTGTTGCGAGTTGCTGGGCGAAGTCGAGGTTGTGGGTAGAAATAACCAGAGGGATATTGGATTGGGCCTGATATTTTAACAACAGCGCAACTAAGGTTTGAATACGACCTAAATCTAGGGCGGCGGTGGGTTCGTCTAGGAGGAGAACTTGGGGTTTGCAGAGGAGTGCCCTGGCGATCGCCACCCATTGTTTTTGCCCTCCGGACAGGAGTGCTTCGTGGCGATCAAGCCATTCTGGGGGAATATCCAGTTGATCTTGCCACTGTTGCCAATGGTTGCGGATAGTTGGGGCCGATTGTTTCCGTAACTGGAGTGGGTACCATAGGGCATCCTTGACGGTCATGGCCAAAAGGCGGGCCTCCTGGGGCACGAGGGCAATGTGTTGCCGTAGGACAACGGGATTATAGGCGCTGTAGGGCTGACCTTGGAAGGTGAGGCGGCCTGCGGTGGGACTCTGAAGTTGATTGAGACAGTGGAGGAGGGTCGTTTTTCCGGAGCCCGATGGCCCCACCAGCACTAGGCGATCGCCTGGCTCTAGGGCAAAGGAAATATCCCGGAGAATATTCCGAGGCCCAAGGGTCAGGGTGAGTTGTTCAACCGTTAAAATCGCCATGGATAAGGTGCCAGAGTACAGAGTGCTGCTGTTATTGTTTCACGCGGTAATGGAGAAATAATTCCGAGGCGATCGCCTCATATTCCAGAAGTTCGAGGGTCAAGCCCGCCGTCTGTAAAAAACCATTGCCTGCCATGGGGGTGGGGGCCGCTGTTCCGCCGAGTAAAACAGGACAAACCGTCAGCCACAGTTCATCTAAGCAGCCTTGCTCCGCGAAGCTGGCGATGAGGTTTCCCCCTCCCAACAGGCCCAACTTTTCAATCCCCCGTTGCCTCAGTTCTGTGAGAGTTGGTTGCCATGCTCCGGCTGGATCTAGGGCAATAATTTGCTCAAAACCTGGAAATTCCGCCCACCGGGGGAGTTGTTCGGGAGCGGTTAAAAGACCTCGGCGGAGGGGCTGCCGAAAAAAAGGTAAATCTTGGGACAGATTGCCGGAGCCAGAACAAACAAAGTGGATCGGTTGGGGCGGTTGGTGGCGGTCTTGGCGTTGTTGCAATAGGTGGCGATCGCCAATCGGGAGACTTGTGCCATAGGCGCGGAGGGTATTGGCCCCAAACATTACCGCATCCATCTGGGCAATTAACCATTCCAAGTGAGCCTTATCCTGGGCCGAAGGAAACCGCGCTGGAGCGCCACTGTAATCGGCAATTTTACCGTCAGCACTCATAGCGGCGATCGCTGTTACCAGGGGTCGCTGCTTATGCATACCAACTGTCAGCTTCATCCCGTTCGATGGGCCAATCTTCATTTTCGCCTCCCACCACAATCCGGCGCAGATCCACAAAATCCTTGCTTAACTGCTTCAGGGCATTAACCAAGACATCTAAAGCAATGAGATCACTCGTCCCCAAATCAAACCAGCAACGTCCCCAAATGCCCTCATATTCAAAGTCCCCTTTATTGTGCATTGGGGCCATCAGCGCATTATCCGCTTGGTCTTCGTCGTAGGTGAGGTAGCTAATATCTACCCCGGTTTCTTGGATCTGGAGATTCTCCGCATTAAAGCCCCCTAATTTCCCGATGTAAAACCAAGAGTCAAATAGCTCTTCGACATATTGTTTTTCTGTTTCCGAAGGCACATGGTCAAACTCCAACCAAATCCAGAGGTCGAAGGGGGAAAATTCGCGAAATTGGACTTCCATATTGTTTGTGGATAATAGGGCTTGAGAAATGTCAGTATAAACGTTTTGCAAAAAACCAAGAAACATCCTCCCTGGAGGGAGGTGCTCAACGGGCGGAGGGTGGATTCCCTCTTGGGAGAGTTAAAGGGCATTCCAAGCTGCTGCCGCATCAGCCACCGCCTGGGGGACTGTCTTTTGGCCGAGCATCGCTGCTTGGAGATTCTCGTAGATAAGCTTTTGCAGTTCCGTGAGATTCTCCTGGGCGGGGATCAAAATTTCAGCATCAGCCAATTGTTCTGCACTAATTTTCCGGGCCAAACTGAGGCTATCAGTGGCGGCGCTGGTGGCGAGTTTCGCAATGTATTGTTCCACTGCGGCCTGGGTAGAGGGCAAAACATTGGCGGCTTCAGCAAAGGCAAGTTGATTTTCAGTATTTGTGACAAAGAGGGCAAAATCGAGGGCAGCCTCTGGATCGTCGCTATCTTTGGGGATCACAAGGTTCATTACGGCGACGTTCTTCTTACCTGTTTCCCCGGTGATTTGGGGGGCTGGGACGGATACCGTAGCAATTTGGGGCGCGTTCTGCTGGATGGTATTGATAAATTCGGGGGAAGTGTTGGCGATCGCCGTTTCCCCAGCTTGGTAGAGTTCAATACCGTGGCTATGGCCTTGGGTCAACACTTCTGGGGGTAATAATTCCGCCTGGTAAAGATCGACCCAGTATTGGAACGCAGCAATGCCTTCGGGGGTATTAAAGCCCGCAGAACCATCAGCATTGACTAGGGTGACTCCCATTTGTACCAAGGACTCCAGGACTTCATTGGAGTCACCGGGAACGAAGGTGACGAAAAAGGCATATTTCCCAGTTGTTTCTTTGATCGTTTGGGCGGCGATCGCCAACTCTGTGTAGGTGCTAGGGGGAGCGTCAATGCCCGCCTCAGCAAATAAATCTTCGTTATAAAAACTAATCCGGGTCGTGAGATACCAGGGAATACCAAAGGTTTGGCCGTTGATTTGATTCGCCTGCCAAATTTTCGGCAAATAGCGATCGCGCAATTCTGGCGTCAGACGATCATCCAGCACCAACCAAGCATCACGACTGGCCAACTGGGAAGCAAAATTAGGATTGAGGTTCACCACATCCGGAGCCGTGCGCGCCGAAACCGCCGTCAGGATTTTACTTTCCATCGCTGACCAAGGGACATCTACCCAGCGCACCGTTTCTGCCGCATTTTCGGTTTCAAAGGCCGTAATTAATTCATTGAAATAATCTGTAAACTTTGGTTGCAATTGCATTGTCCAAAATTCGACCGTTTCTGGGGTGTTGCCATTGCCCCCAGGTATCTGCTGACAGGCGGCGATCGCCACCAAACTCACCCCCACAAACAGTCCACGCCGTAGCCCTTTGAGACCATTAAACATAAAAACTTTCCTCCCAATTTCAGCCGCAGTGATCACTCACATTGAATTGACCTTCAGATCATGCCATTATCCAGACAGCTTCAGGGGCAAAATTGCTCCCTTTTTTGCGATTGTTATTTACTTTCGGCAAACTGAGCTAAATTTAATAGCAACCGGGGTATGGGTGGTTAGCACCGATGGCTCCATAGGTCATCCTTTCGGAACATTTTCCTATGCTAGATTTCTTCAAAAATATCTTCAAACCAAAGCGTAAAGGGATTGGCATCGAGATCTCAACGGAACGCTTAAACATTGTCCAACTCAAAAAACAGGGACAGGTCTATAAGCTGGCGACCTACATCACCGAACCCGTCCCCGAAGGCATTTTTGAAGAAGGAAAAATTGTTGATGTTCCCGCCCTCGCCGAGCTGATCCAAAATACCCTCAGCGCCAACAACATCAGCGCCAAACAGGTTACGGCCGCCGTGCCCATGCGGGAGGCAATTATCCGCCTGATCCCGATCCCCGCCGAACTCGATGATGCCGAACTGCGGGATATGGTCCTCAACCACGAAGCAAGCCTCTACCTGCCCTACCCCCGCGAAGAAGTGGATCTCGATTACCAAAAACTTGGGTTTTTCCAAGATGAAGATGGCATTGAAAAGGTGCAAGTTCTGTTGGTGGCCACCCGGCGAGAAGTGACCGACGCCTATGTGGAGACCATTGTCCAGGCGGGACTAGAGATCAATATCCTCGAAATCAATAGTTTTGCCCTCCTCCGGACGATTCGTGAGCAACTACGGCAGTTTAGCTCCCAGGAAGCGGTGGTCTTGGTTGATATTGAATTTGACTGTACCGAAATTGCCATTGTGGTCGATGGGGTGCCGCAGTTTTCCCGGACAGTACCCATCGGCGCTTCGCAACTACAAAATGCCCTATCCCGCGCCATGAATTTACCTGCCCCCCGCGACATCGAACTTCTCCAGGGGATGACCATTCCCAACACACCAATGGAAGGATCGCGCACCGGCGCCACGGGCATTAACCCTGGGATGGCGGCCCTCCTGCGCGTTCTGGGGGAACTGACAGACGAATTGCGCCGTTCCATTGATTTTTATCTCAACCAGAGTGGTGAGCTGGAAGTGGCCCAATTGATGCTGGCTGGCCCTGGTGGTGGGATTAGTCAACTGGATGAATTTTTTACGCAGCGTCTCAGCATTCCGACGATTCAAATTGATCCGTTTGAGGCGCTGTCTATTGACGTTGATGAAGAAATTTCCAAGGTGCAACGGCCATCCTTGGGCACTGCATTGGGTTTAGGACTCCGGGAGGTATAAGGCTATGTATGGTTTAGATATTAATTTCCTGAAAGACCGTGGTTTAACGAAAGATTCTTCGATGGCGATCGCCGATCGTCTGGTGAGCAAACCTGGGGTGATTCCGGGCCAAGAGCCAAAGCCACTAATTATCGGTGGGGCGGTCACTGCGGCGGCCTTGGCGGTGGTGGGTCTGTTATGGTTCCAGCAAAGTCGTGAAAAAGCGAACATCCAAGAAGAGATTGCCGTTGTCGATCAACAGCTCCAGGGAGCCAATGCCCAGCAGGCAAGATTACAGCAAATTCAACAAGAAATTGATACCTATAAATCCCAAAGCCAAGCCTTTGTAGATGTGCTGCAAACGAGGATTAAGCCCTGGTCGGCCATTTTGCGGGAAGTGGGTGATTTAACCCCACCCGGTCTCAAGATCACCTCCTTCGAGCAGTCGGATAATCAAGTGTTGGTACGGGGTAACGCACGCACTTTTAATGAAGTGAATGATTTTGTTCTCAACCTGCCGGAATCGCCTTTGCTGCAAGGGGAAGAAATCTATATTGTCAGTGCAAATTTAGTCGATAACCCGATTACCACTGCCCAGGTGGATTTTCCGCGGCCCGTTGCTTCTTTTAGCATGCCCCAGGTGGTGGACTATACGGTATCAATCTCCCTCAATGACCTCACCGATGCAGAGGTGATTCGCACCCTAGACAGCCAGGGGGCACGGGGGATGGCCGAACGCTTGCGGAGTAGCTTTTAGGATTTAACGATCTCGATATTCATCAACACTGTGAGGAGGAGCAACAACCGATGACATACGCAGAAGAGTTCCGGCAAACGATGACGGAAATGACCATGGTTGGTCAGGAACAGGGCTTTTTTGAAGCTTTTGGGATTCAGTTCACTTCAAAAGTTTTAGGGACGATGTTGGCGATCGCCGGCATTGGGGCCAGTGCCGGACTATGGTGGTTTCTCGTTCGGCCCATCCAAGGGGAAATCAGCACCCTCGAACAGGAACTCCAGACAAAACAAGCAGAATTACAAGAAAAAGGCGCCGGGAATATCCAAGAGCAAATTGCCCAGCGCGAGGTGGAATTAGCCAACGAGCAACGGATTGCCACCGAAATTCTCAATGCCTATGGTCAAGACAAGCAAATGCAGACTTTTTTGCTTGATTTCAACCGGATCCTCACAGCCAGCAATGTACAACTAACAAGCTACGAGCCGACACCACCTAAACCCGAATTTATTACCGATGCCGTTACCTACGGTGAAGCTGCCCAAAATAAGCTGAAATACCAAACCTTTAACGTCAGCTTCGATAATATGACCTACACAGAAGCAGAGTCCATGCTCACGAGCATCGATGTGTTGCAGCCGTTGTTGGTATTGCGTAATTTTTCGACGACGGTGGCTGAACCAGCGACATTCCGCTACGAAAATGGCCGTTTGGTAACACAATCCCAAGCCCAGCTAGGGGTTTCCTTTGTGGTGGATGCCCTCATTGCCCCGACCCCGGAAGAGCTAGCTGCCCGACAAGCAGAATTAGCTGCTGAGGCCGCCCCAGCCGAGGGAGAAGAAGGTCAAGAGGAACAACCTGCAGAGAATGGTGGCTAGGTTTCGAGGTCAAAACAATTTGCTGAGGAGATAGGGAGGTAAACTAGCGGCATAGGAACCATTAATTTTGGTTTCAAAACAAATTTCTGAAGACATTATTAGCAAAACTTATTTTAAATTGCTAATTATTTTGGATTTTTAGGGTTGTTTTTTAAAATTATTGTTAATTTCAAGCGGGATTCATTTCGGTTTTTCGATTACATTTAATTAGTGTGTGTGGAGATTTTCTGTCGTGAATATCAAGTCCTATTCCGGAGTCGTCGCTGGTGTCGTTGCTTCTACAACAGTTTTAGTTACCCCAGCCCAGGCAGCAAATATACAAGTACGAGAACTGGCGGTACGGCCAGGGGATGGCAACCTAGAACTCGCTCTCAGTCTTGCGCCAGAGAGTGCAAATCTGTCTGGTGAGAAGCCCCAGATTTCGACGACCCAAAAAGACCGGGTACTCATCGCAGAAATTGCGAACGCGCGGTTAGATCTCGGCAATGGACAGGATATTTTCAGCCAAGATAATCCTTTACCTGGGATTGAGCGCATCGAGGTGATGGAGTCGGCTCCAGGCAATGTCAAAATCGTCGCCCTAGGGGAAGTGGCAGCACCAAAAGGGGAAATCCTCAGCCAGGATGACAATAGCATTTTGCTCAATGTGACCACCTCGACAGCAGACACGACAGAAACGGCCCAGGTCACAGAGCCCTCCACAGTCATTGAACCGACCTTGTTGGCCCAGAGTACCCCCAGCAGTAACAATCAAAATAATTTTCTCCAACCGACAGCCCCAATTCCACCGTTTTTACCAAGGGCCAGTGCGCCACCCGTGGGGGATATTGCGGTTTCGACAATTGATACGACCCTGCCTAGCTATGTGAATCTACAAACGAACGCGGTTGTCCCCCGTCTCGTACTAAAGGAAGCCCCCATTGAGGATGTGATGTCTCTGTTGGCCCGCGCTTCCGGCCTCAATATCGTTGTGGGCAATGATGTAAAAGCACCTGCCGGGGAAGGTGAAGCGCCGCCTGTTACCGTCTCTTTAGATATGCAAAATGCACCTGTGCAAGATGTCTTTAACTACGTCTTAATGCTTGGTGACCTCAATGCTGTGAGAAATGGCAACACAATTTTTGTCGGGAGAAATCTGCCCTTTGCGATCGCCCCCAGGATTACCCGCAGCTTCCGATTGAATCAGGCGGCAGCAGAGGAAGCTCGTTGTTTTTTGCTGACAGGGGACTCTAGTATCACTGAAACCGTTACCGAAGAGCGAGAAGTAGAATCAACGGGGGAAGCATTGAGCCTTGAAGGTGGTGGGATCGGCACTCGATCACAAAGCTCTTCAGTGACGCGGGAAACGACGAGGGAATGTGTCGGTGAAGAGAGAACTGAAGGCCTATTCGCTAAATTCAGTAACTTGGATATTCTTACAGATGGACGCTTGAATGCGATTACGCTAGCGGGTGATCCGAAGACGATTGAGATTGCAAGCAACTTTTTGAAACAGTTAGATGCTCGTCAGCGGCAAGTAGCAGTAAACGTCAAAATTATTGATGTAACACTCACGGGAAATCGCTCTATCTCTTCTGATATTAAACTCTTGCTTGAAGATCGTATTGGAATTAGCGCTGGAGACGGGATAATTTTATCTCCCAGTGATCTTTCCAGAGGTAGTAGCATTTTTTCTGAGTTTAACCCTGCTGGAATTGTTGTTGAGCAAGGCAATCAAGAGGTTTCTTTTGGAGAGGCTTTTGATGCTTTCGATAGCTTAGATCCTGCAAATACAGTTTTTGTTGGGCCAATTAGGCAAGCTCTTCAAATTGCAGGTGAGACTATACCTACGCCGGGTGAAGGTGATCCCCCCTTCAACGAAAATCAGATTGCCGCAGTAATTCGTACAGTTGATGATTTGGGAAATGTTAGCCTCTCTATCCAAGGACTCGGGGTGCAGAAAGACAATTCTATTGGTCGAGGAACTAACTTTATCGGTAATTTGGTTGCTGGCTTACTGCGTAATACAACCTCTAAAATTATTGCTGACCCTACTTTAATCATTCAAGAAACTGAAACGGGTGAATTGCGTGTTACGGATCAGATCGTTAATAATGTGAGAATTGTGGCGGCGACGGGAGATAATACGAACGGCAACAATGCATCTACTGCTCTACCCGAACCTGTTCTAGCTGAAGTCGGTTTAGTCGTGCCGATTACCGTAGAAAATATTGATGACAACGGTTTCATTACTTTGAACGTAACGCCTGAGGTATCAATCCCTGGAAATCAGGTAAGATTTGAAGCTGGTGACAGTGAAAATATCTTAACTTTGAAGCGTCAAAGTATTCTTAGTTCCGGTTCAGTACGCCTTCGTGACAACCAAACATTGATCTTGGCCGGGGCGATTGATGAACGGGATTTAACAACGACTTCTAAGGTACCTATTTTGGGTGATATTCCTATTCTTGGAGCCTTATTTAGAAGTACCACGCGAGAAAACAGCCGTCGTGAATTGCTCTTTATTATTACCCCCCAGGTTGTTGATGATTCGGACAATGCTATGTGGGGTTATAGCTATCAACCCAGCGAAACAGCCCGTGAAATGCTAGACAATGCCCGTTTCCCCACCCGTTAACCATCCGTAGGGGCTTGGTTCCCATGCCCTTGGTTTCTATTATTTTGGATTTGGAAACCAAATCCCTACGGTTATTGCGATGGCAAATCAATATAATCCGCAAATTCATCATCGGCACTCCATTCGTTTGAAATCCTATGATTACAACCGGGCAGGCGCGTATTTTGTGACAATTTGTGTGCAGGGTCGTGAATGTTTATTGGGAACGATCACAAATCAAATATTGCAGTTAAACGAGTATGGAAAAATTGTTGAACAAGTTTGGAATTATTTGCCTAGACATTTTGAAAATCTAGAAATTGATGCCGCCGTGATTATGCCCAATCATTTTCATGGCATCTTAATTTGTACCGAACCTGAAACGACAGATTTCCCTGTGCCACCGCCAAAAGATGCTTTTAACGCCATTCATAACAAAGGCGATCGCCCTTTTTACGAACAAAAAACAAACCTCGGCAAAATCATCGCCTATTTTAAATATCAAACAACGAAAAAAATCAACCAAAAACGCGGTCTAGTTGGGACAAAAATTTGGCAAAAAAACTATTACGAGCACATTATTCGCCATGAAAAATTTCTCAATATCCTCAGAGAATACATAGAAAATAATCCCTACAATTGGCACACCGACCAATTACACCCCAATATCCCATCGAAATGGTAGGGATTTGGTTGCCAGGGGATTTCATAATAATGGGATTTGGTCTCCAAATCCCTACGGGAAAAACGGGACTGGCCGGATTCGAACCGGCGACCTAGCGCTTCAGATTGGTGTGGGTTTCCCCAACTCTCTGGACTATCTCTTCACCCTAGAACTCAGGATTTGGTTACCAAATCCTACAGTTTCCGTAGGTGGTGGCCGTTATGCTGGGTTGGCGATGACCTTTCGCTACAAACGTTAGCGTACAAGATCCTCAAAAAAAATTTTCCCCAAAACCAACCTGCTAGTCTCTGCACCTTCCTCCGGCGAGGCACCGAAAGGCTTGGCTCAGGGTTACCCTATGATGGAAATTTTCATCACTTAGGCTTCCTTGAATTTGACCACATTCAGCCATGGCGTTTCCGATCCATGCTGCCCGAAAGATTCAGGAGGCGCTTGCTCTATCCTGCTGAGCCACAGCCCCAATAAAGCGCCAAAATTATAACATAGCTTTTTTTCTATGCTAACTAGCGACCTGTTCTCGGATCAGTTGCACTGCTTCCCATAAATTTTCCACAATGAAATCTGGGTTGTGGGCGGCCAATAATTGGCGATCGCGAATCCCCGAAAGAACTGCAATCACGGGAATATTATGGCTCTGGGCCGAGCGAATATCGGCTTCCGTATCTCCCACCATCCAAGTGGTCTCTTTGGGACGCAGTCGGGCAAGGCTTTCTCCCATGAGCAACGGCTTTTGATAAAAATCTTGGTTGCGATCCGTTGAGTCGGGTAAACAAAAACGGCGATCGCCCGGAAAAATATCCTGCAAAACCGGATGAAGCTGCAAAATTTTGTCCAGTTCACTGTAACGACGCATGGTAACAGTCATCACTTCCCAGCCCAAGCTTTGGGCCGCCGTCAACGCTTCTAATGATCCCTCAATCAGGCGATCGTGCACCATATTTTCCAGTCGATGCACATGGTCATCCCGGAGCCGCTTAAACTCTGGCAACTGATCTTCCCGGAGACCCGACCGCAAACCAATATCGGTCTGGGAAGTCTTTTGTCGCTTCAAGGCCCAAAATTCCTCCTTTGTTAAGGGGGATAACGTTTGCTCTGGTTCTGCGACTTGGGTTAACCGCCAGCGATAAACACGATAGTAGCGTTCCGACAGATCTACGACCACCCCATCAAAATCCGAAATTAACCTGACCATTACACCACTGCCTATAAAATTTATGGCGACTAGCATAGGTCAGCAATGGGGGATAATCAACCTACTACGTTTTTATCGGATTTAATGTCTTCAGCCCGCCAACTCGCCTTCCTCGCCCTCCGGCAAATCATGTACCACAATGCCTATACCGATGTGGCCCTTGATCGAGTCCTCCACAAAAGTAACCTCACCGGGAGTGATCGCGCTTTAGTTGCCGAATTGGTCTATGGTACTGTCCGTCGCCAAAAAACCCTCGATGCAATCATTGATCAACTAGGGAAAAGGCCCATCGATCAACAACCGCCTGACCTACGGGTACTCCTTCAACTGGGTTTGTACCAACTGCGTTACTTAGATCAAATTCCCCCCTCGGCGGCGGTCAATACCAGCGTTGAAATTGCGAAAACCAACAAGCTGGGCCAATTGGCAGGGGTGGTAAATGGCTGTCTGCGCGGTTATCTGCGGCAACGGGACAAAGGTAGTGATCCGCTCCAGTTACCAGAGGCAGCGGCAGAGCGGCTAGCTTTGCAATATAGTTTTCCGGAATGGCTGATTGGCCAATGGCTTGAACAATTTGGAGCGGAGGAAACGGAACAGCTTTGTCAATGGTTTAATCGGCCTGCCCAACTGGATCTCCGGGTAAATCCCCTCCGGGCGAATGTCGCTGCTGTCCAAGATAAACTCACCCAGGCAGGGGTCAAAGCCGAGGCGATCGCCAATTTACCCAATGCCCTACGCCTAGTCGAAAAACGGGGTTTGATCCAAGATTTACCGGGTTACAAAGAAGGCTGGTGGACAATCCAGGATGCCAGCGCCCAGTTGGTGACTCACTTGCTCGATCCCCAACCAGGGGAAGTAATTATCGATGCCTGTGCAGCGCCCGGCGGCAAAACGACCCACATCGCCGAAAAAATGCAGGATCGCGGCACCATCTGGGCCAGTGATAAATATCAAGCTCGCATTAATAAAATTGAGCAAAATGCCCGCCGTCTCAAGCTCTCGATGATCCGCACCCTCATCGGTGACAGTCGCACCTATTCGCAGTTTCGGAATATGGCTGACCGGGTGCTGCTGGATGTGCCCTGTTCGGGATTGGGGACACTCCACAAACGCCCCGATATCCGCTGGCAACAAAACCCCCAGAAAATTGCTGAACTGACCCAACTCCAGAGAGAACTGCTTACCACGGGGGCGACTTGGGTCAAACCGGGAGGCTATTTAGTCTATGCTACCTGCACCCTCAATCCGGCAGAAAATGAGGCGATCGCCAACCAATTTCTCGTGGAACACCCAGACTGGCAGATTATTCCCCCTAGCCCCGATTCACCCGCTTTTCCCTATGCCCAGGAACAGGGTTGGATTCAGGTCTTACCCCAGCGTCACGACATGGATGGTTTCTTTATGGTGAAGTTGCAACGGCCAGCCTAGAGGGATTGGGCGATCGCCTCGGTGAGGGTTTGCAGGGATTCAGAAATTGTGACGGGATAGGTCTCAGGATTTTCTAAACGTTTTACTTCATCGGGCAGTTGGCGCACGTTAGCCGTCGTTCGTTGGCGAATGGTTGCTAAATCCTCTGGGGCCACAAGGCGTTTTCCTTGGGCCATCGCTTTTTCGAGCAGAGGCATTTCTCCTGATTGGGGAGCTTCATTCACTAAACCGAGGCGATCCTGGCCAGCCTCTAGATTGCGGAAAATCTGCTTACAACCCGGATAGGTGGCTTTTCCGCTGGACTTTTTCATCGTGGGGCGATCGCCAATTTGCACTAATTTATACACGCCATTAACTGGGTCGCCTGTCACCAATTTCGTCCCCAAACCATAGCCATCAATGGTTGCCCCAGCCGCCTGGAGCCGCGCCATTTCCACTTCATCGAGATCACCGCTGGCAAAGATTTTCACCGTCGTTGGTAATGCTCGCCGCACCTGTTGGGAGAGGGTTAATAAATCCCCCGAATCGAGGCGCACTCCCGCTAGATGGGTTTCGCCAGTTTGAATCGCCTTACCTAAACGCTCCGCCGCCGCCACGGTGTCGTAGGTATCAATGAGCAAAGGGGCCGCCGGAAAATAACGGTGAAACGCCCGGAACGCATCATCCTCCGAGCCTTCGAGGGTGCCCACCGCCATCACCAAGGCATGGGCCATCGTTCCCACGGGTTTAATCCCCAACTGTTGTGCGGCTAAAACATTGGACGTGGCATCTAACCCGCCAGCCAAAGCCGCCCGCGCTGCCCAGGTAGACCCCTGGGGACTAAAAGCCCGCCTTGTGCCGAATTCTAATAATTGGCGATCGCCCGCAATGTGACGCATCCGTGCCGCCCGTGTTGCAATTAGGGTTTGGTAATTGATGGCATTGAGCACAAACGTTTCAATAATCTGGGCTTGCCACAGGGGGGCTTCCACCCGCAAAAACGGCTCCTGGGGAAAAATCACGGTTCCCTCTGGTACCGCCCAAAGATCCCCCGTAAAACGGCCCGTGGCGAGTAAATCCCAAAAGGCGGCTGGGGCTTGTTCAAAAATCCCGGTGCTGCGGAGATAGTCAATTTGCGCTTCTGTAAACCGTAATCCTTCTAGGTAACTTAAAACCTGCTCTAGGCCCATCGTTACCAGATAGCCAAAGTCATCGGGCAAACGACGGGCAAACATTTCAAAGCAAGCCGGCGTCTCCGCCAGCCCTTCCCCCACATAACAGGCTGCCATGGTGAGCTGGTAAAGATCCGTTAATAGACTGTAGTCTTGGGCCGTGATGTCTAAATTTTTCCCAGCCATGGTGCGTCTTTCGCCTCCAATGAATTAATTTAGTGTTTATTTTACAATAAAAAATCTAGATCGGCTGCTTTTAGGGGTGAATGTTAAGATCCCATCAGAAAGTTCAGGGGGAAAAGATCCATGGCTACCCAACACCAGCGGCGATCGCAAAATGTGCCCGGTGACTTTTATGTGGACAGTAGTTGCATCGACTGTGATACTTGCCGTTGGCTCAGTCCAGAGATTTTCAACCGTCAGGATGGGCAATCCGCCGTCTACCACCAGCCCCAAACCCCTGACCAAAGACGGGCGGCTCTCCAAGCTTTATTAGCCTGTCCAACGGCCTCGATCGCCACCGAAACCGTCCCCAAAGATCTTCCTGCAATCCAGGCAGAATTTCCCCTGCCCATCGTCGAAAATATCTATTACTGCGGCTATCACTCGCGCAAATCCTTTGGGGCCGCCAGCTATTTTATCCGGCATCCAGAGGGGAATATTCTCGTGGATTCCCCTCGGTTTCAACCCTCACTGGTGAAGCAACTAGAAGCCCTGGGAGGGGTAAAATATTTGTTTTTGACCCACCGGGATGATGTGGCCGATCACCAAAAATTCCATGATCATTTCGGTTGCGATCGCCTCTTGCACCAGGCTGATCTCCGGGAGGGAACAAAAGCTGTAGAAACCGTTCTCGAAGGCACGGAACCAATCCCCTTTCTCAAGGACTGCCTAATTATTCCTGTGCCGGGCCATACCGAAGGCCATGCAGTGTTGCTCTACCGCGATCAATATCTTTTTACCGGGGATCACCTGGCTTTTTCGGCGCGGCTGGGTCATTTGACGGGCTTTCGGAATCACTGTTGGTATTCTTGGACAGCGCAAATTGAATCGATGAAAAAACTCCTCTCCTACCCGATCACCTGGATTTTGCCGGGCCATGGCCGCCGCTACCAGGCCGACAGCGCAACCCTACACCAAGATTTAAAAGCTTGTATTCAGTGGATGGAGTCCGTGGCATGAGCGTAACGTTTTTCTGGTTGGTGGCGATCGCCAGTAATCTTTGTCTCATCGGGGTGAATTATATTCTCTGGCGAAAAGTTCGCCGTTGGCACCAGGATCTACGCCTCAGTCGCCACCGTTTCGCCCTCAACGAACGCAAAATCAAAATTGTCGTGGAAGATTTAATACAACAAGCGGACGTGATCCCCGCCACCACCCAACAGATCCAGATGAAAAAACAGCAAGGGCAGCAAGTCATCGCCCAGATTAAGCTGCTCCAACAACTCCTCCGGGCGTTAATCTTTGTGCGACGTCGCCTCTGAAATTACCTGTTTACAAAGCCTGGAGATAATCCGTTAACCGGGTTAAAGTGCGCTGATTTTCCGCTGGTGTTCCTACACTAATCCGCAGGCCGCCCCCCGTGTGTCGAATTAACGTCCCCTGATTTTTCAGAGTTTCGACGAGGTTTGCTAAGGCTTCCGCCTGGGGTTCCATCGCTGGCTGGAGGCGACCATAGAGGAAATTCGCATCGCTCGGCCACACCCGGACATTCGGCAGTTGCCCTAACGCTTGGTAAAGTTTCCCCCGTTCCTGTTGAGCTTCGGGAATGGTTTCCAACAGGCGATCGCCATGGTCGAGGGCGAGTCGGGCCGCCGCCTGGGAAAAACTAGGCAAATTATAGGGGAGGCGTACCTTTTCGAGGGCTTGGATAATTTCTAAACTGCCCACGGCATAGCCCACCCGCAGGGCTGCCAATCGGAACGCCTTCGAGAATGTCCGCAGGATCACCCAGTTGGGCCGCTGTAGGACTTCTGCCACCAAAGTTTTTTGACTAAATTCAAAATAGGCTTCGTCCACCACCACGAGAATATCCGGCGGCAAAGACTGGAGCCAGCTAATTTCTGCTGCCGTGAGACATTGGCCCGTGGGAGAGTTGGGATGCACCACAAACACCACCCGCACCGGTGCCCCTTGGGGTTGGTCAATGGCGTTTTGGGCCGCCGCAAGATCCCAGCTAAAATCTTCCGGCTGTCGGGCGATCGCCACGGTGTGAATTCCCAAAGTTTGCGCCAAAATGCGGTACATCGAGAAGGTGGGTTCGGCCACCAGGATCGACCCTTCCCCGCCCAGGCAAGTGGCAATTAACAATGAGCGGATCAACTCATCGGAACCATTTCCCACGGAGATGTGAGCCGCTTGAAGATCCCCGGTCAACTGCCCAGAACGATTCACATAGTCGGCAATGCCTTCCTTGAGCGCCCCATGGCCCCCGTCGGGATAGCGGTTTGTGGCAATTTGATTTTGATAATGTTGAGCCAGAATTTCCTTGAGATCCGCTGGGAGATCGTAGGGACTTTCATTGGTGTCGAGAATATCTACCGGCGTATTTACCGGGCCACCGGGGTGGGACACATAGGCTTTGAGTTGGGCCAAGTCAGAACGCAAAAAGGACATAGGTGCTGTGCAAAAAAGAAGAATGAAAATCAATTCCCCAAGGGCATTGAAACGAACGCAAATGAAATGTAATCAATCTGTGAAATCGATCATAAGTTTAAGGTTGCGTTATGTAAAAATAACGTTGGTGCGGTGGGGAGTCGCCTTAGCCTAAAAATTGGGAATTTTCCTGCACCGTTATTTCACGTTTTCCACTTCCTATCTAAACGCAAATCACCATGAAATTGGCAGCCAGAGTCGGTCAAATCAAGCCTTCGATTACCCTCACAATCTCCGCAAAAGCAAAGGCCATGAAGGCGGATGGGATTGACGTGTGCAGCTTTAGTGCTGGAGAACCAGATTTCGACACCCCTGATCACATTAAAACCGCTGTCAAAGCCGCCCTCGATGCGGGAAAAACCAAATATGGCCCTGCCCCCGGAGAACCGGCCCTGCGTCAGGCGATCGCCAAAAAATTACAGACAGAAAATAATCTCCCTTACAGCCCCGAAAATGTGATCGTCACCAATGGCGGCAAGCACGCCCTCTATGGTTTGATGATGGCTCTCATTGAACCGGGGGATGAGGTGATTATCCCGACCCCCTACTGGTTGAGCTATCCAGAAATGGTAATTTTAGCGGGCGGCACCCCGATTTTTGTGGAAACCACAGCAGCAACGGGCTACAAAATCACCCCGGATCAGCTGCGCAACGCGATTACCGACAAAACGAAATTATTCGTTTTCAACTCCCCTTCTAATCCCACCGGGGCCGTCTACAGTCCAGCAGAGGTAGCGGCGATCGCCCAGGTTTTAGTGGAAAAACAAGTGTTGGTGGTGGCCGATGAAATCTACGAAAAAATTCTTTACGGGAATGCTGTTCACCAGAGTATTGGTTCCGTGAATGATGAAATTTTTCCCCTGACGATTACCTGTAATGGCTTCGCGAAGGCGTTTTCGATGACGGGCTGGCGCTTGGGTTACATTGCCGCGCCGGTGGAACTAATTAAGGGCATGACCACGATCCAGAGCCACAGCACCTCCAACGTTTGTACTTTTGCCCAATACGGGGCGATCGCCGCTTTGGAAGGAGGGCTTAATTGTGTCCAGGAAATGTTGACTGCCTTTAGTAAGCGTCGAGAAGTGATGCTGGGGACGATTCAAGATCTACCGGGTTTGAGTTGTCCGTCCCCCGACGGCGCCTTTTATCTCTTTGTGGATATCAGCGCCTACGGTCTCGATTCCCTCAGTTTTTGTAAACAACTCCTCGCTGAACAGCAGGTGGCGGCGATCCCTGGGGTAGCCTTTGGCAATGACCGCTGTATTCGTCTGTCCTACGCCACAGATCTCAGCACCATTGAAAAGGGAATGTCCCGTCTCGGTAAATTTCTCCAGTTCCTCTCAAGGTAAGTAGAATTTTGCCGAAGCCCAGTGCTTACTGCTATAAATCAGGGGTGAATTTCTAATTGACTTTATGGCCGAGCTTGACGATCACACTCTCCCCAATCCCGACTCAACATCGACGGAGTTTTCTTCTAACTCCAGTGAAAGCGCGACTCCGGAGATTGTTACGGAACGTGATGATCTCAACCCAAAAGAGCCAGAAGCAGCCATGGCGACCCCGGAGTTGCAGTTTGGCCTTGAAGCTGACCACCTCACCCTAGTCTTACCCACCACCCAGACCTATGAAATTGAGGCTTGGGACACAATCTGGGCCAATTTTCGGGAGCAGTTGCAGGCTGCTGCTGATTTTCCAGTCGCCCACGTTCACTTAATCGCTCAAAATCAACTGGTAGGGGGCCGTCAACTCCAGGAACTGGCTGACCTACTCAAGCCCCACGACCTAAAGCTCAAACGCATTTACACCAACCGACGGCAAACGGCGATCGCCGCGGCGACAGCAGGCTATAGCGTTGATCAAGATCCCCCGAATCAACTGTTGGCGGATGTTCCTCTCAAGTTAAAACCGCTCTTGGCCCCCGATAAAGAACCGGAGGTGTTGTACATTGACCAAACCGTCCGCTCCGGAGTTGAAATCGTCTATCCCGGTTCGGTGATTGTCACAGGGGATGTCAATCCAGGGGGAAGTATCGTTGCGGACAAAGATATTGTGGTGTGGGGTTGTTTGCGGGGAGTTGCCCATGCTGGTGCAAAAGGCGATCGCACGGGACGGATTATGGCGTTGCAAATGGAGCCGACCCAACTGCGCATTGCCGATGTTGTCGCCCGTGCAGCTCCGCAAGCCGTTGAGCAACGAAAGCCAGAGGTGGCCTATCTGACCCAAGAGGGAATTCGTCTAGCCCCGGCCCTCAAATTTTCGAAAAACTACCAATACCAAGCCGATCAACAGCATTGGCAGGAAACATCTGATCCCCTCTTACCTGTAATATCGTAGCTAAGCTGCCGCAACCCGTGGCTATGTCGTAAGCTTATTGAATTATTTATCCACCCAGAAGTCTATGAGTCGCGTTATCGTTGTGACCTCCGGAAAAGGAGGCGTCGGCAAAAGTACCTGTACCGCCAACCTCGGTTCGGCCTTGGTCAAGCTCGGCAAAAAAGTGGCCCTGGTCGATGCGGACTTTGGTCTGCGAAACCTGGATTTACTTTTGGGTTTAGAAAATCGCGTTGTCTATACGGCCATTGAGGCGATCGCCGGAGAATGTCGCCTCGAACAAGCCCTTGTGAAGGACAAACGGCAAAATGGTCTCGTCCTCCTGCCAGCGGCCCAAAACCGGAATAAAGAATCCGTCACTCCCACCCAGATGAAACAACTCATTATGCGGCTGAATAAAGCTTTTGATTATATTTTGGTGGACAGTCCGGCGGGCATCGAGATGGGTTTTCGGAATGCGATCGCCGCCGCGAGGGAAGCACTGATTGTCACAACCCCCGAAGTGGCTGCTGTGCGTGATGCAGACCGGGTTGTGGGTCTTTTAGAAGCCTATGGCATTAAACGGACGCGCCTCATTGTGAATCGTCTCAAACCAGAAATGGTCAAGCAAAATGAAATGATGAGCGTCGAGGATGTCCTCGAAATTCTCGCCATTCCGCTCCTGGGGATTATTCCCGACGATAAACAAGTGATTGTTTCCAGTAACCGGGGCGAACCGTTGGTGCTAGGAGACAAACAAAATGACCTCCCTGCCACCGCGTTTATGAATATTGCCCGCCGTCTAGAGGGGGAAAAAGTGCCCCTGTTAAACCTAATGGCCAACCAAGAGGGATTCCTTGCCAAAATTCGCCGGATCTTTGCCAGTTAACTGCTGTCTCTGATGCGGAATATCGCCCTCATACCCCTCTATGCTGAAATCTAATTAATGTTTCCCTTTGTAATGAGTCATGATCCAGGAATTACTTGAAAAGCTGCTCCATTGGCAGTCTCCCAAGAGCAGTGACGAAGCAAAACGACGCCTCAAGCTGGTCATTGCCCACGACCGGGTGGGCCTCAGCCCCGAAAAAGTCGAGGAGATGCGCCAGGAAATTTTGGCCGTCGTCGCTAAATACGTCGAGGTGGATCCAGAGGAAATGGAGTTCGACCTTTCGAGTAGTGACCGGATGACGGCTTTGGTGGCAAATCTACCGATTCGTCGAGTACGGGATATTCGTTCCCTAGAATAGTTTTTTACGCGAAGATCCGATGATTCTGGCACAATAGGGCAAGCAGTTAGCATCAGTAGGAGTTGTTGGTCATGTTGGCACAAATTTTGGCGATCGCCGTTGCCCTGGGGAGCGGGTTGCTATTTCTGACTGCCTTTATTTTCCCGAAACTCCACCGCCAAGATGACTTTTTTTGGAGCACTGTTGGTCTTTTCTACGCCCTCGTCCTTTGGGTCTGTGCCGGGCAAATGGCCGGAGCCATCCTGTTGGGGCAATTGGCCAGTGTAATTCTCCTCGGTTGGTTTGCTTGGGAAACCCTCCGACTCCGCCAGGCGATCGCCGATCCCAGTAAAATCCCCAACCTCGACAAAGTTTCCCTGGTTGGCTACGTCAAAGATCGTTTTAAAAAACCAAAAGTCGCGCCGACCTCAGCCACCAAAACACCGAAAAAATCTTCCTCCGATTCCTCTAAAACTACTGACCCTGCAAAGGAAGCTCCAGAAACCTCTACACCATTTGAGTCTCCTGAAACGGCCCCAGTTACGTCTCCCGAAGCTGAAAAGCCGACCCCAGAACCAGCAACGCCCTCTACCTCAAAAGATTTAGACAAAGCTGACTCTACAAAGCCCGTTCCCTCGCCAGAAGAAGCTTCTGAGACACCCACGGAAGTATCCGACACCCCAGAAACAGAAAGCGACGCCATCACCGATCCACCGATTACGGCACAACCCTCTAAAAAAGGATTTTCCTTCGGTCGGCTATTTGGACGTAAAACCGCATCTACCGCAGCCCCAACGGAAACCAGTGCATCAGCAGGAGACAAAGATATTGAGCAAATTTTTGCCGAAGAAAAAGATGCGTCTGAGTCAAACACTGCTGTTAATGATGTCACCGACGAAGCTTCCTCGCTAGAGAACCCCCAGGCTGAAGCTGCCGAAGCAGCAACCCAGGCGGAAACAGAGGTTTCTCCTGAGTTAGACGAAACCTCCAAAACCGAAGATACTCCCAAAGATTAGGGATCGCCCCAAGAATTCGCTATGATCTTTGACTGAAGCGTATCGTTGATCTCCCGTGCCCTATGGATACCAAAGCCTTTAAACGTTCCCTAAATCACTCTGAAAATTACTATCGCCAAGGATTTGGCCATAAAGATGAAGTGGCTGGCATGATGACCAGCGAGTATCAAAGTAGCCTGATCCAAGAGATCCGTGACAACAACTATGAGTTAACCCGTGGTGATGTCACCATTTACCTGGCGGAGGCGTTTGGCTTTTGTTGGGGGGTAGAACGAGCAGTGGCGATGGCCTACGAAACCCGTAAGCATTTCCCTACGGAAAAAATCTGGGTGACGAACGAAATTATCCACAATCCTTCGGTGAATAATCGCCTCAAGGAGATGAATGTTCATTTTATTGAAGTGGTTGATGGCGCTAAAGATTTTAGTGGCGTGGCAAACGGCGATGTGGTGATTTTGCCGGCCTTTGGGGCGACGGTGCAAGAAATGCAACTGCTTAATGACCGTGGCTGTACGATTGTGGATACCACCTGCCCTTGGGTTTCTAAGGTGTGGAATTCCGTTGAGAAGCACAAAAAGAAAAATTACACTTCCATTATCCACGGCAAATATAAGCACGAAGAAACGGTAGCCACTAGCTCTTTTGCTGGTACTTACCTCGTTCTGCTGAATCTAGCAGAAGCAGAATATGTGCGGAATTACATTCTCCACGGGGGCGATCGCCAAGCTTTTCTCGACAAGTTTAAAAACGCCTATTCCGAAGGGTTTGACCCTGACAAAGATCTAGACCGTGTGGGCGTGGCGAATCAAACCACCATGCTCAAGAGCGAAACGGAACAAATGGGCAAACTGTTTGAACAGACGATGCTCGAAAAATTTGGCCCGACGGAAATTAATGACCACTTCATGAGCTTCAATACGATTTGTGATGCCACCCAAGAGCGGCAGGATGCGATGTTTGACCTCGTGGAAAAAGATTTAGATCTGATGGTCGTCATCGGTGGCTTCAATTCTTCCAATACCACCCACCTCCAGGAAATCGCCGTCGAGCGCAATATCCCTTCCTATCACATCGACAGCGGCGATCGCCTTTTAGGGAATAACACCATTGCCCACAAACCCCTCGATGGTGAAATCACGACCCAAACCCATTGGCTCCCGGCTGGCAAACTAAAAATTGGTGTGACTTCCGGCGCGTCTACCCCCGACAAAGTCGTTGAAGACGTCATTGCGAAAATCTTTGCCGAAAAAGCCCAACCAGCGGCCTTGGTCTAACTTTTTCAGGCACCGTTAAACATCCGCAAACGTAAGAAATATTTACCCCGTCCTACTGCTGGCGATCGCCTGGGGATGGGGATTTTTTTATTGGGGAAATTCCTGGCTCGGTTGTCCTAAATATTTGCGCAAATAGGGCGAAAACACCTCATAAATCAAAGTTAAGGGTTTACCATCATGCCAAAACAGATAATGGCGGCCCCAAAAAGGCCCTTCTTCCTGAAAAGCGGCTTCTAGGATTGGCGATCGCCCCAGATAAATTCCTTGAATATCCCGGTACAGTTCCGTGTGGAGCCGTGACAAACTCTCCCAAATGGGCAAACTGCGATTTTGCAAATAATCATCCACATGGTTCGCATCCCACCAGGACGTTGCATAGGCTAAACGTTGTCCCCCCGCCGTTCGCAACCACACCTGACGGCGTAAATGGGGTGTTGGAATCGCAGAAATCAAACTCGGTGCCCCATCATTATCCGTACCAATGGGGGACATATCGATCACATCGACCTCAATTTTTTCCCGTGTCAGCAGACCCAAATGGCGGGTCGGCGAACCATCCCCCAAGAGCAAAATTTGCCAGGGCGGGGCGAGTTGGCTGTGGGGGAGTCCCTTTTGTACTTCGGCCATCCCCCCTTGCCAGATGGGTTCTAAACAGTGCCACTGACGCTCTTTAGACGTTGCCAAAAACGGAGAATTGAGTGCTAGAGTCAAGATTCTTCACAAAACTTCAACTAAACTGATCATAAACAATTCTTGCCCACCCTGCCGCTGGGGTTCTCACTGTAACCAGGGCAAATTGACATCCCCCAGTGCTTATGTTTTGATAGTATATTGGCTCTGTTATAGTTATTTCTATAGAAGTTTTTCACAGTTAAAACAAATGGTAAAGCTCCGTCTAAAGCGTTTTGGTAAGAAAAGAGAAGTTAGCTATCGTCTTGTGGCTGCCCAAAGCACCAGCCGCCGCGATGGTCGTCCCCTAGAAGAACTCGGATTTTATAATCCCCGTACCGATGAAACTCGCCTGAATGTGCCGGCGATCGTGAAGCGCCTCAAAGAAGGTGCTCAACCGACAGACACAGTGCGTGACCTCCTCGAAAAAGCTAAAGTATTCGACCAAGTTTAATGTCTAATTTAGACGATCTGTCTAGTGCATCCCATTCGGCAACGGCAAACTACGAAAAATTAACCAAATTTCTTCTAGAGCCATTGCTTGATGACCCCCAATCCCTGGCGATAGATTGCGAACAGCTATCGAGTAGCAACCGGGTTTTGATCCGTGTTGCTTTTGAGCAAGAGGATAAGGGAAAGGTCTTTGGGCGTGGCGGCCGAAATCTACGGGCCATTGAAACCGTACTCAATGGGGCTGCCACCAATCCTCAGCAAAAAATTTCCTTGGATGTGTACGGTAGCCATGATGGCAATGGTGGCCAGAGAGAGCGTTCCTCTGGTTCTTCTCGTGGTAGAAGGGAAGACGGTCGGCGTGGTCGCACTTCCCGACGGCCCCGCACGCCGAAGCCCAGCCCCCAGTTGCGGAACTCCGACGAGGGTTAGGCTATTTTTGCGTTGCGACAAAATTGAAACGGTATCCCTGGTGGATGCTTCCTGAGACTCCAGTCGCCCTTTGGTTTGGAGTCTTTGTTATTGGTACTGCTATGCCTAGGCTTCAGTTTGGACGGTTCAGTTATCTTCGAGGCGATACCCAAGTTCGGCGAGGCGGGTGCGGGATTGGCGCCATTTGGGTTGAACTTTAACGAAGAGTTCGAGATAAACTTTACCGGCGATCAGTTTTTGGATTTGCTGACGGGCGGCGGTGCCAATGGTTTTAAGCATGGCCCCTTTTTTGCCGATGATGATTCCTTTTTGGGAATTGCGTTCGACGTTGATGGCGGCACGGACTTCAGTAATTTCTTCCCCTTCATTGACTTGTTCGATGGCGATCGCTACGGAATGGGGAATTTCCTGGCGGGTGTGGAGCAAAATTTGTTCCCGGATTAGTTCGGCCATAATAAAGCGTTCGGGCTGGTCGGTAATGAGGTCGGGGGGGTAGTAGTAGGGGCCAGGATCGAGAGCCTGAATAAGTTTGTCTTGGAGTTCGGGGAGGCGATCGCCAGCGAGGGCCGAAAATTCTTGGAGTTGCCAATGGTTTTGGGTGGCAAGGGCTTGGTAGGAGGCAAAAATCTCCGGGCGCTTGTCGGGGCGTTGGTCGATTTTGTTGACCCCAAGGATCACCTTGGCTTCGGTTTTGACCAAAAAATCCGCGATAAATTGATCGCCTTTACCCAAGGGAACCGCACCATCAACGATAAACACCACTAAATCTACGGCCCCAACGGTACTGCGGGCGTTTTTGACCAAAATTTTCCCCAGCTCGTGGTGGGGCTTATGAATCCCAGGGGTATCGACAAAAATAATTTGCGCTTGGTCAGTGGAGAGGATGCCGCGCAGACGATTGCGGGTGGTTTGGGCGACGGGGGAGGTGATCGCCACTTTTTGACCGATCAGTTGATTCATCAGGGTGGATTTGCCCACATTGGGACGACCGATCAGGGCAACAAAACCAGAGCGAAAATCGGCGGGGGCGACGGGAATAGTCGGGTTGAGATCAAAGTCTTGGGTCATGAATTTGTGCGATGTGGCGTGTTTTTATCTTACTGGGTGGAGGCGTTGCCAGAGACGGGGGATACCTTCTGTAACGATGAGGGCGATCGCCAAATAGCGCCCATAGTTCACCAGGCCAATTGGGGGCAGCACAAGACTCGCTCCTTTCAGCAAGAGATAACTGAGAATTAGGATCACCAACCCGCCGAATCCGAGCATTATTTTGTCGCGGTAGCCCTGGGGCGGCGTAAAGGTAAAACTTGGAAGCACCAAAAAACCGCAGAAAATTCCCAGTAAATCTGCTAATCCCGGCAAGGCGATCGCCACCAATCCCCCCAGACCCCAAAAGCTAATTTTTTGCCACCACTGATAATTCGGTAAGGGAATCATCCCGTCGAGCCACAGGCCAACGCTAATCCAAAAAATTCCTAAGAGTATCCCAGCGGCCACATCCACCGGAAAATGAACGCCCAAATATAAGCGCGAGAGACAGACTAAAACAATAATTGCGATCGCCACCAACCACAGCCAGATCTTTTGATGTAACCAGGCGATCGCCCCCCAAAATGTCGTGATCCCCTGGGCATGGCCGCTGGGAAAACTAAAACTACCCTCCGTATGAAACGCTTCTGGGGTAATTACCGCCGGATTAACCACATAGGGACGGGGCAAGGCAAAGGCATTTTTCAGAACAATATTACTGATCACACTCAGGGTCAAAATGAGGGTTAGTAGCCGACCCTGACGGGGATCTAGTAGCCAATAATACAAACTCAGCAACAAAATATAAATCGCTTCGCCCCCCAAATGGGTTACCACCAGAAAAAAGCCTAAAAACCTTTCCCCAAAAACCTTCTGTAAAAACTCGATGACCAACATTGCGTTAAAGTAAAAACACGAAAAACTTTGAATTGCCAACGATTCACCGCATGACCTCTATCCTCGTTCCCACACCACGCCTCAACCAACCGACGATCAAAACTCTCCCCAACGGCTTAACGATCATTGCCGAGCAAGTGCCTGTGGAGGCGGTGAGCCTGAATATGTGGCTGAATATTGGCTCTGCGGTGGAAGCCGATAGTATCAACGGGATTGCCCATTTTTTAGAGCATATGGTGTTTAAAGGTACACCAAAGTTGGGCAATGGGGAATTTGAACAACGCATCGAAGCCAAGGGCGCCGTCACCAACGCCGCCACTAGCCAAGAATACACCCACTATTACATTACCTGTGCCCCCCAGGATTTTGCGGAACTTGCGCCCCTCCAACTAGACGTGGTGCTAAATCCTAGCATTCCCGATGCTGCCTTTGAGCGGGAACGCCAGGTGGTACTCGAAGAAATTCGTCGTTCTGAGGACAATCCCCGCCGTCGCACCTATTTCCGCGCCATTGAGACGGGATTTGAGCGGTTGCCCTACCGTCGTCCGGTGCTCGGCCCTAGTGAGGTGATTGAAAATCTTCAAGCCCAACAAATGCGGGATTTCCACGGCTTTTGGTACCAACCCCAACGAATGACTGCCGCCGTTGCCGGAAATCTAGAAGGCGATCGCCTGATTGAATTAGTCGCCACAGCCTTCGATAAACTGTATCAATCCCAACCCACAGCAACCGTTCCCACCTTTGACGATCACTCTCCCGAAGCCCCTTTTCAAAATATTGTGCGTCGTCATTATGAAGATGAAGGTCTACAGCAAGCCCGTTTAGTGATGATGTGGCGCGTGCCGGGGCTAACGGATTTAGAAGAAACCTATGCCCTCGATATTTTGGCGACGGTGTTAGGGCAAGGTAAAGTCTCGCGCCTCGTGCAGGATCTCCGGGAAAAAAGAGGTCTAGTGACTCAAATCAGCGTTAGTAACTTCACCCAAAAACAACAGGGCGTTTTCTATATTTCTGCCCAATTACCAAGCGAAAATATTCCCGCGGTAGAAGCGGCGATCCTTGAACAAATTCAAACCATTCGTACCGCTTCTATTTTGCCCAACGAATTAGAGCGGGTGAAAACTCAAGTGGCTAATCGCTTTATTTTTGGGAATGAACGGCCCAGCGATCGCACCAATTTATACGGTTACTATTACTCGCTATTACGGGATCTCGAACCCGCTTTAAATTATCCGGAATTACTCCAAGCCATTACCCTCGAAACCATTCAACAATCTGTACAAAAATATCTCAATCCCAAAGCTTATGGCATTGTTACCCTGATGCCACCTGCCTAAACTTTGAAAGGATATCAGTCTTTTCTTTAAGAATATTTTGCTTGTTGAAATAAGTTGGTAGTACGGACGATATCCTGAGGGAATAAACCCGTGGATTAGGACAAGGCAGTGGCAGACTATCAACTTTTAATCGACTTACATAAAAATGCTGAACGTCAAGGGCCTGGGGGAAATCCAGAAACTAAACTTGCCCTTGATCTGTTGGGAATAGATAAAACTGCTCCCTTAAAAATTGCTGATATCGGTTGCGGGACAGGGGCTTCGACATTGGTACTTGCGGAACAATTAAACGCGCAGATTACCGCAGTCGATTTCCTCCCGGATTTTCTCGAAGTCCTTGAAACGAGAGCAAAACAAAAGGAACTTTCTGAGAAAGTATCGACCCTGTGCTGCTCCATGGAAAATTTGCCCTTTAATGATGCAGAATTTGACGTAATCTGGTCTGAGGGAGCAATCTATAATATCGGCTTTGAAAAAGGGATCAAAGATTGGCACCGTTACCTAAAACCAGGTGGATTATTGGTCGTTTCAGAAATCACTTGGCTTACAAATTTTCGTCCGATAGAAATTCAAAAATATTGGGAAGTTGAATATCCAGAAATTGATCTAGCCTCTGCAAAGTTTGCTTTACTCGAAGAGCACGGCTACTCACCAATCGGTTATTTTGTTTTGCCAGAACGTTGTTGGTTAGAAAATTATTACCAACCGATGCAGGCGCGTTTTCAAGATTTTCTGAAACGAAACAATCATAGTGAAAATGCTCACAGTATTGTTGCAATGGAAACGCACGAAATTGAATTATATGAACAATACAAAGCCTATTACAGTTATGGAGTATATATTGCCAGAAAATTGAATTAAATAAATTGTTTTCACTTCAGGCCAATGACCTATGATGTTTAGAGCCTTTTTAGTTGGGATTCTAATTGCTTTTGGAGAAATTATTAATGGCAACTTGCGCGTTAGGTATCTCCAGAAAAAGTTTGGCCGCCGCAAAGGAAAAAATATTAGCCTCTGCTCAGGAATCTTTCTTTTTACCTTGATTGCCTACTTTTGCTTGCCTTGGATCAAGCCTCAAAATCTGCTTGAGTGTGCTGGCATTGGCTTGATTTGGGTTATGGTGATGTTGTCTTTGGATTTGTACTTTGGCAGAGTTGTATTTCGATTACCGTGGCAAAAAATTGTGGATGATTTCAACCTACTTAAAGGTAATTTCTTAGGCATTGGTATGCTTGTTTTGTTGTTTTGCCCAAGCGTAATATTTTTACTCAAGTAATCTTTTTAAAAGCGGCGATCTCCTTTTTCTTTCACTAATGAGGCATTCCCCATTTAAAGATTGCCGATCCCCAAGAGAGACCCGCCCCAAAGCCAGAAGTGGCTACCGTTTGACCCGGTTTGATTTTGCCAGCCCGCACCGCTTCATCGAGGGCAATGGGGATCGAAGCCGCCGAAGTGTTTCCATATTCCTGGAGATTGGCAATTACCTTTTCTGAAGGCAGCTTTAAGCGTTTTGCCACGGCATCAATAATTCGTTGGTTTGCCTGGTGGAGGATGAGCCAATCAATATCTTCTGTGGTGAGACCTGCCCGAAATAGGGTTTTTTCAATGACTTCCGGCACTTTCGCCACCGCAAACCGGTAGACTTCGCGCCCATTCATGGTGATTGCTCGATAGCCACCTTTTTGAATTGACACATCATGGATTAAATATTTGGGATGCCCGTCGTAGGCAAGATTCAGGCATTCGTTTTGGCTACCGTCGCTGTACATCTCAAAGCCGAGCAACTGATCCTGGGGGCTGCTCTGACAAACCACGGCCCCAGCGCCATCGCCGAACAATACACAGGTGGTGCGATCGCCCCAGTCCACCCACCGGGACAACACATCGGCACCAATCACAACAATTTTTTGAAAGGTGCCCGTCCGAATATACTGGGCTGCTGTTACTAAACCAAACACAAACCCAGAACAGGCCGCCGTCAGATCAAAGGCGGTGGCATTTTTCGCGTCGATCAACTGCTGCACTTTCCCGGCACTGCCAAATAAATCATCCGGCGTGGAAGTCGCCAGGATAATCAAATCAATTTCTTCTGGGTGTAAATGGGCGGCGGCGATCGCCTTTTTTGCCGCCTCTGCCGCCAATTCACTCAAACTACTATCTTCTGGAAGTAAATGACGATTTGCGATCCCCGTTCTAGTGCGAATCCACTCGTCTGAAGTCTCTACCAACTGACTCAGATCATCATTATGGATGACTGCTTTTGGTGTGGCAGAGCCACTTCCTGTAATGGCAATACCTGCCCCATCAAATTTCAATGCTCGACTCCCTTCCTTCCTCGGAGATGATTCATCTGATAGTAATTCATTCACTCGCTTTTTTCTATCATGGCACTGGATGCCACTTCAGAGAGTGTGGTGGTGGAGTTCGTTTGCTGCTCAAGCAGAGCTTGGTGTTCCTCCGTGTAATTTTGAATCCGTTGGATTACCTGGTTGTCAATTGCTTCTTTAGCTAAACGAATCGCATTAAAAATAGACGGTGCCTTCGAGCTACCGTGGCTAATGATACACACCCCAGCCACTCCAAATAGCAGTGCGCCACCGTGTTCCGCATGATCAATACGTTGCTTAATCCTTTTGAGGTTTGGAGTTAATACCGCCGCCCCCAGCTTGCCCCGCAGACCACGGGGTAATTCTTCTTTTAAGATTTGTAGGAGTACTGCGCCGACTGATTCTGCAAACTTTAGGAGGATATTCCCTGTAAAACCATCGCAGACCACCACATCAAACTCACCGGACAGCACATCTCGTCCTTCGGCGTTCCCCTTGAAAGGAATTGCAGGGTTACTACTCAATAGTTCGTGGGTTTTTAGGGCCAGTTCGTTGCCCTTGGAAGGCTCCTCACCAATATTCAATAAGCCCACCTGTGGTTCCCGGTTCCCCAGGACATACTTGCTGTAAATAGTCCCCATCAGGGCAAACTGCTCCAGATATTTCGGACGACTATCAACATTCGCTCCCACGTCAAGCACGATCACCGAGCGTTCGGGATCCAGGGTCGGAAATACGGCACCAATTGCAGGCCGATCAATGCCCTTAATGCGACCTAATTTCAAAAGAGCCGCAGCCATCGCCGCCCCAGAATGCCCCGCCGAAACGACGGCATCGGCTTGTTTTTTACGGACAAGCTGCATCGATAAATTAATTGACGCTTTGGGCTTGCGCCGAATGGCCACGAGGGGTTCTTCGCACATTTCCACCACTCCTTCGGCTTCTACCACATGGAGAAACTGGTTGGCTGGAGATGAATGTTCGTCTAAATACTTTTGAATGCGGACAGGGTCACCGACTAGAAAAACTTCTACATTGAGTTCTTCTACGGCTCGGATCGCCCCAGCAACGATTTCGTCTGGAGCATAATCTCCCCCCATAGCGTCTACGGCTATTTTTGCGCGTGTCGATGACATTTTTATCAGGAATAGAAGCCTTCAACATATTACCAGAAGCCTGTTGGGTCACTGAAGTCACGGCTGAGAAGATTTTGATGTTGATATCATTGACCCAAATTTCGATTGTGATTTTGCATTGACGGGGATCAATGGGGGTTTACGGTATGTTAAATGGGTTAACTTTGGGTTTTTTGGGCTTTTTTCAGCAAGGGGATGGCACGGATTTGGCGATCGCCTCCTACGCAAGCTTGCAATGGCAAGAAGCGGGCCTCTTCGAGATTCGCTACCAACAGGACACCAATACCCAAACCATTGTGGATCGATACTTAGCGCAATTAGATTCTGGCGGCAAAGATCCAACGTTACAGGGCATTTGGCTAGAATCAGCCTGGTCAACCCTGGGGAACCACCAGGGAAATCAACCTCTGTCGGCAGCTTCACTAACGAAAATTGCGACTACCCTAGCGGCCTTGGAGCAGTGGCCGTTGACCCATCGCTTTACCACCCGTGTTTACACAACGGGGACGGTGGCTAATGGCCTAGTTCAGGGAGATTTGATTATTGAGGCAGGGGGCGATCCTTTATTTGTTTGGGAAGAGGCGATCGCCCTGGGAAATGCCCTAAATCAAGCGGGAATTCGTCAAATTGAAGGAGATTTAATTATTGTCGGTGACTTCATGATGAATTATGTCGCCGAGCCTGCCACCTCTGGGGACAGTTTGCGCCTCGCCCTTGATCAACGCGCCTGGAACGACACCATCGAAACCCAATATCAACAGATGTCACCGCGTCCGTCTCGTCCCCAGGTGGCGATCGCCGGAAAAATCCTTGCTCGCCAAGCCCTACCCGATGGTGCAACCCTCGTCCTTAGCCATCAATCCTTAACCCTGGCCGACATCCTCAAACAAATGAATCTCTACAGCAACAATGCCGTAGCCGAGGCGATCGCCCAAAACCTAAACGGTGGCCCAGCCATGGGAACAGACATTGCCCAAAGCCTAAATATTCCAACTTCAGAAATCCAGCTCATTAACGGATCTGGCCTCGGCGTCGAAAACAAAATCTCCCCCCGGGCTGCCGTAGCAATGCTCCAAGCCATCGACAGCAAACTCCAAGGACAACCCTTTACCGTATTCGATCTCCTACCCATTGCAGGCCAAGATCGCGGCGGCACCGTCAATAACCGCACCATTCCCCCAGGCATCGCCTTTAAAACGGGCACCCTCAACCAAGTCAGTGCCCTCGCTGGGGTTATGCCAACCCAAACCCAAGGCAATGTCTGGTTTGCCATTATCAATAACGGCACCTGGGACGTTAGCGGCTATCGACAACAACAGGATCAACTCCTACAAACCCTAAGTGAGCAGTGGCCGGTGATTCCCCCCGTTGACTCAACTCAAAAATCTCCCCCAGACTATTTCGGCAATCCCGAACGCATTCAAGGCAATTAAAAACCAAAGACCCAATCATTACTTCCAGAATTTCAAGCCCAGATAAAAAACTGTCCGAATAATGCCGAAACACTTACCCATCAAGATATTTAGGCGCTTTGCAATGAAACTAATGTCAAGTTAATTTTTCCCGGAGAACTACTCTAGTGGCTTTTCGGGTATGTCAAAATTGTGGAGGACTACCGAACAGAGCCCAACAACGCCTAGGCAGTACAAAATATGATGGAATGGCATCTGACCGACGCCCAAAGTTTAGCCCTCATTGATCGCGAAATTGGCAAACACTCCTTTTCCCCTGCCGAATATGAAATTGTGCGTCAGGTCATTTACTGTACCGCTGACTTTGAGTATGCCCAACTGATTCACTTTTCAGAACACGCCCTCCAGGCTGGTGCAGCGGCCCTGGCCGCTCGCGGTACGATCATCGTCGATGCTCCGATGGTTCGTGTAGGCATCACAGAGCAGCTTCAAAATTCCTTCGCCAATCCCGTTTACTGTAGCGCCGATACCCTCACCCGCCCCCAACGGGAAAAGACAAAAACCGCTTGGGGCATGGAAACCCTGGCGCGCCGTTATCCAGAAGCAATTTTTGTCATTGGCCAATCCCAAACCGCCCTGTCTAGTCTGGTCACTTTAGTCAAAAAAGGCATCATTCGCCCTGCGCTGGTCATTTTTACTCCTGCTAATTTTCTGACAGGCACAGCGCCCCAAAAGTATTTAGAAGAAGCGGCGATTCCACACATTTGCATGCAAAGTCGTAAAGGTGGCGCGACCGTTGCCGTGGCGATTATCAATGGTTTGATTAGTTTGTCATGGAAAGCCTACGGACAAGATGTAGGCGAAAACCCTTGAAGGAAAAGAGTTCCAGCCCTGTTTTCGTTTCAATCCTCGAAGAAATTCCCCTTTAAGCAAGTAACAAAACGTTGCAAGATATCTGTACTTTTGTTAAATTAAGTATCAACTGGTTGACTAGAAAACAACTATATACGTCAAGATTCTTCTGAGGAAATAAATTATGGAAAATCAAGAAAGCAAATTTGGTTTTAGCGCCTTCGCTGAAAACTGGAACGGTCGCCTAGCAATGCTCGGTTTCGTAATCGGTCTTTTGACTGAGCTCCTAACCGGAAAAGGTATTCTGGCACAACTCGGCCTCATGTAATTTCTGAGAACTGACGACATTCCAGGATCAGTTATCACAAATTGATTGTTAAAAAAGCACTTAAAAGTTTGAGAGAGGATTGAATTCCTCTCTTTTTTTGTTTTTTGTCAGAAAACAATTAAAAAGCCCCCGTTCTATTGGTATCAGGAGGCTTGGTGGACAATTTTTTCAGTTGCAATAATGCCGCAGTAGTTTCATCCTACACAACCGCAGGGGTTTTCTCGCGTGGTTCTTCGACGGTACGGAGGATTGCTGCTGCTGCTTGGCGACCGGAAATTGTTGCGCCTTCCATGCTGTCGATGTAGTCTTGCTGGGTATAGCTTCCGGCTAAGAATAAATTGTTGATGGGCGTCGCTTGGGCTGGGCGATACACATCCATGCCGGGGGCTTCTCGGTAAAGGGACTGGGCGAGTTTGACGACATTTGACCAAGTCATATTGAGCTCTCGGGAAGAAGGGAAGAGTTTATGTACCTGGGCCAAGACGTGCTGGGCGATTTCTTCATTGCTCTTTTTGATAAATGGATCGCCGGGCGTCAAAACCAATTGCATAAGAGAACCTTCACCTTCTTTGTAGTAATCGGCGGGACTGGCGAGAGCTAAATCGGCAAAACAGGAAAAATCGGCTTGGTGGGTGTAGAGCAGATTATCAATACCGACCGCTTCTTGGAGTTGTTTACGTTTTTCGGGGTCGTTGAGTTCTGTTACCCAACCGTCAAAGCGTAATTGCACAGTGGCGACAGGCACAGCTTCGAGGTTGTAGATGTTGTCAAATTCCGACCATTGACGCCAAGCTTCGGGAATAATGCGCTGGATACCAGGGATATCAAGGGCAAAAACATAGGTATCGGCGGTGATGGTCTCGGTAGTTTCACCGTTGTTAATGACGATGCCATCAATTTTGGATTGTCCTTCTAAGGTGTAGTTGACATCGGTAAGCCGATGGCGGGTATGAATCTTGGTGCCCCGGGCTTCGAGGTAGTTGACAATCGGTTTGTGGAGATATTCGTGGGGAGAGCCTTCGAGCATCCGCAGCACTGAGGCTTCAGTTTTTGCGGCGAAGAACATGAAGATGGTCAACATGCAGCGAGCGGAGATATTTTCGGTGTCGATAAAACCAAGGGCATAGGCGATCGGATTCCACATTTTTTTCAGACTGCCGTCATTACCGCCATGGCTCCGGAACCAATCGGCAAAGCTGATTTTATCGAGGTCACGGATGGTTTTCATAGCACCGTCAAAGTCGATCAGACCCCGAACGATGGGACTGGTGCCGAGGGCAAGGGAATTGGCGGCTTTGTCGATCGCCGAAAGTTGAGAAGAGGTAAAAAAGGCTTTGAGACCATGGAAAGGAGCACCGACAGGAAAACGGAAGTCGAGTTCGCCAATTTTGCCCCCTTCGTTAATGAATTGGTGGGTGTGTTCCTTGAGGCGGAGGTTATTGCCGGCACCGACTTTTTCCATCAGGGCAAATAGGTTGTAGTAGCAACCGAAGAAGACATGGAGGCCCATTTCGATGTGATTGCCGTCTTTGTCAACCCAACTGCCGACTTTTCCACCGACAAAGGGGCGAGCTTCAAAGATTTCGACTTCATGGCCTGCATCGACCAGTTCAATGGCGGTGCTGAGTCCGGCGAGGCCTGCTCCAACGATTGCTACACGCATTACTTTTGTCCTACGGTTTGATTCTCAAAAAAGTATTAATTATTGTAAACGATTGGTGGGGGTCTCTTCGGGGCGATCGCCTTTCTTTCTGGTTGAATCGGTGCAGGTTCAGGAAAAGTTCAAGTCAGAATGTTTAAGATATTCAACAGAAAATTCGGGGTCACAAGACGGGGAGTTTAGGGTAGAGACAATCAAGAAGGTTTTGGCCCATTACTTTCCCCACTGATTCGGGAGGACCCCCCATGCAGACGGCAGATAAAAACAAACAACTTTTTAAAATTCTTTTTAGTGCCGCTTGGATCGACGGCGAAATCCAGGTAGAAGAACGTCAATATCTCCACCAAATTGCAGATCAAAAAAATCTCTCCCAAGATCCGGATATTCGGGCTTTGTTATGTGAGGCGGTTCCTGTTAAACCAGAGGATTGTTACCGTCTCGTTGAAGAATACATTGATGACCATACCAACGAGGCGGAATACCAAGAACTGCTCGATGCGGTTAGCCACATGGTCTACAGCGATAGTCAAATTGAAACGGAAGAGGCGAAATTGCTTAATCGCTTGCAATCTCTAGCGCCGGAGTCCCAGCACGCAAACTCTCCTTTTCAGCGGGTGATCAAGTCCATCCAAAAACTCTACAAAGGGGCGATCGCCGAGATGAACTAACCGAACCCTGCCACGCCGGGGAGTATGTCAAAATAAGGTCTCTCCTTGTGCTGTGAACCTTACCTTCCATGTCTGACTTGTTAGCCCAACTCAACCCCTCCCAACGTCGTGCTGTTGAACATTTTTGTGGGCCACTCCTGGTGGTGGCTGGGGCTGGCTCAGGCAAAACCAGGGCTTTGACGTTTCGCATTGCCCATTTGATCCGCAACCACCGTGTTGATCCAGAAAATATTCTGGCCGTCACCTTTACGAACAAAGCCGCCCGCGAAATGAAAGAACGGGTGGAACTGCTCTATGCCCAACAGCTCGCAGAACTGCGACATGGTAAACCCTTGGGAGGGCTGCCGGAGTTTGAGCAAAAAAAATTGCGATCGCAGGTTTACAAACAAGTCACTAAGCAGCTTTGGATTGGCACGTTTCACAGCCTCTGCGCGCGAATTCTCCGGTACGACATCAACAAATATCAGGACGAACGGGGCCGCACCTGGCAGCGCAATTTCACGATCATGGACGATAGCGACGTCCAGACATTGATCAAACGCATTGTCACCCAGCAACTGAACCTAGACGATAAAAAATTTAATCCCCGTACCATCCGCTATCAGATTAGTAACGCCAAAAACCTCGGCCTTGCCCCCAATGACTATGCCCGGCAGCAAGGGGGTTACAAAGGCAAAGTGGTGGCGGAAGTTTATGAAGCCTATCAAACGGCTTTGGCGGCGAATAATTCCCTTGACTTTGATGATTTAATCCTGATCCCGGTGCGGCTGCTCCAACAAAATGAATCGATCCTCGGCTATTGGCACAGTCAATTTCACCATATTCTTGTGGATGAGTATCAGGATACAAACCGGATTCAGTATGAGTTGATTCGGCTACTCAGTACCAATGGCGAAACAAACCAGGCCGCTTTGGGTTGGCATAATCGCTCTTTGTTTGTTGTTGGCGATGCGGATCAATCCATTTATTCGTTTCGGATGGCGGACTTCACAATCTTGCTGGAATTCCAAGAAAATTTTGGCGATCGCCTCCCCGATGACGAGACCCAGACGATGGTTAAGTTGGAGGAAAATTACCGCTCCCGGGAAAATATTCTGAAAGCCGCCAATGCCTTGATCGAGCAAAATAGCCAGCGCATCGATAAAGTGCTCAAGGCCACCCGGGGCGCCGGGGAAGAAATTTATTGCCACAAGGCGGATAACGAAAACGAAGAAGCGCGGTTTGTTTTAAATCAAATCCTCGGTCTGCGGCGCAAAAATCCAGAACTCGACTGGGGCGACTTTGCGATCCTCTACCGCACCAATGCCCAATCCCGTCCCTTTGAAGATCTCCTGATTCGTAACAATATTCCCTACCAAGTGGTGGGCGGCTTCAAATTCTATGACCGCAAAGAGATTAAAGATGCCCTCGCTTACCTCAAGGCGATCGCCAATCCCGCAGATACCCTGAGCCTGATGCGGGTGATTAATACTCCCAAGCGGGGCATCGGCAAAACCACCGTCGATAAACTTAACCACGCCGCCCAAGAATTAGGCTGTCCCCTCTGGGAAATCCTCAGCGATGAAACCTCTGTGGCCACCATTGCCGGGCGGGCGGCTCGGAAAATTAACGAGTTTACGGGGCTGATCCAGGAAATGCAGGGCAAAATGGCGACCATGCGCGGTGCAGATATCCTCGATTATGTGATGGAAAATTCCGGCTATATCGATGATTTAAAAATGCAAGGTACTGAAGAAGCCGACAGTCGTGTGGAAAATATTTCCGAGCTTTACAATGCAATGCTGCAATTCCAAGACGAAAACGAAGACAGCAGCTTAAATGGCTTTTTGGAAAATGCGTCCCTTGCTTCGGATCTCGATAACCTCAATGATGAGTCCCAGCAAGTTTCTTTGATGACACTTCATTCGGCCAAGGGTTTGGAATTTCCGGTGGTCTTTTTGGTGGGGCTAGAGCAGGGGCTATTTCCCCATACCCGCTCCTTAAATGATCCCGTTGCTTTAGAAGAAGAACGACGGTTGTGTTACGTGGGCCTGACCCGCGCTCAAGAGCAATTATTCCTCAGCTATACCAGGGAGCGGTATATGTGGGGTTATCGAGAACCTGCCGTTGCCTCGCAATTTCTCGCAGAACTCCCCCAGGAGTTGGTAACTTCCAATGGGCGATCGCCAGCCCCAATGCCCCCGAAGCAGGAACCCAAAATGATGTCCATTAGCCAGAAGCAGCGCTCCCAGAAAAGACGGGAACGGCAGGCGGCTCGTACCGAAGTGGCCCAACAAAAATGGGACATTGGCGATCGCGTCCATCACAATGTTTTTGGGGAAGGAGAAGTGATCAAAATCTTTGGGGATGACAAAAAGACCAACCTAGCGATCCAGTTTCCGAATCTCGGTAAAAAAATCATTGATCCCCGGGTGGCCCCGATGAAAAAGCTTTAGGTAAACGCTCATCACAGAAAATTATGATTGCTCTCAGTGACCATACACACCTAACCCCAGAGGAATATCTCGCCTTTGAAGCGACCAGTGATATCCGCCATGAATATGTCGATGGTGAGCTGTATGCCATGGCTGGCGGCACAGGAAACCACAATTTGATTAGTTTGAACTGTGCTATGTTGTTGAGAAATCATCTGAAAGGCTCTGGCTGTCTGACGTATATGTCTGACATGAAAGTAAATGTCACAAATCAGCAACGCTTTTTTTATCCAGATGTCCTTGTAACCTGCGATCGCCGCGATGATCCGGCCCAGACTTATCTCAACTTTCCGAAACTGATCATCGAAGTGCTTTCTCCCTCGACAAAAAATTTCGATCAAACCGCTAAATTTTTGTACTATCGCACCCTGCCCAGCCTAGAAGAATATCTACTCGTTGGCACAGAAAGCCCCTTTGTGCAATGTTTTCGCCGACAGACCCAAGACATCTGGACAGTACAAATTTACGAAGGGCTTGAGGCGATCGCCCATTTAGAATCCTTTGATCTTGATGCCCCCCTCACGGACATTTACGAAGGAGTAACCTTCACTGCGCCAACTCCGTAGCGATGGTCACACAGTCCCTTGAGAACCGTTCCCCAAGGGGGCAGGCCTATCGATTATCATGAATGTCGAGCGGCAAACGCAATTATCCCCAGCCCCCGAACCGCACTTTTTGGAAGAGGAGAATCTCCGCATGGCAAATCAACCCTGGCAAACCGATGACAATCACGATCCCCTTGGGGCTTTTTTAGATGAACTGACTGATCCAGAGGTGGCCGAAGCGGAATTTCGGAGTGATTTTTTCCAGGGATTAGGGGGGCGTCGCAAAAAGTCAGCCTTTATGCTTAGTTTCATCTGGGCGATCGCCTTTGTCCTGCACAGTGTGAGCTGGGGGTCAACGGCGGTTTTGGGGGCTACGGGTCTGCTTTTGGTTCAGGCCATCCGTTTGGTTAGCGCCCAGCCTGATCCCCAACCCCAACCCCTAGCTGACGAGGATTTAACCACTGCACCCATCGTTTCCCTCATTGTCTCGGCGAAGAACGAAGAGGCAGTGATTGGGCGTTTAGTAAAAAATCTCTGCCAATTGGATTACCCGACGGCGAAATGTGAGGTCTGGTTAATTGATGATGCCAGCACCGACAAAACGCCCCAGATCCTCGATCAATTGGCCCTGGAGTATCCCCAGTTAAAGGTGGTGCATCGCTCTCCCAATGCCGGTGGTGGGAAGTCAGGTGCCCTCAACCAAGTTCTAGCCCAAACCCAGGGCGAAATTATTGCGGTCTTTGATGCCGATGCCACGGTACCGTCGGAATTTTTGCGCCATGTGGTGCCCCTCTTTGCCGATGAGAATGTCGGGGCGATCCAAGTCCGGAAGGCGATCGCCAACGAACCGCTAAATTTCTGGACGAAGGGTCAAGCCACAGAAATGATCCTCGACAGTTATTTTCAACAACAACGGATTGCCCTGGGGGGCATCGGCGAATTACGGGGTAATGGTCAGTTTGTGCGCCGTTCTGCCTTGGATCAATGTGGTGGTTGGAACGAAGAAACGATCACCGATGATTTGGATCTCACCATCCGCCTTCACCTGGACAATTGGAAAATTGGCTTTTTGCTTAATCCCGCTGTTAACGAAGAAGGAGTCACCAAGGCGATCGCCCTCTGGCACCAGCGCAGCCGTTGGGCCGAAGGGGGTTACCAGCGCTACCTCGACTATTGGCGATATTTCTCGAATAAGCGCCTCGGCTTTGGTAAAAAAGTCGATCTCTTTTCCTTTATTTTGATGCAATATTTGCTCCCCACTGCGGCGATTCCCGACTTTATTTTTGCGGTACTGAAGGGCCATTTACCCGTCCTGATGCCGATGACGACCCTCGCCCTCGGCCTTTCCCTCTGGGCAATGGTGCAGGGAAATATGCGTGTCTATCGCGAGTTGCCCTGGACTTGGGCGAAGGTCACGAAAATTTTTACGGCCTGTGGTCTGACGATGGTTTATATGCTCCACTGGATGGTCGTGATGCCACTGACTACGGCCCGGATGTCGGTGCGCCCCAAACGGCTCAAGTGGGTTAAAACCACCCACCAGGGAGAAGAAGAAAGTTTTGTTTCTCAGACTTAGTGAATTTATAGGAAATAATTGACCATTGAACGGAGTTAACCCTCCGTTTTTTTGTGGGTGATGAGGGTTTCGAGGTACCGCAAGGTTAACAGACAAGGGACAATACTCACTGCCCCCGCCAGCCAAAATCCATGGGCGATCGCCGGCACCTGATCCAAGGCCCAACCGCCGATCGGTGGCCCAATTAAATAACCAATCGCCCAACATTGGGAATTGAGCGCCAAGTAAACACCCCGTTGGGAGGCTGGGGCGAGATCAACCACTAAAGCAGAAGCGGCTGGGGTATAGGCATCGGTGGCTAGGGCTAAAATCCCCAGACTGGCGATCGCTCCCACCAATGCCGGAATCGCGCCCATGCCAGCCCCCCACATCACCGTAAAGCCTATTCCCCACAACAGCAGAGAAACCATCAGGGCATGGGGTCGGCTTAAGCCATTTAAACGCCGGGCAATGGGCAACTGACAGACGGAAGCAAACACGATATGCCAGGCAAACAGGCCACTAATCACCTGGGGCGAAAATTCAATAAAATTCGTGAGGTATAAGGGCGCTGTACTTTGGATCTGGGCGATATACAGCGTAAACATCACATTGACGGCCATGTAAATTACCAGCCGTTGATCCTGGAGGGCCGTTAACCAGCTATTACCTTCAGCTTTAACATCCTCGTGGCTTTGGTAGGTTTCGGCGATCGCCACCCAGATCACCCCAAAAAACACCACAAAACTGACGCCATCGAGGACAAACAGCAAACGATAATTTTGAATCGTCGCAATGATCAAGCCCCCCAGCATCACCCCTGTACCGAGGCCAATGTTGTCCGCCAGGCGCACCAAGGCAAAGGCTTCATTGCGCTGACTACCGCTGGTTAAATCTGCCACCACCGTTTCTGTGGCGGGCCAATACAGACCGATCCCCAAGCCCATTAACAAATTTCCCAACACCAACAGCCAAAACGTATCTGCCGTTGCCAAAGCCACATCGGCGATCGCTGAAACTCCTGCGGCGGCCAGCAGCGTTTTTTTGCGTCCCCAGGCTGGATTATCCGCCCCTGTTCCCCCTAAAAAACGGCCCACAACCCCCGAAACCGAGGCACTCCCTAACGCGAGGCCCACCTGGGTCGCTGATAGGCCCACTTGATTTACGAAAAAGATCGGCGCATAAAAGGCAGTGAACCCGGTGCCAATCTGGGAAAGGAGTCGGCCTGCTGCGAGGATCCAGATCTGGCGATCAAGGCCCAACAGCCAAGTTTTTGATGCATTACCCATGAAATTTTTAAATTGCGCTTAAATGTTGACCGTGAAATCTATTGTTCCCTGAGTTGGAAATCGTTTTCAGTGGGGTGAGGCAGGCCCAACGCCTCGGTACGGACATCGTTGATCAGCTGATCTAAAACCGGGAACGTGCGGGGATAACCACTTCCCAGCCCCAACAGTGACAGGAGACGAAACGTCTGGAGATCATCGGGACGCAACACCGTATCCACCGCTTCAAAATCCTCACTACGGTAAAGCAATCGAGAGGCTAGGCGCTCACTACCGACGGGTTTGGCAAGTTCGACAATCTGCTTCAGCCATGCCTGGAGCGTCACCCCTTCGGCACGGCGGGAGGTCAGGAGATAGGTTTGGGAGTCTTCTGCATCGGCTTGTTTGAGGTTTAGATTCAGATTAAAGTCCGGCTGAAACCAGGCCTTGAGAATGAGCCAACGGGTATTATTGTCTGGGTTTTGGGTAATTTGTTGGTCGATGATTTCCAAGGCTTGTTCGGGTTGGCGATCGCCTAAAATCAACGCTTGCACCATTGGTGAAAATTGGCTGAGATGATCCCGGTGGGGAATCGGCAGACCATGCCACCAGGCCAACCAGGCCATTCGCTCTTGGAGGGTGATAACGTAGGGATCCTGGGGATCGAGACGATCCAGGAGGTCTTGGTACAAAGCGAGGGACGCTTCGACGGCCTCCACCCGCACCGCCGCAAAGGGTTCTTGATCCCATTGGCCGAGGGTCATGATATTGGGGTCGACTAAGCCCTGGAGCGCAAAGGCGGCGATCGCCTTTTCCCGTTGATCGGTCTGGAGGTAGGTTTGACCGAGGAGAAAATAGGTGGGTTCTGCCTCCCGTGATAACAACTGGATGGCCCGTTCAAAGTATGGTTGCGCCAAGCTTGGATCTAATTCCCGCAGCACAACCCCTGTATTAACGTTGGCATAGTAATCGTTGGGGATCAGGGAGTGGGCATCGAGGAAATATTCCGCCGCCAGTTCTGTGGTTTGTTGGTTGCTTTCTGGGTTATCCGTTGCTTGGCGCGTTCCCCACAGCCACAGGCCCAAGCGGAGGGGATAGTTCACATTCCAGCCATTGAGGGCATAGGCGCGGTTCACTGCGGTAAAGGCCGCTTCCGGTTGCCCATTGGCCCAGAGGGTCTGCCCCCGTGAAAAAAGATACATCCCAGCACTGTAGGGCACAGCAACTAACAAGGCCCCCAGAAAACCAGCGAGGCTTCCTAAGCTCCACAAACGGCGTTCGGGAATGGGCAAGGGTTGGGGAGTGGCTTCGTTTAAAACCTGATCTGCAACACTCAGCAGCAAAATAATGGTCAAAGTTAGGGTAAGGCTGATGGGGATATTTTCTAATTGATAATCGGTGAGGGTCGCCATGGCGTAGGCAAACCAACCGCCCCCCAAACCATAGAACAACCGTTTGATTTTCGGGTTATCTGTGTGGTGATGGATACGATGACCGAGCCGAATTAGCTGCACCAAGAAAAAGGTGATCGCCACCCCACCGATTAAACCCAGTTCTCCCAGGAGTTGGATCGGATTGCTGTGGAGTTGTTGGATGTGGGCGGCGCCGGAGCCGACATTGATCGGACGATAGAGGTTATATTCCCGGGACATATTCCCAGGGCCGACCCCCGTTAAAGGGCGATCTCGCAAAATATTTAAGCCTGCCTGCCACATAAACAAGCGGTCTTCGGTTTCCCCATCCACCTGAAACTGCACCGTTGGGAGGCCATCGTTGAGATCAATTTGAATCAGCCGCTGCACCCGGGGGTGTTGTAACCCCGCTGTCACCATGATCCCCAACAGAAATAGGGCAATGGTGCCGGAGATTAAACGTTTTTTTCCTTTTGTGCGGCCAATAACGAAGGCAATGGTGGCGATCGCCCACAAAAATAACCCCACAAATCCCCCCCGGGAGGAGCAAGTGTAGAGGAGATAAAGCAGGGGAGTACTCAGTACCAAGAGTAAACCCCGCATTTTTCCCCGGTGGGCAAGGGCAAAGCTCAAGATCATCGGCAACACAAGACAGAAATAGGCCGCCATAAAGTTGTGATGGCCCAGGGGAATGGAGTTGCGTTCTAGCTCGCCAGCGGTCATTAACCAACCAATCAGGCTCACGAAACTGATCCCAAAGCCCAGCCCCACGAGGCCCCGCCATTGATTTTGCCAAGTCCAAACACCCAGGCCGCCAAGGTTCCGGAGACCATAGAGGACAACGCCATACCCGGAAACAGTGACGAGATTAAATAGGGCAACCCCTTTAAACGGCGCAAATACGGTGGATAGTCCACAGGCGATCGCCACCGCGAGAATGCCCCAATCCAAACCATAGCCTAGGGGACGAAAAGGCAGCTCAAATTTCCGGAGCATCACCAAGAGGGCAAGGCCCAACAGTAAGAATCCCCCCTGCCAGAGTAAGATCCAAGGGAAGGCGGCCATGAGGTAATAACTCGGCGGCAAAAACATAAAAAAAATCAAGAGTGCCAAGCCCCCGCAGGCGAGCCAGCGTCCCATTGTCATCTCAGCAAAAGTTTTCATCTATCCCCGTTGATTCGTCGATATTACGCAAAACTATGAGTTCAAACTGATTGTGTTTTCCTCGGCACAACCCCCATCGCATTTTCTCATTGGTGCCCCTGGTTCTGGCAAATCTACCTTTGCCCAGTGGTTGCGCCAAACTATGCCCCAGGCTTGCTTAATTTCTACCGATGGGATTCGGGCGCAATTGTACGAGGATCCAGGGATTCAAGGGGATTGGCCCACCATTGAGGCGATTGTGCTGTGGCGGCTACACCAGGCGATCGCCCAGGGAAAACCTGTCATTTATGATGCCACCAACTGCCATCAACCCTGGCGATTAGATTTTTTAGAAAAATGCCCGCCCATGGATTGGCTGGCTTGGTATTTAGCTTGTCCTCTAGAGATTTGCTTGGCCCGTAACCAAAGGCGATCGCGCCAGGTTCCCCCAGAAATTATCGAAAAAATGATCCACGATCTCGAAGCCGCGCCACCCCAGGCCCAGGAAGGCTTTCTGGAAATCATTACTCTCCCGGATTTGCAACCAGAAACCCTTAAGGCCCTGAAAAAACAGCAGCTTCAATATCTCGACGGCTGAGGGAATATTTAAACGAACGCTCAATATCAGAACCATCAGCCCCCGCTTTGAGGTAGGACACTGCCAGCTCTTCGATTTCGAGGCGAATTTCTGCTTGCCAACCAGGGCGGCCGACTGTCCAACAGTGGAGATTTTGGGGATCTTGCTCGCAGCCCATCTCCCGGAGCCACTGCTCAATTTTGGGGAGGGGATGGTTGTAGAGGGGGCTATCAAGGGAAGGCATCGTGGACATGGTTTTGGTAGAGGGTGATTGGCTTGGCTCAAAAGGCCACAGTTCAGTCTACCAATTTCTTTTTGGTGACAACTGCACTGCAACCCTAAAACAATCCCTCTAGATTTAGGTCTTGGCGGCTAATCCCTAGGGCGATCGCCAACAATACACAACCGACAAAAGTTAAACCCATAATAAAAAGCGCGAAAATTTCCCCCGCCGAGAGGGGCCGATCCGTCGGGTCTAGATAGGCAGAATTTGAATAACCACGCTCTCCCTGCTCATTTTGTAAGGGCTGGATCACACTGTAGCGAGAAAAGCCAATCTGCAAATCGTAAAGCGATCGCCGCTCCGGACTGCTTAAAATGCCGTAGGCTTCATTGAGACGTTGAAACTTTGCCGTGGCTTCCGCTTCCGGTAAAACCGTCGTATCGGGGTGAAACTGCTTGCTAAGTTCCCGGTAACGTTGGCGGATTTCTAGCGGCGATGCCGTCGGTGATAGGCCCAAAAGACCATAATGACTCTGGGCAATGCGTGTTTTGACATCAAGGACTTTTTCGGTGGTGCGAGACCGTTGGGAAGAACGAGCCATCGTGAACAAACCCCAAAGACTTGCCCCATATTTTATCGTTCTCTCTCCCCAGAGGTAATGTGGTAGTCACAGACAAAAGGCGATCGCCCTTTCGCCATTTTCCCTTGTCCTTTGCCTGTCCTTTGCCCTGCATTCTCCGACGCCCCATGGGATTCCAATCCATTGATCATCTCCTCAACCATCTGCTTGACCAACCCGCCTGGGCGCACCAAAAACGTTTTACAGCCGTTAATAAGCGTTGGCAAAAGATCCTGCCGAAAAAAAGCCTGGCTAACAGTCATCCCATTCGGATCATTGATGACGTTTTGTGGGTCGCCACCCCCAATCACACCTGGTCACAGCATCTAAATCTCCAGCGCCGCCGCCTGCTGGCCCAGCTCAATGCCCAACTAAACCCTCCCCTCAAGGATCTCCGGTTTTCTACCGTCCACTGGCACCGACGGCCTGCCTATTCCCCCCTGGCCGCCGACCCAAATCTCCCCCATCCGAGCCAGATCCCTCCTCGTCCAGACCAACCCCAGCGCCCGGATGCTCGTCAAACAAATCAAGATCCCCTCGAAGCTGCACGCCACTGGGCCGAAACCCAAAAGCAACTCTTCGCTGGGTTACCTGCCTGTCCCCGTTGCCAAAGAGCGACGCCCCCTGGGGAACTACAACGGTGGCAGGTTTGTAGCTTTTGCATTGTGCAGGTTTGGCAGGAACAACAACCCTTAGGTTTGGGCCTTCCTCCCGAATCTTCGGCCCCGGAAACTTCTACCGAGCCAGAAAATGCTCCCCTTGAGGATGATCCCTAACTCACTTTTTGCAGGGAATAAAGCAAAGTGCCAGAATCGCGACTGCCGACCTGTGGGAATTCTGAAATGTTCGGTAAAAATATGGCGATCGCCAAGGTTTTTTGGACGTAATCACTGGCTTATTTTATTTTTCTGGGGAAATACAGAGAAAAAACATCTTGATTGTTAAATGATCCCCATAGTGAATTGATTGCGTTTTTGCCATATCTTAGGGGGTTACAGGCACATATACCTATTTAAAATTACTGTTAAGAAGTTGAAACATCAAATATAAAAAAAAACAAACTTTAATTGTGCCTTGATCCGGGTTAATCAAGGGCAGGGATTAAGCTTCAGGGGATCTGGTGATCTGGGTAACAGTCACATAATGAAAACATAAATAAAATTTTTATGACATGGGATCCCTAGGGGAGCGTTTATGAAACCGCAAAGTTGCTCAGTCTCCACTTGTAAGCATTGTCGTTGTTTTCAGGCTGAAGGGCGTCGTGGCGGCATCTGTAAACGCTTCGAAACGTTTGCGGCAGGGGACTGGACAAGCTGTCCCTTTGCACTCCCTATTTTTGAAGACAGTTGGGAACCCACAACGGATCTGGTATTGCTCGAAAAATCTTTTTCGTTGGAGTGTGTGGCCCAAAAAGTACCAACGGCGATCGCCCCGCTGCCAACGACCTATTCTGAGATTCATCCCCAATAGTCGGGATTGGCTCTCTGGCCGACAAAGAAATGGCTTTAAAAACAAAAAATTGATGGCAAAAAACTTAGCATGGGCAACCATGCTTTTTTACTGGTGTTGTTCAGCGAAAAAATAACGGCGATCGCCCCCGTGGTGTAAAAATTAATTTTGGGAAATACTTTTATTTTTTTGTTGGTAAAACTTAATATTGTTTTAAGAAAAATTATCGGCAATTAGGGTATTTGAAGGGGATTTTTGTTGTTGTGCGAAGAGCCGAGATCTCCTTTAAAAGGGAAAAAAATCAGCGCCAATTCACAAAAATCGCTAAAATAGGGCCAAGAGAAACAGGTATCAGGTGACACGATAACCGTTTCCCTCTGTACCCAAACTCATCTACTGTTTTTTTAATCTTCCGTGACTATGCTCCAAGACAGTCTCACCATCCGCTACTATCAACGCTTAACGGACGCCATGGTAGAACTGTGGCGCAGAGGCAACCGCTATGAAGATATTCGTCAATACATGGACGGTTATATTGCCTGTCTTCACCACACGGGAGCCCTTGAAGTGTACAAGATTCACCGCTTAGAAGAAGAAGTTTTTCGTTTTCTGCGGGATCCATCCAATTTTGAGATGGCCTACCCCCAAACCCAAACGGAAACAGATTTCTATTACTAAGGCTGCCGTCGGGGCAAGGGAATTTTTGTCCCTGGGGCGTTGTTTTTACCAGGGAGCATCGACAATGGAAGCAGATTGTGGGGTCACGGCCTGACCGGCAAGGCGTTCAACCGTTGCTTCAAGGTGATCCTCCCCAACCACTTCACTCTGGAAATCCCGAAGACTTTCTAGGCCAGGATGCTCATCAAGCAGCTCTTCTCGTAATTCGTAGCCACTGACTCGAAAAAGCCAGGGAACCCTATTAAAGTTGGGATGCTTGGTAGGTATACTTTTGACACCAGAAACGGTGATGTAACGGCGGTGACCGGCACGTAGCGGGGGGAGCTCGGCAGCAAGCTTCTCCCCTCGTAGTAGGCGCTTATAGAGATCGGGGCTAAGCATAACCTGGGGATTTTTGGCCTATCTAAGACGGCCAGAATGTAGGGAAACAGCCTCTGACTTCACAGGTATGTGGCGCTGTTTCCCAAAGTTATTTTTCGTTTTCGAACAGGCGATCGCCTTAGGACGCGAGGGCGACCTCAAGCATCTCATGGAGTTCCTTCGAGTTGTAAAGCTCGATCATGATGTCGGAACCACCAACAAATTCTCCATTGACATAGACCTGGGGAATCGTCGGCCAGTTGGAATATTCCTTAATGCCTTGGCGCACATCGTAGTCTTCTAGGACATCAAAGGTCTGGTATTCAACGCCGAGACTGTTAAAAATTTGCACAACGTTGTTAGAAAAGCCACATTGGGGCATTAGCTTACTGCCCTTCATGAACACAAAAATTTTGCTGCTGTTGACCAATTGGTCGATTTTTTCGCGGGTTTCAGGGGTTAAAGACATCTATTTTTCCTCATAGTATGGGTTGACAAGGGTTCAGGAAAACATTGTTTCCCCGACCGTTTAAGTGGGTTGACCCACTTCTGCCCATTTCTCCGGGGTGAAAGTCCGCAGGGCTAAAGCATGGATCGCTTCTGAGGCTAAATCCTCCTTGAGGGCAGCATAGACCATTTGGTGTTGGCGTACCCGGGATTGACCTGCAAAGTCGGGGGAAACGACGATGGCCTCTAGGTGATCGCCGCCACCGGTGAGATCTTTCACGAACACTTGGGCTCCGGAAAGATGGGTTTCAATGGAGGTTTTGACTGCCGATAAGCTAACCATAGGTAATTAGTGTGAAATCAATCCTAAATGTAAGCAGGAATACTTAAGCCATTGTATCTTTAGTCTTCCGTCTCTGGATTTGCTGGGGTGAATGATTTAGGCGATCGCCAACTCTGCTTGAATTTTCTGCCAAGCCGCTTGGGGATCTGCGGCCTGGGTGATCGGTCGGCCAATGACGAGGTGATTTGCTCCCTGTTGGAGCGCCGCCTGGGGAGTCATGACCCGCTGTTGATCCCCTGATTGAGCCCAGGTGGGCCGCACCCCTGGACAAACTAAGGTGAAATCTTGACCGCAACATTGCCGCAGCATCGCCACTTCCTGGGGGGAACACACCGCCCCATCTAACCCAGCGCCTTGGGCCAGGTTGGCCATGTGTTGGGCAAAGGCATCGAGGGGCAGATCCACTTGCAAATCGTCCCGCAACTGGTCTGGACTAATGCTGGTGAGGACGGTAATCGCAATTAGTTTAGTCGGAGAATCTCCGAGGGCTTCTTTGGCCGCCGTTAAGGCGATCGCCCCGGCAGCACCGTGGATAGTCAGAAGATCTACTTCATAGGCCCGCGCCGAACGGCAGGCACCAGCAACGGTATTGGGAATGTCGTGGAATTTGAGATCAAGAAAAATGCGTTTGCCCTGGTCTTTGAGGTAGCGCAAAATATCCGGCCCAGTGGCGACAAATAATTCTAGGCCCACTTTCCAGAAAGTGACCTCCGGTAAGCTCTCGACTAAGGCGATCGCCGCAGGGAGATCCGGCACATCCAGGGGCACAATCACAGTATCTTGCATCAGTTATTGCTTGCGTAAATTTCATTAGAGACGGTCATGTTCAGCATAACGGTGTTTTGAGCTTTTTGAGCCAAGGCTCACCCATTGGCAAAATCCCACCGGGGACTAGGTTAAAATAAACCCCTTGCGGCGTAATATGCCCAATGACGAGTGGTTTTCCTTTACGCTCTTTTTCTGTACAAAATATTCCAATCCAGACGCCATGACAGAAACGCCTAATCCAGACACAAAACCAGCCACAGCCCCAGAGGAACAGGGTTCTAAGGCTCGCCAACTCCTCGGCATGAAAGGCGCCGCTGGGGGGGAAACCTCCATCTGGAAAATTCGCCTGCAATTGATGAAACCCATCACCTGGATTCCGCTGATCTGGGGGGTTGTTTGCGGGGCAGCATCCTCCGGTGGCTATGTGTGGGGAGTCGAAGATTTTCTCAAGGCCATGACCTGTATGTTGTTGTCAGGGCCTTTACTCACGGGCTATACCCAAACCCTTAATGATTTCTATGACCGGGAGATTGATGCGATCAATGAACCCTACCGTCCTATTCCTTCGGGGGCAATTTCTGTACCCCAGGTAGTGACGCAAATTCTCGGACTCCTGGGTTCTGGCATCGGTTTGAGCTATCTCCTCGACCGTTGGGCGGGCCATGATTTCCCCGTGATGTTGGTCTTAACGGTGGTGGGCTGCTTCATTGCTTACATTTATTCTGCGCCGCCGCTGAAGCTGAAACAAAATGGTTGGCTTGGGAACTATGCCTTGGGAGCGAGTTATATTGCGCTGCCTTGGTGGGCTGGCCACGCGCTGTTTGGGACGTTGACGCCGACGGTGATGGTGGTGACCTTGATCTATAGTTTTGCGGGTCTAGGGATCGCCGTTGTGAATGATTTCAAGAGCGTCGAAGGCGATCGCCAACTGGGTTTAAAATCTCTCCCGGTCATGTTTGGAGTCGGAACTGCAGCTTGGATTTGTGTGCTGATGATTGATATTTTTCAGGTGGGCATTGCGGGTTACCTGGTCAGTATCCACGAACAGTTATATGCCACGATTCTCTTGCTGCTTGTGATTCCCCAAATTACCTTCCAAGATATGTATTTCCTGCGGGATCCCCTGAAAAATGATGTGAAATACCAAGCCAGTGCCCAGCCTTTTTTGGTGTTGGGGATGCTGGTGGCAGGCCTTGCGATGGGTCATGCGGGGATTTCCTAAGCTTTATTTTCTCGGCTTCACCTGGCTCTTGTTTGCTTAAATTTTCGGCAATGCAGATCGGGTTCTTTCTCTCCGGGTCGTTGAGGACACGGGGGGATTTTTTAATGGTGCTGCCCAAGGGCAAAAATCTTTGCTATCTTGTTTGTAACAATTTGCAATATCTAATCTTTTTTTCAGGTTTTCTTTACCCTTTTATTACCATCCCGCTCGCCCTTTAAATCTGCGATCGCCAAAGATCGCCTTCGCCATGACTTCTACTTTGTCTGTTCCAAGTGCGGCTCAAGATTTGCAAGCGCTCGAAAAGGCTTGGCGCAGTCTAACGGCAACCAGTTGCCCCAATCAATACAACTTCCACATGCATTCGGTCTGTTCCGATGGTCAGCTCACCCCAACAGAAATTGTTGACCAGGCGATCGCCATTGGCTTAAAAGGCTTTGCGATCACTGACCACCACACGCTCCAAGGTTACCAACAGGCCCAAGGCTACCTCAGCCGACAGCAGAACGAGACGACACGACCCTTGCCCCACCTCTGGACGGGCATCGAAATTAACGGCATCCTCCTTGATACCACGGTACATATCCTCGCCTATGGGTTTAACCCCGATCACAGTGCGATCGCCCCTTACTTTAACCGGGAAATTCCGGAAGGCGATCGCGCCGCAGCAGCAGTGATTATTGACGCGATCCATGCCGCTGGAGGGTTAGCTATTCTAGCGCATCCCGCCCGTTATCGTCGTCCTGCCACGGAGTTAATCCCGGCAGCCGCATCCCTTAACATTGATGGTGTAGAAGCCTATTACGCCTACGACAACCCAAAACCCTGGGTGCCTAGCCAAAAACATACCCCGGTGGTGGCTGCCCTCGGCCATCAGCACAATCTATGGCTCACCTGCGGCACAGATACCCATGGTCGCAGCCTCCAGCAACGACTTTAGGGATCGCTGCGAAACTTTGATCCCCGCATAGCAAAATTCTGGCCTAAAATAAACTTACCTAAGGAATATTTTCCTCCTTTGCCCCCATTAATCATGCCGCGACCCTTAAAACGAGATTAAGTGGGGTTAAAGCCTTTGTGGATTTTGTCCCTCAAGGCATTCATTGACGTGGTATTGTAGCCATCGTAACCGCTGAATTTCCTTACTCTTTTTCACCCACTAACTAGGAGTGCAACCTGTAGGATGACTGTCCCTCAAACTGTCTATGCCAACGATCTTCCCGACAAACCCAAGGAATACTGTGGTGTTTTCGGCATCTATGCCCCAACGGAAGAAGTGGCAAAACTGGCATATTTCGGACTCTTCGCGCTCCAACATCGGGGGCAAGAATCCGCAGGGATCGCGACCTTTGACGGTACGCAAATGCACGTGCACAAAGGTATGGGCCTTGTTTCCCAAGTTTTTAGCGAAGAAAAATTGCAGGAACTGCCTGGGGTTTGGGCTGTGGGCCACAACCGCTACTCCACAACTGGCTCTAGCCATAAGTGCAATGCCCAGCCTGCCCTTGAAGAAACTCGCCTGGGGACTTTGGCCCTCGCCCACAACGGCAACCTGGTGAACACCATCGAGCTGAAGGATAAGTTGTTGTCCCTTGCCGATGGTCTAGATTTTCAGACGACTACAGACTCAGAAATGATCGCTAAGGCGATCGCCATCTATGTCGATCAGGGGAAGGATTGGACTGAAGCGGCGATCGCAGCCTTTAATCTCTGCTCCGGTGCCTATAGCTTAGTCATCGGCACCCCGAACGGCATTATTGGTGCGCGGGATCCCCAGGGAGTCCGTCCCCTTGTCATTGGAACTCTCACCGAGGAAGATGGCAGCACCCGTTATGTTTTGGCCTCTGAAACCTGTGCCCTCGACATCATTGGTGCGGACTATCTGCGGGACGTCGAACCAGGCGAAATGGTCTGGATCACTGAATCTGGCCTAGCTGCCCAGCAGTGGTCTGAAAAACCAGACCGGAAGCTCTGCGTTTTCGAGATGATCTACTTTGCCCGGCCCGATAGCATTGTCCACGACGAAACCCTTTTTAGTTACCGTCTCCGCCTGGGGGCGCAATTGGCCAGAGAATCCAACATTGAAGCCGATCTCGTCATGGGGGTTCCTGACTCTGGCATTCCCGCCGCCATCGGTTTTTCCCGTGCCTCTGGGATTCCCTTTGGGGAAGGACTCATTAAAAACCGCTACGTAGGCCGTACCTTTATTCAACCGACCCAGCACATGCGGGAAGTGGGCATCCGCATGAAGCTCAACCCCCTAAAAGATGTCCTCCAAGGTAAACGAATTATCATCGTGGACGACTCCATTGTGCGCGGAACCACCAGCCGTAAAATTGTCCGGGCGCTCCGGCAAGCTGGGGCCGCCGAAGTCCATATGTGCATTTCTTCGCCCCCTGTGACCCATCCCTGTTTCTACGGCATCGACACCGACAGCCAAGATCAACTGATTGCCGCAACAAAGACCTTGGCTGAAATCGAAAAACAAATTGAAGTTGATTCCCTGACCTACCTCAGCAAAGAGGGCATGCTGGATGTCACCAACGAACGCACTTCTAGTTTCTGTACTGCCTGTTTCGATGGTCACTATCCCATTGAAATTCCGGACGCGATCAAGTCATCTAAGCTAATGTTAGAAAAAGCCACTGTCTAGCAAAGCCGTTCCCATGGATTGAGAGCGGTAAAGGAAGTATTAATGCCGACCTATCCCGGAATTTCTAGCGAAGCCTTTCGTCATCCCCTTGATCGCCAAGCGGAAGAAGCCCTCCGTAATCTGCCCGGTTTTAAGCTGTTGGCCAGTCGTTTTGTGGAATATATCTACGAACGACCCCAGCAGGTTTTTTTAATGGGCAACAATATCAAAGCAGGCCCCCGTCAGTATTCAACCCTGTACGGCATTTTTCGGGAATGTGTCCATGATTTGGATATTTCCCCAGAGCCGACTCTTTATGTCAACCAAAATCCGATGGTGAATAGCTATGCCCTCGGCCATGATCATCCTTACATTGTGGTGAATACGGGGTTGATGGATTTACTCAATGAAACAGAGTTACGGACGGTGATGGCCCACGAGTTGGGCCACATTAAATGCGACCATACGATCTTGATCCAAATGGCAATGTGGGCCATGGGGGCAGCTTCTTTCCTGGGGGAAATTACCCTTGGCCTCGGTAATGTCATCACCACAGGGTTACTTTACGCTTTTTATGAATGGCGGCGGAAGGCAGAACTTTCGGCGGATCGGGCCGCTCTCCTGGTGATGGATGATCTCAATCCCATTTTGCACACCATGATGAAGCTCGCCGGCGGCAGTACGAAATACGGCCACGAAATGAGTTTGACTGAGTTTACTCAACAGTCCCAGGATTACGATGAACTTGATCAGGATCAATTGAACCAAATTTATAAGTTTTTAATCTATAACGGCGGTAATGGGACATTTTTGAGTCATCCTTTCCCGGTGGAACGCTTGAGTTTTATCAAAACTTGGGAAGCCTCTGAGGAATATCAACGGATTAAGCAGGGTCATTATGCCCAAGCGGGCGCTGGTTCAGTAGACGTGAATGCCGAAGATGAAAGTGATCTAGACAGTTTGCGTCGCCAAATTGAAGAACTCAAAGCAGAAATCAAAAAGGCCAAAGGAGCCGAATAAATCCCGTGGGGGATAAAGGATTGGAGGGGTATGGCTAGGGCTGAGGTTAGAATTGCGATGTTGAGCGATGCCAGCAATGCACCCCCTTAATGCAGGCTTGTAATTGCCCCAAAGTCCGTAACTTGCTGATGGGTCGGAGAAGCAGTTGTTCCGGGGCGGACGAGTTGCCATGCTTGGTATCCGGCTTGGATCGCCGCGTCTAATTCGGCAGGGACATCCGATAGAAACAGGATTGCCTCAGGGGGCAGTTGCACAGCCTGGGCGATCGCCTGATAAGATTGCACATCTCGTTTTTGGCCGACCTTGAGATCAAAGAAGTAATCGAAGTAGCCCGTGAGGTCACCATAGTCAGAGTAGCCGAACAGGAGCTTTTGGGCCTTAACCGAGCCAGAGGAATAAATCCCCAGCTGGATGCCCTCTTTTTGCCACTCTTTTAGTTTGGGCAATACATCTGGATAAACATGGCCCCGGAAATCGACGTTTTTGTAACCCTCTTCCCACAAAAATCCTTGCATTGCTTTCAAGGGAGGAACTTTGCGGTCTTCTACTGACCATTGGTGTAGTGTGGCGATCGCCCCAGTTTGATCGAGAGATATTCCGGTTTCAGTGAGGGCTAAATCCTGCACCTGCTTGAGGATTGCCGCAATTTCTGGTTCCTCGGCACGGCTGGCAATACTTTGAATATTGTCCCGAAAATAAGGAAACAACACATCAAACACAAAACTCACAGAGGTGGTTGTGCCCTCGATGTCCATCAAGACAAACTGAATCATAGGGTGATGGCGCGGTATTGTTGTTCAACTTGGGAGCCGGTGTAGTGGGGCGTCCAGCCTGCGGTATCCGAGAAAATACGAATGGCTTTCACATTGGGAACTGGCCCCGCATCAAACCAGTGCTTAGTACCTTGGGGGACAGATATTAAATCGCCCGCTTCGCAACAAACATTAAACACGGCGGTACCGTCGAGGTTAAACCAAAATAAACCCTGACCAGCGACAAAAAAGCGCACTTCATCTTCGGAGTGGGTATGTTCTGCGAGAAATTTTTCGCGGATCGCTTGGTAGTTTTCAATGCCACTGTGGATATTCACCACATCGGCGCTTTGGTAACCATTGGCCGCCATAAAAGGATCGAGCACATCGGCATAGGCGGCGAGAATGTCTGCTTGGGACGCCTCCTGGGTTAATTGGGCCGGCGTTTCCCATTGCTCAAACCAAATACCATGGCTTTTTAAAAAATCTTTGATCGTCGCGGGGTCGGTCAAGGTTTGTTTCGATTCGGTCTGATGTAACGTCGTCATCGGGCAGCCAAGGGGGGCGTGATTTTCAATTGCTCAAGCTCGCATTCTAACATGAACTCCCAAACCTCTAGATGACGCTTGGCGATCGCCAAGGTTTCTCCCCAGGCATAGAGGCCATGTTTTGCGATCAAAAAGCCGTAATTATTTAACTCCTCCTGTCGCTGGGCGAGTTGTTGACAAAATGATTTCATGTCTTGGTCATTGGCGAAAATCGGTAAGGCGATCGCCGTTTCGTGGGTGGTTTGACCCGCAATCCCCTTAATTACCTCATAGCCGCTAAAAGTAACAGCCTGTTTCGCCGCAAATATCCCAGACAACAACGTTGCTGCCACCGAATGGGTATGCAACACACAGGTAATTCCCGGAAAGTTTTGATAAATAAAGCAGTGAATTAAAGTTTCTGCCGAAGGCTTAATCCCTTCATCGGGGAGCAGTGGCAAACCCGTTGTATCTACTGCAATAAAATCCTCCGGTTGAAATTGAGATTTATCAACGCCACTGCGGGAGACAAAAATAACTTGATCTTCGTCCAAAAATGAATAATTCGTCGAAGTGGCCGGTGATTTTCCCTGGGCATGCAGTTGCCGTATCACAGCACATAGCCTTTCTTTTTGGGTCTGGTTCTCTAAAGACATTTGGGCACAAATAAAGCAGAAAAAATAAAAGCAAATCTTAATATTTTACTGATTGATGTCATGGTTAGCGCAACATTTCTAGCGACAACTGGGACTTTATCTTTTTACGGGAAATTTTTAGCCAAAACACCATTGCAGATAAGTGTTTTTACTCAACTTTTAGTTGCTTTCTTTGTTAATTGATGTTGCAACTTTGACCATTCATTCTCATAAATCGTTTACAACCAGAACATGATGCTGACTACAATCAGTCATCTTTGGCTAAAAACAAAAATAAAAATTAAAAATCAATTATTGATGATGGATAACGAAATTAAAAAATACCGCATGGTTTGCACCCTAACCTTTGGCGATATTTATGGGCAAATTATTGTTTGGCTGATTGTCATCTTTCTGAGTCTTGCGACCACCCTTGCCCTTTGGAGTGCAACCCGGCAAGTTTATGCCCTGGCCACCGTTGCCCTTGTTGTTGTCTTATCTTTGCCCTTTCTCTTATTTGCCTTTGTGACAACGCTACTCAATCACATCGAATTCGTGCCCATGGGCGAATCCGAATCTTCTAAAACCTTCCCAAGCCGTCGTACGCCCCCTTCCTCTACTAATCCGGCAACGGCAAGCTAGGGATGAATTACGGAAGTGATGGCCCAGCCAGAGATAACAGTTAAATAGCCCCATGAAACAGGGGCGCTAGTGGTTGCACTAGAGAAATCTGGAAAAATTCTGAAGACTTTCTGGGGCCGCTTAATGGATTGACGGTGCAGAGTCTAGGGAGATCACCGGGGCGCTACTGAAGCGTTTACTTAAGCGTAATTGATTACCGGCGGCGTTCCAGTGAATTTGGTCGAAAATTTGATAGAGCAAACAGAGGCCACGACCACATTCATCTTCTTCAGGGGGGAGGAGATCATCATTTAACTGACAACATTGAGCCTGACGGTCAAAGCCTTGACCCTCATCGGTAATAATCCATGAGCATTGTTCTGCCCCCATGTAGAAATGAACAATGACTTTTTTGCTGGGATCTAGTCGATTACCATGTTTGGCCGCATTAATTAGTGCTTCCTGGAGACCGAGTTGAACTTCGTAGCGCCAGTCACTGGGGATACGGTCTAGGAGAAGGTCGAGAATCGGGACTAAGTAGAGGGTAGAGGCAAAACTGAGGGTCGTCCAATGGGATTTTAGCGGCGGCAATGAAATCGCGATCACAGTTAATGCTCCTTTGGGGATGTGCGCAGGGATGAATGGGGAAAACTGGGCTCAGTGGGGTAGCTTATGGCATAAACCCAAAAAGTAGTGGTCACAACATAGTTTGTTTGCCTGTAGGGAATCCCGAACGATCTTGCCGTGGTTTCTGCCTTGTATTATACAAAAAATTTTAGGTTTCCACGAAATTCAAGAGAACGGCGCATTCGACATGGGGCGTTTGGGGAAAGAAGTCGGCGGGCTGCACCCACTGAATTTGGTACTGTTGGGTGGCACAAAGGTGTTTGAGGTCGCGGGCGAGGGTTGCAGGATTACAACTGATATAAACAATTTGCTTGGGTTTGCTGTGAAGGAGAGCATCGAGCACCTGGCGATCGCAGCCTTTACGGGGGGGATCAAGGAGCACGATATCAGCGGTGACATCCAGACTGGGCAAAATTGATTCTACGGTGCCAGCGTGGAATTCCACATTATGGATATCGTTGTGGTGGGCATTTTCCCAGGCCTGCTGGATCGAGCTTGCCTGAACTTCGATGCCGATCGCCTGCTGGACTTTTTTCGCTAGGGGCAAGGTGAAGGTTCCCACACCACAATAGGCATCGACGAGGATTTCTTCGCCCGTAAAAGTGAGCTGTTGAGTAATTGCTGCGAGGAGGGCTTCGGCAGCGCTGGTGTTGACTTGGAAAAAGGTTTCGGGCCGCAGCTTGAGGGTTAGCCCCGCAAAGATTTCTTCGAGGTAGGGACGACCGGCGATCGCCTTTGTGGTGTCACCCCAGATGAGGTTGCCTTTTTTCGGGTTTTCATTCAAACAAACTCCCACGAGACCAGGATATTCTTCGAGCCAGGTTTCAGCTTGGGTTTCTAGGTTCACCAAATCAGCACTGGTTGAGATCAAAGTAAGGAGCATTTCCCCGGTGCGCTGGCCAATGCGGAGAGCGAGGTGGCGTAATTTGCCCTGGTGTTTGGTTTCGTTGTAGATCGACCAGCCTTGGTTTTGGATGTCAATTTTGACATTTTCCAAGAGGGGATTGAGGCGCGAATCCTGTACTGGGCATTTGTTGAGGTTGATCAGTTGGTGGCTTCCTTTGCGGTAATACCCGGCTTGCACATTGCCCATGCTGCTGGAACGACCCAGGGGATAGGTGGCCTTATTGCGATAACTCAATGGCCCATCACCACTCAGGATTGGCTGAATCTCGAGATCCTGGAAACCACCGATGCGTTGGAGGGCCTGTTGAATTTCGTTGGTTTTGACCTGTTGTTGTAGAGAATCTTCTACCTGGAGCCACTGACAACCGCCACATTTGTCCGCCACGATACAGGGAGGACGCCGCCGCTCTGGGGCTGGTTCTAAAACTTTTTGCAGTTGACCGATGGCATATTGGCGCTTGAGACGGACGATCCGCACCTGGAGGCGATCGCCTGGCACCGTATCCGGCACAAACACAACTTGATCCCCATGGCGACCGACCCCAGCCCCCTGGCTATTAAGGTCATGGATGGAAAGTTCAATCAGATCGCCTTGGTGCATGGTGCTAAGTTCGCTTTCAAAGTGCCTTCACACTTTAGCCTTTCTTGCGGTCAATCTTGCAGTTTTTCTCTAGAGGGTCGAGAAATAAGCCTGGGCTTCGCTTGGGTTTGGCACCATGGTGCGATCGCCCACTTGCCAATCGACGGGACAAACTTCATTGTGATTAGTCTGGACGTGCTGAATCGCTTGGAGTACCCGCAGGGTTTCGTCAAGGCTACGGCCAAAGGAAAAATTATTCACGGTAATGTGTTGGATCATTCCTTCCGGGTCAATGATAAAAAGTCCCCGCAGGGCGATCCCCGCTTCCGGTTCGAGGACGCCGTAGGCCGTGCTAATGGTTTTGTTTAAATCAGACACCAGGGGAAAGGCTAAATCGCCCACGCCACCCATTTTGCGGTCTGTTTGGATCCAGGCGAGGTGCGCAAATTCACTATCTACGGAAACACCCAATACTTCCGTATTGAGTTTTTGAAATTCCTCGTGGCGATCACTAAAGGCTCCTACTTCTGTTGGACAGACAAAAGTGAAATCGAGCGGGTAGAAAAACAACACCACATATTGCCCCCGATAGTCGGACAACTTAATGGTTTTGAACTCTTGATCAATGACGGCGGTAGCGGTAAAGTCCGGTGCCAATTGTCCCACTTGTGCGGCCATGGTTATCGTGTTCCAACGCAAAATCTTTTCCCAAGGTATCACACCGCTATTTTGCGTCCCGAAAACTAGTGAAAATGGATTACAAAACGCCCTGGGCCTTGAGGGTTTGCACCACTGACCAGGCTTTGAAGAGTTTCCCCTGGAGGAGCGCCGCCACCCCGGCGATCGCCTGAATTTCTGGGACATCCCCTAGCTTGTCTAAAACTGGCGTAATGGCCAATTCCGCCTGTCTGGGTTCCCAACGGTACAGATGGACGAAAGCGATGTAGGCATTCACCCAGGGATCGTCTGGGGTCAGTTGCTGGAGTTGAGTCAGGGTCTCGATGGTGGCCTGAGATTCCTCCTGGAGAGCATGGGCAAGGGTTCTGGCCCAGTACCAATCCCGCAGTTGGGGGCGGTTGGTTGCGTTGGCTGGCGTTTGTGTGAGGCGATAGGCAAGGCTATCTTCCACTTGCTGTAAATAGTCCTGCACCGGATCGTACTGGTTGAGCCGCTCCACGTGGGCAAATAATGGCTCTAACCCCGCAATGCCTCCACCAAGTTGGGGCGCAATTTTCCGCAGTTGGGTCAACCAATCTAAGGCCACCAATTGCGTTGGCGTTAAGGCTTCACCGGTGGCCGGCAAAATTTCTACAGTGACCGTCGGTTGCTCCAATGGGCGAGCTTCCCCAGTAGCCGGATCGAGATATTGGGCGTCCAAAGTGTAAAGGCCCGCTGGTAAATCTGCTGGCGGTAGAGTGGCGGTGCGTTCAATAATTTCTAAGTGATCGCCTTTATTTTCTGAATCTTCCCGCAGCATCCCGAAGGCCAACTGATGATCCTGGATCCAAAACTGTTCGCCGTTCGACCAGGTGAGTAACGCCATACCCTTGGTTAAATCCTGCCGATTTCCCGACCAAGTGTAGGTAATCGGAAGAGGTTGGCCGGCGATCGCCTCTGATGCGACGGCCACATTTTTTAATGCCACAGGACTTTGAGTGGTATCAGCAGCTTCGACAGAAACCAAAGGTTGGCGACGGTGATAGAGCTTTAGCTGATCTTGATCCGGCAGTGGCCAACTCCCCTGGAGCAGAAACTCAGAATCAGTATCTAAACTCGCCGCGAGGGCCAACTGATCCGCGTTGCGGTGGGGGTCCTCTCCTGTTTTCGTGAGGAACCAATCAAAGGACTCTTTGTCTTGAGCCAACTGTTCTGGAGTACTCCCTAAATTCCGCCCATACACCTGAAAATCCCGTAGAGCACCATAGTAGTTAAGTGTGTGATTATTGGCGATCGCCACCCCAGGGATCACCCCCAAGTTACTTCTTAAATTTGGAGTTTCCTGAATAATTTCCTGGATAATTTCTGGGTGGGGATAGGTCTGTCGATCCGGATAATTAGGATCTGGTACCAGTCCCGCAATGACCGGTAAAGGAAACAATTGAATCAGCCAAAAGATTGCAGCTAAACCCACGGTTCCCCAACGCACAGGTTGCCATTTACCGCGCCACTGGGTCAGGCCATACCCTAAGAAAACCGCCACAATTGGCAGATAGGGCATGATATAGCGGCCATCTTTGTTGTACATCGCTGATAGCAGCAAATAAGCACCACCAAAATAAATCCCTAACCAACACAAACTTTGCCGTTCAGGAAGTTGATATTTAGCGTTTTGGGTAGGAAAACGACGTAGTAAGTGCAACGCAATACCAACAAGGGGCACCAGCAACAGGATCCAGGCGATCGCCTGGGGTAAATCCAACCAATAGTAAACCCATGCCCCCAAGGTATTTAGAGGAGGATCTCCTTCCCTCGCTGCTGATGCGACGTTGGCGCGCTCATAGGTACTGAATAAGTAGATAAAATTTGTGCGATACCAAATTCCCCAGATCGGAAGGGAGAGCAGCAGACCGCAGAGAAGTTGTAGAACCCTTGCCCATTGCTTCTGCCAGAGTTGAGCGGCCAAGGAAAATCCTGTCGGCACAAACAAAAAAAAGAGAGCGGTTTGTTTTGTCATCAGGGCACACCCAGCACTGATCCCAAACCCTATTATCCAGAGCCATTGGGCGCGACGGGTTTGCGCAAAATACCAATAGGTTAAACAACAAAATGCCAATGGCGTGACAGCAGCAAGGGGAAAATCCGTCACATAGTAAAGTCGAGGGAACGTCAAGCGGGGCATTAAAAGGGCGATCGCCGCACTCCACAAACCCACCGAACGATTAAATAATCGCTGGCCAACGCCGTAAACCACCAGCATTAGAACACCGCTAAATACCAGATTCATCAGCAGAGCTTGATCATTTCCCGGCCCAAAAATGAGTTGAAATGGCGCTGCAATAAAATGGGTGAAGGGAGGAATCTTATTGGATAAGCGCCAAAAATTTTCCCAGCCGGGGAATTGGCGAAATGCGGCAACGTAGTTCAAACTCTCCGTGAGATAGTCGGCATGATCCCAAGAAGGTACACTTTGATCGAGCCATAACCACAGGCGATCGCCGAGATTAATTCCTAGCCACAACCCCAATAAAACTAACCCAGTCTTCCAAGGCGCTCTGGGTGATTTTGCGACCTGATCCTGCAATGTTAAAACTCCCCTGATGGATTTAGCCTAGCTGCAATGTATCGGAAAAAATCCCTCAAGGTAAAGCTTCTCGTTATCCTTGCCATAGACAAAAATAATTTCTCAAATCACCACACCTTGCTTGACCCTTGGGGCACTAGGATAAAATAATCCCCAAGCAAATCATCACCACAACAAACCTATGCCCTTTGATATTCCCGTTGAAACCCTCCTGATTGCCACCCTCTACCTCAGCCTCAGCGTAACCTACCTGCTCGTTTTGCCTGCGGGTCTCTATTTTTATCTCAATAACCGTTGGTATGTCGCCAGTTCCATCGAGCGACTTGTGATGTATTTCTTCGTTTTCTTTTTGTTCCCTGGGATGCTGCTCCTAAGCCCTTTCCTGAATTTTCGCCCCCGCCGTCGCGAAGTCTAAGGCTTTGCCGAATGAATTCTCCCATCCTTGCCAACTTCTCCCCCTAAAACCATGCGACGCATTGATATCTTGGCCATCAGTTTCGGTATTTTCATCGTGGGTGGGCTGCTCTATGGTGGCCTCAAAGTTGCGGGCCTCGAAAGTTTAGATGCGGGGATCTGGTCCCAGGCGTTGCTGGTAATTGTGGTGTTTGTCTGGGTGGGAACCTATCTGTTTCGAGTAGGAACCCGCAATATGACCTTTCATCAACAGCGGCGAGATTACGAAGAAGCAGCCCTGCAGCGGCGCTTAGATGAGATGAGCCCCGAAGAATTAGCCCAACTCCAGGCAGAACTCGAAGCAACGGAAGATCAAACTTCGCCAAAAAAGTAACGGCAATCTTTACCGAAGGGGGAGTTGGGGACGTACAATAACCCCTTGTGTGTTTTTATCGAACAAAATCATGACCTCTGTTTCTGAACGTTTCCGATCCCTAAAGCAGGCGGGCCAATGTGCGCTGATTCCCTTCATTACAGCGGGTGACCCAGATTTAGAAACGACAGAACAGGCCCTCAAAATTTTAGACGCAGCCGGGGCTGATTTTATTGAACTCGGCGTCCCCTATTCTGATCCCCTCGCCGATGGGCCGACAATCCAAGCGGCGGCAACTAGGGCCTTGAGCCGGGGCGTCACCCTTGAACAAGTTTTAGCGATCGTGCAACGAGTCCATGGGCAATTAACAGCACCGATTATTTTATTCACCTATTACAATCCGATTTTTTATCGGGGCATTGATGCTTTTATGGCCCAAGTGGCAGCGGCGGGGGTTAAGGGTTTGGTGATCCCGGATCTGCCCCTAGAGGAATCCCAGATGGTGCTGGATGCAACAACGAGCCATGGTCTTGATTTGATTTTATTGGTGGCTCCCACCAGTCCCACGGCGCGAATTGAGGCGATCGCCAAAGCCTCCCAGGGTTTCATTTATCTCGTGAGTGTGACGGGGGTCACGGGGGCGAGAACCTCTGTGGCTAGCCGTGTCGGGGAACTGTTGCCGAAGTTACGTCAAGTGACCAATAAGCCCATCGGGGTTGGTTTCGGGGTTTCGGATCCAGCCCAGGCAAGACAGCTAAAAGAATGGGGCGCGGATGGGGTGATCATCGGCAGTGCGGTGGTCAAACGCCTCGCCACTGGAACACCCGCCGAAGGTTTAGCGGCAGTCAAAGAATTTTGTGAGTCCCTCAAGGAGGCGATCGCCTAACGATTGGCCTGTTGTAGATCGAGAAAATGAAAGATCATTCGGGGTCAGTGATGTCTAAGGCCCCCCGAATAATCACCACTGTGCGGTTTGTCCCCTTGGCGATCGCCTCAGGAATATTTCCATGGAGTGCCTTTTGGAATAAGCTCTCTCGGCTGGCTCCCAGAATCACCAGGTCATAGGTTTCTTCTTTGATTAAGCGGATTAAACTGTCAGCAATGTGGGACGAGCGAATGGGTAGAGGAATAATGGGAATTTCGACCAGGGGATTTAAGGCTCGTTTGGCTTGAATGAGCAGCGGAAAATGTTGGGGGCGTTGTTGGGGTTGATAGACCTGACAGAGGCAAATTTGGGACGGTAGGGAATAGCGCGCCACCTCTGGGGACAGGTGCAACAGTGCCGGGATGAATTCCTGGGCGCGTTCGGCGTTGGGGCCACCCGCAATGGGAACGAGGGCGCGGATCTTGCCTGGTTGAACCTTAAACTGGAGGGGATGGGCGTGGCTCGTTTTCACTAAAATCACATCACAGGGCACTTTTTTCACGAGATATTCCATTACACTCCCGAACAGTTGCCCCCCTGGGTGGCGATCGCCTTGCCAACCCAAGATTAACCCCTGATCCTTGCTCGAAATTTCCTGAAGAATGGCCCCGGCCACATCGTAGGCGAGGATCACCTGGGTGTGGATTGAGATCCCCAATGTCTCCCCAAGGCGTTCGAGTTTTTCCATCAGATGCCGTTCTGGATAGGTGTTCATGTGGGCATCGGTGAGAGGATAGGTTGCTGCCACCTGCACCACATTTAGGCAATAGACCATGGCATTTTTTTCCTTGGCAATGGCCGCCGCAAAGGTGATGAGGGCTTCGGCGGTATTGGGATTGGCGATCGCCACCCAGAGTTTGCGCTTGTAATTGTCGCTGGTGTGGGTTTGATAAACGCAATAGGACGGCGTGCGCTGTACTGCATGGTGACTTTTCCCAAGGAGTTCCTGGGCCTCGGCACGAATAATATCTGACCGGGTGATAATGCCCTGGAGCTGATCATTATCGACGACAGGTAGGCGGGAAATTTGATAGCGATTGAGCAGGTACAACACATCACTGAGGGAAGCCCGGGGAGAGACCGTAATCACCTTGCGTTGCATCACCTGGGCCACCGTTAAATTCTTGCCCTGGGCCGCCATTTGGGCTAAATCCCCCTGGGTGACAATGCCGACGAGCTTGCCTTGTTTTAAAACCGGAAAACCCCGGTGGGGTGATTCGGAGAGGATGGGGACTAAATCCTTTAAGTTGAGGTGGCTTTCGAGGGTTTCTACTTCCGGTTGCATCACCTGAGCGGCGGTGAGATCCGTTAACACCTGGGGATTTTTTTCCTCCTCTAGGTGAATGCCGCTGGCTTCCAGGAGATATTCGTAGATCGAACCTTTAAAAATGCTTTCCGCTACGATGAGCGCTGTCACCGAAGCCAGCATTAGGGGTAGGACTAAATTAAAATCTGTCGTCAGCTCAAAGACAATTACAATTGCGGTCACCGGCACCCGCGCCACCCCTGTAAAAAAAGCCCCCATCCCCGCAAGGGCGTAGGTATATTGGGTCGCCTCTGGCACAAAGATCTCGGCACAGGTACCCACCAAATAACCGAGGGCCGTGCCTAAAACGAGGGTCGGTGCAAACAGCCCCCCCGGTGCGCCGGAGCCATAGGCAATCAAGCTTAGGAAAAAGTGGGCGACAAAGGCGATCGCAATTACCTGCCAGCCCGCATCCCCCGTGAGCAAAAAATCCCGTAGCCCCGCATTGTCCCGGAAAAAAGGCGGCAAAAACGCGACCACAGTGCCCGAAATCGCTCCGGCGATCGCCATCCGCACCCCCAAGCTCAAACGGAGACGACGATTAAACCCCAAAACCGTTAAGATACCGCGGTTGAATAAAGCCCCCAAAACCCCTGCCAAGCCCCCCAACAGCAAATACCAGGGGATTTCTGCCAGATAAAAATTACTTTGATTTGCTGCGTTTAATAGCTCTGCGGGCAAATTCAGATCCGAAGTGCCAAACCAGCGGGAGACCACCGAACCTGTAAAAGAGGCAACAATCGCTGTTTCTAAAGTTAGCCCTGACATGTCCCGCATCAGTTCTTCGACCACGAACAGTACCCCAGCAATGGGGGTATTAAATCCCGCCGCTAAACCCGCCGCTGCTCCGGCTGCAATCATTTGCCGTCGGTGGTTTGGGGTTGTCGGCAGCCATTGACTGAGTTGAGCTGCGAGAGCCGCACCGATATGGACACTGGGGCCGCGCCGTCCGAGGGTTAATCCGCCACCTAGAACCAAAATCGTGCCAATGGATTTAGCCAAGGCCACTTTCCAATTTAGCGGCAGGGGAAATTGGGCCAGGACAACCTTGACCTGGGGGACGCCGCCCCCCTTGGCTTCTGGGGCAAAGGTCTCTAGGAGATAGCCCGCCAACCAGCCGCAAACCACCCCAAACAGAGGCAGGATTAACCAGGCGCCGTATTGACGACTCAGGATGACCCGATATCCCCCCACGAAACCAATGCCTTGTTTGAGGAAAAGGGCCGCCAAACCGGAGATGACACCAATGAGGCAGGCTTCGATTAATAAATAGTTATTGTTTAAGCTGTGCTGGCCTAAGGATCGAAAAATCCACCAATTTCGCACAGAAGCCATGGCGATCGCCCGTAAGATGCTTCACAAGATTTAGAAACGCTGGTTTCAGCTTTCCCCTAGCAGATTAGCACGATCTTTCCCTGGGCCTTTCAGGAAAATTTTTGGCAAGTTTTAGCTCAATCGTTGACAAAAAAAACCTGACCTTGGCAGATCAGGTAGTGCATTTTAGGGATGTAAAAGCTGATGGGGAATGCACTCACTCCTTAACGGGGCAAGGCATATTTAAAATCAGTGGAACCCTGGTAGCCAGAAAGCTCTGCCAGGCGTTGTAGCGATTGAGTGCCAGCATAACGTTCCCCATTAATCTCCCAGGTGGGGAATCCTTCTAGCCCCGCGGCAGCACAAACATCAGGCTGGCCATTTTCTCCTTCGGGGGCGCATTCAATGTAGGGTACTTTGGCAAAGGCTTCTTTTCCGAACAACTGTTTTTGGTCGTAGCAGTGGGGACACCAGTAAGCGCCATATTCTTGCGCCCCAATTTCTGTGAGGTGTTCGGCTAGGGCAATTTCTGCGGGGCCAGAGGTGGTGGTGATTTCCCAGCCTGTGGGCGGTTCGGGGGCGCGGTTGGGGACTGGGGTAATAATTTCTTGGCCCTGGTCATTGAGCACCGGGACGCTACCTTGAATATCGCGTTCGATACTGTTGTATAAGCCGAGGGTGCCGAGGGCAGTAATAATCGCCACCACAAAAATTGTCAGGAACACTTCACCCCAATCATCCCAAAAGCGACCAAAGAGGGTTAATAGCAGAAAACTCGCGGCAAAGGTGGCCGAGGTGATGCAGTAGAGACAAACGCCGCCAATTTTCGCAAAGAGAATGTACATCAGGTAGGCACTAAACAGGCTCATGGCGGTGGCACCAATGAGGAGAAAGAGCCATGTCCAATCTTCGTATTTGTTCCGCAGTTTTTTGTTGTCTTCGGGATTAATCGCCAGGGGCACTAGGGAAAAACCGGCCATGGCGAGATAGGCGATCGCCCCAAACAGCGACAAGGGCAAGCCAAAAACAAAAGCATAGGGACTGGAGAGTACATCACTACAGCTCGCTGCTGCTTCTGTACCACAGGCCACCTCTGCCCCGAAAAGTTTAGAGATCGTCAGGTAACTGGTGAGCAAAAAGCCAATGATGGCGATCGCCCCGATAATGGGACGGGACCACTGATGGATCCAGGGTTGAGAACGTCGGCGTACCATAGCGCGTCAAAAAAATTCCAAGCAATAAATTGTCTACATCTTAAACCTGCGGGGCGGCGGGTTGCAGTTGGCTGACTAAATGGCGCAGTTCCGGCAAAATGAGTTTTTCCATGGCTAATCGCACCGCCCCAGTCGATCCGGGTAAGGAAAATAAAATCATCCCCCGATAGGTGCCTGCCACCGCCCGGGAGGCGATCGCCCGAGAGCCAATTTCCTCGTAACTCAAGGCCCGGAAAATTTCCCCAAACCCCGGCAAGGTTTTTTCTAAATGTTTGGCTAGCATATCGTAGGTGTTGTCCCGGTGGGCGATACCGGTGCCGCCATTGAAAATTAAGGCTTCCAAATTCGCGTGGGCGAGGCTCTCCAAACGATGGGCGATCGCCTCTGGATCATCTTTAATCACCTCATAATCCCCGATTTCATGGCCTGCGGCGGTGAGTAATGCTTGAATTAACTGGCCGCTTTTATCTGTTTCTGGCGATCGCGTATCGCTGACAGTGATAACCCCACAACGGACGACACGCGCAGCAGGATCAGGATGAGGTTGCAGCATGATCAGCAAAGATGATTAACAATGGTTGTGACAACAAACCCCTACAGGAGAAGTTAAAAAATGCTAGACGAACAGGCCAAAAAAACAATGCTCCTCCACATTCCCCACGCATTATATATCTGCGGTGTGCGGGATGGTGATGAGATGAATGGCTTTACTGCCAGTTGGGTGATGCAAGGTTCCTTTAAGCCCCCCCTCGTGGTCAATTGTGTCCGCTCCGATTCTGGTTCCCACGCCATGCTCAAAAAAACCGGCGTCTTTTCCCTGAGTTTTCTCGACGACTCCCAAAAAGATATGGCCGCCAATTTCTTCAAACCCAAACGTCGGGTCGGCAACAAATTTGAAGATGTGGAATTTTACGAAGGGGCTGAAACGGGCTGCCCCGTGATTAAAGATTCCCTTGGTTATGTGGAATGTAAAGTGGTCGGGGCCGTTGAACAAGGCGATCACACGGTCTTTGTGGGCGAAGTGATCGGCGCAGGCGTACATCGGGAAGGCAAAATTCTCGACCTAGAGAGCACGGGCTGGAGTTACGGCGGCTAAAAGTAAGGCTCTATTTTGCCGAAAACCGACCTAGTCTTTTAACAAAATTTTCCTGATTTAAAACGATGCCTCTGATTAAAGTTCAAACATCTTTACCGCCCGCTTCCCAAGGGGATGTAGAAGCCCTTTTGCTCAATTTGTCCCGCAAACTCGCGGCGCACCTCGGCAAGCCAGAAGCCTATGTGATGACCGCTTTTGAGGCCGGGATTCCCATGACCTTTGGGGGGTCGATTGATCCGGCTTGTTATGTGGAGATCAAAAGTGTGGGCACCATGGGCGATCGCACCCGCACCATGAGTGAAGACTTCTGTAATGAAATTCACCAGAGTCTTGGTGTTGCCAAAAACCGTATCTACATTGAGTTTGCCGATGCCAAAGGCAGTATGTGGGGCTGGAATGGTTCGACTTTCGGTTAACCGTAGCCGATGACCAAAGCGATTCAATTAAGTTTGGGTTTATCTTGACAAACGCCAACTAATCCCAAGGAGCTGCCGCATCTATAAATTTGGGGCGGCTTTTTTTTGCGGCAAAGCTCACAATCTTTAGGCGATCGCCGGAGGCAAATTAGGCAATTTACAGTAGTTAAAAATACTTACAATGAGACAGTTTGCTGATGTCAGCAGGATCAAAGAAACATTTCCTAGCTGATTGTTTCACAAAACAATTTAAAAATCCGAATATCTGCGCCAAAATGCGGAAAAAGTGAGCTTTGACGTCCAAATTCAAGCTTTATTTTCGCTGAGATAGTACAACGATCAATAGCTAGTTCTGATCGCTGCTTTTTGCAAAGCTATCTCAATTTCAATCAGGAGTTCCGATGAAAAGTCAAACAAAACGCCTAAAACGCGCTTATAGTTATCTCGTCCTCGCCCTTAGTGCAATGGTTCCCTCGGTTGCCCTCGCCGGCCATACCAATACGATTTTGCACACGATGATGGATGGTAGCGCAGAGGTGCCAGAAGACGGCAATATGGAAATGCTTGTCGGTGATGCCAATGGTGAAGGCCATGCCTACGTTTTTGGCATTGATAATGATCCGACCACCCTTTGTTATTCGATGACGGTCACTGGGATCCAACTCGTTCCCGTCGGCTCTGGGATGGCGGCCCATATTCACGAAGGCGCAATGGATGAAAATGGCCCAGTGGTCGCAGTTTTAGCCGGGCCAGAGGATGGCAATGCTGCGGACTGCCTGACAGAAGGGGAAGAAGGGAAATTTCCCACGGGTGAAACCGGAATTGTGCAACGTATTTTAGAGAATCCCAGCGATTTTTATATCAATGTTCATAATCCCCAGTTCCCGAACGGTGCTATTCGGGGTCAACTGAGTTCTATTCATTCCCATTCTCATTAGGGATAGGGCTTACAGTTTCACAAGATTTTCTGCTGAATTTTTTGGGGCGATCGCCCGCAGTTTCTTTTGTTTTTCCGAGGGGAATTTCATCAAAGACTGCGGGTTTTTCTTGTGTGAATTTTAAGTCTAGACTAAACCTTACTGGAGGTAAGCGCCTTGGCTATCGGGGTGATCCATTTGGGGTAAGCCCATGCTGAAGTTCATTACCCGTGAGTCGAGGTTATAGCGGAGTTCACCTTTTTGGAGGAGGTCACGGATAAAGGCTTCTAGGTCAGAGCCGATCCGCCGCAGGTTGTATTCGGTCAAATCCTCGCCGCTGTTACTTTCCACGAGGGCATCGAACTGGCGATAGACTTTCTGGAGACTTTCTTCGGGCCAAACGAATTCGTTATCTGGATCGACATCCAAGGTGAGCACGGTTTCACTGGGGATTAATTCATTTTTCTGAATTTCGGCAGTGTAGATGCGGACGTGGCGGGTCGTGGATTTAAGCAGCATAGGACTTAACAGATAAGATGAAAATTATTCTGCAACAATTGCTATTGTGACATTTCCCCAGTGTACAGATAAAGTTTTCCTTGGTGCGGCGACGAACCCTGCGCCAGAGTTACCAATCTTCCAAAAAATAAGGCCCTTGTGGAAACGTCTGGGGCAGCTCGTCATTTTCGGTGTCATTTTACTCAATCTTTGGGGTTGTACTGGGACGGAGGCTCCCCGGGAATTTGCCCCGGACGGTGAGGTGATCCAACGGGCGATCGCCACCAAACTTAGAAGCCATTACCAACAACTGAGCCAGACCATTAATGCGCCGCCGCCCAACTTGGAACTGAAAAATATCCAGGTCAAAAAGCTCGATTCTTTTTTTCTCCAGGCACTGCCGGTTTATCACCTCCAGGGCACCTATGATGTGGTACTGAATTTTCCTTCCCAGCGCACAGAAAATCGTCGCCGCAATCCCTTTGAGGTTTATCTCCAGCGGCAACCGGAAGGAAAAACCTGGCGATCGCTCGAAAAAAATCCCCAGGGTTGGCGATCGCAACAACTCCCTCGATAGGCCGCATCCCCGTTTCCCTGAACCCTCTACAATAAAAACAATCCGTCTTTGCCCGATTTCCCCGCCTATGTATGACGAAGAAGATTACCGTCCCGTCCGCCGTTTCCCAAAAGTCCCCCTAGACAGACGCTTTTGGGCTTTTTTTGTGGATTTTATCGTCGCTTGGATTGTCAGTGGCTTAGGGGGTTTAACCCTACAGTGGTTGGTTTTTCTCGTCGTCTGGTTTGGCCTGCGGGTCTTTCTCGTCAGCCGTAACCAGGGTCAAAGCCTGGGCAGTTGGGCCTTTGATATCAAAGTAATCGACATCCGTTATCGAGTGCCAGAAATTATCAACCTCAGCAAACGAGAAGGCATTTTAGGGTTTGCCGCCATGCTCGCCATGTATGGGATCCAAAGTTTTTTTCTGATGGGGAACGGCATTTCTTTGATTTTGTTAATCTCTCCCCTGTTGGCCTCCTGTGGCGTGGCGATCGCCGACGAAGAATTCAACCAAGCCTTCCATGATCGCATCGCCGAAACCTATATGATCCAAACCCAGCGCGGTTTTTCCCTAGATTTACGTCTCAAACAAATCCTTGCCGAGCTAAGACAAAATATGCAAAAATAGAAATTTGTGTGTAAACCTTAGCGATCCACAACCGCTAATCTAGTAAAAAATTATGGCAAGCAAAAAAGGCGTCCGCATTACCATCACCGTGGAATGCACCGAATGTCGCACCAATACCAACAAGCGCTCCAATGGCGTTTCCCGCTATACCACTAGCAAAAACCGTCGGAACACCACCGGGCGGCTCGAAATCAAAAAATTCTGCCCCCACTGCAACGCGCACACTGTCCACAAAGAAATTAAGTAGGTAATTCCTTTACCACTGAAATTTTATCGACAAATTTTTTATTTTTTAACGTTATTTATTAACCATGGCCTACTACCGTAAACGTCTTTCTCCGATTCCTCCTAGCCAGCCGATCGATTACAAAGATGTCGAACTCCTCCGCAAATTCATCACCGAGCGCGGCAAAATTTTACCCCGTCGGATCACCGGCTTAACAGCGCGTCAACAACGGGATGTCAATACCGCCATTAAGCGGGCACGGATGCTGGCCCTGTTGCCCTTCATCAACAAAGAAGGCTAAAGTGATGCCAAGCAATTCTAGGTGTTGAGTTTAGGATTGCTCTTGTATAGTCGCGTTAGGCAACAAAGCTGGTGGAAAAAGGACAACTGATTGAGTTTCGGCTACAGGGAGAACGAGTACTTGCTGTCGCTGAGCGTCCTGAAGGAAAAAAAGATTGGATCGTAATCGATGGACGGGGGCAATCCCATAAGCTGCGTCCCCAAAGGGTTGAATACACCGTGGCGGGTTCCCCCTACGATCCAACTGAGATCCCCAGCTTTTTCACAGAAAGTCAGGCATTAGTTGATCCCGACAATCTGGCCGTCGCCTGGGAGTTTCTCGTCGAAGCCTCGGAACCGGCAACCCCAGAATCCCTCGCGCAACTTTTGTTTTCAGCCAAAACGCCCCAGCAATGTTATGCCTGTCATTTGATGTTGGCGGAAGATAAGATTTTCTTCAAACGCAAAGGGGATTACTACGAACCCCGTGCAGAGGCGCAGGTCCGCGAAATTCAGCATCAACTAGAAGTTGAAGCTCAGAAAGAACGTGAAAAAACAGAATTTTTACAGCGGGTTAACCAGGCGATCGCCGGAGAAACAGTAACCTGGGAAGACAGTGATCGGCAACGTTTCGAAAGCCTAGAAAAATTTGTCCTCTACCCGGAGCAGTCAGCCAGAGCCGCCCACGATCTCCTCGAAATGCTGGGGCGATCGCCCACGACAGAACAGGCTTTCCGCCTCTTGGTCTCCCTTGGCTGGTGGAGTTCCCACGAAAATCTTGCTCTCCTCCGGAGCGGTTACCCCAGAAAATTTTCTCAGAAGGTACTCGATGTGTCCCATGCCCGCCTGTCAGCCTCGCCCGGTGATACCGATGAGGGGAACCGTATCGATTTAACCCATCTCAAGACCTACACCATTGACGATGAGAGTACCTCAGAAATTGACGATGGCCTCAGTATCGAAACCCTAGAAAGCGGTCGCCATAAAGTTTGGATTCACATCGCGGATCCCACCCGCTTGTTAAGCCCTGGGGATGAACTCGATCTAGAAGCCCGACGTCGTAGTACCAGCCTCTATTTACCCACGGGGATGATCTCCATGTTCCCGGAAGAGCTGGCGACGGGGCCGATGAGCTTACGCCAAGGTCAGCTCTGTGCGGCCCTCAGTTTTGGGGTCTTGCTCACAGACAATGGAGCGATCGCCGATTATGAAATCACCCCCAGTTGGGTGAAGCCCACCTATCGCCTGACCTATGACGACGTGGACGAAATGCTTCATCTGCGGATCCAGGCCGAATCAGAAATCGCTCTTCTTGCGGATTTTGCCCACAAACGCCGAAAGTGGCGAGATGCCCAAGGTTCCATCAGTATTAAGATGCCAGAAGCCTCCATTAAGGTGCAGGACGAAAACATTTTTATCGAAGTCCTCCATGCCTCCATGTCCCGGGAACTGGTTGCGGAAATGATGATCCTCGCTGGCGAAGTGGCAGGCCATTATGGGCGTACCCATGGTTTACCGCTGCCTTTCCGGGGACAACCCCAACCGGAACTTCCCCCCCAAGAGGAACTGTTATTATTACCCGCCGGGCCTGTGCGCGCCTGTGCGGTACGGCGTTGTATGCCCCGCAGTGAAATGGGCACCAATCCTGTACGCCATGCCAGTTTGGGGTTAGATTCCTATATCCAAGTCACATCCCCCATTCGTCGTTACACTGACCTGTTGGCCCATTTTCAAATCAAGGCTCATCTGCGGGGGGATGAACTGCCTTTCTCGGTGGATGAACTCAAGGAAATTCTCTACAGCGTTGTCACTTCCAGTCAGGAAGCCGTCCATGTAGAGCGCCAAACCAACCGCTATTGGAGCCTCGAATATTTACGTCGTAATGCGGATCAAGTGTGGCAAGGGTTAGTCCTACGCTGGCTCCGGGAAGATGAAAAATTAGGCATTATCCTCTTGGAAGAACTGGGTCTAGAACTCCCCCATCGCTTTGAACGGGCCGTTGCCTTGGGCGATCGCCTGGAAGTAAAAGTAAGCCAAGCCGATCCCCATAAAGATGAAATTCGCTTCCGGGAACTACTCGAAACGGAGATTGCGGCGGCTTCCTAGGATCAAAAGCCGACAAAACATCAAGATTTATAACAGACTCTGCGGGTTCCCCATTGAGAAATATTGCAGTTCTCTGGAGGGCGTCCGTTGTTTCTCCTGGGCATGGTAACCTCATAGCCAGCGAACTTGAAATGTTTTCGAACAACTGTGAAAGCAATGACTGCTATTTACTCTACAAAGAATCAAGTCAATCCCTGGGCAGAAGAGATGGGTGAATACGTGGCCCAACTGCAGCTCCATATGGCACTCCAGGCCAAGAATCTCGTGCCTTCCCTAGAACATCCCCAGGATGGTCGGCATCAGTTGCTCCATGAATCCCAACTCCACTTGGAAAAATTGGCTTCCCGCCAAATTGCCTAAAAAAATCTAGGGGTGATGCTCGGAATCTTATCGGGTTTAACTCCTAAAAGGTTTAACTCCTAAAAATCATTGGGCCAAACAATCTTCTAGGCGTTGTAAAGCCCCCTGCCATTGGGCATAGCCAGCATCGCTCAAGTGGAGGCCATCTGTGGTTAGTTCCAACCGGAGTCCACCATTAGCGTCGGTGAATAAGGGATAAAGATTGAGGTAATTGACACCTTCTTGGGAGGCGATCGCCTGGAGTTGTTGATTGATACGAATGGCCCGGTCTTTGCGTAAATAGCCGTGATTCGTGGGTAAAAGGGACTGCACGACGATCAACGTCTTAGGATGTTGGCAGCGTAATTGACGAATAATTGCCCGCAGATTATTCAGTAATGTCGTTTCAGAAACCCCCTGCTTGAGGTCATTAACGCCGGCCATGAGATAAATTGTGTTTGGTTGGAGACCATTAAGCGTGCCGAGACGCGCCAGAATTTGACTTGTGTTTTCCCCTGAAATTCCTTGGTTCAGCCAAATTTTAGAAGCCGGTAAAAGGTCATTGGGAAACCAGAGGCTCAGGGAATCCCCTAATAAAATGCCGAGGGACTGCCGCCCTTGATATTGCGCCGCCAAGTGTACTTCTTGGCTCAAGAGTTGTTGCCACTGCTGATAAGTGGGCTGAGGCGCTCCATTTGTCCATAACCGCGTACTTGCTCCTGCCTTGAGGGCGGTCTGAATCTGTCCCCGCAGTAAAGCATTGAGACGAAAAGTATAGAGTTGCGCCCCGGAACGAAAGCGAGGGCTAGATGAATATTGCGGTGTTGCCGTTGCCCAAAGGTTGGTAGCCGTTGGATTGCTCGCCCTTTGGATGCAAGTTTGGGGGGCGATCGCCTTGACCGAATGAACAGCAGTCGGCGTTCGGCATAATAGATTCGCAACTAAAAATAACGGTTCTGACATGGCAATTTCCAGGGCAAACACCTTCTAATTATTGTCCCAAAACGAAAAGTTGCTGATAAATCCGTCAAGAATAAACCCTTTAATGATCCAGGGGTTTGTTACATTAATCTGGTAAAACGCGACCAGGAAGCCTCTGGTTATTCTGCCCCGTTTTTTGACCGAAGCCAAACCTCCCCGGACAACTTTGGTCCCTACGCTTGTCGTTACCTTGTAATCAAAAATTCATGCCGTATTTTCAATCGTTCCTTCTCAATGCGCCCCCCGCCAGTGAAGCAGCGGAACCCTCCATGATTCTGGCTGCGGTGCTACTGAGCCTTGTGGTCATCTACTTTGCGAGTAAAGTGGGCGGAGAGCTGTGTTCCCGCATCAACCTCCCCCCAGTGCTGGGCGAATTAGTCGGCGGAGTATTGGTGGGCGTATCTGCCCTGAGTTTACTGGTCTTTCCAGAAGGGGGCATCGAAGCGTCCCAATCACTACTGATGCAATTTCTGCAAAATACAGCCGGTTTAAGTCCTGAAGCAGCCCCGGCAGTGTTTGCCACCCAAAGCGAAGTGATTTCTGTCCTCGCAGAACTAGGGGTCATTATCCTTCTGTTTGAAATTGGTCTTGAATCGGATCTGCAAGAATTGATTAAAGTTGGCCCCCAAGCGGCCATCGTCGCCGTGGTGGGAGTCGTGGCACCTTTTGCTGCCGGGACAGCGGGTTTGGTCTTTTTATTCCACCTGAGTACAGTGCCGGCGATTTTTGCGGGGGCAGCCCTCACGGCAACCAGCATCGGGATCACCGCTAAGGTGCTAGCAGAATTGGGTCAACTGACCACCAAGGAAGGACAAATTATTATTGGGGCAGCCGTGCTCGATGATGTCCTCGGCATTATTGTCCTCGCTGTGGTTGCAAGCTTGGCGAAAACAGGAGAAGTGCAGGTTGTCAGCACTATCTGGCTCATTGTCAGTGCTGGGGCGTTTCTCATTGGTGCGATTATTGTGGGTCGTCTCCTGAGTCCTTTATTTGTCAGTTTGGTGGATGGCATGAAAACCAGAGGCCAACTGTTAACTGTATCCGTCGTTTTTGCTTTTGTGCTGTCCTACATTGCAACGGTAATCCAACTGGAGGCGATTCTTGGAGCCTTTGCGGCTGGACTGATTCTGGCGGAAACGGATAAACGGGGTGAATTAGAAGAACAGGTGCTGCCGGTGGCGGATTTGTTTGTCCCCATCTTTTTTGTTTGCGTCGGTGCGAAAACAGACCTCAGTGTCCTCAACCCGGCTGTCCCCGCCAACCGTGAGGGATTAATTATTGCCGCCTTTTTGATCGTGGTGGCAATTATCGGGAAAGTTATTACGGGCTTTACAGTCTTTGGCCAAGACCAGTTGAACAAGTTGGCGATTGGGGTAGGCATGATTCCCCGGGGCGAAGTGGGCCTTGTGTTTGCAGGGGTTGGTTCGGCCAGTGGCGCCCTCTCGGAATCGACGGAAGCGGCAATTATTATGATGGTCATTTTGACGACATTTATTGCACCGCCATTTTTGCGTTTGGTCTTTAAGGAACCCCAGGCGGCGATCGCCACTGGAGAGACGCCGGAGAAGCTACAATAATTCAGCCTTGGGCAACCATTGAAACATATCCTAAGCGACCCACGTCCCTTGGGAGAACGGTAGGAAGAGGTTTTATCTCTATCCACCGGAGTTGTTCCATATCTTGAGGGCGTGGCATTTTCCCTTGTGAGTCGAGGATTTTTAACTGTGAGATTTTTCTGGTTTTTTCTGACGCTACTGACGCTATCCACTTGGCAACTACCGGCTTGGGCAGGTCAATTGGTCTTTTGGGAATTTAATACCCAACGACGTCAATTGCAGTTTCGCACCAATGAACGGGTGCAGCCCGAAGCGCAACTGATCCCAGATCCCAGCCGTTTGGTGATTGATTTACCGGGCACTGTCCTGGGAAGCTCTACGGTCAATCGCAGCTATGGCGGCAAAATTACGAGCGTACGGCTAGGTCAGTTTGCGCCAGATGTCACACGGTTGGTGGTGGAATTAGCCCCTGGCTATACCTTAGATCCTGAGGCAATTCGTTTTGAAGGGCGATCGCCGACGGATTGGGTTGTGAATTTACCAGAACCTGAACTCATTCCCGTGGCCCCAGTAGCTCCCAGTACCCCAGAAATTTTTAACAATTCTGCCAATCCTGGAAATCCCAGTAACGCCGCTCCAGAAGAAGCTTTTTTTAATAACTTGGTGCGGGTGACCCAACAGGGATTCCTCGTGAACCTGGATCCCCGGCCCGGTAGTCGCATCACTACCGACCAAGATGGCGATCGCCTTACCTTTACCCTGCGGGATTTGCAATTGCCCCGGAGCTTAGAAAATCAGACCCTAGACGTTAATCGCTACAAAGTCCGCCAAATCAAATTTGAGCAACCCAGCCGTACCGAAGCCCGCATTACCTTAAATTTAGAACCCGGTAGCCCTCGGTGGCGTGCGCTGTATACCACCTACGGTGATGGCGGTTTAGTGCTGCTTCCGGATGGGGGCACCAGTAGCCTAGGGGGAAGAGAAACTGGGGCGATCGCCGTGCCTACCCAACAATCAGTCGCCACAGCCCAGCCTCAACAAACCATCGTTGAAGCCCTAGAACTTGCCCGCAACAGTACCCAGTTAGTCATCCGTGGCAGCGATCGCCTCCAGGCCGACGGTGGTTGGAATCGGAACGAAGGTCTTTACCAAATTCGCATTAACAACGCCCGCCTTGCTCAACCTGTGCGTGGCCCCCAGTGGGGGGGAGATAGTCCCATTTCCCGCATTGCCATCCGCCAGGAAACGGCCAATACGGTGCTCGTCCAGATTGAACCCGCCGAGGGGGTACAAATTGGGAGTCTCAGTCAACCCAACGCCCAGTTTCTTGCCCTAGACCTCAATCGTCCCCAAACGACAAGCCCCCTGTTTGTGCCACCGGCCCCAACGGCACCGCCCCCCACAACCCAAGCGGTACTGCCAAATTTTCGCCCGCCCCGGAGCAATATTATGGTCATGATCGACCCCGGCCATGGTGGTCGTGATCCTGGTGCTGTGGGGATTGGCGGCCTACAGGAAAAAAACGTGATTCTGCCCATCTCCCAGGAAGTAGCCCGAATTCTGCAACAGAGTGGCATCACCGCCCGAATGACCCGGGATACGGATTATTTTGTCAGCCTAGAAGGACGTACCCAACTGGCTAACAATGCCAATGCTGATTTATTCGTGAGTATCCACGCCAATGCCATCAGCATGAGTCGTCCCGATGTGAACGGCTTGGAAGTGTACTATCACCAAAGTGGTCGAGCCTTAGCTGAATCTATCCACCGCAATATTATGCGACGGATTCAGATGCGAGACCGGGGTGTGAGAACGGCGCGCTTTTATGTATTGCGTAATACATCCATGCCTTCAGTGCTCGTGGAAACAGGTTTTGTCACGGGTCGGGAAGATGCTCCCCGCTTGAATGATCCTGCATTTCGGAGCCAAATGGCCCAGGCGATCGCCGCTGGCATCCTGGAATATATCCAAAACAATGTGCGCTAGCCCAGGGGGTTGCCAGAAAATCAGTAATTCGCCACAGAAATAAGCGCAAATACCTTAAAACTGCGCTAATCTTTGTTTAATTTATTTGGTGTGAACGAGAATCTATGGGCAACCAACAGCAACACCCCATTGGCATTTTTGATAGTGGCTTGGGGGGCATCACCGTCCTTCGAGCCCTTTACCGACAACTCCCCCAAGAGTCGATTATCTATTTTGCCGATACGGCCCGATTACCCTATGGTGATCGTTCACCCGAAGAGTTGATTCAATATGTGCGCGAAATTCTGACTTGGATGGAAGCCCAAGGGGTGAAGATGGTGGTGATGGCTTGTAATACAAGCTCGGCGATCGCCTTGGACGTGATCCGCTCAGAATTTAAGACCCCCGTTTTAGGGCTGATTCTTCCCGGAGCAAGGGGGGCAGTCAGTCAAGGGAAACGCATCGGAGTCATCGCTACCCAGGCCACAGTGAATAGCGGCGCTTACGAAAACGCGATTCTGGAAGCGAACCCAGAGGCGGCGGTATGGCAAATGCCCTGCCCAGAATTTGTCCCCCTCATTGAGGCCAATCGCATTAACGATCCCCACACGAAACGCATTGTTCAGAAACGTCTGCAACCACTCCTCGAACAGGGCATTGATACCCTGGTTTATGGGTGTACCCACTATCGCCACTTGTCTGGGGTGATTCAATCAATTTTGCCGAGCCATGTGATTTGTGTCGATCCGGCGGAATATGTGGTCAGTGCCACGGAACAGGAATTGGAATTGATGGGCTGGAAAAATCCCCAGTCACCATTACCAACCCGCTTTGCGGTGAGCGGTTGCCCAGACCAGTTCGCCCAATCGGCGAAGGGATGGCTTGGACATCAGCCCCTAGTGGAACAGGTGGACTTAAAAAACCTCATGGTGAATACATCGCCCCTTTCGATCACCAATGGCTAAAGGGCGATCGCCTGCCTGAAACAGGTGTCCCTACGAGCGATCGGGCCAGGGTAGACCCGCAAAAAAGAGCCGTTTTCTGCTGAAACGAATCCATTGCCATACAATATAGAATATGTAAATTTTCGTAAATTTCGTTTCCCTCGGCTTAATAATGATTTCAGCGACTACCCTTTTTTCTCCCGTCGAAGCCGACCTCAAGGAGCTCAGTGAAAATCTGACGCGGCTAATTAGCGCCCGACATCCGATTTTGGGGGCCGCGGCAGAGCATCTGTTTTCTGCGGGGGGGAAACGAGTTCGACCCGCCATTGTGCTTTTGGCCTCCCGGGCAACCCTAGGCGATCGCCCTTTGACCCAGCGGCACCGTCGCCTGGCAGAAATTACCGAAATGATTCACACGGCGAGCCTTGTCCACGACGATGTGGTCGATGAAGCGGCCCTCCGCCGGAGTGTACCTACTGTTAACAGCCTTTTTGATAATCGCATCGCGGTTCTGGCCGGAGACTTTCTCTTTGCCCAGTCCTCTTGGTACCTCGCGAATTTAGACAATCTCACCGTGGTGAAATTGCTCTCTGAGGTGATCAAAGACTTCGCCGAAGGGGAAATTCAACAGGGGCTGAACCGCTTCGACACCGGAATGAACCTCGAAATTTACATCGAAAAATCCTATTACAAAACAGCGTCGTTGATTGGAAACAGTGCCAAAGCGGCGGCTGTTCTCAGTGAGGTTGACCCAGAAATTGGCGATCGCCTCTACGACTATGGCCGTAATTTAGGCTTGGCCTTCCAGATTGTCGATGACATCCTCGACTTCACTGGCTCTACCGATGTCCTGGGGAAACCCGCCGGATCTGATTTAATCGGCGGCCACATCACCGCCCCAGCCCTGTTTGCCATGGAAGAGCATCCCAACCTAACCCAACTGATCGAGCGGGAATTTGCCGAAAATGGCGACCCCGAAAAAGCCCTCGAAATTGTGCGCAACAGCAATGGGATCAGTCGCGCTAAAGAACTTGCCGCCCACCACGGTCAATTGGCTCGCCACAGTTTGGAATGCTTAGATCCGTCTCCCTCCAAAGATGCCCTCACGGATCTCATTGACTACGTTTTGGGCCGGATGTATTAGGCCGCACCCTGAAGTAAAAAAGCAACATGAAACAAGGCGACATCCAGTTGCAATGATTGACCATGGTACGACAGCGTAAAAAAGCCGATCTCCCGACGAAAATTTGTACCGTTTGCGGACTGCCGTTTACCTGGCGCAAAAAATGGGAAAAATGCTGGGATGACGTGAAATATTGTTCGGAGCGGTGCCGGCGGCGGCGTAACCAAGGGTGATTTTCTCCTAGGATGAAAGGGTACGCTTCCCCTCTGTTCAACCATGAGAACGATCGCCAGCATCAACGAAAAGATTCTCGCCCACCAGGCCGTTGTCTGGACGGTGTCTGAAGTGAAAGCACGGGTGGCGGAATGGGGCATCAAAAAAATTGCCGAAACCGTTGATGTGGTGACCACAGGTACCTTTGAGCCGATGGAATCTTCGGGGGCAATGCTCAACCTGGGCCATACGGATCCCCCCATTAAAATTCGCAAGTGTTGGCTTAATGGAGTGCCTGCTTATCCTGGCTTGGGGGCGGTGGATATTTACCTAGGGGCAACCATGATGGAAGATCCCCTGGAAAATGAAGCGGCGGAAATTGGCGATCGCCCCCTCTCCCAGAAAGGCGGCGGCCATGTGATTGAAGATCTGATCGCGGGTAAAACCGTCCATCTCCATGCCCTGGGCCACGTAACCGATTGTTATCCGCGCGCTACCTGGGACAATACCCTCACGAAAGATCAAATTAATCAGTTTTATCTATTCAATCCCCGCAATCTTTATCAAAATTTTATTGTGGGTGTTAACGGTGGTGATCGCCCCCTCTATACTTACCTCGGCCCCCTCCAGCCCCATTTGGGAAATGCCGTCTATGCTTGTGCCGGAGCAATTTCTCCTTTGTTAAATGATCCCGATCTAGAGTTAATTGGGGTCGGCAGCAAAATTTTCTTGGGGGGCGGTATTGGTTACGTGGCCTGGGAAGGCACCCAGCATTTTCCCCTCCAGAAACGTCTGGGCAATCGCACACCCCTGGGGCCAGCCTCCACTTTGGCCTTGATTGGCGACGCAAAACAAATGGATCCCAAGTGGGTACGGGGTTGTTATTTCACCAAGTACGGCCCTTCTTTAATGTTGGGCGTGGGGGTGCCCCTGCCAGTTCTCCACGAGGAAGTCATCGCCCACTGTGCCGTCCAAGATAAAGAAATTGTCGCCCCGGTGATGGATTTTTCGATTCCGCGCCGGGTGCGGCCCACCTTTGGTTTGGTGAGCTATGGCCAGCTTAAAACTGGGAAATTAACCATTGAGGGAAAAACCGTAAAAGTTGCTCCGGTCACGAGTCTATATCTCGCGGATCAAGTGGCAGAAACCCTCAAACAATGGATTCAAGCCGGAGATTTTACCCTTACCGAACCCGTGGCAACCATCAGTGGCGATCGCCCCTTTTTGTCCCAAGACCAATGGAGCCAGCGTTTGTAATACCGACGAAAAAAGCCACCATCCTGAAACGGCGGTGACCATCGATCATTTTTTAGAAAACAGAATTTTCCCAGTAAATTTCGTTAGCTCATGGTGGCATGACTAGGGCCATAGTCCGCACGCACTTGACGAGGGAGTTTACCTTGGATCGTGCCTTGATAGTCTCCTTCTGGTGCCATGCCGATTTCTGTGGCAGAACGGTTCAGGAGGGACATTTGACGATTTTTAATGGCGTGGTGATGGCGCATCATTAATGCACGGGCTTGTTGTTGGGTTCTCATGGTTTTGCTCCTGACCGACCGCGAAACACGGGGGATTTGTGTTTTATGCTTTGTTCTCTACCTCATTATATTTTATTTTCTGTAAAATTTGATACAGAAAACATATTTTAATAAGAGCAACTGGCCTTTTTGACAAAAAAGTTGGGAGAAAGCAACCTTGCTAGCTGGCAGGTTCTTGCGATCCCCTAGGGCAATCAGTATGATCTGGTGAGGCTTTACGCAAACTTTCGCGAGTACATTGGGACTTCATGGGTAATCAAATGGCATCTACTCCCCCGTTAGAGAGCAGTGATCCGATTACGGCAGCCTTGCAGCGGGCCCATCAGGCTTCCCTAGAACTAGAGTTACTCAAAGGTAGTGAACGTCATCTGGGTATTGAGGCGATCGCCACCGCCCTAGAGGCCAATATTTCCGTCATCCTCGAAGCGAATACCAAGGATTTAGAGGCCAGCCGCGAAATGGCCGTGCCGAAGCTGATTCTGGATTGGTTAAAGTTGACCCCCGAACGGCTGCAAAAAACAGTGCGTCTGCTGCGTCAACTGCCAAAACTACCCGATCCGCTGCAACGGGTGAAAAATGCGACCTATCAAATTAGCGGTTACCAGACCTATTCCCAACGGATGCCCCTGGGGGTGATTTGTCTGATCCATGAAGCCTTGCCCGAATTAGGGGCGATCGCCGCTGGACTTTGTTTAAAGACAGCCAATAGCCTCGTGATTCGCGGTTGCGGTGATGCCAGCCATACCAATCATCTGATCGCTGAGATTATGCAAACGGCCCTTGCTGACCAGGGTTTACCCGCAGGCTGTTTAGAATCTCTCTCTTCTGAGGAAGGTTGTACCGTACAACAGCTAGTGGCCCAGGATCGCTACTTGAACCTGATCATTCCCTATGGCCGTCCCAACATGATTCAACAGGTGGTGCAACACGCCACCACCCCTGTCCTGAGAACCACCGTAGGCAATTGCTACCTCTACCTCGCCCCCAGCGGTGATCTGGAATTGGCCAGTTGGGTGATCCAAGACAGCCATAATTACGAACCCGATGCCGTCAATGCCATCGAAAAAGTCCTGGTGTGTCCTGAGCAAAAAACATCCCATTTAATTAGTCTGTTTAAATCCCTCCAAGAACAAGACTTTGAGCTACGGGGGGATGCGTCCCTCGTCGAAGAATTTCCTGAACACCTCGCCCCCATTAGCACTGAAGAAGAATGGCAGCAGGCTTATTTAGAAAAAATTGTGGCGTTTAAACGGGTGCCGGATCTGGCCGCTGCCATCACCGAGATTAATTGCAACTCCGGTGGCCATGCTGATTGTATTGTCACGGAGTCCTACCATGAAAGTCGGCAATTTTCCATGGGCCTCGATAGTGCTTTGATCTATATCAATGCCTCCCCTTGTTTTTCGCGTCATCCCCTGGGGAGCGATTCGGTATTTCTTGGGGTCTCGAACCAAAAGGGAAATCGCCGGGGTTTAATTGGCCTCGAAAGTTTTACGACCATTAAACAGGTGGTTCAGGGGGATAGCACCCTCTAGGTTTCAACGCCTCAAAGAACGCTGTCTCAATGGAGATGGCCTTTGTAAGCTTAAAAAGTTAAGGACAAGATTTATGTTTAAAGCGATCGCCCTCAGTTCTGGTATTGCCGTGGCCCTGACCTTTCCGGCGATCGCCCAGTTTCCTCGCCAAAGCGATCGCCTCCAACTGGTCTACCCCCCAAACAATCACCAGACCAGCGCCGCCCAGATTTTCTTGATTGGCTCAGCCCCAGCGGCGGGCACCGTGGCGATCAATGGTGAACCGATTACCCGGAGTGACTTGGGCCATTTTGCCCCCAGTTTGCCCTTGGCGGTGGGTCAAAACCAAATCACCCTGACCTATCGTCAGCCTTCGGGACAGACGGAAACAAAAACCCTCACCGTTGAGCGCTTGGCTAACAATACAATACCGCCCAACCAACTCGAAGCCCCTTTCCCGGCGGTGGATATTGCCCGGCAAGCCGACGAGACAATTTGTTTCCAAGTCCAGGGGCCAGCCCAAGCCCAAGTTAGGGTTGCCCTCGGCGGAAAATCTTTTCCCCTACAACCCCAGACCACGGTGACGCTCCCTAGCAATGCCGCCGTCTTAACCCTAGAGAATGAAGCTCCTGCCGAAGTTTTTACGGGAACCTATGGGGGCTGTCAGCACTTTACCCAAGGCGGGAACCTCGGCCAAGCCCGTTACCAGATGAATGTCCAGGGACAAACCAGTACCGCCACTAGCCCTGGTCGTGTAGAAATTTTAGACGCCCAAAATACTGAAGCGATCGCCGTCATCAGTTTAGCTGGGGTGGCCCGCACAGGTCCCAGTACCAATTTTTCGCGGCTGACGCCCTTGCCCCAGGGAACCCAGGCCCTGGTTACCGGTAAAGAAGGGGATTGGCTGCGTTTAGACTATGGCGCTTGGATTCGCGCTTCGGAGACCACACCGATCCAGGGTGCAGTGCCGCCGACAACATTGATTCGCAGCCTGCGATCGCAAACCACCGCCACAGCAACAAATGTCATTTTTCCCCTCCAAAGGCCCGTACCAGTTACCGTCAGTCAAAATGACGACACCTTTAGCCTGACGCTCCACCAGGCGATCGCCCAAACTGACACCATTTATCTAGATGAAAGTCCAATTATCCGCCGCCTCGACTGGGCGCAGATTGATCCAGAAACGATCCGCTATGATTTTCGCCTCAAAACAGACCAACAATGGGGCCATTCACTGCGTTATGAAGGCAGCAATTTAATTTTGTCCCTCCGCCACCCGCCACAACTCCAGGGGAATTCGCTCCGGGGCGCGACCATTTGGCTCGATCCTGGCCATGGGGGGGCTGAATCCGGTGCCTTGGGGCCAACGGGCTACCCCGAAAAAGCAATTAATTTGCTTATTTCCCAAAAAATTCAAAAACAACTGGAAGCCAAGGGCGCGGAAGTGATCCTCAGCCGTACCACGGATCAAGATTTATCCCTAGGCGATCGCCAGGCCGCGATTCGTGAACTCCAGCCCACTTTGGCCCTGTCTGTCCATTACAATGCCCTGCCCGATGCGGGGGACGCAGAAAATACGGCGGGTATCGGGATGTTTTGGTACCATCCCCAGGCCCATGACCTGGCGCAGTTTCTCCACGATGATTTAACGACGCAGTTAGGCCGTCCCAGTTATGGTGTCTTTTGGAATAACTTGGCCTTGACCCGGCCCCAGGAAGCCCCAGCAGTCTTAATGGAGTTGGGTTTTATGATTAATCCCACGGAGTTTGAGTGGATTACCGATCCCCAGGCCCAGGAAGAACTCGCCGGGGCGATCGCCAAGGCAATTGAAACCTGGCTGCAAACCAAGGCGATCGCTCAATAATCCCTAGGGAGCCGCTGGGGCAATCACCGCATCCCCTAAACCGACTTCCCGCTTCAGTTGGGCAAAGGCACGATTGTAATCGGTGACTGCCTGGAGATAGTTCCCCCGGGCCGTATTCAGACCCGTTTGGGCAGAGATCACATCGGTTTGGGTGCCGACCCCTGCATTAAAGCGCAGACGAGCCAGGCGTAAACTTTCTTCTGCTAAGGTGACTGCGGCGGCTGCCGTCGTGATGTTTTGTTCGCTGGCTTCAAAGTCATAGTAGGCCGTTTCCACCGCCAGGCGAATTTGGTTTCTTTGGTTAGCAAAACGATTTTCGGCGATCGCCTGATCAACTTTCTCTTGATTTGCCCGGGCGGCCGCTGCACCCCCATCAAAGAAATTCCAACGCATCCGGGCCCCAACCGTTAACCCATCGGCGGGGCCAAGGCTATCATCAAACACTTCCAAGACATCATAATTCGCAAAAACGCTGACCAAAGGTCGCACGGCAGCCAATGCAATCCGTTCCTGGTAACCATCAACTTCCCGTTGAAGGAGCTGCTGGCGCAATTCTTGGCGGTTTTGCAGTGCCAGAACAATGGTTTCTTCTAAAGAAATTTCCCATCTTCCAGCGAGGTTAATCTCATCGGCGGTGCGGGGATCGATGGTCGGCTCCAAACTCAGGAGTTGAGCCAGTTGACGCCGGGCGGTTCTTTGGGTGGCTTCAGCCCTGGTAAGCCGCTGTTGGGCGCTGGCGAGTTCGACCTCGGCCCGCAACACATCAAATTTTGTGCCCAAGCCTGCCTGTTCTAGTAGGGTGGCATCCCGTAAACTCTGGGTGGCATCAAACACCGAACTTTGTTCAATGACCACCTGGGCGTCGGCACTCTGGAGGTTGTAATAGTTCACCGCAGCGGCTAGACGAGTTTCTTCGGTGAGGCGCTCAATGTCTAGTTCGGCAATTTGCAATTGGGTCTGGGCCGCTTCAATTTGCGCAGAGCGACGCCCCCCGGTATAGATGTCATAGCTGACTTCGAGACGGCCATTGATCGCTGTGGTCGCGTTGTTGTCTCTGCCTAGGTTCCGGGCCTGGAGTTCTCCGTTGGCGCTGTCGGTGCGGGTAATGTCGAATTGGTTGCTGAGGTTTGGGTATTCGGCGGCGATCGCCTCTTGCACAAATTCCTCTGATCGGTCGTAGTTCAGACGGGCTTCCTGGAGTGTTTCATTGCGCTCTAGGGCCAGACGAATTGTTTCTTCTAGGGTGAGGTCAACAACATTATCAGCCGTCACCGCTGTGGCCTCCTGGGGGACTGTCACTGCCGGATTCTCAATGGGTTCTAGAAGCTGATTTAGATCTTCATTAATCACCCGATCCGGCGGTAAGGGTTGCACAAGGGGAATTGTCGGGTTTGTCTCTGCGGTGGGCAGCGTTACATCGACTCCCGTTGTTGAGGGGGTTTCTGTGGCATCTCCCTGGGCGAGGAGGGGCGCAGGGGCCTGGATGGTGCCGAGGTGAGCAGTCGGCGTTAAATCGAGATCTGCGGCAGGTAGGGGCAGAGCCGCCAGGGTTGTGGGCTTGCTGAGACCACCGAGGCTGGGTAAAAAGGCTGCTGTATCGAGGGGATCAACGCCAGGAGTGGCCAATGGTGGCAATGGCGCCTGGGGGGCCTGACCGACGGGAGGCTCTGGCGTAGCGATTTGCGGCGGGGTTGTTTGGGCGATCGCCACCCCACCACCAGAGAGGACCACGAGGCCACTGGTACTGAAAGTAAGAAAATCTCGAAAAGCGAACATTAGCTTCTAAGGGTCCAGCTGAAAATAGTTTAAAAATTGCCCACTAGCGAGCTTGGCAACGGGAAAAATTGCGCGGCCTAGGAGCTAATGACTTAGTTTAAGTCAAAAAACTTTAAACTACTACTTGTCACTAAATCCTCCGGCAAAAACCAATTGATCTAACCAGAAGAACTGAAACAAACCATTGGAATGCCTGCAATTTTTCTGTAATTGAATGGCATTGGCCGTGGTTAAGCGTTAGCTGCGCATCCCACAAGCTTTTATGTCGTCACCAAATAAAGCACTTAAATTGGGCGATTTTTGCCCCTTTATTTTTTTGACGACCAACGGCATCAATAACAGTGATGCAACTTACTAAAGCCGCATAATCTCAAAGCAAAACCTAGTGAGTTTCGGGGCGATCGCCAATTTCGGTGATTTCTCGACCACCAAAAATTGCCTCTGGATGGCGATACCATTTGAATTCCAATAGATTAAAAAACGGATCTTCGAGGAAAAAAGTACGATGTTCCGTTAATTTTCCTGGAAACCGGAGGCGGGGGCGATCGCGGAAGGGGAGTTGATAGTTTTCTGCCCGATTTAAGACCTGTTGCCAATCCTGTTCATCGAGAAAATTTAGACCAAAATGGCGCGGATAAACGCTCTTTTGGGGGCTGAGGGGTTCCTTAGTGACGTGGGCCACCAGTTGATGACCAAAGAAGTTAAAAATCACCGCCCCGCTATTTTCTCGTCCCACCGTGCAACCGAGGGCATCGGCATAGAATTTTTTGGCGACAACTGGGTCAGTAATCGGAATTGCAAGGTGAAACAGGAGGCGATCGCCCATGGCAATTTTTTCTCATAACGAAGATCATTTCCCCATTGTAGAGGGATTTTTCTAAGCACTTTTTCGGCCCTAACGTAGGACTTTAGTCGGCAGCTCTTCTTCTACAACCACCGGGCGGGGACGCTTGGTGCGGGGGGTACCCAGTTCATGGAGCAGGGTATAAAAACAGGGAATAATAAAGAGGGTCAACACCGTTGCCAAAGAAAGGCCGGAGAAGACCACAACCCCCAAGGGCTGGAGAAATTCTGATCCTTCGCCAATGCCCAGAGCCAGGGGAAATAAGCCCAAGACCGTCGTAATCGTTGTCATGAGGATCGGCCGGAGACGCTGGGGGGCCGCCTCCAAAATCGCTGCCCGGTAACTCAGGCGATCGCGTTCTCGAATTTGGTTCGCCAGTTCCACCATGATGATCGCGTTGTTAACGACAATCCCCACCAAGAGCACCGCCCCAACAATCACCGTCGCCCCAATTGCCGTTTGGGTAACGAATAGACCTAAGATGCCGCCTGCCAAAGCTAGGGGCACCGTCAGCATGATCACCAACGGATCGATGAGGGAGTTGTATTGCACCGCCATCACAACAAACACGAGGAAAGCCGCCATCCCCCCAAGGAGTTGGAGGGCCAGTTGAATTTGACGATTGGTTTCTGCTGCCGAACTGGGCAAGAGGCTCACCCCTGCTGGCAACTCAAGACCGGCAATGATTTGATTTACTTCGCTGAGGGCGTCACTCAGGCTGGCCCCTTCGACAAGATTTCCTTCGAGGATCAACACCTGTCGCTGGTTAATGCGTTGGATTTCCCCTGGGGCATCACCGGAGGTAATGGTGGCGAGATCCCCTAGTTGTACCGGTTGTCGGGTGCTGGTAAATAAAGGAATACTCCGTAATTGGGCGGCCCGTTGAATGGTCTGGGGTTCGAGTTGGACACGGATATCCACCAGGCGATCGCCCCGTTGCAGTTGGGTGGGCACAGAGCCATCGAGGGCCGTTTGAATCGTGCTGCCAATCGCTTCAGCAGAAAGACCTAGGGCAGCAGCCCGTTGCCAATCGGGGCGGATTTGTACTTCCGGTTGGGGGGGAGCCGCATCGGGTTCATAGCTAGCGAGGGTTGCCTGGGACTCCAGGGCCGCTAAAACCTGTGCGCCCGCCTGCTCAAGGATGTCTGTATTTGCACCTTGGAGCATCACATCCACATCGGCCCGGGACGGAGAATTACTCAAAATCAAGCCCCGCACACTGCCCGGTCGCATCCGAATTGAGGTGCCAATCGCCGGAATTTGTTCGGCCACGAGCTGATTGATCCGGTCGGTGTAGGCTTGGACATTGCTGCCAGGCTTGAGGGTGACACTACTCGACCCCCGCAGCGCGTTACTGACCGTTGAAGTGCCGAATAAAGCCCCCCCGGAAGTGGTAAAAACATATTCTGTCTCTGGTTGAGCGAGCAGCAACTCTTCTACAGCTTGCATGACTGTGCGGTTTTCTTCGACTGTAGTGCCTGGGGGGAAAGTGGCCCGTAATTCCGCTTGGCCTGTATTGATCCGGGGCAGAATTTCCTGGGGCAATTGGCCCACCATCCACAAACTGCTGCCCCCAAAAATGGCGATCGCCCCGGCAATCACCAATAATTTCCGCCGCAGAATCAGGCCCAAAACGCGACTATAGAGGGTCGTTAAGCGATTGATAAAAGCACCAAACCACTGAATCGGCAGTGCCCGCTGGAGGTTACTAGACCAACGTACCGCGAGTAGTCGTGAAGAAAGGGCAGGTACTACTGTCAGAGCAATAATCAGAGAAGCGGCCACCGAGAAACTAATAGTTAGAATCAGTTCGCTAAAAATCAGCGCTAAAAAGCCCCCCACCAACAGAAAGGGCAACACGGAAACCAGGTTTGTCGTCGTCGAGGCAAATAAGGCCGATTCCAACTCCTGACTACTGGCTTCGACGGTGCGCTGCAATTTCCGGCGTGAACCATGCTCGGACTTCACTTTTTCGGCCCCAGCGGTGATATTTTCGAGCATCACAATGGCGTTATCCACCACGACCCCGACCCCCAGGGCTAGGCCCCCCAAACTAAACACGTTGAGGGAGAGATTGAAGGTAAACATCAAAATCAGTGCCGTCAACGTCGCCAGGGGAATAGACAAAACAATAATGAGGGTTTGGCGTACTGAGCCTAGAAACAATAAAACGGCGATCGCCGCGAGGGTTGCCCCGGTCAGTCCTGACACCGCCACATTCTGAATTGAACTGCGGATAAACACCGACTCGTCTAAGGTTGCCGTACGATCCATATCCGCAGGGATCAGGCCGGATTGTTGCAGTTCTGCTAACTTTGCTTTCACCCCATCCACCACTTGCACCGTGTTGGCATCGGGTTGTTTCTGGACGCTCACCTTCACTGCTGGTTGGCCATTGAGGGTAACGATTAACCGTTCCTCCACCGTGCCATCCGTAATCTGGGCCACGTCCTGGAGGGTGATCGTCTGGGGATTTTCTGGGGTGCCCAGGCGGATCGGTAAGTTACGAATTTCCGTTACGTTATTAAATTGTCCCAGCAGGCGGGTGAGGGATTCTTGATCACCGCCCCGCAACAAACCACCAGAAGCATCTTGGTTCCGTTCCCCCAGGGCGTTGAGGACGGTGGGGACATCTAAACCCAGGGCTTGGAGGCGTTCTAAATCGAGGTTGACTTGGATTTCTTCTTCAACCCCACCGGAAATATCCACATTGGCGACCCCCGGCACCCGGATTAATTCTCGCGCCAGGTCATTATCGGCAAAAATTCGTAGATCCACCGGCGCTAGGGTACTGGAGGTTAAGGCCATCTCGTAGACAGGCAACTGGGACGGATCAAATTTAAATACCCTAGGCTGGCTGATATTGTCGGGGAGGGAATTGCGCGCCCGGTTAAGGGTTGCTGTTGTGTCGTTCAGGGCTTGATCGACATCAGCGCCAGGCTGAAAAAAGAGATCGATACTGATCCGGCCTTCCCTGGTCTGGGAAAAAATTTGAGTCACCCCTTCCGTGGCGGCGAGGGCTTCTTCGAGGGGTCTGGTAATTTCGTTAACGGCCACTGCGGGGACGACCCCGGGGGCATCAGCCCGTACACCAATGCGCGGATAGGTAATGGAAGGGAGTAAATCCACGGGCATCCTGAAGATGGCATAAAATCCCATCACCACAACGGCGATCGCCAACATCAGGGTGCCGATATGACGCCGGATGGCGAGGGTCGTCAAGCTTAGATTTGATTTTGCGCTCATGGCGGATGCACCGGGAAATTGGACAAGAAGAAGCTACTTTTTAGACATTAGGGAGCAATCTTTGGTTCAAAATTTGTCAATTTAGCCAAAAAACCGCTACCTCCTGCAAATCGCCCTAAGATGTTAACTTTTTTAGCAACTGGTTGACTTGTCCTTGTATTTCATCTCTGACATTCCGAAAAATTTCGGGAGGCTGTCCATCGGGATCTTGAATTTGCCAATCTTCGAATATGGGCCGTGTCACCCAGGCGGCGGGCAGATTGACCCCGCAACCACAGAGGGAAATCACCGCATCGTAATCTTCTGGGTTAAATTCGGCTAAAGCATTAGAGGTTTGCGGCGTCAGATCAAGACCCACTTCAGCCATGGTGGCGATCGCCCCTGGATGGACCCGCGAAGCTTCCAGGCCAGAGCTGTGGACGATCACCTTGTCTGCACCGAGATGTTTCGCCCAACCCTCCGCCATTTGGGAGCGACAGGAATTGCGCCGACAGACGAACATAATCTTTTTCATGGCACTTTTTACTTCCCTAGAAATTGCACGAATTAAGACAACGGGGATCGGGTAGCGTCGCTTTTTCCGGCTCCCGGGGAAACCAAAAGGCGGTTTTCTGGCACACCTTCACCAACATCAACATCACTGGCACTTCGATCAAAACCCCCACCACCGTGGCGAGGGCAGCCCCAGAATTTAACCCAAACAGCACCACCGCCGTGGCGATCGCCACTTCAAAATGATTACTCGCCCCAATCAAGGCCGCCGGGGCCGCATCTTCATAGGTAAATCCCAACTTCTGGGCCGCAACATAGGCGATCGCAAAAATGACATTAGTTTGGATCAAGAGCGGGATGGCGATCAGCAGAATATGCAGAGGTTGATTGATGATCAATTCCCCCTTGAGGGCAAAGAGCAGCACCAGAGTTGTTAATAGCGCCAGCACCGCCACCGGGGTGAGAAATTGCAAAAACTGGGTTTCAAACCAGGCCCGAGCATAGCGGCGCAGCAGCCATTGCCGACTCAAGATGCCCGCCGCTAACGGTAAACCCACATAGATCAAAACCGAGTACACAATGGTTTGCCAAGGCACCGTCAAATTATTCGTCGCCAGGAGCCATTTTCCCAAGGGCGCATAGACAAACAGCATCATCAAAGAATTTACTGCCACCATCACCAAGGTATGACCCTGGTTGCTATAGGACAGATAGCCCCACATCAGCACCATCGCTGTACAGGGGGCAATTCCCAACAGAATACAGCCCGCGATATAGGAATCCGCCAGGGCAATTTCTGTCCCCCGGATGATCTCCGTGGCGCTGAGCAAAGGCCGAAATAAATACCCCAGAAAAAACTGGGCAAAAAACACCATCGTAAAGGGCTTAATGAGCCAATTGATCACCAACGTGAGGGTCACTGGCTTTGGGGTTTGGGCTGCTTTGACGGCTTGGGAAAAATCAATTTTCACCATGATCGGGTACATCATAAAAAATAGACACACCGCAATCGGCAACGACACATTGTAGAGACTGAGTGCATCGAGGCTTTGGGCGATCGCCGGAAAGAGACGACCGAGCAAAATCCCCGCAACGATACAAAGGGCCACCCAGAGGGTCAGGTATTTCTCAAATATATTGAGCTGTCCCCCTGCCTGCACCGCCTTGGTTTTGACCATGACTAAAAAAATCCTGCTGAGGCTTACAGGACTCAATATATCAAAAAAAATTGATTTGCATTCTGGATTAAAATCTTAATCCGCACAGGGGCGAGCAGGCAAAATTTCCCCAAAACGCCGATATTCCGCCAAATAAGATTCTAGGGCGATAAATTGGGCTAAATTCAGCCGATAGTAAATCCAGCGGCCTTCCTGCCGGGTTAGTACCAACTCACTCTCTTTAAGGATTTTCAGATGAAAAGAAAGCTTAGATTGCTTGAGATCCAAGACATCACACAATTCACAAACACATAGCTCTTGGGCCCGCAACCGTTCTATGATCTCCAGACGAATGGGATCTCCTAAGGCTTTGAAACCCTGCAAAATTAAGGTTAGGTCTTGGGTGAGGGACATTAAATCAAGAATAGTTGATATTTTATGATTATTCGGACAGCAAACTTAAGCGGACTGTTTGTCCAGTTTCCAGGGGGCGATCGCCTTGGACAACATACCGTTCCCCAGCACTGAGGCCACTCAAAACAGCGACCATCCCATTATCTTCGGGGCCGACCTGCACCGGACGCGCTTGCACAGTTGTTGTGTCCCCCTGGGTAACGGGCACAAATACCGTTGTTTGGTTGCCATTATTCCCCGTGGTGAGGGCGGATGCGGGAATCATGACAGCCGTGGTGAGGTTGGGATCTGTGAGGCTGACCCGCGCCAGTAATCCCGTGGCAATTTTTCCTGCGGGATTGGGGATGGTCACTTCAATGGGAATTAAACGGGCAGCGGCATCGGCCACAGGAGAAATGCGGGTGACTTCGCCGGGAAAGGTTTCCCCAGGGAAGGCATCGAGGGCCACATTAACCCGTTGACCTTGGGCAAATTGGCTCAGATCCCGGTCAGAAATCTGGATTTCAACTTTAATGGCGCTCAGATCGCCAATTTCGACGAGGGTTTGCCCCCCTTGAATCGTATCGCCAGCTTCGGCTTGCTTACTGAGGAGAATGCCACTTTGGGGCGCTGTGATTTGAGTATAGGTGAGGCGTTCCTGGGCATGGGCGAGGATCGCTTGTTGGGCCGTCACCCGTTGCTTGGTGGCGGCGATCGCTTGTTGACGGGTAATGACTTGTTCTTGGCTGGCTTTTAGTACCTGGGCGGCGGTGGCTTGCTGGGTTTGGGCAACCTCGGCTTGTTGGGCGGCGATCGCCCCCGCTTCGGCTAACTGTTGGAGACGGCGGGCATCGGCTTCGGCTTGTTTGAGTTCGGCCCGGTTCCGTTCCACCTGGGCTTTGGCTTCGGCAAGAACAGATTCTGCTTCTTTTACTTCAAATTGCCGGGCGGCCAGTTCGGCTTGGGCTTCACTAACATCGGTGCGAGGTAAGTCCTGTTCCACGGTGGCGAGCAGTTGACCTTGGCGGATAAAATCTCCTACGTCTGCATTGAGGGTGAGTAATTGTCCTTCGACCCGGGAGCGGACTACGACTTTTTTCAGGGCCATGGTGCTGCCGGTGTAGCTAGCGGTGGGAGCTGTTTCTGTACCAGTGGCGATCGCCACCTCGACTAGGGGCGGTTGGTCTGACTGTTCTAGGCGGCCCGCTGGCTGGGCATTGCTATTTCGTTCGAGGGCGCATCCCGTCGAAACAAAGGCCAGGGTTAGGGATAAACAGGCACCGATGGGGAGATGAAATTGCTGAGCCATAGGAGAGCACCAAGGAGGAGAATAGCAGGCAAAAAACTTAATGTTTCTTAAAGGTTTTATCGCCGCTGATTCTAGCATCTCAATTTTGAGGCTGCCGCTCACCCAGGTCTTTCTCCCATAACTCCGATGGCGATCGCCTACAATAGCTAGAACATAAAAAATCACTACAACATCAAGAGAACGTTATGTCCGTACTGGCGGCGATCGCAGTTTTGGCACTCCTCATCGTGATCCATGAGTTGGGTCACTTCTCAGCAGCCCGACTTCAAAATATCCATGTCAACCGCTTTTCCATTGGCTTTGGGCCGACCCTGCTCAAATACCAAGGCAAAGAAACCGAGTATGCCGTGCGCGCCTTCCCCCTCGGTGGCTATGTGGGCTTCCCCGATGACGATCCAGACAGTGATATTCCCCCAGAAGACCCGAACCTCTTGCGCAATCGTCCCGTCTTTGACCGGGCGATCGTGATCAGTGCCGGGGTCATTGCCAATTTAATTTTTGCCTACTTCCTCCTCGTGGTACAGGCAGGCACCGTGGGTTTTCAAGACATTAACTATCAACCGGGTGTACGCATTCCCCAAGTATTAACCGAAGTAGACTCTCCAGCAGCCGCAGCAGGTATTCAAAGCGAAGATATTGTCCTAGCTGTTAATGGCCAAACCCTCCCCAGTGGCCAAGCCGCCCTTGAGGAATTGCGGGTGCTGATTCAGGAGGCTCCCAACGAAACCCTTAATCTACAACTCCAACGGGGCGAAGCAACACTCACTGTAGATGTAACCCCCGATGCGGGGAGTGATGGGCAAGGGAAAATTGGGGTGATGTTAGCTCCCAATGGTGAAATTGTGCGCAACCGTGCCGGTAATCCCATTGCGGCCCTCCAGGCAGGCTCCCGGGAGTTTCAGCGGCTTGCCAGTCTCACAGTGCAAGGGTTTGGTCAACTCATCTTCAATTTCCAAGAAACAGCCCAACAGGTGGCTGGCCCCGTGGCGATCGTGGCGGTGGGAGCCGATTTAGCGAAAGATGATCTGAGTAATCTGTTCCAATTTGGTTCACTCATTAGCATTAACCTGGCGATTATTAACATTTTGCCCTTACCCGCTTTAGACGGCGGCCAACTGGCCTTTCTCCTAGTAGAAGGAATTCGTGGTAAACCTCTGCCGATGCGCCTCCAGGAAAACATTATGCAAACGGGCTTAGTCCTGTTACTTGGCCTTGGGGTTTTTCTCATCGTGCGCGACACCGTCAACCTGGCTTTTTTCCAAAATTTAATTCGTTAATTTCTTTGTTCCGTAGGGGTTAACGCTGGTTAATCCCTCGCAATTGATACAACCATGAGTCAAAAGTTCACCCCCGAAAAAATGGCCCGTCTACGGGCGGAAGCCAAAAATCCTTACCGTTCGCTCCGCCAATTTATTTATCTATGCTTTGGGTTGTCTGGGGGCGTTGGGGGGATGATTTTTCTGTTGCAAATTGCCGCTGGGCGAGATTTAGACCAAGCGATTCCGAATCTGGCGGTGCAGGCTGGGGTTGTGGGGTTAATGATTTTTCTCTGGCGCTGGGAAAACAAAAAGAAACTCGCCAGTCAGGAGAAAGAATAAGCTGGATCTCACCAATTGGCCCGTTGATTTTGAATGAATAAACTGATGCTGCCCCCTTGGTTACAACCGGGGGATTTATTGAAAGTGATTGCCCCTAGTGGTCGTTTGCTAGAGCAGGATGCTTTTTGGGCTGGGGTAGATATTTGGCGATCGCAAGGATATCAGGTAGAACTGACGGCGGGTTGGGATGCGCGCTGGGGCTATTTAGCGGGCAACGATCAGGGGCGACGGGACGCCTTAGCAGAAGCTTGGTTTGACCCAGATTGCAAAGGCATTCTCTGTGCGCGGGGCGGTTATGGCGGGATGCGCCTCCTAGAAAATTGGGACTGGAAAATCGACCAAGTGACTCCCAAATGGCTGATCGGCTTTTCGGACATTACCAGTCTATTGTGGAGTTTAGGCACGGTGGGCATTGCCAGTATCCACGGCCCCGTTTTAACTACTTTTGCGGCAGAACCCGATTGGTCTAGGCAAAGATTATTTGATTTCTTGACGGGAAAACCCCTTGAAGCGCTCCAGGGCAAGGGCTGGGGCAATGGCCAAGCTGAAGGAATTTTATTGCCCGCAAATTTGACGGTGGCGACCCACATTCTCAAAACACCGTTACAGCCGAATTTTAAGAATGTCATTCTGGCCCTCGAAGACGTGACAGAAGCGCCCTACCGCATTGATCGCCTGTTAACTCAATGGCGACTGCTGGGGGCTTTTGAAAAAATCAAAGGCATTGCCCTCGGTCGTTTTAGCCAATGTGATGAGTTGGGTTCAGCGGACAGTTTTAGCGTTATGGAAGTGCTTGGCGATCGCCTCCAGGATTTAAACATTCCGATTGTCGCCGAGTTGCCCTTTGGCCATGATGGGATTAATGCCGCTTTACCCGTGGGGGTTCCGGTAATTTTAGATGGCGATCGCGGTTTACTCTCTTTCCCGGAGAAGCCGACCCCCCATTAGCACCGCTTCGGCAATGGGGTAAACTGGATCCCTGTGCATTGTAAGGAAAGCATTAGTAGGAAAGCCGTGCGAAAGATCATTATTGCGGGTAATTGGAAAATGTATAAGACTCAAGCCGAGTCTTTAGACTTTCTCAAAGCATTACTGCCCAAAATCGCCGATGACCATGAAGAACGAGAAGTGGTACTCTGTACGCCCTTTACCGATTTAGGCTTAATGTCCAAGAGTCTCCACGGAACGCGGGTACGTCTAGGAGCACAAAATATCCACTGGGCTGACGAAGGTGCCTTTACTGGGGAAATCTCCGGGTCAATGCTGACGGAAATGGGCGTCCGTTATGTCATTGTGGGCCATAGCGAAAGACGGCAATATTTTGGTGAAACCGATGAAACCGTAAATCAACGCCTTAAAGCGGCCCAACGCCACGGTCTAACGCCGATTCTCTGTGTTGGTGAAAGCAAAGCCCAACGGGATGCTGGCGAAACGGAAGCGGTGATTTTTGCCCAGTTAGAGCAAGATTTAGTCGATATTGATCAAAATAACTTGGTTGTTGCCTACGAACCCATTTGGGCCATTGGCACAGGTGACACTTGTGATGCCACCGAAGCAAACCGAGTCATTGGTCTGATCCGCGAAAAACTCACCAATAAAAATGTCACCATTCAATATGGTGGTTCCGTTAAACCGAATAACGTTGATGAGATTATGGCCCAGCCCGAAATTGATGGAGCCTTGGTAGGTGGTGCGAGCCTAGAGGCAGAGAGTTTTGCCCGCTTGGTGAACTATGTGTAAGTTCTAATCAATTTTTCATTGGGTGGGGGTTTACCATGGTAAACCCCTACGTTTTAATCATCTTTTCATTTCCACATTGCCAAACTTTTATTTTTATAAAAACTTTTTTGATAGATGCCTACTCTCACGACATCGCGCACGACCTTTCCCCTAACAGCGGTGGTTGGTCAAGATGTAATCAAAACTGCTCTCCTGCTGGGGGCCGTTGATCCTGCCCTTGGTGGGGTGGCGATCGCCGGGAAACGGGGCACCGCAAAATCCGTGATGGCCCGGGGAATCCATTCTCTTTTGCCCCCCATCGAAGTTATTAAGGACAATCCCTTTAACTGTGATGTGCAGAACCGCAGTGATTGGGACGATCTCACCGCAGCGACCTATGGTGAAACGGCCAGCGAAAACATTCCCACAGAAGTGATTGCCGCGCCTTTTGTGCAAATTCCCCTGGGCGTTACCGAAGATCGTCTCTTGGGTTCTGTGGATGTCGAAGCTTCCGTGCGCCAGGGAGAACCTGTTTTCCAACCTGGTCTATTGGCCCAAGCCCATCGGGGTGTGTTGTACATCGATGAAATCAACCTCCTTGATGACCAAATTGCTAACCAACTCCTGACGGTCTTAACCGAAGGACGCAACCAAATCGAACGGGAAGGTATTAGTTTTTCGCACCCCTGTCGGCCCCTCCTCATTGCCACCTATAACCCCGAAGAAGGAAATCTGCGGGAACACCTCCGCGATCGCATCGCCATTACCCTGTCCGCCGATCGCCCCCTCAGCCTCGAAGAACGGGTAGCAGCAGTGGATCAAGTCGTGCAATATGCCACGGCTCCCAAGGATTTTCTCCAAAGCTATGAAGAAGACCTTGATGCCCTCCGCACCCAAATTATCCTGGCCCGGGAATGGCTCAAGGAAGTCAAAATCAGCAAAGACCAAGTGGCCTACCTCGTGAGCGAAGCAGTGCGTGGTAGTGTCGAAGGTCACCGAGCCGAACTGTTTGCCGTACGCGTTGCCATGGCTGCTGCCGCCCTTGATGGCCGTAATGTTGTGATTGCCGATGATCTCCGCACAGCGGTCGAACTGGTGATTTTGCCCAGGGCCACGACAATCCCCACCCCAGAAGATGAGGATATGCAGCCACCTCCACCGCCGCCACCCCCTCAATCCCAAGACGATCAACAGGACGAGGAGGATCAATCCCAGGACGAAGATCAAGAGGATCAAGACGACGACGATCAAAACGAAGACCAAGAGGAACAGCCGGAACAGGAGCCGACGATTCCCGAGGAATTTGTATTTGACCCAGAGGGGGTTGTGCTTGACCCAGGGATTCTCGCCTTTGCCCAGATGATGCAAAACAAAGGTAACTCCGGGAAACGGGGCTTAATTTTCTCCGATGACCGGGGCCGTTACATTAAGCCGATGTTACCGCGGGGGAAAGTACGGCGCATTGCGGTGGATGCGACCCTGCGGGCGGCGGCTCCCTACCAAAAGGCGCGACGACTGCGGCACCCTGAGCGAAAAGTGATCGTCGAGCAAAGTGATCTGCGCTCTAAACGGATGGCCCGTAAAGCAGGGGCTTTGATGATTTTCCTTGTTGATGCCTCTGGATCTATGGCTCTGAACCGAATGCAGGCAGCGAAAGGGGCGGTGATGCGTCTGCTGACAGAAGCCTATGAAAACCGTGACCAAATTGCGTTGATCCCGTTCCGGGGCGAAATGGCGGAGGTGCTTTTACCTCCTACCCGTTCGATTACTTTGGCGCGCAATAGATTGGAAACGTTGCCTTGTGGTGGTGGTTCACCGCTGTCCCATGGTTTAACCCAGGCTGTGCATATTGGTGTAAATGCGCAAATGTCCGGTGATGTGGGGGAAGTGGTAATCGTCGCGATTACTGATGGTCGGGGCAACATTCCCCTCTCGCGTTCCCTCGGCGAGAAACCAGAGGAAGGGGAGGAAAAACCTGATATCAAAGAAGAACTTCTAGATATTGCCGGTAAAATCCGTGCTTCTGGGATGAAACTGCTGATTATTGACACAGAGAAGAAGTTTATTTCTTCTGGCTTCGGTAAAGAATTAGCTGCTAAAGCGGGTGGTAAATATTACCGTCTGCCCAAGGCCACAGATCAGGCGATCGCCGCAATGGCCAAAGGAGCAATGGCCGAAATTTAGGCGATTTTGAATCCATAAAAGTTTCAGGGGCGATTGTCTACAAAGGCGATCGCCTTTTAGTTCAAGAATTTTTGGTGACTAAACTCCGTAGGCTATACTAAAAAGCTGTGCCAAACGCCATCCAAGATTACTTCACCATGACTGTTAACGCCGAAGAACGGGCTAAACTCGACAACGAATTATCCAATCGGTTTATTGACCTCGATCCCGACGGTTATTTTATTATCTATCTAGACCATGAACAGGGTTTAATTTGCGCGAAACATTACACCAATACGATTAACGATAAAGGTTTAGCTACAGATCCAGAAACCGGAGAAGTCCTCGCCTGCAAAGGTAGTTTAGAACGGACTCATGTCACTGTTTACACTGGCCGCACCGCAAAAGAATTAGGCATTGAAATCACCGAAAAAGCCGATCCCTGTCCCATTTCCAAGTTAGATCATGCCCTATATCTCGGACGGGAATTTGTCAAAGCAGAAATCGCCCTTCTTTCCGGCACAGAATACATTCAAGATTAATTGAATTGAAACACATCTAAAAAAAAGATGTTTGTCAATGCGATCTTCAAGTAAGAATAATATTTCGCCAAACTAATTCGCATATTTTTCTACAGCAGATAAAATATAAAACCCTTTTCTATAACTAAAAACTTAAAAAAATAATTATTTATCATGAAGTCTATTTTATTGCAATTAAAAACGGCTGTTTCTGAGGCTCTGATCAAGGCATTTGGCGGAGATCTTAAAGATACTGATCCCCTCGTTGTCCCTGCCAGCAATCCAAAATTTGGTGATTATCAGTCTAATGTCGCCCTATCGCTAACGAAAACACTGAAGAAAAATCCTAGGGAAATTGCCCAAAGTATTATCGAAGCTTTAGACATTGCTGATCTTTGTGAAAATCCGACCATTGCTGGGCCTGGTTTTATTAACTTCAGCCTCAAACCGAGCTATTTAGCCACACTTTTAAAGGAAGTTCAGCAAAGCGATCGCCTGGCCATTGACCCAGCAGAAAATCCCCAGAAAGTCATTGTAGATTTTTCTAGTCCGAATATTGCTAAGGAAATGCACGTGGGTCACCTCCGTTCAACGATTATTGGGGATTCTATTGCACGGATTTTAGAGTTTCGGGGCCAGGATGTTTTACGCCTCAACCATGTGGGGGATTGGGGCACGCAATTTGGGATGTTGATCACCTATTTAAAGGAAGTTTATCCCGATGCTTTGACGAAAGCAGATGCCCTAGACATTGGTGATTTGGTCGCATTTTATAAGAAAGCAAAGGTACGTTTTGATGAAGATGAAGCCTTTAAAGAAGCCTCTCGAAATCAAGTCGTAAAATTGCAATCTGGGGACGAAGAAAGTCAAAAAGCGTGGCAATTACTTTGTGAACAATCCCGCCGGGAATTCCAAAAGATCTATGACATTCTAGATATCAAATTAACGGAACGGGGCGAGTCTTTTTACAATCCGTATCTGGCGGATGTCCTAACGGCATTGGACGAAGTGGGTTTATTAGAAGAAGATGCCGGGGCACAATGTGTTTTCCTCGAAGGCTTTAAAAATAAAGATGGCGATCGCCTACCATTGATCGTCCAAAAATCTGACGGGGGCTTTAACTATGCCACCACTGATTTAGCAGCAATTCGTTATCGCATCAAGGAAGATCAGGCCAAACGGATCATCTATGTGACAGACTCTGGCCAGGCCGGACATTTTGCCCAGGTGTTCCAGGTGGCAGAGCGTGCTGGGTTCTTACCCGATGATGTGGAAGTTGTCCATGTGCCCTTCGGTCTTGTGCAAGGGGAAGATGGCAAAAAGCTCAAAACCCGTGCTGGCGATACGATCAAGCTCAAGGATTTATTGGATGAAGCTGTTAACCGCTCCCGCGCTGATTTAGAAAAACGTCTCGCCGAAGATGAACGCCAAGAAACAGCAGAATTCGTCGAAAAAGTCTCCCAAGTGGTTGGGATTGGGGCTGTGAAATATGCTGACCTGAGCCAAAATCGCACCAGTAATTACATCTTTAGCTTCGATAAAATGTTGGCGCTCCAGGGCAACACCGCCCCCTATATGCTCTATGCCTATGTGCGTGTCCAAGGGGTCAGTCGCCAAGGGGGCATTGACCTCAGCACCCTACCCACCGATACGCCGATTATTCTTGAAGAGGCCGCTGAACTGACCCTGGCTAAACACTTACTGCAACTGAGTGAAGTCCTGATGAGCGTTGAGCAGGATCTGATGCCCAATCGCCTCTGTGAATACCTCTATGACCTCAGTCGCAAATTCAACCAATTTTATGAGGCTTGCCCGATCCTCAAGGCAGAAGGCGATCGCCGCATTTCCCGGTTAATCCTCGCCGACACCACGGCCCGCACCCTCAAGTTGGGTTTATCTCTCCTGGGGATTGAGGTGTTAGACCGAATGTAGTCCTAAACCCTTATTCCCTCAGAAGAGTTGCCAACATCGCCCACGAGATCGATAAGCAAATATTACAAGATATAAAGTATCCATCACCGCTACCTATCTTTGCTGATACTTTATAAGCAAGGTACAAAATAAAAGTTCTGAAAAAGCTTTTATTCGGACGAAGAGATTGAGCGGTTGTACCTCCTTTGTTCGGTCTCGCCCAGAAGTCCTTCTCAACATTTCAAGTTGAAGATAGACTCGGTTATTCCCCCTAACGGAATCGGGTAATCGGGCTATAATCACCGCCTGTTAGGTACCGTTTTTCGAGAAGCGCTTGTTGGGTTCGTTGTTAACCTCGTTTTGTTGTTTGGTAAATCTTTTTGTTAGTTAAATTTGGATTGTAAGCCTGCTCCCCTGAGTAGGCTTTCGCCTTGTTTAGGGGAAAATTATCCCAAACAGCGGTAGATTAATCTTGGGTTAATACCTCTGGCAGAGGGGTATATTCACCGATGGGGTAGCCCCTTTGCTGAATTAACGTTTTGAGGTGTTGCACTCGTTTCGCGGGGGCCGGGTGGGTCGCAAGAAAATCCCAATTGGCCCCTTGTTTTTGGCTCATCGCCTCAAAGAAATCTGTTGCACCAGCGACCTGTCCATAGGTGGCATAGAGCAAATCTAAACCATATTCATCGGCTTGTTTTTCTTGGGCTTGGGAAAAGCGCGAGGTACTGACAATTTGCGCGACATCTCCCAACCAACTGACATCACCAAAAATAGAAGAGATCACTGTACGGATTACGAGGGCCCGACCAATATTACGCAGATGGTCTCGGTTGGCAAAGTGACCGATTTCATGGCCCAACACCATCATTAAGGCGTTTTCTGAGTCCATTTGATCTAACAAGCCTTGATAGACCAATACCGTATCCCCCGGCAGAGCCGCGGCATTCACCACATCCTGGGGAATATAGAGGAGTTGGTAGTCGCGTTTTTCTTTAGCGCCAGCAGGAATTTCTGCTTCCAGGCGGTCGAGCAGGGCATTGAGTTCGTCTTGGGCGGGCGAAGGTTCGGCTTGGGGTTCGTAGATTTTGACCAGGGCTTGCCCTAACCGTTGCTCCCAACTCACGGGCATCTGGACAATGAGCCAGTTGACACTGAAGTTTAATAGCCAAATCAAGAGGGCGATCGCACAGATAAACATTCCTCCAAGGGTGAGGAGTTCTCGGAGGGACGCTTCAGGGTTGCGATCTTCTGGGGTGGGGGGAGCAGGCATTGTTAATCGAGGAGTGTGGCAAGACGCGGCAACAGCAGTGCAAAGGCTTGGCCCCGGTGGCTGACGTTATGTTTGAGTGCCGCTGACATTTCCGCAAAGGTCTGTTGATATTCTGGCACATAAAAAATGGGGTCATAGCCAAAGCCCCCTCCCCCCCGCAGTTCCGGGAGGATTTCTCCGGGACAGTCTCCTTGGACTTGGGCGACAATGGTTCCGTCTGGTTTGGCGATCGCCACCGCACAGATAAATTTCGCGCGGCGATTGGGATTGTTGCCCAGTTCCGTTAACAGACGTTCGATGCGTTCTTGGTCGGTGGTGCCATAGCGGGCTGAATACAGACCAGGGGCACCGTTGAGGGCTTCGACGGCTAAACCAGAATCATCGGCGATCGCCCATTGGTTGAGGGCCTTTGCCACCTGAGAGGCCTTGAGAGCTGCATTTTCGAGAAACGTTGTGCCTGTTTCTTCAATGTCGAGTTCCGGGGGCTTGAGCTGCAATTCCCAGGGCAAATCCTGGAGATAAGCTTGCATTTCCTGTAATTTACCGGGGTTTCCGGTGGCGACGACAAGGACGGGCATGGGCGTTAAATAATTAAATATCTAAATGAGAAATTAAAAAAGTTAACCGGGAGCGCCGGGCAGCGACTTCTATTTTAAGGAAATTTGCAAAAAAAAAGACGACCAAGGGCCGCCCTAGACAAACTTATGCTGTTGAGATGTTGTTTGAAAAAATTAAAAGCTGTTGGTCTTACTGAAAAATACCAATGACACCGTGGCCGGTAAAGATTTCGAGAAGAAGTAGAGAAGCAAAACCGATCATTGCGGCGCGACCATTGAATTTTTCTGCGTATTCGGTAAAGCCGACGCGGGGATTTTCTTGGACGTAAACGGTGGGCTCTACGGCAAAGGTGTTCATTTTGCCTTGGTCGTCGATGATGTTGCCTTGGTATTTTTTAGCCATATTGTTATCTGGGGTAAATTTAGGTTGTTTTTTATCTTGATTCAAGATTAACAAGTTTTGTAACAATTTGCAACATTTTATTTTTCGAGGTTGACAAAAGCTGCAAGTGTAAGCGTTTATCCCATTTTAGAAAAGAATTGCAAACTTTTTCTTGATGTTCTGGAAGATGGTGCCATGGGCTACAGATTTTTGGCCCATATCTTTTTAGGTTGATAGTTGATTTGTCCTGCACCTGAGGGGCTGCGGTCTATGGTCTGCTCGGATTTCCCCGTCATTTACTCCACGCTATCGGCGATCGCCCTCCGGGAGCGTGTACTGCCGCAATATGGCCTTAAGACCGTCAGCCAATGTGAGTTATGGAATCGGGGCTTGAGTGATATTTATTTTGTGCAAGCAGCCCAGGATACGTTTGTCTTGCGGGTCTCCCACCACCATTGGCGATCGCCCACGGAAATTTTTTTCGAGCTAGATTTTTTGAATTTTCTCAAGGCCCAGGGTTTACCGGTGGCGGCTCCTCTAGCGACGGAAGCTGGTGAATGGGCGGTCAAAATTCAGGCTCCAGAAGGCGATCGCTATGCCACTCTGTTTCCCTTTGCCCCAGGAGAAATTGCCCTAGGGGGGTGGAACGAAAGCCAAAGTCGTCATTTAGGGGTAGTGGTGGCGCAGATCCATCAGGTCAGCCAAGACTTTATCTGTGACCACCCGCGCAAACCCCTAGACCTTGAGTATTTGTTGGATGAATCCTTGGGCGTGATTTTGCCGTTTTTTGGCGATCGCCCCCGGGATTGGGGTTTCATGCAGGACATTGCCCACAAAATCCGCGAAACTTTAGCGCAACTCCCCAAGGAAAAGCCCCTCTGGTCGGTCTGTTGGGGTGATGCCCACTGCGGCAACGTTCATTTCACCGAAGATCATCAGCTCACCCTCTTCGACTTTGACCAATGCGGTTACGGTTGGCGCGCCTTTGAAATTGGCAAATTTTTCCAGGGGGCACTCACCACAGGTCTCCAGCGACGGGTGCGAGAAGCCTTTATCGCGGGCTATGAGTCCCAAACCACCTTTGTCGCCCAGGAACAGGCGGCTCTCCAGGCCCTCACCCAACTGGCTTATATTTGGTCGTGGCGCATCAGTCTCACCAGTATTCAAATTTTTAACAACAGCCAACTGGATCGTCACTACCTCACCCAGCGACTAGAACGACTCAAGGCTTTGTCTTCGCGGGATTGGCAATTATTCTAAAGAAAATCTCTCCAGCATATAGATCTGCGTGACATGACCCAGGCTGAGGGAAAATGTCGCGAAAAGTTGAAAAATTCCCTGATCAAAAATGGTATGTTCTGCTACACTTAGCGTTGTGTAAAGAAATATTTCGGGCTTCGTGCTGGGAACGCGTGGTTTGAAATCTTGTATTTTTTTCGATGCAAAAACAACAACAAGCTTGAGTCATGCCAGCGATCGCCTCGCTGGTTTTTTCTTGGGGCCCTTGCTGGGATAATGGAAGCCACAACTTTTAATAATCCCTTAATTAACTGCACTGGCCTTGTGCCAAAACGTTTTTACCGAACTGACCCATGGAAAATTTAGATTTTGCCCTTTATACCCAGTGGTCTGCCTACGCCACCTTGTTCTTTGCGGTCTTGGCGATCGCCGCGTTTCTTTTCAAGTGGGGCATCCGTTTCCGCTTAGTCGGCACCACCGGCTTTATGATTGTGCTCACCATTGGTTTGTTTGGCCTCAGCTTAGGACTCTTTAGCCGTAGTGTCGTGCCGGGGGCCGTGCGCTATGCCCTGGTTTATGACAATGGTGCAAACCTAGCCGTTGTCTCCGTGAAGCCTGAAGTGACTGCCGAGGAAGTCAATGCAACCCTCCGCCAAGCTTCTAATGACCTCTTTTCCTACGGCCGCATTGGCAATGGCGATAATAAATTTACCGTGCGCCTCCGGGTCATGAGCCATCCCGAACCCGGCGTTTCTGAACCCCTCTATCTAGGTCAAGTCCAACGCGCCATTGCCGACCGCGAAAATGGGGCCCTGGACATCCAGCTTTATCCAGAAAATCTCAAAAAGCTGCCCCAACCCAATGCGATTAGTTAGGATCTAGGGAAGTTTACTTCACCCGTTTCGTTGCCATTTCTTCGCTACCAATACCCATGAAAAAGCCTGCTGCTACCCAAACCCAAACTGTTCCCATGCAAGTGCTGATTGCGCCGGCCCAAGTGCTCAAGGGAAATAATGCCCTGGCCCAAGCTGGTGCGGCGATCGCCCGGTGGGGAAAACGTCCTTTTGTGGTGGGAGGGCAGCAGAGCCTTGAAAAATTGGCAGATCTGCTCCAAGCCCTAGCCGAGCAAGAAAAACTCGATCTCGCCAGTGGCAGCTACAGTCCTGACTGCTCCGAAGCGTCCCTCAAGGAACTCAACAAAAAATTCAAAGCCCACAAAGCAGATTTTGTCATCGGTATCGGCGGCGGTAAGGCCCTCGATACAGCCAAGCTCCTTGCCCACCAACAATGTTGTCCCATTGTGACCGTGCCCACCTCGGCGGCCACCTGTGCCGCTTGGACGGCTCTGTCGAATATTTATTCTGATCAAGGGGCCTTTCAATATGATGTGGCCTTGGAGCAATGTCCGAATCTGTTGATCCTGGACTACGAGTTGGTACGCACGGCGCCGCAACGGACTCTGATTGCCGGGATTGGGGATGCGATCGCCAAATGGTACGAAGCTTCTGTCAGCAGTGGCCATTCCCCCCAGACCCTCACCATTGCCGCCGTCCAAGAAGCGCGGATTCTCCGGGATCTCCTCTTTCAAAAATCCTCCCAGGCGATCGCCGATGTCCACAGTCCCGAATGGCAGGAAGTCGTTGATGCAACGGTTCTCCTCGCTGGCGTGATCGGTGGCTTGGGAGGGGCCAACTGTCGCACCGTGGCCGCCCACGCGGTTCACAATGGGTTAACCCACCTACCTGCGGCCCATGGCATTTTGCATGGTGAAAAAGTTGCCTACGGCATTTTGGTGCAACTCCGCCTCGAAGAAATTTGCCAAAAAAGTCAACTGGCTGAGACCGCCCGCCAACAGCTCCTCCAGTTTTACCGCGATATTGGCTTACCAAAGAGCCTCGCTGATCTCGGTCTGAATACAATGACCTTGGCCGAGCTGCGCCAGGTGGCAGAGATCACCTGTCAGCCTCAGTCAGACATCCACCGTTTACCCTTTACCGTCAACCCAGACCAGTTAATGGCGGCGATGGTTTCCACAGAAGCAACTAGAGAGAGTAACGCCTCTGAGACCCAGTCTGCCCCAGAGGCAACTAAAGCTCAGGCTTAGGCTCGCGGATCTAGACAATTGACATCCGGCAGCCCTCCTAGGGTTTAATGGGGCACGGGCAATCCATATAAAAACGGCAAAACAAGAGCATGAAACATAAAGTGGGTGTCATTGGCGGCGGACAACTCGCCTGGATGATGGGAGCAGAAGCCCGGAGCCTCGGCATGGAACTGTGGGTACAAACACCCAACGCCAGTGATCCGGCGGTTTCTAATGCCGATCAAGTGATCATTGGGGCGATCGACGATCTAGAGTCTACGGCCAAGCTGGTGGAAAACTGCCATGTGGTCACCTTTGAAAATGAATTTGTTGATCTCGAAGCCCTCGATACCCTCGTTAAACGGGGGGCAAAATTCTTCCCTTCTCTGCCTTTCCTCGCTGCCCTCTTGGATAAATATGATCAACGGCGCTGTTGTCAACGGTTTGGCATTCCGGTGCCGACCTTTGTCCCTTGGCAACTGGGGGAACCGCTGCCCTCTGGTTGGGAATTTCCACTGGTCGTGAAGGCCCGTCGCCATGGTTATGACGGCAAAGGGACATTTATCGTGAAAGATGCAGCTGCTTTACAGACTTTACCAACGGATTTAACTGATACTCCCTTACTGTTAGAAGCGTTTGTGCCCTTTGAGCAGGAATTAGCGGTGATGGTGACCCGCAACCGCCGGGGAGAAATTCGCACCTTTCCGACGGTGGAAACCCAACAGATTGATCAAGTGTGTCGTTGGGTGCTGGCCCCTGCGGCGGTCGCTCAAGATGTGGTGAATCAGGTCGAAAAGATTGCCCGCACCTTAGCTGAGGGGTTAAATCTGGTGGGCATTATGGGGATTGAGTTGTTTCTCACTCCCGAAGGGCAAGTATTAGTCAATGAAATCGCGCCCCGCACCCACAATTCCGGCCATTTTAGTTTGGATGCTTGTCAGACTTCGCAGTTTGCAATGCAACTCCAGGCGATCGCCGATCTGCCTTTAGGGAACCCCAAGATGATCACCCCTGGGGCGGTGATGGTGAATTTACTAGGGTTTGAGCACAGTACGGGGAATTATGCCCACAAGCGGCAAATGCTGAGCCAATTTCCCCATAGCCATGTCCACTGGTACGACAAAACCAGCGCCAGCCCAGGGAGAAAACTCGGTCATGTCACAGTTTTAAGTGAAACAAATGACCGAGAAACATTGGTGGCGATCGCCCAGCAAATTGAAGCCATTTGGTATGGTGACTCTAGCCCCACCTAGAAGTTCGAGAAGTTTTGGTTAGCCGTCCAGCGGGAACCAGAAAAAGGCGTCCCTCCCAGTTGGGCAACCTTTTCTGGGGTCATCCCATAGACCCAAGCCTCTGTCAGGATCGTTTTTGTCTCCGTGTAAACAGGCGCTTGAAGCCGCTGGTATTCATTGAGGCTTGGCGATCGCCCCGGTTGATAATCTTCAAGGACATCTAGTTTCCCTAAAACATTGGGATCCCTGAATCGCAACAGACAACCCTCTACCCAGCCAGGCTCTGGGGTGAGGGCCGGATAACCCACCGGTAACTGATAAAGCTTCCCTGGAATGAAAGCCTTCTCAATGTGGGGGTGATAGGGGGCACAGTAGCGGGGAAAATTTGCTTCTCCTGGCTGGAGGGTGCCATACACGAAAACCTTGAGCATGGTGTGATTTCCGACAAAAAACAACAGAGGGCGAAACCGCGAAAAGCTATAATCAGGGGCAAGATCATGCGCTTTCGTAAGGGGAAAATGGGCGATGGATAAACGCTACAATATTTTGCTTGTCGATGATGAACCGGGCGTCCGGGAGGCGGTTCAAGCCTATTTAGAAGATGATGAAGCCCTCACCGTCACCACCGCTGAGAATGCCACAAAAGCCTGGGATGTTTTGCAAACGTTTACACCGGATTTGGTCATTTCTGACATTATGATGCCCCAGGTGGATGGCTATCAGTTTTTGGGGCAACTGCGCGAAGATCCGCGCTTTAAAACGCTTCCGGTAATTTTTCTAACGGCCCGTGGCATGACTGGCGATCGCATCCAAGGCTACCAAGCAGGCTGTGATGCCTATTTACCGAAACCCTTTGAACCCGAAGAACTCGAAGCCATTGTCAAAAATCTCCTCACCAGAGAAGCGGCGATCGCCGAACAGCAAGATGGTGGCGGCAGTAATCTCGAAGGCATCGCCCAGGATCTCCGGGAGATTAAGCAATTCCTCGGCCAGCAAAATCAACTGGTCACCACCCCACCGCCTTTAAAAATTGACCTGACCCCTAGGGAGCAAAGTGTCCTCGATCTCGTGGCCCAGGGACTGATGAATAAAGAAATTGCCAAGGAGCTCGAAACCAGCGTCCGCAACGTTGAAAAGTATGTTAGTCGCCTATTTAGCAAAACGGGAACCAATAGTCGGACAGAATTGGTACGCTACGCCCTCAAGCACGGCTTAACGCAATAGTTGACGAGAAAGTTCCTTCAGTCTTGCGCCATGATTTAGCCCTTTTTGCACTGTTAGTTCCATTCGCGACGATGCCCCAACAAGATCAAGTCCACCCCCAAGCCAACCGCGATCGCCTGATTGTGGATAGTCTCCTCAAGGGAGAACCCACAGAAAATGCTCTGGTGGAATTGGCACGGCTCCATCTGCGCTATGATGGCTTCCCTGGGGCAAGGGAAATTCAACAGGATTTGAAATTGCTGTTCCAACAGTGGGGCCTGACAGAGGACGTTTTATTCGCCAAAACAAGGGAAATCCATGCGGCCGGGCGGGCCTACAAACATCTACGCCATGGCGAGGAGCAACAGGATTGGAGCTAGCACCCGCAACTTTCACCGAAAAACTCACCGGGGCGATCGCCGCCCAAAAGACCCTCCTCGTGGCGGGCCTCGATCCGAACCCGGAAATGCTACCGGATACTTTACGCACCGGAGATTTAATTCAGAACCTGAAAACGTGGCTTTTGGGGATCATTGACCAGACCCAGGATCTCGTCTGTGCCTACAAGCCGACCCTCGGTTTTTATCAAGCCTTAGGGGTGCCGGGGTTGCAACTGTTAGAAACGGTTTTAGCCCATATTCCGCCTGATATCCCCATTATTCTCGATGCGAAACACGCCGATCTCAATACCAGCAGCCTTTTCGCCCAGGCGATTTTTGAGGTGTGGCAAGTGGATGCAGTTACCCTCAGCGCCTACCCCGGCCAAGACCACGTTGCCCCTTTTTTGCTCTATCCCGACAAAGGCGTTTTCTTGCAATGTCGCACCTCTAACCCCGGTGCCTTTCCCCTGCAAAATTATCCCGACCCGCAACGGCCTTTTTATCTGCACCTGATCCAAGAAATTAAACAGTGGGGCACCCCGGAACAACTTTTCCTAGAAATTGGAGGCGATCGCCCGGCGGTTTTTCGTCAAGTGCGTGCCATTGCCCCGGAACGGTGGATCCTCGCCCGCAGTATCTGGCAACGGAGCGAAAACCTTGAAGAAATCGTGCACCAGGGTTTAAATTCCAATGGGTCTGGCCTCTTAATTCCCATTCCTAACGATGACCTGAGTCAAACCGATTGTCGGCAACCCGTCGCCCAGCTACGGCAAAAGATTGAAGACATTCGCCAGCGTTATACCCCCAGTAATGCCCGCTGTGATTTGCTCCAAGTACCGACAAATTTCCCCGCAGCGCACCCCCAGGCGGAGTTGATCGTGCAGTTATTTGACCTGGGCTGTTTGCTCTTTGGGGAATATGTCCAGGCCTCTGGGGCGACGTTCTCCTATTACATCGACCTGCGCAAAATTATTTCTAACCCCCAGGTTTTTAACCAGGTGCTCAATGCCTACGGGGCGATCGCCAAAAACCTAAAATTTGACCGTATCGCCGGGATTCCCTATGGTTCGCTCCCGACGGCAACGGGGCTGGCCCTGAAATTAAATTACCCGATGATTTTCCCCCGTAAGGAAGTTAAGGCCCACGGGACGAGGCGGGTGATTGAGGGCCATTTTGAGCCAGGGGAAACGATTTTGGTCGTCGATGACGTGCTGATTACGGGCAAAAGTATCGTTGAGGGGGCGAAAAAACTGGAGTCGGCGGGCCTCACCGTGAAGGAGATGGTGGTTCTCATTGACCACGAAGCGGGCGTTAAGGATCGGCTCCAGGCCCAGGGATATCAAGCCCACGCCATTTTAACCATTTCTGAAATCACCGAAACCCTTTTCCAAGCGGGCCGCATTAACCAGAGTCAGTACGATTGCCTCGTGAACCATTGAGCTTTTTTCGGACAAAATTCTGCCAGGGCTTGGGTCTTTTGCGTACAGTAGAGAAGAAGCACCTTTATCGACGACGGCCCCATGGGATTACATCTGTTTGAGCATTTACAAATGGCGATCGCCACCCTCCGCACCAACAAAATGCGCAGTGGTTTAACGATGCTCGGCATCATCATCGGCAATGCGTCCGTGATTGCCATGGTTGGCTTAGGCCAAGGTGCCCAAAAATTAGCCACAGAGCAGTTTGAATCCCTCGGTTCCAATGTTTTATTTATCATTCCCGGCTCCCGGGCGGCCCAACGCACCACCATTGATTTACCCAAGACCCTCGTTTGGGAAGATGCCCAGGCGATCGCCGAACAGGTGCCGAATGTGGCGGCGGTGGCGCCCCAGATTAATAGTCGCGGTCTAGTGACATTTCGGGGGATTAATAAAGATTCTTTGCTCTTGGGGATTACCCCCGAATTCATTGATGTGCGCGAATTTACCCTGGCCCAAGGCCGGTTCGTGACCGACAGTGATGTAGAACGCAACAAGCGTGTCGCCGTGATTGGCTCTGAAATTGCCACGGAGCTTTTCCCCAATATTGAACCGGTGGGCCAAAAACTCCGGGTCAAAAACCTCACCTTTGATGTGATTGGCGTTCTCGAAGAAAAGGGGGCTTCCTTTGGCACAAACCAGGACAACGCCGTTTACATGCCCCTCACCACGATGTCCAACCAGGTGGTGGGCCGCACATCCCCCTATGGCACCGAGTTAACCTTTATTTCCGTCTCCGGCGAAAGTGAAGACCGAGTCAGGGCGATGACGTTTCAGATCGAAAATCTATTGCGGCTCCGCCATAAGATCGTCGATGAGGATGATTTTAGCGTCCAAAGTCAACAGGATTTATTGGACGTGGCAAATACAATTACCGGGGCTTTAACCACAATGTTGGCGGCGATCGCTGGCATTTCTCTCCTCGTTGGTGGGATTGGCATCATGAATATTATGTTGGTGTCTGTCACCGAGCGGACAAAAGAAATTGGTCTCCGTAAGGCCCTTGGTGCCACAGAAAACGACGTTTTGTATCAGTTCCTGATTGAATCGGTGATCCTGGCGGGAATCGGTGGGATCTTTGGGACGGGTCTGGGTCTAGGGGGAGTGTTTCTCGCCAATGTCTTTACTCCCCTAGCGGCCCCTATTTCTGTGACAGCGATTGTGATGGCGGTAGGTGTTTCTGGGGGAATTGGCTTATTTTTTGGGGTGTTTCCGGCGCGGCAAGCGGCTCGTTTAGACCCGATTGTTGCCCTCCGCAGCGAGTAGAATTTTATCCCCGGCAATGGAGATAGATCGGGGTCTACAGCCAAACTTCAATCTGCTATACTTTATTAGCCCAAAACCCTTGGACGCATAGCTCAGTGGATAGAGCAACCGCCTTCTAAGCGGTCGGTCGCAGGTTCGAATCCTGCTGCGTCCGTTTTTCTCGACAAATACATATCGTCTATGGCACTGGTACACGGCACTTGGATTTTTCAGGCACAGCAATCCTACTTTTTTCTGTGGAGTGAGGTCTGGCGCAGTGAGTCCGCAGTCAGCCCGCCCTCTTATCCTTTTGGGGGCGATCGCCAAAGCCTCGAAACCCAACTCCAGGCCTATGGGGTGACGGTGCCGGAAAATGCCCAATGGTTAGAAACGACGCTTTCTCTACCCAGTACCAAAGGCACCAAGACCAAACCCTCGATCCCACTCTTGTCTAATCAAACCCAGATTCCCGATCAGCTTAGTTGGGCCGACTGGCAAATTATGGGCCTCGCCCTAAACGCTCGCCAAGCCACGAATATTATTCAAACATTACCCCTCACCGATGACGCCCTCGCGGGGGATCTCCGGTTTTGGTGGCAGGTATGCCGCTGGAGCCTTGATTTAGTTGTGCGGCGTAAATTTCTGCCCCATGTGACCCTCCTCCCAACGGGAGAAGCCCTGGCGACGTGGGTCCCTTTGTTAGATAGCGTCACAGAACAACAGCGGTTTGCCCAGTTTTTGCAACAGATGCCTGGCATTTGTGCGGTCGGCCAAACGCCAGCCCAGGTGTTATTGAGTTTTCTCACGGCGATGGTCGATGCCCAGGTGCGTCCCCATGCCAAGCCCCTACAAAATTTTCCGAAAACCTCTGTGGTGTTTCCCTGGTGCGATCGCCTTTCCAAAGCCAAGGCCACCTTTGAAGATCTGCCCCGTCAACTGGGCCATGCCTACGAAAATTGGACATTCCCCGTGCGGGAATATTTGGTAAATCCGCCGGATTTTGCCCTGAATCAGCCCCTATTTCGCGCCTGTTTTCAACTGCTGCCCCCCACCGTCGCCCAAGACCATTGGCAATTGCAATATGGTTTGCAGGCCTTGGGAAATGCGGCAAGTATTGTCACGGCGGATCAGGTTTGGCAAGATCCCAGCCAACCCCAGGAAATTTTATTAAAGGGTCTAGGCCTGGCGTCTCGGTTGTACGAGCCCATTGGTGAAAGTTTAGGGGGGCCGCAGCCCTGTGGTTGTCCCCTCGATGCGATCCAAGCCTATGAGTTTATCCGTTCGGTGGCCTGGCAACTGCGCGATAAGGGCCTGGGGGTCATCCTACCAGAAGGTTTAGAGGCCGGGAGTAATGAAGTACGCCTTGGCATTAAAATTTCTGCCCAGGTCAAAGATGAAAGTCGGTTAAATCTCCAGAGTCTATTGCAGTACAAACTAGAGGTGGCCGTTGGCGAAACGACTCTCACAGAACGGGAATTTCAGGATCTCCTCGCGCGGCGATCGCCTTTGGTAGAAGTCAATGGTCAATGGCTCGCCCTCCAACCCACCGATGTGCGGGCCGCCCAGGAAATTTACCAAACAAAAATGGCTGAACAACCGCTGCGGGTCGAGGACGCCCTGCGCTTGGGGGCAGAACCGGGTCAGGTGTTTGCGAAGTTGCCCGTGGTTGGCTTTGAGGCGTCGGGGGCGTTGCGAGAACTCCTTGACCATCTGACAAATAATGAAGCCCTGAAGCTAATTGAGCCGCCTGACTCTCTGCAAGGGACGCTCCGGCCCTACCAGCACAAGGGGATGAGCTGGTTGAGCTTTTTACAAAAATGGGGCTTGGGGGCTTGCCTCGCCGACGATATGGGCCTGGGAAAAACGATCCAGGCGATCGCCTTTTTATTGACCCTCCAGGAAAACAAAAAACTAACCCAGCCGGTGCTATTGGTCTGTCCCACCTCCGTGGTCAGTAACTGGGAACGAGAACTTCACAAGTTTGCCCCCAGTTTGAAAATCCTGATTCACCATGGCGATCGCCGCGCCAAAGGAAAAACTTTTGCGAGCACGGCCCAAAAATATAATGTGATTCTCACCAGCTATTCCTTGGTTTTCCGGGATCAAAAAGATTTAGCGACGGTGTCTTGGCAAGGCATGATCCTCGACGAAGCCCAAAATATCAAGAATCCCCAGGCGAAACAGTCCCAAGCGGTGCGCGCCCTCGACAGTGGTTTTCGCATTGCCCTCACGGGAACCCCTGTGGAAAATCACCTCAAGGAACTCTGGTCAATCCTTGATTTTCTCAATCCCAATTTCCTCGGTACGCAACAATTTTTCCAACGGCGCTTTGCGATTCCCATCGAAAAATATGGCGATCGCCAAACCCTCCAGAGCCTCCGTAAGCTGACCCAACCCTTTATCCTGCGTCGCCTCAAGACCGACAAGACAATTATCCAAGACCTGCCCGAAAAACAGGAAATGGAAGTCTTTTGTAGCCTCTCGAAAGACCAAGCCAACCTTTACCAAAAACTGGTGGATGAATCCCTCGCGGAAATCGAAAACACCGACGGCATCCAACGGCGCGGCTTAATTCTCACCCTGCTGCTACGGCTCAAACAGCTTTGTAATCACCCTGTACTGCTCCAGAGCAAACCCAAACTCGGCAAAAATTTCGCCCCCCGTTCCGGCAAGCTACTCCGCCTTGAAGAAATGCTCGAAGAATTAATCTCCGAAGGCGATCGCGCTTTGATCTTCACCCAATTTTCTGAATGGGGGAAACTGCTCCAACCCTACCTCCAGGAACGCCTCGGCCAGGACGTCCTCTTTCTCTATGGCGCGACCCGACGGGAGGCCCGCCAACAGATGTGCGATCGCTTCCAAAATGATCCCAATGGCCCCCCCATTTTTATCCTGTCCCTCAAAGCAGGGGGCACCGGATTGAATTTAACCCGCGCTAACCATGTGTTCCACGTCGATCGCTGGTGGAATCCGGCGGTAGAAGACCAGGCCACCGACCGCGCCTTCCGCATTGGCCAGAAACAAAATGTCCAGGTGCACAAATTCGTCAGTACCGGCACCCTCGAAGAAAAAATTAGTGCCATGATCGCCAGCAAAAAAGAACTGGCCGAACAAACCGTTGATACGGGAGAAAATTGGCTGACGGAACTGGATACGAATCAACTGCGAGATTTACTGCTCCTAGAGCGCGATCGCCTCATGGAAGAATAACCAGGCGAACTCCCCCACACCGTTATAATGGAAAGCCTGAACACCCAACCCACAGATTTATTACCACCTCGTATGCAAAAACGTAGCTCCTTCGATTCTGCAGAAATTATGCACCGGGCTGAAGATCTCATGCAGGCCGCATCCAATCGTTACCGCATTACTGTGCAGGTGGCTCAGCGGGCTAAGCGCCGCCGTTACGAAGAATTTGATGCCGTTGAAGATCCGTTAATGAAGCCGCCGATCCGCGCCATTATTGAGATGTCCGACGAACTGACCCAGCCTGAAATTATTGGGGAATAGGTCAAACCATATTCTTGTTTAGGTTTATCGTTATTTAAGAGGTTAACAGGTAGCCCCTAAGCAAAAAATCCACAAGAAGTTTGTGGGGAGCGATGTATTACAGGCGTCAACCAGTACACTGGGAGCATTGGTAACTCAGTGTAAGACATTCGTAAGCTTCCCATGAAACTGCTGTTGGTAGATGATGATCCCATTTTTCGTCTAGGCTTTTGTACCGCTTTGGCCCAGGAAACGGATTGGGCGATCGCCGCAGAAAATTTCAGCACCATTTTGGCAGCATCCCCCCGCAAGGATTTGGATCTAATTCTCTGTGATCCCGCCTGGCAGGGGGATCGTCATTGGCGTCGATACCGCGAACTACAACGCCTTTACCCCACAACGCCCCTGGTTCTTTGCACGGCACAATTGGATTCAGAGCGGATTTTACAGGCAAAACGGGATGGACTGGCAGGTTATTTCCCGAAAGGATTGGCGATCGCCGATCTCGTCCCGGAGCTGAGTACCATCGCCGCTGGTGGTAAAGTTTGGTCCCAACGTCCCCAGGGCATTAACCAAAATTTGTTCGCTGGAATGCGTCGCCGGGGCCTTAACCAGATTTACACAGCCCTAGATCGCGTCGAAACCTACCTCGCCCAAGAGAATCTCCCGCCCCTGTACCGTGCAGTTTTCGCTGGACAACAACGGGAACTCAAAACAGCAGCCTGGCTCCTGCGCCATTGTCTGCCCCAAAGTGCCATTTTCCTCAATACAGTTCCTCCCGCCCAGCCCCAAACGCCTCCCGCCGGGGCGATCGCCATTGCCTCACCCGTAGAGATCACGACGACCAATAGCCGCTGGCAAATTCTCCTCGAAAAGACCTTTGTGAAGCTCAATGGCTCCCTGAAAAATGCCACTGGCAGTAGCCTAGAACTAGAGATTGTCACCCCAGAAAAACGGCGGGAACTGCTTTATATCATTCTGCAACAACTCAATTTTATTTTTAATGATCCCCAGTGGAAAAATTTAGATCCCGAAGCCTTCCAAGCCCAACATCAACGCAGCATTCGTAACCTCTGGAAATTTAGCGCCCAGGAATTTATTGGCCGCTACCACCTCACCGCTGACAATCAGGCCGAGGGCTTTTTGGAGTTGCTCAATCGGGTGGCGATCGCCAATGCCCCAGACCTAAACCAAAGACTACCCCAAAGCGACGACTTATTCGCCTATCTACTACAAGACCAGCCCCTCAAGATTGATAATGTCACCTATCGTCTTGAGGCCAGGGAAGCCCTGGGACGCAGCCAACTCATTTTAGAAAATTTGTTGATCACCGTCGGTAACGATATCCTGCAATTTATCTTGAATACCCTACCGGAGCCAGAATTACTCAAGGCAGAAATTTACCAGCCAAAACTGCGCTCTTCCCGCAACATTGCCCGTTTTCGCAATGATCTATCGTGGGCCTATCGCCTGCGCAAATATTGGTTAGAACCGAAGGCCATTTTTGAAAGTCAACATCAATTTTTGAGCGTTAGTCCAGTCGGCATCGTGCAAACGGCCGTTTACCAACCCCGATCCGCAGAACTCGCCAACCTTGAGGGGATTCCCTGGCTGGTGACGATTCTCCTGGAACTGAGGGATGCCCTTGCCCCCCGGATTCGCGCCCTCGTGGCCTGGCTCGGTGAAATTTTAGTTTATGTGCTGACCAATGTGATTGGCCGGGCCCTTGGGTTAATCGCTAGGGGCATCGTCGAAGGAGCTGGCAGCAGTTGGCAACATCTCCGGGCGCGCCAAATTGAGCTAGCGAACATGGCCCGAAAAAATTCCTAAAAAGACAATAAGTCTGCAAACTGGCTTCAGAGAAACTGCTATGATCCTGATTGCACTTGCCTTTCTCTGCCATGGCTTACCGTAATCCCGCTCCCACTGTCGATATCATTGTTGAACTCTGCGATCGCCCCCATCGACCAATTATTTTGATTGAACGCAAACATGAACCCTTTGGTTGGGCAATTCCAGGGGGCTTTGTGGATTATGGCGAAACAGTAGAGACAGCCGCCAAACGGGAAGCTTTAGAGGAGATTTCCCTAGAGGTGCAACTGGTTGAGCAATTGGGTGTGTACTCTGATCCCGCCCGTGATCCGCGCCAACACACCATTAGTGTGGTCTTTATCGCTACGGCAACGGGAGACCCCAAAGCGGCAGATGATGCAAAAACGGTCGGCATTTTTCAGCCGTGGGAAGTTCCGCAAAATTTATGTTTTGATCATGGGCGCATTTTGCAGGATTATTGGTCTTACCGCCACCACGGGATGCGTCCCCGTTTGGGTGCTTAACGTAATCTGCAATTTTTTAACGGTTTTAAGAATTTAGTGATGGAAAAACAAGTTATTCAAACTAATCATGCCCCCGCCCCCGTTGGCCCCTATAACCAGGCGATCGCCGCTTCAGGCAAGATGTTATTTTGTTCTGGCCAAATTGCCCTTGATCCCGCCACGGGCCAAATTATTGAGGGGGATGTCCAAGCCCAAACGAAACAAGTCATGGCAAATTTAGCGGCGGTATTACAAGAAGCTGGCGCCACCTGGGAAAATGTTGTGAAAACGGGCGTTTTTCTCAAGGATATGAATGATTTTGCGGCGGTTAATGCTGTGTATGCCACCTATTTTGATGAAGCCACTGCTCCGGCCCGCGCTTGTGTTGAGGTGGCGCGTCTGCCGAAGGATGTCCTCGTCGAAATTGAATGTATTGCCGTGCTTTAAATACACCACTAAAGCTGCATTTTTATAAAGCCTTACCCAAAGAAAAACCTCCATTTCCGATGAGAAGTGGAGGCTCTTTTTTATTTCTATAATGCTTGTCGCATTCCCCTAGATTTAGTGAGTTGGATCACCTGGGGAGTCTAGCGATATCACATTTTTAGGAATGGTTGGAACTGTAGGAACGGCGTCCCCGGGAGCGATCGCCTTTGTAGCCACCGCCACTCCCTTTGTAGTTAGAACGACGTCCGCTGCGGCCACCTTTTTTCGTCGGCTTGGGGAGACCTGTCTTAGTGTTGACTTCCGGTACTTCCCAATCTTCGTTGAGCCATTCGGGGGAATTATTGTCGTACATCATTTGCAATACCGCCGCGGCGATCGCCTGGGGATCATACTCATCACCCAAACGCTTCACAATCGGTAAGAAGGAGGCCATCCGTTCCCCAGCCAAGGCTTCCCGTACTTGGGTTTCCAGGCGGGTCACCCGTTGGGCTTCTACTTCAGTGCGGCTCGGAATAGTCGAAACTTTGAGGGACTGTTTGACGCGCCGTTCAATTTGACGCAACAACCGGCGATCGCTGGGTTCGACGAGGGCGATCGCAGTACCCGTTTTACCAGCCCGACCCGTCCGACCGATCCGGTGGATATAACTTTCCGTATTATCCGGTAAATCAAAGTTAATCACGTGGCTGAGGTTTTCCACGTCCAGACCCCGCGCCGCAATATCCGTGGCGACGATCATCTTGATTTTGCCGTCTTTAAAGCGACGTACCAGTTTTTCCCGTTGGTTTTGGTTGAGGTCGCCGTGGTACTCATCGGCACTTTGGCCCGCTTCAACCAACTCATTGGTCAACTCCGAAGCTGTGCGTTTCGTGCGCACAAAGATAATCGCCGACTCTGGGTTTGCCATTTCCAAGATGGGTAGTAACGCCTTGGTTTTTGACCAACCGCGCGGAATCATGTAGACCTCTTGGGCAATGCGGTCAGGCGTGACCTGGGGCTGTTTGATCGTGATGTTGATCGGGTCATTGAGGAAATTTTCCACCAGGTCCCGGATTGCGGGGGGCATGGTCGCCGAGAAACAAACCGTTTGGCGTGTTTTGGGGGACTGACGCAAAATCTTTTTCACATCATCAATGAAGCCCATACTGAGCATTTCATCGGCTTCGTCGAGCACCGCCCAACGGAGTTCTTCAAAGGACAACTTACCCCGTTCGAGAAGATCGATGACCCGGCCCGGCGTGCCCACAACAATGTGGACGCCTTTTTGTAGGCTGCGAATTTGCCGTTCCATGGATTGACCACCGCAGACGGTGAGCACCCACAGACGACGATCCACGGCGAATTCCTTAAGGGACTGGGTCACCTGCACCGCCAGTTCACGGGTAGGAGTGAGGATCAAGCCCTGGACAGTCTTTTGTTCCAGGTCAATTTTTTCAAGGAAAGGCAGGGAGTAGGCGGCGGTTTTACCTGTACCTGTTTGGGATAGTCCCACCACGTCCCGTCCTTCGAGGATTGCGGGGATCGCTTTACTTTGAATTTCGGTGGGCTTCTCGAAGCCAATATTTTCTAACAGGTCAACGCGGGCGTCGGATAAGCCGATGGTTTGAAAAGAAGTGGTCATAAAAAAGTTGTAAGGTTTATGGATGGGTTTTTGCTAAGGTTTGACAAAAATTGGGAATGCGTCTTGTTTAAGGGCAATCCCTCCCCCAACCCTTTTCCCAAACTGGGTTCTTTGAAATAAAACCGATTGGATGCTTCTTGGCAGTCTGGACAATGCCGGGGGTGTGGCTGGACGGTCTAGTTATGCTTCCACGATGGTGCCGTAGAGGTCATAAATATCCGCAGCGGTAATTTGAACAGGGACAATACTGCCGAGGGAGGCTTCTCCGGTGACATATACCAGTCCGTCAACGTCTGGGGCAAATCTAGGCGATCGCCCGATTAATTCACCAGTCGCTGGGTTTTCCTGTTCGATCAGCACATCCACCGTTTGTCCGACACAAAGTTCATTGCGGCGGGCAGCAATCGGTTGTTGAATTTCCATCAGAGCATCCCGACGGCTATCTTTGACAGATTGCGGTAGTTGGTTCGGTAAATCAATGGCAGGGGTTCCTTCCTCAGCCGAGAAAGTAAACACACCCACATGATCAAACTCGTGACGTTTCACAAAATCCACGAGGTGCTGGAAGTGTTCTTCCGTCTCGCCGGGGAAACCCACGATAAAGGTGGTGCGCAAAATTGCATCGGGTAACGCCTCTTTCAGGTCTTCAATGATTCGATCATTGACGCGACCTTGCCAAGGACGATTCATCGCCCGAAGAATATCTGGATGGGAATGTTGTAGCGGGAGATCCAGATAGGGAATAACGTTGGGGGTATCACGCATCGCGGCGATTACCTCAGGGGTCAACCCCGTCGGATAGGCATAGTGGATGCGGATCCAAGGGACATCGACGCCCCCCAAGGCTCTGAGGAGTTCTGCCAGTTTGGGTTTGCCGTAGATATCTTTGCCGTAGTTGGTGGTGATCTGGGAAATCAGAATAATTTCCTGGACGCCTTGCTCAGCCAATTGTTTGGCTTCGGCCACGATGGACTCAATGGGGCGCGATCGCTGATCCCCTCTGAGGTGAGGGATGATGCAAAAGGCACAGCGGTAATCACAGCCTTCCGCCACCCGGAGATAAGCCACCGCTTCGTTGGTGGTGCGGTAGCGGGGCACAGTTTCGTCAGCGATATAGGTGATTTCTTGGGAAACTTCCTTTACAATCTCACCCTGTTCGGTGCGTTGAATCACGTCAACAATTTTATGATAATCCCCAGTGCCTACGAGGGCGACGGCTTCAGGCAATTCTTCTAAAAGCTGCTCTTGGAAATGTTGCGCCATGCAACCGGAAATGACGATTTTCTTGTTTGCCTCTGCCAATTCCACTAGGGTACGCACAGATTCGGCGCGAGCATCCTCGATGAAGCTACAGGTGTTGACGATGACGTAATCGGCTAGTTCTTCGTTTGCATCAACCTCATAACCAGCATTTACCAATAGCCCAATCATATGTTCGGAATCGATGCGGTTTTTTTCACAACCAAGATGGGAAATGGCGATTGTCGGTTTTGTGGTCATGCAGTTTCTAGTAAAGAACGGAGTTCAGGTCAAGATCTAGGAACGATTTCTTAATGCATTGTAACGGATCTTGGGGCGATGCTGAAATATTTTTTAGGAATTTGTCAGCAAACCTTGTTACCATTTGCCCAAAAATTTAGAGGATTTGCTCCAATTTTTGCACCCAATCGAGCATATTGTGACGGTTGGCGCGGTAACTGGTGGGGTGGGCAATGAGGCGAACGGTGCTATGGAAGAGCACTTCAACTTCTTCGAGGTTATTTTCCCTGAGGGTATTTCCAGTGGAAACAAGGTCAACGATCGCCTCGGACATGCCGGTAATGGGGCCGAGTTCGACGGAGCCGTGGAGGGGGATGACTTCGATGGGGAGATCGAGATCGCGGAAGTAGTCTTTGGCGCAGTTGACAAATTTGGAGGCTACACGGCAGTTGGGGGGGAGTTGCCGGGGATTTTTGTAGGGGCTGGCCTTGGGGACGGCAACGGAGAGACGACAACCACCGAATCCTAAGTCTAACAGATTCGCGACATCGGGTTTTTTCTCCCGGAGGACATCGTAACCCGCAAAGCCCAGTTGGGCCTGGCCATATTCGACATAGACGGGAACGTCATGGGTGCGCACGAGCATCGCCCGGGCGGTGCCAGTGGGATCGGTGATTTGCAGTTGGCGATTTTTTTTATCGAGGAAGGCGCTAAAGTCTAACCCGACTTGTTGGAGGAGGGCGATCGCCTCTGGGAGGAGGCCACCTTTGGGAATGGCAATGGTAAGCATTTTTTCGTTAGCAGTGATTCAAAAATCTTAAGGAAAAAGAATTTAAGTTAGAGGGTTTCGAGTTTGGGTTCGCCACTGGGGTCAATCCAGGCGAGGTGGGTAATGTGGCTGCTGCGGGCATAGGCATAAATTTCGGCAGGCGATCGCCCTCCCAGTTCCACTTCGACGCGCACCATTTCATCCCCTTGACGCAGGGTTTGGGCATAGTGAAATACCTGCTGCTGGGCATTAGGTTCCGTCGCAATCACCAGCCAAGCACTGCCAGCGAGTTGTTTGGGCAGTTGGGGACTTGTCAACAGACAGGTGTGTAGTTCTTCAATATTCAAGCAAAAGCCAATACCGGGGTGATTTTCCCGTTGGGGATGATACAAGCCCAGAAGCTGATCATAGCGGCCACCTTGACCCAAGATATAAGACTGATGATTGGCAAAATTAACCACCTCAAACACAATGCCCGTGTAGTAATCAAAGGTCTGAATTAGGGTTAAATCCAAGATAATTGGCAGTTGTTTCCGGGTACTCCCAGCCAATAACGTAAAGAGAGCCTTAAGATTCGCGACGATTTCCTGCGCCTCTGGCCCCAGATCAAACTGACTCACCCGCGCCAATACGGTTTCCGGCTCGCCACGCAGATCAAAAATGTCCAGGGCATAGGCCTTGAGATCCTCATCCAGGGGCAATTCCTGCAACCCAACCCGGTCTAAATTGGCCACACAATGACGAACTGTTTCTCTTATTGGTTCAGGAAACGGATCCAAGAGCGATCGCCCCAGGGCCGCCTCCCCTAAAATTAACTGCCAATCTTCTAAACCCAGGGCATCGAGGGAATCTGCTAGAAGCAATAAAATTTCTGCATCCGCCACAATTCCTGCCGCAAAGAGTAACTCTACTCCCGCTTGGTAAAATTCCATCTGTTTGCCGTGGCTACCCCGGGGGGGATGGCGAAACACATTGGCCCGGTAACAAAGCCGTTGGGGAAAGGTATTTTCGGCCATTCTGGTGACAGCCGCCCTGGCGATCGAGGCCGTTAACTCTGGACGCAAACCCAAAGCTTGACTTTCTGCTGTTTGTAGTTGAATGACCTTTGTGCGATCCACCGCCCCGCCAGCCGTGAGCGTCTCCAACCATTCCAAAGTAGAGGTGACGATCCGCTGGTAGCCCCACTGTTGAAAAACCCGTTGGAGATTGTCATTAATCCAGGCCTTTTGAGCAACTTCGAGGGGTAATAAATCCCTGGCACCTGCGGGGGGTTGATGAATCATGAAATCCGTATGTTGAGCTTTGCCGTCGCCTATTCTACTTCTTTTTCCCGCCAAACAAACCGCCAAATAAACCCCCTTGTTTATCGGAGCTCCCTTTCTTGGCCCCTGGTTGGGTCTCTAGGGCGCTGCCCATCACTTTTTCGAGGGCTTGCTTGGCTTGGCGCACGAGGGGATCTGTTGGTTTGGAGAGGTAAGCTTTTTTGATATGCACCTTGGCCATTGCCAGTTGGTTTTGGCTGAGATAGGACAGTCCCATGAGGGCGTGGGCCTTGATGCAGTTGGGATCGAGCTGGAGGGCATCTCGGAATTCCAGCACGGCCTTGGCATAATTTTTCTTTTTTAGGTGTTCTTCCCCTCGCCAGAGGGCTGCATCTAGGGAAGATGTGCTGGTATTTTTCGGCGGCGGGCTGACGGTAGCGCCTGATGTCGCCATGGTTTCCCCAGGATATTGGGGCATGGTTTCTTTGGTCTCGACTTTTTTAACCTTGCCGAGATACTGGAGATAGACGAGGTTCAGTTCGCTTAAGGTGGCGATCGCCTGGGGGACTGTGGCCATCGTTTGGTAATTTGCCTGGGCCAAAGCGGCCACCTTCTCCCGGTAGAGCGTCGAAATATTCCCTGGGGTATCGAAGAGTTCCTGGGCTTCCGTCGTAGTGAGGACAAGGTTATCTGTCTCATTACTCAATTGCTGACTCAATTGCACCAGAATCACTTGGTATTCCGACCAGGAAGCCGGTTTAGACAGTTTTTCGTAGGCCGGATTCACGAGCTTTGACAAAAATTCACTGGCCAAGCGTTTATCCAGAGCCTGGGTTAGGGTACAGGTATCCGGGTGGAGCCGTTGGGCAATTTGTAAATAGGCTTTGCGCACGACTTTTGGATTCGCATCAATGGGCAAGCCGAGCACCGCAAAATGGTCGGCAATTTTTCGAGCAAATAATCCTTGGTTAATGGCAAGCGACATATGTTTGTGGGGGTCCCATTGAACTAATTATGACTGATTCTAAAAAAGGTACAACCGTTTAATGATGGTTTTTATGAATCCGCAGCGTAATAACTCTGAAACCATCCTTGGGCCTCTTGGAGGGCGACACTCAACGGGGTATGAATTTTGCCATTCGTCGCCAAGAGCCGACCACTGCCCATATCGAGGGGGGCTTGATCGTAGCTGGTGACGAGGCCGCCCGCTTCCCGCAAAATGCAGATGCCCGCCGCCATATCCCAGGGTTGGATGCCCCGTTCCCAGTAACCATCTAGGCGACCACAGGCCACATCCGCGAGATCAAGGGCCGCCGATCCGCCCCGTCTGACCCCCTGGGTTTGGTTGGTGAGGTAACAAAATTCACGGTAATTATTATTCTTCGTTTGCCGGCGATCGTAGGCAAAACCAGTGGTAAGGAGACTATTTTGTAGCTGATCTGTTTTTGAAACTTGGATCGGTTGGCGATTTAGGGTGGCCCCTAATCCTTGGGCGGCGCGGAAGAGTTCATCGCGGTAGGGATTGTAAACAACGCCGACTAACGGTTCGTCAGCATATAACAGAGCAATGGAAACCGAAAACATCGGATAGCCATGGGCATAGTTCACCGTGCCATCGAGGGGATCGATCATCCAGAGGTAAGGACTGGGCTGATTTGTGGCTAACTGGCCTGCTTCTTCAGCATGGATCGGCACATCCGGTAGATGTCTTTGGAGCAGCTCGATAATGGCGGCTTCGGAGGTGGTATCCGCTTCTGTGATCAGATCGCCTGGGGTGGCTTTTTCTCGAATTTGCTGGAGGTTGCCGTAGTATTTTCTGAGAATTGCGCCAGCACTGAGGGCGGCTTCTGTGGCAATGTCGAGGTAGGTTTGGCGTTCGGGTAGGGAGGGAAGGGCCATAGAGATATTTAAAAGGAGATGAGCAGAGTTTGGAATCCAAGAAAGTGGCGATCGCCCCAGGATCAGAGTTGATAATGGGGATGTCTAAATACCGTTAGTCTTCATCAAGGGGTAGGCCAAAGCGAATTTTACCCTTACCGAAGTTGCGCCCAAACTGGAGTTCATACACTTCGTCCTCATCCTGGGTTTCTACCACCAAATCACTTTTGGCATGGCTCACACACATCAGCGCATAACCCTGGCGTTGCAGATCCGGGGAAAGTCCCATGGCATATTTTTGTTCGAGATCCCCAGACAAAACCCGCACAGCGCAGGTCGTGCAGGCCCCGTTGCGACAGGAGAAGGGAATCTGAAACCCTTGTTTTTCGATGCTCCGCAGGATGAATTCGTCTTCTGGGACGGTAAAAGTCTGGGTTTCGTTAATTTGCCGGTAATTAATCGTGATTTTGTGAGTTTTAGCCATGGTTACAGCAGAAAAAATAAAAATTTGCCTTTTCCTTTAGTTATTGTATAATCATTAACCGTGCCCCATCTGGAGAGATGGCCGAGCGGTTGAAGGCGCAGCACTGGAAATGCTGTTTAGGGGTAACTCTAACGAGGGTTCGAATCCCTCTCTCTCCGTTCTAATTTAGAACCTATTTACGAAATCCTTAGACGTGTTGTCTAGGGCTTTTTTATGGCTTTAAAGGCGATGGTTAATGCTCCATTTCTGCTAGTTCTAACCACCGTTCTGTTTTCGCTTCGATGTCTTGATTTAGGGCTTCTAATTTTAAAGAAAGGGTCTGCAATTGCTCATAGTCAACTTGGTTACTGAGTTCCATCTGTAATGCTTCCCGCTGAATTTCTAGCTCAGGAATGATCTCATTTTCGAGGCGTTCTAGTTCGCGCCGTTGGTAGTTTGACAGGCGACGGGATGGGGCTGCTTTTGGCTTGCTAGGGGTTTGTGATTTGGCGATCGCCTCTTTTGGGGGAGGATTTTCCGGTGGGTTTTGGGCGGCTTCTGCCTGTTTATAGTCTAAATAAAGGGAATAATTGCCGGGGTATTGTCTCAGCAGTCCATTGCCTTCGAGGGCAAAAATCATGTTCACTGTCCGGTCGAGAAAATAACGGTCGTGGGCAACGATAATCACACAGCCATTAAAGTCTTCGAGGTAATCTTCCAAAATAGAAAGGGTTTGTACGTCTAAATCATTCGTGGGTTCGTCAAGAATGAGTAAATTCGGCGCACCCATCAGCACTTTTAGCAGAAATAAACGCCGTTTTTCACCTCCCGAAAGTTTCTGAATCGGCGCATATTGTTGATCGGGCGGAAATAAAAATCGTTCTAGCATTTGGGACGCTGTAATTTGTGTGCCATCCGCTGTTTGTACATAGGTGGCAACGTCTTTGATGTAATCAATTACCCGTTGATTTTGTGTGGCTTCATCAAGTAAATCATCGGAATGTTGGTCAAAATAGCCGATATGAATCGTACTACCAATTTCTACTGTGCCGCTATCGGGCTCAAGTCGTCCTGTAATCAGATTTAAAAAGGTCGATTTGCCCGCCCCATTGCCGCCGATAATACCGAGGCGATCGCCGGGATTAAATTCATAGCTAAAATCTTTGATAATGTTTTTTTTGCCAAAACTTTTATAGAGATTCTCGACGACAACAACTTTTTTACCAATCCGTCGCCCCGGTGTATCAATTTCAACTTTACCTTGGGCTTCTTTGAAGGTTGTATTTTGCATATCGGCAATTCGATCAATGCGTGCTTTTTGTTTGGTACTTCTCGCCTTTGGCCCCCGTTTTAGCCACTCTAATTCCCGCCGCAATACCCCTTTATGTTTTTGTTGACTACTAACTGCTGCTTCTTCTGCTAGAGCCTTTTTCTCTAGGTAATAGGAATAATTTCCGGCATAAGTATACAGATCCCCTCGATCAATTTCGATAATTCGGTTTGTGACTTTATCGAGGAAATAACGGTCGTGGGTAATTAACAGTAATGCCCCCGAAAATTGAGTTAAATAGCCCTCCAACCATTCCACTGAATCGGCATCTAGGTGGTTCGTTGGTTCATCCATTAGGAGCAAATCAGGTTCTGATAACAATGCTGAAGCAAGGGCAATGCGTTTGCGGTAACCACCGGATAAGTCCCCTACTTTTGTCTCAAAATCATCAATACCTAATTTACTCAAAATAATCTTGGCATTGGTTTCCACTTCCCAAGCATTCAGGGCATCCATTTTTTCGGTAATGCTGGACAATTTTCCCATTAAACTATTCAATTCATCGCCAGAAGCTTTTGCCATTTTATGGGATAAATCTTCGTAGGCTTTAACCCATTTCATTTGTTCACTGCAATTGGCAAAAATCTGATCTAAAACGGTATTTTCTGGATCAATTTCTGGTTGTTGCGGTAGATAGATAATCCTTGCCCCAGAACGAACGAGCCGCTGTCCCCCATCAATGGGTTCAATCCCCGCAATCATTTTTAAAAGGGTTGATTTTCCGCCACCATTCACCCCAATCAAGCCGACTTTTTCACCATCATCAATACTCAAGCTCGCCTCTTTGAGAATTTCTTTAATGCCGAAATCTTTTTTAATGGATTGAAGGGTAATGATACTCATGAATTGTGAAGGGAGAGAATTAAAATTACTGTTTGGATACTTGATTAGATTAGCTTAAGGATTGTGTTAATAATTGATTGAACTCTATTGGAAAAGGATAATTCTGAGGGAATTCTACATCATATTTAATTTGCATATTTTCAAGGGCTTCTTGGTAGCAATCTAAGAAAATTTCTTGAAGATAATTTTTTAAGCTGGGAGAGTCCCTAAGAATTTTTAATATTTCTTTTTGGGTGCGTCGAATTGTCACGTCCCAACCGCGATGGCATTCTTCTAAAGGGACATATTTTCGTTTGAGGGCATGTTCAAATAAAGTAATTAAACGGCTTTCTAACTCGCGTTTTTCTCGTTTACCCAAAGCCTCTATTTCCTCGATTAAATTGTCTCGATCAAGGGCTTCTAAGTCACCTGATTTTAAGTCAGAGATGGTTTGTTCAATCCATTGATAAAAGTCTTGATCATAGAGGGTTTTTGATTTTGCCTGGGTCATAATTTAGCCCTCGCAATGAAGCGAAAAAGGGTTTACCGTGGTAAACCCCTACAGATATTAGAAATTGGTGTGGTTCGTGTTGGCTTCGATGAGGCGGGAAATCACTTCCTCCATCGGAATCGCGCCGAGTTCTCCAGAGGCACGGGTGCGGATACTGAGGCTATTGGCTTCAACTTCTTTCGCACCGGCGATCGCCATGACAGGAACCTTCTGTTTTTCGGCGTTGCGGATCAATTTACCGAGACGTTCCCCAGAGGCATCAGCCACGGCGCGGATTCCCACAGCTTGCAGTTTGTCCGCTTGGGCTTTGGCGTAGTCATAAAACTCGTCGCTGACAGGGAGAATTCTAACCTGTTCGGGGGCGAGCCACAGGGGAAAATCACCGGCATATTCTTCAATCAGAATGCCGATCAATCGCTCCAAGGAACCAAAGGGCGCGCGGTGGATCATGATCGGCCGTTGGCGGGAACCATCCTCAGCGACATATTCCAGTTCAAACCGTTCGGGGAGGTTGTAATCCACCTGCACCGTGCCCAGTTGCCATTCCCGTTCGAGGACATCTTGGAAAATAAAGTCGAGTTTCGGGCCATAAAAAGCGGCTTCCCCTTCAGCTTCAAAGTAGTCCATATCCAGCTTGGTGACCGCTTTGCGGATTGCGTTTTGCGCCTTTTCCCACACCTCATCGGAGCCAATATATTTATCGGAGTTGGGGTCACGGAAGCTCAGTCGCGCCTTGAAATTTTTCAGTTGCAAACTCTTAAAGACGGTCAAAATTAAATCGACAACGTTAAAGAATTCTTCCTCTAGTTGGTCGGGGGTGACAAACAAATGAGAATCGTCCACAGTAAAGCCCCGCACCCGCGTTAAACCGCCCAATTCACCGGATTGCTCGTAACGATAAACCGTGCCAAATTCCGCCAGACGGATCGGCAATTCCCGATAGGAGCGCAGTTGATCTTTATAAATTTGGATGTGGAAAGGGCAGTTCATCGGCTTCATCACAAAACCCTGTTCCGCCGCCCGTTCTGCGTCGCCATCCGCCATCATCGGAAACATGTCCTCGCGGTAGTTTTGCCAGTGACCGGACACTTTAAAAAGATCCACGCGGGCGATGTGGGGAGTCACGACACCTTGGTAGCCGCGTTTGGTTTGTTCAGTTTTAAGGAAATTTTCGAGGGTGGAACGGATCAACGTCCCTTTCGGCGTCCAGAGGGGTAAACCGGGGCCGACTTGATCGGAGAACATAAACAAACCCAGTTCTTTACCGAGTTTACGGTGGTCGCGTTTGAGGGCTTCCTCTTTGCGGCGTTGGTATTCTTTGAGTTGTTCGGGGGTTTCCCAAGCGGTTCCGTAAATGCGCTGGAGTTGTTGATTATTTTCGTCACCGCGCCAGTAGGCTCCGGCGACCGATTCGAGGGCGATCGCCTTGGGGTTAATATCACCAGTATTTTCGACGTGGGGGCCAGCACAAAGATCCCACCATTGATCGCCGAGGTAGTAGAGGGTGATCGGGTCGTGAATCCCTGCGAGGATTTCGAGTTTGTAGGGTTCGTTGATTTCTTTGATTCGTTTTTCGGCTTCGGCCCGAGAAATTTCTTCACGAATAACAGGCAATTTTTTCTTGACGATTTTCACCATCTCTTTTTTGATCGCCTTGAGATCCGCTTCCGTAAAAGGTTCTGGCTTGTCGAAATCGTAGTAAAACCCATTCTCTGTCCAAGGACCAATGGTGACCTGGGCGTCGGGAAATAGCTTTTGCACTGCCATCGCCATGACGTGGGAGGTGGTGTGGCGAATCCGCTTGAGGGTGTCTGATTCACTGGTTTTGGGAAGTTTCATCGGTTCGAGTTGTTCACCATTCACCTGATCCATGGTTGAAATATGCTCCTTAAAATTGCTCCAAAAAGTTTAGCAGGTCGCCATTCTCTAAGTACAGGACAAAAGTTGTATGGGGTGAAACTCTGACCCAAGTAGAGATTGGGGAGAAGCGGTAAAAAAGCGACGCAATAAGTCAAAGCCATAGCGAAACAAACTCCGAGCTCGACGGCCATGGGCCTTGATGATACGAATCGGCTTTTGGATATGTCGCCATAAACCCGCTTTCATCGCCCAAACAAAGCCAATGGCCAACAGAGCCAGCAGCTTCGACAAACGCACCTTATCGGTAAAATGGGTCGATTCCAAGCAAAAGCCACGGGTCTTAAGAGCTCCAAACAGGGTTTCAATTCCCCAGCGACGACGGTAATCTGCTAAAGCATTTTGAGGGTCATGGGTGGTGATGATAATCAGAAACTCATCCTCATTTTTACTAGCTCTTCGTTTCGAGTCGAGACGAGTGCCCATGACATAGACCTGACGACCCCAGACCCACCGTTTTCCTGGCAGTATTCTTGTTTCGCCAATGGCTAAGGAGCGAAACAGATGTGACCCCGCGATGGCGGGTTGACCTTTGCCTTTACTTATTTTGTCGGTCTGACGTAGGCGCAGACGAAAGGGAATAGGCTTATCGAGCATCAGATACGATAACCAGGGCTTGCCGATAAACTCTCGGTCTCCCGTGAGATAGGCAATCTCGATATTGGGAAATAAGGTTTCAAAGCGTTCGAGCAAATCCATCCGCTCTGTACTATTGCTGTTGCCCCTCTTCTTTTTGAGCATCGTCCACATCAATGGATAGCCGATACCCTCATGGACGACGCACAGCATTAGGATGTTGAAGTCAGTTGTCCCCAATGACCAGTTGGTGCGGTCGATGCTTAAGACCCAAGGTTGCGGGATAGCCGCGATATTCATTACCATCCTGGCGATTTTGTCCATGTTGACGTCAAAGGACTGAAAGAATCGCTGCATGCGTTTGTAATTAGACTCTTCTGCTGCATTGCCTCCCCAGACGGTGGCGAGTTCGGCGAGATTGACGGTTTTAGCCCGGAACAGTGCCACCAGGAAGAGGGCGATAAATGACAGTCTGGCTCCATGCCATCCGAGATGAGGTCGCAATTGGCGGCGAATTTCGCTAATCTGATTCATGAGGGCTTGATTGATTTGTGCTTATTTCCATCAAACCCTCTCCCTCTATCCTTTTCAAGCTTTTTGTCCTGTACTGAGCGCCATTCTATGTTATCCGTTGTCTCTGCTGGACTGGGGAATTTTCACTTACCGAATGTCATTACGCAAACCACAAGCGGCGGCGTAGGCGATCGCAATGGCATCGACACTGTCATCGATAGGCATCGTCTCCATCCCAAAAATCGACTGCACGAGGGTCGCTACTTCCCGCTTATCGGCCTTTGCATTACCGATGTGGCATTTCCAACTGGACTGGTGCAGATAAATCGGTTCGATGTTTAATTCTCGCAGGCTAACCAAGTTTAAAATGCCTAGACCCTGTAATACGCCCCCTGCTGCTTTGATCTGACGGCTAAAGAAGGGCATCTCGATGGCGATCGCCTCTGGGTGAAATTCCCCCAAAATTTCTGTGTAGTCCTGTTCAATCTCTAGGAGTCGTTGGGGCGTCGATAAATTTTTGGCTGTTTCGATAATGCCGTAATCAAGGATTTGTGGCAGCGTTTGTCCCTGTTCTTCGAGGACAGCCCAACCGATAATCGCTAAACCAGGATCAATGCCAAGCCAACGCTTCATGGCAAAATAATTTTTATAAGGTATTCATTCAGTCATAAATCTAGCATGACATTCAAAAAGCACTTCCAGCACAGTTGAGTAGCTAAAACTGCCAAGATTCCTGTGATAAATATTCAATGTAGGGCGATCGCCTTATCCTTCTATTTTTTTTGCCTGTGATAGCCTTTTAACGGTTGAATTTAGTATTCTTTCATCAATGGGAGACGGCGCATACGAACTCGACTCGTTTCAACTGTCACAATCGCCCCCTGTTCCAAATCCTCTGTCACTTCACCAAGAACTTTTAAGAGCAGATTGGTCAACGCTTGAGCACGCAATCTTTCAATGCGGATGCGAATTACGGAAGGAGAAGCTGCTTCACTTAGAGCCAGTAAAGCATGGAAGTCGGCATCAAGAGTAACAACTACACACTCATCATCTTTTGCTCTTTGAAGGATGTCGGTATCATCTGCTGCCGACAAACCAATCTCAGCAACGTGAATCGTATCGATTCCAGCCTCACTGAGCAACATTGCCGCAGAACGTGGCAAGCCCTGATCAAGCAGCAGTTTCATCACTTTGAGGTAGTTCTAAAATGCGATCATCCAAGTAAGAAGAGGCAAAAATCAAGGCTTCTTGGATATCAGCCTCTTCTAGTTCGGGAAACTCTTGTAACAGTTCTTGGTGATCGGGGTAAGTTGCCAGTAGTTCAAGCACGCGACGTACGGTAAGGCGCGTATCACGAATGCAAGGTTGTCCATTCATCCGATTGGGATTGCTGCTGATACGGTCTAATTTCATAAAATTAACTCTAGCTCGTTCGACGCTAAAGAGCAGTCCCAGTATGTATTGTTGGGTTGCGCTTCAAATATGATAATAGCCTACGGACAAGGATGACTGTTGCTCAACCGAACTTACGACGATGGCGATCGCTAGAAACCGCCAAAAAGCTCAAAGTTCCCGTAATCGATTACTTTCACTAATAATTAGATAGCGTGTCATGCTAGACGACGATAAAGCTCAACATTTTTCTTGAGCACATAGCTTGATGCTTGGGTAAAGTCTTTTTTATGGTTAGTCAACAAGTCTTCTATGCTCTCATACAGTAACTCTTCAGGAGAAACTTGGTTCTTCTGGGCCAACTTTTGCAATCGACTCAACCGCTTATTTGAGAGATTAATGGTAATAGAAGCCATAAAAAAAACTTAAATTTAGAACTTTTAAAAACACTTCCGGTGTACCTGGTTTCTTAGAAGATGCCAAAAGCCTTTAATTAATTAGCGACGAAATTTGCTCTTCAATGCAATAAATATATCAGGACGAAACATCTTTAAGGATAGTATAAGTGCACTTTTGACTGATGTTTCATCTTGTTCCACAAACTCTACTCGATAAGAATCAACTTCAAAGTTTTCGGATTGATAGGTTTTTGAAAAGAAATGACATAAAAAAGGAGTTTTTAGTGCCTCACGGTATGCACTTGCAAAGCTTTTTCTGCATAAAAAGAGTTTATTCGACCCAGCAGCAAAGGGAATAATATCGGATTCAGTTTCTTCTTGCCATAGTTTATAGCCAGTGGTGACATCTGGCCAGTCAGCACGACAATAATCATCTAATGCAATAACACCATCTGTAGATAACGATTTCTCCGCTAAGCGTAAGTCATTTTGAACAATCGATTTCCAATGTCCACCATCTATACTGAAAAAACGTACTGGGCCAACCTGTTGAAGGATGTAATTATCAGTAACATCCTCTGATGAACCCTTAAATATACGAATATTTGAATTTTCAATATCGTACATGGATAGGTTTTTCTGAAATAAATTAAAGTCACCTTTTCCAGAAAGGTCAAGATTCTTACTTTGGTCATCGAATATATCAATACAAAGCGCTAGCTCATTTTTCTTTAACGCCATACATAGTGGAATAAAAGATTTGCCATGATGAACTCCTATTTCGACTAAGCCGCCAGTAATATTTTGCTTGCATTGAAATTCTAATATAGAGCCGATAATTTCAGCATCTACGCGCTGAAGCCAACCAGCCACATCTTTCTTGCCATTACGAAGGTAGTCCCAAAATTTATCATTCATTAGTATAAAGAATTAAAAACGTTCAATTATTACGATGGTTTATTCGAGTTTATATGTCGATCTAAAAATTGAGTAGCCTTCCAATATTATAAAATCAATAAAAATTGCCACGGAATCAGTAAAGTAACTAAAACAAAAACTCCCAATTGGCAAAGTTGCCTGATCCTTCTGTTTCTTTAACTATAGTTAATGATGCCGCCGCAAAATTAAGATCACAATAATCGGTGCACCAAACATCGCTGTCACCGTATTTAAAGGTAATGTTAATTCACTTCCCGGCAATTGCACAATAATATCCGCCAGCAACGCCAGACTAGACCCCAATAAAGTCACCGCTGGCACCAAAAGCCGATGATCAACCGTTTTCAGTAAACCCCGGCAGAGGTGCGGCACCGCAATCCCTAGGAAAGAAATCGGGCCACAAAATGCTGTTACCGATCCGGCCAAGAGTGCTGTGCTAACAATAATGTGGCGGCGGGTTGCCTTGAGGTTGAGGCCAACGCTTTGGGCGTACTGTTTGCCGAGAAGAAGCGCATTCAAAGGTTTCGCCTGAAAAAAAGCCAGGAGTCCCCCCGCAAAAATTAACACCATAAAAATAGGCAACTGTTCCCGCTGGATTTCCGCAAAGCTGCCAAACGTCCAACTGAGATACAGGCGCAGCGCTTCCGTGGGGCTAAAGTGCAACAACAATGTGACGAGGGAATTGCTGACATAGCCGAGCATCAACCCCAAAATCAGTAGAGTGCCATTGTGGGGAATCCGACGGGCGATCGCCAAAACAAGTAGCAACACCGCCACTGCCCCCAAGCTCGCTGCCATCGCCACACTCAAATTTCCAAAAAGACCGCCCATAAAACCCGTTCCCAACAGCACTAGGGCCACCCCCAAACTCGCCCCAGAATTGATGCCCAACACAAAGGGGCCAGCGAGGGGATTATTAAATAGGGTTTGCATCTGGAGGCCGCTAATCCCCAGGGCTGCCCCGGCAAAGGTGGCGGCGATCGCCCGTGGAAAGCGCAGTTGCCAAACGATTTCTGCCCACACCGGATTGTCAATGGGTTGGCCCAAGGCGATCGCCAATAGTTGATCCCAGGGAATGGTCGTCGAGCCCAGACTCAAACTGAGGAAAAATAAAATCCCCCACAATCCCCCCAGCAGGATAAATAACGAAGGCGATCGCCACCGCAGTTCCGGTAGGGACAAACAAGTTAGAGGGGTCGTGGTGTAGGGAATTTTCACGGGGAATCTTGCAGGTGACGGTAATAATAAAGCTCGTGGTCAGGTAATTGATCCGGATGGGCGATTTTGATCACATCGGCGAGGATCACATCAGGATTGAGGGTGCCTCCTTCCCAAAAATCATTACCTCCCCCAGGCGCAACCCGGTTGTTGGCGGCATAGACTTGCTGGTTTTGCACTGCCTCAAACAGTTCATAGCGCGGGTCTTCCTGGAAAATATCGGCGGTGGTTTGCCAATCAGGATTCACATTCAGCCAAAGATCCGCTGTTTTTGCCCGACCTAGAACAGCCTCAAAATCTAGAGGTAAGCTCAGGCGGGCCGTTGTCGCATCCCAGGGGTAATTCACGTTTGCATCCCGCAGCAGTTGGGCCACATAGCTTTTGCCCCCCGGCACATACCAGACCCCTTGGTAGGGCGATCCACTCAGCACCGTTGGCGTGGTGTCTAAATCTTTGACTTGGTCCACGAGGGCTTGGTAACGGTTGGCGATCGCCCCAAAAATCTCATTGGCTTCAGCTTCTTTGTTAAAGAGGAGAGCCGTAAACTTGAGCCATTCAGCCCGGCCCAGGGGAGTGGGTTCCAGGTGAGCCGCGTCTAACACCACCGTTAACCCCAAAGAATCTAGGGCGCTGGTATTGTTCCCTTCGCTAGCATCGAGGCGATAATTCAAAATCACATCGGGCTGGAGACTCAGGATCGCTTCCCGGTCTAGCTGGAGGTTGCCGACTTCTTGGATGTCGCCTGCTTCAATGGCCGCCCGGATCTCAGGACTATAGATCAATTGGCGATCGCCTACCCCCACCAAATTTTCCGACTGCTTTAAAACTTCCAAATGGGGTAAATAAGTCGTCGAAAGAGCAATCACCCGGTTGACGGGCACTTCAACAATGGTCGCCCCTGGATAATCCTCTGGAATCGGCGTACCACACTGCACAAAAACATAGGTTAAATCCTGCTGGGCCGTTTCCCAGGGTTGCCGCACCGTCACCACTTTGTAATGGTCGTGGTATGCCACCTGAAAGCCCCTGGCAAATTCTGGTGTCACCTTATCTGGGAAATAATCCACCGCCGGATCATAGTTTTCGACACAGGCCGCCGTCGGTGTTGGGGTTTCTACGGTTTGTTGGGTGGGGCCACAACCCCCTAGCCACAGGGATAAACCCAGGCCCAGCAGAGAAATTGAACGGTGTGGTAAGAAGGGGAAGCGCATCGTTTTTTCTCCTACGCAAACCACGGAATGCGTTGGACTTTTGTCTGAAAGCGACCATCATCCTGGAGTTCAAACAGACGGAAACCTGGTTGTTCCCACAGTTGGCGATCGCCTTCGATGGGTTCCTGATCCGGGGGGGTCACTTGGGTACAGGTCGATGGCGTACCAAAGCAAGGAATGCCCCCCTGGGTGACGCTGTATTCCAGATGCACATGGCCAAAGAAAACCGTTTTCACCTGGGGATGGTGCTGGATAATCTGCCAAAATTCATCGCGGTTGGTCACATCGATTTGATCGAGCCAATCAACCCCCGCTGGCACCACATGGTGATGGATGGCGATCGCCACCGGAGAGTTTGAAGATTGTTCTAGGTTTTCCGCGAGCCAAGCCAGTTGCGCCGTATCTAAAAAACCCTCGCCATATTCTGGGTTCTCAAGAAACGAATCCAACAGCAACAGTTGCCAGTTCCCCAAAGAAACGTTCTTGTCTGGCGAAAGATAATCCCCCTGCAAAATCCCGGCCATTGCTTCTGGATCGTCGTGGTTCCCTGGCAGCCAATAGCTAGGAATCTGCGTTGCTTCGACCAAATCCCGTAGCCGTTCGTAGGCGATCGCCTCACCATGATGGGCCAGATCCCCCGTCAAAATTAGCCGATCTGGTTTAGATTGTTGCACCGCCGCCAGGACTGCTTGAAAAGACGCATCGGTTTTAACGCCGCGCATTTCGGCATCGGGATGGTCGAGGAGGTGGGTATCAGTAATTTGGGCAATGAGAACCATAGGAAATTGTGGGCAAAATTGGGAAACGAAACAAAGCAGCTTAACGGAATTGAGCATTGACACCAATCTGAAACCGACGCCCCACTCCAGGGTAAGCGGGGAATGTTTCAAAATCCGCATCAAACAAATTTTCCACACTCGCCGTTAAATTTACGGTATCACTGATGGGATAGCGCGCCCGCAGATCTAGGTTTGTGTAGCCTGCCAAGGATTCAGTATTGGCATTATTCGTCAGGCGATCGCCTACCCGTTTCAAAAAGATTCCGGCATAAATTCCCTGGGGATTTTCGTAGGCAAGGCCCACATTGAAATAATCTGTACCCGCAAAGGCGACCTCATTACCAACCACTGTCGGATCAGCATCAGCAAGAATTTCTGAGTTGTTCCAAGTGTAGTTAGCAAAGGCAGAAAAAGATCGGGACAATTGCAACGTCACCTCTGCTTCTAAACCTTGATTGCGGGCTTTCCGGACATTTTGGGGAGTGAATGTCCCAAGATCAAAGACGATGGCATCATCGAGAGTGTTATTAAAATAAGTCAGGCGCACCAAAGCACGATCCGAAAAGCGATGGTCAATGCCCAGATCAAAACTATTACCCAGTTCCGGCACTAAATCAGGATTGCTAAACCCAGGAAAATAGAGATCCACGGCAGTCGGAACCCGGAAATTGCGGGCATAGTTACCCCGAATGCGAGTCGATTCTCCCACTTGCCAGGCAAACCCTGCGCTGGGTGATGTGACTGAACCATCAGCCAAACTATTAAAGTCCTGGCGCACGCCCAGATTTAAAGCCAGTTCCGGGGTAATATCCAGGCCATAGCGAGCAAAAATTGCCCCTTGACTGAGATTTTCGTCGTAACTAAAGCCAAATACGCCAGGATCTTCTGCTTTTGCAGTCAAATAGCGATAATCAAAACCGTAGGTGAGATTTTGGGTTTCATTTAGTTGCCAATTGTGCTGAATCTGGGCACCAAAGGAATTGTTTTCATAGCGGGCATCTGTACCGCCAAATTGAGTATTAAAGAAGCGAAAATCATTTAAGTCAGCAAATAATTTTGTCGTCAACAGAGAATCATCACTATTCCCTAGGCGAGACTCTAAATCCAGCGACAGTAGCCAGTTATTATCATATTGCGTTGCGTCCGGGCTTGGGAAATCTACACCACTCGGAATTTCTAAATCCTTACTGCTGTAAATGCCGTTGAAGCGCAGACGGTGGCGATCGCCTAACTGATTAACCACCTGGAGATTCACGTTTTGGATATTCGTCGCCGCATTATCCCGGACACCCGACAAACCCCGTGTGGCAATGTCATAGTCAAAATCATTTTCTGCGGCGGTTCGGTCATAGGCCAGTCGCACTGCCTGGGTTTCTGCACCAAAACTCACCCCAATATTCTGGCGATTGTAGCCAAAGCTCCCCAGATCGATCCCGGTCTCTACTGCAACTGGTTGGTTAAATCCGGGTTGGCGCGTCACAATATTGATCGCGCCGCCGATGGCATTGGAACCAAACAGTACCGAACTGCCCCCAGGGATTAATTCAATGCGTTCGACATTATCGGTAGTCAAATTAGACAGATCGAAGTTCCCTGAATCGAAACGATTCAGCGGCCTGCCATCAAGCAAAATTAATGTTTGGGAAGAACTATTAGCCCCCCGAAAAATCTGAGAACTTTGGGCACCAAGGCGAGATCCAGCCGTGCTATCAATAAAAATCCCAGGGAAATATTTCAAGGCTTCGTTGACGGTGCGATACCCTTGGGCTTCAATTTGCTCCCGGTTAATCACATAGGCCGCACGGGTTGCATCTTGAACCGTTTCTTCCTGGCGCGACGGAGCATATACAGGTTGATTTAATAGCTGTTCAATGACCGTTAGTTCAAAATCAACGGTCTCTTGTTCATCATCTAGATCGTTCTCTTCTTGAGCAAAAACAGCGGTACTACTACAGAGAAAACAAACAATCGTAAAGCAAATCATCTGGGGCGTAAAAAATGACGTCATCTAAGAATATTTTGGGCTAATTTTTAATGTAATGAAGGGAGAATTCATAAAGCAATGGCAAGACTTTTAAGTCATAAAAAGCCTTGGTCAATAACCTTAAGAAAAGCAAAGCAGTTGAGCGATCAAAACATCGTCGATTTTTTCTGGTTTGCCAAAATCAATGCATTTCTCAACCTCATTGAATGAGGCTAATGCTGATGGAATAACGGGTTAAAGCAATGTTTAAGACAAACTCACTAACGAGACTGGGTTTGCTGATTGCGGCGATATTGCAGTCTCAGAAGATAGAAATTATGGGCAGCAGAAAAAGATTGAGTGCTAAAAGAAAACATCATCCGTACCTCGCAGATGGGTAATTACTAAAATGTTTACGCTTGGCTCGGCGGGCATTCTGACTTAGAAATTGCGGAAAATTTCCTTACAGCTGCGGGACAGCGACGGATTTGCACCGTTCTTTCCCCATTGCTTTTATCGGCTGATCCCCGATAAAACCGAACAGAGTCTAATTATATAGCAGGCGATCGCCCCCGATGTAAATAGATTTATGAAGTCCCCTTGAGCCTTGGGAGAAAAGCACCTTTAGGGATTAAGCAGGGCCGTAATATGGGGAATAATCTGGGCGTGGTTGGTCAATAAATAATCCAGGCGATCGCTAATCAGCGACAAAATTAAATCCTCGTAGGTCATTCCCTCTTCTGATAGTCCCTGGGCGACGAGGCTAGTGACGTTGGCAGCGGGCCGCTTAAGATCGGGTTTGGGATTAGCCTCTAAAATTTGGATATTTCCCATCGCATCCATCCGGGCATCGATACGAATTAAGGCATTTAAACTAAATTCCCAGTAGACTTGTTGGGCGAGTTTTGCTAGTTTTTTTTTGGCTGGGTCACTATCATCTAAAAAGCGAATTCTTTGGCCTGTAATTGCCTTTTTATCCATCGAGGTAAAAATCTTTTCATCGGCTTCTAAAAGACGCTCTAAAATCGAAAATGTAAAGGGAGATTCTAATTTTTCAAACCGTCCTTGACGATGGCGCACATAGCCACACACAGAGACACAAAATTCGCGCCCGGTTAAGAAGGGTTCAATCAAAGCGGTGTTGTGGGTTTGCTGATGTATGTTGGCGATCGCCTCACCGAGATCCTGGGGCTGATCCACAAAATGAATGTTCAAAGAGGCACGACCAGACACGGGTTTAACCAGAAAACTGCCCTGGTAATCGCCAAAAGTCTGTTGGAAACGAGCGTTGTCCTTGGCAGTAAATTGCCCCTGGGCCGGATGCCAAATCATGAACGGCGCGGTGGGAAAACCGAGCCCTTGCAGTTCCCGTTTAAAGCTATGTTTATTATCTAAAATCGAGCTATTTAAAGGGTTATGGCCGATATAGGGTACTCCCAACATTTCTAAAATTGCCGGGGTGTGGCAGACGGGATTGTAACCCTGAACCCCACCAGTATTCAGCCAAGCCAAATGAATTTGATGTTTCCGGAGGCGATCGCCTAATGTCGAATCATCGGGCAACACAAACACGTGCTGAAACCCTAAATCTTCGAGGGCCGCAGCAATGTCATGGGCTACCACTTCGTAGGTTTTGGTGGAGCGGGGATTGTGGGTTTGGTAGATCACGGCCCCCTGTGCTGCTTTGTCACCCCCATGAATTACGGCAATTCTTAACTTTTTCCGGAGAATTTCAAGGTAGTTTGGCAGTTGACTAAAATCGTAAACAAATCCCATCATTAACGTGACTTTCCCACAATTCTGAGCAGTTTTGTTATTTTAGAGGATCTCTGAGAAAGATATGGCAGGCAGAAAAAAAGAGATTGAGTCTTTAAAAGTACTAAGATCTCTAAACAAAAAAATTATGTCTGCATCCTGTTCGACAGACCTCACCAATGACCAATGGTCTCTCATCAACCCCCTACTTCCCCCAGTTCAATCTAGCAAGCTCCTGTCCCACTGACCTGCGCCAGGTTGTTCATGCGCGCTTTTATCTCCTCACGGGTAGTATTATCTAGCGCTTACTGCCCCGTAATTTTTTCCAATAGAAAATCGTCTCCTCCTACGCCCGCTAATGGTGTGACGACACGACCCTCGAATCCATTAAGCAAACTCCCCACCAGTGGAAATGCCGCACAGGTCACGATCACCCTCCTCACCCAGCTATGGAGTGGTCAATGGTCAATCGATGGATACAGCGACAATGATTCATCAGGAGATCGACTACCAAGGCGATGGATTGAGGCGCTTGACATAATTTTCAAAAGATTAGCTGCGTCAATTTGTTTCCATTGCGATAACGATCTTAATAGCACTTATGCTTACCGCTTCATCCCTGGCAAAAGATCCAAAGAGACCAATATTTAAGTCAATAAAACTTCTAGAAATTAGGCTTATATTTTCCTAATCAAACAAGAATTATTTCTTTATTTGTCAATGATATTTCTGAGATTGTCTGAATTATAAATCGTTATATGATTTTTGTTGTCTTAGTTGTAATTGGCAACTAAAAATAGGGAAAAAGCATACTGTCTTAAATGGCGAATGCCCTATTGTCCATAGACCCTTAGGGGGATTGTGGTGAAAACTTAAGAAAAATAAACCTTACTTTAAAAAAAGCAACTTTCCCGAAACTTTGCCTGGTCTAGTCTATAGTTTTTATAAACTTAATTCTTTTCATTTTCTAAAGTCAATACTTACTATAAAAAAATGACTATACCTCTATTGACCTACGAACCAAGCTCTCAGAATCAACGGGTACAAGATTTTTTTATCGGCAGTGAAGAAAGTCCCAAGCAATTTAGCGTGGAATCGGCTTTTGCAAAAACAGATTTTGAGACCTTAATCCAGGCGGCCTACCGTCAAATTTTCAATGAGCAGCAGATGCTTGAACAAAATCGCCTAAAAGTTCAAGAATCTAAGCTGAAATCAGGTTTTATCACCGTTCAAGACTTTATCCGGGCGTTGTTATTGTCTGAATCTTTCCGGCAACGGAACTATGACGTGAACAATAACTATCGCTTTGTGCAGATGTGCGTGCAGCGGGTACTGGGCCGGGATGTTTATGGTCAGAAAGAGGTTCTGGCTTGGTCAATTTTGTTGGCGACCCAGGGTTTAAATGGCTTTGTGGATGCCCTCTTGAACTCTGAGGAATATCTCGACAATTTTGGCTTAGATACTGTCCCTTATCAGCGGCGACGCATCTTACCCCAGCGCACAGAAGGAAATTTGCCCTTTGCACGGATGCCCCGTTATGACGCTGATTATCGTCAACAATTAGAAGATCTGGGCTATTTCCAAGAACGGGATGAAACGCCATGGGTCGCCCCTGCCTGGGTCAGCGTGATCGGGAAAACGGTTACCATTGCTGGGGCTGGCACCTTGATTTTAGGGGCGATCGCCGTTGCTTTGGCCGCTTTTGAAATCATTAAGCTGTAGGCCGATGGCTCGATTGAGGGCAAGACTTCAATGCCTTGGACAATACATAAAATTAACCTCAAGACCTAACAGGAGCAGATCTTGGGGTTTGGTTTATTCTGCTTCGACTAAATCCGGTTGAACACCGCGATCAATCACTTCAATATCCCATTGCCCCGTGCGATCGCCTTCAAAAGCTATCCAACGACCATCGCCACTAACGGTAGGATTACGCACTTGACCGATGTAGGTACGGGTCAGATTTTGGCTTTGGAAGGTTTGGCGGTCGTAGAGATAAATATTGGTTTTTCCTTCCTGCTCGGAAGTGTAGACAATGAAGCGACCATTGCGGCTAATGTCTGGCTGGTCGTAGAACACATTGGGTTGGTTTAAACCGGGCAGGGGCAAGAGTTTGCGTTGGGCGAGATCATACAAAAAAATACGCCGTTGTTGGCGGCGATCGCTACTAAAGACTAGATAACGGCCTTCATCGGAAAGGCGAGGATTTTTTTCGCTGTGGAGACTATTGAGATTATTGCCAAGGGGGTCGGCTGGGGGCGTCACAAAACTGGTACTCTGGCAGCCGATACACAAAACCCCTAGAAGGGCGATCGCCCAAGCATGGTTCATGAATCCGAAGTAGCAGACTGATTCGGGAGGGCACAACAGTTCACATTATCCAGGCACACTTTCCCCCACTGTAACGCCCAGCGCACCAGGGAAACGCGATTATCCGTCGCCGTTTTTGTCAAAATATTACTAATGTGGTTGTCCACCGTGCGCTTGCTAATGTCGAGGCGCGCCGCAATCTCATGGTTCGTCAGACCCGCTGCCACCAAATCGACAATTTCGATCTCCCGTTCCGATAAAGCCGCTTCACTTGCCGTCTTTTCCGTAGCCATAGACCCTTCTTTTGTCTGTGTATTGTTATTTTCCTATTGTAGGGGAGGTTTTCACGTTGGCTAGATTGTACACAATTCCCTCCCCCAGACAACTAAAGATTTAACCCCGGAAAATCGGCGATCGCCATCATCGAACTGACAAGCTGCATCCCGGCGGCGGCAAATCGATCAAAGGCTTGATCGGCCTGGGCTGTAAAATCAACTACCCCAGGAATCACGACCGGAGAAGTACAGTCCTCCAAAAGATAAACTTTCTTTGCTAAGGCTGGATCATGACGCAAAATTTCCGAGAGTAAATCGTCCACCGTCCAGGCTAGACAGTGACTTTTCGCCTGCCCCGCAATAATCAGCGCATCAAAGGCCAACAATTTTTGCAGGAAACGGGTATTTTCCTGAGCAATGGGTTGTCCCTGGGCATCATCTAAGACCTCTGGCCGCAACGCAGAATAATTTTCCGTGAGGGGATTATCTCCTTTAATTTCAAAATGGGTTTGGCTATGGCGCACTAAATTATGGAAAAACAGAGCCTCTTCCACCGCTGGCACAAGGGCATGGCCAATTCCTCCGAGCATGGCGTGGTAGGGCCAAATCGTCAGGGGATATTTCCCTGCTTGGCTGAGTTGGGCGGTGTAATGGCGGGCATACTGTTGTAAGTCTTCGTAGTCGCGCTTCGTACTAAAGGCGATCGCCGGATTGACGCGCCAAAGACCCTGTTCAACCTCCGCAAAGCTAATATTGCTCGCGGGTTGGGGATGTTCGCCTGCTCCATTGACCCAAAAGACCGGGTGAAAAATTTGCACCGCCTTGTGGGTGTCCATGGTGGGGGTAACGGTGGTAATTGTTCCGAGATTTCGGTAGATAAATTCACACAAACGTCGATTATCTTCCACGGCCCCCAGCCCTGATTGGCCGCCGACAAACAGTTCAAACTCCGGGATACAAAAGGTATTCTGCACATCGACCACCAGCAGGCAAACACGACAGCGGTCAGTGGTGGCCGGCTGAATCCCGTGTTCCTTGGCCCAGGTTTCAGCCGCGGCAGCCCGGTCTAGATAGGGGACACGCCAGATCTCACCAACGGTCTGGGGATTAAAAAAAGCAGGAATGGGTAGTTGGTTCGCCATCATCGACACCTCAATTGGCAACAGATATTTTCGCCATACCCTTATTGTGGTGTTTTAAAAACACATTGTCAAATCGGGGTCAGCCGAGGGAAAGACGATCGCCCAGCTTTAGTTACATCGGCCGGAGCGACAATTTGCATCATGTATTTTTAGGATTAATTCGATGTGCTTTTGTCGTGGAGCGTTGATTTTTGTGATAGTTTCCCAGGTTCAACATACAATTGTTGCCATTTAAAAGCGTATCTTTAATTACATTGCGTTGATTTTTTAAACCGTTTAATAGCAAGCAACCACTCCACCAAAAGTCTTCCTCCTAACACTTGCTGGAACATTTTCCTCACAAAAATCATTTCAGTAAATCAAGTTAGGGGCTGATATTTCGTGATATGGCCCGGACAAATTTGCTCTGAGTTAATTACTCAAATTGTCCGCAAATTCTGTGCAGTTGAATTTATTTGATAACGGAGAAACATTTCTATGGCGATCGCCGTAATTACCGAAAAGTTACTTGCTGCCAAAAAAGCAACAGGTCTTAGTTTTGCGACCCTCGGCGAAAAAGTTGGCCGCGATGAAACTTGGGTCGCTGCTGTATTCTACCGTCAAGCCAGTGCCGATGAGACGGAAGCAAAAACCCTCGTCACCGCCATCGGTTTACCGGAAGATTTCGCCGCAGCACTTACCGAACCGCCCCTCAAAGGTTCCCTAGAGCCCGTCATTCCCACCGATCCATTGATCTATCGCTTCTACGAAATAATGCAAGTGTATGGGATGCCCGTCAAAGCAGTCGTCCACGAAAAATTTGGCGATGGGATCATGAGTGCCATTGATTTTTCCATTGAAGTGGATAAGGTCGAAGACCCCAAAGGCGATCGCGTGCAAGTAACCATGTGCGGTAAGTTTTTACCCTACAAAAAATGGTAAGCCATTTAAAAATCACTGGGTTTTTCTTTTTTAAATTTCAAGTTTGATGTACATAGCAAAGTCCCTAGATTTTTGACAGAATCCAGGGACTTTTACTTGGTTTAAACGTACAAAATCAAGGGCTGACTTTAAGGATTAGAGGTGGCCACTTGGCTCTGGGCTTCCCGGAGTTTTTCTTGATCCTTACGACGTTTTTTCGCATAGAGTTGGATTGCGGCGGCCATAAAAACAATCAACGCCAGAATTAAACCTCCTGTCCAATTGAGGGGCAAACTATTTTTAAACACGGCCAACATCACAATGGTTACCAACAGGAGGGTCGGCGCTTCGTTGAGGGCGCGGAACTGTTGACCTGTCCAGGTGCAGGTGCCTTCTGCCAGTTTGCGCATAATCCGCCCGCAGAAAAAATGGTAGACCAATAACAGGACAACCAAGGCCAATTTCGCATGGAGCCACCAGGCTTTTAGAACCCCCGGTTCGGTACTAATCACGGCGATCGCCATGGCCACAGTCACAAACATTCCCGGTTGGGTAATGATGTTGTAGAGGCGCTTTTCCATCAACTCATATTGTTTTTTGAGGATGCTCCGGGCGGGTTCGGGTTCCTTTTCGGCTTCGGCATGGTAGACAAAAAGGCGCACGAGGTAAAACAACCCCGCAAACCAAACCACCACACCGATAATATGGAAAGCCTTGAACCAAAAATAGGCCTGGGGAGCAATCTCTGACCAAAACTGTGTCATAGCAAGTTTCGATAAAAATCTTTATATCGTTTTTAGTCAGTGTAAAAGGGGCTGGGGGCGATCGCCGCAGTTTTTTCCGAAGTTGACATTAAATGTTAAATTCCCCGTCACTGCCAAACCAAGCCGGAGAAAGGAGATCGCCGTAGACCACGCCGTGATTTTCCCTGGCAAGGTTTGTATCCCCACTGGGACTCACCCGCCAAATGGGCCAGGTTTCTTCCCCCATCACCCCGGTTTGGAATAGGACATCCTCAGCATATTGCTCACTCCAGCCCAACAAAATGGCATGGCTATATTCGGCTTCGATATTGGGTTGGAGGGTGATACTCCGTTGGGTTTTGGCATCCCAGACCACCGCAAAATCTGACATCACGCCACTGTTAAAAAAGCCTTCAAACTGCCGCGCCAGGAGCCTTTGGCCATCGGCAGACCAAGATACGGGAATCAATAGCGAAATTAAACCTGCAGCATCATTTCCTTCGACTTCTTGAAATGCTTGAGGGGCGAGGGGCGATCGCGCCATTACCGTGCTTAAAATGCCTGTTTGCAAATTTTCCACAAATAAAACACTGGTGACCTGACTCTCCTGGAGCTGCGGGCGCAGTGCTAACTGGATGCGACTGTAGGCGGCGTACTGATGGCGACCATTATTTAAGGCAGGACTGCGACACACATCGGCGCTACTCTGGTTCCCGGCGGCCACCGTGGCTTGGGTCTCTAAAATCCACTGCCAAGGGATAGGGAAAGGGCTGTGGAGTGGATCCGTAATGAGCTGGGGGTCGGCGGTGGAGATGGACATGATCTCAGGGGGGAAAGAGCGGCAAAAAAAGGACAGAACGGCCAGGAAATGGTTTACATAAACCTGAGCGGTGGGGTCTCTAGGGCATTAGAATAGCGATAAATTATTGTGCCGATGGCGACGACAACTGTGAGTTCATCTTCACCCCACCCCCCAATACCGTCAACGAAATCCCGCTTTTCTGTAACAAAATGGATCATCGCAACCTTGGGCCGCACAGCGCTTTTGCTGGGTTCTGGTTTCGGGGCGATCGCCTTGGGGATCCTGGTGGGTCATTTTATGCCACGGGCCGAGCCAAAACCGCCATTATTTTTACGGTTATGGGCGACAAATTCTGCTGGAATCGCCAAGCCGACCCTCAACGAAACCATTGCTGAATTATCGGCTGAAGACCGGGCCGCCATCGAACAAGAAATTGCGGGCATTCAGGCCCAACTGGATGTCCTCGAAGCGCGCACCCAACAACTAGAGGCAGAACTTGATCTGAGTCAACAACAGGCGGATCTCGGCGATCGCCTCATCAATTTGACCGCACTCCTCGCCGCTGATCCCAGCACCTTTGACCCCCAGGCGACCCCCGCAGCAACTTCGCAAACTCCGGAACCGTTAAAAATCACCCTGCCCAGCAATGCCCTATTTAGTGCCGATGGGCAACTCGCCGCCGATGCCGCCGAAATTCTAGGGGCGATCGCCATCGATCTCCAGCAGCAGGAGCGGCAAACGATCACCATTCGCAATTATCAAGTTGGGGAGGATGCCACTAAAGCGACAAGCCTCGCCCAACAGCAGGCCCAGGCCGTCCAAACTTACCTGGCCGAGGCTCTCCCCGGTGATTATCGCTGGCTCGTGGTGGGCTATGGTGAACAAGCCACCGCTGACCCCCCAGAAGACACAACGGAAACCAGCAGCCAAGCCCGCCTTGAAATTAGTACCCAGTAGTTACCGGTTTTGCCGATGGATCTCCTCGATATCTTGCGCCAGGATTACCAAAACTTTCCCCAGGATCAAACCTTTGCCATTTACAGCGACGATGTTTTTTTCCAAGACCCCCTCAATCAGTTCCGGGGGCGCGATCGCTATCAAAAAATGATTGGTTTTTTAGGGCGCTGGTTTCGGGATATTCACTTGGAACTCCACGATCTCCAGCAAACTCAACAGACCATCCGCAGCAAGTGGACTTTATCCATGACTTGCCCTCTGCCCTGGCAACCCCGGTTGCGCATTTCTGGCCATAGCCTGTTGGAGGTCAACGCCGATAACTTGATCATCTCTCACATCGATTACTGGCAAAAGCCGCCCCTCAAGGTTTTGTTGCAAGTTTTCCGGTTGCCCACTACTCCATAGGTCGTTCCTAAGGGTTCAAGAGTTTGTGCTCAGACAGATTTTGTTTGCCATTGCTGTAAAACTTCAACGAGAAATTCCGCCAAAGTGACCCCATCAACCCCGGCAACAGTTCTGGCCTGGGCAGCGAGGATTCCGGCCTGGGCATGCCACCAAGCGGCTGCCGCGGCGACCTCTAAGGGTGCTTCTGGATCTTGGGCCAAAAGGCCACCGATTAAACCAAGGAGGACATCACCACTACCGCCTCTAGCTAAAGCTGGGGTACTTTCTGTAATGCAATGGGTCACGCCATCGGGACGGGCAATGACGGTTTTTGCCCCCTTCAAAAGGGCGATCGCCCCGGTCAGTTGGGCCGCCTTTTGGGTCATCTGGAATCGGTCGGCGGTGATGGGGATTTGGTCAGCAAATAGACGCTTAAATTCGCCGAGATGGGGCGTCAAAATTGTGGGGAAATGACGGTTTTGAAGCACTTCTAGATCTTCCTCGGCTAGCCAATTGAGGGCATCGGCGTCTAACACTAGAGGCACTTCCCGCGGCATGAGGTCAGGCATTAAATTAATCGCCCCCGCAAGGGTCAGACCACAGCCACAGGCCACCGCTTGGTATCGGGAAAAGTCTAGGCTTGGCAGTTGGGCGATCGCCCCCGTTTCATCTTCTGGGCAACCAAGCACCAAAGCTTCCGGCAGTTGGGCCACCACCAATAATTTCAAGGATTCTGGCACCGCAATGGTGAGCATACCAATCCCCGTTGCCCGCGCCCCCAAAGCCGCCAGCAGCACACTGCCCAGGTAAGTTTGGGAGCCACCAATGAGCAATAAATGGCCCTGTTTGTATTTATGGGTTAACGGCGATCGCCCCAGGGGTAACAAACGTTGTAACAAGCTTTGGGAAATGCCTTGAATCGTATTTTTGGCAGATAAAGTTTCTGCAATTAAATGGGAGGGAATACCAAAATCAAGGCGGTTAATTTTACCTAGATAAGGCGTGGCGGCATCCTGGCCGTAGGCTCGTTTCCAAAGCCCTAAACAAAGACTTTCCGTTGCTTGAATCGCTGTACCCAACACTGCCCCGGTATCGGTATGGAGCCCCGAAGGCAAATCGATACTGACAATGGGCCGTCCTGATTCATTCAGTTCATCGATTAATAAACCTAAATCTCCCGTAATCGGCCGTGTTAAACCAAAGCCAAATAAACCATCAATAATTAAATGACTTTCCAGAAAAATATCAAGATCTTTTGTATGGGAAATTCCTAAAAATTGTGCATAATCCCAGTGGCTTTGGGTCAGGGATTTTAGCTTTTCTAGGGGACGAAATAAGCATATTTCATAACCCGCAAAAGATAACTCCCGCGCAACAACTAAGGCATCGCCACCATTATGACCAGGCCCCACTAAAACGCTAATTTTTCGATAATCTTTTAAAGGATAATGATTTTGAATATATTGGGCAATTAACCCCGCCGCCTTTTCCATAAGGGCTGGTATCGGCATTCCTTGGTTAAAAATTGCTGTTTCAAGGTGCTGCATTTGGGCAGCAGTGACAAAAATCTGGTCAAGCTCAAGCATTTTTTTCTAGATAACGGTAAAAGGTTAATTAACTTTTAAAATACTCATTTTTCGGTAATGCCATGGCTCTTGCCCAAAACCCAATGGCGACGGAAAAAACGATAAAGGGATGTTTCTTCTAGGGCCAGATAAATGGGTCGTCCATGGGGACAGGTGCTTGGATTTTGACACCCTTGCCAACGATCAATAATTGTTTGCATGGCTGGGAAATCTAGCGGTGTGCCATTACGGACAGCAGTCCGGCAGGCGATCGCTACCTGGGCGGCATCGAGATCTCCCCCTAGGCTGAGTTCTAGTAAAGCTGCTTCTAAGTCAGGATTATCTTGCAAAGCGCTCGGAATGGTATTCACTCGCCAAATATTTTCCCCAAAAACTTCCAGTTCAAGGCCAATATTCTCTGTTAATTGCTCGATTTGCTTAGGAGATAAATGGTTTAAAAGTATCGGTTGGGAGAGAGAAACCAACTGCCAATTTTTGTGTAAATCTTCATAGATTGCCCGCTCATCGGCAATGTGCTGTTCTACCAGCCAAATCCCTTCGGTATGCTCCACTAAAATATAGGTATTGCGAGCTTGACCAATCACTTTTAAGGATTTTTTTAATGGATTTTCTGAGGTAATATCAGCTTGTTTTTCTAATGATTTGAGTGAATAATTTTCTGATTTTTCTGCGGCTTGAATGAGATTTAAAACCCGTTGATTTTCGATACGCGGCAAACTCACTTCACTAAAACTTAAACTTTTGGCGATCGCCTGAGGGATAATCTCCTGCCAGAGGGCTTGATTTTGCAGATAAATTTCACTTTTTGCAGGGTGACGATTCCAGTCGATTTGTTCTGGCGGCACGTGGAGATGGACAAAACAAACGGGATGGCGATCGCGCGGCAGTGTGCGAGAAAAAGCTTTCATCATCGCCTGCTCTAAGGCCGAAAATCTCACAATTCTTCCGTTTATGCCAAGCTTTAACCAGTCAGCTTGGTGGCGGTGACAACGGTCTGGTAAACCAAGGATTAATTCTAAATAACTTGTTACAAAACTAGGCTGATATTCTGTTAGAAAATCTGCGGCTTGATAGCACCGATAAAGTAAGTCTTGAATATTAATTGATTTCAGCAGTTGCGGCAAAATATCCTGGGCATTTTTTCCAGCACTAATGGCAAACCAGGGTTGATTATTTTGGGTCACTTGCCAAGTAATTTGTGGCTGACATAAAGCTAAATGATAAATAATTTGCTGGGCGGTTTTTAATTGCTGGGCGATCGCCGGTAAGGCATGGCGTCGCACCGGAAAATTCTGAAAAATATCTGTCACCGTCACCATCGTTCCCACGGCCATCGGCTTGAGCAGTGGTTCCGAAACATGATTTTGCTGCACTGTGAGTTGATAACCGGGTTGCCCATCTTGGCAACTGGCGATGGTCAGCTTCGCCACCTGGGCAATGCTGTGGAGAGCTTCCCCCCGGAATCCGAGGCTTTTGATGTGGGCTAAATCTTGGCGATCGCCAATCTTACTTGTCCGGTGGGGGAGGGCGCACTGTTGCAAATCCTCCAAATCCATTCCCTGACCATTATCTACAACGCGAATTTGCCAACGTTGGGGCTGAATATCGATGTTAATGCGTGTCGCCCCGGCATCAATGGCATTTTCTGCCAACTCCCGTACCACTGCCGCTAGGGAATCAATCACTTCACCGGCCGCAATTAACTGGATGACATCATTAGGGAGTTGTTTGATATTAGCCATTTAGTGCTGAGTAATTATTTATTTTTGGCGATCAAGTTATGACTAAGATCTCAGTAATTTAAGACCAGGCTTTAATAACTTAGCACTTACTTTTGATGAAGGTTGAAAATTTTTATGGAAAACTATTTTGTCTTCAAATCAAACATCAGAAAATAATCATGACCCCATTTTTAGCCAACTAAACACCTCAGCGGCGGTCAAAGTTAAGGGAATATTCGGTAGAACTTTGAGTGCATCTTCTTGCGTGAGTAGTTGTGGTTGTTGATTAGGCTGAAAAATTAGAATTGATCGATCGCCTGGATCAATAAGCCATCCCAACTGACAGCCATGCTCTAAACAGTACAAAATATTGCCAGTGACTCGGTTGGGGCTTTGTTCAGGGGAAAGAATTTCAATTGTCCAATCTGGACACAGCAGAAAATTATCTGGGACTTCACCATCTGCTTCCAACGGGATACGTGGCCATTGAAACACCGCAATATCAGGAACAATGGAGCGATCGCCAAAACTACAGCGCAATTCTGGAAAGGCATAGGCAAGTTGAGTTTTTTCAGTAACAGTATTGATATGATTGTTGAGTTTTAACTGAAGACGGCTATGTTTCCCTTTTGGCATCGGCTTTTGGTAGATGGCACCATTGATATATTCGCTTGCAGGTTTTGTTTCAGGACGTGCTAAAAAATCTTGTAATGATATTTCTGGAGAAGTTAAAGCCGTCATCTCTTTACCTTATCTCAAATATATTCACAGTTTAACATCGCTCATTCTCTTTCTCAAAACAGCGATTCTCTAAGTAACTTAAAGTAGCAATTTTCAACAATACATATCAACAAGTGTAAAAATCTAAAATCCTCAACTTATCAATCAACATCGATCTCTCGATCTTCATCGACTTCTGAATCTAAGAATATTCTACATTCATTAATCTTGTTAGGAGAGATTGGATTTCGCACTGAACAGTTGTTAAATCTCAACTGTACTCTGGTCATACTATGGTCTAGAGAATTTTTTTTTGAAACCTCAATGATTAGATATCGTCCAAAATCTTGTGTAGTGTGTCGATACTCAAAGTCATTACCTAACTTTTGTCGCAATTCTTCTGAACGTTCCTGAAGACTATGTAGTTTTGATTCCTCTAAATATTCCTGAAAGCTATGCATTGGCTTTTCGACTATTGCTTCAATATGTTTGTATTAGTTATTGTATTCCATGCCATAAAAACTTTTTTGACTGTATATGTATTGAAAACCGATCTTTTTTGGTGCTGCTTACCACACCAATCAAAACGAATCAATTTTATGTATCTAGTACAACGTACTGTTTTTCGTCCGTACACCTTCAGAATCTTAGAAGCTTTGTGTTTGTTATCCATAATATTGAAAAAGACAAAATCTCCGGTTGAAAGGAGACAACACGGAGATTAAGTTCATTTAGTTTATTGGTTTAAAACAGATCGATGTCTGTCACTGCACCTTTACTACTGGTGGAAACAATCTTGGCATATTTACCCAAAACACCACGCTTATAACGGGGTTCACGGGGTTTCCAAGCGGCGCGACGTTTTGCCAGTTCCTCATCAGAAACATTGATTTGCAACAGTTTTTCGTGGGCATCGATGGTGATGCTGTCCCCCTCTTCCACGAGGGCAATATTCCCACCCACAAACGCTTCCGGGGCAACGTGACCGACCACGAGGCCATAGGTACCACCAGAGAAACGACCATCAGTGATCAGACCCACGGAATCGCCCAGACCCGCACCAATAATCGCGGAGGTAGGGGCAAGCATTTCCCGCATCCCGGGGCCACCCTTCGGCCCTTCATAACGAACAATCACCACATCACCAGCAACAATCTTGCCAGCCAGGATTGCATCGAGACATTCTTCTTCGGATTCAAAAACGCGCGCCGGGCCAGTGATCCGGGGATTTTTCACGCCACTAATTTTCGCCACGGAACCTTCTTCGGCCAAGTTGCCCTTGAGGATCGCCAGGTGTCCTTTTTCGTACATCGGCTTATCCCAGGGACGAATCACATCCTGATCGGGAGAGGGTTCGCTGGGAATATCGGCGAGGGTTTCAGCGACGGTTTTGCCAGTAATTGTTAGACAGTCGCCATGGAGAAGACCGTGATCCAAGAGCATTTTCATCACCTGGGGAATGCCGCCCGCCTTGTGGAGATCGGTGGCAACGTAGCGACCAGAGGGCTTGAGGTCACAGATGACGGGGACGCGCTGGCGGATGGTTTCAAAGTCGTCGATGGTCAAATCCACACCGATAGTATTGGCGATCGCCAACAAATGTAAAACGGAATTCGTCGAGCCGCCCACGGCCATAATCACAGAAATCGCGTTTTCAAAGGCCTTGCGCGTGAGGATGTCCTTCGGCAAAATCTGCTTCTTGATCGCATTGACCAAAACGCGTGCCGACTCTTCCGCACTGACAGCTTTTTCTTCGTCTTCAGCGGCCATCGTCGAAGAATAGGGCAAACTAATCCCCATCGCCTCAAACGCCGAGGACATCGTATTGGCAGTGTACATGCCGCCGCAGGAACCCGCCCCCGGACAAGCATTTTTCTCAACGGCTAATAATCTTTCTTCGTCGATTTTTCCGGCACTAAATTCACCGACAGCCTCAAACGCGCTCACAACGGTCAGATCTTCCCCATCCAGATGACCCGGTTTGATCGTGCCACCATAAACAAAAATTGCGGGAATATTCATCCGGGCGATCGCCAAAACCGCCCCCGGCATATTCTTATCACAGCCACCGATCGCCAGCACCGCATCCATGCTTTGGCCATTACAAGCCGTCTCAATGGAGTCAGCGATCACATCACGGGAAACCAAAGAATATTTCATCCCTTCAGTACCCATGGAGATCCCATCACTAATGGTGATCGTCCCAAACATCTGCGGCATCGCTCCCGCTTCCCGGATCGCCTTATCCGCTCGCTGGGTGAGGTCATTGATTCCCATATTGCATGGCGTAATCGTACTGTACCCATTCGCCAAGCCCACAATTGGTTTACTAAAATCATCATCCCCAAAGCCCACAGCCCGGAGCATGGCGCGGTTTGGGCTCCGCTGATGACCTTCGGTGACTACCCGGCTACGTCGATTGTCGCTCATAACAAATAGAAATCAAGATTTACATCAAAATAACCTTTCTATTGTCCTGTTTTTTCGAGCTTTTGGATAGGGACTGCCTAAAGTTAACCACGACTACTCAGGCACAACCGGGCAATACTGGGGAGCCGTCAGCACCAACGCCAAAATAACCTGAACTGTCTCAAAAAAGCCCATGAGCCACTGGCACTCTGCCTTGGGCTGGTCTTGGTATTGTCCGAGCAGAAGATTGAGGGCTTGCATCAGTTCACCATAGGTTTCTGGCGCGACCAATACCAATTTCAACAACAAAATACTGTGGGTTAAATATTCCCGCTGAATCATTAAAACCGGCAGAGGATGGGATAAATCTTGCAAATGTTCAGGATTGAGTAGGTAATGAATCAAATTGCGGCAAACATCAGTAATCAGCGCCCGGCCTAAAGTGATAGTGTCTCCTGCGGAATAACATTGTTTCAGATGTTGCAAAATCTTATCGGGCAGCCACTTCAAACGGCGTGGTGAAGTCATGGCACAAAACAAATAATCAACAAAATAGGGCTGCCAAGTGACAAAGGTATGTTCATCTGTCTGGGCTAAAAATTGCGTGGCAATATCAGGGTAACTGGGCTGCTTTTTAACCACTAAACGGTGAATCAGATTCAGGGTTACATCTTCAATGAGGGTAGGATTTTTAATGGCCTCCCCTGTCGCTGTCATTTTTCCCTTCGTTGACAGGTACATTACCAAGCGGTAGCGATAGCGGTTATTAAATAGTTGGTAAAGCAGCTTAGAGGCCCGTTGTTGTTCGGGGGAAGATTGTGGATCTGTCGCTTGGGCAAATAACATAAAACCGACATAGCGATCGCCCCAAGTCCGTTGATTTGTCTCACTAGGAGGCGCCAAGACCCGCAAGACCCGACATTCCTCACTCTGAATAAATCCCCGTAGCCAATCCTGAAATCGCTCTGTGGTCAACGACGCATCACCCGTCTGCGATGTTGGCGTCAACAGCAAATGGGCCAGTTGAGTAATGTGCTGGATGCTTTCTTGATTAAGGCAAGTTTCGATAAATAGATAACAACACCGTTTAAGAACCGCAATAAATCCCGTGCGCCGATTGCCAATAATCAGCTGATAACTTGCTTGTTGTAGGGGTTCTGGACATTGGGCCTTGTCATAACCAACGAAAAACCCTTGAAATAACCCCAAGAACTCATCAAGGGAAGCGGTTTGTAGCGTTTGGGCAAAGAAATCAAAAATGACCTGTTCCGGGGGGATTTCTGGCTTCGGTAACGATGATTCTACGGGAGCTAAGGAGGTTTCAAAATCACGGCCTGGAGTCATGTCCGGGATCATCTCTGTTGATTGCAGTACTGTCTCTTCCGATGATACATTGGCTCGCCCTGATGGGTCAGTCTTTGGGCTGCGGCGAACCGATTTCGACGTGATCGGCCGTAGGTGGTTCAGTGGCAACAGTTGCTTCATGACGTTTCTCCCCTCGGCAATCCCCAGTTTTCTTGACTACCTCCATGATAAAGTTCCAGGTCTGTTGAGCATTGCTTTCTTGGACAATTCAAAGAAAAGCTTTATACTTCATTTCTTCTTTAGATATATAGCCAAACTTTATTGTAAATTCACATTGGTGCAGGCCCTGTCAGTTACTCAAAAAAACAATGGCCTCCCAAAATTTTCGGGAAGGCCAGCACAGTGTTTATGATTTGACAGCGTCATGGAAAATGACAGTCCGTGAACTATTCAGTCGGTTCTTCGAGAACTTTTTGAGTTTCGGGGCTTTTACCCAGTTGTAGTTTGACAACTTTTTTCGCTGCGGGAACAACTTTGGGCAGCTTCAGGGTAAGAATGCCATCTTTAAATTCTGCTGTGGCATTTTCATGGTCGACGGCGACCGGAAGCGCAATGGTGCGGTCAAATTTTCCATAGCGGAATTCAGAATGATAGCAGCCTTCATCTTCTTTTTCTTCTTCGTATTTATATTCCCCGGAGAGGCGGACTGATTCACGGGTCAACTGAATATCGATATCGTCAGCGGCAATGCCAGGAAGGGCGGCTTTTAAGGTTAATTCTGCGTCCCCATTGAGTAGCTCGACAGAGGGACGCCAGGGGGAGCGACCTTCCCCTTGCCAGCCGGCAAGTTCATCGAGAATGCGATTCATTTGGGTCTGAACTGTTTCTAGTTCAGAAAACGGCGAGAAATGTACTAAAGACATATATGACCTCCTAAGAGAATCGACTTCTTGCTACATTTTTATTGTCTACTATCTTCAAGGGGTTTGTAGATGACAAAAACCGTATTTTTTTTGGTGGAATTACCGCAGAATTGCTGTTTTTTTTGGGATTACAAATTGCATTTTTTTAGGAAAATTTTAAGGGTTTTTCGATCACCATTGGGGCTAGTTGGCCATTCCCCCTGCAAAAGGCGATCGCCACCGGACAGAGCCTCCCTGCCGACGGGGTTTCTCAATCCGGCCCCAGAGCCCTAAAAATATCGGCTTCAATCCCACCTAGATTGATGGCGCAAGAAAGGCTCAGGAATGATACGATGTCACTTGCTGCGATAGGTTTTAGAACGATTTCATATGGCGGAAACTTTACTTTTTAATGCGCTGCGTCAAGCTATCGATGAAGAGATGGCACGTGACGAAACTGTCTTCGTTATGGGCGAAGATGTGGGTCATTACGGCGGTTCCTACAAGGTAACGAAGGATCTTGCGAAAAAATATGGTGACCTGCGCGTTCTGGATACACCCATCGCAGAAAACAGCTTCACCGGGATGGCTGTTGGCGCTGCCATGACTGGACTGCGGCCGATCATCGAAGGGATGAATATGGGCTTTTTGCTGTTGGCCTTTAACCAAATTTCCAATAACGCTGGGATGTTGCGCTACACATCCGGCGGTAATTTCACAATTCCGATGGTGATCCGTGGGCCTGGGGGGGTCGGTCGGCAGTTGGGGGCTGAACACTCCCAGCGTCTAGAAGCCTATTTCCAAGCTGTCCCTGGTTTAAAGATCGTCGCCTGTTCCACCCCTTACAATGCCAAAGGTTTATTAAAAGCGGCGATTCGTGACGAAAACCCCGTGCTTTTCTTTGAACACGTGCTGCTCTACAACCTCAAAGAGAATTTGCCCGATGGGGAATATGTGTTGCCCCTCGATAAGGCGGAATTGGTACGGGAAGGGAAAGATGTGACGATTCTGACCTATTCGCGGATGCGTCACCATTGCACCCAGGCGATTAAAACCCTCGAAAAACAAGGCATCGATCCAGAATTAATTGATCTCATCTCCCTGAAGCCCATCGACATGGAGGCGATCGCCAAATCCGTGAAGAAAACCCACCGGGTGATCATCGTCGAAGAATGTATGAAAACGGCGGGGATTGCGGCGGAAGTGATGTCCTTGATCAACGAGCAACTGTTTGACGAATTAGATGCCCCCGTAATGCGTCTCTCGTCCCAGGATATTCCCACTCCCTACAACGGCACCCTGGAGCGACTCACCATCGTCCAACCGGACAACATCGTCGAAGCAGTGCAAAATATGTTGGCCCTGAACGTCTAAACACCAGCGACCAACTGCGGTTCATCCTCCTAGATCCATCATGCAAAAACAACGGTTAATCATAGTTGCAATTCTTTTTTTGGTGGCGATCGCCATCACGATTTTGACAACCTTACCCCTCCAGCTCGGTCTGGATCTCAAAGGTGGTGCCCAATTGACGATCCAGGTACAACCCAATGCTGAAGGAGTCGTCGTTGAGGCCGATGATACAGCTGCCGTGAAGCGAGTCATCGAAAATCGCATCAATGGTCTAGGAGTGGCCGAACCCATCACTCAACTCGTGGGGAACGACCGGATCCTCGTGCAATTGCCTGGGGTGACAGATCCTGAGCAGGCTGAACGGGTTCTCGGTGGCACCGCTCAGCTCGAGTTTCGGCCCCAAAACCCTGGCACCGAAGCCGAATTCCAAGAAAAGTACGCCCTCCGTCGCCAACTCGACGCCCAGTTAACCAGTCTCCGTGGCAGTGCAAGCCCTGCCGCTAGCGATGCCGAAATCGAAGAATTAGAAACCAATATTGACAGTCTCGATCAAGAGATCCTCGCTCTGTTTGAACCCGTTGGTCTAGTCGGCGAATACGTCACCAATGCCCAACCCGCCCCCACCCAAACGGGCAACAGTTGGCAAGTTTTTCTCAATTTCAATAGTGAAGGGGCCGAACTTTTTGCAGAAATCACAAAAGGTCTAGCTGGTACAGGCCGGAGTGTCGGCATTTTCTTAGATGATGCCCTCCTCAGCGCCCCCACCGTTGGCCCAGAATATACCGCCCAAGGGATCGCCGGGGGGAACGTGACCATTACCGGCAACTTTGACATTGATACGGCCAGTGATCTCGCCATTCAGATTCGGGGTGGGTCGTTACCCTTCCCGGTGGCTGTGGTCGAGAACCGTACCGTAGGGGCAACCCTAGGCCAAGATTCCATTCGCCAAAGTATCTATGCAGGGATTGCGGGCCTAATTCTGGTGTTGGTCTTTGTGGCAGTCTATTACCGTTTGCCAGGGCTGATCGCAGATGTGGCGTTAGTGGTTTATACCCTCCTCACTTTGGCCTGCTACTCCCTTGTGGGGGTTACGCTGACGTTACCGGGGATTGCTGGTTTTATTCTCAGTATCGGTATGGCCGTGGATGCCAATGTGCTGATCTTCGAGCGCACCCGGGAGGAAATCTATAAGGGAAATACCCTATACCGGGCCGTGGAATCGGGATTTTTTAACGCTTTCTCCAGCATTCTCGACAGTAATGTCACCACTTTGATCGCCTGTGCGGCCCTCTTTTTCTTGGGTTCGGGTTTGGTAAAAGGTTTTGCGTTGACCTTGGCGATCGGGGTGGGGGTGAGTATGTTTACGGCAGTGACTTGCAGCCGCACTTTACTGCTGTTAACGGTATTGGGCTTACCGGCGGTGCGCCAAAATCCCAAGTTGTTTGCGCCCAAAGTCCCCAACTAATTTCCTTTGCCCTCTAGTCTGTTGTTAACCCGATGACTTTTAAATTTAGCGTCATTAAACAGCGTCTCCTTTGGTGGTCCATCTCGGCGATCGCCATCCTTGCGAGTGTGTTGTTTATGGGCATTTCCTTCAACCAACTTCAAGCACCCCTCCGACCCAGTCTCGACTTTGTTGGGGGCACAAAAATCCAAGTGGCCCTCGACTGTACGGTGGCTGGCAACTGTACTGATCCTTTAGAAACAGCGACAATTCAAACCGTGGTGAATAACCAGGGGGTCGGCAGTAGTACGGTGCAAATTTTGGGCCAAGAGCGGACAACGTTTTCGGTGCGGACACCGCAGCTTGATGTGGATCAACGCAGCCGTTTGCTCGACGCCCTAGAATCCGAAGTGGGCGCCCTAGATCCTGGCACGATCCAAATTGACTCGGTGGGGCCAACCATTGGTCGGGAATTGTTTGTCCAAGGGATGCTCGCCCTCCTGGTTTCTTTTTTCGGGATTATTGTCTACTTAAGTATCCGCTTTCAGTTCGATTATGCGCTGTTTGCGATCGCCGCATTATTCCATGATGTGCTGGTCACGGCTGGCGTCTTTGCGCTACTTGGTCTGGTGTTGGGCGTTGAAGTAGATAGCCTTTTCCTCGTGGCCCTACTGACGATTATTGGTTTTTCTGTGAATGATACGGTGGTCATTTATGACCGCGTTCGTGAGAATCTCAAGGCCGACGAGGGAGACAACATCGATCAAGTTGTTGATCATTCCGTCCAGCAAACCCTGGGCCGTTCGATCAATACCACCCTTACGACCCTATTGCCGCTGGTGGCGATCTTTTTGTTCGGTGGTTCGACCCTCAAGTTTTTTGCCCTCGCCTTGATTATTGGGTTTATTTGCGGCTCTTACTCTAGTATTTTTGTCGCCAGTACCCTCTTGGCCTGGTGGCGTAATCGTAATGGCCAACCCCCCACGGTCACCAAAGAAGCGGTGAATGTCACAGAATTGTCCTAGCCATTGCAGGGGAACTTCCCGGTAACGGCGGCAGCAATCCCAGGATTTGGCCTGACCCACTCGGTAAAGATGTTTAGGGTGAAAAAATATGGGCGATCGCCAACTTCAGGAAGCACCAACAGACCATCATTTCAGTCCCTTGGCCCGCAAGCTGGTGCGGTTTACTTTCCTCTGGCGTTGGCTATTGGTCGCCTTGCTGTGGCTGATCTTGGGGAGCTACGGCATTTGGGCGTTGCGGGGAGAATTTGCCCTCTGGCGTGATTATCTCACCTGGGCCGTGGTGCGTTTGAGTCTCGGTTACCATTACTGGGCGAGCGTTGCCTTGACGATCTGTGTCGCCTATACCTGTGCTGTTTTGGTTTGGCATAGCCAGAAATTAACCCAAGGCTGGTCTCAACGGGAAAAGTATCGTTTCAATCAATGGGCAGAAAAATTAACCCGAAATCAGCAGCATTGGCTTTGGTTTTTCCTAAGGCGTTTATAGTGTGATTTCAGCCATCTATAGGGTGTCAAAAGAAAAACAGCCAGTATTCGCAAATACGCCAAATTACTGAAAGCCGCTCTTTTGGGAGAGCGAGTCGCTGAAACTTTTCTGGATTAATCCCCTCCAAAGTTCCAGATAATTGCGGGTTTCTGTACTAATGTTCACTACTGACTGACGCAGGTGAGCTGGCTCGCGTTAACTAGAAAGAGATTTTGTGCTTAATTTACCGATGCCGTGCTTGATTCTGCTTGCTTGATTGTTGATTTGCAAAAGGTTCAGCGCATTACCCAGGGCATTTCCGGTTGTCTGGAACCAACGCTGATCGCCAAACGTTTAACCGAAGCATTGATTAAAGACTTTAATTGCGCCTTTGCGCGAATTTGGTTAATTGAGCCAGATCAACGATCGCTCCGGTTGGTGGCCTCATCGGGTCTGTCTGAAAACATTAACGGCAGTTTTGCACGGGTTCCCATGGGCGCCTATAAGGTCGGAAAAATTGCCAAAAATGGGATTCCTTTCCTGAGTAATCACCTGGCGGAAGAAGCTTGGGTAAAAGACCGTGACTGGGCGATCGCCAACGAAATTCAAGGTTTTGCGGGTTATCCCCTTGCCAGTCAACAGCGAATTATTGGTGTGTTAGCGGCCTTTAGCCATGAAACTTTTTTACCAGAATTTTTAGAGGTTTTGCAGGTGTTATGTATGGCTGGGGCGATCGCCTTAGATGCCGCCCAAAAAAGCCCCCAAGATCCCAGCAAAAGCCAGACAAGAGAATCTCACCCCCTCTCGGATCACCTGGGCAGCCTTTTAAGTACCAGCCAGCTTAGTTTGATTGGTACGGAGCGACCTCTGACACCAAGTTCGACCTATCTCTTAATCAAAACCGTAGAAATTCTCAATCAATTCAACTGTCACTATTGCCGACTCATCTACGGTGATACGGAAATTTGTCTCGAAGGGATTATCGCCGCCCCTAACCCGACGAAAAACACAGGGCGATCGCCTTTTGCCGACATTGAATTTTTTGTACAAACCCTTGGGGGACAATGCAATGTCGGGATCGACTCCCAAGAAGCAGCTCACCAAATTAGCCTCACTTTGCCCTATGGGGCCACTACCCAAGCCCACAAATCAAAGAATTCACTCTCCCAACGGGAACGTCAGATTTTAATTCTCCTCACAACAGGATTGCGCGATCGCGACATTGCCCAACAGCTCCACATCAGTGAAAGTACCGTAAAATTCCACCTAAACCGCACCTTGAGTAAACTACAAGCTAAAAACCGCTACCAAGCCATTTACCAAGCCACAAAACAAGGTCTGATTTAAGCAGAAGCCGGAACCAAAAGCCTTGCTGTAATTTGTGTCGCCAAATATACTGCATCGCGAGCAATACCGGAAAAACGACCAGAACCCCAGGTATAGAGCCAGGGCAAACCAAGGAAGTATAATCCATCCACGGCGGTTACCCCTCGGTCATGTAAGGGTTCGCCCAATTCATTAAAGACGGGGAGATCAATCCAACTAAAGTTCAAGCGAAAGCCCGTCGCCCAAATAACTGCACCAATATTAGTTTCTTTGAGGTTGAGGGATGATGGTTCTAATTCTGGCTCCCAGACGGGTTGATAATGGGCCTCTGGGGGAGCGGTGATGTTGTTATCGGCGATAAATTTGTCAATATTCCGTTGAATGCGCACCACGGTGGCATCAGCCTGATCTAAATTGTGTTTTAAATCTTTCCCAAAGTGGAGAGTCTGCCCGGTAATACTTTGCAAGCGACCATAGAGGTGCATTCCCTGTTGGGCAAAGCGGCGCAGATCAATATCGCGGCCCCCATCCCGTCCTGTAACGTAGTGATTGGTTTTATGGCGAACCATTTCTTTCTGGGGGTGCTGGTCGATGGGGAGGGCGTAATAACCCATGCGTTCGAGCCACTCTACCACATCCTTGCCCCGATAACGGCGCGGCGCCCGGGGCGCACTACCGGTAACAAGGTGAACTGTTTTCCCTGCTAAATGAAGATCTTCGGCAATTTGACAACCCGACTGGCCAGTGCCCACAATCAACACTTCATCGGGAAGATCCTGGGGATTTTTGTACTGTACGGAATGGATTTGCTGCAACTCACGGGGCAGTTGGGCGGCGATGGGCGGAATTTTTGGAACGTGGTATCCACCCGTGGCGATCGCCACTTGATCAGCTGTGTAATCACCGATGGATGTTGCCACTGCAAACTGGGTTCCAGACGAACTCACCCTTGAAACTGTGACCCCCTCTCGAATTGGGGGATTAAAGGAGCGGGCATAGGCTTCTAAATAAGAGACGATCTCCTGCTTTGCCATAAATCCATTGGGATTAGGCCCTGCATAGGGGAAACCGGGGAGCCGACATTGCCAATTGGGGGTCACTAAACAAAAAGAATTCCAGCGTTCATCACGCCACGCATGGCCAATTTTGTGTTTCTCAAAAATCAGGTGGTCAATGTCGCTTTGCTTGAGGAGATAGCTGAGGGCAAGTCCCGCCTGGCCACCCCCAACAATTATTACCGGGTAATGGGTCTGCATTGCCGTTGCTCTTAGGTGTGTTTGGCTCAACTGTAAACCTAGTCAACCCCCGTTCCTGTAAGGGTTGTTACCGATCCCAGCGGTTTGTGACTACCCATAGGCGATCGATGAATTACGACCCAGTAGCTGCTATTTTGGTGGCCTAACCTAGCAAAATCAATAGTTCTTTTTAGGACACAATCACTATCCTCTAATCAGGACAAAACCATTCAGATAGCTATTATCAAACAAGCTTGAGTCTAGCCAAAAAGACAATCCAGAAATTGGCTTTTCAATCAAAAAACTATTCCTTTAAACAGAAGGTCTCCTTTTGTCAGCAATGATACAGGTCGCCTTGAGTTCTCCCCTTAAAGTGAGGCACAACTCAACACATTAAAACCTAAAAACTAAAGGAAAATTTCCCATGCCTGAAGTAACAATCCCTGCCCATCAGACCGGTGACTTTCTTGTCGATTACGAAGAAAAGGTTTTTCCTGATGTCCAAGCAGAACCTGGCGAAAAAGCACTGATTACGTTTCATACAGTGGCCTTTGAGGGTTCCATTGGTTTAGTCAATTTATTACAAGCAAGTCGCCTTATCAAAAAAGGGTTTGAAACGTCTGTGCTACTTTATGGCCCTGGGGTAACTTTAGGGGTGCAGCGGGGCTTCCCGAAGCTGGGCGATGAAGGATTTCCGGGGCACTTAGCCATGAACGATCGCCTGGTCAAGATTATGGAATCTGGCGGAAAGGTCTATGCCTGTCGTTTTGCACTACAAGCTTTTTATGGCCACGGAGAACCTTCTTTGATTCCTGGTATCCGCCCGATTAATCCCTTAGATGTGATGGATTTGATTTTAATGCATCGCAAAGAAGGGGCATTTATCCTTGATACTTGGACGATGTAAAAACAAAGGTTTTACTTCCGAAAATTTCCAAAGAGTTCACAAGAGTGATTTTTAGATTTTTTTTGCACTCTTTAAAAACTTCCGAGTATTTTTTAAAAGGGTTTTGTTGGAATATTTTCGGTTACCAAATCCGTTTTTTGTGAGTTTGTTATTTTTCCGGTAGCGATTATGCTTGATTACTCGAAAACAATTCGGGCGGCAGCAGCACAAATTAGTCCGGTTTTGTTTAGTTGTGCAGGTACGACGGAAAAAGTGCTGGAGACAATTACCCAGGCGGCCAAGGAGGGCGTGCAGTTGATTGTCTTTCCAGAAACCTTTGTCCCCTACTATCCTTACTTTTCTTTTATCGAGCCACCGGTGCTGATGGGGAAAAGCCATCTCCAGCTCTATGAGCAAGCAGTCACAGTCCCTGGCCCAGTCACGACAGCGGTGGCTGAAGCGGCCCAAGCCCATGACATGGTCGTGGTTTTAGGGGTGAATGAACGGGAAGAAGGTTCCCTTTACAACACCCAATTGATTTTTGATCACGATGGGACATTGCGCCTTAAACGCCGCAAAATCACCCCTACTTACCACGAACGGATGGTTTGGGGTCAAGGGGATGGCGCTGGTTTAACGACGGTCGATACAGCTGTGGGCCGTGTGGGTGCTTTAGCTTGTTGGGAGCACTACAATCCCCTCGCTCGCTATAGTCTGATGGCCCAACATGAACAGATTCATTGTGGTCAATTTCCGGGATCTATGGTGGGGCAAATTTTTACGGAGCAAATGGAAGTGACCATGCGCCACCATGCCCTCGAATCCGGCTGTTTCGTGGTCAATGCAACGGGATGGCTCTCGGCAGAACAGAAGGTCCAATTGACCAGCAATGACAAGATGCACAAGGCCCTTAGTGGTGGTTGTTATACGGCCATTATTAGTCCTGAAGGCAAACACCTCTGTGAACCCATTTATGAAGGGGAAGGTTTGGCGATCGCCGATTTAGATTTCTCCCTGATTACCAAACGTAAGCGGATGATGGATTCGGTGGGACATTACTCCCGCCCTGATCTATTCCAGGTACAACTCAATGACGCACCTTGGGCCACCCTCAACACGAGTTCCTTGCCCTTTCCCTCAGAAGTAACACCACTGCCGAATACCCCGGCCCCAGATATTCCCGCCTCCTGTCCCTAATCTAGCGCGCCATCACCCATCCCTATGACTATGCCCATGGATAAACAACGTCTGATTACAGAACTCCAGTCCCACGGCCTCCGCCTGACAGAGGCCACGATGACGGGACGCCAAGGGGGGGCAGGGCCTTCGGATCACCGGGCAGTGACCATTGCTGGCACCACGGTGATGGTTCCTGTTTATACAAATAGTGCTGGGCGATCGCCTTACCATGCCACCCTAGATTCCCAACAGAGTGAAGCCAAGCTCCAAAAACATCATCAAGACATCGCCCCCATTACCCTGCAAGAGCGTCCCAAATTCTACGACCTAGAGACAGCGGAAGGGATTCCTTACTGGAAAATTGCCCTTCTCCATAGCAATAATGTGCTCGCCACAACGGTGCAACAAACCTGTATGCGCTACCGGGACGAAAGTACAGCCTGTCAATTTTGTGCGATCGAAAAATCCCTAGAAGCAGAACGCACCATTGCCCGCAAACTCCCGGAACAGTTAGCAGAGGTTGTGGAAGCGGCGGTGCGGCTCGATGGCATTGAGCAGGTGATCATGACCACAGGGACTCCCAACACAGGCGATCGCGGTGCAGCTTACCTGACCAAATGTGCCGCTGCCATCAAAGCAAAAGTCGATATTCCTATCCAAGCTCAATGTGAACCCCCCGCCGATTTTGTCTGGTTTGAGTGCTTAAAAGCCGCTGGTGTCGATAGTTTAGGAATGCACCTAGAGGCCGTGGATCCCGAAGTCCGTGCCAGAATCATGCCTGGCAAAGCAGAAGTCCCCGTTTCCTACTACTACCAAGCCTATACAGCGGCAGTGCAAGTATTTGGTTGGGGCCAAGTCAGCACCTACCTGCTAGCCGGTTTAGGCGATAGTTTTGCAACCCTTGTGGCGGCGGCAGAAAAATTAGTCAGCCTTGGTGTTTACCCCTTTGTGGTGCCTTTTGTCCCCATTTCTGGCACGCCCTTGGCAACCCATCCAGCCCCTGATCCGGAGTTCATGTTTGCCCTCTACCAAAAGGTGGGTCAGATTCTCAAGGAGGCGGGGATGTCTTCCCAGGCAATTAAAGCTGGTTGTGCGAAATGTGGTGCCTGTTCAGCATTGTCTACCTTTGAAAATTAGGGAGGTTACGGGAAATGAGTCGTCAACGATTTCAGTTTGAACTCGCCCAGTCTGCGGCGGAAATCCGCGCCTATTTTGCCCTGAGACGGGATATTTTTTGTGAAGAACAGGGGATTTTTAGCGGTAATGATTTTGATGACCTCGATCCCATTGCCTATCCGATTGTTGCCTTGGACAAGAGCTCATCCCCCCAGAGTAAGGTGGTTGGGGTTGTGCGCATCTACGAAAGTGAGCCTCAGGTTTGGTATGGTGGCCGCCTGGGGGTCCAGCCAGAGTTTCGGCGCGTGGGACGCATTGGTAAGGGGTTAATCTACAAAGCGGTCACAACGGCCCATGGTTGGGGCTGTACTAAGTTTCTGGCGACGGTACAGCGACAGAATGTGCGTTTTTTCCAGCGGCAACATTGGCATTCTCTGGCGGAAATGGACATTTGCGATCGCCCCCACCATCTCATGGAGGCAGATTTAAACTTTTACCCACCGGCAGTGAATCCGCGACCCCAACTTGACCTGGGGACTTGGCTTGTTTCCTAAAGGAAAAAATAATCGAAATACTTGGCGTGAACATCACTTTACCCCAGTTGGCAGAGACCCTACGCCACAATTTGGGCCTTTTACATAAACGGGATATTCAACTCGCTTCCCGGCAATTTCAACGGCAATTTACAGCCCAGGGGCAAGCCATTCGCCTTGGGGATGATTGTGCAGCCATTCCCGACCAAGCTGGTTTTCTCCTTCTCGCCGCAGAGGGCATGAGCCCCGCATTGGTGCAACAGGATCCATGGTTTGCGGGCTGGTGTGGGGTGCTCGTGAATGTCAGTGATATCTATGCCATGGGGGGACGACCCTTGGCGGTTGTGGATGCTCTGTGGGCCTGTGGAGATCAGCAGGCGCGGCAGATTTGGGCCGGGATGCAGGCAGCGGCAGAAAAGTTTCAGGTACCAATTGTCGGGGGTCATACCAATACCCATAGTGAATATGATGCTTTGGGGGTCGCGATTCTCGGTCGGGCAAAACGACTGATTACCAGTTTTGATGCCCAGGTGGGCGATCGCCTCGTGTTAGTCGCTAATTTTCAGGGGCAACCCCGGCCCCACCTCCCCTACTGTTGGGATGCCGCCACCCAAGCCGATCCAGCGCAACTCCAAGCCCAGTGGGATTTATTACCGCTCTTCGCCGAACGGGGTTTATGTAGCGCCGGAAAAGATGTCAGTATGGGGGGAATTATCGGCACAACTTTGATGCTCTTGGAAACGTCTAATTGCGGTGCGATCTTGGATATTGGCGCAGTTCCCTGTCCACCACAGCTCGATTTGCAACAATGGCTCCTCAGTTTTCCAAGCTACGGTTTTTTGCTGACTGTGCCCCCAGAGCAGGTCTCTGAAGTAGAAATGTTGTGCAAAGATCAGGGGTTAGTCGCCGAGGCGATCGCCACCATCACCCCAGGCCACACCTTGACCCTTAAACTGGGGGAAACTAGCCTCGATTTTTGGCACCTCGACCATGTTCCGCTCACTGGCTTTACCGGAGGCTCCTAAATTCTATGCCAGCCGTTACTTTTGATATTGTTTGGCCCGACGGCTCCCAGGATCAGTTCTATTCCCCCTCCACCGTCGTCCATGACTACTTTCAGGTAGGACAAGGCTACGCCCTGGCGGATTTTGTGCATCGCTCCCAAACGGCCCTGACCCTGGCCAGTAAGCGGGTCGAACAGCGCTATGGCAGCCCCTGTTCCCTGGCCCTGAGGCAACTCCAACGTGTTGAACAAAAGGCTAGTACATTCATGGATCAACCCAATGCCCAGGTCACAATCTTGGCGAATGACCACTAATCCCATGGGAAAGTTTTGGCCGTTGGCGATCGCCGCGATGGGATTGATCTTGGGGGGCTGTGGTCGGGCCTTGTTTTATCAGCCCCAGATTGCCACGGGGGGAATCAATAGTAATTTTGCCGAAGAATTTCCGAGCTACAGCGGTGATGGCCGTTATCTCGCCTTTGCCTCAGAACGGGATGGCCGCCGCAATATTTTTCTCTACGATCTACAAACCAATCAATTAGTCAACCTGCCTAATCTCAACCGCCGCGACTCTAGCCAAGACCAACCGGATCTCAGTGAAGATGGCCGTTTTATCGCCTATGTTTCCACCGAACGGGGCCGCCAGGATGTGTTTGTCTATGATCGCAACCAGGGGCGATCGCAGTTGTTAACGGTGAATTTACGGGGGTCGGTACAAAATCCCACCATTAGCGGCGATGGACGTCGGGTCGCTTTCCAGAGCAACGAACGGGGGCAATGGAATTTGATGCTGGTGGACGTGACTCCCTAACGGAAACCGGACTGCGCTATGGTCTATAGATCAGAATGGTGTTGCCTTGACCGGAGGCGTTTATGGATCGCAGACAGTTGGTCGCGGGCATAGTGAGGACAGTGGGGCACGGGAATATTCACATTCGGCCAATCTGCGAGATCCGCACAGGGGCAGCCATTTTTCAAACCCACCGCATCGAAGGGCATCGGCATCGCACAGCGGGGACAATCGGCAATATCCCACCGCTCTGAGAGCAGATCCGCGATGGTTTGGGTTGTACCCTGGAGATAACAGTCACGGTTTGCGTTGAGGTCTTGCCAACAGGCCTCAAAATCTGGGGAATATTGATTTCCTTCGAGCACGGTCATCGGCAAAATTTGGCGATCGCCCTTGGGACAAATCACCGGTTTACCCACCTGAAACCAGTAGGCTAAATATTGTTTAACTTGATTTACAGTCGCCATATATCTATCTTCTTCTTGCTTCATATAACCCCTAAAAGTACGCCGTCCCCATCGTCCCTATCCTATCGAGAAAAGAGAAGACCAGCGGCGATTACACCTGTCTAAGCCTGGAAAACCAATTTTTTTTAAGATCGCTTTTAGATTTAAGCCCATAACCGTCCTTTTGTATGAATTTTTGTGAACCGCCCCACAGTGGCTACCATTGGGATTACCACACGCCCCGTTTCTTTGAAGGTTGGTATTTTCGCGTCACCTTAGCAGAATTAGGTGACAATTTTGCCTTTATGTATTCCATCGAAGATCCCCTTGGTGATCGCCCCCATAGTGGTGGTGCCGTGCAAGTTTTGGGCCTCCAGGATGAGTATTTTTGGCGCACTTTACCGAATGTCGAAAATTTTTGGGCCGATCATCGACGCCTCGCCCTGGGTCATTGGCGATATTGCCCCCCCAATTTAAAACCCCAACTCCTCGCTCCCAGGGTTTTCCAGGAAAAAATCCATGAAGGCTACCAAGCAACAGCGACCCTCAACCAAGGTCGTGTTATCGACCCAGCCAGCGGGGAAGTTTGCCAATGGCACTACGAAACGAAGCCGATCTACGGTTGGGGAACGCCCGCTAAACCCACTGCCAACTGGTATTCTTTTTTGCCCATTTACGATCCCGGTTGGCAAGTCTTGCTGGCCCATGGGTTGAGTACAGGTTGGATCGAATGGCAGGGCAAACGCTATGAATTTAGCAATGCCCCGGCCTACAGCGAAAAAAATTGGGGCAAATCCTTTCCAAAGGCTTGGTTTTGGCTCAATTGCAATGGCTTTAGGGAAGAGAAAGATCTCGCCCTCACTGCCGCTGCTGGTATCCGTCAAATCTTAGCGAGTGAAGAGGAAGTTGGTCTAATTGGCATTCACCACCAAGGAAAATTCTATGAATTTGCCCCCTGGACAAGTACCCTCACCTGGCACTTTTCTCCCTGGGGAAGTTGGGAAATGACCGCAGGCGATCGCCAAGGGTTTACGGTTCATCTCAGTGGGAAAACCGATCTACCGGGACAACCCCTGCGAGCACCGACCCACACGGGCCTACAGTTTTGTTGTCAGGATACTCTACGGGGCCAAATTTCCCTTGAACTATTCGCCCCGGACAAAACGCCCCTCATCCAAGCAACGAGCGATCTAGGGGGGTTAGAAGTGGGGGGACAGTGGTGGCGGCGCGATTTTGGCTAATGCTGGCGGCCAGTTTGATCGCTTCTTTCATGCTGGTGGGATTGGCGCTACCTTGACCGGCAATATCAAAGGCGGTGCCGTGGTCGGGGGAGGTTCGAATAAAGGGTAAACCGATGGTGGTATTGATCGCGTAGTCAAAGGCCATCAGTTTCACTGGGATTAACCCTTGGTCGTGATAAAGGGCCAGATAAGCATCGGCGGCGGGTTTAAATTCCGGCTTACCATACCAAGCTTTGCCCGCATTCACCCACATCGTATCGGGGGGATAAAGCCCCAACAAATTAGCCTTCGGATATTGTTGCCGCACTCTCTGGAGCCAATCGTTTAACCAGTCCATTTCTTCGGTGCCCAACTGGCCATTTTCGCCACTGTGGGGATTTAAGCCGGCGATCGCCACTTGGGGATTGGCTAACCCAAAATCCTGCTGGAGCGACTCCAAAAGAAGACTAAGTTTCAAATCCATCAGCCCTGGATTCAAGGTTTCCGGCACCGCTTTTAGGGGAATGTGGGTCGTCGCTAGCAGGCTACGCAATGTCCAGCCCGTATAGGGCGATTTGCCAATAAAAGCCATGCCATAGCGGGTGGTTTGGCTCTTTTGGGCGAGAACCTCCGTTTGGCCAGGGTAGTCGTGGCCCGCTGCTTTCCAGAGGGATTTAGCAATGGGGGCGGTGACAATGCCCGAAAATTCTCCCCCCAGGGTTTTTTCAATCGCCGTGTCGAGGTACCAGAAAGCGAGATCGCCTGTTTCTGCCGAACCTTCCCCCCAGGTGAAATTTCTCAGAGATTCATTGCCACTCGGTTCGACAATCTCTAACTCACTGGGATCAAGGAGATCAGATTCCGTCCGAGTTTTGAGGTGCTGATAGGTTTTTTCGAGCAAGGGGCGATCGCCAATGACCGTCATCGGACAAAGCGCTCTAATTTCTGGATCCGCCAGAGCTTTTAAAAGTACCTCTGGGCCAATCCCGGCCGGATCACCAATAGTCAAAGCGAGGCGAGTTTTCATAGGAGAGAATAGTCAATGAATAAAAAAATCCTCCCTAGAGGGAGGTGCCAAAGGCGGAGGGTGTGAGGGCGTCTACTCGGTCTTCGGTTCAAACTTCAGGGCCACGGAATTGATACAGTAGCGCAAGCCCGTGGGAGGGGGGCCATCGTTAAATACGTGACCCAGGTGGGCATCACATTTCGCACAGAGCACTTCTGTCCGCTTCATAAAGAAACTAAAGTCATTTTTTTCGGCGATCGCCTGATCATTCACCGGTTGCCAATAGCTCGGCCAGCCAGTACCCGAATTAAACTTCGTCTCCGAGGTGAACAGGGGCGCACCGCAGCACACACAATTGTAGGTGCCTTCCCCCTTAAAATCGTGATATTCACCCGTAAAGGCCCGCTCGGTGCCATGTTTGCGGGTAACTTTGTAGGCCTCTGGGGAAAGTTGCGCTTGCCATTCGGCGTCAGTTTTGACAACTTTGTCGGTCATGGTGGTGTTTTGTCTCCAAAAGTGGGGTTGCACTGCTTTGTATCGTAACAAGATCGACTAGGGGAAAACAGGTGAGAAATCCCCCAATGGATGTTGTGGGGTCGGGGCTTTCGGCTATACTCAACAAGGTTTTTTTATTCAAGTTCAAGGAGAGCGCCAAAAGATGCGATGTGCCATTATTAGTCGTGCTGGTCAAACTCTGGCGCGAGGGAAGCTAGTCTTAACCCCGATCGAAAACGATCAACAACGGCTTGATCTGGTTACGGACGGGGGTCGCTACCTAGAGGGAGGGCTGGTTGCTCCCGATGGTGATATGACCGAAGCCAGCCTAGAGCTATCGCGGAAATTTTTTGCGATGTGGGGCATGAGCAATCTCCAGCTACAAATCACCCTCCGCTAGATCCTGTTAGACAATACCAAGAAGACTGGCCATCAGCGCTTTTTGGGCGTGCATCCGGTTTTCGGCTTGATCCCAAATTTTGGCTTGGGGGCCTTCCATCACATCGGCAGTAATTTCTTCGCCCCGATGGGCGGGCAAACAGTGGAGGGCGATCGCCTCTTTATCGGCGAGGGCCATGAGTTCGGCGTTAACTTGGTAGGGTTGGAAAATGGGTACGCGACTGTTGGCGAGGTCTTCTTGGCCCATACTGGCCCACACATCGGTGTAGATGGCGTGGCAGCCTTCGGCGGCTTCCTTGGGATCATGGGTAATTAAAATTTGACTGCGATCGCCCGCAATGGCCTGGGCCTGGGCGACAATTTTCGGGCTGGGCTCGTAATCTTTGGGGGTAGCGATGCGAATATTCATGCCGACTAACGCGCCACCGAGGAGGATCGAGTGGGCGACATTATTGCCATCACCCACATAGGTCATGGTCAGGCCTTCTAGTTGGCCGAAGGTTTCCTGCATCGTTTGCAGATCCGCCAACATCTGACAGGGGTGTTCTAGATCTGTAAGGGCATTGATAATCGGCATTTCACAGTAGTCAGCGAAGGTTTCGAGATCCTGTTGATCAAAGGTACGAATCGCCAAAATATCGAGGTAGCGGTCTAAAACCCTGGCGGTGTCCTCGATGGGTTCGCCGCGACCCACTTGGGTGCGGTTTGGGTTCAGGTCAATGACATTGCCACCCAGTTGGTACATGGCCACGCTAAAGGAGACTCTGGTGCGGGTAGAGGCTTTATAGAACAACAGGCCGAGGGTTTTGGGGCAGGTGGGGGCGATTTTTCCCTGTTTGAGATCTGCCGCCAGGTTTAGCAGGGTAATAATTTCTGTGCTGCTGAGATCTGCAATGCTCAGAAGATCCCGACCCTTGAGTGCATTCATCCTGTTTTCGGCTCCTTACCGTGGCAAAAAAATCATTATAAGCTCCCCTCCAGATTCCACAAAAGCTTGCAAGGGCGATCGCCACTGGTCTTCGTCAGGAAATGTTGATGGCGATCCCAAGGGGGTGACACTTGAAAAACTGTCTACTTTTGGGGAGATGGGTGAAATCTGGTTTTAAAGTAGGATTGTAGCCATGATTTCGGCTTGTTTTTTGCGCTTTTAAATGGAATTGCCATGAGCACTGCTCCCTACGACCAGATCCAATCTTTATCAGAAATTTGGGCGATCGCCGCCGAGCGTTATGCCGACATTGTTGCCCTCTATGATCCCCACCAAAAACCAGAATTCAAACTGACCTATCATCAGCTCTGGCAAGGGATTCAGCAATTTGGGGCTGGCCTCCAGGCCCTCGGTCTTCAACCCCAGGAAAAAGTCGCCCTGATTGCGGATAATAGCCCCCGTTGGTTCATCGCCGATCAAGGTAGTATTGCGGCGGGGGCCGTGAATGCGGTGCGCTCATCCCAGGCAGAAAAACAAGAACTGCTCTACATCTACACTGACAGCGAAAGTCGATTTCTCATCGTCGAAGACCGCAAAACCTTTGAACGCCTCAATCCAGAAATTACAAATCTCCAACCCAGGGCCGTTATTTTCCTCACCGACGAAGAAGTGCCAGAAACGGAACTTCCGATTTTCAACTTTTCCCAACTGATGACCCTCGGCAGCCAAGAACCCCTGACGATGCCTGGGCGATCACCCCAAGATTTAATGACCCTGATCTACACGTCTGGGACGACGGGCAAACCCAAAGGGGTGATGCTTTCCCACGGCAATGTCCTCTACCAAGTGCGCAACCTCGACCAGGTGATCCAACCGAATCCTGGCGATGTCACCCTCAGCATTCTCCCCACCTGGCATTCCTACGAACGGGCTGCTGAATATTTTCTCCTGTCCCAGGGCTGCACCCAGATCTATACCAATATCCGCAACATCAAAAAAGATCTCCAAACCTACAAGCCCGGTTACATGGTTGCGGTACCGCGCATTTGGGAATCGATTTACGAAGGAGTGCAGAAAAATCTCCGGGAACAACCCGCCAAGAAACAAAAGCTGGTGAACTTTTTCCTCACCTGCTCCCAAAATTATGTCCTGGCCCAGCGTATCGCCAACAACCTCAGCCTGGAGCATTTCCATGTTTCTCCCCTAACGCGGTTAATGGCTAGAGCAAAGGCGATCGCCCTTTATCCTTTTCATCTCCTCGGCAACAAACTCGTTTACGAAAAAATTCGGGGGGCCACTGGCGGCAAAATTCGCTACGTAATCAGCGGCGGCGGCTCCCTCGCCCAACACATCGACACCTTCTTTGAAATCGTGGGGATCAATATCCTTGTGGGTTATGGCCTCACTGAAACCTCCCCAGTGACCAATGCCCGGCGGCCCGAACGCAATGTGCGTGGCTCCGCTGGCCCCGCCCTCAAGGGCACCGAAATTCGCATTGTCGATCTCGAAACGCGACAAACCCTCTCCCAAGGCCAAAAGGGGCTTGTTCTTATTCGCGGCCCCCAGGTGATGCAGGGCTACTACCGCAAACCCGAAGCCACCGCCAAGGCCATTGATCCCGAAGGCTGGTTTGACAGCGGCGACCTCGGTTGGGTGACGCCCCATGGGGATCTCGTTTTAACGGGCCGGGCAAAGGATACTATTGTCCTCACCAACGGCGAAAACATCGAACCCCAGCCCATTGAAGATGCCTGCGCCCGCAGTCCCTACATCGATCAAATTATGCTGGTGGGCCAGGATCAAAAATCCCTCGGTGCCTTAATTGTGCCGAACCTCGAAGCCCTCGGTCAGTGGGTGTCCCAGGGTGGCCTCGGTTTGCAATTGCCAGATCCTGACATTCCTTCAGAACAACTGCCCCAAACGGATCTGTACAGTAAGCCTGTCTTGAATTTATTTAAACAGGAGCTGAATCGAGAAATTAAAAATCGGCCTGGCTATCGGGTGGATGACCGCATTAGTGATTTTGCGTTGATTCTAGAGCCTTTTTCCATTGAGAATGGCCTAATGACCCAGACGCTAAAGGTAAAGCGGCCAGTGGTGGCAGAGAAATATGCGGCCTTAATTGCTTCCCTTTACGACAAAGATTAAGCGATCCGAATGGCGGAATCTTCGGGTATTGATGCTACCCTGAAAATATTTTGTAGATAGGGCCCTCTTAGCCCACTGATTTAACAAAACCGAGTTACATTTCTCTAGGAAAACATTTACATGGACGGAAACCAAGTGCCTACTGTTACCCTCAAACGCCCAATTAATCTGAAGGTCATCGTGACCCCCCGCTGGAAAGAGGAAGTACAGCAGCAACTCCAGGGACAAATAGCGACTTTTGATGGTCAATTACAACAACTGGATGTCCAAGGAAATCGCACCATTAGTGAACTTCAACAACAGGGCAATACCCCCCAGGTCGCTCAACAAATGGAAAATATTCAACTCCAGGTTAACCAAAAAAAGCGGGAACTCCTTGAGAAAAAAAACCAAGTGCTCCAGCAGCTCCAACAGGTACAAAACTTAGAATTAGATCAAGAGTTTCTCCAGGGTCAGATGGAGAGTTTCTTTGAAGTGAAAGTGGGCGATAATCTGGTGCGCAAGCTGAATGTTGAACTTGTGGTCCGGGATGGTGTTGTTGAAGAAATTCGCGGCGACCTCTAAATTTTTTTGTGATTGCTGTCGCGTGACAGTGTTCGGCTCCCCCGATGACACTTGCGGTGCGGGGGATTTTTAATGGGGAAAAAATTCATGAAAATTGGCATTGTCGGGCTGGGTTTAATCGGTGGATCTTTGGCGATCGCCTTCCGGGAAAAAGGCTTAGAAGTGTTGGGAGTTTCTCGGAAAAATACAACCTGCGAAACGGCCTTGAGGAAGGGAATTGTCGACCAAGCCAGCACAGATTTTGCTCTTCTCAAGGATGCGGATGTGGTATTTCTCTGCACGCCGATCAAAGCGATTTTGCCCACGGCTCAAACCCTTATTCCCCACCTCAAATCCACGGCGATTTTGACCGATGTGGCCTCGGTGAAGGGGGAAATTGTCCAGGCGATCGCCCCGCTGTGGCCCAATTTTGTCGGAGGACATCCCATGGCGGGCACAGCCGAACAGGGTATTGACGCCGCGCTCCCCGGATTGTTTATCAACGCACCTTACGTTTTAACACCGACTCCCGAAACCTCTCCGGATGCGGTAAAAATCCTCAAGGACTTAATCACGCTGCTCCAGAGCCGTTTCTACTGCTGTGCCCCGGAGATTCATGATCAAGCGGTGGCCTGGATTTCCCATTTACCCGTTTACGTCAGTGCCAGTTTAATCGCCGCCTGTGGGTCGGAAATAAATCCAGAAGTGCTACAAATGGCCCAAGCTCTGGCAAGTTCTGGCTTTCGGGATACCAGTCGTGTCGGCGGTGGCAATCCAGAATTGGGGTTGATGATGGCCCAGGGGAATCAACAGGCGTTGTTAAAATCCCTCACCCATTATCGGCAGCAGTTAGATCAAGTCATTGCAGATCTTGAAGCAGAAAACTGGGAGGCGATCGCCCAATTCCTCACAGCGACCCAACGACAACGGCCCGACTTTCTCTAGCTTCCAGGAGTACAATGGAGGTAGGAGGAAGTCGAAGGATTCATACTGAAATGATCCTCGCCAGCGACCATGGATCTTCCACCCACCAATGATTTCTGTGCCGATCCCACCGTTGCTTTACGTCAGCGGATGGTTAAGCAGCAAATTATCGCCAGGGGCGTGAACGATCCAGCCGTCTTAGCCGCGCTCCAGCAAGTGCCCCGGCATCGCTTTGTGCCTGATTCTCTCCAACATCTCGCCTACGCCGATCAACCCCTCACCATCGGCTATGGCCAAACCATTTCCCAACCCTATATCGTCGCCTACATGACCGAGGCGGCCCACCTGACGCCCAGAAGCAAAGTTTTAGAAATTGGTACGGGGTGCGGTTATCAAGCGGCGATCCTCGCCGAAATTGCCCAGGAAGTTTTTACCGTTGAAGTTGTGCCCGAATTAGCCCGGCAAGCCCGCGATCGCCTGGAAGCATTGGGCTATCAGAATATTCACTACAAGATTGGTGACGGTTACCAGGGCTGGTCAGAGTTTGCTCCCTACGACGCGATCCTTGTTACGGCGGCCCCAGACCATCGGCCCCAACCGTTACTGCAACAATTGGCCGTGGGCGGTCACCTGGTAATTCCTGTGGGCACCGTCGGCCAACGCCTTGAAGTCCTCCACAAAACTAGCACTGACCTGGAAATGGAAAAGGCGATCGCTGTGCGGTTTGTGCCACTCCAGGGTCACAGCTACGGATTTTGAGTAAATTTGGATAGGAATTGTCCCATCTCTATTGCTCGCATCGAGACTTCCTGGAGAGTGACCTAGACGGTTTGGGAATCCGGCGCAACGGCCACATATTTTGTGGAGGCGATCGCCTAAAATTGAACCAGCTTTCTCTACACCTTTTCTTTCTGTTATCGTGACTTTGCCTCCCCTAACAACGGACACCATTCAGCTAATCATCGACGATCGCCTTGAGGATGAAACGCTCCATCAGTTGGTCTGGCATTACCTCGGCTACCGTTACGATGAAACTCAAAAATGCTGGAATCTTGACCAAGTTGATCCAGCCTGGGCCGAAAAATATCCAGAACCACCTAAATTTATCGAGGAGCGTCCCCCCACGGTGCAACTGACCCGCTCGATCCCCAAACCCTATAAAGCGCTACTTAAGGAAAAAATGGGCTTTAAGGGCTACACAGTTGATCAACTGATTCCGCGCCTGACGCGGCGGGCGACCATGGCCAGTTGGCTCCTTAGCTATATGGCCCAACACGATTTGTTAGAGGTTTAGCGAGTGGTACGGGTTTCGGCTTTATGGATTTATCCGGTGAAGTCCTGCGGCGGGATCGCTTTGGAGACAGTGGAAGTTTTGACCCAGGGTTTTCAAGGCGATCGCCAATGGATGATTGTTGATGCCGACGGGAAATTTCTCAGTCAACGGCAATATCCCCAACTGGCCAGGGTTAAGCCCCACATGACAGAGGATAATCTCACCTTAACTTTTGATGATTTTTCGCCCCTGAAACTGTCTCCCAAAACCGTAGGCTCCCTCAAACCTGTGACAATCTGGCGCAACCAGACCCAAGCCCTTGACCAAGGCCCTGAAGCTGCCGCTTGGTTTTCGGAGGTGCTACAAACCCCCTGCCGTCTCGTGCGCCAATCCCCCGATCATCCCCGGCCCGTTAACCCAAAATATGCCCTGTGGGAGACCCAAAATGTCAGTTTTGCCGATGGTTATCCGGTGCTCCTCACCAATACTGCTTCTTTAAAGTTGCTGGAAGAAAAATTAGGGGCAGCCGTTTCGATGAATCAGTTTCGTCCCAATCTGGTAGTCGAGACAGCACAACCCTTTGCGGAAGATCATTGGCAGACTGTGGACATTGGTGGCACGACCTTTGTCACCGCCAAACCCTGCGAACGTTGCATTGTGATTACAACAAATCAAATCACAGGCGATCGCCACCCAACTCAAGAACCCCTCCGCACCCTCGGTACCTTTCGACGCACTGCCAAAGGCATTCTTTTTGGCATTAACCTCATGCCTACCAGTTCAGGCAAGATTTCAGTGGGAGATGCTGTGATCCTAGATTCAACGATGTTTTAAAATTCCCTGTCCCCCAGACGTCATTAAACTTGAAGGCAGCGAATCGCTTCCAACATCCCCCTGGCCTTATCAAGGGTTTCTTGGTATTCCCGCTCTGGTTCGGAGTCTGCGACGATGCCCGCGCCCGCCTGGACAAAAACCTGGTGCTGATTCCCCTGCGATCGCACGATCATGCTCCGGATCGTAATCGCCGTATTCAGTTGGCCTTCAAAGTCGTAGTAACCGTAGACGCCAGAGTAGGGGCCGCGCCGTTCGGGTTCTAGTTCATTGATAATTTCTAAAGCGCGAATTTTCGGCGCACCGCTGACTGTTCCAGCGGGGAAACAAGCCTGGAGGAGATTCCAAGCAGATTGGTCGGGGGCTAAATCTCCCATCACATTACTCACGATGTGCATCACGTGGGAATAACGTTCGATGATCATCAAATCCCCAACCGTCACCGTACCTTTTTCGCAGACGCGACCGAGATCATTGCGGCCCAAATCCACAAGCATCACGTGTTCAGCGATTTCCTTAGGGTCGGCCAAGAGGTCTTTTTCTAACGCTAAATCCTCAGCTTGGGTTTTCCCCCGGCGTCGCGTGCCCGCAATCGGTCGGAGCATCGCCTGGAGTTTTCCGTCTGGCGTTTGCTCGGCTTTGACCATAATCTCTGGGCTAGAGCCGATGAGTTGCCAATCCCCAAAATTGTAAAAAGACATGTAGGGAGAAGGGTTAATCAGGCGCAGGGAACGGTAGAGATCAAAGGGATGGCCTTCGTAGCTTGTTTGAAGCCGCTGGGACAGCACCACCTGAAAAATATCTCCGGCCTTAATGTATTCCTTTGCCTTGGCGACGTTCTGGCAAAACTGTGCTTGGGAAGTGTTGCTTTCGTACTTGAGGGCTTCCCCATCTGGGTTGGCGAGCCATTCTAAGGGTTTGGCGGCAACGGGCAAAGGCAACTTGAGCTTGAGGACTAATTTCGTCACGCGATCGCAGGCATTTAGGTAGGCTTCTTCTAGGGGCACCGCCGGATCCCGCAGGTCAGCATAGGTGATGACCCAAATCTTGCGTTTAACTTGGTCAAAAATAATCAAGCTATCAATTTGCATCCAGAGGCCATCGGGTAGATCCTCTTCTTGGCGTTCGTACACTGGCACCCGTGGCTCGATCCAGCGCATCAACTCATAGCCCCACATCCCAAATAGACCACCAATCCCCGGTGGTAATTCCGGCAGTTGGACAGGCTTAATGCTGGCGAGACATTGGGCCAACACATCAAAGGGGTTGCCGCTAAATTCTTGGACGGCCCCATCACGGAATTTTTGCGTGGTGCGATCGCCTTTATTTTCTAAGACCCAAACCGGATCGCAACCGAGGAAACTATAGCGACCAATATTTTCGCCCCCCTCAACGGACTCCAGCAGAAAATTGTAGGGTTGATCTGCACAAACCTTGTACCAAGCCGACACTGGTGTTTCGAGATCCGCCACCCACTCCTGATAGACCGGAATAAAATTACCCTGTTGACTGAGATGCCGAAACTGCTCGAAATCAGGAAAAATCATAGGAAATGCGTCGGTCGCCTGGGGCACATGGAGGGCCGCTGGGACGGTAGATAAAAGTAAAAATAGAGCTAGACACAAAGAAGCGGAAGCCTTTTGTTCAGCTTTTCATCATAACAGACTTTCCTCATCGGTCTGGGCTAATCGCCGCCACCAAGAAAGCCTTCATAACTCAAACTAAAACTGTCAACTTCCGCCCGAACTGTTGTGGTAAAAATCTAGGCTTCGTAGGGGGCCACACCAGAAAACTTCAGGGTTGCCGGTTCGGGGTTGCTCCCGATATTGCGGTCAACTTTCCCTTTGTATTCGCGACCTTCGTTTACCTTCTCAGAAGGTACACCATCGAGAGGATAGAGGAACTGAGTTTCGCCGGAGGGGAAGACACGGTAAATCTTATAGTCGGTAATCTTGGGCTTAAATTGTGTTTTCAGCTGAGTCCCGAGGGCAAGGCACTGTTCCTTGCGGGCAAAGTACATGAGGTTATCGCCTTCGTTCATGACCGCTGCACCACCGGTGGGCAGTTCAAAAACCTGCTCTTTTGCGCTAGACCAGGTGATGGCGTATTTTTCCTCCCGTTCAGCAGCGGCGAGTAGACCACCCGTGCTGCCACCGAATTTCGGTGTTTTTCCAGTAAGCTCGTTAGACATGCTCAAAAATCTTTATTAAATAAAGGGTGTTTCGCAAATGCTATCACCAGACCCCTACGCCATAGATCAAGTGTCAAGAACTGTAACAGTTATTTTCTATTTGTAAGGGAAGCAGACAGGCAAATTTATCATCCTTTAGGGACTGTTTTGGTGGGAATGGCCCTAGGGGCAAAAGTTTCTGGCAAAAGCCACTAGAATGCGAGAAAATCCCCTTTTTTCCACTGCAAAACCGAGGCTTAGTAGAAGGTGAGCATCCGTTGTTTTTGGAATTTTTGGGTTAGGGGATGGGTTGAACCCAGCAGGTTAAAAAACATCTATGGCAGAAGAATTTTACAAAGGTGGACAACGGGCTTGGTTCCATGATCAGGGCCATTGGGGCGGTTTTTTCCATACCTATGATCAGTTGCAACTCAAGGGTTTTGGGGCGTATTTTGATCAACCCCGCAAAATCCATGTCTTTTTACCACGAGATTATGAAGTAACTGGCGATCGCCTGCCCGTACTTTACTGCAACGATGGCGACCATATTTTTTTCCCCGATGGGGATTTTGGTCAATGTTGGCAGGTGGCAGAACGCTTGAGTCGGCTGTACCTGCGGGAGCAATTGCAAAAACTGATTGTCGTGGCCATTTGCCCCAATGATCATGGCTACGAATATTCCCACGTCCCGGATCAAAGCGGCGGCTTAGCCGATTACAGCCGTTATCTTGCCAAAGGACTGAAACCCTTTATCGATGAGCAATACCGCACCCAAACCGATCAAACGCTCATCGTCGGTGCTGCCCAAGGCGGGTTGGCTGCTTTTTACACGGCTACCCAGCACCCCCGCCAGTTTCCCCAAGTGGCCGCTTTATCCCCCTCTTTTTGGCTGGGACTGGAGGCAAACCCAATGTCCATAAATGGTTTAGATGGAGCTTTTAAAATATCCCTTGAAAATTCGGCGTTGGTTTTTGCCGCGACTCCCGTTTTGAGCAATCCTGAATTGCGCCCCAAAATTTACCTAGACTGGGGTTTAATGGCTGATGCCCAGCACCAGGAGGCACGGGCGAGATTACGGGGCCAAGAAATGCGATCGCTTTTAATCGAAGAGTTCCAATACCAAGAAAATGTGAATCTTTTTACCCTTGAAGATCCCCTTGGTCGCCATGATGAACTTACCTGGGGCGATCGCCTTGAGACAATTTTGCAGCTTTTCTTCTAGCTTGTGAGCCACAACCTGACCTCTAATACTGAATGCGATCCGTAGTTTTCCCAGGAGCGGCATTCTTTTCGAGATATTCAATAATTTTTCCGGCCACATCAACCCCGGTGGTTTTTTCGATGCCTTCTAATCCTGGTGAAGAGTTAATTTCCATCACCAGAGGCCCGTGGTTTGAGCGCAACAAATCCACCCCAGCAACCCGCAATCCCATCGCTTTAGCGGCCCGGACAGCGGTACTACGCTCTTCGGGGGTGAGTCGAACTTTGTCCGCTTTGCCGCCCCGGTGCAAATTAGACCGAAATTCTCCCTCTGCACCCTGGCGCTTCATTGCCGCCACGACTTTCTCGCCCACCACGAAACAGCGGATATCCGTGCCCTTGGCTTCGGCGATGTATTCTTGCACCAAAATGTTGGCATCCAACCCCCGAAAGGCTTCGATCACGGATTTGGCGGCCTGGTGGGTTTCCGCGAGCACCACACCAATACCCTGGGTGCCTTCTAAAAGTTTAATGACCACGGGGGCACCACCCACGGTTTCGATGAGGCCATCAATGTCCTGGGTCGCGTGGGCAAAACCTGTCACCGGGAGTCCAATGCCTTTGCGGGCTAAAATTTGCAGCGATCGCAGTTTATCGCGGGACCGAGAAATCGCCTGGGATGTATTGGCACTAAACCCTCCCATCACTTCAAACTGACGCACCACCGCCGTACCGTAAAAGGTGGCCGATGCCCCAATGCGAGGAATAATCGCGTCAAAATTTTCTAACCGCTGCCCCTGGTAAATGACAAAGGGTTGGTGGGAAGTGATATTCATGTAACAGCGCATGAAATTAATCACCTGGACGTCGTGGTGGCGATTTTCGGCGGCTTCCCGGAGACGACGGGTGGAATAGAGTTTTGGATCTTGGGAGAGAATGGCAATTTTCATGGTTGGTGGGGATGATCCGGTTGGCTTTGGAGAAAAGATTTGCTCACATCAACGAGGAATCGTTTGCGCAGGGCCTGGCGTCCAAGGAGCATCCGGTAACCCATTAAGGAGCGATTGGTGAGGTTGAGTTCAATGAGCCAACGGTGTTCGCCTAGTTGAACATGGGTTTCGATGACGGGCCGCAGTTGCTTTTGGCCATTGGAACTTTTGATGCTGCGGTGTTCGACCAAAGGGGCTTCTATGGTAACGGTGTCATGGATATTGTGCTGGTGGGGGTGAATTTGGAAACGAACCATCTCGCGATCGCCTTGATGAAAATAGTGAATGCGGGTGGCATGGATCGAGGAGGAGCCAGCACCGGTGTCAATTTTGGCGCGAATCACGGGGATCTGAAAATCCGGGAGCGCCACACATTCTCGCCAACCAATGGTCGATAGGATGGGTTTTCTTTTCATACAACGGCAGTCTAGGAGACAAAGTTTAAATTCTTGCTAAGGCTTCAGCTAGAAGCACTGGTATAAAACCGTAGGGCAAACCGCCACACCACATTAGACAATAACAGCAGCAGCAGGCCTAAACAACCGGCACCAGCAATCCACCCCAAGGGCGATCGCCCCAACATGGTTTCCGCAGGAATGGTCGTTAAAAAAACAATGGGGACAATGAAGGTAAAGAAAAAACGAAAGACCCCCGGATAGGCCACAATCGGGTAACGTCCGGCCTCAAGGAAGCCCCGCAGCACCTCGGTGACATTATAAATTTTCACAAACCAGATACTCGTTGCCCCCAACATAAACCAGAGGCTGTAGAGGATCAACATCCCAAACCCAATGGGAACCAGGCTCAACACATAATTGAGCGGTGACAGACCCAACCGCAGCCCGATGTAGATCAAAATTCCCAGTCCTAAAACTAAGTCAGGCAAGCCCCAGGGGGAAATCATCCGCGCCGAGAGCCAAAATTGACTACTGATGGGCTTGAGCAGCACAAAATCGAGGGTGCCTTCCTGTACCTGTTGGACGATCCGGTTGAGATTCGGCGAAAAAAAAGTATTGGCCACCCCCTGCAAGAGGGTAAACATGCCCACCACCAACATCGCCTCTTGCCAAGTCCAACCGGAAAATTGATACCCTGTGCGGTAAAACAAAAAGAGGCTGAACAGGCTGCCCGCCAAATTCCCCACACTACTGAGGGCCGCAATGAAAAAATTTAAACGATACTCCAATTCGGCGGCGATCGCCGTACTCCAAAACAGTCCTAAAATGCGCCAATACTTGCCCATGGAGTCGAGCCTATTTCTCCACTGCCCGGATATCAATCACGCTGCCATTGAAATCGTAATTAAACCCCTCAAGGCGCAGGGTATGGCCAATTTTGACCTTGTTGTTGCCAAAAACATAGCCATTATCTGTTTTCTGGGCTTCGCTGGTTAACACAATCCGAAAATCCCCAATATTCTGCACCTCAGGACGGGGATCATTCAACGGTAAAACAGAGCCGTCCGGCTGGGGCACAGGGGTTGTCCGGGGTAAAAGCTCAATGGACTTAATGCCGACATTGGCAAAGGGTTGATTGCGGATCACGATGGAGGTAGTTTCAGACCCTTGAAATTCTGCCACAAAGGTCTCTGGGGACTTCACACTCAGGCCCCGCACCAGGACTTCCACCTCGATCGCTTCCATGGCTGACCCAATTTGGGCCACGGAACCCGAACGACCGGGGAGGAAAAAAATACCAAAAATTACGCCAAGAATGATCAGAAGCGCCCCCAGATCGAGGATGCTCACTTTGCCGAAAAGACGCCCTTTTGAATCCAACAGAGCCATATGTTTGTGGAAATACACTAAAAGTTTTTTTACCCTCCACATTATAGGGGAGGTGGCCGCCGTCCCCCGATAAATTCGCCCTTAACCGTCTTGGGGAGGGGACATCGGCAGCGGCGATCGCCCAACTTCCGGGGAGGCTTGTCTCTGTATTTGAGGCCGTCGTCGGGACTGTTGATAGAGTCGGTAAAGGGCATAGGTAAATAGGGAAGGCCCCACCAAAGCACAAAGCACAATGACTCCATAAATCCAGAGGGGTAACACGGACGGTTCTCCCCCAGGAGAATTCGTCTGAGCATTAGTCTCGGCGGGTGGCGGCGTTGTTGTTGCCGGAGGGGCGTCCGCACCACTGACCGTTTGAGATGATGGGGATTCCGTTTCCTCCAAAACCCGCGCCGCTGTCTGGGCTGGCAATTGTCCCAAAAGACTATCCACCACCGGAATCGGCACCCGAGGATTGACCAGGGTTGCGAAGCCCACACTTGTGAGGGTTAACATCGCCAAGCAACTACCACCCAGGAAATAAGCGCGACCATGGTGGGTTTTAATGAGTTGTTTAAAGGTGATCAGGCGAGGCGGTTGTTTTTTCGGGGAAGTAGAAGCCATCGGCGGTGACAAAATTTAAAGATTAGTAGCCTTTAGGCCAAGGGGATTCAAACAAGGTAATCGCTGATAACTTCAGCATAACGAACTGGATTTAGGACGGGGAGGTTTGTGATTTTGGGTGGACGTCAACGGGATGCAAAATTTCCCTATGTTGCTCTAAATGATGGGCAACCTTACCTAGAAGTTCCTCCAAAGAGACCGGGTGATAAATAATGTCATCACAAGCTAACCGCGAATGCTCATCTTGCTGATTTTGAAAGATATCAGCGGTAATCACGATGAGTTTTGGGTCTTCGGTTAGGGGGACTGTTTGGAGCTGTTGTTGAATATTGCTCAAGATCTCCGCACCATCGACGGAGGCCAGTTTCAGGTCAACCAAAATTAGGTCTGGTGTCCATTGTTGCCATGGGTGATTAGAGATTGCTTCCATGGCGATCGCCTGGGTTTCGATACCAGCCCTGGCCAGTCGCTGACAGAGTAATTCCCGCTGCTCGACTTGATCCTTGAGGAGCAAAATTTTGGGCGATCGCCCCGTGTGTTCTCCAAAAGCCTGAATTGAAATGTCTGCTTGATCTTTTTCTGGCGAAGCGAGGGACAGCTCAAACCAAAAGCAACTACCCTGATTTTCTGCCGTTGTTACCCGGATCTCTCCCCCCATGAGCTGTACCAACTGCTGACTGATGGCGAGGCCCAGGCCTGTACCTTGGCGCGAACGGATTCCTGTGCTGGTTTGCTGAAAAACCTGAAATAATTTGTTCTGCTCATGTTCTGGGATGCCAGGCCCCGTATCAATTACGGCAAAGTGTAAGTTCTGTTGGTGGGCATCATAGGTAATTTTGAGGGTAACGCGACCCACCTCAGTAAATTTAATGGCATTACTCAAGAGATTAATTAAGACTTGCTTGAGCTTTTTTTCATCGAGGTAAATCACCTCCGGTACATTGGCATCACGCTCAAAGATCAGTTCTAGTTGCTTTTGTTTCGCCGCAAGGACAACAAAATCGTAGATAACATTGAGAGCTTCAACGAGATTAAAGGCTTCTCGAAGGATGCTGGTCTCCCCGGCCTCAATTTTTGAGAGGGAGAGAATATCGTTGATCAGGTTCAGCAGGTGCTGGGCACTCTGGGTAATGATGTCGAGGGATTCGAGTTGATCGGCAGTGAGGTTAGTATCCCCCGTGAGTAGCTCCGTAAACCCCAAAATGGCGCTGAGGGGTGTGCGGAGTTCATGGCTCATATTGGCCAAAAATTGACTTTTTGCTTGGTTTGCCTTTTCTGCTTCTTCCTTGGCTGCCTGTAGGGTTTCTAGGAGTTTGGCCTGTTGGAGGGCCACACCCAGTTGGGTAGCGATCTGCCGCAGCATTTCGATTTCCTCGGTAAGCCAGGTGCGGGGGGCGTTGTTTTGGTAGATGCCGAGGAGTCCCCAAAGGCGATCGCCTAGGAAAATCGGTAGGGTGATATAGGCTTTGGCTTGGAAGTTTTCGAGGAGCTCGATGTAACAGGGAGGAAACCCGGCTTTGTAAATATCATGGACTGCCCGGTAGGTATTGCCTTGACGATAAATCCCCCCCTGGGTTTCCTGGAGATAGGTATCTTCTACCCAGCCCGGTAGCTCACTTTCAAAAACTTTGACAATACAACGGTCATCACGCACTGCGGAATATTTTAGGAGTTCACGCTGTCGCGCACTGGCGTCATTCATCAGCGATCGCCATTGGGGAGACATGGCCTCAGCCACAAAGTGACCACTCCAGTCGGGGTTAAACTTGTAGATCACCACCCGGTCGCAGTGCAGGGCATCATGGATTTCCTTGGTTGTGCTCTGAAAAATTTCGTTGAGGTTGAGGGTACGACGAATCCGATTGATCACGACGCGAAGAATTCTTTGGCGGGTGATTGTCCGTTGCAGTTGCTCGGTTTGGTTTGACCACAGGGCTTGGAGATGTTTGTGGTTAAGTTGTTGTTGGACACGTTTTTGTAATTCGGTGCTGGTGCAGGGCAATAGCAACACATCATCGGCCCCAAACGAGAAAGCTTCGGCCCGGGTTTGGGCATGGATATCCGTGGTGGTAATAATCAGGGGGATATCGCGGCTGTGCAGATCACTTTTGAGCTGGGCAAACAGTTTGCGCTCCGGACGGGACACAAAATCGAGGTTCACAATGATCAGTTCTGGATGATTGGCGATCGCCAAAGCCGACAGATGGGCGGCGCTGGGGGCAACCTGCACTGCGGCAATACCCCGGAGGGTCTCCAGGAAAAATTCAAGGAAATGGGCTTGGTGCTCACCGACTAAAATCATGACAAAATTGCAAACCTCAGGGCAGGAGATAATGGGAAGAAAAATCAGACCGCTCCTCTCCAAAGAGCAGATGCAGATCAAAATTTCAGGCCGCACGCTGAAACCACGGGACAAAAAGTTCCCCGGTAGCTCAGCCAGAAAAAATAATCGAGATTAAGGGCTGGGGTTGTCTCTTCCAGTGGGTTGGCACTGGGGGATCTGGGCGGCAATAATGCCCACCATCAACCACCAGAGGGTATTGACCTGGGGACGATACCAAACGGTATCAAAGAGGCCCTGGATCAACAGTCCTGTCATCGCGGCGATCGCCCCAACTAACCATAGTCCTTCTATTTTATGCTGGGACTGAAAGTCTTTAAGGCTTTGTAAAGCTTGGCTAAAGATATTGATCAGCAACCACACAAATGTGGTCAAACCCAGTAAACCAGTTTCCACAGCGGTCTCCAGAAAAATTGAATAGGCACTCAGGGCCGAAAAACGACTTTCCATATACTGGGGGTACACCGCATTAAAGGCATCATGGCCTGGCCCAATCCCCAACAGGGGGCGATCGCCAATCATCCGCAGTACCGCCAACCACACATTAATCCGGAAATTATTACTACTATCGCCCCGCCAGGAAAAAATACTCAGCAACCGTAGGCGAATGGCATCAACGCCCAATACCGCAATGAGTAGTAACCCCGCCCCAAAGCCGAAACACAAGGGCAGCAACCATTTACGCCAAAAAGGACTGAGGCGATCGCCATACCAACTGTAGAGTAATAATCCCCCCACAACGGCCGCTCCCACCATCGCCAGCCAGCCCCCCCGACTATCGGTAAAAAATAGGCAAGCCGCATTGGTTACAAACATGACCGCTGCTAAAGTTTTCTGGATCTTGGTGCGCCAAATCAGCATCGCTACGCCACTAAAGGCGATCGCCCCCAGGAGATAACCCGCCAAAAGATTCGGGTTGCCTAGGTAACTGTAAACCCTAGTATCGTTGGCAAACTCCGACAAAGGATCGTTCCAGGTGGCCAACTGTTCTACCCCAAAAAATTCCTGACGAATACCATAGCCGCTCACCACCAGGGACACCATTAAATACACCCAAATGACCGCCGCGAGAATTTTGGGCGATCGCAGTACCCGGGCACAAAACGCAAAGAAAATCAGATATAGCAACAACTGCACCAACCCAGACAGGGCCGCCCCCTTAACCGGCGACAAGACCGTGGCGATCGCCGCGATGCCCCCATATAGTGCAACCAAAAGATGAATTCCTGTCACTTGTCCCAGGGGCAGATCAGACAGGCTTAGCAAAATCCAATAGCCCGCACAGGCCAACAGCAAAAATCCGATTAAGGTTGTCGAGACAAAGGGCGCTGCCACCAACAATACACAGAGAATCATTGCCCCCAGGGGTTCTGCCCATTGCAATAGCCAACTGCCGCCCCGCCAGCCCTGCAAAAGTCCAAACACCCGGTAACTGACACTGGCCCTTAACCAAGGCTCAAAGGGAAAGCGCAAAAAGAGAATCTGCTGCCACACTGCCGCCATGAACCATCAACCTCAGTATTGTGTAACTGTTCATTGTAAAAGAGATTTAGCCGTCGTCGTTCCCATACAACTCATCGAGGGATTGCTTTTCGTATAAATCTTTTAAATTTTGGTGCCGTTCCCGCCGGGAAGTTCGTCGATATTTTTTGGTCGCTAGTTTCGGCTCATGGATTTGTTTGCCCGCCGCTGTAATTTTGACCTTGAGGTGATCTTCTTCATCCCGTTGCTGCTGCTGGATCTCACGGTAGGCGATCGCCTCTTCGAGAAATTTTTCATAGATCTCATAGCGTTCCCAATTCCGTCCCACCGCGCAGTTGGGTTCCTGCAGGTGTAAACAATCCTTAAACTGGCAATTTTCTTGTTTGAGTTGGGCACGAATCTCTGGGAAATATCCCCCCAACGCCTGGGGCAGCACCGACCAATCCGGCTGATTAAACCCAGGACTATCGGCCAAAAGTCCCCCCTGGGGCAGTGGAAATAATTCCACATGGCGGGTTGTGTGTCGTCCCCGCTGCAATTTGCCTGAAACTTCGCCCACCCGTAGCTCCACCTGGGGAATTAAGCGGTTGATCAGACTTGATTTTCCCACCCCCGAAGGCCCAGCCACCACGGTGATTTTATCCTTAAGACTAGCTTCTAGGGCGGCAATGCCAGCATCCTGGAGCACACTAAAAAAGACAGCCCGATAGCCCCATTGTTGGAGGCGTTCAGCCCAGGTCTGTTGTTCTTTTTTAGAGAGTAAATCTTGTTTATTAAGACCCAATAATAACGGCAACCCCGTTGATTCTGCTTTGATCAAGAAGCGACTCAGTTGCCAGGGATCAAGGGATGGTTCCGCTAGGGCAAACACCAGTAAGAGTTGGTCAGCATTGGCCACAGGGGGGCGATCTAAAACGGTGCGGCGGGATAAAACCTGGGCGATCGCCCCCCGTCTATCTTGAAAATCAACTTCTTCAACGATGACCTGGTCTCCCACCATGACCCGTTGACCAATTTTTTTTAAGCGGGCTCGCCTTGTACAGAGCAAATGTCCTGCCCCAGCTTGGAGTTGCACATGGTAAAAGTTTGCCTGAACCGCCGTTACGGTTCCCTGGCAGTTCTCTGGGACTAAGCCACCACTCATGTCGCCGGACAACGTACCCATAATACGTAGTGGCCCTCCGGTTGGGCGATCGCCTTTTCTACCAAATACCCTTCCATCGTCAAACTATCAGGCACTTGCTCCATGGGTTCCCCCGCATCGAGCCACACTTCGAGCAAGGTATTGGCGGCCATTTTCTTGAGTTGTAACTTTGTGCGCACAAAATTAATCGGGCAGGGAGTCCCCCGCAAATCTAACCGTGCGTCTGCCTCTAATGCTTGCGGATTGCTCATTTGTTATGGAATAGGTTCCCCAATAACCCTTCAAAACCACCTTTACTGTGTTCAGTTCCCTTTAATTTCGCCAGTTGGTGCAACAGTTCTTTTTCTTCTCGACTTACTTTCGTCGGAATCACGACTTTTACCGTGATTAGATGATCACCACGGCTCACTGGATTACCCAGTTTAGGCACCCCTTTTCCTTCCAACGTAAGCACTTTATTGGGCTGTAAACCAGCCGGAATCGTCAAATCTTCTGTACCATCAACGGTTTTAACCTTTACCGTATCCCCAAGAATTGCCTGGAGATAGCTAATTTCAATTTCCGAGAGGATATTTGTACCGTCGCGACGAAACTCTTTATCCGCATTGACGGCTAAGTAAACGTAAAGATCCCCAGGGGGGCCACCTTTAACGCCAGCATCGCCTTCCCGTGATACCCGCAGCCGTGTGCCACTATCAACCCCGGCAGGAATCGTGATTTTGAGCTTTTTGGTTTCTTGTTTGCGACCAGCACCACCACAGGATTCACACTTCTCGGCGATCACTTGCCCTTCCCCATTACAGGTTGGACAGACAGAAACTTGAGCAAAACTACCAAAGGGAGTCCGGGTCGCCCGCCGCACTTGGCCAGTGCCATTACAAGTGCCGCAGGTATTTGCCGAAGTACCAGCCTTTGCTCCAGAGCCACTGCACGTTTTACAGGTCTCTAGGTGGGGAATACGAATTTCCTTTTCGCCCCCAAAAATCGCTTCTTTAAAGTCGAGCTTTAGGTCTAGGCGGAGGTCATCACCCCGCATCGGCCCACTGCGTCGGCGGCCGCCCCCGGTGGCACCAGTGCCCATACCACCAAACCCGCTGAAAATGGTCTCAAAAATATCAGCAAAGCCGCCCATGTCGCCATAGTCAGCCCCAGCCCCAGAGACACCAGCTTCACCAAAGCGATCATAGCGGGCTCGGGTTTCCGGTTCCGAGAGGACTTCATAGGCGCGATTAATTTCTTTAAATTTTTCTTCGGCCCCAGGGTCTTTATTAACATCTGGGTGATATTGACGAGCTAGACGACGATAAGCCCGCTTGAGTTCATCTTTCCCACAATCACGGGAGACACCAAGAATTTCGTAAAAGTCGCCTGCCATAAACCTTTTCTAATAACGAGCACAATCTAGCCTTTACCAATCTTAACTTGAACTGGGAAAACCTGAAAAGTGTTATGGGGAATAGATGTGTTATCTGGGTCAAGGTTTAGCCATAACCCAATCAATCAATGGTTTCATAATCCCCAGTAATATTGCCTTCGCCATTTTCAATGACAACACCAGCTTCGGTGGGAAATTCAATTAAATCATCGTCGGCAGTGGTTGGCACAGGGGTCACTGAGATGGGGCGATAGATCGGTGTATCGCCTTCGCGGTCATAGAGTTTTGAGCCAATGGCCAGGAGTGCGGTCTTAAAGTCTTCGAGTAGACGGCGAATTTCTGCGGTCGAGAAGGAACGGTCGGTAAAGGATTGTTCTAAAACAGCGCGTTTTTGGATTAGTTGGGTTTTAACTTCATTGGTTAACAATTCGCTATTTTCTCGCAGGGTGGCATCAAGGCTGTAGAAGAGGCTGTCGGCTTGGTTTTGGAGGTCAACTACTTGGAGACGTTGGCGGTCTTGTTCGGCGTATTTTGCGGCTTCGGCGCGCATTGCTTCGATTTCAGCGGGGTCAAGGCCACCGGTATTGGTGATTTTAATGCCCTGTTCTTTGCCGGTACCGCGATCCTGGGCGGACACCTGCAAAATGCCGTTGACATCGATTTCGAAGCTAACTTCAATTTGAGGTAAGCCCCGGGGAGCAGGGGGAATCCCTGTGAGCAGAAATTTTCCTAGACTTTTATTGTCTTTTGCGAGGGCCCGCTCACCTTGCAGAACATGGATTTCTACAGAGGTTTGGCCGTCGGTGGCGGTGGAAAAAACTTGGGAATTGTTGGTTGGCAGGGTGGTGTTACGGTCAATGATTTTGGTAAAGACTTCGCCGAGGGTTTCGATGCCGAGGGAAATGGGGGTGACATCAAGGAGGAGAACGTCTTTCACTTCACCATTGAGGACCCCGGCTTGGATTGCGGCCCCAATGGCGATCGCCTCGTCAGGATTTACAGAACGATCAATTTGTTTGCCATGGAAAAAACCTTGAATCGCCTGTTGGACTGCGGGGATGCGCGTGGAACCCCCCACCAAAATAATCCGATCAATATTATCAACAGTTAATTCTGCATCTTTTAATGCTTGTTCTACGGGGCGGAGGGTCGCCTCAATGTAATCTTTGGCTAATTCCTCAAACTTCGAGCGACTCAAATCAATTTCAAAGTGCTTAGGGCCAGTGTCATCAGCCGTGATAAACGGCAAATTAATGGATGTCGTAATGGTACTAGACAACTCAATCTTGGCCTTTTCTGCCGCTTCCCGGAGCCGTTGGAGGGCCATCTTATCGCTACTTAGATCAATGCCTTCGAGTTGCTGAAACCGTTCAACCATCCATTCCACAATGGCGTTATCGAAATCATCACCACCCAGTTGATTGTTTCCAGAGGTCGCCTTGACCTCAAACACTCCGTCTCCCAACTGCAGGATGGAAACATCGAAGGTGCCACCCCCAAGGTCAAATACGAGGATAAATTGTTCTTGGTCTTGTTTGTCTAGGCCATAGGCAAGGGCCGCAGCGGTCGGTTCATTAATAATTCGCAGCACTTCAAGACCGGCGATTGTTCCGGCATCTTTGGTGGCTTGACGTTGGGCATCGGTAAAGTAGGCTGGCACGGTGATGACCGCTTGAAAAACTTCCTCCCCTAAAAACGCCTCTGCATCGGCCTTGAGCTTTTGGAGCACCATTGCTGAAATTTCTTGGGGCGTAAAAACCTGTTTCCGCACCGCGACATCAACGGTATCGTCCTTTCCTTTAACACATTTGTAAGGAACCCGACGGCGTTCTTGTTCCGTATCATCCCAGCGACGGCCAATGAACCGCTTGATACTATAGACTGTGTTTTCGGCATTGGTTACGCTCTGGCGTTTTGCCAATTGACCCACGAGGCGAATATCGCTCTTGCCAAAACCGACAATACTTGGCGTAGTCCGTGCCCCTTCTGCGTTGGTAATGACAAGGGGATTACCGCCCTCAAGGACAGAAACACAGCTGTTGGTAGTGCCAAGATCGATGCCAATTACTTTGCCCATGGTTCGCGGCCGAAAGACGATAAGGATTTTTTCAATACTACTGAAGATTTTGTCTGGGGCCAGGAACTACAACAGTTTATGTCTACAGGCCCCATCGCAAAAATTGGGTTTAACCCTTAACTTTCACTGGTGCTGGTTTCACCGCTGGGGGGTTCCTCGGGCGCGGCGGCAACCTTAACCATGGCATGGCGCAACACCATGTCCCCTAAAAGATAGCCACGCACGACCTGCTCAATCACAGTGCCTTCTGGGTGCTCACTGGTGGGTTCTTGGAAGATCGCCTCGTGGAAATTGGGATCAAATTCTTCTCCCTCTGGACGCATGGCAGAGACACCAATTTTTTTCAATCCATCGACAAGTTGTTTATAGACCCCTTGATAGCTTTTGTGGATTGTCATTTCGCCATCGGTGGAGGGCTTGATCTGCAATCTGGCCCGCTCAAAGTTGTCAACGGCGCCCAAGATTTCATTGACGGTATTGCACTTGATTCGCAATTCCATTTCTTCTTTTTCTTTGCTGGTGCGCTTGCGGAAATTTTCAAAATCGGCGGCGATCCGCATATATTGGCTTTTGAAATTTTCGGTTTGTTGACTTTGGGTACTGAGCTGTTGGCGCAGGGTACTGACCTCCTGCTGGAGAGCGGCAATGACAGCTTCTAGTTCGGCACCATCGAGGGGCGTGTCATCGACCTCCTGGTCAGGGGATTGATCTGCGGTATCGGTGTTTGTTTCTCCTTGAGCCTCGATCGTTGTGGCATCCTCCCCAAGGTTAGACTCGATGGTTGTCTCGGGGGCCTCGTCGGAAACAGACTCGGGCGTGCTTCCTGGATCAATTGGGCTATCAAGATTTTTCGCGTCTTCTACCATGGTTGCTTGAACTAGTTGTTTTAGGATTGGCTATTGGGTTATATCGATGTTTTTAGTCGTTTCTATCCTAGTAGTGATGGTGGGCGATCGCCTAACCTAGAGTAAAAACATCAAATATAGGTCTTTTAACATTACCAAATGTAACATTGTCCCCTATGGATCCCGTCTTTCCCAGGTAAAAAGAATAAAACTTCAAGCAACCGCTATATTAGGAAGAAACAACCCTGGCATCGTAACCGACACAGACAGTTGCCATTATTAAGCCCCGACCGATCCCCTTGATCCCAAAAAGCAGATTCTTTCTGCTACATTCAGCATTGAACTACGAATCATCATATTGCCCACAACTATCCCGCTTTTCTTTTTTGCTTAGTCTGCCGTCATTTGCCAATGCTGTCTGGTTTTTCCTATGACCCACTCTTCCCTTCCCAAACGGACAAGAGCCCTTGCCCTCCGCAATGATTTCTCTCCTTTCGGCAACAAGCTCATTCAACAGGGAGTTGTAGACCATCAACAGATGGAAAAAGCCCTCGTTGAAACCCGGCGTAGTGGACGCCCCCTCACGGCCATTGTCGAAGAACTAACCGGGAAAGCCCTGTCCCCTGAGCTAGTCCGACAGTACAAAAAGCATCATCTCTTTGAACTGAAGATCCTCTACGGTCTCAATTCCATTGACCCAGAAGTTCAAAAAATTGACATCGATCAGATGGGCGAGTTGATCAATTCCTTCGTGCCCGTAGAATTATGTCGCCGCCATCGTCTCCTCCCGATCCGGCGGGTTCAAGATGAAGTGATTGTGGCGATGGTAGAGCCCGATAACCTAGCCGCCCAAGATGATTTAAACCGTCTTTTTCGCCTGCAAAATCTGACGTTACGGCGCATCGTGATCACAGAAGATGACTATCGTCAGGTTCTAGATGGCTATTTAGAACAGCAAGTCCAGATTCAAATCCAACAGCAGGAACAAGCAGCCAAGGCCGCCGAAGCAGCGGAACTGAGAAAAGCAGTTGATATCGAAGATCTTGATCTCGGTGTAGCCGGGGAATTAGACGAGCAGGAAGAAGAAAGCGCCGACCTGATGAATGAAAATCAGGCTAGCTCTGCTCCGGTGATCAAACTCGTCAATAAAGTGCTGCTCAAAGCCCTCCAGGAAGGGGCCTCAGATATTCACATCGAACCCCAAGAAAATGATCTGCGGATTCGTTTCCGTAAAGATGGGGTTTTGCAATATGCTTTTGATCCGCTGCCCAAACGGATTGTGCCAGCAGTGACGGCCCGGTTCAAAATTATGGCGGACCTAGACATTGCCGAACGTCGTTCGCCTCAGGATGGTCGGATTCGGCGGGTGTTTAAGGGGCGCAAGGTGGACTTTCGGGTCAATAGCCTACCCAGTCGCTACGGCGAAAAAATTGTTTTACGGATTCTCGATAATTCTTCAACCCAGTTGGGCTTGGATTTGTTAATTACCAACCAAGATATTCTGGGGCAGGTGCGGGAAATGGCCCAGCGGCCATTTGGTCTAATTTTGGTGACGGGGCCAACAGGCTCAGGAAAATCAACAACTTTGTATTCAATTCTGGCGGAGCGCAACGAGCCAGGCATCAACATCAGTACCGCAGAAGACCCCATTGAATATACTTTGCCGGGCATTACCCAGGTGCAGGTCATCCGGGAGAAGGGGATGGATTTTGCCTCAATTTTGCGGGCATTTTTGCGGCAGGATCCAGATGTCATTCTTGTGGGGGAAACCCGGGATAAGGAAACGGCAAAAACAGCCATTGAGGCGGCTTTAACGGGGCACTTGGTACTAACGACTCTCCACACCAATGATGCTCCAGGGGCGATCGCCCGTCTAGATGAGATGGGAGTTGAACCCTTTATGATTTCCGGGTCACTCCTGGGAGTTCTGGCCCAGCGCTTGATGCGACGGGTTTGTGGGGAATGCCGCATCCCCTATCAGCCCACAGTGGAAGAGCTGGCACGCTACGGCCTTTCCAGTAATGATCGCCATCCTTTAACGGTGTACCGGGCCAATACCCTGACGCCAGAGCAAATCCAAATGGCCAAAGAAGCCGGCAGTCTCTGTCCTAAATGTGGCGGCGGCGGCTACAAAGGCCGGGTGGGGGTCTATGAGTTTATGCAAAATAGCGAAGAAATTGAACGGTTGATTAATACCGGGGCCACCACGGACATGATCAAAGAAGTGGCAGTGCAAGAGGGCATGTTGAGTATCTTGGCCTACAGTTTGGAGTTGGTCAAAGAAGGCCATACGACCTTTGAGGAAGTAGACCGTGTTACCTTTACGGACTCTGGTCTTGAGGCAGAACTAAAGGCGAAACGAAAAACGGGCCTGGTTTGTGACACCTGTAATGCTGAGTTGCAGCCGGATTGGCTAGATTGTCCCTACTGTATGACGCCCCGCTTTAGTTAAGACTCTTCACTCTCTGTTCCCTGGCGATCGCCTTTTGGGCAGAATAATGGCAGCGACAATCTTTCACTCCAACTTTTTTCTTTTCCTATCGCAGGCGATCGCCCAAGGAGTAACAAGCTAATGGATTACATGATCGAAGACCTCATGGAGCAACTCGTAGAAATGGGCGGCTCCGATATGCACATCCAGGCCGGTGCCCCCGTTTATTTCCGAGTCAGTGGGAAACTTGGCCCCATTAATGACGAGCCCCTCTCCGCCCAAGATGCCCAAAAGCTCATCTTCAGTATGCTCAACAACACCCAACGCAAAGACCTAGAACAAAATTGGGAACTAGACTGTTCCTATGGTGTGAAAGGACTCGCGCGCTTCCGGGTCAATGTCTACAAAGAACGGGGCTGTTATGCTGCTTGCCTGCGGGCCCTGTCTTCTAAAATTCCCAACTTTGATCAACTCGGTTTACCCGATATTGTGCGGGAAATGGCCGAACGCCCCCGGGGCTTAGTCCTCGTTACGGGCCAAACGGGTTCCGGGAAAACCACCACCATGGCTGCGATGTTGGACTTAATCAACCGCACCCGTGCCGAACATATCCTCACCGTCGAAGACCCCATTGAATACGTTTTCCCAAACCACAAAAGCCTCTTCCACCAACGGCAAAAGGGAGAAGACACCAAAAGCTTTGCCAATGCGCTCCGGGCCGCGCTCCGGGAAGATCCAGACATCATCCTCGTCGGGGAAATGCGAGACCTCGAAACTATCTCCTTGGCTATCTCCGCCGCTGAAACCGGGCACCTCGTCTTCGGGACGCTCCACACCAACTCCGCCGCCAGCACCATCGACCGGATGTTAGACGTGTTCCCGCCGATCCAACAGCCCCAAATTCGGGCGATGCTCTCCAACTCTCTCTTGGCTGTTTTTAGTCAATGTCTAGTGAAAAAAGCGAATCCGAAACCCGGTGAATTCGGGCGCTCTATGGCCCAAGAAATTATGGTTGTCACCCCGGCGATCGCCAACCTGATTCGTGAAGGAAAAAGCGCCCAGGTTTACTCAGCGATCCAAACGGGCATGAAACTCGGCATGCAAACTATGGAGCAAGCCCTGGCGGGTTTAGTGGCCACAGGCACCGTTACCTTTGAAGAAGCCCTGTCGAAGAGTGGTAAACCCGATGAACTACAACGACTCGTTGGGGGAGCCTTGGGGGCTAGTCCAACCGCAAAACGTCGCTAAATAAATATTGTCAGTTAAGCTGGCAAAAGACACCCTTTATTCCATTTTTCCCAGTGAACGAAAGCCATGGCACAGTATGTCGCACAAGTCGTTGATCGCAACGGTCAAAAGCTAAAAGAAAAAATCGAAGCCAATTCCCCCGAACAAGCCCGCACCATGCTAGCGACGCGCTATCCAGAAGTGGGCAAGATCATGAAGCCGGGGGAAATCGATCTCTCGTTTTTAGAAGAAGCCCTCGCAAAAGTTTCCATCAAAGATAAAGCCGTATTTTCGCGACAATTTGCGGTGATGATCAATGCTGGGGTGGCGATCGTTCGTTGTCTAAGCATCTTGGGAGAAAACCACTCCAACATCAAGATGCGTAAAGCCCTCACTGCCATCAAGGCCGAAGTTCAGCAGGGGGTGAATCTTTCCGACGCGATGCGGCCCCACGAAGAATGCTTCGATACCCTGTATGTCAGCATGGTAGAAGCCGGTGAAATTGGTGGGGTGCTCGATGAAGTCCTGAACCGTTTGGCGAAGGTACTCGAAGACATGGCCAAACTGGAAAACCAAATCAAATCAGCTATGACCTACCCAATGGCCGTGGCATTTTTGGCGGTGGCGGTGTTCTTTGGGATGACCGTCTTTTTGATTCCGGTTTTTGCCGATATTTTTGAAAGTATTGGCACAGAACTGCCGGCTTTAACGATCATCATGATGGGGATCAGTAACTTTCTGCGAACCAACGAAGGGTTATTGCCAATGCCTTTTGGGAATGTGCTCCTGATGATTATTGGTGCCAATATTCTCTTTTTTGCGATCCGCCGCTACTACAACACCGAAATGGGGCGGTGGCAAATTGATTCTTTGTTACTCAAGTTGCCTCTGTTTGGGGATTTGCTCCGGAAAAATGCGGTGGCTCGGTTCTGTCGGATCTTCGGGACATTAACCCGGTCTGGGGTACCGATCCTCAATTCCTTTGATATTGTCGGAGCAACAGCGGGGAATGTGGTCATTGCCAAGGCGATTAATGATGCCAAGTCTGAAATTCAAGAGGGGGGGATGTTAAGTGTTGCCCTCGATCGCGACCGGGTTTTTCCGATCCTTGCGATTCAAATGATGACCATTGGTGAGGAAACAGGGGAATTAGATAGCATGATGATGAAGGTGGCAGATTTCTACGAAGATGAAGTAGAGCAGACGGTGAAGGCACTGACCAGTATTCTAGAACCAGCGATGATGGTGATTATTGCGGCGATGGTTGGTGTTATTTTGCTATCGATGTATCTGCCGATGTTTAAGGTATTTGAAGATTTGGGTTAGAGAGCAAACGATGACCGGACAGCAAAGTCAGTATGAAACGCTTTTAGCGGCCTACAGTGATCGACAAACGGCGATCGCCTTACTGAAGCAACATCGCCCTTACCTTTCTTTGGTGCCCAGTGTCCGGCGTCCTGAGGGGAGTTTAATTGTGATGCCGCTGCCGGTGATGCGCCACCTCAGCAGAAATGAACAGCGCTCCACTCCAAAAACCTTGATTTTGCCTTGTGATCTGGCGATTTTAACCTGTGATCCGGAGTGGCAAATTAAGCTAGATGCCGAAATTATGGTGTTTATCCATCGGCCTGGGGAAACTTTTTCGGAGCTATTGCTGCGCTGGCGTCATACCCAGGTTTACCTTGATCAAGATTACGAGTGGTTAATGCCAGAGTCGGAGGCCCACATGATCAGTAATCTTCCGGCCCAAATTCACCCTCTGTTTGTGGTGTTCCCGACAACCCCTGAGCACATTATTAAGGGACTTACGGGGGCGCACCTCCCCTTTGTCCTGGGGGAATCACCGTTTCCTGAACCGGAGTCTATACCTGAGGTTTTTGTTACGGGAAATTAATGGCTGAGAAATTCGGCAATGGCTTGGGCGATCGCCTTTGTGCCCGTCTTATCGATGGGTTGATTGTCTTGGGGCGGTTGGGGTGATTCCCGAAGAAAATCCCAATCACCCTGGGCAAATTGCTCTGGATCTAAAATTTGGTGGTGGCCATATTGTTGGAGGTTTTTAATTAAAATTGGCCCTTCGGCAAAATCATCCCTAGGCAAGGTCACAACGGGAAGATCGAGGCGCAGGGCTTCGGCGTAGGTACTAAAGCCCGGTTTGGAAATAATGCGATCGCACAGGGGCATGAAGTCAACGGGGCGGTATTGGGTCTCTGTAATTTTGCGGAGATTTGCTAAATCGGGGGCGTTCCGGTCGAAGCTAATAAATTGATAATCAGGAAATTGCGCCAAGGCTTCATAGGGCATTCCTGCAAAACCGAGGCCGCCAAAACTGAGAAGAATAGTTTTTTCCTTGGGATGAGTTAATTGAAATTTTTCCCGCAGGGCTGCCAGATCATATTGCGGATCGCCACCCGTCAGTCCCACATCGGTAACGTTTGCAAAATTCCCCATGGGTTCGTGCAGCGGTAAACGAAACAGGCGATCACCTTCACGATAAAGCTCTGTAATCCAATCGGCTTCGGGAATAAATTCTCCACCCCAAGCACGGTAAATAAAATCCCAACCAAAATTCCCCATACACCAACAGGGAATATCCGCACCATGGGCAATGGGAATCGCCAGGGGCGGCAAATCAGCTAAAACCAATTGGGCACGATTTAACCGTAAAAAGTCCACTTCACTCGCAATAATCCGGGGCGATCGCCGACGAATTTCCCGCAATTTCTCTAGGGTCGCGCCATAGTCCATGGAAAAACTGTCCGCCTGAATAACTCCCACATCCAAGCGTTTTGGCCGTTGAATAAAATCTCCCTTTACATAGCTTCTGATCAGCCAATGGGGGGCCGTCGTCACAAAAATCAGCAATACATCGGGCAGTAATTTCTGTACCTGGGCCGCCACCGAAGCCACCCGCACCACATGGCCAAACCCATGACTCGTAATCGCCAAATACAAAACAGGACGCATAGAACCTTCCGCAATCGTTGAAAACTATTAGACCATGGGGGGCTGGGTTAAACCTTTTAGGGAAGTCTGAAGCTGATCATCCGTGAGATTTTTTCCCTGAACCAAGACATAAAAGCCCCCCAAACCCATGGGATCGATCAACTGATGGAGGGCATCTCGGCGGCGAAAGAGGGTCATCACATCGGTGGGGTTTTGGGATAAAGCATTGAGGCGATCGCCTAACCCTAAAGCCATCAAAAAAAGTCCCTGTTGCGTTAAACCTAAAGTTGCTAATCCTAGGGATTCGCCATGGTTTTGGAGGCTGGTAAAATCCACATGGGCTGTTAGATCCTGTTCGCCTAAATTGGTGTAGGGATTATCGTGGCGACGGTGCTGAAAATAACATTGCAAAGTGCCCTGAGACCGTTGGGGATGATAATATTTTGCCGCTGGATGGCCATAGTCAATGGTGAGAATATAGCCGGTTTTTAGTTTGGTCTGTAGCTGCTCTAACCAACTCAGCATCCCTAGATTAACTTCTGTGCGATAACCATCAGGATAATTAGAGAAATCAATATTTAAGTGATCAAAATAAGCTTGAATCTCTGGTGTAGATAGAGAATCATTCACTTCTTCCAATGCATTTTGAGCAGGATTATATTGAACGTAAACCTCCTGAAGTTTCCCGGTATTCACTGTGACCAAATGTACCGGAAAGGCATCAAGCAATTCATTAGAAATAAAACAGCCTTGGATACTATTTTCAAGTAACTCTGACCAATCGCACCATTGAATTTTGCAATAGGAAAACCCTGCTAATTTTTCCTGTTGTTGCTGGCGGAGAGCCGGGGATTTTTCAATAATGTAATATTCAATTTCTTCAAGTTCTTTTGGATAATGCTGCTGGAGGTAAAACAAAATATCCTTCGCCAAGTCGCCCTTGCCTGCTCCCATTTCGACGATCTGAAACGGCGATCGCCCCAAAATTTGTTTCATTTGGAGCAACTGTTCTGCCAATAATTCCCCAAAGTCTGGGCCGAGGGATGTGGCCGTGAAGAAATCCCCCTGGGCACCGATCGCCACCTTCCCACTACTGTAGTAACCTACCGTGGGGTGATAGAGCGCCAATTCCATAAACTCAGCAAAGGTGAGGCGCTGGTGCGGTGCGGTCTGGAGTTTTTCCTGGAGGATCGCCAAAAGGGGAGAAGCCATGGACAAGTCCGTTAAAATGATGTGCGATTAGTGTATGCTGCCGCCTTTTTGAGGTGCAACCTTTTACCTGTGAAGTCTTCTATTTCTCCCACTGCCCCGCGACCGTCATTTCTTGCTTCCCTATGGCAATTTTCCCGGCCCCATACGATTATCGGCACGAGTCTGAGTGTTTGGGCTTTGGCGCTGTTGGCGGTGACCCCTGAAACATTTTCCTGGGGCTATGGTCAGTCGGTGCTTGGTGCTTGGCTCGCTTGTCTGGCGGGCAATGTCTTTATTGTCGGCCTCAATCAACTGACGGACATTGACATTGACAAAATTAATAAACCCCATTTACCAGTGGCGGCGGGACATTTTTCTCGAAAAACAGGTTGGGGTATTGTCTGGTTTTGCGGAGCTTTAGCGCTGATTTTGAGTGCTTTTAGTGGCCTGTGGCTTGGGGTGACGGTGTGGGGGAGCTTGGCCATCGGGACAATGTATTCTCTGCCCCCAGTGCGCCTGAAACGGTTTCCCCTACTCGCAGCGATGTGTATTTTTACGGTGCGGGGTGTGGTGGTGAACCTTGGCCTTTTTGCCCATTTTCAGACGATGTTACAGAACCCAGTGGTGATTACGCCGATGGTATGGCTGTTGACGGGGTTTATTATTGTGTTTACGGTAGCGATCGCCATTTTTAAAGACGTACCGGATCTAGAGGGCGATCGCCAATATCAAATCACAACCTTTACAATTTTATTGGGTAAAAAACGAATTTTTCAGCTTTCGTTGGGGATTATTTTTGCCTGTTACGCCGGTATGATTGTCGGTGAAATAATGATGACCACCAGTTTGAATCAACTGCTATTTATTGGGTGTCACATTATCCTGGGTGCTCTGCTGTGGTGGCGTAGTCGTCAGATTGATCTTGCGTCGAAAAAATCCATTGCCAGCTTTTATCAATTTATTTGGAAACTCTTCTTTCTGGAATATCTTTTGTTTCCCCTCGCCCATTGGCTTTAGGTTTGCTGTTGGTTAAGCCAGTTTTTGATTAAGGCGATCGCCTCTATTTTGTCTTGGACTTTAACCATTTGTGATTGGGGAATTTTTTTGGCAAACAATAGCGCTTGGTGGGAGCCTTGATCGGCTGAAACAATTAACGTAGGTGCAGTTAGCTGAGACAATTCAGAGTTTAGATATTCTGCCTGAATTTCGCTGGGATGCCGCTGAAACAAAAGTCGTCGACTGGCCGGAGATTTAAGCAACTGTTGTCGATAGTTGAGCAGTTTTTGAATCTTTTGACCGAGGCCAATTAGCTTACCTAGGGGATAAAGTAATTTAAGTCCCCAAGGCAAAATTGGAATTGGTAATAGCAAGCATTTTTCAAGGAAATAACCAGCATTATTGGGTGCTTCAAAACCAATCGGGGAAAGCAAAATTAAGCCTTGAATTTTTTCGGGATTGTTCAGGGCATAACGGGTAGCAACCCAAGCTCCAAGGGCATCTCCCACAAAATATATTTTCTTCAGATTTAATTGGCTAAAAAATTCCGCTAAAATTTCACTCTGCCATTGAATAGACTGGGACGAAACTGCTGGATCAGAATCCCCAAACCCCAACAAATCCGGCGCAAAGCATTGATGATCTCGCCCTAAATTTTCAAAAAAATCTAACCACTGACTACTGTCGCTATATTCCCGGTGAATAAAGGCGATCGCCTTTCCCTGTCCTGTTTCCCGCCAAAAAATCTGGCCTTGATTTAAACGTAGGCGTCCATTCCGAACAACACATCCCATAAATATTTTTTGATAATCTTTAGCGAGGGTTTTTGAGCGATCAACTTTTGCGTGGACAAATTCTCCAGAAACGATGGATGGGTTTAACCTTTCATTTGTTGCTTTTTCTCTTTTTTGAGATCCCGCTTGCTGGCCGCTTCGATTTCGGCATCCATGAGGGTCTTACCCGTAGCCGCGAGATAAACGTCATCCAAACTAGGTCGCGCTTGACTCAAGCTAAAAATGGGCAGTCCAGCCGCTTGAATGCTTTGCTCAATGGTGCTCAGGTGATTACCCTGGCGACTTACCACCAGATTCAAAGAATTCCCTTGGGAGCCATTAATAATCACGCTCTCAACAAAATCCAAAGCCGACACCACTTCTTTCGCTTTTTCGGCATTCTGGGCAGAGGTAAATTCTTCGATGCGTAACGTAATGCGATCGCCACCCACCTTATCCTTGAGTTCGTTGGGGGTACCATTGGCAATGACTTGGCCCTGATCAATAATCGCGACACTATCGGCGAGGGCATCAATTTCTTCGAGATAATGGCTAGTGATAATCACTGTCGTGCCTGCCGCCCGCAGTTGCCGCAGAAAATCCCAAACTGCGACGCGGCTTTCGATATCGAGGCCCACCGTCGGCTCGTCTAGAACCAACACATCCGGTTGATGGAGCAGACCTGCCGCCAAATCTAAGCGTTTTCGCAAACCACCGGAATAGGTGCCTGTTTTCTGGTCAGCGTAATCGTTTAAACCTAGGGCATTCAGGAGTTGTTCCACCCGTTGGGGAATAAAGCTTTTCGGGAGATGGTAGAGGGCCGCCTGTAAATTTAGCAGTTCCCGCCCGGTGAGAATTTTGTCGATCGCCACTTCCTGGGCCACATAGCCGAGCCGTTGTCGCACTGCTTTCGGTTGGGTCAGGGCAGAAATACCGCAGACTTCGATCTGGCCTCCGTCCGGTTGGGCGAGGGTACAGAGACAGCGAATCGTCGTCGTTTTGCCTGCACCGTTCGGCCCCAACAGCCCAAATATTTTTCCCTGTTCCACCGTGAAGGAAACATCCTTTACCGCTTGGGTGGTGCCGTAGCTTTTCTGGAGGTGGTCAATGGCAACCGCAACAGTCATGGTCGGGGGAGTCCTCGCAATGGTTCGTCAAAATGCTCAGTTGTGTATTGTATCGAAGTTCTTTACAATCCGTACTTTTCGCAGACTTGATCGCCGATAAATTGTACCCAGGGTTTGAAGACGGGAATCAGTTCTGCCCGACTCGCCGTTAAACAAGGGAAAGGGCGATCGCCATAATTTTGGCCTACCTTTAAAGGAAACATCGGGTTCGGTTCAAGGGATTCAATGGCCCCCCCAGCGGCCTGGATAATCGCCCATACCGCCGCAATATCCCAAATTTTTGAAGTGGCTTCCACACCCCCCAGGGCCGCTCCCGAAGCCACGATTAAGACGTTATAGCTGGCAACCCCCATCAAGCGGATCTTACAGGGAAAATTCGGTTGGGCTGCCACTGCCGTACTGCGGGCACAGAGGTTAAATATATGGTTTAGGCTCGGTTCATCGTCGCTGGTCTGGAGGGGTTCGCCATTACAAAACGCCCCCGTCGGCCCCGTTAAACCGGAGTCCCCGTACCAATAGCCATGGAAGGATTGGCGTAACCAAGGGAAATGCACATAACCAAAAACGGGGGTGCCTTTGTAGAGTAGCCCCAGAGAAATGCCCCAGATCGGAATGCCCCGCGTAAAATTCGTTGTGCCGTCAATGGGATCAATCACCCAACACCAATCGTTATCAGGCAAAATATGCGTTTTTTCTTCGCTGAGAATGCCATGGTCAGGAAAGGTTTTGGCGATCGCCTGACAAATTTCTCGATCAGACCACCGATCCGCTTCCGTCACCAAGCTACCATCAGCCTTACGAACTGCCGTGAGCTTCCCAAATTTTTCCGTTAATTCTGCGCCAATCCGGTGACTTGTGTCCGCCGCAAAGGTCAAAATGTCCGTCCAAAATAATGCATCAACCATCGGTGCGCTAGATCCAGAAACTTTATCCCAGTCCAAAAAAGGCGATCGCCACTGAGTCAATCAATACCTCGCCTGGCTAAACAACCATAGCCCAAAACCCTGCAATCTCGCTATCTCTAGACAAAAAAATCCTCCCTCTGAAAAAAAGAAGGAGGCCAATGATTTTCCCCTTGAGGGGAGTTAGAGGGGGGTCTCCTTGAGGGAGGTGCCGAAGGCGGAGGGTGTTTCCCGTTCGGGAAGCTAGAGAGGCGTGGAGTTTACCGGACAGTACCAGCCAGTTGATCAACGCGGATCGGCTTCATCAAGTACAAGCTAATAAACTGAACTCCATTGGAGAGATAAGCAGGTAACTTCTTCAACAGCTTCACAGGAGCAGGCGCATCACTGGCATCAATTTCCCGCAACTTTTCGCCGTTCTGCACGCATGTTTCTAAACGCTCGTAGAACTCAGGCTTTTCGACATCGAGGATAATCGGGAAGACCCGACCAGCGGTGTTGTTGGTTTCCCAAATGACTTCCTTGTCAAATTCCCGCGCATTCAAACCAATGGACTCGTAGAAGCCATGGCGCTGGGTATCATTGAGATACATCGTCGCAAAGACAGAGAGTAAGAAGAAACGGCACCACAACCGCGCTTTCCAGTCATTAAGGATATTGGGCTGGGTTTTCATCAGGGCATCAAAGAAATCCCCGTGGCGGTTTTCGTCTTGGCACCAGTTTTCAAAAAACTTGAAGATCGGATAAATGCGGTCTTCGGGATTCTTTTCGAGGTGACGATAAATCTTGATGTAACGCCAGTACCCAATTTTTTCCGAAAGGTAGGTAGCGTAGAAAATAAACTTCGGCTTAAAGAAGGTGTAGCTGCGGCTCTTGGTGAGGAAACCAAGGTCAAGGGAGAGATTAAAATCTGTCATCGCCTTGTTGAGGAAACCAGCGTGGCGCGCTTCGTCCCGGGACATCAGGTTAAACCCTTCAGCCAACAGGGGATTCTTGTCCTTGAGGCGACGGCCTAATTCTTTGTAGAGCAAGAAGCCGGAAAATTCAGCAGTACAGGAGCGCTCCAGGAACTCGATGAAGAGTTGCCGGGTTTCCCCTTGGATATGGTCGAAGGAGATATCAAAAGACTCATCCCGAACAAAGTGATGACGGTTGTAGTCCACGCGGAATTCTTCGATGATCGCTTCCATCTCTTCTTCGTTGACAGAAAGATCCATCTTCGCCATTTCATCGAAGTCGGTGGTGTAAAAGCGGGGAGTCAGGATAGTTTCCTTCGCCGGAACTTTCACGCCGGGGCGCAATTCCTCTACGCCAGCAGATTTGTTAACAGTGCTTACCATATCTGTAATGTTTATTGCTTCCGTTTTTTATGGGGATCAGTCTCTTTTTTGCCAAATATAACCGCGTGAGACTTGGGGTTTTGATTAGGTTACAGTCTAACAAGCTCTACACCAGGGTTTAAACCCTTTTTTGTGAATAGTTGATACACATTGTTACAAAATATTGCAAGATAAATCGCAAAATAAAGGCGATCGCCTTCTGGGATCGATGACCCAATGAGTACAATTAAATAATTGTAGAATTTGCGCCCTTAAAAGTTGTGATAAAGCCAAAATCACAGGATATCTGCCAAGTCCGCTGTGTTAATACGGATTTGGTGGCCCAAGCCAGTGAACAATTACCAGAGGGTGATTTACTCGGAGAAGCTCAGATTCTCTTTAACGCTTTAGCCGACAAATCCCGTCTCAAGATCCTGGCCGCTCTCAGTACAAGTGAAGAACTCTGCGTGTGTGACATTGCGGCTTTACTCAACATCAAAATTGCCACGACTTCCCATCACTTACGAAAATTACGCGATCTCAAAATCCTGAAATATCGGAATGAAGGGAAACTAGCCTATTACTCCCTCCGAGATCAACGGGTTGCTGAAATCCTGAGCCACGCCCTTAACAAACTTGCACAATAAAACAAATCAACTTCAACTCGATCTGCACTTATCGGCAAAAACATTCTAATATTAATTTGAATATCGAAATGTAAAACCAAGTCATGGATGATAATTGCTGTCAAGCTAAAGCTTGTGCGTTGTCGAAACTAAAGCAACAACAAGCAAAAGTACTTTGGATCGTATTGTTTATTAACGCAGTAATGTTTATGGTCGAGTTTGGGGCTGGGATTCGAGCGGGTTCCCTCTCTTTAACTGGAGATTCTTTGGATATGTTGGGGGATGCCTTGGTCTATGCCAGCAGCTTGTATGTCATTAACAAGAGCATGCAGGCCCAGGCTGGAGCCGCATTCCTTAAGGGAGTCATTATGTTTTTGTTTGCAGTTGCAGTGTTTGCAAGGGCGAGCTACCAATTGTTCGTAGGCGTTAGCCCGGAAGCTTCCATTATGGGGACGATTGGTATCGTCGCGTTACTTGCGAATTTACTTTGCCTACTGCTTTTAACACGTCACCGCAACGATAATCTCAATATGTCTTCTGTTTGGTTGTGTTCCCGCAATGACATCATTGCCAATACATCCGTGTTAATTGCTGCCGGATTGGTGTTTCTCACGAATTCTAATCTGCCGGATTTGTTGGTGGGTTTTCTCCTGACCTTTGTCTTCGCCAAATCAGCCAGTAAAGTTTTGTCGCAATCGTGGCGAGAAATGCAACAAAAATAACTAGAAATAAAAAAAGCTGATCCCACATCATGGCAGGATCAGCCTTTCTTAAAATCACTAACATTCACCCTTCAGGTGTTGGGTCATGCCTAGAACATTAGCGTTTGGCCATTTTCTTCGTTTCCACTTTACGAAGACGAATCGATTCGGGCGTGACTTCTACGAGTTCCCCAGGGCCGATATATTCGAGGGCACGCTCTAGGTTCATTTCCATGGGGGCTTGTAACTGAACCAGTTCATCACCGCTGGCAGCCCGGTGGTTCGTGAGCTGTTTTGCCTTACAAACATTTAGCTCTAGATCTTGGGGACGGTTGTGTTCCCCGACAATCATGCCTTTGTAAACCTTAGTGCCTGGGGTAATGAAGAATTGACCGCGATCCTCAGCGTTCTTAAGGGCATAGAAGGTCGCTGTGCCTTCTTCAAAGGCGGTGATGATGCCGTTATAGCGGGTGTCGAAGTCACCACAGAGGGGCCGATATTCTAGGAAACTATGGTTCATAATGCCAGCACCGCGCGTGATCCGGATAAATTCACCCCGGAAACCAATCAAACCACGGGCGGGTACCACAAATTCGAGTTGGGTACGGCCACCTGCGCCTGCCTGCATATCTTGCATTTCTCCTTTGCGCTGACCGAGCCGTTCGATACAGCTACCCACCGCTTCTTCCGGGACATCGAGCACGAGGTATTCAAAGGGTTCACAGGGTTTGCCATTCACTTCGCGGTAAATCACCTTGGGCTGGGCCACTTGGAATTCGTAGCCTTCCCGACGCATGGTTTCAATCAAAATACCCAAGTGAAGTTCACCTCGACCGGATACAGCAAAGCTATCGGCGGATTCACCATCTTCGACCCGTAGGGCCACGTTGGTTTCGAGTTCCCTTTCGAGGCGATCGCGGATTTGGCGAGAGGTCACAAAAGAACCTTCCTGGCCCGCAAAGGGAGAATTATTTACAGAGAAGGTCATCTGTAATGTAGGCTCATCGACCTTGATCAGCGGTAAAGCTTGGGGATCTTCAGGGGACGTCACCGTTTCCCCAATATTGGCATCAGCAAACCCGGCAACAGCGACGATCATCCCAGCAGTTGCTTCTTCGAGTTCAACACGATTTAAGCCTTCAAAGCCCATCAGTTTAGCCACTTTTGCCTTGGCAATGGTGCCATCTTCTTTGATTAGGGCTGCCTGTTGTCCAGCTTTAATCGTGCCGTTGTGGAGGCGACCAATGACAATCCGGCCAAGGTAATCGGAGTAATCAAGGGTCGTAACTTGCAACTGGAGGGGCTTATTAACATCTCCGGCTGGCGGTGGCACATGCTGCAGAATTGCTTGGAAGAGAGGTTCCATGTCCTCATTGGTATCTTCAAGGGATTCCCGCGCAAAACCGGCTAAACCAGAAGCATAGAGAGTGGTAAAGTCACATTGATCGTCATCGGCACCAAGCTCGACGAACAGATCAAAAACTTTATCAACGGCAGTTTCAGGATTGACGTTGGGGCGGTCGATTTTGTTGACAACAACAATTGGTCGTAGACCTTTTTCGAGGGCTTTTTTCAACACGAAACGGGTCTGGGGCATTGGGCCTTCGTTGGCATCGACGATCAAAATACACCCGTCTACCATGCCGAGGACACGCTCTACCTCACCACCAAAGTCGGCGTGGCCAGGGGTATCAACAATATTGATCAGAATGTCGTTGTAACGGACGGCAGTATTTTTGGAAAGAATCGTAATACCCCGTTCCCGTTCGAGGTCATTGGAGTCCATCACGCAATCGGGGATGTCTTCGCCTTCTCGGAAAATGCCGGATTGATGTAAGAGAGCATCAACAAGGGTCGTTTTACCGTGGTCAACGTGGGCAATAATCGCGACGTTACGAATGGGAAGAGACATAAATTTTACGGATGGTTCCTAAGACCTGTAAATTTTTTTGACAATTTCTGCCCAATTGTAGCCTAATTATCATCTTTCTTAATATTTAAGTTGTGAAGTTTCGGCTATTAGGCGGGCGAGAAATCCAGGGTAGCACCGTCACGACCAAGATTTACGAGATAAATGTGCGGAAATGTTGAAGGGCGACAGGCAATACTGGCCAACAGAGATAAAACTTTACCGCTGCCGTAATTCTTGGAGAACTTTGCTACCGTGAAATCAGCTTCTCATAACAGTTATGGAAAATAGTCTGTTTTTTAAGGCTCCTTGGAGTCAAACTTTAATCACCATTACAACTCTTGTTTGCGTAGTGTTGTTGGCCATGGTGCTGCTGTTTTTGATTTTAGGACTCCAACAACAGAATCCTTATTTTTTGCTGTGGATTATTTTGCCCATCGGCATTGTGGTAATGACGGCATTATTTATGGTGCGAGGCTATCATCTGGACGGCGATCGCCTTTACGTTGAACGCTTGGGGTGGCGCACAGAAATCGCTTTAGAAAATCTAGAAAGTGCCACCTACGATCCCACCGCCATGGATGGTTCGTTACGGCTGTTTGGTAATGGTGGTCTATTTGCCTTTACCGGAAAGTTTTGGAACAAAAAGTTGGGTCACTACAATGCCTATGCCACGGCGGTTCGGTTAGCAGTGGTTTTGAAATGGCCTAACCAGACCATTGTCGTCACCCCAGGGAAGCCTGAACAATTTGTCACCGCTATTCTCGGTCGTTAAATGCCGCCCACAAAACGCTGGGGACTCAAGATATTTTGGGGATCAAATTGCTGTTTAATGTTGCGCATCAACGGCAGGGCGTTACCTGGATAGCCCCAGGGTTCAAATTGCTGCTTGAGGCGATAGGGTGCGTCCATAATTGTGAAAAAACCGTGGTGAGCCTGACAAAAATCCCGGATGGCTCGGAATTGTCGGAGAAATTGGTCATGGGGAAACGCAACGATGCCCAGGCCATTTTTGCAATGGATCCGGGCGATCGCCTGACCATTGGTTAGGGTCTCAATGTGTTGCAGCAAAGCCATACTTTGATGGGATAGAATGCCGACCTTGGCGACGACCATTTCCCCAAATAAAGCTTCCCGTAGTTGTTCCCACAGATCCAGGTGCTCCGGTTGGCTGACTAAATCCAGGTGCTGCCCGATAGCCTCTAACTCCTGCAGTTGTGCCGTAATACTCTCACGGATCGCCTCAAAACGCAGCAGCAAACCCCAGTCTTCTCCAGTTCCCCTTTGTAACCGTTGTAATAGTCGAGGTGAAAGCAGATCTGCCGCCGCTGGCGTAAGTACAGAATTTAAAATTTGGCTCTGGGCCTGGCGTATTTGCGCGGACGACCCAAGCATTAAGATCGTTTGGGACTGCTCTTGAATCGGATAGAGGCGAAACGTTAATTCGGTAATCGTCGCCAAACTGCCATGGGAACCTGTGAGGAGCTTCATCAAATCATAGCCCGCCACATTTTTAACTACTTTTCCCCCGGCTTTTGCCAAGGTGCCATCGGCCCGGAGCATGGTGATCCCCAGCAGCAAATCCCGCACACCACCGTAACGTTGACGCAAGCTGCCGGTATCCGCTGTGGCCACAATTCCCCCTAGGGTCGCTTGGTTGGGGAAACTGGGGTCGAGGGGGAGATACTGTTTATGGGGCCTGAGATGGTTTTGTAGTTCAGCAAAGGTAATCCCTGCCTCCACCGTAATGGTTAGATCATTAACGGCGTGATCCACGATGCGATTTAACTGCCGGGTGCTCACCAACCAATCTACTTTCGGAGTGAGTCCGCCCCAGGCGAGCTTTGTGCCGTTACCGCAGGGGATAATCGTAATTTTTTCCCGGTGGGCTGTGCGGAAGATTTCCGTTAGGGCTGCGCGGGAGTGGGGCACAAGCAGGGCTTCGGGGCTTTGACGGCTGATCCGTTCCATCTGCCGATGCCAATGGGGATGACAATATTGCCACGCTTTTAGATCGATATTCTGGGTACCGGGATCAACCACCAAAGCCATGATTTTAGTCTTCTGGAGTTAAGGCGATCGCCTCAACTTTTGCCGTATTTTCTTCAACTTCAGTAATTGCCCACCGGAGCACATCACCCCGCTTTTCGAGCTCTGCTTCAATTTCCTTGGGCAAATCTGCTGGATTTTCCTGGAGATCAATTTCTGCGGTAATGAAGTGGGTTGTCATCGGCCCGTTCCTTATGAAAATTCTGTGTTCATTATCATACCAAGCAAAGGAAACGCCCCGTCTAGTCTCCCAACATATGCAAACGATAGAGGCTGGCATACAACCCATTTTGGGCGAGGAGTTGATCGTGATTCCCCGTTTCGAGGATTTCTCCCTGCTTTAGGACAATGATTTTATCCACATCCCGGATGGTTGAGAGACGGTGAGCAATAATAATCGCTGTGCGGTCTTCGAGGAGTTGTTCTAGGGCCGACTGAATTAGCGCCTCTGTACCCACATCCAGACTTGCCGTCGCTTCATCGAGTACCAGAATTTTCGGATCACGGATTGCGACCCGGGCAAAGGCCAACAGTTGTTTTTGGCCCCCAGAAAGATTTGTACCCCGCTCCCGGAGGGCTGTGCGATACCCCTGGGGCAATTCTTCAATGAGTTGATCGACGTTGGTCAGCACTGCAGCCTGCTTTACCGCCTCAAAGGGATACTCTTCCCCCAGGGTAATGTTGCGTTGAACATCTCCAGCAAAAAGAAAGCTTTCTTGGAGGATGACGCCAATGTGCCGCCGCAGATCTTCTTGGGGCAGATCACGAATATCAATGCCATCGACGAGAATCCGTCCTTCACTCGGATCATACAGGCGACAGAGTAAACGGATGATCGAGCTTTTTCCGGCCCCCGTTGGCCCCACAAGGGCGATTTTTTCACCGGGTTTGATCTTGAAATTCAGGTTGTTTAGGACATATTCCCCAGGTTTGTAGCCAAAAGAAACGTTGTCAAAAATAATTTCACCAGAGGCCGAATCCGAGAGATTTAAAGAAGTCGTTAAATGCTGTTGTTTATCTTGGATCTCGATGGGTTCCGACATCAATTCTGTCACCCGTTCGATGGCCGTTAGTCCCGACTGGAACATGGTGAATTTGTCGGCAAATTGGCGCAGGGGATTAAATAATCGCTGGGAATAGAGAATAAAGGCAGACAACACCCCAAAGCTCAGAGCATCCTGGAAAATCAGCCAGCCTCCCAACCAAAGTACTCCGGCGATCGCCACGAGGGAAATCCATTCCAGGGTGGCAGAAACAGCCGAATCATGGAAGATTGTTTTGTTAACGGACAGACGATAGCGGTCATTAACCGTCCGGAATAACTCGGCATTCAGGGCCTCCCGACGAAATAATTGCACGATATTAATCCCCGCAACGTTTTCCTGGAGCATCGCGTTCAGTTGGGAGAGTTCTTCCCGGGCTTGGTAGTTGGCTTTGCGGTACTGCCCCTGAAAATAAACGATCAAAAAAGTGACAGGCAACAACATCAAAATGAGGAGCATCGCCAGTTGCCATTGCAACAGAAAAATCGACACAATAATCACGGCCAGGGAAATGACATCATTAATGATGCCGATCGCCCCACTGGCAAAAACATCCCCCAGGGCTTCCACGTCATTGGTTAAGCGGGTGACGAGCTTCCCGACAGGCATCCGGTCAAAGAAGCGAGAAGAAAGGGACGTGACGTGATCGAATAAATCCTGGCGGATGCCTGCGGTAATTTCCTGGCCCACTTTTTGGACGAGGTACCCTTGGATCGAGGTGAAGGCCAAGCGAATCACAATGGTGGCTAACAGAATCCAGATTAAACGGTTAATCCCTGCTGGAATGCTGAGATCAGCGAGGATGCCCCACACGGTTTCGCCCCGCAATAGGGAAACTGCCTGACCGACAACGAGGGGCTGAACCGCACCGGCGATCGCCAAGGGGATCAGCAAAACAATCGACACAACAAGGGTAATGAGATTTTTCTTGGCGTAGGGAAGGAGCTTCCCGGCCAGTTGCCAATCATTTTTTGGAACAGAAGAGGATGCGATCGCCATGGAAATTTTTCAAGAAATGCAGACATCTAGTATATCGATTGCTCACCATAGAGGTGGTTGATTTGGGCCTCACTGACCGTTGTGGTGGGCTGATCAAACAGAATTTTGCCGCCCTTGAGACCAATTAGGCGATCGCAGTGGCTCCGGGCAAATTCCAGGGAGTGGAGGCTGACGACGAGGGTTTTTCCTTGGGTTTCACAAAGCTGCACCAGCAGATCCATCATTTCCCGACTTAGTTGAGGATCAAGGCTAGAAATCGGTTCGTCTGCGAGGATCACCGCCGGATTTTGCACCAAGACCCGCGCCAAGGCAACCCGTTGTTTTTGTCCCCCCGATAGGTCACTGGTTCTGGCAAAGAGTTTTTCGGGAATGCCCACCTGTTTTAAGACGGCTTCGGCCAAGGAACGCTCCTGGGGAAAGATCAGGGAAAACGTTGCCTGGAGGAACGACCAACGTCCCAGATGACCCGCGTTGACATTGTGAATGACGGCCAGACTTTCGACCAAATGGAGTTGTTGGTAAATGGTACCGAGCTGCCGTTGGATGCGTCGCCGTCCCCTTGGGGAGAGGGTTGCGATCACTTCCCCCCAAATGAGCAATTGCCCTTGGGTTGGTTGTTGTTGACCATTGAGGAGACTAAGGAGTGTACTTTTGCCTGCGCCACTGGCCCCAATCAGGCCCACCTTCTCGCCGGGATAAATTTCAAAGTTGAGTTCCGTCAGGGCTGCAACACCCCGGAAGTGACAAGAGAGCGATCGCCCCACAAAAATTGGTTCTGTCATCTGTTTTAATTACCCGTGGCAGAGGGCACGCTTGGTTTCGAGCCAGGTAATCCCCTGCTGGATCGTGGTTGGACCCACGGCGGCGAGGTTATGGTGGTCGGCTCCAGGCACAGCTTGAAATTGCTTGGGTTCATTAGCGATCGCCCACAGTTGCGCCCCCATGGTACTGGGGACTGTTTCATCCAATTCCCCGTGGCAAAAGAAAATCGGTAGCTGGAGTTGGGTAATTTTAGCTGCTGAATTAAACCGCTGGTGTAAAAGGAAAGAGACGGGAAAAATTCGATAGAGGGGTTTGGTGGTAGACATGGCGAACATCGAGGTGAAGGTGCCCTCTAGAAATAATCCACCCACCGGGTACCGCTGGGCCAATTCAATGGCGATCGCCCCGCCGAGGGAATGGCCGTGGATCGTCAACTGTTGGGCTGGGATCCCCTTAGTCTGGGTGAGAAAGGTATAGGCCGCCGCTGCATCTTCGTACACCTGGGATTCTTGGGGAAAGCCAGGACTGCTCTGGCCATAGCCCCGATAGTTAAAGGCCAAGACTGAATAGCCCGCTTGGTACCAGAGGGCGATCGCCTGAAAATTGTAAACCGTTAACCCGCCATTCCCATGGAGAAATAGTAGCGTTTTGTCCCCCTTGTTCTGGGGTAGCCACCAGCCTGTTAATTGTTGCGTTGAAGTGACGGGGATCGTGATCGTTTCGTAGGGTAGCGCAAAATCCGACGGCACTGGATGTAAGGGTTGGGCTTGGGGTTCAAAAATAATCCGCCGCTGCCCAAAAAACAGATAACCACAGCCCCCCAGATAGAGTAATACCAGTCCAATTAATAGCCAGCCCAACATGATTTTCCTTGCCATACACCACCTTTAAATCATAGGCAGATTCCCTGGGGGAGCCAAGGATTTAAGGACAGTTTTTCAATTGTCTGGGCACCTGATCAGGAAGCAGCGGCCCCTATGCCACAATGGAAAAGGAATTGTTTAACTTTATCCCTTAACCCAATCACAGGCGATCGCCCCTTTTCCTTGCAACCCATGCCCCAAGACGTACTCCTCGGCAAAAGTCTCCCGGAACTGACCGACTGGATCGAAACCACTGGTCAACCCGCCTACCGTGGCAAACAGCTCTACAATTGGCTCTACCAAAAAGGGATCCATGACCTGAGTGAAATCACCGTCTTTCCGAAGGCTTGGCGTGAGCAAATGGGCACCTATCCCGTGGGGCGATCGCAGATCCACCACCAACGCACCGCCCCCGATGGCACCCGCAAATATCTCCTCCAACTCCACGATGGCTTAATTATTGAAACGGTCGGTATCCCCACCGAAAAACGCCTCACCGTCTGTGTTTCTTCCCAGGTGGGCTGTGCCATGGCCTGTGATTTTTGCGCCACTGGTAAAAGTGGTTTTACCCGGCATCTCCAGGCCCATGAAATCGTTGATCAAGTGCTCACTGTCCAAGAAGATTTCCAGCAACGGGTCAGCCATGTGGTGTTTATGGGGATGGGGGAACCCCTCGCCAACCTCGAACAGGTGCTTAAATCGATCCAAAGCCTGAACCAAGACATCGGCATTGGCCAGCGATCGCTGACAGTTTCTACCGTGGGGGTACCCGATCAGATCCGCACCCTTGCCCAGCAGAATCTGCAAATCACCCTAGCGGTAAGCCTCCACGCCCCAAACCAAGTCCTCCGGGAATCGATTATTCCCACCGCTGTCCACTATCCCATTGAGGATCTGTTGGACGAATGCCGCGAGTACGTCGCCATCACCCGTCGCCGCCTCAGTTTTGAATACATTTTGCTGGCGGGGGTGAATGATCTGCCCGACCATGCCGCCGAATTAGCCAAAAAACTAAAAGGGTTCCAAAGCCATGTGAATTTGATTCCCTACAATCCCATTACCGAAGTACCTTTCCAGCGTCCGGGGAAAAAACGGATCAATGTCTTTAAGCAAATCCTCCAGGATCACAAGATCGCGGTGAGCGTACGTTATTCTAAGGGCTTGGAGGCAGATGCGGCCTGTGGTCAACTGCGATCAAACCTCCGACGATCTGCCCCGGCAACGGTAAAATAAAACAGCAAAAATCCACCCTTAACCCCCAGAATCTATGAATATTTTCGGGATTGGCCTGCCAGAAATGGCCCTCATTTTTATTATTGCTCTGTTAATCTTTGGCCCGAAAAAGTTGCCAGAGATTGGCCGGAGCCTTGGGAAAACGATCCGCAGTTTCCAGGATGCCTCCAATGAGTTCCAGGAAGAATTTAAGAAAGAAGCCGAAAAAATTGAAAAAACCGTTTCGATGCAGGCCCGCCTAGAGGAAGGGAACGGCGAAAAAGTCGAGGCCACGGAAGCGAAACCGGAAACCTCTGATCAGGAAACAAAAGCTGATACCCCATCTAGTTAGGGATTAACTGGGTTTGTCCTTGGTGTCTTGTTCAGGCCCACTGACTGTCTGGGGTTTGACGGGGGCGATCGCCTAATAATTGTTGTTGAACGGCCTGTTGCAGATCCTGGCGGCGAATTTCAAGGCTCCCCTGGGCTTCGGTGAGGATCAAGCTATCAACGGCGGCCAGCGAAAATAGCTGAAACAACAGGTGGGTGACGGGCAGAGGCACGGCAATTAGGGACGGATCGGCATTGCTGCCCTGGTGCTGTTGGGCGAGGGCGAGGCTTGAGAAGCCGTAGATAACGGTTTTGGTCTGCTGGGGATCACTCTGTTGAGCAAGGGTCGTGATGAGCCAGTCCCCCTCTAAAGATTGGCAAACATAGTATTCGAGGAATTGCAATTTTTGGGCGAAGGCTTTGAGGACTGGGACGATCGCCTGGGCCATCACCTGGGGCATCTTGCCATCCTGGGGGGCTTGGTCAATGAGGATTTGCAGTTGTTGGTCTAAATCCATAGAACAATATCAAGGCGATCGCCAAAAAATACATTGGTCTCCCCATGATAAACCTTGGTCAACAGTAAACCTTTTAGGGAAAACTTTGCACTGGAGCCGGATGGGGGGCAGACGCCGCCGTGGGACACAGTTCTTGGTAAGTTTGTTCGAGCTGACTGATGTTGTTCTGCAAGGTGTAACGTTCTAACACCCGCTGCCTCGCCTTGTGACCCAGGATTGTGACTAATTCTGGTTGTTCACGGAACAAGGGTAAAAGGGTTTTCAGTTGTCCGGTGACACCCTGGGTATCGAGGACAACCCCGGCTCCTTGGTTGAGTACTTCCCCATCGGCGCCGGCATCCGTGGCAATGCAGGCCAAACCGCAGGCCATTGCTTCGAGGAGTGATAAAGACAATCCTTCCACCAAAGAGGGCAACACAAACACATCCGCCGCCCGGAGGAGATCAATCCGCTGGGTTTCATCGCCGATGAACCCAAGCCAACGGACCCCTTGATCTTCGGTGTAAAGCAATTCTAGGGAAGCCTTGAGGGGGCCATCACCGACCATTAACAGCACACAATCTTCTCCCATATTGGCCAGTCGCCAAGCCTTGAGGAGGGCTTCTACGTTTTTCTCAGGGGCAATGCGGCCTTGGTAAATGAATACCCGTTTCGCTTGGAAGGTGTGGCGGTAGGCACTGAGAGCCGGGGCATATTTTTGTTCATCGACGCCATTGGGGATAATGCGCACCGTATCCCGTGGCACTCCCAGTTTGACGAGCATTTCTTTTTGGATTTCTGAGAAGACAATCACCCGGTCATAGTTGGCTAGACAGGGGGCATAAAGCTGGTAGGTGAGGTATTGGGTACTGGATTTGAGGTTGCGTAGTTTGCTGTCAAAGGGAGGGTGAAAGGTGGCCACTAGGGGCAAATTGAGTTCGCGGCAGATGTCGGGCAGACGAAAATCTAGGGGCGAGAGGGTCAGGGAGGCATGGACGAGGTCTGGCTGGAACTTTTGGAGCGATCGCATCAGCACTTGACTCGATTTCGGACTGGGGATCGTGTAAATTTGTGACTTGTAGAGGAAGGGTAAAAAAACCTCTGGGCAGTCCCGCCATTTCTGATCGCATTCTTCCTGCTGGGCAAAGTGGAGAAAGCTCACTTGATAGCCCCGATCGAGGAGGTGATTGGTCACTTCACGGCCATAGGTGACATTGCCACAAAAAGGAGATTTTTTACCGAGCCAAGCAACATGCATTGAGGGGGATCCTGTGGTGTGCGTTAGGATTTGATTGAAATATACCAGTTCAATACCCCACCGGCGATCGCCAATCCCGAAAGACCTAGAAGCACTGGTTGCAGGCCAAAAAAGGTTTCTGCCACCCCAGCCAGGGCCAGAGGTAAAGATAGAGCAATATTAACAGCATTATTCTGTAAACCGAAAACCTTCCCCCGGAGGATCGCCGGGGTTTCGCGCTGGATCGTCGTCTGCATCGGCACTCCCACCAGGGCCGCAAAAAAGCCCAGGCAGGTGGTACTCAAGAGGGCAAAAACCAAATTGTGGATCGAAAAAGAAAGGGCAATTAAGGCGATCGCCGTGCCGATAGAACCCCAAAGGCTGAGGGTACGGTAGGGTAACTGATTCCCCCAGTGCCCCAAAAAGAAAGCACCGATCCCCAAACCAACGCCGCCTGCGGCCAACAAAAAGCCAAACTGCTCCGCCTTTAACCCCGGAATTTGAGCCGCCAAACTCACCGCCAACACCGCCAGGGCCGCAAACACAGAAAACAAAATCACCAATTGGATCAGCGCATTGCGCACCCGGTGATTTTGATTCAAATAACTGAGGCCGTCTTTAATATCCTCCCAAACATGGGGCTGTTCCCGTTGGCGATCTGTTTCCGTTTCATTGGTCTTCAGGGCCAACAAAATCAAACCGGCGATCGCATAGCCTCCCCCAACTACAAATTCTTTCCCCCAAGTCCCCGTAATCCCGAAAGATTCAACTAGCTGATCCGCCAGGCCCAACAAGGGTTCTCCCACCGCAAAGCCCACAATTAACAGGGCCATCATCGTGGTGGTGTAGAGAGAATTAGCCGCTAACAGGTGTTTATTTTTCACAATGAGCGGTAAAGTCGCCTGTTCCGCTGGCGCAAAAAATTGTGTCAAGGTAGAAACAGCAAAGGTAATCCCCAATAAAAAGACAAATCCAGGGGGAAGCTCCCACCAATTGGGTTGATCTTGCACGAGCCAGAGTAAGAGGGGGATGCAAAAAACAAAGACGCCCCGCAACAAATTCGAAATAATCAGCACCCCTTTTTTAGACCAGCGGTCCACATAAACCCCTGCAACGGAACCAAACAAAATAGCAGGTACCGTAAAGGCAATCATGACCGCTGAGACCCAAGCACTAATGCTCTGATCCGCCGTTTGAAAGTGACTGGCAATCAAAGCAATCATCAGCACGAGATAAATCTTGTCGGCTAGTTGTGAAAAGATTTGACCAAGCCAAAGGACGAGGAATTTCGGGTTGCGCAACACAGGCCCAAAACCATCTACACTCTGGGACGGGGCCACGCCCATCTCGGTTGGGGAAGTATCTTTAGGGGAGAGGGTCGGTAGATCCGTTTCCGTTGACATGGGTGCTCGGCAACCAAAAAATTGATAAGGGAATCACTCTTAAGTATAAATCCTGCGATCGCCTTATGTTGGGGAGTTACCGCCCAGGATTCGCCTGAATTATGTGCTTAGTGATGATGGCCATAGGCTCCATCTTCCGGAAAAAAGGGCAGCATTTCCTGTTTCAGTTGCAACCCCAACCGGGTAAGCATATCTTCGAGTACGTGGTCAGGGGAGAAGCGGAGATACTGGGGATGCACCTCTAGGGGGATGTGGCGGTTGCCAAGGTGATAGGCTGCCCTGAGCAGTTCCAAGGGGGTCGAGGCCGTGACTGTGACCACGGGTTCAGGTTTTGCCTTAACCTGCACAAGGGTAGAGCCAGTCGCGTCTTGAAAGTAGTCATCGGGATGGATATGGCTGCCACGGGATAAGTTGAAGTGAATCGCTTGGCCATTGTCTAACTCTAGGCGTTGGCGGCTCTTTTGACGTTCGGCAGCGGTGAGGAACAACTCCAGATCTACTTGGATCGGTGCCTGGGGTTGATATTTTTGGGCCAGGATTAAGTCAGCGTCAGTCATCGGCTCTAGCGAAATGGAAGTGAACGAAAAACGTCTATCCTAAGGACATAAGCATTAATTTAGTCTAGATCACTCCACATTCGACTTTACATAACAGAAGTAACGCTTGAGACAAGTGACCCCACGCACCATATTCAACAATTTACGCGGCGGGGGTGTTATCACGCCAAGCTTACAAATCTGTAATATTGCTTTTGCAACAATCCTATATGAGAAATATCCATGCAATTTAAAGCTAAGGTCTTACGACTCGTATCAAGCAATATGGAAGAATATTTAAAAGTTAGTGAAGTCATCGACTGGCGACATCCAGAAATTCTGGAGCGTGCTAAACAGATTGCATTGGGATATGAGACACCAATAGCGATCGCAAAAGCATGTTTTGAGTGGGTACGAGATGAAATTTGTCATAGTTATGATTATCAAATGAATCCTGTGACTTGGCGAGCATCAGATGTTCTCCAGCATAAAACGGGTTATTGCTTTGCCAAAAGTCATTTGTTGGCAGCGCTGTTGCGCGCAAATCAGATTCCCGCCGGATTTTGCTATCAACGATTAAGTGTTGATGATAAGGGCGCGCCATATAGTTTGCATGGATTTAATGGAATTTATCTGCCCGAAGTTGGTTGGTATCGAGTTGACGCAAGGGGCAATAAAGAAGGAGTCAACGCTCAGTTTGTCCCCCCTCAAGAACAACTAGCATTTAAGACCCAGTTGACCGAAGAAGCAGATTTTCCAGTAATCCTTGACGAACCCCTTCAAGTCATCATAAAAGCATTGCAATCACAGAGTACGTGGGATGAGATGTTTCATACCCTTCCAGATATTCCGATAGAATTTGCGAAAAATTATGGTTTGGCATAGACAAATGTTAGTGTGTGCTAGCCAGCTAACAATTCAGGTAGGTTGGAAGGCAAAGGTTATCTGCGGCAGGTGGTGGGCAATGTTAAAGAGTTGTCACAGGTAAAAAACGTAAAGCTAAGGCGATCGCCCTGCCTTAACCATTGATTACGGAAATTTTGAGATTTTTAGCGATCGCCAACCGGGAAGGTTAGCCTGGAGGGGTCTAGTCGTAAACCCGATCAAACCGATGAATACTAAGACCCTTACACCAGTCGTTCAACCGACCAAAAATGTAGGACTTTTATTTGGGCGGCTGCCTCGAAAAGATATTTCCCAAAACCACCCCGTAAACGGCAAAGGAAAATGCACCCATAGCGGTTGTAGTTGCCCCTCATTCGTTGATCCACCCGGAGGTTTTGACTGCGCCCGCTGCGGCCACCCAATGTCCGAACATTGGTAGAACGTTCATCACCGACAAAATCTGAGTTCCCCAAAACTGTAAAGCTGATTTTGGTCAGTCCACTACCTTCACAACACCCGATTTCTGGGGGCTGTGGAGGTTTTGGTATTAATTCCCCTTTGTCATTTCCGAGAATCCTGAAGCCTGTATAAAGATTAGAGTGTTGCCAAATCGAGGACGCAATAATGGGATCAGTATTCGGGGAGTCTCAAGAATGCCCAAGCGATTCAAGCCATGGCAGCCAAAGGAAGAAATTAACAAGGGGTGGACAATGGGGGCGATCACCTTGCCAGTTGTGCTCTGGATGACAGGGTGGTTATGGTTGCTTCCTGGCCAAAGACAGCAGGCCAATTATCCTCATTTATTCCAAAACGAAAGCGTTACCCTCGTTGACACCCATCGCGATCACGAAATTTTAGCTAGCGACCTCCGGGCGATCGCCGCAATTGTTGGCGGCATTTTTCTATTCCTCAGTTTCCGCAGGGCCACAAAAAAGACGGAAACCACTGACTTCTGCGGTGCGGATCTCAATGACGCTAATTTCTCTGGTGCGGATCTCAAGGGCGTTGATTTTTGCGGTGCGAGCCTAATTGAGACCAACTTTAGTGGTGCCAATCTCAGCGGTGCTAATTTTAATGGAGCTAACCTCAGCCGCGCCAATCTCAACGGGGCCAACCTCAGCGGGGCAGCGCTCCAGTATGCGAATCTCAGCAGCGTGAATCTTAGATACGCCAACCTTAGCGGCGCTGACCTCAGGTATGCCAATCTCAGTGATGCTGATCTCAACTGCACCCTCCTGCGTGATGCCAACCTCAGCGAGGCGAACCTCAGTGGTGCCCTGCTCTTTTTTATCAATTCACGGGACGTGCTTAACCTTGAACCCATTCAACTCAAGGCAGAGCCCTCGCCCTTTCTCTGTAACGTTGCTCTCCCTACCTATGCCCAGCATCCAAAAATGAATCCCAACCGTGACTGCAACCGTATTCCGCGATTATTGAGCGATCGCTATGATATTTCCCTCGAAGAAGCTCAGGGGATCGTCGATGAAGCGCGGCAACATCGCTGGGACTAATTATCTAAGGATTTCTAACAGGCGATCGCCGACCCGGAGGGCATTGGCAATGACCGTCAACATGGGACTGGTGGCGCTACTGGACGGGAAAAAACTACTATCCACGACGTAGAGATTTTCGAGGTCATGGAGGCGACAATCCAGATTGAGCACGGATGCCGTGGGGTCTGTGCCAAAGCGACAGGTTCCGCACTGGTGGGCGACGACGGAAATGGGCATCCGAGCGTAGGGATGGGTTCCTTTAAATTCCTTGTCCACCGCCTTAAGAATCTGCTGCCAACGGTATAACAGGCGGTCGTGGGCTTCGAGGTTATTCTCGGTGTAGTTGAGGTGAACTTTATTATTTTTCAGCCACACACGGTTGTCGGGATTCGGTAAATCCTCCGTTTGCAGCCACCAACCCAGGGAGCGGGTCGCCAACTGTTTTAGCCCAAATTTCGGTAAAAACTTCGCTGCCACGGAGATTAAAGGAGGCGACTCAGAGAAAATGACATCCTGTAAAATGCCGCCGGAATCCTGCACATGACCCATGGGATAGGGGAAATCTTGGTCACCCCAATAAAAATCATTCACATAAAGCGATCGCTGGAAAAGACCATCTCTGAGGGTGGGTTCCTGTTCGACGATGACGGTCATCAATTGCTTCATCAGGTTGCGACCGACCAGCCCGGAACTATTGCCTAAACCGTTTTCATGTTTGGCGTTCGCTGATTTGAGGAGTAATGCCGCTGAGTTAATCGCGCCGCACGCTAAAACCACGATGTTCCCCACAAACAAAAAAGCTTGGTTTTGGATGACCGCCTGCACCCCCTTCACGATTTTGCCGGAGGGGTCAGTGTGGATGGAGGTGACCTGCGCCCCCGTTTTCAAAGTCAGGCGATCGCCGGCGCGGATAGCGGGACTAATGCCTGTGTCTTCGGAGTCCGTGCGTCCTTCCTGCCCGATGCCGATGGGGAGATAGTTCGGGTGTAAGCCATAGTTCCTAAAACGCTGATCAATGGCATCAAGTTGGGGCAACCTTTCGACCGGGGGAAAGCCATAATCCTGACTCCGGGAGGGTTCCGTGGCATCATCACCGCCTTGCCCATGCACCTGGTATAACTTTTCTGCTTCGGTGTAATAGGGTTCAAAATCGGCGTACTTTAACCCCCACCCTGGGGAAATGCCATCTTTGTGTTCCACCGCTTCAAAATCCTTTTCCCGGAGCCGCATCAACACCCCGCTATAGATTTTAGTGTTGCCGCCGACGCAATAACTGGTTTGGGGATGGAATGGCTCACCGTGCTGGTCGTACCACTGTTCCGGGGCGTGGTATTGCTCTTTTTTGAAAACTTCGACTTCAGTTAATTCGGAGCTTTCCTTTTCAGAAAATTGCCCCTGTTCTAGCACCAAAACTTTCTTTCCTTCATCCGCCAATTTTCGGGCGATCGTGCCACCGCCTGCCCCAGTTCCGACAACGATTACGTCATAAATTTGGTCATCAATAATCATTACTTACACACCACTATGTCTAAATTTTATGTCTCAAATTTTCGTAGGGAAAAAAGAGCGGCGATCGCCCCAATTATTGCCAGAGATAAATCAGCCCGAAAAGAATAATCCAAATCACATCCACAAAGTGCCAAAACCATGACGTTGCCTCCACGCCATACTGTCCACCAGCATAGTTATTCGGCAGAAAAGAACGTCCTAGCATCACCCCTTGTAGCAAGACCCCCGTCAGGACGTGCAACCCGTGAAACCCCGTCAGCAGGTAGAAAATTCCACCATAGACCCCAGACGTAAACCCAAACTCTAAACTCTGCCATTCCACCGCCTGACCATAGAGAAAATAACTCCCCATTGCCATTGTGAGCAGCCAGAAAAAACGGAAGCCCCAGAGATTTTCTTTATGCAGAAACCGTTCCGCCAGATAAATCACACCGCTACTCGAAACCAGCACCACCGTATTAATCGCCGGATCATGGATTTCTAAACCCTCAACCCCCGGCGGTAACCAATCCGTTGCCGAGAGTTTATAGACGATATAGCCCACAAAAAAGCTGATGAAAATCACACTTTCTGAGAGTAAAAAGACAATAAATCCAAACAGACGATGATCCTCTTCTCCATGTCCGTGGCTTGTTGCCGAGATCGGGGTTTCATTGATGGCAGTCATAACAATAATTGCAGTGTTAAAAAAACTGAATTTCTAGGTAGGGGGGGTGCTCGGCGGGGACGGTAAGGGCGGTTCGCGAACCGCCCCTACGAATGGTGATGGGGCGACAAAATGATGGGTTTAACCCCCCAGATTTTCCGTGAGGGGTTCCGATTTGCCGTAGCCATAGGGTTCCGCGATGACGATGGGCAACTCCTCGAAATTTTCATGTTCCGGGGGGGAAGGTACAAGCCATTCCAAACCGATCGCCCGCCAGGGATTTGCGGGAGCGCGATCGCCGTTAATCCAGGACGCAATCATATTGAGCAAAAAAGGAATCGTGGACATGCCGAGGATAAAACCGCCGATACTGGCAATCACATTCCAGAAGGCAAACTCCGGATCATAGGACGCAACCCGGCGCGGCATTCCCATCAAACCCACCGGGTGCATGGGCAGAAAATTCAAGGTTGTGCCGATCATCGTCAACCAGAAATGCAGTTTCCCCAGACCCTCGTAGTACATCTTGCCCGTCATTTTCGGGAACCAGTGGTACACCGCCCCATAGATCCCAAAGACGATCGCCCCGTAGATCACATAGTGGAAATGCCCCACCACAAAATAGGTATTGTTCACATGGATATCCACCGGAACCGATGCCAACATAATCCCCGTGATCCCCGCGAAAACGAAGTTAATCAACCCCCCCATCGCAAAGAGCATTGGCGTATCCAGGCGCAATTTTCCGCCCCAGAGGGTCGCCACCCACGCAAAAACTTTGATCCCCGTCGGCACAGAGATCAGCATCGTTGAAAACATAAACAACATCCGCATCCAGGGGGGCGTACCACTGGCAAACATATGGTGTACCCAGACCACCCCACTGAGCGCCACGATAATCATTGACGAAACGACGACGACCTTATAACCAAACAACGGCTTTCGGGCATAGACGGGGAACAGTTCCGAGAAAAAGCCAAACACCGGCAAAATCATCACATACACCGCCGGGTGGGAATAGAACCAGAAAAAGTGCTGGTACAACACCGGACTGCCCCCCTGGGAGGCATCGAAAAAGGTTGTGCCCACTGTCAGATCAAAGAGCAACATCACCGCCCCAGCAGTTAAAGCGGGTAACCCAAAAAGCTGAATAATTTGTGCCGCCAGCACCGTCCAGACAAATGCCGGCGTTTTAAACCAGCCCATCCCCGGACATCGCATCCGCACAATGGTCGTGACAATATTCACCGCCCCTAGGATCGAGGAAATCCCCGACAGCGCCACAGAAACCAACCAAAGAAATTCGCCATTGAGCAACACTCCCGCTGGATTCTGGATACTCACCGGGGGATAAGACCACCATCCCGATTGGGCGGGTCCCCCCGGAGCCAGGAAACTCAGGATTAGCAGCGACCCAAACACCGGAACCATCCAAAAGGCGATCGCATTGAGTCGAGGGAATGCCATATCCTGTGCCCCAATCATTAGAGGAACCAGATAATTCGCAAAACCCGCCAACACCGGAAATGTCCAGCCAAACAGCATAATGCTGCCGTGCATCGTAAACAGGGCATTGTAAACGGTGCGATCCACGAGATCCGGTTCTGGGGTGATTAGTTCCCCCCGCATGATCATCGCGAAAATCCCGGCGACGAGGAAGAAGAAAAAGGACGTGACAATATATTGCAGTCCAATCACTTTGTGGTCGGTACTGAAGGAAAAGAAGGTACGCCAGTTCGGGAGGTTGGTGAGGGGTTGTCCCTCGTTGGTCAGGGCTTCTGGGGGAGCTTGGGTCATGGTTTGTGAGCGATTACGGAATTACAGAAAATTTATGGAAGACTGACAAAAAAATTCAGAGGAAAAAGGTCAATAAACAAAATCAGGGATGATAATTCACCACGGGCGGCGGCGCAGGGGGCACAGTTTTCCAGGCGGCGCGGTCTTCTTTCTGTTGACGGCGGGCGTATTCACTGACGGCTTGGTTTGGCGCTGGGGTCGGGGTTTGGCGGGCAGCTTGGTTTAACCAGGTTTGGTAGTCTTCCTGGGATTCCACCACCACATCGGCTTGCATCGCTGCGAAATAAGTGCCACTAAATTGGGAATCACGGATGCGGTATTTCCCTGTTTTGATCGGTGTAAATTCAAAATCGGTGTCTTCAAAGGGGATCACGTCCTGCTTCACCCGGAAGGCGGGAATGAAAAAGCCATGGATCACATCGGGCGATCGCAGAATGAAGTGGGCGCGTTGGTTTACCGGGAGATGGAGTTCGGTGCTGGTGACATTTTTTTCAGGGTAATGGAAAATCCAGGCCCATTGCTTGGCGGTTACTTCCACGTTGGTGACGGGCATCTCCATGGTGGTTTTCCCTGTAGAAACATTGGTCACTAAAGCCTCTTGGTGCATATGTCCCGGAGCTTGAATATTCATCTCGCGGTAGGTTTGATAGCTGAAATAGGCTAAATAAATCACGATCAAGAAGGGGATCGTTGTCCAAACGATTTCTAGGGTGACGTTGCCTTCGATGGGGGGGCCATCACTGGTGTCGTAGCGTCCTGCCCGGTGGAAGAGGATCGAATAGGTCATCGTGCCGGCAACGCCAAACAGGATAAATGTGCCGATCGCCACCAGGGTGCTAAAGAGCCGATCCACCAGTTGGGATTCCACGGAAGCCTGGGGCGGTAGCCAACTGTAGGACCATTGCCCGACCCAATAGCTAAATCCCCCCAAAATCAGGGCGATCGCCGAAAGTGAAATAATTGTTTTTAATTTCATAGCCTAAGTTTTCTCACCCCTACCGCAACAGCACATTGGGATCTTCACCGAGCCGGAGCAGATGACCCGCCGTATTGTGCGCGCCAAATTCTGCGGCTAACTGAGCGCCTAATGTGCCGTGGACATACATCACAAACATAATCACCAGTCCCGCCAACAGATACCACCACTGCACCTGCCGACTGCGATCGCTGCGCCAGACATACCGCTGAAAGCCCCGCCAAACCGTCATGCCAACGATTAACGCCAGTAACAGCACGCCGCCGATGCCGTGCCAAATCATCGTATCTATCGCAGTAAAATTCCAGGCACTTTTTACCTCAGACGGGGCATCCATCAACAGCATTTCGTAGAAACCTGCCGCCACCGTAAAAAAGGTAATGATTGACGCCGCCACCATGTTGTACCAGCCCACATCAAAGAAATTAGAACGGGTGGCCGGGATCGATAGGTATTTAAAAATGGGACGCTCAAAAGTAAAAAATACACCGACAATATCGAAAGCAATGCCAATGATGAACAGCCCCAGGGTCAGATGCACCAGATTCGGGTGAATGGGAATGCTGTAGGGTAAGCCGTTTGCCCCCAAATCGAGTTGATGGATCAGATCAGAATACATCGCTTATAAAAGTCCCTCTTTCGCTGCTTTGACAATCTCTGTGGTGTGGAGTCCGTAAACCCAGACCAATTTATCGCCGAGATATACCTGGAAAAAGACAATCCCCGTCAAAATTGCTCCCATACCCAGATAGGACATCGGCAAGGTTTCCGGGTTTTTAGAGCGAATCACGTAGCGCCAGCCCGTCAAGGCCGCGATAATCCCCGACAAAGACCAACCAATGATCGTGTGGAGATTCAGCACGGGTTCAACGGCATCGTAGGCGATCGCCAAACCTGCTTCGATTTGTCCGAAGATAATGGCAATAAAAATCGAAACCGTGGCGACGAACATATTCCACCAGCTCACTTCATAGAGTTTGCTATTGCGGCTGAAATAGCCAAGCACATCACAGAAAAAAGCAAATAACACCATCGCAATCACAAAATGCACCACAATCGGGTGAATTGTGTCGGGATAGGGCAGATTATGCTCGTTGAGGGGGGGAAGAAGATTATCAAACATGAAAATTGCGTGGAGAGGATGCGACCCAGTCCCCAAGAATTCTGAAGCCTTAGCAACTTTTAAGTTACTAATTTTCCAAAAAGAGAGTCCTTTGGGTTTGGTAGGTTTGGGTCATAGTAGATCAACACCAGAACCAGAAAATAAACTAAAAATCTGAGTTGAGTGAGTCCGGCAACTAGAACAAGAGACGGCAATGAGGAATACTGATACCCAAAATTTTTTAGGTATTTTGACTTGCAAACCATACTAGCTCAGATCAAAAAAGGAGGGGTGGCGATCGCCTCTAAATGTCAACTCTCCCGCATCGGAAAATGGGTCAAAAAATCTACACCGTCCCCGCAGATTTAGAGTCACAGGGTTGCCACAGGTAAAGGCACAGAGGGATAAGGCGATCGCCGCAACAGACCATACTCAATACCCTCGACCACAGCCCGATAGGATGCCTCAAGAATATTGGCTGATACGCCCACCGTCGTCCACCGTTCCAGGCCATCACTTGATTCCACCAAAACCCTGGTTTTTGCACCAGTGCCCGCTGCCCCATCCAAAATTCGTACTTTATAATCCGTCAATTGAAACTCGGCAATCTCTGGGTAAAATTTCGTCAACACCTTCCGCAACGCTTGATCCAACGCCGAAACGGGGCCATTGCCCTCTGCTGCTTCGAGCAAATTTTTCCCGTTCACTTCTAACTTGATCGTGGCGATCGCCGTACTTTGGGTTTCTCCCACATCACAATTCACATGGAACCCCCGCAGTTTAAAAAATTCCTGCCGATGCCCCAATGCTGAACGGATTAACAACTGAAAACTCGCCTCTGCCGCCTCAAATTGGTAGCCTTCATGCTCCAAATCCTTTAATTTCTGCAAGATTGTTCGACTGGCCAGATCCGTTTTCTCTAAGGCAATGCCGAAGCTTTTCGCTTTAGCCAAAATATTGCTTAATCCCGCCTGTTCTGACACGACAATACGCCGCTCATTGCCCACCGTTTGCGGATCGATGTGTTCATAGGTAAGGGCATTTTTTTGCACTGCTGAGACATGAATTCCTCCCTTATGGGCAAAAGCCGAACGGCCCACATAGGGCGCATGGTCATCGGGAGCTAGATTGACAATTTCGCTGATTAAGCGACTCGTCCCGGTGAGCTGTTGTAGTTTTTCCGGTGCGAGACAAGGCTGATTTAACTTCAGTTGCAAGGTGGGAATTAACGTGCATAAATTAGCATTACCACACCGTTCGCCATAGCCATTGATGGTGCCCTGGACCATGGTGGCCCCGGCTTGCACGGCCATTACTGCGTTGGCCACCGCCATCCCCGAATCGTTGTGGGTGTGGATGCCAAGGGGAATCTTGAGATCCGGAAATGCCCGTTGAATATCCTGGAGACTGGTCATAATTTCTTGGGGCAATGTGCCGCCGTTGGTATCGCACAAAACCAGATATTCGGCTCCCCCTTGGATCGCTGCTTCGAGGGTTTTGAGGGCATATTCGGGGTTTTGTTGGTAGCCATCAAACCAATGTTCGGCATCATAGATTACCCGCCGATTTTGGGATTTTAGATAGGCGAGACTCTCCCGGATCATCGCGCAATTTTCTGTCAAAGTAGTGCCTAAACCGAGGGTGACATGGAGATCCCAGGATTTGCCAAAAAGAGTAATCCAGTGGGTTTGCGCCCGGAGGGATGCCTGGAGTAAAGAGTCCGTTTCGACGGCGGAATGGGGACGTCGTGTTGAACAAAAGGCGACAATTTTCGCTTGCTGGAGTGGATATTCCCGGAGATGTAGAAAAAATTGTTCATCCTTGGGATTTGCCCCTGGCCAGCCCCCTTCAATAAAGGGAATGCCGAGGCGGTCGAGGTGTTGGGCGATGCGGACTTTATCTTCGAGGGAGAGGGCAAGCCCTTCTCGCTGACAACCATCGCGGAGGGTGGTGTCGTAGATCTGAACTGGGTTTTGGGGAGAAACCATAGGGGAACCGTCGGCTAGAAATGCTGCTTTTGATCCTAGCAAGGGAGTTTCTGGCTAAGGCGGGCCTCGATACGATTCCACAAACTTAGACAATCTTGTTGATATTTCGGGGTCAGTACATCGCTAAATTTTCTAGACATTTCTTTGGAAACATTGATCACTGGCCCCAAGATTTTTGAAGCTTCTGGGGAATCGAGTACACTGGAGATACTTTTTTGATTTTGTGATGCGTTTATAAGCTTGTGTTGTCTATGGCGATCGCCTTCAAAGTTAGTCGGTGGTGTCTTAGCGGCTTCATCGCAGTAAATTTAATCGGCTGTACTCCTTGGACAGTTTTATCTCAACAGGAAAACCTGGGTACAATCAGGCAGCCCATCGCCAGTCTTGGGGCTGTGTCACCGGGGGCTGAGGTCTATGTCCAGGGAACTGTAACCCAGCGGGTACCTCTCCTCGATCAAGGTGCTTACGAATTGCAGGACAGCACCGGGCGCATTTGGGTGATTACGGAAACTCCGCTGCCGGAGCCTGGGGCAGAATTGGCGATCGCCGGGCAATTACAATTCCATGAGTTGCAACTCCAGCAACAAAATTTTGGGGAATTTTTTATTCAAGAACAGGCGATTATCGACACCGTAGAAGAGGGAACGATTTCACCGCCACAATTACCCATTAAAGAACACCTTGATCTGCAGTTTTTACCCCACAAAGGCAATCAAAAATCCTGAAGATCAAAGTGTTAGTAAATAACATTTAAGAATCAAGGTTTTGCACAAGTAATCCTAAGCATCGGAGCCGGATTCGCTGGTTTCTTTTTGTTCGTCTTGTTCGTCGTTGGTTTCAGTCGCTACGGTGGCTTCTGCTGCTTTGGCCTTCGCCTCTGCTTCTGCCTTTTCCCGACGTTGCCGTTCTACGGCGAGGGCATCTTCTAAGACCTCTAGGACTTGATTCATTTTTTCGAGATTGCTGCGATAAAGATCTAAGTCTTTTTTCATTTTCTCCTCAGGGAGATTCAGACCTGCGGTGACTGTAGTCAGCATTTCGTCGCGCTTCTCGGTGTCTTCGAGGAGTTGCGGCTCTGATTCACCCAAAAAAGTATAGACGCCAATGGCAAACAACCGACTATATTTAAAGTGATCATTTTTGGCGATCGCCTCAATTTTTTCCCATAATTCCTGGGCACCTTCGGGGGGCACATCTTGCCGGAAGCACTCAATCAGTTGCGTCCCAGAACAACGTTTTGCCAGTTCAACCAGGGCCATTGCATCTTCTTTGTAACGGTTGGCGTCGCCCCCAATCGCTTGGCACATACTTTGGAAAATAGAAACTTTATCCGCCTCTGGGCGATAGCCTTGCATAAAGCGCTCAAAGGAAGTGACGACGCCCAGCGCATAGAAAGGATCGTAGCGAAAATCGGCGTTCACCGACAGTAAATGCATTTCAACCAAAAGTTCTTCGACGACGCGCCGAAAAATCGAATTAATTGGCCGAGTATGATGTGTATAAAAATCACGCTTCGTATCGGAAACGGTGCGAACTTGACTCACAAATGGAACCCACAATTGACATTTCAATATTCTATTTTGACGTTTCCAGAGGCGTTTGCCAAGGTGATGGGTCTGGGACGGATTCTTGACGGCTCAATATTTCAATTAAAATTCACCCCAAAAAATCTCCTTTGGTCAGTAAATTGATCCCCTCTAAAAACTCCTTAAAACTCTTTGGCGATCGCCTCCCTAGGCCACTATAAAAAAAGAGTGACATGGTTATGCCACCCTTTCATGTTATTAAAGCCGTCCTCAAGTAACCGTTAGCGTTAGTGACGGTAATGGGAATGACTTGTTCGCCTCTTAGAGTGCATTTGCACCGGCGACCACTTCCAACAGCTCCTGGGTAATCGCTGCCTGACGGGCCTTGTTATAGGACAACGTCAAGGTTTTCATCAGCTCAGAAGCATTGTCACTGGCATTGTTCATCGCCGTCATCCGCGCCGCCAACTCACTGGCTGCCCCTTCCTGGAGCGCCCGCAGCAGTTGGTTGCTGAGATATAGCGGCAACAAAGCATTCAAAATGTCCTTCGGATCCTGCTCGAAGATCATATCTGCGGGCAGTTCTTTAACTTCGGTTGCCACCTTTTCCCGTTCGACCTGGAACTTACCACCCCGGGTAATCAGGTTGAAAGTTTCGTCGTCAGGGTTGGTGAGCGCTTCAGGTACCAAAGGCAACAGCGTTTGCACAACGGGCTGAGAACTAATCAAAGACACAAAGCGTGTGTAAATCAGTTCAATTTTGTCCACTTCTTCCGAGAGGAACAAAGAGAGCAGTTCATCGGCAATGTCCGACGCTTCTGCTGCCGAAGGAATTTGTTCTAAACCAGCATAGGTTTTAGCAACGGGAGCTTGGCGATTCTGAAAATATTGCACCGCTTTACGGCCCACCAGCACAAACTTGTAGCTGATACCAGCCGCTGCTAATTCTTTTGCTCTTTGTTCGGCTTTGCGGATGATGTTGGCGTTGTAGCCCCCACAAAGGCCGCGATCGCCAGTGATGACCAACAGACCGACACACTTTACTTCCCGTTGCTTGAGGAGGGGCAAATCTGCTTCTTCAAGGCGGAGACGACTCTTGAGGCTATAGAGTACCTGCAAGAGGGTGTTAGCAAAGGGACGGGTGGAAGTCACCTGTTCTTGGGCACGACGTACTTTTGCCGCGGCCACCAGACGCATCGCTTCGGTAATTTTCTTGGTATTTTTGACGGATTGAATCCGGTCGCGAATCCCCTTTAGGTTTGGCATGAGTAATATCCCTTAGTTCGATTCTGGGTCGCCTGCAACCCCTGGTGATGCTAGCCATAGGCCACAGGCGACATGATCATCTGCTTAGGCCGCAGCGGCGAAACTTTGCTTGTGCTCGGCGATCGCCTCTTTGAGGAGGTTCTCCGCTTCTTCAGAAAGCACTTTATCGTTGGCAATGATTTCACCGTACCGGGCTTTGCTGGTGGCGAGATACTGACGGAGGCCAGCAGCAAACTCAACCACTTTATCTACAGGAACATCATCAAGATAGCCATTCAAGCCAGCGTAAACAATCGCCACCTGCTCAGCAACGGAGAGGGGAGAGTTTTGGGGCTGTTTGAGGATCTGACGCAGGCGCTGACCCCGGGCCAACTGGTTTTGGGTTGCTGCATCCAAGTCAGAAGCAAACTGGGCAAAGGCTTCGAGTTCTGCAAACTGGGCCAATTCCAACTTCAGCTTACCGGCAACTTTTTTCATTGCTTTGGTTTGAGCCGCAGAACCAACCCGGGATACGGAAATACCCGCGTTGATCGCCGGACGGAAACCTGCGTTGAATAGGTCAGAGGACAAGAAGATCTGACCGTCGGTAATGGAAATAACGTTGGTGGGAATGTAAGCAGAAACGTCACCGGCTTGGGTTTCAATGATCGGTAGAGCGGTCATACTACCGCCGCCGAGTTCATCACTGAGTTTCGCTGCCCGTTCTAAAAGACGAGAGTGCAAGTAGAAAACGTCACCGGGATAAGCTTCACGTCCGGGGGGACGACGGAGCAGCAAGGACATTTGGCGGTAGGCCTGGGCTTGCTTGGAAAGGTCATCGTAGACAACGAGGGTCGCCTTACCTTGGTACATGAAGTGCTCGGCGATCGCCGCACCAGTGTAGGGAGCAAGGTACTGGAGAGTTGCCGGATCGTTAGCATTCGCAGCAACAACGACAGTGTAATCTAGCGCGCCTTTAGATTCGAGGGTCGAAACAACTTGAGCAACGGTGGACGCCTTTTGACCAACGGCCACGTACACACAAATTACATCTTCACCCTTCTGGTTGATGATTGTGTCAACCGCAACGGCAGTTTTACCAGTTTGACGGTCACCAATGATCAATTCCCGCTGACCCCGACCGACGGGAATCATCGCGTCAATTGCGGTAATCCCAGTCTGCATCGGTTCATGGACAGAGCGACGGGCAATAATCCCAGGGGCCATGAATTCGATGAGGCGGGTATCGGTAGCGTCAATGTCGCCTTTCCCATCGATGGGACGGGCAAGGGCATCAACAACACGGCCAACGGTCGCGTCGCCAACGGGGATTTCTGCAATCCGGCCAGTGGACTTCACACTACTGCCTTCTTGGATGTCACGACCGTCGCCCATCAATACGGCACCGACGTTGTCTTCTTCAAGGTTGAGGGCAATCCCTACGGTGCCATCTTCAAACTCAAGCAATTCACCGGCCATGGCCTGCTCAAGACCATAGATCCGAGCAATCCCATCACCGACTTGAAGTACGGTGCCGACGTTATCGACTTGAACTTTTTGGTCGTAGGACTCAATTTGTTGACGAATAATGCTACTAATTTCGTCGGGTCTGATACTAATCATGTCTGTACTGTTAAATAAGGTTAATTCTAGGGACAGTCTATTGAGACACTTTTAAAGTTAAGTGGCCGGTGTTAAAACAGGTCCAAAAAATTGGCACCAGCTTAGTTTGAGCCTAATAGATCCATGCTGATCCGCCGGAGTTGGCCCCGCAAGCTAGCGTCAAAGACCTTGGAACCGACTTTGATCACGACACCACCAATCAAATCGGCATCGGTGCTAATGTTCAATTCGACGGCATTGGCCCCGGTCATTTGTTTGACTTGATCGGCGATCGCCGCTTCTTGGTCAGTGGTCAACGGTTGCGCACTCGTGACATCAGCGAGAACAATATTGTTCAGTTTTCGCTGGAGGGCGACGAATTCCTGGCAAATGCCTTCGAGGAAAACAATACGCCGACGATCCACAAGCAAAAACAAAAAGTTGAGGAAGTAGGCATCTACATCCTGGCCACAAACCCCTTGCAGAACACCTTTTTTATCCTCTGCTTTGACCAAAGGATTCATCACAAAAGACCGGAACTCCGCAGACTCTTGGAAGAGTGACAGTAAAGCCCAACAATTTTCTGCAAATGCCTCGACTTTATTGGTCTCTTGCGCAAGGGTCATCAGGGCACCAGCATAGGGCTCAACGACCTGAGCAATCATCGTGTTGCCTTTCATGCGCCACCTCCCAGTTGTGCAATGCTGCGATCAACTAACTTGGCTTGAGCAGACTCATCCAAATCAGACCGCAATTGAGCTTCCACTTTTGCCAGAGCAAGTTCTGCAACCCGTCGCTTCAGCTCGGTGATTACTTTCGCTTGTTCTGTGCTTAATTCTTTAACCGCAGAGGCCTTGAGTTTTTCAACTTCATCGCGACCTTTGGCCAAGATGTCTTGTTTGGTTTTTTCTGCGGCAACCTTAGCGTCTTCCCGAATCTTGGCAGCCTGGGCCTGGGCCTGTTCGAGATCTTTCTGGGCTTTTGTCAGTGCTTCTTGGGCTTTTTTCGCGCGGTTTTCAGCGTCTTCTAGATCGGCGACAATTTTGCTTTTGCGCGTCTCTAAAATATTGCCAATAAACTTGCTCCCATAGACGTACAGAACCCCAATGATGATCGCAAGGTTGATAATGTTTGTTTCTAAAATGTCGAAGTTTAAATGAAAACCACCCTCCGATGCGGTGGCAAGGTAGGAAATAATTCCCATGATATCGATCTACCCCAGCGCTATTTGCTTATGGTGTATACATCTAAAAATGGATAACTCTTTTTCTTAAAGATATAAAAGCTTGAAATCTTCAAGAGTTCCCATCTAGGCAGCGAAAACCGCACTACCCTAAAGCTTTGCCCCAACTAATTTAGAGGCGATCGCCTGGCTTAGAGAATCAACTTGTTGTTCAAGGGATTTGAACGCAGATTCCCGTTGTGCCTCGATTTCCAGAGCTGCTTTTTCCCGCTCCGCCAAAGCCTCAGCCTGGGCAGACTTCACTTCATCTGCTACGACCTTTTGAGCTTCAGTCTGAGCTTTTGCAATTACATCCTGGGCTTCACGACGCACATCACGGAGTTCTTGCTCATATTGAGCGGCTAAGTCCTCCGCCTTTTGCTGACGTTCTTTCGCGTCCACTAAGTTGGTGCGAATGTAATCGGAACGGTCGTCAATTGCTTGACCAATAGGCTTATAAAAAAGCTTATTTAACAACGCCGCCAAGACCAAAAACTGAATGGCCATCACGGGGAGCGTTGCGTCAAAATCAAAAAGACCACCCTCAGCGGTTTTCTCGACTGCTTCAGTTGCTAAAACAATTGTCCAGTGTGTCATTTATCAATTGACCCCACCGTGTTTGGGTCTTATAGAGTTTATACATCTAGGGGGTTACCCCATTGTCCCATGGAAAAACGGGGCTTAGGTCATCCAGGTAAGCTGCCTTTAAATCAGCCTCGAATGACCTAAACCCAGTCCAGTGTCTTTTTATGCAAAGGGGTTTGCAAACAAAAGAACGAGGGCAACAACAAGACCGTAGATGGTTAAAGCTTCCATAAAAGCCAAGCTGAGGAGGAGAGTACCGCGGATTTTGCCTTCCGCTTCGGGTTGACGGGCAATCCCTTCGGCTGCACTACCCGCAGCATTACCTTGACCAATACCAGGGCCGATCGCCGCAAGACCAACAGCAAGAGCAGCAGCAATAACAGAAGCAGCAGCAGTTAAAGAATCCATAATTTTTTCCTTTCGATGTTATTGAAGTGGGTATAAACAGGTCTCTAAAACAGATCCCCGTCAAAAAAATTAACAGAAAAAGTGACCAGAAACACAAATCAAGTTGAAATTTCTAGCTAGCCTTCGGGCTTTTATCAATAATCCTGAAGTCAAACCTTCCCTTAGTGATGACCTTCCATCGCTTCAGCAATGTAGGCTGCGGCGAGGGTCGCAAAAATCAACGCTTGGATCGCACTGGCGAATAAACCAAGTGCCATCAAGGGTAAAGGAATAATCAGGGGAACCAAGAAAACCAGTACACCAACCACCAGTTCGTCCGCGAGGATGTTTCCGAAAAGACGGAAGCTCAGGGAGAGGGGCTTGGTGAAATCTTCCAGAATGTTAATTGGAAGCAGGATAGGGGTTGGTTCCAAATATTTTTTCAGGTAACCAATTCCACGCTTTTTGAACCCAGCATAAAAGTATGCCAAGGAAGTCAACAGAGCTAGGGCTACGGTGGTGTTAATGTCGTTAGTGGGAGCGGCCAATTCACCTTCGGGTAAACCAATGATTTTCCAAGGCACAAGGGCACCGGACCAGTTGGCAATGAAGATGAAGAGGAACAATGTTCCAATGAAGGGCACCCAAGGACGATATTCTTTTTCGCCTAGCTGGTTTTTAGCCAGATCCCGAATAAATTCGAGGGCGTATTCCATGAAGTTTTGGAAACCACCAGGGACACGCTGAACATTACGGGTTGCTAGGATCGAAGCAAGCACGAGTACAGCAATAACGAACCAAGAGGTCATTAGTACCTGTCCGTGAACTTTTAAGCCACCGAGTTCCCAATAAAAATGTTTGCCGACTTCGAGTTCAGCAAGGGGAAATAAACTAAATGTAGTTAAACTATTAAGCATTTCCATTTGATGATCTTTCCCCGGTTCTTTCTCTCGACAATCAAGGGCTAGGGCGGAATTCTAATTTGTTTTGTCTGCGGTAAGTAAACTATTCGGCAGCACATAAACAATGATGGCAAGTTTATAGGTAATGAACCCTAAAAAAGCGGGGAGAATTTCCAGTTGCTCCAGTTGGGTTGCGATGACGATCAAGCCGATAAAAAGGGCTAGGCGACCGGAACCGGTTCTGGGATTAGTGCTACTGATTTTTTCTACGCTTTTTGCCAACTGTCTCAAATAAATTATTCCAACGCCAGCACCAATGAGATAACTCACTGCTGTTTGGGCAGAATAAAAGTACCAGACCAACAGGGCGATCGCCCCACTGATGGCAAGAGTCACAAAAAAAATGGACTGTTTGAGCTGATAGTACTCGTCCATTGGGGTGTTACTTGCCGAATCCCCATTGTTTTCTAAGGTTGAGTTAGAAGAGTTGGGAATGTCTGATTGGCTTTGAGACTCAGATGAATTCACGCTCAGCAGGTTTAGAAGATCAAGGGTTTTGATCAGTTTATTTGACTGTCTATATTGCTTTGTACAAGGGAAACAGTACAAACCACGTGCAATCATATCACGCCATTGTCACAATCCTTAAAAAGTTCCCCATGACCCAGGGCGAAGGCTGTAAAAGGGCTAAAGATGGGGATTTGTGGGTTGTGTCTGGGGAGATTCAAGTTATTTTTATAGGGCGCAAACCTGCTTTGGTGGGAGAATGAATCGTTCTAGGAGGATTATGGCGATGGAGACTGCGGTGTTAGATTGGGTGGCGATCGCCGGTTATTTTGGCGTTACCCTACTGGTTTGCTGGCAAATTTTCAGTCGGCGCTAATCAGCTTTTCCTGACTTTTTCTCAGTATTTCACTCCATTCAAACTGATGTTATGCGCGAGCAACTTATTCTCCCCGCCATGGGCTGTGGCACCTGGGCCTGGGGCAATCGCCTGCTGTGGGGGTACCAACCCAGCATGGATCAAGAACTACAACAGGTGTTTAATTTCTGTGTGACCAGCGGCATTACCCTCTTTGATACGGGGGATTCCTATGGAACCGGGCGTTTAAGCGGTCGTAGTGAAAGCCTTTTGGGGCAATTTTCCCAAGCCTACACTGGCCGTCACCAACAGGAAATCATTCTGGCGACTAAACTGGCTCCTTATCCTTGGCGGCTCACCGCTGGCTCCATGAAGCGGGCTGGGGCCGCCTCCGCAAAACGCCTCCAGCGGCCAATTGATCTAGTGCAAATGCATTGGTCAACGGCAAATTATGCCCCTTGGCAAGAAAAACGATTATTGCGGGGTTTGGCAAAACTGTACGAAACGGGTCAGGTGAAAGGCGTAGGGTTATCCAACTATGGTGGCAAGCGACTCCGGGAAGTGCACCGTTGGTTTCAGGATTGGGGCGTACCGATTCGGACATTGCAGGTGCAGTATTCTTTGCTTTCAACGGATCCGGTACTGAAATATGACGTCAAAGCCGTATGCGACGAATTGGGGATTCAGTTAATCGCCTATAGTCCCCTGGCCCTTGGTCTGTTGACGGGAAAATACAGCTTAGATAAACCGCTACCCAAAGGTTTACGACGGCGAGTTTTCAAGCAAGTTTTGCCGAACATGGCCCCGTTGCAGAGCTGTTTACAGGAGCTGATGGCGCTGCACCAAAAAACCATGGCCCAGGTCGCTTTAAACTGGTGTATTTGTAAAGGGACAATGCCGATTCCGGGGGCAAAAAATCTCACCCAAGCCCAGGAAAATGCTGGGGCATTGGGTTGGCACCTAAGCGCCGCTGAAGTAGAAGCCCTCGATCAAGCGGCAGCCCAAGTCACAAAAACCATGGTGCAAAATCCGTTCCAATCCCGTTAAATTTTGAAGCTTGCTATGACCCCTGTCCCTGTAATTGAATCCCCCGAACAGTTGTCGGAATGTCTCACCCAAGCCCAAACTTGGGCAGAAATTGAACTGCTCACTCAAGCCTACCCCGACTTTAAGGCGATCGCCTGGAAACAATTATCGGCAGATCAGCAAGGCCGCATTCTTAAGCTCAGGGATTTGAAAGATAAGGCGATCGCCCAGGAGTTCCCCCTTGGTTGCCTTGTGCAACGCCGGGCAGATCCAGAGCAAAAACAGGGCAAAGTAGTGGATTATTGGGACGCCTACGGGGTTGATTACGTCGTGTTTACCGTTGATGGCTTTACCGATTGGTGCCCCGGTTCCATGCTCGAACGACTCGATTAAAACGGTAGGCGCTGCTCTTGAGAAAATCAATATATATTGCCGCGCTTTAACTTGTGAAAGGGAGCGTGTTATGAAAAAGTACATGCTCTTTTCAGACTTGATCAACCTTTGGCCCATGCGTGATACCTCCGAAATTCGTTTTCAGCTGCACCACGAGCTTAACCAGTGTTACCAAAAGCTCTTTGATTCCCTCGCTACCATGCAGATCAAAGAAGGGGATGCAGCCACCGTTGCCCAACTGCTGCTGAATTCCCGCCTGGATGCCCTTAAGCACCTCGTCAGTGAAGCAGAACGCCCCGCTTACGATGCCCGTTACCCCGAAGACGCGGAAGATTAGCAGGAACAAAAACAAACCGTAGAACGTTCCTATGATTGACAGTCTGAATATCAAGGATTCGGCTCTGCATCAATCGGTTCATTGCTTTGATACGAGAAAAAACCCAGGGGATGAATTGATATCGCCTGGGTGACAAATGATTGAGAAAATTTCTATCAAAAACTATTGAGGCGGATCAACCCAGCGACCATCAGCTTTAATAAGGTTAATCAGTTCTTCAACCCCTTGGGCTTCCGGGACTTTGCGGATTTCTTCCCGACCACGGTATAGGGAAATTACACCGGGCGTTTTCCCCACATAGCCATAATCCGCATCGGCCATTTCACCGGGGCCATTCACGATACAACCCATTACGGCAATATCTAGACCCGTGAGGTGATTTGTCGCTTCGCGCACCTTGTGGAGCACTTCTTCGAGGTTAAAGAGCGTCCGGCCACAGGAAGGGCAGGCGACGTATTCCACCATGGTTTTCCGTAGGCCTAGGGCTTGGAGGATGCTATAGCAGACGGGGATTTCCTTTTCAGGTGCTTCCGTGAGGGAAACACGGATTGTGTCGCCAATGCCTTCAGCCAGGAGCGTCCCAATGCCTGCGGTAGATTTAATCCGGCCATATTCTCCATCTCCAGCTTCGGTCACACCCAGGTGGAGGGGATAGTCCATGCCGAGTTCATCCATCCGTTTAGCCATGAGGCGATAGGTGGCCAACATCACCGGGACACGGGATGCCTTCATGGAAATGATCAGGTTATGGAAATCGAGGGACTGACAAATCCGAATAAATTCTAGGGCTGATTCGACCATGCCTTCGGGAGTATCCCCGTAGGTGAAGAGCATCCGCTCGGCAAGGGAACCATGGTTGACGCCAATGCGCATGGCTTTGCCTTGATCCCGCAGAGAAACCACCAAGGGTTCGAGGGTTTCACGAATCTTTTCACCAATGGCCGCAAATTCTGCTTCGGTATAACCGGTGCGATCGCCACTGGCCTGTTCAAAAACATAAAGACCGGGATTGATGCGCACTTTATCCACGTGTTTTGCCACCTCTAGGGCAATTTTCATGCCGTTATGGTGGACATCCGCCACAATTGGCACTGCCTGGTAGGTTTCGGCGAGCTTAGCTTTGATTTGGGCCAGGGAACGGGCGTGGGCCATACTCGGAACAGTTACCCGGACGATTTCACAGCCAATTTCATGAAGTCGGCGGATTGCCGCGACGGAGCCCTCCACGTCAAGGGTATCTTCGTTGATCATCGACTGGACAACCACGGGATAATCACTGCCGATGGTGACATTGCCCACTTTGACAGCTCTGGTTTTCCGGCGATGGATAGTGGTATCCACAAGGGAATCGGTCGTTTGCACAGGACGCTCTACAGCTTGCATGGAACTTGAGGATAGGAAATTACAAAAAGTCGCTGGTATCTAGGATCTAAGCATAAGCGTTGGCAAAGGTTCTAGGCAACGGGAAAGGGCATCTGGGCCAAGAAACGCTCGAAGTCAAAATGCTTTTGGAAGAGGGTCTGGGCCACTTCTACTTTAATCGGTTCCTGGAGGCGCACATGGTTAAAGGCTTGGTCGATGATTTCGACGGTGGTCAGGGTGTCATAGTCCACCGACAGAATTGGGATTTCTAGGTCTTCGGCGCGGTTGAGAATAATTTCTTGGGGGGCGACATGGCCTGTCAGGATCAGACATTGGGTTGAGGTTTCTAGGGCTGCCAGTTGCAGATCAGTGCGATCGCCCCCAGTGACCACCGCCATATTTTGCCGTTGCCGGAAATATTTCAAGGCAGAGTTAACGTTCATCGCGCCAATGGTGAGACTTTCGACCATCAGATCCAGACGATTAGCCCGACAAAGAACTTCCGCATTGAGGCGCTTCACCAATTCCCGCACCGTTACACTCCGGAGGATGCGGTCGGCGGGGACGAGGCCATAGACATCAATGCCCCGCTGGGCCAAGAAGGGCTTAATTTGGGTTTCGGCGGTTTCGAGGGCTTCGGGGGGAATTTTGTTAATCACCACTCCCATGAGGCGATCGCCCAGAAACCGATAAATTGTCAACAAACTATCAACTAAAAGCTTGTGGTGGTAGGGGATGACCAAGAGGATTTTGGCCCCTAGGGTCGCTGCAATTTCCCCGGCAGAGAGGTTAAATAAACTCCCTTCCCAGAGACTTTTGGGGGCTTCGATAAAGGTAATGTCACTGGCGATCGCCCCTAGATCATCCTTTAATTTTTGGGGATAATCGGTTTGGTCTTGACCCGTGAGTCGCTGGGCCACCGTTGCCTCATCCAGAAAAAGTACCGGCGATCGCACCTCCGTTTCCTTAAGACCAAAGGCTTCCCCAAGGAACCGGAGATCATCTTCGATGCGGGTGAAACGCCCATTCTGCTCGTCATGCCAAACTGTACCGATGGGCTTACTGTAGGCCACAGAAATGCCTTTTTGCTTAAGGCTCTGTACCAACCCAAGTAGCACAGCAGATTTCCCACTGTAGGGTTCGGTAGAAGCAACGACGATATGTTGGGTTGAATTGGTCACACCCACTACTCCTTTAGAAGCTCACATTCTTTAGCCTCCACAATAACGGAATTTCGCGACTGAGCAAACCAGGACGCTATTCTTTTTTTAGGCCCAGAAGCTCCCGATAAAAATCCTTAGGAAAGTCAATGGCCCCGTCACGGCCGAAGCCAATTAAGAGATCAATGAGGTAATCTACAAACTGGTGGTTTGGTAATGTCACGCTGTAACTGAGATCCGCCTGGGCCGCAAATTGAAGGCGACAACTGGTCATTTCCGACGGTAATTTAGAGACATACCAACTGGCCACAAAGGGGATACTTTCTCCTTTTTCGATTACCCGTTTCCCCTCAACGGAGCCGATCTGGTATAGTCCGAGGGCTTTGGGCAGTGTTTTTTGTTTATTTTTTGGATAGTAGGGAGCATAAACCATCACTTCTCCCTTTCCTGCAGATTGGATATCGTCAAAAACAGCCATGGGGCATTGCTCTAAAGAAATCAGTTAGCGTTGAGAATACATCGCATTGTAGCCTGTTGGCTGGTTTCTGTTTTGTTCTAGGATTGGCTGAAATTTCCGTTGAATATTTCTTCATCCGTTTTGGTTTATGTCGCAGAGGATCAATGCCGTGGTTTGTCCCCATTTGTTAAGTGTAGCGCCGATGATGGATCGTACCGATCGCCATTTTCGTTACTTGATGCGCCAAATCAGCCGACGGACATTACTCTACACGGAGATGATTACCACCCAGGCGATTATCCATGGCGATCGCCCCAAGCTTTTAGACTTCGATGCCGCAGAACATCCCATTTCCCTCCAATTGGGAGGCGATAATCCCAAGGAATTGGCCGAATGTGCCAAAGTGGGCGAAGACTGGGGTTACGACGAAATTAATCTCAATGTGGGCTGTCCCAGTCCAAGGGTACAACAGGGCAATTTTGGGGCTTGTTTGATGACCCAGTCGGAGTTGGTGGCCGATTGTGTAGCGGCGATGCAGGAGGCAGTCAATATTCCCGTTACGGTAAAACATCGCATTGGCGTCGATGAACAAGATAGTTACGCAGACCTCTGCCGCTTTATCGAGATTGTCTCGGCAACCGGATGCGATCGCTTTTCTGTCCACGCCCGCAAAGCCTGGCTACAGGGTTTAAGCCCAAAAGAAAACCGCACGGTCCCACCTTTACGTTATGCAGATGTTTATCGGTTAAAACAAGACTTTCCTCACCTCTGGATCGAGATCAATGGCGGCATTACGACGCTAGAACAAATTCAAACCCATTTAACCCAAGTGGATGCAGTAATGGTGGGGCGGGCAGCCTATGACAACCCCTATCTGTTTGCGACGGTGGACCGCGATATCTATGGGGAAGCGGTACAGCCCAAAAGTCGCCATGAAATTGTTGAGGAGATGTTGCCCTACATTGAACGTGCCACAAAAGCCGGGGTAAAACTCCACAGCATTAGCCGTCACATGTTGTCGCTGTTTTTAGGCCAACCCGGTACCAAAGCCTGGAAACGGTTTATCACGGAGGAGGGTCGAGGAACGACGGTGGGGCGAGAAATTATTGAGCAAGCCTTGGCCCTGGTGCCCCAGACAAACGAGATCGCCAATCCGGTCTCCCTGGTTTAGGAAGAAAGTGACCATGACAGCAAAAATCATTGTGCTTGATGATGACCCGACAGGCTCCCAAACGGTGCATAGTTGTCCATTACTATTGCGTTGGGATGTGGACACGCTGCGGTTGGGTTTACGGGATGCTGCGCCCATTCTGTTTATCTTGGCGAATACCCGCGCTTTGACGGAACCAGAGGCGATCGCCACCACCACAGCAGTTTGTCGGAATCTCAAAATTGCCCTGACCCAGGAAAATATCCAGGAATATCTGATCGTCAGTCGTTCGGATTCCACCTTGAGGGGCCATTTCCCGGCAGAAACCGAGGCGATCGCCAACGTATTAGGGCCGTTTGATGCTTGTTTTTTTGCCCCAGCATTTTTTGAGGGGGGCCGCATTACCCGCAACGGCATTCACTATGTCCAGGAAAATGAACGCTTGATCCCCGTGGCTGAGACAGAATTTGCGGGCGATCGCCTCTTTGGTTTTCAGGACAGTTTTTTACCTGATTTTATTGCGACAAAAACGAAGGGCGTAGTGACAGCGAATCAAGTGGCTTGCCTGAATCCAGGGAATTTACCCGAAAATCTTCAAGATTATTTTTGTCGTCTGCAGAATGGCAAATGCGTTGTCCTCGACGGTGAAAAACAAGCTGATTTTGATCGTTTAGTCCCTGACCTCTTCCGAGCGATTCACCAGGGTAAAAAGTTTCTCTTTCGTAGTGCCGCCAGTTTGCTGACTTCCCTCGCGGCTCTCGGCCCCCAGCCGATTCCCCCAGAAGAAAGTTTTACCGTGCGGCGATCGCCCCAACCAGGCCTGATTATTGTCGGTTCCCACACGCAAAAAACAACCGTCCAACTCACGGAATTACTGCAATTAGCAGGCGTTGTCGGTCTTGAGATCGATGTAGAGCTGTGCCAAACATCCCCAAGTCGTGATCAACTAGCAGTAGCGATGCTAGAGCAGATCCAAAAAATTCGTCAGGCCGGACAAACCCCCGTACTCTTTACCAGTCGGCAAGTGCCAGCCAGCGACCAAGCCCAACATAACCTTGAATTTGGTAAAAATATCACGGCTCTATTCCTTAAAATTCTTGCCCAGTTGCCCGCAGATCTCGGCTTTGTGATTAGTAAAGGCGGTAACACCACCAATGCGCTGCTCCAAAAAGGTTTGCGGGTTCCGGCGATTCAGTTGCTCGGCCAAATTATTCCTGGTTGTTGCCTCGTGCAAACGGAGCATGATCACCCGCAATTTCCCCAGTTGCCCGTGGTACTGTTTCCTGGCAATGTGGGCGATCGCCACAGTCTCGTCACCGCTTACCAACGCCTCCAAATTCCCCGTTGATCCCAATCTAGGCTTTATTTTTTCTTGAAACCATGAACGACATCGAAGCCCTATTTCGCGACCTATGCCAGCGCTATGCCGATCCTCACCTTTGGCAACCCGATTCCTCCCACTATCCGGCCCTTGCTGCCCTTTACCACGGCATTTGCGACGGCAACCAGCGGCTGAATCTGACCCGAATCACGTCTCCAGAAGACTTTTGGGAAAAACATTTGTGGGATTCCTACGCCGCTTTGAAACTAGACGTGTTGGCGGAGCGTTTAACCCAGCCCCAAAAAGTAATCGATGTGGGCACTGGGGGCGGCTTTCCTGGGATTCCTTTGGCGATCGCCTTTCCTGAGTGGCAAATCACCCTGCTCGATGCCACCCGCAAAAAAATTAATTTCCTCGTTGAACTGAGCCAAACCCTCCAACTGAATACCCTTGGCATCGCTGACCGAGCCGAAACCCTGGGTCAAGACCCAAAATACCGGGAAAGCTATGACATCGCGACGATCCGCGCCGTGGGTAAAGCCTCCCTCTGTGTAGAGTATCTCTTACCCTTACTCAAAATTGGCGGCCTCGCGGTTCTCTATCGGGGCCAATGGTCTGAGGCCGAAACGGAACAACTCCAAGGGGCGATCGCCCAATGTGGTGGTCAACTCCTAGCCGTACAGCAATTTACAACCCCAATCACCCAGGGCCAGCGTACTTGTCTCTACATCGAGAAAAACCAGACCACAGCCCCCCAATTCCCCAGGGCGATCGGCCTCCCGAAACAATCCCCCCTCGCCCCGGTTTAAGCCTTATAGATCAAGCTCCCTGGCCCTCTGTCGAATCTTGTTTACTTGATCCCAAGAGATGGTACCCTGAGTATGGCAAATTTTTACATTTGGTTAAAACTTTAGGAACAAAGCCAGCATTTGGCCTAGAGCGAAACCAATCGATAATAGAGAAGCATGGTAGCTACACAAGAAAAAACTTTAGGTAAAATCACTCAGATCATTGGCCCTGTCATTGACGCAGAGTTCCCCAGTGGCAAAATGCCTCGGATTTATAACGCTCTAAAAATCCAAGGAAAAAACCCCTACGGTCAAGAAATCAACCTCACCTGTGAAGTTCAACAGTTGCTCGGCGACAACCAAGTCCGGGCCGTTGCCATGAGCTCCACCGACGGTCTCGTTCGCGGCATGGATATCCTCGACACTGGTGCTCCCATCAGCGTTCCTGTAGGGAAGAAAACCCTCGGTCGGATTTTCAACGTCCTCGGTGAACCCGTAGACGAAAAAGGCGAAGTTGGTGCAGAAGAAACCTCCCCAATCCACCGCCCTGCTCCTAAGCTGACCGAACTCGACACGGCTCCTTCTGTGTTTGAAACGGGCATTAAAGTTGTTGACCTTCTTACTCCCTACCGTCGTGGTGGGAAAATTGGTCTCTTTGGTGGTGCTGGTGTTGGTAAAACCGTCATCATGATGGAGCTGATCAACAACATCGCCACCAACCACGGTGGTGTGTCTGTATTCGCCGGTGTAGGGGAACGGACCCGTGAAGGGAATGACCTCTACAACGAAATGATCGAATCTGGCGTTATCAACCCCGATAACCTCAACGATTCCAAGATCGCCCTTGTGTACGGTCAGATGAACGAGCCCCCCGGAGCCCGGATGCGGGTTGGTCTGTCTGGTTTGACCATGGCGGAATATTTCCGTGATGTAAACAAGCAGGACGTACTGCTTTTCGTTGACAACATTTTCCGCTTTGTCCAGGCTGGTTCTGAGGTATCGGCACTGCTCGGTCGGATGCCTTCTGCGGTAGGTTATCAGCCCACCCTCGGTACTGACGTTGGGGATCTCCAAGAGCGCATTACCTCTACCAAGGAAGGTTCTATCACCTCGATCCAGGCAGTTTATGTCCCTGCGGATGACTTGACTGACCCTGCTCCGGCAACCACCTTCGCTCACCTCGACGGTACTACGGTACTTTCCCGTGCTTTGGCGTCTAAAGGGATTTATCCTGCTGTGGATCCCCTCGATTCCACCAGTACAATGCTTCAGCCCAGCATCGTGGGTGAAGACCACTACAACACGGCGCGTGCGGTACAGTCTACCCTCCAGCGCTATAAGGAACTCCAGGACATCATCGCAATTCTTGGTTTGGACGAACTTTCTGAAGAAGACCGTCTGACCGTAGACCGGGCCCGGAAGATTGAGCGTTTCTTGTCTCAGCCTTTCTTTGTGGCAGAAGTATTTACCGGTTCTCCTGGTAAGTATGTGACCCTTGAAGAAACCATTGAAGGCTTCAAGCGCATCCTCTCTGGTGAATTAGATGATCTACCTGAGCAGGCGTTCTACCTCGTTGGCAACATCGAAGAGGCGATCGCCAAAGGCAAGAAGCTCAAAGAGCAAGGCTAAACCCTGCTTCGCCTAAGACATCAGGTCAGTGCTACCGTTCTGCGGGGTGCTGACCTTGAACGTCAGAATTTTCCTTATTTTTTGAATTAGATTTAAGCAAATGGCTTTAAAAGTACGAGTGATCACCCCAGACCGGACGGTACTGGATGACAGTGTCGAAGAAGTCATCCTCCCCAGTAGTTCTGGTCAAATCGGTATTTTGTCGGGCCACGCGCCCCTCCTCACAGCCCTCGAATCCGGCGTCATTCGCGTCCGGACCAGTGGTTGGGAGAACATCGCAATTACCGATGGCTTTGCTGAGGTAGAAGCCAATGAAGTAAAGGTGCTGGTTAACACTGCAGCCAAGGGTCAAGACATCGATCTTGAGGAAGCCCGCAAGGCTTTTGAAAGTGCAAAGGCACAACTTGATCAAGTCAATGCGGCAGATCGTAAAGCAATCCTTGATGCCCGCAAAGAACTCAAGCGGACCCGGGCCCGCTACATGGCGGCTGGTGGCATGGCATAGGCAATGTGTCGCCCTAGAGCCAAAAGAAAAATTTTGCAATAAAAAGGCAGCTCTAGGGCTGCCCATTTTTTTATAGAAATTAATTACAAAATAACAATCGTAAAAACTTAGATAGTGATTACATTTAAGACAAGCACAGGGGCAATTGACTTTAGTTACTGCCGCTAAAGGCCACTTCAGGGAATTTTGCCTGGGCTTCAGCCATACTGGTCTTTTTGCCATGTTCTTGCCAGTAGTTGATAACTTCTGTGGCTTGGTTGAGCACTTCGATGCGCTCTGCCTCAGAAATCCAGTGCTTCGCTTCTAGTTCGTCTTTTAATTGTTGCCAAGCGTCGTTACGGGGCCAAAAGAAATAGGCGGTCAAAGGACTGGTGCCTTTCCCAACAACTTGATCCACGGCGATCGCCACGTCTTTATCTAACCAAAGTACCTTTAAAAGAAATCTTTCTACCAAAGAAGCCTCCAAACCCAAATTTACACAAGTGGTTTCAAAAATTTACAGTCTATTATTTTACATTGAAGCGGGAGATTTGGATGCCCCCTAGAAAATCTCCTGACGGATTGGGGCAACAAATCCAGAGAAATAAACACTTGTTACCGGGGGCGATCGCCCCAAGCTATGTCATTGTGACGGGCGAATGTTAGACTATTTGCAGATAGATAAAATATTTTTTATCTATACCACCCCGATCAAGAAATCCTGAAGTGGGCCTGACCCGCTTTTTTTGTTGTCTAGATTTCCCCATGGCTCATCCCCTCATCCCCCGAATCGTAACCTGTGCCGAACCCATTGCTGCAGAGTTGGGTTTAGAAGTGGTGGACGTGGTGTTCCAGACGAATAAAAAACCACCAGTCCTCAGAATTGATGTCCGGAATCTCTCCCAAGACACTGGCCTGGAAGATTGCGAGCGCTTCAGTCGCCTACTCGATCCCCAACTGGAAGCCCAAGAGATTATTCCTGGGGCCTATGTGCTGGAAGTCTCTAGCCCTGGCACCGACCGCAACCTCACCACGGATCGAGAGTTTATCGCCTTCCGGGGCTTTCCTGTCCGGGTGAAAACCTATGCTCCCTACAAAGATCAAAAAGAGTGGTGTGGCACCCTCCGGGAACGGGATGAAGCGGCAATCCATCTCAATCTCAAGGGCAAGACGATCGCCATTCCCCGGGAACTGGTCGCCAAAGTACAACTAGATGACCAACCCTAGTTGCCCCAAACTGCCCCAAGCTTTGTTCATTTATCGATTTTTTCTATCCGTAAATTTCTATGTCCCTTGTTAGTCTCACTGGTTTAAGCGCCCTCGTTGAAGAAATCAGCGATCGCCACAATTTACCCCAAAGTGCCGTCCATGAAGCCCTCCGGGAAGCCCTGCTCAAAGGTTATGAGCGCTATCGCCGTTCCCTAACGCTCAACCAAGCCACCCCCTTCGCTGAAGACTACTTCGATAACTTTGAAGTCGAACTAGACCTCGAAGACGAAGGCTTTCGGGTATTGGCCACCAAGGTGATTGTCGAAGAAGTGGAAAACTCCGATCATCAAATTGCCCTACAAGAAGTCCAAGAAGTCGCCAATGAAGCCCAGCTCGGTGATTCCGTAATCCTAGACGTCACCCCCGAACAGAGTGATTTTGGGCGGATGGCCGCGATTCAAACCAAGCAAGTGCTGCTTCAGAAATTACGGGATCAGCAACGCAAACTCGTCCAAGAAGAATTCCAAGAACTAGAAGGGGAAGTCCTCCAGGCCCGTGTCCTCCGTTTTGAGCGGAACTTTGTGGTGATGGCGGTTACCAGCGCCTTTGGTCAACCAGAAACCGAAGCCGAATTACCCAGACGGGAGCAGCTCCCCAACGACAATTACCGCGCCAATACCACCTACAAAGTTTATTTAAAACACGTTAAAGAAGGCTCCCACCGTGGCCCCCAGTTGGTCGTTTCCCGCGCCGCCGCAGATTTAGTCGTTTACCTGTTTGCCAACGAAGTCCCAGAAATCGAAGAAGAAATCGTGCGGATTGTGGCCGTTGCCCGGGAAGCGAATCCCCCCGGCCGTTATGTTGGCCCCCGCACAAAAATTGCGGTGGATACCCTAGAGCGGGATGTGGATCCTGTCGGTGCTTGTATCGGGGCGCGGGGATCACGGATCCAAGCCGTGGTGAATGAACTGCGGGGCGAAAAAATTGATGTGATCCGTTGGTCCCCGGATCCAGCGACTTACATTGCCAATGCCCTGAGCCCAGCACGGGTCGATGGGGTAATCTTGGTTGATGCGGAAGAGCGACAGGCCACGGTATTAGTCCCCGAAAACCAACTGAGCCTTGCCATTGGTAAGGAGGGACAAAATGTGCGTTTGGCCGCACGCTTGACGGGCTGGAAAATTGATATTAAAGATAGTGCTAAGTACGAGGCAGAACAGGCTGCCCTCGCTGAACAAGAGACAGCCCCCCCCAGTGAAATGACATCGGAAACTGCTGTGCTGCCGGATCAAGCTGAAACGGACCCTTTAGAAGAAGAGGCCACGCCAACGGACGCTTAGATTCCGGGGGGAATTTTGATGTAAAAGGCGATCGCCATTTCAACCATTGCCATGGAGCCAAATCTACGCCGCTGTGTTGCCTGCCGCAAACTTGCCCCAAAACAATCTCTTTGGCGGGTGGTTCGAGTCTATCCATCCCAGCAGGTACAATTAGATCGGGGCATGGGGCGTTCCGCCTATCTCTGTCAATGTCACCATTGTCTAGAAATGGCCCAGCGCAAAGATCGGCTCGGGCGATCGCTCAAAAAGAACGTCTCCCCTGAGATTTATCAAACCCTAAAAGAACGCTTAAATTCTCTCAATTAAAGCTCTGACAATCGCCACTCCTCAAGCCATTATGGACGCGCGATGCTATTTAAAATCATCCCTGAAATTACTCAGATTAAACCTTCTTTTTATTGTTGAACTCTAGCAAGCCCGGAGGCCTTTCCATTCATCATTGCCGCTAATCCCCGTTGGATTTAGATCCCACAATCCACATTAAACCCACCTATCCCCAACCAACCCTAAATTTGTACGACTAGTAGTTAAGGACATTATTGGATGAATAACGAAAAAGTTAGAATTTACGAACTTTCAAAGGAACTAGATCTCGAAAACAAAGACATTTTAGAATTCTGTGGCCAGCTCTCCATTGATGTGAAGAGTCACAGTAGCACCATCACGACAGAAGAAGCTGATAAAATCCGGGCGATCGCCACACAAAAGCGCCCCCAAGCCCCCAAGGCCCAGCGGCCCCAGAGAAAGAAAAAACAAGAAATTCTCTCCGTCCAGCACCAGCCCCAGGGCGCAAAACCCCAGGCTAGTAAATCAGAATCAGCCGACGCAAATCAACCAACCCCAACAGCCAAAAAACTTGAACGTCCGAAATTGCAGTCTCCTCCGAGTCGAGGAAAAGAGACACCTGCACAACCAGAAGAGTCTCCGGCCAACAATGGAGCCAAAGCCGAGCCAGTGGCCAAGACAACTTCCCCCAAAGCGGAACCAGCAGCCCCCGCTGCCCCGAAACCCAAGCTCATGGGGCCGCCGCCTCGGCCAACCCCCAAATCATCTGCTCCCAAGACACCCGATGCCAGTCCTGCAACGGCAGAAACAAGCAGTGGAGCAACCCAAGCCGATGTGAGGGCCAAATCCCTCTCGAAAAATACCGCCGAAGCCCCGGCCAAAGCACCAAAATTACGGCCAAAACCGCAAATTGTTGGCACCGTCAGTAAAAAGCCCGCCCCCGTTCAAGCGATTGAACCCGAGCTTGACGAAGAACCCGATACCAACAATGTCGAAGGGGACGATGACGCAACCCCAGAAGTCCTTCTTGCTCCTCCTAAGCGCCCCGCCGCAAAACCCAAAAAAGCCATTGGCCCGAAACCCAGCAAACGTAAAGTCTGGGAAGATGAGGAAGAGGACGAATCCGAAAGCAAGAAGACAAAAACCAGCAAACTCAAGCGTCGCCCCGTTGTCATTGATGACGATGATGACGACTTTGGCACAACCACAAACAACAATGCCGAAGTGCCTTCTGTCAGCTTGTCCATTGCCCGTCCCCCCAAACCGAAGAGTGCTTCATCGTCTCCTTCCCCAAGCAAGCCATCACCTTCAAAACCGAAGAAACCAGCGGCGAAACGATCTGGCAGTGGTGGCAGTGGTCAATCTCAGAAAGAACAACGGCGCGATCGCCCTGATGTGAAAACACCACCAGCGGAGATCACCCTCACAGAAACCATGACCCTCCGGGAAATGGCTGATATCCTCTGTATCGCTGAAACAGACATTATCCGTCGCCTCTTTAGTAAGGGGATCGCGATCAACATCACCCAAACCCTAGACTACGACACCGCCCAGATGGTGGCCGAGGAATTTGACGTGAAAGTCATTGCCCCAGAGGTGAAATCAGCGGCTGAAAAATCCACAGAAATGCTGGATGTGGCCGACCTCGAACACCTCCAACATCGTCCTCCGGTTGTCACCATCATGGGTCACGTTGACCACGGTAAAACCACCCTCCTGGACTCCATCCGCGAGACTAAGGTGGCCCAAGGGGAAGCCGGGGGAATTACCCAGCACATCGGTGCTTACCACGTGGACATCGAACACAACGGGAAACCTGGTCAAATTGTTTTCCTCGATACTCCTGGTCACGAAGCCTTTACGGCCATGCGGGCCCGGGGCGCAAAGGTGACAGATATTGCCATTCTTGTTGTCGCCGCCGATGACGGTGTCCGTCCCCAGACCCTAGAGGCAATCCGCCACGCCCAAGCGGCCAAAGTGCCCATCGTTGTGGCGATCAACAAAATGGATAAACTCGGCGCAGAACCGGATCGCGTCAAGCAGGAACTCTCAGAACAGGGCTTAGTGCCTGAGGAGTGGGGCGGCGAAACCATTATGGTGCCCGTCAGTGCCCTGAAGGGAGAGAATCTAGATACTCTCCTGGAAATGATTCTGCTCGTCTCTGAGATTGAAGAACTCTCGGCGAACCCAGATCGTCTGGCGAGAGGCACAATCATTGAAGCCCACTTGGATCGTGCTCGCGGCCCAGTAGCGACTCTGTTAGTACAGAACGGAACCCTACGGGTTGGTGACATCATTGTGGCGGGATCGGTGATGGGTAAAATCCGGGCCATGATTAGCGATCGCGGGGAAAAAGTCACAGATGCAACACCGTCTTTTGCAGTGGAAATCCTTGGTTTAAGTGAGGTACCAGCGGCTGGGGATGAATTTGAAGTCTACTCCAGTGAAAAAGAAGCCCGGGCGATCGCCGACGAACGGGCCGAAGGGAAGCGTCAATCTCGGCTCCAACAGGCCATGTCTTCCCGACGGGTCAGCCTTAGCAGTCTCTCGGCCCAAGCCCAAGAAGGGGAACTCAAGGAACTTAATTTGGTACTCAAGGCTGATGTCCAGGGTTCCGTCGAGGCGATTCTCGGCTCCCTCCAACAACTGCCCCAGGACGAAGTCCAAATTCGTGTCTTGCTGTCTGCTCCCGGTGAAATCAGCGAAACAGATGTCGATCTTGCCGCTGCCAGTGGGGCGATCATTATCGGCTTTAACACGACCTTGGCTCCCGGTGCGCGACAGGCCGCCGAACAGGAAGGGGTTGACATCCGCGAATATAACGTGATCTACCGTTTCCTCGAAGAAATCCAAGGGGCGATGGAAGGTCTCCTGGATCCAGAGGAAGTCGAAGAACCCCTAGGTCGGGCCGAAGTGCGGGCCGTCTTCCCCGTCGGTCGTGGCTCCGTTGCGGGCTGTTATGTCCAGTCGGGTAAGGTCGTTCGTAACCGGATGATCCGCGTGCGTCGGGGTGATGTCGTCGTCTATGACGGTTCCCTCGATTCCCTTAAGCGTGTCCGCGAGGATGTCCGGGAAGTCAATTCTGGCTATGAATGCGGGATTGGCGTCGATAAATTTAGCACCTGGAAAGAAGGGGACATCATTGAAGCCTACGAAATGGTCTTCAAACGCCGCACCTTGGCGGGCCGTACCAGTTAAGTGACGCACGTTGTTTAACTGGCGATAATCCTTTAATCCAAAACCTCCTGGGCAACTGGGAGGTTTTTTTGGCGATCGCCAATTTCACCTTCAATTTCGCCCTGAGGATTCAGGGAGTCACGTTTCGGTAGGTTTCAAGACAGGATAAGATATGGGATGATCACTCTTTAGTAATTTCAAGGCGTTATTAAAAATGGATGTTCTTTCTCTAGGTTGGGGCGCGCTATTGGCCCTGTTCACTTGGTCGATCGCCATGGTTGTTTGGGCACGTAACGGTTTCTAGGATTGTGGAAACAATTTTTTTAAATTCTCTTTTTTTGGGAGCCCTTGCCTTGCTGCTATTGGTCAGCGGTGGGATCTCCTACCTCACCTTTGTGGAATGGCGCGATCGCCGTCGTCAAGACCGAGATAAACGGGGCAAGTAACCCTCAAACGAACTTGCGCGGCCTTGGTGCCTTTCCCGAACTATCTTGCTTGATTAATCTCCTGTGATGGCAGGGGATTTTTTTGTGGATGTTGTGCCTAGACAATTTCTACAGACGCCCCAGAAGCCGAACAATTTCTGCCACAATCAAAGGAAGTACCATTTCCAAAAACCATGGCGATTCCCGCAAACGAAATTGATTTAGCCCGGTATCTCGAACATTCCCTGTTGCACCCAGCCGCCACCGCAGCCCAGGTCAAAGAATGCTGTGAGGCGGCAGTCCAATTTGATTTTCCGGCGGTCTGTCTCTACCCAACGGCGATAAAAACAGCCCGGGATTACTTACACCAGCGACCGATTCAGATTTGTTCTGTCGTCGGTTTTCCGGCCGGGGCCCATACGACCGCAACCAAACTCTACGAAGCCCAGGAAGCGGTAGAAAATGGTGCCACGGAATTAGATGTGATGCTTAATTTGGCCTTGGTGAAAATGGGGGAATCGGAGAAGCTCTATCAGGAAGTGGCGCAAATCGTCGAACTAACTAAGATTCCCATCAAAGGCATTTTAGAAACGGCTCTCTTAACGGATACCGAAAAACGGCTTGCCGCAGAAATTTGCCTTGATGCAGGGGTGAGCTACCTGAAAACCTCAACGGGCTGGTTCGGGGGGGCAACGGTGGCTGATGTAAAGTTGCTCCATGGGATCACCAAAGGGCGCATTGGGATCAAGGCAGCAGGAGGGATCAAAACGGTTGACCAGGCGATCGCCTTAATCCAGGCTGGTGCGACTCGCCTTGGCACGTCCCGGAGTATCAAGATTATGCAGGAAAGGGAACAAGCGAGCGACAATCCAACTTGGTAAATACGGTATGTCTTTTAAAGTCACAGGCATCATTCTCAAAGGCAGCCCCCTCGGTGAAGCGGATCGGCTGGTAACGATCCTATCGCCGGAACAAGGGTTGGTAAAAGCCGTAGCCCCAGGGGCGCGTCAACACCGTTCTGCCCTGCGGGGACGCACCGAATTACTGGTGGTCAATGAATTTGTTTTGACCAGGGGGCGATCGCTAGACCGGATCCAACAGGCGGATATGCTCACCTCCTATTCTGGCCTCAGACATGATTTTGCCAAATTAGCCGTGGGTCAATACCTGGCGGAAGTAACCCATTACCTCGCAGTGAGCCACACCCCTCAGCCAGAATTATATGAATTGCTTCGGGAACATCTGCGCCGCATCGAAGCTTTAGAATTTCAGCCCAGCGCCAGGGTGACCCAGATCATCGCCCACCTAACCCAAGCTCTATTTCATCTGTTGGCGATCGCCGGTTTTGCGCCCCAAGTTCAACATTGCCAGGGCAGTCAAACCCTTATTTCTCCCAACTTTGTTGATCCCCGGTGGCGCATTGGCTTTAGTCACGATCTGGGGGGGATTATGGTGCTGAGCCAGGGAAACATTCGTCCCGATCAACGGCTGACGGCTTTGGAACTAGATATTTTACAAATGCTGCCCAACCGTAATTTGCCGGAGCTGCAACGGTGGTCCCAAGCAGAACAAATGGTATTTTCCTTAGAAACGGCTTGGCTCCGGGTTGAACATCTGTTACGGCAGTACCTTGAGCATCACATTGGCAAAACCCTCAAGGCGGCCCCGCTCATCGATACCCTTGCCCCCTTAGCTTTTTAAGGGGCGATCGCTAATTGCTGGCTGCAGCCGGGGTTGGGGATTCTTGGGCCTGGAGTTGTTGTACCCGTTGTTCCACAGCTTCTAAATTTTGTTGATAACTGGCCCGTTTCGCCTGGGCAAAATCGTAATAAAAATCCTCTGCTGGAATTGCGTCTAAGGTGGCGATCGCCGTTTGCCACTGTTCGATAATCTCTTGCCATTGGGCCACAGAAGAGGGCGGATTTTCAGCCATTTGGGCAGCCGTTGCTCCCTGGGATAAGCCTGTGATTAGATTGCCAAGACTGCCATTGAGGGATTGGTAATCGGCGATTTGGATCTGCACTTCTCCGTACCGAGGCGACCAACGGGGCACGGTTTCTAGGGTGGCGATCGCCTCTTCTAAATTGGCCTGGGCCTGGAGAATCGCTTGGCCAGAGGGATTTTCGCCAGCAGCAAACAGCGATCGGGCTGGATCAGCCAGTTGTGTGGCGGTGGTCAGGGGCGCACAGGCACCAATCACACAGGGACGACTCAAACCATAGCCCGCTACCCCCACAAGGACTAACAACAAACCCGCACCGAGGATTAGGGGGCCTTTTTTGCGAGGGCGATCAGAGGATTCGGTAAACTCTTCTAGCCCCCCGTCAGCAGTGGTAAACCCTTCAAAATCGCCGCTGGAATCCGTCGGCTCTTCTTCTGGGGCAGCGGTGTCAAACGAGTCTTCTTCTAACTCATTGCCCACGGGCGGAAAGGGGTCATCCGTGGCTTCGAGGTCAATATCTTCCGGAAATTCAGATTGTTCAGGGGAGTCCGGTTCATTTTCTGGAGGTTCTCCATCGGAAACAGGCTCGACTTCAGACTGGGTGAGGGCGTGGAAAGCATAGGGTTCGTTGGCCCCGGTGATTCGCAAATAAATGAGGGTTTGATGCCCTTGGACGCGGGGATCACCCTGGAGGCGATCGCGGATTAGCCGGAAAAGGGGCGGGAGCTCTGCCGGGGCCGGAGCTTGATGTTGCACCAGGACAAGCAACAGACCTTCCTTAAAGAGACAACGCACCTGAATCGGGTCTGTGGGGAAATATTCTGCTTCAAGTTGAGTTTGGAGATCCGCTTGCAGATCCTGGAGGTTTAACGGGGCAACATCGGACATAACCGCAAGAACAGCCTATGGACTTGAAATGTCATTGTAAGTAAAGCTCAAAAAAAAAGTCTTGTCAAAAGACCCCGGCGATCGCCAAAGCTCAGTTTATTTAGCGGGGCTGTTGTCGTAAAAATCCACTAAAACTATCAACTCCCCAAGTAAGCAAGAGGAAACAAAGCAAGGTCAGACTGACGCCACCATAATTAAAACTGCTCAATTGTTCCATCAAAAGCCGTCCGAGGCCGCCCGCCCCCACGAGGCCGACAATAACTGTTTCCCGTAGACAGACTTCCCAACGATAAAAACTGTAGGCAATAAAATTAGGCAGCGTTAAAGGCACCGTACCGTAGAGCCAAACATTGCCTTCGCTACTGCCTAAGTTCCGGAGAGCATTGAGGGGCGCAAGGGGAACATTCTCAATCACTTCGCCCATTAATCTGCTTAAAATGCCCAGGTTATGAATCCCCAGGGCGATCGCCCCCGGCAAAATCCCCGGAAACATCACAAATACCACCACCAACGCCCAGATGGGAGCTGGGATACTCCGACAAACCAAGAGTATTAGATGGCTCAGGAGCCGTTGTCCCCAGAAAATGGGCCGCTGATTTTTCGCTGCCAAAAAGGCCAGAAAGAATCCGCCCACCCCAGCTAAGGCGATCGCCAAAATAGACATCTCCAGAGTCTGTAGACCCAGGATCGCTAACTGTTTTCCCTGGGCGAAATCGAAACTGACGGTCTGGAGTTGAGTCATAACTTCCCCCAAAAAGTCTTGGCCCCGGCCAGACCAGAGTCGCGACCAATCGGGCTGAATATACCAAAATCCCCAAGCCACTAAACCACTACCGAAAAGCATCGTACCGAGGAGCCAATCCCGCCGCTGTCCCCCCAATTTGTAACGGTGACTGTTGAGGTCAAACCGACTGGTACAATCCAGCCGTTGCCGCAAAAAATGACTCCCCCAATCCACCATCCCATTCAACGCAATCAGGGCATAAAACAACGTCCAAAGCTGTTCGTAGCGGAGGGATTGTAGGCTTAAATAAATCTCATAGCCCAGGCCCCCAGCACCAATAATGCCCAACACAGCCGCCGAACGCAGGGAACATTCAAAGCGATAAAAACTGTAGGACAACAAATTAAACAAAGCCTGGGGCAAAATCCCATAGAGAAAGGCTTGAGCCGTGGGGACACCGCTATAAATTAAGGCTTCAAAGGCGGCCCGGGGAGTCTCATCAATGATTTCAGCAAAAATTTTCGCCACAATCGCCCCAAAGGGAATGGCGATCGCCCCCAAGGCCACCACCGGATCTAGGCCCCAAATATTAATCAAAATCAGACCCCACACCACCTCATGGATCGAACGGGGCACAGCCAAGAGCAACCGGATGCTCCCCCCCAACTGCTTGCCTTGGGGAAATATCGTCTCCCAGAGTAACTTGGCACTGAGTAGCCCGCCGATAGTACCCACCACCAAACTCAAAAAGGTGCCGCAGATCGCATAGGCAAAGGTGGTCAAGGTTGCCTGGCAGGTCAGGAGGAGAAAGTCCATTGTTAAATTTGGCTGAAAAGCGGCCCCCACAAATCGCCCAAGGGTGCCTAAACCCTGGCCATTAAATAGGGCTCCACCCCGAACGTTAACGTCGATCAAACTGCAGGCGATCGCCAGGCCAAAAAGACTAAACCCCCAAGCCTTGGGCTGAACATTTCGGGGCAGCGGCAGGGAGATTCTAAACATCAATGGCAAGATTCGGCGGAGAGTATGGCAAAATTATCAACAAATAATTATTAAACACATTAAGGAAACCCTCATTATGACTCCCTCTTTGGCAAACTTTTTCTACAGCCTCTTGGCTGGCACCTTAGTTGTGGTCATTCCTGCCACCGCATTTTTGATTTTCATCAGTCAGCAGGACAAAATTAAGCGCTAGATATTCCCTTCCAAAACACGAAACTGCGAGGTGGGCATTTTGTAACATTGTCCACCTCTGTTTTCATCTGAGATATCTTATAGTCTGGAAACGGAAGCCGTTAGTATAGAAGGTAGAGTCAAGGGAGATCAACCATGGTTAATTTTGGGCTAAATTCCGCCAGTATCTTGGGGATTGCGCTGGCCGCAGCGGGTGCATCCCTCTATTTTTTACGGTCGGTACGCCCAGAACTTTCCCGCGACCACGATATTTTCTTTGCGGCGGTTGGGCTATTGTGCGGCTTCATTCTCCTGTTCCAAGGGTGGCGTTTAGACCCGATTTTGCAATTTGGTCAATTTCTCCTGTCTGGCTCAGCGGTATTTTTCGCCATTGAATCAATTCGCCTCCGGGGTTTGGCCACGGAGCAGGCCCGCCGCAATACGCCCATTGTGGACGATGAACGGCCCGTCAGTCGGGTTTATCGGGCGGAGCTGGATCAGATTGAGCCTTACCAGGGGGAAGAACGCTATGAACGTCGGTTGCGGGGCTACCCTGAACCCCGTTCGAATCGGAGCCGGGGTTACGAAGATGAAGCCCCCCGGGGAACGAGTACCCGACCCAGTGGTCGCCCCACCAGTCGTCGCCCCAGTCGCCCCACACCCCCTAGCCGCCGCCCCCGTCCGGATCGCTATGACAATGGCGGCTACGATGCCTATGGCCCCAGCGGTAATGTCACTGATGTCTGGTCAGAAGATGCCTGGGAGCAAGGCGATCGCCCCGTCGATGAAGCGCCCCGTCGTCCCCGCCGCCCCCGGCCCGATGATGAGCCGCCAGCCCCCCGTCGTCCCCGTCGCCCTCGCCCCGATGATTATGGTGCCCCCGACGAAGAAGTGGCCACCGTTGACTATCAACCCATTGATGGCGCTTCCTTTGGGGAGGATCAAGATTGGGATGATCCGACCCCCGATAATCCAGAAATGCCAGAAGGCGATCGCCCCAACAATCCCGTCAATTTCGACTACTAATTGCCCGAATTTTCTGCCCATTAACGAACGTGTTTAGGCAAACCCCTCGCTTTCTCTGGTTGTTGACAATACTCCTGGGACTAGGAGGCTGCTCCTTCGGCAACACCCCCTTAACCCCCGTTTCCCTCAATAGCCGCTTCCACGATGAACAGCCTGCGTTGAGTGGGGACGGTCGCTGGTTAGCCTTCATTTCCAATCGCCATGGCACCAGTGAACTGCTTTTTTACGACTTAAACCAAAAGCAGTTTGTGGAATTGCCGAATCTCAATCAAAAAAATGCGATCTATGAAAGTCCAAGCCTGAGCCGTACCGGGCGTTACCTCGTTTACCTGTCGAGTCCCCTGGGGAAGCCGGATATTATTCTCTATGACCGAGCAACCAAGCAGTCTGATATTTTGACCCAGGGCTACCGTCATTGGGTGCGCAACCCCCAAATTAGCCCCGATGGCCGCTATGTAGTGTTTGAATCAGCTCGGCGGGGCCAGTGGGATATTGAGGTCTTAGACCGTGGCCCGAATATTGAATTTGATTTACCCCAGGAAGTGATTGTCAATCCGTCGGGTTAACTGCGCCGCTGTAGGTAAATTGGCGATTGCTTCAGCGGAAAATGTTGAGCCCCATTGCTGTGGGCAATTGTTAACAATATGAGAAAAAGTCGTCTTGCTCCACCTTGACAGATGAGTAGATCGGAGTATTATGTCATATATCTTAACTTTTATTGACTGTGCGCTCCCTAACCGCCCCACCATGACAGCTAGGGAAGTAAAAATCCGCACCAACGCCATTCGGGCGATCGCCTTTTGCTGCAGAAATAGTATTGAATATGATTAACCCATCAATTTTGAGTCTCGGAGTTGCTGCCTGCGCAACTTGTTTGAGTGTCACCACAAAGGAAGAAATTGTCAAAGTTGCCACGGGATGCGTGGCTATTCTCGCCGGGTTTCTCGCTTTGTGTTACGCCCCCTGGGTCGTTAAGGTACTCGTTATTGCAACGCCGATCATCATCGAGCGCCTCAAAGCCCGTTCTTCTGATCTTTGAATTTCTGTGCGACTTTCTGACTATTGTTCTATTGTTGCGCTGTCGTGACAGAACGAGTCCGGTGGTGCTGACTTAACTGTTGGTCAAACCAAGAAAGAATTCTTTGCCATGCCCACCAGGGATCACTGTCTCCCCAATGGTTTTGGCAGTGGTGATCGCTAATGTAACCCACATGGCCCCCAAACTTTGTAATTTGGGTATTGAGGTGAGTATTCCGTTGATCGACATAGCGGAGATCTTCAACAAGATCCGGCGCAAATAGAGGATCATCCGCTGCATACAGAATAAAAGTCGGCCTGTGCAAATCCTGGAGAAAATAAAGGGGACTACTGGCTTCATAATAGGCTTGGGTTGTGGTGAAACCTAACTTTGGAATCACGAGATATTGATCAAATTCTCGAATCGTCGTCGCCTTTTCAATGGTTTCAGTCTGGAAAGCGTGGGGATGGTAGCTTTGAAGTTGCCAAGCCAATTTCTGTAAATTTTTGGCGATCGCCTGCTCAAAATAGCATTTGAACGGATGTTTTTCGAGATAACTGAGGGAACGGTGGGATTCTAAACTGGGGCAAATGACAGCGCCCGCAAGAATATCTTCTGGTTGCAACCCTAAAGCCTTTAAATCCAATTCCTGGGCTTTTTTTAATCCCCACAAAGCTAATTGTCCCCCCAGAGAATAACCAGCAAAGAAAAAAGGCGGCTTTAACCCCAGTTGTTGTTTGCCCTGGGCCGCTAGACGCACAAAATCTTCGCCTTCGAGGAGACCATCGCTAGTCAAATCAGGGGAGAGGGCTGCTGTTTTGCCATGGGCACGCCAATCGAACAACAAAACACCATAGCCTGCCTGAAAAGCCTTGTGGGCGAGGATTTCTAGAAACCATTGGTCTTCTAAACTACCGGTAATGCCATAGGTAGCAACGATTGTCCCTTTTGAATCACTGGGTTGCGCATATTGGCAAAAAATAGGTGTTTGATTCGCCCCCGTCAGGATCACCTCCCGATACTTTAAAGGAGATGTTTTTGGTTGACTGTGCCACTGTTTCGCAGCACCAAAGGCCGCATAGATTGTCATGGCAATGCCAGACCGTAACCAGAGGGGCGGTTGATAAAACATAAAACTACATCTTGCTATTATTTTTTAGTCGCTTTCTTGGCCAATTGCTTGGCTTTTTTTGCTGCTTTTTTCGCCGCTTCTTGCTCTGCTTTTAGACGCCGTCGTGCTGCTTCTTTTTCCTGTTCAATTTTTTCAAGATAGTAATGATAATCGCCGTTGTAAACAATAAATTCTCCGTCGCGAATTTCGACAATTTTATTGGCGACTTGGGAAATAAAGAAACGGTCGTGGGAGACAATCGCCACGGTGCCGTCATATTCCTTGAGGGCATTTTCCAACATTTCCTTCGCTGGAATATCAAGGTGATTGGTCGGCTCATCGAGGATTAGAAAATTTGCGGGCCGCAGCAACATTTTTGCCAGGGCTAACCGGGCTTTCTCACCACCACTAAGGGCACCTACTTTTTTGAAAACGGTGTCACCACTAAAGAGGAATTGCCCTAGGAGCGTCCGGACTTCGCCATTTTTCCAATCGGGTACTTCATCGTGAATCGTATCCATTACCGTTTTTTCAAGGTCGAGAGCTTCAGCTTGGTTCTGCTCAAAATAACCGGGAATGATGTTGTGGGTGCCAATTTTAACGTTGCCTTCGTCGTAGCTTTCCATGCCCATGATCATGCGTAGAGTTGTGGACTTGCCGCAGCCATTTGGCCCTAAAAAAGCAATGCGATCGCCGCGTTCGATGGCCAGATTCGCACCGAGAAACAGAATTTTGTCGTCGTAGGTGTGGGTCAAATCCTGAATCGTCACCACCTCCTGGCCACCCCGGGGCGCTGGGGGAAACTGGAACTTGAGGGTGCGCACATCACTAATGGGTGCTTCGATGCGTTCGACCTTATCTAATAGTTTTTCGCGACTTTTTGCCTGGGTGCTGCGGGTGGCACTCGCCCGGAATTTTTCAATGAATTCCTGTTGCTTGGCCAAGTCTTTTTGTTGGCGCTCAAAGGCGGATTGCTGGGCGTCTTTATTTTCTGCTTTTTGCTGCAAATACTGAGAATAGTTACCGAGATAGGTGGTCGAAATTCCCCGCTCCGTTTCAACAATTTTCGTACAAAGGCGATCAAGAAATTCTCGGTCATGGGAAATAATCACCATCGGCGTCTTTAAACCCCGGAGATAATTTTCCAACCATTCAATGGTTTCTAGATCTAGATGGTTGGTCGGCTCGTCTAGAAGGAGAATATCTGGTTCCTGGAGGAGAATTTTGCCCAAACTGATCCGCATCTGCCAGCCGCCACTAAAGGAACTCACCAGGCGATCGCCATCTTCGATCTCAAAGCCCACTTCCGGGAGAATTTTTTCAATTTGGGACTCTAAACGATAACCATCAAGGGCTTCAAATTTTCGTTGGGCCCGGTCAAGTTGGTGGATCAGATCATCTAAATCGGCATCCGGCTCGGCCATTTCATGCTGAATGCGGTGAATTTCATCCTGCACAGCATTGGCTTCTGTGAAGACTGTCCATAGTTCTTCTCGGACAGTGCGCGTCGGCACCACGTCAAATTCTTGGGTTAAATGGGCAATGCGCAGATCAGCCGGACGAATAATTTCACCATCCGTCGGCTCCACTTCCCCCATAATGATCTTCATCTGGGTGGATTTTCCCGCACCATTGACCCCCACAAGGCCAACCCGTTCACCCGTTTTCACTTCCCAGTTAATATCCTTGAGAACTTCGCCGGTGGGATAAATTTTGCGGATGTGCTCAAGTCTTAACATCGGGAAAAACTCCTGGTTGGGATCAGCATCAGTCTATAACAAATTGTAAACTTTTTTCGTTCACTCCTTTGCCATGACCCGTAGTAGCCTCTCCCTGGACGCCCCTTTATATGATTACCTCCTCCGCATTTCCCTCAAAGAGCATCCCGTTCTCACAGAATTACGGGAAATCACGGCCCAACACCCAGCAGCCCGGATGCAGATCGCCCCGGAACAGGGTCAGTTGATGGCCTGGCTCGTGCAACTGCTGGGGGCACAGAAAACTCTAGATATCGGCGTTTTTACGGGTTACAGTGCTCTGGTTGTCGCCTTAGCGCTGCCGAAAAACGGAAAAGTCATTGCTTGCGATCGCGACCCAAGGCCAACGGCGATCGCCCAAACCTATTGGGAAAAAGCAGGGGTCGCTGAAAAAATTGAACTCCACCTTGCCCCAGCCCTTGAAACGTTAGATTTTCTGCTAGCGGAGGGGCAAGCGGGCACCTTTGATTTTGCCTTCATTGACGCAGATAAAGGAAATTATCTGAATTATTTTGAGCGGTCTCTCAAATTACTGCGGGTCGGCGGTGTCATTGCCGTTGATAATGTGTTGTGGTCGGGACGCGTGGCAGATCCAGCGGATCAAGACAAACGTACAGAAAAAATTCGCGCTTTCAATGAAGCTTTGTACAACGACCCACGCATTAGTTTGACGGTATTGCCTGTGGCTGATGGTCTGACCCTCGCCTGCAAACTTTAGAAAAATCTGGCTTAAAGTACTTCGTCAAAGCCCGCCGCTTTTTTAACGGTGTAGAGGGGGCGCTGTTTCACCTCGTCGTAAATGCGGCCAATGTATTCACCGAGAATGCCGAGACAAATGAGTTGCACAGCTCCCAAAAAGAAAATGGCAATGGTGATCAGGGTATAGCCAATTAATTGGGCCGGGGCATTGTAGATCCGCCAAAACAGCACCAAAATCATCATGGCGATCGCCACCAGGGCTGTCACCAAACCCAAATAAGTGGCAATCTTTAAGGGTTTACGGGACAGGGAAATAATCCCATCAATGGCGAGCTTCAGGGATTTACGAAAGGTGTACTTTACTTCCCCGGCAAAACGTGGCTCCCGGTTGAACTGCACCGCCGTTTGCGGAAACCCCACCCAGGCCCGGAGGCCGCGAATGTAGCGGTGTTTTTCGGGCATGCTGTTGAGAATATCCACTACTTGACGGGACATCAAACAGAAATCCCCCGTATCCGTGGGAATGGAAACATCGGTAAATTGATTTAAAATCCGGTAAAAGCCATAGGCCATGAGCTTCTTAAACCAGCTTTCTCTGGCTCGATTCACCCGCTGGGCATAGACCACATGGTAGCCCGCCCGCCATTTTTCAATTAATTGAGGAAGCAATTCGGGGGGATCCTGGAGATCGGCGTCCATGATAATGACCGCCTCCCCTTGGGCATATTGCAAACCAGCTGTAACCGCGATTTGATGGCCGAAATTTCTCGCCAAACTTAAGTAGTGGACCCTGGGATCCCTTTGGTGTAATTCGTCCAAAATGGCGAGGGAACGATCCTGGCTGCCATCGTCGATTAAAACCAACTCTGCGGGGCCATCTAACCCTTCAATAACCTGGACAACACGCCGATACATTTCCAGAAGATTCGCTTCTTCGTTGTACACCGGGATGATGATGGAGTAAGTAATCATCGAAAGAAGGAGGGGGCAGGTTGAGAAAATAGTTCTAGAGAATTTTGCCGAGGTGGTTCAGGGGCCAAAATTTAAAAATGGCATGGCCAATAACATTATCGGCAGGGACAAAGCCCCAGATATGGGAATCATTGCTGTTGTTGCGATTATCACCAAGGACAAAAAAACTGTGGGGCGGCACCGTTAGGGTCGGCAATTCATAGTCAGGCGACGCAGCAATGAAGGGTTCCGTTAAGGGCGCTTGGTCAACATACACGGTGCCATTGTGAACGGATACAGTTTCACCGGGGGTGGCAATAATTCTTTTGATAAACGCTTGTTGGGGATCGTAACCGAGGAGTTCTAGTTGGGGGGGCGTCCGGAAAACCACCACATCACCCCGATGCACGGGCTGGAATCGATAGGATAGTTTTTCGACAACAATGCGATCGCCTAAATCGAGGGTCGGCAGCATCGAACCGGAGGGGATATACCGGGGTTCCGCGATAAACCAGCGCACCACCAAGGCGATCGCCAGGGCAATGACTAGAATGCGAATATTTTCCCAGAGGGCAGCCCATGGTTTCGGTTGTTGATTTGTGCTGAGGTGTTCGCCCTGATCGCCCATGGGTCTCCGTGAAATTTGATACGACGGCTCTATATTGTGGCACGTTCGCTTCGTTTCAGTACAGTTCCCCACAGCCAAAACAGGAAACGGCGCAGGGATGCGGGCGCTTGGGTTCCCCAGAGATTAATCGCGACACAAACTGCCCCAAAAGCAGGGAGGAGGAAGGTGGGCACCATTACAACGCCGACCAGGAACCACGTGCTGACATGGAGCACCATCAGGGTTACGCCCCCATAAACGGCGATCGCATTTCTTTGGATCAAACTGGGGGAAGCCTGGCGCACCACATAAACCAAGGTCAAAAAACTCAAAATCAGGTTAAAGGGAACCAAACCGCCACAGATGGCAATACAATGGCACCGGGAAAATTCACACAACTGCTCAAAAACGCTACTCAGTACGGACACGGCAATATTCAAAGGCTCTTAAAAAAGGATGATGTCATTGCTCTGAGCCTAACGAATTCTTAGGAACTTTTACCTAACGTTTTATGAAGTCTCAGCCTGTAAAAACCTTACCCATTGGCGATCGCCCCGCAACCCCAGCCCTAGAAATATTTCACATTGCGCTCAAAATTTTCCCCAAGGTAATACTGCCGCACAAGGGGGTTGCTATAAAGCTCTTCCGTGGTTCCCGCCGCAAGAATTTCCCCGTCCCGCATGATGTAGGCACGGTCAGTAATCGCAAGGGTTTCGCGGACGTTGTGGTCAGTGATCAAAATCCCCATGCCCCGTTCCCGCAGTTGGGCCACAATTTGTTGAATTTCAGCGACGGCAATGGGATCAACCCCAGCAAAGGGTTCATCAAGTAGGAGAAACTTCGGCCCCTGACCGCCGACGGCTAAGGCGCGGGCTAGTTCGGTACGCCGTCGTTCGCCCCCTGACACCAGACGACCACGGGTATTCACAATGCGGTGCAGCCGAAATTCGCTCACCAGTTCCTTGAGGCGATGTTGCTGTTGGCGGTGAGACAAAGGGGACTGTTCGAGAACCAGTTGAATATTTTCCTTGACCGTCAAATTCCGAAAAATGCTGGGTTGCTGGGTGAGATAACCAATGCCGAGTTTGGCCCGCTCATCTAGACTCAGGGGCGTAATGTTTTGCCGTTGGAGCCAGACGCGCCCTTCATTGGGTTTAATCAGACCCGTTGTAATGTAGAAGGTGGTGGTTTTCCCAGCACCATTTGGCCCCAGGAGGCCGACAATTTCCCCTTGATTTACTTTTAAATTGACACGGTTAACAATGACGCGTTTGCCATAGGTTTTACGGATGTTTTCGAGAACGATGGTCACGGTTTATTCGTCTTCGGGGAGGGTAATGGGGGCAGGGGTGCGGGACTGACTTGTCGGGGGCTGTTCGGGAATGAGATAGCTGGCTTCTACTTGTTCGCTGCGGCCTGGGGTGGCGACAAAACGTCCTTCGTCAATAGAATAGGTCATTTGTTCTGCCCGGAGACTATTGCCATCCTGGAGGACATAGACGTTGCCGCTGAGCACTAGTGTACGTTCTTCTGAAAAATATTGGGCCTGGGCAGCAGTAGCCTGGAGATTGCGGGCGGGATAATTGATCCGCACATTGCCCCGGGCAGTGATAATCCCCGTTTCGGTATTCGCCTCTTGGATATCAGAACGCACCGTGAGGGCATTGGCATTTTGGGCTTGGGCGGCCTGCTGGGGGGGAAGCTGACTGACCGTGGCGGCGATCGCCAAGGAGAGTCCCCCAAATCCATAAATCATTCGATTACCAAAGCCCTTGACCGTCATAATTGTTGTACCTGCTAAAAAGACTATGCGCGCTGGGTGCGGCTATTTACCCTAAAGACGCAACGATGGCCGATTGAGTTGCGGAATTATCTTCCTATAGTAAGCCTGGGATTTCCCTTTTCAACAAAAATTCTCCTAGGTTTGGAGACGCATCACCCGGAGGCGATCGCCTGCTGGGATTTCACCAGTGCCCTGGGGCACAATGGCGAGGGCATTGGTTTGGGCAAGATTCACTAAATTCGCAGAACTGTGGCCGCCCCCAGCCAAATGAAAAAGATAATCTGTCGCCGTGGCTACCAAGGTTCCCCACAGGTAAGTATCCCGCTTTCCAGCGCCCTTGAGGGGCTGATCACAGGTGGCCCAGACAAATTCTGGTGCCCAAGGCCCAGCATCGCCGGACAACTTTTTCAACGCAGGTTGCACGAACCGCCAACAACCCACCAGGGCCGATACCGGATTGCCGGGCAACCCAAAATAGAGTTTATTTCCAGGAAATTTCGCCACTGTCAGGGGTTTACCGGGACGGATGGCCACACTACGGATGAAAATTTCGCCCCCTAATTCTTCGAGGAGTTTTTCAACATAATCAAACTCGCCCACGGAAACGCCCCCCGTCGAGAGGATCAGATCTCCGGCGGCGATCGCCTTTTCCATGGTTGCTTTCAGTTGGGCCGGATCATCGGGGACAATGCCAAAATTTTTCGGAATCGCCCGTTGCCCCTGGACAAAGGCTGTCAAACCATAGCGATTCGAATCAACAATTTGGCCGATTTCTAACTTTTCCTGGGGCGATCGCAGCTCATCCCCCGTGGAAAAAATTGCGACCCTCGGTTGCCGATAGACTGGAAATTTCAAACATTGGCAGGCCGCGAGCACAGCTAAATCCGCTGCGCCCAACCGTTGCCCTGGTTGTAGAAGGGGTTCCCCGGCGCGATAATAGTCACCCCGCTGGCGCACAAACTGCCGCAAAGAGGGATTCTGTAAAATTCTGACCCGAGCGCCCCGTTGCTCTGTGTGCTCCTGCATCACCACCGTATCCGCTCCGGTTGGTAACATTGCCCCGGTGAAAATGCGGGCAGCTTGGCCAGGCGCTAAGGATTTTTGGGGCGCTTGACCCGCCGGAATCGTTTCAATAATCTCCAGTTCAACGGGCTGATTTGTCAGGTCTGCAAACCGGATCGCATAGCCATCCATGGCGGAGTTATCCCAATGGGGAATATCTAATTTTCCGGTCGCCGTCGTCGCCAAAATTCGTCCCAGGGACGTTTCCAGGGTACTGGGTTCAGTCTCTTCCAGGGGGGCGATCGCCTGGAGAATTAAAGCTTGGGCTTGATCAACGGAAATCATACTTTGTCACGCATTTTGACACCCAATATAGTAGGTCAGTTTGCCAAACAAGTTAGTCTGGCCCTGAAGCATCACCTTGGGGCTGGCGATTCTCTTCGTAATAGCGTTTCCATTCTGTGGAACTGCGCACCGCTAACCACAGCAAAATCATCGCAATAATCCCGCCCTGCTCCGGCGATTGAAAGGCAAACAACACCAGCACCACACATAAAAAATCTTCCGTAAAAGACCACCACAGGGGCAGACCCCGCAACCGGAAAAACCACCCCGTCAAAGTCAGTTTAAGCACAAAAGCGACCAGTCCCCCCATTACTCCCACCAGCCAGAGCGGTTCAAATTCTAGGCGGATCACCTGGGCCACGGTCAGGCTTAAAATGGCCCCCACAATCGGGCTAAATAAGAGGGCGATCGCCTGGAGAATGCGTTGACCCAGGAGTTGTTTCGAGCCAAACAGCTCAAACACGGCCCACATCGTAAAAATAGCGATCAAAACCCGGGGCGGCAACCAACCGATCCCAGGCAAATTTGCCACCAATTCATCACTGTGGAGCAGCAAAATAATCAGCAACGGTAAACCGATGCGCATTCCCGCCGCCGCCGCCGCTGACAATACCGCCAAAAATCCGATGATCATGTCTGCATAAAAAATTCTGTGCCACAATCCCGTGGACAGAAGACCTTACCCTTCAGTGTATCGTTCCATTTTTAGGGATGGCCTTTTTTCCAATCCCGAATGATTTCGCACCAGCAGATGTAACGATTTCCCCGTGATTCATGTTCCCGACCTCACAAGCCAAAGTCACCGTGATTTAATACCCCTTATTCGGCTTAAACCATGAACCATGACGGTAAATTCTCTCCTGAGCGATGCTAGCCTACGCCTCGAAAAAGCGCTCCACCACGTCAACATCTCTGAAGATGCCAGCGAACGCTTGAAATATCCCAAAATGAGCCTGAGCGTTTCTATTCCCGTGCGCCTCGATGATGGTTCTTTGAGAATCTTCCGGGGGTATCGGGTGCGGTATGACGACACTAGGGGGCCGGGTAAAGGGGGCGTGCGGTATCATCCCAACGTTTCCCTAGACGAAGTACAATCCCTGGCCTTTTGGATGACCTTCAAATGTGCCTTGCTAGATCTGCCCTTTGGGGGAGCCAAGGGGGGCATTACTGTTGATGCCAAAAGCCTTTCTAAAGCCGAACTAGAACGTTTGAGCCGGGGTTACATCGAGGCGATCGCCGATGCCATTGGCCCCGACACGGACATTTTGGCACCAGATGCCTATACCAATGCCATGGTGATGGGTTGGATGATGGATCATTACAGCATTATTCAACGAAAAATTCTGCCGGGGGTCGTAACGGGCAAGCCCTTGGGCATGGGGGGAAGTCAAGGACGCAATACCGCGACAGCCAGTGGTACCTTTGATGTAATTAAAACCATCTGCAAAAAACTAGAATATGTCCCCGAAAAAACCACCGTTGCGGTGCAAGGGTTTGGCAATGCCGGAGCAGAACTGGCCCAACAACTAGCCTGCGCTGGCTACCGTGTTGTCGCCGTTAGTGATTCCCGTGGGGGGATCTATGCAGAACAGGGCTTAGATATTCCGAGCATCCGCCAGTACAAGTCAGAAAGTCGGAATATGGCTGCTGTTTATTGTGAAAAATCCGTTTGTAATATTGTTGAACACCAAACAATCACCAATGAACAACTCCTGACCTTAGATGTTGATATTTTGATTCCGGCAGCCCTTGAAAATCAAATTACGGCGGACAATGCCCATCAAGTGCGAGCCAAATTAATTTTTGAAGTGGCCAACGGCCCCATTAGCTCGGCTGCGGATGTCATCCTAGAAGAAAAGGGAATTATGGTGGTGCCGGATATTCTCACCAATGCTGGGGGGGTCACGGTGAGTTATTTTGAATGGGTGCAAAATCGCAGTGGCTTTTATTGGCCAGCGACGGACATTCGCGATCAGCTGAAGACACGTATGGTTACAGCCACAAACCAGGTGTGGCACATTGCCCAAACGCGACAGATTTCGATGCGGACTGCAGCCTATGTCCAGGCCTTGATGCGCCTCGGTGAGGCCCTAGATGCGAAGGGGACACGCACTTATTTTTCAGGCAGTTCGGCCTAGGGGAGAATTCTTTCGATTTACGCCCTAGAGACGGCAAAATCAGCAGGATTCAGCCAACGGCAGATCTCTGTTTTCAGTCCCTTTAGATCCTTTGATAGGCCTTGTTTTAACCATTGGCCAAAGGTATCGAGGGGAGAAAAGCCTTCGGTAAATTGCCAGTCTAGATCTTGGCCTAAGGGGGTGAGGTGATTCCCCGTGAGGTTGAGGGTGGCCACCATATTCGGAAAGCGCTCGATGAGGATGGGGGTTAGATCTGGGGTTTGGTCAATGGTGTCGTTGTTGAACTGAATTAGGAGATTGCGTCGGATCTGGTAGCTGGTTTGGATGATTTCATTGGTCTCAAGAGGAGAAGGGGTAAATTCAAAATTAATCGTGTTATCCGGGTCAAACTGCTCGAAGAAAGGAATAGATTTTTTCACGGGAAAGTTGTTGTAGGACATCAAAACATTGCCCGCCCGTTGCACATTAAATAAGCTGCCAATCAACAGGTGAATTTTGCAGCCCATGCTGTGGCCCACACCATAGACAGGGAGGTAACGGTAGCCCAGTTGGTTTGAGTTTTGCAGGCGTTCGAGGATATTTTCAAAGCGGTTGAGTACCTGCCGGGCGATCGCCAAATGATCAAAACCATTCACAAAAGGAGTGGTGATAATCGCATACCCTTCGGCGGCAAGCTGTTCTAGGAGCCATTTGTAGGTGAGTTGCGGCGCAGTGCCCACAAAAGCACCCCCCAAAAAATGAATCACCCCCACCGGTTGTACTGGGATTAAAATCCAACTGCCACCAGACTCTTGCCAAATCATTATTTGCCGTTTGTTACTTACTAAAAGTGGCTTTTATTGTAAAAGTTTTTCGGGGTTGGTGTGGCTCATCAGGTACAGGTCGGCTTTAGAAATGCCCGCCGCCGCCAACTGTTCTAAAAATCGCTGGTAGCCGTCAATGGGCGATGGATCAAGGGCTCGTCCGAGGTCGGTGCTCAGGACAAAGTGGGTTGCACCGATGGTTTGGATCGCCTTCGCCATTGTTTCAATACTCACATTCTCCCAGGCTTGGTGGTCGGCTTCGGTGGCATTTTCCCCCATCAATGTATTTACATAGGTTAATTCTAAAAAGGCCCCTTGGTCGGCGATCGCCTGCATTTGTGCGAGGTTTAATCCTGGTACGGTGGCCATGGCATGGGTTATGAGGATTTTTTCAACGCCCAATTGTTTCGCCGCAGGGACAACGGTGAGAATTTCTGCTGGGGAAATGTGGCCCGTACCTAAAACCAGATTATGGGCAGCAATGTACTGCAAAATGTCCGGCATTTCTGGCACCAGATGGCCATAACGGGCAACCCGCAATCCCCCAAAGCGGTGGTTTAGGGTCTGACGATGGTGGGCCGCATCAATGGTGGGTAGCCAAACGACTTTTCCCCGCCCTTCCCCCAGGCGATCCATGGTTTCCACGGCCCGGAGATTTAAACCGCCCACCGTTTCATTGAGCACAACGCCCCCATATACTTCCATGTCCGGCACAACTTTATGGGCCAACACTGCCCGATCCGCCGTTGGGGTGACGTGGTTTTTGAGCACGAGGGCTTGCATCCCTGCCTGGGCTGCGTTTTCAACTAATTCGAGGTCGTCGTATAACCTAGCCGTGACATCCGGAGCAGAATGGACATGGAAATCGATGCTGCCTTTAAAATCCGTGGCGATCGCCCCCAGCATCCCAACCCCCCAAATCCAGAGGCCCAAACCGATCCCGACTAACAGCCGCAACAGGAAAGGATTTTTAAGGAAATAAAGGGGACGTTCCATGGCAGAGAATGATAGCTTTTGCGCTAGCGAATACGGTTTAAGGATTCCTTTCGTTTACGGAAGCGAGGATATCAACGTATGATATGTTACGTTAATTAAAATATCCTCATAAAACCAATTGCATCCGTTGGTTTTGTGTTCACAGGAGACCTATAAATATGCTTACCCTTAAGATTGCTGTTTACATCACAGTCATTTTCTTTGTATCTCTGTTTATCTTCGGTTTTCTATCTAGCGACCCAACCCGCAACCCCGGTAGAAAGGATTTCGAATAAAGTATTCTGGGCTGTTTATCGCAGCAAACTTGATTTACAGCATCAAAAATGGTGGGGATCTGTCCTAGGGCAACCCCACTTTTTCATGGGGATGGGTTTTGGATTCGCTACATTGGGAAGAAAGGCCATTGAGTCCCCCGCAACTGTCCCCTAAGTGTCACCATGCTAAGACGACCTGCTTTTCCCATAACCGCCGTTGTTTTGCTCCTGACAACGCCCCTCTCGATCGCCTTGCCGCCCCCAGAGGATTTACCGGAGGAAGTGTTGCGCACAGAAATGATTACCGAAGGGCGATCGCCCATTGATGGAGAACCCGTCACTGCCAAAGAATACGCCGAAATTCAACAGGAACAGGCGGAACGAAATCTTCCTCCCACCGTCAATGCAGACATCCAGCACACCATTTTTCTTCTCCGGTTGCGGAAACTGCTGCAAACAATTTCTCCCTTTTAAACTGTGTCGGCACACGGAACTATAAATTTTTGTTGACTGATGGCCGGATAGGGGATGGGAGAGGCAAAAGTCCGGTGCTAAAATGCTGGCAATTCTGAGCTTTCCCCCAGGGGAAAACCCAGGCCCATTGTTCGTTTTGGTGATGAGGATCAGATGAATATTCGCGTAGGTCTCACGGCGTTGGGGGTGAGTATGGCTACCCTAGGGCCCATTAGCTTTGCACCCATAGCCCAAGCTAATAGCGGTTTGTTTGGCACCCAGGATTTGACCCCTGGAGATGTGGTGGCGATCGCCGTCCCCCTTGCTGGTGGTGAAGCCTATAATCTTGTGATCCTTGAACAACTCGACCAAAACCGGGCCTGTTGGCGAGAACAGGGAGGCTCTCCCACGGTCATTGATCCGCTACTGTTGCAATTTGACTTTACGGGGATTTGTGGCCGCAGCACCGATTCCAACGGCTATTCCCTGCGCCTAGGGGAGCAAGATATGGCTTGGCGCTATCGCCTCCAGTTGGTTCCGGAAAGGGGAGCCGTTGTCCTCAAGGCTTTTGATGTGGAAAATCCGGGGCGATCGCCCATCGAAGTGGGAGATACGGGAGGGCTGGCCCAGGGGATGCTGAAGATTAATCTCAATCCGGGTTGGCGCATGGCGAAACGCACCTATGAAGGAAAAACCCTGGGTCACATTTACCTCGCCAATGAACGGCCCCGTGATCAACTGGTTGCTGCCGCTCCCCGACAGGAATGGGTTGCAACTGCGCCCACCACCTATACCAGTAGCAAAATCACCGAAAAATCGGTCTCTGGCAGCGAAACAATTCAAATTTTTGTGCCTCCCTACCAAGAAACCACCAGTCGCCCGAACGAAACCCTCGTGGCAGCAATTACAGTTCCTGCGGCCCCTGAACCCATCGTGAGTCTACCGAGCAATCCCAACGTTCTCCCTGTCCCCCAACGCTCTATCCCCACCTATAGTTCCAGTAACACCGGGGTCATTCGCCTTGAAGAACCCGGTCAACAACCGCCGCCGCCGCCCAATAGTGCTTCCCTAGCTCAGAGCTTAGGTTTGCGGTACCGGGTGGTGGTTGATGCCCAAACCCCAGAACAAAAAGAACGGTTAAAGGCCGTGATTCCGGATGCGTTTCATACTTGGGTTGGCGATCGCCGGATGATGCAAGCCGGAGCCTTCGCCGCAGAATTTGAAGCCCAAGATCTGCAAATGCGTTTGCGAGAAACGGGTCTAGCCGTGCAAATTGTCCCTGTGCAGTAAGTGATGGCAAATTTTTCAGAAATCTTTGTGGCGATCGCCGCTGACCCTTGGCAGGAGGTGGTTGACTTTTACCGTGGTCTCCTGAATGACGAACCCTTAAGCTACAGTCAAGATCGCTATGCGGAGTTTCAGATCAAGGGTCTGAAATTGGGCATTTTTAAACCCAGTCCCCAACACCAAGCAGAATTTACCGGAACCTCAGGCGCTTTAAGTTTTTGCCTAGAAGTTGATGATCTCGAAGAGGCGATCGCCACTGTGCAGGCCTTAGGGGGAGCGATAAATGGTGAAATCAGCACAGCCTCCCATGGACGCGAATGTTACGCCTACGATCCTGCCCAAAACCGCTTGATTCTGCACCAAAGTAATGCTATTCAAGCCAATCCCTAGGGTTGACTCCCTGCTTCCTGTTCCATTTCTTCTACGGCCTTTTCCGTCCGCTCATGGGGATCTTGAAATCCCTCCCGTGGCAAAATACCCAGGACAAGATTGTTTACGGTTGCCTTTATTTGTTTACTCGCCCCCTTGAGAGGTTCCGGTAAAAAGACATCTCCCACCGCCACAAATGCCAGCAACAGAAAAATAACTAACTTCACCGAATTGCCTGCACTCATGAACTTAACTTTCATGGATCTATCCTTCCTCGTAAACGGCCACGGAAATATTTCTCTCAATTTTTATACTATGGCAACACCTGGCCCAGTGGCATCATCACCCAATATTGGCTTAAATCTTGATCTTGGCACTCCTGGAAAATTTCCTTGCCCAAACCCCAAAGGCGTAAAATATCAACCATGTCCCCTGGCCTGTAATTTGTAGTTTTTACTATTTAGCAAATCGAGACGATGAGCGAAGAAACCCCCGACCTAAAACCAGACGAAACCTTACCCAGTCCTTTGCGGTGTTGGTACGGTACTGCCGTTGCTGGTTCCATGTCCTTTGCAGCCTACCTTTTAACAAATAAAGTCATTGCGGGCTTTGCTAGTAAACCGCCCACGGGAAATGGTCTGGCTATCCAAATCGGGATTACAGTACGCACCCTCATTATGGGTTTATTTACCATGGCGACCGGGGTATTTGGCCTCATTGCTGTAGGTCTATTTATTTTGGGTCTCCAGTCTCTCTTGAGCGGTAAGCAAACAACTTCTCCTGGTGATTCATAAGAAAAACCCTAGAATTGCTTCCAGGGTCAGGTCATTATTTTTCAGCATTTTCAGTTAAGCAGCTTCACTCGCCGCCAGCTTCCCTAAAAAGAGAAGGTTGTCCGAATCGTGCCAATAATAATGTCTTCGTTATCCTCATTTTGATTTGGGTTAATCAACCAAATTACACCAGGGGTAATGGAAATATTCTTGCTCAACTGATACTTATAAAGCCCTTCAATGTGCAAAGGCATATCATCCGTAAAGCCTCGGGGTGTACTGCCACCAATTTCTAGGTTTGTGGCGTAGGGCTCAGAACCAACGATGATTGCCCCCATATTGCCAGGCTTACCAAGGTCAGGCAATGCCAAAATACCAGCCCAAGTCCAGATATCCGCTTCACCTTCATCGAACTTGGCATCAGTATAGCCGACCCAACCGCGAAGACTGATTTTATCGGTAACATCCCATTGAACCTGGCCACCAAACGAATTCGTTTCCACATTGTTTACAGCCATGCCCATGCCGGAGTTATTCAGATTATTAGCCCAGCCAGTTCCCGTACCACCATAGGCAAAATCACTACTATCAGTAGCATAGCCGCGGACATAGTTCACCCCAAATTTAAACTTGTCACTGGGCTTGATTGCCAATTGCGCCATTGCGGAGTAGGTGCCGTTAAATAGTCCTTCTCCTTCGCTCGGATCACTGCCATTTGTTGCAAGATATCCCGCCGAAAGCTGGAAGACATCATTAAAGTCATGTTTAATCCCAATCCCGGTAGTGGAAGTACCAATCCCCAGACGATAAATTGGGTTGCGCTCACCGAAACGAGAGAGGGCACCATTTGAACCACCACCAGCTTCTAGACCTGTATTGAAGGTATCTGCATAGAAGTGGTGAGCACCGAGAATCGCCATCGCCGTGACAGTTGTGCTATCACCAACTGGAAAGGCATAGTGCAGTCGATCAATCGTGACATCATTGTCACGTTCACCATCATAGGAAAAACGTCCTTCTTGAGTTCTAGGGACAAATCCAGATCCCAAGGTATCGTATTGCCCTGTAAATGAAGGGCCAGAATTTCCGGCACTTAAACGTGTATAGAGCCGATCTTTGCCAGTAAAGCTGGTGACTAGCATTAAGCGAACTTTGTCTTGAAAAACGGTTTGGGCATCATCGACACCATCGCCAAAAGCATCAGAAACATTAAAAGAAACTTCCCCCACTAGCTTGGTCGTCGTTGAAAACTGATGATCTTCGAGGAATTCGACGCGGCCTTCGAGGTCATCAACGCGGGCACCGAGAGTTGCGAGTTCTGCTTCAAATTCATTCACGAGGCGACGTAGGGCAGCGAGATCTTCTGCCGTAACTTCAGAACTACCACTGGTAATCAGCCGCTCAATTTGCTGTAAGCACGCATTTAAACCAGCAGCAAATTCATAACGACTGAGGGGACGGTTGCCACGATAGGTACCATCGGGATAGCCAACAATACAGTTGTAGTTTTCGACTAAATTTCGCAGCGCATCAAAGGCCCAGTCAGAGGGAGAAACATCGCTGAGCTGGAAAATGCTATTGACTTGAGCGGTAGAACTGTTCGCACTGTACTGATTAATTTGTTCGAGCAATGCTTGATTATCTGCGGCGATCGCCTGGCCGGTCATCGTCACAAAAGCGGTTGCAGCTAAGGATACAGTTTTCAAAGAAGTCATAGTTTGGTGTTTGTCCTCACACCCGAAGCTTTGATTTTGGCAAGGTTAATCAAAGTTGAAGTCGGGGTTAAAAAATGAATGGCTTAGTTTTGCCATGACTTATGGTGGAAGTTTTGTAGTATTTCCTACGAAATTGTGGCGGTGATGCAAATTTAGCGGGTACTACATGGAAGTTCTGGATGTAACCCCCTTGGGGAAGGCTTGTATCCTAGAAAAAGAAAAATATTTTTTGAGGTTAGTGAAATTATGGTTTCTGTAGCCGCGCAATTTGTTCGACGTGTGGGAATGGTTTTTCTGTTGGCGATCGCCATGATAATTTTGATGACCCCAGAGGCGATCGCCGCCAGTAAACTGAACTATACCTATTCGGAACTGCCAAACCATGACTTTGCCCACGAAAATCTCCAGGCAGCGAGCTTTGCCCGGGCCGATGTGCGGGGGAGTGACTTTACTGGCAGTGACCTAAGCCGAGCCATCCTCACCGAAGGCAAATTTATGGAGGCCAATCTCACTGAAGCCAACCTTTCCGAAGCCTTTATGGATCAAGTCAACATGGAAGGTGCGAACCTCACCAACGCCCTTTTTGTCGATGCCGTTGCACCGGGGACAAATTTTGCCGAAGCGATTATCGACGGGGCTGATTTTTCTGGTGCGCTCCTCGACCGCTATCAACTGTCCGAGCTCTGCAAACGAGCCAGCGGCACCAATACCATTACCGGCACCGACACCCGCTACAGTCTCAACTGTAAAAATTAGTCCCCCTGGGAATTAGCAAAATATCCAGGAGATCTTTGGTCGCGATTTTTCAAAAAATCGGGATGATAGGATTTGAACCTACGACCCCCTCGTCCCGAACGAGGTGCGCTACCAAGCTGCGCTACATCCCGAAAAACAGAACCTATACTAACACAGGTAAACCTTGCTACGATAAAAACTTGTCCGTTAAGTCCAAAATTCTCAAAAGATAAGGAGCGATCGCCGTGGCGGTAAAACCAGATTGGCTCAGAGTAAAGGCCCCCCAATGGCAACGGGTTGGCAGCGTCAAAGAAATTTTACGGGACCTCAGCCTCAACACCGTCTGCGAAGAAGCCTCCTGTCCCAACATTGGCGAATGTTTCAATGCAGGCACCGCCACCTTTTTGATTATGGGGCCAGCCTGTACCCGTGCTTGCCCCTACTGCGACATTGACTTTGACAAAGTGCCCCGGGGTTTAGATCCCACAGAACCCGACAATCTCGCCGAAGCCGTCCGCCGTCTGAATCTCAATCATGTCGTAATCACTTCCGTCAACCGTGATGATCTCCCCGATGGTGGCGCAAGCCAATTCGTGAAATGTATCGAACGCACCCGCGAACTGTCACCCAAAACCACCATTGAAGTCTTGATTCCTGACCTCTGCGGTAATTGGGACGCCCTCAAAACGATCCTTGATGCGGCCCCCGAAGTGTTGAACCACAACACCGAGACCGTCCCCCGTCTTTATAAAAAAACGCGTCCCCAGGGTGATTACCAACGTTCCCTGGAGTTACTCCAGCGCACCCGCGAGCTAACCCCCTGGGTTTACACCAAATCGGGGATTATGGTTGGCCTTGGGGAAACCGATGCCGAAGTGCGTGAAGTCATGCGTGATCTGCGAGCCGTAGACTGTGACATTCTCACCATTGGTCAATACCTCCAGCCCACCCAAAAACATTTAGGGGTGCAAGATTTTATTACCCCAGCACAATTTGACGCTTGGCGGGAATATGGTGAATCCCTCGGCTTTTTGCAAGTAGTATCTAGCCCCCTCACCCGCAGTTCCTACCATGCCGAACAGGTGCGGCGCTTAATGGAAACCCACCCCAGAGATAAAAATCTCTATGTAGTGTCTAAATAAATTTTTGTTAATTAAGAACAGAAGTCTGAGGAAAAAGATATAGTCCTAAAAGAACACTTTCTTTGCTGCTATGGTTCGCTCAATTAGTCAGATTCTACTAATCAGTTCTTTAATTGGAATTTCGTTAAGTTCTTGTAATCGCTCAACGAAGACTGTTTACGTAGACTCGCCCACCGACACTACTAGTGATTTACTCAATACAGACAGTACCCCTATTGTCGAAATTCCCAGGGGTCAATCTTATCAATCAAATGATGTGATGATCACAATTCGAGACTTTAAAAGTCTGGGGAAAAAGATGATGGATTTTGGTGAGGAGAAAGAAGCGATTAACGAGTGGGTAGGAATCTTTATTGAGGTAAAAAATTTAAAATCACAACCTGTCAGAGCCAGTGATTTATATCAATCATTTTTTCTGCAAGACTTATCTGGCAATGAATACAATGAGGATCCCTTTCTTGGTTTTGAATGTAAGGATGTAGATATAGATGCAATTATTCAACCTCAGGAGAACTTTACTTATTGCTCTACCTTTGACGCCCCAAACACACCCCAAAATTTATACTTTTCAACCTATAACTCTGATTATTCTAAAGAGTTGAAATTGTTGATGAATTAGCCAATCACTATGCAAGATCCTTCAATTTATTTGGATTACCATGCGACGACCCCTGTTGATCCACTGGTATTGGAAGCAATGTTGCCTTACTTTACGGAGCAATTTGGTAATCCTGCGAGTGCTGGTCATGTCTACGGCTGGGAAGCTGCGGCAGCAGTGGAACAATCCAGAGAAATAATCGCCAGCAGCATTGGGGCAGAGCCAGAGGAAATTGTGTTTACTAGCGGGGCGACGGAGGCAAATAATCTAGCGATTAAAGGATTAGCTGAGGCTTATTTTGACAAGGGCAGGCATATTGTTACGGTGCAAACAGAACATCGAGCGGTGCTTGACCCCTGTGCCTATTTAGAAACTCTGGGGTTTGAGGTGACTCATCTGCCCGTGCAAGCCAATGGTTTATTGGATTTATCCTTGTTGGAAAAAGCACTCCGTAAAGATACGGTGCTGGTCTCGGTAATGGCGGCCAATAACGAGATTGGCGTACTCCAACCTGTCACAGAAATTGGTGCCCTCTGTCATGACCAAGGCATTTTATTTCACTGTGACGCGGCCCAGGCGATCGCCAAAATCCCCCTAAATGTCCAAACCCAAAACATTGACCTGCTGTCCCTGACAGCCCATAAAATCTATGGCCCCAAGGGAATCGGTGCGTTGTATGTGCGCCGAAAAAACCCCCGGGTCAACCTCGCGCCCCAACTCCATGGCGGTGGCCAAGAACGGGGCCGACGATCGGGCACCCTCTACACACCGCAGATTGTTGGCTTTGGTAAGGCCATCGCAATCGGTCTGGCCCAGATGGACGAAGAAAATACCAGGCTTAAACTATTACGCGATCGCCTTTGGCAACAACTCCAACCCCTAGAAGGCATTTATCTCAACGGTGACCTCGACCAACGCCTCCCCCATAATCTCAATGTCAGCATCGAAAATATTGACGGCACCGCCCTCCTTTTGGCACTGCGCAATACCGTCGCCCTTTCCGCTGGTTCCGCCTGTAGTTCCGGTAAACCCTCCCATGTCCTCACGGCCCTGGGGCGATCGCCAGCCCTTTGTCGCGCCTCCCTGCGCTTTGGTTTAGGCCGTTTCACCACCGCTACCGATATCGATCACGTCGCCCACACCCTACAGCACACCCTCCACAGCCTCCGAAAAATGCCCACCAAGACCCCATGAAAGTGATCCAAAGTGAACACTTGGCTTTAGAATGGGATCTGAGGCGATTGCAAATATGCCGCTAAACCTTCCTGTATTTAGCCGTAACCGTCTTCTCCCTTTACACAGCGTGTGAAGAAAGAATTTGCTCCGGTCTTTGTTTGTTGTTGCGGTAATCCTAACCTTTTCCTCAACGACACAAGATCCGGCGATCGCCTACCATTTCATCTCACCCAGCCATACATAGACTCATGTCTGCGGTGAAGTCTGCACGAAACAAGAAATATCCAGCCTAGTTTCAAAGCATTTATTTCAGACAACAGAACTTGCATAGAACAGTTTTTTCAGCATTAAGCGAAAAAAATCGAGGAATTTGAATGCCTAAGCAAATTATTATTGCAGAGCAGCATCAGATTGCTGCCGTTTTTTGGGAAGACCAAATCCAAGAAATTGTCGTATCCACCGGTGCCCAACAGGTCGGTGACATCTATCTCGGTATCGTCGAAAACGTCATTCCCGGTATTGACGCGGCCTTTGTTAACATCGGTGACACCGAAAAAAACGGTTTCATCCACGTCAGCGATCTCGGCCCCATTCGACTCAGGAAAAATTCCAGCTCAATCACCGAACTCCTCGAACCCCAACAAAAAGCCCTGGTTCAGGTGATGAAAGAACCCACGGGAAACAAAGGGCCACGGCTCACAGGCAATATTACCCTTCCCGGTCGCTACGTCGTCCTGATGCCCTACAGCAAAGGAGTTAACCTTTCCCGCCGCATTAGTAGTGATAGCGAACGTAACCGTCTGCGGGCCCTCGCCGTGCTGATGAAACCCCCCGGCATGGGACTTTTGGTGCGGACTGAGGCCGAAGGTACCGACGAAGAAGCGATCATCGAAGATTTAGAACTGCTCCAAAAACAGTGGGAAGCGATCCAGCAGCAGGCAAACTACGGCCGTCCTCCGACCCTGATCAACCGCGATGACGACTTTATTCAGCGGGTGCTGCGGGACATGTACAGCGATGAAGTGAACCGCATCGTGGTGGATTCTGCCAGCGGCATGAAACGGGTGAAAAGCCAGCTCATGAACTGGGAAGGGGGGAAAGCGCCCGACGGTTTGTTAATTGATCATCACCGCGAAAAGCAATCGATTCTGGACTATTTCCGGGTGAATGCGGCCATTCGTGAAGCCCTCAAGCCCAGGGTTGAGTTGCCTTCTGGGGGCTACATCATCATTGAACCCACCGAAGCTTTAACTGTTATTGATGTAAACTCTGGTTCTTTTACTAAATCCGCCACCGCACGGGAAACGGTGCTCTGGACGAACTATGAGGCGGCCACAGAAATTGCGCGGCAACTGCGGTTACGCAACATTGGTGGGGTAATCGTGGTGGATTTCATCGACATGGATTCTCGCCATGATCAGTTGAAGTTGCTGGAGCATTTTACAAGTATTCTCAAGGCGGATAAGGCCCGGCCCCAGATCGCCCAGTTGTCTGAACTCGGTTTGGTAGAACTGACTCGCAAACGACAGGGTCAAAATATTTATGAACTGTTCGGTAAGCCCTGCGCCCACTGTAATGGCCTGGGTCACTTGGTACATTTACCCGGTGAAGAGGAACCTGTACCACTCCAGCTCAATATTCTGTCTTCTCTCTCGCTCCAGGGCGGGGCGCGGACACCGGGAGAAAGTCGGCCTGTACTGTCTGGGGGACGGCGCGGCACCACCAGCCACGGACGACGGATTACATCACGGGTTGCTCGGAGCAAGCTGATTAATGCAGGGAATACGCCTGCGGCAGAGCCGTTAAATCTGGTGCATCATCCCGATTATCAGGAACAAAGCAGTAATAATAATAATCGTCGTCGTCGCCGGCGATCGCCGGAGGTTTCGAGTAAGCCAGTGCTCCGGGACGAAAAAGAGACCCAAGATAATGGTGGCGATCGCCCCTCTGCTGAGACTCCGACAAAAGAAAAAAAAGAAACAAAAACGTCTTCGTCCCAAGACAACAGCAATACGTCTTCCCGCTATGACCGTCGCGAACGGAGTCGTTACCGCCGTGACGAGCCCAAAGAAACCGTCCAGGTGGAAATGACGGAGCAGGAAAAAAATGTCTATGCCCTGATTGGGGTATCACCCCTGGTGCGTTTAGACGCTGCTGGGAAAAAAGACCCCCGCTCAACGATTATCGAAATTGTGCGACCGGGAACCGCCAAAGAAACCGATGCCACTTCGGAAAAAGTAACACCAGTCGAAAATTTAGAGCCGCAACAACTCCAGATTGAGACCCCTGAAACTGGAGAGGTCGCCCCCGAAGCAGACGACACAGCTCCCCAAACTGCTCAACCCGTAGAAACAAAAGTTTTACCCCAGGCGGAACCGGAAGCAACAGAAAAAGACGCTGAAGAAAAGACCAATGGCCGTCGCCGTCGCCGTCGCCGTTCTTCCGCCAGTAGTTAAAACCCAATTACCGTTAACCTAAGGCAGTGGCAACACTGCTTTTTTCTTTTGGGGGTGTTGTCGCGCCCTCACTCTGACCCAAAAATTCCCCCTTAAAAAGCTATGGCACCGAAACAAACGACCGACGCAATCCTAACGGCTCTACAACATTTAATTGAGGTTGTCGCCCAATTGCGATCGCCCGCTGGTGGTTGTCCCTGGGATTTAGAACAGACGCCCCAAACTTTGATTCCCTACGTGATCGAAGAAGCCTATGAAGTTGTCCATGCCCTCCGCCAGGATGACCAACAGGCGATCGCCGAAGAATTAGGGGATCTCTTACTGCAAGTCGTTTTACAAGCCCAAATTGCCCAGGAATACGGCCACTTCAGCCTCCAGGAAGTCGCCGAGGGCATTAGCGAAAAATTGATTCGCCGTCACCCCCATGTGTTCGGTGAAACCAGTGCCAGCACCGTCGCTGAAGTCCGTCAAAATTGGGAAGCCATTAAGGCCGAGGAAAAAGGCGAATCCCCGCAAACTGTGCCCCAGCTCAGCCGTAAATTAGACCGCTATAACAGCACCCTCCCCCCATTGATGGCGAGCCTAAAAATGTCCGAAAAAGCTGCCGCCGCCGGATTTGAATGGGAAAATATTGGAGAAGTGTGGGCAAAATTTGAGGAAGAACTCCAGGAATTTCGCGAGGCACTCCAAACTGAGGACAAGGCCCATCAACAGGCTGAACTCGGCGATCTACTATTCACCATTGTCAATTTAGCCCGGTGGTATGATCTTGATCCTAGTGGGGCGCTCCACGGCACCAACGACCGTATGGTGCAACGCATTTCTTTGATGGAAAAGTTTGCAGATAAGTCCCTGACAGATTACTCCCTCGCAGAGCTTGAAACCTTATGGCAAAAAGCTAAAACTGTTCTCAGTGAGAAGAATTTATTCCAAAATTAGGTATTATCTAATATATTCAGCATTTTTACGCAAATAAAGCTTGTTTATTTAACAACAACTCTTCAGTACTTCTTTCTGCTAAGAAGTGCGTTCAAGACATGGAAATTACCCCTTTAAAACAAAAAACCAAAGTTTTCTGGAAGAAAATCCTCTATTTTTTGTTTCCCAAAAAAATCCCAGATAATATTCTTCGTGCTTATCGTCGAGATCTTAGAGAGATTAGATCAAAAGCCTGGCATCTTTATCGTATAGATTTAGATAAATTTAGTAATGAAGAGTTCATTCAGTATACTCAGATAAAATTGTCAGTTGACCGTAATCTCGGCAAATACCAAGGCCTTGCAAAAATCATTGAACTCTTAGAAGTCTGTTTTGATGCTACAGAGAGTTATCTTTTGATTTCCGATACTGAAGTTCGTTTTCGCAGTCCCATGCAAAAAACAATCTATCGGTTTATTACAGAGACGCTAAATAAAGAAAATAACGAAAAAGCCTTAAAAGTAATTGATAGCAAAATTCGACCTCTCACAGGCAAAATCAAGACTGATCATGGCCGTCTTGTTTTAACAGACTATCTAGATGCAATTGATACTGTTGCTCAGTATCCTCTTGGTTTTGATCTTTTGAGAACATTCCGGACAATCCACGATACCACCGAATTATATGGCATTCTGCGCACAATTTATGATTTAGCGAGAACATTCAAAAAATCTGAAGTTCAATCTATTCAACAAATTGAGTTTGCTGTCCAAGAAAACATAGAGGTTTTCACGAAACTCAATGGTCTTTTGAACGTTCCAAAAGAGCATCGAAATATTTCTTCTTATGCTCGCATATTGCAATATATTGGCTTAAAAAATAGATACCAAAAAGAAGCAAAAGAGTTTGAAGATCTACTCAAGTATCTAAAAGATTGGCAAAGAATTTACAAAAAAATTAAATTTACTCAGGATAAATTCAGTCCCTATGAGTACAAGCTTCCTTCCGACTTTAAAGAACCTATACCGGCTTCTGAGATTTACAAAAAATATAAAAAGCATTTGTGATTGAGTTTGTTTAATTTTTAGTTCAAATCGTTTAGACATAAAAGCCACAATTCTCATTTCGCTAAGACCTATAGGATTTTTTTCCTGAAGGTGAGTAATCATGCATCATGAAAACTTTCATGGTGTTTATTGAGTGTTAAGCTATCAATCTATTTTTGTTTTTCTATAAGGTGTCGCTTCTCGGTTCAATGAATTCCGAAGGTTTGTTCAAGTAATTCTAGAGAAGTTTGACTAATATAGTTTTTACAGAGAATAACTTTAGGTTGATGGATCAATATAGAATGAAGTTTATCTAATTGCTTTTTAATAATTTCATAGCTAAGACTGTCACATAAAATGGTCTCGCTACGGTGAATTAAGTAGCGTAACCGTGGCAAATCATCAGGGGTGCTTATAGTCAGGTGAATATCGCTACCTCTAAGGCTTTGGATAATTGTAGAGGCTGCATGAAGTACCCCAGGACTGAAGCTCACCAAACCAAGATGATGGTTCGGAAGCAAAGCTTTGATTTGGGCAAGTTCGGGGCCGTAATCATGGAGAGTGACAGGCATGATCTGGAAATTTTGGGGCGAAACAACTGCCGTCACGGCCTGGACAAAATAGGTAGTTGTGACGATGGTAGCAGCAGTTACTTGGGTTAAAGTTTCCGCTAAGGTTTCGAGGGGTACTAAACGGATAGGAATGGCGATCACCTGTTCGATTTCTTGGAGCATCCATTGACCAGCACCTAATTCCCGTTGGGGAACCGTAATAATCACCTGGGCGGCACATTCTACGCGCCAATCAATGGCCCGACTAAACAGATGACGAATTTGAGGCAGACTATAGCCCTGTTCCAGTAATTGGTTAATGGCTTGGTCGAAGATGATTTGTGGTTGAGAAGATTGGTGGTTTGGCTGAGAACAGGGGGCCGGTAACTGGAGATTATCTTGGACATAAATCCCTGAACCGGGAACTGATTTGACCAGACCGAGTAATTCTAGTTTGTGATAGATTTTGCTGATGGTATTGCGATGGAGTCCGGTAATCATTTCCAATTGCCGCAAGCTCGGCAGCCGTTGATCGTGCCTAAACTGATGGGAGGCGATCGCAAATTGCAATTGATCCAGGAGCTGTTGGGACGCAGGGATTTCGCTATCGGGCTGAATGTGGAAAGAAAACATGGGGGAATTCACACGTAAAGGATCTCCTCCATCAAATCGAAAAAATGCCTGGGCGATCGCCTAGATAGCTGAATATTGGCACAAAAAAATTCCCCAACAGTTGAGGAATAAAATAACCAATTTATCTGGCCGAGCAAAATACCAAGGCCCTATCTAAAATTAGACATTTAAGAAAGGATGGGGTTCGCTGACATTTTCAACCCACTTGCGGGGTGGAGCCGCCCGACGAATATTGCGCCAAATCTGCGTTGCGGCCAAGGTGCCATCCGCCACCGCCACGGAGACTTGATTGAGGCCTTTCTTGAGATCCCCCAGGGCAAAAATTCGCTCATGGGTCGTTTGACACATATTGTTGGTCACGAGGTTTTCACCGTCCCACTCCAAACCGTCGATCCCTTTCAAATAGTCGTTGTAGTAGGTCGAACCCATATTCACCAAGCCCGTGGTGGCTTCGACGATGGTGCCATCTTCGAGTTCAACACCGCTCATCTTGTGATTTTCGCCGTGGAATTTCACAATTTTTTGTTCGTAGAGGGGATAGCCGTGTTCAGCAAGCTTTTCTTTCATTTCATCGCTCACTTCCACGAGGCCATGGGTCAGCACGGAGATGTAGGGGGTGAACCAATTTAAGACAAAAGCCGCGTTGATCTGTCCTTCGGTGCCCGCAATGACGACCGCCTTTTGATCCCACATATCGAAGCCATCGCAGATCATGCAGACATGGAGCGTATAGCCAGCATAATCATAGACATTTTGCATATCATCGGTTTCAGGAAGATTGTCGATGATGCCAGAGGCGGCGATTACATATTTACTGCGGAAAACAGGGTAGCTACTATTTTTTCTGCCAACTTTGACTTTGACGGCGAAGGTTTCACCTTCATCAGTAACTTCTTCGACATAACCCCGCAGGTGATCCGCACCCCAATCAATGGCCTGCTTGGTGCTCTGGAGGATAATATCTCGCCCAGGAGTTTCTGGGTCTAAGCCAACATAGTTGCGGAGATCTTGCATCCAGAAGGAGCGGCCCCTGCCTTTTTCGACGATGAGGCACTTCAGGCCATAGCGGGCGAGGTAAATTGCAGCGGATAAACCACCCATGCCGCCCCCCACAATAATGGCATCATAGACGGTATCTAAACGGGTTTCGAGGTTTTTACTAGAAAGCTTCATGGCAGGGTCCCCCAATGGTTTGGCGGTGGTACGAGAAATCAAAAAGGCAAAGAAGGCGATCGCCGCCCCCCTTGCCTTAGTCTAAAAAAATTATTTGGTGAGCGTCAGTACAAGAACTTAACCAACAAATTCTTTGCGGGGTTCAGAGACACCAGGAGCAGATTCGCCCTTGATGTAAGCCAGCATGGTATCTGCATCAGATACTTCAAAAGGATCAGTGGGGCAGTTATCAGAGAAGTCAGGCTCTACAAACATCTTCTTGATTTCGCCATCTTCGACGAGCATGGAGTAGCGCCAAGAACGCATCCCAAAACCGAGGTTAGACTTCTCAACGAGCATCCCCATTTTGCGGGTAAATTCACCGTTACCATCGGGAAGGAGGAAGACTTTGTCAGCACCGATTTCCTTACCCCACTTGAACATTACGAAAGCATCGTTTACGGACAGACAGATGATTTCATCAACGCCCTGGGCTTGGAATTCGCTGTAAAGCTCTTCGTAACGGGGTAAGTGGTTGGAGGAACAGGTGGGCGTGAAAGCACCAGGCAGGGAGAAAAGAACAACTTTCTTGCCACCGAAGATGTCAGCGGTGGTTTTGTCTTCCCAACGGTAGGGGTTGGGGCCTTCTACGGATTCATCGCGGACGCGGGTTTTGAAGACAACGTCAGGTACTCTAGCCATGTGGACCTCTTGGATAGTGTGATAACAGAAAATTTTAGGAAAGGTCTCAACCTTTCTTAATAAGCCAGAATAATTCTTATTTAGGAATAAGTCAAGATTCTTTTAGGGGTAAAAGGGAAAGGCAAAGGGAATCAGAACACAGGACACGGCCCAAAACAGGAGATTTAACGGAATCCCCACCCGAAAATAATCGGTGAATTTATAGCCCCCTGGCCCGTAGACCATCAAATTAGTTTGGTAGCCGATGGGAGTCGAAAAACTCGCCGAAGCGCCGATCATGATCGCAATCACAAAAGGCATCACATCCACACCGAGGGTATTGGCTAAAGATACTGAAATGGGGAACATTAACGCTGCTGCGGCATTGTTGGTAATTAATTCTGTGAGGAGGGTCGTAATGCCGTAGACGACGACCAGGGTGGGCCAGGGATTGTCTCCGGCCAGTTGCAGGAGATTGGCGGCGATCGCCCCAGCAGCCCCGGTCGTTTCTAAGGCTTTCCCCAGACCAAAGGCGGCCCCAATCACGAGCAACACAGACCATTCAATACTTTTGAGGGAACGACTGGGGGAACAGCAACCGAAAACAATCATGGCGATCGCCGCTAGGGTTGCCGCCTTTAACATCGAGAGCCAACCGAACACCACACAAACCACCATCACGAGCAGGATTCCCAGGGCCAGGGGAGCACGGTCATGGCGCATCGGCTCCGAATCAGGAATTTCACTGACTAAGTAGAAGTCCCGGGAACCCCGTTGCTGCTCCAAAAAAGTGGGGTGGGTTTCGAGTAATAAGGTATCCCCTGCCAACAGGCGCATTTCCCCGATTTTTCCCTTGAGGCGCTCCCCATTCCGGGCCACGGCTAAAACGACGGCATTATAGCGACTGCGAAACTTTCCTTCCCGGATCGTTTGCCGGATTAGCGGACAGGTATTGGAAACAACCGCCTCAATTAGGCAACGTTCAGAGCGGGGAGTATCTAATTTAAAAACTTGATCCGTGGCTGGCTGTAACCCCCGGAGTCGATTGAGGTCGAGGATCGAATCCACTGCCCCGACAAAAACTAACTGATCCTTTTCCTGCAAAACTTCGCGCGGGCTGACCGCTGGCAACACTAAGGAATCCCGCACCACTTCAATCAGGTACAGGTTTGGCAAATTTCGTAGCCCAGCTTCTTCAATACTTTTGCCAATGAGGGGACTGTTTTCGTGGACAACCATTTCCACGGTGTATTGCCGCAGATCGTCTTGGTCACTAATGGCCGGTTTGCGCTCTGGTAGTAGCCAACTGTGACTCAGCATTAGAAAGGTCACACCGGCGATCGCACAGGGTAATCCCACCAAGGCAATATCAAAGAGGCCAAGACCGGCATGGTCTGTTTCGGCAATCAAGAGGCCATTGACCACCAGGTTTGTACTGGTACCAATTAACGTACAGACGCCCCCAAAGGAAGCGGAATAACTCAGGGGCAACATCAATTTTGAGGGGCTAATGCGCAGCTTGCGGCACCACTCGTTCACTACCGGGATAAACATCGCCACTACGGGAGTGTTGTTTAGAAAAGCACTCAGGCCCATCACCGGCACCATCAACCGCATCAAGGCCGCAGACTCCCCTTTCGGCAGTCCTAAAACCCGCTGGGAAATCCAACTGAGGGAGCCGGTTTGTTGCAAGCCAGTCACCACGAGATAAAGCACCGCAATGGTCGCCAAACCTTCGTTACTAAACCCGGCGAGGGTAGTACTCGTATCAAGCACCCCCGTCAGCAGCAAGGCCCCCAAGGCACCAAGGAAAATCACCTCGGCAGGGAGAGGCGTCAGGGCATTTAAAAGAAAGGCCACCAGGGTCAGACCGAGGGTCAACCAACCTTGCCAACCCAAACCGAAGAAAGCCGCCTCCCCCAAAGAAGGCAACTGCGCAAACATTGCCATCGAAAATCCTCCAGCACATAGAACGCCTAGCATGGGCGCCGTTGAAAAGAATTTAGTCGTTTTTATGACATTAAAGGGCAGAATCGCGTTCCAAGTTCGGGGCGATCGCCAGGACTGAAAAAAAGATTTAGAAATCTGAAACAAAGGCATAGAGAAGGGTTGACAGCTTAGAACGGATTGCCATGCACCCTTGGCAGGGTCAATTTTTTTCAACTCTCATCATGGCACAGCAGAGAATGATTCAAGATTGAATTTGAAATGAATTGCAATTCAAACAGGACTAGATTATGATTGGCTATCAATTCAAAAGAAATTGAATCAAAAATGAGAAAGTCTAATTTGTCCCTAAAAACTTTGGCGATCGCCACCCTATTAAGTAGTAGTCTTTTCGCTTGCGGTAACCCCAACCAAAACCAGAGCACTACCCCCGAGTCTGAAACCACAACGGCTCAGACTCAATCCCAAGAGCCAGTTACCATAACCCTGGTTACCTATGCCGTTACCCGGAGCGCCTACGAAAAAATCATCCCGCTCTTCGTTGAGCAGTGGAAAACAGAAACCGGACAAACCGTAACCATTGAGCAAAGCTATGGCGGATCTGGTTCCCAAACCCGTGCCGTCATCGATGGCTTGGAAGCAGATATTGTCGCCCTCGCCCTGGGGTCTGATATCAACCAAATTGAAGAGGCTGGTCTAATTGACCCCGGCTGGGAAGCAGAAGCCCCCCGGGACAGTGTGATTACTTCCTCTGTGATTGCGATCGTGCCCCGTGACCCCAATTTGAAAATTACACAGTGGACAGATCTTGCTAAAAACGACTTAGAAATTATTACGGCAAACCCGAAAACATCCGGTGGCGCTCGGTGGAACTTTCTGGGTCTCTGGGGAGCAATTACCCAGAACGGTGGCACAGAAGCCGAAGCGCGGGAATTTGTCAGCAAAATCTATAAAAATGCGCCAATTTTGCCAAAAAATGCGCGCGAATCCACCGATGTCTTCTACCAACAGGGACAGGGAGATATTCTGCTGAACTACGAGAATGAAGTGTATCTCGCCAACCTACAAGGGGAAGAGCAACCCTACACTGTCCTGACGGATTTTAATATCGCGATCGATAGTCCCGTTGCCGTTGTGGATAAGACCGTCGATAAACGCAATACACGGGAAGTTTCCGAAGCCTTTGTGGAATTTCTTTTTACACCTGAAGCCCAAGGGATTTTTGCAGAAGTTGGTTTCCGACCGACAGATCCTGATGTTGCGGCTCAAGTCGCGGATCAATACCCAGAGATTGAAAACCTAGCGACCATTGAAGACTTTGGTGGCTGGCGCGAAGCACAACCTAAATTCTTTGGTGATGGTGGCATCTTTGATCAAATTTTTCAACAGTAAAGAATTAGAAATCAAGCTAAATTCTTGAATAGGAGAGGTACAGCAATTATGTCTCATGAATCAGCAGAAAAAAATCTAGGCGATCGCCACACCCAAGTTAATATTCTGGTACAAATCCCGAAGCAGTATCAACAGGATCCAATCATCACCCAGTTAGCTGTTAAATATAATGTTCAAGTCAATATTTTGGCAGCAACTTTAGGCCGAGATAATACCGTTAGTGGTTGGTTTGATTTACAGATTTCTGGTCTTAATCAGGCAGTAAAAGACGCACTCTTCTACCTAGAGGATCATAATGTTGGGGTTTACCATAAAGAGTCTCCGAAAACTGACGGGTGGTGAAATAAATATCTTTAATTTTTCAGTAATCTACCAGTCATTTCTGTTATGTAAACGATGAAAATTTTATCTTTAGCACTGCCGCGTAAATTATTTTCGGCAAGGTCAATCCAATTTCCAAAAAATACGATCCCTTGGTCAGTAACAATTACTTACCTAGCGTTGATTCTGATTTTGCCGACCTTCGCTTTGATCCAAAAATCCCTGAGCTTAAGCACCTCAGAATACCTAGAAATTGCTTTATCTCCGGTGGCTTTGTCTGCCTATGGTGTGACTTTTATTACGGCGATCACCGCTGGGGCAATTAATGGCATATTAGGCACGATCGTTGCTTGGGTCTTAGTCCGCTATGAATTCCCCCTCAAACGAATTGTTGACGCAGCCATTGATATTCCTTTTGCTGTACCGACAGCCGTTGCAGGTCTCGTTTTAGCGACGCTCTACAACGATCAAGGTTGGATTGGACAACTTTTTGCCCCCTTAGGGATCAAGATTGCCTACACCCGCATCGGCGTTTTTATTGCGATGTTATTTATTTCTCTCCCCTTTGTGGTGCGCACTCTCCAGCCAGTATTACGCGAACTCGAAGAAGAAACAGAACACGCTGCTTGGTCTTTAGGGGCGACAGAAAGCCAGACTTTTTGGCGCGTTATTTTTCCACCCCTAATCCCACCAATCTTAACGGGAGTAGCCCTCGGTTTTTCCCGGGCAGTGGGTGAATATGGCTCTATTGTGCTTGTTTCATCGGGGATTCCTTTCAAAGATCTAATTGCCCCAGTGTTAATTTTCCAACGCCTAGAAGCTTTTGATTATGAAGGGGCGACGGTGATTGGTTCAGTGCTGTTAATTGTTTCTTTGCTGCTTCTATTCATTATCAATTTTCTACAACAATGGGGAAGGCGTTATGCAAACTAAACTTAAATCCTTTGAATTTAAACTTTCTCCCCAATGGCTAATTGGGATTACGATTACTTATCTCGCTTTAATTCTTTTAATTCCCATTCTTGCCATTTTTTATGAAGCCTTTCACCAAGGGGTTTCAGTTTTCTTTGAATCAATCCAAGCCCGCGCTTTTATTCAGGCAGTCAAATTAACGGTGATCATTGCTTTAATTAGCGTGCCATTGAATACAATATTTGGTCTTTGTGCCGCTTGGGTATTGGCAAGAAAACAATTTTGGGGGCGAACTCTATGTCTCAGTGTGATCGATCTTCCTTTTTCAATTTCCCCCGTCGTTGCTGGCTTGATGATTGTTTTACTTTATGGGCAAAATGGTTGGCTAGGTTCTCTTTTTGAACAGGCAAATATCAAGATTCTTTTTGCTTTACCAGGCATGGTGATTGCCACACTTTTTGTAACGTTGCCATTTGTCGCCAGAGAAGTTATTCCTGTTTTAGAAGAAATGGGATCAGATCAAGAAGAATCAGCTCGTACTCTTGGCGCTAGTGATTGGCAAATTTTTTGGCGGGTGACACTACCAAATATTCGTTGGGGATTACTCTATGGCGTTTTGCTGACAAATGCCCGGGCGATGGGAGAGTTTGGGGCTGTTTCTGTCGTTTCTGGGAGTATCCTCGGCAAAACAGCAACACTACCAATTTTTGTAGAACAAGAACATATGAATTACGCAACAGAATCAGCTTTTGCTGCGGCGGTTGTTTTAGCTTTACTTGCCTGTGTGACGCTGGTGCTGAAAGAGATCTTAGAACGGAATACCCACTCCGCTTAATGACAATTTAGGCCATGATTTATTTCGCTTAACTTGATAAAAATTCCCCTTATTACTGTAGAAAAAAATGAGTATTTTTGTTGATTCGGTTTATAAAAACTTTGGTACGTTTCAGGCTTTAGAAAATATCAATTTAGAAGTCAAAGAAGGGACATTGGTTGCCTTATTAGGGCCATCTGGTTCTGGAAAATCAACCCTCCTCCGGGCGATCGCCGGACTAGAAACCCCTGATCATGGACAAGTGATTATCAACGGTCAAGATGCGACCCATGTAGATATTCGGCGGCGGAATATTGGCTTTGTATTTCAGCACTATGCCCTGTTTAAACACCTAACCATCCGCCAAAATGTTGCCTTTGGGCTTGAGATCCGCAAAAAACCCAAGCATCTGATCCGCCAGCGGGTCGAAGAGCTATTAGAGCTGGTTCAACTACAGGGTTTAGGCGATCGCTACCCTTCCCAATTATCCGGCGGTCAACGTCAACGGGTCGCCTTAGCCCGTGCCCTAGCGGTACAGCCCCAGGTTTTACTGCTTGATGAACCCTTCGGTGCCCTAGACGCAAAAGTCAGAAAAGAACTCCGAGCTTGGCTGCGTCGTCTCCATGAAGAAGTTCATGTCACAAGTATTTTTGTCACCCATGATCAAGAAGAAGCGATGGAAGTTGCCGATGAAATTGTTGTGATGAACCACGGGCGCATTGAACAGGTCGGCAGTCCTGCGGAAATTTATGACCACCCTGCGACTCCGTTTGTGATGAACTTCATCGGGGAAGTGAATGTTTTACCCAGTCATCACTCCTTGATTCGTAATCACCCGGACACAAGCCCCCATCACGCGACCCATGCTGTATTTGTTCGTCCTCATGATCTAGATTTACAAATCGATGGTGATCCGACTGCTTTGCCCGGTATAGTCAAGCGAATCATTTACCGAGGCTCCGATGTTCAAGTGGAGGTACTAACGGCAGATCAAGAAATTATCATGGCCCACCTTAGTCGAGAAAAACTTGCCCAATTACACGTTGAAGTTGGCCAAACCGTTTATCTCAGGCCGAAACAGGCAAAAGTCTTTGCGGTCAATACGGAGTCCCAACCCGTGCCGAGACAATCTTAATGTCCCGGTTTGAGAAAACTTGGGCCATGGCAAAACCTCACCCAGGGGCGATTGATGACTCGGTTACATCGAGCTTTTCGACTAGAATCAGAAAGAAACGCCTGTAGCTTCTGAATCTAATACGTTTGTAATTTCCATGGCAAAATCTGTCCAAGCTCCCAAAGTGCCAGAAATCATCACTGAGTTAACCGAAAACAATTTTTTCTTTCGGGGAATGGATCCAGATGCACTGCAAAATTGGCTTGATCCAGCAGAATTAATCACTGAGAAACTCTATTCCAGTCGGCCGATCTATACAGCTTTTCGCCCGAACCATAATTTGGAATTTCTTTATGTGTTACTTGCGGGGGGGCCAGTGATTGTGCGGAGTACGCCCCTCGACCGCATCTTAGCGATTACCTACATGGGCAGTTGTTTTGGGACGCGCAATCTTCCCGTTGGGTTTGGACAGGTGAGTCGGAGTTTTCCTAGTTTGGTGGAAGCCTACAAAACTACCGATGTGCTGAAAATTCCGGTAGCAACGGTACAACGGATCTATGACCAGAGTGCTGATTTTCGCGATCGCTATAACCTGAGTTTCGAGTTACGGGAAAAATTCCAGTACCATCTGCTGAACTGTAGTACCTACCCGCCCCAGGCCGTCGCTTCCCTGCTGCGAGCTTTGATTTACCAAGAGCGATCGCTGGCCAATCAACCCCAGCGTGATGGCGTTTTTAGCTTTGATCTCCCCGTAGATATCATTGCCCATGCCTGCCAGTTAAATCACCGCACCGTGGAACAGGTGTTGAAAGGCATGACGAAGGTGGAACTGATCAAGACAGAAAAATCCGCTGAGGGACAAGGGGATCTGATCCATGTGTTGAATCCAGAAGGCCTCAAGGAAGTTTATAGTGCGACCCGCGATAAAGTGGCTTGGTGGCCATTGCGCTAGGCGAGGGAGTCAACCATTGGGGCGATCGCCTAATCACCATTGAAAATCATCTATTTAGCCACCTAAAAATGAAAGGAATCTTACGATTTGCGGCGGCAAGCTACCCCCCCATTGTCGAGATTTGTTAAACTGCTGTAAACACAAATGTGCTGGAAAGTTAAGGGCAAAATTCCGTATATTGTCCCCCGCCAAATTGGTCAACTTTCCCACCATGCCAATGAGGAAGCGCACCCATGAACATGGAGACATTAGAATTCATCATTTACCCTGATGGCCGTGTCCAAGAAAAGGTCACAGGCATTGTCGGGTCTTCATGCCAAGAAGTGACCGCTGCGATCGAAGAGCAACTGGGTGTTGTTCTCTCCCAGGAACAAACCTCAGAATATTTTGCCCAACCGGTAAGCCAAACTGCAACGACGACGAACCCCGTCCAAAGCAATTGGTGATTTTTTTGCAAACCTCTATAAATAGCCCCGTTAAATCCTATGTCTCATTTCAGCAATATCAAAACCAAAATCCGTAATTTGACTTCCCTCAAGTCTGCCCTCAAGGACATGGACATTGAGTGGAAAGAAGGCCCCAGTGCTGTGCGGGGTTATAAAGGCGATCGCCGCACCGCTGAAGTTGTCATCCAACAGAACAATGACTACGACATCGGCTTTAGCTGGAATGGCCATGAATATGAACTCGTCGCGGATTTGCAATACTGGCAGCAACCCCTAACCGTTGATGGCTTCCTCCAACGTCTCACCCAGGGCTATGCCTACCACACCATCCTCAACGAAACCAACAAACAAGGCTTTCAAGTCAGTGAACAGCAGAAAAACGAAGATGGCTCGATTCGCCTCGTCGTCCAGCGCTGGAGCTAAGGTATGACTTTTGAAAATTCCCCCCAGCGGTCTGGTTTTGAGCCGGAGTTGGGGGGCTTTTTAAGAAATGACACAGAACGATCTGGGTTTGAACCGGAACTAGGTGGCCTGCTGCGCCAAAAAGGGGTGTATGTGGATGAAACCACCTGCATTGGTTGCAAGCATTGCGCCCATACAGCACCGAATACCTTTTATATCGAAGAAGAACATGGCCGCGCCCGGGCCTATCGCCAGGATGGAGATGCGGAGGAAATTGTCCAAGAGGCGATTGATACCTGTCCGGTGGACTGCATTCATTGGCTAGATTACACGGAACTAAAGGCCAAAGAAGCAGCCAGGAAAAACCAGGTGATTCGGCCCCTCGGTTTTCCCCAGGATGGGGCAGGTCAGGCGATCGCCCGCAAACCTAAACCCTCCCGGAAACCCTAAGCATTTTAAATTTTGCTTGGCTTATGGGTCTTCTGTAGCAGTGACAGCTTGATATTTGGCTTGGCAATAATCATTAAGGGCTTGGCCGATGGTTTGTTCTTCGGTGCCTGCGGTCTGGCTCAGGGACTGGGCTGTTTGGGCAGCTTCTAGGTCTTTGTCCTGGCGCGCTTTTACCATGGCATAGGTGGCTTCGGCCTGACGTTGATAAATGTCGCTAATTTGCGTTTGGTAGGTTTTCATCTGGCTATCCCGTAAGCGCAGTTGGGCGATCGCCTCGGCCCCCATCTTTAGGGAATCGGCCGCCTGGAGCCAACGCTCAAAATTAAAAGTTTGGGGAGCTTCTGCCGTTGGTTCGTTCTGGACAAGGGTCTGGGCTTCCGTGACAGTGCTTTGAATTTGCGCCAAAAGTTTTTGACAGTCGTAGAGAGCCGGGTCAATCCTTTGGCAAGCGCCAAGGCTCAAAAGACTGGTGCAACCGATGAGAGAAATCAGACGAAAGGGCGAGAACAAGGACATTACAGACGAACACTCAACATCGGCAGTGTAGCGAATTTTTTAGGACATTAGACAATCAGATCAATCCGGAGATATTTTTTCAGGAATAAACGAAAGATGGCGCTAACAAGAATTTTAGAACCGGAAGTGATGGACGATCCCGCCGAGGCGATCGCCTACGATGCGATGGACTTTCGGGCGGTGAATCAAGATTTTGCGGATCTCGTGGTTACGACTTACCCCCAAGAAACCGCTTTGGTTTTAGATTTAGGCACAGGGACAGCACAAATTCCGATTTTGTTAGGGCAACAGCGCCCCCAATGGCAGATTAAAGGCACCGATTTAGCGCAGTCGATGCTCGCCCTAGGACAAAAAAACGTTGTGGCCGCAGGTTTAACAGCACAAATCGAGTTGGTTTATGCCGATGTGAAAAATTTGCCCTGGCCCGGCCAAAGCTTTGATGTGATTATTTCCAATAGCCTGATTCACCATTTACCTGATCCGTTGCCCTGTTTTCAGGAAATGCGCCGTCTCCTCAAACCCCAGGGAAACATTATCGTGCGGGATTTATTTCGTCCCGATAGCACCGCCGCCATTGACCAGATCGTTGCTGCTGCCGAGGGGCCAGGTTTTGATGCGCGTCAACGTCAATTATTCTGGGATTCGCTCCATGCGGCGTTTACGGTGCCTGAAATTGAGGCGATCGCCACTGAAGCGGGCTTAACCAAGGCCCAAGTTTATCAATCTTCAGAACGTCATTGGACGCTGATTTTTCCCCAGCCTTAACGCCATGCAACAAGGAATAAATTTTTTAGCCTCAGTTCTGAGTCATGCGTATTCGAGAGAAAAACTGTGATTATTGCCAAACCATTGCGGCAGTTCGTTACCGAATTCAATATGATGCGAGTGAGCAGTGGGTGTTGGTTTGCCCTGATTGTCGGCGCGAGTTAGCAACCAATAATCCTAACTATCGCTACGGCGGCACCTGGAAGGCGAAGAAACGTAAATAAACCTTTTCGCGGTCGGGAATTTTCGATCCTCCCAGCACAATGGGATAATGAATGCCGTGCGTTTCTAGGCAGCCCATGAAATCTCGTTCCTTTTTTGTGTATCTCGGTCTTCTGGTGGTGCTTCTGCTCTCGGTGGGGCTAGGCAGTTGGTTCGCTATTTTTAAACAGAGTCCCTTACCTTGGTTGCAAGGTGGGGTGGCGCGCAATCCGGCAGCAGCCTTGTTTGTTCCCCGGCAAGCGCCATTGATGCTTTCGCTAGTGGTGAATCCAGAGAAATTAGCCGCCCTGGGCCTCGTGCAAACCCCTTGGGGTAAACGGCGGGCGACGCTCACGGAATTACAACAGGTGAAAACAAGTTTGCTCAGTGCGACGGGGCTAGATTACAGCAAGCAAATTGAACCGTGGCTGGGGGACGAGTTGAGCTTGGCAGTGACTACCTTAGATGTGGATCGCGATCCGAGTAATGGGGTGCAACCGGGTTATTTATTGGTGGTGGAAGCACGGGATCAGGCCTTAGCCAAGGAATTTTTACAGCTTTCTTATACGGAACAGGCGATCGCCCCGGAAGCGGGTTTGACGTTTGATCAATACAAGGGGGTCAATTTAGTCATTCCCCAGGCGGACAGCCATCGGTTTGCCAGTGCGATTGTGGGTAATTATGTACTGTTTGCCAACGAAGCAAAGGTGCTGCGCAGTGCGATTAATACGGTGCAGGTGCCAGATTTGAATTTGAGCCACGACCCGCAATATACAGAAGCCCTAGAAACCATTGACCGGAAGCATATCGGCGTGATGGTGGCAAATTTACCCGCCCTCAGCGCTTGGATTGCCAACGATCCGACCCCAGAGGAACCGACCCTCGAACAACGTTTGGCGATCGCCATCGGTCTTCATCCAGAGGGGTTAGTAGCGGAAACGGCTTTGATTGGGGACACGGAACCTAGCCTGATGCCAGGGGCGACCACTGCACCGACCCATGTCCTTAACTACATTCCCCAGGAAGCGATGCTTGCCGTGGCTGGGCGAGATTTAAAGGCCCTCTGGGGAGAAGCGACCACGGGGTTAAATCCGAAAAGTCCCTTATCCCAGATCTTGCAACAGGCGGTCGCCGCAATCCAAGATCCCCTGGGCATTGACCTCCCCGAAGATATTTTTGCGTGGATTTCTGGGGAATATGCCCTGGCCCTCGTCCCCGATGCCGAACGCAATGATGTGGAATGGCTCTTTGTGGCGGAACGACAACCGGAGGTCAACCTCGATCCTGTCATTGAACATTTTGATAGCTTGGCCCAGGAAAAAGGCTTGAGTGTGGGGCGTTTACCCTTGGGCGATCGCCGCGTCACTGCCTGGACAGCCATCGATACCCAAGACCAAGATGAACTGGTACAACTCAATGCCGATGTCCGGGGGGCGCACCTCAGCGTTGACGAGTACGAACTCTTTGCCACTTCTGTAAAAACCCTCAGCCGGGCGATCCAAGCTAATACCGGGCGATCGCTCCTGAAAAACAAAGATTTCCAGACCAGCATTGCCCAACTGCCTCCCGAAAACAGCGGCTATCTTTTTGCCGATTGGCGTCAAGGTTCCCAACTGTTCAAAACCCAAGTGCCGATCCTGCGGGTGGTCGATTATGTGGCCAAACCCTTCTTTAACCATCTCCGCGCCTTTACCCTCACCAGTGCCGGCAGTACCCAAGATATTCGGCGATCAACCCTATTTTTCAACCTCTCCCCCAATCGTTTACAAAATTGAGACGGCCCCCGATTTGTGAAAGTCCCGATTACTATGGAACAAGGTGATCTTTTTGAAAATTTTGTCCTCCGGTAACCTTTGCCCCTGCGATTTTAATCTGTTGCTTTTATTTCCCCGCTGCCGATGACTGCTTCCCTATTGGCCCCCGGACACACCCTGCGCGGACGTTACCATATTCTCCGGTCTCTGGCCCAGGGAGGATTTGGGGCGACTTTTTTAGCAGAAGACCGCGATCGCCCAAAGCGGCCCATCTGTGTGGTGAAGCTCCTCAAGCCCCAAACCACCGACGCAGAAACCTTAGCAACGGCCCGGCGTTTGTTTGAAACCGAGGCAAAAATTCTCGATGAATTGGGTCAGCATCCGCAAATTCCCCAGTTACTGGCTTATTTTGAGGAAGGCCAAGAGTTTTATTTAGTCGAAGAATATATCGAAGGACAAAGTCTCTGGGAAGAACTACAGCAGCTCTCTCCTTGTCCTCCGGCAGGGGCGATCGCCCTTGTCCAAGAAATCCTGGAATTGTTGGTTTTTGTCCACGAGCACCAGGTAATTCACCGGGATCTCAACCCCAGTAACCTTATTCGCCGCCAAGCCGATCAAAAACTCTGCCTCATTGATTTTGGTGCGGTTAAACAAGTCACCCATCAATTTGCGACTACTTCCGGTCGCCCCACCATCGCCATCGGCACCCAAGGCTATATGCCCCTAGAGCAGATTCAGGGCTATCCCCGTTACTGTAGCGACCTCTATGCGGCGGGGATGATTGCGATTACGGCTCTGACGGGTACCGCCCCCGACAAAATTCCCCTCGATGCCCAAACCGGGGAAGTGCAATGGCAGGATCAAGTGGAAATCCCAGCAGAGGTCAGGCACTTTCTCTCTAAGATGGTGCACCATAATTGGCGCGATCGCTTTGGGACAGCCACAGAAGCCCAACAAGCCTTGCAGCCATTGGCGGCCCAGGAGACGCAGAAACCGCAAACGAGCACCCATGTTTTGTCACCCGTAACGGGCAGCATTCAACACATTAAACAAACGGCGATCGCCCCCCTCAACTACCTCTCAACGGTCGTTTCCCAGCAATACCAGCGTTTGAGCGTTAATCACCAGGCGATCAAGGCCGCCCTCCTCGGTGTTGGCTTAGCGGCGTTGGTGGGCACTGGCCTGGGCGTTCATGCAGGATGGCGGTGGTGGTCAGAGCGCCAAGCTTTGATGGCCCAATACGAACAGGCCCAACTATCCCAATCTCAAAATCAACTGGAGCAGGCCCTCGCCCAATACCAAGAAATTTTGCAGACTGTCCCAGACCATGAAGGAGCGCTTTTGGGAAAGGCCCAAGTCCTCCAATCCCTCGAACGATTTGACGCGGCTTTAGGGGCCTATGATCAGCTATTAGAGGTCAATCCCCGCCGTTGGGAAGCTTGGTGGGGCAAAGGTAAAATCGCCAGCGATCGCCAACAGGACGACCAAGCCCTAACCTTTCTCGACCGCGCTATTCAAGAAGATGCCCGGCAAGCGGTGGTTTGGGAAGCAAAGGCGCGACTTCATCTCCGTCGCGAAGAAACCGATGCCGCCCTTAGTAGTCTCGATGCGTTTCTCAGGTTGGATTCCCAGCAGGTCTGGGCCTGGTTTGAGAAGGGCTGGATCCACCACAACCGTGCCGAATATAATGCGGCGATCGCCGCCTACCAGCAGGCCCTCAAACTTGACGACCGGAACGCCGATATTTGGTACCAGCAGGGCAACAGCTATAGCAAACTGCAACGGTACCGGGACGCCAAAGATGCCTATATCCGGGTGGTAGAACTGGAGCCAGACCGCGCTCCCGCCTGGTATAGCCTCGGCATGGCCCAGGAAAATCTCCGCAATTACACCGAAGCCCAGGATGCCTTTGCCAATGTCACTCGCCTCGAACCTAACAATGACCGGGCCTGGTATCACCTCGCCTGGAACGCAGAACAAAATGGCGATCGCCCCACGGCCATCGATGCCTACCAACGTGTCGTTGCCCTAAATAGCGATGATCGTCCCAGTTGGCGCAGTCTAGGAAATTTACTCTATGACTCTGAAAATTACACCGAGGCGATCACCGCCTACGAAAATACCCTCCGCCTAGACGATGCCGATGGAGATATTTGGGCGCGTTTGGGGAATGCCTACAAAGCGACGGGTCAGTACCAAGCCGCAATTAATGCCTACGACGAAGCACTCCAGTACAAACCCAATGACCCAGATATTTTAGGCGATCGCCAGGATGCCCAGGAGCGTCTCCAGTGGGAACAAGCCCAAGATGATTTGAAAGAAGGAGCCGATAGCCTGAAAGAAGTGCTCCGGGATACCCTGCGGGAAATTGTGCCCTGGTTATAGCGACCGACCACAAAAAATCCGGGTAGACCCGGATCTCAGCAGAAAAATGGCTTCAAAAATGGTGATTGGCAAATCCTTAGAAACCAAGGGCAGTCCAATCCACTTCAAAACCTTCGAGAATCAGAGAAGAATTGTAGATCTGGAGAATAATAAGCAGGAATACTAAAAACAACGCCATGAAGACGCCCATGAGCGGTGTGGTGCCCCAACCGGGAGCGACTTTACCGTATTCAGAATTCAAAGGCTTGAGAATATCTCCCAACCGAGTACGCTGTGCCATAGGATTCGTGTATCGTAAAGGATTTTTGTAATGTTCCGTAATATTATAGAGGAAGAGTCATCATAAACTGAGATACACCTATGGATTCTGCAACAGTTCTTAGCATCGGCATTGCGGTGGTTGTGATCGCCGTAACAGGGTTTTCGATTTACACAGCCTTCGGGCCTCCTTCGGTAGAACTTGAGGATCCCTTTGAAGATCATGAAGATTAAGCGGGCAGCTACCCTTTAACATCAAGCCCCATGGTTCTTCTGCCTGGGTTGTCTTTCTCCCCAGTCTCGCTGTCATCATAAAACCCTTTTTGAGATGTCTTTTTATACCGTCACAATCTGACGCACTTCAACTAGCTCACTTGAAATAAGTTGATCAGGCAGCCTCCGGGCTGTTTTTTCTTGGGGGATTGCTCGAAATTCTGGGTTTTAAAAACGTCAAAATAGTTGTAACAAAACCTCAGGTAAGAGCTCTTGCACTCCTGGGAGAACAATATTGGCCCCGACATCCTGCAAGTTAGAGGCATACATATACTCCTTGTCGTCACCAGTCTGGGCATGGGGCGGAATCACCCCAATGGCTCGCCATCGTCGTTGGGGCTGCTGGCTGATGGCATTGGTAATGGTGCGCATATCAGCAGCGGTATCTCCCACGTAGGCGACGGGGGTCTTAGCTGATGCGGCTTCGAGTTGGGCGATCGCCGCGAGTAATCCCTTGGGATCGGGTTTTTCGGGGGCATCTTCCATGGCAATAAGCACAGGATTTTCTAAGCCCAAACGACCTTGTAGTACGTGTTCAGCAGAACCCCGCATGGCACCACTAAAAAAGCCCCAGGCAATATCGGCAGCGGTGAGGGCATCAAAATAGGCTTTGGTGACGAGCAACGGTTCATCGTTGATATACCCATCAAAATTGTGACCCCGGTATTTGCGCTGGAAAAAAGCGACGAGCTCTTTAAAATTGACAGGAATCGTCTCATCCCAACGGCGGATCAGTTCCTGGGAGGCTTTCCAATCGTTATTCCAAATGGCCTCGGCCTTGAGACTATCGATTTCACTATTGCTGGGGCGATATTCCCCCTGGGTGTAATGTTCAACGGTATCGGCGATCGCCCGCCGGTAGGACTGACTCACATCGCGAATCACCCCGTCGATATCAAAAATCACAATCCCCTTCGCCATGGTCACCACCTCTGTTGCAAAACCTATCGCTATACTTATCGTCTCGTTTGCTATTTTCCCAAGTCTTTGACTGAAAACAAAATCAGATTTTTTCTGTTCTCTTTGGGGCTTGGGCAAAGGCTCAATACCCCACAACAAAATTACCGCCCCTTAATATCAGTCCAAACAAAACGGAGTTGCTCAAACTAAGATTAAAGACGGTAATTCAATTTTTTAGAACAAAACAATAACACCCCATGGGGTGCTAAAAGTTGTCCGTCTTAGTTGCGGTAAGGCACTGCGGCAAGGCTGATGTCTGCGGCGGAAACCCGAACGTTGACTTTGGGAATCTGGGCAGAACGCGCCATGTTGAGGAAGAGAGCGGGATCGCCAGCTTGGGGCACCCGGTCGGGAGTCCGGAAACGACGGACTGCATTTTGCCAAACCACTTGGGGGAAGCCCAACTGGGAGCGGTAGTAAGCATCGTAACGGGGAGACTTGATGTTAAAGGGTGTCTCACCTTGCTCACGGCTAGCGAGGCTACGGCGGCGCTGGTAGGGCACCGTGTCATAGCCGAAGTTTTCCATATACTCATCAGTGTTGAGGAGTTGGTCAACAAAGGCCGCTAGACCCTTGGTGCAGATCACGATCGACCAGGCAATTTTTTCCTGTTCGCTGAAGGGATCGCGACCGAGTACCCGTTGGATACACTGCTCAACAAAGCGATAGTTACTGTTTTTGTTATAGAAGCTATCGATGAAGGTTTCCGACAGCAACAGACCCCGAATGAAGTCACGGACAGTGATTTGACCGTTGCGCAACTGGGATTCGAGTAGCTGTTGGCGATCGCACTTAAAAGCGTGGAAGAAAATTTGACGATAGGCAGCGTTGATGAGAACGTCAAAGTCAGAATCGCTAATGACGTTATCGGTTGTAAACACAAAAGGCTGCTCGTCGCCACCGACGGTATACCCTGCTACCCGAGTGTTTTGGCTCGAGGGGGCGTATTGTAATAAAGGAATTGTCAAACCAGACCTCCGTTATATCAGAAGACTTTAAAAAATAAAATTTCTTACTGATTAGCATAAGGGAGTCAGGGGCTATCCCTCGGAAAGATTAAAAAATATTACAGAAGTTAACGTTTATTTCCCGCGCCCTAGGGCCGCAGTAGCTTGCTTTTTCGGCAAAACTTGATTAAACAAGGGTCTATTCTGGGGCGATCGCCTAGGCCATTTCCTTAAGATAAAAGGAAAAAAGATCCGGCCCTAAAAGGTCAATTTAGAACAATTGACGGCGGCCGAAAAAAATGCAGTATTTTAGAGAAAGTTGAGTCTCCCAACCCCTTAGTTTGACAGTGGGGTTACTGAGCCGCGATCGCCTTCCCCATCCCATTGATTGTCCTCCGTTGAGAGTGTAGGAGTTTTCGGATGAATCAAGCCCCCCCTAACGCCGCAAATGCTAGCTTTCAGGCTGCTTTAGACAATTTAGACCTAGATCTAGACCGAGAATTGCAACGTTATCGACAACAGCGGCCACCATCCGAGCGATTCACACCGCCTCCGAGTCCAGAACCGCCCCTCGATGGGGGATCTGCAGCTCTTGATCAGGGTGATGATGGCGAATTAATGGCCCAACAACCAGCACAGGCTTCTGAAACAGACACTACCGAGACAATTACTGCCGTTGCTGGCCCCCTTTCCCCCTGGGAGCAGCCCACGTCCCCCCCGGAAGATTACCTGCAATCGTCGGAGGAACTCCTCAAAAGTTTAGATGCCAGCAGCCAACCTGTTCCCCCGCCTACGCCACGTTGGAAATTAGGTCTTGCTTTTTTGGGAGCAGCCATTTTAGGGGGTGGATTGGTGGCTTTGGCGATCGCCGTTCCCGATTTATTTACCCCGACCCCAGCCCCGGAAACAGCCGCAGAATCCTCCCCTGCCCAGACCACGGCAACAACGCCAGAGACCACTACACCGGCGGCCTCTAGCACCGTTAATCTAGCCTCCCAAGAATTTATCGAATTGCGCCTAGACAATCTCAGCATCATTGATCCCAGCGTACCCACGGACACCGAAAATACCGAAGCCGATGCCACTGCTTCTACCAGTGCCACAACGCCCCCCCCGACTCCAGATCAAGGGACAGCAACTCCCCTTGCGCCAGTACCGGGCTTTCCGGGGACACCTTTGGCCACCCCCGATGGTTTGAAATTGGGATATTACTACGTGATTTTCCGAAATACGAGTCCTAGCGCCCTGGAGCGTGCTAAAGCAGTGGTTGATGGAGCTTTTGTGCGACAGTTCCCCGTGGGCCAAGCTATTCAGATGGCAGAAGTCGATTCAGCCGCCAAAGCCGATGATCTGATGCGTCAATTTAAGGCCCAGAAAATTGCAGCGGAGGTTTATTACCATCAACTGTCGCCAGCTTCCTAAACGAGGCGATCGCCCCCTGGGCTAGATTAGTAGTTGAAACGCGTCAGTAAGCGGGACACTGGGCACGATGAATTTTTTCCGGCGCACCTGGGATGGCATTCAACAATGGTGGCAACCTGCCGCTGATCCAGAGCACATCCTGGAGCAGACCCTCTGGGACATGGAAAAAAAAATGATCCAAATGCGGCGGGCCGTGGCCCAGGCGGTGGCAAGTGCTAAACGGGGGGAACGACACCGAAAAACCATGGCGGCAATGGTACAGCGATGGCAGCAGTGGGTAAAATTGGCCCTGGATTGTGGCGATGAAACCTTAGCAAAAGCGGCGATCGCCCGACGACAAACCTATGGGGAAATGTTGACGAAACTGGAGGCGCAACGGGAAGAACAACAAGCCTTTATCCGAGGTGTACGTCACGATCTTGAGGCCCTCGAAGACAAAATCAATCACATTAAACTCCAAAAAGATTGGTATGTGACGCGGTTACGGACGGCGATCGCCCAACAGCAGTTACAAACCCTCCAGCAAGAATTAATGGGGGGGAGCTTGGATGCGGCGATCGCCGATTTAGAATTGTCCCTGTGGCAAGTGGAAGCAGAAACCGATCTCATCGATCCCCTCGAAGCACAATTCCGTCAGCTAGAAAAAAGTCAGCGGCATCACCCAAAAAATTCTTAGAAAAATAAAGGCGATCGCCCACTCCATTTTAGGCGCAACGAAGGGTAAAACTTATGTTACGCTGACCTGTGGTTTTGTATATGTCCAAAGGAGAATTCTGTGGAACGCACATTTGTAATGGTTAAACCGGACGGTGTTCAGCGCGGTTTGGTCGGCGATGTTATCCGTCGTTTTGAAGCAAAAGGCTTTAAGCTCGTCGGTCTAAAATTGGTTTCTGTTTCCCGCGAATTAGCAGAGCAGCACTACGGCGTTCACAGAGAAAGACCGTTCTTCGGTAGCCTCGTAGAATTCATTATTTCTGCCCCCGTCGTCGCCATGGTCTGGGAAGGGAAAGGGGCGATCGCTGCCGCCCGGAAAATCATCGGTGCCACCAACCCCCTCGAAGCAGAACCCGGCACGATCCGGGGTGATTTTGGTGTGGACATTGGCCGTAACCTGATCCACGGTTCCGATGGCCCCGACACCGCTGCCAGTGAAATTGCCCTCTGGTTCTCCGAATCTGAATTGGCCAACTGGGAACCCGCCACCAAAGCTTGGCTCTACGAATAAACCCAATCTGTTTGGTTTCCAAGCAAATTTTGGCAATTTAATTTTTTCAAGACCTCGTTCAACCCTAACGGGGTTTTTTCGTGGCTATTCCTCTTCATCCCAGAGCCGTTCTAATTGGTGCTGCCAAGCCAATAAAGCCCGCTGTTGTTCCCTGGGTTCTTGGTCAAGACCACCCATAATTCCTTCTTGGTAAAACCGGGTAATCGTTTGCATCGTCTTTTCGATACTTTGCCCCTGGGACTTGGCAGCACGGATAATTTCTCGCACTTTATCTTCGGCCAGTTGATTAAAAAAGGGACTGAGATTTTGTTGGTGTAAGGCCACCATTTCCGTTAACACCTGTTGGAAAATGGCGGTGTCAAGTTGTTCTAAGGGATATTTAAATACGCCCCAAAGTAAACCCTGGTTGAGGGCGTAGCGGACGAGTTTATTTTCATTAAAGTTACTTTCGAGCAACTGGCCATAATAGGGTTCTGCGTCGTCCTGGGACGCGACAGGTACAAAGATCCGCAGCATTTGACCATCACTAGACAGGCTCACCAGTAGGTGAAACCGAGCTTGGGATTTGTGTACTTTCCAAGTTTTGTTGTCTGTGTGGTTAATTTTGGCGTTGGGAAAAAATTCAGTGAGGGTAGCGGAGATGGCGTCTGGGGTCATTGTTGCAACTTGAATCGGAAAAATTGAATATTCGCCTTGTACTCGATCAACAGCGGAGGTTATGGCTGAGCCGTGGAACAGGAGTGCCAATCATGGACAGCGACGACAACATCATCAATGGCTTGACGGGTAATTCGGGCCGATTGGCCGGTTTGGTTCGCCAAAATACTGACCAATAAGGTGCTGTCATCGGGTAGATCGAGGTAGCCAGAGAGGCCAGAAACGTGGGTCATGGTGCCTGTTTTCCCAAAGAATTGGTTTTCAATAGGGGTATCTTGAAAGCGGTTTTGGAGAGTGCCTGTGCGACCGGCGATCGCCAAAGAATTCCGGTAAGTTTCCCCCTGGGGATGGGTCAGCATACCGTCCAAGGTCTGGATTAAGGCCATGGGAGTGACAAGGTTATGGCGAGAAAGACCAGAGCCGTCCCGCAATCGGTAGGTGGCAGGATTGACCCCAATAGATTCTAGGATTGTTTCTGGGTTTCGGTCAGCGGCAGTAAGGGTTTTTAGGAGACTTTCGGCAAAAAGGTTATTGCTGTCTTGGTTGGTGGTTTTGAGGATTTCAGCCAGGGGATCAGAGGCGATCGCCGTGAGTGGTTCAATTTTGTAGAGGAGGCTTTCTTTGTTGAGTGGATCAGGGAGTAGGGACTGGATATCGGTATTGATGACCCGTCCCCCTTTGAAGCTAATGTTTTGACTGCGCAGGATAGTTTGCACCGTTTCGAGGGCATAGCGGCCAGGATTTGGAATCGATAAAAACCATTGCCTGGGTGGTGCATCGGGAGCCAGTTCTCCCCGGAGGGTGAGGCTATTTGTCCCATAGGTTTGGCGAGGTTCTGGGGGAATAGTTGCGCCTTCTGGGGTTGTAAAAAGTTGGTGATCGAGTTGCCATTGACGGGCGGCGATCGCATCCGACCAAGTGACACGGGCGCGACTCCCCACGGCTCCGGGCGTCACAGTGGCAGTGACAACATTGTCATTGAGAATAAGCTGATTTACAGCCGTTGCATAATACCAGGGTAAATCAGACCATTCCCAAGTGGGATGGGGCGTTTGGGATGGTGGACTATCAATAATAATGACCTCCCCCACATCCGTAATCCCTTGGTTTTTAAGTTCTTCGAGGGCGGTGCGGAGCTTTGTCGTGGTTAGGGTCGGGTCTCCTTGACCTTCAATCACCAAATAACGAACTTCTCCGTGGATATGCCGAACGAGGGAAATGGGCGTCTGGAATTGGTAGTCTGCGCCTAAGTCGGTGAGGGCAGCGGCAGTGGTGAGGAGTTTTTGGTTAGAAGCTGGCACAAAAAAAGTGTCGACTTGGTGCTCAAATAAGAAACTATCAGTCTGGGGATCTTGGATCGCAATGCCCCACTGGGTTTGTTGCTGTTCTGGACGCTGGAGGATCTGAGAAATAGTGCCAGAGAGATCGCAGGTCTTTTGGGATTGGGCCAGACTTTGGGGGCTAAAAGCCAGGGTCGCTAAACTTACCAGGGCGAGGATCTGGCTTACTGGTTGAAATTGTGTTTTCCCCATTTTTTCTCCTCGTCAACGGTCAGGGCGCATTTGTCCTACTATACTGCCGTTTTTGGTGGGCTTCGGTACACTGCGAAAAGGATCTTTGTGGTTTTCTTGGGCTAAATCTCCATGAGCGAACAATTTTTTCAACGGAAGCAGACTTTTTTTGACCGCTGGGCGAGAAATTACGACATTTTATTGACCACGCCCTTTTACCAGGCCGTCCATAGGCGGTTACTCACCTATGCTGATTTCCCCAGAGATGGCCATGTGCTCGACCTAGGTTGTGGGACGGGCAAATTATTTAAACGACTCGGTAAGCTTTATCCAGAATTAACGGGGGTGGGGTTGGATCTGTCTCCAGAAATGTTAACTCAGGCCCAACGGAAAAATATCCATGGCGATCGCCTTTCTTTTGTCCAGGGGAATGCCGAGGCGCAACCTTTTCCGGAGAATACCTTTGACGCAGCGTTTAATACCATTAGTTTTTTACATTACCTGAACCCCGAAACGGTTTTAGGGGAAGTGCAGCGGGTGCTCAAGCCGGGTGGCCAATTTTATCTAGCGGATTATGGCAAAGGAGAATTGTGCCAAGGGGATGGTTTTCCCTTTTCGCCTGGGGGATTGCGTTTCTATTCCCGGACGGAACGGACAGCGATGGGGGAACAGGTTGGCCTGGAAACCGTGGCGCACCATTATCTGATGTTCGGCGTTTTACTCACAATTTTCCAGAAAAGCGAGGAAATCCCAGCGGCGATCGCCCCTTAAGTCGTCCCCACGAAGCCCCGATTATGAGATGATTGTCTGCAACAAACGGGTTCACGCAAACAAGTATCATGACCAACGCTAAAGCCATCTCTATCCTTGGTTCCACCGGATCAATCGGGACGCAAACCCTCGATATTGTGCGATCGCACCCCGATAAATTCCGCGTGGTGGGGATGGCCGCTGGGCGTAACATTCAACTGCTGGCCGAACAGGTGCGGGAGTTCCACCCAGAGATTGTTGCCACCAGCCAGGAAAGCCTTTTACCCGAACTAAAATCTCTCCTTCAAGATTTAGAACACCAACCCCAAATCATCGCTGGCAAAGCGGCGATCGCCGAAGTGGCCCGTTATGGTGATGCCGAAAGCGTGGTAACGGGGATTGTGGGCTGTGCTGGACTTTTACCGACCATTGCGGCGATCGAAGCCGGCAAAGACATTGCTCTTGCTAACAAAGAAACCCTGATCGCTGGGGGGCCAGTGGTTTTACCCTTAATCGAAAAATATGGCGTGAAACTACTGCCCGCTGACTCCGAACATTCCGCGATCTTCCAATGTCTCCAGGGGGTGCCTGAAGGAGGTTTAAAGCGGATTATTCTCACGGCCTCCGGGGGCGCTTTCCGGGATCTGCCTGTGGAAAAATTGGCCACCGTCACTGTCAAAGATGCCCTGAAACATCCCAACTGGTCCATGGGGCAAAAAATTACCATCGACTCCGCTACCCTGATGAACAAGGGTCTAGAGGTGATCGAAGCCCATTATCTCTTTGGTAAAGATTACGACGACATCGACATTGTGGTGCATCCCCAGAGCATCATCCACTCCCTAATCGAGCTGCAAGATACCTCGGTTTTAGCCCAGTTGGGTTGGCCTGATATGCGCTTACCCCTGCTCTATGCCCTCTCCTACCCCGAACGCATTCACACCGATTGGGAGCAATTTGACCTCGTGAAGGCCGGCGATCTTACCTTCCGGGAACCGGATCACCATAAATATCCCTGCATGAATTTGGCCTATGCTGCGGGACGGGCCGGGGGATCGATGCCAGCAGTTTTAAATGCAGCGAATGAGCAAGCTGTGGCCCTTTTCCTCGAAGAAAAAATTGAATTCCTCGATATCCCTCGTCTCATCGAAAAGGTTTGCGATCGCCACCAAAACGACAACAAGACAAACCCGACCCTAGACGACATTTTGCAGGCAGATCAATGGGCCAGACAAGCTGTTCTTGAATTACAGCCACAATTGGCCTAGCTAACCGTTGTCACGAATTAATAAGACGCTCGTACTCAGCATGGTTGCCAATCCAAAACCAATAGTAATCATCCCCTTTTTTTAGGGCTAAAGCTCGATAATTATTGGTAATCCGAATTGACCATAGGTTTTTGCCTACTTTCTTAAAGTGAAGGGAGGGATAATCTTGGTTGGCTTGCCACAAATGATAGGTATTGTTTGCCTTCTCCTGAAGTTCTGGTGGCAGTTTTTTATAGGCTTTCCAGAACTCAGAGGTTGCGAAGGACTGCATGTAAATCTTTGACCTGATTGTTCGTAATGTCTGCCTCTGCTTTGGCAATCAGTTGATCTAGCTTGCCTGTATTGAAATCCATCTCAAGCTGCTGATCCCACTGCTCAGCAAGATAAGCTTGAATCCATTCCGAGAGATGGCGAATTTCATTTTCAGACAGATTTTTGATGGCGGCTTCAATTTCTACTAGGGAAGTCATTTTGGGCAACATCTCCATATTTTTTTAAATATATAAAAGTCAAAAAGAACGACTAAAACCCAAACCCAAGGAAGTTAAACTGCTAGACGTGCTCCGGTTTGGACTTGCCAGAGGCTGTAGTATAAACCCTGCCGATCAAGGAGTTGTTCATGGGTGCCTTGTTCAACAATTTTGCCTTGATCCATCACATAAATGCAGTCGGAATGGCGGATCGTGGAAAGGCGGTGGGCGATCGCAATGGTGGTGCGATGCTGGGTGATTTTTTCGAGAGATTTGGCGATCGCCGCTTCGGTTTCATTGTCCACAGCAGAGGTAGCCTCGTCCAAAATCAAGATGGGCGGATCTTTTAAAATGGCGCGGGCGATCGCCAAGCGTTGCCGCTGACCACCGGAGAGTTTTTGCCCCCGTTCCCCGACGATGGTGTCGTACCGTTGGGGCAGAGTTTCGATAAAATCGTGGGCTTCCGCAAGTTTTGCGGCCTGGATAATTTCCGGGAGAGTTGCATCGGGGTTCCCGTAGGCAATATTTTCCGCCACGGTGCCATGGAACAGAAACACATCCTGACTCACTAGACCAATGGCGCGCCGCAAATCCTTGAGATAGATATCGCGAATATCAAGGCCATCGACAGTAATTTGTCCCTGGTTAATTTCGTAGAAACGCAGGAGCAATTTCACAATCGTACTTTTCCCAGAACCCGTCGCCCCCACAATCGCAATGGTTTGCCCCGCAGGAATGTGGAGGGAAAAATCTTGCAAAACCGGCGCTCGCTCAAAGTAGGCAAAGGAAATATTGTTGAGTTTGATCTCTCCTTTGACCGTATGGGTGGGCAGGGCTACCTCCCCAGAACGAATTTGCACTTCTGTGTCGAGGAGATTAAAGACCCGGTTACTCGAAGCCATCGCCCGTTGATAAAGATCCATCGTTTGCCCCAGGCGGGTTAGGGGCCACAGCAACCGCTGGGTCATAAATACCAAAACACTGTAGGTGCCCACAGCCAAAGCTCCTTGTTCCACCTGCAATCCACCGAAAAAGAGAATCGCCGTAAACCCAGCCAAAATCGCAATCCGGATTAAGGGGATAAAGGCGGCACTTAAGGCGATCGCCCGCTCATTACTTTGAAGATAAGCATCACTGTCAAAGCGGAGCCGTTCTAGCTCGTAATGCTCCGTCGTAAAGCTTTTAATGGTCGTGATGCCGCTGAGGTTATTGGATAGGCGCGAGCTGAGTACCCCTACCTTTTCGCGCACATCGGCATAGCGGGGAGCCAATTTTTTCTGAAATGCCACCGAACCCCAGATGATGATCGGAATCGGCGCCATCGCCATCCAGGCCGCCGAGGGGGTCGCGTAGAAAAATAAGCCCCCAATCAAAATCACCGTCGTGATCACCTGCAAGATTTCGTTGGCGCCCACATCGAGAAAGCGTTCCAACTGGTTCACATCGTCATTGAGCAGGGCCAATAGTTCCCCGGTGCTGCGTTCTTCAAAGTAGCCCAACTCCAGTTCCTGCAAATGGCCGTAACCATCGAGACGGAGGTTGTGTTGCATTTTTTGGGCTAAATTGCGCCACAGACGTTGGTAAAAATATTCAAAAATGGACTCGGCACTCCAGATTAGGAAAGACAAAATGCCGATGACGACCAATTGACCGATGATGCTGGTGACGCCAAACTGGGCCACAAAGGAGTTGTCCCGCTGTACCACGGTATCCACTGCCACCCCGATCAGCACCGGAGGCGCCAGATCAAAGAGTTTATTCAGAACGGAACAGGCGATCGCCAAATTGATCTGTTTGCGGTAGCGACTACCATAGCGGAATAAACGGGTTAGCGGATGGGACATACTCAAAGAAAATCAAGCCAATACCCAAAAGATCATAACCTGTTCTGTTTAATCTTCGCCCGGCTCTAGCACCTGCACATCTACCGTTTTAGCGTCGGCGTTATCCGTCCCTTGCGGCCCGTCCACTTCCACGGCGGCCACCTCCACCGTCCCCTCTGGGGTCTGGCGCTGGAATTTCTTTTCTGTAATTTGCACCACTTCACCGCAACTAGGACAGCGGGCCATGGAATTGTTTAAACCCGTAAATTCATAGCCACAAACCGGACAATCTGCCTCTACCAAATTGCGCTTGAGCCACCACTGGAAGCCCACCACCCCCAAGGCGATCGCCACGGGAATGAGCAGAATGAGAATAATAAACCCGTTGACAACCCAGCCGAGGCCCACCGAAGTCAGTAACGCCGCAATCAGGATAAAGGTCAAAAAACAGCCGAGGCCCGAAGAAGAGAATTGAATATTACGAGAGAAAGGATCGTTCACAATATTTCTTAATAATTGTTAACTGCTTACGATAGTGCCTCAAGTTTATTTCACAAACCGAGATGATAAGCTTACAAATGCACAAAAATTATTTTAATAAATCATGTCGGAAAGCAATAATACACCTCTTTTATTGAGGGCTGCACGGGGGGAAAAAGTTGAGCGGACACCGGTTTGGATGATGCGTCAAGCCGGACGTTACATGAAAATTTATCGCGACCTGCGGGAGAAGTACCCGAGCTTCCGGGAACGTTCTGAAAATCCTGATCTCGCCATCGAAATTTCGCTCCAACCTTGGCATGCATTCCAGCCTGACGGTGTAATTATGTTTTCGGATATTCTCACTCCCCTACCAGGGATGGGGATTCCCTTCGACATCATCGAAAGCAAAGGGCCAATCATTGAAAACCCGATCCGCACCCAGGCCCAGGTCGATGCCATGACCCCCTTTGATCCGGCAGAATCCTTGCCTTTTATCAAAACAATCCTTGGCACCCTCCGCCAGGAAGTGGGCAATGCCTCGACGGTACTGGGATTTGTCGGTGCCCCCTGGACGCTAGCGGCCTATGCCATTGAAGGTAAGAGTTCAAAGAACTACGCCATCATCAAAAATATGGCCTTTTCTGAGCCGGCTGTGTTGCACAGTTTCCTTGGAAAAATTGCCGATGCGATCGCCGATTATGTTTGCTACCAGATCGAATGTGGAGCCCAGGTGATCCAAATGTTTGACTCTTGGGCGGGCCAACTCAGTCCCCAAGACTACGATATGTTTGCCCTGCCGTATCAAAAACGGGTCGTGGACAAAGTCAAAGCAAAATACCCAGACTTCCCGCTGATTCTGTACATCAGTGGCAGTGCCGGTGTCCTAGAACGCATGGGTAAATCTGGTGTCGATATCGTCAGCGTCGATTGGACGGTGGATATGGCCGATGCTCGCCAGCGCCTTGGTAAAGACATGAAAGTCCAAGGCAATATCGATCCTGGTGTGCTGTTTGGTTCCCAGGACTTCATCAAAGCGCGGATCATTGACACCGTGCGTAAAGCCGGCAATTGGGGACATATTCTCAATCTCGGCCACGGTGTTCTCGTTGGCACCCCTGAAGATAATGTCCGCTTCTTCTTTGAAACCTGTAAGAACGTCCAGAGTTTCCTCTAGGTTTTAAAACCATTCCTTCATTCAGAAAAAGCGTTTTAGGAGAGTCAAATCCTAGGGCGCTTTTTTTGGGGAATTGGGCTGACACCGTAGGCAGGGCCGACATTTCTCGATAGAATTTCCTAGCGTTTGCTTTTAGTTAAAAATTCTGGGGAAACAAGCGGGATGACAGTGCAACCAAAACTCATTATTCACGGTGGGGCCGGCAGTTCCCTCAAGGGAAAAGGAGGCTTAATCGCCGTACGGGAGTCGCTCCACAGGATTGTTCAAGAGGTTTATGACTTCTTAGAACAGGGCGGCAGTGCTGTGGAAGCCGTTATCCTAGGGGCAAAACTTTTAGAAGATGAACCACGGTTTAATGCAGGTACAGGGTCAGTGCTCCAGTCCGATGGTCAAATTCGCATGAGCGCTTCCCTGATGGATGGTACGGCCCAACGGTTTAGCGGCGTGATTAATGTGGGCCGCATTAAAAATCCCATCGAAGTGGCCCAGGCGTTGCAAACGGAAGATGATCGAGTGTTGTCCGATGTCGGTGCGGCAGAGATGGTGCGGGTACTACAGCTCCCCATTCATGATCCTCTGACCGATTTGCGCCTCGAAGAATGGCTGGAAGAACGTAAGGGAAATTTTCGCAGTAGTATGGCTGGGGTTGTTGCGGAGGATGAAATGGCGCGGCGCGGCACCATTGGGGTGGTGGCTTTGGACCAAAATGGTCGGGTTGCAGCGGCTACCTCTACGGGCGGGAAAGGTTTAGAGCGGATTGGTCGGGTGAGTGATTCGGCGATGCCTGCGGGAAATTATGCGACCCAGGTGGCTGGGGTTAGTTGCACGGGCATTGGGGAAGACATTATTGACGAATGCCTTGCGGCGAAGGTGGTTATTCGAGTCACGGATGGTTTAAGTTTGCCAACCGCCATGGAAAAATCAATCCAGGAAGCAACGGTAAATAAACGGGATCTGGGGGCGATCGCCTTGGATGCCCAGGGGAATATTGTCTGGGGAAAAACCAGCGAAGTGCTCTTGGCGGCCTACCACGACGGCACCGCTGTGGGGGATACTCTGGAATGGCAATTAGAACCGGGGGTCGGTTGTCTCTAGGGAAGAGGGGAGACCGATGGTGATACGTGCTCTTCTAAAACGTTTGGCGATCGCCCTGGGGACATTGCTTGCCATTAGTTTTGTGATTTTCACGATTTTGGCCTTGGCACCAGGGGACCCCCTCAGTGAATTTGCAAATAACCCGGCAATTACGGCCGAGGTGCGGGAAAATATCCGGCGATCGCTGGGTCTGGATCAGCCCTTTTATCTTCGTTATGTCAAATGGCTCTGGGCGCTGTGCCAGGGGAATTTGGGCTATTCTTTCACCAGTAAAAGTCCTGTGCTGGGTCTGATTTGGCAACGCCTGCCGACGACTCTCTGGGTGGTGGGTCTTGCCTACGGTTTGAGTGTGGCGATCGCCTTACCCCTGGGGATTATCTCTGCCCTGCGCCGCAACTCTCTTTTGGATCAACTGGCCACCACCTTTGCTTTCTTGGGGTATTCCCTACCGACTTTTTTCACAGGTTTGCTAGCGATCATTGTCTTTAGCGTGAAATTGCAGTGGCTCCCCTCGCTATACAACAGCACCCTGGTGGTTAATGATTTTCAGAGTTTTTGGCAGCAGATCCAGCAATCGATCCTGCCGATCACCGTCCTCGCGTTGTACCAAACGGCAACTTTGACCCGGTTTGTGCGCAATGCAATCCTCGAAGAGTTGCCCCAGGATTATGTGCGGACGGCCTATGCCAAGGGCTTGGGGGAATTTGCCGTGCTCCGCAAACATATTTTGCGCAATGCTTTGATTCCCGTTGTCACCCTGATTGCCATTGATGTGCCGAGCATTGTGACGGGGGCCTTGGTGACAGAACAAATTTTTCGGGTGCCAGGGATCGGTGCGCTGCTTATTGAATCCATTAACCGCAACGATACCCCCGTGATCATGGGCATCACGATTATCTATGCGGCCTTGGTGGTGATCTTTAATGCGATCGCCGATCTAAGTTACCGTTTCCTCGATCCTCGCATTAAGTAACAAAAAAATCCTCCCTTAAGGGAGGTGCCGTAGGCGGAGGGTGTTATTCCTTGAGTTAACACTCCCCTGACGCCTCTCAAGAGGAGAAACAGTTGCCGGTGTGCTGGCGAGCTCCACAAAATTCTTTCCTCTAGGGAAGCTAGAGAAGTGTTACTAAAGGGGAGTTTATTCTTCTTCAGCAGTCATATCCACAGTTTCTAAACCATCTTCTTCTGCTGGGGGCGGTACTAGGGCCACTGCCACAATCGCATCATCCCCATCCAGGCGCTGCACCCTGACCCCGGTGGCGCTGCGGGATTGGAGTGAGATGGATTCCACTGCTTGGCGGATCATAATGCCGCGCCCCGTGACGAGCATCAGTTCATCTTCGGGATTGACAATTCTCAGGGAAGCCAACCGATCTGCCTTAGACTTGAATTTGATCGCCCGGAGGCCCACCCCAGCGCGGTTTTGCAGGCGGAATCGTCCCACGGGCACCCGCTTACCGAAGCCTTTTGTGGTTACGGCAATCACCCAAGGCCCCTGGTCAACATTTTCGGTGACTTCTTCGTTATCGTCTTCGTCTTCTGCTGTATCCGCAGCGGCGATCGCCGCCGTAATTTGAGACGACACAATATCCATACTTACCAATTTGTCATCATCGGATTTGAGTTTCATCGCCCGCACGCCTCTCGTAGAGCGGCCCAAGGGACGTAACTGATTATGGTCAGCCTGGAAGTGGATCGCCATTCCTTCACTACTGGCCACGATGATGCTGTCCTCCTGTCGCGCGAGGCGTACCCAACGGAGTTCATCGCCATCTTCGAGGGAAATGGCAATTAGACCGTTCGAGCGAATCTTCGCAAAGGCAGACAGGGCGGTTTTTTTGATGTAGCCGTTTTGAGTGAGCATGACGAGGTATTCATCCTCGGTAAACTCACTCACTGCCAGCATCGCTGTAATTTTTTCATCCTTCGGGATGGGGAGCAGTTGAATCGCCGGTAAACCTCTGGCCGTGCGGGAACTCTGGGGGATTTGGTAAGCGTTTAGAGAATAAACGACGCCGCGCTCCGTAAAGAACAGCACATGGTCGTGATCGCAGCAGGTGAGGAAGTGATCGACGCCATCGTCTTCCTTCATTTTGGTGGCGGCTTTGCCGCGAGTGGCGCGGTTTTGGGCGTCAAAGGTGGCTACGGGCATGCGTTTGATATAGCCTTGTTCGGTGAGCAAAATAGCCGCTTGCTCATTGGCAATTAGGTCAATATCCTGGAGATCGCCGTCATCCAAGACCAATTCTGTGCGGCGATCGCTCTGGTGGATGGTCTTAATTTCGGTGAGCTCTGCTTCGATAATGGCGTAAACCCGTTCCCGACGCGCCAGGATATCTTCGAGATCCGTAATCTTCAGCAACAGATCCTGGTGTTCTGCGTCGATTTTGTCCGCTTCTAGGGCCGTGAGGCGACGCAATTGCATCTGTAAAATGGCATCGGCCTGGGCTTGGCTGAGGTTGTAGCCGTCCATCAACCCCTGACGGGCGATCGCCGTATCCGCTGCCTGGCGAATCAAGTGAATCACCGCATCGAGATTATCGAGGGCAATGAGTAATCCCTGGAGAATGTGATCCCGTTCCTGGGCCTTGCGCAGTTCGTAGCGGGTGCGCCGGGTAATTACTTCCACCCGGAAATCCAGGAACACCTGGAGGAATTGCTTCAGGTTGAGCAGTTGGGGTTCGCCGTTCACCAGGGCCAGCATATTCGCGCCAAAATTGGCCTGGAGGGGCGTATGTTTATACAGATTATTTAAAACAACACGGGGATAAGCATCGCGCTTGAGTTCGATGACGATCCGCATCCCTTGGCGATCGCTTTCATCGCGGATATCAGAGATGCCATCAATTTTCTTATCGTTGACCATATCGGCAATACGTTCGATCAACGCCGCTTTGTTGGTCTGGTAGGGCAGTTGGGTGACGATAATTGCTTCTTTTTCCCGGCCATTTTGGCGGAGCGTTTCAATTTCTGCGACTCCCCGCATCGTGATCGAACCCCGACCTGTCATGTAAGCATCTTTAATCCCCGAACGACCGAGAATTTGTGCCCCCGTCGGAAAATCAGGGGCCGGGACAAATTGCATTAATTCTTTGATTGTGATCTCAGGATTGTGGATCAGCGCCGTCACCCCATCAATAATTTCCCCAAGATTATGGGGCGGGATATTGGTCGCCATCCCCACCGCAATCCCCGAAGAACCATTCACCAAAAGCTGGGGAATCCGAGAAGGGAGAACAACGGGTTCCTGTTGGGAGCCATCGAAGTTATCCGCAAAGTCAACGGTTTCTGATTCGATATCCCGCAGCAGGGCGTTGGTCGCTAAAGACTGGAGCCGACATTCGGTGTAACGCATGGCCGCCGCTGGGTCGTTATCAATGGAGCCAAAATTACCGTGGCCATTGATCAGCGGGTCTCGCATGGAGAAATCCTGGGCCATGCGCACCAGGGCATCATAGACTGCCGTATCCCCGTGGGGGTGATATTTACCGAGGACTTCCCCCACGACCCGGGCACATTTCCGGAAAGGGCGATCTGGGGTCAAACCCAATTCATACATCGCATACAAAATACGACGGTGTACGGGTTTTAAGCCATCCCGTGCATCGGGTAACGCCCGCCCCACAATCACACTCATAGCGTACTCTAGGTACGAGCGTGACATTTCATTGCTTAAATCGGTGGGAATAATGCGCTCCTGGGGGGAGGTCATAGGATTTCGGCTCCGCTAGGTCAAAAAAGGTTAAAAACCAGAGAAAAAGACGTTAAGGAAGATTATTTTGCGTTTTTTAACTGGATTTTTTCGGTCAAATAGACTCCTATTTTACCACAGTCTTTGGGGCATAAACTGGCTCAGGAAAAGGCTTTGGGCCTAGGGGAGATTGGGCGCAAGGCTGCTGAGACCCTGGCGGGGCGTCCATTGAATCGTGCCGTCGGTTTCGCTCCAGTAAACGATGCGGTTGGGCGCTAAAAAATGACCCTGGGGAGAACCAATGGCGATCGCCTTTTGGGGTTTGAGGGTCTGCCAGATTTTGAAATCGAGATCAGCGGCCTTTGCAATGAGAATGGCCGGATTCCACTGGGCGATAAAGTCGGCGTCGGCGGTTTGTTTACTGAGCAAATAAAAGGCTTGGCCCTGGAGACGAATTTCTAAAATATGCAAATCTTCCTGGAGGAGTTGCAAGCGGATCGGACCGAGGCGTTTCGGTTCGAGGGGGCGGAGGATTGTAACCTTATCGGTTGGAGATTGGGGGAGTGAAAAACGCTGTTTGATAGGCAGTTCACCGGAAAAATCAACGGTTTGGGCGGCGGGGTCGGGGGGCGTCAGGGAAAGCAAGCCATCAATTTGATTGAGGCCGCTGCGACGTAAAAAAGGTTCGAGGGTATATTCCCAAAATCCAGGGGAACCGACATTAATTACCAGGGTTTTACCGCCCGCTTGAGCGACAATTACAGGGGTTTGGCGATCGCCAAAAATTGTTACTTGAGTGGTATTGAAGTGACGATAAACCAGCACCGTAATAAAAAAGATTAGTAAACCGCCGATAAGGGGCCTGGCCTGTTTTTCGGCCCAGGGAGAGCGCCAAATCAACAGCATCACTCCATAGAAAACAAGCAGTTGCGGCAAAGGTAGCGCGGCCACACTCGCTTGGCTCCCAGGCAACGCCACAACCTGTTCCACGAGCCAAATCATCCCTCGCAAAGGCCAACCCAGTCCATAGGCGATCGCCCCACCGAGTTCTGGGCTGAATAGACCGACAGCACCGCTGACCATACCGCCCAAACTGACCAGGCCAATAATGGGCGATAGCACAATGCTGGTGGGGATCGAGTAGGTGGCGATCACGTTAAATTTGTAGGCCAGTAAGGGTAATGTCCAAAGGCTGGCGGCCATGGGAATGGCGATCGCCGTTGCCACCGTTGGGGGAAGAAAATCTAGCTTTTTTTGAATTGGCTCTAGGGTCGTAAACAGGCCAAAGGTTGCCAGAAAACTGAGTTGAAAGCCCAAGTCCCAAAGCCATAGCGGTTTAATCAGGAGTAACATTGTTGCCGTCACTAGCAAAAGACCAATGGGCTTGACCTTGCGATCAAGCACTAGGGCCACTAAACTACCCATCCCCATTAAGGCCGCCCGGAGAATCGAAGCCTGGAAACCCGTCAGCAGCACGTAACCAAGTAAAGTTCCTGCCGCGCCATAGAATTGTGTTTTCTCTTCTTGATTTCGTAGGAGCCACAGCACGACCCCCAACAACAGCGACACATGGAACCCAGACGCAGCGACGGTGTAGGCCAAGCCCGCTTTGACCCACAAATCATAAATTTCGGGGTCTAAATTGGTGGTCTGACGTCCCAACACCATAGAACTGAGTAAGCTAGCAGGTTTGTCTGGTAAAAATTCCCGATGGCTCCGTTGAATCCGTTGGCGCAGTATTTCTGTGAGCGACTCTTCTCGCCGAATTAATGCCGCTTCCCAAGCACTAAAACCCAGAAAAGTATTGTTTTGGCGTAGGTAATCCGGAAAACTGAAGGCAAATTTATTTTGAGGCGGTCGGGGTTTGTATAAACGCCCTGTCAACTGGAGGCGATCGCCACGCTTAAATTGAGAAAAATCTCTGCTTAACGTAACATATAAATTTTCTTTTTGAGGAGCAACATTTTGCCCTAACTTTACATTTTGCACCCGAAACCAAAACCGTTGTTTATCTGGTTCTTGTGTGGTGATGGAGCGGTAAATTTGCCCTTGGATTTCTACGGGACTTTGTAATAAACTGGGCTGACTTTGGGTGAGACTGTAAAGACCATTGGTCGCCGGACGGGGTAGACGCCCTTGACTATAAACTACAGCCAGCAGCATCACCAATCCCAGCATTGGCCAGAAGCGGCGCGGTACTTGCCAGAGATAACGGGGAAGAAAAATTGTTGCGAGGATTGTCCCCAAGGCGATCGCCCCAACCAATAACCCCCACTGCAGCAAAGAAGGTTGCGGGTTCAGTGGCCCCCAAAATCCCGTTAAACCAAGACCAATTAGATATCCAAGACAGAGGACGATACCACGCTGAAAAACCATAGGCAAAGAAAGCAAAGGTACAAAAACTTGCCCACAAGCTTAGCTCGACTTTATCCATGGGATATTAGTGAGAAAACGGTAGAAGGACTCAGAGTAGAAAATTTGCGTGAATCAATGACTATGCCGTTGAGCACCAAGAATGGGCCATCCTCTACATTGCCGTCGATTTTCGCGAGCCATCCCCAAATGAGCGCCATAAAAATCCGCATTGACATTGCTAAAGACCTCCAAGGCAGAACCCTATGCGCGCCATAGTATTGTTTCCTTCACTCGTGACCAGGGTTGTCCGTTGACTCCCTAAAAAGGCGATCGCTAAGGTGGCAAAAAATACCACTCCATTTTCGTGGCCTATGGGAAAAATCGATAAATCTCTTTCCTATGCAAGAAGCGGGTAAAAATCAATGTATTCTCTGAAAGTTCGATACCCATACGATAATCACTTAGCCGGATGCGATAAAAAGTCTGATAGCCTTGCATTTTTTTGAGATTATTAATTTCGTTTAATTGTCCGGCCTGTTTACACTGTAAAATAACTTCTTTGGCTTTTTGGCGAATTTTTTTATCTTTAATTTTTTTGAGATCTTTTTGAAAGCGAGATTCAAACAGTATTTCCATTATTCTTCATCTAACAAAGTAAAGATCTCTTCCTCGCTCACAAAATCATTTTGTCTACCTTCAATGATTGCTTTTCCGAGTCCCACTTCTTCAAGGGCATCAAGGAGAATTTCTCGAATGACTTCCTGACGATTTTGAATCAGATCAATCATGATTTCTGTTAATAGCTCTTTTGTTTTACTGTCATCAATTTGGATCAACATTGTGTTTTCATACAGAGAATATATAAAATATCATAACTACTTTTGGAGTTTATTGCTTCATCGCAGAAGACATTTATCTACCCGATTGGGGCAACATCGAAACTATCGAAAAATCCGAAAGCATCTGAAATGAATAAAAAACAAACCGTAGAGTGTGTTAACGAAGCGTAATGCACATTCAACTAAACAGATAATCAAAAAAGGCGCGTTACATTTTAACCATAAAGGATCTGTCAAACAATGACTGCAAATTCTAGTTTTTTTGAGGCAAGAACCTTTCGAGTTTTTTCTCGATTAGTTTTAAACTTTCCAATTTCTTATCAATCGATTTGAGGGACTTTGCAATTTCTTCAAGATTTTCTTTGCCAAGTATCATAGGTGGTAGTGAATTCTTGAAAATCTCTGTTGCTTCATATTCGTAGTTATTTCCAGACAAATCGCAGTAAGTTATTTTAATAGATGTATTAAGATCAGATACTATATCAATATTACTATACAAAGCGAGATCTAGAAAACATGGATTGTCTTGATCAATTAAAGCAATTTGAATAGGAAATAGTTTTTCCTCACAAAGTTTTGGTACGGGCTGAATTGAAATTTGAACATTAAGTGCGACTGAGCCTGTAACTGAAATTACCCCTAATTGAATAGTGCCCGGCTTATTTGGATGAAGTCTTAATAAATGTTGTAGCTTTGGTTTGGTAAAGTATCTTTTTGCCCGAATTGCTTCAAGAATAAAATGACTAGCTTTGACTGTGTGAGCACCTGCGCGAATATAGTAGCAATGATCAGGAGCCATATGCGGAGCAATATTACTACTATCTATACAGATTAATAAAACAGCCTTACCTTCATCAATATTTCCTCTATCCATACAATCAGTCATAAAGTGGATTTCATACTCAGGTCTTGGATCTAAACTATTGATAATCTGATCGACCCAATCACGTCGATCTTGTTGTCTATTTTTTTTTCCGACTTTAAGAGAAATACCACCATCAGCATTGCCATCTTTATCAATGCCAGCAATGAAATAACCCCCTCCAGAATTAGCAAAACCTGAAGCCGCGCAACCTATTTTCTTCCTAAGCTCATTATCATCGGTGCGGCTTGATTTAAACTCGAACTTCTCATTTTCTGAATTTGGAAGTTGCGTTAGATCAAAATTTTTAGTATTAAATTTCATATTTTTGCTTTTCTAACATGATAACAAGAAGTCAATTTAGCCATTCACTCCTCACGGGAATTTGAGGTGGCTTGAATTTAAGCTTTAGCTAATTCTTCTTTTGCAGAACTGTTAGATAAATACTTTACATCGATCAATTCTCCTCCTATGATACATCCTAAAAAATGTTGCAATCATTATAAATTCCATAATTTTTTAAGAGGCGAGGAGCATATCTGGGATAATAGTTTCAAAAGAAAAAGCATTTAAATTTGTTAAGCTTTGAGCATGCTCGATAGTGATTGCGCAAACTTTGCCATCTTGATCTAAATCGACGAGGGTATTTTCGTTAATATCTTTCGTTTCTACAATCGGATTTTGATTGAATTCTAAATATAGAGTATCTGTATCTTGAAAATATTGAATCTTCATTTTTTAAAACTCCGATCAAAAAAGGCATTGTGAATAGTTTCTCCATCCTGAAGCAAAACAACCCTCAATACCCGGTTATCCATTTCATGAATTCTTGCCCATCTCTTGATACGTCCATCTTCCTGGATTTGCTCTTTTTCGGGATTTAGGATCACGAACTCAATCCATTCTAATTTTATTAAGCTTCGATCCGAACGTTGTCTCGTTGTTAAAAAATATTGTGTGAATTTCATGCAGGAAATGTGAGTATAGGGTGCATTATTTTGCAATAACACACCCCATAAATAAGGCTTAAGCTTTGGCGAGTTCTTCCTTGGCGGCAGTACTAGCTAAATACTTTTCCAGTTCCGTTAACGCATCCGCATCAACTTTGGTCTGCATCGGGCAGAACTTTGGCCCACACATGGAACAGAATTCCGCAGTTTTATAGATATCTGCGGGAAGAGTTTCATCGTGGTACTCACGGGCGCGTTCCGGATCGAGGGACAGTTCAAACTGTTTCTCCCAATCGAAGTTGTAACGAGCATGGGACAACTCATCATCGCGATCGCGTGCCCCAGGACGATGACGGGCAATATCTGCCGCATGGGCTGCAATCTTATAGGCGATGAGACCATTCCGCACATCCTCCGCATCAGGCAAGCCGAGGTGCTCTTTGGGGGTGACATAGCAGAGCATCGCCGTGCCATACCAGCCAGCCATTGCTGCGCCGATCGCCGAGGTGATGTGGTCGTAACCGGGAGCAATATCAGTCACCAATGGGCCGAGCACATAGAAAGGCGCTTCAGAGCACTCTTCCATCTGCTTCTTCACGTTGAACTCAATCTGATCCATGGGGACGTGGCCAGGGCCTTCGACCATCACTTGGACATCGTGTTCCCAAGCGCGACGGGTCAGTTGACCGAGGGTTTTCAGTTCAGCGAGTTGCGCCTCATCAGAAGCATCGTGGGTACAGCCAGGGCGCAGAGAATCCCCAAGGCTGAAGGACACATCGTAACGCTTAAAGATTTCGATAATGTCGTCAAAGTGGGTATAGAGGGGATTTTGCTTATGGTGATGCAACATCCAACGGGCAAGAATCCCACCACCACGGGACACAATCCCCGTAATCCGGTTTTTCACGAGGGGCAGATGCTCGATCAAGATCCCGGCGTGGATGGTCATGTAGTCCACCCCTTGCTGGGCGTGCTTCTCGATGATGTGCAAGAAATCATTGGCCGTGAGGTTTTCCATGTTGCCATGGACACTTTCTAGGGCTTGGTAAATGGGCACAGTCCCGATGGGCACCGGTGAGGCTTTGATAATGGCGGTACGAATTTCGTCCAGGTTGCCGCCCCCAGTGGAGAGATCCATCACAGTATCCGCACCATATTTAACGGCCTGTTGTAGCTTGGCTAATTCCTCATTAATTTCGGAGGAGTTGGGGGACGCACCGATATTTGCATTGACTTTGCATTTCGAAGCAATGCCGATACACATCGGTTCGAGGTTGGTGTGATTGATATTAGCCGGGATAATCATGCGGCCCCGGGCTACTTCGTCGCGAATCAAGTCAACGGGCAGATTCTCACGCTTTGCCACGTAGTCCATTTCTTCGGTGATAACGCCTTGGCGTGCGTAGTGCATCTGGGAGACGTTACTTTGACCTTGCCGTTTGGCGACCCAATCAGCTCTCATATTGTTTTAATCCTCTATTAACAGCTTCCCTACGCTGGTATTACCCAGTCTCAGGTTCTAAGGGACTATCTCAGTCTGATTCCTATGACAGACACCCCTAGCTATGGCAATAAATTCTAACATCACTCCTTAGCAAAGTCTTGGGAAGTATGGCGGGGCTGGGATCAGAGTCTGACGGGATTTGGGCAGATTTAAGGATTTTTGGACAGCAGTCTGGAAAATCGCTATTTTCTGGGGAAAAAGCTAAAAATCAACAATTCATCACCGGATGTATGGCGGAACTGGTTACAATGATGGACAAATTTTTCAGGTTAAGATTGCTAATGGGTTAATTAGAATGGGTGGCTTTTTTAGCTATTGTTCTTTTGCACTCGCGATCCGCCTGTCCTAGAACATTCCCATGGGACAAGGAAAGGGTTGCCCTGGGTGTTTTTGTTTTATTCCCTCTGCGTCTAAAAGGCTATGAATAAAATTTCGGATTGCAGCAATATTTTATTTTCTGTGGATAAGGCCAGGGTTGATCTGGTGCAATTGCAGGCGTTGTTTAATGCGACGGCCTTTTGGGCGAGGGAACGCTCTTTGGCGGATCTAGAAACGGCGATCGCCTACAGTGATCCGGTGGTGACGGTGTGGGATGGCGATCGCCTCATTGGCTTTACGAGGGGAACCTCAGACGGCGTCTTTCGGGCGACGGTGTGGGATGTGGTGATCCACCCAGATTATCAAGGGTTGGGCCTAGGCCGTAAGTTAGTGGAAACCCTGATTAGCCACCCACGGATGTGCCGAGTCGAGCGGGTTTATTTGATGACCACCCACCAACAGACGTTTTATGAGCGCATCGGTTTTAAAGAAAATGCGACGACTACCATGGTGCTCCATAACCACGAGCATCCGATCAGCGTGATTACCTGTGCGGTTGAGGAAACTGCCCCATTACCTGCATAGTTTGGTCTTGGTAGTGGCGGGTCAGGGTACCCCCGTAGCTCGCCAACAGCTTTTTGCACAGTTGCCACTTCAGAGCCGGAGAAAATTCAAGGGCTTGGGCTAGTTGTTGGACTTCTTCGAGGCTTGGGCGATCGCCTAGGGTTAGATTCGGCACATGGGTTTCACGCCAAAAGTCTGTGGTTTGGGTTGAGGTTAATTGAAACGTGATTTTATTTTGTTGTGATCCATAGCTGAGGTGGATCGTCCCTTGCGGTGCCCGTTGTAAGGTCGTGTCGATCAGAGTGAGAAAAAACTGGTGGAGGTGGTGGCGATCGCCAAAAATATCCAGGGTTGCACCAACCGGATGCGCAATGATCAACCGCAAATTATTATTCTGGGCCTTCACCTTGAGTAGACTCTCTAGTTCCCTGAGGAGCGTTTCGAGATCGAACCACTCAGCCTGTTTAGAACTTTGGCCATAATCTAACTTCGACACGGCGATCGCCAAATCGAGTAACCCCAATAACTTTTGGCTGGCCGCATAACTCTCCGCAATGAACGCCCGTTCTTCGGCAGGACTTTCGCACAAATCTGTCAAAATCAACTGCTGCAGCCCCATGATCGTACTCAAGGGCGATCGCAGTTCATGGGCCACTTGACCAAAAAACCGCGCTTGAAATTGCCCCCACTGGAGGGCGATCGCCAAATCAATATTCAAAGCAGAAAAACCATTAGACATAACAAAACATAACTATTTCCACAGACTACGAAACGACCAACGATAAGATCAACCTACATCCTCCAAGATTCTAAGGTTTGGCTGAAATGTTGCGCTATGCTTATTTTCCCGGTTGCGTCGCCCAGGGAGCCTGTCGGGAACTGTACCTCTCCACGGCGGCCCTCACCCAAGCCCTCGACATTGAACTAATCGAACTCAAACAAGCTGCCTGTTGTGGCTCTGGCACCTACAAAGAAGAATCTCAACTCCTAGAAGATAGCGTCAATGCCCGCAATATCGCGTTGGCTGAATCGCTGAATTTACCCTTACTCACCCATTGCAGCACTTGCCAAGGGGTGATCGGCCATGTCGATGAACGACTCAAAGCAGCCAAAGACAATAATCCAGATTATTTTTCCCAGGTAAATCACCTCCTTAGCGAGTCCCACTGTTCCCCCTATAGAGGCACCAGCGAAGTTAAACATTTACTCTGGGCGCTAGTGGGAGACTATGGTCTCGACAAGCTCACGCAAAAAGTGATTAAGCCCCTCCAAGGACTTAAATGTGCCGCCTTTTATGGATGTTATCTTCTCCGGGTTCAAAATAGTCTTCCCTTCGACGACCCTGTCCAGCCTCATTCTCTGGAGTCTGTTTTTTCGGCAGTTGGGGCAACGCCAATTATCTATGATGGTCGCACCCAATGCTGTGGCTGGCCCCTCTCTAGTTATGCCACAGAACAGGCGTTTCGTCTCGCTGGAAAACATTTACAAGCGGCGATCGCCGCCGGAGCTGATTGCCTGGTGACTCCCTGTCCCCTCTGTCATCTCAATTTAGACTCGCGCCAACCGGAAGTCGAAAAAGTCATTGGCCAGAAATTAGGGATTCCCGTGCTCCATTTGCCCCAATTGGTGGCCCTCGCATTGGGCATTCCCCCCAAGGAACTCGGCCTCGGTAAACACATTGTTTCTACGAAGCCGATCCTCGAAAAATTGGGTTTTTAAGAAACGGTCAAATGCTTATTCGTAGTGACTCCACATTCGTAAAATCTTAACTATTTTCTCAGATTCTAAAACTTGGTAAACCAGACGATGTTGAATGTTGATGCGGCGTGAATAATAATCTTTTAAATCTCCCACTAATTTTTCGTAGGGAGGCTGGTATGGATTGTCTTGGAGTATCCCTAAAAGTTTTTGAACTTTTGGTTTCAAACCAGCAGACGCAATCTTTCTGGCATCTTTAGCTGCTTGCTTTGACAGGACTATTTTCCAACTCACCAGTCTAAATTTTCCAAAGCAATGCACTCTTCTAGGGGTTCTATGGCTGCTTCTTGAATGGATGCTTTCATGCCTGGAATATTGACTAAATAAAGGGTTTCTTGGATCGCGTCCCAATCTGCCTGTGAAATCATCACGACTTTATTGTGTTCACTGGAAATCACAACAGGTTGATGGCTATCGGTAATTTCATCAATGAGTCGCTGGAGTTTGTTTTGCGCTTCCTGAACCGTGAGCAAATCCATCGCTTTTTTTGTGGGCTTAAAATTGTTTCTAGTATATCTTTTTTGCTAGATAAACCAGTGATCAAAAAATCGGCCTCGGTAAACATATTGTTTCCACGAAGCCGATCCTCGAAAAATTGGGTTTTTAAGCAGTAATTAAGGTGGCGATCGCCTGATTCAAGGTTTCGCTAGGACGCATCGCCTGACTTGCTTTTGCAGAATTAGCAAAATAGTAGCCATCAATATCAACCGCTTGACCTTGAGCCGCATTTAACTCCGCCACGATTTTGTCTTGATTTTCTGTTAAGGCTTGGGCTAAGGGCGCAAATGTCGCCTTAAGCGCTGGGTTTTTATCCTGTTCTGCCAAGGCTTGGGCCCAATACATCGCCAGATAAAAATGGCTGCCCCGGTTATCAATTTCACCCACCTTGCGGGAAGGAGATTTGTCATTGTTGAGGTACTGGCTGTTGGCTTTGTTTAGGGCCTCTGCCAAAACAAGGGCATTGTCATTGCCCGTTTTCTGGGCGAGGTCTTCGAGGGCAACGGCGATCGCCAAAAATTCCCCTAGGGAATCCCACCGTAAGTGGCCTTCTTCGAGGAACTGTTGGACGTGCTTCGGTGCAGAACCGCCTGCGCCCGTTTCAAACAAACCACCCCCAGCCAGCAACGGCACAATCGAGAGCATTTTAGCGCTCGTACCCAGTTCGAGAATGGGGAATAAATCCGTTAGATAGTCCCGCAGCACATTTCCCGTAACCGAAATGACGTCCTGACCAGTTTTAATTTGGGCGCAGGTAAATTTCATCGCGTCTACTGGCGGGAGAATGTGAATATCCAAACCACTCAGATCATGCTGGGGTAAATACTCTTTAACCTTGGCGATAATTTTGGCATCGTGGGCACGGTTTTCATCTAACCAAAATACGGTGGGATTCCCTGTGAGGCGGGCGCGATTAACGGCCAATTTCACCCAATCTTGGATCGCCACATCCTTGGTCTGACACATCCGCCAGATATCGCCTTTTGCCACGGGATGCGCCATTAACACATTGCCCTGCCCATCAATGACGCGCACTTGACCAGCGGCGGCAATTTCAAAGGTTTTATCGTGGGAGCCGTATTCTTCGGCTTTTTTCGCCATTAGTCCCACGTTGGCGACACTGCCCATGGTTTTGACGTCAAAAGCGCCATTTTCTTGACAGAATTCAATGCAGGCCTGGTACATGGTGGCGTAACAACGGTCGGGAATCATCGCTTTTGTATCGTGGGGTTTCCCATCGGCTCCCCACATTTTCCCGGAGGTGCGAATCGCTGCCGCCATCGACGCATCAATGATCACATCACTGGGCACATGGAGGTTGGTAATGCCCTTGTCAGAATTAACCATTGCCAACCGGGGTTGCTTGTCATAAACCGCTTGGAGATCCGCGGCGATCGCCGCTTTCTCTGCGGTTGGAAGATTGGCAATTTTGGCGTAAACATCCCCTAAACCGTTATTGGGGCTAACACCTAAGGCTTGGAAAGTATCGGCATATTTCGCAAAAACGTCCTTGTAGTAAACGGTGACGGCGTGACCGAAAAGAATCGGGTCAGACACCTTCATCATCGTCGCTTTGACGTGCAGGGACAATAAAATATCCTCGGCTTTAGCGGCGGCAATTTCTTTTTCATAGAAAGCACGCAGAGCCTTGACGCTCATCACCGCAGCATCGACCACCTCACCCGCAAGCACGGGAATGGCTTCTTTGAGAATGGTCACGGTGCCATCGGTGCCTTGATGTTCAATTTTCAGGGTGCCCGCTTGTTCAATGACGACCGATTGTTCACTGCCATAGAAATCTCCTTCATCCATGTGGGCGACGTGGGATTTGGAGTCTTTTGTCCATTCCCCGACCTTGTGGGGATTGTGCCGGGCATATTCTTTGACGGCAGCAGCAACTCGGCGATCGCTATTGCCTTCCCGCAGCACTGGGTTTACGGCACTACCGAGAACTTTCGCATATTTCGCTCTAATATCCTTTTCTGCCTCAGTCTTAGGGTCAGCGGGATAATCCGGCACGTTGTAACCCTTAGTCTGTAATTCTTTGATCGCCGCTGTCAATTGGGGAATGGAGGCGCTAATATTGGGCAGCTTGATGATGTAGGCATCAGGGGTTTTCGCCAAGGCCCCTAATTCGGAGAGGGCATCGGGGCGGCGTTGGTCGGCGGTGAGATATTCCGGAAAATTCGCAATGATCCGCCCAGCGAGGGAAATATCCTTGGTTTCCACCTCAATATTGGCCGCAGTTGTAAAGGCTTCCACAATGGGGAGAAGGGAGTAGGTCGCCAGTGCGGGGGCTTCGTCGGTAAAAGTGTAGGTAATTTTCGAGGTCTGGTTGCTCATATCGCTTAGGCGTCGTGTCACGGAATGTTTCTCAGCCTAAATGATACATGGCACAGGGTCTAGCCTTGACGCTTCTCCGTCTGGAAATGCTGATAGGGGTTACGCAAAAGGCGATCGCCATCGTTTAGCCGGAGCCAAAGGGGGCGATCGCCTTTTGCAAAACTCTGAAGGGATTTGTTTCCATAACAAAAGGTATCCCTATCGATGACATCCTTAAATTGGAGGATGTGCAGTATCAAAAGCACTAACTCAACACAATTGATCTGCTTCGGTACTCATCTGCAACGTTTTCAATAGCAGCTCTGTAAGATCAATTAGCTGATACACAGACCCTTTTGTAACTTGGTTTGCTTTGAAGCCGTGGGCAATCGCATTACGCAAAGAAAGTCCATCTATGAGTAACTGATACTCAGGACGTGAAATCACTCCCTCAGTCATTAATTGTTTGACTAAATAAAGTGGATCAAGTCTTTGTAAACTCATTCTCTCATGCTCTGCAACAAGCCTTAAAGTTGCCTCAACAAGAGACCAGGCATAGAGAATAGCTGACTCTGGATGTTGCATTGCAAGTTTCCTGGCTACTTGTAGTCTTGTTTCTATTTCGGGTTTTTGAAGAGGGCTTTCCGCTTGTAGAGAAAACACAACATCTTCTGGATTAGTCATCACTAATTCAAATCGCCAACCAGGATGCTGTTCTACAGATTGGACTAAAGTCTGTAAATATTGTCTAGAGGAAGCATTCAGTGAGCGACGTGATTTTACTTCAACGATAACCGCTTCATCTCCCCGCCTTACAATCATGTCAGGGCGATAATTTTTCAGAAAATCAGGCAGGTCTTCAGGGTTAGGCTCAAAAGAAATTTCATATCCCTTTTCACGATATTCTTCAGCTAGCTGTAGTAATCGCTCTCTTTCTAGATTGGCTGTTTGGGTTGTCATCATGTAAGTACCTCTTGATCAGGAGCCTCATTTACGACAATATGCAAAAATTCATTTCCACGAGAAAAACCTTCCGCCAATGTTAAGGTCATATGTTCTACCTTAAAGTTACCTGATAAATCTCGTTTCCTGACAAGAACATCAGTGACTTGATCATCGTCAATATAAACTAATCCGATTATGGCATCCTGAATCGGCTTAACAATATTATCTACATCGATAGCAACAGAATCATAGAAATAGGTTATTTGTAGCATGATTAGACCAGTAGTTGCTTTTTGTCCAGATGACCAATATTTCTCTGCCTCTTGTCGTACCACTCTTTTCCAATCTCTAAGACGCTCACGTCTACGGGTCTGTTGTGATACAGGTGGTCCATCCACTATAAACTCAAGTCTTGAGAACATGCCTTCAACTAGAAAGGGTTAGTTATTTTATACTCCTATATGTCTGTGAGTAACACAATATAATAAGCGACTAGATCTTGACTTCCTTTAGAAGTCAGGTGTTCACCATCCTAACAAAAAAGGCGATCGCCATCGTTTAGCCGGAGCCAAAGGGGGCGATCGCCAATCTGTTTAGAAATAAATGAAAAATAAAATTAGTCTAAAAAATTAGGCGTGGGTTTTAGAACAGGCCCAAAGTCAAAGACTCATCAATGGGGAAACAAGCACCTGCACCGAGCCAGAGGGTGACCGCAGTCCCAAAGAGGAAAACAGCCATCGCCACCGGACGACGGAAGGGGTTTTGGAATTTGTTGACGCTTTCAATGAAAGGCACCATCATCAAACCCAACGGAATCGCCCCTTGACAAGCAATACCCAGCAGTTTGTTGGGCAGTACCCGGAGGATCTGGAAGACGGGGTAGAGGTACCACTCCGGCAAAATTTCCAGAGGTGTTGCGAAAGGATTACCCGGTTCACCGATCATCGCTGGATCGAGAATCGCCAAGCCGGTAATTAAACCGATGGTTCCCGCAATACAGATGGGGAAGGTAAAGAGAATGTCATTGGGCCAAGCCGGCTCACCATAGTAATTGTGTCCCATGTTTTGAGCCAGTTTTGCCCGGAGTTTTGGATCGCTAAGATCCGGCTTTTTCATGATAGACATGAGTAAAAGTTCTCCTCAACAAGAACGTTGTTTTGAGCAAACGGAAAACCTGATCCTTACAAAGGACCAGAAATACCTTGCTTACGGATCATGAGGAAGTGGGCCAACATGAAGACCGCAATCAACCAAGGTAAAACAAAAGTATGAAGACTGTAGAAACGGGTTAGGGTTGCTTGGCCAACGCTTGCGCCACCCCGGAGCAACTCAACCATTTGGTCGCCCACGACAGGAATCGCCGCAGGTACACCAGACACAATCTTGACTGCCCAGTAACCAACTTGGTCCCAAGGCAAGGAGTAACCAGTTACACCGAAGGAAACGGTGATCGTCGCCATGATGACCCCAGTAATCCAAGTCAGCTCACGGGGACGCTTAAAGCCACCGGTGAGGTACACCCGGAAAATGTGGAGAATCATCATTAAGACCATCATGCTGGCAGACCAACGGTGGATCGAACGGATCAACCACCCGAAGTTCACTTCATTCATGATGTATTGAACGGAAGTAAATGCCTCTGCTACGGTGGGCTTGTAGTAGAAGGTCATTGCGAATCCAGTGGCGAACTGGATAATGAAACAGGTAAGGGTAATACCACCCAGACAATAGAAGATATTGACGTGGGGGGGAACGTATTTACTAGAAATGTCGTCAGAGATCGCTTGGATTTCTAGTCGTTCGTTAAACCACTTATATAATTTGGAGTCGGTAACTTCTTTTGTAAACATGAAGCCTGATTAGAAACGAAAAATCTCTTTACAAAAATGTAACACAGCTTGCTCTGTCAAGTGGTGAAGTAACAGGATTATCGGGCTTTTTGGCGGATATGACGCTAATGGCGTCAGGGCAAATTTTTATGGACGGCGATCGCCCCAGGATAACCTCAAAAACCGTCAAAGGGCTGTTAATTTCGCTATAGTGTTAAAAATAATCAAGTATTTTTCATAAAACTCGACGGATGCTGAGAAAACGTTTACAGGCTGGTCTTTGCAGTCTTTTGCTGGTGTTGGTATTGGTCTTTGGGCCTATGGAGCGGGCGATCGCCTTTACCGACGAACAAGATTTACTGCTCCAGGCCTGGCGTTACGTCAGTCAAGCCTACGTCGATGAAACCTTTAACCACCAAAATTGGTGGCTCATCCGGCAAAAATTCCTGAAGCGGCCCCTCAAAACCCGCGACGAAGCCTATGAAGCTGTGGGTGAAATGTTGGCCCTCCTCGATGATCCCTACACGCGTCTATTGCGCCCAGAGCAGTACCGCAGCCTAAAAGTCAGTACCTCTGGTGAACTGTCGGGGGTCGGTTTACAGATCAATGTCAATCCAGAAGTCGATGTTTTAGAAGTGATTTTGCCTCTGCCTGGCTCCCCGGCAGAAGCGGCTGGCATTGAAGCCAAGGATCAAATCTTAGCCATTGATGGCATTGACACCCGCAATATTGGCCTTGAGGAGGCGGCGGCAAGAATGCGTGGCAAAAAAGGCAGCACCGTTTCCCTCACCGTAAAATCTCCGAAAACAGACACGGTACGCACCGTCAAAGTGACCCGCGACACCATTGCCTTAAATCCTGTCTATGACAAATTAGATGAAAAAAATGGCGAAAAAGTGGGTTACATTCGCCTCAATCAATTCAGTGCCAACGCCAAAACAGAAATCATCAAATCCCTGAATCAGTTGCAAAAACAGGGGGCTGACCGCTATGTCCTCGACCTGCGCAATAATCCCGGTGGCTTACTCCAGGCCGGCATCGAAATTGCACGCCTCTGGCTTGATCAAGAAACCATTGTGTACACGGTCAATCGCCAGGGGATTTTTGAAAGCTACAGTGCTGTGGGCCAACCCTTTACTGATGCGCCCCTGGTTGTCCTCGTGAATCAAGCAACGGCGAGCGCCAGTGAAATTTTAGCCGGAGCACTCCAGGACAATGGCCGGGCCGTGCTCGTGGGGGAAAAAACCTTTGGGAAAGGGCTGATTCAATCGCTGTTTGAATTGCCGGATGGGGCAGGCATGGCCGTCACCGTCGCGAAATATGAAACTCCCCTCCACCATGACATTAACAAGTTGGGGATTATGCCCGATGAGGTGGTGCCCCAGGAGCCGATCGGCTATGCAATGATGGGGAGTGAGACGGATCTGCAATATCAAGCCGCCCTCGATCTATTGACCCAAGACCAGGCGATCGCCCAAATTTCCCAAGCTTCCTAAACCGTTGAATCGACAACCGAAGGCTCTGCCATTTGCTGTGGTGATGTTTGTAGACCCGCTAATTGTTTTGCCTCCGTCGGCACAAATAACATCAAAGCCGCTGCAATCATGAGAAAACTTCCCCCCAAGACCACAGCAGTCAGTCGATTATCCTGGAGCCAATGTTCCATGATCCAGCCAAAGCCCAGGGAAACAGCAATTTCTGGTAACACAATAAAAAAGTTAAAAATGCCCTGGTAAATGCCCCGTCTTTGGGTCGGTAAAGCGTAGGTCAAAATGGCATAGGGGATCGCTTGGGCACTGGCCCAGGCCAAGCCAAAACCAACCATCGAAGGCAAAAGCAGCCAGGGTTGCTGAATTTTTAAGAGGGCAATCAGACTAAAGCCGCCACACAAAAGACAAATGATGTGGATTACCTTGCGACCAACGCGACGGGTTAACCAGGGTAACAGGAACGAGAAAGGAATACAGACGGCATTAAACACCGCAAAACAAAGTCCCGCCCATTCAATGCCTTGGTTATAGAGGGTTGATTGAATATCCACAGCCCCAAAAATATTCCGGGCCACCGCTGGCGGAAAGTAAATAAAAAAACAAAAAATTCCTAACCAGGTAAAAATTTGCACCCAAGCAAGTCGATACATCGTCGGTGGCATTTGTCCCAACACTTGCCAGGTTTCACTGAAGCTCTGGCGGATACCACCCCGTTTTTCCTTGAGTTGGTCGAAGCGGTCTAAATCCGGAGGGGGAGATTCTGAGGTGGTCAACACCGTCCACAGTACAGTGGTGAGAAAAAGCCCGGCACCAATATAAAAAGACCAGGTGACAGATTGGGGAATTTGCTGATCTGGGCCAGTGGTGGAATTAACAGCAAATAAGTGACTCAGGAGCCAAGGCAACATCGAAGCGGCGATCGCCCCTAGCCCAACCATCACGCTCTGCATGGCAAACCCTTTTGTCCGTTGCTGCTGGGGCAGTAAATCGCCAACGAAAGCCCGAAACGGCACCATACTTGTATTGGCACTGGTATCTAAGATCCACAGGAGTCCCGCCGCCATCCAAAGGCTGCCACACTGGGGCATAAGGACTAACGCCATGGACGCTAAGATGGCCCCTACGAGAATGTAAGGGCGACGGCGTCCCAGGGGAGTCCAAGTGTAATCACTTAAATTGCCAATGACCGGTTGTACCAAAAGACCCGTTAGGGGAGCCGCCAACCAAAGAATCGGAATACTGTGGGCACTAGCGCCGAGATGTTCAAAAATAGAGCTCATATTGGCCATCTGCAAGCCCCAACCAAACTGAATCCCCAGGAAGCCAATGCTCATGTTCCACAGTTGCCAGGCATTAAACTCTTGTTTTTGTTGCGGGGAATTGTCCGTTGAGGGGGTTGCGATGGTTGGATTTTGGGAAGATTTTTCTTCCCCAGTAAAAGCCATATAAAATTCTCCAGTTGCCGAGCGATCGCCCTATGGATGAAGTTGAGGACTAGAGGACTATCGCCCATTGGTTGTCATAGTTTCATTCTAGCGGCCCAACTTGGTCGCCCCAGGGAAATCGCTTTAATGCTTAGGAGTGAAATGCTTGATCAATATGGGGCTGAGCGAAAACGCTGATCGTTGTCGGGAGCATCTCCACCATCGGCGCGGGTTTCATTTCGCCGCGAAAATCTAGAATTTGGACGAGCAGTAAATAGGCGATCGCCAACAAAAGAGAAATCGCTCCGGTAATAATAGCGGTCAGTTTTCCGCGTTGCATGAATTTGGCCTCGCTTCGTTAATGCATTATGATTGTAGATTGGATTACTTATTATAAAAATTGCTAGGAGATCTTTCGTATGTCCCGTAAGTGCCAGATTACCGGCAAGAAAGCCAATAATGCGATGGCGGTGTCCCACTCCCACCGTCGGACGAAAAAGCTACAAGAAGTTAATTTGCAGTGGAAAAGAGTCTGGTGGCCCGAAGGCAATCGCTTTGTCCGCCTACGTCTTTCCACCAAAGCCATCAAAACCCTTGAAAAGAAAGGCATCGATGCCATGGCTAGAGAAGCTGGTATCAACCTTAACAAACTCTAAGGTCAAAAACGCCAGTTCTTTATTACTTTCACCAGACTTCCATGGGTTGCTATGGAGGTCTTCTTTATTTATTCCTAAAATTTTATAAAATTCAGATCTTTTTTTCGCCTCGTCAGCCCACGCATCAAAAGCTCAAGCCACAAAAAAAGAGGGGCGATCGCCCCCCATTACGCCAAATATTTAATTAAACCAATCTAGACCTTTGCATGAACTTTCAGCGGTTCTGCGGTCGCACTTTGGTTCCACTTAGAAGTACAGAGGATTCGGGAGCGATCGCAGCGATCCACATATTTCTTCGCGATTTCTGTGACCTCTAACATCAATCCCTTATCGAGCTTGGTCGGTTCTAGGCCCATATCGAGGAAACACTGATTATCCACATACAGTTCGTTCTCTGCTGCTTCATTCCGGGGATTTTCTAAATATTGAATTTCCGCCCCAGCGATATTCGCCACCATCTGCGCCAGATCCCGGACGCGGTGGGTTTCCGTCATTTGGTTGAGAATTTTGACCCGTTCCCCTTTCGTTGGAGGATTACTAATCGCCAGCTCAACACAACGCACCGTATCTTGAATATGAATAAAAGCACGGGTTTGGCCGCCAGTACCATGGACAGTCAGCGGATGGCCTACGGCTGCCTGCATCAAAAAGCGATTCAGCACGGTGCCATAGTCACCATCATAATCAAAGCGGTTGATGAGCCGCTCGTCCATTGCTGTTTCTGCAGTGTTGGTACCCCAAACAATCCCTTGGTGCAAGTCAGTGACGCGGACTTGGTCGTTTTTGTTGTAGTAGGCAAAAAATAGTTGATCCTGGGTTTTGGTCATGTGATAGATGCTGCCAGGATTTGCCGGGTGCAGAATTTGCTTCTCGATCACTTTGCCTTCTTCGGTGACCACTTGAACATCGAGGTAGCCTTCGGGGATCTTCATCCCAGCGGTACCGTAACCATAAACCCCCATGGTGCCGAGGTGTACCACGTGGATATCAAGGCCGGATTCCACAATGGCGCAAAGTACGTTATTGGTTCCGTTTAGATTGTTATCGACGGTATAACGCTTGTGCTTAGGAGACTTCATGGAGTAAGGGGCGGCCCGCTGTTCGGCGAAGTGAACGACTACATCCGGTTGATAGTCAACGAATAGCTTGAGAAGCTGGTCATATTCGTGGGCAATATCGAAGTTGAAGAACTGAATTGTTTTGCCAGTGAGTTCTTTCCATGCTCTGAGCCTGACCGACATTGGGCTAATCGGCGTCAGTGATGTCACTTCCAGTTCGTTATCAATGTTTCTTCTGGAAAGGTTATCAACAATAACAACATCATGACCTGTTTTCGACAGATGCAATGCTGTGGGCCAGCCGCAAAACCCATCTCCACCCAGAACAATAATTTTCATGGATTCAACTCCTTAGGTTTTTTATTTTGGTGCTTTAAAAAGTAATGTGCATGGTGTGTACTCCCGGAAAATTTTTTGGGGTTCATGGTACGCCATACATATATTCCCGAGTTTGTAGAAAAGGATGACTTCAAAGGGGATGTCGGGTATTTGGATCAAAACAAAATGCTCGAAATTAAAGCAAATCGTTGAAATCATCCCACATTATAGACGGTTGGGTCGTTCCCTGAGATCATCTTGGACGGGGTTAATGGACTTTTAATCCAGGCTAGCGTAAGGATAAATCGCTGTTAATCTGGGCTTAAAACCTAGGGGCTGACAAATTATAGGCAAGGCGATCGCCACCTAATGCCCTTGGCCTAGAGCAAATGGGGAAACTCAGACTCCCCGGCGACAACAATGCGATTGCGCCCCTGTTGTTTGGCTAAATAGAGAGCTTGGTCAGCTTTTTTCACAAACGTTAGGGGTTTTTCCTGGCTCTGGGGAATACCACTAACAACACCAAGGCTGACGGTAACAATTGCCTCATTTATCTCCGTTGCATTGTGGGCAATCTGAAGCTCTAAAACAGTTCGTCGAATCCGCTTGGCGACAATGGTTGCACCTTCCTGAGTCGTGTTCGGTAAGACAACCACAAACTCCTCTCCCCCATAGCGGGCCACCAAATCTGCCGGTCGTTTGAGGAGGTGTTTCACTGCTTGGGCAATTTGAATCAGACATTCATCTCCCTGTTGGTGACCATAGGAATCGTTGTAGCGCTTGAAGTAGTCCACATCAAAAAGAATTAAAGCGAGGGGTTTTTGCTCGCGGTAGAGACGATGCCACTCCGCCGTGAGCCGTTGATTAAAACAACGTCGGTTGGCAATTTGAGTTAAACCGTCTAAATGGACTAATTTTTGTAATTCTTGGTTGGTTTGCCGGAGGAGTGCTTCACTGCGACGTAATTCTTTTGTTCTTTCTAAAATGAGCTTTGTGGAATTATCCAGAGCTTTCTTTAGGGAAGCTTGGGCGCGGCTCCGTTCTTCCACGACCGCTGAGAGGAGCAGAGAACTGAGGGCAAATACCCCCATAAAGGACTGTAAAAACAATAAAGATTGATTTTGGGACTCTAAAACAAAGACACCCAAACCATGGGCAGTTGTATAAATAGCCAAGATAGAAACAATGCTGACCAATAGGCTTGACACAAAAGCACCGTAGCGAAACACTGTCCAATTTAAAATCAGCAGCAATAGGTAAGCAACGGGATAACTTTGAATAAAAATACTCCAGCTCACACTGATGAAAACAGCTAAAATCAGCAACATCTCGATGACATGATAGGGGATTTTTCGGCTAAAAAAGTCCTTCCCCAGGAGAATTACCGGAGTGAAAATCAAGTGAGCTAAAGTGCTCGCCAGCCACCAAGTAAACCAATTTAAGCCATACTGTCCCCATTCCATACGTTCTGCAAACACAATACTGGTGACACCAATAAATGCAGAGGCCATTGGCGAAAGGGTTGCAGCCGTGATGTAGGTTAAAACGCCCCGAACTTGATTAAAAAAATGTCGGCTCTGGGAATATTTTTTCAGGATAAAACGGGCTAACAGAGGTTGTACTAAATTGCCAGCAATGCAACCAAAGTTGACCCAAAAGAAAGCCTGAATACTAATATTTGGATCCCGTTCGATCAAATCAAAAGAAATAACCCAAAGGGAACCTAGGGCAATGCTCGGTAAGATTTTATTGCCAAAAAGAAGAATTAAACCCAATGTTAATCCCGAAGGAAGCCATACTGAAGCGACGGTTCCCGGCAGGGTGGTGAAAACTAGACTGATTTCCGCGGTCCAGGCATAGGCGATCGCCAAGCAGATATTGAGGCCGAACCATCGCAGCCATCGACTGTGTAGCAGTCGGAGAAAATCCATAGTACCAGTAATTGGGGAGAAGCGTTAACAAGAATTAAACAGCAAAAAGAGACTGGTTTCTACCAGCTCAAAATCGGTCTTCTAATAGGTTATCGGGGCTTAAAAAGATAGTCTGTCAAATAGCAATATAGTTATCATAAGTGAGAAATTGGGTTTCAAAAAATATGATTTTTATGAATTTTTAAGGTGGAGAAAGACGGCGACGGCGTGGCACTAAATGTCGCGGAATTTCCCAATATTGACTAGCTTGCCCAAGGGGATACCATAAAGCATCAGTTTGGGTAATACAAATTGTTTTTTGGGGGAGCAAATCCGGCTGAATGTCTAAGGTGTGAATAATTTCTTGGGCAATTTTTTGGGCCAAGAGCGGCAGCACGGCATTACCAATTTCCCGGAAGCCATGCCAAACCTTGCGATGAAACTGAAACCAATCGGGGAAGGTATGTAGGCGGGCGGCTTCGCGAATCGAAATGCAGCGGGGAAGTTGGTAATGAATCGGTCTAGGAGCCGTAAAGGAGCCTTTTTCGGTGGGGGTACCGGCCCGCAGAGTATTACTGAGACCCTGGGCATCCAGCTTAAAGAGGCGACTAATGGCTTCTTTTTTGCCGGGGGGAGTGGCTTGGAAACGGGCTTGGATTTCGGGTTGATGCTGAGAACCAAGATGGCCCCAAAGAAAATTAGGTTCTAGGTGGCGGGAATGACAATGGCGAAACTGCTCATGGAGCGATCGCCCAAAGGTTCCCAAAGGTTCGGGGGGGATAATGCCCCGGTCAACGTCCGTAAAAACGGGGATAGTTTCTAAATCGGTGATCGCCTCGTGGACAGTGACATAGGGTGTTAGGCCGGGGCCATGGCTCGGCGTTGGATAGGCCACTGGGGGAACATCCCGGCGATATCCCAAGAGAATTAAGCGTTTACGTCGTTGGGGAGCGCCGTAGTCAGCACCATTGAGCACCTGGGGGGGCAAAACATGGTAACCAGCCTCCCCTAAAGATTGGCAAAGCTGTTTTAGCATCCCTTGGTGGCGTTGCCCAGTGAGGCCCTGGACATTTTCAAAAATGAAATATTTGGGTTGAATGTCTCGCAACAGACGGACATATTCAAAGATCAATTGATTGCGCGGGTCACCCAATTGTCGTTTGCCCATCACCGAAAATCCCTGGCAGGGAGGGCCACCCGTGAGTAAATCAATGTCTACCGTTGGATAGCCGCGCCGTTCGATGGCTTGGCGCATTTCTGGCCATTGCAGGTGACGAATATCCCGGCAAAAAGTGACGCCATAGGGAAAATTGACTTCGTGAACGAGGGCATGGACGGGATCAATCTCTACCGCTGCGACCACATCAAAGCCCGCCGCTTCTAGCCCCAGGGACATTCCGCCGCATCCGGCAAACAAATCAATGGCTAGGGGCCTTTGGTTCACGGTGCGCTCCCAGTAAGTGTTTGCAATTCTCTTTAATGCTAAAGGGTTTTGGCTCTATAGAGCTTGGCAAAGATGACGAAAATGATCGCCCCGGTGCTCGAAACTGCGGTATTGATCGAAGCTGGCACAGGCGGGAGAGAGGAGCACTGTTTTCGGTTGATAGGTCGGAATTAAGGCAACACTGCGGGCGATCGCCTTTTCTAAAGTTTCAACGATTTCGTACTGGGTGTAATCGCTGTTCTGGAGTAACTGGGCAAATTGGGGGGCCGCCTCACCAATTAAAAGCACCGTCGCTGCCTTTTCTTTGATTTTTTTGATCCAGGCCTCGGCATTCCCTGCTTTGGGCTCGCCTCCAGCAATGAGAATTACCGGGCCAGGGGCCGCATTTAAGCCCACCTCGGCAGCATCATAGTTGGTTGCTTTACTGTCGTTGATAAAATCAACCCCCTGGTGCTGGCGAATGAACTCAAGACGATGGGGCACACCCGGAAAGGTAGCAATGGCTTTGGCGATCGCCCCTTTGTCAATATTTGCTAACCGGGCAGCGGCGATCGCCAAGAGTAAATTCTGGAGATTATGATCGCCGACCATTTTGAGTAGAGAAACCGGAATCACCAATTCCCCAAAGGCTTTCACCCAAGCATCCTGGATAAATACCCCCCGTTTAGGGTCGCACGGTAAATGCTCTGCTCCCTTGATGCTTGTCCAGTAGGCGTCGGGCCATTGCTCCGCCTGCGATCGCAAAAACGGATCATCCCCATTTAAGACTTGGCGACGACTGCGCTCAATGAGGGACGCTTTAATGCTGTGATAATTGTCGAGGGTATAGTGGCGGGCGAGGTGGTCTGGTGTGAAGGTCGTCCACACGCCAATTTGAGGACAGAGGGTCGGCGCAGATTCGATCTGATAGCTACTAATTTCGGCCACAATCCACTCCGGGGTGGCTTCTCCCAACACAAGTTCACAGGCGGCATGGCCAATATTCCCGCAGGCAGGGCCACCACGACCTGCTACCTGAAAAATTGCTTCGACCAGGGCCGTAGTGGTGGTTTTACCATTGGTGCCTGTAATGCCGACCCAGGGTTTTTGGTCTAAATTGCGCCAGGCCAGTTCCATCTCGCCGATGGTGTCAATGCCTTGATCCCGCGCCTCTTTCAGAAAAGGAATATCCCAGGGCACCCCCGGACTGACGACGATTAAATCCGGGCGATCGCCTTCTTCCAAACTGGGGGTATGGCCGAGTTTGACCGTAATTCCTTGGGCCGACAGCTCCTGTTGCACTGCCACGAGGGATTCATCCGTTTGGCGATCGCCTAAGACCACCTCCCAACCCTGTCGCTTTAAAAGCCGTGCTGCCGCAATTCCTGAACGACCAATGCCAATGACGAGCGCCTGAGCCATACCATCTCTGTCGAAATAATGTGATCGCTGATTGTACCGAATTATGACCGCTTTCCCCTAACCAAATCGATAGCCAAAGCCCCGCACTGTGATCAAATATTCCGGCTGACTCGGATCTAACTCTAACTTTTCCCGTAACCAGCGGATATGCACATCTACCGTTTTTGTATCCCCTAGAAAATCAGCACCCCAAACCTGTTCAATTAACTGATCCCGTGACCAGACCCGGCGCGGATAGCTCATAAACAATTCCAATAAACGATATTCCTTGGGCGATAAACTCACTTCCTCACCCCGCACCGTCACCCGACACTCCTCCGGGAACAAAGAAATATCCTTAAACTGACGTACCGAATTTTTAGGCGTGCTCCGGATAAACTGCTGACGCCGCAACAGCGCACGGCACCGGGCCACCAACTCCCGCAGACTAAACGGTTTGGTTAAATAATCATCTGCGCCCACCTCTAGGCCCAATACCCGGTCTGTTTCACTCGCCTTGGCACTTAGAACTAAAATCGGAATTGTGTTTCCCTGATATCTCAAAAAACGACATAGATCTAAGCCATTCACTTCCGGCAGCATAATATCTAGGATCACCAAATCCAGAGGCATATCTGGGGCATTGAATTCTGGATTTTGCAGCATATTCAAGCCTGTGCGGCCATTATCCGCAAAAAAGACCTCATAGCCTTCTTCCTCTAAACCCATCACAATCATGTCACGAATGACTGCCTCGTCCTCCACTACTAGGATCCGTGCTTTCGTCGATAGCTCAGCATCTAGGGTATGTGACATCAAATCAAGGGAGAGCATAAAAATAAATTATTTACAGGGTTACGCCAACATATACATCAAAAGGCAGAGATTTGGCTAGTACATTGTGATTTCCTATACATTCACACTGCCAAGTTTAGCCAGGGTCAAGATTTAGTCCATGAGTTGTAAATCACCAGCTAGGGTTTGTGCCTGTTGTCGCACAAACTCTACCTCCTCCGCTAGCCAAGTCCGGACTTCATGGTGATGAGCCGCTAATAATCCCCACAAACGTTGATCGACGATGATTGGCGCAACCAGATCTGCCCGCACCCGAATTGATCGTAAAAAGTCCAGGTGACAAGGGTCAAAATCACTTGTCTCAATATCTGTAATTTGTAGGATTCTGCCTTGGAGATACCGTTGGGCATAATCACCATTAAAACAATCATCGGCCCCCGTCGAGCCTAAAATCGAAAATTCACTCTGGCTCAGGGATTCAATGATCACCTGCCCTTTCCATTCCCGGTAGAAATAATAAATGACAACCCGACTCACCCGGAGTTGCCAGCGTGTTTGATCAGTGGCCTGTTGTAGCAATTGATTACGAGTCAGGGTGCGATTTAATCGCTCGTTCACTCGATTAAGACTTCGATCAAACATATTCGGCTGCTAGTTTTATTACCTTCGATTTTATAAAGATCTCTTTCACTTTGGGAATTAATGATGAATTTCCTCGGAGGGCGCTCCAGTTTTAACCTGCTTTGGCAAGGGATCTGTCTTGAACAAAAAAGCCCTGACAAACCGTAGTGGCTCCCAGGGCAGAGATTAACAACTTGCTGAAATTGCACGATAGTGTGACTAGCAGAAGCTCACAGCAACGTTTTTAGTAAACTTCCACATGCCAACGGTGTTCTTTTTTCATGGAGCGGCGCATTTCTTCCCAATTGAGACCACGCTTCTCTGCTTCGGCGGTAAAGGTTTCGTCAATGGGGGGTTGCATGCCCTTGAGACCACACATATAAACATGGGTATTGGGTTTTTGAATCATCTCAAAGAGTTCATCAGCATATTCGCTAACGCGGCTTTGAACGTAAACCTTGCCACCATCGGCGGTCTTTTGTTCGCGGCTAATGGCGTAGGTTAGGCGGAAGTTGTCAGGATTTTCCGCGGCCATTTTTTCGAAGTCGTCTTTATAAAGGATATTGGCAGTGTAGGGGACACCGAAGATGAGCCATGCCTTGCCTTTAAATTTGTAGTCTTCGTGCTGCTCTTTGAACATCCGCCAGAGGAAAGCCCGGAAAGGTGCAATCCCAGTGCCGGTAGCGAGCATGACGACAGTTGCGTCTTCGTCATCGGGTAGCAGCATTTCTTTGCCAACAGGGCCAGTGATCTTGACGTCATCTGTGCCGACAGGAAGATTACAGAGATAGGTGGAGCACACACCATAAACTGTTTCGCCAGATTCGGGATCTTGGTATTCGAGTTGACGAACACAGAGGGAGACGGTCTTGTTGTCTTCCATATCGCCATGACGGGTAGAGGCGATGGAATAGAGTCTGAGCTTGTGGGGTTTCCCGTTTTTGTCTTCACCGGGAGGAATAATCCCAATACTTTGACCTTCTAGGTAGCGCAGATCGCCTTCGGAAATATCGAAGGTTACGTGACGCACGGTGCCGCTGCCGCCTTCGTCAACAAGCTCGTAGTTTTCGATACATTTGCCGAGGAAGGGAGTCTTCGGGCGATAGATATTAACTGGAACTGAGGTGTCAGTGGTTTTGGGGTGAACGATTTTTGTTGAAGAAGCCATAGGAGATTGTGCAGATGCTTGGGCGGAGGACTGGCCTTCACTCACAATCTGGGCTGCATCTTCTGCGGGACGGATACTAACGATTTTGCCTCCCAGTTTGGTAATGCGTTGCATTTCCTGGTTCATTCTGGCATAGGGCACAGTAATAAATGTGGTGCCACTTTTACGAACGAGGGAGTTTTCGTTACGACCGTCGCCACCCAGACCAACAACTTCGTAGATAAACAGACGATTGGCGTAGGATTGATTTCCAGTAGAGTTTGCTGTGCTAGTGATACCGTACATTATGTGCAGTTTCCCAATTATTTTGATTTATCAGTTTTTTTGATCTTAAAGGGGGTGGATCGTCGGTACAAACCGCTTTTTCCCGCTTTAGAGTCAAGATTATAAGGGCTTTACTCCATTTAGACTATCATTGTGCTGCCCATGCTTTACTGAATGGGGCGGGAAGTGCGACTGATTTTGATGTATCAGAATTGGGATGGCAAGGTCACTGGAAACACGATCTTAGCCGGGCTCGGTTCCTTGGAGTTAGTTAGTGCAAGATTGTGAGTCAAGGAAGTTTAGAAAAGCATTTTAGGGATGTTTCTCTAGGGGTTTTGTGATGGCTGTTGCATTCTTCTTGGGGCTTTGTAAGGGGATCTTCATAGAGGTAATCTTTTTAGATTTTCTTTAGATTTTTTTGAAGTGGATTAGAACAGGGCGATCGCCTTTGCTGGGGAATTGTGATAGCAAAATATAATCAAACGGCGGTAATCCGTTGAAGATTTAGGGGGATATGTCACAATGAGGGGCGAAACTCTTTGACCATTGGTGTCTATTTAGAACAGCCCAAACAGAGCAACTCGCCCCAAGCAATTCCGAAAAATGCCCTTGGTCAACTGTGCGCTGTCACCCAAAATTTGTTGGGAAATTTGACATCAATGGATGTGTAACTTAGAAAGCAAGAATCCTAGGCATTCGTAATGGAACCGCTTTATCAATATGCATGGTTGATTCCGGTGCTGCCTCTGTTGGGGGCAATGGTTATCGGGATCGGCTTAATCTCCTTAAACAAATTCACGAACAAGCTACGGCAACTCAATGCGGTATTTGTTCTGTCGCTCATCGGCACTTCGATGGCCCTCTCTTTTGGGCTACTCTGGAGTCAAATTCAGGGTCATGAAGCCTTTACCTACACCCTAGAATGGGCGGCGGCAGGCGATTTTCATCTGCAGATGGGCTATACCGTGGATCACCTGAGTGCCTTGATGTCGGTGATCGTAACCACGGTGGCCTTACTGGTGATGATTTACACCGATGGTTACATGGCCCACGATCCGGGTTATGTCCGTTTTTATGCTTATTTGAGCATTTTTAGCTCGTCGATGTTGGGCTTGGTGTTTAGCCCAAACCTTGTGCAGGTTTACATTTTCTGGGAATTGGTGGGGATGTGTTCCTACCTCCTGATTGGCTTCTGGTATGACCGCAAGGCGGCGGCCGATGCTTGCCAAAAGGCTTTTGTCACAAACCGTGTCGGCGATTTTGGTCTCTTGCTAGGGATGCTCGGTCTCTATTGGGCCACGGGCAGTTTTGAGTTTGATCTGATGGGCGATCGCCTGGTGGATCTCGTCTCGACGGGGCAAATCAGCTCCCTCCTGGCCATTGTCTTTGCTGTACTGGTCTTCCTTGGCCCTGTGGCTAAATCCGCCCAATTTCCGCTCCATGTGTGGCTCCCCGATGCCATGGAAGGGCCAACCCCTATTTCCGCTTTGATCCACGCGGCGACCATGGTTGCCGCTGGAGTGTTCCTCGTGGCGCGGATGTATCCCGTGTTTGAGCCGATCCCAGAGGCGATGAATGTCATTGCCTGGACAGGAGCGACCACCGCTTTCCTGGGGGCAACCATTGCCTTAACCCAAAACGACATCAAAAAAGGTCTTGCTTATTCCACCATGTCCCAGTTGGGCTACATGGTGATGGCCATGGGAATCGGTGGCTACACCGCTGGGTTGTTTCACCTGATGACCCATGCCTACTTCAAAGCGATGCTCTTCTTGGGTTCCGGTTCTGTCATCCATGGCATGGAAGAGGTGGTCGGTCATAATGCTGTGCTGGCCCAGGATATGCGGCTGATGGGTGGCCTGCGAAAATATATGCCTATCACTGCCACAACGTTTCTCATTGGCACCCTCGCTATCTGTGGGATCCCGCCTTTTGCTGGTTTCTGGTCGAAGGACGAAATTTTGGGCCTGGCATTTGAGGCTAATCCAGTGCTCTGGTTCATTGGTTGGGCCACCGCTGGCATGACCGCTTTTTATATGTTCCGGATGTACTTCCTGACCTTTGAAGGGGAGTTTCGCGGCACGGATCAGCAACTGCAAGAAAAGCTCCTGACAGCGGCAGGTCAAGCCCCCGAAGAAGGCCACCATGGCTCTAAGCCCCACGAGTCTCCTTTGACGATGACTTTCCCTTTGATGGCTTTGGCGGTTCCGTCGGTATTGATTGGTTTGCTGGGGGTTCCCTGGGGTAATCGGTTTGAAGCTTTTGTCTTTTCTCCCAACGAAGCAGCAGAGGCCGCTGAGCATGGTTTTGAATTGACAGAATTTTTGATCATGGGTGGTAATTCTGTGGGGATCGCCCTCATTGGGATTACCATCGCCTCGCTGATGTATCTCCAGCAGAGAATTGATCCGGCTCGTTTGGCCGAAAAATTCCCGGTGTTGTATCAGTTGTCTTTGAACAAATGGTACTTCGACGATATCTACAACAATGTTTTTGTGATGGGTACCCGGCGCTTAGCCCGACAAATCCTTGAGGTGGACTATCGCGTCGTCGATGGGGCCGTAAACCTCACGGGGATCGCCACCCTCCTGAGTGGTGAGGGCTTGAAATACATTGAAAATGGACGCGTCCAGTTCTATGCGCTCATTGTGTTTGGGGCGGTACTAGGTTTCGTCATTTTCTTTAGTGTGGCCTAGCCGTCACTATATTCCGAAAGTTGAGAAAATAAAATTCCCCCTTGCCTGAGTGGTGAGGGGTTTTGTTTTTCCTGATAAGATTTGCAGTGGCGTTGTTACAGGGGTTAGCAGAAAAATTATGGCTGGATTTAAACAAGGAACCCAGGTGAAGCTGACACAGTTACCTCCCTATCTCAAGACCGCAGACCCGATGCCGATGTTGCGTCCGGCGGATTTGTTGGTGGTGGGGGCGGTTGGCACCCTAGGCGATCGCCGCCCTGGTGGTTATTGGGCGGTTAAGTTCGAGCGGGGCTCTTTTTTGCTTGAAGAAACCTATCTGGCAGTCGCCACTGGGACGGCCTAAACCTAGGAATTGGGCAGATCGACAGCCGGACTCAGGGGGACAAAATCGCCGTGAATAGTGAGGCCGAGGCACATGGTTTCGCCAGTTTGGATGCGTTTCCCCGTAAGGGCGCAGGTTTCATCCTTTTGGGCGATCGCCTCAAGGGTCGCCCGAATATCTGCTTCGCTAAACTGGGGTCGATAATCCCCTGAGTTGTGATTGACGTAGTTCCAGAGAATATCGCGGATTAGAGCCTGGTATCCTTGGTTTCCAGCGAGTTCCTTGAGTTTATCTTTCAGTTTGCGCTCTAGGCGAATACTGGTGACTTCCATTTCTGTCGTGCTAGTTGCCCGAGTCATAATTTTCGCTGATCCCCTTACATTTAAGACTTTACTAAATATCTGTCCTCGGAATGAGGCAAAATATCAAAAGTTGTAGTGTCAGTGTAGTGAAAATGTTTTAGAAAAAAAAGCGCGATTTGGCTGAATTGTTACTCATTGACAATATCTAAGGCGATCGCCTCCGCCACTTTGACCCCATCAATGGCTGCCGAGAGAATGCCCCCTGCATAACCAGCTCCCTCCCCCGCAGGATAGAGGCCCTGGGTATTAATACTTTGGTAATCTTTGCCCCGTTTAATGCGAATTGGCGAAGAGGTGCGCGTTTCCACCCCCGTTAACATCGCCTCAGCCATGGCAAATCCCTTAATTTGTTTGTCAAAGGCAGGTAGAGCTTCCCGAATTGCTTCGATGGCGTAGTCTGGGAGCGCACTGCTGAGATCCGTTAGCTTAACTCCCGGTGCGTAGGAAGGCTTAACTTTACCCAACGACTCAGAAGAACAACCCACGAGAAAATCTCCCACCAATTGACCCGGCGCACTGTAATCGCCGCCACCCAGTTCAAAGGCTCTGGCTTCTAATTTTCGTTGGAGATCAATGCCTGCGAGGGGATGACCTGGAAAATCCTCTTCTGGAGTAATGCCAACAACAATCCCTGCATTGGCGTTACGTTCGTTGCGGGAATATTGGCTCATGCCGTTGGTGACGACTTTGCCTGCCTCGGAGGTGGCTCCAATCACCAAACCCCCCGGACACATACAAAAGCTATAGACCGAGCGCCCATTTTGACAGTGGTGGACGAGCTTATAATCGGCGGCACCGAGAATCTTATTGCCAGCAAATTCCCCGTAGCGACATTCATCGATCAGGGGTTGAGGGTGTTCGATCCGAAAGCCAATGGAAAAGGGCTTGGGCTCAATGTAAACGCCCTGGTCATGGAGCATCTGGAAGGTATCCCGCGCACTGTGGCCCATAGCCAGCACCACGTGGGAACTGGGGATAAATTCGCCATTTTCGAGGGTGACGCCTTTGACCTGATGGTTTTCTAGTTCGAGGGTTTTGACCTTGCTTTGGAAGCGAATTTCGCCACCCAGGGATTCGATGGTTTTGCGGATGCTTTGGACGATGCCGACGAGCTTAAAGGTGCCAATGTGGGGTTTGGCGATGTAGAGGATTTCGGGATTGGCCCCGGCGGCGACGAATTCTTCGAGGACTTTGCGTTTGTAATGGTGGCGATCGCGCACCTGGCTGTAGAGTTTCCCATCGGAAAACGTCCCTGCGCCTCCTTCCCCAAATTGGGCATTAGATTCGGGGTTAAATTCTCCCTTCTTTTTCCAGAAATTAAAGGTGTCTTTGGTGCGCTCATTGACGGTTTTTCCCCGTTCTAGCACAATCGGCCGAAAGCCCATTTTGGCTAGCATTAATCCCGCAAACATCCCACAAGGCCCCATGCCAATGACGATGGGCCGCGTCGCACAATTTGCCGGTGCTTGGGCCACCATTTTGTAACTCATGTCTGGGGTGGGGAGCACGTGGGGATCTTTTTTGAAGCGTTTTAGCAAAGCTTGATCCTTCGTGGTGTGCACATCAAAGATGTAGACGAGGTAAATATTGCTCTTTTTACGGGCATCGTAGCTGCGTTTGAAAATCTGATATTCCAGCAAGTCATCCGGCTGAATTTTCAACTTCTGGCAAATGGCCTGGGCGATCGCCTCCGGGCTGTGGTCGAGGGGCAGTTTGATTTCCGTAAGACGAAGCATGGCAGTTACTGAAAAAAAAATAGCGGTGATGATCCCTGGGGCCGGGGATTCTTATTAAAAACGAAAAAAATCTTCCCCACAATGGCGAGGAAGACCCGGACTCAATAAACAGAAGATTTAGTCAGCGGCCTTAGATCAACCCCAACCAGCTCAGGACGCCTTCTTTGGTGAATAATTCGATGGCGATCGCAATGATGATCCCGATCATCGCCGCCCGGCCATTGAGCTTCTCGGAATAGAGATTGAAGCCAAACTTCGGATCTTCAAGATTGGGCTTAACGGTGGGTTCTGGAGCTGCCATGGTAAAAACCTCGTCTTATCGAAATTAATGTAATAATTCTTAATGTGTAGTGTAGCGCACAAAAGCCACGGTCGTACATTTCGCTATTTCATGGCTCAATCGTTTTATTCGTCTATTGTCATAGACTTTTACACTTAGTTGTTACCAAGTTTATTCGCCTTAGAAATAGATGGCGATCGCCATTGAGGTTATCCAAAATGCTAGGGCATCTTTACTCTAATTGTTACACGACCAAACTTGCGATCGCCTGCTGATCAGAGGAGCGAAGGGCGAACGGTCACACAACACCTTGGTGCTTAATTCGACAATATTTTTCCAAGTTGATCATTGCGATCGCCCCTATTTTGTATAGCGGGATACATCAGGCTGACCATAATTAAAGGCTAATAAAGCTTAAGTTGAGTGCAGTGATTACATCTAAGCAAGAACACAATATCAATTTGCTCTTTAAGCCCTAGGGTATGGGGTGCTCTACTTGGCAGCATAAATGATCAATTTTTGGAAACAAGAAGGCAATGACGAAAATTTTGATTATTGAGGATGAAGCAGAAACCCGTAATGTTTTCCTTAAGTGCCTAGAATTTGAAGGCTTTAAAACCTGTGCTGCAAGTAATGCTTTAGATGGTATCGAACTGGCATTAAACGAACAACCAAATTTGATTGTGTGTGACATTCTCATGCCCGACATGGATGGCTACTTCGTGTTGTCAAAAATACGCCGCTCACCTAAAACAACCGCGATTCCTTTTATCTTTCTCACTGCCAAAGTTACTATGGCCGAGCTTCGCTATGGTATGCAGCTCGGAGCAGACGATTACCTGACCAAGCCTTGCACGGTTGAACAATTTCTAGGCGCGATTAATGTCCGACTAAAGCGACAACAAGACACGATTGAAAATCACCATCTAGATTCGACAAAAAATAAAACAGTTGTTTCTTCTGGTGCCGAAATCGACTTTCCATTAACAGATATTGATCGCGATTTTTCTTTTCCCTACTCCAGCAATTTAAATCGAGCGTTTGATTTTATTGAAGATCATTACCATCAACCCATTAAAATCAAGGCGATCGCCGAGGAAGTTGGCTATTCTACGTCTTACCTGAGTAACTTAGTCCAGAAGGAAACTGGCTACACAGTCAAACAATGGATTATCGCAAGGCGCATGCTGCAGGCTCGCAAACTATTGAAAAATACAAACAAGCCAATCCATAAAATTGCAGAATTATGTGGCTACCATGATGCTGGCTACTTTACCAACCAATTCCGGCGATTCCATGGAAAAACACCATTAAATTGGCGTTCTGAGCAAATATAGCCTGTCTTCTTGTGGGCTGCCAGGACAGTTTTTCACAAAAACCAACTGAGAATAACATCTTCGGAAAAGACTTTTCTGTAATTGATTTAACAAAAAAAGCAGGATATCAAGGGAGTTGAAAAAACAGCCTAAAAAAATGACATTTTTTCAAAAAAAAATCTAATGTTTATTACGAAAGTGGCTGCTACTATAGACCGCAACTCTTAATAAATAAAAGTACTTTTCTGAGTTTTAGGGCTCTTTCAAAATTCTGCGGTTTTGAAAGTTTAAGTTGTTATTTTTGGGTAGATATAAATTATGACTCTGATTTCAGCACAGCAGGCTTTACAGGGACTAGGGGGTTCCGACTCTTTCGGTGGCAGGCGCTCGAACTTACAGTCTTTGTGTCATGTTTGTGGAAAATACCATGGCGCGAGTGATCACTGGCAGTTTATGCAGACGATGCCCCAAGATCCTGTAGAAATGGTTGATGACCTCGTAAAAATGGGGATTTATAAAGAGAATCAGTTGCGGGCTGCAGAAGGAGTAAATGCCTACGAACTGAGAAAAACTTTATTTTTGAAGCGCATTGGTCGCAGTGATCCAAAGCGAGAGAAGCTGATCTTGGCCCTCTGTAAGCAGGCTGGCGGGATGGAAAATGCTTTTGCGGCGGCCTTTGGGCCCCAAGCTGGTCTATTTTTTGCGGACTCAATTCGTAGTAGTCAACAGACCCGTCGAGAATTTCTGCGGAATATGGCCGTTGGTGCTGCCCTTGTGAGTTTAGCAAGTTGTGGTCAGGATACAACGCCCCCTGCGGCAGACACTCCGGCAGATGCGCCAGTGGGTAATTTGGAGAAAACTGATTTACAGATTGGTTTTATTCCCATTACCTGTGCGACGCCCATTATTATGTCTGAGCCTTTGGGCTTTTACGAAAAGTATGGTTTTAATGCCAAGGTCGTCAAAATGCCGAGCTGGGGGGCCGTCAGAGATTCGGCGATCGCCGGCGAATTAGATGCATATCATATGCTTGCCCCAATGCCGATTGCCATGACTTTAGGTCTTGGTTCCGAAGCCTTTGGCGTGAAACTTGCCAGTATTGAAAATATTAATGGTCAAGCGATCACAGTCGCCGAAAAATATAAGGGTCAAGTGAATGGTCCCGCGGACTTCAAAGGCTTCACTATCGGGGTTCCATTCCCCTACTCGATGCACAATCTCCTGTTGCGTTACTACCTGGCGACGGGCGGCATTGATCCTGATGTGGATGTTCAAATTCGTCCTGTTCCCCCGCCAGATAGTATTGCTCAGTTGGTAGCGGGTGATATCGACGCATACTTGATGCCTGATCCGTTTAACCAGCGGGCCGTGTACGAAGGTGCAGGCTTTATCCACATGTTGACTAAAGAAATTTGGCCAGGTCATCCTTGTTGCGCTTTTGCCGCGAGTGATCAGTGGATTGACGCCAACCCCAATACCTTCCGTGCCCTTAACAAGTCCATTATCGAAGCGGCTGCTTACGCTCAAGTCCCTGAAAATCGTCCAGAAATTGCCAGAGCGATTTCCGAGCGGGCCTTCCTTAACCAGCCTGTGGAAGTTGTCGAAGCAGTTCTCACTGGCAAGTTTGACGATGGTAATGGCAATAGCCTTGATATTCCTGACCGAATCGGCTTTGATCCCTATCCTTGGCAGAGTTTTGCAAACTGGATTTCTTCCCAGCTTGTGCGTTGGGATCTTCAGGGTGACGGATTGGCTCCCACAATTATTCCTGAGACTGGCTATGACACTGTTGGTACAGATGTCTTCCTCACCGATTTAGCAAGAGAACTGGCAACTGAGCTTGGTCAGACACCGCCCACTGAGATCTATCGCGAGGAGACCCTCAAATTTGACACCTTCGATCCCGCTGATCCTGCGGCTTATGTGCAACAGCAAATCGATGAATATGGCGTGTAATTTTTAGGAGGTTTTTTATTATGGCAGTCACAAGTAAACGACTACCAACATCAGCTTACGCTAGGCCGAAAGAGTCCCTTTGGCAAAATGAGAATTTTCTCGCATTTGCACTATTTGTTGCTTCCCTTATTGTCTTTTTAGGAGGATGGGAAATCAGTGCTCGCATAGGAATCCTTGCGAATATGCCTACTGCTTCTTTGACTCTCAAGGAGTTGTGGTGGTGGACAACCAATCCTTTTTTCGACAATGGGCCTAACGACCTGGGCATTGGCTGGAATTTGTTAATCAGTTTGCGACGGGTGGCGATCGGCTACCTTGCGGCTTCTTGTGTCGCTGTTCCCCTCGGAATCTTGATTGGTATTTCACCGATCGCCAGAAAAGGTTTTAACCCATTCATTCAGTTGTTAAAACCCGTATCTCCCCTAGCGTGGTTACCTCTTGGTTTATATGTCTTGCGCGATTCTGAGCAAACAGGTGTTTTTATCATCTTCATTTCCAGTATTTGGCCGACTTTGATCAACACGTCTTTCGGTGTGGCAAATGTTAGTAAAGAATATTTGGATGTGGCAAAAACCCTGGGGGCTTCGAGTTTCCGCACTATTTTTAAAGTGATTATTCCTGCTGCTCTGCCCAACATCTTGTCGGGTTTAAGGATCAGTATGGGGATTGCTTGGCTGGTCATTGTGGCAGCAGAAATGTTGCTGGGTACAGGTTTAGGCTACTTCATCTGGAATGAGTGGAATAACCTTTATATTCCGAACATTTTGGTGGCGATTCTGATCATCGGTTTAGTTGGTCTCATTCTGGATAGTTGCTTTGCGGCTGTCGAAAAATTTGTTGCATTTGGTCGAAAATAATGAGTGTTACTCCTGTGCATTACGCAACTCCCCTAACGCCGGAAGATACTTTTTCGGATACGGCTCAACTTTCAATTCGTAATTTAACCAAAGTCTTCCACGGTAAACAAAGTTTATTGGGTAAGGTTACTGGTAAAAAATCGAGAGATTATGTGGCGATCGAGGATATTAGCCTCGATATTGAACCGAACACTTTTGTGTCAATTATTGGGCCTTCGGGCTGTGGTAAGTCCACGTTGCTGGATATGATCGCGGGTTTGTCGCCTGTCACTTCTGGTGAGATTCGTCTTAATGGCGTACCGATTACTGGGCCAGGGCCTGATCGCGGCATGGTGTTTCAAAGTTATGCACTGATGCCTTGGATGACAGTGGAGGAAAATCTCTACTTTGCGGTGGAAACGGTTTATCCGGATATGCCGAAAAAGCAAATTAAGCGCACGATTAAAGAGCATATTCAGCTTGTGGGTTTAACGGGTGCGGAGAAAAAGCATCCCCATCAGATTTCTGGTGGTATGAAACAGCGGGTCGGTATTGCCCGTGCTCTGGCGATTAATCCCCAAATTTTATTGATGGATGAGCCGTTCGGAGCATTGGATGCGCTAACGCGTGGGTTCTTGCAGGATGAGATTGAACGCATCTGGGAGCGGGAACGGAAAACGGTAATTATGATTACCCACAGTATTGATGAGGCTTTATTGCTTTCTGATCGGATCATTATGATGACCCGTGGCCCGGCTGCTGGTGTGGACGAAATCTTGGATGTGCCTTTCCCTCGTCCTCGTAATCGTGAGGAGCTGGATCAGTATCCGGAATATCACGATCTGAAGGTTGAAATGGAGAGTCATCTTTCTCGCGAAACCCGCGCGGTTGAGGCGGCAAGAATTAGTCGTTAAGCGACATGATTCGATTTGGTTACGTTGTAAATTTTGATTTTTTAGAGGATTTAAAGAATGGCAATTTCTGAGGTTACAGAGAAGCTTTTAGCTGCGAAAAAGGCTGCTGGTATTTCCTTTGCAGATTTGGAAGCGAAAGTCGGTTGTGATGAGGTTTGGATTGCTTCCGTGGTCTACCGTCAGGCCAGTGCCTCTTTAGAAGAAGCAACCAAGATTGTGCAAGCGATTGGGGCGGATGAGTCTCTAATTGAGCCGTTGACCGAATGTCCTTTGAAGGGTTCGCTTGAGCCTGTTATTCCGACTGATCCTCTCATCTATCGTTTCTACGAAATCATGCAGGTTTACGGTATGCCCATTAAAGCGATTGTCCATGAGAAATTCGGCGATGGCATCATGAGTGCGATTGATTTTTCCATTGATGTTGAGTGCGAAGAAGATCCCAAAGGCGATCGCGTTAAGGTGATCATGTGCGGTAAGTTCTTGCCCTACAAGAAATGGTAAGTGGAGCTCCTGCTATGAATTAATGGCGTTTGCATGGATCGGGGCTGTTAGTGATTGGCTGGCAGCCTCTTTTTTAAACAGAATTTGTGTTGAGGCTTTGAAATATGACATCGACTCCAAAAAAGTTAATCCCTCCTTTTGATCGAGAAACGGCGATCGCCAAAGTGCGGATGGCAGAAAATGCGTGGAATGGTCGCGATCCGGATAAAGTGTGCATGGCCTATACAGAAGATAGTTTTTGGCGCAACCGTGCTGAAATTTTTCAAGGTCGGGAAAATATCCGTGAATTTCTGCGCCGCAAGTGGGATAAAGAGCTAAATTATCGTCTCGTCAAAGAAATGTGGGCCTTCGACGAAAACCGGATTGCGGTACGCTTTCAATACGAATGGCAAGATGATGCAGGGCAATGGTATCGCGCCTATGGCAACGAAAATTGGGAGTTTGACGAAAATGGTTTAATGCGTCGCCGAGAAGCCAGTATTAACGACAAACCCATTGCCGAATCTGAGCGCCGCTTTTTTTGGGATGCCCCTGGCGATCGCCCCCTCGATCATCCCGGATTGATTAATTCCCCTGAATAAATACAAAATTTTCAGCGTTCCCATCATCTGCAAGCGGTAATCAGCCCATTGATTCACATCAGTCTGAGTTGACTCAATGGGTAACGGCAGCCGAGTGATAGAGTCAGTCATAATACTCTCTACTGTACTGATGTCGAGGATAATAACGTTTCTTGTCTAAACCATTTGCCCAAGAATTAAAACAGCTCCGTCGCCAGCACCAACTCATTTTAAATGCCGTTGGCGAAGGGGTTTATGGCCTTGATTTAGATGGCAATGTGACCTTTATTAATCCCGCTGCCGCTAAGATGATTGACTGGCCAGTGACAGAGTTGGTCGGCAAGTCAATGCATACGGTATTGCACCATTCCCATGTGGATGGTTCGCCCTATCCCCGTGAAGATTGCCCAATTTATGCCGCCCTCAAAGATGGTAGTACCCATCGCGTGATTTCCGATGTATTTTGGCGCAAAGATGGCACCAGTTTTCCGGTGGAATATATCAGCACCCCCATGAAAGATGAAGACGGCACTTTAATTGGGGCTGTTGTCACATTTCAAGATATTAGTCAGCGGCGTTGGGCAGAAAAAATTCTTGAACAGGCCAATGAAGATTTAGAGCAAAAAATTCAAGAGCGGACCCAAAAGTTGCAACGAGCCAATCAACAGCTAAGGGAACTTAGCGAAATGCGTTCACGCTTCATCACCATGGTTTGTCATGAATTTCGTAATCCCCTTAATAACATCACCCTGTCTGTTTCTTCCCTGAAACGTTATGACACCCATCTTTCCTTAGCAGAAAAAGCAGGTTATCTTTCTAGTATTAATGCGAATGTTGAGCGCATGACTCAAATCATTGACGATATTTTAGTGATTGGTAGGATTGAAGCCAAAGTTTTAGAAGTTAACCGAACAAAAGTTGATGTAGTGGCATTTTGCCGTCGGTTATTAGAGGAAGGAGAATTTATTCGTCAGTCTGATCCCATTAAATTGATTTGCCCCAGCCATTCGATTATCACTGAGCTTGACGAACGCTTACTCTACTCAATTTTAGGAAATTTACTTGCCAATGCGATTCGTTACACCCACGCGAGTGGCGCAATCACTTTGAGCTTAAGAAAGTGGAAACAAATACTAATTATCAAAGTCCAAGATGAAGGGATTGGCATTGCCTTAAAAGATCGAAAATATCTTTTCGAACCGTTTCATCGGGGTTGTAATACCAGTAATATTCCTGGTACAGGACTAGGGCTAAGTATCGTTAAACAGTTTGTGGATCTCCTTGGAGGCAATATTCATGTGTCCAGCCGAATCAATAAAGGAACGACTTTTACTGTGAGATTACCAATGTTCAATAACAGTAAAAACAATATTTCGACTTCCACCAATTAATTAAAATCAAAAAATATCATCTTAATCATCTTGAGTCTATGAAAAAAAAATCCTGTCAACTCAAGGATTCAAACTAATGATTAGATGTGATTGGGATTAAAGTTTGGCAAAAGCGAAGAATGTGTTCGGCGACGAGGGTTGTTTGCTCCACATGGGGGAGGTGGCCACAATTGGGAATCCAGTGGAGGGTGCTATTGGGTAAGCCCTGTTGAAAGCGATGGGCTGCTTTTGTGCCAAGGATTCGGTCTTGTTCACCCCAGAGAATTAAGGTGGGTTGCTGGATCTGCTTCAATTTGGGATAAAAAGAGCCATAGCCACCGCCTTTTGTAAATTGAATCAAGGCTTCCTGCCAGCGATCGCACTGGACATGCATCGCGCCACAGAGTACCGCATCTGTTGTGACTTTTGTTTTATCGAAATAGGCACTCTGGCAAATCTTTCGGCGGATATTCATACTCCCTAAAAATTGTGTAGCCCACCGATCCAAAGGCGGTACCATCGCAAAGCGGCTGAGGGGTTTTGGGGCCAGACCAGCACTATCTAAGAGGACAATTTGCTTGACCGCGTCGGGGTAGCTCAGGGCAAATTCGAGGGCCACCGCCCCACCCATAGAGGCACCAACAATCACTACCGGGCGATTAATTTGCTGTTGCCAAAACTGGCAGAGGTGGGTTTTGATGGTTTCTGGGGTAAAGGGAAGCTGTTCTGGTCGCTCCGTAAAACCGAAACTGAGCAAATCCACGGCCCAAACAGGATGCTGCTGGGCTAATTTGGGCAAAAGATAGCGGTATTCTAAAACTGAGCTATCAAAGCCATGGATGAGGAGAATGTCTTGGTCGCCGCTGCCCTGTTGGACAAAGTTCGTCAAGATGGGATTTGTCTGAAGCGGAGTGGCGATCGCCACCTGTTGGAGCTGCTGGGCGAGGCGAATCGCATCAAGTTCCGTAAGCTGGTTAACCAGAGGCGGTAAAAAGGAAGGATACATAGGGGATTTCAACAAATGCAGCCAAATTGCCTACTTATTGTTACAGGTTTGCCCCTGGCCTACAAGCAAACGGTGTCCGAGAAAATTTAGGGAGCTAGGGCACGCTCAAGCAAAATTGTATGCTTGGGTAGTTGTGGTTTTTCGACAATAATAGAATAGTAGGAATTAGTTCCTTAGAGCTCTTTGTGCCAGTTGACATTTCCCAATTTAAGTTACAGCTACCCATTGTGATTCACCTGCCAAAATCTGTCCAAGCTCCATCAGGATCGTCATGTTCCATTTCCCGCAACCGCCCTTGAAACTATCCCGACGGTTTATCCTCATTATTGTGCTTGCCTTAGCCTATTACGGGACCGCAGAAATTTCTCGCCAGGTTGCTTCGACCCCTCAATCCGTTACCCCTATATGGCCCCCCGATGGCATCGCCCTGGCAGCAACATTCATCTATGGCTATCAAGTATTGCCAGGGGTATTTCTTGGCTCTTTTTTGGCGAATATTTGGGCTTTTTTTCAGGGGGGAAATCTCAATCAAGCCCTTACTTCAATTGTGCAGGTATTGGCGATCGCCCTAGGCACTACAAGTGGTATGGGCTTGGGTAAATACTTACTAGATACCAAAATTCAGCGCAAAAATCCCCTCAAAAAGCTTGACGATCTCTGCAAGTTTCTTTTATTGATCGGTATTTTAACCCCGGCAATCAATGCCACAGCCGGAGTTTTTGCCCTTGCCATCGGCAATACAGTCACTTGGGCAAACTTTGGAGAATCTTGGTTAACTTGGTGGATTTCTAACGTTTCTGGAATCTACATTTTTACCCCGGCCCTAATTAGTTGGTATGAGCTATTTCAACCACAAACCTTAAATCGTCTCATTCAAAAAGCAATTTTCACTTTTAACAAACATTCTAAAAAGCCCGCTAAACTTGCCTGGAAATTATTGCTTGAAACAAAATTTGTTGAGGCCCTGAGCCTACTCACAATTATTTTGTTGATTAGTTATATTTCCTTTTCTCAAGATCTCCATTTGGAATATATGCTCATTCCCTGTCTGGTGTGGGCCGTGATTCGTTTTGGTCAATTTGGCGCGACAAATCTTATTTCCCTCGTGACAATGTTAGCGGCACTCGGCACTGTGCGGGGACTGGGTTCCTTTGCCAGTGAAGATATCAACGAATCTTTACTACGCTTGCAGTTATTCACAGTGGTCATCGTGGTGACTAATTTGAGCTTAATGGCGACTTTAAGAGAAAAAAAAGAAGCCTTTAACAATTTGCGCCAATCTAAACTCCACCTCCAAGAAAAATCATCACAACTTGAACAAAGCAAAATAATCCTGAAAGAAAATGCCTTTTTATTAGAGCAACAAAACTTAGAACTCATCGAAGCCAAACAAGCAGCAGAAAATGCGAATCGCACCAAAACACGGTTTCTGTCTAGTATGAGCCATGAGTTGCGCACCCCTTTAAACGCCATTTTAGGGTTAGTGGAACTGCTCAAAGATTCTGATAATTTAGACGAATACGAACGGGGAGATTTACAAACCATCAGTGACTCAGGGATTCACCTACTCCATCTCATTGAAGATATTTTAGATATTTCTCGCATTGAAGCGGGAAGAGTCGAGCTTCATTTTCAAGAAGTAGATTTTTCCAAATTTCTCCAAGGGATTAAGGGCATTATTCAAGCGCAAATCAATACCGATGCCATTGAATTTATTTGTGAATTCCCTCCCAAGTTGCCAGCAGTGGTGAGCATTGATGAAAAAAAGCTTAAGCAAGTATTGTTAAATCTCTTGCATAATGCAGCGAAATTTACAGAAAAAGGCCAGATTATTTTTCGTTTAAAACTTCATTCTTTTCCCGATTTGAGTGAGACCTATACATTGCTCAATTTTGAAGTTGAAGACTCTGGGATTGGTATCGAGCCTGATAAACTCAACTTAATTTTTCTGCCTTTTGAACAAACTGGTAAAGCCAAATTTAAAACCCAAGGAACTGGTTTAGGTCTCGCCATTAGTCAAGAAATTGTCCGGATGATGGGCGGCAAAATTTCAGTGACGAGTCAGCCGGGCGTCGGCAGTAAATTCGAGTTTATGATCTGTACTCAAATTGTCAATAAACCTAGTGACTCCCTTGAAAAAAAGCAAAATCCTTTGTTTGTTTTTGATCGAGAGTTGGCGACGAAACTGCCCCTGAAGATCCTCTTAGCGGAAGATAATTTAACGAATCAAAAGGTTGTCGCAAAGATCCTAAAGAATTTAGGTTATCAGGTGGACATCGTGAGTAATGGTTTGGAAGTCCTAGAGGCAGTTGAACAGCAAATTTATGATGTGATTTTGATGGATATTCAGATGCCTGAAATGGACGGCTTAGACGCCACCAAAGCATTACTTAAACTAAATTTGGAGCCACATCCCTATGTTATTGCGCTGACGGCCAATGCTATGCAGCATGATCGGTTGGCTTGTTTGGAGGTTGGGATGGATGATTACATTACCAAGCCTGTGCGGTTGGATTTGTTGGTGCAGGCCCTGTGGCGATCGCAATGTTGTCGCCTCGTATTTTAATGTGTTTGCCGATGAACCCTAGATTTAGCAAAAATCTGTGCCCCCGGTATTTGTCTTTAGAATAGTAACGACTAAAACCAAAATTTAAGGATTGACCCCATGGATGTGAAAGCGGCGATCGCCTATGCAGCAAAAGAACCCCTCAAGGTAGAAACCGTCCAACTCGAACCCCCCAAAGCTGGAGAAGTGCTGGTAGAAATCAAGGCGACGGGGGTTTGTCATACCGATGCCTACACTCTATCTGGGGCCGATCCAGAGGGGCTATTCCCGGCGATCCTGGGCCATGAGGGGGCTGGGGTTGTGGTTGAAGTGGGGCCGGATGTTAAAAGTCTGAAACCGGGCGATCATGTCATTCCCCTCTATGTGCCAGAATGCCGCGAGTGCGAATATTGCCTCAGTTTTAAAACAAATCTCTGTCAGGCGATCCGACTCACCCAAGGCCGGGGTGTGATGCCCGATGGTACCGGACGTTTTTCGATTAATGGTGAGTCGCTGTTTCACTACATGGGCACCTCCACCTTTGCTAACTACACCGTGGTGCCAGAAATTTCCCTGGCAAAAATCCGCGAAGACGCCCCCTTTGATAAGGTTTGCTACATTGGCTGCGGTGTCACCACGGGGATCGGGGCGGTGATCAATACGGCGAAAGTTGAAGTAGGTTCTAAAGTGATTGTCTTCGGCTTGGGGGGCATTGGCCTGAACGTGATCCAAGGCTGCCGTATGGTGGGGGCAGATATGATTGTCGGCGTCGATACCAATGACGACAAAAAGGCGATCGCCGAGAAATTTGGCATGACCCATTTCGTCAATCCCAAGGAAGTCGAGGGTGATCTCGTGCCCTACCTGGTGGATTTAACAAAAGGCGGTGCGGACTACACCTTTGAGTGTATTGGGAATGTCAACGTAATGCGCCAAGCACTAGAAAGCTGTCACAAAGGTTGGGGCGTTTCCACCATCGTTGGGGTAGCGGGCGCAGGCCAAGAAATTAGTACCCGGCCATTCCAGTTGGTGACGGGGCGCGTCTGGAAAGGAACCGCCTTCGGGGGCGCGAGGGGCCGCACCGATGTGCCGAAAATTGTCGATTGGTACATGGAAGGCAAGATCAACATCGACGATCTGATTACCCACACCATGCCCCTTGAAAGGATTAACGAAGCCTTCGATTTGATGCACGCCGGAGAATCTATCCGCAGCGTGGTCACCTTTTAGGTCATCAAAATTGGTAGGGGTTTACCATGGTAAGCCCCCATAGCACGATCAAATTAACGATGACAAACCTTGTTTTAACGAAAGAAACCCTCTGTTTTGGCGGCAAAGTGCAGTATTACCAGCACGATTCTGAGGCGTGCGGTGTGCCGATGAATTTTGCGGTATTTGTGCCGCCCCAAGCCGAAACTCGACCCGTACCAACGCTTTATTATTTATCAGGTTTGACCTGTACTGAGGAAAATTTCACCACGAAGGCAGGCGCCCAAAAATATGCCGCAGACTATGGCTTAATGCTCGTGGCCCCCGATACTAGCCCTCGCAATACGGGCATTGCCGACGAGGATAAAGATTGGGATCTTGGCAGTGGTGCCGGTTTCTATGTGGATGCAACCCAACAGCCCTGGGCAAACCATTACCAAATGTACAGTTACATCATCGAGGAACTGCCCAAACTCATCGAAGCGAACTTTTCCGTGACGGCGAAACGGGGGATTTTTGGCCATTCCATGGGAGGTCACGGGGCGCTCATTTGTGCCCTCCGGCAGACTGATTTCTACCAGTCGGTGTCTGCCTTTGCGCCGATTGTTGCGCCGAGCCAGTGCCCCTGGGGAGAAAAAGCGTTTACTGCTTATCTGGGCACGGATAAAACCCTCTGGGAAAATTATGATGCGACGGCTCTCTTACAAAAAAATGGCCCTTTAAAGTACCCAATCCTGGTGGATCAAGGCAGCGCCGATGGTTTTTTGGAGAAACAATTACTGACAGAAAAATTGGCGATCGCCTGTGAAAAAGTCGGTCAACCCCTCACCCTCCGCTACCAAGACGGCTATGACCACAGCTATTTTTTCATCGCCACTTTTATGCTTGACCATATCCGGCACCACGCCCAATTCCTGATTGGCTAAATGTTTTCGCCGAACCTGTTCCATAATGGGAACATCAGTTTAGGTGTGAGCCAAGCGTTACAGAGATTATGATTGGGCAGTTACTCGATGGCCGCTATCGCATCGTCAAATCCTTGGCGGCGGGAGGCTTTGGGCAAACCTTTATCGCCGAGGACATCAAACAGTTCAACAAGCCCTGTGTCGTTAAGCAGTTTAAACCCAGTTTTTCTGATCCCGAAGCCCTGAAGGTGGCGCGGCGGCTTTTTGAAGCGGAAGCCCAACTGCTCAATCGCCTGGGAGACCATGATCAAATTCCCCACTTGCTCGCCTATTTTGAAATCAATCAAGAATTTTTCCTGGTTCAGGATTTTGTTGAAGGCCATAGTCTCGAGCGGGAAATCACCGTCGGCAAAAAACTTAGTGAAGCCTATGCGATCGCCCTGTTAAAAAGTATCCTCGAACCCCTCAGTTTTATTCATAGCCAGAACGTGATTCACCGGGATATTAAACCTGCAAACCTGATTCGGCGGAAACAGGACGGCAAAATTATTCTGATCGACTTCGGCGCCGTGAAAGAACTGGCATGCACCCAAATTAATGCCCAGGGTCAAACCCGTGTCGGCACCATCATTGGCACCCCTGGCTATATGGCCAACGAGCAAGGCCGGGGCAAACCTAAACTCAGTAGTGATATTTTTTACGCCACAGGCTTGATTATTATCCAGGCCCTGACCGGGAAGCTCCCTCCCATGGGTTATCGTAGTGGCGACGAGCTCTACGAAGATCCCCAAACTGCAGAGATTCTTTGGCGTCAGGATGCCCAGGTGAGTTCAGAATTTGCGGCGATCCTAGATCAAATGATTTGTTTCGATTTCCGCAGTCGTTACCCATCGGCCATGGCCGTAAAAGCCGCTCTCCAATCCCTGACGGGGCCCGCCCAACCCATCGCCAAGCCAGCCATTAATCTCCAAAAAACGAATTTGCAGGAAGCAGCAGTGCCCGCAACGGTGGTGAGTGGTGGCTTGGGTCAAAACATTCAAGGACAAGCGCCCCTCGCCGCTCCCCCAAAAACCCACTGGGCGAAGTTTCTATTCCGTGCCGTGCAACGGTTTATCGGGGTGTCTTTGCTAATTATGGGGCTGCCGATTGCGATCTATGGTCTTGTGGAAGGGGTCAATGAAAATGTCTCCCAGGAGGACCGCGAAGGGGCGATCGCCGCCTTTATTATTTTCGGGGTTCCCTTTACTGGAACAGGCTCATTCATGCTGTGGCGGTTAAATCGTCAAGTGCGGAAGGAAAAATTTGACTCCGACTGGCTGCGGCAAAATTTCTACCAAACCCTCAGTGAAACCAATGGCGAAGTGACGATACTTCGTTTCGCCCAAAGTACCCAACTTTCCGGCAAAGAAGCACAAAAATATCTCGACGCCAGGGCCAAGGAATTTAATGGCACGACCCGGCGATCGCCTGACGGGGAAATTCTTTATTCTTTTAAGCTCTAGCCCAAATTTTTAGGACGCAGCAAATACTTGGGGGGTTGCCGATTGGATCTTAATTTCGACCCGCGACCCGACGGGAACCAATTGGTTGACTCCCATGCGGGCATGGAGACATTTCCCCGAATCTGTCTGGAGACAATAGCGGTATTCCCGGCCCAAAAATTGCCGCTCCTTCACAATGACCGGGGATTCTGGCTGGGGAATCAATTCCAATTCCTCCTCCCGCACCATTAATTCTCCCTCGGCGGCCTGTTCTGGGGGGGCGATCGCCACTTTAAATTCACCGATCTCCGTGCGCCAAACCCCACCGATCCACTGGGCCGGTAAAAAATTTGCATGGGTGACAAATTCCGCCACAAACCGAGAGGCCGGGCGGGTATAAATTTCCTCTGGTGTGCCCAACTGCTCCAAATTCCCCTGGCGCATCACCGCAATCCGATCCGAAATGGCGAGGGCTTCTTCTTGGTCGTGGGTGACAAAAATCGCCGAAATGCCCGCCGCTTTAATAATTTGGCGAATCTCATGGCGGAGGTGATGGCGCACCTGCACATCCAAATTACTCAGGGGTTCATCTAACAAAATTAACGAAGGACGGGGTGCTAGGGCGCGGGCAAGGGCGATCCGTTGCTGTTGTCCCCCAGATAGCTCGTGGGGATAGCGCTTTTCTAGGCCCGCAAGTCCCACTAAATGCAAAATTTCCTGAATTCGTTGGCGAATTTCCTGGCGGGAAAATTTGCGTTCACGGTGGCGCAACCCAAAGGCAATGTTATCGGCGATGGTGAGGTGGGGGAACAGGGCGTAGTCTTGGAAAACCATCCCGGTATTCCGCCGCTCTGGGGGAAGGCAATTTTCTGGGGTACTAACGGGTACGCCGTTGAGAATAATTTGTCCTGCGCTGGGCTGCTCAAACCCGGCGATTAAGCGCAGTAACGTCGTTTTACCGCAACCGGAAGGCCCTAAAAGTCCGAGAATTTCCCCCTGTTTGAGTTGAAACTGAATATCTTTGACCGCTGGTAGATCTTGGGCACTGAAACGTTTACAAAGACTTTCGACACGTAGGATGGGGGAATCATTCATGGGGGTTTAACGGTGACTCTAATGGCAGGGCCTTGAGACAATTCCCAGAGGCGATCGCCAATCAATTAAGAACTATTCTCAACTGCTGCATCATAACATAGGAATATTTAGTTTGATCGATCAACGGCAAGATATTTTGCACAATCGGGGAAAAGTGCCTTTGTTCTCCCTGGGGTGCTGTGGGGGAGATTCCACGGTAAGCTAGAAGAACAATTATTTTTGCTCTATTGATATTCACAACAGAACCGTTAATGACTCTACCGAAAACCCTTGAAGCCCATGAAAATGGACGTTTAGTCTGGGATATCGCGGCTGCGGCCGATGACCGGAAAGCCGAAGATATTACGATTTTGAAGGTAGATCAAATTTCCTATCTGGCGAATTTTTTTGTTGTGGTGACAGGATTCTCGCGGACTCAGGTGCGGGCGATCGCCGATGCCATCGAAGAAAGATTAGAAACAAAATATGGCAAAGTGCCCCTACGGATGGAGGGCAAAAGCGAAGGGATGTGGATTCTCCAAGATTATGGCGAAGTGATTGTACACATCTTCTTACCCCAGGAACGGGAGTTTTATAACCTCGAAGCCTTCTGGGGCCATGCCGAACGCATTGAATTTGAGCCTACCCTTCCTTAGATTTTTTGAGATGAAGCGTCAAGGGTATCTTTTTAAAAGCCTGGACTCTTTCTCGTAATTAATTAAATTAGTTCTGATCAGGATCGCAATGGTGCGTTAGTCGCCGTTGCGATATATTACGCTTGCCATTTATTTTCTCAGAAAAATGCTGCGTGACGTTCCGATGAAGGGTGATTAATTCTCCTCCCAGAAATCACAAAAGGCTTTATCTCTTTACAGTTAAACCCAGCTAAAAAACGATTTTTCAAGGCTTGTTGATGACTTTTGCTTAGTGAAAAATCAATATTTCTTTAAGAAGAAATGTAACAGTAGATCTCAGTTTTTAAGGCATTTCCAACCCCAGAGAAAGTTATTAAGTTTCCCAAAATCTTCGTGAATTTTTTTGGCGATCGCCCCGGAGATTCCCTTTTAAGAATTTTTTAAGATATAGAATAAACGTGAATTGAAATAGCAGCCCGTCACCGTGATTCTGTCCAGTCATGGCATGGAATTAGCGCTATTTTTTTGTTTTGTGGGTCGAAATCCATGAATGTTCAACAATTACTACGCGCCTACGAACATGGGGAACGAAACTTTGCCGGGATTAACCTGCAAGGGGCCGATCTCCGGGGTGAGGCATTAATTGGCGTCAACTTCCAGGGGGCCAACCTCATGGGTGCGAATCTGAGTCGAACATTTTTACTGAAAGCCGATTTGTCTGGGGCGGCATTAAATTGGGCAAACCTCGCCCATGCCAAACTAAACGATGCCCAGCTTGTTGGTACAGATTTAACGAAAGCGACCTTAGACGGGGCCTTTATGGTCAATGCTCAACTGATCGAAGCGCGTTTGTGTGGGGCCAGCCTAGACCATACCAATCTACGGGGCGGGAATCTCCGGCGGGCTAATTTGTGTGGCGCGAATCTCGCCCGGGTGAACCTACGCCAGGCAAACTTAAATCAGGCAAATTTAGCTTGGGTCAATGCCCAGGAAGCACGCCTAGGCCATGCGGATCTCCAGCACGCTAATTTACACCATGGCAATTTTAGCCGCGCTTTTTTACGGGATGTAAATTTGCTGGGCATGGATTTAGCAGGGCTAAATTTTTCAGGGGCGAAACTTTATGGCGCTAATCTCCGGCAGGCGAATCTCCAGGGGAGTAATCTCGTCGAAGCCAATCTAAAGCTCGCCTGTTTAGTCGAGGCAGATCTACGGGGAGCAAAGCTCGTCGGGGCAAAATTAGAAGGGGCAGACCTGCGGAATGTGTTGCTCGAGCCAGAAAATTTAGCGTATTTACCGGGAATCGATCGTCCGGTGCTGGCTAATTTGACCTATCACTCACCGGATGCCCATGGGGGCTGGCAAGGGTTACCCCAAGCCGTTGGTTAGTTGTCAGTCAGACCTCGCCCAGAGATAGGCAGGGACTGCAAGTTCTGTTATGTTTAAGGACTTAGACAGTCTGGGAGACAGCCGAAGGGAATGGCTATTTTGCGCAGTGTACGGTTGGCGATCGCCTGTGGTTTAGGCAAAACAATTACAGCGATGGTACGGGGCCTCAAGCTCAGTGCGGGCAGTGTCTTACCGGGGGCGATCGCCCGACGCATTTTTCCAGAGATTCTGCCGGATCTGTTCCAACAGGCGAAAAAAGGCGTCATTTTGGTGGTGGGCACAAATGGCAAAACCACGACTTCACTCTTAATCAAAGCAATCCTCACAGCCCAGGGCTATAAGCTCGCCCACAATGCTACCGGGGCAAATTTGATCAATGGTTTAACGACGGCCCTCCTGGAACACGCGAATCTTTTTGGCCAGCTCGACATTGACTACGCGATCCTAGAAGTGGATGAAAATATTATTCCGATCCTCCTCAAAACCTGCTCCCCGACCCATATCCTCGCCCTCAATTTATTCCGTGACCAACTCGACCGTTACGGCGAAGTCGATACCATTAGTCAGCGTTGGCAACAGGCGATCGCCCCCCTCCCGCCGGAAACCACGATTATCGTCAATGGCGACGACCCGACCCTCAATGATCTGGGGCAAAACCTCAGCCAAACGGTGAAATTTTTTGGCCTTAATGAACCAGACCTATACCTAGAGGCCATCCCCCACGCTGTCGATTCCATTTATTGTCCCCGCTGCGGTGCACCTCTCACCTACAAAGGCGTTTACCTCTCTCACCTCGGCGATTACCACTGTGATAGTTGCGGCTTTGCCAAAAATCCCTTAGATATCCATAGTCCAGACTGGGGTCAAATCCTCATCGGCGTTTACAACAAATACAATACCCTTGCTGCCGCTCTCTTGGCGGAAACCCTGGGCATTCACCGGGACATCATCAACGAGCAGATTCAGTCGTTTAAAGCAGCCTTTGGTCGGGCGGAAGAATTAACCGTCCAAGGAAAACCGGTGCGGATTCTGTTGTCAAAAAATCCCGTGGGCATGAACGAAACAGTCCGCGCCGTCACTGATTTACAGCAGCAAGGGAAAACGAGCACCGTCCTCGTCGTACTCAATGACCGCACCCCCGACGGCACCGATGTGTCCTGGATTTGGGATGTGGATCTCGAAAAGCTCACCCAATCCCTCGGCAAAATTATCATCAGCGGCGATCGCACCTACGACATGGCCCTGCGGCTGCGCTATTGCGAAGGGGCTGCCGAATTAATTGTGGAACCGGATTTAACAAAAGCCCTCGACCAGGCGATCGCCCTTAGTCCAGCCGAGCAAACCCTCCATATTCTGCCTACCTATTCAGCGATGTTAGAGGTGCGCCAAATGTTGACGGGCCGCAAAATTTTGTAGGCTAGCAAAAATAAATTCTGCTCTCCAGCGCCACCGTTTTTTTTGATGGATACCACGACGCAAATTTTGTTTGAAACTGGCAAGGATGCTTTTCTCCAGGGGGAATATCGCCAAAGCATCGACTATTTCCAGCGCACCGTTGCAAATCTACCTCCCTATTCCCGCGAATCTGGGGAAGTGCAACTTTGGCTTGTCAGTGCGTACCAGGCGAACAATCAAGGGGAAAAGGCGATCGCCCTCTGCCGTGAACTAATGACCCATCCCTTTGCCAGCACCAGTCAACGGGCCCAGCGACAACTGTACATCCTCGAAGCTCCCAAACTTGAACGGCCCAAAGAGTGGCTCACGGAAATCCCCAGCTTGGATAACCTTGATCCGGCAAAATCGCTCTACGTCGAAGGCAAGAAAAAAGTGGAAACCAAAGAACTTGCCATCGAGGATTTGGAAGATCTATCCCAAATCGAAACCCAGGATAATCAGTTTCTCTGGTGGGCTTTGGGCTTGGGTCTCGTGGGCTTGACCAGTTGGGGCATTTGGGGCGGTTAGAATCTCCAGCAATCCAAGAAGGGTGGGGTGGTGCGGTAGGATTTGAAAGCTGTGGCTCCCTTCCCCTCGGTATGATCAAACATTCGTCAGCCTCAACTTTAGAATATTTACCACCCCTAACAGAACTGGGGATGATTCTCCTGCCGATCGCCCCTGGCTGGGGGGTTGCTTGTCTGGGGATTCAAATGATTATGTTGTTAAAACAGGCTGGACGACAGCTATGGCAGCAACCGTTAACTTGGATTTTTGGGGCCATTTCAATTTGGCTATTTGGAGTAACGGCGAGCGCCCCCTATCCTTTGGAATCGTTGTTGGGGGTTGCTAACTTTGTCCCGTTTTTCCTAGTTTTTCTCGCTTTCTCGACCCTCTTTAATACCTTGGAACGTTTGGAGCGCTTGGCGTGGCTGATTGTGGCCCCTTCTTTGGCGATCGCCGTTTTAGGTTTAGGGGAGCTTTGGTTTGGCTGGCGGACGCCCCCTCTGATTTGGCAACTGTTTGGCTGGGGTTTGACAGGGGAAGGAAATCCCCCCACACGGTTGTCCTCCACGTTTATGTATGCCAACATTTGCGCCGCCTATCTGCTGATGGCTTTTTTATTGGGGGTGGGGCTGTGGTTGCGGGATTTCGCTTGGGGGAAGTTACGGCAGTCCCGAATTTTTCTCTATCTCACTGTGACCCTACTCCTGGATGGCATTGCCCTGATTTTGACAAATTCCCGGAATGTCTGGGCGATCGCCTTTTTAGGACTGTTTATCTATGCCATTTATGTGGGCTGGTGGTGGATTTGTGGCTTTGCAACGGGCTTCGGTACCGCCATTCTCGGCGCATCTTTTGGCCAAACCCCCTGGCGGGATCCCCTGCGTCAGATTGTGCCTTACTATTTTTGGGGACGTTTATCGGATCAAATGCACCGTGGCCGTGCCATCGAAGATCTCCGCATTACCCAGTGGCAGTTTGTCCTGGACATGATTCGTCAGCGGCCTTTGACGGGGTGGGGCATCCGCAGTTTTACCCCCAGTTATGAAGTGGCGATGAACCGTTGGCTGGGCCACCCCCACAATTTTTACTTGATGCTCACTTCTGAAATTGGCATTCCCTTTGCGACCTTGTTGATCGGTACTATTGGCTGGCTCTATGCCCAAGGGGTGCTGGCCTGGCGCAGGTTGTCTGACCGGGGCGATCGCCTGTTGTTGTTTAGTTATCTGATGGCTTTTGGCGGTTATGTTTTGTTTAATACCCTTGATGTGACGGTGCTCGATTTGCGTTTAAATTTATTTACTTGGTTACTCCTGAGCGCGATCTGGGGTTTGGGGCAGCAGATAAATCAGGCCAGAAATCAAAGTCAAAGCGACAGCCAGCCAGAATAAACCGAAAGCCAATATTTCCCCTTGGGCGGTAATTGGGTAAATTAACAAGGCGATCGCCGCAATTTGGGTCACTGTCTTTGCCTTTCCCCAGAGATTTGCCCCCTGAATTTTCTTTTCTCCGGTGACGCGCCAGCCAGCAATGGTCAGTTCCCGCGCCAAAATCAGGAAAACGCCCCAAGCAGGAATTTGTTGTAGATGAACCAAAGATAATAGCGGCGCTGTGACCAGCAGTTTATCCACGAGGGGATCGAGAAATTTGCCTAAATCTGTCACCTGATCCAGTTTGCGGGCTAAATAGCCATCCAGCCAATCGGTCAGGGCCACGACGAGAAAAATAATTAGGGCAATGAGACGTAGTCTCGGCGTCGGATTTTCTAACAGAAACAAGAGGAAAGGCACACCCGCCAATCGAGAAACCGTGATCCAAGTGGGTAAATTCATATAAACTTCTCAGAACAACCTAACCTCCCATCATGTCACACCAATGTCTGTTTCCATGACACGCGTTGCCCTCTTTGGTACCAGTGCTGATCCGCCTACGGTGGGCCACCAAGCAATCCTCCACTGGCTCAGTGAACATTACGATCAAGTGGCGGTTTGGGCTGCCGATAATCCCTTTAAAAAACATGGGGCATCCTTGGCTCAACGGTCGGCGATGTTGCAGTTGGTAATCGAGGATTTAGGTTGTGACAATGTTCTGGTGGATGAACGTCTCAGCGATCGCCGCAGTTTACATACTCTCCAGCGCGCCCAGACTATTTGGGGTCAAGAAACAGCATTTTTTCTGGTAATTGGCTCTGATCTGGTCAGTCAAATTCCCCGTTGGTACCGGGCCAAGGATCTCCTCCGACAAGTTACTCTCCTCATTTTTCCCCGCCGGGGCTACCCTCTCCAACCAGAAGCACTCCAACAACTAGAAGCCCTCAAGGGTTCCTGGGAAACAGCTACCTATGTGCCACCCTCGGTTTCTTCCAGTGAATATCGCAGTGAAGGCAAACAAAAGACAGTTATTCCCGCTGTTACTGAATATATCCAGACTCACAATCTATACCAAGAGCTTTCTTGAGTCGTTTAAAAATTACGCATCAGTCGGGGCGATCGCCGTTTTGGATAGGGTCTTGGGGGAGGATTATTGGGATTTTTGCTGTAGCGTACCCGCAGTTGTTCCCGCACATCCCAAAACACATCCCGTCGCAAATAGGGATATAGCCCTACCCAAAGATTCAGTCGAGGTACATAGGCATCCGTCACTTTTAGTTTGGGGCCGAGATTGCGCTGATTCGATAACACCAACAATTCAACGGCTTGGCCTGGCTTGAGGTTGCGATGGATGGGGGCGACTGGGGCTTGAATGCGGGCCAAATAGCCTTCTTTGTCGCCGACTTCTAAGTTAATGCGGCGTTCTCGATTTTCGACCCGCAACAAACGACCAAGTTTATCGACTTCTTCCTGGGTACGGACAATTTCTTCGGTGAGGTAAACATCGAGAATCTTGCCCCGCCAAAAAAAGCAGTAGGCTTGCCGTCGATATTCTGCGTTTTTTAGACTGGCTGAGTAGATGGGCGACCAAAACCAATACAAACCACCAATGATTTGGGTCAGGAGCCGCAGAGAATCAGTTTCTCGCAGCAAGAGGCCCAGTAAATAAAACAAGACCACCAAAATAAAGGAGATTAGGGCGCGTCGTAAAAAATCTTCGGTTTTCCCCCAGTAATATTGGTATTGCTCGGCGCTGGCGACCAGGGGAATTAGTTGTTCAAATTTCTCTTGGGTAATGGGAATGAGCATTGGTTAATCTTGGGTGCCCTCTTGTGGCGATCGCCCTTGATGATCCTGAATGATTTTGGTCACTGCTTCAACAGAATCATCGACAATCTCGGCAATTTCCTCCACCGAAAAATTCCTTTGTAAAAGACGAAGTACAACTGAAATTTCTTTTTCCCGCTGACCTCGACTAAGAATTTCGTTATACCAAGGCGATTCCCGAAGTACAGTCATATCCCACCTCATAATTTGTTGAACAAGGGGCAGCTCCAATACAAAGCTAGCAAAAAAGGCCAACAGCGGCTCCAATTCATCGAGTCGTTCTTCTTGACGGAGTTGGTGAACCGCCTCTCGAATTAAGGTTTCATCATTGCCCCCGGCGAGAATCGGGACAAAGGGCAACAACGAGGTTAGGGATTGGGCCAAAACCAAATTAGCTTCCACCTCCCAAAGGTTAATCACCTGATAATCCTGCCTCGTTTGTAACCCTTTAAACACCGCTTGGTAGGAAGTCGGAATCTGGGGTTTGCTTGCCGGGGGCAGAATATTGATTAGCACTGGGTAAACGGGCAAGTTGAATTTTTCCCGCGCTAGGGCTGCATAGGCCGTCATCCGCCGGGGCATCTGGGCGGTATAACGCAACTGCAATTCGTTGAGCAGCAGAAAATCGCCATCTTGGGGACAGGTCACGCGCAACAGCACATCGCTATCCCGGCTGACCCACTGGAATTGGGGATCGATAAATTCCTGGGCCTGGAGCGTTTGATCCCCCATGACCCACTGCACCCAGGCATCGGGGTTAAGACTAATGAGACGTTTACTGCCAATATCGGCGGATTTAGCCATAATTTTGGCAAGAACTACAGGATATTTTCTAAGCCGTAAACAAGGGTATTCAACTCGGTCACTTTACGAATCGAGAGCAGTACACCGGGCATATAACAGGAGCGATCGCTGGTGTCGTGGCGTAGGGTATAGATTTGACCAGGGGCACCGAAAATCATTTCTTGGTGGGCGATTAGACCAGGCAACCGAACGCTGTGAATGCGGATATTATCTTCGGTGACAGCTCCCTTTGCACCGGGCATTTCTTCTTTTTCCTCTACTTCAGCGGGATTGAATTGCTTGCCGAGTTCCGCCAACATCTGCGCCGTTTTAATCGCAGTGCCGCTGGGGGCATCGGCTTTTTGGTTGTGGTGTAGCTCGATGATTTCGACGTGATCAAAATATTTAGCGGCCTGTAATGAAGCCTGTTGCATGAGGACGACGCCAATGGAAAAGTTGGGAATAATCAATGCTCCAGTGCTGGCTTTTTCGGCAAATTCCTTGAGGTCATTGATTTGTTCTGCGCTTAATCCTGTGGTTCCCACAACAGGACGCACCCCGTAGGCGATCGCCGCGCGCGTATTCGCATAAACCCCACTGGGATGGGTAAAGTCCACCATCACCCCTTGGATTTTGCTCTGGGTCGCCATGACCAGGGAAGCCTCTAAATCATTCACAATGGGCACTTCAATCGCACCACAGCCCGCAACTTCCCCTGCATCCTGACCGAGGAGCGCCGGATTTTTATCCACAGCAGCGACAATTTCTAGATCCGCTGCCCCAGCCACTGCTTTGACCACTTCCCGGCCCATTTTGCCACCGGCACCGTTGATCACGACTGGGATTTTGTTGATATTTTCCATGACTTCCCTTAGAAAACTTTTTTAAAAAGCTTGACACAAGATCGCCAAAGTCACAATAATTGAAGTTTGTGTGAATTAGAGTAGACAAACCCTTGGCTAACGTAGTTGTCATTGGTGCCCAATGGGGTGACGAAGGAAAAGGAAAGATCACGGATTTACTGAGCAAATCCGCCGATGTTGTCGTGCGCTCCCAAGGGGGCGTGAATGCAGGACACACCGTCGTTGTGCAGGGACAAACTTTTAAGCTTCATCTAATCCCTTCCGGCATTTTATATCCCGATACCGAATGTATCATCGGCTCAGGGACGGTCATTGACCCGAAAGTCCTCCTCGAAGAAATTGATCAGCTCCACCGTCTGAATGTTTCGACGGAAAATCTGTTTATCTCCCAAACCGCCCACGTGACGATGCCCTACCACCGTTTAATCGATGGGGCCTCCGAAGAAATGCGCGGCGATCGCAAAATTGGCACCACCGGACGGGGAATCGGCCCGACCTATGCCGATAAGTCCGAACGGACGGGAGTACGAGTTCTAGACCTCATGGATCTTGATAACTCCCAAGACAAATTCGTTTGGGCGATCAAATACAAAAACGTCATTCTCGAAAAACTCTACGATCTGCCTCCCCTAGATCCCCAGGAAGTCATCGAAGAATATCGCGCCTATGCCGATGCGCTACGTCCCCACGTCGTAGACAGTTCCCTGAAGGTTTTTGAAGGCGTCAACGCGAAGAAAAATATTCTCTTTGAAGGCGCCCAGGGCACGCTTCTCGATATTGACCACGGAACCTATCCTTACGTCACTTCCTCTAACCCCATTGCTGGGGGGGCTTGTGTGGGTGCTGGCATTGGCCCCACCATCATTGATCGCGTGATTGGCGTCGCTAAAGCCTACACCACGCGGGTCGGTGAAGGGCCGTTCCCCACAGAACTCGACGACGAGATCGGCGAACTCCTTGGCCATGTGGGTGCAGAATTTGGGACAACCACGGGGCGGCGGCGGCGCTGCGGCTGGTTTGATGCCGTTATCGGACGTTACGCGGCACGGATCAATGGCCTAGATTGTCTAGCGATTACTAAATTAGATGTGCTCGATTCCCTCGACGAAATCAAGGTCTGTGTGGCCTACGAAATCGACGGGGAAGCTTGTGAACACTTCCCGAGTAATGCTAATCTGTTTGCTCGTTGCCAGCCGATTTACAAGACAATGCCCGGCTGGAAACAGCCCACGAGTGATTGTCGTTCCCTCGATGAGTTGCCCAAGGAAGCGCTTGCCTACTTGAAATTCCTAGCAGAATTAATGGACGTGCCGATCGCCATTGTTTCTCTAGGGGCAGGTCGAGAACAAACGATCATCGTCGAAGACCCAATCCATGGCCCCAAACGGGCTTTGTTGGATCGTAACGGTGAACCCATCGGCTAAGCCTGCTATTTTTTAACTTTTTATTTTCTAACGCTATTTATTTAGGTTATTTCCCATGTCTTTAACGATTGAATGTCAAGCTCGCCCTGAAGGGGTTAACCCCCGTGCACTCCGCCGTGACGGCCTCCTACCCGTCAACCTCTATGGCCATAAGGGTGCTGATTCTGATGTTTTTGTGGTGAACTACAAAGATGCCCTAACGTTGCTGAAAAAAGTAACCCCCAACGAAACCGTAGTTGAAGTCAAAACCCCCGATTGGTCTGGCACTGCGGTTGTGCGAGAAATCCAGTCCCACCCCTGGAAGCGGAATTTACTACACCTCAGCTTTTTCCACACGGATGCTGCGTAAGGACACCTAATTTGATTGGTTAAGATGGGGAGGGCGTCACAGAAAGTGCCCTCTTTTTTTGTGGCTTGATAGTGAATGGGAACAGTTATGACAACGGCAACGGCCACCTGGACAAGGCGACATATTCTGTCACTGATGGATTTTTCGGTGGCGGAACTGGATGCGGTACTGCAGACGACTACTAGCTTACGGGATGTCTTATTTCGTCGCATGAAGAAGGTGCCCGCGCTGCAAGGGCAGGTGGTCACAAATATGTTTTTTGAGCCATCGACCCGTACCCGGAGTAGTTTTGAGTTGGCGGCGAAACGGCTTTCGGCGGATGTGATGAATTTTGCGCCGGGATCTTCGTCCCTGAGTAAGGGGGAAACGATTTTGGATACAGCGAAGACTTATCTGGCCATGGGGGCAGACATTATGGTGATTCGCCACCAGCAATCGGGTGTTCCCCAGGCGATCGCCGCCGAGATGGATCGGATAAATTCAGGCGTCAGTATTCTCAATGCGGGGGATGGCCTCCACGCCCACCCGTCCCAAGCCCTATTGGATCTGTTTACCATTTGCCGGGTACTCGATCCCGAAAATCCCCGGTGTGAACTTTTGCGGGGCAAAAAAATTGCCATTGTCGGGGATATTATGCACTCTCGGGTGGCCCGCTCGAATATTTGGAGTTTGACCACCGCTGGGGCCGATGTCCACTTAGCCGCGCCGCCCACTTTGCTCCCAGAAGGATTTCGGGAATTTGCCACGGACGCCGCGGGAAGCCTCAAGCTCCACTGGGACATTGAACCTGCTCTCAAAGACGCCGATTTTGTGATGACCCTCCGCCTGCAACATGAGCGGATGACCGCCCATCTCCTCCCCAGTTTGCGGGAATATCATCAACGGTTTGGCATTACAGGCGATCGCCTTAAATTTTGTCAACCAGATGTTAAAGTGCTCCATCCGGGGCCTGTGAATCGTGGGGTAGAACTCGCCTCCGATGTGATGGATCATCCTGCCCTCAGTCTTGTTTCTGAGCAGGTGACCAATGGCGTCGCTGTACGGATGGCGTTGCTTTATCTCATCGGTAGCAGCAAGGCCAATGGTTCTCTCAATTAAGCATTGGCGCAATAACCTATAGCAAAGTTGTGGTCAGACTCGGCTGCATTTTACTCAACCAATAAAACTGGAACGGTGCCAGCACAAGTTGTTTTTCAAAAATTTCCGGTGCATTTTGACTGTATAAATCAATCAATAAATCCTGGTCATGGCAATCAAAAGGATGACAGGCTAAGTGACTGAGATCTAAATTTTGATAGTCCGGTGAAAAATTTCCAATGACTAAAATATGATCCCGTTTATTGGGACTAATGCGCACAAAACCAAATAGGTGCGGATTATCAATGGATAACAGTTGACGATTATTGAAATCAGCAAAGGCAGGAATTGCTTTACGTACCGCGATCATGTGTTGTAAAGCAGAAAAAATACGGTGTTCAATGGTGCCTTCAATGTGTCGTAGTTCTGCTTTTTTCCAATTAATTTTCGGTCGATGGGCCCAGCGGGTATCATTAGCTTTACTCAAATTTCCCACGTAGGAATAATCATTTAAAGTGCCGATTTCATCGCCATAATAAATCAGCGGAATGCCCCCAAAGGAAAAAATAATACTGTAGAGCAATAAAATATGTTTAATAATAATTGCTATTTTTTGATGATCATTGGCCTCAATAGCCGTTTCTAAGCCCATTAAAGACGTCAGAGTACCTGAAATACGGGCATCGTCATTTTTAGAATTTTGACCAAACAGTAAACCCCTCGCGTCGGTGCCTTCAAATTGGCCACAAAAATAGTCAATGAGAAACCGTCGGTGGGATTTTGGGTCATAGCCCGCCTGGGCAATATCTGCATCGGTAAACCCCAGGCCAATGTCATCATGGCAGCGGATATAATTGAGCCAGGTGGCGCGGTCCAGCTTTGCCGGAATATTTTTGAGTCCTTGGATTAAAAGTTTGGCATTCTTGGTGGCGGCGGCATCCCACAGGAGGGCCATGAGCGTGGCATTGTAGGCAATTTCACATTCCTTGGCGTTGATCGCATCTTCCCCGAAATACCGCACAATTTCTACGGGGGCAACGATCGCCTCGGCAATGAAAATGACCCCTGGGGCGGTAATTTGGCAGCAGTCTTTGAAGATCTGCAAAATCATGTGGGCTTCTTTTTCGTTTTGACTCTGGCTGCCGATCTTTTTCCATAGAAAAGCGACCGCATCGAGCCGCAGCACATCAACGCCTTGGTTGGCCCAAAAAAGAATAATATCGACCATTTCAATGAGCACCGCCGGGTTTTGATAATTAAGATCCCATTGGTAGTTATTAAAAACAGTCATCACCCATTTTTGTAATTCTTCATCCCAGGTAAAATTACCCGGAGCCGTTTCTGGAAAAATTTCTGGAAGATTTTTTTCAAACATGTCGGGAATATCCCGCGTGTCGAACATATAATAATATTTTTGATATTTTTTGTCCCCTTTACGTGCTTTTTGTGCCCATTCGTGTTCGTTTGAAGTGTGATTAATTACAATATCGAGGGCCAACAAAATTTCTTTTTGGCGAAAGATTTCTACGAGGTGTTGGAGATCCTGGAGGGTGCCAATTTTGGGGTTAATTTGTCGATAATTACTGATAGCATAGCCGCCGTCACTGGCATGGCGGGGACATTCTAAAATCGGCATAATGTGGATGAAATTAACCCCTAATTCGCTGAAATAGGCAACGCGATCGCCTAGGTCTTGGAGATCGTCGGCAAAGCCATCGGCATACAAAGTCATACCGACCCATTGGGATTCGAGAAACCAGTTAAAGTTTTTTTCCCGTACTAAATCGGTCTGCTTAAATTCTGGCGATCGCCCAATATATTGATAGGCCATTACTTCAACCAGTCTCAGCAGTTGGGCCTTAAAGTCTGAGCGGCGACCATAGAGTTTATAAAAGAGGGAAAAAAGACTGTAAAAGTTTGCTCCTAAACGAGTATAAAAATGACTTAATTCTTGTTCTTTAAGTTCGGGCCTTAATTGATCTAAAATCTCATTTAAAATCGAGTGAGAAAACTGTTCGTACATAGCCCGAAACCTAAAGTTTAGAAAATTGAACCGTATTTATAGTAAAGCAAAGGTGCTTGCAAAAAACCGTTTGCAGAAAATTAAATGAGTACTGGGTTAACTCCAAGCAATTATAACCGCCAGGCCTGAATAAAAGGTTGATAAAATCGGGGATCTTCACTTACCGCACCACGAATCCCCACAATAGCGCTGGCAAAGGCTTGCGCCCGTTCTATGGTTTGGGCAGATGGCCAATCATTCATAAGCCCCAATAAGCAAACACTACAAAAAGCATCCCCAGCTCCAACCGTATCAACAACAAGAGTATTTTTAGGAGGAGAAATCTGTTGGCGATCGCCTTGGGTATAGAGACTCGCACCGGCTTCTCCCGCTGTTAGGATAATATGCCGTAGCGAATTCTGATTCAATAAATGATCGATGGTAAGGTTAGTTGAGGAAAACTCAGGTGTTAATAACGTTAATTCTTCGGTATTTAATTTCACATATTGACTAGCAGCTAGGGCAGAAGCAATAGTTTCTAATGTCCACCAGGGTTGACGTAAATTCACATCAAAAAAAATCTGGTCTGCTCGTTGCTGTAGTGCCCTAAAACTGGCTTGAGAAACAGCATTTCTGAGGGCAAGACTGCCATGGTAAAGCCAAAATTCATCTTCTAATATGGGAAACTGTTGACTATCAACAAAATCATAGGCGCAGTCGGCGGTGATTTCATATTGGGGTTGACCCTTTTCCAGAATGACTTTAACGGTTCCGGTGGGGTGAATTTTATCTATTTGAAGACCAGCAAGGGTCATCTGCCAAGCCTGCATTTTGGTTTGAATTGCCGCCCCAAGATCATCGGTTCCAATCCGAGAAATTAACAAAGGATTGGCCCCAAACGCCTGTAGATGCCAGGCCACATTGAAGGGAGCGCCCCCCAGCTTTTTATCATTGTCGGGAAAAATATCCCATAATACTTCACCAAAAATTACAATATTTTTTGCCATAGTCAAACGTTTCCTTAGGTGGAATTAAGCCATTGTTGATATTCAGGAAAATAGTAAAAAATGCCCTCTAAAATTCCAGCACTATAATTGCCATTCATACCTAAACAATTACCCTGAGCAAAATAAAGTGAGGCTTGATCATGGGCATCTTGAAGTTTTTTTCTTAATTCTTGGGGAGCATTGGCCACAAGCACCGCAGGAATGGGACTGCTTAAAACTGCCTCATCATTGCCGCTATCCCCAGCAAAAATCGTTTGTGCTAAAGAAAATTTTTGGGTAGCCATCAAAAAAGAAATAGCTTGATATTTGTTGGCTTGGGAAGGCAAAATATCCAGGAGGCCAATGTTTTTTTCTTCATCAACGCTCCAGATTAAATGGGTGGAAAAATCATGTTTTTTTAAAAGTGTTTTGATTTCAATTAATAATTGTTGAGTATCTGCTTGAAGATCGACGTAATAACTCAGTTTATAGTGGCTTTGTTTGGCTGATTCCTGGGGTTGGAGAGCAGGGTGATTGGCAAGGCGGTGATAGATGGCGATCGCCCCCTGTTTTGGCCAGTCCGTCGCAAGGTGATCATCCCAGGTTTGCCAGCGGTGCCATTGGGAATTTTGCCAAGTATAAATACTGCTACCCACATCGGCGATCGCAAATTGGGGGTGAGGCAGTTGATAGTCTAAAATCGCTTGATCAATTAAAGCTAGATGGCGTCCCGTGACATAGGCTAAAGTTACCTGGGGCTGGGCAACAAATTGACGGAAATAAGCCCTTGCCTGGGGAGATTCTGGGGCGGCACCATTGGGAATCAAAGTGCGATCTAGATCAGTACATAACAGCAAGCGATCAGTCATGATTTTGTCCCGTCGCACGACACAATTCTAAGAAATTGTAGTGGGCTAAACCATCTAAAATGCCAGCCGCAAATTCTTTTTCAGAAAAATAAATTGGTTGAATATTGTTTAAATCTGAAAGCTCTTCCCGGTGGCGATTTTTAACCACCACAGACAAACTATTGCCTAACATCATGTCTTCATCGGCCCCGGAACCACCCACCGTTAGAATACGATTGAGGGGAATTTCCCATTGTTCTGCAAACCAGCGTAACCCGTAACCTTTTGAGGCACGAATTGGCACAACGTCGAGGTATTGACCAAAGGAAAACATGACATTTACGGTCTGATCATTTTTAAATAAAATGCGTTTTAATTCTTCAACACTAGGGGCGATCGCCGGATCGTAAAAATAGCTAATTTTAAAGGTGCTTTGGAATAATTTGGGTTGAAGCTCTAACCCAGGTAAATCCCCTAAAAGATCCACCACCCGTTGACGATTCCAAAGATAATTAATGTGATTCGACCAAGCTCGATCTGGCGTCAATTGGGGAGCATAGTAAATTTCTGTGCCGAGGCTCGTCATCAACACATCGGGTTGGGGAATATTGTGTTCCCGCAAAACCTTGAGGGCCGCATCCAAACGCCTTCCCGTCGCAATACAAAAGGCAATTTCCTTACGGTGCTGATTGAGCAAATCTACCAATGCTTGTAGGGCAAGCGGATCCCCCACCAAATTCTGATCAATGGTCGAAACAATCGCTCCCTGGTGATATAGGGCCGGGCGACGGGCGATCGCCAATTCCTGTCGGGACTCCGTGCGGTTCAAAATCGACTGCACCACTTCCATATACCGCTCCACATGGGACTGCCAAGTATATACCCGGCGCACATTGCGAATCCCCTGTTGCGAAAACGTTTGCCACCGTTGGGCGTCCCCTAAAATTTTGCTAATCTTCGCCGCAATATCCTGGGGTTCAAGGGGATTGACCAAGTAACCATTTTGACAATTTTTCAAAATATCCACTGGCCCCCCATCCTCAGTGGCCACAATGGGTAAACCGCTGGCCGCCGCCTCGATCAACGTTAAACCAAAGGGCTCCGTTAACGCTGGATTTACAAATACCCCTTGGGAAAGACTAGCCAGCCGATACAGTTCCCCAATTTCCTGGGCAGACAAAAATTTAGGATAGGCCACTTTGCCATATAGGTTATACCGATCAATCGCCCACAACAATTCCGTAAAGATCGCCTGGGCATTGCTGCTTAAATCCCGTGGATCGTCTCGCGTACCTGAAAAAACAATCAAATTAGCCTGCTGTTGCAACGATGGTGATGTCCCAAAAGCTCGGATTAGGCCCAGAATATTTTTGCGCTGATCCAAACGAGACAAGGCTAAAATCATCGGCTTACGGGGTTCCTGCAAAAACATCGCCAATTTCTGCCAAACTGAGCCCTGCCATTCATCACCCGTGGGGGGATAAAAACATTGCAGATCCGTCCCCGGTGGAATCACCCGCATATTTTCCGGATGGTAAAAATCGTACTGGGCATACTGACCCTGGATTTCCTGTTGGGTACTGGTAATCACCCTGGTCGCCGAGGCAAGGGTTTCTTCCTCCGCATTAATTCGCCGGGTTAAACGGTAACGACTCTCGATCAGTTCCCCTTTAACCCCACTGGCAAGCAAGCGCTTGCGTTTGCTGCGACCGAGGGAATGGCCTGTATGAAATAAAGGAATCCCCAGATGATTCGCTAGACGGATGCCCACATAACCGGCATCGGCGTAATGGCTGTGGATCAGATCCGGGAGTCTGGGTTGATGGTTGAGATAGGTTAAAGTATTGTCTGCGAAATTATCGAGGTAATCCCACAGTTCTTCTTTGGGAATATAGTCATCGATCCCGGCCGAGATGCGAATAATATTGGCTTTTTCGCTAATGGGTTCGCAAGACTGACCGTAATCGGCACTCACTTTTGGGTCAATGATCTGCTTGGTAATCAAATCGACCTGTTCAATGTCTGGGTGCTGGGCCAGGGCAGCCGCAAGTTCGATCACATATTTCGTTTGACCACCCGTATCAGCATCACGACCCAATTCTAAATTTTGACTGCGGATAAGACCGTGAATACTGATTAAAACGATGTATCGAGGAGATTGGGGACGCATCATCGTTGCTCTGGGGGCATACCCAATATCAACCGTCGCAAGGGGTTTGATTCTCGTTGAAAAATGAATCGCAAAACGCAACCAAAAGGTAACTGCTGTTGTGATGTTAGCGTACCCTTTAGCCCAGTAAGGATCCTTGAAAAATATCTTCATTAATCAAAAATTGGCCAAAGTAGGTCAATTTCTCTGGGCAATTTCCCTGGCTGAAGACCATAAAAAACTCCCCCCGAAAGGAGAGAGAATTTCATACAAATCTGTACCTAAAAATAGATGCTTATTTCGCCTTAGCTTGGTAACTGTTGAAGGTATTTTGTAGGAGCATCGCCACGGTCATGGGGCCAATGCCACCGGGGACGGGCGTAATCTGGGCGGCGACTTGGGCGGCCTCTGTGTAGGCGACATCTCCCACCAGGCGCGATTTCCCCGTTGCCGTATCGACGATACGATTGATGCCTACATCGATCACCACGGCACCGGGCTTGATCATGTCAGCGGTAATAAATTCGGGTCTGCCAATGGCGGCTACGAGAATATCTGCTTCCCTGGTCACCGCAGCGAGGTCTTGGGTGCGAGAATGGGCGATCGCCACCGTGGCATTTGCTTCTAAAAGCATCAGGGCAATCGGTTTTCCCACCAAAATACTCCGGCCCACCACCACGGCTTTTTTCCCTTCGAGGGGGATGTGATATTCCTTGAGCAATTCCATCACACCGTAGGGGGTACAACTGCGCAGGCCCGGTTCGGAGCGCACAAGATGGCCTAGGTTCAAGGGGTGCAGCCCATCGGCATCCTTTTCCGGAGCAATGGTCAACAGCAAACCCACAGCATCTAGGTGGGGCGGTAATGGTAATTGCACCAAAATCCCGTCAACTCGCTCATCTTGATTCAGGTCTTGGATCACAGCTTCGAGTTCGCTTTGGGTGGTATCGGCGGGAAAATGCTTACCAAAGGAGGCCATGCCAATCCGTTCACAGGCGCGTTCTTTGTTACGGACATAGGCAGCGCTAGCAGGATTATCCCCAACCATCAGCACTGCGAGACCGGGGGGACGACCCATTTTTGGGGTGAGGGCCGCGATTTGGGTTTTGAGGTTTGCTTGGATTTTTTGGGCAAAGCTTTTGCCGTCAAGGATTTGTGCCATGGATGTCGGGGATGCTGAGCATTTCGGTTGCCAAGTTTATCTTAGATCTGATGCTGAGGATAGGATCTAAGCGGTGCAAATTTAAGGGGTCGTGGGAGCATTTTTAGGGCGACGGCTGCGACTGCGTGGGGGTTGGAGGGCTTTTTTGATCAGGGTCGGAATTTCTTTAAGATTGCGGCCAAAGGCGAGTTTTTCCCGTTTAAAGGCGCTGTGCATTTCCGCAGGGGTGTAGGTGTCGCTAATGCAGTAGGAAAGTTGGTTAGCAATAATGGTTCCGGCATCGTAGCAACTGCGCTGGATAGGCGCGTGACTGCCACAGAGATAGGTAACGACGGGGGTTTGGATCTGGTCGCGGATCAGAGGAATCAGATCGATTTCTTCTTGGGAACCATAACGACCTAAAAGGGCGATCGCCTTGGTTTGGGGATCTTGATCGAGGTAGTGGAGCCACTGGGCAAAATGGGAACCCGGCAGATCGGCGTTGCCCACATCCACCACATAGGATTGGCCTAAACCCGCTTGATTGAGCAAAATTGCCACTTCCTGGGAGAGGCTACTAAACCGACTGAGAAGCGCAACCTCACCGGGTTGGAAATGATTAACGAAGCTTGTCCCTAGCCACAGTTGCCCCGGAATCACGAGTCCACTGCTCCCTGGCCCTAGGATCTGCACCTCTTCTTGTTGGGCTTGGCAGAGCAGGCGCACCATATCCAGGGGCGGCACTCCCGCAGAAACGATGATTAGTTGTTTAATCCCGGCGGCGATCGCCTCAAAGGCCGCATCCAAAACCTCAAAGGGTTCGACAAAGATCAAACTGGTGGTAATCTCGCCGACCTGGGCCTTGGCTTCCATGACCAAATCAAAAATGGGAATGCCATCAAGGGTCTCGCCACCGCCCCCAGCACTGACGCCCCCAATAATCTCGGTGCCATAGGCGACCATCCGGGGGAGATAATATTGGGCGAGGGGCGTATGGATCCCTTGAATTAGAATATTGTGATTTGTGTGCCAAGCCATTGCCGTTGTGTCTAAGTCCTGTGTGTGAGAAAAGTTGAAAGGCGTTTTAGGTTCCGGGTTTACTGAGGGCGATCGCCTGTTTGACGGCGGCCTCTAAATCTTCTTCCCAATGGCAACCAGGCGCGATCGCCGGGTCAAGGGAAGGTAAACAGCGCACAATAATGTGTTGGGACAACTCAGGCAGCTCTGGATCGGGGTCGGCATCCGGGGCGATCGCCAATTGGGGTAAACGTGCCGTTAAAGTTGCCAAAATGCGTTGGTTAATTTCTGCCTCTGCCACCAAGTTCAACAAAACCACCTTGATCTGCGGTAGTGCGGCCAATTGTTCAAGAATGATCTCGATCTGCTCATCTAGGTCATAGGGTGAAAACACTCGACCCTGGGCGCGGGGGCCAAGGAGCCAACAGCAGGCTGGATGACCCTTGAGATCATGGAGCATATCCCAAATCACCGCCGCTGCCCCCACCCCATAGCAAACAATGCCCACCGCGCCCCCCTGGACATCATGTTGCCAAGAGAGGGGGGCCGCCTCTGGGGTAAAGCTGAGTTGATTTTGGTGCTCGTAAAATAGGGCAATTTCAGGGTGCTTACGGAGGGCCGTATCGTGAACCGTGACCTTACCATCAAGGGCCATTAATTCCCCTGCTTGGTTAATGCCCAGGGGATTGATTTCCACCAATTCCAAGTCCTTGGCAAGGAGCAGATCGTACATTTTTTTGATGATGTCGCTCAAGGCAGGGACCAATGCGCCCCGGATGCCCATTTTGTTGAGGAGATGGCGCGCTTGGAACGGGGAGAAAAAGTCTTTGATCACCACTTGATGGAGGTTCGCCAAAAGCTGATCGATTTCCATGCCGCCGTGGGCCGACCCCAAAAGCACAGGCCGCTGCAATTCGTAGTCTAAAACCACCGCCAAGAAAATTTCCTGCTTGCGTTCGTAGTGGGCCTCGGCCAATAAAACATCAGGGTATTGTCCGGCGATCGCCAAATTAAAAATATTCCGCGCGGCGGCGATCGCATCGATGGTATTCTGCACCCGTTTAATGCCCCCAGCTTTACCCCGTCCCCCAGCCCGCACCTGGGACTTCAGCACAATGGGATAGGGAATTTGCAACTGTTTCAGTTCCCGGGGATCCGCAATAATCTGGGACGGCAACGTGGGTATCCCCACCTGTTCAAAAAGTTGTTTTGCTTGGTATTCGAGCAATTCCATTAGCGCAGAGGCAACCTCTATATTTCTCAACTCAAGCCTAACTTAAAACCTGAACCCTAGTCATCAAGGCCAGAGGTTCCAGTGCCGAGGCGCAACGATTAGGCTTTATCTTTTTTCACGTATTTGGGTAATTAGGCGAACAAGGGAAAAAAGTTAATTGCAGTTAAAGAAATGGTGTTTTTTAGATTAAGTTTTATCTGGGATCTCAACGGATTATTTAGGGTTGTTTGCACCCAATAAATTCTGAGCCATTCGCCCCCAGGACAAACAATAGATCGCGGCGGTCTAGCCGGGAAAATACGCATCTAGCTTTTGTTTTAGGCGGATTTGGGCTTCAAACAGATTTGGGTAAGCTTCCCCCCGGTGGGTACGGTGATCATAAAGGAGATTCTCGCCCGCAAAATGATCTGGATCGCAAACATAGCTGATTAGATTTAACCCCAAAGCTCGATTTTCAAAGATCAAGACCGGGAGCAAGGATGGGTCGGGCACGGCATAACCAAACCGGGCGATCGCCTTTTCTGCCACCGTAACCCCAATGATCGTTTCATCGCCCCAGAAAATCTCACTATCGGGAATCGTCAAAGCATAAAACCACAGGCGATCGAGGGCTTGCCAGTCCGTTGCCGTAGCCCGTTTGGTCAAATTTTCCCAGCGACTGGGGTCAGGTTTTAACAAGGTCGCAAAGGCTGCCACCAAACCATGACTCGGTTGATAGCCAGCGGCGGTACGGTGCAGTAACGCCTCAATGTAATACCCCCGGCGCTGTTCTCGACAAATGACCTTGAGGCTCCCCTGGGCATCCGCAATTTCCCACCAAAGTAGTTGCAGAGGCTCGCCGTAGGCTTGGGTACAAACCCGTTGGAGCTGGACTTCAGGATCTTGGCCCGTGGCGTGGGTCGTTGGGGACATGGACAAAAATTGGGTGGTGACAGAGCGAAATCTAGCTTAACCCCTAGGCCGATAAAAGAGAAAAGTCACCCCAGAGTTGAACCGTTGGGGTGACCGAACTGTAACGCCAAATCCTAACTAAATCATCAAAGTGCTATGAGCCAACGATGCCGCCATCTTTACGGGTGATGACCACAGTGCTATCCCGGGGCACCATCCCACTCCCCTGGGGAGCCGGGAAATTGGTGGTGGCTGGGTTGCCATCGCCTGGGTGCTGCACGTTAATAAACATCGTGCGACGCTCTGGGGTCACCGTAATCCCCGTTACTTCGCAATCAGTCACCCCAGTAAAGAGACGCCGAATTTCCTTGGTATTGGTATCCGCTACGAGCAGTTGGTCATTCAAGCCGTCCTTCTGGGCACCATCGGTTTGGATAAAGAGACGGCCATCGGGGTCAGCCCATAGTCCATCGGGAGAGGCAAAAGATTCTTCGGTGCCATGGGTATCTTGGGCGATCGCAAAAATATCCCAGGTGAAGGTTGTCCCCACGTGGCGATCGCTATCCTGCCAGCGAATAATGTGACCGTCGGGATTCGGTGCCAGGGGGTTCGCCGCATCAGCTTCCGTGCGACGGCTATTGTTAGTGAGGGCACAGTAAACGTTTTCCTCGGTGCCGACAGTGATCCATTCCGGACGATCCATCGGCGTTGCCCCAGCCGCATCTGCCGCTAAGCGAGTATACACAAGGATTTCAGCCTGGTCTTGGAATTTTCCTTGTAAGGCTGGGTTATCCATACTGAGGGGAAGCCATTCCCCAGAGCCATCATCGTTGAACTTGGCAACATACAACTGGCCTTCATCGAAGGGACTGATCCCCCGCGCCCGCATTGACTGCCAATTGTTTGCCGAAACGAACTTGTAAATGTAGTCAAAGCGTTCATCGTCACCCATGTAGCAGACCACACGACCGCCACGACCAACGACAATTTCTGCCCCTTCATGCTTAAAGCGACCGAGGGCTGTCCGCTTCACAGGGGTCTGGTTGGGATCCATCGGGTCAATTTCGACGACCCAACCGAAGCGGTTTTCTTCATTTTTGTAGGCCGCCTTGGATAGGTCAAACCGCTCGTCATAGCTTGCCCAACCATAGCGAGAACTGCTGGCGAGTCCATAGCGGGCCTGGGCTTCAGTGGGCGTCCATTCTCCGGTGGCCCCGAAGTAGGTGTTGAAGTTTTCCTCACAGGTGAGGTAAGTGCCCCAGGGAGTGTGACCATTAGAACAGTTATTGATCGTCCCTTTCGGCGCATTGCCCGCTGCCGTTTTTAGGAGGGGATGATTTGCTGCAGGGCCACTGAAGGCCATGGGGGTATTGGCATGAATCCGGCGGGCATAGTTACTGCGCACCACTTCCCAAACGCCACGATTATTTTTCTTAATTTCAACGACGGAGGCACCATGGGCATGTTGAGACAATCGCACATCCTCAAGGCTGGCGGGATCTGCTTTCCCCAGGACGTGTTCGTTGATGCCAAATTCATGGTTAATCGCCAACAAACCATGGTCATTGTTGTTGCCGAGGGGGAAAAACCACATCCCATCGTGGCCGATGCCGATCTGCTGGGCCTGTTCGTCGGCGGTGGGTCGGGTGTTGGGGTCGCCATTGTATTCGGGGCCACCGGGTTGGATGGGAGTGCCCCAGGGGATCAACACTTGGTATTGGTAGTCACTGGAAATACTGGGGACGGGGCCATTGCCTTGGGCTAGGGTTACAGCATTGAATCCCAACAGGGGACTGGTGCGCCGTTGGGCAACTTGGGTGGCGGCGGTGCTGGGTTTGAGGACGCTATTGCCGGCGATCGCTCCGATAAAACCAGCGGCGGAGAGCATCATGCTTTTTTGGAGCATACTCCGGCGGGAGAATCGCGCCTTGAAAATATCTTGGAAAGGACGATTATTTGAATAATTACTTCTGCCGTCGTCGTGAATCATGATTATAGGGTGCTTAGTTTACAGCGTCTCAAAGATGTTTTAAGGAAGAAATATTTTAATTTGCCCCTGATTTTGGTTTTGAATATTGAGTGTTTATCATAGAGAATTATGCCATTATTTTTTATGGCGAATCAATTCCTTAAATACACTTTTTTTATCCAAATATCCAAATGAATTTCCTTAAACAGAAAGTGGTTAGAGCCTTTTAATATTTTTTTAAACAAAGGCTTTAGCCGTGGTTAGAAAACATCTAATCAGTTAAATGGGCAGACATAGAGGATGCCGATTACAATTATCGCCATGGGAATTAAGTAGAAATTAAGAGTGACCAGTTAAAACTTTAAATTTTCTTTCAATCCGTTTAAGAAAGAAGCCGATCTATTGAATTTAAAATCGATAATTATGGTGCATTCAGGGGTTGCTCGTTTTGCAAACAGGCACCCGTCACTACCCCAAGGCGATCGCCCCGCTGCGGATTTTCCCTATAATGAGAGTTAACTTATGTAACAACGCCTGCTCATTTCCACCATGACTCAGCGCCTCCTCTACGTCCGCCTCCCTTGCAATCCCATCTTTCCCATTGGCGTGGTGTACCTAGCAGATCATGTCCATAAGCTCTTCCCAAACCTCGAACAAAAGATTTTCGACCTAGGGGCAGTACCGCCTCTGGATTACAAGAAAGCCCTTGATGACTGTATCGCCGCTTTTAAGCCGACGTTGCTGGTCTTTTCCTGGCGCGATATCCAAATCTATGCCCCCGTGGGCGGCCGGGGCGGCAACCCTCTACAAAACTCCTTTGAGATTTTCTACGCGAAGAATCCCTTCATCAAACTAAGGGGAGCTTTCGGGGGTCTTAAGGTGATGGCGGCCTATTATGGTGAACTGTGGCGCAACCTGGGACTCATTAAGCGCGGCCTCAAAAAAGCCCAACAGTATAATCCTGAAGCCCAGATAGTCGTTGGCGGCGGAGCAGTCAGCGTCTTCTACGAACAACTGAAAACTGCGTTGCCCCAAGGGGCGATCGTCTCCATCGGCGAAGGAGAGACCCTACTAGAACGCCTACTCCGGGGCCAAGACTTTAGCGATCAACGTTGCTATGTTGTGGGCCAAGCAGAGTTACGCCCCGGCATGATCCACGAAGAACCCACCCCCATTGAAAAAACCGCTTGCAATTACCAGTACATTGCTGAAATTTGGCCGGAGTTTGATTATTATCTCCAGGAAAATGATTTTTACATCGGTGTCCAGACGAAACGGGGCTGCCCCCACAACTGTTGCTATTGCATCTACACCGTCGTCGAAGGCAAGCAAGTCCGGGTCAATCCGGCGGCGGAAGTAGTCGCAGAAATGCGTCAACTCTATGATCGAGGGATTCGTAATTTTTGGTTTACCGATGCCCAGTTTATTCCGGCGAAAAAGTACATGGATGATGTGGTGGAGTTGCTCCAGGCGATCCGCGATTCGGGCATGGACGATATTCACTGGGCTTCCTATATCCGCGCTGATAATTTGACCCCAGAGATCTGCGATCTGATGGTAGAAACGGGGATGAATTATTTTGAAATTGGCATCACCAGCGGCTCCCAGGAACTCGTGCGGAAAATGCGCATGGGTTACAACCTGCGGCGGGTATTACAAAACTGCCGGGATCTCAAAGCGGCGGGCTTTAATGATGTGGTCTCGGTGAATTATTCGTTTAACGTTATTGATGAGACCTTTGATACGATCCGCCAAACCATCGCCTACCACCGGGAACTCGAAAAAATCTTCGGGGTCGATAAGGTAGAACCCGCCATTTTCTTTATTGGTCTCCAACCCCATACCCACCTCGAACAATATGCCTTTGATCAAGAGGTGCTAAAGCCGGACTATAACCCGATGAGTTTGATGCCCTGGACGGCGAAAAAACTTTTGTGGAACCCGGAACCTCTCGGTTCTTTCTTTGGGGAAGTGTGTCTCCAGGCGTGGCGACAAAACCCCAATGATTTTGGTCGGGAAGTGATGGCCATTCTAGAGGCTCGTTTGGGGCGATCGCCTTTGGAAGAAGCCCTAACGGCGAAAATTGTGTCCCAAAAGCCGACCCTGATCCCTGCTTAAATGTTTAATCTCGGTGGGTCATGGGTTCGGAATCTTCAGGACTGGGGGTCAGCATTTGCGTTTGGCCAAATCTTTAATAAGATTGTCGAAAAAGCCTATTTACCCCGTCTGTTTACGGAGGAAAAGATCGGTGTTGAAGTCTTGCCCTAATCTGTGTCCCCTATTGGCTGTTCTTGGGGGATTTGTGCTGCTTTCGCCTGGGGCGATCGCCCAAGAAGTTTTCACCTTTGAGCCGTTACCCCCTGTCCCCCCAGTGATTCCCCTCTGGGAAGAAGCCCCCGCCTCGGAACCTGTGTTTTACGATGGCCCTGCAACGACGGTGGCCCCTGGTCAAGAATATATTTTTGAGGCTCCGGCTCCCACCGCGTCCCCTCCGGCATTCGTTCCCCCAGCGCCGCGGTCAAGTGCCCGCTACCGGGTTGAAGTAGTCGGGTCTAGTCCCTTGATGTTGGCAACGGTGCGCCAGGTGGAACCAACTGCTTTTGTGAAAGGCGATCGCATCCAGGCTGGTTTATTTTCTGAGCGCGAAAATGCAGAAACGCTGCGGGCCAACCTCCAAGCCAGTGGCATTGCTGCCCAGATTACAGACATGGGTTCCGGGGATTCATTCGCTGCCAATAGCACCACAGCAGCCAACAGCCATGGGGGTTATTTTGTGGCGATTCCCAGCCGTGGCCAGGGCCAAGACATTCAAGACCAACTGCGGCGCATGGGCATTCAACAGGATCTGATCGAAGCAAAAAGCGCTCCCCGGGGGCCTCACATCGCCATCGGTCCTTTTGCTCAACGGGAAGAGGCAGAGTTGATGAATGTGCGGGTACGCCTCATGGATCTCGATGGTCGCCTGTATTTCCGCAACTAGCTTTCATCGGCTTTCCCTTACAATCGAAACGCACTTGATTTGTCGTTTTTTTTCAGAAAAACCATGGTCACAACAAACCAGCAAGCGATTCAGATTGAACGTCAACCCAGCCCGGAACGGTTAGCGGCACTGGGGGTCAAAACTTGGGGCATTTGGACGAAGGAAGTCTCCACCTTTCCCTGGTCTTACGACGAAGCGGAAACCTGCTATTTCCTTGAGGGGGAAGTAACTGTAACCCCAGAGGGAGGCACCCCGGTCACCATGGGTAAAGGAGATTTAGTGACCTTTGCGGCGGGCCTGACCTGTACCTGGGAGATTACCCAACCTGTGAAAAAGCGCTATTCCTTTGGGTAATCATTGAGGCGATCGCTCAGGGCAATCCATTGTAAAAGATCCACTTCTTCCCCCCTCGCCTGGGGACTAATGTCGAGATCTGCAAAAATGGGGTCGAGAATTTCTGGGTTATAAAGGCTTTTAAGGTTATTGCGCAGCATTTTGCGCTTGCTGGCAAAGCCCACCTTAATCAGGGTTGCGAGTAGTTTGGGGTTCTGGGCTGGCTGGGCGAGGGGCCGGGGCCGTAGGCGCACCACCACGGATTCGACCTTTGGTTTCGGGTAAAAGGCCTTCGGCGGGACGACACAAACCGTTTCACAATCGGCGAGATATTGCACCCGCAGAGTCAAGGCCCCAAAGGCTTTAGTACAAGGATGAGCCACCAGGCGATCGCCTACTTCCTTTTGAATCAGCAGCACAATCGACTCAAAGGGATTCGAGTTCGGTCGGTCAATGGTGCCCAGGAGCTTCTCCAAAATCGGCCCGGTGATGTTGTAGGGAATATTTGCCACCACCTTGCGGGGGTTCTGAAATTGGGGAAAATCCCCTAAAAATTCATTAATATCTGCCTGGAGATAGTCCGCTTCGAGGAGTAAAAAGTTCGGGCGATCGCCATAATTTTTGACCATGTACTTGCATAGATCCCGGTCAATTTCTACCGAGAGCAAGGCTTCTACTTGAGGCAATAAACGGCTGGTTAACGCCCCTTTCCCTGGGCCAATTTCCAAGACCCGGTCTGTCGGTTGCAGGTTTGCCGCCGCAACAATCTCATCTAAAATCCGTTGATCCGTCAGCCAATGTTGACCAAACCGTTTTCGGGGGCGCATCGTTTTGTCTCTCTCCATCCAGGGGCAGGGGTTTATTTTACAAGCATTTTCTACCCCTAAATTTTTTCCCCACTCAAGATAAACATCGGGTCTACCGCCGCAAACACCTGGCGCATTCCCTGGGTTTCTAAACGGTTAATTGCCGCCTGGACCACTTCCACATTCCGGGCCTGCAATTCCGAAAAACCTTCCGAAAGCTGATAAAGCTGCTCCAAGTTAGTCGCCATCGCCACCGCTCGGCCCCCTTGCCGTAAGCATTGCCAAGCCTCACTCAACAGAACTTTGATCGGTTTGCCACCCCCAAGACAAATCCGATCCGGCTTCGTGGCAATCTGGGCAAAACATTCCGGTGCATTCCCCTCAATCACCGTAATATTGTCGGTTTGAAAATGTGCACAATTGCGACGCACTAAATCCGCGACCTCCTCATCCCGTTCAACGGCGATCACCTGGGCTTGGGGGCATAAAAGGGCGATCTCAACGGAAATTGTCCCCGTCCCGGCCCCAATATCCCAGAGTACAGAATCCGCCTCCATCCGTAGGGCTGAGATAATCAAAAGCCGCGCTTCTCGTTTCGTCAGGGGAATGCCCGGTAAACGTTTAAATAGGTGATCCGGAATGCCAGGGGTCTGGTAATGCCAAGCCATAAGTGCTGCTAAAAAATAAAAACTATAGGGTTGCAAACGCATCCGTTGCGTTCAATAATTCCGTTTGAATCCCCGGTTCAAAGGCCGAGTGACCTGCCTCCGGGACAAGGACAAACTTTGCCTCTGGCCAGGCTTGATGGAGTTCCCAGGCACTGGTCATCGGACAAACCACATCATAGCGACCCTGGACAATGACTGCCGGTAAATGACGGATGCGATCAATGTTTTCGAGGAGTTGATTTTCCGTGGTAAAAAAACCTTTATTCACGAAGTAATGGCATTCAATCCGGGCAAAGGCTTCGGCAAATTCTGGGCGTGCAAAACTCACTTTACTGGCCGCCGAAGGAATTAACCGACTGGTGCTACCTTCCCACACAGACCAGGCTTGAGCTGCTTCTAGGCGAATGTGAGGATCGGGACTGGTTAAACGTTTGTAATAGGCACTGACGAGATCGTGACGTTCGTCAGGGGGAATCGGTTTGAGGTAACTTTCCCAGGCATCGGGGAAAATTTCGCTGGCCCCGTACTGATAGAACCACTGGATTTCTTTTTGACGGAGCATAAAAATTCCCCGCAGGATCAGACCAAGGCAACGGTCTGGGTGGGTTTGGCTATAGGCAAGGGCGAGGGTACTGCCCCAACTGCCGCCAAAGATAAACCATTGGTCAATGGCGAGATGGTCGCGGATTTTTTCGATATCTGCAACGAGATCCCAGGTGGTATTTTCCCGTAATTCTGCCCTGGGGGTACTCTGGCCTGCGCCCCGCTGGTCAAACAGGATAATGCGCCATTGTTGCGGATCAAAAAATTGGCGATAGATCGGGGGACAGCCCCCCCCAGGGCCACCGTGAATGAAGACGACGGGCTTGCCATCTGGATTGCCGGATTCTTCGTAATAGAGGGTGTGGAGCTCAGAAACAGGGAGTTTGTCGCTGTGGTAGGGCTGGAGAGGGGGATAGAGGTTGCGCATGGCCGAAGTGAAGGGGTGGGCGTAGTTGAATCGTGCCAGAAACAGCGGGCGATCGCCAATGGGTTGGCTGTCCTAGAGGGTGCTGGCGAGATAGTGACGGGTGACGTAATGGTTCACCATATCAATCAGTTTTTCACTGTGGATCGGCTTGGGGAGGTAATCTTGGAAACCATGTTTTTGAAGTTTTTGCCACTGGTCATCGCTGAGGCGATCGCCCGTCAAGAGGGTGGGAATTTGTTGGGTTTGGGGGGCCATTTTGAGGCTATCGATAATGTCTTCAATTTGAATTTTATGTTGGTGGGCATCGAGAATCACTAAAATCGGCTGGAGAGCACTAATCTGACGGCTGGCAATTTCGCTATCGATCAGCCAAATCACTTGGTAGTTCGTCGCCGTTAACAACTCACAAATCAGGGTCGCCATTTCTTCATCCTGGGAAACCAGCACAATGGTGCCGCCTTGGTTACCGCCCACACTCCCCTTACCCACGGGGTGAAGATTGCGGGGCACTTGGTTGGGGATGCGGACGGTGAAGATGGAGCCTTTTTTTGGGGTGGAGGTGACGTGGATTTGTCCCTGGTGAATTTCGACGAGCTGTTTGACGAGGGCTAAACCAAACCCTGCCCCATCGTAGCGACGACTCATGGAAGGTTCGAGTTGCTGGAACTGCTCAAACAGGAGGGGAATTTGCTGGGGAGGGATGCCAATGCCCGTGTCTTTGACCTGGAAGCTGACATCTTTTTGTTTTTCGCGCCAAATGCTGAAGGTGACTTCGCCACCGTGGGAGGTAAATTTAATCGCATTGGACAGGAGGTGACTGAGGATTTTTTCCAGGCGAATTGGGTCGGCGTAAAAGGAATCTTGTTCTGGTTCTAGTTGATTGATGAATTTAAGGTTGATCCCCTGGCGATCGCCTAATTCTTGGAACCCATTGAGGACGCGATAACACAATTGTTTGAGGGAAAATTTCTGTAAATCCAACACGGAACGGGCCGCTTCTGTTTGGGAAAAATCAAGAATATCCTGGAGCAAATTGCGCAGGCGAGTGCCGCTTTCATGGATGGTTTGGAGATAGACGCGCTGTTTTTCGGGGGAGAGCTTTTTCGGATTGTCGTCGGCTGTCCAATAGCTGAGGGTATTCGAGAGGCCAATGATCGACGTGAGCGGGGTCAAAAGCTCGTGGCTCATGATGTGGATAAATTCTTTTTTCGATTGGCTGGCCACTTGGGCAGAAAGGAGGGCATCTTCTAGTTCCCGGGCGCGGCGTTGGGCGAGGGTTTCAAGGCTGGTTTTTTGTTCTTGCAATTGCTGGTAAGAACGGGCTTGGAGGATGGCGATCGCCAAATATTCCGCCACGTGGGTCAGGAAAGTAATTTCATTTTTGCGCCAACGGCGGGGGCCATGGCATTGGTGGGCGATGAGTAAACCCCAGAGGCGCTGCTCGACGATGAGGGGCACTACCAACTTCGCCTTGACCTGCATCCCTTGGAGTTGTTGTTTAAAACAGGGACTGAGGTTTGGTTGGGTCTCGATGTCATTTACCGCCAAGTGCTTCCCATTCAGATAGGCATCTTTGATCAGTTGATTATTCGTCAGGCATTCATCTTGGTCAAAATGCAGGAGGGAAGTAACTTTGTCTGAGGACACCACTTCAAAGGTGACCCGATTGACGAATTTCTCTGGCTTCGCCGTCGGTAAATCGAGCTGATAAACCAGCAGCCGATCAACCCGTAAGAGGCGCTGGGCTTGTTCGAGGGCCATGCGTACCGTCACCATCAGGTCTTGGTTTTGGTAGATGCGGTGGGTGACATTATTGAGGATCTTTTCCTGCTCTAGGCGCTGGCTCAGCAACATATTCAGGGGTTGGTTTGGCACCACTGCCTCGTCAGATGCAGTTTCTTGAATGGACGGCGATCGCACAATCTCCAAGAGGCCCACCATCAGATCCGGCGGAATCGCAGAGCGTTGGGGCAAAATCTTTTTTCGCAGGGCCTTCAATTGGGGAAAGTCCACATGACTACCGAGGAGGGTCGCAATCAGGGGGGCGATCGCCTGGGGATCGAACACCATAGAAATTTCATACTGTTCCCCTGGGGCTGACGGCGTATCCGGAGTAACTGCGGCGGGATCAATAGCCTTCGCCCACAGCAGAGCCGTAAAATCCGTTTCGATGAGGAGGTGAAAAACGTCGTAGTCGAGGGCCAACCCTGCCTCTTGTAACTGGGCACCACTGATGTATAGGCGATCCTGGGGGTCGATGCCAATGCCAAACCGCCGCCAAAGATGACACAACTGTTGCAGCACATTCCAGGGGGCAGTCCAAGCAATATCGGGGGTAATGGCGTTAAGAATCATGAATTACGTCAAGAGACCAATCAGACAGACCTCGTTGCTGTCTAGCATGGCCCTAATTTTTGGCGGGAGCTTTAGATCTAAGCTTTTCTAAAGAAAGTTTATGGCAAGCTGAGGGGTTGCTGAAAGAATCTTCTTGTCTTGAAACGAAACGTGTCAAGGGCAGAGGATGATCAAGCCTGACTTGGCGACAGGTATTTTTTCGGTAGGATGATATCATACAAGGCTTTTGCCTTCCTTTCGCGCTCCTATTGTAGGTTTCGCCGATGTTCTATAGTTTTCAAAACCGCATCTCTGTCCCAGGGATTCCCCCATTGGCCCTGGGTTTCGCCTCTAGATCTTGTTTGGGTCTGGTGGGCTTAGTTGGACTATTAAGCTTGACGCTCCCCCAGGCGATCGCCCAAGCACCGCCCCAACTGACCTGTGATTATGCCGAGCCTCCCCAAGACCCAGCGATCACCCCAGAAATGTCTTGTATGCTCCGTTTTGATGCCATTGAAATTAATGGTCTAGAACCCTTAAGTTCCGGTCAACCCCCCAGCCGCTATTCCTGGTTTATGCGCCAGGCCGAAGATCGCACCGAATTGCTAATTCCTTTGTTATTTAGGCAAAGTCCCACCCCCAGCACTTTGGATCTTTTGGTACTTGGTCAAAATGATGTGGCGGTGGCTCCTCTATTTAATCTGCGTATTTCCCAACAGGATTGGCAACGGAACCCCAATATCAAACAGTGGGCCAGTTATTATCCCGAAGTAGATGTCCTCCTGAACCTCAGTCAGCCTGTGGCGAGTAACGAAGCTACAACATCGCCAGCATCGCCAACCCCAGAGACAATCACGCCACCCCCAAGCCTAGATACGACCCCAACCCCAAGCGAAGGGTTAGTTCCCGATGCGGGGATTCCTGCTTTACCTAGCATTCCTACCCTACCAGACGTGGAAAATGTGAGCCCCCCAGCAACCACAGCACCATAAAAAAGTTCCCATGACCCTTGGAAAAGCCATAGGAAACTATTTTTTATTTCTAAGTTACTAATCAGGCAACATTCAAGGTTTGGGGCCTAGGCTGAAGCTGAAACTTCTGGCTTAACGGCTTGGTTCAAAAGTTCCTGGAGTTCATCGCCTTCAATGACCTCTGTATCGAGGATTTTTTGGGAGATGGTTTCGAGTAAATTTCGGTTGGCCCGCAAAATGGCGATCGCCTGATCATGGGCAGTCTCGACAATTTCTTTCACTTCTGCATCGATGGCCTGGGCTGTCTCATCGCTGACCATGCGCCGGGGATTCATCATACTTTCACCGAGGAAATTATTTTGAGAACCCCGTTCATAGGCAAGGGGGCCGAGGACTTTGCTCATGCCGTAGGTGGTGACCATCCGTTCGGCGAGATCCGTGGCCCGTTGCAGATCGTTGGCGGCACCTGTGGTGATCGAACCAAAAACAATTTCTTCTGCGGAACGGCCTCCGAGTAGGGTGGCAATCTGGTCACGCATTTCCCGCTCATCCATCAAGAAACGGTCTTCTGTAGGCATTTGTAGGGTATAACCTAAGGCTGCCATTCCACGCGGCACAATGGAAATCTTGGCAACTCGGCCTCCCCCAGGCAACAAAGCACCAACAAGGGCATGACCGACTTCATGATAGGCGACAATTTTCTTTTCTTTGTCCGACAAAACCCGGCTTTTTTTCTCCAGGCCAGCGACAACCCGCTCAATTGCTTCCGAAAAATCCGCTTGAGTCACCTTATCGCGCTTATTACGAGCCGCTAGCAAAGCTGCTTCGTTAACAAGGTTCGCCAAGTCAGCCCCCGCAAATCCAGGGGTGCGAGTCGCAATTTCTTTTAAATTGACTTCGTTGTCGAGTTGAACTTTATTGGCGTAGATTTCGAGGATCTTTAGACGTCCGCCAAGATCCGGGCGATCCACTAAGACTTGACGGTCAAACCGTCCTGGGCGGAGCAGGGCAGGATCAAGGGTTTCGGGGCGGTTCGTTGCAGCTAGGACAATCACGGTGGCATCGCCCGCCGAAAAACCGTCCATTTCGGTTAAAAGCTGGTTGAGGGTTTGCTCCCGTTCGTCATTGCCCCCCATCATGCCGCCACTGGCCCGGGATTTGCCGATGGCATCTAATTCATCGATAAAGATAATACAAGGGGCTTTTTTCTTGGCTTGTTCAAAGAGATCCCGTACCCGGGCGGCACCGGCACCGACAAAGAGTTCAACAAATTCCGAACCCGAAATACTAAAGAAAGGCACGCCAGCTTCGCCAGCAACGGCCTTCGCCATGAGGGTTTTTCCGGTTCCCGGAGGGCCAACCAGTAATACCCCTTTGGGAATTTTGGCACCGATCGCCGTGTAGCGTTGGGGGGTTTTTAGAAATTCAACAATTTCTGTGAGTTCGGTTTTGGCTTCCTCGACACCAGCTACGTCATCAAAGGTGATTTTTGTGGCTTCTTCCTCAACGTAGACTTTTGCTTTGCTACGGGTAAAGAAGAGTGCTCCCCCTGCCCCACCGGCACCACCAGCACTGCGCCCAATGAAAAATTGCCAGATTAAGACAAAAATAATCGGCGGGATCACCCAACCCAAGATATTGCCAAAGAAATTATTTTTTGGGGGAGGTGCGGCAAATTCAACGCCACTGGCTTCGAGACGCTTGGGCAAATCTAGGTCAAAAATGGGGGTGGTGCGGAGGATTGTGCCCTGTTGTTCTTCGCCTTCGGCTTTGAGTTGGTAACGGATTTCGCGATCGCCAACGGAAGCGCGGGCCACCTGACCATCTTCTACCTGATTGATGAAGAGACTGTAGGGCACCTGGGGGGTCGGATTACCAAACAAATTGGGGAAAAAGGCATTCACCAGGAAAAAAAGTCCCGTCAGCCACAACAAAATGGAGCCAATTTGCCTCGTCCGAGAGGGGGGTTTATCTTTGATGCTCATAGCAATGTTTTCCGCAGAAAGCTTTGTATTCCCCCATTGTAAAGATCGTCACATTTTTGATACAACGCGGTTAACCGAAATCAACGGTTCGGCTTCAGACGGGATCATTTGTGTTAGTGGGCTAGGGCTTGGCCAAGGTATTTAGTCGCTTTAGGGGCGATCGCCAAGGCATCTGTTACGCGCTACTTTCTTCTTTTTTATGCAAAAGAAAACGGTAGACCGGTTCGCCTTTGTTAGCCGTGGCGACTTCCCGCTCCGTCGGCACTGGAAAAATATTCTCCTTCAGCCAAAACGAATCATGGGTGAGGACAAATTTTTCATGCTCCAGAAATTTTTCTCTCATTTCTAAAGCAACTTCTTCAACATCCGATTGACAAAACAAAACCAGCTTTTGGGGTGTATGTTTCGCCAGAATGTCAACTAAATCTGGTTGCACAACCCGGCGTTTGTGGTGCTTTTTCTTAAACCAAGGATCAGGAAATTGAATCGTGATCCAAGTCAAAGTTTCCGTCGGCAAGGAGTCCAACAGCACCCGGAGAGAAGTATTAATATTCGCAAAAACGTAGTGAAGATTGTTTAGCCCCAGTTGATCCCGGATTTCGTTGGCATCGTCCACGAGGGGTTCGCGAATTTCTACCCCAACAAAATTACGCTCTGGAAACCGTTGGGCCATCTCTAAAATAAACCGCCCCCGCGCACAGCCAATATCAAGGTGCAAAGGGGCCGTTAGATCAGCAAAAAGCTCTGACCAATCTGGCATCTGAAACACCTGTTGATACTTATCGGTTAAGGGATTGACATGCTGTCGAACGCGCGATCGCCCCACGAACTCACTCCTTAAAAATGTCCAACGAAAAAATTTGCCATCCCATTGTGCCACGTCCCCCACGCTAAACTTGGATATGCTTAAATGAAAAAGAGCAAAAACCCTTTGCCCTTCGTGAACCCCTCAACTTTTCGGCAGACTATGGCAGAAACCACCGATCCCAAATCCAAAGCAGCCCCCGCCGCGAAAAAAAAGGAAAAGCCCCCCGCAGTAGAAGACAAACCCTTTGCGGAGTTTATTGAGAATCACTTCCTCCCGGATCTACAAACTGCCCTCAAGGAAAATGGCATTGGGGACATGGGTCTCAAATTTATCGAAACGAATATTCCCATTAAAGGTTTAGAATCCCAAGTCTGCTGGCAGGTTCAAGGCAGTTGGCTCAATAACAAGCGGCAATTTATCCTTTATTTCATTGATGCAGATATCAAAGGCCAGAAAGCTTGGTCTTTTGCGACGGATGGCTCCCCCCACAGCACCCTAGAGTCTTTCATGATCGATGAACGTCGGGTGAATCTTCCCTTGATGGTCGGCTATGTGCTCCAGCGCCTCAATGGCCAAAAATGGTTAGTTCTCAATTAAGGCGCGGCGCAATCTGTACCGACAAGGTTATCCATGAGCGATCCTGAGGCCCTCAAACAGTTACTCGAAGCGGTGGCCCAGGGGGTAGTTAGTCCCCAAAATGCGCTGACAGAGCTGAAGCATTTGACCTTTGAAGCTGTGGGTGACTTTGCCAAAATTGACCACCACCGCCAACTGCGCACGGGCTTTCCGGAAGTGATCTGGGGGCCAGGGAAAACGCCGGATCATATTGCCCAAATTATGCAAACGATGGGCGATCGCCACCCGGTTGTCATGGCTACCCGCATTGATGTGGAGACCTACCACCAACTGCAGCCCAAGGTACATAACCTCACCTATTTCCCCGAAGCCCGCATTTGTGCCCTCATCCAGGCACCGCCCCAGGTACGCCATCGGGGGACGATTTCGATCTTGACCGCTGGCACTGCCGATCTCCCCGTAGCCGAAGAAGCGGCTGTCACCGCAGAGTTATCGGGTTTTGTGGTAAATCGCCTTTGGGATGTGGGGGTGGCCGGAATTCATCGTCTTTTAAGTCATCGCCATGTAATCGAGCAAGCAGACGTTCTGATTACGGTGGCGGGCATGGAGGGGGCTTTGCCTAGCGTGGTGGCAGGTTTGGCCGATTGCCCTGTGATTGCGGTGCCCACCAGTGTTGGCTATGGAGTGAGTTTTGGGGGCGTTTCTGCTCTGCTGACCATGCTTAATTCCTGTGCGGCGGGCATCGGTGTGATGAATATTGATAATGGCTTTGGGGCGGCGATCTTGGCGGGACAAATTTTGCGGACGGCGGCAAAGTTACGCTAGAGGGTCAAACGCAACAGTGAAAAATCGTCTTCGAGGTGATTTTGGTGCAGGCGATCGCCAATGCTTTTGACCAGAGGCTGGAGAGAAGTGCCTTGGAACCGCTGTAGAAAGTTCAAAAACAGATTCCATTGCTGTTTGTGGTTTAGGGCCGCCGTATTTTCATAGACCCCATCACTAAACAAATACAAGCGGGAATTAAACGGCAGATAAAGGCTATGTTCTTCGTAGATGCTGAGGTCGGGTGGCAACATCCCAATCGGGAACCCCTGGGCCTTTAATAATTGCGGCGGTTCACCAGTATTGGGCTTCACCAGAACCGCCGGGGGATGGCCCGCACAGGCATAGGTAACAATCCGGTCATCCACGTCATAAATCCCATACCACATGGTGAAGTATTGCCCTTGCTGTTCGAGAAATTGGCAAGTGCGGTTGAGGTGATTCAGAACAGCCTGGGGGCTGCGGTAGTCAAGACCTTTAGTTTTGTTCCGCGATCGCAGGAGGTTCAAAATACTAATGGAAGGAAGTGCGGCTTTGAGGCCGTGGCCCGACACATCCAAAAGATAAAACACCAGTTCCTGGGGACTGAGCCAAAAATAATCAAAGCCATCGCCCCCCAATTGGGAAGACGGAATAAAGCAGCTATCGATCTGTAAATGATCTTGATAGAGGGGGTCTGGTAAAAGGGATTTAACGTATTGGGCGGCTTCGGTCAGTTCCGACTCTAAAGCGCGTTTCTGGGCAGTCAGATCCTGGGTGAGACGACAGATTCGCAGGCCAGATCTAACCCTGGCTTCTAGTTCGTGGCTGCTAATGGGTTTACAGAGAAAATCATCGGCTCCCGCATCTAAACCCATTACCTTATCTTCGACGGCATCTAGGGCACTCAACAAAATAAAAAAGGTAGTCGAGAGATCGGGGTGTTGTTTCACTGCTTGACAGACTTCAATGCCATTCATTTCCGGCATCATCCAATCGGAAATGATGAGATCGGGCCGGGTGGCGATCGCCAAGTCCAATCCCGTTTTGCCATCACTCGCGGTGGTGACTTGATAACCCTTACGTTTGAGGGTCCGTTCCAAGAGAACCCGCATGGCAAGGTCATCATCAATGACAAGAATCTGAGGCATTACTTAAGCTAAACTACCAAGGGAGACTATCCCTTTTTATGGCTGTACTTTGGCTATCTTAGACCAATTTCAATTCCAAATTCCCAGTGATACGGCTCAGTTAGACCAAGTCCTCCAGCACTGTGAGGCTTTTCAACTGCGTCATCACCTGGCCAGCCAAGATTGGCTCCAGTGTAAAATCGTGATCGCTGAGGGATTTACTAATGCTGTTCGCCATGCCCACGGCGAAGATCTCAAGCAGTACCAGATCACCGTTGAACTCTGCCTCAGTCACCATAGCCTCGAAATTCGCATTTGGGACCATAGCCCCACTGTCTTTGACCTAGAGCAATATTACGCTACCCAACAACACCAACAAACCACCCTAGAAGATGCGGGGGGGCGTGGCATGATGATTTTGCAGAAAGTGGCCAATCATCTCACCTACCGCCGTGATCCCCAGCGGCAACAGAATTATTTACATATCGTTAAACATCTGATGCCCCGTTTATCTTCCCATTTCATCACCGTTGATCAATTGGGCGATCGCCTAGCTGATCCCAACCTTGTCATTGTCGATTGTCGCTTTCGGCTCAATGATCCGACCTGGGGGGAAACGCAATACCAACAAGGCCATATTCCTGGGGCCTATTACCTGCATCTGGATCGAGACCTCTCTGGCCCTGTGCAACAACATGGGGGGCGTCATCCTTTGCCTGACCCAGAAGCTTTTGTTTCGTTACTTTCTCGCCTCGGCATTGAGCGCAATCGCACCGAAGTGATTATCTATGACGACTTTCACTGTGCTTTTGGGGCGCGGTTTTGGTGGTTGCTCAAATACTATGGCCACGACAAAGCCCGCCTGTTAGATGGCGGGTTTCCGGCCTGGCAGACTGCCCAAGCGCCGATCGCCACTGATATTCCTGGGTTTAAACCCAGCCAATTTGAGCCAAATCCCCAACCCCAATTGGTGGTTAATCGCCAGGACTTGTTAATCGCGACGGACAATCAACGGCTGGTGATCGATGCCCGGGATGGCGATCGCTATTTGGGAAAAGTTGAACCCATTGATCCAATTGCTGGCCATATTCCTGGGGCGCTCAATGTCCCCTGGAAACAAGTTACCGATGCCAAAGGGTTCGCCCAACCGCCGGAAGTACAACAAACCCTCTGGGAAAACCTATCCCCTGAGCAAGAGATCGTGCTGTATTGTGGCTCCGGAGTCACGGCCTGTGTCAATTGGCTGTCTTTGGAGCTGACGGGCCACCATAATTTGAAACTGTACCCTGGGGGCTGGAGTGATTGGTGTTCCTATTTAGCCCCCTCGTTCGATGCAAAGTCTCCTTAGGAAATTTCAGGCAATATTTATTACCGGAGGCGAACCGCTTCCAACAAACGGGAATAGTAAAAACGGGTACTGGTCATTTCGGTGCGGGCGATCGCAAAACCGTTATCAATTAAAATTTGGCGGATATCCTGTTCCTTGTGTTGGTAGGCGCGGGTAGTCTTGCTAGGGCCAGGGAAGAATTCACCGATTTTCTTGAGGATCGTCAGCCAAAACGTTTTCGGCGCAAAGCTCAAGATCAAGCGATCTTCACTGAGGGATGCCAAGTGGGCAATCATTTTTGCCGCATCCTCGGTGGGGTAATGGATCAGCACATCCAAGCAAATCACCGTATTGTATTTGCCGCTGATGCTTTCGAGATCTTTGGTTTCAAACTTTAGATTAGGGGTGTTGCCAAAGATTTTTGCGGCCCGTTCCTGGGCTTCACCGACCATTTTTTCAGAAATATCGCTGGCGTAAATTGAGCGAGCACCGGCCTCCATGAGGGGAATACTGAGGCTACCGACCCCACAGCCAGCGTCACAAATGCTTCTGAGGTTGAGATTTTGATCGGCCTTAAGCCAAGCCACCACCTTATCAATGGTCTGTTGGTGCCCGACGCGGATATCAGCCTGGACTTTGTTGACATCCCCGTCACCATAAATGCGTCGCCAACGGTCAAAGCCCTTGGCATTGAAATAATCTTTGACGATGGTTTTGTCATTGAGGGAGGAGGTCATGGCGCTTTGGATTCAAAAAAAATTAAAGGATTTTGTTATCGATCCAATAATGTAGCAGCTTTGGGAAACCCTAGGGTGATTGTTCTGTGGGGGACCATTGACAGTAGGGATAGCTAACGAGGTTGGCGTTGTAATAGCGGGGCTCGTGGCTCACTTCAGGGCCAATCCAATTGGGTTTTGGGAAAGGTTGATCAGCATCTGTGAGTTCAATTTCTGCCAGGATTAAGCCTTGGTTCTCACCGAGAAATTCATCGACTTCCCAGAGGAAATTATCGAGGGGAATGCGGTAGCGGATTTTTTCGATCTGGGGGCGATCGCCAAGATGTTCTAGCATTTCTAGGGCTTCGATCAAGGGAATTGGGTATTCAAATTCCAAGCGCCCAATCCCCTCGGTTTTACCTTTAATGGTCAAAAAAGCCTGCTCCCCGGCAATGCGCACCCGAACCGTTTTTTCGGGCGTCCGTTGGAGATAGCCTTGGCGATAGGGAATCCCTGGGGCCAGATCCCGCCAGCGATCGCCGATGACGAGAAATTTCCGTTCAATTTCTTGGGGCATAGCGTGAAAACCTCCACAGCGGCAGACCCCAAAGATTGTGGCCTAGAATGAAGATCAACTGTGCGATCGCCAACAAAAATCAATGATCGAAATTCATAATCTCTCCAAGATTTACGGCCAAGGGGACACCCAAATCTATGCCCTCAAACAGGTAGAACTCAGCATTCAAGCGGGAGAATATTGCGCCATTATGGGGGCGTCGGGTTCCGGCAAATCAACCCTGATGAACATCATTGGTTGCCTCGATCAGCCCACCAGTGGCGATTATTTCCTCGATGGCCAAAATGTCGCCACCCTCAGCGATCGCCAACTGGCCACCATTCGGAATCGCAATATTGGCTTTGTTTTCCAGCAATTTCATCTCTTGCCCCAGATGAGCGCCCTTGAAAATGTTATTTTGCCGATGGTCTATGGCAATGTTCCTCCCCACGAACGGCGGGACCGGGCCGTCGCCGCTTTAACCAAAGTCGGTTTGGGCAGTCGTCTCTATAATCGTCCGAACCAACTCTCTGGGGGACAACAACAACGGGTGGCGATCGCCAGGGCGATTGTAAATAAACCCTTACTACTGCTGGCGGACGAACCCACCGGGGCTTTAGATTCCCGAACCACCCAAGAAATCTTAGCGTTATTTCAGACCCTCCACGACGACGGCATGAGCGTGGTGATGGTCACCCACGAAACGGAAGTGGCCCGGCAAACCAAGCGGATTATCTGGCTCCGGGATGGCAGTATTACCCACCCAAACCTCAGTCCTGCGGAAATGATCCAAGTGGCCCTGGCCCCAAGCCCCTAAGAATCCTACGGGAGTGGTATGCAATTTGGCGATCGCCATGGTTCAATTCAGATACACTTGGGACAAGACTTTGGGGAACCCTATTCCACCACCATGATTCCTTGGGGACAAGTCCATTAAAAAAACGATAAAATTCGCAAATTTTGTCAAAGTCGGCCAAATCCCTTGTTACACTGCAGAGCAAAACCCCATTGCCTCTCCTGTTTTCCTTTCGCGTCCCGTCTACATCAGCACAACTATGAGCAACTTTAACTTCCCCTCGCCAGAGCCCACGCCCCCCGAGACCGAAGCGAACCTCAATCAGTCTCCGCCCCAGGCCCCCGAGACCGAAGCGACCAGTGCCGTAGATCCGGGTCATTCTGAAAAACAACAACCAGAGTCTGCGAGTCCTAGCCCGACGATTCCGAAACCGAGTCCCAACGCCGATGGCTATGTCATCGCCCATAAACTAAGGCAGCACAACCGCGAACTGGTCAAAACCGTTGTTCAACTCGAAGAAGCCTTGGCCGAATCCCAAGAAAAACTCCAGGCACACATTATCCGTTCCCGCAGCGCCGACAGCCTCATTACCCAGCAAAGTGACGAACTGAATACGAGCCAGCAACAGCTCAGTCAGTTGGGGCAAGAACTCGAACAAGCCAAACAAAATGCCCGCCAATACCAAGAGATGCTCGCAGAACTAGAATACAAATTCCAAACTAGCCAAACACAGTTGGCGAAAATCGAACGCGAATGTGCCCTCCTCCAGGAAGCCTATAACGAGCAGCAGCAAAAACTATTCGCCGCCGAACAGGAAATTAAGGATCTCCAGGTGCGACTCCAGCGGCAACAACGCTACACTCTGCAGTACAAATCAGCCCTAGATGAATGCGCGGATATTCCCGTCGAAAACGATTTGGCGACCGGGGAAGCCTCCATGCCCAAGGCGTCGAATATTCAACCCTGGTCTGAGCCGGAAACAGCGGCAACCGAGCCAACAATGCCGGCGATCGCCAAAGCAGATCCGAATACCGAAGCTGACCTAGATCGTCAGTTAGCGGCCCTCGAAGAAGAAATTGAAGAAATGGAAGAATCCGCCGGGGCCGCTTCAATCCTGAAGCCCACCATGAGCCTAAAGGCCGCCCTACGGATTACCCCCCCGGTGACCAAACGACGGGTCAGTGCGCCCATGGGCACCCCGGCCAAAGCAGAAACCAACCACAACTGGCCAGCGCCGACCCTCAACAGTCCCCGGAGCCAGAAGCGGCCGATGTCTGCGGCAGTGGTGGATCTACCAGCCTTTTTACGGAACTAATTGCTGTCCTAAAATATTGGGTCTCCCTAAGACCCCGTTGGTGATTGACCCAGTGGCGATCGCCAATCTTTTTTTGTCACAATATTTAACAATAGAAGTTGCAAATTTTATCGACGTTTATTTTTAAGTGATTATGCCTAGAACGTTACCTGCAAACCTCGAAAAGATCGTCAGTCGGTTTAAGCGAAAAACAGATCCCAAACAAAAATATCAACAGCTTTTGTGGTACGCCAACAAGCTCGAGCCCATGGCCGACAGTGAGAAAAACGCCAACAATAAAGTCCATGGTTGCGTTTCCCAGGTCTTTATCACAGCAGACTACGAAGCGGGCAAAGTGACTTACCATGGGGATTCTGACGCCCAGCTCGTGAAAGGATTGGTGGGCCTACTGATTACAGGGTTAAATGGTTTATCGCCTGCCGAGATCCTGGCGGTCACCCCAGACTTCATCGCAGAAACGGGATTGAATGTGAGCCTAACGCCGTCTAGGGCTAACGGTTTTTACAACATTTTTAAAATGATGCAAAAAAAAGCAAGGGGCTTTGAAGTGGGGTTAGAAGCGAGTTCCAACTCATAAATGAGAAAATTTTGATATCATTTACAACAAGTAATGTTGTTTGTTAAAAAAAGAAAATTTAAATCCTATGGCACTTTTTGGCTTATTTGGCGGCAAGAAAAAGAACGAAGCTCCTAAGAGTGATTACTTCCTCGACTTTGAAGAAGCCCAGACCCTTGGTGATACTGAATTGATGAAGAAATCCGTAACTATTAAGCGGACTTTCCCGAAACTGAAGGGTCAAGAGGGCGCGACCGTTGTCACCCAAGTCTCCTCGGAGATCGCCCGTAAATTGAACAAAAATCAACAAGCCACATCCCAGGCAACGGAAGCAACCAAGGCTTCTTCTGAAACCGCCAGCACTCCCATCACCCCGGCAGCGCCTCGTCCTAACCTGAAGGTCGATAGCAGCATGGACATGTTCCGTAACATGGCGAAGAAAATGAATCGCTAAGGGTTAAGAACTATTGCGATTTTCGACGGTGATTTTCAGAATATTCACTAAAGAGCTGGGGGCTAACGCCCCCTTTTTTATGCCAATTAGTTGGATGATTTAGGGCTTCAATTTAAGCGAGGGCCGCCACAGAAACTTTCGCGGCGATCGCCTTAGCGATGGAGACCAGAGCCTTAGCCGAAGCAGATTTTGGTTGGGCGACCACAATCGGTGTACCAGTGTCGCCCCCTTCCCGGAGCGCAATTTCTAGGGGAATGCAGCCGAGGAGAGGCACATCCAATTCGTTCGCGGTTTTTTCGCCGCCCCCAGAGCCAAACAGGTCATATTGGCGATCTGGCAGATCCGGCGGTATAAAGTAGCTCATATTTTCAACAATTCCCAGCACATTCACTCCCATTTGCTGGAACATCTTGAGGCCCCGGCGCGAGTCTAGGAGAGAAACGGTTTGGGGGGTGGTGACAATGACAGCACCGGCCATGGGCACCGCCTGGGCCATCGTTAGTTGGGCATCACCCGTACCAGGGGGCATATCAACGATGAGATAGTCCAGTTCGCCCCAGTTCACCTGGTAGAGAAACTGACGAATGATGCCGTTGAGCATCGGCCCTCGCCAAATCACTGGTTGGTCTGGGTCAATCAGGAACGCCATGGAAACGAGTTTGACCCCATGGTTAAATTCTGGCTGGAGAATATCTTGGCCGCCTGTTTTATCGACCTTGATTTCGACTTCGCCAATGCCCATCATGTTCGGCACATTTGGCCCGTAGATATCTGCATCCAAGAGGCCGACTTTTGCGCCAGTTTGGGCCAGGGCGATCGCCACATTCACCGCAACGCTACTTTTACCAACGCCCCCTTTGCCGCTGGAGATAGCAATGATATTTTTGACGTTATCAATGCCCTGTTGGTTAGGCAGTGCTTTCTGTTGAGGCGTTTCGGCGGTGACTTCCACATCCACAGCGTTTACCCCAGGTAAAGGCAGCACAGCATTTTTGCACTCCTCGACGATAAATTCCTTGAGGGGACAAGCGGGCGTTGTGAGCACCAGGGTGAATTTCACCGTACCATTCTCCACAGAAACATTGCGGATCATATTGAGATCCACCAGGCTTTTTTGAAGCTCAGGATCTTGAACGGGACGGAGGGCAGCCAGAATTGCTTGGGTATCAGCCATAACTTCAGGAAAATTTAGGATTTGGGTTTGTGGTGCAGGCGAATGCCCACAAAAATATCGTAGAGGAAACTGAGAAAATCTTTTCCCTGGAGCAGCCCTAATGATTGGGGAGAACCTTTTTGATCTAACAGGGGCTTGATGTAGTAATAGGCGGGTTGATACTTATACCAAGGAATTGAGGGCCACAGGTGATGAACCAGGTGGTAATTTTGCCCAAGGATCAAAAGATTGAGAAGCTTGCTTGGGTAAACCCTGGCATTTTTCCAGCGATCGCGTTCTTCAAAGGGACGATGGGGCAAATAATCAAAGAACAGACCCAGGGCAATACCAACCACCAGGGCCGGGACAAACCAAAAGTTCATGATGTAGCCAATAAAACCATACTGGATGCCCAGGTAGACGATGACTCCTAAGAAGGCACGGCTAAGGAACCACTCCAGTAATTCGTAATTTTTCCACAGACGACGCTTAAAGAAAAAGATTTCGTGGTAGAAAAAACGGGCTGCAATCATCCAGAGGGGGCCGCCAGTCGAAACGAAATGATCCGGATCATTTTCAGGATCATTGACATGGGCGTGGTGCTGCAGATGGACCCGGGTAAAAACCGGAAAAGCAAATCCCAGCATTAGGGCACTGGCATGGCCCAGAATGGTATTGACCGCACGGTTGCTATGGGCGGCACGGTGGGACGCATCGTGAATCACCGTTCCCGCAAGGTGCAGCGCTAAAACATTTTCTAGGAAGCAAATCCAGTCATACCAACCCCAAAACCAATAGCCTCCCACGGAGGTGGCGATCAATCCTACTGCGATGATGACCATCCACACATTGGGGTTCATCCCACCAGGGGGACGCAAATACTCCCTTGACATTACCAATGATGACGCTGCCGCCGCCGTCATAAGCTCCTGTTCTCCTCGATGTCTGTGAAATTTGGTTAATCCTTGGGTAGTTTACAATACTTAAGGCTAATTCATAAACCTTGATGTGCCATAAACACTGTTTAGAAAAAAACAAAAAACGCTTGTAATTCAACGTTTCTGGGCTAATTTCAAGCTAACCATTTGCTGCTTCGCTGCGTTTGTAAAATACCAAGTCCACGGTTACTTTCTGAAGTTTATCGTCTTCTTCCGTGGCGATCGCCTCGTGGAGTTTGACAATTAAGAGGATTAATGTTCCGTGGCGTGATTGATAAACAATCGGTTTTCCTGCATTGGGAAGAATTTAAGAGAGTGTCCTGTCCTCGGTTCCTAGTCACTGGCTGGGGGATTTAGCTTTGGCAACAGGCGATCGCACACAAACAAAGTGCCAGAGGCAACGCAGAGGGGAATTGTCACAAGATTGAGAAAAGGCAAACTGATCAACCCCAGACAAACCAGCCCAAACCCCGCACTCCCCGGCAAAGCCCAGTAAACTTGCCGTAACTTTTGACGAAATGTAAAGCGCCTTCTCTCAAGGGTGGCATCGAAAAAATCAAGGCAAATGATCGTTAAAGTCACCGCCAAGCCTCCCAGGGAGGACAGTACGCTACCAATCCCCGGCAAAAAGTTGATCCCAAACAACAAAGGGGCGATCGCCAAAACCAAGGCTAATTTTTTTAGTTCAAAGAGAATGGCGCGGCCAATGTCGCGGAAAATACCCACTTCAATGATTTCCAGGCGACTGGTGCGGAGTTTTTCAATCTGTTCTGAGAGTTGGCCATACCAAGGGGCACCAAGAATAACGCCAAACTGCACCAGCAGTAGTCCTACAGCAATAAACACTGCCGCAATGAAAATCAGGCCTAACAATCCCCCCAGAAAATTTGCGCCGTAATCTAACCACTGCAACCAGGCAGGCAAGCGATCAATTAAACCAATCAGACTGGTGCTAATCCAAGTGTAGCCAGCCCCCGCCGTCCGCCACGCCCAGCGCAGAGAAAAAGTATAGAGCAATCCCCCCAGCACAACATTGACGCCAAGGGGAATCGCTAAATATTGGAGAAGCTTCGGGTGACGGGAAAAAAATCTCGCGGCGCGGAATGGGTAACTGGCCCCCCGAATGAAGTCAATGGGCATATTTTTCGGGTCAACTCTACCTTGAGTCGTAATTCTCTGTCTTTCAATCTAAACTTCAATGGTCGGATGGCGGAATGTAAACCCTAAATTTTTTAATTTTTGGTTAGATACACGCACATTTAAGGGGCGATCAGAGGGTTGGCTCGCATCCCAACGTACTGGGGCCAGGGCATATTTTTCGGCCAAACGAGAGAGTAATTCTCGCCGGGGCAGTGGTTCATCACAAACCAGATTGAATAAACCGCTCAGATTATGGATCTGGGCAAACTCGATCGCTGCCACAATGTCTGCTAAATGAATCCAGTTACCATATTCGCTGCCGTCACCAGGTCGAACCTGGCCCATGGCCCGTTGGAAGATTTTTTTAATTTCCCGCCCTTCACCATAGATTCCCCCCAAACGGAGAATGCAAACCTGACGTGCATCGGTGGCGATCGCCTTTAGGGTTTGTTCCGTTGCCAAAAGAATTTCTGCAAAAACATGGGGTGGTTTGTCGGAGGTCTTTTCATCAACCCAAGCACCGTGGTGATTGCCGACGATGGCGTAGCTGCTGGTATAAATCACCTGTTTAACGGTGTCGTTATGGGTGAGGGCCTGGGCGAGGTTTTGGGCCGTTTTCAGATAAGCCTGCCGATAATTTGCTTCGGTGCGCCCCTTTGAACCCACCGCCAAAAGAATGACATCTTGGCCTTCACAAAGCTCCTGGAGGGCTTCTGGTTGATCGCCGCTGAGGACTTTCACCTGGTGAGCAATCCCTTGTAACTGGGAGACTTTTTCGGGGGTCGTTGTTGTCACGGTCACTTGATGACCCGCCGTTGTCCACTGCTTGGCGATCGCCTGGCCCACATAGCCACAGCCAATAATTGCAATTTTCACCAAGGGAATTCCTCCTTAACAAACCGTGCCATAATTTTAAGCATTGTAAAGTCTTGTTTTATCGCTATTATGCCCCTTTTTCCGCCATTTCCGCCCCTGGATCCGCCCTTGGATGGCTGGTCTTTAGAAGGGCGTGACCCAGAAACTATCCGGCGTTTGCTGCCCCTCTGGGAGTGGCTCTACAAATTTTATTTTCGGGTAGAGACCAGTGGCTGGGAAAATTTGCCGACGGCTGAGCCGGTGTTAGGGGTTGGTTCCCACAATGGCGGCCTTGCGGCACCGGATATGTGGATGATGATGTATGACTGGTTTCGGCGGTATGGAGTTGAAAGGCCCACCTATGGCCTGATGCACCGCAATATTTGGCTCGCTTTCCCAGAATTAGCAAAAATTGCGGTCAAAACAGGAGCAGTGCAGGCCCACCCGAAAATGGCGATCGCCGCTTTGAAATCCGGGGCCAATGTCCTTGTCTATCCGGGGGGCGGCCAAGATGTCTTCCGGCCCCATGCCCAAAGAAATCAGATTTATTTTGCCGAGCGACGGGGATTTATTAAACTGGCCCTGCGCCAGGGGGTGCCCATTGTGCCACTGATTTCCTGGGGAGCCCACGACAGTATTTTTGTCATTGAAGATATCTACGAACCCCTCCAAGGATTTTTAAAAGCGTTTAACCTGCCGTGGCTATTTAACATCGACCCAGAAGTTTTTCCTATTTATCTCGGTTTACCCTGGGGTGTCGCCTTTGGCCCCCTACCCAACTTTCCCTTACCCACAAAAATGTACACACGGGTCTGTCCACCAATTCGCTTTGAAAAATATGGCCGGGCCGCGGCGGGCGATCGCCCCTATGTTGAAGCCTGCTATCAGCGGGTTTTAGGGGAAATGCAACGGGAATTAGACCAATTAATCGCTGAGGTAGACTCTCGCCCTAAAAGTTGTCCCTAGCGGCGGTTCGCAGGATTTAGCCAGGTGTTTAAGCCTTCCCCCAGCAAAGATAAACCCATCACCATCAGGGTCATGGTCAGCCCCGGAAACAGCGCCGTCCACCACATCCCCGTCGGCAAAGCATCGAGGGCGAGGCGCAAATCATGGCCCCATTCCGGCGTGCCATCGGGCAAACCTAAACCCAAAAAGCCCAATCCCCCCAGGATTAAAATCGCATCAGCAGCATTGAGGGTAAACAGTACCGGTACACTCTGGATTACATTGAGAAACAAATATTTCGACAAAATTCGCCTCGGCGTTGCGCCCATGGCCTGGGCTGCTTCGATAAACAGTTCTGTTTTGGCGCTGGTAGTGCGGTTGCGGACAAGGCGAAAATATTGGGGCACATAGGAAATACTCAAGGCGATCGCCGCGTTAATCACTCCTTTGCCCACCACAAAGGCGAGGGTAACGGACAACAGCAATCCCGGTAGGGTATAGATCGTATCCATTAAAAACAGCAGCACCCGGTCTACCTTGCCACCAAAATATCCACTCACCATCCCCAGGGGAACGCCGATCATTAAACTGAGACTCGTGGCTAGCAGCACTACCTTGAGGGCTGCTTGGGTGCCAAAGAGGGTGCGGGACAAAACATCGTAACCCTGGCGACTGGTGCCAAACCAATGGCGCCAACTGGGGGGACTATGGATCGGGAAACTGAGGGAATCGAGGGGATCTTTCAGCCAGCCGGCATTTTCTAATAAGGGTGCGCCGAGGGCGATCGCCACAAATAGCCCGGTAAGCGTCACCCCCACCAGGGCCAGGCGACGCGAAAGTTTTGCCTCAGGATTTTCCCCTGCCATAATAGCCCACATTAAAACAGAACGTCTGTCAGTATAGCGGTTGGGCGGTCTCTCCCCATGGCTTTTACCAAATATCTAAACCAATCAGAATACTTTCTCGATCGGATAAATCGCCGATAAACTTTCGCAAGGGGGGCGGCAATTTCTTGATCAAAGTCGGGGTCGCAACAATCCGTTCTGACTCAGCGAGATCGGGGTGCTCATAAATATCAATGATCCGGATTTCGTGGCGTCCGGGCAGATATTCGCTGCAAATGCTTTCTAGTTCGTTGATCGCCCAGCGGGAATGGCTATTACTGCCAGCAACGTAGAGATAAAGCACATAGAATTCATTTTGTTTGTGGTGGATGGGAGGGCTTGGATCTAGCCGCGGGGAGGGATCCTTAGAGAAGTCAGAAGCCATGTATTTGGGTCAGGTTATGCCAGAAGCACGGTAGGTTGTCGCTGCAAAATTTGTTCGAGGGCGATCGCCGTCCATTCTATATCTTCCATTTGAGTTTGTGCACCTAGGGTTAAGCGAATCCCGGAGAGAGCCTCTTGATCGCTATAGCCCATCGCCTTCAGGGTTATGCTGGGATTGAGTTTACCGCTATGGCAAGCAGACCCCGCACTAATACCGATGCCAGCGAGGTTCATTTGGCGCACGAGGGTTTTCCCGGTTAGGCCCAGGAGGGACGAATCTTGGCGCAAGGCAAAACTGACATGGTGGGGCAAGCGGGCATGGCGATCGCCTGTAATTTGTAGATGTGGGCTACTGCTCCCTCGGTTTAACAGAAAATTGCGGAGGTGACTCAAGCGCTCAATTTCTTGGGCCATGGTTTCCTCGGCGAGTTCAGCGGCCATCCCCAAAGCAACGATGCCGGGTAAATTTTGGGTGCCGGAACGCAAATTGTGTTCTTGGCCGCCGCCGTAGAGTCGGGGCTGAAGTTTAATACCGTCGCGCACATACAATGCACCAGCCCCCTGGAGGCCATAGATTTTGTGCCCAGACAGGGAAAGCAAATCCACGGGAAGCTGGCGGAGATCAATGGGAATGCGTCCCACGGCCTGAACTGCGTCGGTGTGAAAGGTGATGTGATGTTTTTTGGCGATCGCCCCCAGTTCCGCAATGGGTTGAATGGTGCCCACTTCGCTCTGGCCATAGATCACCGAAATTAAAACCGTGTTGGCTTGAATCGCCTTTTCTAGATCCTGAGGATCTACTTGGCCACGACGATTAACTCCGAGGCGTGTCACTTGCCAGCCTTGGGTTGCGAGGAAATCTGCGGCCTTGGCGATCGCCGGATGTTCCACCTGGGAAATAATCAAATGTTGCGGCTCTCGGTACTGATCGGTAATGCCAAAAATCGCCAGGTTATCGGCTTCGGTACCCCCTGCCGTAAAAATAATTTCATCGGGGTTCGCTGCACCAATGAGGCTCGCCACTTGCATCCGCGCCATTTCTAGGAGAGTAGCAGCCCGATTGCCCCAACCATGTAAGCTTGAGGGATTGCCCCAGGTTTGGCTACAGACTTCTTGCACCCGCTGGATCACCAAAGGATGGGGGGGCGTTGTTGCGCTGTAATCAAGGTAAATTTGCATGGTGGGCGATCGCTCAATGGTTTCCTTAGCATACGTAAATTCGGGTCAACCCGTCAGCCCGTGCGACCAAGGGAGTATCCCAGGATAAGCCAAAGTCGCAACAAGAAAAAACTCCCCCAGTCCAAGACCAGAAGAGTTTCGCCATCACATCACTCTAGTACAAACCCTAAGCCAAACTTGCAAGCCCATCACTGTAGAGCTTCCGGGCGTAGTCCGTCCAAGTGCCCTGGCCCCAATAGCGGAAACAACTGGTTTCTACCAACAGCAAATACAACAGAGATCGTTGATAAGCTTCTGTTTTCGTTACGCTGGGATCTTCGGCCACGAGGCGGTCATATTTTTCGTGGAATTTAGCGCTCAGTTCGTTCATCGGCTCCAGGACATTTTCATAACCCTTGACCCAACTGAGATCATTTGTCCAGGAAGCGCCATCCACATGGAATTGGTGGTCATGTTCATTTAAATAGGCGATCGCCTGATTGACAGTTTCCGGCGTAACACCTTGATTTTCCGCCTCTAGTCTTGCCCAAATCTTCGCCTGGCCCACCGCCTGACACACTGGATAATCGGCTTCGGTAATACCCTTCGCTTCTAGGAGTTCAAGATATTCCGTGCCGTTAAAGCCGACAACACTACCGTCATTTTTAATGTCATGCCAAGCCGGGAGATAACCTCCAGGAAACTCATTCATCATCACGCCGCCATTTTCCCCATCGGCGATCTGGGAAACTAAACAGGGCACTGATTGACCTGCTAATTCTTGGCGATCGCGACTCTTCGCTTCGTAATAAGGTTGCATCTGGGCCACCAGTTTCGTATCAGACCCCTGGGTTTTAATCAGTGCCGTAATGCTGATTTCCTCGCCCCGGGAATTTTTCACCACCAGGCGATTGGGGAGATATTTATCATCATGGTGTAAACCAGAACCGTCCAAACGCTCTACGGAATGTTCTTGCACCAAGAGCCAACGGTAACCACATTCCTTGAGGGCTTTAATGTATTCAAATAGCGTATCTGGATGATTGGGGAGGTGCATTTCTGGGGGCGAAAATCCCTTAACCCGCTTCAGGGCTTCGACCCCAAAAATTTCTGCAAAATAATGCTGCCAGGCTTGAATTTGCAATTTTAAATCAGGGATAGGCGTCGAAGGGGCCACCGCATGGCTCCACATAGTCCCTAGCCATTCCACATAGGGCTGATAACGGGCATCTGTGGTGATTTTCTTAAGGTTATCGAGGACATCTTCCCGGCCCATTTGCCGTAGACCCCAGAGCAGGTTGCCAGAATAATCCAACATAATCCGAGGGCTACAGCCTGCAGCTACTAGCTCAGGGATAAACTCTCCCATGCGGCTGTAGCACCAAGCAAACACTGTGGCATTGTGGTTATCACCATCATGGGGATTTTCCATCATGTGCTGCAAGTTGCAAATGAGTGCGCCATCGGTTCCGGCGGGAATGGTGGGTTGGTGCATATGAAGGGCGCAGGCAAACCCAGCCTTGACTTGATCAAGATTGAGATCACTCCGATCGAGAAAGATTTTTTCGTGATGATTGACAATCTCTGAAATTTCCTGCTCCTGACCGCAAATATTGGGTAATTGGGTTGCTTGAGGAGAAAGTGTCGAAACCATGTATTTTTCCTTATATATCTTTATCGCAATCACGGGACGATGCTTGAAGATCGCTACGGTCAATCCCACAAGGTCGTTTGTGCTGTCGTGGTCTTAATGTTATCTCAATCCCTTGGGAGTTAAGTTTAAGTTTTAGTTTATCTTGTTATTATTTGATAACCTTATGCTTTGTGAAGAAAAAAAGAGAGACCAGTGGACTGATCCCTCTCAAAAAGATGAAGTTTATTAACTTTGCTTGGTTTTTAAAGGGCTACCATTTCAACAAATTAAACTGTTCCATATCGATGGTGTTGCGGTTGCGGTAAATGGCAAGGATGATCGCTAAACCCACAGCGGCTTCGGCAGCAGCAACAGTCAGAACAAAGACGGTAAAAACTTGTCCTTTGATTTCGCCGGGATCGAGGAAGTTAGAGAAGCCCATAAAGTTGAGATTGACGGAGTTTAGCAATAGCTCAATGGACATCAACACGCGGACGGCATTGCGACTGGTCACTAAACCGTAAATGCCGATGCAAAATAGGGCGGCAGCGAGAACCAGGATGTATTCGAGTTGAATTTGCATGGGTGTCAAGAAAAGCTTAGTTTTGTTTGGATTTGGGGCTATTTGCGCCAGCGAGCTCCCGGGGACGCTCTGGTAGTTGGAGGCCGGTACTCCCTTCTTCTGTGGTTGTAATCTCAGGAATAATATCGCGACGGGCCAGGATAATCGCGCCCACCATAGCAATGAGGAGGAGCACTGAAGCTAGTTCAAAAGGCAGGAGGAAATCGCTAAAGAAATGTTTGGCGATCGCCACCACAGAATTGCCCACTGCTGCCGGAGAAATTGCTGACAATTCCCAAGGGGTTACCAAAACCATTGTTCCAAGGAGAGCGAAAAGACCCAAGCAGACTAGAGCCGTTGCCCCCTGACGAAGGAGACGACCAGGCATCTGACTGAAGTCTTCTTTTTTATTCACCAACATGATGGCGAATAAGATCAAAACATTAATCGCCCCTACATAAATCAAGACCTGGGCTGCCGCGACGAAATCCGCATTTAACAGAATATAGAACCCAGAAATACTGATAAACACACCCCCCAGCAGGAACGCTGAGTAGACAATATTTTCAAAGAGCACAACCCCAAGGGCTGACCCCAACATCATCACCGTGAGGATGACGAACGAAACAATTTGAACACCTTCTGCTAAATTCACAGTTTTTTTAAAACTCCTGCTAAATTCACACCTGCACTAAATCTTGCTTAGTCTATCGTGGCTTTATTGATCTGCCGTTTCTTGTTGCTTTTTTGCCTGTAAGCGTTCGAGAATATCCTCTGGATGCTCGCCAGCCCGCTGACTGCCTTGGGGGAGATCATGGGGGTCAATGACACCTTGGGGCAAGTAGGCCAACTCCCGGAGGGGGGTCACCATTGGATCTTGGGTGACTTTGTAGGGCAGACGACCCAGGGCCACATTATCGTAGTTCAATTCATGGCGATCATAAGTGGCCAGCTCATATTCTTCTGTCATCGATAGACAATTGGTGGGGCAGTATTCGACACAGTTACCGCAGAAGATACAAACCCCAAAGTCGATGCTGTAATGCTTGAGGGTTTTCTTTTTGATACTTTTATCAAATTCCCAATCCACGACGGGGAGGTTGATCGGACAAACTCTTACACAGACTTCACAGGCAATACATTTATCGAATTCAAAGTGAATTCTGCCGCGAAACCGTTCTGAGGGAATCAGCTTCTCGTAAGGATATTGCACTGTCACGGGGCGTCGCCGCATGTGATCAAAAGTTACCGAGAGACCCTGGCCAATATACTTCGCTGCCTGGGCTGCATCCTTGGCATAGTCACCGACTTGTTTGAGGATTTTAAACATAGGACATAGGGTGGGAAGATCAACAAAGAAGAAGAAAGAAACGGCGAAGCTTTAGCCCCCAAAGGCAATGGGGAAAGCAAGTTTTAGGGCCGCCGTGAGCAATAGATTAACGAGGGCAACGGGGAGGAGAAACTTCCAGCCAAAGTTCAAGAGTTGGTCAATGCGTACTCGCGGTAAAGTCCAGCGTAGGAGGACAGCGATAAAGACCAGGGCATAGGTTTTCACGAGGGTCATAATAATCCCCAAGGAGGCGGTGATCACCTGGAGCCAAGGGGTGCTGGGGGCAACGTTTAACCAACCGGCAAGCTTATCGAGGGGAATCGGGAACTCCCAACCGCCTAGGTAGAGAATCGAAACAATCAGCGCCGAAAGCACGAGGTTGACATAGGAGCCAACGTAGAACAGACCAAATTTCATCCCGGCATATTCGGTTTGGTAGCCAGCGACGAGTTCTTCTTCTGCTTCGGGTAGATCAAAGGGGAGTCGTTCACATTCGGCAAGGGCAGCAATCCAGAAAATGAGGAAGCCAATGGGTTGTCGCCAAATATTCCAGCCTAAAATGCCGTAACCGGATTGTTGTTCAACAATGTCAATGGTGCTCAGGCTATTGGACATCATGGCGATCGCCAATACAGCCAGGGCCAGGGGAATTTCGTAGCTGATTGATTGGGCGGCAGCACGCAGTCCCCCCAGTAACGCATATTTGTTATTAGAAGAGTAGCCTGACATCAAAAGGCCAATGGGAGCGATGCTTGAGAGGGAAATCCACAGAAAAATCCCCACGTTCAAATCCGTAATCACCAGGTTTTGTCCGAAGGGAACGATGAGATAGGACAAAAAGACTGGAATGACCACAAGAGCAGGCCCGAGGGTAAAGAGCCAGGGATCTGTTTTAGCGGGGACCACATCTTCTTTAAAAACCAGCTTTAAACCATCGGCCACCGGCTGTAAAACCCCTAGGGGGCCTGCATATTCCGGGCCAACCCGTTGTTGGGCTGCCGCTGAAATTTTTCGCTCTAACCACACCACGACTAAAACACCCACTGTCGCGCCAATAATCATCAGTAACAACGGTAGGGGTAGCCAAATAGTCTTGGCAATTTCATGGGACAACCCAAAGGATTGGAGGGTTTCGATAAAACTACCTTGAAGATCGATTCCTGAGTTCATAGGGGTTCTTTGGCCTGCACGATGGATTGTTAAGGGAATGTATCGAGGCAGGGATTTCCAACAAAAGTGACATCACTGAATTAGTATATCGTTGTTCCGGGAAACTCCGTTATCAGAACCTCTTAGGGAATTTTAGGGGCTATTGATAAGTTTTTCTAAACCAAGGTACGTCAATGGCCACGGCAAAACGCCAGGATTGGAAAATCGCCCTTAACTGATTTGGAAAATAAACGTCACCTTATCGCCTTTGCCTAGACCAATGCGATCGCCGGCCCGGAGTCGATGTCGATTACCGACGGGGAGGGGCACATGGTTGATATAGGTGCCATTGGAACTACCGGTGTCTTCGATATAGTAGAGGCCCGCTTCTTGGCGCAGGTCAGCGTGTACCCGTGATACCACTTCAGAACTCGGAAAACCAGAAACATCAATATCTGGTGGGACGGTCTCATTCGGTTTGCCGATGTGAATCACATCGAGGTGTTCAGGAATTTCTAAGGCCACCTGGGTTTGCACATGGAGCAAGCTGGCGGTCTGCACTTGAATTTGGGTTGCCTGCATTGATCCCTGGACAGTGGTTGGGGCAGGAGCAGGAGCGGGCGTTGGCGGCACCTCTGGGGCAGGGCTTGGTTCTTCAAAATCCAATGTGAAAGGATCAGGCAATTCTGGAGATTCGGCAACGGCAGGGGCAGCGGCTTCTTCTTCCTCGAAAAAATCAGGAAAATCAGGGAAATCTGCTTCGGGAATCTCTGGGAAATCTAGGGTGGGCTCAGGGGGAGCTGTGGGGGGGGCGCTGGCACTGGGCGCATTGGGAACCACAGTTTTGGGTAACTCCTCTGTTACTGCCATGGGAGCGGCCTGTTGCAGGTTAAAGCCACATTGACCACAGAAGGCGGCATTACTTTGGACGCTAGCGCCACATTGGGGACAAGCCGATGCTTGGGGGAGAGGGGTATAACAGGCTTCGCATTGGACAGCGCCGTCAGGATTTTGGTGGTTACAGTTGGGACAACTAATCATGACAGTGGGTGGTCAAAGGGAAAAGAATGGTTTTATTTTAAGGCTCTGGGCGAGATTTCGTTTGATAGATTGCTTGATCGGGGGCGAGGCGATCGCCAGCAGCAGCATCCAGGAGCCACCAGAGGACACCGTGGTCTGGGTTGATCAGTTTACTGGGATAGGCAAACCCATCGGCATCGCTATGGAAAATTTTCTGGAGCGCCTCCTGTTTATTTTCCCCAGCGACTAAGAAAAGAATGTTCTGGGCAGCATTAATCAGGGGCACGGTAAAGGTCAGCCTGGGTTCTCCCTGTTTCTCGCCGACGGTGATGAGGCGATCGCCAACGGTTAGGGCCGCCGTTTGGGGAAAGAGCGAAGCAGTATGGCCATCATCCCCCATGCCCAACAGCACAATATCGAAACTGGGCCAGGGGCGATCGCCAAAAAAATTTCTCAACGTTGCATCATAGGCCGCTGCATCTTGCTGGGGGTCTGCGGCTGCGGTTGGCATCGGGTGAATATTGCCCTCCGGAATCGGCACCTGATCCAGCCAGGCGAGCCGGGCCATCCGTTGATTACTATCGGGGTGATCGGCCGGTACATAGCGTTCATCTCCCCAAAAAATGTGGAGTTGCGCCCAGGGGAGGGATTGCTCTGCTAATTTTTCGTATAAAGGTTTGGGGGTACTGCCGCCGGCAAGGGCAATGGTACAAACACCACGACGGGCGATCGCCTCCTCAATCCGGCCCATGACAATACGCAGCGCCCGTTTAATGAGTTCCGGTTTATCATCCAGGATTTCCAGGTATTTTGTCATAAACTTTACAGAGGACGAACCATGCCCCCTAAAATAGCGTTACTCGTCATTCTAGTGGTGACACCCATAAACGCCCATTGACTGATACATAAAGTATGAATAATGTTCGCCTTGCTTCTTTTACGTCCCTGAGCCTCAAGATTTTGGGGGGCGTACTGTTAATTTCTTCTTTCGTTGATTACGTCATTGCCGCCTTCCCGTGGCTGCCCCTGGACAATGCTTGGCAAATTAATTTCACAAATCAGGTAGTCGGTAGAGGGCTTAACCCTTTGATTGGGATTGTGGCTCTGCTTCTGGGCAGTTGGCTAGATGACAATGCCGGAAAATCAGCAAAACTGCGCGCCTCCATTACAGATGGTCGCTTTTTAAGTTTTCTTTTTTCCCTCGTCCTTGGGGTGATTTTCTTGATCCTCATCCCTATCCACCTCGACAATATGCAGGGCATTCGGGAACAGGCGATCGCCCAAATTGAACAAGAAACCCAACAACGGGAACAACAAGTCCAGCAGCAATACAGCCAACTCCAGGCCCTTGCCCAAAATCCCGAAGCAAAACAACAACTAGAGCAACAAATCCAAGAAATAGAAACAGCCCTCAACTCTGGTCAAATTCCTCCCCAGCAGATCGCTGAAGTCGAAGCCCAAAGACAAGAATTCCTCAACTACCAAAAATTCGTCAATGACCCCGAAGCCCTAAATGCGCGACTGGAGGAATTACAACAAAGCGTTGTTGAACTCCAGACACAACAGCGACAACAAGCCAACCGGAATGTCCTCCAGGAAATTATCCCAACCACTATCCGGAGTCTTTTGTTAGGGATTGCTTATTTGATTGTGGGCTGGCTCGGCGTCCGCAATGCTTGGTCTAACAAAACAAGCCCATCCCAAGGCACGACTCAAACCCCTCAACCTGACACACCTGCTGATTCTGAATAATATTTTTCCTATTTGGGGTGACCTCGACGGGTACTTGTCACCCCATTTTTCCCAGCACAGGAGCACCTAAACACATTGGCAAGCCCAAAGAATTCAGTAAAATAGATTACGTCGTCTTTTTTCTTAACATTTCACTGATTTTGCCGCCCCAGTCCCCCAGAATTTCATTGATCCCCTAGACACACAAAAACGACTTCCCACTACGTCCGTTCCCGTCATTTCGTCCACCATCTCCCTACCAGGAAACCTCGCCCTACCGTGTTAGAACGTCTGAAACAAGATTTAAAAAACGATCTGATTGCCGGGTTGCTCGTTGTTATCCCCCTAGCGACCACCATTTGGTTGACGATCACAATTGCGACTTGGGTGATTAATTTTTTGACGCAAATCCCTAAGCAGATTAATCCGTTCGATGGCCTGGACCCAATCTTGACCAATGCCTTAAATATTGGCGTTGGGATCACCGTTCCCCTGACATTTATTCTGGTGATCGGTCTGATGGCACGAAATTTTGTCGGACGTTGGCTGTTGGATGTGGGGGAACAAATTCTCCAGGGAATTCCCCTAGCAGGCGCAATTTATAAAACCCTCAAGCAACTATTAGAAACTCTCTTGCGGGATTCCCAGAGTCGCTTCCGACGGGTAGTGATGGTGGAATATCCGCGACCTGGTGTTTGGACGCTAGGCTTTGTCACAGGAACAGTCAGTCCCCAATTACAGGCCCAGGTGGCCGATCCTCTCTTGAGTGTGTTTATTCCGACGACTCCGAACCCCACCTCTGGCTGGTACGCAATGGTGCCAGAAGATGATGTGATCAACCTCTCAATGTCCATTGAGGATGCCTTTAAAGTTTTAATTTCTGGGGGCATTGTCAGCCCGGAGGCAGAAACTGAACGAAAATCAGTGCGGGGCACAATTCCCCTCAATCTCACCCGCCGTAAAAAATCCCGTGAATTGGAGCGTCCCCTTGAAGAATTAAACAGTCCCCAGGCGGATATGCTTTCTCTAGAGGAAGAAGTGTAGTTTAATGGTGCCTCTGAGTGACGTTGATTTTCCTTATTGTTTATCCCTAGTTAGACTATGCCCGCCCGTAAACAGCCCCGTAGTGTTGCCCGTGAAATTGCTCTACTGAGTTTGAGCCAGATCAAAGGCAAGCCCGATAAGTTAGAAGCCGTAGAGCTTGATGAATTGATGTTGGCAGCGGTTCGGACCCTGAGTAGCGAAATCCATGACATTTTAGAGGATGCGGCGAGTGAGGTTTCCCGGGCGGAGGAGCAATTACTCAGAAGTGAAACGTTAGCGGTTAATGTCAAGAGTGCGCGCACAATGGCCGCAGATGCCCTGGAATTGACCCGTGCGGCAATTAATCGTTTGGGTCATGTGGTGGAATTGCCAGAATTTTTGCAGTTGACCCGCCAACATGAGGTGCGCAATTTTGCGCTAGAGATTCTCACAACCCTCCGCCGTCGCAATGATCAAATCAAAGAGGTCATTGACGGGTCTTTAGTGGATTGGCAATACCATCGTCTGCCCCGTTTAGATCGGGATATTTTGCGCATCGCTGTGGCTGAAATTTTGTTTTTAGAAACGCCCTATAAAGTGGCCATCAATGAAGCCGTAGAACTGGCAAAACGCTATTCTGACGAAGACGGCCATCGTTTTATTAATGGTGTTCTGCGCCGGGTTAGCGATCGCCTCCGGGCTGAGGACAGCCTCAAATAGATGCCCTTCAGGTCGTTATTATCATTATCTTAAGAAACTCGTCCCTAAGCCAAAAACAATACTGGTGAGCACTAATAGGAGATGTTCGGGGGCGATCGCCACAGTGACGCCAGCGCTACTGAGGATGGCATTCACACCACTACCGAGGGCAATGCCTGCGACCAGGGCGACAAACCCAATGGGGGCAGCCCGTTCAAAGCGCTGTTCTTTACGGTAAAGCAAATAAATATTCGCGATCAATGCCACAGTCAAAAGAGTTGAGGTGAGATCCGTTGCGAGGAATATTCCGGCAATGGCGATCGCCCCATTGACACCGAGGGCAGTATATAGAGTGTTGGTTTCTGGTGTATCCCGTAAATTGACCAACCACTGGGGCAGTTCGGGAGACTTCACCAACGGTTGAGACGCCTGCGCCTTCTTCTGAGAAGTTTCTGCAAAGCGAATTTTATCCGGAACATCTAGGGTGCCCTGTTGTCGTTGTCTAAGGCGATCCATAATAATCGCATCGTAGGCCGCTTCGAGTTTGTCCACTACGGCGCGATCGCCTTCGTATTGGGCGCTTAGTTTTTGTTTGGCTGCTTGGATCTCTTCAAATGAAGCCGTTTTTGCAAGCCCAAGGGTTTCGTAGGGATTTTGTTCGCTCATTCTCCTCCTCCTGTGAGCATGCCACTGGGTTATTGGAACATCCTTAGATTCTTAATCTAACCCAATCATCATACAGTTTATTATTATGAGCGTTTTCCGGTGCGCTTTCCATAGAGCAAAATTTTTTCTGGTGATGATAGCCGGGGCGATCGCCTCAAGACTTGCCCAGACCAGAGAGCATACATCCCCATACCTAACGCTAGCTGATCAACGGAGTAGGTACTCGAACCACTCAGGCTCCCTAACCCGCTGCAATGTACAAAATCTTAAAGACCATCCCAAAGACCCTCCACTAAGCGATCGTGTAGAGGCCAATGAACAGACAAGCACGAAAATACAATCCTCCCAGACTACGGTTTGTGCCCATTGATCGCACTCGGCATGAAAATAAGTCCATTTCGTCGATTGACCCTACCTTAAAAACTCAAGCTTGATCTTTTATGGATCGTCTTTCTTTCGATCTGGCTTTGTAAACATAAGTTTATGTTAATTAGTTAAAGATGCCCTGAATTTTGTCAGTTTCATGAAGCTTCTTTTAACCTCAGATTAATTAGGCACTAATTTTATAGAAAAAAGCTTCATTATATAGAATTTCTAAAAATCAAGCTTTAAAGGGTTGACCTTCCTTTTGAAAGGTAATAAAACTGAAGTACAAACAAATACGTAAGTAACAAAAAGGAGTAAGCCGAAATCTGCCTCAGTAGAACCACGTATTTTTACCCCAAAAAAAGTATTTTATTCATCTTTCTCCTTTGTGAGAAGGTTCATGGAGATCCTTCTGGGGCACTTGAAGCCTCTGCTTGCAAGGATTCAAGCGATATACGTACGTGTTTTCCCAAAAAAATCCTAGAAGTAGGGAGTAGTTCTTCTACCGAGATTTCAAGGAAATCAAGTGTTCTGAGGCTTGGTTTATACGGGAAATTTAGACTTGATGGTTTGGGTCTTACCTTTGCCTAGCAGCAAGACTAAATTAATTAGTTACGCATTTGTTGAAATCAAACTGAATTCTATTGAGGATTCCTTACAATGGCTAAATTCAATTCTTCTACAATCGCATTCGCAACCATCATCGCTTTTGGTGCCATCGGTCAAGCCGCACAGGCTGGCGAAAGCTACGTTACTAACAGAGACATCACTAGCTGGTCTCGAACGACTACTAACCTTACCTTAGACAGTGATGAATGGTCTAATGGTCGCCGTGATTGGGGCAGCTACGCTTACAAAACATATCAAGATGGGTCTGTAACACAGGAAATCGACTGCTACTGTGGTGGCTATGACGTTACGACAACTTTTAAGGACTTTACTTTCCATACTGCCTCTGCTGGTGAAACTGGTTATGAAACTTTCGGCAGTACAACGAAACTTGATGGTAGCATTTTCACGCAATCTGGATCTGACACTACAGAGCATGAAACTGCTGCCGGCAACCGATAATCTCATCGGTAATTTATCACGTAGCTAAGTTTCTAACTATTACAGATAGAATCATGAAAAGAATGCTAGGTTTGGCGATGGCATTGTTCATCGCCAGCCCGGCATCTGCGGGTAATCTGCTCCAGGGAGAGCCTTATTATGATGGTTTATACACAGGCGCTCCTTTATCTTTGGATATAGAGCCAGATCCTTTTGCATCTGTACCCACAATCCGGGCTAATTTTTTTCATTCCATTGAGCCATTCTACGGCGGCTCCACAGAAATTGATATTACAGAAGAATCTCGTGGGCAATCCAGCATTTTCGAAACAGAATTCTCTCAAAATGTAGTTTCTGGATCGATGAACCCCATCAATGGTGGTGTCGAATTCGAAAATTACACAGTCGAAAGTCAATATTCGTACGCATCAGAATTTACAACACGAGGTTCCTCTACAACGGTCAAAGGCTCAGCAGAGACCTATGGCACCACCTTTATTTTTGAAAGCAATCTCTCCGTTGATTTCTAAAGGTTTCATTTATGTTTGGTCGAAAATTCTTCACACTTTTAACGGCTGTCTCCACAGTGTTCCTGACTCCTATTTACGGAGCGGCTCAAACGATGCAAGATCAAAGTAATACGATGAATAATGAAAATTCATTGGGGAATAGTGCGACTGGGGTAGTCAACCAAACCGCTGTGTACAACTTAGGTCAAAGTGCCACCTACGGTTTTAGAGGGATCGTTTGTCCCCGCCCTTCCTTTGTGCTCAGTGGCTCTGCAAATGGCAATACATTTGATGGGGAGAGTTCAAATTCCTACGCTCTTTCCGGTGCCATTATTGTGCCCCTCGGTGGTCAAGTGGGCAGCAACTGTAGAGATTTCAGCACTACCCTACTGGAAAGAGAGCAAGCCGAATTAGCAAAGTTTCAAATCCAATCTTCAGCGGAAACAGTCAAACTTTGTGCTGACATGATTTCTTCAGGCATTCAAGTAGATCCAGAGGTTTATCCAGTACTGGCGCGGCAATGTTCTGCGGTTCGGTTAGTTTCACAAGGACGGGCTTCTAGCACAAATGAAGCCCGACAAAATGAATCGACTCACAATAAGCTAGATGATGATGTAGAATTGTCTGCTAATTACTTAAAAACTGAGTAAATATAATATTTTGAATAGTGAGGAAAAATATCTCAAAGGCTATATGAAAATAAAAAAAGAGCGGCTAAAAAATCTTCAGCTTACAGTGACGCCTGTCTTTGCATTCTAAAGCACTAAAACACAGTCGTTTTTTTACTGACTCCAAGTGTTTTTATTACTATACTTAGAAATTCGTCAAATAGGCATGAAATTGCTGTATTAAAATATCCTACTGTATCTTTTAGTTCACACTATTTTTCTTGAGTTGATTTTGTATCAATAACTTAAGAAAATAAAGTCAAAGTGCTTCTATAATTTAAGATCTATTTTTAAACAGTACAGCTTTACAGAAAGAAAAACCAGAAGGGACGCCTATTTTATCTCGTTTTCTTCCCAGAATAGCAGGACATTTTTTTCTGTAAAAGCAGAGCAATTTGTACTGAAATCATTATCAATAATGACATTAGATTCTTCGATCAAGACATCTGTACCGTTGCTTATATCTGCTTCAGAGCCTAATACAATGGGGTATTGTGGTTGTTGACATGCAGCATTAACGAGTACTTTGACTGGGAATACAACCGAATCATCGCTATAGGTGTAGACATTGGCGTGGTAGTAATAGGTATAGTCATCATAGTCGTAATTATATTCATAACCATACCGATACTGGTAATCAAAATCAATGAATACAGGTTCACTTTTTGCCTGTTGAACAACGATAAATGATAGACCACTAAGGGCTGCTGTAAACAGTTTATTCATTTTGCTTTCTCCATCCCTTGACTTAATTGATCAATATTGGAGCGATCAGTTTGAGTAAAATTTTTTGTAAAAGAACTTTTGCTGAAAGCACATCTCTTGGGTTTGTTGGTGCTTAATGTTGTACTCAGTGCTTTCGGCTATGAATTATTTATGTTTACGATGAGAAAAATTCGAGGTTGAGTGATTGAAATATTGATGCTCTCCCCCTAAATGATAACAATATTTGAGAAAGCATGACTACGTAGTTTAAATAAAAATTCAAGATATGTTTCAATACTCAAAAATAGTGAATAAGTATTGCATAAGCAAAAGGGGTATTGACGACCTTCGTTTAGTAGTCTGAATCTAGTCTGCCTCTAACTTCTTGGGATAAATTGAAGTCTCAATTTTGAAAGCTTAGTGATGCATCTTTTTTCTAACACAATTAATTTGATAGGCAAAGGTTGTCTAAAATTATCAAAAAAAGAAGAAGGAAAAATTTTCTACTTCGGAAAGTCATCGTGGGGATTGGGGAAGCAGCAAAAGTTGCTTTTTATGTTCTGGCTCCCTTCAGGCCGTTTTTAGGGCTTGCCCACTGGTCAAATTGAATTTTTAAAAACTCTGGGGCGGCTCAGGGCGATCGCCATAGACTTTTCGCAGAATTACACTAAAATAATGTGTTAGGGAGGAATATGATCGCACACTAATCAAACAAGCTTTAGTTTGAAGCCTTGATTTACTATTCGCCGAAAGTATCTTGAAGAGTCTATGGCCGGTGCCAAAATTTTAGTTGTTGATGATGATCCAGCAATTCGCACACTAATTGTTCGATTTCTCGGGCAGAAAGGCTATGCAGTGGCAGCAGCGACGGATGGACAATCCGCTAAAGAAACATTTCAATCCTTTAGTCCTGACCTGGTGATCCTCGACATTAATCTGCCAGATACCCTCGGCTATGCCCTCTGTGAGCAAATGCAGGAGTCGAAGGATACTTACGTGTTGATCCTGACCAGTCGCACTGATGCGACCGATAAAGTACGAGGCTTTACCCAAGGGGCAGATGATTATCTGACCAAACCCTTTGACATTATTGAACTTGAACATCGTGTCCATGCGATCCTCCGCCGTCAGCGATCGCCCGTTGCCCCCCCAGCCCAAGACCAAAGCCTCGATTTTGCCGATTTAAACATTGACCCGATGCGCCATGTGGTCGCTGTCAAGGGAGAACCCGTCAACCTAACGGCCCTAGAATTTAACCTGCTCCACTTCCTCGCGAAAAATGCGAACAAAGTTTGGCGGCGCTCAGAACTGATTCAAGCAGTGTGGGGCTACGATTACCTAGGCGATCAACGGGTCGTGGATGTCCATATCGGACAAATTCGTCGCAAACTTGACAACCTCATGCAGCAAGAAAACCCGATCAAAACCGTGCGGGGTGTGGGCTATATGTTTGAAACAACATTAAACTCCTTTAGCGAAACCCGCTGATCAGTTCCCAGTCTGTAGCGTCATCTGACAGGAAAAGACCCCCCAAAAGTGAGGGTCTGAAACCCTATCTTGGTCTTTTCTCTTCCCTCTGCTGCCTATAATTAAGGCTGATCTATTTTTTTGCTTTGCCCATGAGTGAAACCTCGCAAACCATTCAACTCCCCAGCCTAGAAAGTGCGATCGCCCTCTCTGGCGTCAAGGAAGAAAACCTCAAATTTCTATCCCAGCACACCGGCACAACTGTGGTCTTACGGGGACAAGAGCTACTGGTGCGAGGTCGCGAAAAGGCCGTTAATCGTTGCATTAAAGCGCTCTATTTCTTGCAACCTTTTTGGGAAACAGCCCAACACATCTCCCAACCAGATCTACTGACGGCCTTCCATGCCATCGATACCCACCAAGTCGAAGAATACCAAGATCTCCAAAAGCAGACCCTAGGAAAAACCAGACGTGGCGAATATATCCGCGCCAAAACATTTCGACAGCGCCAATATATCCAACTCATTCAAAAACATGACATCACCTTTGGCATTGGGCCGGCGGGTACCGGGAAAACCTTTCTCGCTTCAGTCTTAGCCGTCCAAGCCCTACTCCGGGATGAAGTCGAACGCTTGATTTTAACCCGGCCAGCGGTGGAAGCTGGGGAAAAACTAGGCTTTTTGCCGGGGGACTTGCAACAAAAAGTTGATCCTTTCCTGCGTCCTCTATACGACGCCCTCTACCAATTTATCGATCCGCTGAAACTGCCGGAACTAATGGAAAAAGGGCGCATTGAAATCGCACCATTAGCCTATATGCGGGGACGCACCCTCAGCAATTCCTTTGTGATCGTCGATGAGGCCCAAAATACGACCCCAGCCCAGCTCAAAATGGTGCTGACACGGTTGGGTTTCGGTTCTAAGATGGTGATCACCGGGGACATCACCCAAACGGATTTGCCGAGTCATCAGTCTTCGGGATTGATTATGGCGAGTAAGATTCTCCAGTCTGTAGAAGGGATTGGCTTTTGTTATCTGACAGATGCTGATGTTGTGCGTCACCCCCTCGTCCAGAGAATCGTTAGCGCCTATGATCGATTTGAGAGCCATGGTACGACCAGCCAAAAACGGCGGCCTTTGGGACAAACGAAAGGAGGGTAGCAAGGGGGCCATACCCTAATCACCTATTTTGTTATGACGACAATTCTAGTCATTGAAGATGATGATATTGTGCGGAAGCTAATCCGCAAAATCCTAACGCAGCAGCAATATGCAGTCCTAGAAGCCGCCGGGGGACATCAGGGTGTGCAGTTAGCCTTGGCGCACCAACCGGATTTGATTGTTTGTGATGTGATGATGCCGGGAATAGATGGTTATGGGGTCTTGCAAAAGCTCCAGGCCGAAGCGGCAACGGCAATGATTCCCTTTGTGTTTTTAACGGCCCGGGCGGAAAAACAGGACATTCGCCAGGGAATGCGTTTGGGGGCGGATGATTATTTAACAAAACCATTTACAAAAGAAGAGTTACTGTCGGCGATCGCCATCCGGTTGAGTAAGTTATCTTCTTTGCAACAGCATTATAGCCCCCCAGATGCATCGCCAAAAGCAGCGCCCCAGACAACGCCCCCAGCACTGAGAAATGATTGCGGCGATCGCTTTAGTCTCCAGGAAACCTTCGAGGCAATCGCCCTGACCCTCCAGCAGGACGATGCTGCATTTTTACCGCTATTTGTCGTTGGCTTTGAACGGTTTGCCCAGATCTGTGCTGACCTCGAACCCCAGGAAATTGACATGCTCAACCAGGCGATCATCAATCGTCTAAATCAAGGGATCCAAGGGCGAGGAAGAGTCATTTGTTTGGCGGCTGGGGAATTTTGCCTCGTTTTAAATCGCGCCTATGTCCAGGCCGATACCGGGGCGATCGCCCAGGAAATCCTTGCTGCTTTCGAGCAATTTTTAACCACTGCCACCGAGGAGTTTTTCCTGTCCGTGAGCCTAGGGATTGCTGAGTATCCCCAGGATGCCGACAATCTCAGGGATTTAGTCGCCCAGGCCCAGGCCGCCCAGCGCCAGGCCCAAAATTTAGGGGAGCCGCGCTATCAATTTGCCAACGCAATGACGCCGCAAAGTTACCCCAAGGGCCTTGATCTAGCCGATGATCTGCGGGACGCCTATCACCAGCATCAGTTAACGGTTCATTATCAGCCCCAATGCCAACTGCCAGGAAAAGAGATGGTGGGGGCGGAGGCCCTGCTGCGGTGGGAACATCCCCTGAGGGGTTCTATTCTGACTGAGGAAATTTTGGCGATCGCCAACCCCATCGGTTTACTCGAACTTCTCGATCAATTTGTGCTGACCCAAGCCTGTCGTCAGCTCCGCCGCTGGGCAAACCAAGACCATCAAACGTTCCAAATGGCGGTCAACCTCTCGGTGACTCAATTTAATCAACCCCACTTCCACCAAGATCTCAGCCACTTACTGATTGAAAATGGCTTAAACCCGGCAAACCTCGTGTTAGAACTCACGGAGTCAACCCTCTTAGACAATGCCCCGTTAACCATTCGCCGCCTCAAGGCAATCAAAACCCTCGGGGTCAAAATTGTTCTGGATGATTTTGGTCTGGGTTATAGCTCTTTGGCTTACCTCAAAAAATTTCCCTTTGATTTCCTCAAACTAGACCCTAGCTTAATCCGTAATATCCACCAAAAATCGGCACAACAGACAGTAGTGCGATCGCTAATTAACACGGCCCACCAACAGAAACGCCTAGTGATTGCGGAGGGGGTTGAAAACGAGACAGAATTAGAGTGTTTGCAGCAACTCAACTGCGATCGCGCCCAGGGTTTTTTATTGGGCTATCCGATGAGCGCCCCAGAACTAGAGCAGTTACTCTTGTCCAAGACAATATTTCCCCATGATTCGGTAATCTTTGATGCCCCTGACCCCTAACACCACGGCCCCAGTGAATTCAGTGAATTTTGACCCAAGGCGATCGCCGCCAATCTCCCTGCCGGATAGCCCCTTAAAAATCGGTAACGTTGCCCTCCAGAGCCGTGTCCTCCAAGCGCCCCTATCGGGGGTCACAGATTTAGTATTTCGTCGCCTGGTACGTCGCTACGCCCCCAGTTCAATGATGTACACCGAAATGGTACGGGCCCAGGAAGTCCACCACCTCCAGACCTTACCGAGGCTCATGGAGATTGACCCAGGGGAGCAGCCGATCAGCATTCAACTGTTTGACTGTCGCCCTGATTTTATGGGGGAAGCGGCAAAAAAAGCCGTGGCCGAGGGCGCCCAAACCATCGACATCAACATGGGTTGTCCGGTGAATAAAATTACCCGCAAAGGAGGTGGTAGCTCCCTCCTGCGGCAACCAGAGGTGGCGGTGGCGATCGTTAAAGCAGTGGTGGAAGCCGTCGATGTGCCTGTGACCGTTAAAACCCGCATTGGTTGGGCGGATGCTGAAATCGTGATTGTTGACTTTGCCCGCCGGTTAGAAGATGCCGGAGCGCAAATGCTGACGGTGCACGGTCGCACCCGGGCCCAGGGTTATACCGGGAAAGCCCAGTGGCAGTGGATTAAAAAAGTCAAAGAAGTCCTCTCGATTCCGGTGATTGCCAACGGCGATATTTTTTCAGTGGATGCGGCGATCGCCTGCCTGGAAGAAACCGGGGCCGATGGGGTGATGTGTTCCCGGGGAACCCTTGGTTATCCGTTTTTAGTCGGCGAAATTGATCATTTCCTCAAAACGGGACAGCGGCGGCCCCAACCGACCGTGGTGGAATTGCTCCAGTGCGCCAAGGAACATTTGGACGGGCTCTGGGCCTACAAAGGACAAAAGGGCATTTACCAATCCCGCAAACATTTGACCTGGTATTGTCGCGATTTTCCCGGAGCCGCAGATTTTCGCGATCGCCTTAATAAAATTAACACTGTCGCCGAGGGTCAGGCCCTCCTGGATGAAGCCATTGAGCAGATACAAAACCAAGCCAGCATTCCCGTCGTCAAAACACCCCAACTGGCGGTGATTTAACCCTTTTTGAGTTTACGAAACACCTCGTACATTTCCGGTAAACGCTTGTAGATAGCCGAAACTTTCCGGTAAACCGCATTGGGTACTGCCGGACTACCAGAGACAATTTCCCCAGGGGCGACCCGATTATTAATCCCGGTTTGGGCGGTGGCGATCGCCCCATCACCGATCACTGCTTGGTTCGCGACGCCCACCTGACCCCCAAGGAGCACATTATTCCCGACGGTGACGCCCCCTGCTAAACCCACCTGGGCAGCAAGAGCACAGTTCGAGCCGATGGTTCCCCCATGGGCTACATGGACGAGATTATCCAGTTTGGTTTGGGTTTTAATGCGCGTTTCCCCGACGGCGGGCCGATCCACCGCACTGTTACAGCCAATTTCAACGCCATCTTCGAGGACAACAATTCCCGACTGTTCCATCTTGAACCAGCCCTGGGCCGTGGGCACAAAGCCGAATCCTTCCGCCCCGATCACCGCGCCGCTATGGATCACACAATGATTACCAATCTTGACCCGCTCGTGGATCGTGCAATTGGCATGGAGTAAGGTATCCGCACCAATTTCCACATCGGGATAAATCACCGCATTGGCCATAATGCAAGTGCGATCGCCAATTTTTACCCCCGGATAAAGCACCACATGGGCACCCACCGAGACATCTTCACCCAGCTGCACCGACGGATCAATAACGGCGGTGGGATGAATCCCCGGTGCCGGACGAAACGGTTGATAAAAGACCTTGATTGCCGCCGCGAACAATAAACGCGGTTCCTTGGTACTAAGCCAAGCCAAACCGCGAGCCGTCGCCCGTTGTTGCAAATCTTCATCCGCTGGCAAGATTAACGCCGAAGCTGCCGTTGTATCGACCCTTGCGGCAAATTTCCCCCCTTCGATGTAGCTGATTTCCTGGGATTTTGCGGCATCAATGGCGGCGACCCTCGTAATCTCCGGGTCACTTCCGAGGGAATGATCGATAATGAGATCAGACTTTAAAACTTGAATTAATTCAGAAACGTTCATCGAATTTTATCTATAGAAAATGACGATTAATCTAAACAAGGGCCAAGGCATTTCCCTCAAGAAAGCTGCACCAAGCCTCACCGCCGCTTTTATTGGTTTAGGTTGGGATATAAAGCAACAGGGCACAGGGGCAGACTTTGACCTTGATGCTTCTATTTTTATGCTAGGGAATAATGGCAAGCTCATTTCAGACCAGCACTTCATTTTTTACAATAACTTGACGAGTCCCGATCCTGAACAAGCCGTCAAATTAATGGGAGACAATCGCACGGGGGCTGGTGAAGGTGACGATGAAGTGATGATCATTGATTTTCGGAAAGTGCCGGAAAATGTCGCCACAATTGTGGTCGCGATTTCGATCTATGACGGGGAGGCGCGGCGGCAGAACTTTGGTCAGGTGCAAAATGCCTATGTGCGCTTGGTGAACGTGGAAACGAAAGCAGAGGTATTACGCTATTCTCTCCAGGAACATTTCTCCAGTGAGACGGCCCTGATTATGGCAGAGGTCGTTAACGAAGGGGGCGAATGGCGTCTCAATGCAGTGGGTGATGGTTACCAAGGGGGCTTGCAAACGCTGCTCGACCGCTATCAATAGTGTTTTGGCTTGCTGGTTGAGGAATTCGGGGAAGTTCCCAGCTAGTAGAATAGATGGCGATCGCATATTTTTTTAATCGCCTCAAAACCCTTCCCCAGTTTTTGATTTTGATGCCTTGCGGAGGACGGGCAATGGGTAATTTTTCAAAATTTTGGCGCACGTTGGCGATCGCCACGGGGATTTTAACGGTTCCCCTAGTCGCCCAGGCAGAACTGGTACAGGTGGTAGCCAGTCGCAGCTACGACGAAGACTACGGCCAGTACATGGAAAAAGAGCTATACGTCAACCCCACAACCATCAGACGGCAGGGGCCGTTTGCTTGGTGGGAAGTAGAAGCGGTCAACCGAGATAGCACATCGAAGGAATTGCGCTACCATGCCCGGGCCTATTATTCTGGGGACTGCTCCCGGCGGATCACCCGTCTACGGGAAATTTCGGTGTTTATCCTCAACGGCGAAAACACTGATTTTTACAAAAACTACGGCGATCAAGGGGAAGTGAATACGGTCTCCCCCGGTTCGACGGGAGCCAGCCTCCTAGACTTTGTTTGCGGCAATGGTCGCACCGATACAGCAACGGCTCCTCGCCTTGACGAATAGAAAACATTTCGACACGATATTCTAATGATCGTTTAGCATTCATTTCGTTCTAGGAAGCTGCCCATCGATACTATTCACGGTAATCTCAAAGGTCTTAAAAGTAGTCAACTCAAGCAGTTGCAACGACTGTATCAACAGGCTGTGCCTGGCGATCGCCTCATGACTCCAGAATTAGCCCAACGGATCGCGGCCCTAAGCACAGAGCTAAACCAAGCGGTTTGTGTTTATCTAAATCGCCGGGGCAAGGTGATCCGGGTGGGGGTTGGTTCGCCCCGACAAACCCAAATTCCCCCCTTAGAATTGCCCCGTTATGGTGCCGAGCGTTTATCGGGTATCCGCTGCTTGACCGCCAGCCCGAAGGATGAACTGCCCAAGGAATCGAGTTTAACGGCGATGGTGCTGCAACGGTTAGACGCCCTCGTAAGCTTTACGTTAACGGGGACGGGGACGACCAAACGGGGCCGGGGCGCCGCTGGCTATGTGAAAAATGTCTATGTGGCCCATCTGCTCCCCCAGACCCATCCGAGCCATGCCTATTGGCTGGTATCGGCGGCCCAAGCCCTAGAAGAGGTTTCCCAACAGGATTTTCTGGATCTCGTTGAAGGACTAGAGGCGGAGTTTCGCCGGGAATTTACCGCCCAACAAGTTGATCAAAGCCATGACCGGGTGATTCTCGTCGGCTTACAAACATCAGATATTGGCGATCGCCCTTTCCAGGATCGACTGACGGAACTGGCCCGCTTGGTGGATACCGCTGGGGGGGAAGTGCTGCTGACCCTGGAGCAAAAACGCAGTACGCCCCATCCCCAAACCGTTGTCGGTACCGGGAAAGTAGAAGAAATTGCCCTCCAGGTGCAAACCCTCGGCGCGAATTTAGTCGTCTTTGACCGGGATCTGTCCCCTGCCCAGGGGCGCAACCTGGAACGACAACTGGGGGTGAAGGTTTGCGATCGCACGGAAGTGATTCTTGATATTTTTGCCCAGCGGGCCCAGTCCCGCGCCGGGAAACTCCAGGTGGAATTGGCGCAATTGGAATATTTGTTGCCGCGCCTCGTGGGTCAGGGTCAAGCCATGTCCCGTTTGGGGGGTGGTATCGGCACCCGTGGCCCTGGGGAAACGAAACTAGAAACGGAGCGGCGCACGATCCAAAGTCGCCTCAGTCGTTTGCAAAAGGAAGTCGATCAACTGCAAGCCCACCGTTCCCGGATGCGGAGCCAGCGGCAACGGCAGGATGTGCCCACCTTTGCGATCGTCGGTTATACCAATGCGGGCAAATCGACATTAATTAACGCCCTCACTAATGCTGAAGTGTATGCGGCGGATCAACTGTTCGCCACCCTCGATCCCACGACTCGGCGATTGACTCTCAGCGATGAAGCCTTTCAAACCCAGACAATCCTACTAACGGATACTGTTGGTTTTATCCATGAGTTGCCTCCGGCCCTGGTGGATGCGTTTCGGGCGACCCTCGAAGAAGTCACCGAAGCCGATGCATTGATCCATGTGGTGGATCTGTCCCATCCTGCCTGGCAACATCAGTTAGAATCCGTCGAGAAAATCCTGGGGGAAATGCCGATTATGCCAGCCCAAGCCTTGTTGGTTTTTAATAAGCTGGATCAAGTTTCTAGTGAAGCACTCCAGGAGGCGAAGTTGCGCCATCCACACGCTGTTTATATTTCTGCCAGCGATCGCCTCGGTTTTGAAACGCTGCGGCAACGGCTTGCCCAGATGCTAAAACAACTATAAAGAGACAAATTTTCGCGAGATTGTAAACCAATTGTCAAAAAACTGCGAATTTCTCCCTTAGCGTAGAACATGACTCGTTAAGCTTGAGATATGTCTACTAGATTCCGAGGAGGTTAAACGTGAATGCATCAGAACGGGCCTTAGGCGTTGAGCTGGCGACGAAAATTGCCTCGGTGGTGAATTTATTCCGGGCCGAATTCCCCGATGCAAGGGCCGACCTCAAACCCTGGCGCAATGACCCCGAAACCCGTGAATGGATGGACCCAGATTCCATTGACATTGGCTTTCACTTGCCGGGCTGGAGTCCCCGTTTCCAAAGTCGGAGTATGCTGGTGCAAATTCGCTTTTTTACAGACCCCCTGGATCAAGTGCAAACCTTTATCGGCATTGAAACGGCGGGTTTTAATCACCAGGGGGAAGCTTGGCGGCTCTCAACCATTGCCCAGTGGCAACTGGTCGGCGACTATCAACCCGCTAAAGATGTCTGCGATCGCCTCCAACGATTTTCCCAAAAAGCCTTTGAACTGTTTGCTTCAGGAAATTCTGATGCTGTCACCTAGGAAGTCGGGGTACACTGTCTTGTTTCTAGCCACTGTTGCAGAATAATCTGGGCCGCCCGCTGATCGACGAGGCCCTTTTGTTGACGGTCATATTGTTTTTCAGCCTTGAGTTGGTTTTCGGCTTCGACGGAGGTTAAGCGTTCGTCCACATATTCAATAGGGAGTCCAAAGGCTTCTGCCAATTTACGGGCAAATTTTTGGGTGTGTTTGGCCTGTTTTCCCAAGGTACCATCCATGGCATAGGGCAGACCCACCACCAAAACTTGAATGTGGCGCTGTTCGATCCAATGGGCGATCGCCGCTAAATCTGCCTCTAAAGTGGTGCGCTGAATAGTGGTCAAAGCCGTCGCCAACAGCCCCAGACTATCACAGCCAGCCACCCCAATACGTTTACGGCCAATATCAAGGCCCAATGCTGCCACTGGTTTCATCTACCGTTTCTCAATTTTCCGGGAAAAAATCCCGCTGCGGTGATTCCTTTGGCAATTTTAGGCTGGGATGATTTTTAAACCAATGGATGCGGCTGGGGATTGGCGATCGCATCGGCTGCAAACCCTGGAGGACTCCTGATAATTGCAACGCTTCGAGGGGCTGGGATTCCCGCACTTTGTGCCACACCGAGCGAGACATGAGGAGTGTATGCTCCCTGGGGGTTGCGCCCACCGTTTCAAAAAATTCTTCCCGTTCCGGCTGGTAATCCGTAGAGGTGGTCAAAAGCGGTTGTTCTGGTCGGATCTGGGCAATCTGGGCCATTTTGATCATCAGTTCCGGATAGAGCCAGGTGTAGGCCGGGTGTACCGTGAGGCGGCCATGGTGGGGTTTGTGGTCTTGGTGGGCTAATTGCACGGCGAAATAACCGATGGCGGCTTTCCGTTGGGGCTCGAAAACGTATCCTTCGACCACATCCACGTGCTGCGTCCAATTTTTAACGCGGCAGATTAAATTGCTGAGGGGCGCACTCTTAAAGTCTTGAACGTGGCGATCAAAGACCTGCCTGAGCATTGGCGGCATGGAAGCGGTATCGAGTTGGTAGAGCAAGCGAGCATCAGCATTACCCACGGGCATCAAATTGGGTAGGGCGGGTTCCTGGAGGGCCAATTCACTGAGAATTTCCGGGGCGATCGCCCAGTAGGTCAGTTTTGCGAGGGGCTGGAACCCATTTTGACGGTAAAGGCTGAGGGTCTGTTGGGCGTTAACATTCACCTCTAAGACCCAGTTGCGGGCTTCGACAACATGGTCAAAGCAATAACGGAGCAGGGCTGAACCTGGGTCTCTGGCGGAGCCGTGGTATTGCAATTTGGGAAAATGGGGATCAATGATTACCTGTTCAACGCGCCAGGTACTTTGGGAGGAGTTGAAGGGGGAAATCTTCACAAAGCCCACGAGCTGGCCATCGACTTCAATCACATAGCCGTGGAAGCTGTACTGATTAGGATTTGGAAAAAAACTCAGTAACTTAACGAGGCCGTAGAAATTCTTGATATTTTCGAGGTGATCCTCAAGGGGCATATCGAGGGGAGAAGGCCCATCTAGATCCGCTTCGCTGGCAAAATTGGCGATCGCCGTGAGATCTCGATACTGTACTGGCCGGATGGATACTTTGCTTTGTTTGCTCATTCCCGCTGTCATGGTCAGTATTGTCCCCAATTCAGTCCGCTGTTGCCCCTATCTTAACGGGTTTATGGGCTGAATGCACCGACTCAGACTTAGCTTCAGCTTTCCCCCTGGAAATCTTGATAGCGCCGCACAATCACAAGGCGATCGCCCACAACCGGATTCCGCGCCACGAAATTTCCGGCTAAATCTTCCACAACCATCTTTTTAAAATCGAGCAACTGGGCTAATTCTAAAACCTCCATGCCGAGGCGATCTTGCAACCCCTCTCGCAAGAGATACCAAGCATCACCTACCGTAATCCGCAGGGTATTGGTGTCAAAATCCGCCTGGATCATGCGCACAATGTTGTCCCCATAGGGTTGGGTAACTTCATCTAACTGGGCTTGAATTGCCGCAATTAAACGTTGTTCCGGGGTCAGGGGTTTGGGGGGTTCTACGCTGGCGGCTGGAGCTGGTTCTGAAACTTTGGGGGCCACTTGCGGTGCGGGGGTTTCTGGCTTGGGGGTAACGGGGGAAACTTCTTCTGTCGGCTCCGTCACTGGGGATTGGGCAATATCTTCGCTGAGTTGGGGCGTTTGGGTCGTGAATTTCCAGAGAAAAATAAAGGCGATCGCCGCCGTTGCCGCACCCAGCCAAAGTTTTTGTTGCTGCCACCAGGGTTGCCGTCGGGGCCGACGAGGTACGGGTTCAACACGCCGGGGTTTGACCTTGGGCACTGGGGCGGTCGGTACTTCAACCCCAGGAGTATTCGCAGGGACTTCTACCACAGGATTAATCGCCGCTTCCGGTTGCTGCTGTAGTTGCCGAATCAAATTTTCTGTATCGGTGCTCAGGGTATCGAGGGCCGCCGTTGGAATCTGGCTGGTTCCTGTTTCCAGGTCGGCGACCACTTGTTGCAGTTGGGCTAGGGTTTGTTTGAGACGGCTCAGGGAAGCTTGGGGATCAGCTTGGCTCATGGGTTACGCCAAAAATTACAAAACATCACACAGCAGCAGAAAATCTGCGTTCTCATTTTAGGCGATCGCCTTCCCCCGTTGATTGTTTTGCCAAAAGCTGGTTCTTGCTTGTTTAACTGGTGAAGATTTCTTCAGATCCCCAAGAATCTTTCCTGGGGGGTTGCCATTTTTCTTGAGGGGGTTTATGCTAGTAAAAGCGCCGCGGGATAGAGCAGTCTGGTAGCTCGTCGGGCTCATAACCCGAAGGTCGGTGGTTCAAATCCGCCTCCCGCCACCAAATCGAATCAGAAAGCAATGCCTCACCTCTGGGTGGGGTTTTGTTGTTTTAGGCAGTATTGAGCATTCTAATTTTAAAGATTGTCTCTTGTTAGCGAACCATTGCCGTCAAACCGAGAACTCCACAATACAATGCCAAAGTAAGAGAGGCAGCGGGACAACCAGAGAACTTCTTTGATCGCGACATCGCCCAGGGAATTTTTTTGGCTGAGTCCGCCGCGTATTTTGATATTGCGGTACAGCGGAGATTTTTTATGCGTGCAGTTTTAATGGCAGGTGGTGCTGGGACAAGGTTGCGTCCCCTGACTTGTGATTTACCGAAGCCGATGGTGCCAGTGCTCAATCGCCCCATTGCTGAACACATCATCAATCTGCTCAAACGCCACCGCATTACCGAAGTGATTGCCACGCTCCACTATGTGCCGGACATCATGCGGGACTATTTTCAGGATGGCCACGAGTTTGGTGTCAAAATGCATTATGCCGTGGAAGAAGAGCAACCTTTAGGGACGGCGGGCTGCGTCAAAAATGTCGAAGAACTGCTTACCGAAACCTTTGTGGTGATTAGTGGGGATAGCATTACGGATTTTGATCTCGCGGCGGCGATCGCCTTCCACCGTGAAAAAGGTTCCAAGGCGACCCTGGTTCTTACCCGTGTTCCCAATCCCGTTGAGTTTGGTGTCGTCATCACCGAAGAAAACGGACAAATTAGTCGCTTCCTCGAAAAACCCTCCACCAGTGAAATTTTTTCCGATACCGTCAACACAGGCACTTACATCCTTGAACCGGAGGTGCTGAAATATCTCCCGGAAAACGAAGAATGCGACTTCTCGAAGGATCTCTTTCCCCTGCTCCTCGACCGGGGAGAACCGATGTATGGCTACATTGCCGATGGCTACTGGTGTGATGTCGGACACCTTGATGCCTACCGTAAAGCCCAGTACGATGCCCTCGCCCGGAAAGTCCATGTGGAATATTCCTATGAAGAGCGATCGCCAGGGATTTGGATTGGCCACAATACCTTTATTGACGACAGTGCGACGATTTCCCCCCCAGCGATGATTGGTGATAACTGCCGCATTGGGGCTAGAGTTCACATTGAACCCGGTACGGTCATTGGCGATAACGTGACCGTCGGTGCCGACTCTGACCTCAAACGTCCTATTCTCTGGAACGGCGTGGTCTTGGGCGATGAAGTGCAGTTGCGGGCCTGTACGGTGGTGCGGGGAAGCCGGGTTGATCGCCGCGCCCATATTTTAGAAGGAGCCGTGGTGGGGGCATTATCCACCGTGGAAGAAGAAGCCCACATTGGTACTGGCGTGCGAATCTGGCCCAATAAACGGATTGAGGCGGGGGCGATTGTGAATATCAACCTCATCTGGGGCAGCACAGCCCAGCGGAATCTGTTTGGTCAGCGCGGGGTTTCTGGCCTCGCCAATATTGATATCACCCCCGAATTTGCCGTCAAACTGGGGGCGGCCTACGGTTCGACTTTAAAAATTGGCTCGATGGTGCTAGTTTCACGGGATCAGCGCAGTGTCTCGCGGATGGTGAGTCGTTCCTTGATTGCGGGGTTAATGTCGGCGGGGATTGGCGTGCAAAATCTCCAGGCCACAGCAATTCCCATCGCTCGAACCATGGCGAATATTCTAGATGTGGAAGGGGGAATTCATGTGCGGCTCCACCCGGAACGGTCGGATCATCTGCTAATTGAATTTCTCGACAGCCAAGGAATCAATATTTCTAAGGCGAAGGAAAAGAAAATTGAGGGGGTTTATTTTAAAGAAGATCTCAGGCGGGTGGCGATCGCCGAAATTGGTGAAATGTCCTGTCCGGCGCAAATTATTGAGCAATATAGTCAGCGCTTTGAAGATCACCTCAATATTGGTGCCTTGATGAATAGTGGCTCAAAGGTGGTCATTGACTACGCCTATGCCGTATCTGGTGCTGTTTTGCCGACTATTTTGAATAAATTTAGCTGTGATGCCGTTGTCCTAAACGCTAGCCTTAAGCAAAATTCCCCTGTGGGCCAAGAGAAAGAATCCCTACTGTTGCAGTTGGGCCATGTGGTAGAAGCCCTACGCGCCAGCATGGGAGTACAGGTTGCCGCCAACGGAGAACAACTCACCCTCGTCGATGAATCGGGACTATCTATCTATGGGGAACGCCTCACGGCCTTGCTGACGAGCATTCTCTTCACGGCCAGTCCACGCAGTTCCGTCGTGGTGCCCATCTATGCGTCGAGTGCTGTAGAACAAATTGCCCGCCGCCATGATGGCCATGTGATCCGCACCAAGGCCAACCCCACAGCCCTCATGGAAGCCTGCCGGAATAATCCCCATGTGGTGTTAGGGGGAAGTGGAGACATGGGTTTTATTTTCCCGGAGCTGCACCCTGGCTTTGATGCGATGTTCACGATCGCCAAATTAATTGAGATGTTGACCATCCAAGAGCGATCGCTCGGTCAAATTCGGGCAGAATTACCAATCGTTTTCCACAAGTCTTACACGATGCGTTGTCCCTGGCGGGTGAAGGGAGCTTTAATGCGGCACTTGGTCGAAATCCATGAGAGCGATCGCCTGGTGTTGATCGATGGCGTCAAAATTATTGATCCGGTTTCGGATAACTGGGTGCTGGTGCTGCCCGACGCTGGGGAACCATTAGTACATATTTACGTCAACAGTGAAAGCCGGGAATGGGTCGAAGAATCCTTGCGGGATTATCGCCACAAGGTGCAGAGTTTCATCGAACGGGAACAAAACGGCGATATGCCAGAATTTTAGGACGCGGTTTTACGGCCGTGGTCGGGACAAGGGGGCGCGGAGATTGTCCGGTCTAACCATCCTTGGGCCTGTTCTAGATGTTGCAGGGCGGCGGCGGGATTGTCATTCAACAAAAAAACCAGAGCCGCAGATAAATGTTGTTGGGCTTGGATTTTGCGGTTGCCTTTTAATCTGTGCCAATCATTGGGGGCGATCGCCAACTTTGCCGCCAATGCCTGTGCCAATTCAAGGCTATCGATTTGAGTTAAATCAGACGTTAAAACATTACCCATCACAAAAACCCATTGATTGCGAATATATAAAAATGTCGGGGTTTACCATGGTAAACCCCGATACCCTAGACCGTCATAATGTCTTTTTCTTTGATCTTGAGCAGGTCATCGATTTTTGTCGTAAACTCGTCCGTCACCTTCTGGATATCGTCCTGCAAGCTACGGGATTCATCCTCGGAAATGTCGCTATTTTTCTCCTGTTTGCGCACATCATCAATGGCATCACGGCGAATATTGCGGAGGGCCACTTTTCCTTCTTCAGCTAATTTTCCAGCCGTTTTGACCAATTCTTGACGGCGCTCCTTCGTTAGCGGCGGAATATTTAAGCGGATATTTGTCCCATCATTGTTGGGGGTCAGACCCAAATCGGACATGGAAATGGCCCGCTCCACATCACTCAAACTACCCCGATCAAAGGGTTGGATCATAATGGTGCTGGAGTCGGGTGTCGAAATACTCGCCAACGATTTTAGGGGAGTTTCTGCACCGTAATATTCCACCGTAATCCGGTCGAGGAGGGAGGCGCTGGCTCTCCCTGTCCGGAGGGTGTTAAAAGACCGCTGGGTTGCCTCAATGGTCTTTTGCATATTTTCTCTAAGTTCACTTAACTGCACAGGAACCTCCCACGATTGTTCCAACTGGTTCACCTTTAACGGCACGGACAATGTTGCCTTTCTCAAATAGATTAAACACCATAATTGGGATGTCGTTTTCTTTGCAAAGGGCGATCGCCGTCCCATCCATTACCCTTAAATCATTGGCGAGAACGTGGGCATAGGTCAAGCTTTCATAGCGTTTTGCTGCGGGATTTTTCGCTGGATCGCTATCGTAAACCCCATCAACTTTGGTGGCTTTGAAGATCACTTCGGCGTCAATTTCGGCGGCCCTCAGGGCAGCGGTGGTATCGGTGGTAAAGAATGGATTCCCGGAGCCTGCGCCAAAAATTACTACCCGGCCTTTTTCTAAATGCCGGATAGCCCGTCGCCGGATATAGGGTTCTGCGACCTCTTGCATGGCGATCGCCGTTTGGACTCGGGTCGGAATATCGATTTGTTCGAGGGCATCCTGGAGGGTCATCGCATTCATCACCGTCGCGATCATGCCAATATAATCCGCCGTGGCCCGATCCATCCCTTTAGCCGAAGCCTGTACCCCACGGAAAATATTGCCACCGCCAACCACGATCACAATTTGCACACCGCTGGAGACAACTTCCGCAATTTCTTTGGCGATGTCTGATACGATTTGCGGGTCAATCCCGTAACCGAGATCCCCCATCAGAGCCTCACCACTCAGCTTTAAAAGAACACGTTGGTACGCCATCGGTTGTCCCGTTCCTATCTAACTCGCGTTTTGCCTCCATTAAAATAGCAGCTTTTCGGAAATTGCGGCCCGACCCAAGAAAACTTTGCGCCCTGAAAAAGTATTTTATTTTTTATTACCATTTAGATTATTAAAGTGAATCTAAATCAAAAATTATCACTGGAGCAACGGCAATGGGCGCAGTCACCGCCGCAGATCAATGGCATTGGCAAGAATGGGAAGGGCGGCCCTATTTAACCTGTGCACTGCTAGAGCCTTGGCACCATGGCTTTTTCACCCAAGCTTTTGCCCCGGAACTGCCAGAAAATCTTGTGAAAATTTTCCATCCGGAAATCCCAACCTACCGTGTCAAACAGGTGCATGGGAATACCGTCCTCACGCCCCACGAAATTAATTGGGAAGGGGAGCATTTTTCGCCAGCGGATGGGATTGTTTCAACGGCTTCCCAACAGGCTGTTTTTGTCGCCACAGCAGATTGTACGCCAGCACTCATTGGCGATCGCCGCACCGGACAAGTGGCGGCCATCCATGCGGGCTGGCGGGGCACAGCAAAACGGATTATCCCCGAAGCGATTCAAAAGTTTCTCGATGCGGGTTCTGAAATAAAAGATTTGCTAGTTGCCCTTGGCCCGGCCATCAGTGGCGAAGTTTACCAAGTCTCCACCGATGTTGCCGTCGAGATGGGAGTCAGTTTAGGCTTGCAGGATCTTGTAGATGATCTCGATGGGATGCTCCTCGCCTTGGAAAATCTCCTGGATTCACCGATCTTGCCCGATGATGAGCATGAAAAAGTGCGCCTTGATGTCCGTCGCGTCAATCAATTACAGCTTGAGCAGTTGGGTCTAGATCTTGGGCAAATGGCGATCGCCCCCCACTGCACCTACCAACAGCCTGAACATTTCTTTTCCTATCGCCGCAGTAACCAAAAAAACGTGCAATGGTCAGGAATTGTTTCCCGCTAACCCCAGGCGAAAGTTTCGATAAAAAAGAGAGGCCTTTGCAGTACCTCCCTTCATCGCTAAAATTTGCAATCAGTTGTGCAGTTTATAGAAAAAGCTTGTGGAACCCAGAGGAAAATACCTGGTTTCCGCAACTACTTCACCCTACTCTGTTGCACTCATGTATTCATCATCAGTATCGAGATCTTCGCTCTCGTCCACTTGATCTTCAACGGTCAGACCAGCCGCTTCAGCCCGGAGCTTTTCGCGGTACTTCTCTGCCATTTCCTCGGCCTTTTCAAACACAAGGTCACGGTTCTTGAGCATATCGCCCGGTTCGGGTTCAAGCTGCTTCGTCGACAAGGAGATCCGACCCCGTTCCGCATCGAGATCAATGATCATTACCTTCAGTTCGTCGTTCACCTGGAAGACGCTGTGGGGGGTATCAATGTGGTCGTGGGAGATTTCAGAAATGTGGAGCAGGCCGCTGACACCGCCGATATCAATAAACGCACCATAGGGCTTGATCCCACGGACAGAACCCACAACGACTTCGCCGACTTCTAAGCCATTCATCTTCCGCTCAACCAGTGCCCGACGGTGGCTGAGGACGAGGCGATTGCGGTCTTCATCGACTTCGAGGAATTTGAGGGGCAGTTCCTGGCCGACGAGATCTTCTTTCGCTTGGCGAGTGCTGATGTGAGAACCGGGAATAAAACCGCGCAACCCTTCAATACGCACCAAAGCACCACCACGGTTGGTGGCAAACACCAAAGAGCGAACCGTCGCATCTTCTGCTTGGAGTTGACGGACACGTTCCCACGCTCTCATGTATTCAATACGGCGGATGGAGAGGGTAAGCTGACCATCTTCGTTCTCATCGGTGAGAATGAAAAACTCACGGGTTTCGTCAGATTGAAGAACCTCATCGGGAGTATCCACACGGTTAATGGACATCTCCTGGATGGGAATATATGCTGCGGTTTTCGCGCCGATGTCGATCAATGCACCTCTTGGCTCCATACTAAATACGGTGCCGGGAACGATATCTCCAGGGCTGAAGTGATAATCGTATTTGTCTAAGAGAGCGGCAAAATCGTCATGGGTAAAACCAATATCTACTGTAGCTGTGTTCTGACTGACCATGTGTGTTTCTATTCCTAGTGTTTAATCTCCTGAACTTTTGTTGCTGACCTCCAACCTCGATACGCGACCGACCTTTGGGATTTAAGGCACAACCCAAAATGGCTTTTTCATAACATATGTTTGGTGGGAGAAATAGTCTAGGGATGGGAAAGCATCGCCTCGACTAGCTTTGGGTAAATTACGGGAGCCTTGGATGTCTTCAAATTTGAATGCTTGATGACATCTTGATAAGTAATTTACAGCAGCAAGAAAAACCGTACTACGATCAAGGCAGTATGGCAGGGTACATATCTTAAAATGTAAAAGTTAAATATATTAAGATACAGGATATCAATAGTATCTCAAAAAATGGCGCAGATCCATAAGTTCCCAGGCTTATTTTTTCGGCTGTCACTGCAGGGGAACGGGATCAACAAAATAAATCTCGTTTAATCTAGTTTGCAGAGGGCGTTAGGACTGAGGGAGAAGTCAGATCTTCTGATTCTTCGTCTTCATTGAGGGTCTGAATCCAGAGGTTGGCCTGCTCGGCATTGTCCTGGAGATGACTGAGGGTTTCGATAAAGTCATCAACCCCTTGAAACTGCCGGTACACAGAAGCAAAACGCACGTAAGCGACTTCACTTTCTTGGCGGAGCCGATGCAATACCAAATCCCCAATTTGGGCTGTGGTAATGCTGCGCTTGGGTTTCTGTTGGAGTTGGGCTTCAATTTCTTCGGCGATCGCCTCTAGGGTCGAGGGTAAAACGGTTGTTTTTTCACAAGCCCGCACCATACCCCGCAAAATTTTAGAGCGATCAAAGGCTTCACTTTGACCATTGCGCTTGATCACAGAGATGGGCACAAATTCGATCCGCTCGTAGGTGGTGAAACGGTGTTTGCAACTGAGGCATTCCCGACGACGACGAATACTCCGTCCAGCGCCGGTGGATCTTGACTCTAAAACGCGACTATCAGTATGTTGACAATAGGGGCATTGCATAACGATTGGAACAGAAAAAAGTTGGCCGATCTGAGCGAAATATGGCAGCCGCTGATCGGTGCATCCTAATGATTGGGGGAAAACGGAGAAAGCCTGAACCAAGAAAAAATCTGCCCCAAAAGACAAACTTTTCGCTTTAGTTCAGGGATGATCTTCAAAGGTTGGTATGAGAAAATCAAAGTTTATTTTTCGATACGGGGGGGTTCGCGGAAGGCGATCGCGAAAAAGAGAACCGATAACGCCATCGCTAGCACAATAATGTAAGCAACACTATCCATGTTTTTAAAAAATCCTTGGGTTTTGAACTTTTGCTTCACTTTAACATTTTTTTGTTCGGATCCTCAGTTGGGGTTTTATTGATAATTGAGATTTTAAGTTTTTTAACGTTTTCTGCCCCGTTTGGGAAAAATATGAGGTCTTGGGGGCTTGGGGAAAAGATTTTTGCAGACTATTCGAGGCACAGCTAGGGGATGACGGAACAAATTTTAGAATTAAAAGTTGAAGGAGCAGGGGAACGCCTGGATCAATGGTTGGCCCAGCAGCTCCCAGAGTTGTCACGCTCTCGTTTGCAGCGATTGATTGAGCAGGGTCAAGTGCAGCTCAATGAAGCCCTTTGCCAATCGAAAAAGACAAAATTAAAGGTGGGCGATCGCCTAATACTCAAGATTCCCGCCCCAGCAACTATGGCCCTCGCACCGGAGGCAATGGATCTGGATATTTTGTTTGAAGATGAGCATTTTTTAATCGTTAATAAACCCGCTGGGATGGTGGTACATCCGGCACCGGGAAACTATACAGGCACCCTTGTCCATGGTTTGTTGGCCCACTGCGGTGAAAATTTAGCAGGCATTGGTGGGGTACAGCGGCCTGGCATTGTGCACCGCTTGGATAAGGACACGACCGGGGCGATCGCCATTGCAAAAACAGACCAAGCCCACCAACATCTACAGGCGCAAATCAAGGCTAAAACAGCGAGGCGTGAATACATGGGCATTGTCTACGGTTGCCCCCGGAACGATGCTGGGACAATTGAGGCACCGATTGCGCGGCACAAAGGCGATCGCAAAAAAATGGCCGTCGATGAAACGGGGCGTCCGGCGGTGACCCACTGGGAGATCATGGAACGTCTGGGCAATTATTCCCTGCTCTATTACAAACTAGAGACGGGGCGCACTCACCAAATCCGCGTTCACAGTGCCCACATGGGCAATCCAATCATCGGGGATCCCCTCTATACCAGCAATAAATTTGATAAGGTCAAACTCACGGGCCAAGCACTCCATGCCCGCAAGCTCATGGTCGAACATCCAGTGACCGGAGAAACGATCGAGGCGATCGCCCCTTTACCTCCAGAATTTGAAAAGTTACTGCGATTTTTGCGGCAGCGGGCCTAGGGCAGCGCCCCCCGCCACTGGATTACCTGCTGAGTCTGATGTTCACCGAAACGCCGCTCCGCCGTAATTTCTAAATCCACCACCATTCCGCTCTGGAAATACTCTTGAGCCAAGGGGAGATCTCCCAGGCGTAGTTGATATTCTGAACCAATTTGCTGCACTGCTCCTGGGGAAAGGCGTCCACTATAACGGGTTTCGTAGGTGTAGCCCTCCCGAAATTGGGGTGTGGGATTACGGGTGCGGTAGGTGACAATAAATTGTGTGTCTAACCAATCGCTCCGAGGCCCGAGATCGAGGATGCTGAAAGTTAGATCGCGGCCAGTTCCCCGCAAACCCTGGCGGATCAATTGGGTGGCCTCATCTGCTTGCATCGCCCGGTTAACTTGGATTTGGAAACCGTTACCCTGGGGTTGAACGGTGTAATCTAACCAAGCTGCCCCCGATTGTTGTACTGCTAACTGCTGACTGTCTCCCAAGCTGAGGCTAAATTGTGCTTCGGTAAAGGCGGTTTGGGGTTGATCAGCGGCCCAAACCAGTTGGATCGGCGTAGTGAAAAGTTCGACATATTCGCGATAGGTATCGGGGACTTGGGAACCGCTGGCTAATTTGCTGCGTAATCCTGTAGGCGATCGCCAAATATTTTTGCTGAGGGTCGTCCCCGATCGTTCCAATGCGGCGAGAGAAATGGTGGTATTGGGATTGTCAGTAGGGATGGTGGTTAAATTTTGAATGAGGGTCACGGTGCCAGGAGTTCCATCTCTGCCAGGGTTACCATCGGGAGCGTTACGACCATTGCGACCGGGGGTACAGTAATAGCGTTGTTGAGTACATCGCTCTTCTTTTCTAGGTTTTTCTTCGGGATTGTTGCTGGCCACTTCCTCCAGATGGCAAGTTTCGACGACCCAAGAGGAATAGGGACAACCACAGCCGCGACCCCCGTAACCGCCTCGTCCTTCTAGTCCACCTTCGCCACCGCGATTGTCAATGAAAATTAGGCGGAGATCCTGGGGCTGTTGATAGAAAATTGTCACATCCGCGCCATCGCCCCCATTACCACCGTTGCCGCCTCGACCGCCATCGCCCCCATCAGCGCCCCGAATATTGTGTTCTGGTCGTCGCCAATAGCTAGAACAGCGGGCCGCTTCGCCATATTCGCCGTCAGTGCCTGGTTCGCCGTCGCCACCCTTTAGGTCAAACGTGCGGGCGGTGCCATCGATAATGATTGTTTGATCTTGGACACTGCTGCCGGAGCGACCATCGCGACCAGGGCGACCATCGCGCCCCGTCTGTCCCCACGAGAAGGAGTTATTGTAATAGGGATAATGCTGGGAAACCCCAGGGGCGATCGCCCCGACCATAATTACCCCGACCACAACGCTGCCAATTCCCACCCAATGGTGCCACTTCATCGCGTTTGACCCCTGATTTATCCGCCCGGATATTACTCCGTGACGGGCTAGAAACCTCTTTAGTTTCTAGTGTACCCAGCAGCCCACCAGGCAAAAGGCGAATTTTGGACGGATTTTTTTTGCATAACACCCCATATTTAGCGGAGGAAAAAGTTTCTATGTAAAAATAACAGAGAGGACACTATACAGAAATTATTCGCAGCATACATAGTCTATGTGTGTGTCACCTAGAGGTCATAGGAAAAAAAAGATGACTGATTACTTTGGTTCTTGTCTGTGTGGAACCACGAAATTTAAAGTACAAGGGGAGTTCGACAGCTTTTACCTGTGTCATTGTCAGCATTGCCAAAAAGATACAGGGTCAGCTCACTCGGCAAATTTATTTTCGCGGTCTGCTAAATTGATTTGGCTGGCTGGTGTGGATGCAGTGACTACATTTACGCTTCCAGGTACTCGCCACAACAAAAGCTTTTGTAAGTTGTGTGGTTCAGCGTTGCCAAGCACTCAGATCGCTGATTTTCTGGTCATTCCCGCAGGGTGTTTGGACACAGAAGTTTCTATGTCGCCAACTGCCCACATCTTTACATCGAGCAAAGCTGCTTGGGATAGAGCGTTAGGGGAACTGCCAAAATTCAAAGGGTTGCCAAGTTAAGCGACCATCACATCACAAGTCAAAGCACGCTAACTTCACCATCCTGAAATACAGTATTTGACGAAAAAAATTAGGGCGTTGTCGCTGTCCACCAGGCGCCCATTGGAATTTTTGTTGCAAAACGCAACCTTATGATGCATAATGCAATCATCTAGTTAGAAAAATAGTATGTCTGTTGCCGTTCGTATCTCTAACTCTTTGGCGACAAAGGCTAAAATTCGTTCAAAAGCCATGCATCGTTCAGTTGCTGGTCAAATCGAGTATTGGGCGAAAATGGGTGAAATTCTCGAAGATAACCCTGATTTGTCTTTTGCTTTTGTACAAGAAATCCTCATCGGTAAAGAAGAGGCTGAGAACTCTGAGTTAACACCTTATGAGTTCCAATAAAAAGAAAATCGAAGTATATCAAACTCCCTCCTTTACCAAGAAAAAAAAGAAGCTTCGTAAAACTGAAATTGCAGACCTAGATAATGCTGTTAAAGCGATTATTGAAAATCCAGAAATTGGTGTTCAAAAAAAAGGCGATTTAGCTGATGTGTGGGTCTACAAATTTAAAATGGCAAAACAGGAAAATCTGCTTGCTTATAAGTGGGATGCGGAAAAAAGAATTCTTATTGCACTTGGCGTCCACGAAAATTTTTATCGTGATCTGAAAAAATCAAACTTCTAACAACGAGTTCGAGCGCAAAATTCCAAAGCTCTCTCTGCTCAACGTCGATGTTGAAAATTTGATTGGGCGATCGCCACATGAGAAAAAATTAGGGCGTTGTCGCTGTCCACCAGGCGATCGCATAATCTTGGCTAGCTTGATTGGCTTGCTCGGCATAGACAACCCGCACTTTATACTTTCCCGTTTGTGATACGGGGCAAAAAATATGTTCAACGCTATCAACGGGACTGGTAGAGCGACATACCGCATCGCCTAAATTGTCAGCATCCGCTGGCAAGAGATAGAGATTGAGATCATTCAAGCCGCGATCCGTAAAACTTTCTCCCACATCATACAGACCATTATTGTTCTGGTCATTCAAGTCCACCCAACGATCCCAAGTGAGGGTCAGGGCTACAAAAGAATCCCGTTGTAGGGGCATGGCGAAATGATAGTCCTGAAACTCTTGGGCGCTAATTTTGTCGTAATTCCAACCCCGACTTGGCACAGGCGCTGTTGTTGACCATTGTCCGGCGGCCAATTGTTGGTAAGCGCGTTGGGCGTTGAGTTGACCGGTACCCATTTCGATATCCAGGGGAATGTCGGGATTTTTGTAAGCATCCCCTTCGAGCCAGGTACGATTTTGTTTACTGAGAATCGTGCGGGTCATTTCCAGAGACTTCCCGTCCCCGGTATCGGCAATTTTATCGGCACTGTTGAGCAATACCGCTTTCATCACTTCATGGCGACGGGCAGCGAGGCTCCATGGGTCGGCCTGGGTTTTCAGTTGGCGATCGCTAAATTCTTGTAACAAGGCAACGGTGCCAGTGATGTGGGGGGCAGCGAAACTCGTACCGCTCACCCGGTCGATTTTATTAAAGGTGGTGATCAGATTGAGCTGACTACCGGGAGCACTGAGGCTAATGGCCCGGCGGGAACCCGTATTAATTTCCTGGCGAATCAAACGACTGCCACTGCCCACAGGCAGGGAACTGAGATTAGCAAAATCAATTTTATTAAACGTATCCCCTTGAAACCGGGTGGTGTAGGCGGTAGTAATGCCGTTGTAATGATCCGTCGGAATCGGGATACCACCAGTGCCTTGGTTTCCGGCTACCACATGGAGGACATCATAAACCCGCGCTGTCCAGTCTAAACATTGGGTCAAAAGGGCATTGCCATCTAAGGCTGGATTCGGCCTGGGATCGCGACTGAGGGATTCCCCAAAACTGAAATTGATCGCCCGCACGTCGCCGCCATTTTGTCGGGCAATGTGTTGGGTCGCGAGACATTCCTCTGGTTGGGCCGAATCGTCAGTGGAACCGATCGCCGAGGAAAACAGACGGGCTTCCGGGGCGACTCCCAGTTGACGTTTGTCTTGTCCGACCATAATTCCCGCTACCATGCCCGCGTGGTCATCGACGTGATCATCGGGGGTTGCCTTTTCGTTGAGGAAAAACAGTTGGGAGAGTCCCAGTTGGGGTTGCCAGACGGCCCGTTTATCGAGGCCAAATTTGCCGGGGCGACCAATTTCTACCTGGCCAATAGCAATTTTGCGGCCCAGTAGATCGTAGGGTTCACGGTGGAGGATGGTAGCTTGGATCCCGTTGTCGCCGATAGAGGTATTAAAGTCCTGGGCGATCGCCCCTTCAAATCCCCCAAAAACCGTCAAACCGAGGGTGAATATCCCAAAAAGTGACCGTTTTTGCCTAAATTTTCCCATGATCTTCCGCTATTAACCCAAAACTGAATACTAAACAATGTGAATTGCTACATAAATCGGCGCCAGCCTCTAGTTAAACTTAACGTAAATCATCAAAAAACAGGTTGAGAAGTTTATATATGGATACCGCCGCACTCTGGCAACGTTACCAAGCTTGGCTCTACTACCATCCGGAACTCGAATTTTACGTCGATATCAGTCGGATGGGCTTTGATGAGGCGTTTGTACAAAGTTTACAACCGAAGTTTGCAAAGGCATTTCAAGATTTAAAAGCGATCGAAGCCGGGGCGATCGCCAACCCCGATGAAGGCAGAATGGTGGGTCACTATTGGTTGCGTAACCCTGATCTCGCCCCCAATGCGGAACTAAAAGCAGATATTGTTGACACCCTCGAAAAAGTCGAAAAATTTGCCAAGGCAGTGCATGCGGGAGAAATTACGGCTCCCGGTGGTGTGCCGTTTACAGATATTCTCTCCATTGGCATTGGCGGGTCTGCCCTCGGCCCCCAATTTGTCGCCGAAGCCCTCGCCGATGTGGATGCGCCGTTAAAGATTCATTTCATCGATAACACCGATCCCGACGGCATTGACCGCACCCTCGCCCAAGTCAAAGATCGGCTGAATACCACCTTGGCGATCGTCATTTCCAAATCCGGCGGCACCCCCGAAACCCGGAACGGCATGGTTGAGGTGAAAAATTTCTACAAAGCCCACAAAATTGATTTCTCTTCCCATGCAGTAGCGATTACCGGAATTGGCTCCAAACTCGAAAATGTCGCGAAATCCGAGCATTGGCTCACCACCTTCCCGATGCATGACTGGGTGGGCGGTCGGACTTCCGAATTATCAGCCGTGGGTTTAGTTGCCGCCGCGTTACAGGGCATTGATATTCGGGCAATGCTCGACGGCGCAAAAGTGATGGATGATGCCACCCGCATTCCTGAACTGAAACAAAATCCGGCGGCATTATTGGCTCTGGCTTGGTATTACTCCGGCAATGGCAGGGGCGAGAAGGATATGGTGATTTTGCCCTATAAAGACCGTTTATTGCTCTTTAGCCGCTATTTGCAGCAACTGATCATGGAATCCCTCGGTAAAGAGGAGGATCTCGACGGCAATAAGGTCTACCAAGGGATCGCTGTCTACGGGAATAAAGGCTCCACTGATCAGCACGCCTATGTGCAACAACTGCGGGAAGGGGTTCCCAATTTCTTCGCGACCTTTATCGAAGTGTTAGGCGATCGCCAAGGTGACTCTATCGATATCGAAAATGGCGCAACTAGCGGTGATTTTCTCTCCGGCTTTTTGCTCGGCACCCGCGAAGCCCTCTATGACAATGGCAGGGACTCGATTACCATTACCGTTCCCGATGTCGATGCCCGTACTGTCGGTGCCCTGATTGCCCTCTATGAACGGGCTGTCACGATCTATGCGTCTTTGGTCAATATCAACGCTTACCACCAACCTGGCGTCGAAGCTGGGAAAAAAGCAGCCGCATCAGTGCTCGACCTCCAGAAAAAAGTGGTGGATGCGGTAACGACGAGTGAGTCCCCTCTGACCCTCGATAGCCTAGCGATTAAAGTCGGGGCGGTTGAACAAATTGAGGTGATTTACAAAATTGTCCGTCATCTGGCTGCCAATGGTCGCGCCTTGAAATTAGAGGGCAATCCGGCTCAACCTAGTGCGCTAAAGATTAGTCGTCTCTAAGTTCAGAATGTCTCACATTCAAGCTATGGCTGACCTGTCACGCGCTCCAGGATAAAGAAAAATGGCTGGGTAGATTGCTTGAAATCCATCACACCAAACACCTGATTTTCGTTGATTTTCCTAAAGGAATCGTTGATGGGCAGGCAGTCATAGATCATGGTGGCGCTGACTTTGCCGCGATATTCCATCATTCGGAGTCTGGCTTGGCTTTTTTCGGTTTTAAATAGGCCATTGAGCAACCCCAGAAACGGTTTAAAGGCCGGGTTTTGAGGCATGGGCAATTTCAAGACCATCTCCATGGTTTTGAGGTTGGGAGCTACTTTAAAAATTTCTCCCTGACGACCAGAAAAAAGTAGGGGATGTACAGTTTCCGGGTCGATAAATTCTTTGCCGTACCAGTTACTTAACTCCAGCAGACCATCCATCGGGTGCCCTGTATAAATTCCCCGGCCTCGCCACCGTCCCCACATAAAGTCCAGATCAACGGTTTCGAGGCGGTCAAAGAGTTCAAGGGCTTCCTGGGTCGTACCTTGGCCTGTTTGCAAAATGCTTGGTAACTCAGCTGTGGTCGTCATCGGCGATCGCTTTCCATCAATGTTTGGGGTCATTTCCATAGGCTAACAAGAAATTCAGGCAGTGAGATAGATCTTGAGAAAAGCGAGTTTTTTAGATAGGAGGCTGGCGACAATAAAAAATCAAAGCTAGATTAGAGTTCCTATGGCGCTACGTTTTTGATAAATATCAAATATTATTCTTTGATTAAGAGGCCATTTATAAAGTAAATCTTTAGGATGTTAGCCGACGTAACATCAGACGACTCATGGAAGCATAAATCCCTGCCTCCGACACTTCTGATAATTGCTCATAGTCTTTACTAAGGCGACGATAATAATTCAACCAACCAAATGTACGTTCAACAATCCAACGCTTCGGGAGTACCATGAATTCTTTACTGTTTCTGCTAATCACTTCCACCTTTGCTTGCACCATTAACCAAAGACTTAAGGCAAAGCGTCCTCCTCGATATCCAGCATCTACCCACATCAACCGCAATCGCTTCAACATCTGCTGTTGCTGCTCCCTTAGCTCCATCACTGCAGCAAGGGCAAAGGTTCGTTCTGAGCTATTTCCCTCGGAGACCATCACTTTGTAAAGTAACCCTAAACTATCGACTAGCAAGTTTCTCCGTCTTCCTTTGACCTGTTTCCCGCCATCGAAGCCATAGACATCGCCCTTTTTTCTGTTGTCTTGACCGATTGGCTATCGGCAATCAGGACGCTAGGTTCTGGGGTTTTCCCCACTGCTTGACGGCAGCGAGTCCGCAAAGCATGGTTGATGTTTTCCCAAACTCCCTGCCTCTGCCATTTGCGATAGTAGTAGTACACCGTGGAGGAGGGAGGAAAGTCCTTGGGCAGATAGGCCCATTGACAACCGGTTTTGAGGAGATAGAAAATCCCATTGCAGACCTGTCGCATATCAGTAGTACGTGGATGACCGCCGGACTTTGGAGCAGGAATCAAGGGTTCTAGTAAAGCCCATTCTGCATCGGTCAGGTCACTGGGGTAAGAAGCTTGAGACATTGGTGCTATTCTCCTGTGTCGTTACGCTTATGCTTGACCTTAACGACTTCACGGGCAACAATCCTGTTCTCTTTATCTTTACTTTATAAACACCCTCTAAGCATCGTGGTTTAAATAATGGTGAATGCACAATCTCAAATATCCATGCAAGTTTTATATGACCAAGATTTTAATCTTTGGCTTGCGGAAACAGTGCGTTCTCTCAAGGAAGAAAAATTGTCGGAGATTGACTATGGAAATTTGATTGAGGAACTAGAAACCATGGGCCGGAGCGAGAAAAATGCCCTTAAAAGCAATCTAAAAATACTCCTGATGCATCTTCTCAAATATCAGTTTCAGCCCAAAAAAAGAACCAATAGTTGGCGTTACACGATTACGAAACACCGCCAAAGAATTTTAGACAGTTTAGAAATTAGTCCGAGTTGAAAAGGATTTTTTGAACAAGAATTTGAACGCTGTTATCAAAATGCCCGCCGTTTAGCTGCTGATGAAACAGGAATTTCTATTGGCAATTTTCCCAAGATCTCACCCTTTACAATCCCAGAAAGTCTTGATTTAGATTATTTGCCCTGATTTTTGAGTTGCCACATTCTCGGCGCTGAGCAGTGGGCGATCGCTCCAGAAGACATCGACTACACTAAAAATATCAATACTCCCAGGAAAACCATGGTTGCCAATGCAGTTCGCTGGACAGTACAGGATCTCGAAGCCATGCCCGACGATGGCGGCTGGAAACGCTATAAAATTATTGATGGAGAATTAATCGTGACCCGCGCGCCCCATATTTTTCATCAAAGTGCTGCCAGTCGGCTTCACATCGCCCTAGGTAATTGGTCAGACCAATCCAGGTCTTGGTAGTGTTTTTGAGGCTCCAGGGGTGGTCTTCTCTCCGAATGATGGGGTGATTCCCGATGTGGTGTGGGTGAGCAATGCCCGTCTCGAAACGGGTGTGGATGAGTCGGGCCACTTTACCGTTGCGCCGGAACTAATGATCGAAATTCTCTCGGCGGGCAAATTAAATGAGCAGTGGGATAAAGAGGCAAAGCGTAAATTATATTCGCTCTATGGGGTGCAGGAATATTGGGTGGTGGATTGGCGACTGAAAACCATTGAGGTCTATCGGCGAAATCAGGCGCAGTTGGAGTTGGTCTGCACTTTACTGGGTGATGATGCTCTCACTTCACCTTTATTACCCGATTTTGCGATCGCCATTGATCAAGTTTTTCGTTAATCTCAACTATATCCATTGAAATTAGTGACAAAGAATTTAAACACTGTCATCAAAATATGCAGCATTTAGCTGAGGTTTTATAAAATCATGATTGAAAGTCTTTTTGTTGGGGTGAATCTTTTTGATAAAATTCTCGACCAAATCCAAGAGCAAGATCAAAGAAGACACGAGCAAAAGTTAAAAGAGCTTTCCATCATTAGTGATTCTAATCTTCGGAGCCAACTCGCGATGGAGTTACTCATGGATAAAATTCTTTCTTCTATTGAAGAGTCACAGTTTCAAATCCAAGAGGCTGCAAAGTATGCTCAATATATGGCAGAAGTGCTTGGATATTATTATGCTGATCATGGCTTAAATGAAGAACAAGCGAATCAATTAAGTTTTCAATTTCGGCTAATGGCGATACAACTTACTGAAGCGAATTATTTAGCTGATTTGAAACTAATTTATAAGGCCATAACTCTATTTTTAAATGAAATTTCTCACTTTAAACACAAAGAAAGAAAATATTCAATTGAGTATGGAATCCGTCAAGAGATTTTAAATAAACTCAATACCTGCATTACTAACTATAATAATTTTCAAAGACGAACCTTAGCATCTATGGATAGTGATTCTCCTAATGTGACGGAAGGTTTTATACCTTGATTTGTCAGCTATTAAATTTTGGGGTGTTGACAATAGGCAAACAAAATATCAATACAGTGGGTGATCGCCCCAAGGTGAGCAATCTCGTAACCATGGGTATTTTCCGTGGGGAAACTAAGGCAAGCGCCCCGGCACACATGGCCAAATTTCATCGCAATGGAAGCATCACTACCGAATCCTTGGATAATCGCCTGTTGGAGCGGTCGGTGAATGCCAGCGGCGGCAGTGATAATTTCTTGATTCAAGCCTTCATCGTAGATCCCGTAACCATCCTGGGACAGTAACACGGGCCGATCCCCAGCGGCGATCGCATATTCCCGCGCCAGGGGACAAATTTCTAGGGCAACCAAAGCATCCAGTTGAGTATTTTGACTGAAGTAGAGCGCTCCCACAGCCCCCACTTCCTCCTTTGCTGAGGCGACCAGATAAACATCTTGGGGGGGATTTTTGAGCCGTTGGGCCAGTTCAATCAGAATGACCAGGGAAGCTTTGTTGTCGAGGGTATAGCTGGCGATGTAATTTTTCAGGCGGAACGGTTTTTTGCGGTGTTTCCCGACCACGACCCGACTCCCCGGACGCACCCCAGCGGCAAGCAGTTCACTACTATGACACTTCGTTTCCAACCAAGCTTGGTGCCACTGGACAGGTTTTTCCGTTTGCAGCAGTTTTTGGGGGGACTCATGGGAAACGTGACGCGACCCAAAGCTCAAAATCCCGGAAATCGTTGTGTTATCACCGAGGATATCCATAACCCCTTCGCCGTAGATCCAGGGATAAACCCCACCCAAGGCCCGAATTTCCACGCGACCCGTGCGTTCATCCACCTGTTTAACGATCGCCCCGATTTCATCTTTGTGGGCGGTGATGGCGATCGCCCCTGCTTCCGGATTCTGACCAGGAATTTTGACAATGATATTGCCCGCCCGGTCTTGCCAATGGTTCACTCCAAGTTTGGCGAATAGAGCGAGGAGATAATGGTCAATTTCTGTTTCTTGGCCACTGGGGGAATGGTGCATGACTAAGGTAGAAATTTGCTCAAAAAGCAGGTCAAAATCGTGGCTCATGGTCAAAAAAAGTTGTAGAGAATGGAGGAAAAATAAGGAAAATCGCCCCCAGAATTCTCGCAACTTTATCTGAAGAAAAACAGAAGTGCGGGAAGGGGCGATCGCCTTTAAATCCCCCTTCTGAAGGGGGATTTAGGGGGATGTATTAACCCAAAGCTTTTTCAATGGCCGCTTTCAGGTTTGCATCATCGGGGGCCGTCTGGGGCTCAAAGCGTTCGATGACTTCACCGTCACGGCCGACGAGGAATTTGCCGAAGTTCCAGGCGATGTCGGGGCCATTTCCCACGAGGAACTGGTACAGAGGGCTGCGGTTGGCGCCGTTGACATCCTGCTTTTCAAGGAGCGTAAAATCTACGTCATATTTGGTCTTGGTGAAATCTTTGATTTCGTCAGGGGGGCCGGGTTCCTGGGCGCCGAACTGATTACAAGGAACGCCGACAATCACCAAACCGCGATCACCATATTCTTGATCGAGGGCAACCAGGCCACTGTACTGGGGGGTCAAGCCGCATTTGCTCGCTACATTCACGAATAAAACGACTTTATTTTCGAGGGTTTCTGGGCTGAGGGGCGCGCCGTCTAGGGTTTTTAACGCTGTGGGTAAAGCCATGGTGATGATTACGAATTATTACGACAGTTCCCATTATCGGGGATCGACGGGGAGCAGGGGTAGGCTCGGTCAAAATTTTTCGGGACAGGCCCCCACATACTAAACTAAGGGGCAACTTTCCATCGCGCATCCCGCCCACCCATGACGAAAAAGGTCTTTATCACTGGCGCTAGTGGCTGCATTGGCCATTACCTTGCTGAAACGTTTATTTACCACACCGATTACGAGCTTTATCTGTTGGTGCGATCGCCCGAAAAATTACGCTTCAACACCGAAGCCCGGGGCGGCATTCATGTGGTGCAGGGGGATTTATTAGATATTGAGCAGCAGGCAGACCTCCTGAAAACGATTAACGTGGCGATCTTAGCGGCCACAGCCTGGGGTGGTGCCCAGGAATCCTTTGAGACCAACGTGGTAAAAACCGCCCAGCTTATTGATCTACTCGATCCAGAAATTTGTGAACAGGTGATTTATTTTTCCACAGCGAGTATTCTGGGGCGCAACAATGAAGTGCTCACGGAGGCCCGGGACTTTGGCACCGACTACATCCGCACGAAATACGAGTGTTACCAAAAGCTCGGCACGTTGAAATTAGCACCGAAAATTTCCGTGGTTTTCCCCACCCTGGTGGCGGGGGGCAGTGAAAATAAACCCTTTTCCCATCTATCGGGGGGCCTGCGGGATCACATTAAATGGCTATCCATCGCCAAGTTTCTCAGTGCTGACGGCAGTTTCCACTTTATCCATGGTGAAGATATTGCGCGGGTCGTGCGCCATCTGGCAGAAAATCCGCCGATCATCCGCTTTGATTTGCCCCCCGGAGCATTGGATCCCGATCGCCAATTTGTACTGGGCAATGAACCGTTAACTGCCGACGCGGCGATCGCCGAATTGTGTGAGCACATGGGCCAAAAAATTTACTTTAAAATTCCTCTGTCCCTGTGGTTGGCGAATTTCATTATCAAAGTTTTTCGGATTCAGTTGGCGGCCTGGGATCGCTTTTGTATCGACTACCGCCATTTCACCTACGGCAAAACCTACAATCCCCGCAGCTTCGGTTTAGAATCCGCTTGCCCAAAACTGAGTGATGTCCTCACCAGCGCTGGCATTCCTCCCCGACGTCGTCCTTAATCGAGGAAGAAATTTTCCGGGATAATCTGCATCTTTGGTAAATTGGCGATCGCCCCGTAAAGTTGCTCAGCCATCACCTCATTCGCAGCAGCATTAATGTGGATCGGGTCGATAAAAGTCGGTGTGGGGAACTGATTATCGAGGCGATAAAAATCAATAAACTCCAGATTATTCGGAAAGTCCTGGGCCAGTTGTTGCAGTGTCTCAGCAAACTGGGGGTAATAGGTGGTCATTCTTTCTGTGTAGTTATCCCCAAGCTGCTGGCGAATCGCTGCTTCCGTCGGATCAAGTTGAGCTTCAGGGCGTCCAGTGATTTCTGGTTGGAGGGCCACCAACAACGGAATTTGAGCCGCACCACACAGCCCCACCATCTGCGCCAGATTGTCCTGGTAGCGCCCTAGACGTTCCTGAAATTCTGCATCGGAGTTAGGGAGTTGTTGTGCCAAGCCCGTTGTGTTGCGTTCACGAATGCTAAACACTTCGCCCCCCTGGTTCGCTTTGCGGGGGGAAGTCAAGGCAAAAACGGCCCGCATTAAAGCACTTTGTTCGGCCTTGTTTCGGAAGGATTCCTTGAGGTATTGGTGGAAGTAGGCATCGGGATTTTTGGCAAATTCTGCTAATTTTGGAATCTCCGTCGCCGCTTGGTCACTGGGGAGGAGAAGATCTTCATAGCCGTTGAGAAGAACAATTAAATCCGGCTGGTAGGGCAAAATCTTCAGGGCAAGCTGGGCCAACTCATTGCCAGAGCTATAGCCAGGTACGGCCACATTCACCACACGGTAGTTTCCCTCTCGAATTTTGGCGGGCAGTTGGGCCAAGCGATTGCGGGTCGGCGGAAAGAAAGGGAAAACGTCCGGGCGATAGGTGCCGGGGGATTGTCGTTGGTCTTGGACACGGTTTTGGAGACGTTGTTCGAGGAAAGCGGCGATCGTCTCTTGGTTTGTCTGGGCACCCCGACCAAAGGCGGTGGAATTGCCAAGGATAAACACACGAATTTCATCTTGGGGTTTGGCGACAGGCAGCGGTTCTTCGTCCCGGAAACCTTGTTCGTTGAGGCTAAAAAATTCGCTCTCTTGGCTGCCGACCAGTTCGTAGCCCGTGGCAATGGCTTTCTGGGCAAGGAGTTCACCGCGATTGTCTAAGCCTTGGTAGACGTTTTGATCGTCATCGACAAATTTTAGGCTGTAGGCGATCGCCTCCTGGGAGAGCTGATCATCCTGCCCTTCAAAATAGCCAGACCCAAGCCGAGCCACCACTTCGAGGCCGAGCAGTACCACCGGTACAGCCACCAGGATCGTCCAGGGAGAAACGGATTTTTTCTTTTTTCTTCGACCGAGGGACGAGTAACGACGGCGACCGCGACTAAACATGTACGCTTTCCTTTTACGAGAGAATTTCCAACTATTTTCAAGGGAGATGGCCCATTTGTCATGGGGAATTTGTGCTTTTCCGGGGAGGAATTTGGGGTACACTGCAAAATTGCGATCGCCCCTTAGCTGAAAAAAATTGACAATGGCCTATAAATTATTATTCGTTTGCCTCGGTAACATCTGCCGTTCCCCCTCCGCCGAAAATATTATGCGGCATCTCCTGGAACAAGAAGGTTTAAGCAATAAAATTCTCTGCGACTCGGCCGGGACTTCTAGCTATCACATAGGAGCCGCCCCAGACCGACGGATGCAGGCAGCGGCCCAAAAGCGCGATATTCGTCTGGTGGGTAGCGCCCGGCAATTTTCCCGCGCTGATTTTGAAGCATTTGACCTGATCCTGGCAATGGATCGCGCTAATTATCGTGACATTTTGTCCCTAGACCGGGCAGATATCTATGGCGAAAAAGTTAAAATGATGTGTGACTACGCCACGAATTTTCCCGATAGCGAAGTGCCAGATCCCTACTACGGCGGCCAATCGGGTTTTGACTATGTGATTGATTTGCTCCTCGATGCCTGCCAAGGACTCCTCCAGGAGATTAGACAGGAAATGTGATGGTGTAGGCAGTTTATTTCCTCGGTCACACCATGTTTATCCGCAATGCAACGGCGATCGCCTTGTTGGGCCTCTTTTGGTTCCAGGGGGCAGCTAGTCACAGTCATCCAGTTCCCCAGGGGGCAACCCCAATTCTCCTGGCCCAGGCGACTATCTTTGAGGTGGGCGATAAAGTTGACATCGAGCGGCAAGGGAGTTGGCGGCCCGGTGAAATCCTTGCTATCCAAAGTGCTCCCGAAGCAACCGTGCGTTATCAAGTGCGGTATTTGGATGTGGGATTCGTGGAGGACAATGTCAGCCCAGAAAGATTACGGCCAACCGTCGCTACTCAACCTGTAGCAGGCCGCTTACCCCAAATCAATAGCGTCAGTGAACCCATTTATGTCGAACGGGATGGCGTTTGGGTCGAAGCCAGTATTCGGAGTTATAGCTACAGCTCCCGCACGGGAAATCGCTTTACGGTGCAATATCGCGACAATGGCCGCCTTGAAACAGATGTTGTGGCCCAACGGGTGCGTTCAGTGGCAGAGGCAAAAGCCGCCGGGATTGCAGTGAGTGAATTTGATCTCTCCACCCAGGCTGGCATTGAACAGATGTTAGCGGCCCATAATGAGTGGCGATCGCCCCACAATTTGCCAGATTTAGTTTGGTCAGAAACCCTCGCCAACCATGCCCAAACTTGGGCCGAACGTTTAGCCGCCCAGGAAAGGGTAGAACACAATACCAGCGATGACTACGGTGAAAATATCGCAAAGTCTAATAATTTAGTGCTCTCGCCAACGGCGGTGGTCAATCTCTGGGGCAACGAAATTCAAGACTATGACTACGGCACTAACCGCTGCCAACCAGGTAAAGTGTGTGGCCACTATACCCAAATCGTGTGGCGTGATACGGAGAACGTCGGTTGTGGCATGGTGCGTAAGGATAATGGTTGGGAAGTTTGGGTCTGCAACTATGATCCCCCCGGTAATTACCGGGGTCAGCGACCCTACTAAGCCCTGGGGATTGGACAATATTTTTCAGGTCAAAAATAGCAAGCACCGCACTGTCCGCAAAGCACCAGCATCAAGCCAGAACTTTTAAAAAATACAGCACCCATGCCCGCACACAGGATTAGGCAAATTGTTTCTGGCGCATCTGGCGAATTTTAATCCCCTGTTGGGCCGATTCCATAAACTGCGACACCCGCAACGGATCAATCGGCTCACTGAGCTTGCCATGACGTTTGAGGGAACTGGCGACAATGGCCCCATCGGCCACCTGGAGGAGGTTGCCGATATTCTCCCAGGTGGCACCACTACCAATCAAAATCGGCGTATCCCCTGCATTGGCACGGGCATCTTTCAAGTCGTCCATTTTCGGCACTTGACCCGTCGCCCAACCAGAGAGAATTACCGCATCGGCTAAACCCCGTTCCACGGTGTCGTGGATGGCGGCGGTGAGGTTAGGCGTACTAATGGGGTGGGCGTGTTTTACTAAGACATCTGCCAAGATTGCTACGTCTGCATCGAGTTCGCGGCGGTATTTCAGCAGTTCGTAGGCATTGCCTTCAATTAAGCCTTGATCGGTGGCCATTACCCCGGTGAGCACATTCACACGAATAAACTGGGCGCCAGTACAGGCGGCGATCGCCATCGCACTTTTAGCATCATTGCGGAGGACATTAAGCCCCAGGGGGACAGTCACCAACCCCGCAAGACGATCCATGATTAGGGTCATGGCACTGATCGTGGCAGGATCAACCCGGTCTTTTGTGAAGGGGGCATCAAAGAAGTTTTCGATAATAATGCCGTCAATCCCCCCCGCAGCGAGGGCCGTTGCTTCCTGTTCCGCGCGGTCCATCACCTGACGAAAGTCACCTCCCCAACGGGCAGAGGTGGGCAAAGGCAACAGGTGAACAACGCCAAGGATGGGATTTTCGGTCTGGAAAAGATGTTTGAGATCCACTGATTTTCTTTACGTTCGTTTGTACAGGGTCACTCCCACAGGAGCGATGCCTCGTCACCTTTGCAGGCTTGGGATAGGGCGTAAATTAGTATATCAGGGGCAGGCCTCCCCAAAATTTTGTTTCCCCGAAGAAAAGGCGATCGCCTCCATAATTCACCACAGGAATCGAACCAGCCCATGTCACAATAGGGGGATTGCAACCCACAGTGCAAAAGACAGAAGAAACAGAATCAACCTATGGATATCAAAGACGGTTTTGTTGGTGCAGTTGGCAACACCCCCCTCATTCGCCTAAACAGTTTTAGTGAAGCAACGGGCTGTGAAATTTTAGGCAAAGCAGAATTTCTCAATCCCGGTGGTTCCGTCAAAGACCGGGCCGCCCTCTACATCATCAAAGACGCCGAAGAACGGGGCCTGCTCAAACCTGGTGGCACCGTTGTTGAAGGCACCGCAGGCAACACAGGCATTGGTCTGGTTCATATCTGCAATGCCAAGGGTTACAAATGCATCATTGTGATCCCCGAAACCCAGTCCCAAGAAAAAATTGATCTGCTCCGCACTCTGGGGGCCGAAGTGATTACGGTTCCGGCGGTGCCCTATGCCGACCCTAACAATTACGTGAAATATTCCCAACGGCTCGCCGCAGAGACAGAAAATGCGATCTGGGCCAATCAGTTTGATAATTTGGCCAACCGCCGCGCCCACTACGAAACCACTGGCCCGGAAATTTGGGCTCAAACCGACGGCAAAATTGATGCTTGGACGGCTGCTACGGGCACTGGGGGAACCTATGCTGGCACTGCCCTCTACCTCAAGGAAAAAAATCCTAACGTTAAATGTGTCGTGGCCGATCCCATGGGCAGTGTGCTCTACAGCTATGTGAAAACGGGCAAACTCGACCGAGAAGGGGGGTCGATTACGGAAGGCATTGGTCAAGGACGCATTACCGCCAATATGGAAGGGGTGCCCATGGACGACGCCATTCGGGTTGATGACCAGGAAGCGGTACGGGTTGTGTATCAACTTCTCAAAAAAGATGGCCTGTTTATGGGGGGCTCCGTAGGAATTAATGTCGGTGCGGCCTATGCCCTCGCGAAGGAAATGGGGCCGGGTCATACGATTGTGACGGTGTTGTGTGACAGTGGCGCCCGTTATCAATCTCGCCTCTTTAACCCAGAATGGCTTGCCAGCAAGGGCTTGTCAGTGCCAGATTAGCGATAAATTTTGAAGGCGATCGCCTACTTTTTTTAAATTATGGAAACCCAAACTTTAGATATTGTGATGGGCGTCTTGGCGTTTTTGATCGTCGCCAGCGGTTTATTCATGCTGATCAAAGGCACCACAGCGATGAACGATAAAGAATAAGTCCGTTAAATTGCTCAAACTCCAATTGCCTTAACGGGGTCTATTCTTTGCCATCGGCAGGCAGGGCGGCGACGATAGCATCCAGCACGCGAGCCACGGGAATAATATCGAGGTCTAAACCGTCTGGTAACTTTTGACCTTTGGGCACAATGGCACGGGTAAAGCCTAATTTCATTGCTTCCTTGAGACGGGTTTCCAAGTGAGAAACAGGTCGAATTTGTCCTCCTAAGCCTACTTCTCCGATCAGCACAGTCTGGGGTGAAACAAGGCGATCGCGGAAACTAGCGACCAAAGCAATGGCAATCCCCAGGTCAACCGCTGGTTCAGAAACTGTCAGACCGCCCGCCGAAGCCACATAGGCATCTAACTTAGAAAGGGGAATGCCCACTCGCTTTTCTAACACCGCCAAAATTTGCTGGAGACGGGAATAATCAACGCCTGTGGTGGAACGCCGAGGGGAAGAATAACTGGTGGGACTGACTAGGGCTTGCAATTCTACTAAAAGGGGTCGGGTGCCTTCACAAGCGACAACGGTGGCGGTACCGGGGGTGGCCTCTTCGCGGTTACCGAGGAAAAGTTCTGAAGGATTGAGCACTTCCTCTAAACCCTGTTCACCCATCTCAAAAATGCCGACTTCATGGGTGGCCCCAAAGCGATTTTTCACCGACCGCAACAACCGATGGGAGGCATATCTATCTCCCTCGAAATACAGCACCGTATCAACGAGGTGTTCCAAAACCCGTGGCCCGGCGATCGCCCCTTCCTTGGTGACATGACCGACGATAAACAGCGTAATGTTTTCCCGCTTCGCTACTTGCATCAAAGCCGAGGTACATTCCCGCACCTGGGACACCGAACCGGGGGCCGAACCCAAGGCGGAATAGTACAAGGTCTGAATACTATCGATCACTGCCACCTGGGGCTGGAGAGTTTCTAGTTCGGCCAAAATCGTTTCGAGGCCCGTTTCCGTTAGTACATATAAATTTTCTTCTGGGGGGTGGGCTGCATCCCGGAGGCGATCGCCCCGGAGCTTGATTTGCTGGCCCGATTCCTCCGCCGACACATACAAAATTCTTGGTAAACTTGTGCTGAGTTGATAGGCCACCTGGAGTAACAAAGTTGATTTCCCAATGCCCGGATCGCCCCCAATTAGCACCAAGGAACCTGGGACTAACCCTCCGCCAAGCACCCGGTCTAGCTCCCCAAACCCAGACCCAAAGCGCATCCGTTGGCGGGTATCAATATCTGTAAATTTCACCGCAGTGCGAGAGACTGGGCTGGCGGCTTTTCTGGTTGTTTTCGGCTTATGGTGCCAGGTACGACTCACACCAGTACTGCTTTCCTTTTCGCGGATCTCTTCTTGCAGCGACCCATAGACCCCACAATCTGGGCATTTACCGAGCCATTGCCGCGCCTCTGCCCCACATTCACGACACACATAAACCGTTTTTGCCTTAGCCATGACTTGTCATCTCCCCATCACAATGAATTTCCCTCGGTGGCAGCATCACCCCGAAAAACCGCACACTTTCCAAAATAAATCTTAAAAAACTTCTCATTTTCCCGAAAACCCGACCTCAGACTCCCATCAGATTTCAGGAAAGCGATATTCTTATATCTAGATAACCCTACTTAATAAACTTCAACAACACTTACCGAAAGTCAACAGGAGCGTGAAGGAACTTGGAAAATCATAAAGAAAGAATTCTTGTCGTTGACGACGAAGCCAGCATCCGCCGCATCCTCGAAACCCGCCTTTCCATGATTGGTTACGAGGTTGTGACCGCCGCTGATGGTGAAGAAGCCCTCGCCACATTTGATGAAGCAGACCCCGATCTTGTGGTTCTCGATGTGATGATGCCCAAGCTCGATGGCTATGGCGTCTGCCAAGAACTCCGCAAAGAATCCGATGTGCCGATTATTATGCTCACAGCCCTTGGGGATGTGGCGGACCGCATCACAGGTTTGGAGCTTGGGGCCGATGATTACGTCGTAAAACCATTCTCCCCCAAAGAACTAGAAGCGCGCATCCGTTCTGTCCTGCGGCGTGTTGAAAAAAATGGTGGTACGGGCATTCCTAGCTCTGGGGTTATCCATGTGGGTTCGATCCGCATTGATACCAATAAGCGCCAGGTCTACAAAGGCGATGAACGTATTCGACTCACAGGGATGGAGTTTAGCCTGTTGGAATTACTGGTCAGCCGTTCTGGGGAACCTTTTTCTCGCTCAGAAATCCTCCAAGAAGTTTGGGGCTACACCCCAGAGCGCCATGTGGATACCCGCGTTGTGGATGTGCATATTTCCCGGTTGCGCGCCAAACTAGAAGATGACCCCAGCAATCCCGAACTTATTTTGACAGCCAGAGGTACAGGTTATCTGTTTCAGCGGATCCTCGAACCGGGTGATGAATAACCCCAAGAATTGTACGGATAAACTTTTAAGATCATGGTTGGGATGAATGTTTGACCGTGGTCTTAAATTTTGACTGGGGATGCTAGATCTGACGCAAGGTCTCTAAACGACGAACCGTCTTCTGTACCTACTAACTTTTTTGCTGCAAACTATCTCCTTTGCCATGAATTTTCGCCTCCCCCAACAGCGCTGGCACATTGCCGATCGCCAACCGGACATCACCCAATCATTGGTTGAGGCGATGGGCCTTAATCCGCTTGTGGCCCAGGTTTTAGTGAATCGCAATATTCGCACGCCAGAGCAGGCGAAGATCTACATCCAGCCGGAATCCCAGCGATTACCTGCGCCCTTGGTGGAATTTGAGGATCTGGCCCTCAGTGTGGAACTTCTCCAGGAGGCGATCGCCGAAGAAACTCTCATTGCCATTTGTGGCGATTATGACGCCGATGGGATGACCAGCACTGCTCTGTTGTTGCGGGCCTTGGGCCATGTGGGAGCCAAGGTAACCTACGCGATCCCCAGCCGCATGAAAGATGGCTACGGGATCAATGAGCGCATCGTCACCGAGCTCGCCGAGGAAGGGGTAGGCTTAATTCTCACGGTAGACAACGGCATTTCCGCCTACGAGCCGATCAATTTGGCACGGGATCTGGGTCTAGATGTGATCATCACTGACCACCATGACTTGCCGGATCAATTGCCGCCCGCCAATGCGATTCTGAATCCAAAGTTATTGCCGACCATGTCTCCTTATGCTGGTTTAGCCGGAGTTGGCGTGGCCTATGTGCTGGCGGTGTCCTTGGCTCAGGCTGTAGACAAGCTAGAAGGGCTCACCAGCCAAATTTTAGAATTATTTACCCTGGGGACCATCGCTGATCTGGCGCCCTTAACCGGGGTGAATCGTCGCTGGTTAAAGCGCGGCCTCAAGCTTTTACCCCAGTCGGAGTTGGCAGGGGTGCAGGCCCTCATGCAAATTGCCGGGGTCGATGACCAAAAGAAACAACTCAAGCCCGATGATATTGGCTTTCGCCTCGGCCCCCGCATTAACGCCGTTGGTCGCATTGATGATCCCCAAAAAGTAATTGAATTGCTAACTACCGACGAACCGGGTTTGGCCCTAGAGCGGGCGATGCAATGTGAGCAGATCAATAAGCAGCGCCAGGAAATGTGCACCCAGATCGAAGCAGAGGCGATCGCCCTAGTAGAAGAAACCCCCATCGATTACCAAGGACAGCGAGTGTTGGTGGTTTGCAAAGAAGAATGGCACCATGGCGTGATCGGCATTGTCGCTTCCCGGTTGGTCGAACGCTATGGTGTGCCCGTCTTTATCTGCACCGCTGAGGAGGACGGTAACATTCGCGGCTCCGCCCGGGGCATCGAAGAATTTAATGTGTTTGAGGCGCTGAACTATTGCCAAGATCTCCTGGGTAAATTTGGGGGCCACAAAGCGGCAGGGGGATTTTCCCTTGCCAGAGATAACCTGACCGCGTTTACCGAAAAGCTCAGTGAATTTGCCCACCAATTGCTCGAACCCGAACATCTAAAACCCTTGGTGAAAATTGACGGGGCGGTAAATTTCACGGATTTAACCCCAGAGTTTTACCAACAGATTGATCAACTCCATCCCTGGGGCATCGGCAATCCAGAACCGATTTTCTGGACAAAAAATGTACAAATTCTAGAGCAACGCACCATTGGCAAAAATCACCTAAAATTCAGCCTCGGCCAAACCATCGCCGGTCAAACATTCACCATTAAGGCGATCGCCTGGCAATGGGGAGACTATCTGCCACTCCCCTCAACCCTGGACATTGCCTACAAACTCAAAGAAAATCGTTGGAATGGTGAGGTGAACCTAGAGCTAGAATTGGTCGGGGCGCGTCCCAGTGAAGCCCCGCGTCCTGCGGTTCCAGACCGGGAAATGTCTCCCCAAGCTCAACCTCAGCACTCAGAAAAGACTTTTCTGTTTAATGACCGGACATATTTCTGTACCCTTGTGGATCAGGGATTGACCCTCAGAATTCGCAATGATCAAGGTAAGTTATTGGCGATCAAAAAAGGCCAACGGCAGGGCCAACTCGGTGAGCAAACCGTTGATGTTACCCAACCCCCTTTTTTTCAGATGATCAAAACGGCGATCGCCACCCTCGAACAAGCCAACTAAATCAGCACAAAAAAGGACAACTCCCCCGTCGGTTTGTTGCCCCTGCGCACAATTTGTTTTTGAGAAAAAATTACATATCGCCGCCACGAATGGCCAACAAAAAGATAACAACAGGCCCCGAAATGAGGATCAAAGAGACAAAAGTCAACTGAAAAATCACTTCAAAGTTGAGGCTACCAAAAAAACCTGTGATAAAATCCATATTTCTCCTATTCCTGAGTTAATGCAAAAAACAGGGTAAATTTTTTTTTCCTAAAAATCAATGTCTATCATACCCCGTCAAGCCTGCCTTGCTTTGCTGAGAATAGGCAAAAATCAATGAAGTTTTGTAACGCCCCGGAGACGGATCCCGATGCCCACTTGGCAATGCATTGAAAATTGTGGTGCCTGCTGCCACCTCGAACCCGGCGATCGCCCCGACCTTGAGGACTACCTTACCCCCGCTCAACTGGAGCAATATCTCGCTATGGTTGGCCCCGACGGCTGGTGCATCAACTATGACCAAGCCCATCGCAAATGCACGATCTACACCGAACGTCCCCGCTTTTGCCGTGTCCTCCCAGAAACGTTTACCGAAATGTTTGATGTGCCCACCGAAGACTTGCAACAATTTGCCATTGATTGCTGCCTGGAACACATCGATAGTATCTATGGCGACGAGAGCCCAGAAATGGAGCGCTATGTTGCCAAGGTCGTGAATGTTGGATTGTAACGGTTTTCCCGAAAAAGATCGTTGATCCCCATCCTTGAAGCAAGTTTCTCAAGGACGAAACAAGACTTGCCCAAAAAGAAAGAGTACCAGCCCAAGGACTCTGGTACCCATCGATACTTGCAATACTGTTTAGTTGTTGATGCCCACAACCTAAAACCAAGTTGCCAACTAACTAATCTAAATCCGATGATCCATCATAGGGGTCCCCATCGAAGGGTTGTACCCCTACCTCTGGCACAGGTTCTTCATTCGGTGAAAAAATCCGATTGATGCCCTGTAAAACATACTGAAAAAGCTTTTCTAACGTTTTCATGGTTGCTGTGCCTCGTCACGTCTAATCACTCGAAATACAATGGTTAGAACCACGAAACAAACCGGGTTTGCCACTGCACTTTAAGCTTGTCTATCGCTGAGATTTGTCATTCAGCTCTATATGACTATTATTAGGGGTTAGTCCCCTTAGGGGATCGCTTAGTTGTGATTCTTGAAATTGCGTTAGGGTTCTGAAAGTCGAAAAAGGTAAATACTCCTATATATGTAAAAAAAGACAAAGCCAAATCAATCAAAAGCCCTAATCGCTTAACAATTAGGGCCTAATCATAAATACAATCTTTAATTCACTAACAACTTATAAAAATACTGTTAGTTTCCTAAAGCTCTTTTACTTCAGAAGAAATTTTTTCCACCATGTCTTTGGCACTACCAAACAGCATCATTGTTTTGTCTTTGAAGAACAGCTCATTTTGTACCCCAGAAAAGCCTGTACTCATACTCCGTTTGATCACAATGGTGGTTTTGGCTTTATCTACTTCCAAAATCGGCATCCCATAAATGGGGCTACCTTTGTCGTGGCGCGCCGCCGGATTAACCACATCGTTGGCACCAATCACTAGGGCCACATCCGTATTATCAAACTGGGGATTGATATCGTCCATGTCATAAAGCTGGGTGTAAGGGACATTGGCCTCCGCGAGGAGTACATTCATATGCCCCGGCATCCGACCAGCCACAGGGTGAATCGCATATTTGACTTCTACGCCTTTTTTCTCCAGCATATCGGCCAGCTCTTTGACGGAATGTTGCGCCTGGGCTACAGCCATCCCATAACCCGGAATAATGACAACACTGCGGGCATAGCCAAGCATCATGGCGCTTTCTTCAGGATCTACGCTTTTAATGGCGCCATCAATGGCCGCACTACCGTCTCCTTCTGGGGCACCGCCATCACTGCCAAAGCCCGCAAACAAGACGTTAGTAATGGAGCGGTTCATGGCTTTACACATGATCTGGGTGAGGATAATCCCCGATGCGCCCACCAAAGCCCCGGCAATAATGAGCATATTGTTGCCCACCACGAACCCGGCGGCACTGGCAGCTAGACCAGAGTAGGAATTGAGAAGAGAGATCACCACGGGCATATCGCCGCCGCCGATGGGGATCACAAAGAGAACGCCCAGCACAAGGGAGATCCCCACTAAGCCGAGAAAAATATTCGGATCAGGATTCACGAACAGATAGATACTGCCGCTGAGGAATCCTGCCAGAATGGCGAAATTAATGATCTGTTGGGCCGGGAAAATTACCGGGCGACCGGGCATGATCCCTTGTAATTTCCCAAAGGCAATGAGGCTCCCTGTTAGGGTGACACCGCCAATCAGTACCCCCAAAATAATCGTGAGGCTAGTGGTGATGGAGAGGGTTTCTCCGAGGGATAGGAGTCGCCAAAATTCGGCGATCGCCACCAGAGCCGAAGCCGCCCCCCCCAGACCATTAAAGAGGCCGACCAATTGGGGCATATCGGTCATTTCGACTTTTTTCGCGGTGATCACACCGATGATACTGCCGATGACGATCCCCCCAGCGATCAGACCATAGTTTAAAACCTGTTGATTGAGCAGGGTCGCCACCACTGCCAGTAACATGCCCACCGCTGCAATGGAGTTGCCTTGACGGGCTGTTGCAGGGGAACCCAATTTCTTTAAGCCCAGAATAAACAGACAGGCCGCCACGAGATAACTCAGTTCGATGCCATTGGTAAGTAAGCTATCCATCACTTAGGCCTCCTTCTTCTTAAACATTTGCAGCATCCGGTCTGTGACCAAAAAACCGCCGACAACATTGATCGTGGCGCAGACCACCGCGATGAGACCGAGGATGACCGTTAAATTCCAGTGTTCTTCGCCAGAAACTAAAAGGGCACCAATTAAGGCAATACCAGAGATGGCGTTGGCACCGGACATGAGTGGTGTGTGTAGCGTGGGTGGGACTTTATTAATTACTTCAAAGCCCACAAAGGAAGCCAATACAAATACGAATAGGCTACTGAGCAGTGTTGCTGTTGTCATGAACAGTCAAAACTCCTTTAGATAAGATGAATAAATTTAGGTTAGGTTCAAAACTGAGAAAATGTCTGTTTCTTAGGCAGTGACAGCCATTTGTTGCAGGGCGTCTTTGACCCGTTGATTGCGAATTTCCCCTTGGTGGGTCACACAAACAGAATCCAGGATGTCGTCGGCAAAATCGAGATTAATTGTGCCTTCGGGAATGAGCAGTTGTAGCAAGGTCGCCATATTCTTGGCAAACATTTGGCTCGCATGGACAGGCACCGTGGAAGGAAGATTAATGGGAGCAATGATCGTGGCCCCGTGGACTTGGACTTCGCGGCCTGCCTCACAGCCTTCACAGTTACCCCCTTGTTCGCCAGCGAGATCGATCAAAACCGATCCGGTTTGCATCCGGGCAATCATGTCATCGGTTACAAGCACGGGCGCACGGCGACCAGGAACTTGGGCGGTGGTGATCACCACATCGGCGGTGGCCACATGGTCTGAAATGAGGGCTTGGCTTTTCTTTTTCGAGTCTTCGGAAACTTCCTTGGCATACCCACCGGCCGTGGCAGTTTCTTCTTCTAGTTGCACTTCGACAAATTTAGCCCCAAGGCTTTGGACTTCTTCTTTGACGGCGGGCCGGATGTCAAAGGCCTCAACCACCGCGCCGAGTCTTCTGGCTGTGGCGATCGCCTGGAGACCCGCTACCCCAGCCCCAATTACAAACACCTTAGCTGGACGAATGGTGCCAGCGGCTGTGGTTAACATTGGGAAAAACTTGGGTAAGGCAGCGGCGGCAAGTAAAACCGCTTTGTAGCCAGCCACCCCAGCCTGGGAAGACAACACATCCATACTTTGGGCGCGACTGGTGCGGGGGATCAACTCCATGCCCAAGGCGGTGATCTTTTTATCTGCTAATTTTTGGATGATCTCTGGTTGTCCCAGGGGATTGAGCAAACTCGCCACCATTGACCCTTCCGGCAGGAGAGCAACCTCTTCTTCTGTGGGTACAGCCACCTTGACGAGGAGATCAGCCTCTTGCCAGAGGGATTGGCGATCGCCAATGACTTTTGCCCCAGCTTCCTCGTAGGCAGCATCGGGAAGGAGAGATGCCTCACCAGCCCCGGCCTCCACATGGATTTCCCAGCCTTTTTTAACAAGACGAGAAACCTGATCCGGTGTCAGGGCTACCCGACGTTCTCCGGCAACGGTTTCCCGAGCAACAGCAATTTTCATAGAAACTCCTTAACGAAACAATAGCAACAGACTGAACGGTAGATGTAGAGCAATTCAGTGGCAAAACCTTGAGAACCCAGGGCCGTCGGCCATCCCCATAAGGCTGTTACGGCGTCTTTTCGCAGTGTAGTGCTATCTTTTCCTTGGCGGACACCCTCTGTAATGTGTCTTATCAGTTTTTGTAAATCTCTGTTGCGTTGGCACTTCTTCGTCAGGATTTCGTCAGGGGAGTTGCTGAAAACGCAAACTTTAGTCACAATCGGTTACAGACTTTGAAGGCGCCTGTGAATATGCAACTCTTCCGTTCTCCCCTTTCCCGTTTGGCGATCGCCACCACCCTGTTAAGCAGTAGCCTGACTTTCATGCCCCAAATGGCTGAAGCCCGCCAACCCTGTGGGTCTTTTACGATCAACTGGGGGGGAACGATTCCCCAAGGGGACATTCTCAAGTGTGCCGTTGAATATAATTCCGGTGCCCGCCGCCGTGATCGCTACTACTTAGAAATCAAAAAAAGTAAAATTGTTGACCGCTTCCAGACCTTTGAACTGAGCTTCCCGGAAGACTTTGACGGTCGGGTCGATGACGCAAAAATTCGGGTCCGAGTCAATGGCCGAGAAGTTGCCCTCAACGAAGCCGCTACCGCCTGGGATCCCGATAGCTTACCCACCGATCCAGCCCAACAGAGCCAAACCATCCTCGGTAACATTGCCGCCAGTACAACCACACCGGATCGTGGGGGTGAATTAGTCCTGGTCAACGGCGAATTGGTGTTCCTCGATTCAGAAACCCTCGCCGCCCAACAGGCCAGCCAAAGTAACAACACCAACAACAATAATAATCCTGCTCCGGAACCAGAGATTGCCGAAGAGCCAGAAGATGAAGGCCCCCGTAGTCGTTCCCTGGTGATTACCCTTGCTGAACCCCTCAGTCCCGAAAGCGACGTCGAGATTATCCTCGATAGTGTCAACAATCCTTCCCGTGGGGGCATGTACTTGATAACGGCCTTTGCCCGTAGCCAAGGGGCGCCTCTCCCCAGCCGTTTGGGCTCTTGGTTATTGGATGTGGATTTTTAGGGATTGCCAGTTTCTTTACTTCCTGGGTACTGACCGGGGTAAATGCGATCAATTTCGCCGGAGTCCTTGGTTAACTTGACGGACACGGTATAATTAGAGACTGTCATTTTCTAATTTTTTCGGCAAGGCGGCGATCGCCTCCGGAGAGAGCACCTATTTTCAAAGGAATATAAGGAGGACTTCCATGACTAAACGGACCCTAGGCGGCACCGTCCGCAAGCAAAAACGCACTTCTGGTTTTCGGGCTCGTATGCGCAGCCACACCGGCCAGAATGTTATCCGCGCCCGCAGAAAAAAAGGCCGTCATCGCCTTACTGTCTAACCCAGCGCGCAAACCATTATTTTGGTGAGGGGACTTGCCGTCTACCTCACTCTCATTTTCTTTGTGGGACTGCCAAAAGAACACCGTCTAAAACACTGGCGCGATTTTAAAACGATCTACAGTCAAGGGAAACGCTTCCGGGGAGATGCCCTAGCAATCATTCTCTTACCTCAGCCAGCGGCCCCAACCAAAATTGGCATCAGCATCAGCCGCAAAGTCAGTAAAAAAGCAGTGGTTCGGAACTTAATCAAACGCCGTATTCGCCACGCCTGTCGCACGCTACTGCCCCAGATTCAACCCGGTTGGCACATCGTCATTGCTGTGCGGTACAACGCCAGAGAATGCGAATATGAGCATTTTTTGCAAGAATTAAAAAGATTACTCATACAAGCCGAGGTATTCCATGGGCATTAAAGAAGACGTGATTTATGAGGGCGGCCCCCACATTGGGGATCTGATCCTCAATATCTTGCTGGGGTTCACGGTGATCTGTCTGCCGCTGACCGTCGGGGCGATTGTCCGAGCGTTGTGGCTCCGCTATCGTATTACCAGTCGGCGTATCTCGATTACTGGGGGCTGGCAGGGGCGCGATCGCACCGATATTATTTACAGCGAAGTTAGAAAAATCGTCAAGATTCCCCGGGGATTTGGCCTTTGGGGGGATCTGGTTGTGACCCTCCAGGATGGTAGCCGTCTAGAGTTGCGCTCCATGCCCAACTTCCGTGAGATCTACAGTCACATTGCCGAAAAGGCAGCCGACCGCACCGGGGTTCCCCTAGAGGCGATCGCCGCCTAAGCGCCAATAAAAATTATTTATCGATTATTTTCTGGGTGAAATCCCAGTGGTTAGTCGGGAGAAACGCGACCCCTAATCCCATTTCTCCCATCGCTTTTTTAAAAGAAACCATTAAAAATAAGAACTAAACCCGATAAACTAACCCTTAAACAACTCATAGCTAGACGAACTTCAGACGCATGGATTTTGGGATCGGATTTTTATCAAACAACGTGATGTTGCCAATCCTAGATTTTTTCTATGGCATTGTGCCGAGCTACGGTTTTGCAATCATCGCCCTGACCCTTGTGATTCGATTTGCCGTTTATCCCCTAAGCGCCAAATCGATCCGCAGCATGAGACGCACGAAGATTACCCAGCCCCTAATGCAAAAACGGGTCAAGGAAATCCAAGAGCGCTACAAAAATGACCCGGCAAAGCAACAAGCCGCGATGTCAGAGGTTTACAAAGAATTTGGGAATCCCCTCGCCGGTTGTTTACCGATTCTGTTGCAGATGCCCATCCTCTTTGCCCTCTTTGCCACCCTGCGGGGATCGCCATTTGCCAACATCAACTACACCGCTAATCTGCAAATTCTCCCCAGCGAGAAAATGGAGCAGGTACAGCCCCAGGCGGTCGATGTTAAAACCCAAAATGTTTATTTTGATAGTGGCATCCATTACCCGATCACCTTGTCTTTACCCGCTGGGAATAAAGTCGGTGTTGGAGAAACTACCCAATTTGTTCTCCAGAGTGACTCCGGGAAGGACTTTGCGGCCCTGGCTGCCGAATATCCAGACAGTAACATCAAGCCCAGCTTTGAAGTTACCAAAGGTCAAGAACGGGTAGAGATGCAACCCGATGGTTCCCTCGTGGCCCTTGCGCCTGGGGATGTCAGCATCCAGGTAACTGTGCCGGGGATCGCCGCTGATAAAGGATTTCTCTTCATTGAAGCCCTAGGCCGCATTGGGGTTAATGGTGACGATGGTATCCACTGGGATATTCTCGGCATGGTGCTGTTCTTTGGGGTGAGCCTTTACATTAACCAGACTATTTCTGGGGGCGCTCCTAGCAGCAATAACAACAGCGGTGGCGATCAACAGCAGCAGGCCCAACAGACGGTGAACAAAATTACGCCGTTGATTTTTTCAGGGATGTTTTTGTTTTTCCCGTTACCGGCTGGGGTGTTGATGTATATGACGATCGCCAACGCGTTCCAGACGGTACAGACATTCATCCTTACGAAGGAACCTTTACCGGAAAATCTCCAGAAACTGGTGGATGAACAGGAGAAGTCGGAGAAAGGGCGCGACAAGCTTCCCTTTGAGCGCAAAGGTAGCAAGAAAAAAGAGAAAACTTCAGGTTAAGAGCAGATGAACGAGACCAAAATCCAACGGGGTGAAACCTGGCTGGCGACACTGCTTGAGTTGATGGCGCTTCCGGCTCCGGTCACTGCGGCGGTGAAACAAGGCCTTGATGGGGAAGATTCTCTCTGGTTGACCATTGATCACCAAGCACTATCTGAGGCCCAGCGGGAAAAATTAATTGGCGATCGCGGTCACTTAATCGATGCGATGCAATATTTAGCCAACATCACCCTAAACCATGATCTGCCGAAGGAGGAGCAATATCCCCTCACAGTTGATCTAGGGGGCTACCGCGAAAACCGCCTCAATGAACTCAAGGCGATCGCCACTGAAATTGCCCTCCGGGTGCAAGCCACTGGGGAGGCAGAAGCGATTGGCGATTTATCCTCGGCGGAACGGCGGCAAATGCACGGCTTTTTTAAGGAATTTCCGCTCCTAAAAACCGAAAGCCAAGGTCAAGAACCCCACCGCCAACTCATTGTGCAATTGGCTCAATAACGGGGCTTCACCCTGAATATTTCCCAAGAGGCGGGCTTTGTCCCGTCTTTTTTGTGGGAGTTTTACGGTAGGATGGGGCTGATAAATGCCGCGTCATCGGAGGTTTGAGGTGATGGATCGGATTTTTATTCCCCGACTATTAAAGGCCCCCCAGCAACAGGAGCAATTTGCTTTTGCGGAAACCCTCGCGGATTTGGAGACCTTGACCCCGGTGCGGGGTGAAATGGCGATCGCCCACCGTCAAACTTACCTCGAAGTCACGGCCCAGGCCGAAACGATTGTGACCCTCACCTGCGATCGCTGCCTCCAGCATTACAATACTCGCCTCACCATCGACCGCACCGAACTGATTTGGCTCCAGAACAACCCTGGCGAAGATCTCCCCGCAGAACGGGAAGTCAGCCTCGAAGATTTGGATGAATCCTTAGATCCCCACAGCTACTTTGAACCCGAAACCTGGCTTTATGAACAATTCTGTTTAGAAATGCCCCTGCGGAAGGTCTGCGATCCCCAACGTTGTCCTGGGGCAGAAACCAGCCAAGACGACGCTGCTCCCCAAATTGATGCCCGTTGGGCTAAGTTGGCTGACCTCAAGCAGCAGCTCTCTTCCTAGGCACGGAAGACGTCGCGTAAGGTTGATCACCCTTGGTATTTAAGAAATTTCCCCCTAAGCTTAAATATTAATGAATTGCCCTGTGCTGAAAGCGCTTTACTTATGACCTTCCGCGAAGAATTTAGCCTCCTTCTCCGTGCCTGTTATCCGCTGCTCTATATCCCCACCCTCGAAGAAGAGCGGGTCGAAGGGGCGATCGCCCAATGTGCCGCGACCCTAGGACAGCGGACGGTCTACACCTGGGATTTTGTCGATGGCTACCAGGACAACCCCAATAACACCGGCTTTGGGAAACGGAATCCACTCCAAGCCCTCGAATTTATCGAAAAACTCCCCCCCAATATCGGTGGCATTTTTATCCTGCGAGATTTTCAGCGATTCCTCGAAGACATTGCGATCGCCCGGAAATTACGCAACCTTGCCCGTCGTCTCAAAGCAGAACCGAAAAATATTGTGATTGTCGCCCCAGAGGTAAAAATTCCGGCAGATCTAGCGGAGGTACTCACCATCGTGAAATTTCCTCTGCCCACCGCGAATGAAATCCGCACCGAAATTGAACGCCTCCTCCAGGGCGTCGGCCAAACCCCCGAAGCCCAACTACTGAATGAATTAGTCCGGGCCGCCCAGGGACTTTCCCTAGAACGGATTCGCCGTGTGCTTACCCTGAGCCTGGCGAACCATGGCCAAATCCAAGCAGAAGACGTAGAACTTATCCTCGCTGAAAAGCGCCAGTCTATTCGCCAAACCCAAATTTTGGACTTCTATCCGGCCACGGAGCAAATTTCTGACATTGGCGGCCTCGACCGATTAAAAGAATGGCTCCTGCGTCGGGGGGGAGCTTTCAGTGAAAAAGCACGGGAATATGGTCTGCCCCACCCACGGGGACTGTTGCTCGTCGGCATTCAAGGCACAGGTAAATCCCTCACCGCTAAGGCGATCGCCCACCACTGGCATTTACCCCTGCTGCGCCTTGATGTAGGACGTCTCTTTGCCGGATTGGTTGGTGAATCCGAATCCCGCACCCGGCAAATGATCCAGCTCGCAGAAGCCCTTGCCCCTTGCATTCTGTGGATTGATGAAATTGACAAGGCTTTTGCTGGGGCTGATGGGGGAGGCGATGGGGGGACAACCAGTCGCGTCTTTGGCACTTTCATCACCTGGTTGGCGGAAAAACAAAGCCCTGTTTTTGTGGTCGCTACGGCCAATAAAATTCACACCCTGCCCCCCGAAATGCTCCGGAAGGGCCGTTTTGATGAAATCTTTTTTGTAGGCTTACCCAGCCAGGCCGAACGGGAAGCAATTTTCAATGTCCATCTTTCCCGCCTGCGACCCCATAACCTCAAAAACTACGATGTAAAGCGTTTGGCCTACGAGACGCCTGATTTTTCTGGGGCTGAAATTGAACAAACCTTGATCGAGGCCATGCACCTGGGCTTTAGCCAAAATCGAGACTTCACCACTGACGACATTTTAGAAGCCGCGAGCCAAATCATTCCCCTGGCGCGTACCGCGAAAGAACAAATCGAGTTTTTGCAACATTGGGCGACCTCTGGAAAGGCCCGCCTCGCCTCACGACAACAAAATTTTTTGAACCCCTAAGACCCAGGGAGCGGTCAACTATAATGCTTTCTATGGGCCGTTCCTTTGATGTTGTTGGTGTCCCGGTCAGAGAGCAGATTTTATGAATATTTCTAATCTTTTTCAATTTATTCTTGGTTTTATCCTTGGGGTATTTCTGTTGGCGGTAGGCAGTGTTGGGGCCGCTTATTATTTCTTTAACCGCATGGCCGCTGCCCCGCCTAAACCGGTGTTTTCTGAGAACGTCGCTGATCCCCCAGAAACCACCCCGACATCGCCTCAATCCCAGGAGACCGAGCCTGAACCCACTGCCACCGCTGCCAATAATGCTCCAGAGGCAACTGAGGCCGAAGCAGAGGAAGAGGAAGCCCCAGAACCAGAGGCTTCTGAAACATCGACGGATAGCTATAAAGCGACGGTCACTTGGTCGAGTGGCTTAAGTTTACGGGCAGAGCCTTCCCAAGACTCCGCTCGCTTGGGGGGTGTTGATTATAACGCCGAGGTAACGGTGCTCGGCATGAGCGACGATCAAGTGTGGCAGCAAATTCGTCTAGCGAACGGTACAGAAGCTTGGGTAAAAGCGGGCAATCTCCAAAAGGTTAATTAATTAGGCAAACAGGATATCTGACAAGCCTCCCTTAGTCGCCAGTTTAGGAGAAACGGCCTTTAAGGTAGATAGGGCGATCGCCGGACAAATTAGTCAAAAAGTAAAAAAGAATCCGGATGCCTTCGTTGTCTTAGTCAAGAATCATATCGTTTGATTGATATTAGATGGCAAGTGTTATTACGATTAATGAGTATAGAGTTTTTAACAAAATTTCCTGAGTGTGATGCTGTTTCAGTTCCAAAAAACACTCAATAAAGTTGTATCCAAGCTCCTTAATTTACAGGTGGAGTACCCTTGGTTATTGTTAACTTTGATCGTCGTTAGCTACCTGGGTAATTACTTTAAATTAAGCTTATTTTTTGGTATTGACTTTTTATTTGGTTCTATTGCAGTTTGGATAATTTTATTTTTCTATGGGCCTTTTTGGGCGATCATCGCTGGGGCGATCGCCAGTGTGCATACATTTTTTATCTGGCACCATCCCTATGCCATGGTTATTTTTATTGGAGAAGTTCTTTTTGTGAGCTTCTTTTGGCAAAAAAAACGCCGCAATATCAATATTCCTTTTTATGACGCGATTTATTGGTTGACAGTTGGTGCTGTTCTGATTTTCGGCATTTATTTTTTGATTTTAAAAATGGATGCCCAAGCCGTAATAACTATTGCTTTAAAACAATTTGTAAATGGGATCTTCAATGCCGAAATTGCTAGTTTAATTATTAATTATTTTCCTTTTCTACTGCGAGTCTTCCCCCGGCGTTATCGGCGAGAAAATTCACTCCAAAAGATTGCCTTTGACGTCCTCCTGGCCTTTGTGATTTTTCCTATTTTGACGTTGATGATTTTAACTGCCCAGGAAAGATTCGAAACAATTGAACGGGATATTCATGATGTTTTAGTCACATCTAACCAGTCTTTGACGACAGAATTAAAACTTTGGGAAGCTGCTTATTTAGAGGCAAGCCAATACGCTATTAATAGTATTGCCCAGGATGATTTTCCGTTGGGCAGGCTTGATAATGTTCTCAGAGGGCTGCAAAGAGTTTATCCAGAACTCGCTTATATAGAAGTATTTGATGCAACGGGAAATCCAATTATTGCCTTGGATAATCAAGCTGACTCTATCCAACATATAGCAACAGAAGAGACAAATCAAGCACTGCAAAATTATCGACAAAGTAAGCCGTTTTTACAAGATGGGATTGTTGTTGCCATAAATCAACAAAAAGATCACTTACATATCGATTATCTTTTAGAAATTCCGGATAATTTAGGTTCGTTTTATCTTGATGTAAACGTTGATTTTTTAGCGGATTTTTTGCAACGAAAACTACAAGCGGTACGACAATATCCGCTCCGGGCGATCGCCACAACCCAGACAAATGATTTCGTGATTGCAGATTCTGCCAAACAGATCGCTGCGGGGGAGCCCTGGACTTGGTATGACGCACGGGACAACCAACCCTTACTTAGTCAAACGTTTATTTCCTTACCGGAGACTGTCATCGGTAAATCGGCGATCGCCCGCTGGCAAGAAGCCTTTGGAGTTATTGTTCAACCCCTAGAAGGCACTGTATTTCCGGCTCAGTTATGGCTGACCATGGGACTGGCGGAGGATATGGATGCCCTGGAAAGTTACTACATTCGCAGTCTGATGATCGTCCTGATTTTGCTGTTGTTGGCAGTGGTGACGGCGGAAAAAATGAGTCGTTGGCTGACAGCACCGCTGAATCAACTGAGTGCGATGACCGCCGATATTCAAGAGGAGCTGCAGCAGCAGGAACCGATTCTTCCTCTCAAGAGCTATATCAGTGAATTTAATCGTCTGAGCCAAAACTTTGAGGTGATGCTCAATACCCTACGACAACAATTCCAGGCGATCCAGGCGACAACCCTCAACCTCGAAGAACAGGTAGAAACAAGAACCAAAGCCCTCTCAGAAGAAGTACGACAGCGAGAACTGATTGAACAGCAATTACGGCAGAGTGAAGAACGCTACGAGTTGGCGATCGCCGCCACCAATGACGGTATCTGGGATTGGGATCTCCGTTCAGATCAGGTTTATCGCTCCCGGTCTTGGTTTCGTCTTCTGGGCTACAAAGAATCCAACCTACGGCCTCGGATTACAGGTCGCCAAATGTGGGCCGATCTCGTTCATCCCGATGATCTAGCTCAAGCCCAGGCCGCCATGACAAACCATCTCCAGGGATTGACCGCAAGTTATCAAAACGTCCATCGTCTACGCCATTGTGATGGCCAATACCGGTGGATTTTGAGTAAAGCGAAGTGCCTCAAAGATGAACAGGGCAACCCTTACCGCATTGTCGGCACAATCACCGACATTACAGACAAAGTGGAAGCCGAAATCCAACTGAAGCTTGCCAAGGAAGACGCAGAACAAGCCAACCGTGCCAAAAGCGAGTTTCTGGCGACCATGAGCCACGAGATCCGGACGCCGATGAATGCCGTGATTGGGATGGCGGAACTTCTCAGGGATACAGACCTCACAGCCCAACAACAGGAATTTATCGACATTATTCGTAATAGTGGCAGTAACCTCCTCGCGATCATTAACGATATTCTGGATTTTTCGAAAATTGAATCGGGAAAATTTGAGTTAGAGTTGCAGCCCTTTAACCTGCAAACCTGTTTAGAAAACTGTTTAGATTTGATGTCGACCCGGGCGATCGCCAAGCCCATTTACCTGAGCTATATCCTTGATCCCGATGTGCCCCACTACTTAATGGGAGATGTGACGCGCTTTCAACAAATCATGCTCAATCTCTTGGGCAATGCCGTCAAATTTACCAATCGCGGTGATGTTTCCCTCTGGGTACAAAAAGTCCCCACAGCGACGGGTGCCGGGGATCAAGTCTGCCTGCGATTTGCGATCCTAGATACAGGCATCGGCATTCCGGCACAGCAGATGACCCGGTTGTTCCAACCCTTTAGCCAGGGGGATGCTTCCACTTCGCGCCGCTATGGTGGGACGGGGTTGGGTCTCGTGATTAGCAAACGACTGGTGGAGTTGATGGGGGGGCAACTTTGGGTCGAAAGTGGCGGAATCATGGCTGGTCAATTTCCCCAGGAAATGTCCCCCGATCCGCCGAAAATCTTCCAATCCGTGGCGCGGCAAACGGTATTTTATGCGCAAATTCCCTTTACCATTGCCCCGATTTCCGCAAAAGAAATCACCCTTCATGAACTCCCGCCTCAACTCCAGGAGAAAAACTTCCTGATCCTGCATCCAAGTCCTTTATTTGCCCGCAGCATTTCCCATTTATTGACAGCAACTGGAGCAGCGGTTTCCCATACAACCATGGCCTCCGGTGCTTTGGATATCTTGCATCAACGTCCCATTGATCTGTTGATGATGGAGATGAAAACGGATCTTGTTTCCGCAGATTTTTTCCGACAAATTAAGCAATCTAGTCAAAATCCTGACCTGGCAATTGTGGCGATCGCCCCGCCCCTCAGTACTGCCGAATCGACTCATTATCCAGCCATCTCCCAGCAGCTCCAATTACGTCAGCCCATCAAGCAGGAAGCCCTTTACCATTGTCTATCCTTGGCGATCGCCGAGGCCCTACCCACAACGGCCAGGGAGCCTGCCTCTCCCTTTGATGCGACCTTGGGGCAAGCCTACCCCCTCAGGATTCTGTTGGCGGAAGATAATATTGTGAACCAAAAAGTTGCCCTCAATATTTTGGCCCGCCTCGGCTATGGTGTAGAGGTGGCGACCAATGGCCTCGAAGTCCTGAGCCGTTTACAAAGCGATAACTATGATGTCATTTTGATGGATGTACAAATGCCTGCGATGGATGGCCTCGAAGCCACCAGACAAATTCGCCAGCGTGATGCCCGGTCGCCCCAGTCCCAGGGGAAGCGTCCCTGGATTATTGCCATGACCGCCAATGCGATGCAAGGCGATCGCCAAGTTTGTCTAGATGCGGGGATGGACGATTACCTGAGTAAACCGATTCAAGTAAAAAAGCTCCTCCATGCCCTAAAGGTCGCCTACCATTACCACCAGTCCCTCTCCACTACCCAGTCTTCTTCTGATTAAAGTCTATGGCCTCTTCATCCGCTGCCGACGAAGTCAATTTAGAACAATTAGCTGAGATGGTCAGCTATGATTTAGCAACATTACAAGACCTCGTTGAAACTTTTTTAGGAGATACGCCCCTACTGATTGCGGCGATGCAGACGGGTTACGAACAACACAATCAGGCGGAGCTTGTGCGCAATGCCCACACCCTCAAATCCAGCAGTCGGCTATTTCAAATGGAGCAATTTGCTCGCCAATGCCAGGCCCTAGAGGGGGCAGCCCATGCCCAAGATTGGCCTCTCGTGGCAACTCTCTTACAGCAGCTAGGGCAAGATTATCAGGCGATCGCCGCTGCCCTAACCCTTAAACTCACCCAATTAATGGCTTAGGTGGAGTCCTAGCACTAATTCAAAATAGCCTCGCAAGATAATCCAGCAGAATCGCTACAATTTCTGTTAGATCATCGTTTTGTGCAATGGAGAACTATGGCTTTTATTTTGACATTCCTTGGTAAAGGTGGGGTCGGTCGTTCCACTGTGGCGATCGCCGCCGCAAAAAAATATGCCCAAGCAGGTAAGCGGGTTTTACTCATCGGCCAAGATCCAAGCCCCGCTTGGGGGATCGCCCTGGGGATGTCACCGAGTTTTAGTCCCGTTAACCTTGAAAATAACCTCGATGCCGTGCAGATCATGGCCACTGCTGCCCTCGAATCCAGTTGGGAGCAGGCCAAAGCATTAGAAGCAAAATATTTGCGATCGCCCACCCTAAAGAACGTCTATGGCCAGGAATTAGGGATTTTGCCGGGGATGGATAGCGCTGTAATCCTCAAGGAAATTTGGGACTACGACAAAAGCGGCCAGTACGATGTGATTATCTTTGACGGTGATGGCGACCTCAATACCCTACGACTGTTAGGCACTCCCGAAATTTTAAGCTGGTACATCCGCCGCTTCCGGGAAGTGTTCCAAGCCTCTGACCTGGGTCGTGCCATTTCCCCCTTTATTCAGCCCGTGACCAGCGCCATTTTAAATGTGTCCTGGACGTTTGATAACTTTGCCGCTGAACCCACCCAAGAGGCAAACCAAGTCCTCGATGAAGGCAAAAAAGCGATGGCTGACCCCAACCGTTTCGCCGCATACCTCGTCACCGATGCCAGTGCTGGGGCGATCGCCAAAGCGAAATATCTCTGGGGCAGTGCCCAGCAGGTGAATGTGACCGTTGGTGGTGTCATCGTCAATCGTAGCGATGCAGACATCGGCCCTGAATTTGAACCCCTGATGAATACCGCCCTACCCACAGTAGAGGCTGATCATTGGGACGACCTCATTTCCCATCTGCCTGACTTTAGCCAAGCGGCCCAGGCTCCTCGGCCCCTGATCATCGATACCGCTGCCCGTCAGGTGAAAGTATTCCTCCCCACCTTTGACAAAAAACAGGTTAAGCTCACCCAATATGGCCCCGAAATCACCATCGAAGCAGGGGATCAACGGCGTAATATTCTGCTGCCGCCTCCCCTCAAAGGTGCTCCTGTAAAAGGGGCAAAATTCCAAAATCAATATCTAATTATTTCTCTGTAACTGCTTGGGAGAGAGTCCCTTGCAAGAAATTGCTGATGGCGAAAACAACCGCTCCAGAAACCATACTGGAGCAATCTTTTGGAAAGCACAAAATGAAAGAATGCCCAATAAATCAAGAAAAAACTTAAGAAAAAGTAAAAAATGTCTAAAATAGGGGACTTTTTCCGGAAAGCACGGCCAAATCAAGCCCGGAACCTATGAAGTTAGTCTGCGTTTCGTTACCATACATAAAATAAGCTTGAGGTCTTGATTGTAAAATTCTGGAGTGGTAGCCCGCTACAGCCGAATGGTCACTGGGAAGACATCATTGCTGGCCTGAGTGACTGCACCATCGACTGATTGCACATCTTTGTTTTTCGTTGTCCATCGTCCTAGAGGGATCTGAATTGTGGGAAAAACGCTTTGGCGCGATCGCCTAGAGCCGGATCAAAGTCACGGTTCGGCATTGGGGGAGGGAATGGGAACTTCCTGCCAACGGCGTCAACTGTCCCCATCAACCTGGCAACAATGGCTCACCCAAAGAACCCCCGCACCATCTGGGGAGATTGTCAGCGAAATCACTAAAATTCCAGCGGTAGATAACCTGGTGGTGCTCCGGGCCATTGAACAAATTCTGCCCAGTCCCCTCAATCACTTCTATTGGGAAAATCACCAACAGCAACGGGCGATCCTCAACTTTGGCACCCTAAGCGAATTAGTGCCCCAAGGAGAGGATCGTTTTCGCCAAGCCCGGCAATTTATCACCCATTGGCAACCGAGAATTCAGCGCAATATCAACGTTCCGATTCCCTACTTTTCCTGTGGGTTCACTTTTTTTAGTGCCCAAACCCCCGAAGCGCCTTTTCCGGCTGGCTTAGTCACCATTCCTAGACTGCAACTGGTGCAACACCAACGGGATTATTTTTTAGTGCTCAATGGCGATCGCCAACAACGTACTCTTTTACGTCAACTGGCCCAGCAATTTCGACAGTTCCTCGCGACTTTGCCCCAGGAACTCGTCCCTTCCCTAGGGATTCGGGGAACCGTTTGCACCGCCTCAACGGGATTTACCCAGGCTGTCCGGCGAGCCCTCCGGCTCATTGACCAAGGCAAACTCAGTAAAATTGTCCTGGCCCATGCTCTGGATGTCACGGCTAATCAAGCTTTTGATGTGGTGCATGCCCTGGATAATCTGCGCGATCGCCACCCGGACTGTTGTGTTTTTTCGCTGCGAAATCAGCGGGGTGACACATTTATCGGCGCAAGTCCAGAACGGTTGCTAGCAGTACAACAGGGACAATTGGTGACCGATGCCCTCGCCGGATCTGCGCCCCGGGGGGAATCTTTGCTCACAGATCAGCGTCTCGCCAAAAGCCTACTCCACAGTGAAAAAGAACAACGAGAACACCAGGCCGTGGCAGATTTTCTATTAGGACAACTCCAGAGCCTTGGTCTCGATCCCCAGGCGGCTCCCCGTAAGCTCCTTAAACTTTCTAATATTCAGCACCTCTGGACACCGATTCATGCAATCCTACCGCCGCAAATTCATCCCCTAGAGGTAGTGGCCCACTTACATCCAACACCAGCGGTGGCCGGCGTCCCCAGGGCGATCGCCTGTGCGGAAATTCGCCAAGCAGAAACCTTTGACCGTACCCTTTATGCCGCTCCTATCGGTTGGCTGGATAATCAGGGCAATAGTGAATTTATCGTGGCGATTCGGTCGGCCTTGATTCGGGGTAACCATGCGCGACTCTACGGTGGGGCGGGGATTGTCGCCGGTTCCCAGCCGGAACGGGAATATGCCGAAGTCCAGTTAAAATTGACCTCCCTTTTGGAAGCCCTGACCTGAACTTTCCCCCAGAAAAAGTTGCTAAGATCGCAGTGTAACGGAAAGTAAAGGCCGCTCCCATGAAGCGCATTGTGATCATCACCGGGTTTGAAGCGTTTAATGCCAGCTTGTATCGGAATGCTGCCCAAAAGGCGATCGCCCGTTGTCCTAACCTAGAAGTCTTGACCTTTAATGACCGGGATTTGGCTAGCCAACCAGAGGCCGTGGCCCAAGCTTTACAGGGGGCCGATGTTTTTTTCGCCAGTCTGATTTTTGACTATGACCAGGTGATTTGGCTGCGGGAACGGGTCGAAAATATTCCGGTGCGCCTTGTGTTTGAGTCGGCCCTGGAACTCATGGCCTTGACCCGATTAGGCAAGTTTGTCATCGGCGAGCAACCCAAGGGGATGCCGAAGCCGATTAAATTTATCCTCAGCAAATTCACCAACAGCAAAGAAGAAGATAAGCTCGCTGGCTACCTAAGTTTCCTCAAGACCGGGCCGAAGCTGCTGAAATATATTCCCGCGAAAAAAGTTCAGGATCTGCGCAATTGGCTGATTATCTATGGCTATTGGAATGCGGGCGGAACGGACAATGTGGCGGCCATGTGTTGGGCGATCGCCGAAAATTACTTGGGTTTAAATATTGGGGAATTGCCCGCTGTGGTGGAAACACCGAATTTGGGCCTGCTCCATCCCGACCATGATGGCTATTTCCTCAGTCCCCAGGCTTATCTCGACTGGCATCGCCACACCTTTCCGGAGCAAAAATTAAACCCCATCGTTGCCGTCCTCCTCTACCGCAAACACGTTGTCACCAAGCAGCCCTACATTCCCCAACTGATCCGCAAATTTGAAGCCGATGGGTTGGTGCCCCTGCCGATTTTTATCAATGGTGTCGAAGCCCATGTAATCGTCCGGGATTGGCTCACTACCGACTACGAACAGCACCAAAGGCTCCATGGCCAGGTGGAGATTAAATCTCTAAAAGCCGATGCAGTCAAGGTTGAGGGTATTGTTTCGACGATTGGTTTTCCCCTGGTAGGTGGCCCGGCCGGTTCTATGGAAGCGGGGCGGCAGGTGGAGGTGGCCAAAAGTATCCTCAGCGCGAAAAATATTCCCTATCTCGTTGCAGCTCCCTTGTTAATCCAAGACCTCCATTCTTGGACAAGGCAAGGGATTGGCGGCCTCCAAAGTGTGGTGCTCTATGCCCTGCCGGAACTGGATGGGGCGATTGATACGATTCCTCTCGGTGGTCTCGTCGGGGAAGATATTTACTTGATCCCCGAACGGGTGAAACGGCTCACAGGACGACTAAAAAATTGGATTCGCCTGAAAAATACCGCCCCAGGCGATCGCCAATTAGCCATTTTGCTCTATGGGTTTCCACCGGGCTATGGGGCAACGGGAACGGCAGCGTTGTTAAATGTCCCTAAAAGTTTGGTCAATCTTCTCAAAACGCTCCAGGCTCAGGGTTACGATGTGGGAGATTTTCCGGAGGATGGGGAGGAAATTATTCGTTTGGTGAAAGCTGCCGACGAAGCCTACCGCCTTGATCCCGCCTTGGTGCCCCAGCAGACCCTGGAAAATATCGATCTCAAAACCATGGATCGTTGGTTGGGTTATCTTCTGACCCAGAAAATTGAAAAACAATGGCAAAGTTTAACGAATACGGGTCTGAAAACCTTTGGGGGCAAATGTCAGGTGGGCGGTGTCCAGTTTGGGAAGGTGTGGATCGGCGTGCAGCCGCCCCTAGGCATTTCTGGTGACCCGATGCGGTTGATGTTCGAGAAAGATTTAACGCCCCATCCCCAATATGCTGCTTTTTATAAATGGCTCCAAAATGAGTTCCGCGCCGATGCCCTGATTCACTTTGGGATGCATGGGACGGTGGAATGGTTACCTGGTTCGCCCCTGGGAAATACCAGCTATTCGTGGTCGGATATTTTGTTGGGAAATTTGCCGAATTTATATATTTACGCGGCGAATAATCCTTCAGAATCAATTTTGGCGAAACGACGCGGCTACGGCACCCTGATTTCCCACAATGTACCTCCCTATGGTCGGGCCGGTTTATACAAAGAACTGTTGGTGCTGCGGGATTTGATTGGGGAATACCGCGAAGATCCAGAGAAAAATGACGCCCTTCGCCCGGACATTATTCAAAAAATTATTGATCTGGGCCTGCCGGAAGATTGCCCATTTACAGTAGGCCAGGAGCAGGGGATCGCATTTACTGTTGCAAATGCCCCCTTATTCAGCAAAACCGCCCTCCAAAATTATTTCGTCCAAATTTATGAATACCTACAAACCCTAGAGCAACGTCTCTTTTCCTCTGGTCTCCATGTCCTGGGGGAAAAACCTAGCCCCGCAATTATCCAAAGTTACCTCGCAGCCTATTTTGGCGATCGCCTTTCGGCAAATATTCTTACCAAGGTGGCCCAGGGAGAGCCTGAAATTACCTGCGATCAACCGGAACTCCTGGCAGAAGCACGGGAAATTGGCGATCGCCTTTTACAAACGGACGACGAAATCACGAACTTGCTCAAGGGTTTAAACGGCGAATATCTTCCCCCGGCCCCTGGGGGCGATCTGCTGCGGGATGGCCTGGGAGTTTTGCCCACCGGACGCAATATCCATGCCCTCGATCCCTACCGGATGCCTTCCCCGGCGGCCTATGCTCGCGGTCGGGAAATTGGCAAAAAAATTATCCAGCAACACCTTGAGGAAACGGGCAATTATCCAGAAACGGTGGCGGTGATGCTCTGGGGTTTGGATGCCATTAAAACAAAGGGAGAATCCTTGGGGATTCTGCTGGAATTGGTGGGGGCAAAACCCATCAAGGAAGGGACGGGGCGCATCGTCCGCTATGAATTATTGCCCCTGGCAGTCGTCGGCCATCCCCGCATCGATATTTTGGCGAATCTGTCGGGCATTTTCCGGGATAGCTTTGTCAACATCATTGAACTACTGGACGATCTATTCCACCGGGCCGCCACCGTAGACGAAGATCCTGCGCAAAATTTTATCCGCAAGCACAGTCTCGAACTCCAGGCCGAAGGAGTCGAAAATACCACCGCCCGCCTCTTCTCCAATCCTGCTGGGGATTTTGGCTCTCTAGTTAATGATCAAATCGTCGAAGGCAACTGGGACAACAGCGACGAACTGGCGAAAACCTGGGAAGGCCGCAATCAATACAGTTATGGTCGCAATGATAAGGGTCAGGCACGCCCAGAGGTCTTGAAAAAATTACTCCAAACAGGCGATCGCCTCGTGCAAGAAATTGACTCCGTGGAATATGGCCTCACAGATATCCAGGAATACTACGCCAATACTGGTGGCCTAAAAAAAGCGGCGGAAAATGCCAGCGGTAAAACCGTTACAGCTAGCTTTGTGGAAAGTTTCTCGAAGGACACAACGCCCCGAAAATTAGAATCGGTGCTGCGCATGGAATACCGATCTAAACTGCTCAACCCCAAGTGGGCTGAGGCGATGGCTGATCAGGGGTCTGGGGGAGCCTATGAAATTTCCCAGCGAATGACAGCTTTAATCGGTTGGGGCGGTACAGTCGATTTCCAGGATCAATGGGTCTATGACCAAGCCGCAGAGACCTATGCCCTCGATACAACGATGGCGCAAAAATTGCGAGAGGCCAACCCCGAAGCCTTTCGTAACATTGTCGGGCGGATGCTGGAAGCCCATGGGCGCGGTTTCTGGGAAGCTTCCGACGAAAAATTACAAAAACTAAGTGATCTTTATGACCTTACAGACGATGTTTTGGAGGGAATTACAGTCTAAATTATTTCCCTTCACCAAATATCGGCAAGGCACTAATTTCAAAAAAAAACACACCCTTCGGTATTTTTAATTTGTTAAAAAATATATGACCATACCAGATAAGCATAGATATGCCATGATTGCACTTTTAGCTGAGTCTTTTATAAAAAAAACAAAAGATTTTCATCATAAGACAATTTTCGCTACTACCATTAATAATTAACATCTTCGGTGACTTGATGGCAGCTCATTATTGTATGGGTAAGATCTATGCATGAATATTTAATTTATATCCACGGCGTTTCACCAGAAAATAATCCAGATCAAACTGAAACTTACGATCAGCTCCATAAAGGTGTTGGGAAAGTCAGCACAAATTTCCCCAATCGTTCAGACTGGGAAAAAGCAAAACGTTGTGACATAAAATGGGGATCAGAGCAAAATCCTGTTCTAGAAGGCGACCATTTGTTGGCAAAGGCGCAGGATGAATTAGCAAAGAAGTTACTCGGTCACATACAACAGACTTCGGACTGGACAATCAATCCTGCTCGGTTACTTCTCTCCACATTGAGAGAACTGATGATTCGGGGCTTTTCAGATATGTTTTATTATGTTTCCCAAGATGGGAAAAGAAGTATTCGGAGAAGTGTTTCATCTCAGATTATTCAATGTATTCAAGAGCCTTTAGAAAAAAAAGAGCCTATATCGTTAACTTTTTTAGGACATAGTGCTGGTTCAGTAATTGCCTTTGATTTCCTTTTTTATCTTTTTGCGTCCCAGTCTATTCTGAGTAATAAAGACCATGATTTTATCGAGGTTGGCAATGAGGATAGTTCAGAAGTCAATCATATCCTGCAAGATTTTGAAAAGCTACGAAAATTAGCAGACAATAAAAGACTCCGAGTGCGTCGCTTATTTACTTTTGGTTCTCCTATTTCAATGCTGGCTTTTCGCAGTAATGCCTTTCTAGATATTCTTGCTCAAGGAAATGCGTTAAATTTCCATGATTATGGTTTGGCAGACAATCCGGAAGTATTTGGCCAATCTTTGAATGGAGCACGATGGATTAATTTTTGGGATAAGGACGATATTATTGCTTGGCCAGTCGAGGGTTTGATGCAAGAATCTAGTGCCATTAAAGATATATATGTAGATATAGGAGATCATATTTCTACTGTTCATAATCTTTATTGGGACAGCAAAAAAGTTCATGAAGAAATTGCAGCATTATGGTAAAAAATCATTAGTGTGGATTTCTGGCAAGCCGTCTAAATATTTCAGCAATAAAGTTAAAATAAATGATTGATTTCTATGGATAGTTTCGGATAGCGATCGCCCCATTTTGACCACCAAACCCAAAGCTGAAACAAAGGGCATTGCGGAGGAGATGGTGCTGGGCTTTTGGGACGAAATTGAGATCAAATTCCGGCTGTTCTAGGCCCACACAGGGAAATAGCCGTTGTTCCCGCAGCATCAAGAGCGAGAACGCAACCCCCAAAGCCCCCGATGCGCCGAGAGTATGCCCCGTTGCCCCTTTACTGCCACTGACAAAGGGACGCTGGGGAAACAACGTTTCGATCATCGTTGCTTCGGCTTGATCATTTAAACGGGTACTGGTGCCGTGGGGATGAATGTGATCTATATTTTCGGGTTCCAGGCCAGCCCGCTCTAAACATTGGGCGATCGCCTTCATTGCGACCTGATAATTACCTTGGGGCGCGCTCATGTGGTGGGCATCACAGGTAAAACTCCAGCCGAGGATTTCCCCGTAAATTTTGGCGTTTCGTTGCTGGGCTGATTCTAGGGTTTCGAGCAGAAAGATCGCCCCCCCTTCCCCTAAAACCAAGCCTTCCCGCCGCTGGTCAAAGGGAAAACAGCCCGTCGTCGCCAAAGCCCCCATTTTCTGGAACCCCGTAATGCTTAAAGGTGTGACGGGAGATTCCACTGCTCCGGCTAACACCTGTGGGCGATCGCCCCGTTGCAAAAGTTCAAAGCCCTGGGCGATCGCCCATAATCCGGTGGTACAAGCCCCCATCGGTGCTAAAACTGGCCCTTGGGAGCCAACTTGCTGGGCCGTGGCGATCGCCAATTGGTTGGGTAAATAAGTTAACCAATTCTCTAATCCCCTCTGATGTCCTTGTTGGTCGTCGTACCGCAGCTTTTCCCACTGCCCCTGAAAGCCCCGACTGGAGCCGATCACAATCCCGCAATGTTCTAAAGGCGGTTCTAGGCCAGCATCTACGAGGGTCGCCTCAACGAGCGATCGCCGCAAAATTTCTAAATCTACAGGCGCTTTTCCCAACATCGCCACCGGAATAACAGATAAATCCCGAAACGGTTGCCGCAATTGGATCGCGCTTTCTCCCCGTTGTAATTTTTGCCAAGCCTGGTGGCGATCGCCCAGGGCACAGCGTAAACCCAGGCCCGTTATCATTACCCGCACCATATCAATATCCCGTCACTAAGCATCAAAAATTTTGCGTCAGCCTGTCGATTTCTGGCGATCGCCGTTACCGTAGGATGTTGCAACCGATTATTCTCACCAAGGAAACTTACCACCGTGCCCAATCCTCCCCTGATCATTGTGCGCCACATCTTCCTGTTCGGACAAGCGGTTTCTTTGCCGGCCAATGCCTTTACCGGATTGGTGAATACTTTAATTTTGTTGCTGTTGGTGGCGACGGTCGTGGCACTGGTGACCCGCTGGCTGAGGATTCCCTACGTGATTGGTCTGGTGCTGGCAGGGTTGTTGATCCCCAAACAAATTCTCTCCGATGCCATTGGCTTGAATCCTGAGGTTATTCTCAATTTATTCTTGCCGATTCTAATTTTTGAGGCGGCGATCAATACCGATATCAGTCGTTTGCGGAGCACCATTAAACCGATTGCCCTTTTAGCGGGGCCTGGGGTGCTTTTGGCGGCGACAATCACCGCTTTTTTCCTGAAGGTCAGCTTAGATTTAGCTTGGCTAACGGCCTGTGCGGTGGGCGTTATTCTCACGATTACAGATACGGTGTCGGTGATTGCGGCGTTTCGGACGGTGCCAGTACCAGGGCGACTGGCGACCATTGTGGAAGGAGAAAGTTTGTTTAACGATGGGATTGCCCTTGTTCTGCTAAATATCGTGACCACCATTCATCTGCAAGGTTCGTTTAGCGTCGGGGAAGGGGTTGAACAAATTTTAATTGCCTTTGTGGGGGGTGGCTTGCTGGGCCTGGGTCTGGGTTATTTGTGCATTGGCTTGTTCCGGCAGTTGGATGACCCCCTCAGTAATATTTTGTTGACGGTGGCGGTTTCTCTGGGCACCTTTCAAATTGGTCAAGCCTTGGGGGTTTCTAGTGCGATCGCCGTGTTGATCGCGGGACTTTTGATCGGCAACGTGGCGCTGCGAGAATGCTCCGGCTCCGTAACAATTACGCTCCTGAATTTCTGGGAATATGCGGGATTTGGGGTGAATACCTTCATTTTTTTGTTTGTGGGGATTGAGGTCGCACCTTTATCGTTGTTACAGACAATTCCGGCAGCTTTACTGGCGGTGGTGGCCTATCAAGTGGGGCGAATTTGTTCGATTTATCCTCTGCTATCGGTGCTGAAATTTTTTGACCGCCCCTTGCCCCTCCGCTGGCAGCACGTACTCATTTTCGGTAATGTGAAAGGCTCTTTGTCCATGGCCCTCGCCCTCGGTTTGCCTTTAACCCTCCAAGGGCGATCGCAGGTGATTACCCTCGTGTTTAGTACCGTCCTAGTTTCCCTGATTGGTCAAGGTTTGAGCTTGCCTTGGTTCGTGAAAAAGCTCCAACTCGCCAAGCCTTCCCCCGTCCGCCAACATCTCGAAAATTTGCAACTTAATCTAATCGCCGCCAAATCTGCCCAGGAGGAACTGAAGGAACTGTTGCAGAGTGGCAGTTTGCCAAAATTCCTCTACGAAGAACTCTTTGCCAGCTACCAGGCCCGCATTGCCAACGCCGAGGAAGAGCTGCGGGGACTTTATAATCAGCGCCTCACCCAAAAACTGAGCCAGTTTGAAAACCAAGCTTATTTAGAAGGGTTGCGCCATCGCCTCTTTCTCGCGGAAAAAAGTGCCATCAACGAAGCGATTCTCAAGGGTTTAATCAGTGATGAGACGGCCCGGCCCTATTTACAGGAGTTGAACCAAAAAATTCTCGCCTTGCGGGATCCCTAAACGACACACAACCCCATAAAGTCCACCAACTGGTGTACCAGTTCTGGTTTGGTGACAGCGAGGATTGTCGAACCGCTCTCTAGGAGGGTGCTGCCATTGGGGATTTGTAATTCTTCGTGGGGGTGCGCTTGGTAGCCGATTACTAATGTCCCGGCAGGAAACCGATGATCCTGGGCCAGTTCTGCGACGCTCCGGCCAACAATGGCGCAATTTTCAGGAATCGAGAGCTTTAAAACTTCGATTTGTCCCTGTTCAAAATGCATCATCGCATCGACTTCGGGATATTCGATGGCATTGACCACGCGATTGAGGGCCAGTTCTGTGGTGCTGATAATGTGGGTTGCCCCCGCGAGTTTGTAGGGCTCGATAAAGTCGCGATCGCGCATCCGAACAATGATTTGCGGGACACCATAGTGTTTGCAGAGAGTCACCAAAGCGAGATTGAGGGCATCGTCCCGGAGCGTGGCAATGACGGCGTTGGCTTTGCGGATGCCAGCTTCGATGAGGACACTGGTTTTAACGGCACTTCCTTCAAAGGCCATGACACCAATTTTTTCGCGGGCATCCTGACAAGCGGCCGGATCGGTATCAATGATCGCAACGGTGTGGTTCATTCGTTGGAGGGTTTTGGCGAGATCTCGTCCCATCATCCCGGCACCACCGATTAAAACGTACATGGGGTTTCTCCTTGGTAACTGGAAAAAAGGCGATCGCCTTTTGCCTTGATCATGAAGAGTTCTGACAGCGATCGCAATGGCCACAGCGGAAGTCTTTGGCCTGGTCATGGAAACCAAAACTGTCGATTAAAAATTGCCAGCGGCAGGTTTTTTGTCGCCAAAAGGTTTGTAGCTGGCGAACAGCGTGGATTTGTTGCTGTTTCAGAAGTGTGAAGGCTTTCGGGTCTAAGGTTGGCTGACGTTCGTAGGTAAACGGATCCCGCCAGCGGAGTTGTCCGGTGCTGTGTAAAATCCCTAGGCTTAATTCTGCCTGGTGATCGAGTTCTAAAATGCTGCCCTGGAGAGGAAGGGTCTGGGCCAATTTTGCGGCGTGGCGGATCTGCTTTTGGAGATTTTGTTGGAAAAAGCGCGTGCGATTTTTATCCTCCGGGTTTAAAAGGCCTGTGGGTTCACTGACCAAACTTAGGGCTGTGCTTTTTTTTCCATCGCGGCCGGCGCGACCAATTTCCTGGAGATACTCCGCCAGCAGACTAGGGGGATGGTAGTGAAGAATCCAGCGCACATCAGCTTTATCAATGCCCATCCCAAAGGCATTAGTACAAACGACAAATTGTAAGCGCCCCGTTTGCCAATCTTTTTCCTGTTGGCGGCGATCGCCTGGACTAAGACCCGCATGGTAGGCCGCTGTCTGATAATTTTGTTGCCCCAGGGTCATGGCTAGGGCTTCCGCCTCCCGCCGCGACCGGACATAAATCAACCCCGACGCCTTGGCATTGGTTTGTAGCAATCGGTGCAACTGGTCTCGTTTGCCCTTGGGACTCCAAACGGTGCGGCTCGCTAACTGTAAATTGGGGCGATAGGGACTCTCGACAAATTTTTTTGGACTCTTGAGCTGGAGGGTTTGGCTGATACTCTTTCGAGCTTGGGGATCAGCGGTGGCCGTAAAAGCGGCGATCGCCATTTTTGTGCCCTTGGGTTTGTGGCGTAGTAAGGCGGGACGCACAGCCCCTAAGCGTCGGTAGGCCGGACGAAAGGTATCCCCCCACTGCACCAAACAATGGGCTTCATCGAGGATTAAACCATTCACCTTGAGCTGGGGTTGAATCAGTATTTCCCAAACCGGGGGACTTAAAAGGGTTTCTGGCGATAGATACAGCAAGCGCAACTGGTTTTTGGCTACTGCCTGCAGGGTTTGCCACCGCTCTAATTTTGACAACTGACTGTGGAGGAGTCGGGCCGGGAGGCGTTTTGCCTGGAGAGTTTGCACTTGATTTTCCATGAGAGCGACCAAGGGAGAAACCACCAGGGTCAGACCCGTTTGTAAAATAGCTGGCAGTTGAAAACAAATGGATTTGCCGCCACCGGTGGGCATGATAATCAAAGCATCCTGTCCGGCGAGTAAACTGTGGATAATCTGATCCTGGGGTGGCCGAAAGTCATCGTAGCCCCAAATTTGTTGGAAGGTGTGCTGTACCTGCGCCCAAGTCTGTGTCATTTTTTCGTGAGTTTCTCGCTACACCGTTCATTTTCAAGGCGAAACCCGTACAATAATGGAGTTTTGCGAACCTTTAAGAATCTAAAAAAGCAATGCCCACTGCTACTTTGCTAGTGTCTTGTCCGGATCAACAAGGTCTGGTTGCGAAAATTGCCAACTTTATCTACGCCAACGGCGGCAATATTATCCACGCCGATCAACATACGGATCTTAGCGTTGGTTTATTTCTGACGCGCATCGAGTGGGAGCTAGACGGATTCAACCTGCCACGGGAGGTCATTGAACCTGCTTTCGGGGCGATCGCCAAACCGTTGGGGGCGACCTACAGCTTACATCTTTCTGACCAGGTTCCCCGGCTGGCCATTTGGGTCACAAAACAGGATCACTGTTTGCTGGATCTCCTCTGGCGACAACAAGCTAAAGAACTCAAGGCAGAAATTCCCCTCATTATTAGCAATCACCAGGAACTAGAGGCGATCGCCCAACAATTTAAGATTGATTTTCACCATATCCCGATCACCAAAGCTACCAAGGCGGAGCAAGAAGCGAAACAATTGGCCCTGTTGCAGGAATACAACATCGATCTGGTGATCCTCGCCAAATATATGCAGGTGCTTAGTCCTGATTTTCTCGGCAAGTTTAACCAGGTGATCAATATCCACCATTCCTTTTTACCAGCCTTTGCGGGGGCGAAACCCTACCACCGCGCCTACGACCGAGGTGTAAAAATCATTGGTGCCACGGCCCACTACGTCACCCAGGATCTCGACGAAGGGCCGATTATCGAACAGGATGTGGTGCGGGTCAGCCACCGGGATGACGTGAAAGATCTAATTCGCAAAGGCAAAGATTTAGAACGTATTGTTTTATCTCGAGCCGTCCGCCTCCATCTGCAAAATCGCGTTTTAGTTTACGGCAACCGCACCGCCGTCTTCGCCTAAAAATCCTCCCTTGAGGGAGGTGGCCGATAGGCCGGAGGGTGTGTGTCCCTTAAGGGAGGTGGCGCAGCTTAAGATTTCCCCTTTAGGGGAACTAAAGGGGTGTATAGGGTTTGCACCTGGGTAATCGGCAAACGGGAGGCCACAGGCAAATCTAGCGGGGAGCGATCGCCTTTTTGAAAATGTTCTGCCGCTGCACAGGCGATCATCGCCGCATTATCCGTACAGAACTTGAGGGGCGGGAAATAAACCTGAATTCCTGCTTCCGCTGCCGCTGCCGTCAAAATTTCTCGTAAACCACTGTTTGCTGCCACACCACCACCGACCACAATGGTTTGCAGTTGGCGATCGCCTGCACACCGCACCGCCCGTTTTGTCAGAGCTTGGGCGACAGTGTACTGGAAACTTGCGGCAATATCTTCTACTGGGATGTCCTTACCCGCCGCTTCAAACTGCTGCACCAAACGCAGCACCGCCGTTTTTAGACCACTAAAACTGCAATCGTAGGGATGGTAACCCCCGCCCGGTAAGGAAATTCTCCCCTCTGGCAACTTAAAGGCTTGGGGATCTCCTGTTTTGGCCAGACGATCAATCACTGGCCCCCCCGGATAACCCACCTTCAGCAACCGTGCCACCTTATCAAAGGCTTCTCCAGCCGCATCATCGCGGGTTTCCCCCAACAGTTCATATTCCCCACAACCGCGCACCTCAATGAAGCTCGTGTGCCCCCCAGAAACCAAGAGACAGAGAAAAGGCGGTTTTAACTCCGGTTGACTGAGGTAGCTGGCATAAATGTGTCCCTCTAGGTGATGAACGCCAATAAAAGGCTTGTTATGCACCATTGCTAACGTTTTTCCGGCGGCCGCTCCCACCAACAAAGCCCCCACTAAGCCCGGCGCACAGGTCGTGGCGATCGCCTCAATTTCAGACCAGCTCAACCCCGACTGCTCAAAGGCCGTGTCAATACAAGCATTGATACTTTCTAAATGGTGCCGTGATGCTACTTCTGGCACAACGCCGCCAAATTCCCGATGAATGTCGATTTGTGAAGCAACCACATTGCCAAGAACTTTACGATTATTAACAATTGCAACGGCAGTTTCATCACAACTTGTTTCGATTGCTAAAACAATGCTCATATATCGGTATAACTTAGATTTAAGTTAACAACTTTAACCTTTTTTGCCTTTACTCGATACGCTGGTCACAGTAATATTGCTTCCAAAGTACAAATGGATTGGCGTATCTTTTGTACAAAAAACTTAATTATTTTGTAACAAAAGGAAACAAACTTATGCAACGTTTCGTAGCTGTTGTTTGCGCCTTTGCTCTCTCTTTAACTTTGTGGCTGGGTTTTGCTTCCCCCGTGAAAGCAGATTCTTTGTCTCACTTAACCCCCTGTAGTGAGTCCGCCGCTTATAAACAAAGAGCAAAGAACTTCCGCAACACCACCGCAGACCCGAACTCCGGTCAAAACCGTGCCGCTGCTTACTCTGAAGCCCTCTGTGGCCCCGAAGGTTTGCCCCACCTCATCGTGGACGGCCGTCTTGATCATGCCGGTGAATTTTTAATTCCAAGTATTCTCTTTCTCTACATTGCTGGTTGGATCGGCTGGGCTGGTCGCGCTTATCTGATCGCAGTCCGTGATGAAAAAGATGCGGCAATGCAAGAAGTCATCATCAATGTCCCCCGGGCGTTTAGCTTGATGTTGGCTGGTTTTGCTTGGCCTTTGGCTGCTCTGAAAGAATTTACTTCCGGTGAGCTAGTCGTGAAGGATGCGGATGTCCCCATCTCTCCTCGCTAGGTTTTCATTTTTAAGTATTTATCATTCTTTTTGGAGTAAATAAATGGATAAGTTCTTATCTTCTGCGCCGGTGTTGTTGACCGCAATGATGGTTTTTACGGCCGGACTACTAATTGAGTTCAACCGTTTCTTCCCTGATCTTTTATTCCACCCGTAGGTTTAAATAAAACATCACTGGGATTTTGGTTTTAATAATCTAATAAAACAACAGCACTGGGAATAGTCTCAGTGCTTTTTTAATTGGTTCGACTTGATTTTTTTTGACTTTGTAGCGGCAGAAAGGCAATCAAGGAAATTGACCCGAATCGAATTAGAAGAAAGCCGTCATTTTGACTCTTTTGTGAAAAGATCATGCCCATAAACAAAGACTACAAAACCTTGAAATCATCAAATATTTTGCCTTTTCAATAAAGCAACACCTTCACAAATTAGACCGAAAAAGTTAATCAAAAACGCAGACAACCTTTTCCCGATCTCCGCAAACAGAGTTTGATTTTTTGGGCATTAATTTCAAAATTTAGTTTGTCGCTTTAGCCCCGATTTTAGGTTCGGTACCAGCGATGATTCTTTGGATATTACTGCGATGGCGCACAATGACATAAATACCAGCGATCGCCCCAAAGAGGATGTAGGGGAGGGGCTGCTGTAAAACAATCATCAAAAGCATCACGGCGATCGCCCCACTGATCGAACTCAGGGAAACGATTTGGGTTAAAGTAATTGCCGCTGCAAAGGTGACGATAGTGCCCAGGGCCACCCAAGGAGCCATAATCAACAGAACACCGATGCTGGTGGCAACGGATTTGCCGCCGTTAAAGCCAATGAAAATAGATTTGCTGTGGCCCAAGACAGCGGCGATCGCCACGGCCATGGTGAGCCAATATTGGTCATAGTTGGCAGGAAAGGCAATCCATTCGGGGTGGGTATAAAGCAGCTTAAAAAATAAGATCGCCGCAACGCCCTTGAGCGCATCGAAAAGCAACACCGTGATCCCCGCTTTTTTACCGAGGGTTCTGAGGACGTTGGTCGCCCCTGTGGAACGGGAACCATAATCGCGGATATCAATTCCCTTGAGCCACTTGCCAGCTAGGTAGCCCGTGGGAATAGCGCCCAATAAATAGGCCACTCCGATGCAAAAGGGGGCGATCGCCAACGAAAGATTCATAACCCATTACTCCGATGCAGAAAACACGTGCGAAAACTTAGAAAAAGTAAGAAGAATCGGACTGGGGTTCTGGCGCAAATGCAAGCCACAACGGGTATTGCAGCAACGACAGATTAATATTGTCCTCAGCCTCATCAATAATGATTAGCGGTAGTCTATCATCTTCTACGAGTCGATCCGCCTTTTGGACGAGGGCATCGGGACTTTCAAATAAAATGACCCCAGAGTTTGGCCCAAAGTCACTGCGGGAGATGCCTAAACAGTCCTGTAAGCCCCGCCGCCATTCGCCGAGTCGTTCTGGGGTATTAGCCAAAATCAAGGCCCGGAGGCGATCGCCATAGAGACTGTAGAGCACCGATAAACTGGCCGAAGCCACAAGAATATTTTGCAGACGGCTACCCATACTCCGGATCGCGCCCCGTCCACCTTGGTCAAAGAACCATTTCTTTACCCGTTCGCTATGGATCGGCTCGAAGGTGCGGCGCAGTTGCCAAGGGGGGCCATAGTAGTCCGGCGACATCTGGTATTGATCCAGCATTTCCTGGATTCGACGCGCCTTGGCGGCAAAACTTTGCTCCGAAAACTGGGGCGGGGTTAATTTTTGAGGAGGAGGCTCCGGGGTCGGTACTGGTGACGGTGCCGCAGACCAATCTTGATCAAAGCTGGGTAAATCTAACTGCTCGGCGGCGATCGCCAAATCCTGCAAGCTCCCGATGAGATAGTCCTTAAACCCTTGTACCCGCACGGCAATTTCTTGGGACGTACCCGCAAAGGTGGTGCGCATTTCCTCACGGATTTTGTCCCGGCGTCGTTCCAATTGGGCAACAGATTTTTGCAGACTTGCCTGTCTGTCTTCGAGGGTTTGGAGTCCTGTGGCCATCAACCGTTCTAGTTGAGCTTGGAGATCTCCCGTTTCCGTTTGTAAGAGGGCCGCTTTTTCTGCCTTCAGTGCGGCAATCTCTGCCAGAAGAGTCTCTTTTTCTGCCTGTAATTTTTCTAAGTCGGTGTTGTCTGTCGTGGTCTCTGGGGTCTGGTCTGGCGCAGGAGTTGAAGCACTGGCATCAGTCTCGGTACCACTCGCTTCAGAGGGCAAATTTAATGGTTCTTTGGGAGTGGGTTGCAGATCTAATTTGGGTCGGTCTTGTTGGGGGTCTGAACTCATAAAAGTTTGTCCTTAGGGGCAACGGGTGACAACGCAGGGGAAAGCGTCATTAATGAAGGGTGTTAGTCTTGGCGGGGGCAGCGCGCTTCGAGAACCTGCTGGAGAGTGCGGGGGTCAAAAATAATCGGTAAAAAATGAATGCTATTGATTTCTTTAAAGTAAAACAGGATGGGAACCCTTGTCCAAAAGATGCGCCAATTTTGCCATTCGCGATAGGGGAAACGCCGAATGCGATCGCCGCTGCGATAAACATCTAAATCCGTGGCGGTGAATTCTAGTCGCAGGGTTACTGCTTGAAAAAGTAAAAATAGACCAAATAAAGAGGCGATCGCCCCCACCCAAATTTGCCAGAGGGCCAGGGGAATCCCACTAATAATCAGCACCAGGGGAATGTTATAGCTAGGCCGTAATTCCACCGTTGGCGGCAGTTGATCGCTGAGCTGAGGTGACGGAGAAGCAGAAGTCATTGCTGTGGGGGCTTTAGGGTGAGCAGGGGGGAATTCCAATTTTAACGCCAAGCCTTTCCCCATTAAAGATTTTCTGATTTGAAGCACAAAAACAAAGAATTTGACGCGAAACCCAGAAAATTACCGGCCTTTCTGGAAAAAAACTCTTACGATAGGGAGATGCTTTTCTCAGATTCTCCCAATGTTTTCTAAGCTCTTCATCAAGAAGCCTATTTTTGCCCTGGTTTGTGGTGTGATCATTTTACTGGTCGGTCTCATTACGATTCCCAGCCTCCCAGTTGCCCAGTTTCCCCAAATTAGTCCCACCCAAATCAGCATCACCGCTAGCTACACCGGGGCCAGTGCTGAAGTGGTAGAGCAAACCGTTACCAATATCCTTGAAGCAGAACTCAACGGGATCGAAGGTCTCAGATATCTTTCCTCCACCAGTAGTAACGACGGTCTGAGCACCATTGTGGCCACCTTTGATGCGAGCCGTAATGAAGACCTGGCCGCCGTTGATATCCAAAACCGACTTGCCGCCGTCACCTCACAACTGCCCGCAGAAGTCCAGCGAAACGGAGTCAGGGTGGCGAAAAGCAGCAATAACATTGTCCTTGGGGTCGGTTTGTACTCCGAGGCGGGCGAATATGACGATGTCTTTCTCAGTAACTATGCCGATAATTATCTACTCGATGCCCTCCGCAAATTAGAGGGGGTCGGTAATGTCCAAATTTTTGGGGAACGTCGCTATGCGATGCGGGTCTGGCTTGATCCCAATCGTCTGGCGGCCCGTCGCCTCATCCCCCAGGACGTAGTCGCCGCAATCCAAGAACAAAATCGCCTGGTGGGGGCTGGACAGTTGGGCCAATCCCCTGCCCCCGCCGGACAACAGTATCAGTTTGACTTAGAAATTCAAGGGGGACGCCTGGGAACAGTACCAGAGTTTGAAGAACTGGTTCTCAAGGTTGATGAGCAGGGTCAGATTATTAAACTGCGGGATGTGGGCCGCGTTGAGCTGGGAGCGGAGAGCTACAACACCACTGTCCGCTACCGGGGCAACCAGGCCGTCGGGATTGGGATCTTCCAGCGGCCGGGGAGTAATGCCCTGGATGTGGCAAATCGCGTCATTGCGGAGATGGAAGTCCTTTCGGAACAGTTTCCGCCTGGGTTGGATTATCGGATTGCTTTTAATACGACCGATTATGTGGCGGCATCGATGCGGGAAGTGGTGATCACCCTCATCACGGCGATCGCCTTAGTGATTTTTGTGATTTTCCTTTTTCTCCAAGATTGGCGCACAACCCTCGTGCCGACCTTGACGATTCCCATTGCCTTGATTGGGACGTTTATTTTCATTAAACTCTTCAATTTTTCGATTAACAGTCTGACCCTCTTTGGTTTGACCCTCGCGACGGGTCTAGTGGTCGATGATGCGATTGTGGTCGTCGAAGACATTGCCCGGCTCATCCACGAGAAAGGCATGGCCCCAAAACAGGCGGCGATCGCCGCGATGCAAGAGTTGACCGGAGCCGTCATTGCTACCTCCTTGGTGTTGATGGCTGTGTTTATTCCGGTAGCTTTTTTCCCAGGGACGACGGGGGCTTTGTATCAGCAGTTTGCCCTCACCATTGCCTTCTCTATCGCGATTTCGACCTTTATTGCCCTGAGCCTAACGCCTTCCCTTGCTGGGGTTTTGTTGCGCGATCGCCCCGAACCCACCAATGCTTTGGGAAAAGTCTTTAACCAATTCAATCGCTTTCAAAATTGGCTCCGTCGCCGCTACCAAAAAATTCTTTTCCAACTGACCCGCATGAAATATGCCGTGGTGAGTCTTTTTACTGTCCTGCTGGTGATAACCGCCTGGCTTTACCAAATTGTCCCCGGCGCCTTTGTGCCCGAAGAAGACCAGGGCTACATCATCACCCTTGTCCAGGCCCCCCAGGGGGTTTCAATGCAGTTCACCGATGCTGTGATGGCGCAGGTCGAAGCAGAACTCCTCAAAATCCCCGAAATTGATGGCACCTTTGCCATTAGCGGCTTTAGTTTTGGGGGCGGTAGTCAAGCCAATTCTGGTGTTATTTTTTGTCCCCTGAAACCCTGGTCAGAGCGGACTCGACCCGAACAAACAGCCCAAGGGATCATCGGTCGCCTATTTCCGACCTTTGCGCAAATTACTGAAGCCCGCGTCTTTCCTGTGAATCCGCCGCCGATTCAGGGCCTCAGTAACTTTGGTGGTTTCCAGTTCCAACTCCAAGACCGCAGTGGACGTGCTGCCATCCAGGATTTGGTGGGAGCCATGGGACAACTGCTAGGTGCTGCGAACCAAGATCCTGCCCTCCAAGGAGTATTTAGTACCTATGCCGCCAATAATCCCAAGTATGACCTTGAGATTAAACGGGATTTTGCAAAGGCGAAAAATATCAATATTGCCCAGGTCTATGGCACCTTACAAACGGCCTTTGGGTCTACCTATGTCAATGACTTTGATTTGGGTCAGGATAATTATCGGGTCTATGTTCAGATGGATGGCCTGTTTCGGGATAATCCAGCGGATATTGGTCAGGTTTATACCCGCTCCGACACAGGCGAAATGGTTTCCCTAGGGCAGTTATTCACCGTCACACCCGGCTCTGGGGCGCAAACCATTAACCACTACAATCTGTTGCGTTCCATTGAAATTAATGGTTCTGCGGCTCCGGGGGTCAGTTCTGGTGAAGCTTTACAAACGATGGAACGCATCGCCCAGCAAACGTTACCCCGCAGTTTTGGTTATGAGTGGGCGGGTACAGCCTTAGAGGAAATTGAGTCTGGTGGCCAAGCACCGATTATCTTTGGTTTGGGGCTGGTCTTTGTCTTTTTGGTTCTAGCCGCGCAATACGAAAATTTCTTGGATCCGGCGATTATTTTACTTTCAGTACCGTTAGCGATCTGTGGTGCTTTGACGGCATTGGTGCTTAGGGGCTTCCCTAATGATGTGTATTGCCAGGTGGGGCTGGTGATGTTGATTGGTTTGGCCAGTAAAAATGCGATCTTAATTGTGGAATTTGCAAACCATTTGCGTGGCGAAGGGTTATCGATTACCAAAGCCGCCATTGAGGCCGCGCGGGAACGACTCCGACCAATTTTGATGACAGCGATCTCGACCTTATCGGGGATCTTTCCCTTAACATTGGCAACGGGGGCCGGGGCCGCCAGTCGTCAGTCTTTGGGGACGACGGTCTTTGGGGGAATGCTAGTGGCGACTTTGTTGAGTTTGTTTGTGGTGCCGATTTTGTATATTTTGGTGACTTACCTGAGTGAATCTTTATTGGGTCACCGACTGTCAAAGGATGAGGTATAGGATTTTGCTCTGTAAGTTTGCAATGGTAAAACAAATGATCTGGACACGACGCGTTTGGCAAGGGTTGGGTACAGTGGCCTTGGCGATCGCCTTCACGACCGCTTGCACCGAGGTTCCCAATGGAGATAATCAGCCCCCGGTGGTGAATGAACAGCCTCCCACTGAGAATAATCAGCCCCCAGACGGCGAAGATCCCACCGACAATAATCCAGATTCAAATCCTGGGGAAACGACGCCCCAGCCGACGGTTTATTGGCTTAAAGATGAAGGCGATCGCCTGGCTTTGGCTCCCGTCGAAGTGACCCCCACCGCAGAAACCCCCACAGGCCAACTGGAAAATCTGTTTACCCAATTGCTCACAGAAACCCCAGAGGATGGCCTCAGTAGCACAATTCCCCCCGGTACCGAACTGTTGAGCCTGATTATCCAAGGGGATGGTATCGTGGTGAATCTGTCCGAAGAGTTTCAGTTTGGCGGCGGCAGTGCCTCGATGATTGGTCGCGTTGCCCAGGTGCTCTACACGGCCACCAGCCTTGATCCCACCGCCGGGGTGTGGTTCCAAATCGAAGGGGAACCTTTGGAAGTGCTGGGGGGCGAGGGGCTAGAAATTGCCCAGCCCATGACCCGCGACAGTTTCACAACGGACTTTGATCTTTAATTAGCCTCTCAATTAGCCCATTTCAAAGATGAGGCTGACCTTTTCGCCCCGGCCAAAATCGAGGCGATCGCCGTTTTGCAGCAGATGTTTTTCCTTGGGTTCCAACAAAACGCCATTGAGGTAAGTGCCGTTGGAACTCCCCACATCCAGGATGTAATACTCAAAACCATTATCACTCCACAAATTTGCGTGGAGTCGGGAGACAACATCGCTATTGGGCAACGGCGATAAATCAACTTCCGGCGGATATTGGGGATTCGGTTTACCAATGTGGACAATGGAAACCTTCGGGATCGCCAGCACCGTATCCGTTTGCACATGGCGAAATTGGGGTTGGGGTAGCTGTAGGGTCGTCGCCCCGGCGTCGGTAGGGACTGGCTCTGGTGGTGCGACCGTCCCAGGGAGTAAACCCATTTCTGTTTGTACGTCCTGGTAAGCCCGTTTAATGAGATGGGTCGCCACCGTTTGAATGCCGGTATGGGTAAAGTAATTGGTGGTTTGATCCAAAAAAGCAGCCACTAAATCGAGATTGTCGTCGGCAAATTCAATAAATCGCCCCAACTGACTAAATACAGAGCTACGGGACACACCGGTTTTCGCGATCCAGTTTTGCATCCAGCCCCGCACAGCCTCGAAATTTTCGCTTAAAAAGCCCAGCTTGGAAGCGGTATCTTCCCCTGGCAGAGCCGAACCAAGTACCGTATAACCGCTATTATTTTGCACTTCGGTTTGATCGACCTGGCCAATGATGCTGTGGACTTTTTCGAGGAAATCCGGCCCCAGGGGTAAAAGGCCATCAACACAAACGAGGGTTCCCATGCGCACCAGGGCGGCACCCCGATAGTTTTCTTGGAGGGCCTGGGCGAGAACCTGGGGGTTTGCCTGGGGGAGACCGTTTAGTTTGCAGTAGGCGATCGCCTCGACGGAAATTTTCAGCACGAGATCGATGGTTTGGCTGGTGTCGGCCTTGGGGGTCAATTTACTGAGAAAGCCCAAAAGACCAATTTTTTCGCCAATTTTGTCGGCGAGGGCGGCAGTCCCCAGGGCCGTGTCAGCTCGATCGACGGTTTGGTATAGAAAAATCGCACTCTGGTAACCGTTTTTGGGGTCATCATAGAGGGCGATCGCCGTGTCTCGAATTCGTTGCAACACCTCTGGATTGGTCTCTTGGGTAATTTGGCGGATTGCATCGTCAAATCCCCGAAAATTTATCCATTCCCCTGGAAATAGGGTATCGAGAGCCGTCAAAACTTTTGTGGTGATGTTGTTTTCCGGCAGATTATCAACAAGGGTGACAATGGATTTGGCCATGACGCTCAGCTTCTCCAGGATGGCAGAGGGTTTTGTTGCCCATCGTAGCACCCTATTTGGCGACGGTTCACAGTGGTGAATAAAAGATTATTAAGGCGATCGCCTATCTCTCATTCCAGTAATAATTTTTCGGCGATCGCAATAAACTGACGACTCTACTCAATTAAAATTCAAATATCTTCCGAATTCACGGGATTCAGGATTCTATAAGGTTCAATTGCTCACTAGGTGAAGAATATAATTCTAATTCTAATAGTTGATAGTACTTCTTGATTTCATTTGTAGAAGCATTAAGCTTTGGAAGTTCTAAAATTGTTGCTGTGTAGTATTCACTGATTGTCGCAGAAGAAGCATCTGAGTAAGCAGACTGCATGATTTTACCCTTGATATCCTGATTTGTTTCGATATTTCGTATTCCAAACTTCCAATGTTCCGTGTCAATCTTAAATAGCTGACCGACGATAACATATTCTTTCTCATCTAAAATTTCAACATCTTGGATAGATTCTATAATTCTCGATGCCATCTCAAAACTCATCTGGTGCTTTCTCCCACGATTTAAGGTTGGAGAACACCAATCAATTTCAATACCCGTCTCAGCATCACGAAGAGAGCTGAGAAATTTTTTGTATTTTAAAATTACTTTTTTGGTTGCATAATCACTATTAAGTAATTTTTCTTTATTGTCCAAATAAGATGCTAAACACAAAAAAGAATCTATGGAATTGCCCGCCGTCGAATTTCCAAGTAGATCTAATTCTGATGTTGTTGATGCTACTTCTACTTGAAAAGAACCAGGTGAAAAAATTCTAGTATTTAATTTAGTTCTTCTGCGAATATCTTGATTTGTAAATCTTGGATCAGTATTTTGCAAAACCCCCAACTCTTCTAAAAGAATTTGGAAATTACTGAGAATATCGCCCAAGTCTTTCATGGGAAATTCATGAGTAAATCTAGAACTTATCTGATTGAAAGTTAGAGTTAAGAACTCTCGTTGATGTTTAAGAGCTTCTATAGAATTTTTGGAAGTTTTTATCTTGGGTAGGATAATAGAAAATGAGGTATCAGAAAAATTTAGCTTTGCATCCTCTAAAGGTAAGCACTCAGTATCTAACTCATGAGTTTTTATTGTTTTACATTCCCATTCATCATCTTCACTTACATAAGTGAGTCCATATATATGCAATGTTTCAGCATTTAAAAAGGATTCTCGTAAAAGTATTTCTCCCGTGTGAATTTCTCTCAGTCTCGCAACGGAAACTGGCATGAACAACCAAAAATCATAATCATCTTCTTCATCAACCCATAATCCTAAAAACAGCTTATGAGCTTGATTTTGACACGACAAAAGTCTAGGTCCATTATAATCAACATAGACCTCAAGTATTTCAAGTTCTCCTAATTGTGTTGTAGTTGGAAGAAAACTCATATAAGTGAATTTAAGGATTTACTACATTGAAAATTTCGCAAGGATTAATATTTTTGAGTGGCCACCAAGTGTGATGGGTATTGCCTGTTCTATTTGACGGAGTGTTTTGAATTTCTCCTGTATTTTCTGTAAGTAAACCTTCTGCTGTTTTTCTTTTTCGTAAACTTCTCGATATTTGTTTTGCTAACTCAATTCCTTCTAGATCAGTAAATACAGACAATCCACATGATTGACAATCTTTATCTGGATCATCGAAAAATCTTTCTGGCCTCCTTTCTTTTAGTGATTTAAAGTCTTCCAGAGAAGGTGTGTCATTTTTGATTAAACAATAAACTTTCATCTTTTTGGGAATATCAGCTTCCACTGGTGGACAATTTTTTTCTGGAAGATGATCATGAAATTGCATAGGCAAAATAAATTTTGATTTTGTAACTTTGTTTATAATGGCTTTCTTAATAGACTATAGAGAGGCAAATTTCAAACTTGCCTCTCTATCTTATCGTTTATCTATTGGCGGTTGACATGTCGAAAAACTTAATCAATCCCTTCGATACGATCTTCAACCTCTTGATAAAGCTGTTGGAGACGCTCAAGGTTTTCATCGCTGGTCTCCCAGTACCCACGTCCATTCACTTCCAGTAACGTGCTGACCATCCGGCGGAAGGAATTGGGGTTCAAATCCATCAGACGCTTACACATTTCCTCGTCTTTAATGAAAGTTTCATTGGTATCTTCATAGACCCAGTTATCTACCGCATCCGCCGTTGCCGACCAACCCATTGTATTCACCAGGCGCTTAGACAGTTCCCGCACCCCTTCATAACCGTGGGAGAGCATGCCCTCGTACCACTTGGGATTAAGCAGTTTTGTCCGCGCATCGAGACGCACCGTTTCAGAGAGAGTCCGTACCTGAGCGTTGGCAGTGGTGGTATCGGCAATGTAAGCAGAGGGTTTCTTGCCATCATCCCGCAGAGAAGCAACAACCTTGGTCGGATCAGAGTCGAAATAGTGGGAAACGTCCGTCAAACTGATTTCCGAAGAATCCAGGTTTTGGAAAGTGACATCCGCTTTCTTCAGGGAAGATTCAAACACCTTACGGTTTTCGTCCATTACCCCCGGATTATCGGAGTTGAAGGCGAAGGATTTCCGGTTCAGGTACATATCCTGGAGCTCTTTTTCCTCTTCCCAAGAGCTATTTTCAACGGCGAGGTTCACGTTAGAAGAATAGGAACCAGATGCGTTGGAGAAAATCCGGGTCGCGGCTTGGCGAATGTTAATGCCCATTTCCTCGGCTTGTTCTAGGGCGTGTTTGCGCACGTAGTTCATTTCGAGGGGTTCATTGGCTTCGGCGGCCATTTTCACGGCTTGATCCAAGAGGTTCATTTGGTTGATGAACAGGTCACGGAAGACGCCGGAACAGTTGACCACGACATCGATGCGGGGACGACCGAGTTCTTCGAGGGGAATTAATTCCAACTTGTTAACACGACCAAGGGCATCGGGGACGGGTCTCGCACCGACCATCCACATGATTTGCGCCAAGGATTCACCGTAGGTTTTGATGTTGTCGGTTCCCCAGAGGACGCAGGCGATCGTTTCGGGATATTCGCCGCCATTATCGAGCTTTTGTCGCTCAATCAGGCGATCCACCACAACTTTTGCGGATTGGACTGCCGCAAGGGTCGGGATTGATTGGGGATCGAGGGCGTGAATATTTTTGCCCGTGGGGAGGACATTGGGGTTGCGGATCGGGTCGCCACCGGGGCCGGGAAGGACATACTCACCTTCGAGGGCTTTGAGTAAACCGCCAAGTTCTTTGTCGGCACAAACCTGTTCGAGACAGAATTCAAGGTAATCGAAGAGGGGTTTTAGGAGTTCCTGATCAACGTTTTTGTAACCTGCTTCGTGGAGAGCTTCCACCCAAGGGGCTTTTTTGCCCATGTTGAAGAAGTTGAGCTTGGAAACTAGAGACACACGACCTTCGGCGTTCACTTGCTCCATCACCAGCGCACGAACGGCAGCACGGGTCGCTTCGGTGATGTCTTGAAGCAAGTTCACATCTTCAAGGATGCCCTGATCACTGTTGCGGTAGATTTCTTCCATGTTGCGCCCGATGCTCTTGGCGATGATCGTGGGGAGGCTCCAAATACCTTCTTCTTCGCGGTCGAGGCTGGCAATGTTCACCAGGGTGGCGATCGCCTCTTCAGCCGTAGGAGGTTTACCGATGACATGGAGACCACAGGGTAACAGACGGGATTCAATCTCCATCAACTTTCGGTAGACAATGCCCACCATGTTGTCTCGCTCATCCTGAGACATTTGGGCCGCATCTGTTTCGGGAATCTCGATATCCTTATCGAGGTTGCAGATCCGGGCTTGATCCATGATCGTATTCACGATCTGTACACCCCGCGCCCCATCCTTCAGGGTTTGGTAGGAGCCGATCAATTCGCTAAGTTCTTTCAAGCCCTTGTACAGACCCGCATTTTCTGCCGGGGGAGTCAGATAGGAAATTGTATTCGCATAACTCCGCCGTTTGGCGATCGTTGCTTCCGAAGGGTTATTGGCGGCGTAGTAGTAGATGTTGGGAATATTACCGATCAAATTGTCGGGATAGCAATCGCCAGACATCCCCATTTGTTTACCCGGCATAAATTCCAGCGAACCGTGGGTACCGAAGTGCAGCACCGCATCCGCGCCCCAAACCCGCTCAAGGTAAGTGTAGTAGGCAGCAAAGCCATGGTGAGGACTAGCGGAACGGGAGAACAGCAAGCGCATCGGGTCGCCTTCATAGCCAAAGGTGGGCTGTACACCAATAAACAGATTGCCGAAATGCTTCCCATAGATCAGCAGGTTTTGACCGTCGCTGTTGAGTTCACCGGGAGGCGTACCCCAATTTTCTTCCAGGCGTTTGGAATAGGGGGTCAGTTCTTCATATTCCGGCACACCCATGCGATAGGCGATGTTTAACTCAGGGGAAGCGTATTGCGCCTGGGCATCATGGATGATTAGCTCTAACAGCTCTTTGGGAGTTTCAGGAATATCTTGAATGTCGTAGCCGTTGTCCCGTAGACCCTTCATTACTTCATGGATCGAGCCAAAGACATCGAGGTAAGCGGCGGTGCCGATATTGCCTTTGTCGGGGGGGAAGCTAAAAATTGTAATGGCGAGTTTTTTCTCTAGCTTGGGCTTCTTCCGGAGATTCGTCCATTTCAAAGCACGGGTGGCGATCGCCTCAACCCGATCCTGCAACGTAATCGCCCGACCTGTAGCCCCGTCACGACCAGAAAGAATAATTGGTTCAATTGCCCCATCCAGTTCTGGAATCGCAATTTGGAGCGCCACTTGGATTGGGTGCAGACCGAGATCACTTTCTTCCCACTCCTCTGTGGTTTGGAAGACCAACGGCAGCGCCACCATGTAGGGACGGTTCAACCGCTTGAGGGAATCAATGGCTTTGGGGTGATCCTGACGCGCCGGGCCACCGACGAGGGCAAAACCAGTTAGGGAAACCACCGTATCCACCAGAGGTAATTTTTCGACCCCGGCGACCGTGTTATCCCAGAAAAATTCATCCACAGGCTTCGAGAAATCAAGGCCCCCGGCAAAGATGGGGATCACCTTTGCGCCGCGATATTCCAACTCCTGGAGCATGGCGACATAGTGGGCATCATCTCCGGTTACGAGGTGTGTCCGTTGCAGCACGAGGCCAATACAAGGGGCGAGGGGATCTTTCAGTTCGTCACTAATATCATCGCGGCTGTTGTACCACTGGAGATATTCTTTAGTGTCTTCAAACATTTTCGGGGCGAGGGGATGCCAAATACCCATGTCTGGGTAGACTACCGGCTCGGCATAATCGGCTTTATCGAGCTTCTCAGCCCCCTTGAGGATGTACTTGTCGGTCATCATCAACAGGAAGTTTTCCAAGTTATCGGGGGAACCACCCAACCAGTATTGGAAAGACAGCATGAAGTTGCGGGCATCCTGGGCTTTTTCAACGGGCAAATATTTTAAAACCTTCGGCAATGTCCGGAGCAGCTTGAGCATGGCATCTTGGAAGGAAGCACCGGATTTTTCCTTCCGCTTTTTCATAAATTCGCCAATAGCACTCTTGGATTGTCCCAACTGTGCCATGGAAAAGGTGCCCATTTTGTTGAGGCGCATCACTTCCGGCATGGAAGGGAAAACAATCGCCGCATCAAGGTTATCCCGGTGGGGCGTCACAGCTTCGACCACCTTTTGGGCGAGGTCTTCAATGAAGATCAAGGAGGCAATAAATAAGTTGGCTTGGGCGACTTCCCGTTTGAACTCTTCGTAGTTATCGGGGTCACGCAGTTCTTCAATCAGATAACCACTAATTTCAACCGCAATCTTTGGGTGGTTCGCGTTAATCGCTTTTACCGCAGCAGAGAGGGCACTCTGGTACTGGGACTCCAACACGACATAGACCACCTTCACTAACGTGCGATTATTGATGTCATCTGGTTTGATGTGGCGAATGGCGGACTTGACGTTAGTGAACATAAATGGTGAGTCTCCTTTACTTGGACAAGTAGATGGATATTAAAAATTTATAACTATTCCCCTGCTCATCATCACATTATATAGAGCAGAAGCTGCTGTTCTGATAGTGAGCAAGCTGAAGGCACTTAAAGAGTTTTAGCAAAAAATGCTGGTTGGCCTAGGAAAGGCTGGCCATTCTGACACAATTTGATAAACCAAACTTAATTTTTTGTCATATTCCTTGACATTTGTAGTGGCCATTGGAGGAAAGCTGATTTGTCGTCTACCTGACGCTTCGGGCCACTTTACTTTCAGGGGGCACCGTGGGATATTCAGGGCATTATGCTGTTGTTCGTTTAAGTCTTGGAGCGACGGAAAAATGTTGTTTGAGCCTTATTTTTGGTTGCATGTTGCGGGCTTGGCTTTGCTGCCTTTGATCTGGTCTTTGTTGGCGATCGCCTTGGCGATTGGCATCCCGTTTCCCGTGGCCAATATTGAATTGGGCTTAATTGTGCTTCTGGGGGGAGTCCCGGTGTGGCTCCTGCAAATCCTCCGGCCTTGGCAACCCTTCAGTCTCTTTGTGTTTCAAATTCCGCCAGAACGCCTCGATGAACGGCAACGACAAATTTTACGACTCGTGCAGGGAACTCGGCAGCCGATTTTAAATGTCCTGGGGGCGATCGCCATGGTGATTTTGTTATGGCAGGTGGCCCACTATGCGCCCCTTGCGGTGGGACTGACGGCGGGTCTCCCCCAATGGCATATTCTGGGCTTATTCGCCGCAATCCTGCTGTTCTTCTTGGGGAATATTCTGTTACAAATTCCCTTGACCCTTTTGCCGACACTCTTTATTTCTGAAACAACGGCCCAGGCCATTGATCCCCACCCCACCGTGAGTATCCGGCGCGATTTTGCCTGTTGGGGCTTACCGTTGGGGCAACTGTTTCCCCCGAAACGTGCCTAGGGCGATCTCTACATTTTTTTGAGAATATTCAACAATATTTAACGCTCCTCTGGGGCGAGGGTTCTCACGGTAATCACCTGGGGAGGCGTTGCGTCGGGGGGATAAAAAAAGTCAATTTCGGCGGTGCGACTTGTGCCAGGGGGAATTTCCAGGGTGGCAAGGGGTTCTGAGCGTTGGCCCCGATGTTGTACTAGGTGGACATAGCGGGTAATCTGGCGTCGGTATTCGTTGGGATAGTTGATGCGGACAGTGCCTCGATAGAAAACACGGTTGGGGGGCGATTCAAAAAAGGAAAGGCGATCGCTATGGAGATCATCCTTAATCGGCGTCTGGAAAGTTAAGGATGTCCACTGGTATTCATCGGTGAGATTTTCGAGGGGAAAAGTTAGCTTGTAATGCACCAAATAGTTGCCATGGCCCTGGAGTGCGGTATCAGGGTAACGGGTGAGCATGGGGGCGCTTTGGACTTGGTCGGTGCCAAAGGTGCCAGTGCTGGTGGTGCTAATGGGGAAAGAAATTGCTTCGCCGGGGGCGGGGATTGCTAAACTCTCTGCGTCTGGATCGGTGACGGTGGCTTCCCACTGACTACCGACGGAAATACCTGCAACCCGGCCATAAATGATGCGACCGGGATCTTTACTGGGAACTGGGGGCAAATCCCGGGGTTCTACAAGCTGACCTTGGGTGAGGAGCGATCGCCATTCATTAAGGCTGGGGGGACGAGAGCGGACAGCTTTCCCTTCGACAATACTGCCATTATTGCTAATACTGCTGGTGGTAATTTCTTCACGGACTTCATATTTCGCTAAATTTGCCAAGTAAACACTACCATCCGTTTCTACTTGTAAGTAGGTAGAGCGAGCACCGCTAACCGGGATCGGGAGATTCGCCAAAACCACGGTGCTGTAGGGGGGAATGCGTAGAATCTCTGGGAATTGCGTTTGGCTTTTGCCCCGGAGGGTATCGCTCACCAGTCGGGAGCCTGGGCCGGAATAGACATGACCCTGGGGATCTTCAACGAAGGGCAATAGTTCGCGGAAGGGGGCATCTTTACTATTGAGGTAACTAATGCCTTGGAGAATTTTGAGGGTGCGGGGGCTTCCGGTCGGATTGTTAACCAACAAGCCTTGGTACAGGGTGCGCTGCTCCGTGGCGGGACGGGAAATGTGGTGGGTAAAAATATCAAAGCGTCCTTCGAGGGGGGTTTCGAGGTGGGCGTTCGCCTGGCTTTTTCCTGCTTTTGGGAAGGTCGATAATAAAATGCCTTCCTGGGCAATGACTTCAGGGCTGTTGCTGTTAAAGACCGGAATTTCATTGAGACTCCCCGGCAAAGGGCGCACCTCTTGGGTTTCCGTCACGATGGCCGCCGGCGATCGCCCCACAGAAGACCCCTGATCCTCCCCTGGTTGTGGTACTTGGTGGGGGAGTAACTCTTCCTTCGACCTGTTCTCTTGGGCCACCAATAAGGGGGCAGATTCCTGGGCAATGAGCAAAGAAGCAAACAGGTCAAACATGGACTCTATCAAAAAAAGTAAATTTAGAATAAACCAAAGTGCAGTGGCACTGAATCATTATCGCGGCTCTAAGTTCCCGATGCGCGGTGATCAATCAGTGGTCAAGGGGCACAATTTCAGACAAAACCGTAACTTCTTTGGCATGATGGGCTAGGAATTTTAATTGCTAAACAGTTGCTAAAACTCTCCACTCTAATCAGACTAGACCACAATGTTGAGAATTTTAAGGGTATTTTCACTATTAGATCGCTACATTATGGCGCAACTTGTGGGACCTTTCCTGTTTGGGTTAGGAATTTTCACGAGTTTGGGCCTCACCATCGGCGTTCTCTTTGAGGTAATGCGCAACGTGGTCGCCAATGAAATCACCTGGGCGATCGCCTTCCAAATTCTCGCTCTCCGTCTCCCAGAATTTCTCGTCCTCGGCCTCCCTATGGCAACCCTACTGGGCACCCTCACCGCCTACAGCAGCCTATCTTCCTTTAGTGAAATTATCGCCTTACGGAGTGTTGGTTTGCCCCCCTTGCGGCTGATGTTGCCCGGTCTGCTTTTGGGGTTACTGATTACGGGCATCACCTTTGGCCTCAACGATTGGATTGTCCCCCAGACCACGAAACAGGCCAGCAGCATCGCTAACATTGCTCAGGGCGAAGCAACCATTGACTACCAAGAAAAAAATATTATCTACCCCGAATATCAACGGGTAAAAACGGCCACTGGTAGCCGCGAAATCCTCAAAACCCTCTTTTATGCCGAGACCTTCGATGGCACCCAAATGAACAATCTCACCATCCTCGATCGAGCCGCCGTCGATACCCAAAGAATTATCACGGCTGCCGCTGCCCAGTGGAATGCCAATGAACAGGGTTGGCTGGTGCAGGATGGCAGTATTTATCAAATTGGGGCCAATGGTTCCTTCAGTGACATCGAGCAGTTTGAAACCAACTTTTTAAATCTGTCTGATGCCCCTTTGATCCTCGCCACCCGCTGTCAACGTCCCAGTGAAATGACCCTCCAGGTGATTGATGTTTGTTTAGAAAGCCTCAAGTTAAGTCGCAATGAAAGGCGGATCCGGACGCTCCAGGTGAGAAAACAAGAAAAATTTTCCGTCCCCTTCGTCTGTATTGTTTTTGCGATGGTCGGCTCGGCCATTGGCCTGCGCCCGCAAAACTCAAGCCGAGCGACCAGTGTTGGCCTATCGGTGGCCATCGTTTTTGCCTACTATCTCATTTCTGTGATTTCCAGCTCCATGGGAGTCTGGGGAACGATTACGCCGTTTATGGGGACGTGGTTTCCCAATCTCCTGGGGTTAGTGGCTGCAGGGACAATTCTCTGGCGGACAGGCTAGGCAATATTGTCACAAACAAAAAAGAGGTAGGGGATAAACCTACCTCCAAAACGTTTTACTGAAAAGAATCAGTCTATGACCAGACCCAGGGTTTTAACCTAGTACTGTCTCAGCGGTTTTAACAACGTTGTCCACGGTGAAACCAAATTTCTCCATGACCACACCACCAGGGGCGGAAGCACCGTAGGTGTCAATACCGATGACAGCGCCTTCAAAGCCAACGTACTTGTACCAGCTTATGGTGGCACCAGCCTCCACGGCAACCCGTTTGGTTACAGCTTTCGGCAGGACGGACTCTTGGTAGGCGGCATCTTGCTCTTCAAAGCGTTCCACACAGGGCATGGAAACAACACGGACATTTTTGCCGTTTGCCCGGAGTGCTTTTGCTGCTTCGACACAAAGCTGCACTTCACTCCCTGTACCAATCAAAATCAGATCAGGGGTGCCTTCGCTATCGGAAAGGATGTAGCCACCTTTTTCCGCATTTTCGATGGAACTGCCTTCGAGGTTGGGGAGGCCTTGGCGGGTGAGGGCTAAGAGGGTCGGCGTTGTCGCACTTTCCACAGCAACTTTATAGGCACCGGAGGTTTCGTTGGTATCTGCCGGACGATAAACATAGAGGTTCGGCATCGCCCGCAGCGAAGCAACATGCTCGATCGGTTGGTGGGTGGGGCCGTCTTCTCCAAGGGCAATGGAGTCGTGGGTCATTACCCAAATGACCCGTGCTTCGGACAGGGCCGATAAACGGATGGAATTCCGCATGTAGTCGGAGAACACAAGGAAGGTGGCTCCGTAGGGGATTAAACCTGTACCGTGGAGGGCGATGCCATTACAGATCGCGCCCATGGCGTGTTCCCGGACGCCGAAGTGGACGTTGCGGTTTTCGTAGGCACCTTTTTGGAAATCGCCAGAAACGTGGATTTCTGTCAGGTTAGAGTGAGTCAAGTCCGCGGAACCACCGATCAATTCTGGTAATACCGGGGCGATCGCATTCAGGGTTGCTTCGGAGTGCTTACGGGTCGCAAGACCTTTATCGGCGGGCGTTGCGGTGGGTAAAGCGTCAGCCCAGTTTGCGGGGGGCTTCCCAGAAAGAATCCGCTCTAATTCTGCAGCCTCCTCGGCATATTTTGTTTTGTAGGTGGCCCATACTTGGTCCCACTCTGCTTCGGCGCTGGCACCCCGTTCAACGGCTTTCCGGAAATGGTTGAGGGCATCTTCAGGCACTTCAAAAGGCCCATAGTTCCATTCGAGGGATTTACGGGTCAGTTCAATTTCGTCGGCACCAAGGGCTGCCCCGTGTACCCCAGCGGTATCTGCTTTGTTGGGGGAACCGTAACCAATGGTCGTTGTGATTTTGATCAAAGAGGGCTTGTCAGTCACTGCCTTAGCCGCTTCAATGGCTTTGGCGATCGCCTCAATGTCATTGTTGCCATCTTCGACATGGAGCACGTGCCAACCGTAGGACTCATAGCGCTTACACACATCTTCAGTGAAAGCAATGTCCGTGGAGCCGTCGATGGAAATATGGTTATCGTCGTAGAGGGCAATTAATTTGCCCAGACCCCAGTGACCCGCAATGGATGCCGCTTCCCCGGAGATTCCTTCCATGTTGCAACCATCACCCATAATCACATAGGTGTAATGGTCAAAAATTTTGGCATCGGGCTTGTTGTAGCGGGCTGCGAGGTGTGCTTCCGCGAGGGCGAGGCCGACGGCATTGGCGATCCCTTGGCCGAGGGGGCCAGTCGTAACTTCTACACCAGGGGTCTCGAAGTTTTCAGGGTGACCAGGGGTCTTCGATTTCCATTGACGAAATTGCTTGATGTCTTCGAGGGAAACACTGTCATAGCCAGCCAAGTACATCAAGGCATACTGCAGCATCGAACCGTGACCCGCTGACAAAACAAAGCGATCGCGGTTAACCCATTTCGGATTTTTGGGGTTGAACCGCATAAATTTGTCCCAGAGGGTGTAGGCCATGGGAGCGGCGCCCATCGGTAAACCGGGGTGACCAGATTTTGCCTTCTCGACGCCATCAATTGCTAAAAAGCGAATTGCATTAATACAAAGCTGATCTATAGATTGGGTTGCAACGGTCATAGTGAAAATTTCTGACAGTAAACGACAAATAAAGAAAAACTATAGGGAGTTGTTAGACCATCAAGAAGCGCAAATTGCCCTCCTCAAAATCCCCCCCATCATCCCACTGTTAGGATCACTGGGCAAGAATGATTCTGTCAAATCGCTAACATTTACTCGGACTAAATTTATTCCGGGCGATATTTCTTAAACGCAAGGGTGACGTTATGGCCACCAAAGCCGAAGGAGTTAGAAAGGGCAACTTCAACTAGATGTTCGCGGCTTTCGTTAGGAACGTAGTCCAAATCACAGCCTTCCTGGGGATTTTCGAGGTTGATCGTCGGCGGAACGCGATCATTGGCGATCGCCATCACTGTGGCCACCGCCTCAATGCCCCCAGAGCCACCCAAAAGGTGACCGGTCATAGATTTTGTCGAACTCACTAAAATTTTGTAAGCCTGGTCACCGAGGGCTTTTTTAATGGCTTTCGTTTCTGTGATGTCATTGGCTGGAGTGCTGGTGCCGTGGGCATTCACGTAGTTCACTTGGTTCGGAGCCAAGCCGCCATCCTTGAGCGCCAATTCAATCGCCCGGGTTGCCCCAGCGCCGTCGGGGGTCGGTGCCGTCATGTGGTAAGCATCGCAGGTCATGCCATAACCAACGATTTCCCCGTAGATTTTTGCCCCCCGTGCCAGGGCATGCTCTAGCTCTTCCAGGATTAAAATGCCAGCCCCTTCACCCATCACAAAGCCATCACGATCTTGATCAAAGGGACGACAAGCGTGTTTCGGATCATCATTACGGGTCGATAACGCCCGGGCCGAGGCAAATCCCGCAAAACTGAGGGGGGTTACAGCTGCCTCGGTGCCCCCAGAAATCATCGCTTTCGCGTAACCCTGTTGAACGAGTCGGAAAGCTTCCCCAACCGCATTGGAACCTGCGGCACAGGCCGTCACAGTACAGCTATTGGGGCCTTGGGCACCGGTATGGATCGCCGTCAATCCCGCCGCCATATTAGCAATCATCATCGGAATCATGAAAGGGCTACAGCGGCTGGGGCCTTTCTCCAGGTAAATTTCCTGCTGGTCTTCCATCACCTTAATCCCGCCGACGCCAGTGCCGATCATTACGCCGATATCAGGGGCATTGTCAGCATTGATCTCTAGGCCAGCATCGGCGAGGGCTTGTTTACTGGCAGCCACGGCGAACTGGGAGAACCGATCCATGCGTTTCGCTTCTTTTTTCGGGATGAATGCGAGGGGATCAAAGCCTTTTACTTCACCTGCAATGCGACAGGCATGTTGGGAAGCGTCAAATGCGGTCACGAGGTCAATGCCATTGCGACCGGTCATGAGTCCTTCCCAATACTCCTCTAGGGTATTACCAATCGGGGTGATCGCACCTAAACCGGTGATTACAACGCGATACGGAGATGAGTGTGCCATGGCTGATTTGAGTGGTTTTGCAGTGGGAAAAAAGGCTTGTGCATCCAAAGGAAGCGACAATCAATCATAAAAACTAGCGAGAAAGCCGCGATAACTTTTGGAAGTTCGCAGCTCTGGAAGTTGAGGTTAAACTGACTAGACTAAATGGCTTAGTTGGCGCCAGTTTTTTCAGCGATGATGTTAACTGCTTCTCCCACCGTAGTGATTTTTTCAGCAACATCGTCGGGAATATCGATATCAAATTCTTCTTCGAAGGCCATGACCAGCTCGACTGTGTCGAGGGAGTCTGCATCAAGGTCACTGATGAAGTTTGATTCGGGGCTTACGGAGTCAGCATCGACATCCAGCTGATCAACGATAATATTTTTAATTTTGTCAAAAATTTCCTGGTTCATTGATGATTCCTAAAAATCTACCTGAGCGGTTCCCATACTTTGTTAAAGAATATGAGCGCTCATAAATTTAGCATTTTGTTGTGCTGACTAAAAATAGACTTATTAAATTAACATAAGCTGGAGTTTATTGTATCGGATGCTGGTTCCCTTCCGAGGCGATCGCCGCAAAAATAATTTTTTAGAGATGATTGTCAGGGAGGAAGGCAAGTGGATAAACTGATTGGGGTATTTCAGAGAATATATAAAGCATGTCAGCCATCCGCACGCTACACCAACAACTCATTTCAAAGGAACGTTCTGCTGTCGAAATTTTGACGGAAACGTTTGCCCATATCGAAGCGGTGGAACCCAAGGTTAAAGCGTTTTTGACCCTGACTAAGGAGCAGGCCTTGGCCCAGGCGACACAAGTGGATGCAAAAATTGCAGCGGGGGAAACCATTGGCCTCCTAGAAGGCATTCCCATTGCGATTAAGGACAATCTCTGTACGAAAGGTATTCAGACGACCTGTGCTTCGCGCATCCTCGAAGGCTTTGTGCCGACCTACGAATCTACAGTCACCCAGAAGTTGCAGGAAGCTGGAGCGATCATGGTGGGCAAAACCAATTTGGATGAGTTTGCCATGGGGAGTTCGACGGAAAATTCTGGCTATCAAGTGACGGGCAACCCTTGGGATGTGACGCGGGTACCGGGGGGATCCTCCGGGGGGTCAGCGGCGGCAGTGGCAGCGGGAGAAGCGCCGATCGCCCTGGGTTCAGATACTGGTGGCTCAATTCGACAACCGGCGTCTCTATGCGGGGTTGTGGGCCTTAAACCGACCTACGGCCTGGTGTCTCGTTTTGGCTTGGTGGCCTATGCGTCTTCTCTGGATCAAATTGGCCCCTTTGCGCGGACGGTGGAAGATACAGCAATTCTTTTAGAGGCGATCGCCGGCCACGATCCCAAAGATTCCACCAGTTTAGATGTGGATATTCCCCAATATAGTCAGTTACTCCAGCCGGAACTCCCCAAGGATAAGCCCCTCAAGATTGGCATCATCCAAGAAACTTTTGGGGAAGGGCTCGATCCAGAAGTGGCTGAAGCGGTTCAAAAGGCGATCGCCCAACTCCAAGAGCTTGGTGCCGAAGTCGAAACCATTTCCTGTCCCCGCTTCCGTTACGGCTTACCCGCCTACTACATCATTGCCCCGTCCGAAGCCTCTGCAAATTTGGCCCGTTACGATGCCGTCAAATATGGCACCCGTAATGCTGCAGCCGATAACCTTGTTGATATGTACACCCAAACCCGGGCCGCTGGTTTTGGCCCCGAGGTAAAGCGCCGGATTATGCTCGGCACCTATACCCTCTCCGCTGGTTACTATGATGCCTACTACCTCAAAGCCCAGAAAGTACGCACTTTAATCAAAGAAGACTTCGATCAAGCCTTTGCCAAAGTGGACGTGCTCATTTGTCCCACTTCTCCCAGCACCGCTTTCAAAGCTGGCGAAAAAACCGACGATCCCCTCAGCATGTATCTTTCTGACTTGATGACCATTCCCGTCAATTTGGCCGGTCTGCCCGCCCTGAGTCTGCCCTGTGGTTTTGATGCCCAAGGACTCCCCATCGGGATGCAACTGATCAGCAATGTTCTCCGAGAGGATCTCTTACTTCAAGTAGCCCATGTCTATGAACAGGCAACGGCTTGGCACCAGAAAGAACCCCAACTCTAAAAAACTCTTGCAAGACAAATTCAACTTATAATTCCCCCTCAATCACTGCAGGGGGATTTTTTTATGCCGTAAGTGACATAGCAAAGACCTAATCATCCAGATCGAAAAAAAGCGAACAGATGACCTGTTCGCTAATCAATTAATCAAATATCAGTTGAAGCTATACCTATCTAGCAATAGGCAAGTTGATATAAATTACTTAACGCTTGCTTTTGCACCGGCATCTTCAAGCTGCTTCTTGATGGCTTCAGCATCTTCTTTGCCAGTACCTTCTTTGATGGGCTTGGGCGCAGATTCAACCATTTCTTTGGCTTCCTTAAGACCGAGGCCAGTGATGCCACGAACAACCTTAAGAACAGCGATTTTCTTGTCAGCGGGAACTTCGTCGAGAATAACGTCAAATTCAGTCTTCTCTTCAACTTCCTCAGCAGCAGCAGCACCAGGGGCAGCCATTACCATGCCACCAACGGGAGCAGCAGCGCTAACGCCAAAGGTTTCTTCGATTTGCTTAACTAATTCAGCTGCTTCAAGCAGGGTTAGAGATTGCAACTTCTCCAAAATTTCATCGGTAGTAGCAGACATTTAATCTATCTCCTTAGTGAATAAAAATTACGTTTAGAACAACGAGAAAATTAAGCCGCCATGACATAGATCACGCGACGTTGAGAGTTAGGCTGCTTCTTTTTCGGAAACAGCTTTGATGGCTCTGGCCAAAGAACCCGGTACTTCGTTGATGCCGATGGCGATTTTTGCAGTAACTGCATTGATCGCACCTGCAATCTGACCGTAAAGTTGGTCTTTGGTGGGCAGATCACCGAGGGCTTCGATTTGGTCACTGGTTAAAGCTTGACCTTCCATAACGCCGCCACGAAGTTCGGTTTTCTTCGTTGCTTTGCGGAATTCTTTGTAAGCTTTAACGGCGGAAGCAACATCTTCTCCAGCAATTAAAAATGCGGAGGAATCTTTTAAAAGAGATTGCACGGGTTGCCACGTTTCGTCACCATCAACGGCAATATGCATCAGCGTGTTTTTCGCAATTTTGCAATATGCCCCGGCAGGACGAAGGCGGTTACGTAAATCAGTGATTTCCGCAACGGTTAAACCTTTGTAATCAATCACAAAAGTAAGTTGTGCATCCTTGAGCAGATCCTTGATCTCAGCAACCAATTCTTGCTTATCTGCTAGCGATTTTCCCATTCTGTTCTCACCTCCTTTTTGGGGAAAGGTTATTAAAGTAGGGACAAAAAAATAGACCCCAGCGACAATGCCAGGGTCACGCTCTTCTTCCAAGCAAACTTGGAAAAAAACTTGTTTAGTCTTGTAGCGTTTCACCTCGGCAGGATATTAAGCGATCGCCCCTGCTGTCTCTGGCATGAATACAAATCTATTTAATTGTTTTACCTAAGAGGGCCTAGGCTTTTTCTTCAATGGAAAGATCCCGGAGGGCGTTGATATCCACCTGGATCGAAGGTCCCATGGAAGCAGAGACATAAATGCTCCGCCAGTAACGACCTTTGGCCCCAGAAGGACGATTCCGGTCGATGGTTTCCTGAAGAGCCTTTAAGTTTACCAGAAGATCTTCCGCAGCGAAAGAGGATTTACCAAAAAGCACGTGGACAATCCCTGCACGGTCAGCCCGGAACTCTTGTTTCCCTGCTTTAAAAGCGGCGATCGCTGTAGCGACATCCGTAGTCACAGTGCCACCTTTGGGCGAAGGCATCAAACCACGGGGGCCAAGCTGACGACCCAAACGAGCCACCTTCGGCATCATATCCGGCGTTGCGATCAAGACTTCAAAGTCCATCATGCCCTTCTGGATATCTTCGATGAGTTCCTCAGAACCAACGAGGTCTGCACCGGACTCCTCTGCAACCTTTACCTGTTCACCGCTAGTAATGACGGCGACCCGTACAGACTGGCCAGTACCTTTCGGAAAAGCAACAGTCGTTCTCAACTGCTGATCCGTGTACTTCGGATCAATCCCTAAACGGATGTGGGCCTCAGCCGTTTCATCAAACTTAGCTGTGGCAGTTTCTTTCAAAAGGGTCAAAGCTTCCAGAGGCTCATAGGCTCTATCTTCAACCTTTTCAAGCGCCTCACGAAGCCGACGAGATAATTTTTTTGCCATACTTACTCCTTGGGTACATAACGAGACACACGCCTCTCCCCAAACATAAAGATTAAAAACTTAACTGTTGTATCCAGTTTCCAAGCAGTTACTAATCCGTAACTGTAATGCCCATATTCCGCGCTGTACCGGCAACAATGTTCATTGCTGCTTCGATATCGTTCGCATTCAAATCAGGCATTTTAGTTTGGGCGATTTCCTGGAGTTGTGCCCGGGAGATAGAACCCGCCTTCTGCTTATTAGGCTGGGCAGAACCTTTCTCAACCCCGGCTGCCTTACGAATCAAGACAGAAGCGGGGGGCGTTTTCAGGATAAAGGTGAAACTCCGGTCTTCATATACCGAAATTTCTACAGGAATAATCATGCCTGCCTGGTCAGAAGTCTTTGCGTTGTACTCCTTACAGAAGGCCATGATGTTGACCCCATGCTGACCCAGGGCTGGCCCAACAGGAGGTGCAGGGTTGGCCTTACCCGCAGGCAAGGCTAATTTAATTACCGTAACAACTTTTTTTGCCATCGCTAGCTCTGTTTTTCCACTTGAGTAAATTCAAGTTCTACTGGCGTATCTCGACCAAAGATCGACAATAGAGCTTTCAGTTTGCTGCGCTCAGGGCTGACTTCAATGATCTCGCCTTCAAAATCCTTAAAAGGACCAGAAAGCACAAGAATTTTGTCGCCAATGGCCATATCGACTTTGACAGTCGGTTCAACAACCTGAGCTTGTTTAAAGATGCGCTCTACTTCAGACTTACTGAGAGGCACGGGTTTAACATGGCCCCGTCCCCGACCGTAGCTACGCTTCTGTTCGGCCCCAACAAAATTAATCACATGGGGCGTATTTTTGATAACCTGCCAAGCTTCATCATCTAGGGTCATCTGAATCAAGACATAACCAGGAAAAACCTTTTCTTCTCCATGTTGCCGACTGCCATCCTTACGGATTTTGACGGTTGGGGTTTGGGGAATCTGAACCTGAAAGATCCGATCCGCCACATCGAGAGTATGAATCCGTTGTTCAAGGTTTGCTTTGACTCTTTGTTCGCACCCAGATGCAACTTGGACGGCATACCAACGCGGTTTGGGTCCAGCTTGCGTTCCTGTGTATTCTTCTGAATGTTCCATAGAAAGTTAAAGAGTCTTTTAAAATACAGCACCTGAAACGAAAATGAAGAGATTGTCTACGACGTAGATAACAGTCGCAACAAGAATCACCATCAAAATGACAGCGGCAGATTCACTAATGAGCTGCTGGCGAGAGGGCCAAACAACCTTAGCTAGTTCTTCTTTTGTTTCATTGGCGTATTTCGTAACATCGAAACCTTCGGGCTTATTGGCTTCAGTCTCGACGGTCTTCTTTGTTTTGGCCACAATCAGAAACTCCTCCCAGAGCCACTGCAATACTTCAACTAAAGTTTAATGTAAATTGAAACGCGCCCTGGAGGACTCGAACCCCCGACATCAGGTTTTGGAGACCTGCGTTCTACCAACTGAACTAAGGACGCTTGGGTACTTGCTCTTAACAAGCCTTGGCAATCTTAGCACAGGTGGCAGGCTTTGTGCAAAACATTTTGAGCGAATCAAATGGATTACAAAAAGCCTAGATCGGGCGATCGAAACGTTGCTTGATCCGAGTTGCCTTACCAACGCGATCGCGCAAGTAATACAGTTTAGCCCGGCGGACTTTACCACGACGGATAACTTTGATGTTATCAACGAGGGGAGAGTGCAACAGGAAGACCCGTTCAACACCAATCCCTTGGAAGATTTTACGCACAGTGATGGTTTCGTTAATCCCACCATTGCGCATGGCAATAACGGTACCTTCGTAGGGCTGAACCCGTTCTTTGGTACCTTCCTTGATTTTGACTCCGACTCGAACGGTGTCGCCCACGTGGATGGTCGGGAGATCATCCTTGAGCTGTTCCGCTTCGATGGAGCGAATGATTGCTTCAGCGTTCATGGTTTTTCAAAAAACTCACAATTTATCAGTATATGTACAATACAACTTAAAGTCAAAATAAAACTCAGTTCCCTAAATTTAAAAGCTTAATAACTTCAAAAAAAAGTGAGCCGAAATCGACCCACTCTAAATACTCTTAGTTGTGAAGAACAACAATTCTCGGAAATCTCAATTTAGAAACTAAATCTAGTCCGAATTGCACCCACCACAATGGTGTCATTATTATCGTTATTGTTGGGGTTGAAAATGACATAAGCACCAGGAGTAATAGTAATATTGTCGTTCAACTTATAACGATACTGGAGCTCGGCGAGGTAAGAAGTGTCATCATTTTCACCAAGTGCATCAACGCCACTAGCGCTAGTTACCTTAGGCGGTTGACCGAAGATGAAGCCAAGAACGTTGCCATCGCCACCGACATCGAGGAGAGCCGCATTAACAGCCCAGTTCCAGATGTCTGCCTCGCCATCTCCTAATTCAAAGTCGGCTTTGGTGTAGCCAACCCAACCAGCAAGATTAAAACGAGAACCAACCATCCAACTACCTTCAATGCCGAAATTGTTAGCAGTCGTCGCTAAATTCCCAAAAGGACGTCTGGGCAGGCCATCGATAGTACTAGCGCTGAGGTTAACCGCATCAGATTTCTGGTATGTGTTGGTATAGGTAAACGCCAGATCAATCTTGTCGGTGGGAGAGAATGCTAGCTGAGCCCCAGTGACATAGCTACCATTAAAGAGACCATTCTTTTCTTCTGGATTATTGACGTCGCCATCGTCAGTCAAATAAATACCGGAGAGAGTAAATCTATCACTGAGATTGTAGTTGAAACCGACACCAGCACCGTCAGAACCACGTAAAGTGAGCGGGTTACGGCGGCCAAAACGAGACAAAGCACCATCACCACTGCTTTCAAAATAAGGGTTAGTCGCAGTAAAGACATCATCGATACCCATGCCAATGGCACCTACGTAACCACGGGCTCTGGAACCGACAGGGAACCGATAATACAACTTAGAAATTTCGACATCATTCCCGTTATCACCGTCAAAACCAAGACGAGCAGTACGAGTTCCAGTCGCATCATCTAACTCAGCAACATTGCCAGCTTCCAAACGAGTACGGAGGCGGTCTCTGCCAGTAAAGCTAGTGTCGAGATTTAGACGAACACGGTTGCTGAAAGTAATTTGATCATCAATGTCTTCGCCATCACTGTCAGCTTTCTCTTCACCGAAGGCACCAACAAGGTTAAAGAGCACTTCCCCGCCGAGTTTGGTGGTAGTGGAGAATTGGTTGTCTTCGAGGAATTCAACGCGGCCTTCAAGGTCATCAACACGAGCGCCGAGGGTCGCAAGTTCGGCCTCAAATTCGTTCACGAGACGACGGAGTGCAGCGAGATCTTCGGGGGTTACTTCAGAAGTACCACTTTGAATCATCCGCTCGATCTGCTGTAAACAAGCGTTTAGACCAGCAGCAAATTCATAACGGCTGAGGGGACGGCTACCACGGAAAGTGCCATCGGGATAACCAACGATACAGTTGTAGTTTTCGACTAGGTTGCGCAGTGCGTCAAAGGCCCAGTCAGAGGGAGAAACATCGCTGAGTTGGAAAACGCTATTAACCTGAGCGATGTCGTCTTGGCTATAGCTGTTGATTTGATCGAGAAGTTCAGTGTTGGCTTGGGCAGTACCAGAAAAAGCTACGGTTGCGCCTAAGGCAACGGAAGCACCACTGAGAAAATTTCTCACTGTTTTAGACATATTCGATTGAACCTCACACCTGAGATATTTTTTGACTTTGAGCTTGGGCATTTATGTTATTGATAAGCATGTTTTATTACTGCAAATCATTTTCAAAACGCCGCTTAGCAGTATAGCACCAGAAATTCACAACTTTCAATATCTGTAAAGTTGGATACGGGCTAGTTTATGGTTTGATGCACCTCTAGTGAACCAAAGGAGGATTAATATCGCCTTGATGTTGGATTAATGGCAGGTTAAAGATTCAAAAATAGACGGACGGTGATGTGTTGGAAATGTGACAAAAAAGTTGACATAAACACGAAAGCGGTTAAGAAAATGCGTAAAGAGGCTTTCTAGGGGGATTCTCTCGCTACAGTGAAATTATTGGCAGAGGCGACAGGCGATCGCCCCAGGCCATGTAATTTTAGACAATGGAAAATTCAACTATGCAAGGACTTAACGACTGTCTCCGCCATAAGGTTGCGTATGTGGCGATCGGTGAATTTAAACCTGGACGGTTTGCCCAGGCCCAAACCCTTTATGAAAAAATTGTGTCCAGCTATTCAGAGGGATTCCAAGGGGCTTTTTTGCTACAAAAAATGGGGCCAAACAGTGATCAAGGCATTGCGATGATCCTTTGGGACAATATTGAAGATATGGATAAAAATCAGACGGAGCTCAGTCAAAAAATTATGGCGGAAATGAATCCTCTCTTTGCAGAACCGCCAGAAACAGATTTTTACCAGGTTTGCAGTGAGGTTCAACCATAGGAAAGGAACTTCTGCCGAGCGGCGATCGCCTTTCCCAGGGAAGAACCCCTTCCGGCCTGCGGCCACCTTCCCCAGGGAAGGATGTATTAGCTTTCGGCGGCGAGTTGTTCGAGTTGAGCCTGTTGGTCTTGGGAAATGCAAGCCTGGAGCATATCCTCAATATCTCCTTCTAGGGCCGGGGCTAAGGAAAAGTTTTGGCCTAGGCGGTGATCTGTGACGCGATTATCTTTGTAATTGTAGGTGCGAATTTTTTCGGAACGAGCGCCGGTACCCACCTGGGATTTACGCATGGAACTGACTTCCTCTTGCTGTCGCTGGAGTTCCATTTCATAGAGCTTTGCCCGGAGAATTTGCATTGCCCGCTCTCGGTTCTGTAATTGCGATCGCTCTTCTGTACAAAAGACGCGGATTCCCGTCGGTTTGTGAAACAGATCAACCGCTGTTTCTACTTTGTTGACGTTTTGTCCCCCGGCCCCACCAGAACGGGCGGTGGTCATTTCAATATCTTTGGGATCAATTTCGACTTCAACATCATCAACTTCTGGCATCACGGCAATGGTTGCTGTGGAGGTGTGAACCCGCCCCCCAGCTTCGGTAACAGGTACCCGCTGGACTCGGTGGACGCCAGCTTCATACTTTAATTTGCTGTAAACCTGTTCCCCTTGAATTTCCAGGATGACGGCCTTGAAGCCCCCCATGTCGGCGGCCGATTCACTCAGGAGTTTCACCCGCCAGTTTTGGCCTTCGGCATAGCGAGAATACATGCGGAGCAGATCGCCAGCCCAAATGCTCGCTTCGTCGCCCCCTGTTCCGGCGCGAATTTCTAACATGATGTTCTTTTCGTCGTTAGGATCCTTGGGTAACAGCAGAATCTTCAGGCGATTTTCGAGGACATCAATGGTATTTTCGAGTTCCTCGACTTCTAAAGCCGCCATTTCCTTCATTTCGGGATCTCCGGCGGATTCTTTGAGAATTTCTTTGGCACCCCGGAGTTCTTCTTGTGCTTCTTTCCACTGATTGAAGGTATTTACTGTTTCTTCGAGGGAGGAGCGAATTTTTGCCACCCGTTGTAGCTCATCGGGGTTCGTCGCGATGTCGGGATCGGCCAGGCGTCGGGTCATTTCCTGGAAGGTTTGTTCGACGGACTTTAGTTTATCGAGTAAGTATGCTTCAGCCATAATGCACAGAACGTTTTTACGCTAGGGGAAGGAAAGAGATCCCTAAAAAACAAAGGAACCCAGCAGGGGGCTGCCGGGTTGGGAAAACTCAAGGAAATACCTATTTCTGGTCGTCGGAATTGTTGCTGAGCATACCGTACTTCCGGAGGAAACGGTCTACACGACCTTCGGTATCGATAATCTTCTGAGTTCCGGTGTAGAAGGGGTGGTTACCAGACCAAATTTCAACGTTGATTTCAGGTTGGGTAGAACCAATCGTCATCACAACTTCACCGTTACAGATGACTTTGGCCTCTGGGTACCATTCGGGATGAATATCAGCTTTGGGCATGGGAATTATTCTCTAATCAATTTAGTTTAATAAAATGCATAAAGGCGATCGCCACAATAGCCATAACGAACGCCAGACCAAATAAATTAACGTTTGGAGAACTGAGGCGCTTTGCGGGCCTTGTGTAAACCGTACTTTTTCCGTTCCTTACAGCGGGGGTCACGGGTCAAATAGCCTTCAATTTTTAAAGGCTGGCGGTTGTCTGGATCCAATTCACACAGCGCACGAGCAACACCTAGCTTCACGGCATCTGCTTGACCAGTCAAGCCACCACCATGGGCATTCACAAGAATGTCATACTCGCTTTCTAGGCCCAGGGTTTCCAGGGGAGACTTCAGCACCGCAAGGTAACCAGGAATCCGGTTGAAATAATCTTCCCCGGAGCGGTTGTTAACAACAACTTTGCCAGAACCAGGTACAAGGCGTACCCGGGCAATGGATGCCTTACGGCGACCTGTTCCCCAGTAAATAGGGCGATCTTGAGTAGCGGTTGCGTTCATTAGTTATCTCCTCCGGGAATAGTATTGATGGTCAGAACTTCGGGTTGTTGGGCGGCATGGGGATGTTCAGTCCCAGCATAGACCTTTAGCTTGGTGAACAAACGACGACCGAGGGCATTTTTCGGCAGCATTCCTTTCACTGCTTTTTCGATAATGCGCTCAGGAATCCGGTCTTGCAGCTGATTAAAGGTTTCAACTTTCATCCCACCAGGACGACCGGAGTGACGACGGTAAAGCTTTTGCTCAGGTTTGCGACCCGTCACAACCACTTTTTCGGCATTCACGACAATCACAAAATCCCCAGTATCCATGTGGGGAGTGTATTCCGCTTTGTTCTTGCCCCGGAGTACTTTGGCAACTTCGCTGGCTAAACGACCCAAGCGTTGGTCAGCAGCATCGACCACGTACCATTTCTGGTCGAGGGTTTCTTGTTTCGGTAAAGGTGTCTTAATCATAAAATTTTTGCGCTAGATGACGCATAAGGAATTCAACTAATGAGTTAGTAGAAAAGTTGGCTGGGTATCAAACCAAATATGGGGTGGAAACAAAGGCTCAGGATAACCAACCCTAAGTAAACATAAGCCTTTTGCTGGGGCTGAATATTTTACAAGGTGTCGCTTCTCATTTTTCCAAATATCTTGGAATTGCGCTAAAGAAAGTTTACCTTGTCCAATGTCCACTAGCATCCCGACCAGTAGGCGAACCATCCCATACAAAAACCCATTGGCTTGAATTTCTATATGAATAAAGGAGCCTCGACGGGAACATTCTGCTGCCTGTACATTGACCCATGCATGGGATCGCTTGGAACCAGTCCGTTGAAAAGCAGCGAGGTGATGTTCACCCAATAGGGGCGTCAGGGCTGCTTGGATGAGAGTCTCATCGAGGGGGGCTTGGTAATAATGCCAAGCATAGGGCTGAATGAACAGGTTTGGGGTTGGGTGGGTATAGATGGTGTATCGATACCGTCGCCATTGGGCAGAAAACTGTGCGTGCCAATCCTGGGGAACTTCGCAAGCACCACGGATATTGATATCGGGTGGGAGGCGATCGTTGAGGATTTTAGCCCATTTATAACCAGGGATTAGGCTTTCACATTCAAAGTGGGCGAATTGTCCGGCGGCATGGACACCGCTATCGGTTCGACCGGCACCGTGAATTGTGATTTTTTGGCCAACAACGGTGGAGATCGTCTCTTCAATGACGGCTTGCACTGTTCTTTCTGCTGTTTGCCGTTGCCAACCACAAAAGTGAGTGCCGATATATTGGATGACCAACGCGATGCGCTTTCTGGGGTTGGCTTGGGACATGGGCATGGACAGTTGGCAGATTAGTCTGGGTTAGACTAATTCGATAATTGCCATTTCTGCGTTGTCACCGCGACGACGAACGGTGCGCACAACGCGGCTATAACCCCCTTGGCGATCGCCATAGCGATCTTTTGCTTGGGCGAACAGGGCATGGACAAGATCTTTGTCATACATATAGCCCAAAGCCCGACGACGGGCAGCCAAGGAACCATCTTTTGCCAAGGTGATCATGCGATCCACTTCAGAACGAACCGCTTTAGCCCGCGCTTTGGTGGTTTTTACTTGGCCATGGCGAATCAGTTGAGTGGTGAGGGCACGTAAGAGGGCCTTCCGTTGATCCGCTGGTCTCCCCAATTCGGGAACGCGACAACCGTGACGCATTTTTTTTCCTCCCTAGGATGTAAACAGTACAGTCAATGAAAAATCAAATAAATTTAAACTTACTTCGCCGTTTTTTCTTCCGGTAAAGTAATACCTAAACGGGTTTTGAGGGCGTCGATCACTTCTTCGGCTGATTTTTGACCAAAGTTTTTGATTTCTAGCAAATCTTCTTGGCTATAGTCTAAAAGATCAGCAACAGAGTTGATTTGCGCCCGCTTGAGACAGTTGTAAGCCCGTACCGATAGCTGTAATTCTTCGATGGGAATTTGGCTAGTTGGGTCTTCGTCCTCTTGCAACTCATCTTGGATGGCTTCGAGGGTGAGATCCTTGAGGGGATTAAACAGTTCAACGGCGATCGCCGCTGCCTGGGATAATGCTTCCTCTGGCTTAATACTGCCGTTTGTCCAGATTTCGAGAGTTAGGCGATCGCGAACCGCGTCTCCCTCACTATGGATACTATCGACGCTATAGTTCACCTTAGTGACTGGCATGAACACCGCATCAATCTGTAGAAAATCTAAAGCAGTGGCCTCGTCCCGATTCCGCTGAACGGCGCGATAGCTTTTCCCCTTCTCGATCCGAAACTCCATTTCCAGCTTTGCACCATCAGCGAGGGTCGCAATATACTGGGTCGGATCTACGACCTCCACCTCAGAAGGCAGATCAAACTGAGCCGCCGTCACCTGACCAGGGCCAGTGGCTGTTAAGCGGCCAATCTGGGGCTGATGGGTGTAGCTCTTGAGAATAATTTCCTTCATATTGAGGATAATCTCAAGGGCATCTTCCCGCACACCAGGGATTGTCGCGAACTCATGGTTCACGCCACCAATCCGCAGCGCTGTTACGGCGGTTCCTTCTAAGTTAGACAGTAGAATTCGTCTGAGGGAATTGCCGAGGGTTGTTCCTTGACCCCGCTCTAGGGGTTCAAAGACAAACTTGCTATATTGACTTTGATTTTTGTGTGTTTTGCTTTCTACACACTCGATTTGAAACTGTGTCACGCTTTTTCTGATCTCCCGTTTTTCGCGATCTGAGCCAGGCACCAAGCCTTCAGACAAGATGGATATTTACTTAGACTGATTTTCTTGTTGTCAAGAATTCAGTCGCAGAGGATTTATACCCGTCTACGCTTGGGCGGACGACAACCATTGTGGGGAATGGGGGTAACATCGCGAATCAAGGTAATCTCCAAACCAGCGGCTTGTAGAGCACGAATCGCAGTTTCACGACCCGCACCGGGGCCACTCACCATCACTTCGATTTGGCGCATTCCTTGTTCCATTGCGCGGCGAGCTGCGTTATCAGCGGCAGTTTGGGCAGCAAAGGGAGTCCCTTTTTTTGCCCCTTTAAAACCACTTGCACCGGCAGAAGACCAAGACACGGCATCGCCTTTGGTATCGGAGATGGTGACGATTGTGTTGTTAAAGGTGGATTGAATGTGGGCAACACCGTTGGGGATATTCTTTTTAACCTTCTTAGGGCTGCCTTTCTTTTGTCGTGCCATAATTTTAATCTGTAGAAGATAGGATAAATGCGTAGCTTTGTGAGGTAAAACTCAAGGGATTAACGCGGTGCTTTCTTCTTACCGGCAACAGTGACGCGACGACCACGGCGGGTGCGGGCATTGGTCCGGGTTCTTTGACCACGTACGGGCAAACCTTGGCGATGACGACGGCCCCGGTAGGTGCCGATGTCCACCAGACGCTTGATGTTCATGGACTCTAGACGTCTGAGATCCCCTTCAACTTGGTAGTTGTCGGTAACGTAAGACCGGAGCTTAAGAGCATCTTCGTCAGATAGATCCCTTACTCTGGTGTCGGGGTTTACCCCAGTGTTTGCGATGATCTCCTGGGCTCTTGATAAACCAATGCCATACACATAGGTCAGGGCAATTTCAATGCGTTTATCGCGGGGAAGATCAACACCTGCAATTCGTGCCACGATTTTTTCTCCCTAAATGAACAATTTCAATAATTTATAAGTTACGGAATAAATGCCTCAGCGACTTCTACGGTTTACCCTTGACGTTGCTTGTGCTTGGGATTGGCGCAGATCACCATGACACGACCGCGACGGCGTATCACACGACATTTATCACACATTTTTTTGACGGATGCTCGAACTTTCATAGGTTTTCAGGTTAGATTTAGCAATTTTCTATATATTGATTCTGCTATGAACCGATTGGCGATTAGCACAAAACTCCGCAAGCTTATCATCATAGCAAGTTTTTTTGCTATTGAATATAAGAAACGGATAGGATTGGCTTATTTTTTTCGGAGTCGGTAGGTGATCCGCCCTTTGGTTAAGTCGTAGGGGGTCAGTTCTACTTTGACGCGATCGCCCGGTAAAATTTTGATGTAATTCCGGCGAATTTTGCCAGAGATGTGGGCAAGCACATTAAAGCCATTGTCCAAGTCAACCCGGAACATAGCGTTGGGAAGGGACTCGGTGACGGTACCTTCCATTTCAATTAGATCTTGTTTAGACAAAACAAATAGATCTCCTAATAAATTTCATCAATCGGCATCGAATTCTAACCAGGAGTTATGAAGCGATCGCCTGCTCCAGGGCGGCGGTAACTTCTTCGAGGGAGCGATCGCCATCGACGGATTTCAGAGAACCCTGTTTTTGGTAGAAGTCAATAACTGGGGCTGTTTGCTCCCGGTAAACTTCTAAACGACGCCGAATGGTCTCCTGGTTGTCATCTTTTCTGCCACGACTTAGTAAGCGTTCTACCAATGTGGCATCGGGAACTTCCAAGTTAAGGGCAACATCACATTGCTGCTTCAGCTCAGTGAGTAAGGTGTTGAGGAACTCGGCTTGGTTCACATTGCGCGGAAAACCATCCAAAATCCAGCCTTGCTGGGCATCTTGCTCCTGTAGTCTTTCGCGAATTAAATTCAGAATCAGACTATCGGGCACTAATTCACCACGATCCACAAACCCCTGGGCCTGTTGGCCAAGTTCTGTTTGGTTGGCGATCGCCGCCCGGAGAATTTCGCCAGTAGAAATGTGGGGGATTCCACAAGATTCTGCCAAAACCTGAGCTTGAGTGCCCTTTCCAGCCCCTGGGGGCCCCAAAAAAATCAACCTTACTCCCTGAGCCATAACGCCTCTATTCCCATCCAAATTGCTTACTAAATCAACAAAGAGTTTAGATATTCCAGCTAATATCTAAACCCTGCTAAAAACACTATTGTTTAACCATGCCTTCATAACGCTGGGAAATAACATAGGTTTGAATTTGCTTGGCTGTGTCAATCGCAACCCCCACCAAGATGAGTAGGGAAGTGGCCCCAAAACCCCGTAGAGTCGTGACCCCTGTCGCCCCTTCTACAAAAGTAGGAACCGTTGCGACTAAGCCAAGGAAAATTGCCCCCAATAGGGTCAAACGATTGATCACTTTTTCGAGGTATTCACTCGTGGCCCGACCAGGACGAATGCCAGGAATACTAGACCCCATCTTCTTCAAGTTCTGGGCCATATCTACCGGATTCACGATCAAAGACGCGTAGAAATAGCTGAAAAAGAGAATCAAAGCGAGATAGACCAACACATAGGGAATTCTGCCCGGTTGTAGCAGTGTCGAAATTGTGGCGATCGCTTGACCAAAGAACCCTTCCCCTGAGCCAGCCAGACCCGCCAAAGAAGAAGGCAGCACCAGAACAGCCGAGGCGAAAATAATCGGCATTACCCCACCCTGATTCAGTCGTAGGGGCAAGTAGCTTGTGCGTTCCCGATAGAGCTTACGACCCACCTGACGACGGGCAGAAACAATCGGAATCCGGCGTGTTCCTTCCTGTACAAACACAATCCCGACAATCATGATCAGAAAAACGACCAGCAGCAAAATGACTTTAGCAATCACTGCTCGACCACCAGTCTGGGCAAATTCAATAGTATTGCCTAAAGTTCTTGGTAATACGGCCACAATGTTGACGAAAATCAACAGAGAAGCCCCATTGCCTAAACCTTTTTCGGTAATCAACTCAGAAATCCACATCACAAAGACAGAACCTGCCGTCAGTGCTAATGTGGTTTCCAACACGAAAGTAAAACCAGGATCTAAAGCATAGGGGCGCAGAATTTGCAGCGTGATCCCAAAACTTTGTAAAGCCGCCCAGCCCACCGTCACATAACGGATAATCTGGGAAATTTTACGACGCCCAGCCTCACCATCATTCTTTTGCATATCCTCAAGGGCAGGAATTGCTGCCGTCATGAGCTGCATAATAATTGAGGCATTGATGTAGGGAAGGATCCCTAGGGCAAAAATGCCGACAGCGGAAAGACCACCACCGGCAAATACATCTAGAAAGCCCAAGAGAGGAGAATTTTGGATCCCCTCACTTAGGGCGACCCGGTCAATGCCGGGGATTGGAATAAAAACGCCAAACCGAACAAGAACCAAAAGACCAAGGGTAACAAGCAGACGACCCCGAAGGCCAGCGGCTTGTGCCATTTGCATAAAGGTTTCTTGGGCGGTTGGTGTTTTTTCGCGACTGACAACCATAGTGATGTTCTCTTCGGGAGTTTACGTAATGAACAGTTCTAAGAAGTATTAAGCAACCTTGATAAATTCTAACTTAGTGCTTTGTTCCCGAATTTTTCTAGGCTTCACAACTGCCGCCAGCCGCCTCGATTTTTGCTTTAGCGCCGTTAGAAAACGCCGCTGCAGTTACTTTGAGAGCAACGGACAGTTCACCATCACCAAGAACCTTTAGGGGGCCATCGTTGGTGGTGACAATGCCTGCTGCCATTAAGCTTTCAAGGGTAACTTCTGTGTTGGCTGGCAGGTCAGCTAATTGGCCAACATTCACAATGGTGAAGTTTTTGGGATTCACGATGGTGAAGTGCTTTAGCTTCGGTACACGACGGTAAAGGGGCATTTGTCCCCCTTCAAATCCAGCCTTTGTACCAGTACCAGAACGGGATTTTTGACCCCGCATGCCGAAGCCACAGCTTGCGCCTTGACCAGCAGCAATGCCACGGCCGACACGGCGACGACGCTTCTTTGACCCCGCTTTAGGGGATAGATTGGATAACTTCATGGTTTTTTTGAGTAAACGTTTTACTAATGTCCTTAGCCCGCCAAATTAGGGTTAGGCATAGATCCGTTCGATAGAAACGCCACGCTCTTGGGCAACGGAAGAGAAACTCCGGAGGTTACCCAATGCATCAACGGTCGCCCGAGCATTGTTCAGGGGGCTACTAGAACCCAATTGTTTGGCGAGAATATTTTTCACACCAGCGAGTTCGAGTACAGTCCGCACAGCACCACCAGCAATTACACCGGTACCGGGAGCAGCGGGACGCATCATTACTTTTGCGCCACCAGCAACGCCATTGATCCGGTGGGTAATGGTGTTGGTTTTTGTTAAAGGAACATCGACAACGTGTTTTTTCGCATCGGAGACACCTTTGCGAACAGCACCAATGACATCTCCTGCTTTACCGACGCCAACGCCGACCTTTCCGGTCTCATTGCCAATGACAACAATGGCGCGAAAACTGAGTTTCTTACCACCCTTGACAACTTTGCTGACGCGACGGATTTGGATCACACGCTCTTGCCAGTTTGTTTCTTTTTCTTTGTTCTTTGATGATTTACGACGCTTTGCCATAATTATTTTCCTAATGATTTCATCAACAGCTTAAAAGTCCAGACCGGCTTCTCTAGCGGCATCTGCTAAGGCTTTGACACGACCATGATAAAGGTTACCGCCGCGATCAAAGACGACTTTGGTAATGCCTTTTTCGAGGGCGCGCTTGGCAATGAGATTACCGACTGCAGTGGAAGCTGAGATGTTACCACCGGATGCGAGTTCGCCCTTGAGATCTTTGTCTAGGGTAGAAGCAGCCGCTAGGGTATGTTGCTTCTCATCGTCAATCACCTGGGCATAGATATGCTTGTGGGAGCGGAATACTGCTAAACGGGGGCGATCGCCAGTCCCTTCGACACGACGGCGAATACGGAAATGACGACGCTGCGTGAGTTGTTTGCGAGTTGCTTTCATCTCTACTTCTTACCTGCCTTACCAGCTTTACGTCTGATGTATTCACCTTGGTAACGGATCCCTTTACCTTTGTAGGGTTCAGGAGGTCTGACAGCACGAACTTTAGCAGCCGTGTTACCCACAACCTCTTTATCAATACCAGAGATGATCACTTGAGTATTTTTTTCACCCATAGCCGCAGTCACGCCTTCAGGCATTTGCATTTCTACAGGCTTACTGTAGCCCACATTAAGGGTGAGCTTATTTCCCTGTACCTGGGCCCGATAACCAACACCGATAATTTCGAGTTGTTTTGAGTAACCCTGGGAAACGCCTTCAATCATGTTAGCCACAAGGGTGCGGCACAAGCCATGACGTTCACGGGCCGTCCGAGAGTTATCCACGGGGGAGACAACAACGGTGTTGTCTTCTTGGGTGACAGTTACTTTTTCGGGTAATGTCCGTTCAAGGGAACCTTTCGGGCCCTTAACCGCAACATTGGCACCATTGAGGGTAACGGTCACTTTGTCGGGGATGGGAATTGGTTTTTTACCAATACGAGACATTCGTTTTTCTCCTGATATCAACTTCAGCCACGATTACCAGACGTAGCAAAGAATTTCACCACCAATACCTTCTTTACGGGCTTGGCGATCTGTCATCACGCCTTTGGAAGTTGAAATAATCGCAATTCCAATCCCACCGAGCACGCGAGGCAAGTCTTTGTGGTTACTGTATACCCGAAGCCCCGGCTTACTTACCCGTTGAAGTTTTTGGATAATCGGTTGACGATTACGACCTTTGTACTTCAGGGAAATAACAAGGTGTTTTTCAATCCCTTCACCTGCTTCGGTGTAGTTGTCAATGAAACCTTCGTCCTTCAGCACTTCAGCAATGCTCCGGGTCATGCGAGTCATCGGGACTTTTGTGTTGTCATGCTGCACCATGCACGCATTACGGATGCGGGTGAGCATATCGGAAATGGTATCGTTAGCCGCCATTATTACCTTTAATCTCTCCTAAGATTTAGCTTTCACGGAAGGGCATACCCATTTCTCTCAGCAGCGCACGACCTTCTTCATCGGTTCTCGCGGTGGTGATGATGGAAATGTCCATTCCTCGGATTTGATCAATGGAATCGTAGTCAATTTCAGGGAAAATCAGTTGCTCACGAATCCCTAAGCTGTAGTTGCCACGTCCATCGAAACTTTTAGGGCTGATGCCACGGAAGTCGCGGATGCGGGGCAGGGCTAAGCTGATGAGACGATCCAAAAAGGAATACATTTTTTCGGAGCGCAGCGTCACCATCACGCCGACGGGCATCCCTTCCCGAATCTTGAAGCCGGCGATCGCCTTTTTCGCACGGGTGATTACGGGGCGTTGACCAGTGATGGTTGACAGTTCCTTAATGGAAGACTCCATTGCCTTGGCATTAGAAGAAGCTTCCCCGAGACCCCGGTTCACTGAAATTTTGACAAGCTTGGGCACTTCATGGACATTGCTGTACCCAAACTGCTCCGTTAATTTAGGAACAATATTGTCTTGATAAAGGGTTTTGAGTCTTTGAGACATAGATTTTACGTTTAACCTCCCTGGGCTTGGTCAGGGAAAAACTAAATGTAGATAAAAATTTCAAGAAAAGCCGATTAGTCGATCACTTCACCGGTTTTCTTTAATACACGCACTTTACGGCCATCTTCAGTCAGCTGGTAGCCAATGCGACTAGCAACTTTTTCCTTTTCGGAATAGTGCATCACATTGGAGCTGTGGATCGGTGCTTCAAAGGTTTGAATCTGACCCGACTCACCTTCCTGTTGAGGCTTGACATGCTTGGTGCGGATATTGACATCCTTGACTACGACTTTGCTGGATTTGGGCAGAGTCTTAATGACTTCGCCTACTTTGCCTTTGTCGCGACCAGAAATGACTTGAACCGTATCACCCGTTTTCACATGCATTTTGTGACGTGTGGGGGTGGAACTTTTGCGTCCTGCCATGGTTAGATGACCTCCGGTGCAAGGGAAACAATTTTGGTGAAGTTTTTATCCCGTAACTCACGGGCGACGGGACCAAAAACACGGGTGCCTTTCGGATTGCCTTCTGCATTGATAATGACAGCGGCATTGTCATCGAAACGAATACTCATACCGCTAGCACGGCGGAGTGGTTGACGCGTCCGCACGATAACGGCTCGAACGACATCAGACTTTTTGACACCCATGTTGGGAATTGCTTCTTTAACAACAGCGATAATCTGATCGCCGATGCCACCATAACGACAATTCCCTGTACTCAGAACCCGTAAGCACATCAGTTTACGAGCACCGCTATTATCGGCAACATTAAGATAGGTTTGTTGTTGAATCACGGCTTTACGGTAAGGGTAAAGAAAATAGATTAGGGTCAACAGTTAGTAAAAACTATTGGTTGAGGATTTCGGCAATAGTCCAGCGCTTGGTTTTGCTGGTGGGAGGGGTTTCGCGAATACGAACGCGATCACCAACTTTGCACTTATTTTCCTCGTCGTGGGCTTTAAAACGCTTGGTCTTAACCACGATTTTTTTGTATTTCGGGTGGGGAGAGCGGTTTTCCACAGCCACAATTACGGTTTTATCCATCTTGTCGCTGACGACCATTCCCACTCTTTCTTTCGTAGCCATACGAGATTCTGTCTCCTACTTTTACTGAGCTTGGAGTTGTCTTTGGCGCTCAACCGTCATCAACTGGGCGAGACGGTGACGAGCATGCTTGATCTCATGGGTTTTCTCCAGGCGACCAGTACCTTTTTGGAGACGGAGGTCAAACAATTGTTTCTTGACGGCAACGATTTCGTCAGCAAGCTCTTGGTCATTGAGTTTGCGAGCATCTTCAATCTTGGGTAAAGGCATGATCTAGATATACTCCTCGTTGCGGGTGATGAACTTGGTTTTAATCGGCAGCTTTTGGGCCGCAAGGCGCATGGCTTCACGGGCGATCGGCTCAGCGACACCATTCATCTCAAACATGATCCGGCCGGGCTTAACCACAGCAACCCAGAATTCAGGGTTACCTTTACCAGAACCCATACGGGTTTCCGCCGGACGCATGGTGATGGGCTTATCGGGGAAAATTCGGATCCAAATCTTACCACCCCGCTTGATGTAACGGGTCATCGCACGACGGGCGGCTTCAATTTGACGGGCGGTAATCCAACTGGGTTCAACGGCTTGGAGCGCGTAGTCACCAAATTGAATGTTGTTGCCGCGATACGCCATTCCCCGCATGCGACCGCGATGCTGCTTCCGGAATTTTGTACGTTTTGGACTTAGCATTGTTTCCTAAAGGGTAAACAGTGAGGGTAGAAAATTAAATTGCCAGTAGTTGGGCAATTTATTGTTCGCTACGGTCTTCAAACTGCTGACGTCGAGATTTGCGACGGGGCAGAGGGGCAGCATTAGCGGCAGAAGTTTCTTCTTGACCCGGAATAATTTCGCCTTTGAAGATCCAAACTTTAATCCCAAGAATTCCGTAAATGGTTTGGGCAGTTTTGTAAGAGTAGTCGATGTCAGCGCGGAGTGTGTGTAGGGGAACACGTCCTTCACGTACCCACTCTGTCCGGGCAATTTCTGCACCGTTTAAGCGACCACTTACTTGGATTTTGATCCCTTGAACTTCCGCTCTTTGGGCCCGTTGAACGGCTTGGCGAACAACCCGACGGAAGGATACCCGTCGCTCAAGTTGCTGAACAATATATTCAGCGATGAGGGCAGCATCGGCGTCAACGCGGTTAACTTCGACAACGTTGATGCGGATTTGGCGCTGATCGCCAAGGACATCCTGGAGCCCCGTTCTGAGGGCTTCGATGCCAGAACCACCACGGCCAACGACAACACCGGGCCGGGCAGTGTGAATCTCTAGGTCAACTTGATCGGCTTTACGCTCGATCAAAACTTTGGAGATACCAGCGTTATTGAGGTTTGCATCAATGTGCTGGCGGATTTTGTAGTCTTCCTGCACGAGGGCAGGGTATTGTTTGGGGTCGGCGTACCAACGGGAGAGGTGCTCTTTTGTAATCCCCAAACGGAAACCAACTGGATGAATTTTCTGTCCCACGGTTTGTTCCTTTTGATGTTTACGATCTACGACAGGTTAGGAGTACTATTCGGCAGCACCAGGGGCCACAGCAACGGTGATGTGACAGGTGGGCTTACGAATTTGATAAGCACGTCCTTGGGCCCGGGGGCGGAACCGCTTCAACACGGGGCCAGCATCAGCAAAGGCTGCACTAACAACGAGATCGGCGGGGTCTAACCCTTCGTTATGTTCCGCATTAGCAACGGCAGATCGTAAAACCTTCAGTACAGGTTCACAAGCGCGATAGGGCATAAATTCGAGAATGATCAAGGCTTCGCGGTAGCTACGGCCACGAATCTGATCGAGGACTCGTCTGACCTTGATCGGAGACATCCGAATATAGCGGGCGATCGCCTTGACTTCAGTTTGAGTATCGATAGTCATTGTTTTCTTTAACCCTTATCGACGTGCTTTCTTATCACTCTTGGCATGGCCCTTGAAGGTCCGTGTGGGGGCAAATTCTCCCAGCTTGTGACCTACCATTTGCTCAGACACAAAAACAGGCACATGTTGACGACCGTTATGAACGGCGATCGTGTGACCCACCATCTGAGGCAAAATTGTCGATGCCCGTGACCAAGTTTTAATCACTTGTTTATCACCGGAAGCATTGAGCTTCTCAATTTTTTTTAGGAGGCTGTCCGCGATGAACGGACCCTTTTTCAGTGAACGACCCATAGTTTCTTACAGCGTGTAATGAACAAAAATAGATAATTAACGGCGACGGCGCACAATCAAAGAGCTACTTTGCTTCTTCTTCTTGCGAGTCTTCTTACCGAGGGCAGGTTTACCCCAAGGCGTCACAGGACCACTGCGACCAATGGGTGCTCTACCCTCACCACCACCATGGGGGTGATCTACCGGGTTCATAACACTACCGCGGACTTGGGGCCGACGTCCCAGGTGACGGGTTCTCCCCGCTTTCCCAAGCTTTAAGTTCCGAGCTTCAGCGTTGCCCACTTTGCCAATGGTGGCGTAGCACTCTTTGCGAACCATCCGGACTTCCTTGGAAGGCAGCTTGATGGTGACATAATCACCTTCTTTAGCGACCAATTGGGCAAAAGCACCCGCAGAACGAACCATCTGGCCACCACGACCAGCATAAAGCTCGATATTGTGGATTTCAGTACCAAGGGGGATTTTGTAGAGCGGTAAAGCATTGCCGATTTCGTAGGGCGCTTCTTCCCCAGCGATAATCGTGTCACCGACGCCAAGGCCAGCTGGTTGCAGGATATAGCGTTTTTCGCCATCTTCGTACTGCACCAGGGCGATGCGAGCATTCCGGTTTGGATCGTACTCAATCGCAATCACCTGGGCGGTCATATCCCGCTTGTCGCGGCGAAAATCGATCAGACGATAAAGGCGCTTGTGGCCACCACCCCGGTGACGACAAGTGATCACACCACGGTTGTTACGGCCTTTTTTGCGGTGTTTGTATTTGGTAAGAGATTTTTCCGGTTTGGATTTGGTAATCTCCGAAAAGTCAGAGACCGTAGCCTGACGAGTTCCCGGAGTATATGGTCTAAATGAACGAATACCCATGATTTATTCAAGTGAATGACGACTATACTTCTGGGAACAATGTGATTGTATCCCCTTCTGCCAAGGTGATGACTGCCCGCTTGTACTGGGGTTTGAAGCCCATAAAGCGACCGACGCGCTTTTTCTTGCGGGGTGGCCGACTGGTGTTGACCTTAACAACTTTGACTTCAAACAGAGTTTCAATGGCTGCTTTGATGTCGGTTTTTGTTGCTTTGAGGGCAACATCAAACACATATTTGTTGTCTTCAAGCAGAATTGTCGCCTTTTCACTAACAATGGGCTTGAGAATTAGATCAGCGAGGTCACGGGTTGGCACCCGGCTCGCGGTAGGCATTCTACTAGTCATTGTAAACCTCCTGGATTTTAGCCAGTGCTTCGGAGGTGACTACGATTTTGCCAGCGTTAAGAATATCAAAAATATTCAAACCATCGGCAGGAACCATTTTCACAGAAGCAATGTTGCGGGCAGAGAGATATACGTTGTCAGTCATCTCAGCAAGTACAAGGAGTACTTTTTCTCCGGATGCGACGCCCCAGCGGGTCATGGCATTGACCAACTCTTTAGTTTTGGGAGCGGCAAATTGCTCGGCAAAGTTTTCAACGACGATGAGATCTCCGTTCCGGCTGTGGAAAGCGGTACGAAGTGCTAAACGACGCTCTTTGCGGTTCATTTTAAGGTTGTACTCTTTGGGTTTGGGGCCAAAGATGACACCGCCACCTTTCCATAATGGGGAACGGATTGAACCAGCTCTTGCCCGGCCAGTTCCTTTTTGACGCCAAGGTTTGCGTCCACCCCCACGGACTTCTGCACGGGTTTTCGTGGAAGAAGTTCCCTGACGTGCGTTATTTAGCTGACGTACAAGGGCGCGGTGGACAATATGTGCGGCATTTTCTTCTTTGGCAACTTTGAAGTCGAGGTTGGCCTGGCCAACTTCTTCTCCTTGCCAATTTTTTACTGCGCAGTTAACCATAGTGATGAAGTATCGGATTATCGGTTATCAGCTAATGAAATAAATAAAGCTGTGGTTTTTCGTAAAGGGGTTGCAAATGGCGATCGCCACGCAAACCTAATTACTTTTGGCCCACAATATTGCTCGGAGCAATACTTAATAAATTGCCGGCTTTGCCAGGAATTGCACCTTTGATCAGCAATAAATTCTTTTCTTCGTCAACGCGAACCACTTCGAGTTTACGGACGGTGATCTTGGTTCCACCATAACGACCCGCCATGCGCTTACCGGGATAAACACGACCGGGAGTCGTCCCTGCACCGGTAGAACCGGGGAGACGGTGGTTCTTAGAACCGTGGGTCATGTTGCCTCGCTTAAAGTTATGGCGTTTTTGATAACCAGCGAAACCACGACCAATGGTATTTCCAGAAACATCGACAACTTGGCCGGCCTCAAAAATATTTGCGGTGATCGCTTGGCCAAGTTCATAGCCAGAAACGTCATCGAGGCGATATTCCTTGAGGTGGCGGAGGGGGGCAGCATCTGCTTTTTTGAGATGCCCCAGTTGAGGCTTCGTTAAGTTCTTTTCCTTAACGTCTCCGTAGCCGATTTGCACGGAGGTGTAGCCATCTGTTTCGGAGGTTTTGATTTGGGTGACGGTACAGGGCCCTGCTTGGACAACGGTAACAGGAATCGCAGTTCCAGTTTCGTTATCAAAGATTTGGGTCATACCGAGTTTAGTACCGAGGATACCGAGTGACACGGAACAGAGACCTCTATCTACTAATAGACAACATTAAAAGGTGAGTAGAAATAATATGAACCGCTCCCGAAGGAGTTGTGGTTCTTGTCTTCTACTCTTGGATATTCAGAGTGTTTTATGGCTCTGAAAGGTTTTTGCCTACAGGTAGGTGTACTACGTTTTACCCAAGACTTAAAGCGCTTGCTTCAGTATCTTGCTGTAACTGCAGGAGGGGGGCTGTCGCTTGGGGCGATCGCCTAAAAATTGTGACCGGAAAATGCAGCCTGAGGGAAGCCTGTTTCTGGGTTGAACCGATGCGACGAACAAGGGGGCAGGGGTTCTATGCTTCGTCAGGAAACTTCGTATAACTGGTTACATTTAGCCACAAGCGAGCATTATAAGCGGAGAAAGTGAGCCTTGGCAAGGGGCGTATCAGAAAAACATGACAGTTCTTAATTCTTGAGACAGAGATTGACGCTTTGAAGGAGATTTTTGGGAGTTCAAGGAACCAGGGGCGATCGCCAATGCTGTCTAGGATCGGGGCCAGCATAAAGTGTTACGATTGCCACAGAACGAAGAAAAGTGATCATAAACAAAAGGACAACACGCAATAATGCAAGAACATATTCAGTCGATTTCTTTCGATGGGCGAGAAATTCGACTAAAAACAGGTTTGTTTGCGCCTCAGGCCGGCGGGTCAGTTTTAATTGAATCAGGAGATACAGCGGTTTTAGTCAGTGCAACGACAGCCCCTGGCAGACAAGGAATTGACTTTCTACCTTTGTTGGTAGATTACGAAGAACGGTTATACGCAGCAGGACGAATTCCCGGTGGTTATCTAAGAAGAGAAGGCCGCCCCCCAGAACGGGCAACGCTCATTTCGCGCCTCATTGACCGACCGATGCGCCCGCTATTTCCCCAGTGGTTGCGGGACGATATTCAGATTGTCGCCACAACGCTCTCCCTCGATGAAGAGGTGCCGCCGGATGTCCTCGCTGTGACGGGGGCTTCTGTGGCCACATTGCTCGCGGGTTTACCTTTCTACGGGCCGATGGCCGCCGTCCGAGTTGGTCTGGTGGGGGATGATTTTATCCTCAATCCCACCTACCGAGAAATGATGAATGGGGATTTAGACCTCGTAGTTGCTGGCACCCCCGACGGTGTGATCATGGTTGAGGCCGGAGCCAATCAGTTGCCAGAAGCGGACATGATCGAGGCGATTGATTTCGCCTACGAGGCGATCCAAGAGTTGATCGAAGCCCAACGCGCGTTGATGAAGGAACTTGGCGTTGAGATGGTCAGCGCTGAGCCACCCGCTAAGGATGAGGAGCTCGAAAAATTCATTGGCGATCGCGCCACGGACAAGATCAAAAAAGTCCTGAGTCAATTTGACCTCGATAAAAATGGTCGCGATGCCGCCCTCGATGAAATCAAAGCAACAGAAATCATTGAGGCCATCGAAGCTCTGCCGGAAGATGCACCACTGCGGCTGAAAACCACAGAAGAACCCAAGCTCATTGATAACACCTTCAAGGCGCTGACGAAAAAGCTGATGCGGAGCCAAATCGTCGAAGATGGGGTTCGGGTTGATGGTCGTAAATTGGATCAAGTGCGCCCCATTTCCTGTCGCACTGCTGTATTACCGAGAGCCGTCCATGGTAGCGGTTTATTTAACCGAGGTCTGACCCAAGTTTTATCCATTGCTACCCTTGGAACGCCCGGTGATGCCCAAGAGATGGACGATTTACATCCCTCCGACGAAAAGCGCTACTTGCACCATTACAATTTCCCCCCCTACTCCGTGGGTGAAACTCGCCCAATGCGATCGCCGGGCCGTCGAGAGATTGGTCACGGGGCCTTGGCCGAACGCGCCCTTTTACCCGTATTGCCGCCGAAGGATGAATTTCCCTATGTCATTCGGGTCGTTTCTGAAGTCTTATCTTCCAACGGATCCACCTCCATGGGTTCTGTTTGTGGCTCTACCCTCGCATTGATGGATGCTGGGGTGCCCATTGCAAAGCCCGTGAGTGGTGCCGCGATGGGGCTGATCAAAGAAGGAAAAGAAGTCCGTATCCTCACCGATATCCAAGGGATTGAAGACTTCCTCGGCGACATGGACTTTAAGGTTGCCGGGACAGCGGACGGGATTACGGCCCTCCAGATGGACATGAAGATCACTGGCTTAGCTGTTGAAGTGGTCGCAGAAGCCATTAAGCAAGCTTTGCCCGCTCGTCTCCATATCCTTGAAAAAATGACCGATGTCATTGCCGAGCCGAAGGAATTGTCCCCAGCCGCTCCCCGTCTACTCACCATCAAGATTGATCCCGATTTAATTGGGATGGTCATTGGCCCTGGTGGCAAAACCATTAAAGGGATTACCGAGCAAACCCGCGCTAAGGTGGATATTGCCGATGACGGTACCGTAACGATCGCCTCCTCTGAATCGGAAAATGCCGAGAAAGCCAAGCGCCTAATCGTAAACATGACTCGCAAGCTCAACGAAGGGGATGTGTATTTCGGTAAAGTCACCCGCATTATTCAAATTGGTGCCTTTGTGGAAATTATGCCGGGGAAAGAGGGCATGATCCACATTTCGCAACTGGCAGAAGGTCGCGTGGGCAAAGTCGAAGATGAAGTTGCTGTCGGTGATGAAGTGGTGGTTAAAGTGCGCGAAATTGATAACAAAGGACGCATTAATCTCACCCGCCTAGGGATCCATCCTGATGAAGCGGCCGCCGCTCGGGTTGCTGCTCAATAAAAATATAAAACATCACTATTTTTCGGTGTTGTAATTTAATGTAATTTCCCTCAAGTGACTTGGGGGATTTTTTTTGTTTGGCACCAGAATTTATCGTTGTCAAATGGTCGGAAGAATAGACTAACCAATCAAATTGTTTCAAGGTAAGAAATTTTCAACAAAAGGTTAAGATTAGACTTTAAGAAAGTGTAATTTTCAGGGAAGCTAAATTAGATACAAGCTGGTTTGCTAGAAACTGCCATACTCTAGGGTAACCATCGCGATCGCTTTAAAGTTATTCAGGGTATGGATCGTCCCCACGCTGCACCTCAATTTTCTCAAACCCCTTTTCAACGAGTGACAACTGGGTCGATCTTTTTTTTAATCACCATTGTGATTGCGATCTGTGGCTATATGTTGTTTGGTTGGACGGCCCTAGAATCGTTTTATATGGTCGTGATCACGGTGTTTGGAGTGGGATATGGAGAAGTAAAACACCTGGAGACGACACCGGAAAAACTATTTACGATTTTTGTCATCTTAGCGGGGACATCAGCGGCCATCATTGACTTCAAAAAAAGATCTGGATATGATTTAAGGCGTTATCATTGTGTGGATTAATCAATTAGCTGTTGCCATGAATGTAAAAAAACTAAGCCTATATCTTTTCTCTATCAATTTAGTGACTAGTTTTTTTGCTGTGGCTGCAGCAGATGAAGTCAACGAATCTCTGATAGGAAATTCTGCAGATACCAATGCTTTCGATTTAGAAAATAGTGCTCAGATGCTGATTTCAGATATTGTTGAGCAGGAAGATGCCGATACTCAAGAAGCAATAGTCACAGGGAATCGAGTCATTGAATATTCGACTAGTCCTTTCGAGGCTAATTTTTTAGAGTCTGCAACTATAGAATCAGCAACTACATTGCCTTCAGGCGTTCTTGATCTTAGTTCTGGATTTATTGTCTATCCTACTAATTCAGAATCCACTGGTGTGGGGTTACAAGTATATTATGGTTCTATTGAATATGGTGTTACGGACAGATTACAAATAGGTGCGGATGTCTCATTTTTTGATGATGTTTTAGGTGATAGATTTAATGGAGAAAGAACTAATCTAACTTTTTCATCTGTAGCACCAAATGTTAAATACAAACTGATCGAAGAACCTTCCTATAGTCTTGGAATTGTTGGTTCACTTGAATGGATACAAGTCCGTTCCGAAAATGGTTTATTCAGTGAACAAGGTACTTCTGCCCGCCAAAAAGATAATGTTCTGGCTGGTACTATTCAATTACCAGTGACATATAATATCTCCGAAAATGCTCAGTGGCATGCAGTGGCTGGAGCGACGATTTTCCCTGAGACCGTTAATGGGGGAGATTTCTACGGTACTTTCTTTAATGTTGGTACAGGGATAACTCTTCAACTAAGCGAAAGATTTGGTTTGCTAGCGGACATTAATTTTCCGATTGGCTCTTCTGGCGGCAATAGCGTCAATACAGACGGTAGTATTAGCGAAAAAGTGGTTTGGAATGCTGGTTTTAGTTATTTGCATAGTCCGAACCTCGCCTTGGATTTTTCAGTGACCAACCGGCTAGGCACTACGCCAGCAACTAAGTTACTAACTTTTCTGCCCAATGGTGATGAAGTAGGAGCTTTATTTAAGCTTAGATATACACCTGATCTTGCTCAAACCTATCGGGGGAATTTTGGAGATAACCCTTTTCCTCCTATGACGTATCGAGAGAAGCAATTACTATTTGATGGCATTCTCCTTAGTAGTCCCACCACTGTTCGTAAAGGAATGATTCTTTTGGATGGTGGAATTACTACTGATGGAGACAGTGGTAGCGCACAGCTTAGTTTTGGTCTCAGTGATACTGCTCAAATAGAATTTCTAGCTTCGCAATTAGCAGATAATGATCAACCATTACAAAATAATTTTAAAGCTGGTGTTGCGACTAAACTTAATTTTTTGAATCAGGCCCAAGGTGATCCCTTTTCCTTAGGTTCGAGAATTGCACTTGTATTTCAAGATGGTACCGATTCCTTTTTAGGAGATTTATCTTTTGCTTATTCTCCCAATGATACGATTAGTTTTACGTTAAATCCGAAAGTAGCGTTATTTTCTGACGAGAGCATTGTTGGTGCAGGTTTAGGTGTTAATTTACAGCTGTCTCCCGGACTACAGTTAATTGGGGAAGTAACTCCTATGCTTAGTGATGATCCCTTTGTTTGGGCAGCTGGTGCGCGTTATTTATTCCCCAAATCCAATTTTGGTTTAGGAGTTTATGGTACCAACACCTCAGGCAAAGGAAATATTGGTAGCCTAATTCGTCAATCTGATGATGATGTGAGCGTTGGTTTTAATTTAATGTGGTTATTAGGTGGTGGTAGAAGTGATTAAACAGGTCTGATGAAATCGTCTCTATACTTCTAAAAAAATGACTGATGTCATTCATTTTGAGTTAAAGGAATTGTTTCTGGCAGCCTCGTCTACTCACCATCAAGATTAATGCTAATTTTCTACATTTTATCCCCTCAGTTTAGCTTCAGAATTTAGGAGTAACATCGTTATTTTTCAGGGTTTTTACTTAACATAAAATCCTCAAGCGGCCTGGGGACTTTTTTTATTTAATACCATTATCTATCCCTGTAAAATCACCAGAAGAATAAATTAATCAATTTTCTCCGGAGTAAGAAATTTTAAGCAAAAGGTTAAGGCTAAATTCCAGAAAACTACGATTTTCAGGGAAGCTAAATTAGATACAAGCTACATTGAGGGAAACTGTCATACTCTAGGGTAACCATCGCGATCGCTTTAAAGTTATTCAGAGTATGGATCGTCCCCACGCTGCACCTCAATTTTCCCAAACCCCTTTTCAACGGGTAACAACTGGGTCGATCTTTTTTTTAATCACTATTGTGATTGCGATCTGCGGCTACATGCTGTTTGGTTGGACGGCCCTAGAATCGTTTTATATGGTCGTGATCACGGTGTTTGGGGTGGGATATGGAGAAGTCAAACCCCTGGAGACGACGCCGGAAAAACTGTTTACGATTTTTGTCATCTTAGCGGGGACATCAGCAGCCATCTACGGGGTAGGAGGATTTGTGCAAATGGTGACGGAGGGAGAGATTAATCGGGCGTTTGAGGCAGAAAGACAACGTAAAAGCATTTCCAATTTAGAAAATCACATTGTTATTTGTGGCTTTGGCTATATTGGCCAAATTTTAGCCCAAAAACTCGAAGATTCGGGACAAGCTTTTGTGGTGCTCAGCATTGATCCAGAACAATTGGCGATCGCTGAACAGCGGGGTTATCTAACCAAGGAGGGAGATCCGGCAGATGAGCTGATTCTGCAGGGGTTAGGCATTCGGCGGGCCAAGGCTTTAGCGACGGTGCTTGATAGCGATGCCAGCAATGTGTTTATTACTTTGACTGCCCGGGAATTGAACCCAGACTTAATGATTTTGGCGCGGGGGGAAGTGCCCAGTACCGAAAAAAAGCTCCGGTTAGCAGGGGCAAACCACGTCATTTTACCTGCCAGTGTCAGCGGGGCGCGGATGGCTAATTTGATTACGACACCTCCCGCGACGGATTTTTTTAGTCAGTCTTCTCAACAGGAACAACTGAATGATCTTTTGCAACAAATTAATGTGCAGATGATCGAGTTGGCGATCGCCCCCCAATCATCCCTCGTGGGGAAAACAGTCCGGGAACTAGAAATTCGCGGCAAAGGGGCTTTTATTGTGGTGGCTTTACGACGATTTCAAGGCGATTTTATCACCCATCCAAGTCCAACTTTAATGTTGACTTCTGGGGATATTTTAGTGGTTTTGGGTCACGAAGAAGACATTCCTAAATTTGCCCGGTTTTATCAATTATTTCAACCTAAATAAGCTTTTTTCCTCAGCAAAATTAATTTAATCCCGATGAATTATCCGTTCCTAAGGAAACCCATTACTTTATGATTGATCAATTGTGGTTGCTAATTTGTGCTGGTTTGGTACTGTTGATGCAAGCTGGCTTTATGTGCCTCGAATCTGGCCTGACCCGCACAAAAAATAACATTAATGTGGCCGTTAAAAATCTCTCCGATTTTGGTCTGTCGGTGATGCTGTTCTGGGGAATTGGCTATGGTCTGATGTTTGGGTTATCTCAGTGGGGGGGGATCGGTGGGAGCAATTTCTTTTTGGGCACGACTGGGAACCCCGAAGAAGCGGCTTTTTTCTTGTTCCAGGCGATGTTTTGCGGTACGGCCACAACGATTATTTCGGGGGCGATCGCCGAACGCCTCAAGTTTGAAGCCTACATCATCATTGTGATCCTGGTGTCGGGGTTTATCTATCCGGTTTTTGGACATTGGGCCTGGAACGAAGCAGGTTGGTTGCGACAACTGGGGTTTCTGGATTTTGCGGGCAGTACGGTGGTGCATAGCATGGGGGCTTGGGTGAGCCTGGGCACCTTGCTTTTAGTCGGGGCCAGGGAAGGGCGATTTACCCCCACAGGAACCCAAAAAATCCAAGGATCGAACTTGCCCTTTGCCGTTTTGGGGGCGTTGCTGTTGTGGGTGGGCTGGCTGGGATTTAACGGGGGAAGTACCTTCGTTTTTAATGACCAGGTGCCCCAAATTATTACCAATACAGTGCTGGCAGGAACTGCGGGGATGGTGACGGCGATGCTCCTTAGCCAATGGTATCTCAAGCGCTCAGAGGTCGAGGAAATTATCAATGGTTCCCTGGCGGGACTGGTGGCGATTACGGCTTGTTGCGATCTGGTGTCGAGTCCCTTAGCGGTGGTGGTGGGGATAACGGCGGCGGGGGTAGCCCGATGGGTGTCGAGTCTTTTAAAGCGTTACAAAATTGATGATGCAGTGGATGCGATCGCCGTCCATGGAGGTGCGGGACTGTGGGGAACCCTCTGTGTCGGGTTATTTGGCAATGTCGAAGCGCGCCATAGTCAACTGTTGGTACAACTTTTGGGGGTGGCGATCGCCCTTGCCTGGGGGACGGGGCTGACTTGGCTAATTTTGCAACTGTTGCAGCGGTGGTATCCCTTGCGGGTTTCCCCGGAAGCCGAAGCCCTGGGTTTGAATATTTCTGAACATGGAGCCAAAACCGATGCCTACGAACTGTTTCAGGTGATGGATCACCAGGCCGCGACCCAAGACTTGACCCTGCGGGTACCCGTAGAACCCTTTACGGAAATTGGCCACATTGCCACCCGTTACAACCAAGTGATCGACGCCCTCGAACAAAATCACCGGGAAAATGCCGAATCCCTAGAGGAACTTTATACAATCACCGCAATGGCCGTGGCCGCCATTGAGCACCAAAATTTTGACCCAGATTTGTTTGCCAGTTTTGGCGATCGCCCCGATGAATTGGGCATTTTAGGCCGCTCCCTTCAACAGTTACTCCAGACCATTAACCAGCAAACAGCGGCCCTCGAACAACTACAGCAGCAACAACAAACGACCCTAAAGGCTGTGCTCGGAGAAATTTTTCAGCAGCGGTTTGGGGAGCCGAGTCTCACCTATCAAGGACAATTACCCGATTTGCCCCCGGCGCTGACCATGGCCGAAATTACCCACATGGCGATCGCCACCACCAGCTTTGGGCAATTTTTAACACAAGTGCAGGCTACCAACATTGCCCCCAATGAAAATCAGCCAGTTGCCGCAGATTGGAGTGATTGACAATATAAATTCACCAAGTCCTGAAACACTGACAAAGCCTCTACCCCTGGGCCTGCCTTTTTCCGGGAAAATTAAACCATAGGTCTTTTCGGAGAATTGTTAGCTGTGGTCATCGATGCTCAGGATCGTTACGAAGCGCGTACCCAACAAATTGCTAGGGAGTTAATCGCTGCCACCAGGGAAAAACGGTCATTTTTCTCGAAAATCCAAGACCAGATGCGCCTAGATGATAAATTGCTAGGCTGGGCCATGGAAAATCCCCATTTGCGGGTGCAACTGTTTCGCTTCATTGATGTGTTGCCAGCCCTCAAGGATAATACGGCGATCGCCCAGCATCTCCAACAGTATCTAGGGGATGAGTCGGTGGAGTTGCCTGGAGCCTTAAAAAAAATCCTCAATTTTACTGAACCCCATTCTCCTCCGGCACAGATTGCGGCCGCAACCATTAGTAAATCAGTGGAAACCCTCGCGTTTAAATATATTTCGGGGGAAAACGTCAAACAGGTGCTAAAAACCGTTGAACGTCTGCGTCGAGACAAAATGGCGTTCACCATTGATCTCTTGGGCGAGGCAGTGATCACCGAATCAGAAGCCCAGAAATATCAGCAAACTTACCTCGATTTAATGGCGGATTTGGCGACAGCGGCAAAACATTGGCCTAAGGTCGATGCCATTGATGCGGCGGACAGGGAAGATCTCGCCAAGGTGCAAGTATCTGTAAAATTGACAGCGTTTTATTCCCAATTTGACCCCCTCGATCCGGCGGGCAGCAAAGAAAATGTTGCGGAACGGGTGCGCCTATTGTTGCGCCATGCCCAGGAATTGGGGGTTGCGGTGCACTTTGACATGGAGCATTACGAATATAAAACCCTCACCCTCCAGATTTTGAAAGACGTGTTGCTGGAAGAGGAGTTTCGGCACCGTAGTGATATTGGCGTGACTTTACAGGGCTATTTGCGGGATTCTTACGCCGATTTAGAGAGCTTAATTGAGTGGGCCAAGGAACGGGGTACCCCTGTCACTGTCCGTTTAGTGAAAGGCGCTTACTGGGATCAAGAAACGATTACGGCGCTGCAAAGCCACTGGGAACAGCCGGTTTTCAACGAAAAGGGCGCGACGGATATTAATTACGAACGCATGACCCGGCTGCTGCTGGAAAACCATCAGTATCTCTACGGGGCGATCGCCAGCCATAATGTGCGTTCCCAGGCGGTTGCCTGTGCGATCGCAAAAGAACTCAATATTCCCCGGCGTAATTTTGAATGTCAAGTGCTGTACGGCATGGGGGATCAAATTGCGAAGGCGTTGGGAAAAGAAGGTTATCGGGTGCGGGTGTATTGTCCCTATGGCAAAATTTTGCCGGGCATGGCCTACCTAATCCGGCGCTTGTTGGAGAATACCGCTAATAGTTCTTTCCTCCGCCAGAACCTAGAAGAGCGTCCCGTTGAAGAATTAATCGCGCCACCGACGGGGGATCTCAACGCAACCATTCATGATCTTGATAGTAGTCATCTGCAATTTGCCGGGGCCGCCAACGTTGATTATGCCGAGCCAGAACTGCGGGATAAGTCCCAATTTGCGATCGCCGAGGTAAAAAAACAGCTTGGCAAACGTTATCTGCCCTACATCAACGGTGAATATGTACAAACCGAAAATTTTGTGGACTCGGTGAATCCCTCCCGTTCCACAGAACTCATTGGTAAAGTTGGTCAAATTTCCCTAGAACAAGCAACGGAGGCGATCGCCGCCGCCAAAGCCGCTTTTCCCGCCTGGAAGAAAACCCCCGTCTCGGAACGGGCCAACATTCTCCGTAAAGCTGCCGACATCATGGAAGCCCGTCGCCACGAGTTGAATGCGTTGATTTGTCTAGAAACGGGCAAAATCCTCAAGGAAGCAGATCCAGAAGTCTCCGAAGCCATTGATTTTTGTCGCTACTACGCCGACGAAATGGAGCGTTTGCACCAGGGTTATACCGTTAAACCCGATGATTTATCCCAGGTACAGGGCTTCAAAAAATACGATGTTTGTGGCGAAACTAACCGCTACCATTACCAACCGCGCGGCCTTGCGGTGGTGATTTCTCCGTGGAATTTCCCCTTTGCGATCGCCACGGGGATGACTGTTGCGGCCTTGGTGACGGGCAACTGTACCCTCCTAAAACCCGCTGAAACCTCCAGCGTGATCGGTGCAAAAATCGCGGAAATCCTCATTGAAGCCGGGATTCCTAAAGGTGTCTTTCAGTTTGTACCAGGACGTGGATCCACCGTAGGCGCAGCGATGGTTAAACACCCCGATGTGCATCTGATTGCCTTTACGGGTTCCCGGGAAGTGGGTTGTAATATTTATGCCAATGCGGCGATCGTCCAACCCGGTCAAAAGCACTTGAAGCGGGTCATTGCCGAGATGGGCGGCAAGAATGCGATTATCGTCGATGACAGTGCCGACCTCGACCAAGCGGTGGCGGGTGTGCTTCATTCGGCCTTTGGCTATAGCGGTCAGAAATGTTCGGCTTGTTCGCGCGCGATTGTGATGGAATCGATCCACGATATTTTTGTGGAACGTTTGGTGGAGGCGGTGAAATCAATCCAGGTCGGCGAAACGGATAATCCGAGCGTCAAGATGGGGCCGGTGATTGACGGGGCAGCCCAAGCGAAGATCAAGGACTACATCTTGAAGGGCAAGGAACAATCAAAAGTCGCCTTTGAAACGGCAGTTCCCAACAATGGTTTTTATGTGTCCCCAACTATTTTCACTGATGTGCAAGCGGATCAGGCGATCGCCCAGGAGGAGATTTTTGGGCCAGTATTAGCGGTGATTAAAGTCAGTTCTTTCGATGAAGCCTTAGCAGTTGCCAACGGTACGGACTACGCATTAACCGGGGGCCTTTATTCCCGGACACCGCAACACATCGAGCGAGCAACGGAGGAATTTGAAGTGGGCAATCTCTATATCAACCGGGGGATTACGGGGGCGATCGTGGCCCGTCAACCGTTTGGGGGCTTTAAGATGTCCGGTGTAGGTTCTAAGGCGGGAGGCCCTGACTATCTTCTGCAATTCCTAGAGCCACGTCATGTGACTGAAAATGTCCAGCGTCAAGGGTTTGCTCCCATCGAAGGTGTTGATTAATTGATGAAATAATGGCGATCGTCTCAATTACTTTAATCGGGTGGATGCCATCCTGCCGAAATCCAAGCTTGTCGTACCATGACTGCATAGGGATTATTCAGTTGAAGGGCAAGGACAGTCGCACGACCACAAGCAGTTAAACCACGAATCAAAGCACCTTCTCTTTCCCAGATGAAATGCTCTGACCACTTTTGAGTACGGGGATTAAACAAAGTAACGGTGGTATTCGTCACTGGATCGATGCCGTGGGTTTTCATGCCTTTGTAGGAATTACAGAGACGGCAAGCTAGCCATAAATTATTTTCTTCGTCCGAACCGCCTGCTGCTTTTGGGATAATGTGATCGATTTCTAAGATGCCTAAAACCTAAGTACAGGACAAAAATTGTATGGGGTGAAACCCTGACCCAAGTAGAGGTTGGGTAGAAACGGTAAAAAAGCGACGTAATAAGTCAAAACCATAGCGAAACAAACTCCGCGCTCGACGGCCATGGGCCTTGATAATGCGAATCGGCCTCTGACTATGTCGCCATAAACCCGCTTTCATCGCCCAGACAAACGCAATGGCCAACAGAGCCAGCAGCTTCGACAAACGTCTCTTATCGATAAAATGAGTCGATTCCAAGCAAAAGCCACGGGTTTTGAGGGCTCCAAACAGAGTCTCAATCCCCCAACGCCGACGGTAATCTGTTAAAGCATTTTGAGGCTCATGGGCCGTGATGATAATCAGAAAATCATCATCCGTTTGCTTCGATTTTTGTTTCGAGTCAAGACGAGTAGCGATGACATAGACCAGACGACCCCAGACCCACCGTTTTCCCGGCAGGATTCTTGTCTCACCCATGGCCAATGACCGAAATAAGTGAGCTCCCGCAATCGCTGGTTGTCCTTTACCTTTGCTAATCTTGTCGGTCTGACGGATGCGCAGACGAAAGGGAATGGGCTTATCCAGCATCAGGTATGACAGCCAGGGCTTACCAATAAACTCTCGGTCCCCTGTAAGATAGGCAATTTCCGCATCGGGGAATAAGATTTCAAAACGCTCGAACAAATCCATGCGCTCTGTACTGTTGCTGTTGCCCTTCTTCTTCTCCAGCATTGTCCACATCAGTGGATAACCGATGCCTTCATGGACAACACCCAGCATCAAGATATTGAAATCCGTTGTTCCGAATGACCAGTTGGTGCGGTCAATACTCAGGACCCAAGGTTGCGGGATAGCCGCGATATTCATCACCATCTGGGCGATTTTATCCAGGTTGACCTCAAAGGACTTGAAGAATCGCTGCATGCGCTTGTAATTGGACTCCTCAGTGGCGTCACCTCCCCAGACTGTGGCGAGTTCGGCGAGATTGACGGTTTTCGCCCGGAATAATGCTATCAGGAACATCGCAACGAAGGAGAGTCTGGCTCCATGCCATCCAATATGGGGTCGCAATTGGTCGCGAATTTCGCTAATCTGACTCATGAGGGTTTGCTTGGTTATCTTCTAATTCCTATCAAACCCTCTCCCTCTATCCTTTTCAAGTTTTTGTCCTGTACTGAGGCCTAAAACATATTTCTGAAGACTTTTACAGTAACCGCACTGATTGTTGGCGGCTTCTCTCACCCGTTGGCGCAGCTCTTCTGGGATGTAGCTCATTCGCTGAGGGGCTGAATTAATCCACGTTTGACGGCTTCGTTTAATGCTGTCGCTTTACGCAGAAGTCCCTCTTGATAAATTTGCATCAAGGTCTGAAGTTCGGAGGAGTCGGGATTGGACAGTTGCCCTGCTTGTTGTAAATCCAGTAGCTGGCTAAGGCGGGCATCTTGTTCTGGCTCCATCTGTAGCTCGGTTAGACCTAAAATCTCTTCATCATCTAAAGCTGTAATCGCAGGAGTTGCTGTGCTATTGGGATGGGAAGCAGGAATGAGAAGCTGAATACTCTCCGCCACAACACTGGACAAGTCACGATTGGCGAGATGGGCAAATTGCTCAACTCTCTGGTAAACGTCATCTGGTAACTCAATCGTAATGCGAGTGCTCATAAATTCTGACTACTTAATGAGTTGAACTCTGGCTAAAATTATATCGTGAGGTTTTAGTGTTCAAGCTGTCTGGTGTCGAGTCTAAGGCGGGTGGCCCTGATTATCTCCTGCAATTCCTAGAGCCGCGCCATGTAACTGAGAATGTCCAGCGTCAAGGGTTTGCACCCATCGAAGGCGTTGATTAATCGATGAAGTAGTGGCGATCGCCTTTCTGTAAAAATACGGGAGGGCGATCACTAAAAATATCAATACACATATCGAAAATAATGTTAGATAAATATATTGAAGATCAAATAAGTTCTTTTTTCGACTACTGGAGAAAGCGTGCTCAATTCATACAACAGTTGATAGAACAAAATCCTAGAGAAAATCGGCATGAAGTAGAAGTTTTGATTTGGGCTGCACTTGATGCACTTTCTAACTTATGGGCAGAAAGTGAACTTGGAAAAAGAGAGTTGGGTAATAAAAGCTTAGGGGGAAGAGTATATTTTGACGCTTTTCTTGCCAATTATGGAGGGGATACCTTTCAATTAATCTCTCTGCCTGATGTTTGGTATAGAGTGGAAATAGGAGCGACCGCAATTCAAGAAAAAAAATGCAACAGACCAGAGATTAAACTTCCACTAGAAGTATGTGAATTTTTAAAGTATTTTGCTAGACCTGAACTAGATTATGCCAAGCTAAAAGACTTAGAGTTTCCGTGGCAGCGATTTAATCGCCAAACTACTGATGATATTAATCTTGGAGACTTATTAGTTCAACTATTGAATAATTTTCCCGATCTTAAAGAGAATGAGCTTAGGATTAAATATTGGCTTAGAAACTCCAGATATGGCTATATTGCATACAAAGAAATGCGTTCAGCATATATTCATTACGGAAAGTCAGGGAATCGAAGTCATGGATATGAAATGTCTGGATATGAACAGCGACCTACATATTGCAGCAATATCTATTCTTCTTCCTTAAGTTTAGGATTTTCTCCTCAGTTTATGCTGTCTACTTTCAATCAATGCATTAAAGGTTTTGAGGAAAAATCACGGGAGAAAAATATTGATCCATATCCTGAATATGAAAGTGCTATTGAATACTACTTTAAAGATCTAATTACAAGCTTAATACTTTATCAATTCAGCCCTAACTCTAATCATAATGAGATATTCACCAAGATAAGAAGTGTACGAGAAAAACTCACCAGTTATCTTGACACCGAAAAATCAAAAGAATATTTAAAAGCGATGGCTCAAGAATTTTATTTGCGCACAATCCCTGCATTAATTTACGAACATCATATTGTAGATGAGCTGCCAGAAGTAATGCCATATAGCTTAGAAGATATTCTTCGAAAAGAATGGCTATCATCAAAACATACTTAAATCCAAGGAGGGTTAGACGATGAATCCAACTCAAATCAGAGATCAAGCGAAACAGTATATAGATCAGCTTCCATTAGAAAGTCTTCAGTTTGTAAATGATTTTTTGTCTTATTTGCTGCAAAAATCGACTTTGGAATCTAACACTGTATCTAGTAAAGATGAAGAAATTAGTGCCCTTGATCTTGCGGGGGATATTGTCGGATATGTTGAAGGTCCCGAAGACTTAGCAACAAACAAAGATTACTTTCAGGGTTTTGGGGAATAATGCGCAGAGATGTCATTCTCGATACCAGTCCACTCGTCGCCCTAATCAACAAAAAAGACAACACCCATGAGTGGACAAAACAGCAATGGTCACAAATTAAACCTCCTTTGCTCACCTGTGAATCCGTCATCACAGAAAGCTTTTTCCTGCTGCGAAATATTTATGGAGGCGACACCGCAGTTATTCGCTTACTTGAGAAAGGAGTCATCACCATTGCCTTTGACTTAGAAAGCGAAATCGAGTCTATCAAAGATTTATTGACTCGCTACAAATCTGTGCCTGTTTCGTTGGCGGATGCCTGCTTAGTCCGGATGGCAGAACAGAATCCCAACAGTTCCGTTTTCACCCTCGATAGCGATTTTAGAATTTACCGAAAAAACAGAAATCAAATAATTGATTTGATCACTCCAGAAGATAAATAGTGGGTTTGGCGATCGCCGTTCAGTTGTGAAGAAAGAGAAGGGGATGATCGTGGCCTGTCAACCGTTTGGGGGCTTTAAGATGTCCGGTGTAGGTTTGAAGGCGGGAGGCCCTGACTATCTCTTGCAATTCCTAGAGCCGCATCATGTGACGGAAAATGTTCAGCGTCAAGGCTTTGCTCCCATTGAAGGCGTTGATTAATGACCGGAAGAATGGAGCTAAAACCCCGTCTTAACTTCAGTAAGTTCAGTCACCTTCTAGGACAGCTTTCTGATAAAGAGCATCGGGAGACCCTAAACGGACATGGAGAGATGGCAAGGCCAATTGTGTCGCAACCCAGCTAAGTATCAAGAAATCTTCGACTGTTTACGGCGGGAAAGTATGTCAACTTTTTACTGGAGTGTTCAATGGAAGGTCATCCATATCGGCAACATTTGAGCGTTGTTTTCCCTTGTGAATATGACCATTTTTGACCATGTGGGAAAATGCGCCGTTAAGACCGACAGGCATGGGGTTTGGCGACCCAAAAACTCCACTTTCTCACCATTACATCTTGAGCACGACCGAGTCGTGTCCTAGGGGTGGGGCATAATATTGGGGATATGTTGCCCATCACGGGGTTGCCACAAGGGAGTTGCAAAATCTGTAACCCAACGCTGGTCTCTATTTTTCTCACCTAAGCTGTAACTATGCGCCCTAGTCTCCAAGCCGTTCCTACCCCTGCGTCTTTTGCGGATTTGCCCCTGGCCCAGCCCCCCGATGGTCAGCAGCTAGAGAATATTAAAAGTCATCTGGACTTGGTCTTATTGGCGTTGGAGTCCTTAGCGGGCCTGAGTTCAGAGGCGATGTTACAGGCGGCCAAAGAGCTAAATTTAGAGGCAGTCATCGGCGATCGCGTTACCTTATGGCGACTGCGACAGTCCAACCCCCTCCGGAAAAGTAGTGGGGGCCGCAAAAAATTAGACGTCGAAGAAGCCCGCTCTTTGGTGTTGATCATCTGCCATTTAGCCCGCCAACAGCAGGATGACATTCGCCGCGCCTGCGCTCTCCTGGAACAGATGACCGAACAAGGCCAGGAACCCCACCGAGCCGCCCTTTTAGGGGATTACCTCGATAACTTTAGCAATACCTACCAAGAACGCATGGAGGAAGGGGAGGCGATCGCCTCGGCCTCTTTAGTGGGACTCGCCCTGAAATTACTGATTGATTTGCTGTTCTATGGGGCCAAAAATGGACATCGACGCCTCTGGTTAGCATTAATCGATCAAGGCAAAACCTAGAGACTTGACCTAAACTCCACCCTTGATTTCCTTTCTTTTTTACTCAATTCCCCCGTAGTTTGTTTTCGTTCTTAGATGGTTCCTATGCTCTCTCCCACCCTCACCCGTCGCTATACTCCCCCCACCTGTAGCCTGGAAGTGGCAGCGAAAACCTCGGCCCTCTCCCAGTGGACAGGGAAGCCGCTGATTAAAGAATTGAATTTTGAGTTGAGTTTTGATGATCCGCGCCTTGGCCCCGACCAGCGCATCGTCATCAAAGGCGATCGCCCCCAATTGGATGCCCTCGCCACCGCCGTCAATGACTATGTCCAAGGGTTTCTCCAAGACCTCAGTCCCGACTTAGAATGGCTGCCCCAAGCTACCTCTGTCTATGGCTACCACAACACCCCTGGTCAGACTGTCGCCACCCTGACCCAGCCTCAGCTTGTCACCCAGGGGCTTTTGTCCCATACCCTCCACCTGGGTCGTCTAGCAACCAAGGAATCTGGCCCGACCCTCCAACTCAACGCCACCCAACTCCATGACCTGGCGGAGGCCCTCGAAACCTACCAGACGGACATGGTGGCTTTACCCAGCCTCACTGCTAGCCAACAACGCCGGACTGTCACTCGCTGGGGGGCGATCGCCGCGTCTTTTCTCCTCGTGGTGGGGATTAGTAACGCCGTTTGGCAACAGCAACAAATCCCGGAAACCAGTAGTGCCCTAAACCTTGAAGCTACGGATGAAGCGGGCAACCAAGTAGAGCTTATCCCTCCGGATCCCCACGCTTCCTATACCTTCTCGCCAGTACCATCCGCAGCCGATGCGCCCCTAGATGACCCACGGGTTGCCCCCCAAACCGTTGATCTGACTCAACCGACGCCAGGGGAAACCACGACTGCGAATCCGGCTCCCCCAACCGCATCCCCCCCCAGTCCCCCTAGTAATGATCCGGCCCCGATCACGGCTACTGCCCCCAGGGAGAATACCAGTCTGAGCGTCGCTCCCAGCTTTGGGGGACAAATGGCCAGAACCACCGCTGCCGATCAAGCAGAACAATTTGCCGATGCGCCCCAGCAAGAGGCGATCGCCCTGTCTCCCGCCAATGCCCCAAGGCTAAACCCCGAACAGCGAGTTGAACGTCATTTTCAAACCCAGTGGCAGAGTCCCGCCGACCTCGGTGAAGTGTTGGAATATCGTTTAAAGCTCAGTGAACAAGGGGCCATTGAAACGGTCTTTCCCATTGGTAAAGCCGCCGAACTGTATCAACCCCAACTTTCTTTTCTCTCTGTGGGTCGCAATGTTGGCGCTTCTTTTCCTGCTGAAAGTCGGACATTTCGCCTAGTGTTAAATCCCGATGGTCGTGTCCAAGCTTTTACCGAAGCGCCCCGCTAAAAACAGCCTTGGTAAAGGGGAAGTTAAATTCGCGATAAGCCCAAAGAAATACGCAAAAAAGCGGCCTTAGCTCCACTATGATCGTGAATAGGCGGGCATTGGCTCGTTTTTAGAAATTTATTTCGAGAGTTCAGAAGGAACTAAATCATGATGGCGCATTTTGACTTATTTAGACATGACCACGACACCCAGGATTTCGCGGTGGGCACTGTAATTTTTAGCGCAGGCACCCCGGGCGATCTGCTCTACATTATCCAAACCGGGGAAGTGGAAATTCAGTTTCAAGGGCAACCCTTGAGTATCCTCGGTGAAGGGGAAGCTCTAGGAGAAATGGCCGTCATTGAGCCGGGTTCCCCCCGCAGTGCGACGGCGATCGCCAAAACGGATTGTCGCCTCGTGGTGATTGACCAAAAGCGATTTACGTTTCTCATCCAGCAAAATCCCTACTTTGCCATCGAAATCATGAAAACCTTAGCCGAGCGTTTAAGTCGCACGAACCAAAAGCTAGAGGCCCAGGGTTAGGGACGGTCGTTAACAACAGTGCCTTGCGGTTGAATCCCGCTGAGAAGATTCACTGAGAAAAGCCGCTTAAATTTATCCCCTGGGAAATGGCAGATCAGGGGGCACCACATTGGTAAACATCGCTGTAGTAGCCAGAAACCCAAACTTGTTCAGAAGCGCGGCAGTTTGACAGAGGAATCGGTTCAAAGAGGTTGATCGACCATAATTCAAAGGGCGTTTGGGGAAATTGAGCGCTGATTCTGTCTAGATCGTCAGTGTAAGCTGCTGGCGCATCTTGTTTCGGTATAAAAGCAAAAAATACAGGACGTTCTAGGGCACGTCGTTGCTGTTCCCAGGCGATCCCCATCATTTCGCCAATTTGCACGGTGCTTTCCCTGGGGAGCACCATCAGTACAGGTTGGGTTGCTGTCGCGAGTCGGTCAACGATTTTGTCGGGGTGGTAGTACTTTTGGTAGCCCCAATCATGGACGACAGTTAAGGCACTACAAAAACTAATCAGCACCATAAAGGCGATCGCCTTTGTCCCAGATTTCACCTGGGGAAACCGAGTCCCCATCGTTTCAATCCCTAGACAGCGAATATTCTCCCGCTGCCAAAAATAGCTCAGGCCAACGGTCCCCAAGAGAATTACCGCCGGAAAATACACAAAACTGTAACGGGCACCACGGGTAATATCGATGCCGAGGCCAAAACTGAGCCCCCCAAAAAGTCCCCAGGCAGCCCCCACAAAACGGCAGAGAAAAAATAACTCATCCTGAAACTGAGGCACTGTGCTCTGGACCTTGATGCCTTGTCGCCACAGGGTTAAAAAACGAATACCCACCACGATCATCACCGCACCACAGACAATCACCGTCGGCAAAAAATCCACCTCAATGGGCAAAAGCATCACCATCGTGACAACGGTAGCCAACAACTGAAAGACCGGACTGAGCCATGCTAACCAATCACTGCGATCAAGGCGAATCCAGCTAGTCATACTGGTGCCATAGCTGTCGGGGAGTACCTGGGTTTTCCAGATCAGCCCCAAAAGCCCCACTGTCAGGATGATCGTTCCTAAACGCCACCATTGCTTCGGAATCGGATATTTGCGGTAGGTCACCATCCACCACCCCAGGGCGATCGCCTCGGCCAGAAGCGTCAGAACAAAAAAGTAATGCACTAACAGCCCCGCCCCACAGAGGACAATCCCCACAAAAACTTGCCCCCAGGACAACGCCTGCCGGGTCTTAATTTGGCGCAGCACTAGGAAACCAGATCCCAAGGAAGCGATCACAAACAGACCAATTAATGTATAGTGACGAGCTTCCTGGGCCAGGTAAATATCAAAGGGCGAAAAAGCCATCAAAGCCGCCGTAAGTTGGGCAATTTTTTCTGACTGAAAGAGCCACTTTGCCAAACCATAAAGCGCTCCAATGCCTAACAAACTAAGCAGCACCGAGAGGAGACGCACCCCATCAATGGAAATGTAACCCCCCATCTCTAGGGGAAATAGGCGCTGCCAGAGGTTAACCACCATGAAATACAACGGCGGGTGGTTATCGTAATGGATCAAAAAATGGGCCGCTTCAGTGATGCCTTGGTCTGGGTAGCCGAGTAGTGGCGCTAAAAGCTCTTTCCCCGTGAGAATTTCGTCGTAGGGCAGTTGATTATAATTTTCGGCGCGACTGTAGAGGAGGGTCGCAAATTCATCGGTCCAAGGGGGTTTTGCACCAAGGTTTGTCAGGCGAATAATCCCGCCTAAAATTACCCAAAACCATAATAAAAAAACGGGCAATGTTTTGCTTGAAATAATATTTTTTGGGGAGGTATTTAAAAAGAATTGCAACTTAAAAATAAAGCCTTAACTAAAATGAACGGCAAGGGGATGCAACCCCAGGGAAGTCTTTGTCTTCTCGCAATGGTGAACGATATTAACAGACCGCAGCGATAATTTCGACGATGGCAGAAGCGTGACAAAACTTGTTAGGATGTGGTTTTTATCCATTAAAATCCTTTTGTTTTTTTACCATGGAGGTTACGAGTGAGTCATGAAGTCCCAATCCCCCGAAGCGTTACTATTAGTGGATGGTTATAACGTCATTGGTGCTTGGCAGGAGCTTAAGGCAACCCGCGATCGCCACGGCCTTGAGATGGCACGGGACGAATTGATCGAAGTTTTAATTAACTACGCCTCCCACAACTGCTACCGGACAAAAGTCGTTTTTGACGCCCATTACCAGCAGACCCCTAGCCAAGAAGAAGAACATACGCAATTTGTTTCCGCTTACTACACCGCTTTCTCGGAAACTGCCGATACTTACATCGAAAAAGCCTGCGCCGCTTTTCGGCACGACTATAATACGCCCCGACGGGTAATTGTGGTGACCTCCGATCAGGCCCAACGGCATACGGTGGTGGGTTATGGGGCGGAATGGATGTCTTCTTTAAAGTTGCAATCGGATGTGGCCGCCGCCAATCGACGTTCTCGGGATCATCGCAAACGTCAACGCCAGCAGCGACGGGGGCAACTCTTAAATAGTCTTGATCCGAAAACCCAACAGATTTTACGTCAGTTACGCCACGGCCTCTAGGGTTTCAAGGTTTCAAAAAAAGGCGATCGCCAAGCCGACGATAAACGCGATAGACCGTGCGTACTTGGTCTAAAAAAGCATAGGGTATTTTTAATTTGAGACCAGCAATCAGGGGTCGATAAAGGCAATAATAAGCCCGTTTAAGATCTTTCCAGGCATAACAGGGCTCTGGTTTGAGGAAGTCGGAAATATCCACCACAAGTCCCCGACCATCGACCCCCAGCATCACATTTTTCCCGTGGACATCATGGGGATTAAGGCCCTGGGCATAGACATAATCCAAGGCTTGATCAATATCTTCAATAACTTTTCTCGGAATCGGAATCCCCCGGTGGGCACAGTCGTAGAGGGTCGTGCCATGCAAACGCCGCAGCACTAAAATGCCATCCTTGGCGTAGTAACATTCCGAAAACGCAGCGTGGGTCCCTAGGCGACGATAAACTTCCACTTCTGCGGCAAATCCCTCCCGGTGGGGGGCATAGACCTTTACTACCCACGCCGGAAAATCAGGGTGGGCGACAACCGCAGCATAGTTCCCGGTGCCCACGCAATACCAAGGGCTGGGACAATGGCGCACGATCACAGGATGGTGGGGATGCTCGCTGGTGAGATCGAGGTGGGGTCGGAGATCCTGTTCGAGGCGATCGCAAAAAACTTGGAGTCGAGATTGAGCCATAGATCCTTTAGGGGAGGATTTTTCGCATCAAGATTGCATGGGGCTGGTAGGTGAGGCTTTGGTAAAAGCTCTGGGCCGTCTGATTATTTGTGAAAACTTGGAGGGTAATTTGGCGATCGCCTTTGGTTTTCGCGTACCGTTCCGCTGTGGCCATAAGCGCCGAACCCAGCCCCTGACGGCGATACTCCGGCATCACATACAACAGAAAAATATGACTGTGGCGATCGCCGCTAATTTGATCAACACTATTGCCCAGCCAGAGACAACCCACCACTTGCTCCGTTTCTGTCCGTACCCACCAGAGGGGCGTATCCACTGTGAAGTAATGGTTCAAGGTTGTACGAAGGTGATCGAAGCCCGTTTCCGGATAAAGTTCCTGGTAACTGCGGTGCAAAAACTTTAACAATAACGGTCGGTCGATCATCGCACCCCGTCTCAGAGAAAAGCCCGCTGGTAGCATGACCTAGCCCAAAAAACCAATGGGTGCTGGGGCGAGCATATCGGTGGGGAGAAAAATCCGGGCGCTGACAATCCCTAAAGCCAAGAGGAAGACCAGCAAAATTAAAAACGGCAGAATCTGTTGACGAAATAAGTCCATAGGTGGCGATCCCAAACAACACATAGAAAATATCTCTGTCAGTGTAACCTCTCCCCTTGGCATAATGGAATCTGTGCCAAATTGAGTATCCATGACCATTGCCATGACCCCCCTTTTGCAATACCACCAGCACCAAGGCTTTCCTTTAACAGCTTCCGGTGAGGCCGTTGTAACCTTTGGGAACGACGCCGACATTTCCCAAGATTTCAGCAATGGCTGTCTGCTCTACGACCAAAGCCATTGGGGTCTCCTCAACTTTACGGGCGCTGACCGTCAACGCTACCTCCACAACCAAAGCACTAATCAAATCCAGCAGCTTCAACCGGGCCAAAGCTGTGACACTGTCCTCGTTAATTCCACGGCCCGCACCATCGATCTCGCCACGGTGCATATTCTGGATGATGCCCTCTGGGTGCAGGTCTCACCCCAGAAAAAGACCTTTCTCCTGGAGTGGTTTGATCGGTTTCTCTTTCCGATGGACAAAGTAGAAATTAGTGATCTTTCTGGGCAGTTCAATATCCTGTCTTTGATGGGTGTTCAGGCCAAAGAAATTCTCGAAAAACTCACTGGCGTAACCTTAGCTGACTTTCCGGCTGGTGGTCATCAATTTCTAGAAATCCAGGGACAAAACATTCTCTGTGCGACGGGGAACAGTTTGAAATTACCGGGCTATACCCTGTATATTCCCGCCGAGGCTGGTGTCGAAATTTGGCAAGCTCTGATGAATTTAGGAACGATCCCCTGTGGCGAAGCAGCCTGGGAGAAACTGCGCATTCACCAAGGCAGACCCGCCCCCGACCAAGAACTTACCGAAGATTATAATCCCCTGGAAGCAGGGCTTTGGGATTGCATTTCCTTTGATAAAGGCTGCTACATTGGCCAGGAAACCATTGCCCGCCTCAATACCTACAAAGGCGTTAAACAGCGGCTTTTTGGAATTCAACTTTCTGCCCCCGTAGCAGTCCCTTGCAAAATTTTTGTGGGTGAAGAACGGGCTGGCGTCATCACCAGTATTGACCCGGATAACACCTTTGCCCTTGGTTATATCCGTACGAAAGTGGGTGGAGAAGGGTTAGAAGTGACAGCAGGAGAAGTGACTGGAAAAGTTGTCGCGGTTCCCTATGTAACCCATGCTTACCCCGAACCCTAGGGAACTGTCTTTGGTTGCTTTATTCGTCTAAAAAAATGAAGCTACCGCCCCAAGAGCCATAGTCGGCAGTAACTACGCCATTGCGATCGCCGCCGGTGTAGCTGTCCTGACCGGGGGCAATTTCGATGGTGATCGGGCCGCCCGTAGCTAGGTCAATTTCTCCGGCATGGACTGCCGCCACACAGATTGCGGAATCGTTAGTGTAAATATCCGTCCCCCAGACCGAGGCTCCTAGTTCACCGTTGGGTGGGCAATTGAAACTGTAGCGATCGCCAACATTTTCGGCAATCCCGAAGGAGCCTGGGGTCGAATCCCACTGGATATTCGGCGTTGTTGCAGCGTTACCACTGGCCTCCGGAAAACGGAAGCTCCCACCCCAAGCGCCGTAATCACGACTGGTCACTGCATTTTGTTGACTACCGGTGTAGAGGTCTTGGCCCGCGAGGATTTCTAAAGTTAAATTCCCCCCGGTCTCTGCGGCGAATAGACCTGCATGGACGGCGGCGGCACAAATGGACGAATCGCTGGTGTAAACACCCGTGCCCCAAATCCTTTGGCTGGGATCCCCCGGCGGACAGGAAAACTCGAAGGTCTGTCCCACCTGGTCTTGGATTTCGAGGCTAACGGGGCTTGCTTCCCATTCCAGGGCGGTGAATTGGAGGGTTGGGGGCGACGCTGGGGTTTCTGGTGCTGCTTCTGGGGTCGCAACAGTTCCGCCCCCAGTGGCGTTAGATTCTGGGGTGGTGCTGTTTTGGGTACAGGCGCCCAGGGAAAAAGCCAGGGCGATCGCCCCGAAAAAATAAGTCGTAGATTGCATCATGAAGCTTAGAAATAAGAAGAAATTCGTTTAGGGATGAAGGTCAGGATCTGGGTCTAGGCCAGTTGGCTATTGGCAAAAAAGGCGATCGCAATGCCCAAGGAAAGCCCCACAAATACCTGTACTGGTGTGTGACCGAGTAATTCCTTGAGCCGTTCTTCGCTAAATTCTTTTTCCTGGAACATATCATCAATGATCTGGTTGAGAATACGCGCTTGCTTACCCGCAGCTTGGCGCACTCCGGCCGCATCGTACATCACAATCACCGCAAACAAACAGGCGATCGCAAACTCGGAGCTATCCCACCCTTTCGCCTGACCAACCCCCGTGGCCAAGGCCCCCACTAGAGCAGAGTGAGCACTGGGCATCCCCCCAGCACTAAAGAGGGAACGGAGGCTGGTTTTTTGATAACGAATCAAATCAATGGGAATTTTGAGCAACTGTGCCGTAATGCAGGCCACTAATGCCACAATCAGGATGTGATTTTGGAAAACTGCGCTGAAATTATCCATGGTGCTTGGCCGTGACGCGGGTTAGTTTTTACGGTTAACGATGTATTCCGCCAGGGCTTTAAGGGGATTGGCCCTTTCACCATAGGGTTCGAGGGAGGCGATCGCCTCTGCCACCAGCTTGCGGGCCTCAGCCTGGGATTTTTCAATACCCCATAGGCTCGGATAAGTGACCTTCTGGGCTTCGAGGTCTTTGCCTGCCGTTTTACCTAGTTCCTCCGCGGTGGCAGTGATATCGAGAATATCATCGACAATCTGAAAAGCCAGACCAATATTTTGGGCATAACGGGAGAGTAATTGCACCTCTTCGGATTTCGCTCCGGCTAAAATTGCCCCCGCCGTAACGCAAACTTCCAGCAATGCCCCTGTTTTATGGGTATGGATAAAGTTCAAAGTTTCTACGGCAACATCGGTTTTCCCTTCTGATTCGAGATCCACCACTTGGCCACCGACGAGGCCTTCAGCCCCCACTGCTTGACCGAGGCGTACGATCACTTGCAACAGACGTTCTGCCGGAACATCCGGGGTGCGGGCCACATATTCAAAGGCGTAGGAGAGCAGGGCATCCCCTGCCAAAATGGCAATATCTTCCCCATAAACTTTATGGTTCGTGGGTTTGCCTCGACGGAGATCGTCATTGTCCATGGCGGGCAGATCATCATGGATTAAAGACATGGTGTGGATCATCTCCAGGGCGCAGGCGGTATTCATCGCCATGGCGGCGGTGCCCCCCAACATTTCACAGGCGGCAAGACAAAGAATCGGGCGTAGCCGTTTCCCCCCAGCCAGGAGGGAATAGCGCATGGCTTCGTAGATGGTGACAGGCTCAGTGATAACTAAGGATTGGTCAAGGGCGGTTTCGACGATGGTCTTTTGTTCTTGGAGATATTGCGCGAGGGAAAAGCCCTGGGTGTGAGCGTCTGCAACTACCATAGCTACGTTTGGAAAACTGTTGATTTTTTCAAGAATATTCTACAGGGCTTTGGGGGCAAGTCTGGGGGAATCATCCTGGGTTGCTTGCAGAGGGGTGCTAATTCTGGCCTCTAAATGTGAAGTTGTTTTGCTCTGTGTGGTTCATTACACTCGCCGGGAACGTTTGGGTTTAAAACAGGAAGGGTAATTGATCTGTTGAAATAAGTCCTGATCAACCCAGGCCCAGTTTCCATGCAACCAAAAATTATTGTCTGTGGTTTAGGACGAACGGGATATAAAATTTTTCGTCTACTACAAAATCAAGGGGCTGAGGTGATCGGCATTAGCGATCGCCCCAGTCATCAGCGGGCAGCGGGCATTATTGTGGGCGACCCCAGGCAGGGACAACTCCTCGTGCGGGCGGGAATACACTCTGCCCAAACCCTCGTCCTCGCTAGTAATGATGATGCTCTCAATCTTGCGGTGCTGACCCAAGCGCGGGTGCTAAATCCGAATATTCGCATTGTCAATCGTATCTATAACCAAGCCCTGGGCGATCGCCTCGATCAAACCCTGCCGGATCATGTGACCATGAGTGTTTCGGCCCTGGCCGCCCCCATTTTTGCCTTTGCCGCCCTGGGTAATAAAGCCATCGGCCAACTGCGTCTCTACGAAAAAACCTGGCCGATCTATGAGGAAGTGATCACCACGGATCATCCCTGGTTAGGCCAACCCCTCAGTGAGCTTTGGGAAAATCCGGAGCGGATGTTTATCCACTACCTACCAGCCCAAGGGGAAATGGATTTGGTGTCGGCGGTGGTGGCCGACCAAACCCTCCAGGTGGGGGATCATTTAATCTTGGGAACGCCGCCCCAGGTTAAAAGTCAACGTTATTCCCTCTGGCAAAAATTTCGGAAGGCGATCGCCAATCTACGGCAGTACCAACACCACGTGCGGCCGATGACCCTGGTGACGGTGGCGTTGTTGGTGACCATCTGCATTGCCACCTTTACCTATGTTTGTGTGAATTTTAATTTGTCCTTGGTGGATGCCCTTTATTTTTCAGTGGGGATGATCACTGGGGCCGGAGGAAAAGAAGAAGTCGCGGAACTCGCCCCCGATTGGGTCAAGGTTTTCACGGCGGTGATGATGGTGGTCGGCGCAGGGGTCGTGGGGATCTGCTATGCGTTGATCAATGATTTCATTTTGGGAAGTCGAATTCGCCAGTTTTGGGATGCGACAAAAATTCCCCACCAAAACCATTACGTGATCTGTGGCTTGGGAGGGATGGGCATGGCGATCGCCCGCCAGCTGCACCACCAGGGCTATGACGTTGTTGTTCTTGAAACCGACCACAACAACCGCTTTTTACGCACCGCCAGAACCTTGGGGATTCCGGTCATTCTTGCCGATGCCAGCGTGACCAGCAGTTTACGGGATGCACGGATTGCCAAAGCAACGGCCCTGATTGCCGCCACCAGCCAGGACATGACCAACGTCGAAATTGCCCTGAGTGCCAAGGCGATCGCCCCCAAGGTCAATGTGATTGTCCGCATCCAAGATACGAATTTTGCCCAGTCGGCCCAGGAAGTCTTTTCCTTTGATCTGGTGCTTTCCCCGACGGAACTCGCAACCCATTCTTTTGCTGCCGCCGCCCTAGGGGGACGCATTCTTGGCAACGGCATGACTGACGATCTGCTGTGGATTGCCCTGGCAACCTTGATTACCCCAAACCATCCTTTCTGTGGACAGCGGGTTCAAGATGCGGCGATCGCCCAAAATTTTGTCCCCCTCTACCTCGAATCCCAGGGGGAAGCTGTGCACGGTTGGCCCCTCCTGCAACGGCAACTGCAACCCCAGGATGTCCTGTATATCACCATCGCCGCTAATGGTCTCCAAAAGCTATGGCGTAAGGAACCCAGCAATTCAGAAGTGACCTTTAACCCCTTTCCGTCAGTCCAAGGAAGCGAAGCCTTTGTGCCCTAGCAATCAATAAAGTTACATCTCAATCCAGGTGATCGCCCAACTAAAAGCCCTAAAATCAGAGATGTTGAGTACAAAATGACCCACAGCTTTGAATTTTTGGACGTTACTGTTACCCCCTGTTGCTGGCACTGTGATTGGGTATTTCACCAATGACATTGCGATCAATATGCTGTTTCGTCCCTACAAGGCCATCTACCTTGGCGATCGCCGTTTACCCTTCACCCCAGGCCTGATCCCCGCTAATCAAGACCGCCTCGCCCGCAACATTTCCCGGATTATTATGGGGTCGCTGCTCACCCCCGAAGAAATCCAAAAGCTCGCCCAAAAACTGCTCCAAACCGAACGCATCGAAGCCGCGATCCGGTGGCTACTGCAATTGGCCTTTGCACAAATCCAAGGGGAACAAGAACAAAAAACCGCTGGGATTCTGGCGGCAATTCTACGAGACTTAGCCAGCGAATCTTTGCCCCGCCTCATTAAAGTTTGGTCTCGGGAAGATACCTTCTTAGAAGCCCAGGTTTACCAACTGTTTGATCAACTGCTGCTGGACTTTAAACTTACGGAGGCCCAAGCCCGCCAGCTTACCGATTGGCTGTTGCGTACCGTTCTAACCCCCGATATTCTCCGTCAGGCAACCATTGATTTTCTTACCGACAAAAATATTGAAATTATCGACACCAGCCTCCGGGAAAAAACCAGCGGTACCTATTGGGTCGTTGCGAACCTATTTGGCGTTAAAAATAGCCTGACCCGCCTCCGGGCCTTCTGTTTAGAGGAGCGAGAAATTGCCAATGCCCGTCTCCAGGAGTTAATCCTCACCCTCGAAATTCGCCTTAAATTGCGCCTCTGGCTCCAGGGTTTGTCCCTCCAAAATTTGCCTGTGTCTACGGTGCGGCAACTCCGTAAAAGTTTTCACCAAACAATCCGCCAGTATTTCCAGGATAAAGGGGCGGGCTTGATGGAATATATTGGTGAGTCGGTGGATTGGGATAATTTGTCGGTGGTGATTTTACGGCGACTCCAAGCGTCTCAAGTCTTAGATAGTTCCCTGGGTGTCGTTAGCCAAGAATTATCTTTGCTTTTGGATCGCTATTTAGAAAAAGACCTCGAAAAAATTATCAGTCAGGTGATCCCAATCCTCGCCATTGATCAAGTAATCATTGAGCGGGTGAACAATACCAGCCCCAGGGAACTAGAACGCGCCATCCAGGGCATTGTCAAAAATGAACTCCAAGCCATCGTTAATTTGGGGGGAGTACTGGGCTTCCTCGTTGGTGTAGCCCAATCGGTTATTTTATTGCTCAATTGATGTCAAGGTGTTTTCTGGGGTTGCTTGGGCAGACGATGTTTCAAGGGTATTGATAATCTCCAGAAGTTCCCGCTCAAAGGCCACCTGGGCGCGATTGGTTTTCCCTCCCAGATAAAAGCGATCGCCAGCGGCGAGGGCCCACACTTGGGAATAGGAAACGTAGCTCATCACCACCCCAACCATCACCAACAAAAAGCCTGTGTATACCACGGGAACACCGGGATCCGCCTTAATCTGGAGGCCAGTGCTACCAACGAGATCAACTAGTTTCAAGCTAATGTCCCCCACATCTAGGCGATCGCCAACCCGTACCGCTCCGACCAATTCTCCCTGCTCGTTATAGACAATGGCACTGCCCTGGAGATCCTGCATCAAAATCGAGACCCCAGCACTCATATCTGGCTTAATGGGTACCCAACTGCCCCAGAGTTTCGCCCCATTCTCCGTGGGGATTTGGGCGGCGGGTAATTGAAAAATCGGGCTATTATTCAGTTGAACTTGGACACCACCAATGGACCAACTGGTTTGATAAAAGGTGATGCCATCGTAGCGGAGGGGGTGATTTACCGAGATCGTTTTGCGCTCAAGCTCCTGACCCTGGTCATCGACCACCGATAGATCTGAATAGAATTGATCAATGTCACCCGTGGGGGTGTAGTCGATCCAAAAACGATTCACATTTACCGACCAAGGGCGATCGCTCTCGGAAAAAATCCCCGCCTTAAACACATTATTGACCTTAAAATTCACGCCGCTAGGAATCATCTCCTGGGCCATGAACCCCCCAAAGGCTCCCCAAATAGAACCCACCAAGGTGACGATCATGCCGATGTGGACAATAATCGGCCCAATGCGCCCCACAATTCCTTTCCGGGCATAGAGCTTTTCGCCGTCCTGGAAAATTTTGTAGCGCTTTTTTTCGAGTTGGGGTTTTAGGCTCTGGAGCGAACCATGATCCAATTCCGTACTCAGGGCTAATTTATTAAATTGCCGGGCTTGGCTGTAGTAATTCCAATTTCGGGCTGTTTTCAGGGCAGGCAGTTGCCGCCGAAAGGTACAGGCGATCAAACTCACCCCAAAGGCGAGGAGTAAAACTAAGTACCACCAAGTTGTATAAACATGATCCAGTCCCAACCCTAATAGAACTTTCCAAGACAAAAAACCCAACAATGCCGGATCTTCAGGGTAGTTCTCTTGGTAAAACTGGATGGTACTGCCCTGTTCGATGACGGTTCCTAAAATGCTAAATACCGCAATGAGCAACAGCAGGGCGATCGCCACCCGGAGATCCGCAATCCACTTTAAACCCGTGCGCCAGACCTTGCGGGGAAAACTGTGCCACGGAGAATTAGGAGAAGAATCAGAAACTGTCATGGTTTAAGGGATGAGAAAAGACAAATTAACAAGAAAAAAGCCCGTTCAGGGTTAGGGAAAATCTAGGCGAGGCCAATGGGCAGGCGAATGAGGAGCGAAAACAGCCCAAATCCCAGGAGCAAAGCACCACTCACGGGGTTAATCCAGCCCGACCACTGCCGCAGGGACAGCAAGCGTTTGAGGGAAGCGGTAAAAATTCCGGCAATCAAGACAGGCACCACATAACCAAGGGTATAAGCAAGGAGCAATACCGCCCCCAACGCGAGGTTTTGGGTGGTACTAACCCAGGCTAAAAGGGTCGCCAGCACCGGGGTACTACAGGGGGAAGCCACCAAACCAAAGGTTAAACCCACGAGATAAGCCCGCACAGCTTTTGGGAAATCCGGCTTGATCCAGTCGGTCGCCCCCAGGGAAGGAAAACGCAGGGGGACAATTTCGAGCAAATTTAAACCCATTAAAATGGCGATCGCACTGACGATGATTGGTAAGCCAATACCAACCTGGCCGTAGATCTGGCCAAAGCCCGCCGCCACGATTCCCAGGCCCGCCAGGGTCGTCGCGAGCCCCAAACAAAACCACAGGGATTGGAAAAAGGCTTGGAGGCGATCGTTATCCTGGGTGCCGCCGATGTAACCAATGGTGATGGGCAACATGGAGAGGGTGCAGGGGGTCAAGCTGGTGAGGAGGCCCGCCCCAAACACCAAAAAGATACTCAACAAACTCCAATGGCTCAGCTGCTCATTGACTAGGCTGTCACTAAATTGCTGGAGGTGATACAGTTGCAGACTGAAATTTTCCCACATGGTGCCGTGCCCAAAGACTGTTTGCTATTGTATCGGGTTTCCTGGGGGCAACGGCAAAGGCATCTCCAGCTTAGACCAGTGACAATTCGCCTACCACATCTAAACGCTTATAGGGACTGAGGGATAAAAATTGTTCTGCCAAAGTATCGGAGACCGCCGGGGTGATCCAGCCCAAACGGGTCAAAAGATAGAGGGCGACGGCATATTTAGCCCGTTTCGCGCCGTCTTTGACCTTGATTGCCAAACCTAGCCCTTCACCGACGCGACCAATGCATTGAATTCCCTCGGCACCCGATTTACTGACAATTTCTCCCTCGGAGAGGCGCATTAATTCTGTGTCGAAGCCGCCCCGGCCAGACACCATGGTGGGGTGGTAGGTCATCGCCCGCACAACTCGCTCAACATCTAGGCGATCGCCAGACGCGAGGTGGGCATAAAGGGTAGCCATTTGGCTAAGCTGCATCAAATAGGTGGGGACACCGCAATCATCCCGCGCGCCGATAAATTCCTGGGCGGGCATCTGGAGTAATTCGGCAATTTTATTGAGGATCAGAGCCTGGACGGGGTGGGACTTTTCCATATAGCTACCGAGGCCCCAGTTGCAATGCTTACAGGTCAACAGCATCCCTGCGTGTTTTCCGGAACAATTGTGCTCGAGGGCGCTGTCTTTGCCGTGGGGAATCGGACATTGCAAAACGTCAGATTCTAGATCTGCCTGCCAGAGGATGCGAAACACCTGACGGGCGTGTTCCTTAGTGCCTTGGTGGGAACTACAAATGACGGCTAAATCTTTATCGGAAAGTTTGTAATGATCTAAGGCCCCGGTGCCAATCACGGCAAGGGCTTGGAAGGGTTTAAGGGCTGACCGGATAAAGGCAGAGCTTTCGGCATCCCCAGCCATGGACAGGACACGGCCTTTGGTGTCACACACCACGGCTTCGGCAATGTGGGTGGATTCTTTGAGACCTTCCCGGAGGAGGTTAATTTCAAGGGGGGGAGCTTGGACGCGTTTGCCTCTGGACATAACGATTGGGGGTAAAAGTTCAGCAGTAAAAGGATAGGGGAAAAGTACGGGGGTGGCGGGAATGATTGTGAAGATTTAAGGGTTTATAGCAGCCACAGACCGCTGATCAAACCGATGGCGATCGCCACAACAATCAAGCTGGTTTGTTGGATACGGGCGAGGATCGGCGCAATTTGGTAGGACACAATCAGGCGATCGCGTTGGAGGACGGCTTCGGGTTTACGCCAAATTTGGCCATCGTACCAGCCAGATTCTTCGTAGGTGAGTTTCTCGGTTTGGAGGCGATCGCGGATGTAGCGCCACCCCAAGTAAAGGCGCAGTAAAACCAAACTCAATAAAAACATCCCGCCGAGATTGGCACTCAAGACCAATTTAATCGGATAGCGGTCGAAGGGAAAACTCGCCCAAGCAATAGGGGTAAAGATGAGGGTCGCCCAAAACCAGACCCAGGCTACCTTGCGGATGTAGCAGACCATTTCCATGTTGCCCCAACTAAAAAACCAGGATTCCTTGAGTTGGTCATATTCGTTGAGGGGCTGTTGCTCTTCCGGGACGGGACAAAAGGTAGTGGGAGAATTGTTCATGGATGGCGACGGGACAGAGAAAACCTATGCCCAACAGTGTATCGTTTTTTTCTGGGGGGGCGCAGGGGGCGATCGCCTTTGTATTTGCCAACAAAAAAGTGACCCAGATAGATTTGGATCACTGGCAATGTTTTGAACTGTTACGGGACGTGGTAATGCTCAAACGCGACCTAGTCCCTTTTTATTTCACGAGGAGATCTTCTCCTTCGACAACCCGCGCCGATTGAATGCGATCGCCCATTTCAATTTTGTCGATCACCGCAAGACCCTCGGTAATTTGGCCAAACACTGCATAGTTCCCATTGAGGAAATCATTCGGCCCCAAAGAAAAATAAAATTGAGACGAGGCGGAGTTCGGCAGTTGGGAACGGGCCATGGCGATCGCCCCTTTGTCATGCTTAAGCACCACCTGATTCGGATCAAGTTCTGCCTTGCCATACACGGGCTGCTCTTCACCCTGGAGCTTAATTTCTAGGGGGACATCCCGACGAATCCCGGTCTCTGGATCGACAAATCCCCCCCGACCGAGGGCATTGAGGGGCACTTGGCTGTCCTTACTGAGGGGATCTCCCCCTTGGACAACAAAGGGTTCCGGCGTCCGAATTACCCGGTGGAAAGCGGTGCCATCATAGACGCCACGGCTGACTAAATCCACAAAATTTCCCGCCGTCACTGGCGCATCTGCACCATTGAGTTCAATGCGGATCGTTTGGCCATCCACTGCTTCAGATTGGCTCTGGAGTACCATTTCGACCACCGCTGTACAGCTATCTTCTGGGGTGGTCTCGGTAGAAGCTGGATCCGGGCAATTTAAACGGGGCTTATAATTTTCGGCACTGGGTGGGGTGGCCGTTGGATTATTGGAAGATGTTTCCGTTGTCGGCGCACAGCCACTCAAACTGAGGCTGCCCACCAAGAGTGCGAGACATAATAGCTGCCAAGGTCGTTCCATAGAAATTTAGTCGTACTTTTGTTTTAGATAAAACCTGGAAAAATTATAGGAAGCAGCGAAGGCGATCGCCCACTGTCTTTTTTTCGTCTCAGGTGCTTAGAAAGATCTAGAGACCTTCCAGGGGAATGGTTAAAAAGCGGGCCAACTCAGCCCCTTGATTCTCCAGTTCCGCGAGGGGAATCGGCTCTCCGACTCGGTTGAGGGGAATATCACCCCGATTTTTTACCCGGAGATAAAGCACTCGCCGGGGGTTTAGACCCTCTTTGATCTCTGCTCGAATCGACAAAATATCCTTGAGGGGATACTGGAAATTAATAATCCGGTTTTTGCCCACAAAGCCATTCCGGAAAATAGTCACCTTGCCCGTTTCTTTATTAAATTCGTTGTAACCACCGCCCACATCAAGGAAAAATACAAACCAGAGATAGGCAGACAATAGCGTTCCGGCAACGCCATAGAACGTTAAGGCAGCCCCTTGGGGAATGAATTGGATATTACTGGGGTCACTCACCCCCAGCAGATTTTTGTGAAAATAACTCGAAAGACCAGCTAACAGAAAACCAATGCCACCAATGGCAGAAACACTGGCCCAAAGCATATTACTAAAACGACGGGAGCCGAGGATCGGCTGCCGTAAAACTTTATCCGTTGAAGTTGTCACCTGTGCTGCCATAAACGTTTCTTGTAGAAAATTTATTTAATTTAAGCCCCCTCATTTTACTGGATAATCTTGACTTCCCTGCTTGGAAGCCATTACCTGGGCCATCAGATCTGCCACGGCGGCGGTGCCTTCTGAAGCTTCGAAGGTCACGGGAAATTTGCCATGCCACAGCATCCGCCAACCCAACGGAAAAATCTCACCAACGCTCTGGAGGCCGATCACCATCAAAGCAAAACGCCGTTCATCGATCCACCCCCCAGCTTGCACCAGGTGAAGGAGGGTTTTCCGGTGGCGTACCGCGCGACTTTTAGCGGGGTCTTTTTGCTGGAGGAGCGTACTTTTAATTTGGGTAATGCGGTCGAGGGGGTCAACCTCTTGGGGACAGACATAGTTGCATTGATAACAGCGGGTACAGGCCCAGGCACCGGCTTCGGGTTGGTGGTAATGATCCAGCCTAGTGGTGGTTGTATCATCCCGGGAATCCTTGAGCAGTCGTTCCCCTTTAGCGAGGGCGTGGGGGCCTAAAAATTTGGGGTTGACAGTGACGGCATTACATTCGGCGTAGCAAGCGCCACACAGGATGCAGTTGCCGGCTTGGTTTAGGGCTTCTCGCTCCTGGGGAGACTGACGAAATTCTTTTTCGGGAACCTGGGGCGATCGCCTTTGGACATAGGGAACTACCGCTTCTAGCTGTTGCCAAAAGGCAGTCATATCCACCACCAAATCCTTAATCACCGGAAAATTATTCAGGGGAGTAATCGTAATTTTGGGAATGGCTCCAGGATCAGAATCGGTGCCTTGTAGACGGGTAATTTCTTGGCGCACATTTTCTTTACAGGCCAAGGCCGCCCGGCCATTAATCCCCATGGCACAACTCCCACAGATGGTATTGCGACAATTTTTGCGAAAAGCTAAACTGCCATCCTGCTGCCATTTGATCTGATTTAGACAATCTAAAATTGTTGTACTTTCTGGCACAGAAAGCTGATAAGTGAAAAATTCTGGTGCGACGTTTCGTTGCCGTTGGCGCAAAATATTGAAGGCGATGTCCATGGCCAACCTCTTTTTGCCACAAATTTCTTCCATTCCTAGTCTATCGGGATGAATTCGGCAGTTAAAACCATTGTCGATAAAGTTAACAAATAATCAGCGCCACTCCGAAAACTTTTAAAAATCCCAGGGCCTCTTTTAAAAAACTTTTTAAAAAAACTGCACAAAACAGAATTTTTGCAGTTATATTTACAAATGTGGTAAGTTTATTGCCGACAAAAATTTAGACTCAAAAAACAAGCATTTTAGAAATATGAGTGACATCCCGACAACTCCTTTGAAAGGAAAGGCTCTGCTGAGTAAAGTAAAGGAATTATCCCATTTGCCCCGGCGAGAAACAGCAAAGCTTTGTGGATATAGCAGTACGAAAAATGGCTCGACTCGTGTCAATTTGACGGGTTTTTATGATGCTGTCCTTGAAGCAAAAGGACTTCCCCTAGACCCCGGTGGCAGTCAAGATGGCCGTGGTAGAGAACCGACCTATCGGGTGAGTGTTCACAAAAATGGCCAAATTGTCATTGGTTCAACTTACACGAATCAAATGAACCTGAAACCAGGGGATGAATTTGAAATTAAGATTGGCTACAAGCACATTCACCTAAAACAGATCAACGAAGGCTAAAAAGGCAACAATAGTCAAGTTTTTTGGCAATTTTTAGCGCAACCCCTTGACCCCCCTGATTTTGTCCCTGGGGGTTGCTAAATTTATGGGTTGATATTTAGAAAAAATCAACTGCCTTAATGGATTCCTTCCGACAAAATTCTATGGGTGAGGCATCAAGTTAAGGATAGAGAGTCCGAGTGATCTGTTGCTTATTTTTTAAAGCTATTTTCGGCTAATTTTAATGGGAGCTGTGGTCACCATGGCTCTTTTTTATTGTTTAGAGGTTTCAGGGAAAGGATTTGGAATCATGTTAGGGCGAGTGATTTTGGCGATCGCCATTGCTTTATGGTGGGGCCTATGGGTTGTTTGGGCGGCGCCTCAATCGCAGTTTTTGACAACCGCTAAAACCATCGCAACCCCTTGGAACTACGCAGATCTTGGCCCCCAGCGGTGGGGCGAGTTGCAACCAGAGTTTCAGACCTGTGCCGTTGGCGAAACCCAATCACCCTTGGCGCTTTTTCCTGAATCGTCTACTCCAGTTTCGGGGGCGTCAGTGTCTTGGCAGTATCAACCAAGTCTCGGGCTTATCCAGGCGACCCGTACCACTCTACAAATCCAAGTGACGGGGAATAATACCCTACAGCTCGGCGCTGACCGCTACAAGCTTGAGCAAATTCATTTTCATTATCCCAGTGAGCACCATGTCCAGGGAAAACAATATGCCATGGAAGTTCACTTTGTCCATCGGCGCGCCCCCCAAGAAGTCGCGGTTTTGGCGGTGCTGGTTGAATCCGGAACAATTAATCCAACGTTCACCCACATTTTGCAACGGTGGCCAACCCAAGCCCATCCTAGTCAGGTGATTCATTTCGACCCGGCAGCGTTACTCCCCCAAGGCGATCGCCCTTATTTTCGCTATGTTGGCTCCTTGACGACTCCCCCTTGCACGGAAGGGATTGCTTGGTTGGTTGTGGCCCAACCTATTTTCCTGGGGGCAGCGCAAATCGAACATTACCAGAACTTGTATGCACCGAACGCCCGCCCCCTCCAAACAATGACAACCCATCAAGTGCAGTATTATGTGCCGGGTCAGAAAATGGAAATTTAGGCCACTTTCACGAAAATATTCTCGCCTTCTTCGCGGACTTCGTAGCGGGGTAACCCGGCGGTGGCTGGCCCCTGGAGCAGTTCTCCATCTAAGGCAAACCGCGAACCATGGCAATCGCAAACCAGGTCAGCATCGGCGAGTTTTACGGGACAGCCCCGATGGTTACAGGTGGGGTCAACGGCCACAAGGCTCTGGTCATTAGGATTACGGAAAACATAGACTTTCTGTCCATTGACCTCTGTGGAAAGTTCACCATTGGCATCGAGACTCCCCACGGCGGTGAAATCAGCCACAAGGCTCGCGGCATCTTCTGCTTCGGCGATCGCCCCATCATTGGCCGCAGCTTCTTCTGCCTCGTTGACTGCCGTTGACTCCGAGCCACCAGAACAGGCGGCTAAAATCGTCGGGAAAGAACTCGCAAGTAAACCTAAACCGAATAAACCTACAAATTGACGGCGTTCCATAATTGTTTCTCAAGGGATGTCGAAAATGATGTCTTGACTGTTATAACGAATTTGAAAGGCGTTTTTCGGATTAATGGAGATTTCGTGAAAATGGCGGAGAGTGGAATTTCGGTTGGCGATCGCCCCGGAAAAACCCCTTAGCAATTGAGGGCTTGGCGTTGGGCTTTCGCTTTCTGTAACGACTCGGCCCATTCTTGCTCTGGATCACTGTCTGCAACAATGCCGGCCCCCACCTGCCCGTAGACGGTGGCTGGCCCCTGGGCATTCGGCACATAAAGTAAGGTGCGAATCAAAATATTGAGATCTAAATTTCCCCGTTGATCTAGGTAACCACAGGAACCATAAAATAAACTGCGCCGCACCGGTTCTAGGGCTTCGATAATTTCCATACAACGAACCTTCGGGCAACCAGTGATCGTCCCCCCCGGAAACATTCCCCGAATTAGATCCACTGCATCCTTATCGGCGGCCAGTTCCCCCACCACATTACTAACGAGGTGAATAACATGGCTATAGCGTTCTAGGACAAATTGCTCATCCACCGCCACACTACCCCAGGTACAGGCCCGACCAAGATCATTCCGCTCTAAGTCCACCAACATGGTGTGTTCGGCCCGTTCCTTGGTGTTCCGCAACAGTTCTTCGCCGAGGGCTTGGTCTTCGCTGGGGGTTTGTCCCCTGGGTCTGGTGCCACCGATGGGACGGGTCTGGGCAAAGCGTCCCTGTTTTTGGATCAGACGTTCTGGTGAGCAACTGATCATCTCCCCCCAGGGCGATCGCCAATAGCTGGCAAAGGGGGACGGATTGATCTGCTGGAGGTGCTGATAAATGGCCCAACTGCTATGGGACGTTTGGGTACGGAAGCGCAGGGAAAGATTAGTCTGAAAAATATCGCCCGCTTGGATGTACTGTTTCGCCTGGCGTACAGCGTCGGTGTAGGCTTGGCGATCGCTGAGGAATTCAAGGGAAGGAGCTTCAGAGCTGACTTGGGATTGATCAAGGTCGGAGGATGCACACGGTTGACTGAGTTGAGTTGTTAAACGATCAAGATCCGCAACGGTGGCCGCCGCCAGCCAAAGCACCTGTTGGTGGTGGTCAAGCACCGCAAAGGAATCGGGCTGGTACCAATAGGCCACAGGAAAAGGCAGGGGATCTGAATTTTCGTAGGGGAGCGTTTCAATCTCCCAGGCAAAGTCATAGCCGAGCCAGCCTAGATATCCCCCCGTAAAGGGCAAATGAGCGATCGCCGCCGGGGGATCTATTTTTGTGGCGAGGAGCTGCTTTAAACAAGCAGTAATTTCCCCTAGGGCGGGCGTAAATAGCTGTTTGGCCCTCGGTGCCCCGGCACAGATGGAGTAACGGGAAAGCTGGGGATAATCCTTGGGGGTTGGGTAGGGGCTTTCGAGGAGGGTGGCAATCTTGGCTTGGCCGTATAGTCGCGTGAAAATTTCTGCACCAGTGCGTTGTGCTAATGGTTGCGATCGCCAATGCCACATACATTCAACCCCAAGGAAAACTCCCTAGGATTTTGACATACTTTTTTGGTGCGATGGTACTGTCGTCAACACTGCAAAAGCGGATTAATTTTTTGAGCCAGCTATCCTTGGGTGGCCGTCCCCCAATCCAGACTACGCAGAAAATCTTGCACCAGTTTGCGACCAGCCACATTGTCGCCATAGTCCCCGGAGTCATCATAGAGCACTGACCAGCAATCGAGAATTTCAGTATCCAAGGCGGCACGAATTTTTGGGGCGGCAATAATGATATCGGCGCTGCGGTGGAGGGGGGTCGGGGCCTCGGCGGTTGCACTCAACAAACACAGCGGCCGTAGCCAATAGCTAGCCTGGGCTTCAATAAATTGAATAACAGCACCATATAAGCGGCGATCGCCGGCGACTAAGCAAACAATCTGCTGGGGTTTAAAGGGTTCTGTCGTGGTTTGGGACATTGGTAGTTCCAGGGGCAAGTTCAATGATTGAATAATCAGGGTGGGAAAAATTGATAATCTAGTTCCCCAGTTTAAGGCGATCGCCTCATTTTTTTCGCAAATCCCAGCGCTAGAACAAGACATCTCTACCCGTCTTTCTTTACAATGGCTGAATGTCTTTAACGCCTGCTACATTAGCTTAAAAATTTTCAACTGAATCCCCTGAACATCCCCCATTGTTGCTCCCAGGGAGAGCCATCGCCCCCCAAACCATGTCCAAACCGAACGCTGCCACTGAAATCCGAGGAATTTTTAATCGCATTGCGCCCCAGTATGACGCGCTCAATGAATGGATTAGCCTCGGTCAGCATCGCATTTGGAAAAAAATGGCGGTGAAATGGAGTGGCGTTACCGGAGGCGATCTTGCCCTGGATGTGTGTTGCGGCAGTGGCGATTTAACTTTACTGCTAGCGAAAACCGTCGGCGTTTACGGCAAAACCGTTGGCATTGATTTTGCGAGCCAACAATTGGCGATCGCCGCCCAAAAACAAAACCGTTTTTGTCCTCACCTCGATATCCATTGGCAGGAAGGAGATGCTCTGGCTTTACCCTACCCTGACAATCATTTTGATGGGGCGACTATGGGCTACGGGCTGCGAAACGTTACCGATATTCCCCAGGCACTCCGGGAATTACAGCGGGTGTTAAAACCAGGCAAAAAAGTGGCTATTTTAGATTTTCACCGTCCGGATAATCCTGGGAAACAAGTGTTTCAACAATGGTATCTGGATCGCTTTGTGGTGCCCCTCGCAGAACGATTTCAGCTCACCCCCGAATACGCCTACATTCAACCCAGTATCGAACGGTTTCCCACCGGAAAAACCCAAGAAAAACTGGCTAAAGAAGCGGGCTTTCGGAACGCAATTCACTACGGCATCGTCGGCGATATGATGGGTGTACTAGTGGCTACCAAGTGACGGGGATAGGGGACACATGGGTCAGCGACGAATCTGTATAGGAGATGTGCATGGTCATTACGATACGTTGATGGCCCTGCTGGAGCTGGTTGCGCCCGGAACAGGAGATGCGGTTTACTTTCTCGGTGATTTGATTGACCGAGGCCCCAAAAGTGCGGACATTATTGAGTTTGTGCGCCGTAGTTCCTATCAGTCTCTCCTCGGCAACCATGAAATGATGATGCTAGAGGCGATCGCCAACGATGGCAGCGTCCAGCAAGAAACCTTTATCGCCTGGTACCATAGCGGCGGTGCGAATACCCTCCAAAGCTATAACCACCGCATCCCGGCCGAACATTTACAATGGTTGCGCCAGCGGCCCACCCACCTCGATCTAGGGGATGTTTGGTTAGTCCATGCGGGCCTTTCCCCCCACCTACCCATCGAGCAACAGGGGGCGGAACAATTCTGTTGGGTGCGCAGTGAGTTCCATTCCATGACCCAGCCCTACTTTGCCAATAAGCTGATTATTGTCGGCCATACGATCACCTTCACCTTTCCGGGGGTACAACCGGGACAGGTGGTGCAGGGGCCGGGCTGGTTGGACATTGACACCGGGGTCTACCACACTAAAAGCGGCTGGTTAACGGCCTTTGATATTGACCAGCGCCAAATTTATCAAGTGAATAGCCACACCGCCGAAAAACGCCAACTCCCCCTAGATGCGATCGCCGTTACACCCTTTTTATCGTTCTAGTCGCCAGTCTTGGCCGCACAGGTTTTCTTAGAATTTTTCCGATCAGCAGTCGAGATTCACGCTATGATATTCCTGCTCATCACTTTTGGAGAGGTGGCAGAGCGGTTGAATGCGCCTGACTTGAAATCAGGTTTCGGGGCAACTCGGACGGGGGTTCGAATCCCCCCCTCTCCGTACAGATTTTTTAATTCATTTTTTCAAATAACGAACTGTCGTCGGCCCAATTTTCAGTTCCCCCATTTGTGAATAAATAAAATTTTTGGGATATTTTCCTGCGCCGGGGCGATGGATTTAGGCAAAATAATGGGAAGCGCTTGCCTGAAAATAATTCTGTCTCCATGTCTAAACCTGATTTTTTCCCGACCCAAACTGAGCCGATGCTCGTGCGTTTAGTGCAAAGTATTGCCTATTGGGTGGGGCGTTTTAAATATCAACTGAAATTGCGGGTGAGCGAGGCAGATCTCGGTAAAATTCGGGATTTGGGAGATGCGCGCGTGATCTTTATGCCCAATCACCCCACCTTTGACGATGGCTTGGTGCTGTTTTTGCTCTCGGCCCAGTTGGGAGAAATCTTCCATTACCTGGTGGCCTACGAAAATTTTACGGCGCAACTCGCCGGGTTTTTGCAAAAGATGGGCTGTTATTCCATTCGTCGGGGCCTTGGCGATCGCCGTAGTATTGCCCACACATTAGATCTGCTGAAACAGGAGCGCTCCCGGATGGTGATTTTTCCGGAGGGGGGCTGTTCCTTTCAGAATGATGCAATCATGCCCTTTCGCACGGGGGCGATTCAGTTGCCCATGCAAGCGATGTTGGCGATCGCCAAACAAGAGAGTCAATTTCCCCCCTGTTATCTGGTGCCCATTAGCATTAAATATCGCTACCTCAAAGCCCCTGAACTGATCATTCAGCAAAGCCTCAAAACCCTAGAGCAGAAACTAGAGATTACTCCTAGGGACCCGGAACCCTATGGCCGTCTGCGGGGGGTCGCCCAGGTGGTGATGCAGCAACTAGAAGCAGAATATAACCTCACTCCGGCGGCCGATGATGACTGGAATGACCGAATTGAGCGCATTCGGAACCGGGCCCTCAGCCTCTGTGAAACGGAATTGGGCCTAAATTTTCCAGAGGATTTCCCGCTCCGGGAACGGGTTTATAAAATGCAGGCGCTCCTCATTGAAAAAGCCGATGGAGAGATGGCCCTCGACCTCGACACCTACGAAAGCCTCTACCAAACAACGGTGCGCTTACTGAACTTCGATGCGATCTACGATGGCTATGTGGGGGATCATCCAAGCCCTGAACGGTTTATCGATACCCTCACTCGCCTAGAACGGGAGGTGTTTCGGGTGGAAATTCCCGCGCCCAAGGGACTCCACGAGGGCTGGCTCCGGGTAGGCACACCGATTAATCTCCAGGATTATGTGGCCCAATATAAAGGCGATCGCCAGGGCACTCTTCAGCAACTCACAGATGCAATGCAGTACGAAGTGCAGAACAACCTCCTCGATATGATTTATCATCCTTAGAATATTGGCAAAAATAAAAATTCCCCCAAACCAACCATCGATCTAAGCTGAAATCACCGTTCCTTGATAACGTTAAAACAGGGTGATTAAGACGCCTCTCAATCCCTTCTACCCCAGCCCTAAAGTGTGAGGAGAATCTACTGTGGATGCCGCCAGTCAACAAAAAATTCTCGGCTATTTCATTGAAGAAGCCAAAGAACACCTTGAAACCTTAGAACAGGGCATCCTGGAGCTGTCGGAGGTGGTGGATGATACCGAACGGGTTAATGAACTTTTCCGGGCCGCCCACTCAGTAAAAGGGGGGGCAGCGATGTTGGGCTACACGAGCATCCAAAAAACGGCCCACCGCCTCGAAGATGCGTTCAAGGTCTTTAAGGACAATACGATTACCGTCGATGAAACCCTAAAGTCTCTTTTTCTCAATGCCTACGATGTGCTCCAAGAGCTCCTCGAAAAGCTCCAAAGTCCCTTTGGCCTCCAGGAAGAAGAAATTGAGAAAATCATGGGGGAAGCGGATCCCCAATTCAGCGAATTACAAAAGTATTTGGATCGTCTAGCCGTCAGCGATAATCGTGATCCTGTCGTTTCTCCAGAGGTTTCACCGCCTCCGGCAACGCCGGCTCCTTCAAGATCACCCGCGGCGATGGGTCTTCCCTTTGGACAGCAAGTTCGTGAGTTGTTGCAGCAAATGCTAGGACTATTCCGCCAGGACGCCACCCCAGAATGTCGCCAGCAACTCCAAAAGCTCTGTATTGAGCTGGCCAAACTCAATAAAAAGGTGAAATCTTGGCAGCAGTTGCTCAAGGCAAGTCACAAGGCGATCGCCAATCCCGCCCATCGCTTTTCGACCCTTGCCCCCATTGTGCTTAAAAGCATTAAAGAAGCCGCCGACCATTTAGAACGTAACGAACCAGAGCGCATTAGCCTGCCAACGGATTTAAAAAATTTGGCGATCGCCCAACTCCCCTACATTCTGATTCCCACAGAACCCAAGGAGGCCGCCCAAATCTTGAACAGTGCCTTTAGCGAAGCCCAACTGGCCCAATTAGTCCAGGCCCTGAAACATCGCGCTTAGTATTCTGCAAAGTTTCCGAACTGCACCCGAATCACGAAAATCACTATGGCGATCGCCCCCTGGGTAGTGAATGGTCAGTCTCTTAATGCTTGAAATGCCTGTATCAATGTTTGAGATAATCACAACAAAAGAGGCCCAACCCTGGGGCTGAACCTCCTTGCTTTTTCTAAACTGAGTGAAATTGAAAGATTGGTTAGAGGGGCGCGGTCAGACGCTCAATCCTTGCCCCTAGAGCCTTAAACTTCCCTTCAAGGTCATCATAGCCCCGATCCATGTGGTGTACCTCGCGCATGATCGTTGTGCCCTCAGCCGCCAAACCAACCAGAACCAAAGCTGCCGAAGCCCGGAGATCGGTCGCCATTACGGGAGCCCCAGATAAGAAAGGTACTCCTTTGATAATGGCGTTATTGCCCTTAACTTTGACATCTGCCCCCATGCGCTTAAATTCTGCGACGTGGTGCATCCGGTTTTCAAAAACCGTTTCCGTGACGACACTGCTCCCTTCACAGAGGGTGAGCAACGCCATGAACTGGGCTTGCATATCCGTGGGGAAACCAGGATAGGGCAGAGTTTCGATATCCGTCGCCCGGAGAATCCCTTGAGGTTTGATCCGCAGACGGTTCGGCCCTTCGGCAATCACCTTTGTCCCCGTTGCTTCGAGTTTGGCAATCACCGGTAAAAGATGGTCTGGGACGACGGGAAAGACGCTAAATTCTGACTGGGTAATGGCCCCGGCCACGAGAAAAGTCCCGGCTTCAATGCGGTCGGGAATAATCGGGTAGTCGGTAGCGTGGAGGCGATCGCACCCTTGAATCACAATTTTGTTGCTGCCATCTCCGCTAATGTGTGCCCCCATAGACCGACAGAAGTTCGCCAGATCAACGATTTCTGGTTCCTGGGCGGCATTTTCAATAATTGTTTCCCCTTCAGCGAGGGTTGCCGCCATCATCAGGGTTTCGGTCGCCCCAACGCTCGGATAATCTAAGTAGATTTTGGCCCCCTGGAGCCGTCGTCGATTTCCCTTGACTGTCGCTTGGACAACCCCATGTTCAATAATTACCTCGGCCCCCATCGCCTGGAGACCTCGCACATGGAGATCTACGGGCCTAGCACCAATGGCACAGCCCCCCGGCATCGGCACTTTTGCTTCCCCAAGGCGGGCCAGGAGTGGGCCAATGACAAAAAAGCTCGCCCGCAGCTTGGAAACCAATTCGTAGGGCGCTTCTGCTGTCCTAAGGTGGCGAGCATCGAAATCAAGGCTGCCAGGGGTAGCAACGATTTGCACCCCAAGGGCGGCAATGACTTCGGCCATCCGTTTAATGTCCGCTAAATCCGGGATATTTGTCAGACGGCATTGATCGCTACAGAGTAGGGTTCCCGCCATGATCGCCAGGGCAGAATTTTTCGCGCCACTGATTTTAACTTCGCCACTGAGGGGATGTCGCCCTTCAATTTTGAGGATGGTTTCAGCGGTCGCACGGGTGGGGGTGAGGGGGGCAGAAGTTTTAATGGGTCGATCCTCCACAAATGGAAAGAAGATGGGGGAAATTTTGTCAAATTTTCGTCTTGATTCTACCGGAAAGTCTTGGCCTATGTTGCTCAGAATTACACTTTTTTGTTCACGGTTTAGAATAGGTTTCTTGGTAATAGATAATCTTTTGGCAATTGGCTTGACGCTTTTCGTTCTTCAAGTAATAATTGTTGATTGTGTAATTACATATTTACCTGCGGAACTGGCGGAATTGGTAGACGCGCTAGATTCAGGTTCTAGTGGGAGTTTTATCCCTTGCGAGTTCAAGTCTCGCGTTCCGCATCTACCCGGCAAAAATTATTTGCCTTGCCTGAAGCCTTTTGACGACAACGGTAAGGTCGATGGGGGCAAAGATGCTCACAAGTTTACAAAATCCACTGGTCAAGGAGATTCGCAAGCTGCACCAAGGGCGGGAGCGGCAGAAACAGGGTCGTTTGTTATTGGAGGGAACCAATCTAATCGAGGCGGCGATCGCCAAGGGATTTTCTTTTCAGACGATACTGTTTACGGCAGCTTGGCAGACAAAATATCCGGCACTGGCTAATCAACTCAAAGGCGATCGCCAAACCTTAGTTTCAGAAGAGGTGCTGCAAAAGGTGGCAACCACGGTGAATCCTGATGGCATTGTGGCCACCCTCGACCAGGCGCTCATTTCCCAGACCCCACCCCAAACCCTCCAATTGGGGGTAGCCGTGGAACGACTCCAAGATCCGGGCAACCTGGGAACCATTATTCGCACGGCAACGGCGACAGGGGTCGATGGTCTGTTGTTGAGTCATGACAGCGTCAATCCCAGTAACCCGAAGGTGCTGCGGGCCTCGGTGGGGGCTTGGTTCCAGACGACGCCTGTGGTTATCCCCACCTTTGCTGAACAACTACAACGGTACCGCGCCCAGGGAGTACAGATTGTGGCAACGCTCCCCCAGGCAACTAAAACCTACTGGGATGTGGATTGGCGGCAACCGAGTTTGATTTTATTAGGCAATGAAGGGGCTGGTTTGTCCCCAGCGATCGCCAGCCTCGCCAACGAAACGGTACAGATTCCCATGGGGCCGGGGGTAGAATCTCTCAATGTGGCGATCGCCTGTGCCTTAATGCTTTACGAAGCCCGTCGCCAGCGAGATCACCAAACTCTTCCCTAATTTCCCGACAGTTGCGCTTTGAGCGTCTCCAGAACCGATTGAGCGTGGCCTTTAACCTTCACCTTTGACCAAATTGCCGCCACTTGACCCTGGGGATCAATTAAAAACGTGCTCCGAACAATCCCCATATATTCTTTGCCCATAAATTTTTTTAGTTGCCAGACCCCATAGGCCTCGGCGGTTTGATGGTCGGGATCGCTCAACAGTTCGATGGCTAACTCTTTTTTTTCAATGAAGCGGCCATGGGATTTTTCCGAATCGGGACTCACGCCCACGATCACGGCATCTAAGGCGGTAAATTCGGGGACAAGGGCCGTAAAGTCTAGGGCTTCGGTGGTGCAACCGGGGGTATTGTCCTTGGGGTAAAAATAAAAAACAAGCCATTTGCCGCCGTAGTCCGCCAGGGTACGGGCTTCACCTTGGGCGTTGGTGAGGGCAAAATCAGGGGCTGCTTGGCCAATCGTCAGGGTCGTCATGGAATTAGGCGTTCACTTGGAAATTTATAACTGTAATTATTCCTTAGGCCAAAGCAGATCTCTAGAGTGAGCTTTGAGCGAAGCCCTACATTGCCCCAAGATTTTTCCAGACGACCCAATCCTTGGGAAAAGTCTAGCGATTTTCGTACCAGTAGCCGATGAGTTTATACACCAGCTTGGCGGCGGTGTACTCAGAAACCACAGAGTCATCTAAGGGGGCCAGTTCCATAATGTCGCAGCCGATCACTTGTTTTTCCCGGAACAGGCGACGCAAAAAGCGCAGGGTGCTGTACCAGTCCATGCCACCGGGTTCAGGGGTGCCGACGCCAGCGATCAGGGTCGGGTCAATGCCGTCTAGATCAATGGTGAGGAAAACTTTTTCTGTTTTAATATTAGCGATCGCCGTTTCGATCCAGTTGGGGTCATTTTGCATCTCCCACGCCCAAATCACCGGAATTTCCTTCGCTGCCAATAAATCCGCTTCTTCCCGACAGAGGCTCCGGATCGCCACAGGCAAACTCGGCAACCCCAAATCCATTACCCGTCGCATAATGCAAGCATGGTTATGTTCAGAACCTTCGTAGCTCTGGCGCAGATCCGCATGGGCATCAATTTGTACCACCGTAAAGGGTTCTTGGTAAAACTCCAGATGACCTTTCACGACCCCTGTAGTAATGGCGTGTTCTCCCCCCAGGGCAATCACAAATTTGCCATCTTGCAAGAGATTTTGGGTAGTTTCGCTGGTGACCGCTAGCATTTCCTCGGCGGACAGTCCAGGATTCTGGCGCGTATCGGCGATCGCCCCATGGGTAAAAATCCCCACATCAAAACAAGTTTCCCGGCGCAACTCATCGTCATAACATTCCAGCTGGTGGGACGCTTCTAAGAGTGCATCCGGCCCCCATTCACAACCTTTGCGATAGGTGGTTGTCGCTTCGTAGGGAATGGGCAAAATCACTACCGGAGATTCTGCATAGCTCCGTTCCACTTCAGAACCAATGAAATCTTGTAAGACAAATTGAGACATAGATATTCCCTAACCGCGATAACCGAAAAATAGACCTAAAACTATACGTCAAAACGGTCTCAAGGGATCTCTTGCGGGGGAAAATGGGGTAAAGTCACCAAATTCAACCAAAAAGCAATGATTTGCTGCACCACGGTAAAAAAATCATCCACATTACTAGGTTTGGTGATAAAGCAATTGGCCTGGGCCTGGTAGCAACGGAGGATATCTTGTTCGGCCTGGGAGGTGCTAAAAATAATCACCGGGATCGCCTGGAGATAGGGATCTTGTTTGATGCGATGGAGGAGATCCACGCCGGATATTTTGGGTAAATTTAAGTCTGAAATGATTAGGGAGGGATAAATCCAATGGCTCTGGCTCTCGGCTGCCGACGGCGCGAGGGCTTGTCCTTGATTGAGAAACTGCCAGGCCTGTTCACCATTGGGGGCTGTTTGGAGGTGCAATGCTGGAAAGTATTCTTCGACGACTTCTGCCATCAACTCCAGATAGCCAGGTTGATCATCCACCATCAGAATGGAGCGTTGGATGGCGGTCAAGGAACAAGCAGAATAAATGGGGGCGTTGGGCGTTTGGGTCAAGGGCGTTGGGGTTAGAAGCCAAAGAAAGGGTCTAGGCTACGATGACTCTAAATTTTTCAAAATATACTACCGATCTCAATGGTATCGAACCTACCTAGGGGCATGACCCTGCGGATGCCTTAAATTTTTCTGTTATTTTGCGGCTAAAGGCGATCGCCCCTCAACTTGCCATTGGTTTATTACTCAATGGTGATAAATGGGCAGCGTGAAGTAAAAAGTTGCCCCTGCCTGGGGTTGGGAGGTGACCCAAATATCGCCCCCATGGATTTTGACAATGCGGTGACAAATGGCGAGACCAATTCCAGTGCCAGGATATTCTTCTTGGGTGTGGAGCCGCTGAAAAATTTGAAAAATGCGCTGCTGATGTTTGGGATCGATCCCAATGCCGTTATCTGCGACCATAAACTGCCAGTGGTGTTCGGTCTCGGTGACGTTGATCGTGATTTTGGGTTGGCGATCGCCCCGGTATTTAATCGCATTGCTGAGGAGATTTTGCCAGAGGCTCTGGAGTTGACTCCCATCACCCAGGACTTCTGGGAGGATTTTGGGGCAGTGGAGTTGGGTGTGGGTCCGCTTGAGTTTGAGCTTGAGGTTGGTGATCGCCCGTTGGAGACAATCCTCCATAGACACCAGTTCCGGTTTACTTTGACGGGTATTCAGGCGGGAATAACGCAGCAAGTCTTGAATTTGCGTTTGCATCGTGCGGGTGCCCGCAGTGATGTGCTGGAGATAACGTTGAGAACGCTCATCCAGGCGATCGCCGTTGCGACGGGCTAGCAGTTGGGCATAATTAGCCACCAGTTGCAGCGGTTCCTGGAGGTCATGGGACGCCACATAGGCAAACTGTTCGAGTTCTTGGTTAGAACGGGCCAGTTCATTGGTGTAATGGCGTTGGCGTTGCAGTAGTTCCGCCTGGTTGAGGGCAATGCAAATTTGATTGATGAGCTGGCGCAGGAGATGCAATTCATCGGCATTCCAAATTTGAGGAAAATGGCACTGCTGGACACAAATCAAACCCTTTAGCCGCGGTTCTCCTTCGGGATCATCCATAGCACTCACGAGGACAGGTAAAACAGCGTAGGCGACAACGCCATATTCCCGGAGCATAGCATCGTGGGCCGGGGGAAACTTCGCGGCTTCTACGTCGATGCAGGTCTGGAGTTCCCCCTGGCGAAATAGATCAAAATCACCCCGGTTAAAAGCCGCCAGGGGAAACCGATGGTGGAGCATCGAGCGGACATTGGGGTGAGTCGCCTCCGCCGTCACTTTACCTTCAGTTTCATTCAAGATCTCCCAAAAAATCACCCGGTCGGCTTGGAGGGTTTTGCGGAGTTCCTGCACCGTCGTAGTTAACATTTTGTCCATATCCCAGGAGCGCAAAATTTTAACCGTCAAGGAAGCCAACATATGTTGATGGCGACTGTAGCGCATTTTGGTCAGTTCCAGTTGACGCTCTTCGGTGACGTCCCGGGCGCTGCCTTGGATCTGTTGGATGGTGCCCTGGCGATCGCGGATCGGGATCAGACAAGTCCGCCAAATTTGGGTGCAGTCGGGAAGTTCGATCACTTCTTCAAACAACAGCGTTTCACCAATTTCGAGGCAACCCTGGAAAGAATCACACAGTTGTTGCGCCAGCTTTTCGGGAAAGACGGCTTGGGGCGATTTCCCAATGATTTGCCGGGGATAAACCCCCATTTTTTCGCAGTAGGTGGGGTTGACCATTTCAAAGGTAAACTCAGTCACCAACTCGGTCAGGTCAACGGGAGCCGCAGCAGTAATGGCGATCGCCCGGTGGACACGGATCAAAAAAATAGCCTCCGCAGAATGGGTCACAATCCCGGCGTAGAGTGCTTCGGAGGCTTCTAGTTCCCGTTGGGTAGCGGTGCGGATCAAGTTGTGGTGGAGCAGTTCCGCCGCCATCTTTAGGGCTTGAATCTCTAGGGCTGACCAGGAATGGGCGCGGGCTACTTCGCTGGTAAAAATTAAATGACCCCAGTGGTGGCCTTGGTGGTCAAAAATCGGTAGTCCCAAAAATGCCTTGACATCTAAGAACTCCAACAGGGGAACTAATTTTGGGTCTTGGTGCTGGTGGGCGATCGCCACGACATCACCAAGCTCTAGGAGTTGTTGCCACCAGTGGAGGGGAAATTCTGCGACCTTTTTTTGGCAAGGGGGAGAACCGTCATAGGACCATTGTTCAACAATGTTGGGGGGCGAATTAATCTGACCTGCCCCATCCCAATGCCATTGAAAAATAGTGATCCGCTCCATCTGGAGGTGGCGTCCCAGAATTCCCAAGGCCTTATCTAGGGTGGCTTCAGGACGGAAAAGGGCCTGGGAAAATTTGACCAGAATGGTGGTGAGCTGGAGATGGGTTTCTAGGGGACGGGGCGCTGGCTGACGCACCAAGTCGGAGGCTTTTTCCTGGAGCACAGCCCGAAAACCGAGTTCTAGGGTCAACGGCGATAGCTCTCCGGGGGGAATTGCGATCAAGCCAGGTTGCTTGGGGAGCGGGGCGGCAGTAATCACCACCACCGGGAGTGCCAGGGCCAAGCTTTGATCAAGCCATATTTCGGTTAGTGCCTCAGGACAAAAGAGAATGATCAAATCGGCGGGTTCTAGGGGGGTCACAAAGGGTTGCGATCGCCAACTCAGATCCCACCGAGAAATTTGCTCTAGGCAATCCTCCAGGGGCGATCGCCCTAAATCTTCCCCTACAATCAAAATATGGAGTAATGACTTTGTCAGGGTTGATGCTTGTGCCAGCGGAAGATAGGTCATTGGCCCGGTTGCGATAGATCAGTGCTCATCCCCATTGTCGCGCCTAATTTAAAAATTGCCCGCTGCCCCCTGCTGTGCCCTGTTTCGCCATGTCCCAAACAAGTTTGAGCATTATTCCGCCCGGTCAGCCCGGCGATCGCCATCTTTTGGTTTGCCAGCACCGGAGCTGTCGTGAGCGGGGAAGTGCGTTAATTCTTCAGGCTTTTCAGCGGGCATCCCTACCGCCACGGGTCTTGGCGATCGCCAGTCCCTGCCAAGGCCAATGCCACTTGGGTGTGACCGTGCGCCTGGTACCCACAGAGGTATGGTACTGCCAGGTAACTCCTGCCGATGTGCCCCATATTTGTGCCGCACTCCACCAAGGCGATCCCCTAGGGCATCGAGACATCGCTAACTCCGTGCGAGCAAAACTTAACCCCAGAATTCATCCCCCAGGGTCGTTGATTTAGGAGGTAACGGCTTCCTGGGCGTTTTTTTGACGATGTTGCACCTCCAAATAAACCAGCAAGGCATTAATATCTGCCGGGTTGACGCCGCCAATGCGTGTGGCCTGACCAATGGTGAGGGGGCGCACCTTATTTAATTTTTCCCGGGCTTCCATCGACAGGGTTTCCACCGTCAAGTAATCCAAACCTTCCGGCAATTTCCGATTCGCATGGCGGCTAATTTGGTCAATTTGGTTTTGTTGCCGCTTGATATAACCAGAATATTTAATATCAATTTCTGCCCCTGCTTGCTCTGCCTGGGTGAGCGCCTCATTCCCCAAGCCATAACTGGCGAGATCGGCATAGTGGAACTTGGGTCGCCGCAATAAATCCGCTAAGGTCACAGAACTTTTGATTTTTTGGCCCGTATCCGCCGCAATTTTCTGACCCAAGGGATCCAATTCTTTAACCCGCTCCGTGTGGAGTCGTTCTTTTTCGGCCGCAATATTTTCCTGCTTCGTTTGGTACAAGGCCCAACGGCGATCGCCAATTAAACCAATTTCCCGGCCCAGGGGTGTTAACCGCTGATCGGCATTATCAGAACGGAGAATCAAGCGATATTCCGAACGGGAAGTCAACATCCGGTAGGGTTCCCGCAAATCCTTTGTACACAGATCATCAATCAAAGTGCCTAGATAGCTTTGTTCCCGGGGGAAAACAACCATGTCCTGACCCTGGGCAAATTTCGCCGCGTTGATGCCTGCCACGATTCCTTGGGCTGCTGCTTCTTCGTAGCCCGTGGTGCCATTGATTTGTCCCGCTGAAAATAAACCTTCGACCCGCTTGGTCATCAGGGTGGGGTAACACTGGGTTGCGGGTAAGTAGTCATATTCCACCGCATAGGCTGGGCGGAGCATCACACAATCTTCCATCCCCGGCAGACTTTGGAGCATTTGTAACTGGAGACTTTCGGGCAGTCCCGTCGAAAAACCTTGGATATAAAGCTCTGGAATCGTGCGCCCTTCCGGTTCAATAAAAATTTGGTGGGAGTCTTTATCGGCAAACCGGACAATTTTGTCTTCAATGCTCGGACAATAACGGGGGCCTTTGGAATCAATAAAGCCACCATAGATGGGAGACAGGTGCAGATTATCTTTAATCAATTGATGGGTCTTTGGGGTTGTTCGAGTCAGGTAACAGGGCATTTGTTCACGCTCTACCCAGGCTTCAGGATCAAAGCTGAACCACCGTACCTCTTCGTCCGCCGGTTGAATTTCCATTTTGCTGTAATCGACCGAACGGCGATCCACCCGGGCGGGGGTGCCTGTTTTTAAGCGCCCCGTCTCAAACCCTAACTCGTTCAAGGTTTCCGTCATGCCCACTGCGGCAAATTCTCCGGCCCGGCCCGCAGGCATCGATTTGTTCCCAATCCAGATCGTGCCCCCAAGGAAAGTCCCCGTTGTTAGGACAACAGCCTTGGCCCCAAAACAAGTCCCAAAATAGGTTTGAATCCCACAAATTTCATCGTTGTCGCCTAGCACAAGATCCGTCGCCATCCCCTCGCGAATCACAAGATTATCTTGGTTTTCAACGATATTTTTCATTACCGCGGCATACTCGCGTTTGTCGGTTTGGGCGCGTAAGGCCCAGACGGCTGGCCCCCGGGACGCATTGAGCACCCGCTTTTGGAGATAGGTGCGGTCTGCCATCTTACCGATTTCCCCTCCTAGGGCATCCACTTCGTGGGTTAACTGGGATTTTGCGGGGCCACCGACAGCCGGGTTACAAGGTTGCCAGGCAATTTTGTCGAGGTTGAGGGTCAACATCAGCGTGCGGCAACCTAAACGAGCCGAGGCCAAGGCCGCTTCACAACCGGAATGGCCAGCACCAATGACAATGACATCAAACTCATCTTGAAAATCAACGGGGGTTCGCAGCATTGTTTTGTTTTGGGGAATGATGGGTTAGGACTAGGGATTCAATATTCTATCAAGGCGAGGCAGATTGTTCGCTGGGCAAAATGTGAGTTTAGCTCCTGCAATTTTGAGGATATTTTTGGGTTTGATCGGGATTGTTTTCTACATTTCGTAGCCAAATTTGTTGGGATCAACGGCGGTTAAATCAATATCAGCGAGGCCATATTCTGCCCAACGGCGATCGCATCTTTCGGCAATCTTAGGATCGGACTCAAGGACTTCACCCCACTCGTGGTCAGTTTCGGGGGGAATTTTTGTCGTTGCGTCAATGCCCATGCGGCCGCCCATGCCAATTTTTTCGCTGGCAAAATCGAGGGTATCAAAGGGGGTATCCGGCAAAATAAACACATCCCGCACGGGATCAACTTTAGAACTGATCGCCCAAACCACCTGGCGTGGATCGCGGATATTCACATCTTTATCCACCACAATCACAAATTTCGTATAGGTAAATTGGGGCAGGGCACTCCAAAAGGCAAGGGCAGCGCGACGAGCTTGGCCAGGATAGGCTTTATCGATGGAAATAATCGCGGCCTTGTAACTGAGGGCCTCCATCGGCAGGAAAAAATCGACAATCTCGGAAACCTGTTGCCGCAGGATCGGCGTATAAATCCGATTCAAGGCGATCGCCATCATCGCTTCTTCCTTGGGAGGGCGACCGCTAAAGGTGGCCAGATAAATCGGATCTTTGCGGTGGGTCAGACAATGGAAGCGCACTAAGGGGGAATCCTCCACACCGCCGTAGTAGCCCATGTGATCGCCAAATGGCCCATCGGGGAGCATTTCGCCGGGGGTAATTGTCCCTTCGAGGATAAATTCGGCATCAGCAGGGACTTCGAGATCGACGGTTTTACATTTGGTCAATGCCACCCCAGAACCGCCATATAGCCCTGCAAACAGCCACTCTGACAAGTCCACGGGGATCGGTGTTGCCGCCGCCATGATCAGGATCGGATCGATACCAATGGCGATCGCCACCTCTAATTTTTTGCCATTTTCTGCTGCCTTCCGCAGGTGACGTGCCCCACCCCGCACCGAGAGCCAATGCACCGTCATCGTATTTTTCGATTGCAATTGCAGGCGATAAACCCCCACATTGGGCACCCCCGTTTCACAATCTTTCGTAATCACTAAGCCGAGGGTAATATTTTTCCCCGCGTCCTTCGGGTAGGGACGCAACATCGGGATCAAACCCAGATCTAGTTCTTCCTGCTCAATCACCACCTGTTGACAAGGAGGGAAAAAACTCCCACCGGGTTTCGCCTTCAGGACATCAAACAGCACCTTACCAAAATCAATCGCCTGGGAAATCTTTTTCGGGGGCTTCGGCTGCTGGAGCATCGCCAATTTTCGGCCTAAATCTTCTAATTCTTCGGGCTTTTCCATTTTCATCGCCCAACAGATGCGCTCCACTGTGCCCAAAAGATTCACCACCACCGGAACGGAAGTCCCCCGCACATTCTCAAATAACAACGCCGGGCCACCCACCTGGAGCATCCGGTTTGCAATCTCGGCAATCTCTAGATCCGAATCCACCAGAGCCTTAATGCGGCGCAGTTGCCCCCGTTCTTCTACCAATTTGATAAATGCGCGTAAATCCCGTGCCATGTCTGCCGTCTGAAAATGAGTACGTAATATAGCTTAACGGGTTTATTCGGGAAACAGGAATCAGACATCAACGATTAAAGCCTCTATAAAAGCTAGTACTTGGTGCTATACTTAGCCAAGAGGAACGCTATGATTATTTATCAAACACGTACATTTTGGCGTTGGGCAAAAAAGCAAAATATCGCGGATCAAAATCTTTGTCGGGCGGTACAAGAAATTTTATCGGGTCTGCATGATGGAGATTTAGGCAGTGGCTTAATCAAGAAAAGGGTGGCTCGTCCAGGCCAGGGCAAACGCGGTGGTTTTCGCACATTGCTGGCCATTAATCAAGGCGATCGCTGTTTCTTTATCTATGGTTTTTCTAAAAGTGAACGGAGTAATATCGATGAGCGAGAGAAAGAAGCTTTAAAAAAATTGGCTCGGTTCTATCTATCACTGCCTAAACAAGATTTAAAAATAGCCCAGGATGCAGGTGAATTAGTTGAGGTAATTTGTAATGAAACAATCTAAACTTCTTGAAGCGATCCATGAAACCGTTGATGGTTTGCATCAAGCAGGAGTGATGGATCAAATGACGTTACGAGAATTTGAACAGCTTTGTTTGCCTCCAGTGCCGTCATTAAATCCCGAAGAAATCAAAGAAATCCGAGAAACTTGTCAAGTCAGTCAAGCTGTATTCGCTGCGCTGCTAAATATTAGTGTTTCTACTGTACAAAAGTGGGAAATTGGCAAAAAAAAACCGAGTGGAATGGCATTAAAGCTACTCCATTTGGTCAAGAAGAATGGCTTGGAAGTTGTTCTATTTTGATGTGGGTTTTTTGAAGACAATTCCTCAGTCTATTTTGTACAGATAGTACCTTTAGAAACTAGGGGCGATCGCCTCTAAAAAGAGGATTCTAAATTAGATCATTTTTAGCCAATGAAAAATCTGATCGACACTGAGCTTGATATCTAACTCTGGTAAGACAGGAACCTCTTGATCCCCTTGGAATAAGATGGGTTGTTGCTGGGGTTCTAAAAACAAAATACTAAGATCATCTGGGTCAATAAACCATCCCAAACGACTGCCATGTTCCAGGCAATAGAGAATATTACCAAGAACCTTATTCGCTCTTTGGTCTGGGGAAAGAATTTCGATCGTCCAATCTGGTGCGAGATCAAAATTATCGGGAACGCTGCCAGTTGCGGTAAAGGGAATTCGATCCCACCGAAAAACTGCAATATCAGGCACGATGGAGCGTGTACCAAAGCTACATCTTAATTCAGGAAAAGCATAGGCAATTTTTTGGTCTTCTGCAACCTGATTAATCACAGCACAAAGCTTTCCTTGTAAACGGCTATGCCTTCCTTTTGGCATCGGCTTCTGAATGACTTCTCCATCAATATATTCGCTGGCAGGTGTTGTTTCTGGTTGCTGTAAAAAAGCTTGGAGGGTTAGTCTTTGGGCGAGGGTGTCTACCATACCAAGCACCTTGATTCGTTGATGATGTTTCTTTAATCCTACTCAATTCTGCAGATGTTGCTTTTGACTTCAAGCATTTGAATTGACTAAGACCACAAAGCACGCCAAACAAATTGCGGTAACGCTAACATCCGTCGCCAGCGCCAAGGTTCCTGATAAAGACGATAAAGCCACTCTAAATGGAGTTTTTGCCAAAGTTTTGGTGCCCGCTGTTTTACCCCAGCCCACACATCAAAACTTCCCCCTAGACCAATCCAAGTGCTGTGGGGGCAAAGATGGCGATGTTCCTCGATCCAAAATTCCTGTTTCGGGACACCAAGGCAAGTGAAAATGAGTTGGGGTTGTAACTGTTTAAGTTGACCTTGCCAGTCCGCTGCCATTTCTGGGGTGAGATAGCCGTGCTGGGTCGTGATATCTAAATCAGGATAACGTTTGAGCCAATTTTCTTTTGCTTGGTCAGCAATCCCAGGGGAGCCGCCGAAAAAGACCACCCGCCAATCATGGGCCGCGGCCTGGGCCAACAGTTGTTCTGCGAGTTCGATGCCGGGTACCCGGTGCTGTTTTTTGCCCTTGAGCTTGAGGTAGAGGACAATCCCTGCGCCGTCGGGAATAATCAAATCTGCCTGCTTGATCACCTTGGCGATCGCCTTGCTTTTTTCAGTCATCATCGCAATTTCGGCGTTGAGGGTGACCACGTGCGTTCCCTGATGGTGCTGGATCCGCTCAGTCAGCCATTGGCAATAGTTGGGGTGTAGATGTACCAACACCTGAAATACAGGGACACTCGGCAGAAAAGATTCAGCAGTCAACATAGACGAACGTCAACACCTTAGTGAAATAGACAAAAAGTTAGGCGTCAAGATATAGCATCCACTCTAGCAGGCTATTGATCGCGCTTGTCTAAAGTTCTCAGGAAGATTTGGCGATCGCCACTGATAAAACACTTTGCCTGGGCAGTTAGACGCTAAAATTCTAACTCAACCTCTGTTTTGTCCCCCGTCCGGCGCTGATGGTACACATCAAGCAAATCGAGCTTTCCCACTTCAAATCCTTCGGTGGTACCGTCGCCGTGCCCCTACGTCCTGGTTTTACGGTGGTTTCTGGGCCAAATGGTTCGGGAAAATCGAATATCCTCGACGGCATTTTGTTTTGCTTGGGCCTCGCCAGTTCCAAGGGGATGCGAGCCGAACGATTACCAGACTTAATCAATCACAAACACAGCCAAGGGAAAGGTGCTGCCGAAACGGTGGTGTCGGTCACCTTTGATCTCAGTGATCTCGCCCAGCAATATCAAACGGAAGCCACAGAAGCCTCGGAATTAAAAGAATTTTTAGCGCAATTCCAGAGCCACGATTGGACGGTGACGCGCAAACTCCGGGTTACCAAAAGCGGCAGTTATGCCTCGACCTATTACATTAATGACCAGCCCTGCACTGCTACGGAACTCCACGAACAACTGAATCGCCTACGCATTTACCCCGAAGGCTATAACGTCGTGCTCCAGGGGGACGTGACCCGGATCATTACGATGAACGGGCGGGAGCGGCGGGAAATCATCGATGAACTGGCGGGCGTGGCAGAATTTGACCGCAAAATTACCCAGACCCGGGAAACCCTCAATGCAGTCAAAGAACGGGAAGAAAAGTGCCACATCATTCGCCAGGAGCTAGAACGCAATTTAGAAAAGCTGGCCGACGATCGCCTCAAGGCCGAACAATACCAACGGCTTAAAATTGACCTGGCCCGCCAGCAGCAGGAAGAAGTTCTTTTAACGTGGCGATCGCTCCAACTCCAGGAGGAAAAACTGCAACGGGATCTCGCCAGCAGCGCCCAGGAACGCACCCAGTTAACTCAAAATTTGAACGCTTTGGATGGGGAAATTTTTCAGACTGGCCAAACCCTAGAAAGTTTAAACGCGAAAGTAAAAGCCCTTGGGGAAGATGAACAACTTTCGGTTGCGTCCAAACTCGCCACCCAAAAGGCAAAACGGCACCAATGGGGCCAACGGCAAACGGAATTAGAGGAAGACCAACGGCGATCGCTCCAGCTCCACCGCCAACTTTTAGCAACGGTGCAGGTCAACCAACAACAACTCCTACGCCTCGAAGAAGAAAAACTCACCCTCCAGGAAGAAACCCTCCCCCAGCACCAGGCCGCCCAAGCCGCCGCCGCAAAGATCCTCCAAGACAGTCGCCACCGGGCCGATGAGTTAGCCAGTTCTTCGGAAGCTTGGGTACAAGAACAAGCCGCGATCGCCAAAGAAATTCAAGGCATCCAAGATCAACTCAATCCCCAACGCACCGAACAAGCCCTCCTCCAGGAACGCCTTAGCCAGCTCCAGCACAATATCACCAGCCAAACTGAGCAAATTACCCAACTCAGCGCCGATATCAGCCAACAGGAAACGGAATTAGCCACGACCCAAACGGAGATTACCCGTCAGCAGGAAACCATCCAAACCCTTGCGACACAATTCGCCCAACTGGAAGAAAGTCACAAACTCGACCAAGCAACCGGCGATCGCCTCCAACGGGAACAGCGGGACAAACAACGGCAACTCGATCAACTCGAAGCCCGTTCCCAGGCTCAACAGGAAGCCCAGGGCACCTACGCGACGAAGGTGATTTTGAACGCCAATTTACCCGGTGTCCATGGTTTAGTGGCTCAATTGGGCCAAGTGGAAAAAAATTACCAACGGGCCTTAGAAATTGCCGCTGGGGGTCGGCTCGGTTATCTCGTCGTTGAAGATGACGAAACGGCGGCGACGGGGATCAAACTTCTGAAAAATCAACGGGCAGGCCGGGCGACTTTCTTGCCCTTGAATAAAATTCGCGCCCCGAAATTGCCCACGAACACCATTCCCCGCTACGCCCAGGGCTTTGTTGATTTTGCCGTTAACCTGATTCAATGCGATCGCCGTTATCTGGATATTTTTCGCTATGTCTTCGGCAGCACTGCTGTCTTTGAAAGCCTCGATCTCGCCCGGAATTTTATGGGGCAAACCCGCATTGTCACCCTCGATGGCGAACTCCTCGAAACTACGGGGGCGATGACCGGGGGCAGCCTCTCCCAAAAATTGACCCTCCATTTTGGCAGCATGGCCACGGGGGATTCGGCGGAAATTATTGCTCTGCGGGAACGACTCGAAGAAATTGAGCACCTGCTGCGCTACACCGAAAATGCTCTCCTCGACAAAGGCGATCGCCTCCAGGATCTCAGTCAACAACTGACCCAAGCCCGCCAACGGGAACGGGAAGCCCAACTGCACCAGGCGCAACTCACGAAATCCCTCGAAAAATTGCGCCCCCAACTTGCCCAAACCCAACAACAGCAACAGCAGTCTCAAAACGAATTGGCGATCGCCGAAACCCACCTCGAAGATCTCACCCAGACAATTCCGCAACTCGAACAACAATTAGTAATCCAACAACAACATCTAGCCCAGCTCGAAGCCCAGCAAACTCACCGGGAGTGGCAAGAAATTCAACAGGAAATCAAAGCCCAGGAAGTCACCCTCCAAGCGGCTGCCCAGACCCTCAACAGCACCCAACGAACGATCCAAGACCGCGACGCCCAGCTAATTCGTCTCAGTGAAAAATTAACCAACGACGAACAACGACTCCAGGAAACCCAAACCCAACTAGAAGATCTCCAAGGCCAAATCGCTGTTATCCAAACCCAACTCGATCAAATTGATACGGAAATCCAAACCACTGAAACCCTGCTGGCGGAACTCTCTGCCCAGATGGGCGATGTAAAAAAACAACGGGATCAGGCGGAAATTCAGCTCAAAAATCTCCAAAAACAGCACCAAGACAGTCAATGGCGTCTGGAAAAACTCCAAACCCAGCGACAGGAACGGGCGCAACAGCTCGAAAAACTGCAACAGCACCTCCAAGCCCAAGAGGCCGAACTGCCGCCGGATCTTGATCCCGCCCATCTGATCCTGGAAGTAGTACCCGAAAAACTCGACCAAGCCCTCCAGGAGATCACAGAACAGATTGAGAAACTGCAGCGGGCCAGCCGTCGCACCCAAAAGAAAATCGAAGATCTCGAACCCGTGAATATGCTCGCCCTCAAGGAATATGAACAAACTCAAATTCGCCTTGGGGAGCTATCTGAAAAATTATCCACCCTCGAACAGGAACGCCTCGAAGTCTTGGCCCGCATTGAACGCTTTACCACGCGCCGCTTCCAGGAATTTAAAAAAGCTTTTGATGCCGTCAACGAAAATTTCCAAAAAATCTTTGCTACCCTCTCTGACGGTGATGGCTATCTCCAATTGGATGACCCAACGGATCCCTTTGCGGGGGGCTTGAATTTGGTGGCTCACCCCAAAGGCAAACCGGTACAGCGGCTCAGTTCCATGTCCGGGGGGGAAAAATCCCTCACGGCCCTGTCATTTATTTTTTCGCTCCAGCGTTATCGTCCCTCCCCCTTCTATGCCTTCGATGAGGTGGATATGTTTTTAGACGGGGCGAATGTGGAGCGTCTTTCTAAAATGATTAAGCAGCAGGCGGCCCAGGCGCAATTTTTGGTGGTCAGTCTACGGCGGCCGATGATCGAAGCTTCCCAGCGCACCATTGGTGTCACCCAGGCCCGGGGTGCCTATACCCAGGTTTTAGGGATTCAATTGTGATGCTTTTTGAGAACTTTGTCAGAGCTATTTTTAGTGCCCATTTAATAGACAATCACCTATCACTAGAAGGTAAAAATTAAGAAATCTGGATTGCGGAATAGGTATTTAAACTTAGCTGACAAAATAAGTCTATCTTTAGCTAGTTGCGCTTTTTGGAATATTGATAAATGTTTTCTTTGGTTTCGGTCTGTAACAATTTTCGCTGAAAACCAGAAGAAACGCTGTTATTTTACCCAAAACAGACAAAAAATCGATCCCCTGAGGAATCGACCCGAACGAAACAAGTTGAAAAGAATTTTAGTAGTTTATTATGTTGGGATCTATATATATCAGGTGATCCCTTGTTATATTTTCTGTAAAAGATTATGCCTGATGATTGCCAATCTCAACAGATTCGTAACATTTTTTTTATATTTATCGAGGTTTACTTTTGTGGCCTTTTGTAAAGGTTTGTTTCATGTCATCAAAGGAGGCCCCAAGGAATTTTGAAATCCAGACTTCGATATTCCGCACTGGGTTTTGGCGTGTCGCCACGAGGGGGTCAATCATCGGCTCCACCAAAATCGTAAATAAACCCAAGCGATTGCCAGCGAGGACATCTGTAAAAAGGCGATCGCCAACCATCGCCACTTCTTGGGGACGCAGATCCATGGCATCCATCGCTTTACGGAGCTTTTTCCGAGATGGTTTTTTCGCCCCGAACAAATAAGGTAACTCCAGGGATTCAGCAATCCGCCCAATGCGTTTTTGGCTGAGGTTATTACTCACGAGCCAAATATCCGCCACCCGTCTGACTTGGGTCACCCACTCCAGCACATCATCTGAGGCATAGCTCTGGCGCATCGAGACCAACGTGTCATCCACATCGAGGATCAAACCCTTTAAACGATGATGACGGATAATCTCTGGACTGAGATGCAAAATGGTTTTCCCTAAAATTAAGTTTGGCTCCAGTAGATTGGAATTAAATAGCGCCATAACACCTCAGTTGCTGTTGATTTCCAAGCTTTTATTTTAGCGGCTCACTTCCCGGTTTTCGGCTCTGGATCATCTGCAAACTTCCGCCTGCATACTGTTCCTGTTTATGGATTTCAAAGCCTGTGGTGGTGAGTTTTTCGGCTAAATCAGTTTTGATCAGCTGCCAGGCGGTCTCGGTCTCAAAGAGAAACATGAACGTATAGAGACTGGGAACGAAAAAAGGATTGGTCGGCTGGTGCAAATCGATAAAGGTAAAGATACCGCCAGGCTTAAGGACACGGTACACTTCTTGGAAAATTTGGCTCAGTTGCGTCGGGGTCATTTCATGGAGGGCAGCACTGGTATGGACTAAGTCAAACTGCTGATCCGGCAGGGGCATTTTTTCGGCAGGGGCAACGACATAATTCGCCTGGGGGACGTTTTTTTTCGCCCGTTCAATGGCGAGGGGGGAAATATCAAGCCCGGTGACGTCGTCGCTATATTGGGTGAGAAATTGGGTGGTTTGGCCAGCACCGCAACATAAATCGAGGATTTTTAGGGTTTTGTCTCCGGTTAAGCCCTGGAGAGCAAGGTTCCGAAAACGGGTCTCACCACCGACGGTTAGGGCCGCGAGGCGGGAAATGGTGTCGTAAAGCCATTGATAACGGTAGCTGAGAGTCCGGAGAAAGGTAGCCATGGCGATCGCCTCGGAAAAATATCGTCAAAAAATGCACAGAGTCCAGAACATAAGCTAACAAAGAATCCCCGCCGCTGCCGCGCTATTGCTGGATGCCTCCCTGGTGATAGAGGGCTGTGATTTCTCGCAAAAAATTAAGGCTCTGGGGGCCGGTCATCGAAACGGGCGAAAAGGTCTCTGAATGGGAATATTTCAGGATAATCTGCCGCACTTCGTCCTGATTATTCAGTTGCAAAACCTTCATCGACCAGATCCCAAAGTCGCGCTGGTCAATTTCTGAAAACTCGATTAATTCGGCGTTGGTGTGGCGCGAATCTAGCAAAATGCGATTGTAAGTTTCACTAATGGCCCGCCGACTCCCTTCCAAAATTTGTAAAAACATCAAATCGCCAAAGGCTAGCATCCCCGTAATTCCAGCTCGACGATTGTTAAACTCCGATTTTTGCAAAATTTCGATGAGATCGCGGTACTCTAGCTCGGCGATCGCCTGGCTAACGTAGATAAGTCGATAAAGCGCCATGGTTTTGTGTTTCCACCCCGAAATAACGTGTATAAGACTACCAAAAAAAATTCATCTCCGGCGGTGATCAAGAAGGCGATCGCCTTAGTGCCTTCAGGCTCAAGGACGGCTCTTGGGGAAATTGCAACCCCTGGAATTGAATAAAGCAAGGTCAATGGGGCAAAATCAGTAATGGTTTAGTTGTGTAGTTGAGATTTACCGTGACTATTTGGGAACTTGATTTTTATTCGCGCCCGCTTTTGGATGACAACGACAAAAAACTGTGGGAAATCCTCATCTGCGAAACCCCCACCCGCATCCAGCAGGATCCGACGACCCTTTTCCGTTACAGTGAATTTTGCAGCAACACCGATGTAAATTCGATCACCCTCAAGACGGCCATCGAAAAGGCGATCGCCACCTCCGGCCAAAGCCCCACCAAGATCCGCTTCTTTCGCCGCCAGATGAATAACATGATCACCAAAGGTTGCGAAGATGCAGGCATTCCCGCCGCCCCCTCCCGTCGCACCTATACCCTCATGACCTGGATCACCCAGCGGGAACAGGAAGTCTATCCCCAGGAAGCCAACTACGACGAGAAATCCGCCAAATCTAGCTCCGTCCAATATCCCGCCCTTAATGCGATCGCCCTCCCCGATGCCGTCCGAGGGGATAAAGGAGACAAATGGGCGATCGTTTCCCTCGAAGCTAGTGCCTTCAGTGATTTTGACGAATGGGACATTGCCTTTGGCGAACCCTTTCCCCTGACCCACCTCGACCCCACGACAAAGATCCCCGGTCTTTTGATTTTTTCCCCCAGGGCTGTCCCCCTCGCTGGTTGGATGTCTGGCCTCGAACTCGGATTTCTCCATCTCCAAAAAAACCCCCGCAGTAGCCTCGTCCTCGAAACAGGGGTGAGCGACAGTTGGATCGTCGCCGACCTACCCAACGCCCAAACCCTCAAAGAAGCAGAATCATTTGAAGCCGCCAAAAAAGCCGCAGCAGGAATTCATTTCCTTGCTATCCAAAAAAGCCCCGACGAAGAACAATTTGCCGGGTTTTGGATGCTCCAGGCATAATCCTTAAAATTCTTCCTTAGAAAAACAAACTTTACCTAGAAAGCGCTCTCTAATGGGCATCAGCCTTTAATTCCTCAACCAAGCGACTCAGGTGATCCACATCCGCATGGTACACCTCGTTGCAGAAATTGCAGGTGGCCTCTGCCCCGCCATCTTTTTCGATCATATCCAGCAACTCATCCTGGCCCAACATCTTCAGGGCACCCATCATCCGCTCAAAGGTACAGCCGCAGTCAAAGCGCACCATTTGTGTCTCTGGAAAAATGTTGAGGTCTTCATCACCGAGGAGATCCTGGAAAATATCATGGAGAGACTTGCCCTGCTGCAATAACGGCGTAAAGCCCGATAATTGCCCCAGCCGACTTTCTAGTTTGGCCACTAAGCTTTCATCACGGGCTGCTTTCGGTAAGATCTGCAGCAAAATTCCCCCAGCGGCAGTGACTCCTTCTGCGCCAACAAAGACCCCCACTAACAACGCCGAAGGGGTTTGTTCCGAGGTTGCTAAATAATGGGTAACATCATCGCCAATCTCCCCAGAAACCAGCTCTACCGTACTGGAGTAAGGGTAGCCCCGGCCAAAATCTTTTACCGCATAAAGAAATCCTTTGCCCACAGCGCCGCCCACGTCTAACTTTCCCTTTGCATTTGGGGGTAACTCCACGCCTGGATTTTGCACATAGCCCCGCACGGTGCCATCTGGGCCAGCATCCACCAATAATCCCCCCAGGGGGCCATCGCCTTTGATGCGCAGATTGAGGCGCGCTTCCTGTTTTTTCATACTTGAAGAAATCAACAGGGCCGAAGCCATGGTGCGACCTAGGGCAGCCGTCGCCACATAGGATAATTTATGGCGTTGTCGGGCTTCCTCAGTGAGGTTCGTGGAAATAACGCCCACTACCCGAATGCCATTGTCTGCTGCGGTACCGCGAATGAGTTGATCTGCCATAGGTCTAGGAAAAGTGAATTTTTGTAAATTCTATTATGGCAACTTCTCCGTCACAAAATCGTGGTGGGGGTCGGAGATTCTCGTTTTAGATTTAGGCCAGATTATTTCGCAATGCGGGTGGCAAAATTTTCTGCGCGGGTAGGGGAAAGGGCGCGGGCCTTGAGGATTGCCGCAGCAAGAAAAGCATAGGAGAAAACCCCCACCACCGCCAACAGGATACTACTGAAGGAGCCGACAGTATTCCAAAGGGCATGGAGTAACGAGGAGGTAAGGCAACCAATAATCAGGATCTGCACAGACTTTGAGGGCTTGAGGACACTGAGGCCGATGAAATAACCAAAATAACCGCTATAGGCCATGTGCCCAGCTACGGAGCCGAGGATTCTGGGAATGAGCAGTTGTAAACCGAGTAATTCCCCTGTGCCGGGATCGACTTGAAGGGAAACTTCGTTAATGATGTTGGGGACGTACTGACCGAGGGTTTCAATCAGGGTAAAACCGACGGCGGAGGCCGCTCCAAGCAAAATACCATCGAGGGGTTCGGTGACGCCAATTTTTTCGCGACGTTTCGGGCCAAATAGGTTGCCAATGCCCATGGCGACAAAAATAGGAATTGCCTTCAAAATTTCTTCCATCAGGCCAGCACCAAAAAACATGCCGACGAAGAGCCGACCCACGCCATCAGCGTCACTGATATTGCCCGGCAGAATGACTCGAAATACAAAAATGAATAAGTCAACAACCGGGGTAACTAACATGAGGGCTGTAAGGAAGCCGGAACCAAGTATAACGATCCAAGCTTTACGCTTACCACAGAGTTGGTAAATGTAGTAGAAAGCGGCCCCAGCAATATAGGTTCCCAGTAAAAAATTAAAGAGTCCAGGTGCGCCAATGGTGGCGAACATGAGGACGACAAAAATAACGGTGAGGATCCCCGGCACGAGATAGGCTTTGCTGGAGAGGTCTTTCCCGGTGGCGGCGATGGGAAAAAGTTGGGTCAGGGTGAGGTTGGAGTTGGGACTGACAATGGGGCCGGGGACAGGGATGTGGGAACCGGGATCGAGGGGAGCCTGGGGATTGTGGCCTTGGCTCTGGAGCTCAAAACTAAAGCTGGGGCCATTGTCTCCGAGGGTGAGGCGATCGCCTGCTTGCAGGATTCGTGAACCTTGTAACCGTTGACCATTGATAAAGGTGCCATTCGCACTGCCGAGATCAACGGCTTCCCAACCTTGACCCTGGGGACGAATCAGAACGTGGCGACGGGAGACAACGGTGTAAAGATTGGGGTTGAGGGCAATCTGGCAACTGGGTTCGCGGCCAATGAGAATTTCTTGACGATGATCAAGGGAAAAATCGGGCAGCAGTGGGGCTTGAACACCGCCAGTGGAAATTTGGCGCAAAATACCAGAAGCTTGCATCGTAATAATTTTTTTCTAAAACGCAAAAGACGGAGGAGCGCCCCGCCTCAACTTTAGTTATAACGATAGATTGCCGGATCTTAAAGATATTTTTGTAAATTGATACGGGCTGTTGAACGCCTAGTCTTGGTTGGCACGGGTGTCTTGGACGGCCCACAAAAAAGAAGCAATGGTCAGGGGAATACTGAGGGCCAGGATAATGGTGGTATTGGTCGCACCGAGATCGGGTTCGCCGGAACTGAGTTCAAACACGCAACCCACAGCGGCGATTGCAAAGACGCAGCATAGTAATAATAAAACACCACTTTTGGGGGTCATCGAAACCATAGTTTTATGCCTCAAAGATTTGGTTTAGGGGATTATAAAAAAGAGTGAGATAAGGGCAAAACAGAGGTTTCCTTTGAATCTATTCAGCGAACAACCCCTGTTTTGATGCCAAATTCTAACGTAATTTACGCGGTGACTTTCGCTCGCTTGTAGGCTTCGTCGAGAACTTCCGAGAGGGTCGGGTGGGCGTGGACGTTAAACGCCAATTCTTGGACGGGTTTTTTCTCGGCGATCGCATTGGCAGCCTCTTGGATCAGATCCGAAGCATGGATCCCCATAATGTGAACGCCCAACAATTCTCCGGTGTCCTTACGGTAGATAATCTTGGCGATGCCGTCGGTTTCTTTTTCAGCGAGGGCTTTAGAATTTCCCTTGAAATAGGTTTTAGCCGTGGCAATTTCAAAACCACCAGCAGCGGCGGCTTCCTTCGCTTGGGGTTCGCTCATCCCCACATAGCTAATTTCTGGGTGGGTAAACGCTGCTGCCGGAATCGCGGCATAGTCAACGGTCATGGCATTGCCGATCATATTTTCGACGGCCACAACCCCCTGGCCAGAGGCAGCATGGGCCAGCATCATTTTTCCGGTGGCATCGCCCACAGCCCAGAGGTGGGGTACAGGTTGACCGTCTTTGATCACCTGCATTTTGTCATTGACTTCAATGAAACCCCGGCGGTCTGTTTCTACACCAACGGCATCTAAACCGAGGTTTTTTGTGGCGGGGACGCGCCCGGTGGCGACCAGACAAGCATCTACTTCAAGATTTTCGACGACTTCTTTAGTTTTTGCGTCGGTGAGTTCGATCTTGACCGGAGAGCCAGGAATAACTTTCGTGGCAAAGACGCCAGTATAGGTTTCGATGTCGCGGCTATCAATTAAAGCGCGTTTTGCTAGTTTCGCAATCTCTGGGTCAAAGCCAGGCATCAGATCATCGAGGGCTTCGATCATCGTAATTTCGCAACCGAGAGCGGTGTAAACATCGGAAAATTCGAGGCCGATATAACCGCTTCCAATAATTGCGACCCACTGGGGCAGGGTTTCTAAACGGACTGCATCGTCGCTAGTGAAAACGGTTTTGCCATCGACTTGGATGCCGGGGGGGACAAAGGGTTTCGAGCCAGTGCAAATCATAATTTCTTTGGCGGTGATGTTTTTCACACCATCTTCGCCTATGACACAGACTTTCTGGACGCCGTCAATTTTTCCCCAACCGCGAATAATATCGACATTCAAACGCTTGAGGCTATTGGTGAGATCGCTTTGGATTTTGTTTACCAAATCGGTAGCATGGGCGGCGATCGCCTCACGACTAAAATCAACCGCACCAACATTAATGCCCATCTCGCTGAGGTGCTTCTGGTCGCGCATTTCCCGGACTTTTCCGGAGGCAGCCAACAGCGCTTTAGACGGAATGCAACCACGATTGACGCAAGTCCCGCCCATGTCTGCGGCTTCAACGATGGCCGTTTTTAGACCACATTTCACGGCATGGAGCGCGGCACCGTGGCCACCGACCCCCGCGCCGATAATCACCAAATCATAATCAAACTGTGTTTCACTCATGAAGTTTTAATGCTCTCACTCAGCCAATTTCCTTTTGTTAGCTTATCCTAATTGCCGTCCCCCACAGTCATCTCCCCCGCAAAACCGCAATGGGCGATCGCCTGTTGTATTTGTCGATCTCTAAGGGAAAAAAGCAGTGGGGTTATTCGGTCAATCAGGTTGAACCATGATGTTGCATTTCACACCCCAGAAGTTACTGGCCCTCAGCGTGGCCCTACTGCTGTTTACTTCACCGATGTCAGCGGCGATCGCCACACCCCTTGATCCTTGCCTGCTGCGGGAAGAAAGTTTTGGCTTCACCATCGATGACTATGCCATTGAGCACCAAGATTGGGCAATTCTCAATATTGCTGTCGATTTTCGCTACGTTGACCAACCCACGGCCCAGCGGTCAAACTACATTAATTTTGTGCCCCTTGCCGCTGAAATCGAACGTTTTCTACGGGAATACCCCAACGAAACAGATTACTGGGAAATTATGAACCGGAATTTAGCCGAATCTATTTTTGCAGACCATCCTCAGATGAGTGCCCTGAAAGTCAAGTTAGACATTGCCAAAAGTTCTGGGGAAGAACCCTATTCTCGCCATAGTGTTGTTTCTCTCACCCGTGATCAGGGTTGTCCCTTGACGCAATAAATCCAAAAGTGAGTATTTAACTTGTGGGATCTATTGCTTCCGGTGTGATGTCAATATTGAATACATTGAATACTTCAACAGCACTACCCACAATTCTTGATCGCTATATTCTTCCGCAGTTGTAGCCGTCATTATTTCAGGTCTAGGAGCCCCTGTTCCTTGAGCTTGGGCTGAAAGCGGAGGTCAATTTTGAGGCCCCGCCCGATTAGGTATTCTTTGATAGTTGCTTCCCGCTGGCGAGCATAGTTTTTCAGGTGTTTGACCATTTCTAATTCGGTGCTCTGCTGGAGGGCTTCCCGTGCTGCTGGGGGCAAATCTTCTTTAATGTCGATGGGTTGCGTCCAGAGGGATTCTGCCTCGCCGTTGCCGGGGGGGACAGTGCCATTTTCTGTTAACCAAGCAGCCCGCATTTCCTCTAGGAGAGTCCGGCTGGGGCGATCGCATTGAAAAATTTTCACCCAATGGCATTGTTCCGGACAACGAATAAGGTGCTGCTGCAAGCTTTTGGACACATCACGGGAATAACCGACATAGCAGAGGGTCTGACTTCCATCGAAGATTCCATAGAGGCCAATTTTGCCCCCCAGGGTCGGGGCGATCGCCCCATCAGCATCGATATAGGGCAAAAAGTCTAACTCAGCGAGTTTGGGCAAAGACATAGACAATTGGGAACAATGGAAAGGGGCATTACTATTGATCCTAGGTAAGGCCGTCCCCTGGAGAGCGGCGATCGTAAACATCCTTAATGGTTTTCTCTTCAACCTATGGCACAACCGCAGCATAATTTTCACCTCAGCCTCGAACGACGTTGGGTCGCTCCCGCCTATGGGGGTGGCATTTTATTTGTCATTGCCCTCTGTTTTTTTGGGGCCGCCACAAATACGATGGCGGGCTGGTTATATGTCCTCAGCGGTACGATCCTCGCCATTTTATGTTTAGGGGCAATCCTGCCAGTGCGAGCCTTGAGGCAACTTGAGATCTGGCGATCGCCCACGGCCCCGGTTAGCGTTGGGGAAGTTTTAAGCCTCCATCTAACCTTGACCAATGACAGTAAAAACGCCAAAACCCTCATTGCTGTCACAGATCAAATTTCGTCTGGCTTGGGGGCACCCCGGCGGACAGTGCTAGAAACTCTCTTGCCCCAGGAAAGTTTAGATTGGGTCTACGAGCTAGATGCCCAAAAACGTGGTGTATTTCAGTGGGAAGGGGTCGAGTTGCGCACCGCAAATCCTTTGGGCTTGTTTTGGTGTCGGCGGCAGCGTCCTGTGCCGGGCCGTGTCGTCGTTTATCCGCAAATTTTCCCCCTCAGTAGTTGCCCGATCATTGACCACATCGGCAGCGAAGACAGCACCAAATTTCAGAGTGAAAATCTCTATCAAAACGCCACCGAAGGGATGACGAAGGCGATTCGGAACTACCGGATGGGCGACCCAATGCGGTTGATCCACTGGCGCAGTAGTGCCCGCTTTGGGGAATTTAAGGTACGGGAGCTAGAAATCACCACGGGCGGCGAAGAACTGATTATTTGTTTGGATCATCATTTTGCTTGGGAGGCCGATAGTTTTGAACAGGCGGCCAGTGCGGCGGCGTCTCTTTATTTTTATGCCCGGCGATCGCAACTGAATGTGAAATTTTGGACAGCCCAGAGTGGTCTGCTCAACAGCCGCGCGACGATCCTCGAAGCCCTGGCCCGGATTAATCCTGAGCCATTAGGAGAAAATACGTCTCTATCCCGCCCGGAAGGTTCATTGTTATGGTTAACCCAAAACCCCCAAACGCTCCTGGAGCTAAACCCCGGCAACCGCTGGCTCTTTTTCCAAGGAGCGCCTGAACAAACGGTGACCGGGGGCCATTGTCCGGGTCTCATCATTAATCCCATCGATCCCCTACCCCAACAGTTACAACGGCAAAGCGATCGCCTTTTATCCTAGGGTAATCCCAAGCAAACCAGGGCAGCGTGAGCAATTCTCCACAATTACCGCAAAAAAATCCCCAAGCCCCCCTGTATAATGGCTTGCAACCCATCTAGCGTTGACGAAAACCATGGCAAATTGGCACAAAATTTCTGGCAGTGTGACGGCTCCCAAGGGCTTCCGGGCCGCAGGGATCACCGCCGGACTCAAACCTTCGGGGGCACCAGACCTGGCGCTGATTGTTTCTGACACCGAAGCGATTACCGCCGGGGTGTTTACCCAGTCAGAAGTGCGCGCCGCCTGTGTCGATTATTGCCGTCAACGCCTCCAGGAAAAACCCAGCAGTCGGGCGATTTTGTGTAACTCTGGTCAAGCCAATGCCGCCACTGGAGAAGCCGGTTGGCAAGATGCGCTCCAGTCGGCCCAGTGGTTAGGCAAAGCCCTCAATGTCCCTCCAGAAAGTATTTTGCTGGCCTCCACAGGGGTGATCGGCCAACGGATCAAAATGGCTGCCCTAGAAACGGGAATCCCCCAGGTGGTATTTGCCCTTTCCCCAGAGGGAGGCGATGCAGCGGCCCAGGCGATTATGACCACGGATCTTGTGTCAAAGGCGATCGCCCTAGAAACAGAAATTGAAGGGCGGCCTGTGCGGATCGGCGGCATTTGTAAAGGCTCCGGGATGATCCACCCCGACATGGCAACAATGCTGGGCTTTATCACCTGTGATGCGGCGGTTTCGACACCACTGTGGCAAGGGATGTTGAGCCGGGCTGTGGCCAAAAGTTTTAATCAAATCACCGTCGATGGCGACACCAGCACCAACGATTGCGTCATTGCCCTGGCCAACGGTCAGTCCCGCACCACGGCGATCACCGATCCCCAGTCCAAAAGTGCCCAACAACTAGAAGCCATGCTCACGGAAGTGTGCCAGTATCTCGCCAAGTGCATCGCCAGGGATGGGGAAGGGGCCACCTGTTTAATGGAAATTCAAGTGTCTGGCACCGTAGATGATCAAGCGGCCCGGAAAATTGCTCGCACCATTGCCGGATCGTCTTTGGTGAAATCAGCGATTTTTGGGCGAGATCCTAACTGGGGCCGCATCGCCGCCGCCGCTGGCCGGGCTGGGGTGACCTTTAACCAGGAAGATCTGCAAATTTCCCTGGGGGATTTTCAGCTTATGGACCAGGGGCAACCTCTTTCTTTTGATCGGGCAGCAGCCAGTCAATACCTCGCGGATCGTGCTGCCGGGGCCTATCTCACAGACGATACGGTGTTGATTGCTGTTTGTGTGGGCAATGGCTCAGGTAAAGGTACGGCCTGGGGCTGTGACCTCAGTTATGACTATGTGCGCATTAACGCCGAATATACGACCTAATCGATCTGGGGTTGCCAGGGCATGAGGGCATAGACTTGTTTGGGATCATTGAGCGATCGCCACAGTTTGATGCTGGCCTGGAGCCGGAGCCATTCTTGGGAAAGGGGATCAGTTGCTTCGATCTCAGCCCCAAATAGATTACTAAAAATTTCCTCTTCCCAGGTTTGGGGCCGGGGATATTCCTTAACGGTAAAATCTTCCCCTAATTCTGCGGTGTCCACAGCATAGGCGATCGCCGCCGATAGCCCCCCCAACTCATCCACGAGCCGAATCGCCTGGGCATCTTCCCCAGACCAGACCCGTCCCTGGGCAATTTGGCGCACCTCAGCTTCCGTAAGACCCCGCGCCATACTGACCCGGTCTAAAAATTTGCCGTAAATATCATTGACAAAGTTCTGAAAAATCGCCATTTCTGCTTCGGTTTTCGGGCGAGACGCCGTGCCTAAATTCGCCAATTCCCCCGTTTGGACGCTATCCCAGGTGAGGCCATTATTATTACCAATGGTTTGGATATTGGGCAAAATGCCAAACACCCCAATCGAGCCAGTAATGGTATTGGGCTGGGCAAAAATGCGATCGCTTTCGGTGGCAATCCAATAGCCCCCGGAGGCCGCCAGATCTCCCATGGAGACAATCACGGGCTTGTCCGCCTCACGGATCAGTTTCAACTCCCGCAGGATAATTTCTGAGGCGATCGCACTACCCCCAGGACTATTGATGCGCAGCACAACGGCTTTGACCTCAGGATCCTGGCGCAACTCCCGCAGTTGTCGTGAGAGGGAATCCCCGCCAATGGTGTCCGGCGTCCCTTCCCCGCCGACGATATTGCCCTCGGCATAGACCACCGCCACGGCATTTTCCGAGGTGACCCCGATCTGGGCTAAATCCTGTTCCAGGCTGTAATCGGCCAGATCCACCTGGGGTAAATCTTCATCGAGTTCTGTGCCCGTAAAGGTTTTAAGTTCCGCCAGAATTTCATCGAAATAGGCCAGGCGCGTCACCAATTGCTCCCGTTGGGCCACCTCTGGCAAAAGAATCCCTTGGGTGTCAGCCAGGCTCTGGGGTAGGGTTGCAGCAAAGGGGCGATCGCCAGCCACCATATCTTTAAAATCTGTCCAGAGATCACTGAGCAGGGCCTCGGTTTGTTGACGATTTTCTGGACTGAATTCTTCTTGGGTAAAGGGTTCTACCGCACTTTTATAATCACCGACCCGCACCACCTGCACCCCGATCCCATATTGATCCAGGGCTCCCTTAAAGAAAAGCTGCTCACTACCCAAACCGTTCATTTCCACAACCCCCAGGGGATTGAGCCAAATTTCATCGGCCAAGGAACTCAGGTAATATTCCCGCTCCGTCATTTCCACATCGTAGGCATAGATTTTTTTGCCAGCAGCTTTAAAGTCCTGGAGAGCTTGGCGCACTTCCCGCAGTGTGGCATAACCATTCAAGCTATTTTGGCGACCATCGAGGAAGAGGCCCGTAATCTTGTCATCTTCAGCAGCGGCGCGGATACTTTCAGTGACATCCCGCAAACTGAGGGTTTCGGGAAAATCTCCGGCAATGACATTCCCAATGGAACTAGAGGGATCCCGGTCTTGGATGATCGTGCCCATGTTGAAGATCAAAATACTGTTTTCCTTGGGCCTGCCGCCACCTTCTTGGGCAGAAAAGAGGGCAATCAGGGCAATAAACGCCGATAAAGAGAGGGTCGATAAAAGGCTGAGGGCAATCAGGGTACCGAGGCAACTGCTAAAAACCTGTTTAAAAAAATCTTTCATGGTTGGAGCATTCGGGAGAGAGGTCTTAGTTTTTACCTTAGAACTTGTGCAGGCAATTCGCCCGTTGCAGTTGCTGAAAATTAGCATTGCCCGTACAAAACAGCACCGTCCGCAATTCCAGTAGCAGCAGTTCGACCCACTCGGCCAAAGCCTCTGGGGATTCACTCGCCGCCTTGAGAAAGGGTTGGGCATAGCCAACAAGATCAGCCCCCAGGGCGATCGCCTTGGCCCCATCTAAACCGTTCCGCAGACCCCCAGAAGCAATGAGGGGAATTTCAGGATCGTAATGGGCGATCGCCGCGAGACAGTCCGCCGTGGGAATTCCCCAATCCCCGAAGGTCTGCCCCAGATTGCGCAAGAGTTGGTTTGGCGATCGCGCCGCTTCTACCTTCGCCCAGGAGGTGCCGCCCGCCCCAGCCACATCAATGACCTGCACGCCTACTTCCCGGAGGCGTTGCACCATTTTGACGGAAATGCCATTGCCCACCTCCTTCGCGATTACAGGTACGGGCAGTTGGTGACAGACCTGTTCAATTTTGCCCAATAGCCCCTTAAAATTTGTGTCCCCCTGGGGTTGGATGCATTCCTGGAGGGGGTTGAGATGGAGAATTAACGCATCGGCTTTGAGCAAATCAACAATTCTGCGGCATTCTTCTACGCCATAGCCATAATTGAGCTGCACTGCGCCAATATTTGCAAACAGGAGAGCATCGGGGGCTTTTTGACGGACTGCAAAAGTAGCCGCCACCTCTGGTTTTTCGAGGGCGACCCGTTGAGAACCAACCCCCATGGCGAGGCGATGGGTTTGGGCAACTTCTGCCAAGCGAAAGTTAATCTGCTGGGCCTGGGCTGTCCCTCCGGTCATCGAAGAAATCAGAATCGGTGCACCAAGGATTTTCCCTAAAAAGGAGGTACTCAAATCAATATCGGCGCAGTCCAATTCAGGCAGACAGCAGTGCTCAAAACGGTACCGTTCAAAACCGGCGCGATTGTGGTGAAATTGGACATCTTCTTCGAGACAAATGCGGATATGGTCGGCTTTACGAACTTGGGTACTGTCAGTCATGGGTTAGGCAAGGTTTAAGCTCCCCAAATTGTACAGAATCCCCTCTGGGTTCTCGGCGTTAGGCAATGGATTGCAATATTTTAAGCCTCCAGAGCGGTTGTGTCCGGCTCATTTATATCTAAAAACAAAGGTAAAATCAGCCTAAACTTTCGCGTATTCCTTCGCCAGAGACCAACGATTATTCCTGATGAATGCCAATTTTCTGACTGCGGTGCTACTTCCCCTGGCTCTTTTCGTGATTATGCTGGGCATGGGCCTAGGTTTGACCCCCACTGATTTTAAACGGGTCTTAGTTGAACCTAGGGGGGTGATTGTCGGGGCGATCGCCCAATTGCTACTGCTGCCCTTGGTGGGCTTTGGCCTCGCAAATTTGTTTCCCCTCACCCCGGAATTGGCCGTGGGGGTAATGGTACTAGCGGCCTGTCCTGGAGGATCAACGTCTAATCTAATTACCTATCTCGTGCGGGGGAATGTGGCCCTTTCGATTACCCTCACGGCGGTCAGCAGCTTGATCACAGTTTTTACCATTCCCCTGGTGATTAATGGGGCAATGCAATATTTTCTGGGGGCCAGCGCCACCCTCCAATTGCCATTCCTCAAAACGGTGATCCAAATTGCGGTGATTACCCTGATTCCCATTGGGATTGGCATGACGCTCCATCGTTACGCCCCGAAATTTGCGGCCACGGTCGAGGGCTATGTGAAATGGTTATCGCTCTTTTTCTTGGGTTTGGTCGTTGCGGGTTTGCTGTTGGCAGAACGGGCCAATGTGGTGAGTTTCTTCCTCCAGGTGGGCTGGGTAATGTTGGCGCTCAATGTGACCATGATGTTTCTGGGTTATGCGATCGCCCTCGGCACGAAGCTGGATGGCCCCAGTGCGAAGTCTATTAGTGTAGAAGTGGGGATTCAAAACGGCACCTTGGCGATCGCCATTGCCAGTACCCCGACCCTTTTAAATGCGCCAACGATGGCGATCCCGGCCGCGATTTATTCTTTGCTGATGTTTATTACCAGTGCGGCCTTTGGTTGGTTTATGCATTCCCAAACCCGGTCGCCAAGGCCAACGGGGGGAGATTCTCGTCCCTAAAAAATATTTTGTTACAAGAACATAGAGCCAAGGCAACCAATCAATACAATGGTTCAAGTCTGCTTGGCTCCCTCGTCATGGGGCTGACTAACGAATTGTGAGGTGTAACAATAATGGGTGTAATTGACTGGGCGATTGTGGCGATCTATGGCTTGATTGTCATTGCCATCGGCGTCATCGCCAGCCGCAAACAAACCAATACGGACGAATATTTTCGGGGCGCTCGGCAAATCCCCTGGTGGGCGATCGCCTTTTCGATCATCGCCACCTCCTTTTCTGCTGCCTCACTCTTGGGGGGGCCAGGGGAAGGATATACCAATGGCTTTCTATACCTCCAGCTCCAACTGGGCGATCTCCTTGGCTATGGCCTCGTGATCGCCCTGCTCCTCCCATTTTTTGTGCGGCTGAACCTCACTACCGCTTACGAGTATCTCGAAAAACGCTTCGATGCTAAAACCCGTTCCCTCGGCTCCCTCTGCTTCTTGCTGTTTGTCATTGCCCGGCTAGGGGGATTGCTCTATGCCGCTTCCCTCGTGGTCGCCACGGTGACAGGTATGCCCACCGGCATCGCCATTCTCTTGGTGGGACTCATCTCAATTGCCTACACCGTCGCTGGGGGAATTACCGCCGTCGTTTGGACAGATGTGTTGCAGTTTGCAATGATTTTTGTCGGGATTGGTGCGGGAATCTGGACGGCTGTGACCGGGGTTCCTGGCGGCTTTGGGGAACTATGGCAAGTGGCGGCAGCCAATGATAAGCTTGCAGTTTTTAATTTTTCCTGGGATCCAGGCTCGATCCGGTCTTTACCGACAGCCCTCTTTGCCTACGGGATCCTTGCTTTTGCCGTAGCTGGCACTAATCAGCAATCCGTACAGCGCTATGTTTCCTGCGCCGACGAAACTTCAGCCCGCAAAGCAATCTTACTCGGTTGGTTTTCGGGGCTTGTGGGGGTAGCGGCGACGCTTTTACTAGGGGTGCTGCTATTTGGGTTTTACAGCATTAATGGGGGTTTGCCCGCTGAGGTGCCCGCCGACGGTATTTTGTCCCACTTCATTATCAATCAAGTCCCCCCAGGGGCTTCTGGCTTTTTGGTAGCCGCGATTTTTGCAGCAGCGATGTCTTCCATTGACTCGGCCCTCCATTCCCTCGCGACTTGCATTACCGTGGATTTCTATGACCGCTACCGTCAACCTAAAGCCAGCGAAAAACAATCTCTACGCATTGCGCAAATTCTGATCGTGATTTGGGGCTTAGTGGGCATTGGGGCAGCGTTTTATGTGGCCTCAACGGGGAAAGATTTACTGGAATTTCTGGTGAGCTATACCACCATGTTTTTGGGGCCATTGCTCGGTATTTTCTTGATGGGGGTTTTGTGTCCTCGGGTCAACGGTACGGGCGCTTTTTATGGGACGGTGGCCGCAGTCATTTTGGTGATTATTGGCTCAAATGCGGGGTGGCTGACTTTTCCTGGTATTTGGCGGTCGGCGATCACGGCTCCCCTGGGGATTTTATTGGGCTACGGGATCTCCCTGTTGGGTCAAATTCCGCCCCGGCGATCGCTACAGGGGCTCACCCTCTGGAGCCAAACCCAAGGGACTAAACCCCTAGGAAGACCGGGTTTAGAGGAAGATGTTTCTCGCTATGAGGATTATTAGGCATTTGTATCGATAGGCTGAGAGTAGGGTCAAATGGCGCGTTGCACCACGGCTCCGCTTAAAAGTTTAACGACAGGGGCCAGGGGAATCCGATATAATTTTTTGGCAAGTTCAATCCATCTCAAGATCGTAAAACCATGGCACTTCTGACCACCGGCAAAAGCTTCATTCGCACCGTAGAAAAGTCTGGCGCAGTTGCAGTCTATGCTCCCCTTGAGGGTGGTTTTGAAGGCCGCTATGTGCGTCGTTTACGTTGCTCTGGTTATTCAGTGGTCAATTTGACGGCGCGGGGTTTGGGAGATGTGGCGGCCTATTTAACGCAATACCACGGGATTCGCCCCCCCCACCTGGGTAAAAAAGATATTGCTGGCAGTGGCGCGGCGGTGGGTCTCCGGTATTATGTGCCGGGAATTGCGAGCTACCAATTGGAAAATCTCCCCCAAAAGAGCAAAGGGATTATTCTCTGGATCATTGAAGGGTTTGTGCTTTCTCGCCAGGAACAGGAATACCTTGTGAGCCTGACCCAAGACAATCCTCAGATTAAAGTGGTTGTGGAAATGGGTGGCGATCGCCAATTTTCCTTTAAGCCCCTGGCTGACCTCTTGGTTTAATTAGAGAGCCGGGCGTAATTTTAAGTAACCGTACAAAGAAGTTACGCCCACCACAATGCCGACGACGATCAAGCTACCATTAAGACCCCACAGCCACGTTGCGCCATTGGCGATCGCCGCCAGCCCGATAAACAGCAACCGAAACGCAAAGCTATTCAGGGAAATCAGGGTCGCCCGTAGGTTCGAGGGAATTCGTTCATTGAGATAGCTCAAGACCAACGGAGTGTTACAGCCCCGCACAAGATAAATAACGACAATTAATAAAATCCCCCAGAGGTTTTCAATCAGGCCCATCGCAATGTAGGCGATCGCCATACATCCCGGCAGGAGCGCAAATAGACGTCGATAGGAAAACCAGCGGACAAGGGTGTGAATGCGCCAAGAAATAAGGGCCATTGCCCCGTGAAACAGTAGCCAAGCCCAGCCCAGTTGGGTCACATCCAGACCCCGTTCTACGAGATATTCTTGGGAAACCCACACCACCAAAAAAGAACCACAACTCAAGGACGCCGAAAAGAGCAGGAGCCACCGGAGCGATCGCCTTTCCTGAAAAATTGCCCGAATCTGCGGCAACAAAGTACGCCAGCCCGGTGTTTTCTCAGAGTGCTGTTGGGGCGGTTCTCGGAGTGTCAATGCCAAGGCTAGATAAGCGCCAATGCAGAGGGTTTGTAAATAAAATGGATAGCGCAGATCCCACTGGGCGACCCAAGCACCACCGAGACCACAGATCGCTTCTGTGATGCCCATGATTGCTACCCCTTTTCCTTCCCAGGCGGCATATTTTTCGGTGCGACCGAGGGACAGCAAACTATCGTAGGCGATCGCACTATCGGCCCCAGAGATTAAACTGCCACCAAGCCCCGCTAAAATTTCAGCCCAGGCAAACCAGCTAAAACTACCCTGGGTACAATAAATCAGCCAACCCACCAACCACAAACTCGCCCCCAGTACCAAACTATTTTTGCGGCCAAATTGATCGGCAAAATAACCCGAAGGAATTTCCCCCACAAAGATCGCCGCCGACAAAATCGCCTTGAGGAGTATCGCCTGGGCAATGGACAATCCCTGGGATTCGTAAAACAGCACAATTACCGGAATGGGAAACCAGGCAGATTCAAGGCCCTTAAGCAGCCAGAGGGTTGTTAAATTTTTAGCGGTTAGTTCTGCTGGTCTTAAATACGCCATGTTTTGTCAAATACACCACTGGTTTTACCGGGTGTTGCGAAACTCTGATTTTCATTGCTCGCCTGAATCGCCCAGCCCTTGTATCCACTGGCGATTAAGAAACAATAAGCAACGACTGTCAAGCATAAATCGTCACTACAATGACAAATATTTCAAGGTGCTGCAAAAGACCTCAAAAAATTCAAATCTTACCCTAAGCAAACGTTTTTCGATCGGTTGAGACCGCCCCAAAAAAGGCAGTTTATTTGAGGTTGCTTTAAGCTTCGCCCTTCTTTATTGTCGATTTTTTAACTGATTGATCATGGTTCGTTTCACAAATTCTTTTTTACAACCGATGCTACGGGCCGTTGCTCCCCTCACGGTGCTGACCCTCGCTGGCTGTTCTTTTTCCGTCGAGGGCTTATCCTTTGGTTTCGGCAACAGAACCCTCGATGCTGAAAAACTCGAAACAGAAATCTCCCAAGGACTTACCACCCAAACGGGATTGGCGACGACAGCAGTGACTTGCCCTGAAGATCAAGCCATCGAAGCGGGCAATGTGTTTAGCTGTGAGGCCGCTTTGGAAGGAGGTCAGACCCTCGCCATTCAAGTCACCCAAAATGATGACGAGGGCAATGTTAACTGGAGTGCCGATGAGGGCCTCGCAAATCTCCGGGGATTAATCTCCAGTGAGACTTTAGAAACACAAATCGCCCAAGGTATCGCTGAACAACTGAACGTCGAAGCGACCATCGATTGCGGTGCTCCCTATCGGATCTTGCTCACCGGCGAAAGTTTTAACTGCACGGCGACGGATAATTCTGGTAATTCGGCTTCTGTGGCAGTAACCGCTGAGGATGATGCGGGCAATGTGGTGTGGCGACTGCAATAAATTGGGCTTCGGGATTCCCGGAGTGCCCCAAAAGGCGATCGCCACCTTGTAAAATACCCACTTAACCATTGAGTTTTTTAGCAGCAAGCACCTCAAAGCATTATGGACGCAACAACGCGGGTAGAACTGGGAGAAAATAGCTACGATATTGCGATCGCCAAAGGAAGCCTCCAACAAATCGGGACGTTTCTCCGTCCCCTCGACTTGGGTCAGAAGGTCTTAATCATCTCCAACCCGGAAATCTACGGTCACTACGGCGAAACGGTGGTGAATTCTCTCCAGGCCGCTGGCTTTAGCGTTGATACCCACCTAATCCCTGCTGGAGAACAGTCTAAAAATCTGGCCTCCATCGAAAAAATTTACGACACAGCCTTTAAAAATCGCCTTGAACGCTCCTCGACGCTGCTTGCCCTTGGGGGTGGTGTGATCGGTGACATGACTGGGTTTGCGGCGGCCACCTGGCTCCGGGGCATTAACTTTGTGCAGGTGCCCACGACTCTGCTTGCAATGGTCGATGCGTCCGTCGGCGGTAAAACAGGGGTGAATCATCCCCAAGGCAAGAATTTAATCGGGGCATTCTACCAGCCGAAATTTGTCCTCATCGACCCGACGGTACTCAAGACTTTGCCGGTGCGGGAATTCCGGGCGGGCATGGCCGAGGTGATTAAATATGGTGTGATTTGGGATGCTGATTTATTTACGAAACTCGAAACCGCTGAGCAGATTGATAGCTACGAAACCATTGATTCCGATTTGCTGGATCTCATCCTCGAACGTTCCTGTCGAGCAAAGGCGGAAGTCGTGAGCCAAGATGAACGGGAATCGGGTTTGCGGGCAATCTTAAACTACGGCCACACCCTCGGTCACGCCGTCGAAAGTTTGACCCACTACGAAACCTTTGTCCATGGGGAAGGGGTCGCCATTGGGATGGCCCTAGCGGGGGCGATCGCCACCCGGATGAACCTCTGGACGACGGCTGAGACCCAACGCCAAGATGCCTTGATTAAAAAAGCAGGTCTTCCCACCGAATGCCCCAATCATTTAGCGATTGAAGCGATTCTGGAGACCCTCCAGAGCGATAAAAAGGTGAAGTCGGGGAAAGTCCGGTTTGTCCTCCCGACCAAAATTGGGGAGGTCTTAATCACCGATCAAGTCAGCGCCGACCTGATCACCGACGTTTTAGCACCCGCCCTTTGCTAGAAATTTAGGGGGATGTCTGCTCTGCCACCCATTCGATCACCTGTTTACCGATGGAGACCCCATCGAGGCGATCGGCTTCCCGGACGCCTGTGGGACTGGTGACATTCACCTCCGTCACATAGCCACCGATAATATCGAGGCCGACAAAATATAACCCATTGGCCCTGAGTTGGGGAGCTAAGGTTGCGGCAATTTCTCGGTCGCGCTCCGTAATATCCACCTGGGCGATGCGACCACCAACGGCCATATTCCCCCGAAAATCGTCCCCCGTCGGAATCCGGTTTACGGCCCCAATGGGGTCTCCATCTAGGACGATTAAACGCTTATCGCCTGCCTGGGCAGCGGGCAAAAATTCCTGCACCATCACCGGCTCTTTCCCCTGTTTGGTGCTGATTTCTACGAGGGAATTAAAATTGCGATCGCCTTTTTCGATTAACAAAATTCCTTCCCCTGCTTTCCCACCGAGGGGCTTTAAAACGGCTTTTCCTTTGGCTTCGATAAATTGTCGCGCTACTGCCTTTTCCGTGGTGATAATGCTGGCGGGAATCACCGTGGGAAACCGGAGGGCGTAGAGTTTTTCGTTGGCGGCGCGGATCCCCTGGGGATTATTCAACACCAGGGTTCTGGTGGGGGTGAGCAAATCCAAAATGTACGTGGCATAGAGATAGGCCGAAGTCACAGGCGGATCGGTGCGCATAAAGACCGCATTCATCTCCGTGAGGGGCAACAATTTCCGTTCTCCGAGGCGAAACCAATGTTCCTCAGCAACCCAGAGACCATTTTCCAAACGCACTGGCTCTAATTGCACTGCCTGCAGCGTTGCCCAGGCCTGGTGGTCAACCACACTCAACTGCTCCATGGTCGTAATCCAAACCTCATGGCCGAGGAGTTGGGCCGCTTCCATAAAAGCCACCGTCGTATCATGGCAGGGGTCAAGGTTGGCAATGGGATCGAGGATAAAAGCCAGTTTCACAGGGGGTTGCTTCCTAAACACAATGGAACCCACTGATCATAATCAATCGCCAATTGAAAAGGCAAAAGATTAGTTTTACCCAAGGGAGGCGATCGCCGTGGCAATATCCAAAGCTAAAAACCGATCCAGGGCTTGATACATCCAGTGGATCGAACCTAAATCTCCTTGCTGGGTCGGCTGAAAACCCAGGGTTGCCGCGAGTTGAGCATAGCTCGGATGGATGATTAGAGTATGCAGATCACACAGATTGGGAAAATCCCCTTGCATTTTCCGTAAGGTTTGCTGGGCATCTACCAGGAAAGTGAGTCGATAGGCCGTTAAATATGTTGGATCAATCACCCAACTACGAATAAACACCGACACACAGGTTTCGTCACCCACAGTGGCCAGGGTAAACGGATCGACGGCGGCCATCGTACTGAGGTGCAATGCCTTTTTTGCAGGCCGAAAAAAATTCACATCGGAGCGGGCGGCGGTCGGATAGAGCAGATAAAAGCCCACTGGATTTTGATTATCCACACGCCTTAACACGCGCATTCCCCTGGGATATTGTTGTCCCCACTGGCGCAACAGTCTAGCAATCCGGTGGGGCACGGCATCGTTATTTTTGTTCATCCAGTTGTAATTTACCGCGAGCAAATTCGCTACGGGAATCGCATCACAACGGGGATTAAACTCCCCCAAGGTCAGGGAAACAACCTCGTCGGTTTCAGCACTCAAAACCTGTTGCGGTAACGGCAAAATTTCAATGCAGGTGGTGTTGCCGTCGAAATATTTGCGAATTAACCCCAAGGCTGCCAGCTTATCTAACATCATTCCTGCGGCGCGATCGCCCCCTTTTTCTTGATCGCCATAGAACAATTCTGCCGCCTCCCGGTGGGTACAAATAATCGCCCCAAATTGAGTTTGCAATTCCGTTAAGGGGGGCCGTAGTTGAGGCTGTTGCGTTAGTTTCGCCTTCACCAGGAGATAGATCCAAAGACGCAAAAAATATTCAGCCCGCACCCGCGTGAGGCCCACCACCTGCTTTAACTGGGTCAGCAAGGCTTTTTTTTGGGTAGCAGGGAACCAGTGCTCAAGCTCCTGGAGAGTGATCATGGCTTTCTCTGGAAGTCTAATTACTTCATCCTACTTCACCTTAATTCTGCGGACTTGGGTTTACTCATTGCGACTACAGAAAATCTTTCCCGACAATGAAAGTAAGCAACGACAAGTCTTCATTGAGGTTCCAGATCATGGCCACTCCTAAATTTGATGCCCCAGCCACCCACACCAATGCTTGGATTTTTCAAACCTGGTTAGCGTTTATTCTGTCCCTCAGTGCCATGGGGATCGGCATTTATCTGTTGCCCCTCAACGGTTGGATGAAAAGCTACCTGGGCATGGGGTTTGTGTTTTCGATTAGCTCTACCATTAGCCTGGCGAAGACGACTAGGGACTTAGAAGAATCAAAACGAATCTTCAATCGGGTTGACGAGGCCAAACTCGAAAAACTATTGGCAGAATATGATCCGTTTAATAAATAGGCCTTGGTTCCCAAAAAATTGGGGAGAACATTATTGCTCTCCCCGGACTGAAGATATGGGGCGATCGCCTTTATTTTTTCCTTTATTCCACCGTGACAGATTTGGCGAGGTTGCGTGGTTGATCCACATCTAAGCCCCGTCGTGCAGCGATGTGATAGGAAAGGAGCTGGAGGGGAATCACCGCCAATAGGGGTGACAAAATTTCGTCCACCGCCGCTACAGGTAACACTTCATCAAAGGTTTGGGTCGCTTCCGTATCATCTAAGGCCGTCACACCGATCAAAAGGGCATCCCGCGCCTTCGCTTCCTGGGCATTGGAAATGACTTTTTCGTAAATGTCCCCTGGCATGGCGATCGCCACCACGGGCACCTTCGCATCCAGGAGGGCAATGGGGCCATGTTTCATCTCCCCGGCAGGATAACCCTCGGCGTGGATGTAGCTGATTTCCTTGAGTTTGAGGGCACCTTCTAGGGCAATGGGAAAATTAATCCCCCGACCAATAAAGATAAAGTCCTGGGTATCAGTGAAATTGTGGGCCAATTCTTCGATGCTCTTTTCTTGATCCGCCAGGATCGACTCAATTTGGGTCGGAATCTGCTGTAATCCGGTGACAATGTGCTGGAGTTTTTCAGGGGCGAGGGTTTGACGTCGGGCCGCCAACTCCAGGGCCAGGCAATAAAAGCTCATCAGTTGCGCCGTAAAGGTTTTGGTGGCCGCAACACCGATTTCAATGCCGGCATGGGTATAGAGCACTTGGTCAACGATGTGGGTGATCGTGCTTTCTGAACGATTGGTAATACCTAGAAGGCGGGCCTTGAGGTGGTCGTTGTGGTGGAGGCGACGCTCTTTTTCCATTTCTAGGGCGGCGATCGTATCGGCGGTCTCACCGGACTGGGTCACGCCAATGGTCAGGGTATTGGGCATGATCGGTGAAGGAGAATAGCGAAACTCCGAGGCATAGTGCACAAAGGTGGGAATGCCGGCGAGTTGTTCGAGTAAATATTTCCCCACGAGGCTGGCGTGCCAACTGGTACCGCAGGCCACGATTTGGATATGGTCGATGTTGTCGAGAAATGTGGGGTCATTAATACCGAGGTTGATCGGCTGGGCTGCTTCTGGATTGAGATAGACTTCGAGGTTGGTGCGCACCACCGCCGGCTGCTCATAGATTTCCTTGAGCATGTAGTGCCGGAAGCCTTGTTTTTCCACTTGACCGGGGTTCCAGTCGAGGGTGCGGGGGGCTTTTTTGAGGCGATCGCCCGCAAAATTATAAATTTCCATCCCCAGGGGCGTCATTCGGGCCATTTCGCCATTTTCGAGGGTTAGAACTGCCCGGGTGTGGGGAATTAATGCCGTAATATCCGAGGCACAGAAAAATTCCCCCTGGCCAAACCCCAGGGTCAAGGGCGCTTGCTGCCGGGCAACGATCAATTCATCGGGATAGTCCACACAAATAACGGCGATCGCAAAAGCTCCTTCTAACCGTTGCACAGCCTTTTGTACCGCAGCGAGGAGGGGTTCCGGTTCAGATTTCGTCGTTTGGAGCAGATCCGCAATCAGATGGGGGATGACTTCCGTATCCGTTTCCGACAGGAAAGTATAGCCTTTGCCCTGGAGTTCTTCCCGCAACTCCCGGTAATTTTCCACGATGCCATTTTGAACCACGGCCACCCGTTGCGCCATGTCCAAATGGGGATGGGCATTGTGTTCCTCTGGTTTCCCATGGGTTGCCCAGCGGGTGTGACCAATGCCAATGGTGGCGGGGGTACTGTTTCCTTCTAATTTTTCTCGGAGACGATATAGTTTGCCCTTGGCCCGTACCGAGTGGAGTTTTTCTTGCCAGATCGTCGCAATGCCCGCCGAATCATAACCCCGGTACTCTAGCCGTTCTAAGCCTGAGACCAGAATATCTGTTGCCGCTTGCGTGCCTAAATATCCCACAATGCCACACATAAAATCAGGTCTCCCTACACGAAAAATGAGCCGTTACTATCCTATAGTCTTTAACCTTGAATTTTTGTTTTTGTTCCCTAGAAGCGGTCAGATTCTGGGACTGAGGTCGTTCCAGGTTGATTGAGGAAGAGATTCCCTGCCGCATCATTTTGATAGATACAGTTAATACTCGGTGACCCTTGCAGACTACCGGTATAGCCAAAGGTATTCATGCGCCGTTTGCAGTCGTTGACTTGTTCTGAGGTGACCAGGTTCTGCCGTTCGAGGATTGCCCAGTTATTTTGCCGAATCACACAGCCTGGTTCCATCTGCGGCTGAGTGACAAAAACGTTGAAGGGGTTGAGGGTCACAAAGATTTTCATGTCCGTCACAATGGCACTCGCACCAAATTGTTGGCAAAGTTCAGCATCCGGAGCTTGACGGTCAATTTCCAGGCGAGAATCAATGCTTGTCGGGTTAAGATTGGTACTGGAGCTAAAGCCGATGCCCACCGTCACCCCTAGGACAAAAATTCCCCCAAACAGTGCCAGAGTTGCATAGTTGAAGTTAAAGAGGGACTTTTTGGGTTCCCGTTCGGGATACCTCGGACGGTCGTAGGGAGGGCGATCGTAACGTGAACGAGTTTGACGTTTCATCAGCGGATATCTATGGGGAACAGCGGCTCCATCAAGTCGATACGATACTTTGTTAAGTGATCATTCTATCCACTATAGCGATTTACTACTCCACCCGGAGCTTATCTCGAGGTTTTCCATGGCGGATCGGCACACATTAGTTTTATTGGATATTCTCATTTCGGCGCGGCTCGCGATTAATTATCTAGCGGATCTGAGTTGGACGGAATTCCTCGGCAATATTGTGGTTCAGGATGCGGTGATTCGGCGGATCGAAATTATGGGTCTGGCGGCGCGAAATATTCCCAAGGTGATGCACCCAGAACTCCCCCAAGTGCCTTGGTTTGAACTAGAGGCGATCGCCAAAACCATGAGTGAAGATTACGAGGCGGTCAATATTGCCTTTGTCTGGGATCTGGTGCGTAATGATCTCCCGGTTTGGGCAGAGGCTTTGGAAGTGATCTTGCCGGAAAATCTCCACGTCTAGAGATGCTGTTTAAGCCCGTTTCCCATAGCGCCTGGGGCCGACAGTTGTGGTTTGTGCGCCACGGAAATCGCTTGGATTTTGTGCAACCGGCTTGGTTTACCACGGCCCTCTATCCCTATGATCCGCCCCTTTGTCCCGCTGGCCACCGCCAAGCCCAGGAGTTGGGCGATCGCCTCGCCCCAGAAACGATTCACCATATTTTCACTTCTCCTTTCCTGCGCACGATCCAAACGGGTCACTATTGCGCCCAACGTTTAAACCTCCCTCTGAAGCCAGAACCGGGCCTGGGGGAATGGCAAAATCCCCATTGGATGACTCGCCCGTCGCTGACCCACCCCAAAGCTTTTTTACGCCAAAACTTTATCCATATCGACTGGCGCTACCAGGAAAAATGTTTCCCCGACTACCCCGAAAATGCCGCCCAGGTGCAGCGACGGACGATTAAGACCCTCAAGCAGTTACTAAAATCTTATTCCGGCAACTTGCTTTTGATTGGCCACAAAATTCCTCTGGGCATTTGTCTGAATTATCTACTGGGAACAGATCAAACCATTAGCCCCGATGTGTGTGCCATCAATCAACTGGTTAACCTTGGCGATCGCTGGCTCTGGCAACGGCAAAATGAGACCGATTTCTTGACAGACCCAGGCATCAAGGTGGCCCCCTAAACCACCAATCCGCCCAGTCGCCATCGAGGAAATTCCCGGAAATATTGTAAGATTGCTCCCATTACCGGGCAAAAATCACCATGAAAAACGAAGCGAACGGCCAACCTTCCCCTTGCTTTCCTGTCAGCCTCAGCGAACAGACCATGAGCTATGACATTGTGCAAGAAGCCGTGTTATCTCTCTGGCAAGTGGTCAATGGCCTGAGTAGTATTCAGCCGCCCCGCCGCGATCGCTATCGCGTGACAATTTTTGGTTCAGCCCGGATTACCCGTGACTCGCCCCTCTACCAAGACGTGCGCCGCTTAGCCAGTGAGTTGACGACCCTCGGCTGTGACATTGTGACGGGGGGTGGCCCTGGTTTGATGGAAGCAGCGAACGAAGGCAGTGTTTTAGCAGATCCCCATGACCGGACAAAATCCATTGGTATTCGCGTGGATTTGGGGTTTGAACAGGAGGTTAATCCCTTTGTCGAGGAGGTGTTTCAGCACCAGACTTTTTTCTCACGCCTGCACCATTTCGTTTTGGTCTCCGATGCGTTTGTGGTGATGCCGGGGGGGATCGGGACAACCCTCGAAGCGTTGATGATTTGGCAGTTGCTCCAAGTGCGTTCGATCCATAATATGCCGTTTATTTTGGTGGGCGACATGTGGACAGAATTGGTTCAGTGGGCCGAACAAACCATGGTGCCCCAGATGGCCGATGCGGTGGATTTTGAAATTCCTGTGTGTGTTGGGTCGGTGGATGAGGCGATCGCCCGTTTGAAACTCTCCCATCAGGCCTGGGCGCAATGCTCCCCCTAGCTTTTTTCCGCCCGGTAGGTGTAGAACTGCTGAAAAATCCCCACCGTCTCAAAGGAATACCGTGGAAAGGGCTCCGGTAAAACAATATCCGTTTGGTAGATGCTAAAGAAAAAATAATTATTGACGCTGGTTTGCCGACTGACGATTTCGCCCAATTGGGCCTGGCTCGCATCCACCAGGGTTTTGCAGTAGTTGCGCAGCAAATCGCTTTGGAGATTGCCTAAACCGAGGGGCAGATCCTCGCCCGAATTTTGACAGACATTATCCTTGAGATAGATGGCAATCTGTTCACCCGCATAATTGCGATACTGGCTTAGGGGAGGATTGGTTAAGTAGGCGATCGCCCCAAGGGCAACAACGCCGAAGCCGCTGACCACACCGCTAATTTGAGAAAATTTCATAAAAAACCTGGACAAAATAAAATCAATTCGATAACATTATTAATCGTGATTATGGCGAGCGTAGCCAAGTGGTTAAGGCAGCGGATTGTGGTTCCGCCATTCGGGGGTTCGAGTCCCCTCGTTCGCCCTCTCAAATCTAAACAATTTTATAACCGAAGTCAGGGTTCCCTCACAGCCTGTCCCAGGGGATATTTTTTCAGTCAATACCGGATTTTTATCCTCTCGTAGACCAAGCACAGGGTCATTCAGGTAGTGACTTAAGCTTGCAAAAAGTAAACCTTCGTTGAGAGCCTTGGCGTAAAAAACCTTAGCAACAAGCTTGCACCTGCATTAAATCCAGGGAAAACGACCAGAAAATTGATTCCCTAGAGTCGATATTGTCTTACTGCGGACGATTCCCCACCGGACTGTACCGGACGTTGCTGGAGTTGTTGGTTGAACCAAAGGGCGATCGCCAAACTCGAAAAGAACAGCAGAATCGGTAACCAACGGGGCGCTTGGGTTGAACGCTGGGTTTTGCGTTGGGGCGCTTGGCCACGAACCCGTCTAATTTTTTCGGGCCATTCGGCAAATTCCCGCTCGGTGGTCATGGTGAAATTCTCTAAAACTTGAATGCAGCAATAATTTGTACTTGTGTTTTTTATTATACAAAGTGGCAATCCGGCCTTGGGGTTTGGGTCGTTGCTGGGATAGGGGAACTCTTCTATGCTTTAGGGGCAACCATTTTGACCGAAACAATGCAGGACATTCGCCTACTGGTGTTGGATATTGACGGCACGATTTCCGGGAAAATAAACCAAGTGAGTCCCCAGGTTTTAGAGGCGATCCAAGCGGCCCAACGGAAAGGGATCAAAGTGGCGATCGCCACCGGGCGTATGTTTTGTTCGGCCAAGCGATTTTACGAAGCCATTGCCTCCGATGTTCCTTTGATTGCCTATAACGGCGCTTGGATTCAAGATCCCTTGCAGACGCTTCCCCACCAACAGCTTTCGGTGCCAGCAGACATTGCCCTTGATATTCTGGATTTTCTCAGTACCCAGGCTTGGCGATCGCAGCTCCATTTGCACGTCTATCACAACGACGAGTTATATGTCGATGACTTTAATGAGCGGACTGCAGCCTACCAAGAGAGAACGGGTTGCAAGGCAAATTTGCTCACCGATTTGCGGGATATTGTTACCCAGGCTCCCACAAAAATTCTTGCGGTTTGCCACACGGAAACGGTACCGAAAACCCTCTTGCCCCTCGTGCAAAAACGCTACACCCAGCAGCAAATTTACTGTACCCAGTCCACGGCTGTGTATGTAGAATTCACCTCACCGACGGCGACGAAAGGCCAAGCGGTGAAATTCCTCACCGAAGAAATTCTAGGGTTGCAGGCTACTAATGTAATGGCCATTGGCGACAATTTTAACGACCGGGAAATGCTCGAATATGCGGGGCTTGGCGTAGCCATGGGGGATGCTCCTGTTGCCCTCAAAACCGTTGCGGACGCTGTGACAACTTCTGTCGAAGAGGATGGGGTCGCCGAGGCGATCGCCAAATTTTTGCTTTAGGTTAATCAATCACACGAATCGTTTTTAGACTCGGATCATTGGCCCCTGTGATCACCCCTCCCAGTTGTAACGTCTGGCGCAAGCTGGCGAGGGTGGCTGCCGTAATTTTTTCACCGGGCATAATCGCCGGAATCCCAGGGGGATAAGGACAGATCAACTCCGCGCAAATTTGATTGAGACTGGCTTCAAGGGCAACGGTTCTACTGGTGGCAAAGAAAGCTTGGCGTGGCGAGAGTTGTGGCAGTCCATAGCAGGTTTCAGGCTGATGGGTTGAAATGTTTGGCTTGTTTAAAGGCTGTTGTGCTTGATTGTTTTCGCTGAGGGTTTGAAACGCATCGATTAGCCGCTGAATATCCTGGTTTGTATTGCCAAAGGTGAGAATAAAAGTGAGCGATCGCCCTAGGGGGAGTTCTGCAATCACCCCCAGAGTTTCCGTTAAGATTTCATCTGCGGCATAACCCGTTAACCCCAAGCCAGAAACATCAACTGTGAGGCGGGTGGGATCAAAATATTCGATGCCCGCCTGGGGTTGGGGATCAAAAATTTTTAATCCTGGAATCGGGATCAAAGCCTGCCGTGCTCGTTGCGCCAAAGTGAGTGTTTCTGACCAAAGGGTTTCGCCCCGTGTTGCCATTTGGGCACGGGCCGCATCCAGGGAAGCCAAAAGTAAATAGCTGGGACTGGTGGATTCGACGAGTTGTAAAGCGCGGTTAATTTTCTGGGGATCAACCCTGGTTCCTCGCAGATGGAGCATCGAGGCTTGGGTCATCGCCCCTAGGGTTTTGTGGGTTGATTGGATCACCAGATCGGCACCGAGTTCGAGGGCCGGGGGCGGGAAATTAGGATGAAATTTAAAGTGGCTCCCGTGGGCTTCGTCAACGATGAGGGGAATATTGTGGCGCTGAGTAATGGCGGCGATCGCCTTTAAATCTGGACAAACCCCTTGATAGGTGGGAGAAAGAACAAAAACCGCTTTAATATCGGGATGAATTTGCAAGGCTTGCTCAACAGATTCTGGCGTTAAACCATAACTCAAATCCCATTGGGGATCGTAGGGCGAATTCACAAAAACTGGTATCGCCCCAGACAAAATCAAGCCAGAAATTGCCGATTGATGGACATTGCGGGGTAAGAGAATTTTTTCCCCTTCCCCTACCATCGCTAAAATGACAGCGATAATCCCACAGGTGGAACCATTGATCAAAAACCAGGTTTGATCAGCTCCAAAGGTTTCGGCAGCTAGGGTTTGAGCCTCTAAAATCACCCCTTCTGGCGCAAATAGATTATCGAGATCGGGGAGCTCCGGTAAATCTGCCCGAAAAATTTCCTTACCCCAGGCTTGTGCCAACCCAGAAAAAATCCCCTGACCACCTTTGTGACCGGGGGCATAGAAGGCTGCATGGTTGTTGTGGGCGAGGGCGAGCAGGCGCGAAAACAAGGGCGTCATTAATTTAAGTCAGGGAAGCTAAGGTTGTGGTCACCAGGGCAGTGACATCATGCACCGCAGGTAAACTATCCACCACCATCGCCGTACAAAGCAACATCATATAAAGAATCGAATATTTAAACATTGACTTCGCTAGGGGCTGATCAAAGGGATTTTGCTTCAATTCCCAGGCTTTTTGGATAAAAATGGCTCCCAGCACTAAGGCGGCGATCGCATAAAACAGCCCAGACGCTTGGAACGGGAACACCAGCAACAGACTAAAGGGCACAACGATTAATGTATAAATCCAAATTTGATCGACGGTTATTTTTTCTCCCTTGACCACGGGCAGCATCGGCACCTCAACTTCTGCATAATCCTCTTTGATCATCAAGGCCAAGGCCCAGAAATGGGGCGGCGTCCAGAGGAAAATCAGCGCAAACAAAATCCAGGCTGACCAATCCAACTGACCCGTAACCGCCGCCCAACCCACCAGGGGCGGAATCGAGCCTGCGGCCCCACCGATCACAATATTTTGTACGTGGTGCCGTTTCAGCCAGTGGGTATAGACCAGCATATAAAACACAATGCCCGATAACGCTAAACAGGCGCTAAGCAGGTTCACAAATACCGTTAACAGGGAAAAAGACAAACTCCCCAAAATCAGCGCAAAAATCAAGGCATGGCGTGGCTGGACGCGACCAGAAGGAATGGGCCGCTTACGGGTGCGCTGCATCGAAAAATCGATGTCCTGGTCATAGATGCAGTTGAGGGTTTGGGCAGAGGCGGCGGCGAGGGTCCCCCCCAGCAACGTAATCAGTAACTTTACCGGGTCAATGTGACCATGGGAGGCAATCCACATCGAAGCAGCGGTGGTAATCAGCAGTAGGGGAATAATGCGGGGTTTGGTGAGTTGGTAATAGCTTTTGATAACCGCCCAAAAGTTTTCATGGTGCGGAGAAAGGCTGGTGCCGAGCATAAAAATACCTGAATTTAATAAAGACGCAGAGGAATGGAGAGATAGGGTTTGACTTAACTGGTGTGGGGCTGGCGATCGCGGAACGCAAAGACAGAAAACATCGCCAAAGTCCCAAGGAGGCTCGCCCCAACGGCCTGGTGGGTCACGGTGAGGGGTTCCACTTGCAGATGCAGTTTAAAGGTGGCCACCCCAATCAAAATTTGTAAGCACACCAGTAACATGGCGACATTGGCCAGGCTGCGGAGAGTAGGGTGGAGCGCTGGCGTCCGCCAAGCCATGATCACAGTGACGAGCGTTGCGAGGGTAGCAGGGACAACACCGACGATGTGACTGTCCATTACCACACACATATCCCCTTGGAAAAAGCACTGGTGCAAGGCCCACTGGGAGGCGACTAAACCTCCGGACAGGCTTTGGAGATAAATAAAAATGGCTGCCGTCAAACCAAACCAAGGTAATTTTCCGGCGGTGCCGTTGCCGCGATAGTCACTCAAACAACTGCCAATGGTGAGCAGGGTAACAAAGAAAAAGAGAGCCGTCCCCAGGTGGGCTGTGACGATATCAAAGCGTAGCAGTTCGGTGACGGTTAATCCCCCTAGGATCCCTTGAAACACAATCAAAAACAGGGCAAAGCTCGCAGCCCATGGCAGCCAACGGGGTAGTGCCGTCCGGAACCAGAGAGTGAGTCCCACCAAGGCGATCGCCGAGAGACCGATCAACATCGCGTCTAAACGGTGGAACCACTCCAAGAAAACCTGTAAATTCATCTGTTGGGTCGGCACCAGTTGCCCGTAGCACAGGGGCCAATCCGGACAAGCCAGTCCCGCATTCATCACCCGTGTTGCACTGCCAATCGCCATTAACAACAAGGTGGCGATCGCCATTTTCCAAACCAAACGACGAACCCATGTTTTCACCTGATCACTCGCTGGCGAAAAAGAATTTGGAGATGAAATGGAATGAGCCATGAAGCCTCCTCACAAAACGCTTAACAATCTACGGAGTCAGAACTGCCACAGATGTAAATAGCTACACAAATTAGATTTTAGGCTAAGAAAAATAGCTAAATCTCATTAATTAACACTGTAGTGAACCCATTTAGACGCTGCTGTTCAGCGACCTATCCTGTACAAATTCTTTACATTTAAGCAACGAATAACCGAGGAAATCTAAATATAATCTTAAGTTTTTGGCCAGATAGATTACATAATTGAGTTTTAAATAACCTTGATACAAAATCATCAAGATTTGTCATCAGTCAACCATGAAGATTGTGACAAACCAAAGGCATTTCCAAACAGTTTGTTTTAACGTGGTAACCAGCAGTTATTCCAAAAAAGCTCCAAAATTTCCCGTGAATATTCCCAATAGCATCACGACCTTGATCGCTGGAATTGCCATTACCCTCATCAGTCTCTGGTACGGTCAAAACCATGGTTTACTACCCGTTGCCGCCTCCGCCGACGCCAATGATGTCGATGAATTGTTTAATCTGATGATGACCATTGCCACTGGTCTTTTTATCTTGATTGAAGGGGTTTTGGTGATTTGTCTAATTCGATTTCGCCGCAAACAGGGGGATTTGACCGACGGCCCGGCGATCGAAGGCAATGTTCCCCTAGAGATTGTCTGGACAGCGATCCCCACCGTCATCGTCTTTATTTTGGCGATCTATAGCTTTGAAATCTATAACAAAATGGGCGGCCTCGACCCGATGGTTTCTGGGGGCGGTATGACCATGGCCCACCATCATCAACACAACCCCAATACCATGGACAACATGGTGGCAATGGAACCAGATTCTAAAATTGCCATTGGCATTGGTAAATCCATGTCGGCCAACGATGAAGATCCTTTAGTGGTTGACGTGAATGGCCTGCAATATGCCTGGATTTTCACCTACCCCGATACGGGCATTGTCTCCGGGGATCTCCATGTGCCTGTGGATCGCCCAATTCAACTCAACATGAAAGCAGCAGACGTGATCCATGCTTTCTGGCTCCCAGAATTTCGCATTAAACAAGATGTGATGCCCGGCCAGGTTTCACAACTGAGCTTTGTGGCCAACCGAGAAGGCACCTACCCGGTGATTTGTGCAGAATTGTGCGGCTCTTACCATGGCGGCATGAAAACTACGATGACCGTTGAAACGGCAGAGGGTTATGACCAATGGGTGCAGTCGCGCACAGTGGCGCTGCAAGATGGCGAGGGTCAACCGTTACCCGTCGATTCTACGGCCTTAACCGATGCAGAGTTTCTCCAAGCCTACGCCGAGGAGATGGGGATTATTGAAAATACCCTAGAGCAGATTCCCCATAATCCTTTGGGAATGATGTCGATGGCCCAGTAAGGTCAGGCTTTTTCAAACAATTAAACCAACTAAAACCAATTAAACCTGTAACTAATTTTTTAGTAAACGCACGATAACTAATTAACGATCAACCATGAGTGACGCGACAATACACCATGCGGGCGATCGCAAATGGACGGACTACTTCACCTTTTGTACTGACCACAAAGTAATCGGGATTCAATATCTCGTTACGGCTTTCTTGTTTTACTTCATTGGTGGTGCATTAGCAGAGATTGTCCGCACAGAACTTGCGACCCCAGACCCAGACTTTGTTTCCCCCGAAGTCTATAACCAAATGTTTACGATGCACGGCACGATCATGATCTTCTTGTGGATTGTGCCCGCCGGAGCCGCCTTTGCCAATTACTTGATCCCGCTGATGATCGGTGCGGATGATATGGCTTTCCCTCGGTTAAATGCGGTGGCCTTTTGGATGCAGCCTGTCGGCGGTATTCTTCTGATTCTGAGTTTCTTTGTGGGCGCCCCCCAGGCGGGTTGGACGTCCTATCCGCCCTTGAGTTTGATCTCTGGGAAGTGGGGCGAAGAACTCTGGATTTTATGTCTGCTGATTTTGGGGACGGCTTCGATTTTGGGGGCGATTAATTTTGTCACCACGATTTTTAAAATGCGTGCCCCGGATATGGACATCCACAGTATGCCGCTGTTTTGTTGGGCGATGTTGGCGACTTCGGCGTTAATTTTGCTCTCGACTCCGGTCTTGGCCGCAGCTTTGATCTTGCTGTCCTTTGACCTGATGGCAGGCACAGCTTTTTTTAACCCCACGGGCGGTGGCGATCCGATTGTTTATCAGCACCTCTTTTGGTTTTATTCCCACCCAGCGGTGTACATCATGGTGCTCCCCTTCTTTGGGGTGATTTCGGAAATTCTCCCGGTTCACTCCCGCAAACCAATCTTTGGTTATCGGGCGATCGCCTACTCCGGTTTAGCAATTAGCTTTCTCGGTTTAATCGTCTGGGCGCACCACATGTTTACCAGTGGCACCCCTGGCTGGCTGCGGATGTTCTTTATGGCAACCACCATGCTCGTGGCAGTACCGACGGGGATCAAGATCTTTAGCTGGTGTGCGACCCTCTGGGGTGGCAAGTTACAACTCAATTCCGCGTTACTCTTCGCCATTGGATTTCTTTCGTCCTTCCTGATTGGCGGTTTAACAGGGGTGATGTTGGCAGCAGCTCCCTTTGATATCCATGTCCATGACACCTATTTCGTCGTGGGTCACTTCCACTATGTCCTCTTCGGTGGCTCTGTCTTTGCCCTCTTTGGGGCGGTGTACCATTGGTTCCCGAAAATGACGGGCAAAATGTACAACGAAACCTGGGGCAAAATTCACTTTGCGATGACCTTTATCGGCTTTAACATGACCTTTTTGCCGATGCACTATCTGGGTCTCCAGGGGATGAACCGCCGCATTGCCCTTTATGATCCCCAGTTCCAGCCCCTAAACCAAGTTTGTACCTTAGGGTCTTACATTTTGGCGTTATCAACGTTGCCGTTTTTGGTCTCAATCGTCTTGGGGTTAGTCAATGGGAAAGCAGCCGGACGGAATCCGTGGCGTGCTCTCACCCTGGAATGGCAAACGACCTCACCGCCGAGTATCGAAAACTTTGATGAGCCACCCGTCCTTTGGGCTGGCCCCTATGAGTATGGCATTGATGGAGAACCCAGAGATGAGGATTCCATTGAAGAGATGCTCGCTGAAGTGGCAGAAATGAGTTAGAGGAGTCGCAAAAATGCAAAGTTCAACCACCAATACGGCGATCGCCACCGATTATCAAACGCCCCCGACGGAACACCATGGCCATCCTGACTACCGGATGTTTGGCCTCGTGATGTTTCTGGTCGCAGAAAGTATGATTTTCCTGGGGCTGTTCGCCGCTTTTTTGATTTATAAGGCGACGATGCCTGGTTTCACAAAGGAATTAGAATTGCTCGTGCCCACGGTGAATACGATCATCCTGGTCAGCAGTAGCTTTGTGATGCACAAGGGCCAAAGCGCGATCAAAAACGACGACGTCAAAGGTCTCCAGCTATGGTTCGGGATTACGGCACTGATGGGGGCAGTCTTCCTTGGTGGCCAGGTCTATGAATATGCCCACATGGAGTTTGGCCTCACGGAGCATCTGTTTGGCAGTTGTTTCTATGTGCTGACGGGGTTCCACGGTCTCCACGTGACGGCAGGGCTGTTATTTACCTTGGCAGTGTTGTGGCGATCGCGCGAAGCCGGTCATTACAGTGGCCAGGCCCATTTTGGTGTCGAAGCAGCGGAACTCTACTGGCACTTTGTGGATGTGGTCTGGATTATCCTGTTCGGCCTTGTCTATCTGCTGTAATAGCTTCATTTCTTAAATCAATCCTTAAAAAGAGGAGGCCAATAATGTCTCCTCTTTTTTGTTGCTGCATTTATTTTTCACGCTGCAATTTCAACATAGGCAGAAGAAACAGAAGGCTGTGGAATTTCTAAGCCTTCTAATTGCAATCCTTCAAGGTGAAAGGCGATCGCCTCTTGCATATTTTGCGTCACTTCAACTTCTGTTGCCCCTGTTGCGACACAACCAGATAAATCTGGAGAATAAGCTGAATAACCCGTATCGGTTTTTTCGATGACGATTAGATAGCGCATCATTTCTACTTTGTTACTTTAAAAACCAGCTTGTTTGAGAATACTATTTTGGGTTCCAGGAGCTAATTCGTCACTGAATTTTCCTGCAACTGTTACTAATCCTAGTTTAGTTGGATGCCTGTACTGACGGTGACTTCCGCGAGTTCTAGTGAGAATCCAACCATCTTGTTCTATGAGTTTGATAATTTCTTTAACTTTCATTATCCATGACTCATACTTGCACTAACAGGGCGACAGCATGGACACAAATTCCCTTTTCCTCACCCATGGCATCTAGTTTTTCATTGGTTGTGGCCTTAACACCCACCTGATCCGGATCAACTCCCAGGGCTTCAGCAAGACATTGAGTCATGGCTTGGATGTGCGGTTTCAGTTTTGGGCGTTCAGCGACAATTACAGAGTCAATATTGCCAATTTGCCAGCCCCGTTCTTGGATAAGTTGATGTACCTGCTTGAGCAATTCAATACTATCGGCCCCTTTCCACTGGGGATCTGTAGGCGGAAAATAATGGCCAATATCCCCCAAACTGAGAGCACCCAACATCGCATCCATAATCGCATGGGTCAAAACATCTGCGTCGCTATGGCCATCTAAGCCGAGGTGGTGTTCTAGCTGAATGCCTCCCAAAATGAGGGGACGACCAGGCACGAGACGGTGGACATCGTAACCGTTACCAATGCGGATTTTCATAGGAGTTAGGGGCGGGCATAAAGTCACTGGTTAGGGTAGCATATCTCTTTTTATTTTCTGGGTATGACGGCGATAAATTTCTGGGGCTAAGCTAATTTCTGGGGGAAAGCTGCCTTAGAATCACCTTAAGTAAGTTCACACATTCTGAGCACAATTTTTTTTGTTCAAGAATCCTATCGCAGGAAAAGAGTATGGCAATGAGGCAAGGCTGGCACAGTTTAATCCTGGGGAGTTTACTGCTGGGCACAGGCGGATCGGCACTGCTCTCACCTGTCCTAATACCTCCAACCTTTGCCCAAGAAGCCACCTCCACTACCCAAGGGCGTTCATTCCTTGCGGAGTTGTGGTTATTAAACCAAGGTTTTGTTGGTCTCCGGCCTGAACTAGAAGAGTTCCCTGACAATTTGGCGGCGCTCAACACTGGAACAGCGGCCTTCGATGCAGAAATTTTTCGGAATGATCGGGCTGGCCTGCAACAACTCCAAGAACAGATCCGGTTGCTGGAAGGGCAACTGGCAACGATTCAAGACCCGGCCCAACGGGAAGCTTTAGCAACGGCGATCGCCAACCTTGATCAGCAGCTCAATAATCTCACCAACCTGCTTGAACCCTTTGTAGATGGCTTTAATCCGGAAACGATCCGGCGGCTCCAGGAATTTTTAGATTTTTTTGAACGGCGCAACCTCAGTGAAGCAGACTATGGTTTCTACGGTAGCGTTACCCAAACGGAACTCGAAGAATATCTTGCACAACAGTTAAGTGACCTCAGCGAAACCCTCAAAACCCTGAATGAAACCGCAACCCAAGGGGCGATTGCCCCGGATCTGGTCACCTCGATTGATTATCTCTACACGAGCCTAAGTCTGGAAAATACCGTTGTGGATGATGGCACGACTTTTTCGGCAATGATCCAAACCCTCCAGCGGGATAATCAGCGCCTGCGACAACGCCTGCGTACCACCAATTTTCTCCTGGGACTGCTCCTTCTGTTAGGCACCGCGACCCTCGCCCTGTTTTATCTACGGAAACCGACCCCAACAGCTTCGCCTGTAAATCGCTATTTCCCGGATGCGGAACCGGATTCCTTTGATCTTGATCGGCTAGAAGCAAAGCTTATCAAGCGACTCCAAAACACCTACGATCTTTCGCCCAAGGAAAATTTTGCGGCGATCGCCCCGCCGCCAGTAACAACCCAACCCACCACTATTCCCTTCAGCGAAACACCGCCTTCACAGCCCCTAGCCGCGAACACCCTAGACGACCCAGAGGCATTCAATCCAGCTTCACAAACGCTCGATCACCCAGATCCGAACCCCGTAGAAACAGAAATTGATACAGACACAGACGCTGATTTTCCGGTGCAATTTCTCAATGTCTACGATGCCTTGGTGGAAACCTATAATGCCGATGCCATGGGCCTGGCCTCAGAGGCGATCGCCTTGGCTGTCCAACCGCCTGTGACCCAAGACCCCGAAACTGACGGAGAAACTGAAAATTTCCTGAGCGGGTTATTATTCCAAACCGATGACCAAGGGGACTATTGGGCCATCGAAGTGCAAAATCAGTATTACCTTGTGCCCCGCGCCCAGCTTAAAATCACCCCCGATAACTACACTTTTTTTCAGCAAACTTTTATCTGCTACGGTAACCAAAAGCCAGATTTACAGACAATTAAATTACTCAAACCCGCTCGCATTGCGGCCATAGATCAAGATAATCTTTGGGAATTGGTTCAACCGGGCATTGTTGTTTTAGAAAACGTTGAATCTCTAGCCTAAGTTTTGGACGAAATCAATTGGACAAATAATATTTACTCAACTTAAAGAATAAAATATTGTTCTAGTAACGGCCCCTAAAACTTCAAAAATAAGTCCTTTGCACCCCCGAAACTCTGTGGTAGAAAGCTAAAATTTACCTTAAAATAGCAGCAATTCTGGACAATTTCCGTTCCATGGTTTTGAGGAGTATAAACATGAGCCTTGCTTGCATCGGCCGACAGCATTTAAGTCACGTGGCGATCGCCACGACTTTACTAACAGGACTCACTGGCGCGATTTACCAATCCACAGCCCAGGCCCAGGCCGCCTATGGTAGCTATGTGGGTGCTGGGGCGAGCGTTGGCGTTTCCTCCGACTGGAACGGTGAGGGACAGCAATTGAGTGCCGTGCTTGCTGCCCGTTATAAGTTTCTGAAATTACCTATTTCCCTCCGGACCCAAGCCTTTATCGGTTCTGGCAGTACCGCCATTGTGCCGACCATTTCCTATGATGTGCCCCTAACCTGGCAACTCGATGCCTATGTGGGCGCTGGCTATTCCTTCGCAACCGGAAACAACCCTTCCCCCGTCGGCGATCGAAACACCTTGGTGATTCAACCGGGACTTGATTATGCACTGCCCAATGGCAACACGGTGCTCTTTACCAATGCGGTATTTGCCTTTGATGCCTATGAAGGTAAAAATGAAAAGGCCGTTGCGCTCCAAGGAGGGTTAGGTCTCCGCTTCTAAACGGCAACCCGTGGCTTTAAAAAAGTACAATTGAACCGTATGTTAGGCGATCGCCAACCGAGACGAAATGAATAGTTGTGTATTAATGGCGCGCATCCTAGGGGAACCAGAACTGCGCTATACCCCCGACAATACCCCCCTGGCTCAGATCACCATCGAATTTCCGGCGCTCCGGGAGGGAGACCCCGCCTGCCGACTCAAGGCCGTGGGTTGGGGCGATAACCTCAGCCAAGACATCCAGCAAAATTACCACGACGGTGATCAAGTGATCTTGACGGGACGACTGACGATGAACACCATCGAACGCCCCGAAGGCTTTAAGGAAAAGAAGGCAGAGTTAGTGATTTCGCAAATCCAAGCTATTGGTGCTGGTCTAGGCCCCACCTCTCCTGGAACGACCATGGCCCCTTCTGTGCCGACTTCACCCGTCACCCCCAGTAATGTGGTGCCCATTAACCCCATGGCTCCCGCTCCTAATCCTGCCCCGGCTCCCAGCGAACCGGAACCGAACCTCGATGACATCCCGTTTTAGACTGTGAACCTAGGCGATACCATTGTGGCGATCGCCAGTGCCGTCGTCCCAAATCAAGGCAGCATTGGCATTGTCCGTCTATCCGGTGCAGCGGCCCTTCCCATTGCCCGTCAACTCTTTCAAGCCCCTGGCCAGCAGACCTGGGAGAGTCATCGCATTCTGTATGGCTATGTACGTCATCCCCAAACCCAAACGATTGTCGATGAAGCCCTGCTCCTGCTGATGTTGGCCCCCCGTTCCTTCACTGCCGAAGATGTGGTGGAGTTTCACTGCCATGGGGGCATAATTCCCGTGCAACAGGTGCTACAGCTTTGTTTAGGGGCTGGGGCGCGGTTGGCGACACCAGGAGAATTTACCCTCCGTGCCTTTTTGAATGGTCGCATCGATCTTACCCAGGCTGAAAGTGTGGCGGAACTGGTGGGGGCAAAATCACCCCAATCGGCCCAGGTGGCCCTAGCAGGGATCCAGGGGAAGCTGGCCCAGCCAATCCAGCAGCTTCGGGGTCAATGTTTAGATATTTTGGCGGAAGTGGAAGCCCGCATTGATTTTGAAGACGATTTACCTCCCCTGGATGAGCCGCAAATTCAACAGGATCTCACCCTGGTGCTCGAAAAAGTTGAACAAATTCTCCAGACTTCTGACCGGGGTGAACTATTGCGCACGGGGTTAAAGGTAGCGATTGTGGGCCGTCCCAATGTGGGGAAATCGAGCCTGTTAAATGCCTGGAGTCGCAGCGATCGCGCCATCGTCACGGATTTACCAGGGACAACGCGGGATGTGGTAGAGTCCCAGCTTGTGGTGCAGGGTATCCCGGTACAGGTATTGGATACGGCGGGCATCCGGGATACAGAGGATGCCGTGGAAAAAATTGGTGTTGCCCGTTCTCTCGCCGCTTCCCAACAGGCGGATTTGATTTTGTTTACCATCGATGCGGCGGTGGGATGGACAGCAGCAGATCAAGAAATTTTTCAGCGAATTGTGGCGGCAAAAGCCAATCAACCCTTAATTTTGATCCTTAATAAAATTGACATCGGCCAACCGGAGGCTATTGAAATTCCGCCCCAAGTGCAAGGGGTCGTCAAAACAGCGGCAGCCCAGCACCAGGGTGTGGATGAATTGGAAACGGCGATCGCCAATTTGGTGCAAGCGGGAAAAGTGGGAGCCGCCGATCTCGATTTTGCGATTAATCAACGGCAAGCCGCAGCCTTAACCCAGGCGCAACAGGCCCTTATTCAAGTGCAAAGCACCATTGCCCAAGGATTGCCCCTGGACTTTTGGACAATCGATCTACGCAGTGCGATCCAGGCCCTAGGGGAAATTACCGGCGAAGGGGTGACTGAATCGGTTTTGGATCGGATCTTTAGCCGTTTTTGTATCGGGAAATAGCATCAGGTGCGGATTTTAAACTGGTTAAGATAACTGGCCCCTTGGTTCGGTAAAAAAGCCCGTTGGTCAATGAAGTGAATCTCTGACTTAAAAGGCTCAGGCGGTAAACGCAACCCAAATCCCTGGGCGATCGCCCCGTAGGGTTCCGGGGGATAAGCTGCTGCCACCAATTCACGGGCATTTTGGGGATATTGCCGCAGCCCAAAATGCCGCCAGCGGACCATCTGGGTGAGAAGCCACAGGCCATGGGATTGCCAGCAATAATTAGCCTGGTCGGGGGCCGTAATCCGTCGCCCTTGGTCAAACCAAATGGGACTATCCCGTCGGGCAATGGGGCGATCGCCGTCTCCCCCGTAAAAATATTGGCCACCAAAGAGGGCGGTGAGGGCAGCGGGATCAAGGTCAAGGTTACTGGCCAAGAGCGGGCCAATGGTGGCCGCGTTGGTGGGATCTTGGCAATATTGGCAACCCTGGAGGGTGGCGGCAATGAGAGCCTTAGCTGTATTTGGGTTTTCTTCTAGCCAGCCCGCACTGGTGGTCATCACCGGCCCCGGGTGGCCCTGCCAAATATCCCCTGAGAGATATTGGATAAAACCAGAATCGTTGGCGATCGCCTCTTGTCCCCAAGGTTCTTGGCTGCAGTAGCCTTGGATCAACCCTGCCTGCAATTTATGACGCAGCTCCGTGGGCGCAAAGGTGACTAATTCTAAATCTCGATCTGGATGGAAACCCAGGGCCGCCCACCAATAGCGGTAAAGATAGGCCGTTGTGCTGTAGTCGTGGTCTACCCCAAAGGTTTTTTCCGGTAAAGCCCGCACATAGTCCCGGTAGGCCGCCGCAAATTCTGCAAAATTCGCATAGTCGATGCCAGAACGAATATTATCAGCCCAGGTCTGTTGGCGGCCACAAAAAACACCGCCGTGGCGATGGATCTGCATCAACGCGACCAGATCAACCCTAGGACTTTTGAGCTGATAAATCAGTGGTGTCGAAAAAGAGGTAATCGCCGCATCAAAACGCGATTCTAGTAGCCCCTGCTCCACGGCCTGTTGATCCACCTGGGGATACAGCTCAACTTCCAGGCCATACTGCTCAAAAAAGCCTTGGGTGAGGGCCATCAGCCAGGGGGCGATCGCCAAGTCCGGCACATAACCCAGGGTGAGGGTTTGTTTTTCCGGGGCACTCAGATCTAATACCGGCGGAGTTGATTCTAAGTTAGCTTGCTTCGCAGATCTTCCTGGCAGACGAACGGTATCTGGAAGTCGATTGCAAGCAGTGAGACCATAACCCCAGGCAGCAAAGGTTCCGTATTTGAGCAGGTGGCGGCGTTTCATAGGCAAAAATACAGGGAGGCTCCCAAATTTTACGGGTTCGGTTTGGCGATCGCAATTTTCTGTGACGGTTCCACCATCAAAAAATCCCCAGGGCAGCGAGGGCACACTGGGGATCAAAGTCAAAGCACAGTCAATTTTGCTTAAACGGTGGTGGTTGTCTTGGCGGCGTCTTTCTGGAAAAATGCCGCCCGAATGGATTCGGCCATCTGGGCTGGGGTCAACCCATGGGCCGCTTTTGATTCCGCTGGAGTTGCATGATCCACAAGCACATCCCCAATGCCAAAGCGTTTTACGGGAACAAGCACATCATGATCCTGGAGCGCTTCACAGACCGCAGACCCAAAACCACCCATTAAGCAACCCTCTTCAAAGGTGGCCACTTTACCAATTTGCTTGGCGAGGGGCGCAATGAGTTCAGAGTCCAGGGGTTTCACAAAACGGGCGTTGATCACCGTGGCGCTAATGCCGTGTTCACTGAGAATTTCGGCCACCTGGAGGGTCGAGTGCACCATGGCACCATAGCCGATCAGGAGAATGTCGTCACCATTGCGCAGGATTTCTCCTTTACCGATGGGCAGGGGTTCCCAGCCGTCTTCCATTAACGGTGCGCCAATGCCACTCCCCCTGGGATAACGCATGGCGATCGCCCCGTCTGTGTATTCAATCCCCGTGACGAGCATCCGTTGCAGTTCAGCTTCATCCTTGGGTGCCATCACCACAATATTGGGAATCAGGCGGAGATAGGCAATGTCATACATCCCCTGGTGGGTCGGCCCGTCGGCACCGACGATACCCGCCCGGTCAAGGCAGAAAAAGACCGGTAATTTTTGAATACAAACATCATGGATGATTTGGTCGTAGGCCCGCTGCAGGAAGGTCGAATAAATCGCCACCACTGGCCGCATTCCTTCACAGGCGAGGCCCGCTGCTAGGGTAACGGCGTGTTGTTCGGCGATACCGACGTCGATGTACTGTTTTGGTAATTTCTGTTGGAGCTTATCTAACCCGGTACCAGTGGCCATTGCCGCTGTAATCCCGACAATTTTGGGGTTGTTTTCCGCGAGGGTGGTCAGAGCATGGGCAAAGACCTTGGAATAGCTCGGTGGGGTTGGTTTCTTCGAGGGGAAAGCCTTGCCTGTGGCCAAGTCAAAGGGTTTCTGGGCATGGTAGCCCACTTGATCTTTTTCGGCGATCGCATAACCTTTGCCTTTAACTGTGGCGACGTGGACGAGGGTCGGGCCTTTAGCCTTGTGGGCCTGTTTAAAGGTGCGGATCAGCTCTTCGAGGTTGTGGCCATCCACGGGGCCAAAATATTTAAAGCCTAATTCTTCGATGACGGCGCCAACTTTTGAGACAGCCAAGCGTTTCATGCTGTCCTTGAGCCGTTCCATCTCTGGGGTGAGGGAGTCCCCAAGGAACGGGAGATGCTTAACCTGTTCTTCGAGGTTATCGGTTAAAAACTGAACGGGATCACTGAGGCGAACTTTATTGAGGTATCGTGAGATGGCTCCCACATTCGGGGAAATAGACATTTCATTGTCATTGAGAACCACCATTAAATTCGTATCGGGTAAATGACCTGCATGGTTGATGGCTTCGAGGGCCATGCCGCCGGTCAAGGCACCATCACCAATGACTGCCACACATTTAAAATCTTCTCCCTTGGCATCCCGTGCCAATGCCATCCCTAGCGCTGCGGAAATACTGGTCGAGGCATGGCCAGCACCAAAATGATCAAACACGTTTTCACTGCGCTTAAGGTAGCCAGCTACCCCATCCTTTTGCCGGAGGGTGTGGAATTCGTTGTAGCGTCCGGTGATCAACTTATGGGGATAAGCTTGATGACCGACATCCCACACCACCTTGTCGCGATCGAGATCAAGGGTTTGGTAGAGGGCGAGGGTTAGTTCAACCACCCCTAAACCAGGGCCGAGGTGGCCACCACTTGCGGCAATCGTCTGGAGGTGTTTTTCGCGAATTTGCCGGGCAATCTCTTCCAACTGACGGACGGTCAAGCCGTGGAGTTGGTTCGGATGGGTAATTTCACTCAGGTGCATGGGTGTTTCTAGAGAGCGATCTTATAAAGGGGTCTAGTTCTCAGGATATCAGGTCTAACAATTTTAATCAGAAGATCCCGGTTAGTCCGGATGATCCCGTGGGGTTGTGTGGGAATCTCGGTCAAGGTTCCACAGATGTTTAGGATCTAATATTTACGGGTTTTCGGACTGCACTTTGCAATATTTTTTATTGTGTTTTGGGTATAGGAGTCTGGAGTTGTTGATAAACAATTTGGGTGATCGCCTGGGGATTCTCAAAATGGAGATTATGGCCGCCGGCAACCGTCAAGCGTTGGGCCTGGGGGAGAGCCGCTTGGATCGCCTGGAGATCAGCGGGGCGGTTAAATTCACTCTGATCGCCATAGATGAGGGTGATCGGCGCTTGGATATCTTTGAGTAGGGCGAGATAACGTCGCCGGCTAATGCCATTAAATTCGATGCCCGCCCGGGTACGGAGGAAGGCATCCCAACGCCATTGCACCCCTTTTTCGACGGGTTTGGTGCTGCGCTGGGTGAGGAACGCCGAGAGGTCTTTGGGGAGTTGGGGCGTGGCTTGGCGGAGGCGGCGGGCGGCCACTTCTAAGCTGGGGAAGGTCGGGTGCTGGGGGGGCGCGGCGAGGTAATCGAGATGGGTCGTCAGGTGATTACCGGTTTCAGCGTCGTCAATGTCGTTGGGAACAATGGTTTCAACGAGGATCAACTTTTCTACCTGGGTTTGGCGAATGCCTGCATACATGGCACCGATGATGGAACCCATGGAGTGGCCCACCAAGGTAAAGGGGCGATCGCCTAATTGTTTGGCAAGGGCATCTACGTCAGCCAAAAAATCGAGCATGCTGTAGGACTGGGCATGGGCGGATTTGCCGTGACCACGCAGGTCTGGGGCCACAACCCAATAGCCCTGGGCCGCCAACTGGGGGGCGATGAGTTGCCAGGAGGCCCCCTGTTCGAGGATGCCGTGGAGAAGTAGCACTAATGGTTGGTGGCGATCGCCCCACTCACAGAGACAGGTTTCTAAACCGCGCACTGTCACGAACCGCTCAGCCATGGGGGGCAGGGATTGGGTCTGGGTCGTTAGCTGGGGTTCCTGGGGGAGATCGTAAACAAACGTTTCGGCCAACTGGATCGTATCCGGCTGGAGAGCAGCGGGCAGGGTAATTGAGCGCCACTTGTCGGCAAGGGCCGGATCAATGGTTTTGTGCTGGAGGAAATTGGGATCCCCGACGCCCATGGATTGTTGGTGGAGGCCATCGGTGAGGCGATCGCCGCTGTAGGGATTAAGGAGCGCTTCGTCAAAATCAACCCCCAGGAAATCACAAATATTTGTCAAAACTTTGCGGGGGTCACGAACGAGATCTTCGTAAATCACCTGGAGATATCGATCCGCAGCGACCATGTGACCCAGGTCTAGAATATTGCGGTTACTGGTGCGCCAAATGGACTCCGCGAGGGCGTAGGGATTTTGCTGCTCGGCCCCCAGCAGTTTATCCATCCGCAATCGGGTAAAGGATTCAATCACCGCGTAGGGATGGCGTACCAGATGGATATATTTGGCCTGGTCAAAGAGGATTTCGCTGTGGTCTAGAATATGGCGATCGCTGCCGTAGCTGGGAGATTTGTCAATGAGCACACGCTGTCCCGCTTGCCGTTGGAGATAGGCATAGATTTCGGCAATGGGTGTATCCGCTTCGACCCACTGGTTGACCTTCGCCTGGCTTGCCTCTGGGGTGAGGTTTTCTAGATCCATTAAGGCCCGTTGTAACCCTTCCCCAAGGTGGGATAGACCCAATTCCTGGTGGCGATCGCCCATGGTTTCAAAGGGGAGCAAATGCAGCTCTGGCGGCGAATATAGCCCCGGATGTCCGGCCAACATCACCCGCAGTAACGTCGAACCCGACCGGGGGCTAGAGAGGATAAAGGCAATGGGATTCGGGTTTTTGTGGTCAGGTTTTTGCCACTGTTTTTTCGTTTTGACCGAAAGGCTTTGGGAGGGAATCGCTGCTGCCGCCGTTGCTGCTTCGGGATCGTGGGCCTTGGTGAATTCCGCCGCTAGATAGGCCGTCAACACATCAAGTCTGGGCCGTTCATAGATTTCCCTGGGGTACAACATCAGTTGTAAATCCTGCTTGAGGCTGGCGATCGTCTCCATGATCATCAGCGAATCCATGCCCAGATCCAACAGGCTATCGTGGCTTTGAATTTGGTCAATTTCTAACTTGAGGATTTGTGCCACAGACCGCCGCAGATAATCCAGCAGATAGTCAGCCCGTTGGGAAGCTTCTAGGTTGATCAATTTGTCAAAGATCGAGGTCCTTGGGAGCGCAGTCTCAGCAGAGGGAATAACGGCTGCAAAATAATGGGTTTTGGCAAATTCGGGAAACTGCTTGGCCAGGTTTTGCCAGTCCGGTTTAAAGACACCCATTTCACCCTGGGCGCCTAAGACTTTTTCGAGGATTGTTAATCCCTGGGATGGCGGCAGCCACGCTAAATTTTGGTTGCTGAGGGAGTTGGCCATCCCTCCTTCGGCCCAAGGCCCCCAATGGATCACCAGAGCGGGCAAACCTTGGGCTTGTCGATATTGGGCGATCGCTGTCATGCCCCGGTTCGCGGCGGCATAATTTCCCTGTCCGGGTGAGCCGAGCACCCCTGCCACAGAGGAAAACAGCACAAAAAAATCCAGATCGAGCTTTTGACTATGGCGGTGCAGATGCCATGTCCCTTTCATTTTGGCGGCGGCGACGGTCTGAAATTTTTGCCAAGTTTGTTGTTGCAGCAAACCATCGGCTAAAGTCCCGGCCGCATGGAAAATGCCTTTGATGCGAGGGTAAGTTTGAAACAGCTTTGCCACCTGGGCTTCATCAGCCAAATCGCAAGGATAAACCATCGTATTAGCAGGTAACGTCCGCTGATCCGCTGCCGGAGCGCGCCGACCGACGAGAATCACTTTTTCTGCTCCCGCAGCGGCTAACCATTGGGCAATTTTGCGGCCAATGGCCCCCAGTCCCCCAGTCACTAGATAGGTCTGTTGGGGTTGAATCTGGAGATTTTTCTGGGGCAGTGGCGGTTGCTTTTTGAGTTGTGCCCCGTAGAGTTTTTGCTGCCGCACGGCCAACTGCTGCACCTGTCTTTGTTGGCAAATCTGGGCAAAATTTGGCAGAGTTTCATCGACGTCAATAATTCCCCCCCACAATTCGGGATGTTCGAGGGAGATCGCCTGGGCGAGTCCCCATAATCCCCCTTGGGCAAATCCGGCGACCGCATCGGTTTCAAGCACCCGTTGGCTCTGGTGGGTCACGAACCAGCAGGGAACCGCAATCTTTTGTTGATACAGGGTTTGGATCAGTTGGAGGGCGAAGCCACTGGTTTGCTTTTGAATTTCATCTAGGTTTTCTGGGTCTTCCCCTGGGGGACACAGGTAAAGGATGCCTGCTAAATTTTGGGAGCCGACATGGGTAAATAAATTATCCAAGGCAGCGGCAGATACTTCCCAGGGAGCAGCCGTCGGAAAATGATTGCTTTGGCCGAGATACACCCGCTGGGCGTTTTTAAATTGGCCTTCAATGGGCTGGTGAAAATGATGGCGATCGCCCAAGATTAACCACAGCTTAGCCGACGGTTCAGGGGCCGGGGGCAAAGTGTCCAGGGGCGTCCACGCCACCTGATACAACCAATCATTGAGATCGTCAGGGGCTGGGTTCACAGATTCGGTCTCAACAGTTTGCCAAGAGCCTTGATTAAACCAATATCGTTGCCGTTGGAAGGGATAGGTGGGCAGAATCAGTTTCCGGCGGCGATCGCCAGCTTCCACGGTCTGCCAGTCAATGTTTAGCCCTTGCTCATACAGTTTGCCGAGACTGGTCAAAATTTCCGGCCAAGGCTCACTATGGGGACGTAAACTGGGCAACCAAACCGCTTCTTGTTCAGCTAAGCAATGGCGTCCCATACTCAGGAGCACTGGTTTTACGCCGATTTCGAGATAAACATTGACACCCGCTTGGGCCAGGGTTTGGATGCTCTGGACAAATTTGACGGGTTGCGAAACGTGCTTAACCCAATAGTCGGCCTGGGCAATTTCCGCTTCAATCTGGCCGCCCGTGACATTGGAAATGAGCGGGATACGCGGCGGGTGGAAGGTAATTTGTTCAGCAATTTCCCGAAACTCTGCCAGCATGGGGGCCATCAAAGGGGAGTGGAAAGCATGGGACACCTTAAGGGGTTTGGTTTTGATTCCTTGGCTTTGGAGTTTGTGAATACTGGCTTCGAGGCAGGGGGTCTTTCCTGATAGCACCAAATGGGAACCGTTTTCGGCTCCGACGGTTAAATGCTCCGATAGGTAGGGTTTAATGACGGTTTTATCGGCAAAGACCGCCGCCATACTGCCATTGCTGGGGAGGGCGTGCATCAGTTTGCCCCGGGCCGTAATTAATTTCATGCCGTCTGCCAGGGAAAATACCCCCGCCAGACAGGCCGCGACATATTCGCCGACGCTATGGCCCATGCAAAAGTCTGGCGTCACGCCCCAGCTTAACCATAGTTGGGCGATCGCATATTCAACAGCAAAAAGGAGAGGCTGGGTATAGACGGTTTCGTGGACGAGGTCAGGACTATGGTCACCGTATAACAGGTCGGTGAGGGCAGGGGCTTCGGGGGAATAGGTCTGCCAGAGGCGATCGCACTCATCCAGCACTTGCCGAAAGCGTGGACTGGTTTGGTACAGTTGTTGCCCCATGCCGTAGTATTGGGAACCTTGCCCCGTAAACAAAAAGGCAATTTTTGCGGGGGAACTGAGGCGTGGTTGGGCCAGAAAATCTTGATTGAGAGTTTGTTGTAAATCGGCGACTTGTTTAAAGACAAAAAAACGACGTTCTTTGAGGGGCGATCGCCCGGTATTGGCAGACAAACAGAGATCGCGTGGGTCAACGCTGGGATGTTGGGCCAGATAGTCTCCATAGCTTTTTTGCAGGGCATTTAAGGCCTGGGAATTTTTTGCAGACAGGGTCAGCAGATGCCAAGGGCGGTCTTGGGTAGCCGGAGGAGCAAGGGGAGATTTTTGTTGAGGATAGTCCCCCACAATCACGTGGGCATTGGTGCCACCAAACCCAAAGGAACTTACCCCAGCAAACCGTTTTTGTGACCCGCCTGACCAAGGCTGATCTTTGCTTGCAATGGTCACTAAACCGTCTAGATCAATGCGGGGATTAAGCTGCTTAAAATGCAAATGTTGGGGAATCATCCCATGCTCTAGGGACAAAATCACCTTGATTAAGCCCGCGATGCCCGCCGCTGCCTCGAGGTGACCAATGTTTGTTTTCACGGAACCCACCACACAGGGCTGTTCCCGCTGCGCCGTTTGTAAAACCGCCTTCAGAGAATTAATTTCAATGGGATCACCCAGGGGCGTGCCGGTGCCGTGGGCCTCTAGGTAAGCTAAATCGGCGGCGGTAATACCGGCTTGGGCCAGGGCTTGGCGAATAACGGCCTGTTGCGATCGCCCGTTGGGAGCCGTCAAACCGTTACTGCGTCCATCTTGATTCACCGCCGAACCGTGGATCACCGCGAGAATATTATCTCCGTCCCGTTCTGCCTGGGCCAGGGGTTTGAGGAGGACGACCCCACAACCTTCGCCCCGCACATAGCCATCAGCCCCGGCATCAAAGGTCTGGCAGCGGCCCGTTTCACTCATCATGCCCGCCTGGGTAAAGGTCTGGGTCACATCGGGAGTCAAAATCAAATTCACCCCAGCGGCGATCGCCAACTCCGATTCGCCGTTGATTAAACTTTGACAGGCCAGATGTACCGCCACCAGAGAAGAGGAACAGGCCGTATCGATGCTGAGGGAAACCCCCCGCAGATCAAGGAAGTAAGACAGACGATTCGCGGCAATACTGTGGGCGTTCCCCGTGCCCATGTAGGGGTTAATGGGATTGTTTTCCCGCACCTGCAATTGAGCATAATCACTGTTACTAATGCCGACAAAAACCCCCGTTTGGGAATGGCGTAAACTTGCGGCTGGAATATTTGCCCGTTCCAAGGCTTCCCAGGTCACTTCTAAAAGTAAGCGTTGCTGGGGATCCATTTGTTCTGCTTCCCGGGGGGAAATGCCAAAAAATTGTGGATCAAACTGATCAATATGTTCTAAAAAACCACCCCATTCTCCCGTGGCCCAACGGGTTTTGAGGGGACGAACCCCATCTTTCCCCTGGCGTAATAATTCCCAAAAAGCTTCGGGGTTGTCGGCTTGGGGAAAACGACAACTGAGACCCACCACGGCAATTTCTTTGCCCTGAATTTTCGGCACCTGTGGTATTTTCTCTAGCGCTTGATTACCCTGGACCAAAAACTGAGCCAGGGTGCGAATGGTCGGATAATCGTAGGCTAGAGTGGGGTCTAATTTTCGACCTAGCCAATCCTCTAAGTCGGCTGTGACCTGTACTGCTTGTACTGAATCCAGCCCATAACTTGCAAAGGGTTCCGTTTCGTCTAATTGTTGGGGCGTAATGCCGAGGCGATGGGCAATATTATCCTTAAGCCAGGCTTCAATTTGCTGTTGGTGCTGGTCGGGCAGGGGAAAATTCGTTGATGTTGTCGTAGAAGAGGTAACAGCTTGCGTCCCAATTCCATCTCTTTCTTTTTGGTGGCTGGGTTGCCACTCCCCAACCACAGCCAAGCTTCCGTCTAGAAAACCAGCTTTGCAGGCATGGCGACGGATCTTCCCGCTCGATGTCTTGGGAATGCTACCGGGTTTAATAAAACAAATGGCCTGGGGTTGCAGTTGATGTTCGGCGGCGATCGCCCCACGAATAGCTTGGGCTACTGCCGCGACATTTAATTTGCGGGCATATTTACGCTCAACTTCCTGGACAATGACTAACTGTTCTTCCCCGTTAACGTCTACTGATACAGCGGCTCCGGCCCCCTGTCGTAAAGCGGGATGGGCCACTTCGACGGTTAATTCAATGTCCTGGGGATAGTGGTTGCGCCCCCGGATAATCAGGAGATCCTTTAAACGGCCCGTAATATACAGTTCGCCACCTTGCAAAAAACCCAGATCGCCCGTGCGTAAAAAGCCCGTTTCTGCACCGACGTTTCCCTGGAATTGTTGCTGGGTGAGGTCTGGCTTTTGCCAATAGCCCTGGGCAACACTTTCGCCCTTAACCCATACTTCGCCAATTTCACCGACGGTACATTCTGTTAAAGCCTGGGGGTCAACAATTTTGACAATTTGGTCGCCAATCACTTCACCACTGCCGACCAAGGTCACCGTTGTTTCTGTCCCTTGGGCAGGGCGAACTTGGTTTGCTTCGATGCCCTGTTTGCTGACGATAATTTCCTGGGGAAGCTGGGCACGACCATTACCACCGGAAACGATCAGGGTGGTTTCAGCCATACCATAACAGGGATAAAATGCTGATTTTTGAAAGCCTGCTGTAGCGAAGGTTTTCGCAAAATTTTCGAGGGTCACAGCGCGGATCGGTTCGGCCCCGGAAAAAGCCAGTCGCCAACAGCTCAAATCGAGTTCTCTGATTTGTTCCGGGGTAATTTGGCTGGCACAGAGATCATAGGCAAAATTCGGCGCACCGCTGGTGGAAACCCGATAATCGTTGATCGCCTTTAGCCACCGAAAAGGTCGCTGCAAAAAGGCCACGGGAGGCATTAAAATTTGCGTTGCTCCCACATAGATGGGCTGTAAAATCCCACCGATCAAGCCCATATCATGGTAGGGCGGCAACCAGGAAACGCCCATACTCGCCTCTGTATCCTGGAATCCTTGGTTAATCAAGCCGGAGTTGTGGATCAAATTGTGGTGGGAAACCATCACTCCTTTAGGATCGCCCGTGGAGCCACTGGTGTATTGCAAAAAAGCGAGATCTGTGCCGGAAATGTTCGGTTTTTGCCAATTTTTTCCTGAAATTAATTCAACTTGATCTGTAGCCAAACAATGAAAATCCGTACCTTCTAAAGCTTCGAGGCGATCGGCAATTTTATCTTTAAGTTCTGTTGTGGTAAGGGCAAATTTTGCCTGGGCATCTTGGATAATGCTATGGAGGCGGTCAAAGGATTTATTCGGCCGTGGTGGGTAAGCTGGCACCGCAACAACACCAGCATACAAACATCCCAAAAAGGCACCGATAAACTCTAAACCCGGTGGATAAAGTAATAATGCCCGTTGCCCTTGGGCCTGGTTAGCTTGCAAAAAAGCGGCGATCGCCTGGGCTTTTTGGTCTAATTCTCCGTAGGTCAGGGCCGCAGATTCCGTTTCGCCATCAGCCAGAAAACTAAACACGGTTTTCCGTGCCTGAAGTTTAGCTCTGTACTGGAGCAGATCGACGAAATTTGCAAATTGACCAACCATGTATGCCTTAGCAACTCCTGTGAATGGAAATTCTGGACTCCGTATCCTAGCAATTTTTACGAATACCCACGGGCCATAGCCTAGTTAACCATATTAAACCGTGAGTTCCCTCCCCACGGTAAATCCTCCCAAAATCCGCCGTTCCTTCGGTTATGGAGGGCCTGGTTTCAACTGATTTGAGTGTAAAAGCCCTAGGCTACGCTGACTGTTGTCGCCCTAACCAATCGAGTAAATAGCCGTTGACTAATGCCGGAGCTTCATCCTGGGGACAATGGCCGACATTATCGAGGGGAATAAACTCAATCTGAGGATATTGGGCGACAAGGGCACGGCCCAGATCAACTGGTTCCCATGGATCGGCTGTCCCCCATAAAACTGCCGTGGGACAATGCAACTGGGGCAGCAGGTCGTCCGGGAGTGGCCCCTGGGAATAACTTGTAAAGGCCAGGAAAACCGCTGCCGCTCCTGGGTCTTGGGCGGGGGTCAGGATCAGGTTCACCAACTCGTCGGTAATCGCCGTTTTATCCCGGTAGGCCTGGGCTAAAATTTTGCGGATTGTTTTCGGCTGGGCCAATTGCTTAAAGAACAAGGAACCGAGGGGGGTTTGGGTCAAGAGTTTTTGGAAGAGGGGAACACCCCAGCGTTGATAAAAAGGTGCTTTTAAGAGATTGCGCTCATGGAACAGCCGTAGGGAAAAATTGAGTGCCACAACCCCCCGCACCCAGTGGGGATAGGACACTGCCGTTTGCATAACAACGACACAACCAATGGAATTACCAACTAGAAAAGCCGGTTCACCAATGATTTCAGCACAGAACGCCTTAATCTGGGTGGCCCAAGTTTCAAAAGTGTAGTCCGCTTCAACTTCCGGTTGGGGTTTTGCCGATTTCCCAAAGCCCAGTAAGTCGATGGCATAGCAGCGGTAATGTTCCCCTAAAACCGGAAGATTTTTGCGCCAATGACCGGCCGAGGCCCCAAAGCCATGGACGAAAAGAACGGGCGGCCCCTGGGTGCCCCACTGACGATAGTTAATATTGAAGCCGTGCCATTGCCAGCTGTAATCGGTATGGGGATGAGCGGGGGAAGTAATGGTCATAGTGAGCGATGGATAAAACCGAAATGGAGAACAAATGTCCTAGGGCATGTTGTCTAAATCGTGATGGCAAAGATGGGGCACCGGATCATAACCCCCAGGGTGAAACGGGTGACAGCGGCCAAGGCGCTTCAGGGCGAGCCAACTGCCCCGGAGTACACCAAAGCGTTCCACGGCTTCGAGGGCATATTGGGAACAGGTGGGCTGAAAGCGACAACTAGGGGGGAATAGGGGGGAAATCCAGCGACGGTAGCCTTTGATGCTCCAGAGGATTAAGCTTTTCATGGCATTTAGGCAACGGAAGCGGTTTTTTGGAGGTCGATGGTTTGACCAAGGGCTTCGTTAACGAGACGACTAAAGTCTTCGCCTTCGATGGTTTCTTCTTCGATGAGACGATCCACCAGACGATCGACAAGTTGACGATTGTCCCGAATAATTTGCTTGGCAGTTTCGTAGCACTCGTTGATAATTTCGCGCACCTTGAGGTCAATGCGCTGGGCGATCGCCTCGGAATATTCAGGCCGCTCCCCAAACCAATCATTTCTGAGGAAAACTTCACCCCGATTGGTTTCTAGGGCAAAGTGACCCAGTTCTGACATCCCAAACTTTGTCACCATTTGACGGGCAATGTTCGTGAGCATTTGGATATCCTGGGAGGCTCCAGAGGTGATTTCATCGTAGCCAAAGACAATATCCTCGGCGGCGCGTCCCCCCAGGGCCACAGCGATTTGGGCGCGGAATTGGGCTTTGGTGGTCAGACCCTGTTCTTCGTTGGGGGTAAACCAGGTTAAACCTTGGGCGCGGCCCCGGGGAATAATGGTGACTTTCTGGAGGGGATCGTGGTCTTTGAGGATGGTGCCAACAATGGCATGGCCCACTTCGTGGTAGGCAATGAGACGTTTACTTTTGCCATCGGTGAGGGCTGTTCCCTCCATCCCTGCTACGACCCGATCAATGGCGTCATTGATTTCGCTAGTGGTAATTGCTTCCTTGCGACGGCGGGCGGTGAAAATGGCGGCTTCGTTAAGTAAATTCGCTAGATCTGCCCCCGAAAAACCAGGGGTGCGCCGGGCGATCGCCTCTAGATCAACATCCTCAGCGACTTTTTTATCTTGGGCATGGACTTCGAGGATCGCTAAACGCCCCAAACGGTCTGGATAATCCACAGTCACCTGGCGATCAAAGCGGCCGGGACGCAGGAGGGCTTGATCTAAGACATCAGGGCGGTTGGTGGCGGCGATCACAATAATTCCGGAATTTCCTTCAAAACCATCCATTTCTGTGAGCAATTGGTTTAGGGTCTGCTCCCGCTCATCGTTTCCCCCACCAATGCCTGCGCCCCGTTGGCGACCGACCGCATCAATTTCATCGATAAAAACAAGACAGGGAGCGTTTTCCTGGGCCTTGCGGAAGAGATCTCGCACCCGTGACGCGCCAACCCCCACGAACATTTCCACAAATTCAGAGCCGGAAATACTAAAAAATGGCACCCCAGCTTCCCCGGCGATCGCCTTTGCTAAGAGCGTTTTACCCGTCCCCGGTGGGCCAATGAGGAGCATTCCTCTGGGGATCTTCGCACCAATTGCCGTAAATTTATTCGGTTCTTTTAAGAAAGTGACCACTTCGGCGAGTTCTTCCTTGGCTTCCTCGACCCCAGCCACATCCTTAAACATGATCCCCGTTTCCGCTTCCATCTGAAAACGCGCCTTAGAGCGACCAAAGTTCATGGCGTTATTCTGCATACTGGCCGAGCGGCGAATAATCAGTACTAGTCCCCCGATCAGAATCCCAAAAAGCAGGAGATTGGTAAAAATGGCGATCGCCACCGAATGATCCTGGGAAGGCACCACCTCAAAGTCAACGTTATTTTCCCGGAGAGCGGCGAGGAGTTCTTGGTTATTGTTGAGGAGCTGGATGGTCTGAGCTTCTTCCTCAGTTTGCCCCCGGAGCGTGACCTGGGCCGTATTGGTTTCTGGATCGAGGACGAAGCGATCCACCTGGTCTTGCCGGATATCCTGGAGCAGCTCTCCGTAGTTTAAGGTCTCTGTTGACTCCGTTGGTGCTGTCGATTCTGTCTGGGCGATCGTCGCCGTTCCCCCTCCCCACAGTAAGGCTTGGCTCAAAAGAAAATTAGCCATCCCAGCTCGCCACTTAAAACGAGGTTTGGCCTGATGCTTCTGCTTGCTCGGAAGGAGGTGACGATAGTGCTTCATATTTCGGAGGGACAACGACAGAGAAACTGTTCTTATTCTAGAGTTTTCCTTTCCTAATCGGGGTGCTTCCCTTGGTTTTACGCCAAAATCTCCCTCTGTTTCCCGCAAATTTCCTCACCCAAAAGCCGTTACTAATAGCCGCTTAATCACCATGGCAAGGAGTAAATTGAATCTTGATCACAGAAAACAACTCCGACTCTATCCACAGTGATTTTTTGGCTGAACTTTCACCACCCCAAAAAAGTTTAGATCGTGACTCGCATTGCGATCCCAGGCGATGGTTTAGCTTGATCTTTGGAGCGTTAAGGAAAAAAATGATGGTTGCTGCCCGTTGGTAAATACAGTAGGTTAATTTTTTTTGTAATTTATTTTTGGGCTGCGGTATGGGATGGTGTTTTTGCTAAGTTGAAGCCGAGATTGTTAAAAAAAAGAACTAACCGCAATCTCGAATTTCAGTCAAAAACGGTGCAAAGACAGAAAACATGAATGGGATCCTCCTCGATCTTGGTGTGGTGATCGCCGAGATTATTCTCTTTTTAATCGCGATCACTGTGGGACAATTTTTAATTATTTTGACCCTGAAACGTCTAGCCCAATGGGTGCCAGAAAAACAAGGACAAAATCCCCTAAATTTAACCCAAAAAATCCTTAATAAATCCCTCTTCGTCATTAAGATCACCGGGGCCATAATCATTGCTGCCTTAAATGGTTATTTATTCCTTCAACAAAAATCCCCTTACCTTTATCTCCTTGATTTAATTAACGGCATCTCTCCGGAACAGTGGCAAAGGCTCGCCCTCGGTTTATTAAAAAGTGTTTTACTTCTGTTGCTCGTGAGTTTAATGATCGCTTCTCTGCGGCCACGCTTGAAACGGGCTGGCGATCGCCTCAAAGCTTGGAAAAATATCGAAGGCAATAACCACAGCTTAGATACGCTCTTTAAGGCCATTGATTTGGCGATCGCCAATGGTCTTTGGATTTTGGCCCTGGTGGTGTGCCTCAATTTTTTGTTTGTCCCTCCGAGCATTACCCAATATTTTTATCTCGCGATCAAAGTTTATTTTTTGCTTTGCTTTGGGATCATTGCTGTGCGGGCATCGTTTTCTTTGCTGGATACTTTAGATGGTTTATCAACGGAATTTATTGCCAAACATCCCCGGTCTCCCCTGCGATTTTACCCCCGGTTTCGTTATTTATTGGGCCTCACAAAACGTTGTTTAGAAACGGGCATTTATCTGGCGATCGCCGGAGTGATTTGTGCCCAATTTCCCCTCCTCGATCACATTGCCCCCTATGCGATCCCGGCGAATCAAATTATCCTGATTATTTTTATTGCGGCCCTGGTGATCGAACTAAGCAATATCATTGTCGAAAAATTATTACTGCGATCGCCAAACCTTAGTCCTGTCCAACAACGCCGTCGTTTAACCTTTATTCCCCTGGTGCAAAACACCGTACGCTACTGCATTTATTTTGTGAGTGGCGTTTCAATTCTCTATGTCTTTGACATTGACCCGACACCGATCCTCGCCGGGGCCGGGATCTTGGGTTTGGCGGTGGGGCTTGGGGCGCAAAATTTAATCAATGACCTCGTCAATGGCTTTTCCATTTTGTTGCAAAATTACTACCTTGTCGGTGATTTTGTCGAAACGGATAATGCCACAGGCCTTGTCGAAGAAATGGATCTGCGGGTCACACGCATCCGCGATACAGGGGGACGGCTACATATCATCCGCAATGGCGACATCAAGACCATTGTGAATTACTCCAAAGATTATGTGTATTCGGTGGTTTATGTTGGGGTCGCTTACGACTCAGATTTAGACCATGTGTATCAGGTTCTAGGGGATGTGGGCCACCAAATTCAAGGCTTACACCCTGATGTGCTCGAACCGACCCGCATTGATGGCCTCGATAACTTTGCCGAATCTGAACTCACCATCCGCACGGTTACCAAGGTGAAACCAGGAAAACATCTACCGGTGCAGCGTCTCCTGCGGAAGTTAATTAAAGAAGCCTTCGACCGCGAACAAATTGAAATTCCCTTTGCCCGCCGTGTACTCATCTTCAAGAATGAAGCCCCTGGCCTCGATTCACTTCGAGATTCGGAAAATATGTAAGACTTTTGTAATAGCTGGGCTCAAAATAGGCGAAATTCAGTCTAATGGGAGCAGTAGTTGTCTAAAATCCAAGATTATTTGTCATGTCTAAAGCTGCCTTATCCGGAAAAATGTTGGCGATCGCCCTTGCAACCCTCAGTAGTGTTGTACCCTTGGGACGCGCCCAAGCCCAAACTGTTTTTGGAGAAGCAGAGATCAACCCCGAATCCATGGCGGCGATCGCCGTCCCCCTCAGTAACGGTGGCTACAACCTCCTCGTGGTCGAACAGCTCGAACGGGAAGACCGCAAAGAATGTTGGGCCGAAAGCGGCGCGAATCCGACCAGCATTGATCCCCTGCTGCTGAACTTTGACTTTACTGGCTATTGTCGCCGCAGCACCGATAGTAATGGCTACTCCATGCGGATCAATGGGCAAGATTTTGGTCAGAGCCACCTATTGCGCATCACTCCCTTCGAAAATGAAATTTTGTTGGTCGCCACTCCCAAAGATAACGATCAAGAAGAAATTGTCATTGGCCGCAGTAATGGCCTCACCGAAGGCTTCCTTAAGTTCAACCTCCTCCCCGGTTGGGAATTTACCCGCCGTACCTTTGAAGAGCGACCCCTGGGCCACTTTTACTTTTCTAACGAGGGCCGCCAGTTCGCCATCCTTAAAAAACCCACCATTGATGACTTAGTTGCGGGCATCACGCAGAGTTCAATTGTGACGGTCGATAGTCTCCCCGGTCTGGCAATCTCCCCACCAGAAATTACAAATCCCTCTGAAACGCCTGATCCCGGCAGTACAGTGGCCCAATTTACTGATATTAGTGGTGATATTTACCGTAACGAAATTGCCCAAGCGGTGAATGTCGGTTTTATCGCTGGTTTTAACGACAATACCTTCCGCCCCACCGATGTCCTGACCCGCGAACAGTTGGTTTCCATGGCCATTGAAGGTCTCCAAGCTCTTCCCAATGCTTCCCTGGCTGTGCCCACCCAAGTTGCGAATGCCCCCTATCCTGATGTGGCTGCCGACCGTTGGAGTGCGGCGAAAATTACCTGGGCCCAAGCGAACAATATTGTCAGTGGCTATCCCGATGGGACTTTCCAACCCACTCAACCCGTCACCCGGGCCGAACTGTTAGCTGTTCTCCGTCGCACCGCAGAATATGCCAAGGCCGCCCAAGGTCAACCAATGACCCTCGTGGCTACCAATGGCCCCATTGCTTTTAGTGATACGGCGGGTCACTGGGCCAATGATTTGGCTGCCCAGATGTCTACTTACTGTCGCGTCGCTTCTCCTTTGAATGAAAGTGGCGATCGCTTTTTCCCCGATACTGCCTCCCAACGGAACTATGCCGCCGCTGCCACCCTCCGGACACTCCAATGTAGCGTGCGATAAATTTTCCCTTTAAATCTTGGCCATAAAAAGACCATAAAAAAATAGCCCTGGTGTTTATCCATCGGGGCTATTGCTATATCAGGCTTTTACCAACCGAAAAGTTTAGATAGGCGTAATATTGACAGAATCAAAAAATGCGTTGGCTTCTGGACTATCCACGCGATCGCCTTCCGTCACCATCAAAATCTGGTGGAGGGTGGGACCGTTGGGATCGATGTAGATTTCAGCGCGGGTGGTATAAACTTCGCCATTATCCTGGGCGGCGTTCATCACCAGTTTTTTCCCCGGAATCCCAAACTTATCACTCGGCTCATCGGAAACAATCGTTGAACCTGAGTTGCTGGCCGCCCCTTCCTTGGCCGCTTCAAGTCCCTGGGCCGCATCATATTGATCAGGAGAAACCGGATACGTAACACTACTCACCATAAAAAATTGCGTGTTGGCGTCGTCCGCGTAGGAAGTCATCGTGAACTGTAGTTCACCCAGATCAGAGGGAGTTGTTTGACTTTCCGTTTGAGGCGTACCTGGAAATTTAACTGCGAGTTTGCCATTTTCCGTTTGGAAATCAACCCAATCCGCCGTCAAATTTTCGGCAGGTGCTTGTCCTGTTGAAGTGTCAGTGTTTGTTGTTGTCTCTCCACCACTCGTGGCGTCTTCCCCTCCTGGGACATTTACACTAATTAGGCCACAACCAAAAAGTGCTGTCTGAAGCGTTGCTACACTCAAAAAAAGTAAAAATTTAGATTTCATAAAATTTTAGACCAACATTTTAAATTGAGCCCGTGACCTTCTCCATGCCAAAAATAATGAGGCACAAAACGATGGGCCGCTTTCTGCAATCCTAAACATTTAGACTAAGGAGATGCACTTCTTTTAATGTTACTTAATTGAGTCTCGCTGCTGAAATATTGATCTACCCTCAGACCCTAGCACAAGACCCAATGAAAAAGGGCTGATCTCTGCGATGAGATCAACCCTAGCTCTTCGTGGGAACGCATTTAGTCGTTACTTTTGCAATACCAGTTTGACGTTCGCATTGTTGAGACCACGTTGCTTAACTTCAGCGAGGGTCTTGTTGATGGCGTACTTCTGGTTGATGGAATTGATCAGTTCAGTTTGGTTATGCTTCTTCGCGACACCCCATAGGTCGGCGATGAGGTCAAAGCTGCCGTCGGCATTGCGAGTCCAGCCGAGGTCATAATCGCCTTCGAGAGTAGCCACGATGTCTGCTTGAATCTGTTGGCCGTTGTAGCCACGAACTGCAGCATCGGTATTCACAGAAATTCCGAGGTCTTGCAGGGAAGTCTTGAGAACTGCGGCATCGGTGATTTTAGTGCGGAGAGTGCTAAAATGGGACATTGGAATAATTCTCCAAAAACAACAACATTTGAGTTTTTTTGTGTAAAGACCACTAATAAAGTGGTTTTTTAAATGCCAACAAGCTGGGAATCTTGTTGACCTTAATCCGGGACAGATTAAGCCTGTTAGAACTCCAATCGCTGGTATTCGGCGACGGAGGCTGAAGCAGGTCGGGCGCGCTGTCTGGCCCAATCGCGGAGACTATTGACCTGTTCAGTCATGGTGCGGGAAAGGGGCAAGGTTGCCTTGATCGCGGCGATAATGTCGAGTTGGGTAAACTCGCGATCTTGGGCAAAGGCCTCGTACATGGCGGCAATGATCGCCTGTTCGATTTCCGCACCGGAAAAACCTTCTGAAATCTTTGCCAGTTGTTCTGTATCGAAGCGATCGCCGACTGGCCGACGTTTGTGGAGATGGATATTAAAGATCGCTTCCCGTTCGCTGGGGTTGGGGAGATCCACGAAAAAGATTTCGTCGAATCGTCCTTTCCGAAGAAATTCCCCTGGTAGTCGATCCACTCGGTTCGCGGTGGCCATCACGAAGACGGGGGATTCTTTTTCTTGCATCCAGGTGAGAAACGAGCCAAAGATGCGGCTGGAGGTACCTCCATCGGAATCCGCAGATCCAGAGGAACCGGCAAAGGCTTTGTCTAATTCGTCGATAAAGAGAATCGCTGGAGAAATGGACTCGGCGGTTTTAAGGGCACTGCGGAGGTTTGCTTCGGATTTGCCTACGGTGGAGCCATCATATACTCGCCCCATATCGAGACGCAGGAGGGGAAGACCCCATAACCGAGAAGTGGTTTTAGCCAGGAGTGATTTACCACAACCCGGTACACCAAGAATCAACATTCCCTTGGGTTGGGGTAGTCCATATTTCCGCGCGGCCTCGGTAAAGGCATTGGAGCGTTGTTTAAGCCAGCGCTTGAGTTCCTCTAAGCCGCCGATGGCGTCAATGGTTTCGTCTTCTTCGATAAATTCGAGAATACCGTTACGGCGAATCAGTTGTTTTTTCTCGGAGAGGACAATTTCTACTTCCGAGGCGGTCAGTTTCTTCGCCTTAACCTGGGCCTTGCGATAGACTTTCTCGGCTTCGTCCTTGGTCAACCCCAGGGCTGCCTTGAGGAGTTTTTCTCGCACGACGGGGGAGATGGGGTGCCGGGGATTGAGGTACTGGGCGAGCACTTGATCGAGTTCGTCAAGGGTCGGGAAAGGAAAATCGAGGACAACAATGTCTTTTTCGAGTTCGAGGGGCACCTTTTGGTAGGGGGACATTAAAATGATGTGCTTCTGCTGGCCTTTGAAACTGGCGATCGCATCCCGTAACCAACGGACGGTGCTGGGATCGTCTAAAAATGGATGCAGATCTTTAAAGATAAAAATGCCAGAGTCGTTGTGGTGAATGACTTCACGAATGGCTGCCTCTGCTGAGAGGGTGCGAGTTTGGGGCTTTCGGTCGGAACCGTATTCCACCAAGCCATGGGTCATCGTCCAGACGAAAACATTTTGGTATTCGCACAGTTGCGCAATGTGGGCGATCGCCGCCTCGGCCCGTTCCTCCTCGGGGGTGATGAGGTAGATCAGGGGGTATTGAGCTTGAATGAGGGTATTGAGCTCTTCTTTCATGGGTTTAGTCCTGACGTTCTAAAAGGGGGAATTAGGCGGCACCACATCGACCAGAGTGGAGGTAAATCGGGAGAAAAATAAACGGCGATCGCCAATCGGACAGCTAGCAAGTGACTAGTTCTGCCCCATCCGCAGCACCCTTTGCACTTTGCAGATCCTGTGCAATCTCTTCATCAAGGAGTACCGTTGGCTGCCTCTTGAGGGAAACCAGTTGTCCATCCCGGAGTACCACCGCCCCTTCGCAATCAGGACAAATGTGGACACGGTGGGTCTGGCCATAGGTTTCTTGTACTTCTTCTACCACTTCAGGGTGTTGTAGATAGAAGGCCACGGCTTTTTCCACTAAAGCAGACATGGAATCTGCATCGAGGGCTGCCTTGATTTTGAGCTGACGATGGATCGCCGCAGGCAGATAGAGGGTGACTTTTTGCTTATCTTGCATACAACTAATGGAAGCTTTACCCGATGGGGTATACCGCCCTACTGTACCCAGCCCACCGGAGACCGTCAAGCTGCCATAGCGTTATGCCGTCTTTTTTGTAATATTCCGTTACATAATGCAGGCGATCGCCACTGTGAGGAAATTGCCATCTGTCTGGGGGTAGACCCTGGTTTTCTCTGGCCTTTTCCCTGTAAGCTAAAGACTTTGGGAGAATCTCAAAAACCGCAACCGATTCAAGATGTGTCAGTATGCTTAAGGCATTGTGGAAAAAATTAGGAATCACTGGGGCACAACCCGCAGTCGATACCCATCCTTTTCAGTGGCTAAATGCCCTCTCGACCCAAGCGTCCCTAGAAGGAGCCATTGATGAAGCCGTTGCCCAAATCCAAGAAAATCTCTCTGGTAGTGCAGATCTGGCCATTCTCTTCATTTCAGCCGCGTTTGCCAGCGAATATGCCCGGATCTTGCCGCTATTGACTGAAAAATTAGCTTGCAAAGTGGTGATTGGTTGTGGTGGCGTGAGTATTATTGGCACCGACGCAACCGGAGAAACCCAAGAATGTGAAGGACAACCCGCCCTTAGTTTAACGGTGGCCCATTTGCCGGATGTGGAAGTCGTGCCTTTCCATGTCACCGAGAAAGATTTACCCGATTTAGATAGCGCCCCAGACCCTTGGATCGACATTTTTGGGGTTAGTCCCGAGGCGGAACCGAATTTTATTTTGCTGGCGGATCCCTTTTCGTCGAGTATTACGGATCTGTTGGCGGGCCTTGATTTTGCCTATCCAAATGCGGCAAAGGTAGGGGGACTAACAAGCTCCGGCGGCAGAACAGCCAGCGGTTTGTTTTACTACGAAGCAGACCAAGAACCAACCCTGTTGCGGTCTGGCACAGTGGGGGTGGCTTTGGCTGGAAATATCCAGATGGAGACTGTTGTCGCCCAGGGATGTCGGCCCATCGGTGAGGTGTATCAAATTACCCAATGTGATCGCAATATCATCACGGAATTATCGGTGGCCGAGGGTGAACAGCTCCGCCATGGCTCTCCCCTACGATTTTTGCAGGAGTTGATCGCCGAGTTGGATGAAGAAGATCAAGCCCTCGCCCAGGATTCTCTCTTTATTGGCATTGCGATGGATGCCTTTAAACAAAAGCTTATCCACGGGGACTTTCTCATTCGCAACTTACTTGGGGTGGATCCCAGGGCTGGGGCGATCGCCGTGGGCGATCGCATTCGGGCGGGCCAAAGGGTACAGTTTCACCTGCGGGATGCAGAGACTTCAGCGGAAGATCTCTCGGTGCTGTTACAACAGTTCCAAGCAAATGATCCACTGGAACCTCCTTTTGGAGCCTTGATGTTTGCCTGTCTCGGTCGCGGGAAGGGACTCTATGGGGAGCCAAATTTTGATTCGACCCTCTTTTCTACGGCTTTGCCAACACCCAATTTAGGGGGATTTTTCTGCAATGGGGAAATTGGCCCCGTCGGCGATCGCACCTTTTTGCATGGCTACACCTCCGTGTTTGGGATTTTGCACCCGAAGGCATGAGTTAAATAATCGCTAAATAATGGGACTGACCTTCGCAACAACAAATTTTAAGTAGCGTCCCTCTGGAAAAGCGGCTGGCACCGGATGATCGCAGGGTTGTCCGGCCTCATGGATAATTTGCAGGTAATAATTGGCGGCGGCAGCGGCACTGGCAAGCATTTCTCGGAAGGCTTCGGGGCTGACTTGGCTGGTGCAACTGGCAGAAACCAATAATCCATTAGGGGCGACGCATTGGAGGGCGAGGGCATTGAGTTTGGTATAGGCACGGATGGCGGCAAACCGATTTTTTTTGCTTTTAGCGAAACTGGGTGGATCGAGGATTACAAGATCGAAGGTTTGTTTTGCTTGGGCGTAGCGGTTGAGAACATCAAAGCAGTCAGCGGTGACAAAGGTGTGTTTGCCTGGGTCAAAATGATTGAGGCGCACGTTGGTGTTGGCGACTTCCGCTAATTGCTTGCCCACATCGACATTGGTCACTTGGCTGGCACCACCGCGCAGGGCATAGAGAGAAAAAGCTCCAGTGTAAGAAAAACAGTTGAGAACGGTTTTATCGCGGCTAATTTCGCCAATAAATTTACGATTTTCCCGATGATCAAGGAATAGGCCTGTTTTTTGGCCCGTTTGCAAGTTTACCTGAAAGACCAGACCATGTTCGGTCACGGTAATATCGCCCTTGGGTTCCTTGCCCCAGAGCACTTGGGTTTTACTGTCTGTATCGCGATCTTCTAAATTTTCTAAATGTTTGGTGCGCCATAAAATTCCCTGTAGTGGGGCGACTTCCCGCAGCGATCGCACGAGCCAATCGAGCAGTACATTGGCCGCTTCCATATAAGTTTGCACGACGGCGTATTCCCCATAGAGATCCACCGTAATTCCCGGCAGGCGATCGCCTTCCCCAAAGAGCCAACGGTAGGCGGTGCAATTGCCTTGGCGTAGGGGTTCCCGTAAATCCCAGGCCGTTTGTACCTGCTGTTGTAACCAGCGACGATCAGGCAGATGCCGTTGGGAAAAAATTCGGACAGCAATGGGACTTTTGTTATCCCAAAGGCCGAATCCCGTCCAGTTGCCACATTTAACCCGCAACCATTCCCCCGTTTCAAAGCGGAGACTCTTCGGCAATTTATCGCAATAGATCCAAGGATGGCCTTGCACGAGATGCTTTTTCAGTTGAGGGGAAATGGTGATTTCGCGGAGTTTTGCCATGGGAATCGTAGAATGGGCAGCCTTCTATTATTGATCGTTCCCGTCGGCGATCGCCTACCACTGATTAACTGCCTTAAAATTCATTAGATAGTTTTGTGGCTACAATGTAATTACGTTTTGTCGCTAAAATCAGTCAGTCATGGGCGCAGTCATTCGAACCCGCATCGTAAAAATTGGGAATTCCCAAGGCATTCGTATTCCCAAGCTACTTTTAGAACAAAGTGGCATTGACACAGAAGTTGAAATTGAAGTGCAAGGCGACCATCTAACCATTCGCACGGCCCCCCGCTCACGCCGAGGCTGGGATGAAGCTTTTTCGGCAATGGCTCAGCGACAGGATGATATTTTGTTGGACGAAGTTAATGCTACCGATTGGGATCAAACAGAATGGGAATGGTAGCCAAACGTTTTGATGTTTTTTTGGTGAATCTCGATCCCACCGTCGGTAGTGAAATCCAAAAGACACGACCCTGTGTGATCATTTCGCCAGATGAGATGAACTGCCATATCGCGACGGTAATTGTTGCGCCAATGACAACGAAAGGAAGAGCCTATCCGACTCGTGTTACGTGTCAGTTTCAGGGTAAAAGTGGGCAAATTGTTCTGGATCAAATCCGTACAATTGATAAGTCTCGACTCGTCAAAAAGCTGGGTCAAATTAATCAAGATGAACAAAGAACAGTGCTTGAAACTTTGGCGGAGATGTTTGCTGAGTGAATTTTAGATTGTTAGCTCCGGCGGGCAATTGGGTCAGAGCGATCGCCATCTGCAAAAAGCGAGATCGTGCATGAAGTGCTGTACATCAGACAAACGCTTCTGTGGAGTTCTGTAACTCTAATTACTCCGTAATCCCAAACTTTCCCTATGATGCAAGTCAACCTACTCAGGTCAGTGAAACAGTAAGCTAGCGAACAACTCATCCATAAAATCAAGAGAAAACAGGATGAATTTTGTTGCACTCACGCTTGTCGCACAGTCTGTCACTTTCCTGGCCAGGATATTTATTTAGTGGACAAAGCGGAGTCATGTTTACGCTCAGAGACGTTTTTTTTGCCTTTATCCTAATTGCATTACTGGTTTTAGCGGGGCGGTATGTTAAGCAAAAAGTGCGCTGGATCCAGAGGCTTTATTTACCTGAATCCATTGTGGCTGGTGTATTAGCACTGCTGCTGGGGCCTCAAGTTTTGGGGGCGATCGCCACTGCTATTTCTGGGGGAACCTCGATCCTGTCAGATGGGCTTTTTTCAGAACCGATTCGCGCCGTTTGGTCACAATCGCCAGGGATCTTTATCAATATCGTTTTTGCGGCCTTGTTCCTTGGGGAGACTATTCCACGACCAAAAGACATTTGGACAAAAACGGCTCCTCAAGTCGTCTTTGGGCAAACGTTGGCCTGGGGTCAATACGTAGTGGGAATCTTGGTAACCCTGCTGATTTTGATGCCGCTATTTGGCGTAAATCCCATTGCTGCTTGCTTGATCGAAATTGGCTTTGAAGGAGGGCATGGCACCGCTGGCGGGATGGCTGAGACATTTGCAGAGCTGGGCTTTGAGGCAGGTGCAGATCTGGCCTTGGGCATTGCCACGGTGGGCATTGTTGGCGGAATTGTTGCAGGTACAGCCCTCGCGGATTGGGGCCGGCGTAAAGGCCATGTGACATCTTTTCAGAAAGCTGTAGAAGATTTAGACGGTGTGCCAGAACTGACGGAAACAGAATCCCCTGAGGTGCGCCGTCGTCGCGCCCAACTCATGCGTAATCTACTGATTGATCCTCTGTCAATCAATTTTGGCATTGTCGGCGCAGCGATTGTGATTGGTTGGCTTATTTTAGAAGCACTGGTTTGGGTGGAGTCGGTCACCTGGGGACAAACTGGGTTTGAGGTAATCTCCTATGTGCCCCTATTCCCGATGGCTCTGATTGGCGGCATCATTGTGCAGTTGGTGATGGAACGTTTGGGGTTAGCGCCTTTGATTATTCGCTCGCTGATGAGTAACATTGCGGGTTTAGCCTTGGATGTGGTGGTGGTGACAGCATTGGCATCCATTTCCCTGAGTGTAATTGGTTCCAACTTGGGTGTATTTACCATTTTGAGTGTCGTAGGCATCACTTGGAATGTGGTGATGTTTCTTTATTTCGCCCCACGCATTTTTCCGAGTCATTGGTTTGAAAAAGGAATCGGCGATATGGGTCAGTCGATGGGAGTGACGGCCACGGGAATTTTATTATTGAGAATGGTCGATCCGGAAAACCGCACCGGTGCGTTTGAGAGTTTTGCTTATAAACAATTATTCTTTGAGCCGATTGTCGGCGGCGGATTATTCACAGCGGCAGCTCCGGCGCTTGTTGTTCGATTTGGCCTGGTGCCGGTGCTATTACTCACGGGCGGGCTGTTGATTTTCTGGCTAGCGATGGGATTCTTGATTATTCGCCAAAACAAGCAGCAAAGACGGCGATCGCCTTCCCTTTGAGATTGTGTTTATTGAGGCGATCGCCCTTTCCACCATTTCACTAAGGCTTCATAAAGAGCACGATCTGCCCGGTCATCGGTATGTCCATGGTTGGAATACCCTAGATCTACGATGCGACCTTCTAGGGTGAGCCAGTGCTTTTTCCCTTTGGCGGAAACATAGCAAATGCGCGTTCGATTCACCCAGTAGGATCGTTTTGCTCCTTCTTCGCGCATTCGGTACCAAGCAATATCGGCGATCGCCTGGCGCGGTAACCACAGACAATTATGTCGCCCTAGATTATCAATCAAGCGGCCCACCAGCCCATGGGACAACAACACAATCCCGTAGCCTTCTTCTTTCCGTTTGCGCAGTCGAGAGCAATGCCAGGTACGGTAGAACGATTGGGCCAGATCCCAGGCAAGATAGGTGCAATAGCCGATCAAAACCGCCAAAACTAGAAATAATAGGAGCGTAAACCCCAATTCCGGTAAATTCTGTTGGGTTAGAGTTTGCCAAAGTCGCCCATAGCTACTGGGTTCATAGATGGCCTGAGAAATTAACGCTGGCACCAGTCCCAGAATGGGCAATGCATACATAACCATGAAGGGCAGTAAGCAGATTTGGACAAACCAATCTGTCTGTGCGCGTAAAAATCGTCCTGGTAGATAGTGGGCGCTTCCCTGGCGAAAGGCGGTTTGATAGGGTTCTGGTAATGCGGTCAGGGGATATAGCCCTGCCGGGGGAAATGAATTGGATGAAGACCTTAGTTGCTGCACAAGTCAGGCTCTGTCGCTATTGTTGGAGGAGCAGATAGCATTGAGTGTACTCTATCGTTATCCAGCTCAAGATTTCTTGTTCCGTGACTCTGTAGCCGGTTGTGACTTTTACAGGTGGCGATCGCCCTTTACCCGATCCTGCATCTTAGTCATCCAAGGGACTACGAACAGCATAACCACCCCGATTCAGGACATGGGTATAAATCATTGTTGTTTTCACATCCTTATGACCCAGAAGTTCCTGTACGGTGCGAATATCGTAACCATTTTGGAGAAGATGAGTTGCAAAACTATGGCGAAAGGTATGACAACTTACTCGTTTATCTAGCCCAGAGCGTTGCACCGCTTTTTTCAGAGCTTTTTGGATGGTACTCTCACTGAGATGATGTCGCCGCGTGACCCCAGCACGGGGATCTTGAGATAGAGTGTAAGACGGAAAAATATATTGCCAAATCCAGGTGCAATCAGCATTAGGATACTTTTTTGCGAGGGCATAGGGTAGATAGACAGAACCATAACCCCGCTCCAAATCCTGTTGATGCACTCGTCGAACAGCTTCTAAATGACTGTTGAGATTAGCTTGTACTGCATGGGGTAGCGGTGTAACCCGATCTTCATTGCCTTTCGTATCGCGGATAATCAATTGATTTTGGGCAAAATCGACATCCTTGACCCGTAAATTCAAAGCCTCCGCTAATCTCAGCCCACTGCCATACAACAACTGAACGACGAGCCGCTCAACTCCTGTTAGATGTTGCATGACTGCCTGTACTTCTGGCTTCGTGAGGACGGTCGGCAAGCGTTTGGGACGTTTAGCCCGAGCAAATTCAGAAATACCATTGATCTCGATTTCTAGCACATGCCGATAGAGGAACAATAATGCACTCAGGGCTTGATTCTGAGTCGAGGCAGCAACATTTCTCTCCACAGCCAAGTGAGTCAAAAAGGCTTGAATCTCCGCTTTGCCCATTTCACGGGGATGCCTGCCACCGTGATAACGCAGATACCGCCGAATCCAGTCCAGATAACTCTGCTCAGTGCGGTAGGAGTAATGCTTGAGACGAATGATCTCACGTACTACATCTAACAACTTACGCGGCGGTGATAGTGTCATGTAAGATTTCAAAATCTGCATAATGTCTCTGAAAAGATGTTATACGGATTTATTCTGTATAACACCCCATTTTCGGCTGTTTATGCAGAAACTTTCCATATAAAAGTAACAGAGAGGACTTTATACGGAAATCATCCGCATAATACATAGTTAGAACGCTTAAATAGTTCTAAAAGAATAAACTAATATGGAAGAAGAACTTGTCAGCACTATTTACTATAGGCTTCATTTACTTACGAATCTTGCTAATGAACCGGAAACAGGTGGAACTTTAGTTGTCGATACATACACATTCAACCCTAGACTTGAAGTGGGAGATGAAATAGAGATTCAAGATTTCCGAGTAAGTGTATTTACAGAAACTAGAATCTCAAATCAGTCATTCTCATTCTTGGCAAGAGTAATGAGGATTCAAAAAATCGTACTTCGCCATCAATCTTTTATAGTAGATATTTATCTAGAATCTCCTAATAGAGAAACTGTAAATCAGATTCGCGCGGCTTTAATAGAAAGAAATCCAGGCCAGATTTAATGAAATATTTAACTGTTCTATTCGCATCTTTAACTATTTTTGGATACAGTCAATCAGTCTTAGCACAACAGAAAGCTTTTGTCTTGCAAGAGGCTTGGGGTTTTTCCAGGGGGTTCGCTTCATTTGACTGGTTACGTGCTGAAGATAAAGAGACAATTTATTCTAGCGCTGTGTATACAGAAATAAACCGAAATACTTTAGCGGTATATAACACGTATAAGCAAGATCCGTTTGGGAAATATGCTAGATGTGGTGGACTAGGATGTGATTTAGGTAAGGGACAGTTAATTGCAACACTAAATTTTGAGTCTAGGGGAAATCTTCTTATTGTTCAGTCCGCTACAGGCAAAGCGGCCTTCCTAAATGGTGCTCTTTGTAAGCTTGTGGAAAGCTATCTCACAGTTTTGGAATGTACATCAAAGCAAAACCCAAATCCTGATGCAAAAATACCTAGTATTTTCAGGTTTGCCCCAGGATCATGACAATTGAATAGACTCAATCATTTTGCTCAGTCGATTTACTCTGTCTAATACATAGTTATGCCGAACCCAGTAAATCCGTTGAGATTGTCTATTTTCATCAGAGATTAGGCAGTCAAAAATGGTTAACTTCGTTGATGAGTCCCGAAAAGTCATTGGCGATCACAAAGATTAATAATAATTAAGAGAACCTCGATTAATTGTTTTTTTGACGATTTTTTTGGCCTGAAACAACGAGGATACGTTGCTGATCTAGCGAAATTTTAAATTTTTCGAGATTTCCTTAAGAAAATTTACTATATACCGATGGATAATCACTCAGTTTCACTACTCCAACGAATTTCCATTGACCCAAATATTTGTCATGGGCAACCTTGCATTCGCGGCTTACGTTATCCCGTAACCTTTATTTTAGAGCTACTGAGTTCAGGTATGACCCATACAGAAATTCTAGAAGATTATCAAGATTTAGAAGAACCAGATATTTTTGCGGTTCTTCTCTATGCTGCTCAACTGAGCCAAGTTAAGACTATCACCCGTCTGGCCTCATGAAGTTCCTTGTCCGATGCCCAACTTCCCAAGCGACTTGCGAATTTTTTAAATCAAGCAGGATACGACACAAAACATACGAGTGATCTGCCTGCCCAAAACGCAACACCTGATTCTTTCATCAATGATCTGTCCCTCCAAGAAGAAAGGATTGTGATTACGAAAGATGCGGATTTTGTCGAATCTTTCTTTCTCCAAAATAAGCCTTATAAACTACTTTTAATCTCGACAGGCAATATCAAGAATCAAGATTTAGAAGATATCATTTCTCGAAACATTCAACAAATCAGCCAGCTTTTTGTGCAACATCGCTACATTGAACTAAACCGTACACAAATTATCGTTCATCAGTAACTGTGGATTGACTTTGGCCGTCACTGCTTGATTATCACCCCAATTAGTCCCCATCCTTCCTAGGCGAGATGCCACTATACTACTGGAGCGATCGCCTTTCTATTTTGATACCTCTATGTCTACTTCCGCCGCTATATCTGTAGAATCTATCGCCCGACTGCATGCCCCTGAACTATTGGCTCCGGCGGGAAATTGGGACTGTGCGATCGCCGCCGTGGAGAATGGGGCCGATGCGATTTATTTTGGGCTAGATAAATTTAATGCCCGGATGCGATCACTGTTAACAAATCGATGAAACCTAGAATACTTGGTAGATTGAGCTATCATCACAGGTAAATATAGGATAAGATTGTATAGGTTGATTACTACAAAGGAGCGGTATGGAGTTATTCAGTATCGGTCACTCTAACCATGATATAGATAATTTCATCTCCCTGCTACAAAAGCACGAGGTAACTGCTGTTGCGGATGTTCGTTCATATCCATATAGTCGATTTTTCGCACAATTCAACAGAGAATCTCTACAGAAGACTCTCGCTAAAAAAGGAATTAAATATGTCTTTTTGGGAGGTGAATTAGGCGCACGACCAACTAACTATGACTGCTATGTCGATGGTAAAGCAGTATATGAAAGAATTGCTGCGACGGATGTATTTCATGAAGGTATCCAACGAATTCAACATGGCTTGGAACAATATAGGATTTCACTGATGTGTGCAGAGCAGGATCCATTAACCTGTCACAGAGCAGTTTTGGTCTGTCAGCACTTACGTCACCTCGATCTACCTATAAATCATATCCTGAAAGATGGTGGTTTAGAATCGCATGAACATTTAGAAGACAGGATGCTTCTTAAGCATGGATTCAAGGAATTTGCCAAGGTAAAGGAATTTCAACTTTCCTTATTTTCGCCAAATAATGTCCCAACAAGAGAGGAATGTTTGGCGAAAGCATACAAACTCCAAGGCGATAAAATTGCTTATGTAGAAAAAAATCAAGAAAATGAAGAATCAAATCAATTTATTCACAATAGGTTTTACTCAGAAAAGCGCGCAAAAGTTCTTTGAACTACTCAAAAAGGCAGGTGTAAAAAGAGTTATTGACACTCGCCTAAATAATGTATCTCAGTTGGCAGGATTTGCTAAAAGGGCAGACTTAGAATATTTTCTTAAAACAATTGATGGTATTGAGTATGTTCATATTTTAGATTTAGCTCCAACTAAGGATATTCTTGACGAGTATAAAAAACAAAAAGGAGATTGGTCGGTATATGAGAAAAAATTCTCGAAGCTCATGACTGATCGTCAAATTGAAAAAAAAGTTTCTCCAGATTTAGTCGATGGAGCATGCTTACTTTGTAGTGAAGCAAAACCGCATCACTGTCATCGTCGTTTGGTTGCTGAATATCTGAGTGATAAATGGGGAAATGTTAGCATATGCCATCTTTAAAAAGAATAGTTTGTCTTGCCAATTCATGGAAATTAGAAGAACGTTGTATTGCTGGAATAGAGCTAGAGACTGGCAAATGGATTCGTCCTGTTTGCGACAATTTATATCCTGAAGATGGTCGCGTCCCGAGGTTTGTGAGGATGGTTGAAGGTCGTGAACCTGAGTTGCTGGATATCTTAGAAATTCCTCTTGATGATACAGGAAATGGTTTTGGATTTGAATGTGAAAATCTTTCGGTTTTACCCGGTGAATGGCGGCTATCTGGGAAATGGCTCCCAACACAAGTAATTGATTATTGTGAGAATTTTTCGCACATACTACATAACTCTTTAAAATATGTTAATCCTTCCAAATTAAAAGTTTTACCTTTTCATCAGCGTCGTACTTTACAGTTAGTCCAAACGAATAATCTTTCTGTAAAAAAAAGTTCGATGGGAAGTACGGGATGGCGAGGTTCTTTTCAAACGACCCAGGGACAAGTTTTAAGAGATGCAAAGATTACTGATCCTGTTTTTGCCGAAAAGTTAGAAGCGGGATATCAAACAACAGGAAATTATTTGATAATTGTAAGCTTGGGTATGCCTTGGGCGCCTCGTGATGATTGGGATGGTGAAGCTCCATGTTGGAAGTTAATAGCAGGTGTTATTGAACTTGAGCTAGAAATGTCAAATAAATCATTATCTTGAAATCTTGCAGTGTAATTGATTGAATGGCAAATATTTTCCTGATCGCCTTTCTATTTTGATACCTCTATGTCTACTTCCGCCGCTATGTCTGTAGAATCTACCGCCCGACTGCATGCCCCTGAACTGTTGGCGCCGGCGGGAAATTGGGACTGTGCGATCGCCGCCGTAGAGAATGGAGCCGATGCGATTTATTTTGGGCTGGATAAATTTAATGCCCGGATGCGATCGCAAAATTTTGTCGAGTCAGATTTGCCGGAGTTAATGGCGTATTTGCATCGACGCGGCGTGAAGGGCTATGTGACCTTAAATACGCTAATTTTCACCTCGGAATTGGCGGCAGTCGAACAATATTTGCGGTCGATTATTGCGGCGGGAGTTGATGCGGCGATTGTTCAGGATGTGGGGCTGTGCCAATTAATTCGGCAATTGTCGCCCGATTTTCCGATCCATGGTTCGACGCAAATGACCGTCACCAGCGCCGCCGGGGTCGAGTTCGCGCAAAACTTGGGTTGTGATTTGGTGGTTTTGGCGCGGGAATGTTCAATTAAGGAAATCAATAAAATCCAGCAGGAATTGGGTCAACAAAAGATCTCAATGCCGCTAGAAGTGTTTGTCCACGGGGCGTTGTGCGTCGCCTATTCGGGGCAATGTCTGACCAGTGAATCCCTCGGCGGACGGTCGGCCAATCGGGGGGAATGTGCCCAAGCCTGCCGGATGCCCTACGAAATGATTGTCGATGGTAAGCCATTTGATCTGGGTGACAGAAGCTACCTATTAAGCCCTCAGGATCTGGCGGGATTGCCGGTGTTGCCGGACTTAATTAAAGCGGGCGTCGTGTCGCTAAAAATCGAAGGACGCTTAAAACAACCGGAATATGTGGCCAGTGTCACCCAAGTGTATCGCCAGGCTATTGATCGGGCGGTGCAGGGCATTGAGCAGAACGTTTCAAACCAGGAAAAATATCAATTGGAAATGGCCTTTTCGCGTGGGTTGTACACGGGTTGGCTCGACGGCATCGATAATCAAAGCCTTGTTCATGGTCGCTTTGGCAAGAAAAGAGGCGTATTTCTTGGTGAAATCAAGCAAATTCGTGATGGTCGCGATAAACAAGTGATTTTGCACTTAGAAGCGCCCCTAAAGGCTGGGGATGGGGTGGTCTTTGATCAGGGGAAACCCGCAGATCGTGAACAAGGGGGGCGAGTTTACGCCGTTGAAACCCAGGGAAAAGATACGATTGTCACTTTTGGGCGGCGGGATGTGGACTTGCGCAGGGTGCGGGTCGGCGATCGCCTCTGGAAAACCAGTGATCCAGAACTGGATAAAAAATTACGTCAAACCTTTACCAGTGAAAAAATTCAGTTTCAGCGGCCCATTACGATAGAAATTCACGGGGAAATTGGTAAAAAATTGACGGCGATCGCCCGCGATGGGCAGGGCAATATTGTCCAGGTCAGATCAGAAATTCTTCTCGACACGGCGATCAAGAAACCCCTAACGACGGAACGTTTAACGGAACAATTTGGCCGCTTAGGAAATACCCCTTTTTATCTCCAGAATTTAGAGAATAATCTGCTTGGTAAGGCCATTCTTCCCGTGAGCGAACTAAATCGAATGCGGCGAGACTTGGTCAGTCAATTAGAAACTTTACGCGCTCAACCGAAGCGTTGGCAACTGAATAGCAATGCGTCCTATCGAAGTTTATTGCCGACTGTCGAAAAAATAGCACCACAGGCAGCACAAATCATTGTTTTAGTGCGTAATCTAGCGCAACTAAAAGCTGTTTTAAAGGCTAATATTCAAACTATTTATTGTGAGTTTGAAAATCCGATTAACTACCGTGAAGCTGTTAAATTAGTAAAAGAAACTGAGCAGCAACCGGAAATTTGGGTTGCACCGCCCCGCATCGCTAAGCCGAAGGAAAGTTACATTTTAGATCAAGTTATTTCTAGCAATGCTGATGGCTATTTGATTCGGAACTATGACCAGCTCAAATTCTTTAAAAATGAACGGATTACCGCTGATTTCTCTTTAAATATTTCCAACCCAATTAGTGCTAATTATTTTAAACAAACTTTTCCCCTAGAACGTCTCACGGCCTCCTATGACCTCAATATTCACCAGTTAGAATCACTTCTTAAAAAAGCACCACCCCACTGGTTTGAAATCACGATCCACCAACATATGCCGATGTTTCACATGGAGCATTGCGTTTTCTGCGCGTTTCTCTCCGATGGCACTGACTTTACAAATTGTGGTCGCCCCTGCGAAAGCCATGAAGTGAAATTAGGCGATCGCACGGGTATCGAGCATGTTTTAGTTGCCGATGCGGGCTGTCGGAATACAGTTTTTAATGGCACCGCTCAAACTGGCGCAGAATATATGCAGCATTTTGTGAATTTGGGAGTGCAGCACTTCCGCGTCGAATTTGTGGACGAATCTCCCGCAGAGATTACCAAAACCATTGATCTTTACCAAAAATTGCTCACAGGAAAAATTTCTGGATCACAGCTTTGGCAAACCCTCAAGCTCCAAAATCAATTGGGAGTAACCCGTGGTTCGCTAGAATAAAAAGGCGATCGCCCTGCTTCATTCAATAAAAACTGTCACAGATCATCGCCAGTAATGGGCTGCACCAAAATTATGGGTCGTTAAGTAGACTTATCGTAGTCGCCAAGCCTAAGACGCCACAATACATCACATCAACGTTCCAGATAAACTTCTATGACTCTACCCTTTAATGCGGCCCCCACCGAAGCACGGGTTAAACAATTTTGGCAACTCGCCGCCAGTTTTGGGATGGAGCGTAACGCTTACCATAATTACCTGAATGAAATCGTCAGCGATCGCTATGCCCTGATCAGCGGCCTCCAGATTTTGCGGGATGAATTGCAGTTTGTTGCCTCCGATTCAACGGATATTAAAGCTTGCGGGGCTGATATGAGTTTGCCCAGTGTGGTGACGACCCTCGCCTATACCAACTGCGGCGATCGCATTCACCAGGGGGAAGCCACAAAACGTTATCGAGATGTCGTTGCTTCCCGTTTTGCGACCCTCTCGGAAATTGGCGAATTAAAATTAGAGGCTTTTTTCCCGGCGGGTGGGGGCACCGATGACGGCGAAACTCTGGCCCATGTGACCGTAGCCCACGAGCTAGATGAATCCCTAAAGCGGCGCGTTTACGCAGGCAATCCCCAGTCCATTTCCCTCGTGGCCATTGATCTCAAAACCCATGTGGGCCGGCTGCGTCAGGATGGCAAGCAAGTCTATGGCAAAACCCGTGAATCGCCGTGGCGCGAACCCCGCAACGCCTGTGGTGCAATTGTCGGCACCTTGAAAAATTACAACGCCCACAATCCGATCCATCGCCGCATTCGCAATGATTTAGGGGAAGAAAATTTCCATTTTTTAGCCCACAATGCCGTCCTGACGGATACAAAAAAAATTGACATTACGATGGCGGTGGCGGCCAATATTGTGGCGATTCGCGGCATTCGCAATACAGCGGTGGCGATCGCCCAAGAATTAGACGAACGGGGTTTAGCCCACCTCACTGCCAGTACCACGGTCAATCGCCCTTCCCGCGACGATTTGGTGATTTATCTCGCCCGGGCCACGGTCTTTAACGGCAGCATCAAAATCCAAAGCCTCGGCACCGATGCCCGTTTATATGGCGGCAAAATCGTTGAATATGCTGGCGAAAAACGCCTCCAATTACATTACGCCGACTGGAATTTAGACAATCTCCCCATCGAAGAAATCCCCTATCAAGTCCGCTCTTCGGGATTGTGAATTATATGTAATGGGCCAGAATAGCATCCCGTAAGCCTTCTAGGGTGTAGACCTCGGCTTCGAGATCAACCCGCTGGAAAAGCTCGAAGCAAGTCTGGGAAGTTTGGGGGCCAATGGAGGCAATTTTCAGCGGTTTTAATAACGCTAAATCCCCCCCCTGCTGCTGAATTAGCTGCCAAAAGTTGCGCACTGTTTTAGAGCTCGCAAAGGTCACCAGATCAATGGTTTGTGCTTCGAGAGCTTGCCAGACCGCCGCCGGAATTTGCCGTGGACAACCCGATTCATAGGCGGGCACTTCAACCACCTGGGCACCCTGTTGGGCGAGTTCTTGCACCAAAATTTTTCGCCCGCCTGTTTCGACCCGGGGAAAAAGGATTTTTTGATTTTGCAGCGGATCGGGAAAGTTTTCCACCAAAGAATCCGCAATGAAATCAGGGGGAATATAGTCTGCTTTTAGGCCGTGTTGGCGCAAGAATTTTTCTGTTTTTTTACCGACGACGGCAATTTTGAGCTTACCTAAGGCGCGGACATCTTTGCCCAAGGTTGCGAGTCGCTGGAAAAAATATTCAACGCCGTTGGCCGAGGTGAGGATCAGCCAATCAAAGGTTTCTAGGGTGGCGATCGCCTGGTCGAGGGGTTCCCAGGTGGAGGGCTCACGAATCTCTAAAGCGGGCATTTCCAAGACCTTTGCGCCAGTTTCCGCCAAAAGTTTGGTAAATTCGCTGGATTGCGACGCAGCGCGGGTAATCAGAATTGTTTTGCCACCCAATGGAGCCGAATCCATGTAATCCTCCCGGAGACTAACTACCTGACCCACAATGATCACACAGGGCGAAAGTTTTTGAACCGTCGCCGTTTGCTTCGTAATGGTCTGTAACGTTCCCGTCCAGACCTGCTGCTCTGGCAATCCCGCCGCCCGTACAATGGCCACCGGGAAATGAGGCGATCGCCCCGCTGCCATCAAGCGCCGACAAATGTCTTCTAAATTGCGTCCCCCCATCAAAAAAACCAAAGTTTCCAATTGGGCTAGGTCTGTCCAATCAAACGCCTCCAAATCATGGGCTGTCCCCACAAAAAAGCCGCGCCCCAAATCCTTGTGGGTAAGGGGAATTCCCGCTAGTAATGGTGCCGCTAACGCCGATGAAATGCCAGGGATCACCTCAAAATCACAGCCCGCCCCTTGGAGTGCCAAAATCTCTGGGTGCGATCGCCCAAAAATATACGGATCTCCCCCCTTCAGGCGCACCACCCGTTTTGGCGATTGTCCATGCTCAACCAAAAGGCGATTAATTTCTTCTTGGGGCGTACTCTTTTGGCCGCCTCGCTTACCGACAAACAGCCGTAAACAGTCCTGGGGCAGCAGATCCAACAGTTCTTGGGAACCCAGGGCGTCATAAATCACCACTTCCGCCCGTTGGAGGATCTCCCAACCCCGCACCGTTAAATAGTCCTTTGTCCCTAAACCCGCTCCCAGCAAAAATACTTTTCCCATGTGCGATCGCCCTAAACCACCGTCAAACCTTGCGTTAAAATTAGATGCTAAGACAAAATCAGACAAAAACACCCCGCAACCGTAACGCCAACACGTTACCCAACGCATTAAAAGATCTATGAACTCACCGATTCAGGCTGTACAAGCACCCTACAGAGGTGGCGGCTCCACCTACAGGACACCACCGCCAGATCTCCCTTCCCTACTGCTAAAAGAACGCATCGTTTATCTCGGCCTTCCCCTGGTCTCTCCCGACGAGTATAAAGATCAAATTGGCGTCGATGTGACCGAACTGATCATCGCCCAACTGTTATTTTTACAGTTTGATGATCCCGATAAACCGATTTATATGTACATCAACTCCACCGGGACTTCTTGGTACGGTGGTGATTCCATTGGGTTTGAAACAGAAGCCTTTGCCATCTGCGATACCCTCAACTACATCACGCCGCCAGTGCACACCATTTGCCTCGGTCAAGCGATGGGAACAGCGGCCATGATCCTTGCTGCTGGCACGAAGGGCTGCCGCGCGAGCCTACCCCACTCGACGATTATTCTCCACCAAGCACGCCAAGGAGCCCAGGGCCAAGCTTCCGATATTCAAATTCGGGCGAAGGAAGTGATCGAAAACAAACGGACAATCCTGCAAATGATGTCTAAATATACTGGTCAACCCCTCGAAAAACTCGAAAAGGACACTGACCGGATGTTTTACATGACACCCCAGCAGGCCCTCGAATACGGCATTATCGATAAAGTGCTCGAAAGTTCGAAGGATTTGCCGTCCCCCGTACCGGCTCTGTAGTCTTCGTGATTGCTTAAAATCACCCCATTTTTTCCCGTTGTTCAGATCAAGGTAAACAAAATCCATGCCCATCGGTGTACCCAAAGTTCCCTATCAAATGCCCGGTCAGCCCTATTCTGACTGGATCAATATCTATGACCGTTTGTACCGTGAACGGATTATTTTCCTCGGTCGGGGTGTCAATGATGCTTTGGCAAACCAGATTATTGCCATCATGCTTTACCTCGATTCTGAAGATCCCAGCAAGCCGATCTATCTCTACATCAACTCCCCCGGTGGCTCGGTGACGGCGGGTCTAGCGATTTACGACACGATGAAACACATCAAGTCGGAAGTAGTCACCATTTGTGTGGGCTTAGCGGCTTCTATGGGGGCGTTTTTGTTGTCTGCGGGCACGAAAGGGAAGCGTCTAGCCCTGCCCCACTCCCGGATTATGATCCACCAACCCCTCGGTGGGATCCAAGGTCGTCGTCAAGCGACAGATATTGACATTGAAGCCAAGGAAATTATCCGCATTAAGCATCAACTTAATGAATTGATGGCGGCCCACACGGGTCAATCCATCGAAAAAATTGAGAAGGATACGGATCGGGATTACTTTATGTCAGCCCAGGAAGCGTTGGAATATGGCCTGATCGATAAGGTAATTGAAGAACGTCCTTAATGTTTGTCTGATTTTTCAACCTTAAATTCGTTGAAGCATTCTTTCTCGCGAAAGGGTGCTTTTTTATGTGGAAAATCTTTCAAATCTCTATTGTTGAGTAATGAGATTGAGGGCTTGCTCAAGGAGATCTGGGGCGGTGTTATCGAGCCAGTGAATATCTGGGTTGGTGCGGAACCAAGTGCGTTGGCGTTTGGCAAATTGGCGGGTGTGGAGGACGGTGTTGGCGATCGCCTCTTCTAATGTCCCTTGACCGCGTACATAATAATCCCGAAATTCTGCATAACCCAGGGTATTCAGGAGCGGTAAATCCCAACCGTATTTTTTACCCAAGCGTTCAACCTCAGCAACAAAGCCTTGGTCAACCATCTGCTGGGTGCGTTGACGGATCCGTTGATCGAGGTGGTCGGGAGCGCAATCGAGGCCAATTTCGAGGATCGAATAAGTCGGCGGATTTTCTCCCTGTTGGTCGCTAATCGGTTTCCCTGTGACATAAAAAACCTCTAGGGCCCGGAGGGTACGCACTTGGTCATTGGGGTGAATTTTCTGACAAGCTTCTGGGTCAAGTTTCTGCAGTAGTTGATAACTGTAGGGTTGTCCGAGTTCAATAAATTGTTGGCGCAGATCCGGTTGAGGCGCAACCCGGGGAATTTTTAAACCTTTGGTAATCGCTTTAATGTAAAGGCCAGTGCCGCCGACGAGTAAAACGGGCTTCTGTTCGGCGTGAAATTGAGCGATCAGTGCTTGGGCCTGGGCTTGATATTCCGCCAAGGTGAGCGTTTCTGTCGGTTCACAAATATCGATCAGGTAATGGGGAATGCTTTGCTGCTCTGCAGGGGTTGGTTTCGCTGTACCGATGTCGAATTCTTTGTAAATTTGACGCGAATCGGCGCTAAGAATTACCGTGTCCAGTTTTTCGGCAACTTTTAAGGCCAAACCGGATTTACCCGTCGCGGTGGCACCACAGATGACGATGAGGGGGGCAGTCATAGAAAATTTAGGGGATCACCACGCCCTGGAGGAGTTGTTCGAGCTGGGCATTAAGGCGATCGCGGTTTTGGAACTTATCGATACGCTCGACGATCGTGCCATCGTTGAACAAAATTAAAGTCGGGAGGGTTTTGAGGCGATAGGTATTGGCGAGCTTTAGGTTATCGTCGGCATTAACATCGACCAAAAGAAATTGTCCTTCCCATTCCTTTTGCAACTTCACCAAAAAGGGATGGAGCAAATGACACAAACCACACCAGGGTGCCCAAAAGTTCACCAAAACAGGTTGATTGGCTTCTAAAACAGTCTGGGTAAAATCCGCTTCGGTGATTGATAGAACCATAATTGCCTGTTCTTTTCGCTCACATACTCAATATTATCTGTGGTCTCTTATCTTACCTGTATCGGTCCTGGGGATCATCTTTTTTTCCGTTACCAGGGCACTTTAGCCGTCATCACCATCAACCAGGGGTGTCCCCACCAGAGCAGGGCAATGAAGGCTGTAACACCGACATAGGCAGGCTTGAGGAATTCTTCTAGTTTAAGCTGTTGACGTCCCTGGAGAATCGCCAGAAAGGGAATGATCGAGGTGCGTTCTTTCACCGCCAGAAACGTCTGTCCATAACGGGATCTCAGACGGCGATCGCCATGCCAAACCGCAAAAATATGGTGGGCCATCAAGCCAATGGAGGTGAGCAGCGTGAAAGAACTGCCGATCCAGAGGGTGTGAGCCACGCACCAAATCAACTGACCGACCATCTGGGGGTGACGGGTGATGCGAATGATCCCCTTTTCGTAGAGATGCACCTGGGGTTGCTTGACCGCCGCAATTTCGAGCAAGTTAAATGTCGAAGGATACAAAAAGAAAAACGAAATCGCCGACAACCACCACACCGTCGGTTTCACCCAAGCGTCCCCCTGGATTTGCCACAACACTAGGCCATCGTAGCGGTGGTTAAAGAAGTAAATAATCAAACCAGTGGCGAAGGGAATACTCACCAAAGCAAAGAGCACCCGGTATAGGCGAGAACCGATTCTTTGTTCGCCCCAGGGACGCAACGCCGCCAAACCACTATGGGCGATCGCAAAACCGAGCAAAAGACCCGCCATAATCCAGTGACTTGTCGAAAACCAGCTCAAATCCGTCATAATTCCGTCGATCGAAGTATTTTGCTTAAAATTAGTACAGGCTATATTATCCATGAAAAGAGATACGATCCCCTTATTATGGTACTGTCAATCATAAAACCAGCCGTGATCCCTCTTTGTCGTCCCTTTTTGCCGAGGCTATATGTCTGACATTCCATTTACCCTGGATCAACTCCGTATCCTCAAAGCCATCTCCACCGAAGGAAGCTTTAAACGGGCGGCAGATAGTCTCTACGTCTCCCAACCTGCCGTCAGTCTCCAGGTACAAAACCTCGAAAAACAGCTCAATGTCCCCCTCTTCGACCGGGGCGGACGGCGCGCCCAACTCACCGAAGCCGGCTATCTTCTCCTCGATTACGGCGAAAAAATTATTACCCTCTGCCAAGAAACCTGTCGGGCCATTGAAGATTTACAAAATCTCCAGGGGGGCACCCTGATTGTCGGCGCCTCCCAAACCACGGGTACCTACCTCATTCCCCGGATGATTGGTTGCTTCCGGCAGAAATACCCCGATGTGGCAGTCCAGTTACAAGTACATTCGACGCGACGCACCTCCTGGGGAGTGGCTAACGGTCAAGTGGATCTCGCAATCATTGGCGGCGAAGTTCCTTCGGAGTTGCAAGATACGTTGAAAATTGTTCCCTATGCCGAGGATGAACTGTCCCTAATTTTGCCCGTGAGTCACCCCCTCGCCAAGGCAGAAACCATTTATCGAGACGATTTGTACAAACTGAAATTCATTGCCCTCGATTCCCAATCGACGATCCGCAAGGTCATTGATCAAGTCTTAACCCGCTGCGATATCGATACCAAACGGCTCAAGATTGAAATGGAACTCAATTCCATCGAGGCGATCAAAAATGCTGTGCAGTCGGGCCTAGGGGCTTCCTTTGTCTCAGTGACGGCCATTGAGAAAGAGCTACGAATGGGTGTGCTGCACCGGGCGCGCATTGAAGATGTGGAAGTACGGCGTATTTTAAGTGTGATCGTCAATCCAAACCGTTATCGCTCCAAGGCAGCGGAAGCCTTTTGTCTAGAAATTTTGCCCCAATTTGCCAATCAGTTGAAAAAGTTTGATTTGAGTGAGCTGATGCCCCAGGGTCTAGAATCCGGTCAAAAATAAGGGTTTGATGGGGATTATTCTCGGCTCAGGTAATGGTAGGGATAACGCCGGGGGGAGCCGGGTTCGGTTTCAAGCTCGAAGTTGACAATCTGCCAACGGTCTTGGCGATCGCCAGCATCATGAAAAAACACGGGGAGGCCGTATAGGTGGGGCACTGAAGGGGTGGCCGCATAGTCCGTTGGGGTTATATCTCCCCGTCCAGAGGCCGATTTAAAATCGAGGGTGCGCCGCATTAAGGTTTGGTAGCGTTGGGCGATGGTGATTTTTGTGGCCCGTAACCCCTGGGTGTAAAGGCGATCAAGGGCTTCGTGGATCTCAAAGCGAATGCCGTCAGGATGGGTATGTTGACGGTACCATTTTTCTTCCCAGCGTTTCCATTGGCGACTGGACTGGAGATGGACTAAGGTTTCTGTTTCTGGATCTGCTTCAAAAGCACCATGGCGATCGCAGAGATAACTATCCGTCAAAGTTAACGCTGGAATCATTTGACGACAATGGGGACAGGGAATTTCAGCACCAAAAATAGGGTAATGTAAGCTAGATTCAACCATTGCACTTGTGTCGGTATAGTTGGAATAAAAAAATTTTGCTGTGCCGTCCTCAAAGTTGTGTTCATTATATCGGAGATTTTTATTCGCTTCAGTGAGCTATGAACCCAGACCAAAGCCTCTCAAGTTATGACTACGACCTGCCGCCGGAACGCATTGCCCAAACCCCTGTCACTCCCCGTGATCGTTCCCGTCTGTTAGTGCTTGATTCTGTCGATAGCATTCAGCATCAGCATTTTTATCATCTGGTTGATTGGCTACAGCCCAATGACCTGCTGGTGATGAACAATACAAAGGTAATCCCAGCACGGCTCCATGGCCGTAAGACAACGGGCGCTCCGGTAGAAGTCCTCCTCTTGGAAGAACGTTCAGCGGATACTTGGTTGGCTTTAGTGAAACCGGGGAAACGTTTTACCCTAGGATCAGAAATTCTATTCACCGCGCCTCATGATTTGAGCCAAACCCTGAAAGCAACGGTGGTTGATCGAGACCCAGAGACAGGGGGGCGCTTACTCGAATTTCAGTTGCGGCCAAACCAAACCCTTTGGTCTGTGTTAGACGATTTTGGAGAAATACCTTTCCCTCCCTATGTGACAGATTCTGAGGCGAAACCCGACCAGTACCAAACGATCTATGCAGAGACTCCTGGGGCTGTGGCGGCACCGACGGCAGGGCTACATTTTACGCCGGAGGTATTTGCAGCACTAGAAGCAAAAGGCATTGAAAAAACCTTTGTAACCCTCCATGTGGGGGTGGGCACATTCCGCCCGGTGGAAGTAGAAGATATCACCGCCCATGATATGCACTATGAGTGGATTGACGTGCCAGAGGAAACAGTAAAAAAAATCCGGGAAACGAAAGCAAAGGGTGGTCGGGTCATTGCGGTCGGGACAACGGTTGTGCGATCGCTAGAGGGAATGGCCGCCGCTTCTCCTGGAGAGTTACAGTCTTTCCAGGGACAAACCAATTTATTTATCTATCCGGGTTACGAATGGCAGGTGGTGGATGGCCTGATCACTAATTTTCATTTGCCAAAATCGAGCTTGCTGATGCTGGTCAGTGCATTGATCGGGCGCGAAAGATTGCTCGACGTTTACCAGGCGGCGATCGCCCAGGAATATCGTTTCTATTCCTTTGGAGATGCGATGCTCATTTTGCCTGAGGCGAAAGTCTTTTAGGGACACTAGGATTGAATCGAAAGTTTCCGCTAAGTGGCGTTATTTACAGTTTGTAGGGTATCGGTAGGAAAATTTTATGAGCGATTTTGCCCAGCAGCTCCTGGATTTGGCACATCAGGGGGGAGCCGAGTTTGCGGAAGTTTACCAGGGAAGTTCCGTTTCCCACCCCGTCACCTTTGAGGCGAATCGTCTCAAACAATTAGAAACGGCTGAATCCATCGGTACGGCACTGCGGCTTTGGTACCAAGGGCGGCCTGGGCTCGCGGTGGCCTATGGTCATGTCGCACCACAACTATTAGTAGAAAAGGCGATCGCCTTGAGCCAACTCCAGGAACCGACGCCCCTAGAAGTCTGTGAGCCGCGCCGTGATATCAATCCTCCCATTGGCACTGCCGTGGCCGTGGAGACTCTAGTCGAGAAAGGCAAAGCGGCGATCGCCCAACTGCGCGATCACTATCCCGATATTCTCTGTAGCGGTGTATTCGACTGCGAATCGAGCCATACGCTCCTGGTCAATTCCGAAGGTCTCTATTGCACTGCCGCCGATATTTCCCTCAGCTATGGCCTAGAGGTGGAGTGGGTGCGGGGGGATGACTTTTTGGGCATTTATGATGGGGATATTACCCAGGATTCCCTCGATCCAGAGGCAACGGTACACAGGATTCTGGAGCGTCTCCACTGGGCGAAGCAAAATAGTCCGGCCACCACGGGCAAAATACCAGTAATTTTCACCAGTAATGCTGCGCCCCTGCTGTGGTCAACGGTTGCCGCCGCCCTCAATGGGAAAAATATCCTCGAAAAGTCTTCTCCTTGGAGCCAAGCCCTCGGCCAACGGGTCGCCTCATCCCAGATCAGCCTCTACCAAGACCCCACCGCCAAACCTTACATTTGCCACTTTGATGACGAAGGTACCCTGACTCGCTCTTTGTCCCTGGTGCGGGAAGGTTCTGCCCAAGACATCTACGGCGATCGCCAAACAAGTCGGAGCCTTGGGATTCGACCGACAGGCAACGGATTTCGGGCCAGTCTCGGGCGCTATCCAACCCCAGAGCTCGTTAATTTGATTGTTGCCCCTGGCGCAGGCAACCTTAACACAATTATTTCGCAATTAGATACAGCAATTGTCGTCGATCAAATCTTGGGAGGAGACGCAGACCTTTCGGGAGATTTTTCCGTCAATATTGACCTGGGCTACCAGGTACGACAAGGGCAGATCACCGGACGGATTAAGGATACGATGGTCACTGGCAACGTTTATGAGGCCCTCAAACAAATTATTCAAGTGGGAGGCGATCGCCGCTGGCAGGGTTCTTGTTATACCCCCTGCATTGCCCTCGAATCTTTGTCTATTGTTGCCTAGAAAATTATCCATTGTCTTTGCAAGCGTGCCTACCAGTGCTGTGTGCTGGCATTTTTGGCAATAAAAAAGGTGGGACCACCCACCCTGTACATCCTTGAGAGAAAAACACCATCTTTAGAATACCCTTAGTTGATAAATTAAGTCAACAATATTAAAAATCTTTTTTATTAGCCGTCCAGATGGACAAAAAAAGATGGGGAGAATGCCCCATCTCAGAATGCCTAAGTCATGGTGAAAAGTTAAAAAATTTAGCTGGCAACCAGATATTCACGAATTTGCGATCGCCGGCGCCGCAGATGATTCAAAGCCTGGCGTTCTAGCTGGCGTACCCGTTCCCGGCTGAGGTTCATGCGTTTGCCAATTTTTGCCAGGGATAGTTCTTTGCCATCGTTCAGGCCAAAGCGCAGAATAATCACTTCCTGTTGCTGGGGAGTTAAATCCGCGATCAGGTCGCGCAAATCCTGCTTGAGCAACTCATAGGTGACGTTGTTATCGGGGGATTCGCCGCTGTCTTCGAGTAAATCCATTAACTCGGTATCTTGATTATCGCCAACCCGGACATCGAGGGAGATTGGGTGCCGGGAAACGCGGAAATATTCACGGATTTGGGCCGGTTCTAATTCGAGGGCTTCAGCGATTTCAGCGATGGTGGCCGCCCGGCCTAGGTCTTGGGCCAGTTGCCGTTGGGTTTTCTTAATTTTGTTGAGCTTTTCGGTAATGTGGATCGGGAGTCGAATCGTGCGACCCTGTTGGGCGATCGCCCGGGTGATCGCCTGGCGAATCCACCAGTAGGCATAGGTGGAGAACTTATACCCCTTTGTGGGGTCAAACTTCTCGACACCCCGTTCTAAACCAAGGCTGCCTTCTTGGATCAAATCTAAGAATTCTAGGTTGCGCTTTTGATATTTCTTGGCGATCGCCACCACAAGCCGGAGATTTGCCTCAATCATCTTGCGCTTTGCCCGTTCCCCGATTTGGAGATCCCGTTGGAGTTGCTTCGGTGTCAGTTGAGCGGCCTCGGCCCATTCTTCACGGGTTGCTTCGCGATCAAGGGATTCTTCTAGGGTTTGGCGTTTTTCCTGGAGGGCCATCAGGCGCTGAACCTGTTTCCCATAGACAATTTCTTCTTCGTGGGTTAACAAGGGCACCCGACCGATTTCCCGGAGATAGGTACGCACCATATCCGCAGAACTTTTGCCGTTATTGGGGGCTTGTTGAAGATTTACTTTAGGCATTTACGCTTTAACTCCTTAAATCTAAAGAACGAAGAACTATATGGTGCGGCCCAGGGGGGGCAGATACTTTACAAAACAATCATCATGTAGGTCACAATCTAGAACACAAAGAATTTTTCTAAAAAATAAACGACATACCCTTTAACTTTCTTACGCTTTATGACTTTTAATTGAGCGCTCACTACTTTAGACGGGCAACAATCGAAAAAGGTTCAACGATTCATTAAAATCTCAGGGATGGGGAATTCATCGGCGTTCTATACTTAATTCTCCTTGATTGACCAAGAGCTTGAAAAGGGGAAAAGATGCGGGATTACCGAACTTGAGATATCGACAGACTCAATTAAAAATATAGTGTCGTTGCAATATGTTATTCAATGCGATACGGGTGGCCCTTGCGGGGAAAACATTTCTCAAAAATAAGACCTCTATTGCAGTAGAGGTACAGGGAGACGCCCATAAATTAAGACTTTTCACTTTCTATAGTGTATCTTTTCGCGCGAATAAAATCAAGTTCGGTGGGGCTAACTCCACCCAGGGATAGACTTTTTTGCCCATGGCGGCAGTATCCCTTGTGATGATCACTACCGTTTAAAAGATTGAAAAAGAATATTTTTTTGACCAATAAGTCCAGTTTATTCAAAAAAAGACGCTTTGTATACCTTTAGGAAAAAGATAATCTCGGCAAAATTAAGGGCATTTAGGCCAGAAACGAAGAACGTAGAAATATTTTGGCAAGTCAGGGATTTCACCTAAAAATCAACGGTTGATAATCCTTCTCAAAAATAACAGAATGTTCTTGTTAGTCCAGGAAACCGAGGTGGCGATCGCCTTTGGATCAAGATCTATTCCTAGGGTTGCAGAATTTGTGCCGTGATGGGATGGCGTTTCGATTTTTGTAACCCGGTGCGATGGATTGGTCAGGTGAGTAGCGATGGATAATTTTTCCGGCCTCTTCACCCCAAAAAGATCTAGCGGCTTCCCTGGGGCATGGGATGATAGGTTAAGCTGTCTTACGGTCTTTTGCCCCTGATTTTTCTATGGTTAGAATTAACGAAAATTACCTCAAACTTAAAGCAGGTTATCTCTTTCCCGAAATTGCCCGGCGAGTGAATGGGTTTCTAGCAGAAAACCCCAATGCGCCCATTATCAAATTAGGGATTGGTGATGTCACCGAACCATTACCCGCTGCCTGTCGAGAAGCGATGGCAAAGGCCATTGACGACATGGGCGATCGCGCCAACTTTAAAGGGTATGGCCCAGAACAAGGCTATGCTTGGCTACGGGAAAAAATCGCTGTCCACGACTTCCAGGCCCGCGGTTGTGACATTGACGCCTCTGAAATTTTTGTGTCTGATGGTGCCAAATGCGATACCGGGAACATCCTTGATATCTTTGGCAAAGACAACACCATCGCCGTCACTGACCCCGTTTACCCCGTTTACGTTGATACTAACGTGATGGCAGGACATACCGGGGAAGCCGATGAGTCTGGTAAATATGGTGGCCTGACTTACATCCCCATCACCGCTGACAATGACTTTGTGGCCCAAATCCCCACAGAAAAAGTCGATCTGATCTATCTCTGTTTTCCGAATAATCCCACCGGGGCAACGGCGACGAAAGAACAGCTCCAAGCTTGGGTGGATTATGCCAAAGCCAATGGTTCGATTATTTTCTTTGACGCTGCCTATGAAGCGTTCATTACCGACGAAAGCCTACCTCACTCGATCTACGAACTAGAAGGAGCGAAGGATTGCGCCATCGAATTCCGTTCTTTCTCTAAAAATGCAGGCTTTACAGGGACTCGGTGTGCCTTTACCGTTGTGCCGAAAAATCTGACTGTTACTGCGAGCAATGGCCAAGCCGTGCAACTCTGGAGCCTCTGGAACCGCCGTCAGTCCACCAAATTTAACGGCGTTTCTTACATCGTCCAACGGGGGGCAGAGGCCGTTTATTCCGAAGCGGGTCAAGCCCAAATCAAAACACTGATCGATTTTTACTTGGAAAATGCGGCCATTATTCGTCGGGAACTCCAAGCGGTTGGTTTTGATGTCTATGGCGGCGTGAATGCGCCCTATGTCTGGGTCAAAACCCCTGCTGGTTTATCGAGTTGGGACTTTTTTGACAAGCTCTTGATCAACTGTAATGTGGTTGGTACCCCTGGATCTGGCTTTGGGGCCGCTGGGGAAGGCTATTTCCGTATTTCTGCTTTCAATAGCCGTGAAAACGTGCTCGAAGCAATGAAACGGATCACAACGACATTCCAATAGGAATTTAGTAATTTCTAAACGTTGAGTTAAAAAATTTGCTGTTGATCTTTTGAGGCGCACCGGAGTGCGTCTTTTTTTATCTTCACCAAGACGCGGGAGAGTGGGGGCGCAAAATGTCGCGGACAGTCTGTTGGAGGGGCAAGTGATTCATCATAAAAGTGTGCAGTACCGGTAATTGGATCACAGGATCTGCTGGAGAAAGGCGTGTTTCTTCTAGGGCAACAATGCCATCATTAAATTCTTCGCCAAAGGGACTTAAGCTCCCCCTGGGGCCACCGACGCCAGCAATCACCGTGTAGGGTGCATCTAAATTGGGGAGAGCCTTGTAAAAAGCCGGATCTGTTAAATTAAACCCACATTGGCCTGTCCACCAGCGAAAAGGAGGCAATTGCCAAGCCCAAGCCGCTAAACGAGGTGGTTGGTTTGGGGTGCCCAACATCACCACATGTTCTGGGTCTGGGGTTTTCGGGCAAGTGAGAGCAGCCCGCGTCAGGACTCCTCCCAAGGAATGGGCCACGATACTGTATTTTCCGGTTTTGGCGATCGCCTGAATTTTTTGGCGGAGCCGTACCACAATCTGCTCAAAACTTTCCGTAGCCGCAAAATAGCCAAACTGCTCCGTTGCCCAACCATGGCGCTCCAAATATTGAGCCAACCCCAGGAGAGAAAAGGGCGTCCGGCTGAGGCCGTGAATACATAAAATTTTCATTGATTACACTGCACAATCGCCGCTCATAATACAAAAACCCTAGGCAGCAGGAATTGTTTTTCTGATCCGATGGTAACGTTTTTGGAGCCACTGGTACGACACCAAATTCAATAAAAGACCAATCCCCAGGAGTAACGTCATCAACACAAGCTGATACCAGGGAGCTTGCACCACAATGTCTGCGATCAAATGGCCAACATTTAGCACTGAATATAATACAGTCACCAAAAAATGTAGTCGCCGAAACCCTTTACTGTTGGTGAAAGTCGTCAAAATGATCAACACCATGGGGATGGTGAAGAAAAAAAGCATAAACCCGAAAACGAGATCTAGGTTGCCTCCAGCATGGGAGTGCTCCACCGTCTGGTCATGGAACAGAGGCATCAATCCCAAGTCCGTATGAAACAAGGTTCCCAAAAGAAAAGCTATCCAAAGGGCGTTGATCTGTGTCGGGTAGCGATTCGCCATTATCCTAAGCTCCACCATGGCCACTTGCCTCAGTCATAGCACTGCCGCACCAACCTAGCCAAGGGAGCATTTACCAAACATTACGCAGGGGCTAATTCCAAAAATCCCCACCAGATTGAGTGAGGACTTTGATTAGATTCAATGTCTGGGACTAAGCATTTAAAGCGCGGTAGGCGGCTTGTACTTCGGTGATCGTAAACAAGCTAGAAAATTTGAGATTTTGGCTAGCGTAAAATTCGGCCCCTCCCTGCTGACGGTCAACAAGGGCAATAATTTCTTCTACTTGGTAACCGGCATCCCGGAGACGCTCAACGGCTTGGGCGGCGGACTGTCCCGTGGTCACAACATCTTCAAGGACAACCACTTTCGCGCCTGGGGTAAGGGATGGCCCTTCGATATAGGCTTGGGTGCCGTGGCCCTTTGCTTTTTTGCGAATAATCAGAGCCGGAATGGGACAATTTTCGTAGGCTGACACAACACTGACGGCGCTAACAATCGGGTCAGCCCCTAGGGTTAAACCAGCGACAGCAGCAACGTCTTGATCGAGCTGGGCAAGGATCAGACGACCGATGAGGAGCGCTCCCATTGGGGTGAGGGTGACCAATTTACCGTTGATATAGTAGGTGCTTTTTTGTCCGGAAGAGAGGGTGAAGTCGCCTTCTTTATACGCATCTGTGGCGATTTGATTGAGGAGTGTTTGTCTGAGGGTGGCTTGATCAGCGGTCAGGAGGTCAGAAAGGGCAGGCATGGTTGTATATGAAGTTCAGTACAGAGAAAACTTGACCAATTGGGTTTTGTGAGCAAAGATGCTGGTAAAGATTTGACTTATGGATGTAATGCCATGAAAAAATGGTTTCATCATTTAACCACAGTTTTTGTGGTAGGTGCGGCGGTACAGGGAATTGGCCAAGGGGCGATCGCCCAAACGTATCTAGAGGGAAGATACCCCACTTACCCAGAACATACAAATGATGTATTTACCCGCGCCCTCTACTACGAGTTGCAGGATACCTTTGCGAGCTTTAGCACGGGCCAAGTACTCAATGATTATTTTGGTGTTTCCCCCTTTGGCTTGAATGGGGCAGGCTATCCCGAACAACGGGCAAAACGAGATATCAAGAAAATCGATATTCTTTACCGGGACATTTTGTTGCAACAGGTAGACAGTGACCCGGTGCTGCGTACCCAGGATTTGCCGAATCCGTTTAACTCTTCCCTGCAAACGGAAGCTGCCTTCGACTACAACATGGGTTATTAGGGCGCAATAACATTTACCCAAGCGGCAATGCTCCCAAACGAAAGGCGATCGCCTTTGGGGCGTTTTTTTTCGCAACCTTTAAATTGGTAAATTTGAAGCTCGAAAACTTATCTGAAAGTCCAGGGTGCAGGAGTTGAACCTGCCTGGGACGAATTATGAGTTCGTTGCCTAAACCGCTCGGCCAACCCTGGCAAATTTGTTGGGGCGATTTTGCCCACAGGCTATCATAGTACAATTTCTTCTCTTCCTTAACTGTTCCCTCGGCGATCGCCCATGAAGTTTCAAACGACCCTGGCTTTTACTTTCCTGCTCCTACTGGCGATGTTTGGTGCTGGAACCGTGAGTGCCCTCTATGGCTTTACCGTCGGTTACGAAGCCCTAAAAGGTGTCAAGCAGCCCGAAGGAAATCCGAGTCAGCAACTGATTCGTAGCCGTCAGCCCGATAATGGTGAAGCAGATCCCGCCGAAAATTTAGAATTTGTGTCCGAGCGATCAATCATTGTCTCCGTTTACGATCAGATCCAGGCCCAAGAAAAGGAACTCCAAAAGGCCACCCCGGCAGCAGCACCGCAAAAGGACGCCTTTATTGAGGAACAACCTGCAGATCCCGCCGACCAAAAAACCTTTCCCCTCAGCACCAGTGCAGACGATGTCACTTTAGAAATTGTAAGCGGCCAACTTTCTGGCAACGATTGGCTTATGGAAGTAAACCTGCAAAATAATGGCCAGGAAGCGGTGAATTTTTTGTATAACTTCCTTGAAATTAAAACCGAAACGGGACGGTTGCTAAGTACCCAAATGGACGGCCTCCCCAATGAAATCCCTGCAAATCGGCAAAAGTATGCTGGCACCATTCGGATTCCGGCGGTGATCCTGGATGAAACGCAAACCCTGTCGCTCCAACTTCAGGACTATCCAGACCGGGAAATTTCCCTAGAACTTTCTCAGATTCCAGTGATACGTTAGGTAGAAACAGTACGCCTGCAAGGGTAATAGCGCAATTCCATGTTATCGAGCGGTGAAATTTTAGTCCGATTATTGTCTGTGTTGTTGCTGATCGCAATTAATGCTTTTTTTGTGACCGCAGAATTTTCGATTGTCTCGGTGCGGCGATCACGCATTAGTCAACTAATTGCGGAGGGGGATCTCCAGGCCAAAATGGTACAAGCTCTCCAGTCCCGTTTGGAACGTCTCCTCTCGACAACCCAGTTAGGAATTACCCTCTCTAGTTTGGCCTTGGGCTGGATTGGTGAAGATACCATGGCGACGGTTATTGCTCAGTTCCTGATGGGATTGCCCTTCCCTGACGACTGGATCCAACCCTTTGCTGTTTCTATTTCGATCCCCTTTGCTTTTTTCTTAATTGCTTATTTGCAGATCGTCTTGGGGGAACTCTGTCCTAAATCCTTGGCCCTCTCCCATGCCGAAGAAATGGCCCGCTGGTTAGCTCCCCCCAGTTTGGCGATCGCCCGAATTTTTAAACCGTTTATTTGGATCTTGAATCAATCTAACCGTCTCCTGTTGCGCCTTGGGGGTATTGCGCCGATTCAGCAGGGGCTTTGGTATGACCGACTGACACCAGAGGAACTCCAACTGATTATCACCACCGAACAAGAATCCATGGGCCTAGAGGCGGAGGAACGGGAACTTTTAAGTAATGTCATTGAATTTGGTGATGTGGTTGCCGAAGAAATTATGACGCCCCGCACAAAAATCCATGCAATCGCCAACGGCGCGACCCTCGGCAAACTGTTGCAAAAAGTCAGCCAGACCAATCACTCCGCCTATCCCGTCTACGGAGAATCCATCGATGACATTGTCGGTTTTGTGCGCTTCCGGGATTTTGCTAAACCCTTAGCTGCTGGGGGGATGAATCTCAATACGGCCATTAATCGCTGGGTAAAGCCTATTCCCTTCGTCGCCGAGGGTACCCCGATCGCCGACCTCTTGCCGAAAATGCAGCGCACCAAACAACCGATGGTCATGGTAGTAGACGAATTTGGTGGTACCGCCGGGCTTGTCACTCTCAAAGATATTATTAATGAAATTATTGGCGATGAACTCGACAGTCATCCCAATGCGCCGCTCCATTTCAAAGCTTTAGATCGACAGACTTTCCTGGTCGATGCCCAAATTGATCTCGAAGAACTCAATGATTTGCTAAATATCGAATTGCCCTACACCGACGATTACCAAACCCTCAGTGGCTTTTTGCTCTACCAATGGCAAAAAATCCCAGAAACGGGTGAAGTCTTTCACTTTGAAGACCTGAAATTTCAAGTGATGGGCATTGACGGCCCCCGCCTCCAACAGGTCAAGATCACCCGCGACCCCTCTGATATTGAGGCGATCGCCGAATTTGATTTTCCTCCAGAGCCAGAGGACCACCCAGACATGGAAGAAATCCTTGGCCCCGACTTTAAACCCAGCGGCGGAACCGACTAAGACTGATCCTGGGACTCTTTTTTCTGCAAATCTGGAATCAGATCCGGGCGTTTGGCCTCTTCCCAACCCGAAGGCCGCTTGGAATTAAAAAAGGCGATCAGACCAATGGATACCGCCGCCACGAAGCCCACCACGTAAACGAGGGTGAAGTATAAAGGAAAGGGTTGGCCAGCAACCGCCAAAAAGAGGGAATGAGAATCGGACATAACTTCTTGATCGTTACAATTCGTTACAAGCTTACCAAGAAACGGGTCTCTGCCTAGATCCGTCCCCGGAGCATCATCGCCATTTCGTTGGGCGTCGGCGATTTTTCTAGGGCGATTTCCTCTGTAATCCGACCTTCTTGGTAGAGGTTAAACAACGACTGATTCATGGTGACCATGCCATCAAATTCGCCATTTTGCATCAGTTCAAGCATTTTGTCGTACTGACCGCTGACGATGTAATCTTTCATGGTTTCGGTATTCACCAAAATGTCATGGTAAGCAGCTCGCTTTCCATCGGTGGTACGGCATAGGCCTTGGGCGATGACAGAAACCAAGGATTCGGCGATCGCCACCTTCATCGCATTCTGCTCATCTGCACTGTAGAGATTAAGAATCCGCTCAATAGTTTTAATCGCACTGTTAGTATGGAGCGTTCCCATGACAAGGTGCCCCGTTTGCGCTGCTTTGAGGGCCGTATTAACCGTTTCTTTATCCCGCATTTCCCCAACCAGGATGATGTCTGGATCTTCCCGGAGGGCCGCTTTGAGCGCATTATCAAACTTTAGGGTGTGCATCCCCACTTCCCGGTGCTTGATTAGAGATTTCCGACTTTGGTGAACAAATTCAATCGGATCTTCAATGGTGATGATGTTCTTTGGGTGGGTTTTGTTGATGTAATCTACCATTGCCGCCATGGTTGTGGATTTACCCGAACCCGTTGGCCCTGTAACCAAAACGAGGCCTTTTTCTGCATCAGAAATATTCTTAAAGATGGGTGGTAGGCGCAACTGCTCCATGGTCAAGATTTTGAGCGGAATCAAACGCAAGACCAAAGAGGGGCCATTTAAAGAATCAAAAATATTGATCCGCACCCGCGCAAATTCGTATTGGGTTGCACCGTCAAAATCAAGGGTGTCCTTAAAGCGTTGGATTTCCTGTGGCTTAAGCACTTCATGCAGCCAAGCATAAAACGTATCTTGGTCAGTCACCGGATATTCAGTGATCACCATTTCCCCCCGATCACGATACCGAGGCACTTCCCCGACCCCAAGGTGCACATCGGAAAATCCTTCTTTGTGAGCCCTGGTGACCAGTTCTTTTAAACTCGGTTGCCCTGGCCCCCGTTGGGGAATTCGTTCGGCATTGGCCCCTAAATATTGTCGAGGTGGCGTAGGTAAAGGCGGTGGGGGCGGCATCCGTTGCAGCGGCGGTGGCGGCGGTGGGGAGGCCGGGCGACGTTGTTGGGGTTGGGCCGTGGGCTGGGGACGCCGCTGTTGGGGCATCACAATTTGTGTTTCATCCGCCGAAACAGCAGGTTGGGGCCGTGCAGAGATAATTTGGGTTGCCTCGCTGGCAGGGGGAACGGGAGGACGGGGACCCGCAGAACGGTTCGGAGGCATGGAATCACTCATAGGTATCTTTCCGCAATGGAGGGGACTGAAAATGAGGGGACACCCTGGTGTTGTGTGGGTTTAACCGGGGAATTTTGCCTAAATTTATTGGCTGACTTTCCCTATGGTAACTTGAAATCTTCGCTCTGCTAAAGGGGAAATGCTGCAGGCGATCGCCTTTATCCTGACCCAAAAATCAAAGATCGCGCCCTTCATCTTTAACGATTTGCCACCAACACAATCTCCAGCTCTATCTAGGGATCTTTTGCCACAACATTTCTAATGTTTTCTGGGGCAGTCCCCAAGGGAAAAACAATCTCTTTTAAACCGAGCATAAATACTCATGATTTGATGTGAATTAATGTAACAGAATCTCAGGTACCAGGTCAAAGTTTTGACGACAAAAAAGCGTTGAATAGCAGTCCAGAAACGGCTTTTTATTACCTGAGTATAAATAACTATTTCTAATGACCTAGAGGGAGCAAAAGACTTAAACAATCAGTGTTTTTGATATTTTTTCTTGAATTTCTACCATAAAAAAAAGCTTTAGAAATTAATTTATGTAAAGAGATTCTCATTTTCACCTAATTCCTGTTTATACTATTTACTATCGAAGGGCATCAACACCCAGAAATATTGATGCTTCCATTTAAGTTTTTTGACAACTAAACATATCCCTGGGAGGGGACAGATTATGGACTACTCATCGACGCGCAGTTGGGATTCAGCTTACCTATCTGTACTATTAAAAAGCTTTTTGATCTGGAGTTTTACGCTACTGGTTTGCCTTTTGGTTGTCGGTTTTCCAATTGTTGTTTTAATGATGACCATTGGTTCGCTCATGGCCATTGTGCTCCAGTCTATTTTGCCGGTTAGTGCAGTGCTCGTTGTTGCCGGAACGATTATTGGCGGCACCTTGATGGGCATTTTGGTCGCAGCGGCAATGCTAACAGCCAAGGGAGTTCACCCCCAAGAGGTGACTTGGTTAACTTGGCTCCACGGAAATGCAGAGGTCGCATCGGATTCTATTTTTGCAGCCTGCCCTTTAACCTGTGAAGTTAGTTAGAGGCACACCTGTACACTGCCTCGTTGATTAGAGTTTTCCAAAGTTCATAGTGATCTAAAAAAAGATGCTTGTATCTACCCGGTAATTTGCCGGGTTTTTTCGTGACTGGCAAGGGAATCTGTAGAATGGATAAGATCTTTTGGTGAGTGTTTTATGCCCTCAGTTTGTATCACTCTTGGTACCCGCCCGGAAGCGATTAAGCTCGCGCCTGTGATCCGGCAATTTCGCCAGCAGTCTGATTTTAAAACCCATGTGATTTTGACGGGGCAACACCGGGAAATGGTTGATCAGGTGATGCAGTGGTTTGATCTACGGGCCGATGATGATCTCGAAATTATGCAACCGGGACAAACCTTATCGGACATTACCTGCCGGAGCTTGGCGGGTTTACAGGCGATTTACCAAAAGTTATCCCCGGATATGGTGCTGGTGCAAGGGGACACAACGACGGCGTTTGCGGCAGCTTTAGCGGCGTTTTATCAGCAGATTCCGGTAGGTCATGTGGAAGCGGGCTTACGAACGGATAATTTAATGAATCCTTTCCCAGAGGAAGCCAACCGACGCCTAATTTCTCAGATTGCCCAGTTACATTTTGCACCGACTCCCCAGGCGATCGCCAACCTGAAAAAAGCAGACATTTTAGGGGGCACCTATTGCACAGGGAATACGGTGATTGATGCCCTTTTAGCCGTCGCAGCGGCAAATCCCCCCTGTGACATTCCCGGTTTAGATTGGGGGCGGCAACGGGTGATTCTTTCGACGGTGCACCGTCGGGAAAATTGGGGCGAACCGCTCCAGGACATTTTGCAGGGGTTACATAAAATTGTTACGGCGTTTCCAGATGTGGCGATTTTATTACCGATGCACCGCAACCCCACCGTCCGGGAGCCAATTCAGCAAATCCTAGGCCAACATCCCCAAATTTTTCTCACAGAACCCCTAGATTACCCGCAGTTAGTCGGGGCGATGCAACGGAGTTATCTGGTACTCACGGATTCTGGGGGGCTCCAGGAAGAAGCACCGAGCTTGGGTAAGCCGGTGTTGGTTTTGCGAGAAAATACCGAACGGCCAGAGGCGATCGCCGCCGGTACGGCCCAATTGATTGGTACCGCCCAGGACAATATTTTCCAAGCGACCCAACTCTTGCTCACAAACCAAGAAAAGTATGAGCAAATGGCCAATGCGGTAAATCCCTTTGGAGATGGCACCAGTTCCGCGCAAATCTTGCAAATTGTGCGTGATTTTCTGCAAGCTAGGGCAGTGTAAGATCCCGGGCCGGAGCGGAGTTCACAAAATCCCGGAGATTGACAGAGCTTGGGGCTTGGATCATGTCTTGGCCCTGGAAATTAGGATTCTCCTGGGCGGACGCTGCTGGGTCAGGCTGAAAAGAGTCTGGGGGTGTTTGCGAATCGAGGGTCGGTACGCTGGCGACATTGTTAGGGGGGCGATCGCCTGCTGTTTGTCCACTGGGTTGACCCGCACTGGGATTGGGGTTTAGGGGCGGACTGGCGAAGTTTGGAATTCTGATATTCGCCCAATAGTTGGGATAGGGCGGTACAGAAGGCTGGTTAGTGGCGTACTGGGGAATCGCCGTCGGAATGTTGCGGAGTGCTTCGGGGGAAACCGTTTCGTAATCTTTGAGGATTTGTTCGCGGCTGTCGTTTTCGGCAAAGGTGGCCGTAGTGGGTTCGTCGGCCATAAAACTTGGATTGGAGTCGCCATTACCAAAGGTTTCATTAGCGGCTGTTTCCGTTGTTTCGGCGGGGCGATCGCCTTGACCGAATAAACCAACTGCCGCTGGCGTCAAAATTGCCCCAGCCAGGAACAAACCACCGTATAAAAAATATTCTTTCTTTGCCATCTTGTTCAGATATAGTGCGAACTCATCTTCCTTCTAGCACATTGTTCCGTGTTTCGGTGTCGCGCCAAATTTGCCGATTAACATCCTAGGCGATCGCCGTCCCCAAACAAATTTGGGGAGAACTAACCCAGCATGGCACAATCTAGGGCGAAGATCGATTTACAATGAAGCAGCTCTCAAGTTTTTTTATTTCTCCAAGACGGCCCAATGACTACCGATATCCCCAATCTTCCCAGTCAGTACGATCCCCACAACACCGAGAATAAGTGGCAACAGACTTGGTTTGAACGGTCAGTGTTTCGGGCCGACCCCCAGAAAAAAGGCGATCCCTTTTGCATCGTGATTCCGCCCCCCAACGTTACGGGCAAGTTGCACATGGGCCACGCTTTCAATACCTCCCTGATCGATACTGTCGTTCGTTATCACCGCATGAAGGGGGAAAATGTTCTCTGTCTCCCCGGCACAGACCATGCCAGCATCGCTGTCCAAACCCTCGTCGAAAAACAAATTAAAGCCGAAGGGAAAACCCGTTACGATCTTGGTCGCGAAAAATTCCTCGAAAAAGCCTGGGAATGGAAAGCCGAATCCGGTGGGGCGATCGTCAACCAACTTAAACGCCTGGGACTCTCTGCCGACTGGACGCGGGAACGTTTTACCCTTGACGAAAATCTCTGCGAAGCCGTTAAAAAAGCCTTTATTACCCTCTACGAAGAAGGTTTAATTTATCGCGGCAATTATTTGGTGAACTGGTGTCCCGAATCCCAATCCGCCGTCTCCGATCTCGAAGTGGAAAACAAAGAAGTAGATGGACATCTGTGGCATTTTCGTTATCCCTTGACCGATGGTAGTGGCTACGTGGAAGTGGCGACGACTCGCCCAGAAACAATGCTCGGTGATACGGGCGTTGCCGTTAATCCCAACGATGAACGCTATAAAAATTTAATTGGAAAAACGTTAACGCTGCCCATTGTCGGGCGGGAAATTCCGGTGTTTGCCGATGAGCATGTAGATCCTGAATTTGGGACAGGTTGTGTGAAGGTTACGCCCGCCCATGATCCGAATGATTTTGACATGGGGAAACGCCACAACCTCGAATTTATTAACATCATGAACCGCGATGGCACGTTAAATGAAAATGCGGGGATGTTTGCAGGGCAAGATCGCTTTGAGGCGCGGAAAAATCTCGTTGCCAAATTAAAAGAGGATGGCGTACTGGTCAAAACGGAGGATTATCGCCACAGTGTTCCCCACAGCGATCGCGGGAAGGTTCCGGTAGAGCCACTCCTTTCCACCCAGTGGTTTGTGAAAATTGACCCGCTGGCGCAGAAAACCCTCGCCTTTTTAGACGAAGAAAATCAACCGAACTATGTGCCGGAACGGTGGCGTAAGGTCTATCGGGATTGGTTAGTGAAGCTGAATGATTGGTGCATTTCGCGGCAGTTGTGGTGGGGACATCAGATTCCGGCGTGGTATGTGGTTAGTGAAACCAATGGCGAAATTCAGGATCACACGCCCTTTATCGTTGCCCATGATGAAACCGAAGCGAAACAAAAGGCGATCGCCACCTACGGCGCAGATTGCCAGCTAGAGCAAGACCCCGATGTATTAGATACATGGTTTTCCTCTGGATTATGGCCCTTCTCGACCTTGGGTTGGCCCGACAATAGCGAAGATTTTCAAAAATATTTCCCCAATAGCGTGTTGGTGACGGGGTTTGACATTATCTTTTTCTGGGTAGCGCGGATGACGATGATGTCCAGCCATTTCACCGGAAAAATTCCCTTTAAGGATGTTTACATTCACGGGCTAGTCCGAGACGAAAATGGCAAAAAAATGTCGAAATCGGCGAATAACGGCATTGATCCGCTGCTGATGTGCGATCGCTACGGGACAGATGCGTTGCGTTATACCCTGATCCGTGAGGTCGCTGGAGCCGGACAGGATATCAGTTTGCAGTATGACCGGGCCACCGATGAATCCCAGTCTGTAGAAGCCTCCCGGAATTTCGCCAATAAGCTTTGGAATGCGGCGCGGTTTGTGATGATGAACCTCGATGGGAAAACCCCCACCGATTTGGGTCGTCCAGCAATGGGAGATCTAGAGTTAGGCGATCGCTGGATTCTCTCCCGTCTGCACCAAGTGATTGCCGATACCCACAAAAACCTCGAAGGGTATGGCTTAGGGGAAGCCGCCAAAGCCCTCTACGAATTTATCTGGGGCGATTTCTGCGACTGGTATATCGAACTGGTCAAACCCCGTCTCTATGCCAAGGAAGCGCAAGATCAAGCTTCCCGCACCGTTGCCCAACAGATTTTGGCGTGGGTCTTAGAGGACATTCTGAAATTACTCCATCCCTTTATGCCCCACATCACCGAGGAAATTTGGCAGACCCTTACCCAAGCGGACGGCCAAACATTCCTCGCGACGCAGCTTTTCCCCGCCGAAAATGATCAGTTAGTCGATACCTCCCTAGAGGATGAATTTGTCCTGCTCATCGAAGCCATCCGCACGATCCGGAACCTGCGGGCAGAAGCGGACATTAAACCGGGGGCAACGGTCACCGTGATCCTCCAAAGCGAAACGGAAACGGAACTCAATACCTTGGCGAAAGGGGAAGCCTATATTCTTAAATTAGCCAAGGTAGAAACTTTAAAATTGACCAATTCCGTCGATAATTCCCTCAAACAGGCGATCGCCGGAGTCGTGGGGACAATCCAGGTCTTAATTCCCCTCGAAGGCCTTGTCGATATTCCTGCACTGCGGTCAAAATTAGAGAAGAATCTCGTAAAAGTGAATAAGGAAATTCAATCCCTCAGTGGACGTTTGAATAACCCTGGCTTTGTCAATAAAGCTCCAGCAGAGGTGATCGAAGGTGCCCGGTCTGCCCTTACCGAAGCTGAAGCACAACAATCTATTTTGACGGAACGTTTACAACGACTTCAGTAATGCGTTTCCTTTACCTGTGATGCGTCACCTTGCTCAAATTCAACGTCATCCCCAATCGACTCAGCTTCAACTTGTGTTTGTGGCGCAAGAGCAGCCTGACGGGAGTTGGCTCATCCATGACCAAGGCGATCGCCCCTCCATGGTTTATTCCCAAACGGAATTTGCTGTGGGGGCACTGGTTTTAATTCAACTTGATAAACAGCGACAATTGGCCAGCATCCAAGACGCGACGGAATGGCTCTTGAATGTGGTGCACCATTATTTTGTTCCGGGCAAAATCACCCCGGAGTTTGTCCAGCAAGAACAAAAAAAATAGAAACTTGGCGGCAAGAAATGACGGCCCAAAGCCAAGACTTTACCCGTCGTCAACTCGAACTAGAGGTACGCCGAGAGCAGCTAGAAGCCCTGGAACAGAAACTGTCTGACCCCTGATTGGTTCGTTCAATGTTGAGCGTTTATGTTGGATTTTCTTGTCGCTGCTGCCGTCGCTCTGCGAGGGAAATGACTGTTGCTTCGCCGTTTTCCCTGGCGATCCGCACCAAAAGTCCCGTCAGCATCAAACTAGAAATAATTGAACTGCCACCGTAGCTAAAGAGGGGCAAGGGTAAACCCGTCGTCGGTAAAGCCCCCGTTGCTACGCCAATGTTGAGCAAAGATTGACCAATGAGAATAAAGGTGGCCCCAATGGCAATGAGTCGGTGACGGAGCACAGGCGATCGCCAAGCCACATAACTCCCCAAAGAGGCATAGGCGAAAAGTAACCCCAATAGCCCCAAGGAGCCAATTAAACCAAATTCCTCTGCAAAAATCGCGAAAATAAAATCCGTGTGTTGAATAGGCAGAAAGAATAATTTTTGCTGGGATTCGCCAAAGCCTAAGCCCCAACCACCACCGGAGGAAACCGCCAGCAAACTTTGTACCAACTGGTAACCTTCATCCCGTGCAGCGCGGAAAGGGTCAAGGAAAAACGTCAATCGCTCCCGTTGATAACTATTAACACTAATACTCGCTAAAGCCGCCAATCCCCCGACACCAGCGGCTCCCCCCAGCAATAGCCAAGGAATACCTGCGGCCAAGGCAATAAACCAGATCGTCATACCACAAAGGGCGGTGGTACTTAGGTTGGGTTGCTTCAAAATTGCCAATAAAATCCCAGCAAATAAGCTCAACCAAACAGCTCGGTGCCAAATTTTTAACTGACGCCAACGGCTAAAGACATTGGCGGCTTCTAAGACCAAAAAAGGCTTTGCAAACTCCGAGGGTTGTAGGGCAAATCCGGCAATCCCAATCCAACGGGAAGCGCCCCATTCTTCACTGCCCCGACCAAAACCGACAATCGTCAGCAGAATTAGTACAAAAGAAATGATCAGGCCGCCGAACGAAATCAAGCGAATTTTTTTCAGGGGGACGCGGGCGATCGCCCCAGCACAGATCAAACCGGCGATCGCCCAAACGATTTGCCGCTTGACATAGTACCAACCATCACCATAATCAACGGCTGCCACCGGATAAGACGCAGAAAAGAGCGTGACTAATCCAAGCCCAAGCCACAACAAAGTCAACCATCGCAACAACCTTGCCTCCAAGGCCCAATGCTTGACCTCAGTAAAATACGTCAAAAAATGGTGGAGGAGATCTTTGTTAGCCAACACGTTTTAAGGGTAAAAAATGCTTCCCTATTATCGCAAAGGATGCTCGATCCTAGGGTTGCTTCTCCTGGACTTTTTTGCAAACTTATTGATGAATTTTTGATATTGCTTACCGTAGGCTATTGGGTGACAAATACCGATTCAAGAGAAATGACTCTTTTTCCTCCTAAGCCGTTGCCGGAATTTCAACCTCCAAACGTGCCGCTGTGACAGCACTAAAGGCAAAGGCCATCACCAACGGTAAAGGGCAATGCCAATAATAAGTAAAAATACCTGAAACTAAGGTCACCCCAGCGGCCAAAGCCAGCCAACGTTTTTCATCTTGGGTAAAACCTTTTTCCGATTTAATGAGGCGGAGAATTTCTCCAGGAATGGGTTCGGGCATCACGCCATTTGGCGGAAAAGCCCAATAAAAATTGGTACTGACTAACGTTGGATCTGTCCAGCCATTGCCATCACACCACTCTTGAATCCACTCGTCGCAATAATGCCTCATACTCATTTGTTCCTGCTGATTAATTCTGTAATGTCTATTGATCTGGCAAACAATAAACAATTATTTAAGATTTGATGTTGTTTTATCTGTTCATTCCCAAAGACAATTCCAAACACAGAACGCTTTGAAGAATGGAATTTTATCCTATCAACTGAAAAACCAAAGGCGATCGCCAAAGAAAGAAAAGTTTAGATAAAATAGCTGGGTATAATTACTTATTCTTCAGGGCTTAAATATCTGTTCTCACATCAAAAATACAACCACTCATCTTTAAGAGAATCGATTTTTCCGTGATTAATCTTGCTGGCGATCGCCAAATCTGAAATCAAGGCCTGGACAAAAAATTACGCCATCTGTAAAGAAATGTTGCGAAGTTCGACGGTGCTTGTTACAATTTTTAACAAAGCTCACTCCAAGATTTTACAGGTTTCCATTCCAGTGGATCTGTCGGCAAAGTACCATGCGCCGTCTTGACATTGAGTTTCTCCTCTCATACAGCAAGCTCAAACTGACCAGCCCTGAAGCTTAGGCTGGTTTTTTTATGTGTTGGCGTAATTGGTTGTTAGCCTAGCGGTGTTCAGAGCCATCGGGCATCATCGCCCCAGTCAGAATGACCCCAGCAAGATTTGTACTGCTAATTTCAGCACGGATCAAGTTCGCCCGGGTTAAATCTGCTCCCATCAGATTGGCGCGGGCAAGGTAAGTATCAATCATTTCAGCATCGATTAATTTGGCCTGGGAGAGGTTGGTGCGACTGAGATCCGCCCGGTTGAGACGGGCATTGGTCAAATTGGCTTTATTGAGTTTGGCGCGATTGAGGCGGGCACCAGGAAGATTAGCCCAGGTAAGATTGGCTAGGCGAAGATCAGCATCCTCCATTAACGCCCGCTCAAATTTCGCATTTTTGAGATTAGCTTTAACGAGGTTGGCCCCAATCAAATTCGCTTCGGTCAAAATCGCGTTTTCTAAGTTGGCCCCACTGAGATCGGCTTCATGGAGATCGGCCCGTCGGAAATTCACACCCTTGAGGTTGGCACCACTTAATTCGCCCCGGGCGAGGTCGGCACCTTGGAGGTTCGCCCCCTGTAGATCGGCTTTCCGGAGGATGGTGCCCCGCAGACTGGAATTATAAACTCGCTTTTCTTCCCGAAGATTGGCTTCCCGCAAACAGACCCCAGAAAGATTCGCTCCGCTTAGGTCTGCCCCCCGGAGATCTGCTCCCATCAGGTTGGCATCGAGTAAATTTGCCAGGGTCAGGTCGGCGTTGGTTAAGTTAGCACCAATTAAAACAGCACCATGGAGATCAGCGTTATGAAGTTCTGCCAAGGTTAAATTGGCTTGGTTGAGGTTAGCGCCGCTGAGGTTGGCATTAATGAAATTGGCTTGTTTTAGATTGGCCCGGCTGAGATAGGCAAAAATCAAAATTGCGTTGTGGAGGTCAGCATCCTGGAGATTAATGCCGATGAGATCTGCCCCCCAAAAGTTCGCGCCATCGAGTTGGGCTTCTGGGAAATGGGTTTCTCCAAGCGCATATTTAGCAATGAGTTCTTGGGGGGTCATAGGTCATGGACGGGGGGGGGGATTGGTGAAAGTCGTCACGGCTTGAACAATGGCTCCGGCGGCCTGGAGATGTTCGTTGGCGTCAAAGAGTGACCGGGCGATCGCCGAAAGTTTGATTTCCAGAGCCTTGAGACTAGAGGCATCCCGCAGCACTTCGGATAATAACTCATCAAAATCACAGGTACGCAACATTGACCAGTCTTTGCCGCTGAGGTCAAAGGGATGATGGACGACGGAAAACAGCAAAATTTTTGTGCGGAGGGGATTCGCGTATTTCATCACCTCCAGCTTAAGTTCGTAGATGTTGAGAGCCGCCGCAAAATGCTTTTTTTTCGGTACTGGAGCAGGCGTAGGGGCCGGCATTGGTCGAGGGGAGCCGGTGTTGAGCAACATCGTCTGGGTCATCTGGGTCTCTGGATCTAGCGCCAGGGTTTGATTTTCACTGAAATCAAGATCCATCGACTTGGCAGGCTTGGGAATGGGGAGCTCGTCAATATTAAAAGCCATGGTCTGCTTATAGTTCACAGACTCTGGTGCTGGACTTGGGGCAGGGGGAGGGGGCGGCACCACTGGGGTGGGAACTGGCGCTGGGGGGTCAGCGGTGGGTTGGGTTAAACCCGTGGCAGAATCACCAGATTTGTATAGGGGGGCGATCGCCCCAAGGATCACATCAGCCAATTGGCCATAGATTTGTTGGCGATTAAGCAGAGAAACTAATTTGCGCAGGATCGTCTCAAATTGGTTACGGGTGGGGTAGTTAACGACGACTTGGCGTAACAGGTTAGCCAAACTGTATTCTTCTAAAACCTGAAAACTATTTTCCCAACGCTTAAAACAAAGGGCATAGAGCAATTTTTTGATGCGAATATTCTCGCGGTGTTCTTCGAGGGTTTGCACCGCAACTTCTAGGTGAATCTCTGTAATGCTTTGGTGGCTATTCTGGCCAGCAGCAACAATACCCGTCGAAGGATCTTGATCTTCGCTTTCGTAGAGGGGGCTTAACTGGGTCAAGATGTCGTTGGCAAGGCGACCATAGGTAGCAGGCCGGCTGAGGGTACTGACAGAGGTACTAAAGGCCCGCTGGAGTTCTTTAAAGCTTAAAAACTGGTCAAGATTTTTTTTGACGATGCGCTCGAGGGAGAGACGTTGGAGTAACTGGGGATTACTTTCCCACCGATTAACAGCAGTATAAATTAACAACTTTTTGATGCGTTGGGCATCTGGGTGTTGTTCTAACTCTCGAATGATGGCTTGGAGAGAGACAGGGGGAGTCATAGGTTGAGAAACAATTCCCACGGGAAACCAGCGTTTAAGGGGACAGGATTAAGGCAGCCAAAGTATTTATGCTTTCGATCTTACTTGTTTATGCTAAATATCTAACCGGATACCCCGCAATTCTTTGCCACGGGTGGCCAGTTGTTGGTTACTGTGACGCTGCACAGGTAATAATTTGGTTAACGGCTTGGCGATCGCCAATGACATTGATCACAGTTTGCAAATTTTCTGCGGTAAAACCCTGGGGACAATGGATTAGACAATAGGGAAGCCCCGTTTCCTGGAGCGCTTCCTGGGGGGCGGTGGTTTGACTCAGGGCAATAATTTGGGGGAAAGATTCACCGCCATAAACGGCGATCGCCTCGATGGCCAATTGGAATAACCCCGGCTTAAAGCTGGGATTCAGTTGCCCATCATATTCAAACTTACTGAGCATCAACTGCAACGCATAGACCCGGTCAGCTTGAAATTGCCCCATTTGCGGTACGGATTTGGCCCGAAAAACAGGCACAAGCTCGCTAAACGGAATATCCACGCTCAGCCACTGGTCTGCGGTGGTTTCAAAGGAATAGCTGTAGCCAATGCCATCCCAACGGTTTTCGCAGCGGGCAATAAATTTGTAGCGTTGGCCATCGCCTTTTACCCGGAGCCGGAACCCCGCATATTTAGATAGATCCCAGGGATTTGCCAAACTTTTGGTGCGTACCGACGCAAAACCGCCATTGTTATCGGTGGAGACATTACCTGTAAATAGCGCCCCAGCCGGGGTTAACCGCAATTGACTTTGGCTAACACCTCCCATCACCACGTCGTCCACGGCTCCCCACAGTTGGGCGAGGGCAGGGGTTGCTTGGCGAAAATTAAACAGTTCCCACTGGGGCGATCGCCATTGGGGATCTTGGCTCACCTGGGCGAGGAGTGAGTCTCTGGTTGTGGTGGCGAGATCAGCACAAAGAATAAGCATGGCCGCTCCATCGCAAGATTCAACAGAATCTTTCGCCCAATGGGTTTGATAGCCGCGAGCCGAAAGGGCCTGCACAAGGGTTTGATTTTCTGGGCGATCGCCACCCACCACTAAAATTTTTCCCATCTGGGCGCTGCCTCCAAATGTTTCATTATCTGCTGCCACGTTTTCTTGACCCAACCAAGGCTTAATCAGTTGACTCCCCGGCATGACATCGAACTGAATGAGGGTCTGCATAAAGCGACCGAAATCCCAAATTGCCATTGTGTTTCCCTCGGTTGCCGATCCGTTAGCCAAAGTGTAACGGGTTTCCCTGGGCAATCGCCAAAACGAGGCAATGATTTCCTTTCGTTAATGGCTCGGATGAATATAAGCTTTGAGTTGCGGCCAATGCTCCGGATACAGTTCTTGGAGCACTGACCCCTGGGCAACTTCCAAATCTTGGTAATCAAATCCTGGGGCCACCGCTTCCCCCAAAAGACCAAATTCGCCCGCTTCTAAAATGGCCGTTTTCCAGTAGCCCCCTGGTACCAGGAGTTGGGGCACTTCTCCCGCCGCCAAGTCAAAGCCGAGCTTTGTGGTCTGCCACTGGCCTTCCGGAGAAAGGGTATGGTAGGTGATCGCCGCACCGCCGTGGAAATAGTGCATGATCGGCGATTGGTTGCGGTGCAGATAGTCCATGGGCCGCGATTGACTGAGCAGATAGTAAATCGAGGTTAACAATTGGCGATCGCCTCCCGGTCTTTCGGTGGCCATAGAGAGTGTTGAGCGGTAAGTTTCCCGAAAATAGCCCCCTTCCAGATGGGGTTCTAGGCCCAAATATTCAATTACGGCTGCCGCTGTCAAAGTCATAAATTAAAAATCCTCTAATGAAAACGAACATGAAAATTAGCTCGAATTTTGTTTGACTTCAAGATAGCGCCCGATCACAGAGATCAAACAAGCTAAAAATATTTTTAATTGATCATTTCAGGCAGTAAGACAAAATACCTAAAAATAAACTCTGATTTCGATGCAACTCTCAGCAAATCGCAATATTTTTTTAGAAAATTAGTTACAAAACCACAGGCAAGTTAAAAAAAGCAAAATTCATTAAGTTTGCTTCTGGGAAACCTTAAATGTTCATTAGGGTTTGTTTTTTCCAGGCAAGGTCGCCTCTATGATCAGTAGCGTAAGCAAATTAGGTTAATGCTGCAAAATCACTTTTTCTGCCGTAGCTGTTTCTGCCAAATTTCCCTTGAGCAATCGTATTTTTACTCAGCCAGACCGACCTATTACAACTTTTATTGACTATTGAGATCCGTCGTATTTTTTCCTGATTTTGGCTCACTAAAGAGTCTTAAATTTTCTCCTCAAAAATCATTGTTTCCCTTGGTGATACATCATGATTCCGAAAATTTTAGTGATCGAAGATGAATCTGATCTGCGAGGTAGCTTGGTGATTTCTTTAATCGTTGAAGGCTATGCAGTGACGGGCGTAGGAAATGGTGCCCTGGGGGTTAGTTTAGCGCGGCGACTAACACCAGACGTGATTATTTGTGATTTTCGCTTGCCCTGTCTCGATGGCCAAGAAATTTTTGGTCAATTGCGCCATGATCAATCCACCGAAAAAATTCCGTTTATTTTGATTAGTGCCGATGCCTTACCAGAATATTCTGTGCCACAGCCCGATTCTTTTCTCCGTAAACCCTTTGGTCGCACCGAATTAATGGCTGCTGTACTGCAGGCGATCGCCAAGCCCCTAGCGTCCTGAAAGTTTCACAATGCCAATGCCGCCAAAATATAAGCCCAGGACAGCCCCAGCTAAGAGCGATTGGGTCATCGGATCTGTCGAGGGCGTAATCACCGCGCCGAGCACCACTGCCCCCAGAACGACAAAGCGCCAACCCTTGAGCATCAGGCTCGAAGAAACAATCCCCAGCCAAGACAAGATCATTTGCACCACAGGCACCTGAAACGCTAGCCCCGTAAAAAACATTAGACCCAGCACCAACTCAAAATATCGCTCAATGGACCAGGCCGCCTCTACGACATCAGCACCATAGGTAATGAAAAAATTCAAAGCCGCTGGAATCAAAGCAACGTAGGCAAAGGCCAAGCCCGCAAAAAATAGCACTCCAGACCCCAAGACAACGGGAGCGAGGAGACGCCGTTCTCCCCTGGTTAGCCCCGGCAAAACAAACTGAATAATTTGGTACAGGATAAAAGGGCTCGCCAGTAAAGCGCCGGTGTAGCCCGCTACCTTAAACGAGAGAAAGAAAAATTCGCCGGGGGCTACCTGGATGAATTTCACCCCAGCAGCAGGCGCTTCTAAGATCTGGACGATGGGTTTGACAAAAAAGAAACAACCAACCCAACCGACAACAACGGAAATCAGCGAATAAAAAATGCGCCAGCGGAGTTCTTCGAGGTGATCGAAAAAGGACATTTCTGCTTCATCGGGAATCTCCCGCATGGGATCTGGGGACTCAGTTGGGGGCATTTTACTTTGGGTCGAGGTCATGGTGAAGAAAGGTGCACAGCAGAGTTTTATTTTAACGGAGGTTTTTGGGGAAGTTAGGGGAAATCACCCTTTCAGTTGATGCACCCGCAGCCATTGTTCGGGGGTAATTTTGAAATTGGTACTGCTGGGCGTGTGGATAACATCGAGATCGCGCAGGATGCCATCAAAACGCAATTCTATCTTGCGTAGGGGTTGACCGAGGAGCTTGCGAATAAAGCGGATTTGGCTGCGGGGTTTATCGGCCCGGAGTCGCTTGGGATCCGTCCAATAGTCGCGGTCTTGAATATTTTTGGGGGAAATAACTGTGGGGAGACTAATGATTTCGGCGATCGCATAAATGCCGGCAGCTTCACCGGCCATCCAAATTAAAACGCCATCACCGACTTGAATTTTGTTTTTGTAGCGGGTCACAAGCCAGGGCATTTCCGTTTGTTCACGGATGGCATCAAGTACACGATGATAGCGGGGGTTCCCTTGAAAAAGCCAATATGCCATCTGATCCAGATTGAGAAAATGTAAAGGATGCTGAGGAATACAATACCGCCATTTCCCCAATGCGGTAAATTCTTAGCAGAATAGTATCGCACCAGTAATACGGTTCATCTGGATTTTTTCAGCCCATTACATCGGCAGATATTTTTATGGTTGCTCCCGCTTCAAATACAATTTCCACCAGGCTACTTTATCCGCAAATTGCATCTTTACTGATTTTTCAGGGAGTGTTTGCAGATCCAGTTGGTCAGACCTTTTTGGCGTTGTTAGAAAGCTTATATTCAGATCAAGCAGCCCAATCCTCCGGGTCAACGGCCAGTATTCAGTGTTTGCGACGCTATGGGCGCTGGTTTCAAGCTTTGGCGATCGCCGATGTGAGTTGGCAAGATTGGCTTGTGGGGCGCATTCTCCAGGACGATAATCCCTTTAGTCGCCAGGCCCAAGTAAAATCCCTAGGGGAAATGAGCCGTTCCCTCCAGGAAGCGGTACGCCATGACCTAACGATTTTGCACCAAGTGTATTCGTGCGAACCCGAAACCGTCCGCTATTGGGTCACCGTTGCGACCCAGGTCGCCACAACCCTCACTCCTTGGCGGCGATCGCCCATCAAAGATTCTGCTTTTCTCCATTCCCACGACGCTTGGCCCGACTCCCTGGAGCAGTTGGCTGGTTATTACCATCGCCATGGCGCAGGCCAGTTTAGCCAATATGGTGCGTTCCGCTGGGCTGAAGGAAGTTTGCAACCTGTCATTGATCCCGAATGGCTCCCCCTCGCCGACATTGTGGGCTACCCTGAGCCAAAAACTGCCTTGATCCGTAATACCGAAGCTTTACTTCAAGGTTTACCGGCGTTGAATGTGCTTTTGTACGGGAGTCGCGGCTCTGGTAAATCTTCCCTGGTAAAAGCCTTGTTAGGAGCCTACTATGACCAGGGCCTCAGACTAATTGAAGTGGACAAAACAGGTCTGGGAGATTTACCGCAAATTGTGGAAATCCTCCGGCAACAACCCCAAAAATTCATTATCTTCGTTGATGATTTGTCCTTTGAAGAGGATGATGAAGTGTTTAAGTCCCTCAAGGTGGTGCTCGAAGGCAGTATCCGGGCTAAAGCAAGTAATGTGGTCGTCTATGCCACTTCCAATCGCCGTCATCTGGTGCGGGAATTCTTTGAAGAACGGCCCCGACCCAGCCAAGCAGAAGAAATTCACCACTGGGATACGGTTCAAGAGAAATTATCCTTTAGCGATCGCTTTGGGTTGACCCTGACCTTTGCCCCGGCTAATCAGGCCACCTATTTAGAAATCGTCCACCATTTAGCCCAAAGAGCTAGTTTAAATTTGGCTCCGGCTGATCTGGATTTTCAAGCGAAGCAATGGGCCACCCGCCATAATGGTCGTTCCGGCCGGACAGCCCGTCAATTTGTTGATTTTTTGGTGGCAGAACAAGCCTTGAATTCGTCCCAATAGCCTGTGATGAAAAGACCCCAACGATTAAAGAAATCTTAAGGGTAGCGAAAATCGTCAAACCCAACACAGTTCTGGGCCAATTCTTAGTTAGAATAACAGCACCTTCTTTAACCACTTAATTTTTTAGTTTTTTAAAAACATTGGCTTCCTAACAATTGTGTTAGCAGGCCCTGACACCTATGGACTCCAGTGGCTCTCCCGGCAAACCTGCCGACCCTTCCCCCCGATGGTCTGATCTGCTTGGTACAGCGATCGCCCTTTTGACCTTGACCATTCCCCTACTGATTATTGGGTATTACTCCGACCGACCTGTCCAGAACCTCGCACCGGATCTCACCTCCTCTGTGTTATTGGAATAATCCTGCGGGCAAAGGAACCGCTTCTGTGTAGAATGCTTGAGGGCGATCGCCTCGCACTTTTTTAGAGTGTTTTAGGGCCGCCTCAACCCTTTGTTCTGGATATATTTGGAGAAATTACCCGTGGATTTATCTCGGATTCCTGCCCAACCGAAAGCTGGTTTGATTAATGTTTTGATCGAAATCCCCGGCGGCAGCAAAAACAAGTATGAGTTCGATAAGGATATGAATGCCTTTGCCCTCGACCGGGTGCTCTTTTCTTCGGTGAAATATCCCTACGACTATGGCTTCGTGCCCAATACCCTCGCCGATGATGGCGATCCCCTCGATGGGATGGTGATTATGGACGAACCGACCTTCCCCGGTTGTGTCATCGCGGCCCGCCCCATTGGGATGTTGGAAATGATCGACGGTGGCGATCGCGACGAAAAAATTCTCTGTGTCCCCGCCGAAGATCCCCGTTATAACGACATTAAATCCATCAAACAGATCTCCCAGCACCGCCTAGATGAAATTGCCGAATTCTTTGCCTCCTACAAGAACCTGGAGAAAAAAGAAGTGGAAATTTTAGGCTGGAAAGACATCGATGCAGTTGCGCCCCTCGTGGAAGAGTGCGTCAAGGCTTATAAGTAAGCTCAAAATTGCCTACTGACTAGATTTGCCGCTAAGTCTTGTTCTTAATTTGTATGAACTTGCTTCAGCGGCTTTACTATATCAATAGATTTCGATTGCTCATCAGAAAAACAGAATGGCTCAAATACTAACGACATTACCAGACGGTAAGATCTGCGATTTTATTGATCAAAAAATTCGGAAAGATACTCCGGAAGAGTATGTTCGTCAGAATATTGAGCGTCGCCTTGTACTGGAGTTAGGTTATGCTCCAGAGCAGATCGAGGTTGAATATAGCTTAAAGCTAGGTGGGAAAACAGTTAGAGCTGATCTCGTCATTTTTAAAGAAGGACAGCCTCATAATCAAGAAAATGTTTGGATTGTCATCGAATGCAAAAAAGATTCTATTCCGCCAACTGCTCGTAAAGACGGCGTAGAACAGCTTCGTTCTTACATGGCAGCCTGTGATAATTCAGAGTGGGGGATGTGGACAAATGGAAAGAAAAAGACTGTCTTGAGACGGATTCGTACAAAAGAAGGGATCGAATACGAAGAGCCAAATGACATTCCAACAAAAGATGGAAGCATTGATGAAGTAGATCGCCCGAGCCGTGAGTCATTGAAAAATGCAGTAGGTGACAATTTACTTTTCTCATTTAAAATCTGTCACGACCATATATATGTGACTGATGGTTTACAAAAACAGCCTGCGTTCTTTGAATTGCTTAAAGTTATTTTTTGCAAGATTCATGATGAAAGAAATTTCCCGAATCCCTTAGAATTTTATGCAACAGCACAGGAAAAAAAGAGTAATGATGGTCGTTTAACTGTTTTTAATCGTGTTAGCAAAATTTTCAATCAAGTCAAAAAACAATACTCTGCTATTTTTGATGAGAATGATGAAATTAAACTTCAACCTCGGTCTTTAGCTTATATTGTAGGTGAGTTACAAAGATATAGTCTTCTAAGTACAAATATTGATGTCAAAGGGAAAGCCTATGAAGAGCTTGTTGGTGCTAATTTAAGGGGTGATCGTGGAGAATTTTTCACACCTCGCAATGTACAAAAGATGACTATTAGAATGCTTGATCCTAAAATCACGGATCGAATTCTAGATCAATCCTGTGGCACTGGTGGTTTTTTGGTCATTGCTATGAATGAGGTGATCGAAAAGTTAAAAAAAGAAGCTGGAGTGACGGATAATTCTGAACCTTGGATGCAAAACGCTCTTAATACCAGAATTCAAGAAACGGCAAAAAATAATTTTTTTGGGATTGATATTAATCCAGATCTTGTAAAAGCCACCAAAATGAATATGGTGATGAATAATGATGGATCTGGAAATATTTTTAGGCAGGATTCTCTCTTACATCCTTTCCAATGGCAAAGTAGTTTTCGTGAAGAGTTTGCTAAGGCTTTAGGTGTTAAACCTGAAAGTATTCGTAATGAAAAGGATCTGGCACATTTCGATGTGATCGCAACTAATCCTCCGTTTGGTTCTAAGCTACCCATTAAAGATCAGGAAACATTAGGGCAGTATCAACTGGGTCATGTCTGGCAGCCAACGGAAACAGGGGAATGGGAACCGACGGATCGACTCCAAACTTCTGCGCCACCAGAAATTTTATTTATTGAGCGGTGTTGGCAACTATTAAAACCGGGGGGGCGTATGGGCATTGTCCTACCGGATGCGATTTTGGGAGCGCCGGGTTTGTTATATGTGCGTCATTGGATGATTCGTCATTGCCGAATTGTCGCTTCTATCGATCTCCACCCTGATACTTTTCAACCAAGAAACGGAACTCAAACGTCTGTTCTGATTCTTCAGAAGAAAACAGAAGCGGAGATTAATCGCTCTACTATGGCTGATTATGAAATTTTCATGGCGGAAGTGAAGGCAATCGGTCATGATAAAAGAGGCAAGACAACTTATCGCCGTAATGAAGATGGAGAGGAAATTCTAGTTCCTACGGATCCTGAGACTGTTCCATTAATTGAAAGAACTGCCACGGGAGAAGGAGTCAAGAGACCATTGCCCCAGCAAAAGGTAGAGGATGATGATACTGGGCTTGTTGCAGATGAGTTTTTAGTGTGGAAAAAAGAGGTAGTCTTGGGATGGTAAATGCTGCTTTTCAACCAGATTTTATACCTCAAAAAAATACGGATAAAGCAGAGAAACTCTCAACCACCGTTAAATTGAGTGAAGTTTTAAATGCAGGAGTGCGTTTTGAAGCTTCTGCTTTTAATATTGATGCCCATAATGCAATCCAAATCTTACAAAGTAGTCCTTTTCCCTTAATTCCTCTATATGGAGAAAATGGCTTATCTCAAGAAGCACATAATGCTTTTCGCTTCAGGCGAGTTTACGTTTCCTCTACCTATGGCATTCCATTTTTATCTAGTTCAGAAATAATTAGTCTAAAACCCGATACTGATAGGTATTTAAGTAAGAAAAATACTAAAAAACTAAATTCATTGAAAATCCAAAAGTGGGATGTTTTGGTGTCACGTTCGGGGACAATTGGCAATGTTGGTTTTGCAACAGATAGTTTAAAAAATAAAGCTGTTTCAGAAGATGTCATTCGTATTAGGGTGAAAAATCCAGAAGCTGCTGGTTTTCTTGCTGCATTTCTAATATGTAAATATGGTCGTTTACAACTTACACAGGCTACATATGGATCTGTTATTGTCCATATTGAACTTGAGCATCTTCGTAGAATATTAGTACCTGATTTGCCAGTAATTCGACGTATTGAGATTGGTCGATTAATGTGTGAAGCTGGGAAACTGAGAGATCAAGCAAATCAGCTATTGAATGAGGCGGATAAATTACTTCATGAAAAATTAAATCTTCCCTATCTTAAAGAAATTATTCCGACTGACAAGAAATCCTCTGTCACTAAAATTAAAGCATCTCAATTAGCGGGTCGATTAGAAGCAAGCTACCATAATTCAACGGCGATCGCCGCCGAACAGCAACTAGCAAAACTCCCTTGGGAGATTACAACAGTTGGTGATTCGAGGGTAACAAAAGAAGTTCGAGCAATTACTAAATTCAGAAAGAGAACTTATGTAGAAAAGGGAGGCATCCCATTACTGAGTAGTAAACAACTGTTTCAAATTGCGCCCATTGATGTAAAACGATTAGCAAAAGGCGCACATACTAAAGACTTGCCAGAGATACAGCTAGAAGAAAATATGATTGCTGTTACCCGTTCTGGGACAATTGGCAGAGTGCAAATTATTCCTAAATATATGGAAAATTGGACAGCAAGTGAACATGCTACAAGATTTTTGGCTTCTGACCAGATGAATCCGGGATTCTTATATGCTTGGCTAGCTTCAGACTATGGTTATGCTTTAATTACTCGTCATTCTTACGGTTCAGTCATTCTTGAAGTTGACAAAGAAATGTTTTCTTCTATACAAATACCATTAGTTGAACCTTCTATTAGAAATGAAATTGGTGATTTAGTATTAAAAGCCAATCAATTAAGAGATGACGCTTGGAACAAAGAGCAAAAGGCGATTACAAAACTAGAAAATCTTATCTCACAAAAACCTAGAACCATGATAAATAATACTAACCAATCTCAAAGTTTAGCGCCTCCTCAAGATTTTTCATTTGATCCTAATGCAGAATCGATCTGGGAATTAGCAGCCCGCTTATCTGCCCAAGTTCCAGAATCTGAGTGGGAAAAACTACCGACAGACCTCGCCCGTAATTTTGATACTTACCAAGAATAGGATAGTTAGTGAGAATCGTTTTTGCTGATACTGGATATTGGGTTGCGTTACTAAATCCCCATGATGACCTGCATGAAAAAGCTGTTGAACTCTCGAAAAAATTACACCCTGTTTATATTGTCACGAGTGAAGCCGTTCTCATAGAAGTGCTCAATGACTTTTCTAAGAGAGGCGAACATTTCCGAAAACTTGCCTTGTCACTTACGAGGGAACTACGCAAAAATCCCAACGTAGAGATTATCAATCAGTCCAGCGAGCAATTTGAACAAGGTTTGGAGCTTTATGAACAGAGAAAAGATAAGGATTGGAGTCACACTGATTGTGTATCCTTCATAATTATGAAAGAACGCTCAATTAGTGAAGCACTTGCTTATGATAAGCATTTTCTCCAAGCTGGCTTTCAACCTCTACTGCGTGACTAAGCCAAAACACCATGGAGAAAAATGTCGGCGATGCCTTCTGCCATTTCCCGGAGTGATTCTGGGGTGGCGTGGGGGTCAGCGATGGTCACGTCAGAAAAGCCGGCGATCGCAAACATCCCCAAAAAGACCTGGGCGACAATGTGGGGGTTCATTTTTCGGTAAATGCCCTTTTCCATGGCCGACTCGAAAAACGCCTCTGCAATACCCGTCATTTTATCGATCACTTCTGCCTGGATTTTTTCCTGGAGTTCTGGGTGGGCTTGGGTTTCAATGAAACAAACCTTGAGCAGATTTTTATTTTTGTGCATATTCAGCATCCGGTGGCGCATCACCTGGGCGATCGCCTTGTAGCTGCCCATCTCACTCATTTCCGTTAAAAAATCCGTGAGGAGATCCATCCAGCCGAGGGTCGCCACTTCCACAAGGATGGTTTTTTTGTTGCTAAAGTGACGGAACAAAGTTCCCTCTGCCACCTGGGCCTTGGCGGCTAATTCCTTCGTTGTTGTTTTTTCGTATCCCTTTTGGGCGAATAACTGTAGTGCCGCCTTTAAAATTCGGTCCCGGGGCTGGTCTGCCGCGCAGTTCTCTGCTAATCCTGTCTTTGGCGATCGCTGCTGAAACATGACCATCTTTCCTACGTCCCATATACAGTATCTAACTACTTTTATTGTGTCTTAGGAGACGAAATCTCCTCCCTTAGCCTTCATAAAACTTGAGGTGCTCCCCCAGAAAATATTGAGAAACATTTAGTGACAGAAAAACAAACTAAGCGGGCAATTCATTATGGAAAATACAGCGAACTATTTTTGTGCCTATTGCGGCGAAGAAAGCATTACTTTTGTAGATCTCAGTGGTGGTTTTTCCCAAAGTTATATCGAAGATTGCCAAGTCTGTTGTCAGCCGAACCGCCTGTTTATTACAGTCGATGAAGAGACCCTAGAAGTGACCATTGAAACTGACATTACCTATTGATCCCCCGCATTTCCAAGCAAATCGACGGTCAATTAAGCATTAAATTTCCAGTTCTCAGCGATTAATACTGTTTAATTGAAATTTGTCTCCTTTGACCACAAAAAATATTTCAACAACAGCAAAAATACCGCTAACTATTACTATTGTTATTTTCCGAGTTTTGGCGGATTGTAGTGGCGAATTATTTCACTATACTGAAGTGGTGTGCCCGTCTTATTGCCACTATGGATGTCCCAACCAAAAACCAAAGTTCGATACCATCATCTGTCAAGATCTGCCTCAGCAGTGCCTTATTTTTGAGCCTTCCCCTCGTCGTTTCCGTGAAAGCCGAAGTTTACCAAGGGATTGATTTTCCCCAGGGGGCCAGCTCCTTTGCAGATCGAGTCGTGAGCTTGGAATACAACGGGGCCACCAATGTCAGTGGTGAATATCGTGACGGCTCCCGCGCCCTAGGCATTCCAGATGGTAACCACGTATCCCTCGGTAATGCCTCAGATGAAATGAATTCTTCTGCGTTGATCGTGGAGTTTGTAGATAATCGCCTGGTGGACGTGCCAGGGCCAGATCTCTACATTTTTGAAGTGGGGCCAGCGGTGGAGGCCACCAACGTGGCGATTTCTACAGATGGACAGCAATGGTACGAGTTGGGGCGTATTCAAGGCGCTACCCGTTCTGTGGATTTAGCGAGGTTTAATGATTTGCCCCCTGGTGCCCAATATCGCTTCGTGCGCTTACGTGATTATCCCGACTGGCGAACGAGTGGTAGTCCCTATGGTGGCCCAGATATTGATGCCATTGGCGCCATTGGATCTGTGGCGGCATCACCGGAACCGGTGCGTGTACCTCCTGGTAATCGGCCTGATTTGTTTCAGCCTGAGCCTGGGGATACGTTTCAACTGGGTAACAATGTTCAAGCTTGTCGCAACGGCAATGTGACCTTTCAAGCCATTGGCAATCCCCAAGTGTCATTGCGCTTTGAGCCAGCCCAAGGCTTTGTGACTGTTCCCTACATTGGCGTTATTAACCATCAGCAGCGGGGAGAGGTGGCCCGATTTGAATATTCGATTTCGGTGGGCTATCCCAGAGCTAATCTCATTTTGCAAAACAGTACAACGCCGACAGATCCCCCTAGCTTTCCTATTTATTTTTTTGATGCTCGTTTAATGCCGACCTATGGGGATGTGAAATCAGAGTATGCGGTAATCTCAGGGTTTGGCTCCTATGATCATTACTTTAATGTGGAGGGTGGTTCCCGCACGGGAGGCGGAGAAATTGGCGATGTGATGTGGCGTCAACAATGTTCAGGTTAGAGTAAGTCGCTAGAGTCGAGGCAGGGGGAGACGATCGCCTTGGGGATTATCTAATAACAAAATGTGGCGATCGCCATCAATTTTTAGCCAGCCTTGCTGTTGAAATTCTTTAAAAAGTCGGGTGACAGTGACGCGGGTCGTCCCAATGGTATCGGCGAGGTGCTGGTGTGTGAAACGGTAACGGAGCCGGGTGATGGTTGCTTCTGATTTGCCCATTTCGTCCTTGAGGAGCAGCAGCAAAGAAATTAAGCGGTCTTCAATGCGTTTGAGACCGGCGATCGCCAAAAGATATTCGGCTTGACGGAGGCGCTGGAGGGTTTGTTGGAGTAATTCCTGCTGGAGGTTGGGGGACTGTTTCACGGCTTTGGCAGAGTGGCGCACCAGACGACTGTCCACAAGGGCGATCGCTTCAATCCCTTCCAGTTTGGTCATAAATGATCCCCAAAAACTGCCCTTTTGCAGCCAACCCAATACCGTCACCGTTCCTTCGGGGGTATGGCTCCGGAGCTGCAACACGCCCCGTTCCACCTGCCAAATATCCTGGGAATAGCGGGGAATCACCTGACCCCGGAGGAAAGAATGGCAAATTTTTTCCGCAGCGTCCATGGGCTTACACAAGTCAAAGGTTGGGCCAATAATAATTGCTGAAAAAGATAATTTTGGTTAAGAAATTATTGAAACTTCGCCCAGGATAAAGGAGGTAGTTAAATAAAATGTAATCGTGAGTTTAAGGTTAATCTTCTGCAAAGCACCAAACCACGAAGAGAACCCCGATCCAAAATATTACTTGTTGACTAAGTTGAACGAGGGAGTTGAACCCCCAGTAGCCATAAATCACAGCAAATTGAGTTGTGACATAGGTTGTAACCAAAAAGAAAGCACTTAGTCCCAATAATAATCCAATCATTTTTCTCGAATTTTTATTTTAAGAAAGCCATGGTCATTATTTAGAATGTAGCATTACCTTGGTGAAAATAGGCGCATTGGAACACCAATCATTCCCCCTAAATTCACAATTAAAATATTGGTAATATCAGAGACAATTTGAGAGACTCGCATCATTTTTGCCCAGAGCCATTAATATTTTTTGCAAAACCCTAAACAGCACTGGCTCTTGATCTTAATTTCTGGGCTTCGGGGCTGGTGAGAATAAGTAGTTTTACTTATCAATAATTGTTGTTGAGAATTAATAGCAAAAGAATTGGATTCGATTTACCAAAACGCTTGTTAAAGCTTTAGCTTAGGTTAGCTCAAAAGATCATGATCCTTTAGGCGGAAAAAACCAGAAAAGCAATAGTGTTTTGATTAGCCTTTCTGATGATCAGCTTTATTTTTGTTCAAACCTTTATGGTTCTTGACTTGACGGCTACTCAAGGGCAATTTTCCGTCGCTATAATTAGTAGCTGTTTTAACTTGGTCTTAATTTAGATTAAGGAGTATTTATATTATGTACATCAAACGTTTTCTCTTGGTGGCGATCGCCTCTGTTATGAGCCTTGGCTTCTTAGGTGCTTGCGGCCCTGAGACCACTGCACCCACCGATGAAACCACCACGGAAGAAGTTCCCGCTGAAGGTGAAGTTACCGAAGAAGCTCCCGTTGACGGTGAAGTAACTGAAGAAGAAGTTCCCGCTGAAGGTGAAGCGACTGAAGAAGCACCTGCTGAAGGCGAAGAAACCGCTAACTAATCATTTGGCGATCGCCTAGCACCTGGCTCCTCAATCCCTAGCTGGTTGGGGGGCTTTTTAATGGGTTCGCAAAAGTCAGGGGCGAAAAACCTTAACAGCGTTTATTTAACTGCGGGGAGCATACATCATGACCAAAACCCCGGCGATCGCCAAACCACAGCCCAGCCAATCGTAGTTATCGGGACGAACTTGGTCGATACGCCAGCCCCACAGCAACGACAAGACAATAAAAATACCGCTGTAAGCCGCATAGACCCGACCAAAGTGAGCCGGTTGCAGGGTCGGAATCACGCCGTAAACCATCAGCAGTAGCCAGCCCAAAAGGGCGACGGGTAAACTTTTTCCTTCCCTAAGCCAGAGCCAGACGAGATAACCGCCACCAATTTCAAACAGCCCCGCCAGCACAAAATACAGCAAAGATTTGAGGATGACGCTGGTCATTGGGAAAGCTCCTGGGCAATTTTAATCAGTCGTTTTTCTGTACAAACATAGTCTAAGGGCACGTCCCAGGGATCGTTGGGCAGGGTTGGCACAAAGCAACATTCAAACACAATGCCCACTGTGGTGACGGGTTGGGGTAGGGTGGCAAAAAATCGATCATAAAATCCAGCGCCGTAGCCGAGGCGATCGCCCGTTTGACTACAGGCAAGGGCTGGTACTAGCACTAGATCAATGGTCGTTAGATCAATTAAAGGAGCCGTGGCTTCCGGTTCGCGGATGCCAAATTTGCCCGGTATCAGGCGATCGCCCATTTGGTAATGGTGCCAAGCGAGATCGTCCCCGATACAACGGGGTAATCCCCAAGTTTTAGGAGCACTCAGTAAGGCTTGTAAACAGGGCTCGCGGTGGTGGGATAGGTAGCCTAAGACTGTTGTGGAATTTCGCCAGAGCAAGCTGTCCTGGAGTTGCTGACAGATGGCGGCATTGGCCTGTTGCCAAGTTGATTCAAGCAGCGATCGCCGCCGTTGTTTAAAGGTTTGTCGTAAGTGGGTTTTTTGATCCATATCCATGGATATACCAGACCCATCACTACCGCTGCAATAGGGTTCTGATAGGCTAGAAAGCGTTTTTGCGGGGGGATCAATTCTTGCTTAGGAAATTCTGGGTTGTTGTGTTAATGGAAAAAGTGACGCCATGATGGAAGCACAGGTACACCAAATCCTGGTGGCGATCACCCGTGAGCAAAATACTAGCCCCTGGCCCCACCATTTAACCCTGGCCCGGTTAGTGGCGCGGGGATTACGCTTAGGTCGCTCTGCTCTAATTCAAACCAGAACGGGTATCGAAGACTATGCCCTCAGCTATCTAACCCCTGCCCTTTTGAGCTCAGAGCCTGTCACCATCGTTGTCCCCCAGCTATTGTTAACTTGGCTCCAAGCAGAAGAAATTCCTCGCCTACAGCGTTTATTGGGAACCGAGCGCCCCATTGCCACCGTTGAATCTGGATGTCAGCCCCACTCCAACGCCATTACGCTTTTAACCCCTCCCCAATGGTTCGGAAGAATAACTGGCGATCGCCCCCCGGCCCCCGTGACAACGATTCTTAATCCTGTCGATGAGCTATGGCAGTGGGCCCAAGATTTTTACCGTTGCCAACTGCAACTTGCCGACTGGGAAATGCTCAAGCAACAAAACCCCGGCCAGCAGGATTTTATTCAGAGCCAATATGACCAATTAAAGGCACAACTACTGCGGCGATCGCCGAATCCCTACCATTGCTATCCCCTCGACCCAGACAATCAACGCCGTTTGGCCACCTGTTTTCAACTTCCGCATCTACCTGATTCTTGGCGCACCTTTGCGGCCACCTGGCAACACCGTCACCAGTCACCTCTCTGCTGGGCGCATCTCCACCAACGGGACGGCCGATTTTCTCTCCAAGTAGCTCCCCAGACCCTTAACCAAAGCCTTGCCCCCCTCTGGCAACGGCAGCCGACTTTATTGATTGGGAGTTTCCTCGAACCCCAACGAGAAGCCCCAAGCTTTTGTACACAAATTGGCCTCAACCCAGACCAGCTTACCTGCGTAGACTTTGCGCCCCCCCGTCAACAGGATCAAGTGCGCGTTTATCTGCCAGAACAACGCCTTCCCTTACCCAATACCCCAGAATTCCAAGGGGAACTGTTGCACCAACTGCGCCATCTAATTCGCCGCCACCCCCACCAGAAGCGTCCCATTGTTTTATTAATTAACGACGTGCCCCTCCAGGCACAGATGGGGGCGGCCCTTGCTGCTGAGTTTGGGTCGCGGGTCAAGGTAGAAACAGCAAATCCCCAGGCCGACAGCATTTTGATTTGTGGTTGGGCTTTTTGGCGGCGGCTTACGGATCCCTTGTTTTATGGTCAATCCGTGGGCTTCCCGTTACCTCAACTGATGGCGATCGCCACCCTCCCTCTCCCGTCCCTAGAAAATCCCCTGGTGGCAGCCCGCGTCGCCCAATACAAACAAAAACGCCAAGATTGGTTTCGCCTGTACCTACTCCCCACAGCTCTCCAGGAAATGCAACGGGCCACCTATCCCCTCCACCAAGAGCAAAGTGTGATCGCCATTCTCGACAACCGCATCAACCACCGCGCCTATGGTCAACAAATCCTCGATGCCCTCCAGCCCTGTTCTGTGTGTAATTACCTTGAACCCAACTGGTTGGGAAATTAATTTTTGAGTACTCAGGCAAAAGTCAATGCTTTTGTAACAATTTGCAATATTTCGTAAACTTATGTTAAGATTATTAATGTAGACAAACAAAACAGGCAATTTTATGGTTACCAACTTTAATTACAAACCTGAAAATCTCTTCACCCCCGTTATTTTCCGTAAGGACTTCAGCAACGCCACCATTTCCGCGACCCAAGCCTGGTCTCTCTTCTTCTCGGCGGGTCAAGAAGAAAACCTCTTTGGCCAAGAAAAAGAAATTGGTTGGTTCTATAACAATGTGTTGTTAGCCGGTGGTGTCGCCTTTGCCCTCGCCGCAATCTTCTTTAGCGCGCCCCTATCTCCTCTGTTCTAGATCTCCCTAGACTTGTGCTAAAACCTAAACCCCCAAGGCAGCCCCGTGGCTGTCTTTTTGTTATGGTGAAAGCTTGATTCACAACGTAAAGTTAGGTGGCGATGGCTCCTCCGATTCACAGCACGACAAATCCTTGGGATCAGAATTTTCAACCCTACACAGACATTATCGATGTGCGATCGCCAGCGGAATTTGCCGAAGATCATATTCCCGGTGCCGTCAACTTTCCGGTATTAAATAACGAAGAGCGGGCCTTGGTGGGCACCATCTATACCCAGCGATCGCCCTTTGAAGCCCGTAAAATTGGGGCCGCCCTCGTGTCTAAAAATATTGGCCATCATTTAGAAACGCATTTTTTAGAAAAACCCAAGGAATTTCACCCCCTCATTTACTGTTGGCGGGGCGGCCAGCGTTCCCACAGTTTCGCGACGGTACTGAGCCAAATCGGTTGGCAGACAACTCTCTTGACCGGGGGCTACAAAACCTATCGTCAGTATGTGCGCCAAGCCCTTACCCATCTCGGAACGACCCTGTCTTTGCGGGTACTCTGCGGCTATACAGGCAGCGCCAAAACCAAATTACTCCAGGCATTACAGGCAGCACAGTTTCAGGTTTTAGATTTAGAAGCCCTCGCCGCCCACCGGGGATCTCTGTTGGGACAAATGTGGCAAGAAACGCCCCAGCAACAGCCTGCGCAAAAGTGGTTTGAGTCGCAACTGGTGGCCCAGCTCCAAGCCTTTGATCCCAGGCGACCGATTTGGGTGGAGTCAGAAAGCAAGACCATTGGCAAAATCCATGTGCCGAAACCCCTCTGGGAAAATATGCGGCGATCGCCTGTGGTGGAAATAGTTTTACCGATGGCCGAACGGGTTAAGTTACTCATCGCGGAATATCCCCACCTCATCGAACATCCAGCGACCCTGAAACAATTGCTCAGTCACCTCGTACCCAAATATGGCAAGGGCAAAATCCAAGCCTGGTACAACTTAATCGATACTCAACAATGGCCAGAGTTTGTGGAGGCGATCCTCGAAGCGCATTATGATCCCACCTATCGGCAATCGCTGCCCCGCCATTTTCGCCAACCCCAACAAACCATTCACCTCAATGGGTTAAACGCCGCTGACATTCAAAGCTTTATCAAGACTCTTGGCTCAAGGTAATAGAGATTTAATACAGCTAATAAAAATCCCCTGCTGCGGGGATTTGTCACCTATCAAAACGATCTAGATCAAGTCCCAAAAATTAGGGAGTACGCTGTAACGTGGCATTTTCTTCTGGGATAATCGCCCCTTCGACAGGACAAACCTGAATACAAATGCCGCAATCGATGCACACATCAAAATCAATCCAGTACCAATCGGTACCTTTGGCATTTTTACCGGGGCCATCATGGATACAAGCCACAGGGCAAGCTTCGACACAATCCGCGATGCCTTCGCAAACGTCAGTCACAATGGAATGGGGCAAGGGTTTTTCCTCAAAGATGTACTGCTTCTTGTTACTGTTTGTAACCGATTCCTTGCAAGAAGATCAACGTTTCGCTATTTCTCCCCAAAGGATGCTCCGGAATATTGCTCTTCGCTATGGGGACAGGCGATCGCCCCCAGCCCAAGCCTCAAATTTATCGACTATGCTTAAAACAGCACGCTTGATGACACAGGACTTTAGACTATGGCAGGCTTCAGTGATTTAGTACAAAAAGCTTTTTACCTTGGGGTCGGGGCCGCATCCCTCGCTGCCGAAAAAGCAGGAGCAACAATCCATGATCTGCGCGAACAGGCCCAGGTCATCGCCGATGAGATGGTACAAAAAGGGGAAATGAACGCCGAGGAGGCCAAAAAATTTGTCAATGAAATGGTCAAGCAGGCCCAACAGCGGGTACCCCAAAGCCCAGAAACGACAACAAGCTCCAACAGCGAGACCAAAGAGCCGCGCCGCATTGAAATCCTCGATGATGATGAACCTGAAAACACCGACGCCATGGACGAAGCGGAACGGCTCCGGCGGGAAGTGGAATCTCTCCAAGCAGAACTGAATAATTTGAAACGATAAACATAGATGTTTTGGAAATGGATAACTGGAAATAACGATGTCTGATGCCTATTTATCACCCCAAACCCCGGAAGTTTACACAGGTTACTATGGCGAATTTACGATCACCGCTGCCGATCGCCAGGAAGTTTTTCTTTATCGTCTGGGGTTGGCGATCGCCGCTGGTGCCTTTAGCTTTGGTACTGTTTTAGCTATTGCTTTAGGCGATCAGGGTTGGACGCAGGGATTAATTTCTGGACTATTCGTCGCCTTTTGTGGTGGTCTGGGTCTCAGTTTGGCAAAGATTCATATTTATCTCATTCCTCTACACCGACTGCTCCAGGGCTTTTGGCTTGTGGGCTGTGGTGCGGCGATCGCCTTTGGTCTCATTTTTCCAGAACCGCTATTCGTCACGGTTTTAGAAAAACCCCAAACTCTCTGGGGCATTGGCTTTCTTTTTGCCGCCTTAACGGGAATTTTCTTTAAAGAGGGCTTTTGTTTTCGACGTTTGGAAACAATGCTATTGACGCCCCTGGTGCCCCTGCTGCTTTTGGGTCACTTGATTCAGCTTTTACCGTTAGCAGTTGCGCAAATTGGGTTCAGTCTGTGGAGCGTTTTATTCATCATTTTTGCAGCCCGAAAATTTACACAAAAGCCCGCCGATGATATTGGTGATAAAAGTGTATTTGACCATCTCAAAGAAACCCAATAATTAATGCCTCTCGTTACTGCTGCTGCCCTGGTTGACCAGGCAAACAATGGCCAAGTGGTGAGCTTCCCCACGGATACCGTGCCTGCCCTCGCGGCACAACCCGACGCCGCCCCCCTGATCTATCAATTGAAACGGCGATCGCCCGACAAACCGCTGATCCTGATGACGGCTTCCCTGCCGGAGATTTGGGACTATGTGGTGGGTAGTGAAACAGAAAAAGCACAATGGCAGGCGATCGCCCAACAATATTGGCCAGGGGCATTGACCCTTGTCCTACCCGCTTCTGAAAAGGTTTCGGCGGCGATGAATCCGACCAATTCCGGTACCATTGGCGTGCGTGTCCCCGATTTGGCCTTGGCCCAAGGGATTTTACGAAAAACAGGCCCCCTCGCCACCACCAGCGCTAACCGTTCCGGTAGCGACCCCCTCGAATGGATGACGGCGATCGCCAAAGAATTTCCCGAAATCCCAGTGCTTGATTGCACAACCCAGGAACGAACAAGCAAGATTGGCAGTGGACAGCCCTCGACGGTGGCCCAGTGGACAGGCTCCGGCTGGCGCATTCTCCGTCAAGGGGCAGTGAGCCTTAATTTGTAAAAAATAATTTGTGTTTAAGCGCGGTCTTGGTTTTGGCGCATCCCAAAGACGAGGCCCAAGCCGACGATTCCCGCTAGGAATGAATAGGCAAAGTAATCATGGCTGTGTTCCGGTTGGGGCAGTTCGCTAATGGCGTTGGCGTCGATCCCCTCTGCTTGGACGGGCACAATCAGGCGATCCCAGTGGCTATCGTCGGCGGAACCAATTTCTACGGCCCAGTCTCCGGCTTTGGTAGTGTCGGCTTTGAAGCTAAATTTCCCGTTTTCATCGGTGCGACCAATCATGATCGGTTGGTCAGGATTTTCTGGAGAGTAAACCGTAACGGGGGCATTGGGGAAAACTTCGCCATCACCAAAGGTGCTTTGGAGCTCAAAGTTATCGAAGCGCACTTGGAAATTCGTTTCAATGGCGTGGGCCAGGGCTGCTTTGGGGGCGAGACAGCCGACTGACAAGCAAGTGATGGTGGTGAGGAGAGACTTAATATTCATAGGTACTTTACTGAAACAGGGCGTAACCTGAAACCTAGGGTATTTAGAAAACTGAGGCACCAGCACGAACGGGCCAGGGCCTTAAAATTGGCTTCAATTATAGCCAACCTTTCTGGGAAAATTTGTGAGGCAAGTTTTTCGCCCAAAACCTAGGACTTAACCTGGGCGCCGTGGCTACGGGGATCACTCTGGCGGGGTTGTTGATTGGGGCGATCGAGTTTAGAAACTTGGCCTTGGTCGTAGGTGTAGGGTAAGTCGTTGTGGGCGAGGAGGGCATTGAGGTCGGCTTCTAAAATACTGCGCGGTTGTTCGCCAATGGTTTCGGCGATCGCCTCACCAGTTTCATCAAGGAAAACAAAGTGGGGAATCCCATCAACGCGGTATTTCAGCACTTCCGGGAGCCATTTGCCGTTATCGACATTGAGCATCACAAAATTAAGGCGATCGCCGTAGGTTTGTTTGATTTGCCGAAGATCCGGGGCCATGGCCTGACAACTGGTACACCAATCCGCATAAAATTCCATCAAAGTCGGGCGACCATTGTCGAGGGCGACGGTGAGGGGCACAGCTTCGGCGGCCTGGGCTTCGAGGGTAGCGGCAGGGGGCTGGAATTTGATCCCCAGGGCGAGGGATACCGCCAGGGCGATCGCCACCAAACCAATTACGAGACCTTTGAGTTTATTTTGTCCAGAATTTGTGTCAGTCATAGCTAAGGGCCAGATTCCAAGTAAAACTTATAAGTATTGTAAAGGGCGCGTTCCGTCAGAAAAATCCGATAAAGTAAGAAGCCTGAGTTTTTAACCCACATTTTTCACATTGCTCTAAAAAAGGCATCGAGGCGCAACATGGCAGAACAGGATTGGATCATCATTGGCCAGGTGGTGGCCGCCCAGGGTCTTAAAGGAGAAGTGCGGATTAATCCCAGCACTGATTTTCCCGAACGCTTCGAAGTGCCCGGTCAACGGTGGTTACAATTACCCAACCAAGACCCCCAATCGGTAGAACTCGAACGGGGCCGACAAATCCCTGGTAAAAATTTATTTGTCGTGAAATTTGAACATATCCAAGACCGCACCCAAGCAGAAAATATCCGGGGTGCTAAAGTTCTGGTGCGGGCTGGCGATCGCCCCGAACTTGAAGCCGACGAATACCATGTCAGTGACTTGATTGGCCTTGAGGTATTTGATTACAACACCCAAGCAAAACTAGGGATTGTCAGCGATCTCTACACGGCGGCCCAGGACGTCCTCGAAGTCACCGATGCCAACCAGAAAAAGCACCTTGTCCCCTTCGTGAAGGCCATTGTCCCCGTCGTTGATCTGGTAGAAAATCGCCTGGAAGTGGATGCCCCTCCCGGACTTTTTGAGATTTAAGTACCAAAACTCCGCCTGTAAATCTAGAAAAAAGGCGATCGCCCCCAGGGAAAAATCCGTCCAGGGTGAGCAGTCAGGATAGAATAATCCTTTGTTCTATACAAAAACTTAAGGATCTGTAGCCCTCGTGCCCACGGGAACTTCCCCCAAACCCCGCCCCCGGCGACACGACCCGCAGTATCCGACCCAAACGAAACATTTATATTTAATCGAATTGTTATGGCTAAAGTTCTTGTTTCCGACTCTATCGACCAAGCCGGAATCGATATCCTCTCCCAGGTCGCCCAAGTAGACGTTAAAGTCGGATTACCCCTCGAAGAACTCATCAGCATTATTCCCGAATACGATGCCCTGATGATTCGCTCCGGGACCAAAGTCACCAAAGAAGTGATCGAAGCCGGTAAAAACCTCAAAATCATTGGCCGTGCCGGAGTCGGTGTTGATAATGTCGATATTCCCGCCGCCACCCGCCAAGGGATCATCGTCGTCAACTCCCCCGAAGGAAACACCATTGCCGCCGCCGAACATGCCCTCGCGATGATGTTGTCCCTCTCTCGCCACATCCCCGATGCCAACCAGTCCGTCAAAGCCAAAGAATGGAACCGGAAAAAATTCATCGGCGCAGAAGTTTACAAAAAGACCCTCGGCGTTGTCGGTCTCGGCAAAATTGGTGCCCACGTAGCTAGCGTCGGTAAAGCCCTAGGCATGAAGCTCCTCGCCTACGATCCATTTATCTCCGAAGAACGGGCCGGACAATTGGGTTGTCGCCTCGTCGATCTCGATTACCTGTTCCGGGAAGCCGACTACATTACCCTCCACGTCCCCAAAACCCCCGAAACCACTCACTTGATTGGCGAAGAGTCCATCGCCAAAATGAAGCCCACCACCCGCATTGTTAACTGTGCTCGTGGTGGCGTTGTTGATGAAGCCGCCGTTGCTAAAGCGATCCAAGAAGGTCGCCTTGGTGGGGCCGCTTTGGATGTTTTTGAAGAAGAGCCCCTGGGTGAATCCGAACTCCGGGCCTTGGATAACGTTGTCCTTACCCCCCACTTGGGTGCTTCTACCGCTGAAGCCCAGGTAAATGTTGCCGTTGATGTTGCCGAGCAAATTCGGGATGTCATTTTAGGGTTGCCAGCACGCTCTGCGGTGAATATTCCTGGCCTCAATGCCAACGTCATGGAAAAACTCCGTCCCTATCTCCAGTTGGCGGAGACCCTAGGGAACATGGTCGGTCAGTTGGCCGGGGGCCGCATCGAAAAATTAAATGTGACGCTCCAAGGGGATTTAGCCGAAAAAGAAGCCAAACCCTTGGTTGTGGCTGCGCTCAAAGGCTTACTTTCTCCAGCATTGCGGGAACGGGTCAACTATGTAAACGCAGAAATTGAAGCGAAGGAACGGGGAATCCGGATCATTGAAACCCGTGATGAATCAGTGCGTGATTACACCGGGGCTATTCACCTAGAAGCCACTGGGGCCGATGGGGAACACTCCGTCAATGGGGCGCTGTTGAGTGATGGGGATATCCGCATTACCAGTATCAATGGTTTCCCCATCAATGTGCCGCCGACGGGCTATATGCTCTTTACGCTCCACCGGGATGTGCCGGGGATTATCGGAAAAATCGGTTCTCTGTTGGGCAGTTTTAATGTGAACATTGCCAGTATGCAGGTGGGCCGCAAGATTGTCCGGGGTGATGCCGTGATGGTGCTGAGCTTGGATGATCCGCTGCCAGAAGGCGTTCTGAGTGAAATTACGAAGGTAACCGGCATCCGGGATGCCTATACGGTTAAGCTGTAAGGTTAAGCTACGGGGGAAAGGTCTCTGGATACTTTCCCCTGGCCAATGACAAGGGGAAAAAGATGACAACAACTTGGTGGGAATTACAGATCCTCTGCGACCCGAGTTTAGAAGAGACGATTTTCTGGCGCTTAGATGATTTTGGCTGTCGGGGAATGGCGGGGGAGCAGAAGGGGCAGTCCTACCTGATTCGTGCCTATAGTCCCCAGGCGGAGTTTGATCATTTAGATCTTGCGGCCTTAGCGCTGCTACTGAAACAGGATGCTTTACTTGCTCGTTTGCCTAAACCCGCGGTTAAGTGGCATCTGATCGATGAGGAAGATTGGTCAAGTAGCTGGAAGAGCCATTGGCAACCCCAAGAAATTGGCGATCGCCTGTTGATTTACCCAGCCTGGTTAGAAGTGCCCACCCATTCAGAACGCCTCCTATTGCGCCTCGATCCGGGTTCTGCCTTTGGGACTGGCGCTCACCAGACCACCCAACTGTGCCTCGAAGCCCTAGAAATGCGTTTAGGGCAGCAACCAGAAACCCAGGTGATCGCTGATATTGGCTGTGGTTCGGGGATTCTTTCCATCGGGTCTCTCCTTTTGGGGGCGAAGCAAACCTTTGGGGTGGATACGGATATTTTGGCGGTGACTGCCTCCAACAGTAATCGGGCGCTAAATAACATCGAACCAGAGCGCATGGTCGTCGCCCAGGGCAGCATTGATACCCTCCCCCAAATGTACCCGGAGCCCTTTGACGGGATTGTTTGTAATATCCTGGCGGAAATTATTATTGAGCTGATCCCCAAGATGTCGGCGATCGCCAAACCGGACACCTGGGGAATCCTCAGCGGCATTCTGATCGAGCAAATTCAACCCATCGCCGATACCCTCGAGCAAAATGGCTGGGCGATCGCCGCCCTCTGGAAGAAAGACGAATGGTGTTGCTTCAATATCCGCCGAAACTAAGTCTTTTTGCGCAAATGTGACAAAGTGCCGAAAAAAACAACCCGCCCCCAGCAAATCAGTTCATAATAATTGACACTAGATGTGCAATTAAACTGAATGGCATGAGTGACAACACTTCCCTTCCCCCCATTTCCCGCCGTAGCGCCCTCAAACTCCTTGGGGTGGGAGCCGCCGGATCGATGGTCGGGTACACCCGCTTCGCCAAACCCCACCCGACGATCCACCAGCAAGAATCCTTGGATTTACCCCACTATCACACCCAGGGGAAAAAAGTCGTTGTCATTGGGGGCGGTTTAGCAGGGCTGGCCGCTGCCTACGAATTAAGCCAACGGGGTTTTCAGGTCACGCTGTTAGAAAAAGCCCCTCAACTCGGTGGCAAGGTCGCCAGTTGGAAAATTAATGTCGGTGAAGACGAGTTCATGATGGAACATGGCTTCCACGGCTTTTTCCCCCAGTATTACAACCTCAAGAGCTTGGTCAGTGAACTGAGCATCAACGACAATTTTCAATCCTTAGATTTTTATTCCCTCGTTTTCAAAGATCCAGACCGCTATCGCCCAGAGGTATTTCGTCCTAGTAATACCGCCTTTCCTTGGAATATCGTGGATCTCGCCATTTCTTCGCCGAACCGACTCCGTTGGGGCATTAATCTCACAAAAATTAAGCATTTAGAGGTTTTTCACGCGATCACGGGCTTTAAAATCCCCCGCACCTACGACACCTACGACACTATTACCGTGGCGGATTGGGTCCGGGGTGAATTTCCCCAGGGCCTTTATGACCTCTACTTTTTACCCTTCGCTAAATCTAGCCTAAATGCCCCCGATACCTTGAGCACAGGGGAATTGCTGCAATTTTTCCACTTCTACTTTTTTGGGAACCCAGAGGGCCTAGCGTTTAACGGCACCGTGGATGACATGGGCACGAGCCTCGTTCAACCCATTGCCGACGCCATCCGCGCGAAAGGGGGCCAAATTTTGACCGATGTGTCCGTCAGCGAAATTCAATGTCAGGACAACAAAATCCAGGCGATCGCCTACCAACAGGGAGACGAGCAAACGGATGTACCTTTCTGGACGAAGAAAAACGCGTTGATCGCCGATGACAGTCTGGAATACTACGGCGCTGGGGATGCGATGTATGCGGTCAATCCGGCAACGGAGGAAGGCTTGTCCTTAACCTGTACCCACCAAGGCTGTACCGTCGGTCGGCAACCGGATGGCTCTTTCCTCTGTCCTTGCCATGGGGCCCGCTATGATGCCAACGGTAAACGTCTGAGTGGCCCCGCCCAACGGGATTTACCACAATTCAAAGTTCAAGACCGCGACATTGATCAGGTACAGTTGGTGGCCGAAAATCCCAGTGATGAACTCCAGCGGGGAACCCTTGCCGCCGATTATGTGGTGCTGGCGACGGACGTACCTGGAACTCGCCATTTGTTTACCCGCTTAGTGGGCGACCGGGATCCAGAGGCAGAACGTAAGGTTGATCAATTGGTGGTGTCTGATCCCTTTGCGGTGGGACGGTTCTGGCTGGATCGAGGTTTCCCCTGGGAGCACAGTAAGTTTGCATCATTGTCGGGCTATGCCTTGACCGATAGCATTACCCTGTATCACCAAATCCAGACCCAGTTTAAGGATTGGGCCGCCCGCACCGGGGGTAGTGTGGTGGAGCTCCATGCTTACTGTTATAAAGAAAAAGAATTTCCTACCCAAGAGGCACTGTTGGCCACCTTCGAGCAGGAGCTGTACGAAATCGTGCCGGAACTCAAGGGAGCGACGGTGCTCCATCGGCAACTGGTGAACCAAAAGAATTTCTCTGGCTATCCCCCCAATAGCTATGGCGATCGCCCCACCACCGAAAGCGAAATTAGCAACCTGATGTATGCGGGGGATTGGGTGAAAATGCCGTTCCCCTGTGGCTTGATGGAACGGGCGATCAGTAGCGGTTTGCTCGCCGCCAATAGCGTTCTCCAACGGGAAGGAATACAACGGCGACCGATTCTTTCGGTGAATCCGGAGGGGGTTTTTAAAATCTAAATTATTCAGATTTGGTCTGTTTGAGTTTGGCGATCGCCCCGACAAAACCCAAGACCACCAGCACGTTAGAGAGGGTCAAAAAAGATTCAGCGCTGCCATGGAGCCAGTCCACATTTGCCAACTCTTCACCATATTGCACCTGGGCGTAAATGCCGGCGGGAATGGAGATCGCCACAAAAACGAGGAGGACATAAAAGCCGATCAGGGCCAGTTTTGGCGTTTTCCCGGATTTGGTCAGGAACCATAAAAAACCGAGGTAGGGAAACAGGGACAGGGCAAAAAAAGTTTCTTTGGAGAACATTATGGAATAATCAGCAACCAAGGGGCGTTTGTCTCCGTATTTTAAAGGATTCTGCCTATTTGCTTCGATGTCGTCGCTCCAAATTATTGATCAAAAAAATCCAGCCTTCTTTGCTGAAGCGTTTCAAAAGGCGATCGCCCGTCACGAATCCGTGTTGCTGGTCAATTCTACTTGGCAAACTTCAGAGCGAGCACAAATTAAATCACTCTTAGGGCAAGATCAAAGGCCAGAACTTCTAACAAAAAAATCCCACATTTTAATTCCCACTGGCGGCACATCAGGACAGCTAAAATTGGCAATTCATACCCCTGAAACTCTGTCTGCTTCGGCCCAGGCTTTTCAGGATTTTTTCGCTTTGGAACAGGTGAATTGTTTTTGTATTTTGCCCCTCTACCATGTCAGCGGCTTGATGCAATGGTGGCGATCGCATTTGAGTGGGGGTGACTTTAAATTCGGCGATTATCCAGCGTTAAAACGCGGTATTTTACCGGATTGGGATGTAAGTAATTTTTGTCTATCTCTAGTGCCGACCCAATTACAAGTATTGCTCCAAGTTTGCCCCCAATGGTTAGCCCAGTTTCGCTTAATATTACTCGGTGGTGCTCCGCCTTGGCGATCGCTCCTTGATCAAGCCCGGCAATTGCAGCTCCGGATTGCTCTGACCTACGGCATGACGGAAACCGCTTCCCAGGTGGTGGCCCTAAAACCCGCAGACTTTTTAGACGGCAAAGATTGTGCGGGCCAAGTTTTGCCCCATGCCAATTTATCTTTATCAGAAACAGGCTTGATTTCCATTGCGGCCCAATCGTTATTTCTCGGTTATTATCCCAAGTTTGATCATCCTAAAATTCTAAAAACCGATGATGTAGGTCACTTCGATCAAGCAGGCTATTTACATTTATTGGGACGCCAAAGCCAGAAGATTATTAGTGGTGGTGAAAATATTTATCCAACAGAAATTGAAGCAGCAATTCTAGGGACGAAATTCGTTAAAGATGCGGCAGTTTTGGGTTTGCCAGATCCTTACTGGGGAGAAGTTGTCATTGCTGTGCTGAGTTTGAAAAATCCGAGTGATTTAGACAGGGTAAAAATGGCGATCGCCAAGCAATTAAGCCCTTATAAACAGCCAAAACATTGGTTGCTGGTTGAACAATTGCCGCGCAATACCCAGGGAAAGTTAAACCGAATCAAACTCCGCCAAATGATTGAAAATCGCTATCAGTAAAGAGGGAAGTCGCATTTTTGATGTAGATTTATGAAGCAAGCTTAATTTTGCCAATACAGTCGCCATGACCGCCCTCAGTCCTACCCACATCAACCCCAGCTACGCCCAACGTCATCCGCTGCGGGTCGTCGCCTTCGGGGACAGTCTGGTGTATGGGTTTGGCGATCCAGTCCGGGGTGGTTGGGTCGAGCAATTACGGCTCCACTGGATGGGCAATCCCCACGGCCATGTGCTCTATAACCTCGGTGTGCGGGGTGATACGGTGAAATTGGTGGGCGATCGCCTCGGAGCCGAGTACCAACAACGGGGTGAATTACGTAATAAACAGCCGGATTTAATTTTGTTGTCTGTCGGAGTCAATGATTCGCCGCGCCTGGGGCGTCCCGATGGGAAAAGTTTTACGGATTTTGACCTTTTCCAAAGCCAGTTAGACAATTTATTAGCACAAGCGCAACAACTTTGTCCGGTAATTTTTATCGGTCAAGTGCCCGTTAATGAAGCCAAAATGCCTTTTCTTGACTGCTTGTATTACAGCCACAGCGAACAATATCGTTACAAAGAATTGACGAAAAAGCTGTGCGGCGATCGCCAAATTCCATACCTAGATATTTTTGATTTGTGGCTCAGTCGTGGCACCCACTGGGTCAATGAGCACCTCAGCGCCGACGGTCTCCACCCCAACAGCGGAGGCTATGCGATGCTCTTCCAAGATGTGATCAACTGGCAGGCGATCGCCCAACTCGATTCTGGTAACACTTGCTCAATTTCATCGAAAACGCCAGTATCCCTTGGGGTTTAAGATAAAAGTCAGTTCTCTGGCTGAAAATCTCCCATGGCATCCCCTGTTATCCAAGCGACCATCGAGCGCCTAAAAAGTTTTGTTACATTGCCGACCCAAACGACATGGCAATTTTACCAAGCGGAGACCGCTGTTCCGAAAACATTTCGGCCAGATTTAGCAACCTTTCAACCCACTCAGCTCGCAGCAATTCAACCAAATAATAATGGTTATCTCGTTTTTGAAAAGGGGTTAAAGCTCGCTTGGTTTTACCAAAAAATTACGCTCCCCGAAAGCATTGATGACTATTGCATTTCCGGATTAAATGCCCGCTTAAATCTTACTTGGTGGACCGAAATTGCCGCAATCTTTGTCAACGGCAAATTAGTTTGTGAAGGCGATTTATTTGATTCTTCAACGCGGCTACTATTAACGGATCAGGCCCAAGCGAATCAGATTTTTGAGGTGGCGATCGCCCTCGTTAGTCCGGGCCATGATATCGGCGCATTGATGAAATCTGAATTGATTTTTGAATCCCCTACCTTAGACATTTTAGAAGCGGGGAATTTTGCCACAGAATTACAGATTTTGACCGACTATTTAGCGCGTTATGATCCAGAAAAAATAACTTTTGTAGAAGCGCACTTAAATCGTATCCCTTGGGCACAAGTCGCAGATACACAAGCGTTTAATCAAGCTTTAGCAGAAATTCGGACAAACCTAATACCAGTTGCCAGTTGCCTTAAAACACGAAAATTTCATGTTTTGGGTCACGCCCACTTAGATATGGCTTGGCTCTGGACAACTGCTGAAACCTGGGAAGTAGGACAACGCACATTTCAATCGGTTTTAAATCTCCAACGGGAATTTCCTGAATTGATTTTTGGCCATAGCACTCCAGCCCTCTACGATTGGATTGAAAAAAATCGTCCTGATCTGTGGGAGAAAATTCAACAGGCAGTTAATCATAATTGTTGGGAATTATTGGGCGGAATGTGGGTCGAGCCCGATGTGAATTTGGTTTCTGGGGAATCTATTATCCGCCAATTTCTTTATGGCCAACAATATTTTTTAGAAAAATTTGGCCGACGTTCAACCATTGCTTGGTTACCGGATTCCTTTGGGTTTCCCAATCAATTTCCTCAACTGGCCCAGCATTGCGATATTAAAGTGTTTGGTACCGGAAAACTCCACTGGAATGATACGGCTCCTTTTCCCCATGGTTTATTTTGGTGGCGATCGCCCGATGGCACAGAACTGTTAACCTTGATGACTCCCCCCAATGTCACCGGAATCATGGATACCAATCCGCTGACGATGGCCAGTTATGCTCAAAAATGGGAAACACAAACCCATTTAAAAGATATTTTTTGGTTACCGGGCGTCGGTGATCATGGTGGTGGCCCCACAAAAGATATGTTGCAGGTGGCCCGCAAGTGGCAACAGTCACCATTTTTTCCTAAATTAGAATTTTCCACCGCAGAAAGTTACCTCAACCACGTTAAAGAAACGTCCAATTTACCAGTTTGGCAGGATGAACTTTATTTAGAATTGCATCGTGGGTACTATAGCGTGCACCGGGATCAAAAAATCTTTAATAATCGCTGTGAAACTCTACTACGTCAAGTTGAAATTTGGTCGGCGATCGCCAACAATTTACCTCACACAGATTCCTTGAGATCAGAAATATCTCAAAACCAATTAAAAGACCTCTGGAAAAAAGTTTTATTTAACCAATTTCACGATATTTTGCCCGGCACCTCGATTCCTGAAGTTTTTACAGAAGCTAACCAACAATGGCAGGAAGTGATTAATACTGGGGAAGCGATGTTATCCCAAAGCTTTAAGGCGATCGCCTCGCAAATCACCTATGATTGCCCCTTAGAAAAGGCGGCTAAACCACTACTTCTTTTTAATGACCTCAACTGGGAGCGCACAGAGGTTGTTAGTTTAAGTATTCCAGATTTAGTGACAGTTTACGACTGGAACGGCAACAAAGTCGAGCCACAAATCATTGTTGAAGATTTACAGGCAGATCACAACGACAAAAAATATTTATCTTTTCTCGCGACAGTGCCATCCGTCGGTTATTCCCTCTACTGGTTGTGTCCCGATCCGCAAGCACCAACCCAAAGAGAAGGCGATTTACATAATGAACCAGACTTTATTTTAGAGAATAATTTTCTTCGTATTGAAATCGCCCCGAAAACAGGAAATATTGCCCAATATTTTGACAAAATAAATAAAAAAAATATCTTTTTTGATGCGGGCAATCAACTGCAAGCCTTTGAAGATAAAGGCCAATACTGGGACGCCTGGGATATTGCCCCTGATTATGAAAGCAAACCTCTCCATTCCCCTGAAGTAGTTTCAATTTACTGGCGAGAAAAAAATGCTGTGCGCTCAATTATCCGTGTGAAAAAGCAATTAAATCAATCCACTTTTAGCCAGGATTATCAACTCGATTGCCAGGGAAAAATGCTAAGGATTTACAGCACCGTAAATTGGCAGGAAGATCAAGTTGTCTTAAAAGTGGCATTTCCCTTAGCCATTGATGGGGCTACTTGTACCTATGAAACTCCTTGTGGTGCCATTGAACGAAAACCGGAAATTGATTCCGCAAAATGGGAAGTGCCAGCCTTACGCTGGGCTGATTTTCACAATAAGAAGTATGGCGTCAGTATTCTCACCAAAAATCACCATGGCTACGATGCAAAATCCGGTCAATTACGCTTAACGTTACTCAAAAGTCCCCTTTGGCCTGACCCTCAAGCCGATCGAGGAACGCATCATCTAGCCTATGCTTTATATCCCCATAGTGGCCCATGGCAAAGGGCGAGAACCGTTAATTTAGCACGGAATTTCAATTCACCTTTACGGGCAGTGGTTCCTGACATTATTGCCAACCAGAACTGTTTACAACCTCACCATTCTTTTTTGACGTTAGGCTCAGATAATTTGGTTTTATTAGCTTTGAAACAGGCGGAATCAACTCAAGATTATATCCTTCGTTTCTATGAAGCTTGTGGCCAAACAACCAAATTAAATTATCGTAATACTTTGGGGTTAACCATCACAGAGCAAGTCAATGGTTTAGAAGATACGATTTCACAAACAATTGACATACCGATTCAACCTTGGAAAGTCCAAAGTTATCGCTTAGAAAAACATCAAAACGCGAAAAATATCTAGTTTAAAGCTCGATTGTTTCATACATTTTGCTATTTTCTTCGACACCACGGTATTGCCAGGCGACAGATTCGGGATCTTTGGCCTTCGACCACTGGGCAAAATGTTGGCCCCCTTTTTGATTGTGGCGACTCAGGGTCGAGGGATTGGAACGGAGGCGGCGGGCTAGATCAGCTTGTTTCAGGACAAGAGGACTTTTTTTTTCGGGGCTGGGTTGGATTTCGGTGGTTTGGGCCGGGCTGCTTAATTCGGACTTGAGCAGGGCGATCGCCTGTTGAATTTCCGTTTGTACCCATTCCTGGGTTGGTACATTACTGGGGAGGGTTTTAGAGACAATGGCCTGGAGTTCATCTTTGTCTAAAACAGGAGTAGGGGTGTTGCCATTAAGGTCAGCACTAAAAAAGATCCGCAGCACTTCGATAATGCCTGTGCCCAGGGCGGGCTTCTCTTTGCCGCTTTTTTTGCCTTGGCGGGACAGACCATTTTCCAAACAAAAAGCGGTCAGACGTGCTTCAATTTCCTCGGGGAGATAGGCGGTGACGGCTTTATTTTTGGTACCCATGTTGTCATAGTCCATTACTCTTTCCTCGATTTTACAGAACAAGTAATGGATTTAGTCAATTACTATACTTTTTCGAGGGGTAAACGGTTCATGATGGAGGGCTTGGCTAAAGAACCATGGCAGAAATGAAATGTCTCAAGGATTTTGGGGAAGCAGAGATTCTCCAGCGGTTGCAGCGGTTTTGTCCGGCAGAAATTATCGGCGATGATGGAGCGGTTTTAGGGTTTCCCCCTGGTCAGAATTTGGTCGTGACGACGGATGTGCTGGTGGATGGGGTGCACTTTGGCGATCGCACGATGCCTCCAGAGAAAGTGGGCTGGCGCGCAGTGGCGGCGAATTTATCGGATCTAGCGGCGATGGGAGCAACGCCAATCGGCATTACCGTGGGTTTATCTCTGCCCCCAGAAACACCGATCCTTTGGCTCGACCAGCTTTATCAAGGACTGGCCGCCTGTTTGGGGCGCTACAGTACGCCTCTAGTCGGTGGAGATTTGACGCGATCGCCGGTAAAAACCATCGGCATTACGGCCTTTGGGGTCGTGTCACCGCACCGCCCGATTCAACGCAGTACCGCAAAAGTGGGCGACGTGATTCTCGTCACAGGTTGCCACGGGGATTCCCGTGCGGGTCTGGAATTGCTGCTCCATGGTGATTCTCACGCCCAAACTCTATCGACAGGCGATCGCCAAGCTTTGATCCGCGCCCACCAAACGCCCCAACCCCGCCTGGATGTGCTGGCGTATTTAAACCCCTCAGATTCGCCCCCAGCAGGGATGGATAGTAGCGATGGCTTAGCCGATGCCGTGCTGCAAATTTGTCAACGCAGTGGTGTCGGTGCCGTAGTGGAAGCAGAGAAAATTCCCTTATCCCCGGCCCTCCGGCGTTATCAAGATCCAGAAACGGCATTGCGGTGGGCTTTGTATGGTGGCGAGGATTTTGAACTGGTGCTTTGTCTCCCCCCAACAGCGGCGGAACAGCTCCTAGCCAAGCTTCCAGGTCAAGGGGCGATTATCGGCCAGATTACCGCCGAGCAAACGGTGGCGATCGCCAATGGTGCAGGCCAAACCATGCCCTTAAGCCAAACCCAAACTTTTCAACACTTTGCCTAACGTTTTCCTTACCAAGATCTCCAACTGGATATGACAAAATAAGGCTGCAATCTTCTCTGTCGGCCCTCCATGAATCGCCTGAAAACCGCTGCCACTTATCTCCTTCTGGGGGCGATCGCCCTAGTGATGCTTTTTCCCCTGCTCTGGTTGTTGAGCACCGCCCTCAAATCCCCCACCGAAAACGTCTTTAGCTTTCCGCCCCAACTCATTCCCCAAGCGCCGACCCTGAGTAATTTCGTCACCGTCTGGCAACAACATCCCTTTGGCCGCTACCTCTTCAATAGCACCCTCGTTGCAGTCCTCACCGTGGGCTTTAATCTTTTATTTTGTGCCTTGGCCGCCTATCCCCTAGCGCGTCTGGACTTCCGGGGCCGGGATGCTATTTTTGCCACCATCGTCTCGACGATCATGATCCCCTTTCAGATCGTGATGATTCCCCTGTATGTCCTGACAGTGCAGCTTGGTCTGCGTAATACTTACTTGGGGATTATTTTTCCCAGTCTGGCCTCTGCCTTCGGGATTTTCTTGCTACGACAGGCATTTCAAGGGGTGCCCAAGGAATTAGAAGAAGCGGGCCGCATTGATGGCTGTTCGGAACTGGGTATTTGGTGGCACATTATGGTGCCTGCCGTGCGTCCGGCTTTGATTACCCTGGCAATTTTTGTCTTTATCGGTGCCTGGAGCGATTTTCTCTGGCCACTAATCGTCATTGACCGTCCGGAATTTTATACTTTGCCCCTGGGAGTAGCGACCTTGGCGGGCCAATTTTCCCTCGATTGGCGCTTGATCGCAGCGGGTTCGATTATCTCTATCTTGCCGGTGATGATCCTGTTTGTTTTCCTCCAGCGTTACATCATCCCCAGTGACAGCAGCAGTGGTGTTAAGGGCTAGTTTGGCAAAATTCTAAGAAAAAAGTTTCCCACACGAGACGGGGCTGAACATAATTACGGAGGTATTTTCGGGTGGTTTCGAGGCGCTGGATCAGTTGATCATTGTGAAACCGTTGCCAGTACTGATACTGCAGGTAGTCAATAAGTTGCAACTGCACTTCTATGTCAAGGGCATTGTGAATTTCCTTCGCGAGGCTAAAAGCGCCAAGGGGGTTTTGGGGGAGTTGCTGGAGGCTTTGTAATAAGTCCTGGGGGACATTACTCAGTAGCTCATAAATTTGGATCGCGGCACCGGGACTTCCCTGGGCGATCGCCAAAATCGTTTCATCGGCCAAAATGTGTTGATAACCTTGGGCCGTTAAAATTTGCGCCACATCGTTCTGGGAAAGGCGATAAAAAGGAATTTTTTGGCAGCGGGAAACGAGGGTCGGCAATAAACTATCGCCGCTGGGGGCCAGTAAAATTAACGTTGCGTTGCCGGGTTCCTCTAGGGTTTTTAAAAGAGCATTGGCCGGAGCCTCTGCCATGGTCTGGGCGGCCTCGATCACCACCACACAACGGGGGGCTTCCAGGGCCGGACGACTGAGAAATTCCCCCAATTGGCGGATCTGTTCAATGCGAATCTGGGGCGGCGCCTTCCGTTTTAAGCCAGCTTCCTGGGCCTGGGCTGGGGTGTAGAGTTTGCCTTGGTGCTGGTAGGTGGGCTCTACCCATAGCAAATCGGGATGATTATTTTTCAGGAGCTTGTAGCGAATCAGACGTTGGGCTGCTTCTGGTACTCCCTGGGTCATAAGGGCCGTCGTAAAGCCCCTGGCTGTCAAACTACGACCAATGCCCTCTGGCCCCGCAAATAGGTAGGCAGGAGCCAGACGATCCTGGGCGATCGCCTGACGCAAGAGTGAGACGGCTTGGGGTTGACCAAGAACCTGATCGAGAGAAATCATTCGGTTAGGGGCCTCCCGTTCGGTAATATAAAAAAGAATGCTTCAGCATGGTTGAAAGATATTTTTTATGGCGCGTTATACTTGCTCCTACTTCGTTGGACTCTCCGAACCAGAGATGCTCGCTTCCCTCAGGGATATCATCCAGGAATGCGACCTCAACCTCACCTATGAGACGGGAGGTTACATCATGGCCAAAGAAAAACCCGGCAACGTCTCTTTCACCAAACTTGTGGAGCTTGAAGTCTTATTTGACCGCAACAAAGTTCAAGATGGCAAACTGCAAGTGGATTTTGTGGCGAAAAACCAAGAACTCCCCCTCCATACCGATAACCATTGTCGGTCGATCTTTGAACAGATTTTGAAAACCGTGAACGCCCAACAGCCCTGGGAATTAGAAACAAATAACCTCGATTAATCCCTGATTTTCCCCCAGGCTTTTGTTAAAAAAGTCCCGCTTTTCCCGACCCAGGCCATCAACAAACCGATGGGAGTATGAGAAGATAGGGGCACAAATATATTATGAAGAAAAATTAAATTATTATGGCCGTTATTCAGTTTTCCCAAGGCGTTAATGAACCTGAAGTTCCCGGTATCCGCTTAACCCGTTCCCCCGATGGTAGTACCGGCACCGCTGTATTTTCCTTTGAAGATCCCGCCGCCCTCGCCCAAGAAAGTACCGATGAAATTACGGGTATGTACCTCATCGACGAAGAAGGCGAAATTGTCACCCGCGAAGTCAAAGCAAAATTTTATGATGGGAAACCACGCATTATTGAAGCGCGCTTGGTGATGCGCTCGACCGCTGAATGGGATCGTTTTATGCGGTTTATGGAACGTTATGCGGCGGAAAACGGCCTCGAATTTACTAAAGCCTAGGCCCGGCCAAACGTCTCTCCGTCCTTGGTATTCGGTTGCCTGCTCCAGGAATATTGCCTGTCACGGTTGCGCAAATTATGATGCGTCAGATTGTGGCTTGCTTTGGTATTCACGAGCCAAATGCCAGGGGCGATCGCCTTTTGATCGCCGATAGAATTCTATGGCCTGGCGTATTTTCCCCACTCTCTCACCGAAAACGGGAGTGATACCATAATTAAAAAAAGTTATTAAATTAATATTTGCGATCGCCCAACGCCAGACCCAAAATTGAGGAAATGGCGTTTAGTTAGTGCCAGCGCAATGCGTATATTTTTCCCCTAATCCTCCGTTTGTAATCAAAATCCTATGTTTAAGAAGCTATTTGGTGACCCCAACGCCCGCAAACTCAAAAGGTTTCAGCCCCTCGTTGCTGAAATCAACCTGCTCGCAGAGGATTTTGCCAACCTTACAGACGAAGCCCTAGCCCAAAAAACCGTAGAATTTCGCGCCAAGCTCGACAAAGCCAATAGCGACGAAGAAACCGAAGAAATTTTAGACGAAATCCTCCCCGAAGCCTTTGCCGTCGTTCGCGAAGCCGCTTGGCGAGTACTCCAGATGCGCCACTACGATGTCCAACTTTTGGGGGGGATCGTCCTCCATAAAGGGCAAATCGCCGAGATGAGAACCGGGGAAGGTAAAACCCTCGTTGCCACCCTGCCCGCCTATCTCAACGGTCTCACGGGGAAAGGGGTTCATGTGGTCACCGTGAACGATTACCTCGCCCGCCGGGACGCCGAGTGGATGGGGCAGGTACACCGTTTCTTGGGCCTTACTGTGGGGCTAATCCAGTCCAGCATGGGGCCAGCCGAAAAAATTGAAAATTACCGCTGCGATATTACCTACACCACCAACTCTGAACTAGGGTTTGATTATTTGCGGGACAATATGGCCACCACGATCCAAGAAGTGGTGCAGCGTCCCTTTAACTACTGCATCATTGACGAAGTCGATTCGATCCTTGTTGATGAAGCCAGAACACCTCTGATTATTTCTGGGCAGATCGAACGCCCCACTGAAAAATATCTCCAAGCGGCGGAAATTGCGAAACAGTTGGTTCCCCAAGTCGAAGAAGACGGCCCCGGCGACTACGAAGTCGATGAAAAAGCGCGCAACGTTTTAATGACCGACGAAGGGTTTGCCAAAGCAGAACAATTGCTAGGAGTGACGGATCTATACGACGAGCAAAATCCTTGGGCCCACTATATTTTCAATGCCGTTAAAGCCAAGGAACTGTTTAAGAAAGATGTGAACTACATCGTACGCGGCGATGAGGTGGTGATTGTCGATGAATTTACGGGCCGGATTATGCCAGGACGACGCTGGAGTGATGGTCTCCACCAGGCGATCGAAGCCCAAGAAGGGGTCACGATCCAAAAAGAAACCCAGACCCTCGCCAACATTACCTACCAAAACTTTTTCTTGCTCTATCCCAAACTTTCTGGGATGACGGGGACAGCCAAAACCGAAGAAACAGAATTTGAAAAGGTCTATAACCTTGAGGTGACGATCGTCCCCACCAATCGTCCCACCAAACGGCAAGATCTGGCGGATGTGGTCTACAAAAATGAGAAAGCGAAGTGGCGGGCCGTCGCCGAAGAATGCGCCCAGATGCACGAAACAGGTCGGCCGGTGCTAGTCGGGACCACCAGTGTAGAAAAGTCAGAGATTATTTCAGCCTATCTCCATGAGTTGGGTATTCCCCATAACCTGTTGAATGCGCGACCTGAAAATGTCGAGAAGGAATCGGAAATTGTCGCCCAGGCGGGTCGTAAAGGGGCTGTAACGATCGCCACAAATATGGCGGGTCGTGGTACAGATATTATCCTCGGCGGGAACTCGGAATATATGGCTCGCCTGAAGATGCGTGAATATTTTATGCCCCAAATCGTCAAACCAGAGGATGAGGGGAGTTTTGCGATCGCCGGCAGTGGTAAAAACAGCGGCGGCCAGGGTTTTGATACCAACAATAAACAGAAGAAAAAAACCTGGAAAACCACCCTCGACATTTATCCAACAGAACTGCCCACAGACCTCGAACAGCAGCTTAAGGAAGCGGTAAAGTTCGCGGTTGATCAATATGGCAACCAAAGTTTGACGGAACTAGAGGCCGAGGAAAAGTTGGCGATCGCCTCGGAAAATGCCCCCACCGCCGATCCTGTGGTGCAAAAATTGCGGACGGTATACCATGCCATCGAAAAAACCTACCATGACCTCACCAGCGTTGAGCATGACGAGGTGATTCAAAATGGCGGTCTTCACGTCATTGGGACGGAACGCCACGAATCCCGCCGGATCGATAACCAACTGCGGGGCCGGGCCGGTCGTCAAGGGGACCCCGGTTCGACACGATTTTTCCTCAGTCTCGAAGATAATCTCCTGCGTATTTTCGGTGGCGATCGCGTGGCTGGTTTGATGAATGCCTTCCGGGTTGAAGAAGACATGCCCATCGAATCAAAAATGCTTACCAACTCCCTCGAAGGTGCCCAGAAGAAAGTCGAAACCTTCTACTACGACGCCCGGAAACAGGTATTTGAGTACGACGAAGTAATGAACAATCAACGGCGGGCCATTTACGCCGAACGCCGTCGGGTCTTAGAAGGGCAAGATCTCAAAGAGCAGGTTATCCAATACGCCGAAAAGACCATGAGCGAAATCGTCGAGGCCTACGTTAACCCCGAACTGCCCCCCGAAGAGTGGAAACTCGATAAGCTCCTCGATAAAGCGAAGGAATTTATCTACCTCCTCGAAGATCTAGAACCCAAAGATATTGAGGATATGACCGTCCCCGAAATCAAAACCTTCCTCCATGAAGAAGTGCGCAAAGCCTACGACCTCAAGGAAGCCCAGGTGGAGAAAAGTCAACCCGGTTTGATGCGCCAGGCAGAACGGTTCTTTATCCTCCAACAGATCGATACCCTCTGGCGGGAACACCTCCAGGCCATTGATGCCCTACGGGAATCTGTCGGCTTACGGGGCTATGGTCAAAAAGATCCTTTGATTGAATACAAACAAGAGGGTTACGAAATGTTCCTGGAGATGATGATCGACATCCGCCGGAATGTTGTGTACTCCCTGTTCCAATTCCAGCCCCAACGGCAACCCCAACAACCCCAAGCGGTATAGATATCTCTTTAAATACCGAATGGCTCCCCCTCCTTGGGGGATTTTTTGTTTTATGTTTTTCCTTGGATCAATTTTAAGTATGGGCAGCAATGTTGGAGTTTTCACAATTTGAGGCGGGCTATATTATTTCCCAAAAAGACCTGGAGCAGGCAGTGGGCTATCGGCAACGGGATCAGCCAGAGGCCTTTGACTATTTTTTAGCGGATGTCTATGGACTTGTGTTACAAGCCCTGGAGGAATGTTTACCCCATTTAAAGGTTTATCCGGCGTTAAATTTCCATGGGTTGATTATCCTGGATCCGACCCAGATGACCCCAGAGGAAACGAAGCTCTACCATAGCCGCCGCGATCGCCTTTTGAGAAAGCAAGCCGAGCAAGATATTCGTCGCTCAGAACTCTGAGATCAAGGGTTGTTCGGCCATCAGTCGGGGGATTCGAGGTAGGTCTGGATAAACTGGTGGGCTGCCTGGAAATGGGTTTCGATCTGCTGGGAAAGCGTCTGGATCGTGGCGTAGTTTTCGGTAGCGAGGGCGAATTCGATGGCAATGCACCAGTCTGGAATTTTACGAACACTCACGCTACTGGCGGCTCCCTTGAGGCGATGGGCTTCGTAGGAAATTTTTTTGGCATCCCGATTGGCGATCGCCCCTTGGAGTGCTTGTAGATAACCGGGCGCAAATTCGAGGAATTGTACGAACACTTCCCGGTGGAAATTGGGATTATTGCCATAAAAATGCACCAATTGTGTTAAATCTACAGGCGTGTCAGGATCTGTTGCCATTTCTGGGTTTTCCTGGATCGTTGGCGCGGCGATCGCCCCTACGGATCGACTTTTTTCTGACTTTTGTAAACACTTATCAATGACCTGACGGAGAGTCTTAATGCTGGTGGGTTTGGCAATGTAGCCATCCATCCCCGCCGCTAGACATTTTTCGCGATCGCCTTTCATCGCATTAGCTGTCATCGCGATAATCAATTGGTGGGTATCCTCCTGTTCTTGTTGGCGGATCATTTCCGTGGTCGTATAGCCATCTAGTTCCGGCATCAGACAATCCATCAAAATCAGGTCATAGGTCCGCTGTTGGAGCTGAGTGAGGGCTTCGCGGCCATTACTCACACAATCGATGCTGCGAAAACCAATAATTTCAAGCTGATTGAGAATGACCGTTTGGTTAATGGGCGTATCTTCGACCACGAGGATTTGAATATCTGGCGATCGCTCCCCCTGATCACCCAAAATTTCTGCTAAAGTCCAATCCAAATCTGGGTCATCTGCCATTGTCTGATCCAGCCTTTTTTCCGATTGGAGGCAACGTAAAAGCGCTTCCTGTTGGAGGGGGCGGAGAAGATAACGGAGTCCTTGGGGCTGCAGCCAATTTTTTAAGCGAGGATAATCCACCGCCGATAGCAGCAGCACTAAATTTTCCCGGGGGAGGAGCGTTTTTACTTTATCCAAAGCCGTTTCGATGCCTGCCTGATTACCAACAATGGGTAAAGCCAAGAGCATCAGATCAAAACTATCCTGTTGTTCGAGGGCGAGGATTCCCCCCATAAAATCCCCATAGGCCGTGACACTGACCCCGTAGTGACTGAGCTGCCGACGCGTCGCTTCTAAAGACAAGGGCTGGGAGTCAATGAGGAGAACGCGGTAGGGAGCTAGTTGGGGCAGAGGGGGCGGTGTTTCTAACCGTTGGAAACGGGCCGTAAACCAAAAGGTTGAACCTTGGCCAGGACTACTTTCTAAACCAATATCTCCGGCCATGAGACTGACCAAATGTTTGGCGATCGCCAAACCGAGACCTGTTCCCCCATATTCCCTTGTCGTAGACGGATCAACCTGGGAAAAAGACCGGAATAATTTTGCTTGATCTGCTTTGTCAATGCCAATCCCAGTATCAATGACCTCAAACTTCACCAAAACAGAAGCCTCGTCTTCGGCCACAGGCAAAGCACGGATCACCACAGAACCCCGATGGGTAAATTTAATCGCATTACCAACTAAATTCGTCAATATCTGCCGCAACCGCATCGAATCTCCCGTAACTGTTCCTCCCAGTTGCGGATCAATGGTGGTGATCAATTCCACCTGTTTCGTTTGAGCCTGAATGGCCAGTAGCTCTGCCACCGACTCCACACAGTCAATAATCTGTAGAGGCATGGATTCGAGGCGCATTTCCCCGGCTTCTAACTTAGAAAAGTCCAGGATATCGTTGATCACATAAAGTAAATGGTTCGCGCTTTGGCTGAGGGTTTTTATAAAATCCTGTTGCTGGGGATTCAGTTGAGTCGTTTGTAAAAGCTCCGCAATGCCGAGAATGCCGTTCATGGGAGTGCGAATTTCGTGGCTCATATTCGCTAAAAAGCTCGATTTAAGGCGGGATGCAGCGAGGGCAGCCTCACGACCTTCGACAAGATCATTAATATTTTGGGTGACAATCACTACCCCACCCACTTGATTTTCTCGGTGATACCAGGGTTGGACTGTCCATTTGAGATACTGTTTTTTGCCATCATGCTGGACGTAGCAATCTTCTTCGCAGGTAATCACCTGACCGCTTAGGGCTGTTTGGAGATGCTGTTGGTAGTCTTCCTGGAGATTCACAAAAACTTCACGGTGCGATCGCCCCACGAGAGTTTCTTCCCCAAGCTGATAGTCAACGAGCCACTGATGGCTATGGGCCACGTAACATAGCTTTTTGTCTAACATCGCCATCGCCACGGGCATATTTTGGATCAGTTGCCGCAGTTGCCGCCGCTCTTGATCAAGGGCTTGGCTAGCCAGTTTGCGGTCAGTGACTTCGATCATCACCCCTTCTAGGCGAATTAAATGACCGGTTTCATCAAAAATTCCCCGTCCCTGTTCAAAGACCCAACAAATGTTTTGGTCAACGCGCACAAGACGGTATTCATCGGTATAGGTGGGATTATCGGGGGTGAGTGTGCCCAAAGAGGCAAGAACCCGTGGGTAATCTTCGGGGTGGATAATATCTCCGAAGGCACGAATTTGATTATGTAAAAAATCCGTTGCCGGGTAGCCAGTAATTGGTTCAATACCATTGGAAAGAAACTGCATTGTCCATTGTGCGTCGGGGAGACAACGGTACACAGCGCCGGGGATATTGAGCACTAAACTGCGGTAACGGGCTTCACTGCTCCGGAGCGTTTCGTTCACTGTTTTGAGCGCTTGGGTGCGGGCGGCGACCTTTTCTTCGAGTTGGTTATTAATGGTTTCGAGTTGATTATTGGCCCAGGCAAGTTCGTCTAGGGCGCGTTTGCGCTCAATTTCTGCGGCGGCCCGGGCAGCAAAAATACGGGTTAATTTTGTGGCTAGCTCTTGGTCAATGGTGGGTTGATAGTGCTGCACATGGAGGGTGCCGATGGTGCGAGAATTGCGGTCTTGGATCGGGAACTGGAGCGTTTGACTGGTGTTGGATTCCGTAGCAGGGGAGGCGATCGCCACTGCTGGGATCGAGGGAAATTTAGGATTTTTCCAGGTGGCAAGGGTTTGTGGCGAATGAGTGTCATTGTCGAGGATTTCACGAATGGCGACATAACAAACATCAAGGGCGATCGCCAAATTTTCCGCTAGGGCCGAGAAAAAATCACGTCCTGTGACCGCAGCCGTGCCCGCCACAATACGACTCAAAATGCTTTCTGCTTTTTGGCGTTCCTGCACTTCGAGTTGTAATTTTTGGTTGATAACTGCCAACTCTTCCGGGCTTTTGAGCGCTAAAAATTTTGGTAAAAGAGTGTACAGTTCTATGGCGGTATAGCAGGAAATCAAAGCCGTAAAACTGCCTTCGATCCCATCAATCCAATAAATGGGAAACCAGAGGGTCAACATATCTAAAAAGTGACCAATTCCACAGGCAGTAATGAAAGTACTAAATAGGATAAACACTCGTGAAAAAGGCATATCCTGCCGCTTTTTGACAAAATAAACCAGCATAATCGGGATCGAAAAATAGGCGATCGCCGTAAGCAAATTCGCCATCAGATGTAGCCCAACTAGAGGGGTTTGCCATAGATAGCAGCTTCCGTGGGGCATATACATCCGCCCCGTCAAAAAGCCCCGCAGACTTTCCCAGGTCAAAGCACCAGAAAAACTCACCATACACAACACCCCGAATTATTTTTGTAGCATTGTTGTCAGTTATTTTGGAGGGGAGAATTACCTTAATTATTTCCCCTAAATTGGCTTGAGTATTTAAGCAAATTTTAACAGCCCTTTTACTGACCTAAAGTGAAATTCAGCATAAAGCGATCATTTTTTAACCTTGATTTTTAAGCATGAAAGTTATGTTTTCTCGCAAAAAGGCGATCGCCAAATTACTAAATCAATTTAGATTCTCCCCAAAGCTCAAAAATTTATCCTGACTGAAAAATAGGATACAAATTTAATTTAAATTGCCTTCTCCAAGGCGCAACACCATGATTTGTTCCTGCTTTTGGCTCAGTGGCATTGCAGAGGCTGGCCATGATTCTCTGGGTTTTCCCTTAGGCTGCAGCGAGCTGACAAAATTTTGAGAAAGGGGGAGCGATCGCTAAAGTCTTCAGGCATAATGAAAAAAATCTATTTCAGTTACCCCAAAGTCAAGGTAGGAGTCGTCAGTGGTTGGTAAGTCCCGTCGTTCTAAACGCAGAAAATCCCCAGCGCCACGATCATTGAATGCTGCGACCAATACTAAGGTGATCGCCTTTGAAGCCCGTCACCGGCAAGGGAATTCCCCCCAGGCGATCGCGCTCCAGCCCCCCCCCAACTCCCCAAGGACAAATCGCCGTTCCCGCCGCCCAGTCCGCCAAGCACGCCTCAAATTACCCCGGCCCCTCCTGTATCCTCTCCGTTTACTCATCGTGGGTGTTGGTGTTAGTGCTTGTATTGGCACTATTCTCAGCGCCGCAAACCTACGCTCCATCCCCACGGTTACTCCCCCCGACAACGTAACGAGCCAACAGCTCCTCTCTGAACAGGTTTCTCCTCCCCCAGCCCCGGCGCCACTTCCCCTGAAAACGCCCCTCACCCAACTGGCAGAAACCACCCAAGCGGCGATCGCCGCCGACTCTACCCTGGATGCGTCTTTGCTCTTTGTGGATTTAGACACCGGGGAATATTTAGATGTGGCTGGCGATCGCCCCCTCTCCGCCGCCAGTACGATCAAAATTCCCATTCTTGTGGCCTTCTTTGAAGCCGTTGACAGTGGCAAAGTCAACCTCGATGATTCCCTCACCCTCACTCAAGAGGTCATCGGGGGCGGATCTGGCGGCATGCAATACAAAACCCCAGGCAGCACCTACACCGCCCTCTACACCGCCACGGAAATGAGCGTCAACAGTGACAACACCGCCACCAACATGATCACCGAATTGTTGGGGGGGAATGCCGTCCTCAACGCCAAATTTCAGCAGTGGGGTATGACCCAAACCCAATTAAACAACCCCCTGCCGGATCTCGAAGGCACAAACCTCACCAGCGCGAAGGATCTCGCCCATCTCCTGGCCCGCGTTAACCAAGGCGAAATTTTGTCTGTCCGCTCCCGCGATCGCCTGTTTCGGATCATGGGAGCCACGAGTAATGATCGCCTTTTACCCCAGAGTTTGGGCCAGGGAGCCGACATCGTCCATAAAACCGGAGACATCGGCAGTATCATCGGCGATGCGGGAATTGTTGACCTGCCCAATGGCAAGCGTTACGTTGCTGCAATTTTTGTAGAGCGTCCCTACAACGACCCCAAGGGTAAAGAGCTACTCCACAAAATTAGTCGTCAATTCTATGACCACATGGCTAAAAAAGAGATTATCCAAGCGCCTAGCCAACCAGCCGCCCCAGAGACAGCCCCAGCCCCAACGCCTTAACTGCGGATCTGCACGGGCATAATCAAATAAGTCATTTGCACTGCACCCAGGGGCGTAAAAATGACTGGCTGGTTATTCTCATTCAACTGCATCTTGATCTCATTACTCGGTAAAGCCTTCAGGCCATCGATGAGATACCTCACGTTAAAAGCGATCTCTAGGTCTGTCCCTGAAACCTGGGCGGGCAACGCTTCTTCACCACTGCCCACATCCTGGGCTTCCACAGCGAGGTGAAGTTTTTGTTCGGCGCTGTTGAGGCGGAATTTGACAATATTATTTTTCTGATCGGCCAGAACCGCCACCCGTTCAATGCTGCTAATCAAAGCCCGTCGCTCTAGGGTGACATCGCGGCTAAACTGGCGGGGGATTAACTGGTGGTAAGCGGGGTAAGCACCGTCTAGTTTACGGCTGGTGAGGCGCTGGTGATTGACTTCAAAAATGACTTGGCTATCGTCTAAATGCAGGGCAATTAAATCCGCTTCATTGGCGGTGGTCAACATTCGTTCTAGTTCTCGGAGCGCCCGGGCGGGGATGGTTAAAGCAAAATCTTCCAGGGTTGAGGTGGGAAGTTTACCGGTTTCGCTGGATTCTGGCTCTGGACTGACCTGATCACTGGTTTCGACGAGGGCAAGACGGTGGCCATCGGTCGCGGCAAACTCAAGGCAATCCTGATGATGGGTGAGATGGACGCCCGTGAGAACTTGCTTGGTTTCATCGGGGCTTGCGGCGAATAGTACACCTCCTAGGCCTTCGCTCAAGGCGATCGCCGGCAACATTAATTTTTTACCGTCCTGGATCGTCGGCAATTCTGGGAATTCCTCGGCCCCCATACCTCGAATCTGAAACCGTCCCGTAGCAGCAGTTAGGGTCGCCTGGGCATCGCCTTTCATCAAAGTATCCGACGGGCAACTCAAGGTCACTTCCCCCTCAGGCAGACGCGACACAATATCATTGAGCAACTTCGCTGGCAGGGTTAGGGTGCCCCCTTCGATGACTTGGGCCGGAAAACTCGTGCGAATGCCGAGGCTGAGATCAAAAGCGGTGAGTTGAATCTGGTGGCGGTTCGCATCCGCAGTCAACAGCACATTTCCCAAAATAGGGTGGGTAGGCCGCGAGGGCACCGCCCGACCGACGAGGGACAGTTGGCTATTTAGATCACTTTGACTGCAAACAAACTTCATGGCTTTTTCCGGAGATCTCCAAGCAGAGCAGATAGATTCTACTACAACATCCCCTGGCCGGCGGGATTTTTTCTGGGGCGGCGATGGCGCAATACCCGATCTAAAATAAACCGACCCACCAGGTTTCCTACGGTACAATGGGGAACAGTAGGGACTTTTTATTTTTCGAATTTAATCCTGCGCTAATCTCCATCGGTGAATGCCAATCACTGCCAAGAAAAGCAAAGAGTTTCGTTCCTACGCCAGTGGCTGTTGTCTTTTCTTTTTGCTGAGCTTAAGCAAACATTGCAACATTCGTCACTGGAGCCCTTAATTAAAAAAGATAGCAAGATAAAACGAGGATTCATGACAAATATTCATCAAAAAATTGAACAAGAACGTGATGCGGCTCGGGAAGCTTGTAGTACTGACTCCACTTCCGCTGAATGTGCAGCTGCTTGGGACGCCGTTGAAGAACTCCAGGCGGAAGCCGCCCACCAACGGGAAAAAGAGCCGGAAAAAAGTCCCCTAGAAAAGTTTTGTGATGATAACCCCGACGCGGATGAATGCCGTCTTTATGAAGACTAATTTTGTCGGCGATCGCCTTTATTTCTGTTAAAAAAATTAATTGATGCGCTTTTGGTCATTGATCTTGGCTTCGGTAAGGTCAAAAAACGTGCTAGAAGCTAATCCCCAAAGCAGTGGTTTCTCTCCGTAGTGCCACTGCTTTGACTTGTGTATACTGTGAAAAATCAATTTTAATTTGTCTCAAACCCCACATAAACCATGGATGAAACGTTACTACAGCAATTGGCCTGGATGGACTACCGTTTGGCGGTCATTTTTACGGTGATGGTGCCGATTGCACTGTTGATCTGGAGTTTCGTCGCGAAGGTGGAATCGATGCAGCGGCTCCTGGGCATTTACTGGAAAGTGGCCAGCTTGTTAATGGTGACGGTGTATCTGTTGATTCCCAGTTGGTCAGTGGGCTATCTGACAGGGCTGTTGTCACGGATTTTGATCCCCATTGGGTTATGGTTTTGGATTGATCTCAATGAAGAAATTCGCGATCAGCCGGGTAGTCGTCTGAAATTGGCGTTTACGGCTTGGCGTTGGGCGGTGACAGTTTACTGCGCGCTCGGGGCGATCGCCAATCTACCATTTTTGGGCTGTGCCTTTTCGACGGCGATGCGCCAAGGAACCTATTGCCAAGTGTGGCTAGAAGCACCCAGCCGTTACCAACAAATTTTGCACGCCAACTCGACACCCGGTTTTCTCGGCTTCTTAGGAATTGTCGGCTTGGTGATTTATGTCGTGTATTTACTGACGTTTTTGGTGTTCCGTTTGGGACGTCAGGGCCGCATTGCCATCGAAGAATAATGAAAAAAACCCCGTAAAAAACTTTTTTTGAGAAAAATCTAGGCTTAGGGGTTGCCAATTTAAAATTGCTTTGCTAAATTAGAACTTGTGCGCAAAACGCCAGGATAGCTCAGTTGGTAGAGCAGAGGACTGAAAATCCTCGTGTCGGCGGTTCAATTCCGCCTCCCGGCACTGCATAAAGAGAGTTCACCTCGGTGGGCTCTTTTTTTGTTTGAAAAATATTTTTAGAATCAAGTTGTTTCCGCCACAAAGAAACCCAACCGGGCTAGGCTGGGTTTGAATGCAGATTGTATTTTTAGGGAATTTGTATGGGCGTACTTATGATCCTGGGGCTTTTGCTCCTAATTCTCCTCGGCGGGCTAATCCTGGGTTTGGGCAATGATTAGGCGGGGACTTCCACCTTTGCTTCACCACCGAGGGCAAAGGCTTCATGGACGAGTTTCAGGGCGGCCTGGCCTTGGGTTTCCGGGACAACGCAGCTAATTTTAATCTCAGAAGTGGTAATCATCTGAATGTTAATTTTTGCCGTAGCGAGGGCTTGGAAGAAACGAGCCGCAACCCCTGGTGCGCCAATCATCCCAGAACCGACAATACTGACTTTGGCGATCGCCGGATCTACTTCGATTTCCCCAAAGTTTAGCTGTTCCGCCATGCTAGAGAGGGCGAGGCGAGCCGCTTCAGCATCCCCCTGGGCGACGGTAAAGGCAATGTCACGGGTTTTGATCCCATTGAGGACACGGCACCGTTGGGATTGGATAATCATATCGACGCTGATGTTTTGGTGGGCCAACAGCGAAAAAATTTGGGCAGCCATACCGGGGCTATCCGGCACGTGACGAATGGCCAGTTGCGCTTGTTTGAGGTCAAGGGCGACACCCCGGACGGGGGGGTGATCTTTGGGATTGAGAGCCGCTGGGGTCGCATTCATCGGGGAAGAGGCAATGTCAAAAACATCGCAGAGGGTGGCGATCGCCCGGTCACAATCCGTCTGCTGGATAACGCAACTCACCTTCACTTCCGAGGTAGAAATCATCTCGATATTAATCCCTGCATCGGCTAGGCTTTGGAACATAGTCGCGGCAATTCCGGGACGGCCGATCATCCCAGCCCCAGAGATGGTGATTTTGGCAATGTCATTGGCGCTCATCACCGCAACATCGCTTAAATCTTGGTCTGTGCCAGCGCAGAGGGTGGGGGCAATGGCTTCGGCGATCGCCTGGGCCTGGGTAGCAGCATTTTCGGTCACGGTGAAGGCAATGTCATTGCTATTGCCATCGTGGATCGACTGGATAATTAAATCCACATCGACATTGTGGGTGGCGATTTCCCCAAATAATTTGGCGGCGACGCCAGGGCGATCAGGGATGTGCAGCATCGCAATGCGGGCCTGGTTAGTATCAAACTCCACCGCATCGACGGCTTTGGCAATTTCGAGGTTAATCAAGGGGCGATCGCTCACCGGGGCAGAGGTCACCCAAGTCCCCGGATCCTCCGTCCAACTGGAACGTACCACCAAAGGCACCCCATAATTTTTCGCAATTTCGACAGCTCGGGGATGAAGCACCTTCGCCCCTAAACTGGCAAGCTCTAGCATTTCATCGGACGTGACTTCGGCCATCAGTTGCGCTTCGGGGACGATACGCGGGTCGGTGGTTAAAATTCCTGGCACATCGGTATAAATTTCACAGCAGGAGGCCTTGAGGGCGGCGGCGATCGCCACCGCAGAAGTATCCGATCCGCCCCGACCCAGGGTAGTAATTTCTAGATCTTCGGTTTTGGAAATGCCCTGGAAACCCGCCACGACGATCACCTCTCCCTTTTGCAGGTGTCGTTGGAGGCGGTCGGTTTTAATTTCGAGGATGCGGGCACGGCTATGTTCCGCTTCAGTAACGATTCCCACCTGAGCACCAGTGAGAGAAATTGCCGGTTGTCCCAGTTCCTGGAGGGCCATACTGAGCAGAGAAATCGAGACCTGTTCCCCCGTGGAGAGGAGCATATCCATTTCCCGCCGGTTGGGATTATCACTAATTTCGTGGGCTAATTTCACTAAACCATCGGTGGTTTTTCCCATGGCAGAGACCACCACGACAATTTGATTGCCCGCCTGGGCCCGTTGCTGTACCCGCTTGGCCACTGCTTGGATTCTTTCCACCGAGCCGACGGAGGTACCGCCGTATTTTTGAACGATCATTGCCATGGAACCTGCCTCACTCTCCCGAACTTAAAACACAATTCGCTTTCCATAGATGTTTTGGAAAATCGGTGATCCACTCTAGCAAATCCTACCGACTTTTCTGATCGATCTTTCACATTCCGTTGTGTGGTGCCGTCATCTCTGTTACGTTTAGGGGCAATTTTTTCCCCCAAGGTTTACGATGGATTATCGTTCACCAAAGCCACGGCATCGAGAAAATTTCAGGCGATCACCATAGCATAAATCCCCTGGGGAAAACGGAAAAAAACGTTAAGTGACTTGTCTTTCCGCACCATTTACCCCATAATGGGTCACTCGATGGTGCTATACATTCTGTAACGTTCACGGTAAAGTAAAAATTCCAGAGCAACCGCACGATGTGAAGTATGCCACCACTGCTCCTGTGACAGACAAACCGATCAGTTTTCACCGAAGGCCCTAGGGCACAACAATACTGGATGATCAGTCTTTTTACAGTTAAATTTTTTTGTATGCAAGGTCAAAGGCGATCGCCACATTATCAGCACTTGATCCCTGGACGAGTTTGTCCCCAAACCAGTTTTTCATCTAACCCAACCAACATCTAGGAGGTTCCCTATGTCCGTACGTTTGTATGTCGGCAATCTGCCCAAAGACGTCGTCGAAAAACAAGCCCTGGTTGATTTCTTTGCTGAAGCAGGCGAAAACGCAACCACCAAAGTGATCAAAGACCGGAAAACAGGCAAATGCCGTGGTTTCGCCTTCGTTACCGTCCCCACCGACGAAGAAGCCGATGCTTTCATCGAAAAGTACAATGGCCAATCCTTCATGGACAGTCCCCTCAAAATTGAGAAGGCTCTCCCCCGTAGCAAAGGCGATGACAAACCAGCCGAAGCCAGTAATGCCAAAGGCGGCAAGCGCAAGCGCAGTGGTGGTGGCAGCAAGAAGCAATCCAGCTATGGCGATGCAACTTCCGCTCAACCCGACCCCCGCTGGGCCAGCGAATTGGAGAAGCTCAAAGACATGCTCCAACAGCAAACCGCTAACGTTTAGGCCTTGGGTCATTGATTTTCCTGCTGCAGATCGTGTGGCAGGATTTGTTTTGTTTACGCCAAAAAATTTTTCAGCATTAATTTTTTTATTCAATTTTTTTCTCGGAGGGATACACAATGGATGCCGTCACGGTCATGAAACAGGAAGTGGGCAAAGCCGCCGCCGCCCTAGTCCAGTCCAACTCAGTGGTTGGTTTAGGCACTGGGTCAACCACCGCCTATGCAATTCAATACATTGGTGAGCGTTTAGCCGCAGGTGAACTGGAGAATATTGTCGGGATTCCCACCTCCTTCCAGGCAGAAGTTCTCGCAAAACAGTACAACATTCCCCTAAGCAGTTTGGATGCCGTCGATCACATTGATGTGGCCATTGATGGGGCCGATGAGGTCGATCCCCAGAAAAATTTAATTAAAGGGGGCGGTGCGGCCCACACCCGGGAAAAAGTTGTGGATGCCCTCGCCAACAAGTTTATCGTCGTGGTAGATAGCGGCAAGCTGGTTGATCGCTTGGGTTCAACCTTTTTATTACCCGTGGAAGTTATTCCCATGGCCATTACGCCAGTGATGCGTCAACTAGAAGCATTAGGTGGTAAGCCGGAACTCCGAATGGGAGTCAAAAAAGCTGGCCCTGTAGTCACCGATGAAGGAAATTTAGTCGTGGATCTTAAATTTACAGGGATTGACGACCCAGCAACCCTAGAGCAAAAGATTAATAATATCCCTGGCGTCCTGGAAAACGGTCTGTTTGTTGGGGTGGCTGATGTGATTTTGGTCGGTGAAATTATTGACGGACAACCCCGCGTCCGGGAAATTCAATAGCGTTTTTTTGTTGAACAGGTGAGCCTAGGCCTCCTCATTGTAGGGGGTTTTTGTCTTGTTATGTCTGGCTCAAGAGAGTGATGGCCCGCCGGATCCATTCGTCGGCATTGTCATTTTGCAACAGAATCGAGTCTTGACTGAGGGTGGCGATCGCCCCACGGATTTCGGTTTCTTGGTATCCCAAGGCCAACAAGGTTAATTCCAAATCTTCGTGGACGGCAGCATTGGGTTGAGCGGCTGTGTCGGGAAGCGAAAATTGATCTCGCCATTGGCTGAGTTTGCTGCGCAGTTCGAGGGCAAGCCGTTCGGCGGTTTTTTTGCCAATACCCGGCGCTTTGGCTAGCTGACGATGATCGGCGGTGACAATGGCCTGTACCAATTCCGGCAAGGTTAGGGTATCGAGGAGGGCGATCGCCCCTTGGGCACCAATGCCACTGACACTGATGAGCTGACGGAACAAATCCCGCGCGGCACCGCTGGCAAAGCCGTAGAGATAGGTGCCGTCCTCCCGTTGCTGACTGTGGACAAAAATGTGTTGGGGTTGGCCGATCACTGCTTCCAACTCCTGGGCGAGGCGTCCTGGCACTTGGATCTCGTAGCCAATGTCCCTCACTTCGAGAATTAGAAAAAAACGCCCCTGCAAATTCCGGTGGATGGCGATCGCCTCTCCCTTAAGATAACTAAACATGAAATCCCCTCTGCCTAATGCCTGCGATCTTCCCATTGCCTCTGACATTCCAGCAAGTCCCAGTGGCGATCGCTATTTTCATTTTCAATCAGTACGTTTAGACTATTAAGAAAGCGTTTCCTTACGCCCCACTTCCTCCCCAACCATGGCCGATTCAACTCCCGCTTTTCCCGGTAACGCCCTTCCGCCCCAAAATATCGAAGCCGAAGAATTTATTCTGGGGGGGATTTTAATGGACCCAGAAGCCATGGGCCGGGTGGTGGATGTTCTGGTGATTAATGCTTTTTATGTCCAGGCCCACCGGGATATTTATCAAGGTTTGTTGGTGCTCCATAATCAGGGCAAACCGACGGATTTATTGGCCCTGAGTACCTGGCTCCAGGACAACGAACGTCTCGAAAAAGTCGGCGGTATTCCCAAGCTTTCCCAATTGGTGGATCGCACCGTCTCCGCTGTGAATATTGACCACTATGCGGAACTGGTCATGGATAAATACGTGCGGCGACAACTCATTGCCGGGGGCCATGAAATTATTGATCTGGGCTATGACACCGTTAAAACTCTACCCGATGTCCTCGATGAATCTGAGCAAAAAATCTTTCGGCTCACCCAGACCCGTCCCCAGGATGGCCTAACCGCCATTGCCGAAACCATTGCCGAAGCCTTTAGCAATATCGAAGAACGCCAGGCCAAGCAGCAGGAAAAAGAGATGCTGTCGGGGCTTTCGAGTGGGTTTTATGATCTCGATGCGATGACCAATGGCTTCCAACGCTCTGATCTGGTAATTATTGCCGGACGTCCCGCCATGGGGAAAACCAGTTTTTCGCTAAATGTGGCCACTAATATCGCTAAAAAGGAACGGCTTCCCGTGGCCATTTTTAGTTTAGAAATGTCGAAGGAGCAATTGGTGCAGCGCCTCTTGGCTGGGGAGGCTCAGATTGAAAGTAATCGTCTCCGGGCCGGACGCCTCGATGAGGTTGATATGCGTCCTCTCCTCAAAGCGGTGGAATTTTTGTCGGATGTGCCTTTATTTATCGATGATACGGCGAATATCACGGTAGGTCAGATGCGATCGCAGGCCCGGAAACTTCAGGCAGAACAGGGGGGAAAGTTAGGGTTAATCCTCATTGACTATCTGCAACTCATGGAAGGCGGTGGAGACAATCGTGTCCAAGAACTCTCAAAAATTACGCGATCGCTCAAAGGGCTCGCCCGGGAATTAGATGTGCCCATTTTTGCCCTATCCCAGTTAAGTCGAGGCGTTGAGGCCCGCAACAGCAAACGTCCCATGATGTCTGACCTGCGCGAATCAGGTTCCATCGAGCAGGATGCCGACCTGGTTTTAATGCTCTACCGCGACAGTTATTACAACCCAGATACCCCGGAGCGAGATATTGCCGAAGTGATTATTGCGAAACACCGTAATGGCCCCACCGGGACGGTTAAGCTGATTTTCCAGCCGGAGCTAACAAAGTTTTTAAATCTGGCCCAGAGTCCCAGCCCCTATGCAGAAACCTATTAGAATTCAACAAAATCTGCGTGGCTATAATTTGTTTTATTTATCAATAGCGGCCATATTTGCCTGAATTTTGGGGATCAGAGCTTCTTTTTGAAGAGATTCTAATTTTTTAAAACGCAAATGCTAAGATGCTGCTAGCATCAAGGCCAAAGCTTGATCAAAATTCTCCAAAAAATTGTGGTGAATTTCGGTCTTGAAATTTTTTACATCTTAATGATTTGGGCGATCGCCTCGATCCATTTTCAGCGCATCTACTGTCATTTAAACATCGGCAAAATTATCGATCATTTTTTCTAAAAAGGCTTGTTATAAGCATTATCAATCAAAGAAAAATGCTTCGATAACTTCAGGTTACGCGATTTCTTGTTTTTTTAGTGTTGGATCCTGTGTTCATGTACGGCTTCTCCCCTCCACAATCACCCCGGCAACAGACCCCTATTTCTCTCCAGAAACGTCGCCATAAGCAAGATCAAAAAAACGCTGGCCCATCAACAGCAGCAAATAAGCAGCATCGGTTCGCTTGCTGGGAATTGGCGGCGCAGATTTCTGTAAATTGTCTCCTCGGTGGGGTGGCGATCGCCTCCATTGCTCAATTGTTACCGGCCCAACTATCCCAACAGCAGCAGTTATCTGTTCTCAAGGGCGAAGTCACCGAAGCAGAACAACGGGTCGCCAAACTACGCCAAGAATTTAACCGTCACTTCGATGCCTACGGGAGCCATCGACTAATGCAGGAGTACACCATAAAAGTCGATCCCAAACAACAGCGCATTATCTGGGTAGATCCGGCCCAGGCTCAAAATAGCGAAAATTAATTTTTCTAAGAGCTTGGCTATCAGCTAAGCATTTTCTCGAATTTTTTTAATGCTCTAAATCCGTAAACAAAAAAGGGAGTCATTATGGCTCCCTTTCGTGTATTTCTCTGAATTTAAATGCTTACAAGAGACTTAGAGCAAATCCCAAATCCTTTTCCTTCATTAGGAAGCAAGGGATGCTGTGGGACGACGACGACGGCGCTGGGTTCTAACGGCAGTCTGTTCGCTGACCTGCATCAAAAAGACCACCAGGGGTTCCCCTTGTAATTCTCGACGGGCAAGGCGTTGCAGGGATGCTTCGATTTCTAGGCGAATATCAGTCCAGTCAATGTCTTCGTTGCTGCGCTTGCCATGTTCTTTATATTCTGCGAGGCGATCCTCCAACACATTTTCGACATTCCGTTGGATTAACTGGTGGAGCAACTTATTGTTCGCTGCGGTAACCACACCCCGGAGATGAATTTCTGGCGGTGCAATTAGATTACCATCCTGGGCGATCGCCACGGCCACCGTAATCACCCCTTCCTCGGCCAACTGTTGGCGTTCCTGGAGTACCGAATCATGGACAATACCAGAACGGTCTACTAATTCAATTCCCGAAGGCACTTTCCCGGTAACACCAATGGAATTTTCTGTGAGTTCCACAATGTCACCGTTATCGATAATCACAATATTTTCTTCCGGTACCCCCATCGATTGGGCCGTTTGGGCGTGCTTCACCAACATCCGGTGTTCCCCGTGGAACGGAATAAAGAACTTCGGCTTCGTCAAGGCCAACATCAACTTGTGATCGTCTTGGGCGCCGTGACCAGAAACGTGAATGCCTTCCCCTTTACCATAGATAACTTTCGCGCCGCGCATCATCAAACGATCAATGGTATTGACCACGGCGATCGTATTCCCAGGGATCGGATTGGCCGAAAAGACCACCGTATCCCCTTCCTTAATTTTGATGTGACGGTGGGCATCGTGGGAGATCCGGGTCATGGCCGATAGGGTTTCACCTTGGGAGCCCGTTGTCAGGATCAAAACATCCTCATCCTTCATACTTTTGAGTTGTCGCAGGGGAATAAACAGCTCATCCAAACATTTCATGTAGCCTAAATTGCGGGCATGGGAAATGACGTTTAGCATAGAGCGGCCCACTACAGCCACCTTGCGATTGTGCTTTTGTGCCAGTTCTAAAATAATGCTGACTCGGTGAACAGAAGACGCAAAGGTCGTGACGAAGAGTCTTCCCTGGGCTTGACCAAAGATACGGTCTAAATTCGGTTTTACAGAAGCTTCTGAAGGGGTGCGACCGGGAACTTCGGCGTTCGTCGAATCACTTAAAAGACAGAGAACACCTTTTTCGCCGTGTTCAGCGAGGCGTTGGAAATCGAACTGTTCACCGTCAACAGGGGTAAAGTCTACTTTGAAGTCCCCTGTGTGAATGATTACCCCAATGGGCGTGTGGATCGCCACGGTAAAGCTATCGGCAATGGAGTGAGTATTGCGAATGTATTCTACGAGGAAATTTTTACCAATGCGCACCATGTCCCGTGGCATAACACTGTGGAGTTTGGTGCGATCACTTACACCCGCTTCATCTAATTTGTCGGACAGCAGAGACATAGCTAGGCGGGGGCCATAGATTACTGGAATATCAAACTGCTTGAGGTGATGGGAAATGCCACCGATGTGATCTTCGTGACCGTGGGTGACAATCATCCCCTTAATTTTGTGGCGATTTTCCCGGAGATAGGTTGTGTCTGGCAGAACAATGTTGACCCCATGCATTCCATCCGTCGGAAAGGCTAGCCCCGCATCGAGCAGCACGATTTCATCGTCATACTCAAAAACACAGGTGTTTTTACCAATTTCATGGAGACCACCCAAGGGAATAATTTTAATACTGTCCTGGGAGTTGAGATTTTCTGGCTTGGTCGTTTGTTTTTGGCTGGTGCGGGTTCTTCTACGGGTTGTGGGTTGGGGTTTGCTCTTGTTCATAAAACTCCTTAGATTTGCGTGTGGTTAAAACTAGAGAAAAGATTGAAATAGAAAACTTTTTAAAGCAGGTCTCTGAAGACCAACGGCTAGGCACAACCAGCGATCAATCGGGTGCTGGTAATTGGCGCAATACTGTTCAGTTGTCAAAAGCCATGGCAGTAGGCTGTTCATCCCAATGCTTTGTTTTAGAGGAGGGACAGATCCTTCAACACCTGGGTGAGTTGTTTCGTGCGATCGGGGCTGAGGGGACAGAGGGGCGGACGAAAGCTCCCTAAACGCCATCCCTGAAGAATGAGTGCGGTTTTAACGGGGAGGGGGTTGGTATCACAAAATAGGACTCGGAATAGGGGAAAAAGCTTCAGGTGGAGGGCGATCGCCTCTTGGGTACGGCCAGCAAGAAAGGCTTGGATCATCGCCTGCATCTGCGGCCCGACAAGGTGACTGGCCACGCTCACAACGCCCTGGGCTCCTACACTCATCAAAGGTAGAGTTAGACTATCATCCCCTGAGTAAATTTCAAAGGTAGAATCTACACCACAACGAATTTGGGCGGCCTGGTCGAGGTTACCGCTGGCTTCTTTGATGGCCACGATGTTGTCCACGGTGGCGAGGCGAATCACGGTTTCGGGCAACAGATTACAACTGGTGCGCCCCGGCACGTTGTAAAGCATCAATGGGATATCAGGGCAGGCCTCGGCGATCGCCTTGAAATGCTGATAAAGTCCTTCCTGGGGGGGCTTATTGTAATAAGGAACAACTTGCAGCGAACCGTCCAAGTTCAGTTTAGCGGCTTTTTGGGTGGCGGCGATCGCCTCACTGGTGGAATTAGAACCCGTACCCGCGATTACCTTAGCCCGTCCAGTGGCAGCATTTTGCACAGCCCGGAATAGCTCATACTCCTCATCCCAAGTCAGGGTGGGCGATTCTCCGGTGGTGCCGCAGACAACAAGGGCGTCACTCCCCTGGTCAATGAGATGGGCCGCTAATTTTTCCGCCATCGCGTAATCCACCTGCCCCTCTTCCGTAAAGGGGGTCACCATTGCGGTGATCACTCGACCAAATCTTGTACTTGTCATAAACGAATCGACACAACACACATAAATCTTACTGGACTAGACCGCCGTTGCGATCGCCGCTGGTTGGAGCCAATCTTTTTCCCAAAGCAGTTCCGCAATCTGGACGGCATTAAGGGCTGCTCCTTTCCGAATCTGATCGCCACAGAGCCACAATTCCAGGCCATTGTCTTGGGAAATATCCCGGCGAATACGACCCACCAGCACCGGATCTTTCCCCGTTGCATCCATGGGCATCGGGAAATAATTGTTTTCCCAATCCTCTACTACGGTAACACCAGGGGCCGTGGTGAGGATGTCTTTGGCTTGGGCTGGCTCGAAGGGCTGCGCAAACTCTAGGTTAACCGCTTCAGAATGGGCCCGCAGCACCGGCACCCGGACACAGGTAGCACTAATCCGCAGGTCAGGCGTCCCAAAGATCTTCCGGGTTTCGTTCACCATTTTCATCTCCTCTTGGCAATAGCCCGCGTCATCGATGGGGGTATTGTGGGGAAAAAGATTAAAGGCGAGGGGATAGGGGAAAGATTCTGTGGGGGGTTCTTCGCCCGCCAAGATCGCCTGGGTCTGCTGTTTGACTTCTTCCATGGCCCTAGCCCCGGCACCACTGGCAGATTGATAGGTAGAAACCACAATCCGCTGGATGGGTTGCACTTGATGGAGAGGATAAATTGCCACCCCCATGAGAATGGTTGTGCAGTTGGGGTTCGCGATGATGCCCTGGTGTTGTTGGGCTGCCGCTGGGTTAATTTCTGGCACCACGAGGGGCACATCAGGATCCATGCGGAAGGCGCTGGAGTTGTCGATCATCACGGCACCGGCTTCGACGATCGCCTTGGCCCATTTTTTTGAGGTGCTTCCCCCGGCGGACGCGAGGACAATATCGATCCCTTCAAAGGCTTCTGGGCTGACTGCTTCGACGGTAATGGGCTTGCCTTTAAAAGTCAGGGTTTTCCCGGCAGAACGGGGCGAGGCCAAAAGTTTTAAGTTGTTTAGGGGAAAATCCCGTTCTTCTAGCAACTGTAGGAGTTCTGCGCCAACGGCTCCGGTAGCACCAAGAATGGCGACATTGACTAGTTTTGACAAAGAATAAACCTCCTAATGACTTTGGGTTAAGGGTAATGAAATTAAAAAGTAAAAATCTGGTTGGGGCGATCGCCTGGGAGAATTTTTCACTGTGGCGGGGATGGCTTGATCACCCCAGAGGTGAGGGTTTGGCTAGGATAAGCAGGGCAACTTTTGTCGTTTTGTATTGGTGCATCCCTTTCGCAAGACTTTGTATATCGAAGCTCTAATTATACTATTATCAGATAGGTTAACCCCTCGTAAAAACGCAATAGACCGACCCAAACATATTCTGGGTAATCCTGCGTTTGGGTTACTGACCTTAGGATATCATGGAGCGCTCAATTCAGACCCCTAAAGGGGCGATCGCCAACGAACAAAACTATCCTAAGACTCTTAGTTGTAACTTATCTAAGTACAGGACAAAAGTTGTATGGGGTGAAACTCTGACCCAAGTAGAGATTGGGGAGAAGCGGTAAAAAAGCGACGCAATAAGTCAAAGCCATAGCGAAACAAACTCCGAGCTCGACGGCCATGGGCCTTGATGATACGAATCGGCTTTTGGATATGTCGCCATAAACCCGCTTTCATCGCCCAAACAAAGCCAATGGCCAACAGAGCCAGCAGCTTCGACAAACGCACCTTATCGGTAAAATGGGTCGATTCCAAGCAAAAGCCACGGGTCTTAAGAGCTCCAAACAGGGTTTCAATTCCCCAGCGACGACGGTAATCTGCTAAAGCATTTTGAGGGTCATGGGTGGTGATGATAATCAGAAACTCATCCTCATTTTTACTAGCTCTTCGTTTCGAGTCGAGACGAGTGCCCATGACATAGACCTGACGACCCCAGACCCACCGTTTTCCTGGCAGTATTCTTGTTTCGCCAATGGCTAAGGAGCGAAACAGATGTGACCCCGCGATGGCGGGTTGACCTTTGCCTTTACTTATTTTGTCGGTCTGACGTAGGCGCAGACGAAAGGGAATAGGCTTATCGAGCATCAGATACGATAACCAGGGCTTGCCGATAAACTCTCGGTCTCCCGTGAGATAGGCAATCTCGATATTGGGAAATAAGGTTTCAAAGCGTTCGAGCAAATCCATCCGCTCTGTACTATTGCTGTTGCCCCTCTTCTTTTTGAGCATCGTCCACATCAATGGATAGCCGATACCCTCATGGACGACGCACAGCATTAGGATGTTGAAGTCAGTTGTCCCCAATGACCAGTTGGTGCGGTCGATGCTTAAGACCCAAGGTTGCGGGATAGCCGCGATATTCATTACCATCCTGGCGATTTTGTCCATGTTGACGTCAAAGGACTGAAAGAATCGCTGCATGCGTTTGTAATTAGACTCTTCTGCTGCATTGCCTCCCCAGACGGTGGCGAGTTCGGCGAGATTGACGGTTTTAGCCCGGAACAGTGCCACCAGGAAGAGGGCGATAAATGACAGTCTGGCTCCATGCCATCCGAGATGAGGTCGCAATTGGCGGCGAATTTCGCTAATCTGATTCATGAGGGCTTGATTGATTTGTGCTTATTTCCATCAAACCCTCTCCCTCTATCCTTTTCAAGCTTTTTGTCCTGTACTGAGGTAACTTATATATTAGAACCTTTAAACATCGATGAAAGTTATCCAGGAAAAGCTTCCTGCCAGCCAAGTTGGGCTAGAAATCGAAGTCCCCGCTGACGTCACCCAAAAAGTCTATGATGAAACAGTGCGGAAACTTGCCCGTACCGTGAACCTCCCCGGTTTCCGGAAAGGAAAAGTTCCCAAGCAGATTTTGATCCAACGGTTAGGCCCCAATCGCATTAAGGCGTCTGTCCTTGAGGATTTGATCGACGACAGCTTAAAAGCGGCGATCGCCCAAGAAAACATTGAGGCCCTAGGAAATTTCCAACTCAAATCTTCCTTCGATGACCTGATCAGCGCCTACAAACCCGGTGAATCCTTCACTTTCAAGGCCGCCGTGGATGTCCCCGCCACCGTAAGCCTCAACAGCTACAAGGGCCTCAGCTTCAAGGCCGAAAAGAGCGAATATGATCCGGCGGATCTCGATGAATTTCTCACCCAGAAACAACGCGAACTGGCCACCCTTGTCCCCGTCGAAGACCGGGCGGCTCAAATGGGAGATGTGGCGATCGCCGATTACGAAGGTCGCTATGTAAACGACGCTGGCGAAGAAGAAGCAGACATTATCCCCGGCACCCAAGCCGAAGACTTTTCCCTCGACCTCGAAGAAGGCAAATTTATCCCAGGCTTTGTGGATGGTTTTGTCGGCATGAAACCCGAAGAAACCAAGAAATTCACCGTTACCTTCCCCGAAGACTACGGCAACGAAGAAATGGCCGGGAAACAAGTCTCCTTCACCGTCACCCTCAAGGAACTCAAGAGCCGCGAACTACCGGAACTCGATGATGAGTTTGCCAGCGAAGCCACCAACGAAGAATTTGAAACCCTCGCGGCTTGGCAAGAAAGTCTAGAAGCCCAGCTAAAAGAAAACGCTGAAATCAGCACCAAAAACAGCGTGCGTCGTTATCTGCTAGAACAACTCGCTGCCAACAACAGCGCCGAACTGCCAGAAGTGAGCGTCAACGAAGAAATTACCGCAGTCCTCACCCAGCAGATGATGGAATTCAGCCGCATGGGCATCGATGTGAATCGCATCTTTACCAAGGATATGATTCCTAAACTGCGAGAAACGGCTCGCCCAGAAGCAGAACAACGGCTCAGCAACTCCTTGATTCTCACGGAAATTGCCAAGGTCGAGAAGATCGAAATTAATACCGACAAATTTAACGAGCGCCTAGAGGAAGCCAAGGCAGAACTCCAGGAAGGCTTTGATGAAGAGCGTCTCCAGGAAGCCATCAAAGAAGAGTTGACCATTGATGCCACCCTCGATTGGCTCGAAGAACAGTCTGAGATCGAATTTGTCCCTGCCGGCACCCTCGAAGCAGAAGAGGCTGAAGCAGCAAACGAAGAAGAATAGAGCTTTAGACGATTAAACTCTAAAACTAATTGCGAAGAGACCCCATTTGGGGTCTTTTTTGTTGGTATCTCAGGTTGTTAAGCCATCCAATCACACCCTTTATGCCGACAGGGTTAAAATTTCTGGCCCTTCTGGGGTGATCGCAATCGTATGTTCAAACTGGGCCGAGAGCTTACCGTCCTTGGTCACCGCTGTCCAACCATCACCAAGTAATTGGCTCTCATAGGTGCCTTCATTGATCATTGGTTCAATGGTAAAAACCATCCCCGGACGAATTTTGGTGCCCTTACCGCGTTTGCCGTAGTGGGGAACCTGGGGCTCTGTGTGGAAGACATTACTAATGCCATGGCCGACAAAATCACGCACGACTGAATAGCCTTGGGATTCGGCATATTCTTGGATCGCCGCCCCAATATCACCGATGCGACCGTTGGGTTGAGCCGCTTCAATGCCGATGTACAGACATTTTTCCGTTACTTCGACTAATTTTTTGACCCTGGGTGCTGGGGTGCCCACAAAAAAAGTCCGAGACGTATCACCATGGTAGCCGTCGAGAATGGGGGTCACATCGATATTGATGATGTCGCCGTCTTTGAGCACTTTTTTCTTACTGGGAATGCCGTGACAAATTACTTCATTGACACTGGTACAAATAGATTTTGGGTAAGGGTTACTCTTGCCATAACCGAGGGGGGCACTTTTTGCACCGTGTTTTTGGGTCCATTCCTCCGCCGCATCGTTCAATTCGAGGGTCGTCACTCCCGGTTTAACCAGAGGCTCTAGGTAATCAAGGAGTTGCGCCGCTAGCCGTCCCGCATTGCGCATTTTTTCAATTTCTCGTTTTGATAGCAGAACGATGCCTTTACCCATGGGAGTTTATTGCTTGTAAGACCAACAGAATTATCAGAGGTTTATTGTAACAGCCCCAAAAGCCTTCGGCGAATCATTGTTGCGCCTGTCAAGTCCCTAGGGAGGGCGACTGAGATCCTCGGCGATCGCCAAAATTTCGACGCAATGATCAGCAGAGTTTGCCGAAATCAAAGATGTCGGTTGGTTGTTTTTCCTATAAGTTATTAAAAATTTCTGAGGAGCCTGCCCAGCAAAAGTTCAGTTGACAACAATCTCCTATAATACGAAGTCTGCAGTATGCATTAACACATATTCTTAACTTTGTAATTTCCGTCGGAGAATTGTCCTATGGCTCGCATGTATTATGATGCGGACGCAAACTTAGATCTGTTAAACGGCAAAACCGTTGCCATCATCGGCTATGGTTCCCAGGGCCATGCCCATGCCCTCAACCTCAAAGACAGTGGGATTAACGTCGTTATCGGCCTGTATGCCGGAAGTAAGTCCACAGCCAAAGCCGAAGCCGAAGGTCTAAAGGTTTTACCTGTTGCGGAAGCAGCAAAAGTGGCGGACTGGATCATGATTTTGTTACCCGACGATGTCCAAAAATCTGTCTACACCAAAGATATTCTCCCCAACCTCCAAGCGGGCAATGTACTTTCCTTTGCCCATGGCTTCAATATCAACTTCGGCCAAATCGTTCCTCCCGCTGATGTAGACGTTGTAATGGTTGCCCCTAAAGGCCCTGGTCACCTCGTGCGTCGTACCTATGAACAAGGTCAAGGGGTGCCAGCATTATTCGCAGTTTACCAAGACGCCACAGGTCAAGCCCGTGATTTGGCGATGGCCTACGCGAAAGGCATCGGCGGTACTCGCGGTGGCATCCTTGAAACCACGTTCCGAGAAGAAACGGAGACTGATCTATTTGGTGAACAGGCAGTTCTCTGTGGTGGTCTGAGTGCTCTGATTAAAGCTGGTTTTGAAACCCTCGTCGAAGCGGGTTACCAGCCGGAGTTGGCTTACTTTGAGTGTCTCCATGAAGTAAAACTTATTGTTGACCTCGTTGTGGAAGGTGGTCTGGCGAAAATGCGGGATAGCATTTCTACCACCGCTGAGTATGGTGATTATGTCAGTGGGCCACGGGTGATCACCGCTGAGACCAAAGCCGCAATGAAGGAAATTCTGACGGAAATTCAAACGGGTGAGTTTGCACGGAATTTCATCCTCGAAAATCAGTCGGGTCAAGCGCAATTTACGGCGATTCGTCGCCGTGAAGCAGAACATCCCATTGAAGTTGTGGGTAAGGATCTGCGGGCAATGTTTAGCTGGTTGAAGGAAAGCTAATCGAGAAATTAGATTGATTTAATATTTAATAACAATATTAAGTTGAACCGATTAGGTGAGAGTCAGTGATTCTCACCTTTTTTCTTAATTGGGCGGTTTCACTTGGGCAATGTGGGCAGCGCAAATATATTGGGTGGGAATCGTCTGAATTTTTCGAGCTTGAAAGACAGCCTTTAGTTCATCGAAGAGTTGCCTGCGAACTGTGGAATCTAGGGCAATGTAGGGAGAAAGAGTTGTGAGTAATTTGAGGTAATCGTTGGGGGAATAATCTTTTGTTTCAATGATCTGGGTTAGTTCTAAGTTTTGAAAACAATTTGAATCAAGCAAACCTTGGCTGATGTTCTTGAGATTTTGTTCTTGGACAGCGATATTTTCAAAGCTGGCAAAGCTGGGCATATATTTTTCATAGAGAGGCAAGAGATCCTGAAAAATGGTGGGATCCGGTTGGGGCACGGTATTCCAAAGCAGAACTATGTTCCCCTGGGGCTTGAGTAAACTGGCGATCGCCTGGCATCTGGTATCTGGTTGCAGCCAGTGAAAAGAAGTACTGGCAAGAATGGTATCGAATTTTTCTAGGGTCGGTCCCCATTCTTCAAAGGTGGTATTAATAATTTGAATTGGGTAATTTTGGAAGCGTTGGGCGGCAAATTTACAGGCTCGTGGGTTCGGCTCTAAACAGATTAATGAAAAACCCCGTTGGGCAAAATGTTGCGTTGCATTGCCTGGGCCGCTGCCAATTTCTAGAATGACACTTTCCGGCTTGATTTTTCCGCAGATTAAATCAATAATTTCCGGCATATAGGGGGCACGATATTGGTCATAGGCTTGGGTTGCCTCTGCATACCAATGTTGCCGAGCTTCGATGGGTTGAGCATAAATTTTTTGAAAAAAGGCGTCAAAATTTTTCATGTTTGATAAGTTTAAAAGGGCAATATTTTTGAATAATTTAATATCAGTTATTTTCTTGATGATTGAAATCAAGGAAGTAAAAAAGAATCTCCTCTTTAGAATAAAACAAATCCCTGGGGTGATGAAATGGCGGGATTATGGGAAGATCATCATAGTCGATTGCTCCTTGAATTGTTCCGTAAGTATTAATGACAACGCCGCTGCTGCTCCTAATTGATGGTCACTCCCTCGCCTTTCGCTGCTACTACGCCTTTGCCAAGTCTAGACAAGGGGCGCTGCGGACTTCAACGGGAATTCCGACGAGTATTTGCTTTGGCTTTCTCAATGCCCTTGTGCAGGTGATCGAACGCCAAAAACCCGATGCGGTGGCGATCGCCTTTGACCGACCTGAACCCACCTTTCGCCACACCGCCGACGAGAACTACAAGGCCCAACGTAAGCCTGCCCCAGACGATTTCCGGCCCGATTTTGAAAATCTCCTCGACCTGCTCGATAGCTTAAATGTGTCCCGGGTGGCTGCTGTGGGTTATGAAGCCGATGATGTGCTTGCGACCCTCGCCCGACAAGCCAGTGAAGCAGGCCAACAGGTAAAAATTTTGACAGGCGATCGCGATCTTTTTCAGTTGGTAGACCCTGACAAAAAAATCAGCATTCTTTACCTCGATACCAAGGGCGTCAAAAGCGGTAGCTATGAAGAATTCACCCCAGAACTTGTCGAAGCAAAATTAGGTGTAAAACCAGAGCAAGTCGTAGACTTCAAAGCCCTCGCGGGTGATTCCTCCGATAATTACAAAGGTGTCCAGGGCATTGGTGAGAAAACCGCCATTAAGCTCATCCATGAATTTGGCAGTTTAGATAATATTTATGCCAACCTCGATAATATTAAAGGCGCCACTAAAAAACGTTTAGAAACGGATAAAGACGCCGCCTATCATTGTCAAAAGTTAGCAAAAATTGCCCAGGATGCGCCCATTAATATTCTCTTAAATGAGCTTCATTTAACTGGCTTTAATCTAGAGCAAGCAATCGGGATTTTAACGAAATTAGAACTCAAAAAATTTATCCAGGATATTGGTAGAATCCAGCAAATTTTTGGCGCAGAAACCATCGAGATTCCCACCCTAGAATCTGTCCAGTCCAATAACACGACCGTTGACGAAGCAGGTAACGCACAATTATCTATTTTTGCTCCCTCAGATCCCGACCAAAATCAAGCCCAGACGCCCCCAACTGCAACTATCTCGCCGATCCAGCCACTGATTATTGACACCGCAGAGAAGCTCACTGAGTTAATCGATCAACTCAAAACCCAAACTGATGTCAATCACCCCGTGGCCTGGGATACAGAAACTACCGGTTTAGATCCCCGGGAAGTCGATCTCGTGGGTATTGGGTGCTGTTGGGGGAGAGACCCAGGCAATATTGCCTACATTCCCATTGCTCACCATAACGGAAACCAACTAGAAAAAACGCAAATTTTTCAGGCTCTAAAACCGATTTTGGAAACAGAAAAATATCCAAAAGTTTTTCAAAATGCGAAGTTTGACCGCGCTATTTTTGCCCACCAGGGAATCACCCTAGCTGGGGTAGTGTTCGATACGATGTTAGCAAGTTATGTTTTACATCCAGAGATGAAACATAATTTAACGGATTTGAGCCTACGTTATCTGGGAAATATCATTGCTAAAAGCTATAAAGATTTAGGGTTAACCAAAAAACAAACCATTGCAGATCTAGAGATTCCCGTTGCGGCAGAATACTGTGGCTTAGATGTTTATACAACTTATCTAGTCTGCCAAAAATTAAAAGTCGAGCTTAAAGATTACCCCGATTTAGAAAAACTCCTAGAAGAAGTTGAAACGCCCCTAGAACCAGTACTCTGTGCCATGGAGAATACAGGTATTCGCATTGATCAAGACTATCTTCAGCAATTAGCCGAAGAATTGGGGGCTGATTTAACAGACTTAGAAACCAAAGCTTACAACGCAGCAGATGAACGATTTAATCTCAATTCCCCCAAACAATTAGGAGAAATCCTTTTCGAAAAGTTGGGTTTAAACACAAAGAAAACACGCAAAACCAAAACAGGCTATTCAACAAACCACGCTGTCCTCGAAAAATTACAAGGGGATCACCCAATCATTGATTACATTCTTGAATATCGTACCCTTGCAAAATTAAAATCCACCTATATTGATGCTTTGCCGACCCTCGTTAGCCCAAAAACCGATAGAATTCATACAGATTTCAATCAAACTTTAACCAGTACAGGGCGACTTTCTTCATCGAACCCCAATTTGCAAAATATTCCGGTACGCACTGAATTTTCCCAACGGATTCGGCGGGCATTTATCCCTAAAGAAAATTGGGTACTTGTCGCGGCAGATTATTCACAAATTGAACTTAGAATTCTGACCCACTTAAGTCAAGAACCCATTTTATTACAGGCCTACCAAGCCGGAGAAGATGTCCACCGGGTTACGGCGCAAATGATTTTTGATCGGGACTCGTCCCAGGCTGTCACTGCCGCAGAACGACGAATTGGTAAGATTATCAATTTTGGTGTGATCTATGGGATGGGTGCCCAGCGGTTTGCCCGGGAAGCGGGCGTTTCTAAGGAAGAAGGACGGGCTTTTATTGATCGCTACCATGAACGTTATGCTAAGGTTTTTGAGTATTTAGAACTGGTTAAAAAGCAGGCGATCGCCCAGGGTTACGTGAGTACAATTTTGCAGCGACGGCGCAACTTTGACTTTATCAGTAACTGTTTAATTGAACTAAAAGGCAGCGATCCTAAAGCGATTGATTTAGATAGCCTCGATTATGCCTACAACGATGCCCAATTATTACGGGCAGCGGCTAATGCACCGATCCAGGGTTCCAGTGCTGATATTATCAAAGTGGCGATGATCCAAATTCACGAATTATTAAAGGATTATCAGGCTCGTTTGTTACTCCAAGTTCATGATGAATTAGTTTTTGAAATGCCCCCAGAAGAATGGGAAGAATTAGGCCCTAAAATCAAAACCACAATGGAACAAGCGGTACCTTTATCTATTCCTTTAGTGGTTGATATTCACTGTGGTAAAAATTGGCTCGATGCGAAGTAATCATGGCGAATTCTGATCCTATTTATGGCTGGCTAGAGACCGCTTTGGCCACTATCAAAAAAGCAAATTGGTATCGACAACCGAAAACAATCACCAGTCAATCGGGGGCAACGGTGACCTTAAATGGTCAATCGGTGGTTAATTTTGCCAGCAATGACTATCTGGGTTTAGCGGGCGATCGCCGCTTAATTGATGCTGCCATAGCGGCCACCAAGACGCTGGGGACGGGGAGTACAGGCTCTCGGCTCACCAGTGGCCACCGACAACTCCACCGGGATTTGGAGCAGGCGATCGCCAATCTCAAACAAACCGAAGATGCCCTAGTATTTAGCTCCGGTTATCTAGCCAACCTCGGCACCATTAGCGCCATTACCAACAAAAAAGACCTGATTTTAGGGGATCAATACAACCATTCGAGTTTAAAAAATGGGGCAAAATTAAGCGGTGCGACAGTGTTGGAATATGACCACAATGATTTAGACGCATTACGTCAGCTCCTCGAAACCCATCGACAAAACTACCGCCGTTGCCTGATCACCACCGATAGCGTTTTTAGTATGGATGGCGATCTCTGTTTACTGCCCGAATTGTTGGCGATCGCCAAGGAATTTTCCACCATGCTACTCGTAGACGAGGCCCACGGGACTGGGGTTTTGGGCCAAAAAGGTGCCGGAGTTGTGGAACATTTTCATTGTACCCAGCAACCGCTTATTCAAGTGGGCACCCTCAGCAAAGCCCTGGGCAGTCTCGGCGGCTATGTGGCGGGCAGTAAAGCTATGATTGATTTTCTCCGTAACCGCGCCCCGACTTGGATTTACACCACCGGACTCTCCCCAGCGGATACGGCGGCCGCTCTCGCCGCAATTCATATTTTGCAGCATGAACCCCAACGGCGGCAGCAACTCTGGGAAAACATTCGTCAGTTAAAAAGCGCCCTTGGGAACCATGAATTAGTATCTTCTGAATCGGCGGTGCTTTGTTTTGGTCTCGCTAATCCCCAGCAAGCACTAACCATGGGCGATCGCCTTTTGGCCGCAGGTTTCTTTGCCCCTGCCATTCGCCCGCCAACAGTTCCCACCAGCCGCATTCGCGTGTCGGTGATGGCGACCCACAGCCCCCAACAGATCCAAGGATTTATCGAAATATTCCAGCGGTGCTTTGCGGAATTTTCTGGGTCATCGAATCTTTAATTTTCCTCAATTTGGAAAGCCTCTTTTTCCGCCTCTAGGATCTCCGGCGGCACCTGAAAGCGGGGTCTGCCATTTTCATCAATGCGAACAATTACCCCCATCGCCTCTAGCTCGGCGATCGCCCGTCTTTGGGTTTCCACATCCCGCGCCTGCCCCAAAATCGACGACCAAGCCGTTACCCGCGCCATAATACTGCGGGGATCCCGTTCCAAAAAGGCAACACTGGCTTCAGAGCGTTGTTGGGCATTTTGACTTTCGGGGTCATCATAGTAGGCCGCCCAGGCCGCCGCCGTTTTGTAGGATTGAATGGCAGCGGGAATATCACCAAGGAAAAGATGCTCGTCAATGGCTTTCATGCGCCAGAGATAAAAACTTTGATCCGGGACAGTAGGAGTCATCTCGGCCAGGCCACGATTTAACAACTCGACGGTGCGGTCTGGGGTACCAGCGTAGAGGGAACTGCTCCCCGACAGATAGTAATAGCCTTCCTTAAACCAAGGGTCTAAATCAACGATGACCTCAAAATAATCCGCACTGAGGCGATAATTCCCCAATTTTCGCGCCTCATCATCCCCAAAGTATTGTAAAAATCGCAGAAAAATCCAATCAGAAATTAAATTGTCGTAACCGTAGGTGGGCAGTTGTTGCCACAGGTCTAAACTGGCCGCTTCCGTTTGTGCCTGACGCTCGACAATTTCTGGGGTTAAGTCGGTGGCTTGCTTCAAATTATTGAGACGGAATTGTTGCAGGGTAATAATTGCGGCTCCAGAAGCCAATGCTAACGCGCCTAGCCCTAGACTTTTTAGTCCTTTACCCACAAGTGCGATCGCCACCATAATCCGAGAGTGCTAAGGTTTTTGAAAACACTCCAATTTTAGCCTGCTGGGCTACCGATCCTGATGACATTTGCTTGTCGCAGCGCTATTGACTGGTTTTGTTTATTTCCTAAGCTGATTTAGTTTTTTAAAGAGTTGACTGGCCGTATGTTCAACCCAAGCCAAAAGGTGATCCACCGCCTTTAAAAGCCGCTCCAAAAAATGTTGCTCGTAACCAACGCTGAGGGCCTCCGCTTCTATCCACTCCGGCTTCGCCTCGATCTCCGTCGCATTTGGGGGGGCATCCGGCTGGGTGAGGCTCTGGGTCTGAGATATGACCGTGGCGATCGCCCCCGATTCAGGGCGAGAAATTGGTTGGTCTAAAGTTGTGGCCAGTGGCGGCGGAGTTAGTTGAGCCTGAGGCGAATTAAGATTAGCTTGATCAATGGCCTCGGCAGACTTTGTTTTGGCTTGGAAGAGGTCGGCCCAGGTCAGCCAGGGCTTCGGGGTGACGACGGGGTCGGGGGCCGTGATCGCACTGGTGGCGGGTTGAATCTTAAACCAGTTGCGAAAAAAACGTTGCAAGGGTGGTAAGGCTTCGGCGGGAGCCGTGGGCGCCAGAACCCGCTGTTCTAACTGGGCCAGCCGTTGATCCAGGGGCTTAAGCACTGGGGCGAGGGGCAACGGGGGTAAAAGCTGGGGCGAATAAATTTCGGGGGGAAGCACCGCCGTGTGCCAATGGGATTCACCGAAGAGATCAATGGCGATCGCCACCGGACTTCGTTCAAGCCAACTTAAACCCTGCATCAACCAACGTACCGGAGCTAGCAGCCGGGGATTATGGTGATGCACGGGCGGGAGAATCCGAGGATTTGGGGTTTGGCTCGCCAGATCCTGCTGTCTTTTTTGATAGTTAACGCTGCCGAGGTGAAAACTGATTTGTCGCTGTAGCTCCGTTTGGGATTGCTGGGGTTCAACGGTGTGATTGTCTTGATCGACAAATAAAATGTCCTGGGTTTTGAGGTCGCAGGCAATGCCTTGGAGGGGGGGCTGAGTTGTACCGTCACCTCCAGAAATGCTGAGGGGAAAATCCGATGTTTGGGTCGCTGCCTCCGCGAGGGCAAGGCGTTTGCGTTCTGTTTGGGCGGCGGCAATTTGACGCACCGCAACGCGGCTGGTTTGCACCAGTAGATACAGCGGATACAGAGCGATTTGGCTACCCCACTCCACCGTAATTTTAAGGCGGCGGGCGGCCTGGGTCAGTCGGCTTCCCCACTGGATCGATTGACGATTGAGAAAGTTAAAGAGTTTACTTTGGTAGGGGCCTGGAGCAGACATCGTCATTTTTGCGGCACAACGCTTTTATTGTCCCATAGAGATTTCGGAATCGAAGTTTATGGCTTACGCTTATCGACGAACCATCCATTTGGCGGATACCGATGCCGCCGGGGTGGTCTATTTTGCCCAGCTTCTCCATATTTGCCATGAGGCTTATGAAATATGTCTCATAGAGAACGGTATGGATTGGTCTGGGTTACTCCGGGAGGGAACCGTTGCCCTGCCCATTGTCCATAGTGCCATCAATTTTTTGCGGCCAATTACCTGGGGCGATCGCCTAGACATTCAGCTTTACCCAGAACTTGAAAATTCTCGCCAATTTAAGATTTCTTACCGGATTTTTAAGGAAAATCAAGACTCCCCCCCAGAATCGCCCCTGGCCACAGCCCTTACCCGCCACGTGGCGATCAATCCTAGAACTCGTCAGCGTTGTAGCCTACCTCCGGTAGTCGAAACATGGTTAAGGAATGCACCGAAAATCGAGGACAGCAAAATTTAGCCTGTACAATTGTCTTGAATCTAACGATATCTTTTTACCTGTGATGCTAAAACAAGGTAGCTCACGCACTTAATTCATTATTTTTCATTATTTTCAGACTATTTAAGAGGAGTCATCACTTCAATGAAAAAAGTAGAAGCCATTATTCGCCCCTTCAAACTCGATGAAGTCAAAATCGCCCTCGTCAATGCAGGCATCGTCGGCATGACCGTTTCTGAAGTTCGCGGTTTCGGTCGCCAAAAAGGACAAACAGAAAGATATCGCGGTTCTGAGTACACCGTTGAATTCCTCCAAAAGCTCAAGATTGAGATTGTCATCGATGATGATCAAGTAGATGCAGTCGTTGACAAAATTGTTGCGGCGGCCCGGACTGGGGAAATCGGCGACGGGAAAATCTTTATTTCTCCTGTGGATCAAATTGTGCGGATCCGGACTGGCGAAAAAGACCTCGAAGCTGTCTAAAATCGCCCCTGGTGCTCAGTTAAGTTTTTTTAAAATTGTCCACAACTATCCCCCACAGCTCCCTCTTGATTTGAGGGAGTTTTTTTTACGAATCAGCAATGACTTGAATGGTGCCAACCATCCCCGCTGCGGCATGGCCAGGGACAGAACAATGCAGTTCAAATTTGCCTGTCTTTTGGGGAATCAAAATCCATTCGGCGATCGCCCCTGGCTTGAGTTCGAGTTCGTGGATCGCCCCTTTTACTTCCACCTTGCCCGCTTCGACTTTTTGAGTCCAACTGGTATCGGCAAAATCCTTGGCCGTGAAGTAGTGTTTTTGATTGCTGGGATTATCGAGGAGTAATTTGTAGCGTTGGCCAGCGACAAATTCCAACTGGTCAGGGACAAATCGTAGGGCGCCACTGGTTGTACCCAGATGGATCTGCATTTCCTGGAGGGGCTGTTGGGCAGGAACGGGTAAGGCGATCGCCGCTGGGGTCAGACAAAACCAGATTAATCCGAGTAACACCAGCGCTCTACAGCCATGGATGAAGTATTTATGAAATACCATTGATTTTCTCCATTGCGCTTGAAAATTTAGCTTTCTTTGATAGTTCCGTTATACCCTGGCTTCCTCTAACACCCCCTGCATTCTGCCGAGCCACTCGATAAGACTATCCAACTGTTGCTGAGGTTTCATCGCCCCCAAACCCCGCACCGTCACTTTTTTAGAGGTGTACACAAAGCGGGACTGGAGATGGGACGGCAACTTTTCGGCGAAGCGCTGCCAGGCGGGTTCTTCCATGGGCGTTTCTAGGACGATATTTTGTTTGCCTTCGGGTTTGATGCGCGCAAAACCAAGGGATTTGGCAATCATTTTTAACTCAATGACCTGGAGCAGTTGTTCGACCGAGGGGGGTAATTTACCGTAGCGATCGCCCCAATCAGCGGCAATTTGCATCAGTTCCGGTTTGGAGTTGGCCTGGGTAATCAGACGATAGGCATCAAGTTTTTGGTCGGCATCGGTGATGTAGTTGCTCGGAATAAAGGCCGTGAGCCGTAGATCCACCTGACAGTCATCCACCTGGGGAATTTCCTGGCCGCGAATTTCACTGATGCAATCCTGGAGCATTTCCATGTACAGATCGAAACCAATGGCCTCCATTTGCCCGGACTGCTCTGCCCCAAGGAGATTTCCCACGCCGCGAATTTCCATATCCCGCATCGCTAATTGATAACCAGAACCCAGTTGGCTAAATTCCTGCAAGGCGCGCAATCGTTTCCGGGCTTTTTCGGTCAGTTCCCCTTTGCTCGGATAAAGGAGCCACGCGTGGGCCTGGATCCCGGAGCGTCCCACCCGACCCCGCAGTTGATAGAGCTGGGAGAGGCCAAATTTTTGGGCATCTTCGACGATAATCGTGTTCACCCTGGGAATATCTAAGCCAGACTCCACAATGGTCGTACAGAGAAGAATATCCGCCTCGCCATTATTAAAGGTCAACATCGTCGTTTCGAGGTCGGCTTCGTTCATCTGGCCATGGGCGATCGCCACCCGTGCCGAGGGAATCATTTCTTGTAATTGGGTGGCAATGGTTTCGATTCCTTCGACACGGGGCACCACATAGAAAATTTGTCCGCCCCGATCTAATTCATTGCGAATGGCGGTGCGGATAATTTCGGGGTTATGGCGGGACACATGGGTTTGGATCGGGCGACGGGAGGGCGGTGGCGTGGTGATCAGGCTCATTTCCCGAATGCCCGACAGGGACATGTATAGGGTGCGCGGAATCGGGGTGGCGGACAACGTCAAAACATCAACCTTCGTTTTGAGGGCCTTAATTTTTTCCTTTTGATTCACCCCAAAGCGTTGTTCTTCATCGACCACAAGCAAGCCCAAATCCTTAAATTGCACATCTTTGCCGAGGAGTTGTTGGGTGCCGACCACAATGTCTAATTCGCCCTTGTGGAGCCGTTCCAAAATGTCCTTGCGTTCGGAGGCGGTACGGAAGCGGTTTAAAAGGCCAATATTGATCGGGTAGGGAGAAAAGCGTTCTTTTAAAGTGTGGTAATGCTGTTGGGTCAAAATTGTGGTCGGTGCCAAGAGAGCCACCTGTTTATGGCCACCGGTGACGACTTTAAAAATGGCCCGGATTGCCACTTCTGTTTTCCCAAATCCCACATCGCCACAGACGAGACGATCCATTGGGCGATCGCTTTCGAGATCCCGCTTAATATCCTGGACGGCCTTCAGTTGGTCTGGGGTTGCTTGGTACGGGAAAGAATCCTCCATTTCCTGTTGCCAGGGGGCATCGCTTGGGTAGGTTGTGCCTTTCATTTCCGCCCGTTGGGCATAGATTTTCAACAGGTCAACGGCCAGCTTTTTAACGGACTTTCTGACCTTGGCCTTGGTTTTTTCCCAGGTTTTGCCGCCCATGCGGTGGAGTTCTGGACGTCCCTTGGCGGTGTGGCGATAGCGGGACAGGGTATCTAAAGAATCTGCGGGAATTCTCAAAATTCCATCGGCATATTTGAGAACTAAATATTCTCGACTTTGGAGAGTTTCAATTTTAATAAAACGACCAATACCATGGCTTTTATGGACAATATAATCACCGGGATTGAGCTTATTAACGTCAACGGTTTTTGAGGCGGCCCGGCGACGTTTTCTGATGTAACCAAAGGTGGTGAGGGCGTGTTGGCCATAGAATTCTCGGTCGGTAACAACGGCAATTCTAAAGGTGGGTAGAATAAAGCCTTCGAGTTCTGCCTGGCCTTTGTATTTGAGGGCGATCGCCGTGCCTTGGCGTTGGTGCTTTTCGATGGCGGGATAATCCCTGGGGTTGGGGATGAACTGGGCGGCGCAGTCATGTTCCTGGAGTAGGGACACAGAGCGTGAGGGTTGGGCCGAGACCAGCCAAGCATTGTATTTATCGAGGGTAATGGTGCTGTAGATTTCCCGTTTACCCCGCAAAATTTCTGCTAATTTACCAAACTGGTGCGGTGTAATGGGCACCGGGCGACTGGACAGGTTGACACTGGTTTCACTGACATCATCGAGTTCTGCCAAGGTGATTTTTTGATACCGTTGGCTGACTTGGTCGAAATTTTCTTGCACCCTGCGGTGAATTTTCGGCAAGGGAAAGTCGCCATTGAGCAACTGCCACTGGGCCTCGCTGGTTTCATAGGTGCGATCGCCATGGGCCAGACATTGGGAGAGTTCATCGATGGCCACCAAGGTATTTTCGGGTAAATATGCCAGAATCGAAGCCACCTGATCCGCAAAGGCGATCCCTAAAAAGCGTTGCATTCCCTCCGGGTAAACACCATCCGCCCATTGTGCTTTTTCCTCTGGGGTTAAGGGGAGAGCCGCCGGATCAAGAATCTGTTGACCAATTAAAGGAGCCCAGGCCGTGGGGGTCAAAACCAGTTGCTCTACTTTATCGAGGGAACGCTGGCTGTTGGGGTCAAACTCCCGGATGCTTTCGAGCTGATCACCGAAAAAATCTAAGCGGATCGGTAACTCCCCCGACACCGGAAAAATATCAACAATATCTCCCCGGCGAGTCCACTGGCCTTCGGTTTCGACAATGTTTACCCGCTCATAACCGAGGCGCGTTAACTGGGTGGCGATCGCCCCGGCGTGATCGAGTTCTTCTCCCGGCGTTAAGGTCAAACAATAATCTTGGAAAACCGTTTGGGGTGGCAGATGGGGCTGGAGAGCGCGCTCCGTTGTCACCACGACCATGCCCTTACCAGCATTAGACGACTGACCCTGGGCGATCGCCCCTAGGGTTTGCATCTGCCCCCAGATCATTTCTGACTCTGGATCAAAGGCCTCGTAGGGGGATGCTTCCGAGGTGGGATAAAACAAGACCTGCCCCCAGCCCATGGCCTCTAATTGGGCCGCCCAACGTCCGGCTTCCTCTAGGGTGGCACAAACTACTAATAAATTTTTCTCCTGCAACTGCGCCAAACTTGAGGCCAGCAGCCCTTTGGGGAGTCTTGGCAGGCCACTTAATGCGAGTTCCCCTTGGGTCTGGAGCTTTTGGTTTAATTCTGCGGTGAGGGCAGCGCGGCTCAAAAAACGGACAACCGAAGAAAAAGTCATAGGTAATGGCGACGGTGACAGGAAGCGTTTAGGGGTTCATTCAATGTATTACAGTTCTTTACGGGGCCGCAAAATCAATAAAAAAATCAACAAAAGATTACGGCGATCGCTTCGGCTTTTTGGGGCTTGTTTAGGATTGCGCTGCCTGCTGTTCAAAGAAGTCTGCTTGGGTCGCAAAAATTTCAAAAACACGGTTCATATTGGTCAACTCAAACAGCATTTGCACCTGTTCATTGACGTTACATAAAATCATTTTCGCCCCGTGGGAGCGCACCGTTTTTAATAATAAAACCAATGATCCGAGGCCGGCACTGTCCATAAATGTGATTCCAGCAAAATCAAGGACAACAACTTCTTTTTTTTCCTCGGTAATACTTTTGAGTAAATCATCTTTAAACTCAAGGGACTTGATATTATCAAAAATGCCCGTGGGGTGAAAGACTGCAATTTTGTTATCCATAATGAACGCAGAATCGTTAAAAAAGAATCAAAAACTAGGTAAAAATTTTAAATCAATATTGATGGTCAAGAAGGTGAGGCATTGTCCTCAAGCGCAGTGACCCAGGGGGACTGTTTTAGCTTAGTCTACATTGTCGTCCTTTGAACCAGACCTATTCTTTTCAATCCATGGGCTTGGCAACAAATGGCGTTTCTACCTTAAATATTATCCGAGCCTAGGGGCAACCTGGCGGGGAAAATTGGATTTTTTAGGCTCAGGCTTGCGGTGGTGTGGTGGGTCGTTGTCTACTGTCCCAGGGAGTGGCCTGATAAAATGCCCAGGGTGTGGCAGCCAGAGTACAGGATAGCGCCGATGGTAAGGAAAATTTTGATTTTGGGGGGCACAGGCCGCATCGGGCAACGGGTGGCAGCGGCGATCGCCCCCTTGGGTGCGGTGACGGTTACAGGGCGTTCTGGGCGGACAGCAAAGGCGCTCCAGGGAACATTTCTGCGCCTTGATTTAGAAGATTTAGCAGCTTTAGAAAAGGCGATCGCCAACCATGATCTGGTGATTCACTGTGCGGGGCCATTTCACCGCCGGGATGGGCGAGTCCTACAAACCTGCATCCGCCAAGGCAAAAATTACATCGACGTCAGCGATCACCGTTGCCTGTACCAAAAGCTCAAGCCCCTGACCCAAGCCGCTACGGAAGCCGGAATTATCGCGGTGTGTAATGCAGGGGTCTTTCCGGGGATCTCTAACAGTATGGTGCGCCTCGGTGTAGAGCAGCTCGACGAACCTCACACAATTGAGCTTTATTATGGTGTCGCAGGTTCCGGGGGTGCTGGAGAAACGGTGCTGACCACGACTTTTCTGGGGTTAGGAGAACCTTTTGGGGTTTTTCAAGACAGCACTTGGCAAGCCAAACAACCCTATTCCGAGCCGACGATTATCGATTTCCCGGCACCCATTGGCAAAACGACGGTGTATTGGTTTGATGTGGCGGAAACTTTTACCTTTGCTGAGTCTTTTCCGGTAGAAACGGTGGTCACAAAATTTGGTTCTCTGCCCAATTTTTATAATCAGCTGACGCGGGCCATGACCCTATTACCGGAATCATTACGCCAACATCCCCGCATCATTCAAGGTCTCAGCAAAATTGGCTACGGCATGACCAAGCTCACGGATCCCTTTACGGGGGTGGGGGTGGCGATGCGAGCAATTGTTAGCGGCATAAAAGATGGTACGCCCCAGCAAGTTACGGTGGATTTTGTCCATGAACACACGGCGATCGCCGCTGGCTTAGGGGTTGCTCTGGTGGCGGAGTTAGTCTTGAGTGAGCAAATTAACCAGCCTGGTCTCTATCCCGTCGAGCAGATTATTCCCAGTGATTTGTTTTTGGCCTGGGCACGCCAGCATCAACTCCAACTCTTTTGGAACATTCAACCTTCTGAAAAGAATTAGGCGATCGCCAATTGAACATTCACTAGAAATCTGGTCACTATTTTTAAACTGTCGCTGTTAGTGCCGATTGCTTGAGTTGCAGGAAAGTCGAAATTTTATGGGCCACTTTTTCGGGCTGAAAATAATGGAAAAAATACCGACCTTGGGGGCATTGCCACAGGGTATCCTCCGGCTTGAGCCAAGGCTGCCAATCTGTTTGAAGTTTCTGATCAATCACCACATCATCACTGCCCCCACAAACCAACAAAGGCATTGAGACCGAACGGGGTGGTAAAGATCGATTGCGACAAAGGGTATGGAGGGGGAGAGCCGTTTTGAGGTCGCTTTCGAGCACATCCCGCAGTTGATAAACGGTGGCTGGCGATTGAATCCCAAACAGGTTGTAAACGGTCTGCTTTAGGAGAATACTTCTCGGACAAGGTAACAGGCGCAACTGGGCATAATAATGGGCCTGCCAATCCACCGCTGGATAAGCCCCTACCGACAGCAAGGTCAAGGATTTTACCCGTTCTGGGTGGCGATCGCCATAGAGCAAAGCCACTAATCCCCCGGTGCCGTGGCCCAGTAAATGGACGGGGCGATCGCACTGCTTGAGGTAGTCATGGAGTAAGACTAAAACATCATCAAGGGAACGGGCTTCGTCCATCGATTGCTGATATTCCCAATAGTGAACTGAGTGTTTTTTTGCTAATACCTTCAGGAGAGGTATATCAAAGGATTTAAAAGCGGGATTAACGTTTAACCACAGCACATCATTGGTTTGGTACATTTTTATTTTTTATTTTTAGAATAATTTTTTATTGTTGTTATTGATTAAAAAAATTTATTTGGAAAAATCCCTTTACCGAATTCCTTTTGATTCCACCAGAGGAAGAGTACAACAAGCTCCTCCCCTGAATGACATTAATCAAGCGTTCTACAGACCAAAGGCTGGTTTAAGTTGGGCAACCCAAGCTTGAATACGTTCTGCCGTCAATTCCGGTTGATTATCTTCATCGATCGCCAAACCGATAAATTTACCGTCCCGTTCCGCTTTGGATTCGCTGTGGTCATAACCAGCGGTGGGCCATTGGCCTACGGTTTTCCCGCCAAGGCTGGTAATTTTTTCTTCTAAAATGCCCATGGCATCCTGAAAATTGTCGGCATAGCCCACTTGATCCCCAGCCCCAAAATAGGCAATGGTTTTTCCTGAAAAGTCTACGTCATCGAGATCATCATAGAGGGCTTCCCAGTCTGACTGTAGTTCTCCCACATTCCAGGTTGGACAACCAATGATCAGCTGATCAAAATCCCGTAGTGCTTCGATATCAACCTCAGCCACATCAAAAAGTTCGACAATATCTGAACCACCAAAGGCCGCTTGGATCGCTTGGGCAAGTTCTTCTGTGTTGCCTGTTTGTGTGCCGAAAAATAAACCAATTTTTGACATGATTAAAACCGTAATCTTGCTTTAGAAAGTTGTTTGAATTGAAAAATCAATTACTCTAAAAAGAGTCGCGTTAGGAGAAAGAAAAAAGGTTCCAAATCACTGCATGGAACCCGATTGTCTATGAGAGGAAAACTTTTACTAAGTTGATGTGTAGCGGTTAAAAAACCTAGGCATCCAGTGGATCGCTAAGGACTTTTTCGACTCGACGGAAATCAAAGCCCATGGCGCGGAGGGCGTGCCAGAGGTGCCCCTGGAGGAAGAAAAAGGCAAAGAAGAAATGGGCATTGGCTAACCAGGCACGGGAAGTGTGTTCGTTCATGGGGAGCTCGATGGTGTCGGCAAAGTAAGGCACAATGCTGAGTTTGACATCGAGAACAGGCCCATAAAATTCAACGGGATAGGCCGTGGTATTCACTGCGCAGAAGTAGGCGGCCACAAATCCCGCCAAGGCGATCGCCCCCAGGGAATAGGACAAAATCGCTTCCCCAGAGAACAGGAGCACCTTTTTTGCCCACTGGAGTGGCGGCACGAGAATGTGCCAAATTCCCCCAGCCACAAGCAGTACACCCACATAAATATGGCCACCAACGATATCTTCGAGATTATCAACGGTGGCGAAGTGGGTTTGATACCCGTAGATCACCGCCGGATCGAGGGTCGGCTCTGTAACCAAGCGCACGGTTTGGGTCGCTGTGTCGTACAAACCGCCAAAGTACATCGCTTTCGCTACGAGCAAGAAAGCACCCAGTCCCAGCAACAGTAAGTGATGGCCCAAAATTAAACCCAATTGCTTCGGGTCTTCCCAATCAAAATGGAAACGACGGGCTGGGCCGGTGGCTGTTTTGAGATCTTGGGGGCCACGCAACACATGGAACAATCCCCCTGCCGCCAGTACCGCTGAAGAAATTAGGTGAATTGCACCAATCACAAAATAAGGCTCTGTATTGATCGCACCGTTTCCTTCGATGCCCAGGCCAAGGGTGGCTAAATGGGGCAAGAGGATTAAATTTTGCTCGCCCATGGGTAGGGTCGGGTCAAAGTAAGAAATTTCGAACAACGTGAAGGCCCCTGCCCAGAAAACAATTAAGGCAGCATGGGCCACGTGGGCACCAATAAACTGACCGGAAAGGTCAGCAAACCGGGCATTGCCTGCCCACCATTCGTATTTAACGTCTGGATTATCGTAGGTTTGCATCGTGATTTTAAAAAGAGTGGTCGTTAAAACTAATCAGGCTAATCACTTATCGCACATATTTGGCAATAAAGGATTGGCTTTATCCTACAATTATTCTCAGTAAAGTCAAGTTAACTTTTGTAAAAAGTTGCCCTGGCCAATCACTCCATGAGACCAAAAACCTTATCTCTGCAAAGAAAATAGGAGTTTTTACGAATTTCTCGCTCCACTTCTCGCCGCAACGATCACGTCTTTTTTGCTAATCAGTTTTGATATGAAGAAACCCAATAATTATTTCAGACAAGTTTTATCACTATTAATTATCAGTTGGTGTTCATGCAATAAAAGGCGATCGCCTAGGTATCAGTCGGATTCCTGGCCGCAAACTACGCTAAATTAACTAAGTCCAATTCTCGAAGCCCATGGAAATCGCAACCTGGAACGTGAACTCGGTGCGTTCTCGCCAAACCCACATCTGCCAATGGTTAGAACAAACGGGGGTTGATCTGCTCTGTCTCCAAGAAACAAAGGTGGTAGATCCGGACTTTCCCCGGCAGCCCTTTGAAGCCCTGGGGTATCACACCTCGATCTCTGGCCAAAAATCCTACAATGGCGTTGCTCTCCTCAGTCGGGAACCGCTCCAGGACGTGATTATTGGTTTTACGCCTGTGGTCGGGGCGGCGATCGCCCAGGATTTTGACGCGCAGAAACGGGTGATTTCTGGGGTGATTGGCGATGTGCGGGTGGTGAATCTCTATGTGCCCAATGGTTCCGCCGTCGGTAGCGAAAAATATGACTACAAGCTGGGCTGGTTTGAGGTTCTCAAGGCCTATTTAAAAGAATTGTGCAAAGACGATCGAGAGATTTTAATGTGCGGCGATTTTAATATTGCCCTCGAAGACCGGGATATTTATATGCCGAAAAAACCGGATCACATTATGGCTTCCCCCGCAGAAAGAGAGACTTTAACGGCGATCCTGGACTTCGGCTTTCAGGATGTATTCCGCAAATTTAACCAAGAGGCAGATCAATTTAGCTGGTGGGATTATCGGACGCGGGGTTTTAGTCGGAATCGCGGCTGGCGCATTGACCACATTTATCTGACGGAAAAGCTTTACGGCCAGGCAAAACGCTGTTGGATCGACCGGGAGCCGCGCGGTTGGGAAAAACCCAGTGACCATACCCCTGTAATTGTGGAGCTTTAGACCGATGGAACCGCTTACCCTCCGGAATCAAACTTTTACCTGGGGCGATCGCACCTATGTGATGGGAATTCTCAATGTCACTCCCGATAGCTTTAGTGATGGGGGTCAGTTTAATTCCGTCGCCTCAGCCCTGGCCCAAGCGGACAAAATGGTGGCTGCTGGCATTGATATTCTTGACATTGGTGGTCAATCGACCCGACCTGGTGCGGCACAAATTTCCCTCGCGGAAGAGTTAGACCGGACAATTCCTGTGATCCGAGCACTGCGAGAAAAATTTCAGACGGTGATTTCCATCGACACCACCCGGGCGGCAGTGGCAAAAGCGGCGATCGCCGCCGGAGCTGATCTGGTGAATGACATTTCTGGGGCGACCTTTGACGCGCAAATGCTGACGGTGGTGCGGGATTTAAACGTGCCAATTATTTTGATGCACATCCGGGGCACACCCGAAACCATGCAAAGTCTGACGGACTACCAAGATCTGATTGCCGATCTGAAAACCTTTTTCCAAGGGCGCATCGCTGCTGCCCTAGAATTGGGCATCCCGAAAAATCACCTGATCCTCGATCCGGGCATTGGTTTTGCGAAAACAGCCCTGCAAAATTACGATCTTATTCGCCAGCTCCAGGACTTTCGCGATCTGGGTTACCCGCTCCTGGTGGGGCCTTCCCGCAAAAGCTTTATTGGCCATATCCTCAACGAACCAGATCCCACGCAACGGGTGTGGGGGACAGCGGCGGCCTGTGCCGGGGCGATCGCCTTTGGAGCCGATATCCTCCGGGTGCATGATGGCCCAGAAATGATCGATGTGGCGAAAATTGCCGATGCGATTTGGCGGCCTACAAAGAGCGCAGAAACTTAAAGAATTCGGTCAAGAAATTTTGGAGTTTTTCGTTATCGGCGTATTTTTTCTTGGAGAGTAACAGCGCCGTTTTACTATTAATTTCGCTCAGGGTCGGGTAAACATGAATCCCCGTTAAGGCCGAAACCGGTAAGCGATAGGTCATCGCCAGAACAATTTCATGGATCAGCTCCCCTGCCATTGGCCCTACCAGATGCGCCCCTAGGATTTCGCCGTTATGACGCACAATCAACTTATTAAAGCCCACGGTAGAATCCTCCGCCTGGGCGCGATCCACTGACGCGAAAGGCACTTTCAAAATCAGCACATCACCGTAACGTTTACGGGCTTGTTCCTCGGTCATGCCAACCCGTGCCACCTCCGGATCGGTAAAAGTTGCCCAGGGAATCACCCGATAATTGACGCTTTTGAGAAATAACTGCAGTGGATTCAGGGCATTTTGGAGTACCACAACGGCTTCGTAACCCGCCACATGGGTAAACTGATAGCCCCCAATCACATCGCCGCAAGCATAGATCCGACCATTGGTCGTTTGGAGTTTTTCGTTTACATGGATGCCTTGACTGTCGTAGTCCACTCCAGCGGCTTCTAGGTTGAGGGACTTGATATTGGGAGTGCGGCCCGTGGCCAGGAGAATTTCATCGGCGATCGCCGCCACCTGGGAATCATCCTCAGTGTAGAGGTGTTTTTTGCCCTTGACCACTGCTACCCGTTTTAACCGGGCATTTTTCAGAATGGTGATTCCTTCTTGGTTAAATTGTTGCTCCAGGACAGCGGCGGCGTCGGGGTCTTCTTTGGGCAAAAGGCGATCGCGGCTCGCAAACAGAGTCACTTCCGTCCCCAAACGGTGGAAGGCTTGCCCCAACTCACAACCAATCGGCCCCGACCCAATCACCGCGAGGGATTCTGGCTGCTCTGTGAGGGAAAACACCTGTTCATTGGTAATAAAACCCGCTTCCTGGAGCCCTTCGACGGGGGGAACAGCAGGCCGTGATCCGGTGGCAATCACAAAAGCGCGGGCCGTTAGCTTGCGACCATTGACGAGAAAAGTTTTGCCGTCGAGAAACTGACCATCCCCAAAAATCACCTCGACCCCAAGCCCCTCAAATCGTTCTGGAGAATCATGGGGTTCAATGGTGGCGATCGCCTTTTGTACATGGCCCATTGCTTCTGAAAAATTAATTTCTGGCGCTTTTGTATGAACGCCGACCCGTCCTGCGTGGCGCACTTGGTGGGCAACTTTTGCCGCATGGAGAAAAGATTTACTGGGAACGCAACCATACCAGAGGCAATCTCCCCCAAGGCGATCCTTTTCCACCAGGGCCACCTTTGCCTTTAACTGGGCCGCTGCACTGGCCACCACGAGGCCCCCAGAACCACCGCCGATGATGACAATATCGTAATCCACAGCCACAGTTAAGTTTCTCCATTGGTGCAGTCAAGTGATTTTATTTTGCGCGAAAATTTCCCCTTTGTATCGCTAATGTTGGGATTTTCAGGAAATTTTTAACTCTTTTTCTGCTTAGCTTCAGTTTTGTCGCCCGCTTTCCCCAGGCCAAGGGGTGATTGTCTGAAACCACTACAATACGAGTTAATTAGTTGATTTACTCGATGGGAACTCCTTTGAAAATGTTACGAAAACTCTTGTTTGGTCTGACTCTCATGGTGAGCGCTGGCTTCAGTATGCCGGCCCAGGCGGATGTTGTTGCCTATCCCTTGGTTTATAACATCGATGACCAACCCTTTGAGGGGTATGTTGCCCGCAACGAAGGCTTTGGGGATGATCAGCCGATTGTTTTACTCGTGCACGACTGGGATGGCCTCAATCGCTACGAGAAAATGCGCGCGAATATGCTCTCGACCCAAGGTTATACGGTACTTGCCCTTGATCTGTATGGTCAGGGGGTACGACCAAAAAATGTCGCTGAATCCCAAGCAGAAAGTGGCAAACTCTATGGCGATCGCCAACTGATGCGCGAAAGATTACAAGCAGGCCTTGAGGTCGCCAAGCAACTCGAAGGGGTTAACCCAGAAAAAGTTGCCATCATGGGCTATTGCTTTGGCGGTTCGGCGGTACTAGAAATGGCCCGGTCAGGGGCAGATCTCGATGGCTTCATTTCCTTCCATGGCGGCTTAGCCCTACCAGAAGGCCAAGATTACAGTGAAACCACAGGTTCCGTTTTAGTGCTCCATGGCTCCGCTGATCCTGTCTCTCCCATCGCTGAGGTGGCCGCCCTCGCCACAGATTTAAACGAAGCAGGCGTGACCTACGACATGGAAATCTATGGGGGCGGCTTACACTCTTTTACCAAGTGGGATTCTAGCGATTATGACCCCCAAGCGGATCTCAAATCCTGGGATGAATTGCTCGAATTTTTAAAAACAGTTTTTTAAACCAGATCAATTTTTCATTTCAAAAAAGTTACAGTTCATTATCGGCAAGTTTTGGAAAAATATCATTCCAGGCTTGCTTTTTTGATGTTTTTCGCCACGGTAAAACACCAATTAGTACAAATTTTTACATCATTAATTTCACGCCCATTGGGAAACTTTTCCGTGGCTTAACCTGTCATAGACTTTTACACAAGGATTGAGTTAAGCAGGATATTTAGCACCATGAAACCCTTCACACGTCAATGGGTACTGCTGGGCCTTATTCCCCTCCTGACTTTGGGGTCACTACTGCCCACATTGCCCGCCGCCGCTGACCCCAGAAGAAACAACACCCCCGAAAATTCCTACGAATACTATAGATATCGTTGGGATTATGATGACGATGATGACTGGGATGATTATGACGATGACGACGATGATCGCTATCGATATCAATACCGTCGATACGACTGGCGAGATGAAATTTCTTCCTGGGATAGAATTTTTAATGACATTGATCGCAATTACAACAATCGTATTCCCCGCGAGCTTTTTTATTTCCTAAGACGCGACCAAAATCTGCGTCAGAGCCTGTTTCAAACCTTCGGTCTGCCTAGGGGAAATGACAATTTGATCCGTGACATTATTCTCGGTGTTCTTTTCGATCGTAACTACAACAATTACAATAACTACCGTTATCAGCGCGGATTTGACTACGGCATCGATGCTAGTTGCTTACCAGCCCGGTGGCGACAGGAATATTATCGCGGCAACCCAGTGCCTCCCTATTTGTTGCGGCAATGTGGTCGCGTGCGTTCGTATGATTACGATGATTAATTAAAACGGTTTCCCTAGGGTTGTTTCACTGAGGGGACATCGGGTCTACGGAACAAACCGAGGCTATAAAGATAGAGTGTGCCAACGGAACTGAGAAAGAGCACATAGGCGATCGCCTGGGCCAGGTAAATTTTTTGGCGATAACCCAACAAAGATTTCAGCAGAATCCCCGGAAACTGCTTGTCGGGTAAAGTTTCTGACAAATCCCAAAGCTGAATCCCTAGAACGCAGGCAGGGGAAGGGGAAATGCAGAGGGCTTGATATTGGGTTTGGATCTGGGCAAAAAGGGCGATCGCCGCATCGATGTGCTTTAAAACACCGACCACCAGCCCCGCAATAATCAGCAGCAGAAAGATTCCCATCACCTGAAAAAATAACTTGATATTCAGCCGTACCCCCAGGGCAAAGAGGAGAAACCCCAGCACCGTTGCCACAGTCAAGCCAGCCATCGCCCCAAGACTCGGCGGCAGCCATCCCCCTTGGAATTGGGCCACGATAAAAATCACCGTTTCAAATCCCTCCCGGAGTACCGCAATAAAAATCAGGGAAAAGACAGCCCAGGCCGCCGTTTCTCTGTCCTGGAGTGCCGCTTGCAATGCCCCTTCGACATCGGACTTTAAAGATTTGGCCTGGCGGGTCATCCAAATGAGCATCCAACTCAACATGGCGATCGCCACAACCCCAAAACTCCCTTCGAGGATTTGTTTAAAAACTGGCGCATAGGCTCCATCCGTCGTCGCCACCTGTAACAGCAGCCCCCACAGACCCCAGCCCACCAGGACACTCGCCCCCAACCCGGCACCAATGCCACCATAGACCCACTTTTGTAGGGACATCTGCTGCGCTTTCGCCAGACAAGCCAAGACAATGCCCACCACCAGGGCCGCTTCAAAGCCCTCCCGCAACGTAATCACAAAGGCGGGTAATGCTGCACTAATTTCCATAACTGATCCCATCAATTTCGGTGACGTTTTTCGCTTGCGCAATGCTTTTTTGATCCTAAAGGATTTTCCTTAAGACCTAGGTGATCGCCAAAAGTCCCTTACTCTCACCATCGCTGCGATGAATATTTTGCATCCAAATTTTGCATAAAAGCGACAGCCAATCACGATTAATACTTAACGGCTCTGACAAGGCATTTTTTATCTTGACTGAATGGTCAAAAATAAAGCAACCCAAAAATGCTCACAATGCATTTTCTGCAACATTTTGCTCTCTATTGGTAACCACAGAAAGTCATTTTATTCACAAAGTCATATTATTCACAACTTTTGGTCAAGGACACCAGGAAGGAAAGGAATACAGATAAACTCTTAGATAGTTGCCTTAGTGTGTGGCAGAGCATTGTCCATTGCAGCCGTCACCTAACATTTCATCGAATAACGCCACATGACCAACCTTACGCTTCTTCAGCTTTGTATTTGGCTTAGTCACAAACACGGGGACCCCCTGGATGGACTGCGTCAAGAGCTATTATTGCGGGCGTTAGAAGGGTACAAATTAAAAGATATTCAGATCGATGGCTATTCCCACAGCTATGTAAAACGGGTTATTGCTCCGGATCTTTGGAAACGCCTCGGACGTTATTGTAACCAACGGGTGGGGATTCGTTCACTCCAGTTGGCTTTGACTACTAAATATGAGCAGCTCTCGGAACAAGAAAAGGCAGCGGTCGATAAAATTGTACCCAACGGTATGGCCGCAACGACGGAGTCCCAAGTGCCAGCCCCAACACCACCCCAGTACCAAGGGATTCCGAGAAACAAGAATCATTTTTATAACCAGGAATCAACCCTGCGCACCCTAGGGCAACGGCTCCAACAAAGGGATATTTCATTAATCTTCGTGCTAGGGGGTGGCGGCCTGGGAAAGACTACCCTTGTCAGCGAAGTGCTCCGGCACCACCCACCACTCCAGGAAAACACGCTCTGGTGTAACCTCAGCGATCGCCTCATGTTTGATCACAATTGGGCTTTGATTCAGCAGGAATGGGCCTTGGCGGAACACCCTGACGGGGCGATCGCCCAACTCCAGGATCATTTGCAACAACAGCCGAAGATTTTAGTCTTTGACCACTGGGAACTGCTCTTTGCCACCGCTTGTCTGTCGGGGAACTATCAACCGCAACACGTAATGTATGTGGAATTTTTAGAGGCGATCGCCCACCAGAGTCTAGCTGGCACCGTTGTCGTGATTTCCCGGGAACATTCCCCCGCCATCGAAGCCTTAGCCACGGACAACCCCAGGGTCACATTGATCACCGTCGAAGGCCTCAGTAATTTAGTCGCCCAGCAAATCCTCCAGGAATATAACCTCCAAGACCCAGAGCTTTGGGCTGATTTGGTCGAGACCTATCGCGGCAACCCCCTCAAGCTCCGGTTAATTGCCACGGGGATTCAAGAATGGTACGGCGGTTCTGTGGCGCAATTTCAAAACCAAGAAACAATTATCGGTGGCAATACCCTACGGGATATCCTCTACAATCTCACCTGCCGCATTAGCAACTCCGAACAGGAAGTGCTCTACTGGCTGATGTTGTGGGGCAAATCCATTACCCTTGAACAACTGCAGGCTAACTTTCATGTAGAAATGCCCTTTGCCAGTGAAGTTTGGGATGCGGTGCGCTCCCTTGACCGACGTTTCCTCCTGGAGAAAAAAGAAAATCATCGCCCCTACTTTGGTCTGCAACCGTCTATCCAGCGTTACCTCGCCCAGGAATTTACCCGGGAATGTTGCCAAGAAATTATCCAGGCGATCGCCAACTTACCCCAAACCCACTTTAATCACCTCAAACATTTCCCCCTCATGCCCCAGGGAGCCGATCCAAATATCCTGACTTCCCCCGTCATTTGCCCGATCCTGAAGGGACTACAAAATCGTTATCGGGATTTTTCACAAATCCAAGCAAATTTGCGGCGACTTGCCCAAAACACGCCCCCTGCAAACTCCCTCCAGCACGACTATCGCCAAACCAATCTCATCCTTCTATATGAAACCTTAACGACCTATTTTCTCTAGCCCATCCGGAGATATTTAAAGGAAAAACTTTTCTGGGAATCTTCTGAGGCGATCGCCCTTCTCTGATAGACTTTGGGGTGTTTACAAAAAAACTAAATGACTGGTGGTTTTGATCAACAGTCGCAGTCTGGAGGATAAAAAGCGTGGAAAGCACCCTCGGTTTAGAAATTATTGAAGTTGTCGAACAAGCGGCGATCGCCTCTGCCAAATGGATGGGGATGGGCGAAAAAGATACCGCCGACCAAGTGGCCGTTGAAGCCATGCGGGAACGGATGAATCAAATTCATATGCGCGGTCGCATCGTTATCGGTGAAGGGGAGCGGGATGATGCCCCCATGCTTTACATCGGTGAAGAAGTCGGGATTTGTACCCGCGAAGATGCAAAGACCTATTGCAACCCCGATGAACTGATCGAAATTGACATTGCCGTTGACCCCTGTGAAGGCACCAACCTCGTCGCCAATGGTCAACCCGGTTCCATGGCAGTCCTCGCCATTTCCGAAAAAGGCGGTCTGTTCCATGCCCCCGACTACTACATGAAAAAATTGGCCGCGCCCCCAGCCGCCAAAGGGAAAGTTGACATTCGCAAGTCAGCCACCGAAAACATCAAAATTTTGTCTGAGTGCTTAAATCGTAGCCCAGAAGAATTAGTCATTATCGTGATGGATCGCCCCCGTCACAAAGATCTGATCAAAGAAATTCGGGCCACTGGCGCCCGGGTTCGTTTGATTAGCGATGGGGACGTTTCTGCAGCAATTTGTGCTGCCTTTGCTGGGACGAACATCCATGCGCTGATGGGAATCGGGGCCGCTCCGGAAGGGGTGATCAGTGCCGCCGCGATGCGTTGTTTGGGTGGTCACTTCCAAGGACAACTGATTTACGATCCCGCCGATGTGAATACCCCCGAAAGTGCGGACTGGAATCGCGAAGAAAATATCAAACGCCTCAAGTCCATGGGTGTTGAAGATCCGGACAAGGTTTATGAAGCAGAAGAATTAGCTTCCGGTGAAACGGTTCTGTTCGCGGCCTGTGGGATTACCCCCGGCACCCTCATGGAAGGGGTTCGTCTGTTCCATGGTGGCGCACGCACCCAGTCTCTGGTTATTTCTAGCCAATCCATGACAGCTCGCTTCGTCGATACCATTCACATGTGGGACAACCCCCAAAACATTCAACTCTAGGATCAAACTTGACAGCGATCATTGGAGTTTAATCTGTCTGCAACAAAAGGGCGATCGCCAACGAGGGGTCGCCTTTTTTTCGTGCGCTGTCAGCGATTGGGATGCCGTAAAGTTACATAAATTTTCTTTACAAAACCTTTTGTCCCTAAATGTTCGGAGACTACATTGCATAGGAAGTTAAAAAAATCCTTTAATAGAACTCTGCGCTTCCCTTGGATGTTGGAGCCCTAGAGAGATCAAACCTTTAGAGAAAACCCCATGAATATCGTTGTTGTTGGCCTGAGTCATAAAACAGCCCCCGTCGAAATCCGCGAAAAACTCAGTATTCAAGAAGCGAAAATGGACGAGGCGATCGCCCACCTCAAATCCTACCCCCACGTAGAGGAAGTCGCCGTTATCAGTACCTGTAACCGCCTTGAAATCTATGCCGTCGTGCAGGAGACAGAACAGGGCGTGCGGGAAATTTGCCAATTTCTCGCGGAAACCGGACAACTCCAACTCAACCGCCTGCGCCGTTACCTCTTCACCCTGCTGCACCAAGATGCCATCCGTCATTTATTGCGAGTCGCTGCGGGCCTAGAAAGTCTCGTTCTCGGCGAAGGCCAAATCCTCGCCCAGGTCAAAGCCGCCCACAAACTCGGTCAACAGCACAAAGGCCTAGGGCGCTTACTCGACCGGATGTTCAAACGGGCGATCACCGCCGGGAAGCGCGTCCGCAGCGAAACCAACATTGGCACCGGGGCCGTTTCCATTAGCTCCGCCGCTGTGGAATTAGCCCAGATGAAGGTCAAGGATCTTTCCAATCAAAAAATTGCGATTATCGGTGCCGGGAAAATGTCGCGCCTGTTGGTGCAACACCTCGTTTCTAAAGGGGCTGAAGACATCACTATCGTCAACCGTTCCGAACGGGGGGCGCGGGATCTCGCGAAAAAATTCCCCGATGTGGATCTGCAATTAGAACTGTTACCAGAGATGCTCAATGTCGTTGAACAGGCGGACATTGTCTTTACCAGTACCGGGGCGACGGAACCGATTCTCGACCGAGCGAAACTGGAAAATCTCGATCTTCACACCTTAATCTTGATCGATATTTCTGTGCCCCTCAACGTTGCTGCCGATGTGGAAGAAATCGCCGGTGTTCGTTTATATAATGTGGACGCCCTCAAGGAAGTAGTGGCCCAAAACCAAGCATCCCGCCGCAAAATGGCCGAAGAAGCCGAAGCCCTTTTAGAAGAGGAAGTAGAAAACTATATCCAATGGTGGCAGTCCCTCGAAACCGTTCCGACCATTAGTTCCCTACGCAGCAAAGTCGAAAGCATTCGGGAGCAGGAGCTGGAAAAAGCCCTCTCTCGCCTCGGCGCAGAATTTGAAGAGAAGCACCAGGAAGTCATTGAAACCTTGACCCGGGGGATTGTTAATAAAATTCTCCATGATCCGATGGTGCAACTGCGGGCCCAACAGGACATCGAAGCCCGTCGAGTTTGTCTACAATCGCTGCAAATGCTGTTTAACCTCGAAACGGAAGAGGCGATTTAGCAAGAGCCTAAGGCATTATTAAACCCAATAAATTTCGGTTTGAGCCGGTGTTTTCGCTAGGATGATGAACGCGGAGACTCCGGCTCTGTAAGTTTATTTTTTAATTTCTTTTAAATTTCTGAGGTAAATAAATGCGCCAAAATCGATGGAAAAAGGCGATCGCCAGTTTGTTGATCGTGATCAGTTGTACGTTGGCTGCTTGTGGTGGCGTCGGTAGCCTCCAGGGCTATAGCAATGGCACCTATGGCTATCAGTTTCTCTATCCCAATGGTTGGATTCCCGTTGACGTCAGCAAGAGCGATACTGGCGTAGATGTGGTGTTTCGGGATTTGGTGGAATATTCCGAAAATTTGAGCGTCATTATCAGTGATGTTCCCGCCGACAAAGCCTTAAACGATCTCGGCACCCCCACCGATGTTGGCTATCGATTCATGAAAGAAGCAAGCCAAAATAGCGATCGCCAACCTGAATTGATCCGGGCCGAAAGCCGCACCGACAAGGGCCAAACCTATTACACCCTCGAATATCGCGTCACCCTCCCTGAAGGTCAAATGCGCCATGACCTCGCCACCGTTGCCGTCAAGCTGGGCAAACTCTATACCTTTAATCTCTCGACCCGTGAAAGCCGTTGGCCCCAAGTGGAGAAACTCTTTAACGCGATGGTCAATTCCTTTAAGGTCTAATTGATGAGCCATATTGAAGCAATATTTTTGACACCTTGATCCGCCAGTGCATCCACCTGGGTATGCTGTAATTGCCTTTGTTTGCGCCGCCTTACCTCAAAACACCATGGAATTTGTCCTTGCGTCCGCTTCCCCAGCCCGTCGTCGTTTACTCCAAGGCATTGGGATCAACCCCATTGTCCACGTGAGTCATTTTGATGAATCCCAAATTCACCATGATGATCCGGCCCAGTTGGTCGAAGCCCTCGCTGCGGCCAAAGCAAAAACCGTGGCCCAACATCGTCAAGATGCTTTAATCCTCGGCTGCGATTCAGTGCTCCATGTCCGGGGCGAAATCCTGGGGAAACCGGCCTCCCCTACTGAGGCGATCGCCCGGTGGCAAACCATGCGGGGCCATTACGGTTTGCTCTACACAGGCCATGCCCTCGTGGATCAAACCCAAAACCAACTGCTCGTGCGCCACGGAGTCACCAAAGTCTATTTCGCGGCCATTGACGATGACACCATTGCGGCCTATGTGCGCAGCGGTGAACCCCTACAATGTGCGGGGTGTTTTGCCCTTGAAGGAAAAGGGGGGCTTTTTATCGAAAAAATTGAAGGCTGCCATAGTAATGTTATTGGCTTGAGCCTGCCGCTATTGCGGGAAATGTTGACCCACCTCGGCTATACCGTTCAGCACCTGTGGCCCTAGGATCGGCGGCAATGTCAAACAAATAGGGCAATGTTACATTTACTGGCATTTTACCAACGACATTTTAGGGATGGGATATTCTGAGAAGAAATAACATCCGCCCAGCCATCATCCCCAGGCTTTTATCCATACTGCGCCCCCATTTTTGCGCCAACCCAGTGACCAAGGAGATTCCACCATGTCCTTAAGCGATGAATTTAAGCAAGCCCTCCGCAGCGGCGACCTTTCCAAAGCCTTTACGATGGTGGCGAGTAAGGCAGCAACCCTAAATATTACGACTCGCATTGTCCGTCATCCTGACCAGGGTGAGCCCTACCCTCCCGATACGAGTCTCCATACCCAAGTCGACCTCATTAATGGCACCGTCGAAAATGATGTCGGCGAGGCCGTACTTAATAACGCTCAGTATCAAAATCTCCAACATTTTCATCAACAGCAGGTTGCCCTAGGTCACCGTAAAATTCAAGAAAATTTCCAGGGTTTGCAACAGCTATTCCAGTTGCTCGTGACCCTGCAGCAATACGACCGCTTGATGAATGCCGAGGAACCCCTAGATTTGAAGTTCCTTGAAATTCCTAACCAAACGCTCATGGCCGCAACGGTGAAGGTTGTTGAGCCTTTTTCGGAAACGCCGCCGGATAGTGACAAAATTCCCCCTCTGCCCCATAACCCCCTGCCAACGGTAGCCCCAGATGCCCCGACCGAATCAGCTGCGGAACCTCAGCCCAGCTTTGTCGCAGAAAAGAACGAGGCGAAGGATCTAGCGGATGCTGATTCTCTCAACTTTTTAGATAATTTTGCCGAAATTGCCCTGGATGAAACGCCAGAGGCATCCCTGACGACCCCTGAGGCCCCAGAAATTGAAGATTGGGAAACCCCCGTTGATAGCACGGCGGCAGAACGGGCCAACGGCGATCGCCCCGATGCCTATGTTCCCAATTTGGCAGATTTTGAAGTAGATAGCGATCCCTTCGGAGATGAGGCAGTAGACGATTTAGAATTAGAAGATTTACTCGAAGACCCCGCAACTCCCGTAGCCGAAACAGCGACATCGTTAGAAACCACGGATCTAGATGCGGTCGATGATGAGACTTTATTTGCATTTTTGAATCAGGATTGGCACAATCACCCAGGCGTCACAGAGATCACGTCCCTCGATGGGCCGGAGACAGACCGATTGCCTTTACCTCCCCTTCCGGAAAATTGGCTGGAGCAGGAACTGGCCGCAGAAGCAGAGGCTTTACCTGATCTGGCAGAGTCCGAAGCTAATGATGGTGATAGTGAAGCAGACTTAGGGGACTTCAATGAAACCATCGCTGACTTTGGGGAGGATATTTTCATCGAGGATCTGGCCCTCGGCGAACTCCCGGAAGATGAACTTGGCGATCGCTTAAGCCAAGCCTTCCCGGATGTCACCACCGCCGATTTTGACAGTGACCCGGAAGCTTCATCAGAGTTGACGGCAGATGATGCCTTGCCCAGCGAGGAATTCAGCGAAGAAGAATTAGACTTTACGGACTCTGATTTAGAACGTTTAGAGACTTTGGCCGCCGCTGACTTGGACGATCTTTTGGGGAGTAATGAAGAAACGCTCATTGAAACCACCGAAGCAGATGCGGCGATCGCCCCCGAAGAAACCATTGCAGATCACCAAGACCTACCCACGGATCTAGAGGATTTGGACGCCTTTGATTTCAACCTCTTCCCCACAGATTTAGACGAAAATACCCTCGGCCCCTTAAATGCCCCAGACCTTGGCAGTTCAGACTTAGCCCTGGATCTAGAATTAGATGACAACGAAGATCTAGACCTCGATCCCGATGCTTTTGATGCCGATTTTGAGCTTGGGGCTGATCCCTTGGCAACGGCAGATCCCCTAGCCGAGGAAGACTTCGATCTGCCCAGTGATTTTGAGCTTGATCTCGAACCCATTGATCATTCCAACAATATTAGTGATGATTCTGGGTCAGATACCGATTCCCTAGAAGCTCCAGAAGCTCTATCTGAAGAAGATTTTGAGCAATTTGACGATTTTGAGTTTGACCTCGACCAGATGGATCTCTCTGGGGAAATGGCCCTTGATCCCCTCGATGCATCCTTTGATTTAGATCTAGAACAACAAGACTTCACCGAGGATATTCACGTCGCCCCGGCTGATCCTGATGCCCCACCAGAATCCACGACGGATCCCGACGCTTGGCTGTCAGAGGGAGCTGACCCAGAGGAAGAAGACGCCGATATCTTTAACCTAGGGGAACTCGATGAGGCAGCACTGCTCGACTTTGACCTCGATCAAGACCATCTCTCCGAACTTGAAATCGAAGCCCTTGATCATCAGGAAAATTCCCACGACTTTGAGGCCAGTGAGTTCAGCAAAGAGACTGTGATTCAGGCAGATTTTCAACAGCCAGATGACCTTAGTCCGCAAGATGCTGCAGCCCTGGACTTTGACGACTTAGACCTTGATCTTGACCCCCAAACTTTGCCACCGGAGGCAATGGCCCTTTGGGATGATGATCTTGACCTTGCAGCCGATCTCCCTTCCCTAGGAGATGAAAGCAACGGCACCAGCGAGGCCAATCATCACCATGACGCAACAGCCGCCCCGACCAATGATTTCAGCGATGATAGTTGGTTAGAGGAACTTGATCTGTCGGGTGAACTAGATCCTGATTTCGATCTTGCCCTTGATGACGAAAATTCAGCGATAGATATCACCAGCCTCGATAATCTGGATCAAGAAAGTGCCATTGATCTATCCGCCAGCAATGAGGCGATCGCCCCCGATGGGGATCTAGATTTAGAAGAAGCGCTAGCAGATTTAGAAGAGCTGAGTGCCTTTGATAGCAAGGACTTTGATGATTTTGATTTTGGAGACGAGGCGCCTCTTTTTCTAGAAGAAGAGTCCTAGGTTTTACTGCTAACGACGCTCCCAATTGTTTCATCCCACTTTTTTGGTCTCCCATGAATCGTTCTGCTCCCGAAGCCAAATCCCCTCAGCCCCAGCCTGCTGCTATGGACCCATTTATCCAGGCTCTAAACCAGGTTTTTCTGGATGCAACCACCCTAGAGGTCAGTACGATGGTGGTCGATGCCATTGATGGTCAGCGATTCATTCCCCAGGAGGTTTACCAAGATTTGTATTATCTCAGGGAGGATACGCTCAGCCAGCAGCATTACTCCCCCGATTTACAGGCGGCCTACGGCCAGTTGCGATCGCAACTGGCGCGACAATACCACGCCCTCCTCAGGGAACCGACACACCCTTTGTATCATGGCGAAAACTCCGGCCCTCTACCCCCACTCCCCAATCCCACGGGCGATGCCCAAGATCAGCGGCAAATTCAAAATCTGCTTGGCGATCGCCAATTTCTCTGTTGCCTACGCAAACTAGGAGAACTAAAAATTGCCCTTGACCAACGCAAACGACAGCACCAACAAGCGAAACAGCCCCTCCCCGAAGGCATTATTTACGCGAAAACAATCCTGCAACTGGATGGCACCATTGCGAATACCTACACCGAAGCCCTGATGAGCCATCCCCACTGCACGACAATCCTCCAGGCCCACCAGCACAATATCCAAACCAGTGAACAGCACTGGCAGGGACTCCTTAGATTTTTTATCAGTCTCATTCAAGGCACGTTCAAACGACAACCCAAACCGAGTTCACAAACGTCCAAAGCCCGACCAAGTCTCCCCAGAGCGCCCCTTGCCAAGCCCCAATAGTTTTCTCTGTCATTTACGCTTTTTGCCCTTCCTCCCGTGACTGTTTCCGCCCACCCCTACATCCAACTGGATCAAGAACAGCTAACGCCGCCACCGCAGTCCACACTCTGCCACGGGGTTTTATTTGTGTTGGATCATGATGACCTTTTGCAGCTCCTGGCGCTCAAAAACCAAGGGCAAACCCTAACGTTTACCGATGAGTTCAACCTCGCTTGGCGAAAATATGTGCTTTTTCGAGAAGGTGACTGGCCCCAGGCGTCCCTCTCTTTTCTGTTGCGTTACGAAGGGATCAACGTTTTAAAGACCCAAATTGGACTTGATGGCGGTGTGTTGCACCAAGTGGTAGCGGATCTACTGCCGTCGCCTTCCCTCTATCAACAGTTAGCCGAAATTCAAGGGTGGTTTATTGGGCAATTATTGACGCAATTACCCTGGCGACAACGAAAGTATGGCTTCAGTTATCTTGCCTGGCCCTTGGCGATCGCCTTTGTCTTAATCTCTGTGGCCTTGGGTTGGTCAACGCTGATGATGCAACCCTTACTGTGGATCCTCCTTCCCATCGTCTTGGGCCTGCTCGGCTGGGGATTGCAGACCTTATTACGACAATGGCGATATCCCCTAAAACGCTGGTTGCTCTCCCAGGTACTTTATGGCCGCTTTGCCCAGCGCGATCGCCTTAGAAATTGGGGACTCCGCTGGCTCCATTACCTTTGATCGCTGATCAATTAACGCCAAAGCAAACTTGGGCCTAGGAGTTCATTGGCTCCGAGACCTGAGTTGTCTCCCCGTGGTTCACCCGCGACGGCAACTCCAGGCAGTAACCCGCTCCATAAACCGTTTTGATGTACTGGGGACGACGGGGCTCCGGCTCTAACTTCGTGCGCAGGTGGCGAACGTGCACCCGGATGGTCTCGATATCATCGGAAGGATCATAACCCCACACTTCCTTGAGGATTTCGCTGGGAGAAATGGTCTGGCCGTGGCGTTGCAGGAGACAGTGGAGTAATTCAAATTCAAGGTGAGTCAACTTGATGGTCTGATCAAACCAAATCGCCTCGAATCGCTCTGGGATTAACGTTAACGGGCCGTAGTTCAAAATTTCTGTGTGTTTGGCGGCCTGGGGAATGCGATCGCTTCGTCGCAATAAAGCCCGCACCCGCACCAACATTTCTTCGACTTCAAAGGGCTTCGTGAGGTAATCATCGGCCCCGGCATTAAAGCCATCCACCTTATCTTGGGTTTGCCCCAGGGCAGTTAACATCAAAATGGGGATATCTGCTGTGCGTTCTTCCCGCCGGATCCGTTGACAAACGGTAAACCCGTCTACTTTCGGCAACATCAGATCCAGCATGACCAAATCGGGTTGTAGCTGCACCGCCAATGCCTGACCTTTAATACCGTCTTCGGCACGACTGACGTCATAACCCGCCATTTCAAGGTTTATCGCAACCAATTCGGCGATCGCCGGATCATCATCAATAATTAAAATTCGAGGCATCACAACCAAGCTAAAGCAACTGCTTCTATCTTAAAAGGAAAATTCAAAAGGATTAAGGAATTTTCACAAAATTCCCCGGTCATGACAATCAAAATTTATGAATAATCAGCCTTATTCTTTGATTTTCAAAGGTTTCATCCACTCGATCTATTTAGAAAGAACATTACAGATTACCAAGCAATGTTAACTTTTGCGTAAATTTATCGGCACTCAGCCTCAAAAATCTAAAGAAAATCTTAAGGCGACAAGCGTGCTTTTTGGGCGCGATTCTTATGGTACCAAGCTGCAATTTCTGGACACCAAGTTTCAAAGTGAACAAATAATAATTCACAAAGTTGTTGGGCTTCTAGTTGGGCGTCTTTTTTCCAACGCAAATCTAACAAATGCATCAGCGATCGCACATTGCAACTCATAACAAAGTGTTGCCGCGCATCAAAAGGAATCAAACTCCGGGCGTGCTCCTCTGCCAAGCCTTCTTCAATCCGTTGCCGATAGCGATCGCAGGCAGCCAGACACCATTCCTTATCCGCCTGGCGTTGTTCTTCTGAGTAAAAATATTTTTTCCCTTGACGATTGTCATACTTACCCACAGGCCGTAGGTAAAAGACCTCTTCCACGTCCCGCTTGCCTTCCGCAACATCAATAATCCGCTGTCCTGTATAGCGGAAAGAATTGTGCACAACAACACCATTTGCCACAAAATTATGCCAAGGCCCTTGTACTTCCAGATCGTAGGTGGGCTGGATCCCAAGATATTCCACGGCAACCACCTTCACCGGATGCGCTTTTAAACGGCGACCCTTAGATTTAGGTTTTGCCGCCCACATTTCAGGTTTTCGGATGGGGTGAAATCGTCTGGCAAAATCCTCTTCCAGGTGATTTTGATGTAGAGATTGATGGCAAGTCTGACAAAGAGAAACTAAATTCTCAAATTCGTAGGCAAGGGATTTATCCGCAAAAACGGGTACGAGATGATGGGCCTGTAATTGTTTACCTTGTTGGCCACAAGACTGACAAATATAGTCGAATTTTGCATGGACTTGTGGAGCAATTTGTCGTGTCCAGGCCCCAATCTGTTGCCGCTCTGTGGCAGTGCCGCCTCTCCAAAAATGAGAATCTGCACCACGTTTGGTGAAATGTTGCGCATTCCGTCGCCGTGTTTCCATAGCTGTCTCAGACAATGTAAGACGATAACCCGTTAAACCTTTATTCCAAGGTTGTTTGGTTCCAGGGGAGCGTTTATTGAGTTGGAGGCCATGATGGTAGCTCCACTTTTTCACAGATTCGATAGAGCAATTCGCTAAAGCAGCAATTTCATCGACATGTAACCCTCGTTCATGTTGCTGTTGTAGCCAAGCACGACTGCGATAACAGCCATTACCGACAACTGTTTTTAGCCCTCGCCGATGACCCGCAGGAAGTTTTAATTGAAATTTCTTGGCCCAATGGCGAATCACGTCTGGGGAGCAGTCACAAATATTAGCAATTTGCTGAGCTGTTAACCCTTGTTTTACCTGTGCGGCTAACCAAGATTGCTGACTGTAGAGAGCATCGGGACGGACAACGCCGTTGGTCATGACTTCACAGGTTTTTGTCACTGCTAGGACTTGATGTTCTTCATCGGTCATTAAACCCAGGGCTTCTCCCATGCGTTGCCAGCCTTGGGTCGTGTAGAGACGATGATTAACGGTGCAGTCAAGGGTTTTTCCATCGGCTAAGGTCAGGCGATAAACGGGCTGCTCACCGCTACTCATTACATCTTGGAGATGGCCAATTTCAAAATTACCAGTGTCCTCGTTCAGCACCCTTAATGACATTTTACGCAAGCGAGTTTTACAGTCGCGGCGGTAAAAGCCTGGTTGTTCACCTTTGCGACCACGAATTTTGCGTTCCCGTATGGCTTTTTCTCCGTTGTGCCAGAGGTCATGGAGATCGCTAATTTTAATTTTGCGGAGAGATCCAGAGGCTTGGACAAAGGTGATTTCTGTATCTCCGGCGAGGCACTGTACATCAAAGGAGACGCCCACGCGATGAGTCCGGATTTGCTGCATCATCGAGTGGGGAAAATAGCCCACATTAAAAACAATCTGGGGATGTTCCAGGGGGCCATAGTGACCGCGACCACCCGCCAAAAGATGTTTGACAATTAACTCCCCTGCTTTTTGTTCGTCTGGAAAATTACTCTGTTGTTCCCACACAAATTCCTCGCAGTAGTCCTGGTGCATGGCACTCCAGATAGTTTGCTGGGGGTTGGGGGTAGAGCGGAGCACTTCAACGCGAAATTTATCCATGACAATTCAAACTCAGGAGCAAATGGAGATGTAGGGAAAGAAAAGATTTGATTTCACCATAGACAAAAATAAGCGATGTCCATGGGGGTTGTAATAAAAATTGGGGCGATCGCCAAATATATTCAGAATCTATCTAGACCCTGGGTAGGGTGACTTTTCCGGCTTGGTTTTGGTATTTGCCCCCCCGATCGGAATAGGTGGTATTGCAAGGATCACCTTCAAAGAAAAGTAGCTGCACAACCCCTTCATTGGCATAAATACGGCAGTCGGTACTAGAGGCGTTGCTAAATTCAAGGGTGATTGCACCGCACCAGGAAGCCTCCAGGGGGGTTGTGTTCGCAATCAGACCGACACGGGCATAGGTGGACTTACCAAGACAGATCGCGGTGACATTGGGGGGCATCTGAATTTTTTCGAGGGACACGCCCAAACCATAGGAATTAGCCGGAATAATAAAGTAGTCACCGTATTCATCGCGCTTGAGGTCAACCCGTTCAAGGTTTTCCGGGCTGAAGGCTTTGGGGTTTACGACGGTGCCAGGGATGTGGCGGAAAATAAGAAATTCTTCGGGACTGAGGCGGATATCGTAGCCATAGCTAGACAGGCCGTAGCTGAGAGCGGGTACAGTCTGCTGGGGGGACAGTTGGATCTTGCGGATCAATGAGGCTTCAAAGGGGGAAATCATTCCCTGTTGGGCTTGTTCGAGGATCCAAATGTCATTCTTCAGCATAGTTCCTGTAGCTAAAATCGCTCATCATAGCAAAAAACAAAAACTATATAATCCCACAAAAACCCCACAAATTTGGAGTTTGGAGTTTATTTTTTTAATTTAGAGAAATTTGCAGAGCGGCGATCGCCCCTGAAATATCCCAACCGCGCCCATGGAATCCCCCAACCGCCAAAAAACACTCCCTGTTTTAAAATACCCTTTGTAGCCAAATCGCTTTAAAATCAAGCCATTATAACCAGACAAAGGAGTATTTCCATGAGCGCAGAAAGCATGATGTTCAACGGCTTTATCATTGCCATCACCGCAGTCCTCTTTGGTGTAGCTTGGGGATTTTTGATCCTCAAAATCCAAAATAAAGCAGGCAAAGCCGAATAGGTTCAACGCGTGATTGTTAGGATAGGGGTATAGCCTTATATCCCTCCCTCACTGGCGATCGCCCTCCACAATCATGTTTAACTTCTTCAAAAATAAACAAACCGAACCAGCCGCTCCGCCCCCACCGCAAGACCCAACACCACGGATCGAATTTTTCAACGGCATCAGCGAAGAACTCAGCAACGTTAGCCTGCAACGCAACCCCAAAACAGGCGTTAAATCCGTCTCCATGACCTTTGCCCAACTTAATGCCCTCGACCGTTTCCAGAGCTTTACCGCTGGTTCCAATGGCATTGTTCGACTGATCGACGAAGAAGGAGACATCGCCGTTACCCCCTCCAGTTGCCGCATCGTCTTTGGTGGTGAAGAAGGAGATGAACTGCGGGGCGTCATTTGTCGCTTTGAAATTGACAATGCTGACCACTGGGAAAGATTCATGCGTTTCATGCACCGCTACGCCGATGAACATGGCTTTGCCTATGGTGAAAGTGCTGAAACGTCCGATGAACCATCTCCATTAGCATCAGAAACAGGTTCAGAAGCTTAGGATGCAGGATTAAGCCCCTTGTCATCCCAAAAGCGCATCGATCCCCATAAAGAGTATCAGCGGTTACGAATTTAGCGAAGAAAGAATGTGATTCTTTATCACAACTTCTTGCGGTGGCGAGAGATTTTTAGGCCATTCGAACTATCAGCAGGAAAATAAACAATTGTCGGAATCAAATAATATTGGTCTCCTCACAATGGGAAAGAATAATTCCCGCGTTTATTTTCTTGATATTCATAATTAATTGATTAGTTCGAACTCCCATAAGGTCGAAAATTGACAGTCTGACCTGCAGCTTGAGAATACTCTTTTTAGGATGGTAAACAATGCTTGGAGAAATGTGGTCATTTAATGGCAGGTATAAGATCCTGCACATGACCTGGTTTGCTTTTTTCCTGTCGTTCGTGGTGTGGTTTAATTTTCCACCTTTCGCAACCACCATCGCCCAGGACTTTGGCTTAGACAATGCTCAACTAGGCACAATCGGGTTGTGTAATGTTGCTTTGACGGTGCCCGCACGGATCATTATTGGGATGCTGTTAGATAAATACGGCCCCCGGTTAACCTACTCATTATTGTTGATCTACGCTGCGGTTCCTTGTTTGATTTTCGCGACGGCCCAGAGCTTTAATCAACTGGTATTAGGACGCCTCTTGATGGGGATTGTTGGGGCTGGTTTTGTGATCGGGATTCGGATGGTCGCAGAATGGTTTCCCCCCAAAGATGTGGGTACGGCAGAAGGCATTTATGGGGGCTGGGGCAACTTTGGCTCGGCATTTTCGGCCTTTACCATGGTGATTTTTGGGATCATTTTGGCCTTCCTCCCCGGTGCGTTTAATTTCGGCCAGCCGGAAAGTTTTAAGATTCTCTTTTTCCCGGAATTTAATACGGCTATTTTGAATTGGCGGGCGGCGATCGCCGGTACGGGGATTATCGCGGCTTTGTATGGGATGTTGTATTACTTCAGCGTGAGTGATACCCCCCCTGGGAAAACGTACCACCGCCCGAAGAGTGCCCGGGGCATGGAAGTCACCACCAAGAAGGATTTCTGGTTCCTGTTGGCCATGAATTTGCCTTTGACCCTGATTTTGATGGTGCTGGCGTGGCGTTTGCAAAAGGTGAATTTTTTAAATGGCACTGGCTTGGCGATCGCCATCCTGGCGCTAGTGGGCCTTTATCTATTCCAGACCTACAACTGCTGGACTGTGAATAAGGACTTAATGACCGGGAAAAAACGCTATGCCCCGGAAGACCGTTACGAATTTAGCCAAGTGGCCATTTTAGAACTGACCTATATTGTGAATTTCGGTTCTGAGCTTGCGGTGGTGACCATGTTGCCGGCTTTCTTTGAAGGCACCTTTAGTTTGGACAAGGCAACGGCGGGAATTATTGCTTCTAGCTATGCGTTTATGAACTTGATGTCTCGCCCAGGGGGAGGCTTGATCTCCGATAAGATGGGCAGCCGGAAATGGACAATGGTTGTCCTCACGGTGGGCATGGGGATTGGTTATCTGCTGATGAGTTCGGTGGCGGGTACTTGGCCCTTGGCGATCGCCGTTTTGTTAACGATGGCCTGTTCTTTCTTTGTGCAAGCCGCAGAGGGTTCAACCTTTGCGATTGTTCCCCTCGTCAAACGACGCATTACCGGGCAAATTGCTGGAAACGTTGGCGCCTACGGCAATGTGGGAGCAGTGGCCTATTTGACAGTGCTATTGTTGCTCACCGAAGCTTCGGCAGGGGCCAATGGGGGCGAACCCGTGATGGCAGCGGTGAATGCCGGTTTCTTCCAAGTGCTTGGGATTACGGGTTTAATTGTTGCTTTCCTCTGTGCTTTTTTCCTCAAAGAACCCAAAGGTTCCTTTGCTGAGTTCCATGAAGGCGAAACGGAAATGACAGCGACTCCTCCCGTTGAGGAAGAAGCAACCTATTAGGTTTTTGAGATTAGTTTAGGCACAACCTGTAAAACAAAAGTCATGGCAAGTAATGGCGTTTTACAGGTTTTTTCTATTACGCGCTTTGGGGCCATGGTAAGTCTCTCTTGATCATCGCCCCAGGGGATTTTTTTCTTAATGAATGCCATTTAATTTTCTGGCATTTTTTAACTCTATTATTGAAGTCTTAAAGTTAGCGGTTTAGCAATGGATCAACGCAAAACGAAAACCCTTTGTCCCTATTGTGGTGTTGGTTGTGGCCTCGAAGTTTCTGAGGTGATCAAAAATGAACAACCCACCCTCAAAGTCATGGGCGATCGCCAACATCCATCCAGCCTCGGTAAAGTCTGTGTTAAGGGCGCGACCATTGCCGAATCCCTCGATCAAGACCGCTTACTCTACCCCATGTATCGGCGATCGCTACAGGATCAATTCCAGCGCATCAGTTGGGATGACGCCTTTGAGCTAATTGTGGAGCAGATCGAAACGGTACAGGCAACCCTCGGCAGCGAAGGTATTGCCATGTATGGCTCCGGACAACTCCAAACCGAAGACTATTACACCGCCCAAAAACTCCTCAAGGGCTGCCTCGGCACCAACAATTTCGATGCCAACTCCCGTCTTTGTATGTCCTCTGCCGTGGCGGGCTATATCCAGAGCTTTGGGGCCGATGGGCCGCCCCCCTGCTACGAAGACCTAGAATTAACCGATTGCGCCTTTATCATCGGCAGCAATACCGCCGAATGTCACCCCATTGTGTTTAACCGCCTGCGAGAACACCACAAACGCTCTAAGGCAAAGTTAATTGTCGTTGATCCCCGCCGCACTAAAACCGCCGAAGTAGCGGATCTTCATTTAGCGATCAAACCCGGCACCGATATTGATTTACTCAACGGCATTGCGCATCTATTACTGAAATGGGGCAAAATCGATACCCTCTTCATCGATGAATGTACCAAGGGCTTTTCTAAATATGCGATGCTCATCCAGAGCTATACTCCTGAAACGGTGGCCCGACGCTGTGGGATTCGCATTGATCACCTCGAACAAGCCGCAAAATATTGGGCCAATGCGGACAATGTTTTATCTCTTTGGTCGATGGGGATGAACCAATCCGCCGAGGGCACAGCCAAGGTACGCACCCTAATTAATTTGCACCTAATGACCGGGGAAATTGGCAAGCCGGGGGCCGGGCCTTTTTCCCTCACGGGTCAACCCAATGCCATGGGGGGCAGAGAAGCAGGGGGACTGGCCCATTTACTGCCGGGATATCGCCTCGTCAAAAATCCAGAGCACCGCGCCACCTTAGAAAAAGCCTGGCAATTACCCCCAGGAACTATTTCACCACTACCCGGAAAAGATGCCTGGGCAATGATCGAGGGGCTAGACAGGGGAACGGTGGGTTTGCTGTGGGTGGTGGCGACGAATCCAGCAGTGAGTATGCCAGACTTGGAACGCACCAAGGCCGCATTGTTAAAATCCCCTTTCACCATTTGCCAGGATGCCTATTACCCCACGGAAACGTCTAACTACGCCCATCTCCTCTTGCCAGCGTTGCAGTGGGGCGAGAAAACAGGCGCAATGACCAATTCGGAGCGGGTTGTGACCTATTGTCCCCAGTTCCGCGATCGCCCCGGTGAAGCCTGGGCTGATTGGGAGATTTTCGCCGAGGTAGGACGCCGCCTCGGATTCCAGCAACAGTTCCGGGCGGTATCTTCAGCGGAGGTTTACGCCGAATTCGTGCAGCTTACGGGCGATCGCCCCTGTGATATGACGGGGCTAAGTCACCAACGTTTGGCCACCGAAGGCCCGATCCAATGGCCCTGTCCCGCCAATGAGACCAAGAGCGATCCAGAAACAACAGCCGACAACCGGGGTTTATTGCAAAAATTATTCCACCAGGACGAACCCCTCAAGGGCAAACGGCTTTACACCGACCGACGGTTCCATACCCCCGATGGTCGGGCCAGATTTGCGGCGTACCATTCCCGGGGTCTGGCAGAGCCGCCAAACACCGACTATCCTTTTGTGCTGACCATTGGACGACTCTACGGCCATTGGCACACGATGACCCGCACGGGACGAATCAAAAAAATCCAAAAAATGCACCCAAATCCTTTCCTGGAAATTCACCCCCGCGATGCAGACCGCCTCAGCATTACCGACGGGGAAATGGTGGAAGTGCGATCGCCGCGCGGGATGGCCCGATTTCCAGCGCTGATCACGAAAAATATTACCCCTGGCACCGTTTTTGCGCCGATGCACTGGGGCGCTTTGTGGGGAGAAGATACCGAAGCCAATGCCCTGAGCCACGCCGAAGCCTGCCCCGATTCATTGCAGCCGGAATTAAAAGCCTGTGCCGTGAATGTGCAAAAAATCACTGGCCCTGTTCCCCAGGAAAAAGCGACAGCCGAGCCTGTATTGCAGCAGCTTTAGGACGATCTGAAACCTGGGTTATGATATCCCTTTTGAACGTGAGCAATTGGGGTTGGTATGGCAGTGAACTACGACTTGGTGGTGATTGGGGCAACGGGGGCCGGAATTGCGACGGCAAAACGGGCGATCGCCTCTGGCAAAAAAGTTGCTTTAGTGCAGCAAACAGGGCAGCCACTCCAGGATCAACAGGTACTCGCCCTCGAAAAAACCTTGCTATACCTGGCCAGACAGCCCCAACCAATGGATATTGCCGATTGGGTCAAGGGGGCGATCGCCCCGAATGATTTCTATGAACCCTTGGCACGCCTGGCAGAAGCGGGCGTTGATGTGATTCCAGAAATGGGCAATTTTGTCTGGAAACCTAACACCTATTTTGTCACCGCAACCCGTCGCCTCCAAAGCAAACATTATGCGATCGCCACAGGCACCACTTGGGCTACGCCTCCCCAGGATGGCTTTTTAAGCCCCACTGACCTCTTAAATCCAGAAATTTGGCGCACCCTGCCAGAAAAAATTGTCCTTGTCGGTCACGATCCCCATTGTCTTACCCTTGCCTACTGCCTCGCAAAATTGGGAAAAACGGTCACGTTAACTAGCGAAAAAAGCCTATTGCCCACGGAGGATCCAGACTGCGTCCAACGGTTACAGACTTGCCTCGAAGTGGCGGGGGTGACGCTCCAGTTTGGCATAGCCCAAGATCTTTTTGTTCAGGAAAATAAAGCCGTCATTTGGGCCGAAGAGCGCCGGGGTTTAACGACGCAACTGAATTTGCCCCCCGATTTTTGTCAGCCGCACCAGATGTGGCTACGGGTTGATTCTGAGCTTAGAACTCCCCGCAGCAATATTTATGGGGTCGGGCCAGTGCTTGGCGGTTATGCCTTGCCGGAATTGGCGATCGCCGAAGCGACAACCCTTGTGAACAATATGTCCCAGCGCCGGAAAATGCCCTGTGCCCACGGCGAAATTCCCTATCGTTTGTTTGAACCGCTACCTTTTGATCATGTGGGTGCCCAAGGTCAAAATCTGCCCCCCGACGCAAAAATCCTGAGTAAAACTCTGATGATCGATCGCGTTGATCAACTGCAATTTCCCCAAGACTTAACGCTCAAATTGTGGCTCGATGGCCAGGATCAACTGTTGGGGGCCACCATCCTCGGCGATCGCTCTGGCAAACTGATTTACCATTGCCGTGATTTGATCCAAAACCAAAAACCTTTCCAGACATGGGACAATCTCCTAGAAAATGCGGGCCTTTTGGCGGAGATGGTGTAGTGATGCAACGTGAAACCCAAGCAAAATTTATCGTTTTTGAAGGGATTGACGGTTCCGGTAGTTCAACCCAAGCCGAGCTTTTGTATCAACATTTTCAGCGACAAAAGATCCCCGCCGTCCTCAGTCCCGAACCCTCCAACGGCATTATCGGCAACCTCGTTCGCGAGACCCTACGGCAACGGCTGCGCTTTACCACCGATCCAGTCCAATTAAATCGGCAACTGGCCTATCTCTTCGCTGGCGATCGCCATGATCACCTTTACAACGAAATTGATGGCGTCTTCAAACAACTCGCCGCTGGGATCCAGGTGATTACGACCCGCTATTATTTTTCTTCCCTCGCCTACAACGCCAACAATCCCGCCGAATACGAATTTATCTACCGCCTCAACCAGGATTTTCCCAATCCCGATCTGGTGTTTTATTGCGATCTTCCCGTGGAGGTGGCCCTAGAGCGCGTCCAAAGGCGATCACACCAAGAAATTTACGAAACCAAAGCCAAACTTACCCAAGTGCGCCAAAACTACCAACAAATTTTTCAAACCTATCCAGGGAATTGGCAACAACTCGACGCCACCCGACCCCCTGAAAGCATCCACCAGCAAATTCTCCAAACTATTGCTGATTATTTTGTAACTGCTCCTGAATCTGGGTCGGACTAGGCGGCGTCCCAAACTCCTCTAGGGGCTGTAACTCCAAATCAAACCCATTCCCATTGGGCGGCGGCAATGGCGTACCACTGTCGAGGGGTTCAAGCTGAAAATCATTATTCGGATTAACTCCTGGCACCTGGGGAATTGTCGGCGTACCTGGATTCAAGCCCGGAGTTTGTTGGCCATTAAAAAAGGAATCGAGGGCTTGTTCCCCCTGGGTGCCCGCTCCTGTTCCCAAGGCGACCCGTTCGCCACCAATGGATTTAAGCCAATCTAAAACCTGAATCACTTCCTGATAGGGCCGCTTTTCCGATGCATTGAGCACAACGACGCCATTGGGGTTGCGCCCTAAATAATCCTCAACAATTTGTGAAAATTGAGCCTGGGTCTCAATCAGTTGTTTTTCCACATAGATTTGCCCAAAGTCCGTCAAACTCACAATCACCATATCGGGCATTTGGGTCGTTGCGCTCTCCGCCACAGGTAAATTTAAGTTAATCGCTTGCTGTCGCGATAAATTCACTGCCGCCAGGATAAAAAAGGTCAGCACACAAAAAATCACATCGATCAGCGGAATAATTTCGATGCGCAGATCCGGCGCAGAATTTTCTTGCCAGAGTTGGAACGGCCTTAAACCCAAAGTTTCTGGCTTAATTGGCTCACGCTTCATTTTGGTCTCCTTCAATGAGCATTGCATCTACATTGTCAACAGAAGCAGGTAATCCTTCGAGATAATTTTGGCGATAGAGCATTTCTAGCTCACTGCCCGCTTGACGGAAAAGGCGCACCTGATTGCTCGAAAGCGCTTGGAACAAACGGTAAAAAGCCAAGGCCACAATCGCGACGATCAAACCCATCGCCGTCGAAAAGAGCGACTCACTGATCCCCAAGGTCACCCCCGTGGTCGAATCTGTACCTAAATCACTCAATTGGATTGATCCTAAGGAGTTGATTAAGCCCAAAACAGTTCCCAGGAGTCCCAACAAAGGCGAGAGGGCAATGACTGCTTCTAAGACCTTTTCACCGCGACGCATATTCGCCAATTCTTCATCAGCGGCCGCTTCGAGGGCCAAGTGAAAAATTTCTGGGTCGGTGGCCTGTTGCTTCAAAGGAGCATAGAGGAAGCGACCAAGGGGATGTTTTTGGCAGGTGCGGGCAATTTCGCTCACCGCTTGCCATTGGTAATGGGCAGCATCCAAAATTTTGTCCTGGACCCGCTGGCTTTGTTGGATCACTTTCCACCAAAACCACAGCCGCTCAATAATCGTACTCAGAGCCATAATCGACAAGAGTACTAAGGGCCACATCGCTGGCCCCCCACGGTTTAGGATATCTAGAACATTCACCGAGGCACCTCACTCCGGTCACACCAAAAAAAAGACTGCTCCAATTCTAAGGTTTTTAATGGTGTTTTATTCGTCTGTTGGAGGGCAGAAATTTTTAGGGAAGTTTCTGGATTTTTTGATTATTGGATCGGATTGTGGATCGTTACCAGTTTTGTCCCGTCGGGAAAAGTCGCTTCTACCTGTACTTCATCCACCATTTCGGCGACCCCGGCCATGACATCATCACGGGTCAGCCAAGTCTGTCCTTCGCTCATCAGTTCGGCGACCAGTTTACCTTCCCTTGCCCCTTCCAGGATTAAGCCTGAAATGTAGGCCACCGCTTCAGGATAGTTGAGCTTGAGTCCTTTATTTTTCCGGCGTTCCGCCACTAAAAAGGCCGTGAAAATGAGCAGCTTGTCTTTTTCCTGGGGCGAGAGTTGCATGGTTTGGACTGATACGCAGATGAATGTGATTTTAGTCTACCTTGACTCCTCTAAATTCAAACCCACTAGCTTGGCAAAAAAGGAGACAGTAACCCGATCGCCATTCCACCCAAGACCAGCCAGAGAGAATTGATTTTGTATTTGATCAAGAGAAATAAAGTGGCGATCGCCACCCCAATGGTCAGAGGATCAACTAAAGAAGATTGCGCCAGAAACACGGTGACAACGGTCATGAGACTCAGCGCACCAATATTCACCCCATCGAGAAAGGCCCGGAATGATTTGGCCTGGAGCAGTTTCGGTAAAATTGGATTGAGAATCGCCACAAATAAAAAAGAAGGCAAAAACATCCCCAAGGTGGCAACCCCGGCCCCCGGTACTCCGCCGAGCAAATAGCCGATAAACGTCGCCGTCGAAGATAAAGGCCCTGGGGTGATTTGACCGATGGCGATCGCATCAAGAAGCTGTTGATCCGTCAGCCAACCGAGGCGCTCCACAAAATCTGCCCGCAAAAAAGCCACGAGGACGTAACCACTGCCATAGAGCACCGCCCCCACCTTGAGAAACATTAAAAAAAGCCAGCCCAAACTGAAATTTGTAGGGGTGCCATTTAATAGCAACAGAAACGGAGCGGGAACAATGCTACGGGTTTGTTTTGTTTTTAGCCATTGGCCTCCGAGTTTTTTCCCTAGGCCAATGAAGCCACTCAGAAACAACAACCACAGTTCATGGAGACCGACCAAGGATAGCACCACATTAAATACCGCTAAACCGATCCCAAATTTATTTTTAATTGCCTTTTTCCCAAGCTTCCATAGGGCCTGGGCAATAATGGCGATCGCCACTGGTTTGACCCCATAGAGTAACCATGTCCCCTGGGGTGTTGTGCCAAACTGCTGATAGGCGATCGCACAGAGCAGCATTAAACCCACCGCCGGAGCCGTAAAACTAAGGCCCCCCATGAGCAAACCCCACCAACCGGCGCGCTTAAAACTGAGGTGGATTGCCATTTCCGTGGAATTGGGGCCAGGAATTAAATTTGTTGCGCCGAGAATGTCGAGAAATTCCTGTTCCGTAAGCCAGTGGCGTTTTTTTACCACCTCGTCATGCATCATTGCAATGTGAGCCACAGGGCCGCCAAACGCCGTAAAACCTAATCGCAAAAATAATCGAGAAATCTCCTGCAGTTCAGACCATTGCGCCATGATGAATGTTATCGAAATGTTTAATCATTTCCCCCTCTGCCTAGGCCACAACCCCTAATAAATTCGTGCCACAATAAGTGAAAGATGACTATTGCATCAAAGTGTAGGAGGGTTACCTATGGTTGCTACGCCAATTAAAACCGAAAAGCGGTTAACGATCCAGACAGAAAAGGTTAACGACAACACCACAACGATTCGTTCACTGGACTGGGACCGCGATCGCTTTGACATTGAATTCGGTTTGCAAAATGGCACCACCTACAATTCCTACATCATCCGGGGCGAAAAAGTTGCCCTCGTGGATACCTCCCACGCGAAGTTTCGGCAGCGATACCTCGATGCGCTCACTGGCGAAATTGACCCGAAAACCATTGATTACCTGATCATTAGCCATACGGAACCAGATCACAGTGGCCTCGTTAAAGATGTTTTGAAAATTGCCCCCCAAGCAGTGGTGGTCGGCGCAAAAATTGCGATTAAGTTCCTCAAGGATTTGGTACACGATCCCTTTGAATTTATCGAAGTGAAAAGTGGCGATCGCCTCGATTTAGGCAACGGTCACAACCTTGAATTTGTCAGTGCGCCGAACCTCCATTGGCCCGACACGATTTTTACCTACGATCCGGCAAGCGAAATTCTGTTTACCTGCGATGCCTTCGGGATGCACTATTGTTCTGATGCCACCTACGACGAGGATCTCCAGGCGATCACACCGGATTACCGTTTTTATTACGAATGTTTGATGGCTCCCAACGCCCGCTCGGTACTGAGTGCAATGAAACGGGTGGACAAGCTCGACGGGGAAATCTCCTTAGTTGCCAATGGCCATGGCCCCTTGCTGAAGCACAACACTAAGGAGATGATGGAGTGGTATCGCCAGTGGAGCGAGGCCCAAACCAAGGGCGATAAAATGGCGGCGGTATTTTACGTCTCTGATTATGGCTACAGTGACCGTATTTCCCAGGCGATCGCCAAGGGGATTACCAAAGCCGGAGTTGCCGTAGAAATGGTCGATCTCAAAGTCGCAGATCCCCAGGATGTCCACGAAATCGTTGGTCGCGCCGCAGGGCTAGTGATCGGCATGCCCCCCATCGACAGCGCCTACAACGCCGAATTAAGCAAAGCCATGGGCACCATTCTCGCCGCCTCAAAGGACAAACAAGTTGTCGGACTATTCGAATCCTACGGCGGCAACGACGAACCCATTGATCCGTTGCTGATGCGCTTCCGGGATGCTGGCCTGACCAAAGCTTTTGATTCGATCCGCGTCAAGGATGAACCCAGCGAAGGACTCTATCAGCTCTGCGAAGAATCTGGCACTGACCTCGGCCAATTGCTTACCCAAAAAGAAAAGCTCAAACAACGGAAAAATATCGATACTGAACTCGATAAAGCGATGGGACGCATCAGTGGCGGCCTGTACATCATCACCGCCCAGAAAGGCGACATGAAAGGGGCAATGGTCGCCTCCTGGGTAACCCAAGCCAGTTTTGCCCCCCCCGGTTTTACCGTCGCGGTGGCAAAAGACCGAGCGATTGAATCCCTGATGCAAGTGGGCGATCGCTTTGTGTTGAATATCCTCGAGGAAGGGAAATACCAACCTTTGATGAAACATTTCCTCAAGCGTTTTCCCCCCGGCGCAGACCGCTTTGAAGGGGTAAAAGTGCAAACCGCGAAAAATGGTTCCCCGATTTTGAATGATGCCCTGGCCTACCTCGAATGCGAAGTGGTCAGTCGGATGGAATGTAGTGATCACTGGATTGTGTATAGCAAAGTCGCTGCGGGTCGCGTCTCCAACCCCGATGGTTTAACTGCTGTTCACCACCGCAAAGTGGGTAATTATTACTAACTAACTTGAATTTCTAACTTTTACAGGGGAGTATTCGTTTTTGATTACTCCTTTTTTTCTTGGATTAAAATAAAACAGTAAACATTGCAGGCGATCGCCATGGTTCATCCCGCTCTTAGTGCTATTCTTGAACGACTGCGAGACTCTCTCAAAAGAATCTATGGGCCAGAACTCAAAGACTTAATCCTATTCGGGTCACAGGCGAAAAATACGGCAAAAGAAGACTCAGACATTGACATTGCCATTGTTTTAAAACACAATTTTGATTTGGATCAAGAATTAGAAAAAACTAGCGCTATAATTGCTGATATCTGCTTGGAATATGACATTTTAATCAACCGCATTTTTATGGAAAATGAATATTTTGAAGAACATCGGAGTGCTCTAATTCGGAATATTCAGCGAGAAGGTATTTATTTGTGAATTGCCAGCAGCAAAACTTAATGAGTAAGGCAACTGAAAGTTTAGAAGCAGCCAAATTATTACGAGACAATCAATACTTTGATTATTCGGTTTCGCGAGCTTACTATACAATGTTTTACTTAGCCGAAGCTTTTTTAGAAGGAGAAGCAAAAACTTTTTCGAGTCATGCTGCTGTGATCTCTGCTTTTGGTCGAGATTTTGCTAAATTAGGTAAAGTGCCGCGGGAATTTCATCGTTTCCTTATTGATGCCCAGTCTCTTCGACAGACAGGTGACTATGGAAAGTTCCAGGCAATTTCTGAATATCAAGCGAATCAACAGATTGAAAATGCTACAAAATTTCTTATTTTTGCTAGGGATTATTTCAAAGAATTTTAAGAATTATGTTGCCTAGAAAGCGATCGCCAAAGGGACTTTTACACTGCAACTATTGTCTTTTAACAAAAGTGAGTTCCATTCGCTGTGAAACCCTATCATTTTCTTTCTTCATTACTATTCTGTAGCTGTTTTTCTGTCTCCCCAGCGGCCTTAGCTGAATCAGAATCCAAAAATCAATATACCCAAACCGTCACTCGCACTGTTCTAGCTGAAGGGTTGCCGGAAGCGGCCCCCAATCAAATTTTGGAGTTGGTGCGTTATGAAATCCCCCCCTTTGCAACCTTGCCGCCCCACATCCATCCTGGTTTGCAAATCGCCCGGGTGGAATTTGGCTTGTTGACCTATGCAGTGATCGAAGGCACGGCGCTCATCACCCGCACGGATGGCACAAAAGAAACCTTAACAGCGGGACAAAAAACCCTCCTCAAACCTGGGGATGCGGTAACAGAATCCGAGGGAATGGTACATTTTGGCCAAAATGAAACCCCTGACCCAGTTATTTTGCTCGCCACTTCTCTGTTGACCGTCGGGGAACCGAAAGCAATCCTCATAGAAGAATAGTTAATTGAGAGGATAGTGGGTTTCTAAATAAGCTAAAGCAGAGGGGCGATCGCCAATATTTTGGTCGAGGGTTTGTTTGAGAAGATCTGATAAAATATCGCGAAATTGTGGCCCCGGTTTATAGCCTAATTCTTTTAAATCAAAACCATCAAGGGGAGCCTGGATATGCTGCCAATGACGAAGATAATGCCATAAATCATGGCGTAGTTTTTTCGGACTGATGGCCGCGAGTAAGATAATTTCTGGTAAGGATAAATGTTTGAGGGCAAAGACTTTTTCGCTGAGTTTTTCAGCTTGGGAAAGTTTCGGTAAAATTCCAGTTTGGTGCTGGGAAATTTTCGCTAACCGTTGCAAACTATCCTTTGGTAATTGCAGGCGATCGCCCACTTTTAAGCGTTCTGCTGTGGTCAAATTTAACAACAAAGCTTCCAGGCGAAGACGCCAATGTTCCAATTCATAATCGGGGTCATGATAGCGCAGCCAACGATCCACACAGCGAATTTGCCACCAAACCACATCTGTTAAAGCCAGATTTTTATGGATGCATTTCAACGCGCCCAGATCGTCTAATAATTGCAATGCGGGCTTCCAATATTTTGCCGTTAAAAGATATTTTAATTCCGCCCTTAATCGCGTCGTTAAAGCAGGGGCTTGGGGTTTTTCGTGGTGCAATTTGTCGTAAATGCCAGAGGCGATCGCATAGCGAATATATTCCTCCGTCTGCACTTCTAGCTGAAAATTTAACCGCACCGCAAACCGCACCGCCCGATAGATGCGCGTCGGGTCTTCGATGAAACTGTTGGCATGGAGCACCCGAATTTGCCGTTTTTTGAGATCCCAGAGTCCCCCGAAAAAATCGAGCAATTCCCCCGACCGGGGTTCCGTCAAGCGCAAACAGAGGGCATTGATCGAAAAATCCCGCCGATACAAATCCTGTCGAATCGAACTCGCCTCCACCTCCGGATTCGCCGCTGGATATGGGTAAAACTCCGTTCGGGCCGTGGCAATGTCCAGCCACAGGGAACCCAACACCGGGTCTTTGTGCCACAAAATCGCCGCCGTTTGGAATTCCCCATGCACCGATAACCGCGCGTTCGGTTGGCGATCGCAAATGTAATTTGCCAGCGTTACCCCGGCCCCCACATCCGCCGCCGTATGGAAACCATCCACCACCAGATCAATATCCTGCAACAGCAATTCTTCATCGGAATCTGAGAGCAACACATCCCGCACCGCCCCACCGACGAGGTACAAATGCCAGCCCCGTTTTTCGGCTTCCGTTGCCACCCCCTGCAATAACTGCCACAGGGAAGGGGCCAGCCGTTCCGCAAAAATTTCCCGCAAAGGATAGCGATTTTTGTCATCCTTGGGAGTGGGTAACAGATCAAGAGACTGCTCGTCCTGGTGATGTTGTCGCAAAACATCCGTCCGCGTCACAATGCCCAAAAGTTGATCACCCTCGATCACTGGTAATCGCCCCACATCGTCCGTCACCATAATCGTTTCAATGTCGCGCATGGTCGTGTCCGGCTGGATCGTGCGCACCTCTCGACTCATATAACCCTTAACGGGGGCATGGTGAAAGCCATGGTGAATCGCCAAATCTAGATCCCGCCGCGAAATGACCCCAACCAGTTGTTGCCGATCATCCACCACCACTAATCCGGAATGGCCGTAGCGAAACAACACCCGCTGGGCTTCCTCGATGGAAGTTTGGGGCAAAATCGTGCGCACAGGGGCCGTCATTAAATCTCGGGCGGTTAGGGCAGGGGGCACCTGGGCAATGAATTCAGCATAGATTTTGTGTAACATTGCCTCTGGTTCGTTGAGACGCAAGCTCAAGGATGCGGCTTGATCGTGACCACCGCCACCATAGGGGGCAAACAGTCGATTGAGGCTTGTCCCCACAATCCGCGATCGCCCAATGATCACCATTTTCCCTTCCGCATCGGTCTGATGATAAAAATGACCCAGTAACAGCGCATCGAGATCCGTCATCTGCATCATCTGCTCGACGAGATTCGATAGTCCCGGCACAAAATTCGCTGTTTTTAACAAGACTCGCGCTACCCGATGGCCATCAACATTTTCTCGCTCCAGGTTGGCGATCGCCTCCGAAAATAAATGTTGCACCTGGGGCGAAAAACCGGGTTCGGCATACTCCGCAATAATTTTCACCATGGCACCCTGACCCATTAGCCACGTCAAAGCCTGGGCATCCCGTACCGTTGTTTGGTCAAAGGTGAGTGACCCCGTATCCACATGAATCCCCAAGGCCATCACCGTCGCCGTATAGGGATCGAGTTCTACCCCCCGCGCCTGCAATTTTTCGGCAATGATCGTTGTTGTTGCCCCCACATCTTCAATTTCCACGTAGGTCGCCGGAATGTCTCGCTCCTGATCGAGGTGATGATCATAAACTTCGATCTGCTTCACCTGGGGTCGATCTAGCCATTCCTGGGCCTTACCCAGCCGTTGTCGCTGCTGATTGTCCACCACCATAATCGTCCGCAACTGCTCCGGGTGCACCGAGCGCATCTCAATAAACGGAAACTCCCCCCGATACAGTGCCAGAAACCGTTTCACCCCTGGATGTGCCCCGCCAGTCAGCACCACCCGCGCCCCAACCCGCAAATATGCCAAGCCGATCGCCGCCCCCAGGGCATCAAAATCAACGGTTTGGTGACAGAGAATTACATCCATAAAATTGCAGGGAAAGGAATATTTTGGGTAGGCTATACTGTGATTAAAATAACATTATGAGTCATGTTTCTTACTTAAGCTATGGCCAAAGAAACCCGATCTCAAAATCTTGATCATCCTCAATATTTGCCATTTTTAGAGGCGATTTGCTGGCAAACAGAAGATGTTTATCGATTCACACCCCAACAAATGCTGTCACGATATGAACGAGGTTGGCGTTATAAAGATATTTTTCAGCCTCCTCAAGGAGAAGAGTTGGAGTTTGTCCAACGTCTTGCAAAACAATATCATTCCTGGCTCCAGGCTCAGCTGTGAAGTTTAAAATCCCCCACCATAATTACATTTTAGAAATTCTCAAATCCCTTGATCCAAAATTATTACTCGATTGTCAGGCTTATTTTGGTGGTGGAACACTTCTCGCTTTAGATATGAAAGAATATCGCTGGAGTAAAGACATTGATCTTATCTGCTCTGTTACTTCCCAAGGTTACAAAAAACTGCGTACCCATTTATATCAGGCAGGGGATCAAGGTTTATTTTTAAATAAAAATTCTTCATTAACAATTAGACGAGCAACCACTGATCAGTATGGCGTGCGATTATTGGTAGAAATCAATCAAGTGCCGATTAAATTAGAAATCATTGCTGAAGTCCGTTTTGAACTGGATGAGCCGCGCTTCCCTCTGTGGTCTCCTGTCCCTTGTCTGAGTTTGAACGACTGTTTAACCAGTAAATTATTAGCAAATGCTGATCGCTACATGGATAGAAGCGTTGAATCCCGCGATCTAATCGATTTGGCTGTTTTACGGTTACACACAGGGCTTTCCCGCGAGGCGATCGCCAAAGCAGAAAATGCCTATGAAGTGCTCCGTCCCCTGGGTGATGCGATTAAATCCTTTCAAACAAACCCTGATTATCGCCAGCAATGTTTTGAAAGTCTTCAAATAAAACGAGACTTTTGGCCCGATGTGATTGATGGCCTGGATTTGCTCAGTGCTGATCTAGAACTTGCCCCTACCACCAGAACATATTGGGAAGAGCGATCGCCTTTTTGATCGTCACTTCTCCCTCAAGAAACGTTGCATTTACTAGGGAGTGGGAACAGAGCCGCTATAATATCTCACCATAAATCAAGGCTAATAAGCAAAAAACGAATCTATCGTGGCATCCCAGCGGATTTTAGCAGTTGTGAATGGTAAAGGGGGCGTTGGTAAAACAACAACCGCCGTTAACCTTGCGGCCATTTTTGCCGAAAAACAGCAGGTTCTCTTGGTGGATAGCGACCCCCAGGGATCGGCCTCTTGGTGGGTAGACCGTAACCCCGATGAATGGCAACTGGATGTCAGTAGAGAACATCAACCAGATTTACTTCAAAATCTCCGACAGATTAAAGGCTATGACTTGATCGTGGTGGATACCCCCCCAGCCTTGCGATCACAGGCCCTCAAGACCGTCCTCCGGATTGCGGATTATGTGATCTTGCCGACACCACCGGCGCCGATGGACTTAAGTGCCTTGATTGAAACAGTGCAAACGGCCATTAATCCCGTTGAAATTAGTCACCGAGTGCTCCTGACAAAAGTCGATAGTCGCAGCCTCCGGGAGAGCATTGATGCCCAAAATACCTTGATTGAGTTAGGGATTCCGGTGTGCCATGCCTTTGTGCGCAGTTATAAAGCCCACGAGCAAGCTGTCCTCGCAGGCGTTCCCATGACCCAAATGCGTGGTAAAAAGGCTAAGGATGCGGAAACGGATTATCGTCGTGTCGCGGATGAACTGCAACGAGATTGGACTTAACGGTTATGGCTAGCAGCAAACAAAATTTATCGGACTTGTTACGGCAGGAGGCAAAGCAGGACAAAACCAAGGCTACTGCCCCCGAAACGGCGGTTAATGATACACCGGAGAAACCTTCACCAACGGCCCTTTCCCGGATGACGAAGGCGCAATTACTGGCCCACATTGAAACCCTCTACGCCCAACAGGAAACAGTCGCGACAGATTCTGTTGATCAAACATTGCTCACGGAGAAGGAAACCTTGGCGAGGGAAGTAAAAGCCCTGGAAGCAAAAATTGCCGCCCAACAAAAGGCGATCGCCAATGCCGAGAAAACCATTAAGACCCTCGAAGCGGATTCTTCTGAAAAGACAAAGCTCGAACAAGAATTAGGCGCACAACGGGGCCTCGTCGAAAAGTTATACGGTCAAATCCAAAGCCTCGAAGCGCAACAGACGGAAAAAGAAGCCGCCATAGAACGCACCGTTGAGGAAGACCGCGCCCTTGTACTGGCCCGCATTGCCAGTTACCAAGCAAATTTGCAATTTCCCGATCAGCCCCCCTCCAGCATCCCCGATGAGGAAATCGGTTGGTTTGATTAGGGGAAAAACCGCCAATGCCCGGAATTCTGGGGCTTGATAGAATGGATCTCAGGATTTTTACGCAGCACATTTAACAACTCAATCATGATTAAACGGTTTTTTTATGGGGCGATCGCCATTATCTTGGCCTTTACCCTGATCTTTACCCCAGCGGATAATGCTTGGGCGGCCCGCAGTGGAGGACGTATTGGTGGCGGTTCCTTCCGCAGTGCCCCTAGCCGCAGTTTTTCCCCTGGCCCAGCACGACGGGCTCCCGTTGGGGGTGGCTATGGCTACGGATTTGGGGGTGGATTTGGGTTCCCCTTCCTGCTGCCTTTCTTCGGATTCGGTGGTTTTAGCGGCATTTTCGGTCTTTTCATTATGTTGGCGATCGCCGGCTTCCTTGTCCGCACCTTCCAGAACGTGATGGGGGGTGGCATGAATGAGGGCGACAGTCTCGGTTACTCCGCCCCCAGTAGCAAAATTTCTGTGGCGAAAGTACAGGTGGGGCTGTTGGCCCAAGCACGGGATCTCCAGCAGGATCTAAATCGCCTGGCGAGCACCGCTGATACCGGAACCCCGGCCGGACGCGCTAAGGTTCTACAGGAATCGACTCTGGCCCTGTTGCGCCACCCAGAATATTGGGTCTATGGTGCGAGCGAATCCCTTGAAGCTGGGGTTGATGCTGCCGAAGCCAAGTTTAATCAATTGGCCCTGAACGAGCGGAGTAAATTTACCGCCGAGACCCTCAGTAACGTTGACAACGAACGGGACGTGGCTGGGAAGAGTGCAAGTGCTGATTTGGTCAAAAGTGACGGCACACCAAACGAATACATCATGGTAACGATCATTGCTGGGGCCATGGGAAAAGTGAATTTACCGAAAGTGACCGATTCCCAATCCCTCGAACAAGCGATCCGGCAAATTGGTGCCCTTGGTGGCGATCGCCTTTTGGCCCTCGAAGTTTTATGGACGCCCCAGGCTATCGGTGACACCCTCAGCACCGACGATATTTTGACCTACTACCCCGACATCAATCTCGTTTAATCAGGTCAAACGCTAAAGCAATTCAACGTAAATCATAGCGATTTAAAGAATCCCCTCAATATAGGGGATTCTTTTTGATTTTCATAGAAATTCATCCTAAAAATTCTCTCTTGAGTGAATGTATTTTTTAGGCTTTGCAGGCTTCAATGACGCAAATTTCTTCGGTGGTTCTAACAATGCGCGTCAATTTTAAGTCTGCCGCCGCCAACAGGGTTTCAAACTCAGCGGCGGTGCGTTCTTTGCCACCGGGACACATCACCAGCATATTGATATCGAGCATTTTTGCGCCACTGGGTTGATTTCCCTCTGGAACCACCGCTTCACAGATCAAGATTTTGCCGTCATCCGGGAGCACAGCGCGACAATTTTGCAAAATGGCGATCGCCTGGTCATCACCCCAATCGTGAATGATATGTTTGAGCAGATAGGCATCGCCCCCAGCAGGAATTTTGTTAAAGAAACTCCCTCCAATTCGTTGACAGCGATCGCCCACCCCATGGCGATTTAACGTCGGGGCCGCATTATCCAGCACATAATCTTCATCGAACAAAATACCTTGTAATTGGGGATATTTCGCCAAAATGCTGCCGAGCAATTCCCCGTAGCCCCCACCCACATCAACGATGGTTGAGAAAGCCGAAAAATCATAATGGGCCAAAATTTCCGGTTCTTCATTCCTGGAGAAACTGTTCATCGCCTCTTCAAAAATCGCCGCCGCTTCTGGATGATTGCCGAAATATTCAAACACCCCCTGGCCATAGCGATGGTCAAAGGCAGGTTCACCGGTTTTAACGCTGTGGAGAATATTACTCCAGGCTTCGTAATGCTCTGGTTCCCCCAACATCACCACAGAACCTCGCATGGATCGGGGATGATCACTGCGGAGAAAATCGGCTAGCGGTGTCAGGGCAAAGGTTTGGGAGGCTGTTTCTTGGAAAATACCCACACTGGCCAAGGCCCGGAGAATGCGATACAAAGCTGTTTCGTCTGTTTCGGTGAGGTGGGCTAACACACGGCAAGATTGTTCTCCGGCTTTGAGGTGATCGGCGATCGCCAATTTTGCCGCCACATAAATGCACTGGGAAAGCCAATAGCCAGAGGCCATTTGGAGCAATTGGGTATGGAGAGGGAGGGTCGGCGGTTGCATATAAAGAAAAAATCCCAACAGAAATTACTGCAATTTTAGAAATCTCCCTTTTCCTCAAAACTGCTTTGTAGGATTTATTCACGAAATGGGATCTCACAAAAAAATTTCGCCCCCAGCACCGTAGACCAGAGGCGAAAAATGAAAATTTGCAGTTAATTTTAGAAAGCCAAATGTTTTAAGCGTTTTGGAAAACTGTTGCTGCTGCTTTCACGCCAGCGCCTGCCTCAAAATCATTGTGGCCTAAGCCTTGGAGGGTGGCTTCGAGGGCGGCGATCGCCGTAATCACATCCCGCTCATGGACAAAGCCCAGATGACCAATCCGGAAGATTTTTCCTTTGTAATCATCCTGGCCACCCGCGAGGGCAATATCAAAATTTGTGCGCATCGCCTTGCGGATATCTTCTGCGCCAATGGGGGCAGGATCAACGGCAGTAACTGCTGTGCTGGCATTACCATCGGGGGCAAAGGTCTTTAGACCCAAAGCCTTGACTGCGGCCCGGGTAGCATCGGTTAAACGTTGGTGGCGGGCAAAAATATTCTCTAAGCCTTCCCGTTGCATCATCCCCAGGGCTGCCTGGAGCGCAAAGATCAGATTCACCGGGGGTGTAAAGGGGGTGGTGTTTTTCGCTAAATTCTTTTTCGCAGCCTTGAGATCAAAGTAGAAACGGGGAATTTTTGCATTTTCGTAGGCCGCCCAAGCCTTTTCGCTGACGGAAACAAAGCCCAAGCCCGGCGGAATCATAAAGCCTTTCTGGGAACCGGAGGCGACCACATCAAGGCCCCATGCATCGGTGGGGACATTGCAGGCCCCTAGGCTAGTCACCGCATCGACAATCATCAAGGCCCCGTGGGCTTTGACGTAACGGCTGATGGTTTCGAGGTCGTTAAGGACGCCAGTAGAAGTTTCCGAGTGGGTGACGACAACAGCTTTAATTTCTTTGGCAGTATCAGCTTCGAGTTTGGCACGGAAAACTTCAGGATCGAGGGCTTCACCCCAGGGGGCTTTGACCCGTTCTACGTCCATGCCGTAGGTTTCACAGACGATCGCCCAACGTTCACCAAATTTACCGTTATCGCCGACGAGGACTTTATCGCCCGCATTAATAAAGTTGATCAAACCCGCTTCCATCGCGCCGGTACCGCTAGCGGCGAGGCAATACACATCGTTCTGAGTTTGGAAGAGCCATTTGAGTTGCGCAGTGACCTCGGCCATGATTTCGCTAAACTGGGCGCTCCGGTGACCGATGGGGTGTTTGGCCATTGCTAGCAAAACCTGCTCCGGCACAGGGGTCGGGCCGGGAATCATCAGCATATGTTTGTCTTCCATGGTGTGTTTGTCCTTCGCTTAGACCGTGATTGAAAATGCCGTTAATCCCCAAAAGTCTAGGGACGTTCCGCAAAAGCTAAATCCTATCCTATGCGATCGCCCAGATCAAGCCACTGAGATGCTGTCTATTTGTTCACGAAAAGCAAAGGTTTCGCAGAGCAGCAACGGAAAACGTTAAGGATGATTGAGAAGCGTCACAAAGTCCAAAAAAACGAGGCCCAAGTTATATCCTGAAAGCACCTTAATTCACCGATTAACCGAAAGCTTTCCCTCGGCTGAGGTGGATAGAAAGGCAATGTTTTGTACTGTTCCAAAGCCAATGAGTGACCAATTTGTTGAACAAAAAACAACGGGGTATTTTCAGCGCCTCGGCAATTCGCTTGTGGGGATTTTCCTCGGGGTTGTTCTCTTTTTAGCGTCCTTTGGGGTGCTCTACTGGAATGAAGGCCGAGTAGACCTCTCGAAAATTGCGGCCACAGCCACGGAAATTCCCGCCACCGGCACCGCCACGGTAAAAGCCAATAGTTTTGTATCAATTACGGGTAACCTAAGCAGCCCGGAAACCCTCGGCGATCGCCCCTACTTAGAACCCGGTGAATACATTGCCCTCCGGCGCAAAACAGAAATGTATGCCTGGGAAGAAAATAGCCGCACCACCACCAAGAAAAATGCAGGGGGTTCAGAAACGAAAACGACAACCTATACCTACGCCAAGGAGTGGGCCGAAAATCCCGATGATTCCTCTCGTTTTAAGAATCCAACGGGCCATAATAATCCAGCCAAAAGCATCGAAAGTCAGGAACTACGGGTTTCCCAGGCCCAGGTGGATGATTATCAACTGGATGTAAATCAGTTGCAGTTTCCCATCAACCAACCCGTTAATTTAACGGCGGCCCAGATCCCGGCAGAATCAAAAAACAAACTCAACGGCAGTTACTTATTTTTTGGGACAGGTAGCCTTGGCAGCCCAGAAATTGGCGATCTGCGCCTCAGTTACCAAGCCCTAAACAAAAATATTCAAGCGACGGTCTTCGGTGATTTGGGCAGCAGTAACCAACTCACGCCCCACCAAGGCCGGAAAAATGTGACTTTTTATCGACTCTTTCCCGGTACCCGTGACCAGGCGATCGCCAACTTGGCAAACCGACATAAGCTGATCACTTGGGGCCTACGGTTGGGGGGCTTTTTGCTGATGTGGATCGGCTTAAATTTGGTGGTAGAACCCCTCGGTGTTGTTCTAGATGTCATTCCCTTTTTAGGAGATTTAACCCGCACCGCTACAGGGTTTGCCACGTTCATTGTGGCGGCGATTTTGTCTGGGTTAACGATCATTGTGTCGATTATTCTCCACAGCCCGATCATGATTTTTCTGGCCCTCGGTCTCTGTGGCTTCATTGTCTACCGCTGGACAAAACGTAAAAAGACCAAGGATCAACTGGCTTAGGTTCTCCCTGGTCAAGCAAGAATTTAAAAAGATTTAGGAACGGCGGTCGTTCCTTTTTTTTGTGGAAATCAGCCTAAACGACGTTTAAGGAGCGGTTGAATGGTCGCCAAGGCGATCGCCCCAAAGCCCGTCAAAATTCCGAGCACAGCCCCAAAGTTTAAATTTCCCCAGGGGGCACTGAAGACCACACTCTGGAATGTCCAATCACTGTGCATATACAAATAGCGAATCGGCTCAATGGCATAGGTCAAAGGGTTTAAGCTCGCGACAAGCTGCAACCAGTTCGCCATAAAATCCAAGGGCGCTAGAGCGGTACTGGCAAACAGTAGGGGTAAATTCACCACAAAAATCACCGCAATCAATTCAATATGACCCGGCAGCGCAAAGGCCAAACCTAAACTGAGGGCTGTTACCGCCAAGACAATTAAAAACACCACCAAGGCGATCGCCCCCAGACCCAAGGCACTGGGCAAACCGGCCCCCAATAAAGCACTGGCCCCAACGATCACCGCCGTTTGAATCAAGGTCAGGCCCATGATGTAAATCGTCGAAGCCGCCACGATGGAATAGCGCGTCGCTAAAGGAGCCACCAAAAGCCGGTTTAAAAAGCCAAATTCCCGGTCAAACATCACGGGTAAACCTGCATTCAATGCCCCGGAAAAGGCCGTAAACACGATAATCCCTGGGGCGAGAAATTGGGCATAGTTGATGTCGTTGCCAAACAGTCCCTGGGGCGCTTTATAAAACAAGGCCCCAAACAAAATCAGCCACATAAACGGTTGAATAATCCCTGCCACCAAGGTCGTCGGTCGCCGTTGCAGTTGAATCACCAGCCGTTGGGTAAGGGCTACCGTTTCCTGAAAAAAATCCTGCCAGCCATTGCTCTCAGAGACGTTGACCTTAGCGGTGGGGGACAGAATCGAGTTGGGCGTAAAGATAGATTGACTCATAACGGTTGTTTCGCGTCACCAAATAGGCGCAGATTTTGGCTCTTTTCTCAGGACTAGATTAACGTATTTCACCCCAAATCATGGCCCCCACCGCCGTTAGGACGCGCCTTGTCGGGTGGGAAAATTCCCTCTAAAATCAGTGGGGCTTAACGAAAGCTAAACCTTTACTCCCTGTCGTTTTTAAACGCGATCGCCTTTATGACCAGCTTGACCGACATTTCAACGGCAGACCTTGCCGCCGCCTTGACCACTGACGTTGACTTTAACTTGGAGCTGCCCGATCCAGAGGATGATCAACTCCACGATGCGGAATTTGATACCCAGATCGAGCGGGTCTGGCAAATTTGCGATCGCTTTGACCTGCAAACGGACATTTGGCGGGGCCGGATTATGCGGGCCGTGCGAGATCGGGAAAAACGCGGCGGTGACGGGCGCGGAACAGGCTTTTTAAACTGGCTCAAACAGCGGGAAATTAGCAAGAGTCAAGCCTACGGCCTCATCGAACTGGCTAACAGTGCTGATACTCTCCTCGCCGAGGGCCAACTAGACCCCAACAGTATTAATAATTTCAGTAAAAATGCTTTCGTCGAAACGGCGAAATCGGCCCCCGAAATTCAAAAACTCGTCGCCGATGCCGCCCAAAAAGGCGATCGCATTACCAGACGGGAAGTAAAACAGTTGGCCGACGAATGGACGAGCATGAGTTCGGAGCTGCTCCCCGATGAAGTTAAAGAACAGGCCGCCAGCGGTGCCCTCCCCAGTCGGTTTCTCTCGCCCTTGGTAAAAGAATTAGAAAAGCTGCCAGAAACCCACGTCACAGCGATCCAAGAAGAAATCCGCGAAGCCCCCAACACCGATACCGTCAAAGCGATGACCCGTGAGGCGAAGAGTTTAGCGAAATATATCGATGCCGCCGCCCAGGTGCAGACCCTCCGTAAGGCGAATATTGACCTGGAAATGGCCCTCGAAGAAGCGCTGCGTTTGGATTGTCTGGGTACTGCCGCCGATCTGGTGAAACAGGCCACCCAGATGGAGCAATGTGTGGTGAAGCTCTTTACCACCTGGAAGCGCCTAGGAAAATTAGCCGATCGCCTTTATGTGGATACGGGGGCGAGCAATCCCTATTTACGGTCGATGTTGGGTACCCTAGAAGCCCTGAGTAGCGAGGTTTTGGAAGTTGATTTAGATGATTCCGGCGAGAGTAGTGTGCGGATTCGGATTTTGGGAGAAGAGTAAAATAGCGGGTAACAGTTTTAGTTAGGAGTAACGGAGCCGATGGGTAGATGGTTCGGGGCGATCGCCTTGGTACTGGCTTTAGTTTTCGGTTTGGGACAAGGGCCGAGTTTTGCTGAATTTGTCACAGATGGGCCTGTGGTGGAATGGTTGACCTTTGACGTGCCCCAGGCCGACCAAGCAAAATTTATCGAAAAAGAACTAGAAATCTGGAATCCTATCGATCGGCGATCGCCTGCCTTTGTGCGCAAAGAAATCTGGCAAGATGCCGACCACCCGGATCAGCTCACCGTTGTTGTTTCCTGGTCAAGCCAAGCCCTACGGAAAGTCGTTTCCCCAGAGGCAGTTAATGCCGCTGAGAAAGCCTTTGATAAAGCCATGGGCAAAAGTTACCCGATCCTCGAAAAGAAAGAATTCCGCAATCTTTCTACGACTAATTGACATTGAAAGAAACAGAGGCGATCGCCTCACTAAATTTTTGTCGCAATTAATATTCATAAAAAACATGATTCTAAGCACCACCAACACCATCGAAGGAGCAACCATCACCAGTTACCAGGGGGTCGTCACCGCCGAAGTAGTCTATGGCACCAACGCCCTCCGGGATTTTTTTGCGGGCATCCGAGACATGATCGGCGGTCGCACCGCTAGTTATGAGCGCATCTTTGAAAAAGGCCACCAGGAAGCGCTACGGGAACTAGAAAGCAATGCTAAAAAACGCGGCGCTGATGCCGTAATTGGCATTAGCATGGACACAGGCACAATCAATATCGACGATAAAGGCGTTCTGCTGCTGATCACAGCCACCGGAACCGCCGTAAAGCTGGGGTAGGTATTTCCCCCCGCCAATTCCCAAACAAAACTCTCTAAGACCAAACGGGCCGATAGTGTTGGAAGCCCGAGAGTCCTGGGGTTATTCAAAACTGGTAATTTTAACTGGGGTGCCAGGATTCGAACCTGGGAATGTCGGAACCAAAATCCGATGCCTTACCGCTTGGCGACACCCCATTGCGTTTAAGCCTTTAGAAATATAACACCAATTTTTCGGAAGCGTCAACAGTCTCATCAAATCTTTTTTGGGTGGCCCTGGATAATTGTCAAAAACCCAAAAATCCAGTAAACCTTAACCGTTGCCCTTAAACCTCATTATTTTTTGATGTCAGATTTGATTAAACAACTCCAGTCCAGTTTTGGCGACAGTGAGTGGCATGACCTCGCGCCCCATGCGGCCCGTGATGCGCTGATTGTGGTACACCCTTCCCTGGATTTATTGCAGGTGGGAGAGGCGATCGCCACGGATAATGCGGCCCTAGTGGGCAAATGGATGAGTGGTGGCCTAGTGCGTAAGCCCACAAAAGAAGAACTAGAACGCTGGAACCAAGCAACCCAGACCCTCGTATTTGCGACATTAATTGTGCAGCCCTTTGTGCTGATCAGTGGTGACCGCCCAGAAATTTAAGGAGCGATCGCCCGGAATTTTTTCGCTGGGACGACGGGTCTTGTGGGGTAAACTGATTGAGAACAATCCATTGCCCTGGTGTGAGACCCCTAATCATCGCGTATGATCGGGTTTGAGCCTCATTGATGGTCTGGCGATAGATAGCAATCATCTCCCGTCGTGGGTTTGCAGCGAACCAAGCTTGTTTTTCTGAGAGTATGAATGATTCTGTGAGCGTAATGCCCAATCCTAGTTCCCCATCGGTATCCCCAGGACAACCCTACCTGTTGCAAAATCTGCCGGATCTGTTACCGGAGGGAAAAGTGTTCCCGCGCCGGGCACAACAGCAAATTGATCTGCTCCTCTTGGCCCTAGAAGCGCTGGAATTGGGCGGCTCAGAACTAATGCTGCGCTCTGCCCAAAAACTAGAATTGACAGAAATTATCCCGAATCGGGTCGTCCTCTGGCGATTACGGCGCACCAACCCCTGGCGACGTTCCCATACCCACGGCCACCTGACCCCCACAGAAGCAAAGGCGTTGGTATTGATCATTGGCGATCGCGCCAAGAATTTACTGGCTTTATTGCGACAACTTTTACCCGCTGCCCAGCACCTCCGGGAACGCAATCTCCCCTTAGATAGTCATTTCCGCCTTTCGGAATACCTAGAGCGGTTTCGGGCCCACTTCAGGAGTCGGATGAATCCCCGGCGCGTCCGTGTCACCCTCTACAACCAGTCAAAACAAGATTTAAATGAACTGGCGATCGCCCTCCTCGAAAAACTGCTGTTTTGCACAGGCACCGTTGGCACCCAACGGCTATGGGTCAGCCTCTTTGATGGAGAAGTGAGCTAAACAATTACCATGAATATTCGTCGCCAATACAACCTCCCCAACTGCACCCTCACCCTCGAAGGATTCGATGATGGGAGCGGCAAACTCCTCGACACCCTGACCATCCTTTCCAATGTGGAATGTCGTTTTACTACCTCCCAGAAAGTGCTCAGCGGTGGGAAAATTTTCTTTGATCACCTCGTCCAAGCCGTGAGTGAATATGCCCAGGGTATTTTAAGCGGCCTCCAACGCCCCCCCGAAATCCTCGATGCAAAAGGCCAAGTTCGCTTAGAAACAGCAACAGCAACCTATACCCATCATCTCCATTGGCAACAACCCGATGGCAGCGCCGCCGAAACTCTCGAATTAACCACGGCGGAGTTGTTTGATTTAACCGAAGCCATTGATCAATTCCTTGCCGATGGTTTGACCCTCCCGGATTTTGTTTTGCCCCTAACGCCCCTGAGTCGTCGCCATTGCGTACCAGAAGAATCCTTTGCGGATCGGGCAGTGCCGCCCCTGGTTGGCGTCAGTGGGTTAGCCCTAACGGCCTTTGCATTATTCTTTGTCCCAGCGCCGGAAACAACACGTACCGACAGTGAACAAGTTAGCTCTGGGGAAGAAACGGAACAACTCGCCAGCGCAACTTTACCGGATACGGCCCTCTGGACGGAAGCTGATTTTGATCGCCTCGGTGAAACCTTGCCCACCATTGCCACAGACCGCGATCTTCAGTTAATGCAAGCTTATCTCTATGGCACTTTGGACTCGGCCTGGACGGAGCGCGATACCACAGAAAATGCTTCCTATCGCTTGGCCCTGGGAACCGATGGTCGTCTTTTGGGGGTGCAGCCCTTAGCTGGTGCTGCGGTGACAACGGGAACAACGGCCTTGGGTGAGTTGGGTCATACCCCAGAGGTAGCGGCGATCGCCAACGAACAAGCCATGGCTCAATTTCGGGTCAATTTTGCAGGAAATGTCCTGGAAGTAAGCCCCTGGGATGGCTTTCAAAGTTCTAGCGAATTGGATTTTGACTCCCGCGAAGTAGAAGGAGAAACGCTCCGACAATTGATCCAACAGGTCAAAGACACCATCGCCGCTGAGTTTGACCGAGAAAATGCCACCATCCCCCAAACCCTGGCCTATACCCTAGGGGTAACCAACGACGGGGCGATCGCCATTGTCGTCGCCGATAATAACGCTGCGAAAACAGCCCTTGGTCAGACCCCCCTCCCGGCCTTGGTAGAACCAGCGGCGGCGGGCATTGTCCCTGGCGAAACCATCTTGCCCACGGAACCGCTGACCCAGGTGAATGTGGTCTTTCAACCCAACGGTGTGATCGAAGTGAGTCCTTGGGCAGGTTATCGTTAGAAGAAAGCGACCACCTGAAAGCCATGGTCTACAGCACCCAAGATTTAATTGAAATCCTCAACCAAGAGTTAAAGGCAACCCTCCGGGGCGATCGCCTTTTGCTCTCCCCCGATGCGCGGGTGGGGGTACCGATCGTGACCATGGCCCTCGATCAAGACCAACTGGGAAAAGTGTTTGCCTGTCAGGACTTTACCCAACAGATTCATCAATACCAACGGGAAAATCATGTTTCCGGCATTGTTTGGCGGGAAATCAGCGTCGGCGATCGCCAACTGCGCCTGCCGGAAATTCACCAACAACTCATTGCCATCGACAGCGACAAAGCGATTCTCCGGGCGGCGAAACAAAATGTCCTCGACTTTTGGCACCACATCACCGCTGGTTTAAACCTCTGGCAGTTAGTCGATCATCAACTTTCTCCCTTGACTTTTACAGAGCTAGAGCGGGCCAGTCGACTCGCTGAATGGGCAGAATTAGACGTGGGCCATGGTGAGTTTTACCTCGCCCTCTGCTGGGGCAACCCGAAGGAATGTCACTATCGCTGGGCCGCCCCCAAATCTGGCTGCGATCGCCTCATTGCCGCCGCCGGACAACCCCAACATCTCAACATCTTCTAGCTCCCAAACATTTTTTCTGATCCCTCGCCCCTGCGCTAAAATTGTGAAATAGACGTACTAATTTCTTCCCGCTTCATTGAGTCTTTTTATGGCGATCGCCCCGAGTTTATTTTTTGCTTAATTTCCATATATTTTTTTGGGCCGCAAAATCCCCGCTCCACCCCCTTGGTAAATCTTGCTGCAAATTCAGCCCACTCCTCCCAGAAGCCTTTTATGGTATAATTTTTGCCTGATTTAACCCAAAAACAGGCTACAGAGTTTTTACGCCCAAAATTCGGAGTTCGTCCATGACCAGTAATTACAGTGCCCAGCAGATCCAGGTTCTCGAAGGATTAGAACCTGTCCGCAAACGTCCCGGAATGTACATCGGCACCACTGGTCCCCGTGGCTTACATCACCTCGTTTATGAAGTGGTTGATAACTCCGTCGATGAAGCCCTTGCCGGCTACTGCACAGAAATTAACGTTGAAATTAATGTTGATGGCTCCGTTACTGTTACCGACAATGGCCGCGGCATTCCCGTTGATGTGCACCCTAGTACCGGAAAATCAGCCCTCGAAACCGTGATGACCGTGCTCCATGCGGGCGGAAAATTTGGCGCAGGTGGCTATAAAGTCTCCGGTGGTCTGCACGGGGTCGGCGTTTCTGTGGTTAATGCCCTCTCCGAATGGGTCGAAGTTACCGTTTGGCGCGACGAAACCACTTACAAACAACGGTACGAACGGGGCGTCCCCCAAGGCGAACTCGCCGAAGCCCCGGCCCCCCAGCATTTATCGGGAACATCCGTTTGTTTTTTGCCCGATGCGAAAATTTTCACTGAAACTACTGTTTTTGATTACAATACCCTCGCCGGACGCCTGCGGGAACTGGCATATCTAAATGCTGGCGTCAGAATTGTCTTTACGGATCATCGCTCCGAAAAACAGGCCAGCAATACTTATTTTTATGAAGGAGGCATCAAAGAATATGTCGCCTACATGAACCGCGAAAAATCGCCCCTCCACGAAGAAATCATTTATGTCACCGGGGAAAAGAACGGTGTCCAGCTAGAAGTAGCCTTGCAATGGTGTACCGATGCCTATAGCGATAACCTGCTGGGCTTTGCCAATAATATTCGCACCGTTGACGGCGGGACACACCTTGAAGGCTTAAAAAGTGTCCTCACCCGGACGATGAATACCGTTGCCCGCAAACGCAATAAGCTCAAGGATAATGATTCAAATTTAGCGGGTGAAAATATTCGCGAAGGGTTAACGGCGGTAATTTCGGTTAAAGTGCCCGATCCAGAATTTGAAGGGCAAACGAAAACGAAGCTCGGCAACTCCGAAGTGCGGGGGATCGTTGATTCCTTCGTGGGCGAGGTGTTAACGGAATATTTTGAATTTAATTTAAATGTTGTTGATGCGATTTTAGAAAAGGCAATCCAAGCCTTTAAGGCAGCAGAAGCAGCACGGCGGGCGCGGGAATTGGTGCGCCGTAAATCCGTTTTAGAGTCTTCTTTGCTCCCTGGTAAATTAGCCGATTGTAGTGAGCGGGATCCGGCGAAGACAGAAATTTATTTAGTGGAAGGGGATTCTGCGGGCGGTAGTGCGAAACAGGGCCGCGATCGCGCTTTCCAAGCGATTCTGCCGTTGCGGGGAAAAATCCTCAATATTGAGAAAACCGACGACGCAAAAATCTATAAAAATAATGAAATTCAGTCCCTGATCACGGCATTGGGCTTAGGGATTAAAGGAGAAGAATTTAACCCGGAAAAACTCCGTTACCATCGGGTGGTGATCATGACCGACGCGGACGTGGATGGGGCGCACATTCGGACACTCCTATTAACCTTCTTCTATCGGTATCAGCGGGAATTGGTTGATCAGGGTTACATTTATATTGCCTGCCCGCCCCTCTATAAGCTGGAACGGGGTAAAAATCACGCCTACTGCTATAGCGATCGCGAACTGCAAGATCAAATTAGCCAGCTTCCTGATAACGCGAAATATAATATCCAACGTTTTAAGGGTCTGGGGGAAATGATGCCCCAACAGCTCTGGGACACCACCATGAACCCAGAAAGTCGTACCCTCAAACGGGTTGAGATTGAAGATGCGGCTGAAGCTGACCGGATTTTTACGGTATTGATGGGCGATCGCGTTGCCCCCCGACGAGAATTTATCGAGATGAATGCCCCCAAACTCAACATGGACGATCTCGATATTTAATTGACATTTTCAAAACCAGACAAAAAGCCTCCTAATCGCAACGAAAAGGAGGTTTTGTTTTTTCTTAAAAAATTAGCAATTCAGCAATTAATCATGCATCGCTTTCGCGAGTTCAGCCGCAACGAGGGGACGGGAAAACTGTGGCGGTGGTAATTCCCCACGACGGAGCATTTCCCGAACCTTCGTGCCAGAGAGGTGGATCCGATCTTCGGGGCCACTGGGACTGGTTTTCGAGGTCGCCATCTGTTCTGTTTTCTTACAGAAGAAGGCGTGTTCAAATTTCATCGGGGTGATGCCAAGGGCTTGGGGATCAAACTCATCAAAGATCTTTTGAGCGTCATAGGTGCCGTAGTAATCGCCAACACCGGCATGGTCACGACCAACGATGAAGTGAGTACAGCCATAATTCTTCCGGATCAGGGCGTGGAAAATGGCTTCACGGGGGCCAGCATAACGCATCGCTGAAGGATTAATCGCCAAAATCACGCGCTCTTGGGGGAAATAGTTTTCCAGCATGATTTCGTAGCAACGCATCCGCACATCAGCCGGGATATCATCGCTCTTGGTTGCGCCGACGAGGGGATGGAGGAATAGACCATCAACGGTTTCGAGGGCACATTTGATGATGTATTCGTGGGCACGGTGGATCGGGTTCCGGGTTTGGAAGCCAACCACAGTTTTCCAGCCGCGCTCTTGGAAAGCGGCCCGGGAGGCGGCGGGATCAATTTGATATTTGGGGAAAAGGGGGTGATCATCCCGTTCGAGTAACCAGACGGGGCCAGCGAGATTTACAGCACCCTGTTCGTAGACGACCTTGACGCCAGGATGTTTTTCTTCGTCGGTGCGATAGACGTTGATCGCTTCGTGGGCTTTATTGTAGTGGTATTTTTCGGTCAGTTCGAGGACACCAATAAAGCGACCGTTGGGATCATCAAGGCGTACCCAATTGCCTTCTTTGAGGGGATCAGCAATTTCTTCGGAAACGGAGAGGGTGACAGGCACAGACCAGGGCAGGCCATTGCTGAGGTGCATTTCTTCAACTACGAGTTCGTAGTCTTTTTGCTCCATAAAACCCTTGAGGGGACTGAAGCCACCGATGGCAATCATTTCCAGGTCGGATTGGGCGCGGGCATCGAGGGTGATGCGGGGCAGGCGATCGCCTTGGGCGAGGAATTCTTGCTTCTCGGCGTCGGAGGCGATGCGGTTAATTAATTGGCCACCGTGGGGCGCAATTAGACCGGATGGGGTACTCATAAAATTTAGGATATAAAAGCATGGCTATCTGCAAGCTCTCATGGTATCAGTTTCTGTTCGTTCCATTGTGGGAATGGGGCGAGTTATGTTTCGTAGTGGAGGATCTCCAGGTGGGAAAATTGCCGTTCCTGGGCGATCGCCTTCAGTTTGCGGTCGGCCTGTTCAAATTCCCGTAGGTAATAGGCAAAATCCGGGTGCTGGGGATCGAGGCCTTGCCATTTCTCTTGACAATAACGGCGATGCTGGGTCCAGTTGACGTGTTCGAGGGTGGCGATCGCCGCATGGATATTCAAGGTGGCCCGACGCACATCGATTTCGGTGGTTTCGGTGAGGTAGAGCAGGGAGCCGAGACTGTGCATCCGTTCGGGATGGTGGGTCAAAATATCAAGCATCCGGCCCAACAGTTGATTATGGACATGGTTTTGTTTGATTTCCAGGGGCGTTTCAAGGATTTGTTGCCAGAGCCAACGGTGGTGGGACAGGCTAAACATCACTTCCTTTTCGGCGAGGCGCGCTTCGATGGGGTGACGCTGGGCTGGACTATGGAGATAGATCCGTAGCAGCAATTCTTCGGCCTGGGCGAGGGCAATGGTTTGGGAGGAAAGGGCGATCTCCTCTGGTTGCACCTCCGGGGTCGCCGTCGGATTCCGGGCTTGGGCTTTGCGGAAACGGTTTACCTGGGTCAAAAGGGTCGCTTCCAATTGTTTTTTGTAGTGGGAATCTTCGTGATTAATGAGTTCACTGGCTTTAGCGATGTAATGGCTCCGAAAACTCGGATGATCAATTTTGGCGATCAGGCGAATCATTTGTTTAATCACCCCTTGGAATTGGTCGGCTTGGGTGACATCCTGGCCCAGCAAAATTTGCTCCAGTTGCCAATCGAGCCAGAGGGGCGCCGTTGTAAGGGCCGTTTGATACTGCGCCGGGCCTTGGTCTGTTTGCAAAAACTCGTCCGCATCCTTGCCCCCAGGGAGATTGAGGATTCGCACCTGGGCCTGGCCACTGTAAATGAGGGGTTCAATTTCTGTGAGGGTACGTTGGGTGGCTTTGATCCCCGCCTTATCTGCGTCAAAGTTAAAAATAATTTGCTTGGAATCGGTGTAGCGCAGCAGTTGTTTAATCTGCCCCTGGGTAAAGGCAGTACCGAGGGAAGCTACCGCATTTTCAAAACCCGCTGCGTGGAGGGCGATCGCATCAAAATAGCCTTCTACGACCACAGCAGCATCCTGTTTGGCGATCGCTCCCTTCGCTTGGTCGAGGGCAAATAAAGTCCGGCTCTTATCAAATAAGGGCGTTTCTGGGGAATTGAGATATTTCGGTTCTTCGTTCGTGAGGGTGCGGCTGCCAAAGGCGATCGCCCGACCCTGGACATCGTAGATCGGGATCATCAGGCGATCGCGGAACTGATCATAATGGCCGTTCCCAGACTGGCGCGGTTTAATTAAGCCTGCTTTTTCGACCAGTTCGATGGGATAGCGTTTTTGTTCCACAAGGTAGTGATAGAGGGTATCCCAGCCCCCCGGCGCATAGCCCAGGCCAAAGTTTTGAATCGTTGCTTCCGTTAATCGCCGTTGCTCGCGGACATAAGCTAAGGCCGTTTGCCCTTCCGGTTGCCGTAGGGAGTATTGATAAAAATCATTGGCGATCGCCACAATTTCATAGAGCTGCTCCTTGAGGGACAGTTCCCGCTGGATCTCTTGGTGCTGTTCTGGTTCGAGGGTTTTGACCGGGACTTGATACCGTTGGGCCAAGTCCAGCACCACCTGGGCAAAGGGAGACTTATTGATCTCCATCAAAAACTTGATTGCATTGCCCCCTGCCCCACAGCCAAAACAGTGATAGAACTGCTTCGTCGGACTTACTGTAAAACTGGGGGTCTTCTCATCATGGAACGGACAAAGCCCCAGTAAATCCTTGCCCCGCTTTTTGAGCACCACATAATCAGATACCACCTCCGCAATATCAACCTTGGCGCGAATTTCTTCGATGGTGTCAGGATGAATCGAGGGGTAGGCCATAGATTACGTCGCAAAAATCTAAACAGAATGCATCCTTAAAGATAAAAGAAAATCTCCGGGTGCGCCGCTACAAACAATAAATTGATCTGTCCTTGGCTTTCTCCCCACAAAAAAAGCCCACAAACTGTGAGCTTAGAGAATGTGCAGTTGATAAACGAATGTGTAACAGAGAGTTCATGACAAAAACAAGAATCCAGTCCGAATACTCAAGCTTGCTTTTCCGAATCTATTTCAGAAAATTTTGGAGCTGCCAAAGAACTAGCCTTGATCAAACTCCCCTGTTCAGCACTCTGGAAAATAGCGAATGTTCGTGAGGATTATTGCTTTTGGATATGGATGGACAGACGTAGTTTGGAACAGCGTTTTCACCTCTTTTTTCTATTGTTTAGATTAAGCTGTTTAATCTGCCAGGAGAAGCGCTTTGCTTCTTGTCTCTAACGATATCACCCAATCCAGGAGATCTGGGGGAACGTGATTTTTCTTTGGGCCACTAAAAGTAGGCACTTACAAAAGATTAAAAAACATAAAAATTCAGCCATAGATCCAGGGCCAAGAGGGTCAACCCCAAAAGCAGACTGAGATAAAAATAGGCCCGCCAGCGGACAACATTAATCAACAAAATTAGGGTGATGCCATTGAAGAAAGTCCCAGTCAGGAGAAAGCCAAGGGCAACACCAGGGCTACTATTGCCCAAGATCAGATCGGCGATCGCCGCCATTTGTGTCGGTTGAACGGCGTACAAGATCCCCGCGCCAAATAGACCCGTCATACCGTGGCTGAGTAATGTTTCTAGGGGGAAAAGGACTTGGCCACAAGCCATCACACCACAGGCGATCAGGAGCCAGACCGACCATTCCAGCAGTTCTTGCATAAGGTTTTGGCTCGCCATGAGGGATCGAAATCGGCGAGAAGTGGGCAGAATGGTTAATTTACTCGGTGGCGCCAGGGTTTCTGGTTGGGTATTGGGAATGCGGTGGGAACTGGGGCGGGCGATCGCCGGATACAAAAAAGTGTCTAGATCTCCCTGTTGGTAACTGCGTTGTTGACGCGCCCCCACAAAAATACTGGCAATTAAAAGCAAAATCCCTAGGCTCAGGCTGCCATAGAACAACAGGAGTCCCTCCCGTCCAGGTAGCTGCTGCCAGAATTTAGCGAGCACAAAGGGACTCAGGGAAACAGTCCCCAGCCAAAAGGCGATCGCCCCCACCGAGGAGCCGGATTGCCACAGGAGCCGTCGCAGAAGGGGCAGCCCGCCCACTTGACCCACAGGTAGGATAAAGCCGAGGCCAAGACCAGCCAGTAATTGTAACCAGGCGCTTTGGGGAAGAACTTTTTCCCACCAGGGACGGGGCGTAAAAATTAAAGCCACCGTCGAGAGACATACCCCCACAAAAAGCCAGGGCCAAAGGATCAGCCATTGGGCGATCATCAGGGTAAACCACTGTTGCAAAGCGACCATTACCACACCTAAATTCCAGAAAAATTGCTCCATTTACCCTAACCGATCCCTGGTCTTTTGCTCGATTTTGAGCGGCGATCGCCCCGGTCAGACACCCCCCTGGGGATCTTCTTGCAACCCTTGGAAAAAGGAGCTTAATGGGTTATTAGTATAGAATTGAAAAACTTTGTTTATCATCATTTTTTAACTGAGAGGAATCAAACCATGGATTGGCGAGTTGTTGTTGTTTTAGCTCCCGTAATCATCGCTGGCTCTTGGGCAATCTTTAACATTGCTGCGGCTGCCCTGAACCAACTCCGCAATATGCAAACGAAGAAATAAGTCTTTATCTCTACTGCTTTTCGCGTAAATTACCCTTTGTTTTTGACAGGAGCAGCCCCTAGGGGTTGCTTTTTCATCCCCAGCAAATCTATGACTGTGCAAATCCGTCGTCTCCACCCCAGCCGTCCCGTTAACGTCAGCATCTTGCAGTACCAAGTGGCGGTGCCCGATGCCAAACCCCAGCACATCCTGGAAGAAATTGTTTGGCATAAAGAAAAAGAAGTGGAGCAACTACGCGATAAGGTTTCTCTGCTAGAGCTACGCCAGCGGGTCACAACGGTGCCGCCCGCAAAAGATTTTCTGGGGGCCTTAGTCCATGGGAAGACCCAGCCAGCCCTCATCGCTGAAGTAAAAAAAGCCTCGCCTAGTAAGGGGGTAATTCGGGAAGATTTTGATCCTGTGGCGATCGCCAAAAGTTATGCCGCCGGGGGAGCCAGTTGCCTCTCAGTCCTCACCGATAACAAGTTTTTCCAGGGGAGCTTCGAAAACCTGAGCCTCGTGCGCGATGCCGTCGATCTGCCCCTGCTCTGCAAAGAATTTATTATTTATCCCTATCAAATCTTTAAGGCCCGCAGCCATGGTGCCGATGCGGTTCTTTTGATCGCCGCGATCCTCAGTGACCAAGACCTCGCCTATTTCGTCAAAATTATCCGCAGCTTAGGGATGACCGCCCTGGTGGAAGTCCATACCCTCGCGGAACTTGATCGCGTCCTCGCCATCGAGGGGGTCAGCCTCGTGGGGATTAATAATCGTAATTTAGAAGATTTTTCCGTCGATTTGGAAACAACCACCATATTGCTGGAAAGTCGTCGCGCTGAACTCCAGGCTAAGGGTGTCCGCGTTGTCAGTGAATCAGGCTTACATACGCCCCTGGATCTCCAGTTTGTCAAAGAAGCCGGAGCAAAGGCAGTGTTAATCGGCGAATCTCTCGTGAAACAGCCGGATCCTAGGAAGGCGATCGCCGACTTATTTCAGTTTTAGATTGGGCTAAACCTGGAGGGGCACTCCCGCCGTTGCCAGGTGTTTTTCGATGGTGACCTTGGGGATAGCCGTGTTTAAGTGCTGCCAGGGTAAGACCTGAGTTGTCGCCCAATCCTGATGCACATAGAAATCTAGGGGGGGAATTTTGCCTTTCAGTTCCTTAAAGGCCCGCCTGTAGCTGCCGAGGGTATCACCGTAATCCCTGGTTAATTCTAAAAGGCTAGAGAGGCGGCGATCGCCCCTGGAAAGCAACCCCTGAATCACAGACCAGTTATAGCTTTCGGGCCGGAACTCCATGCCCTGGGAGCAGAGATGCTTTTGGAGGAATTGCAGCCGTTTTTTTGCCGCTGGGTTTACCCCAAACCACTGAAAAGGCGTATGGGCTTTGGGGACAAAAGTGCTGCAACCGAGGGTTAAACGCAAGCCTGGGGCCGCTTTTTTCACAGCCTGCATCATCGCAATGGTTGCTTCCACATCGGCCATCTCTTCCCCTGGAATGCCCACCATGCCATAGAATTTAATCCCCTTGAGGCCGCCGGCTTTTGCGTTCACTGCTGCGGTAATAATTTCGTCGTTGGTGAGCTTTTTATTGACAATCTCCCGGAGCCGTTCCGAACCACTTTCTACGGCGATTGTGATCGAACGGGTATCCCGTGCCGCAAGAGTCCGGGCTAGTTTTTCCGTGACGGTATTCGTCCGTACCGAGGCAATACTCAAACGCACATCGGCGTATTGGGGTTGGGAAAGGTAGTCTAATAGTTGTTCAAATTCCGGGTGTTGGGTCACGGAAGCACCGAGCAAACCAAGGCGATCCGTAACTTTAAGACCCCGCTCAATGGCCGGGATCAAGGACTGCTCTAAATTGGCCGTCCGGAAGGGCAAGGTGACATAGCTAGCGAGGCAAAAGCGGCACATCTCTGGGCAACTACGCACCACTTCTACCATGTAGATATTTTCCCAAGCGGCTTTTTCCGTCACCACCGTCGAGGCCGAAAGAGTGTTACCCCGGTAAGTTTGTTTTTCAACATTTTCGGGAATATCAGGATATTTGGGACGAATGGTTTCGATTTCCCCCGTCTGCTCCCGGTAAGTTACTTCGTACAGACTAGGCACATAGATCCCCGGCGTTTGGGCGAGGTGACGTAATTTGGTTTGGCGATCGCCTTGGCGCATTCCTTGGTATTGATCGATAAATTCATCCAGAAGATTTTCCCCGTCTCCCAGGAGGATCACGTCAAAAAAGTCCGCAAAGGGTTCTGGGTTAGCACTCAACACCGACCCCCCCCCAAACACAAGGGGATGCTGTTCGCCACGCTCGGCTGCCCGTAGTGGAATTTTTAGTTTTTCTAACAAGCTAAAGAGATTTGTATAATCCAGTTCCCAAGAAAAAGAAAAGCCGACAATTTCTGGCTGGGACGGCAGTTTTTCCTCTAAATCCGTAAACAGGCGACACACATCCACATCGGGCCGTTGGCTAAATTTTGCCCATACCAATTGGTAGCCCAAGCTCGTAATCCCCACGGTGTAGGTATTCGGAAAGGCAAAAATCAAGGGGATCGCGTTGGCCGTCGGTGTTACAGGATCAAAGAGGAGGCGTTCTTGCTCAAACAAAGTCGTCAGGGTCAGAAAAAGTTTTGTACCCTTGCCATTGTAAGGGAGTCCCCTCAGCGATTGGCGATCGCCGCAAAGAGGACAGAAAATGGCGGATCTTCTCCTAACGTTTCCTAGCGTAGATACCCTAAATTGACTAAAAATTTCTGTAAAAAAATTATTTGTTTCCTAAGCTTATCTAGTGTTAGTATATGCAAGCTTCCTGTTTTTCACCATAAATATGGTGCTATCTCTGAACAGGACTTTTTTGTCACTTCACCCCATTAATCCCGTCTGCCCTATGGATCTCCGTCAAGATACTGCCCTCTCCAGAAGCACCCCCAGCGCTACGGCTACCTACTCTGCTTCCAGGGCGGTAACACCGACGAAACCCCAGACCTATGTGATCAAACGGAGTGGCAAACGGGCTCCCCTCGATGTCACCAGAATTCGCAACGTGGTGCAGTGGGCCTGTCAAGATTTAGAGGCCAACACCATCGAACTGGAAGCCGGGCTAAAAACGCGCCTCAAAGATGGGGTTACCACCCGCGAAATTCAAGAAAATTTAATTCAATGTGCCCTGGAGATGTGCAGTCCCGAAGAACCGGACTGGCGTTATGTGGCTGGGCGTCTCCACATCTGGAGCCTCTGGAAAGATACCCTCGTGGCGCGTGGTTATCAGTATGGTCAATATCCCCAGCTCGTGGCGGATAAAGTAGCCGCAAAAGCCTACGACGAGCGGCTATTGCAATACAGTGCGGCGGAGCTAGAAATTGCAAATGGCTGGATCAATCCCGATTGGGATATGGACTATGACTATGCCGGAGCGGTGCTGCTCACCAAGCGTTATCTGCTGGATGATGAACTGCCCCAGGAAGCATTTTTGACTTGTGCGCTCCTCCTTGCTCTCCCGGAAAAACCAGAAAATCGGCTAAAGTGGGCGAAAAAATTCTACGAGGCGATCGCCCAACGGCAGATTTCCTTAGCAACGCCGATCCTCGCCAACCTGCGGATTCCCAATGGCTCCCTCTCTTCCTGCTTCATCATTGGCATGGAAGACAACCTCGAAAGTATTTTCCGCGAAATCACCAATGCCGCCCGGATCTCGAAAAATGGCGGCGGGGTCGGCTGTAATGTTAGTCGGATTCGCGCCACGGGTAGCCGCGTAATGGGCAAGGCCAATGCCTCCGGGGGCGTTATTCCTTGGATTAAACTCCTCAACGATACGGCGATCGCCGTTAATCAGGGGGGCCGCAGAGCCGGGGCGATTACTGTTTCCCTCGATGTGTGGCATTTAGATGTGCCAGAATTTCTCGAAATGCAGACCGAAAACGGCGATCAACGGCGCAAGGCCTACGATGTATTTCCGCAGTTGGTGGTCACCGATGAGTTCATGCGGCGGGTACAACACAAAGAAGCGTGGACTTTGGTGGATCCCTACGAAGTTAAAGAAAATCTCGGCATTGATCTCGCGGCCCTCTGGGGCGAAAAATTCGACGCGGCCTACCGTCAAATCGAAGCAAGCCTCGACCAAGACATTAAGCTTTACAAAAAAGTCGATGCCCGGCACCTGTTTAAGGAAATTATGCGATCGCAGATCGAAACTGGGATGCCCTACATCGCCTTTAAAGACACCATCAACCGCGCTAACCCGAACCAACACGAGGGCTACATTCCTGGGGTCAATTTGTGCGTCGAATCTTTTTCCAATGTGGTGCCGGGTCAGCTCGCCCACACCTGCAATCTCGACTCTTTAAACTTGGCGAATATTGAAGCTGATGAATTAGCCGATGCCTGCGAAGTGGCGGTGCGCATCCTTGATAACACCATCGAAATTACCAACACTCCCTTTGAAGACAGCAGCATCCACAACCAGCGTTACCGCACCATTGGTGTGGGGGCGATGGGTTTGGCAGATTGGCTCGCGAAAAATAAGCTTTCCTATAAGAATATTGAGGCCATCGATCACCTCTTTGAAGACATTGGCTACTACTGCACTCGCACCTCTGTAAACCTCGCCCAAGAACGGGGTGCTTACCCTGGGTTTCCGGGTAGTGAATGGAGTAAGGGACATTTAATCGGCGCGAAACCGATTACTTGGTATCGAGAAAATGCCCACGCAGTAGACCGCTGGGAACGCCTCAGTGAAGATGTACAAAAGTACGGGATCCGCAATAGCCACATCACGGCGATCGCCCCCAATACTTCTTCTTCCCTCGTCCAGGGTTGCAGCGCCAGTATTTTGCCGACCTACAGCAAATTTTTCTATGACAAATGGGCAAAAGGCACCGTTCCCATTGCGCCACCGTTTATCGGTAAATCTTTCTGGTTCTACCAAGAAAACAAAAGCATGGATCAGCGTCTTGTGGTCAAAGCCGTTGCGACGATGCAAAAGTGGATCGATACGGGCATCTCAATGGAATTGATTTTCAATCTCAACCAAGGCATTTATTTCCCGAACGAACCAGAACGGGCCTTAAAAGCAAAGGATATTTTTGAAATCTTGATGCTGGCTTGGGCTGAAGGTTGCAAGGCAATTTACTATATCCGCACCGTACAAAAAGATGATTTTAAAGAGGGATCAGAAGGGTGTGTTGCCTGCGCGAATTAAAAAACCTGTATCGACAACGATGGGCTGTTCGGGCACTTTTGCTGACCATTGCGGTTCATTAAGCGCCTGGTGGGAAAGGGATCAGGGGTTTCGGGGAATTTGTTAGGATTAGAGATTACATATTTCTTGTTCCGCAGTTGTTCAAAACCCTATGGCAGACACCAAAAAACCGATCAAAATCATTAGTGATAATCGTAAAGCCCGTTTCCAGTATGAAATCCTCGAAACCTTAGAGGCCGGGATTCAGCTCCAGGGAACGGAGGTTAAATCGGTGCGGGCGGGCAAGGTGAACCTAGGGGACGGTTATGTGTTAATTCGCAACAACGAGGCCTGGCTGCTCAATGTGCATATTTCGCCATATACTGCCAGTGGCCAGTACTTTAACCATGAACCCAAGCGCGATCGCAAATTGCTGTTGCATCGTAAAGAAATTCGCCGCTTGATCGGTCAACTAGAACAAAAGGGATTGACGCTGATTCCTTTAAAAATGTATCTCAAGGGCAGCTTAGTAAAAGTCAGTCTGGGGCTTGGCCGTGGGAAAAAACTCCACGATAAACGCGAAACGATTAAACGTCGCCAGGATAGCCGGGAAATGGCGCGGGCCTTGAAACGTTATTAAGCTAAATTGAACCATGGAAAGTTTTCCCAAAGAAAACTCTATGTCGCATCAAATGGGACAGTGAATTGTCGGGCGATCGCCCTGGGAAATACCAATATTTTTCGGTCATCCTTTTGCATAATTAGTGGGGTTAAACCCAGTGATAAGAAATCCCAAACAATAAAGGCGATCGCCAAAACTCAACAAAAGCATTCGTCAAAAGGGTGAATGTATCTTAAGATTGTCAGATAAGAGAATTAATTTTCTTGACAAAATCACGAATAAAATAAGCAAGTAAGATAGGAGGACATCTATGGCTCTCGTCCCAATGCGTTTGCTCTTAGATCACGCTGCAGAAAATAGTTATGGCATTCCTGCGTTTAACGTCAACAACATGGAACAGATTCTGTCCATCATGCAGGCTGCTGATGAGACCGATAGCCCCGTAATTCTCCAAGCGTCCCGTGGTGCCCGTAGTTATGCCGGGGAAAACTTCCTCCGTCACCTCGTGCTTGCCGCCGTGGAAACCTACCCCCATATCCCCGTTGCGATGCACCAGGATCACGGCAACAGCCCTGCCACCTGTTATTCTGCGATCCGTAACGGTTTCACCTCTGTGATGATGGACGGTTCCCTCGAAGCCGATGCCAAAACCCCCGCGAGCTTTGACTACAACGTCAGTGTGACTGCTGAAGTTGTGAAAGTGGCCCACTCCGTTGGTGCTTCCGTCGAAGGGGAACTCGGTTGCCTTGGCTCCCTCGAAACAGGGATGGGTGAAGCAGAAGACGGCCACGGTTTTGAAGGCGCTCTCAGCAAAGAACAACTTCTAACCGATCCCGACGAAGCTGTCGAATTCGTTGAGCGTACCCAAGTAGATGCCCTTGCTGTAGCGATCGGGACCAGCCACGGTGCTTACAAATTTACCCGGAAGCCCACTGGTGAAATCCTCGCCATTAGCCGGATCGCTGAAATCCACGCGAAACTCCCCAACACCCACTTGGTAATGCACGGTTCTTCCTCTGTACCCCAAGAGTGGCTCGACATGATTAACGAGTACGGTGGTGCCATTCCTGAAACCTATGGTGTACCCGTAGAAGAAATTCAAAAGGGTATTAAGAGCGGTGTGCGTAAAGTCAACATCGACACCGACAACCGTCTGGCGATCACTGCGGCAATTCGTGAAGCAGCGATGAAGGATCCGAAGAACTTCGATCCCCGTCACTTCCTCAAGCCCTCGATCAAATACATGAAGCAGGTTTGTAGCGATCGCTATCAGCAATTCTGGTGTGCTGGTAACGCTAGCAAGATCAAGCAAATCCCCTTAGATGAGTTTGCGAAGAAATATGCCAGCGGTGAACTCGCAGCAAAAACTGCAGTTAACGCCTAAGTTGAAACTCCCGCCAGTCTTAGGGTTTATTCCCTAAGCTAGCTTGAATTTGAGTCCTGTTCCAGTGGAGATAGGGCTCACTTTTTTTTGCTTAACTCCACAGTTACTCAATAACCCTCCCCTAGCCCATCTAGTGGAAAAGCATTAAAAAATTGACTTTGATGAAGGGAGGTGCTGAAGGCGGAGGGTATTATCTTCGGTGAAAGAGTAACCTTGGGGGAAGAAATAATTTAGTTAAGGGTGCGCACATCGGTGACTTGACCCGTCACAGCGGCAGCAACAACCATCGCCGGACTCATGAGTAGGGTGCGCCCCGTCGCAGAACCCTGCCGTCCTTTAAAGTTGCGGTTCGAAGAAGAGGCGCTGATCTGGTTGCCTTCGAGCTTATCGGGATTCATGGCAAGACACATGGAGCAGCCGGGTTCCCGCCATTCAAAGCCTGCTTCGGTAAAAATTTGGTCAAGTCCCTCTGCCTCAGCCTGTTGTTTCACTTGCTCAGAACCAGGTACCACAAAGGCTTTTACTCCCGGAGCAACGTGATGGCCTTTGGCATATTTAGCGGCTTCCTGGAGATCGCTCAAGCGACCATTGGTGCAACTACCAATAAAACAGACATCAATTTTAGTGCCTTGGATCGCTTGGCCTGGTTGAAGCTGCATATATTTGTAAGCTTCAGCGGCGATCGCCTGTTCATCTTCGGCCATCATTTCTGGGGTCGGCACCGATTCATCAACGCCAATGCCCTGACCCGGCGTAATCCCCCAGGTGACGGTGGGGGCAATGTCTGCTGCGTCAAAGGTGACCACATCGTCATATTCGGCGTCGGCTTCACTGCGGAGACTATCCCACCAGGCGATCGCCTTTTCCCAGGCTTCTCCCTTGGGCGCAAAGGGACGGTCTTTCAAATAGTCATAGGTTACTGAATCGGGATTGACATAGCCGCAGCGGGCGCCCCCTTCGATGGACATATTACAAACCGTCATCCGCTCTTCCATGGACATTTTTTCAAAGGTCGTCCCGGCATATTCATAGGCGTAGCCGACGCCCCCTTTAACGCCCAGTTTGCGGATAATGTGTAGGATTACATCTTTGGCATAAACTCCGGGCTGAAGATCACCATTCACTTCGATTTTACGAACTTTCAATTTTGCCAGAGCTAGGGTCTGGGAGGCGAGCACATCTCGCACTTGGGAGGTTCCAATGCCAAAGGCGATCGCCCCAAAAGCGCCGTGGGTAGAAGTGTGAGAATCACCACAGGCAACGGTCATCCCCGGCTGTGTTAATCCCTGTTCTGGGGCAATCACATGGACAATCCCCTGGCCCCCGGAGCCGACATTATAAAAACGAATTTTGTTAGTAGCCGTATTTTTTTCCAGTTCCTGCATCATCGCTTCGGCGAGGGGATCCGCAAAGGGTCGCGCTTGATTTTCCGTCGGGACAATGTGATCCACCGTAGCAACCGTGCGTTCTGGATACATGACCTGGAGATTGCGGTCTCTGAGCATGGCAAAGGCCTGGGGACTGGTCACTTCATGGATCAGGTGCAGTCCGATAAATAGTTGCGTTTGGCCAGAGGGTAAAACTTTAACGGTGTGTAAGTCCCAAACCTTATCGAAAAGAGTGCCTTTGCTCATAGAACTGAATTGCTCAAGTACGCCAATAATATTCTGTGCAGAGCTTCAATCATACAACTTTTTTTTCCTCGCTTTGGGCAGGGGTTTGGGAGAGGGGCAAGGTGATTGTAAAGGTACTACCTTCCTGGAGACGGGAGGTGAGACTAATCTGACCTTGGTGGGCTTCGAGGATCAGTTTTGAAAGGTGTAGCCCCAGGCCGCTGCCCCCGTTGTAATGCTTGCCTTGGCGGAATCGCTCAAAGATTTCTAATTGATCTTCCGGGCTAATGCCGCTCCCCGTGTCGATTACTTGAATTTGCACTTGCTCTTGATCGACTGGGGTCAATTTAACGGTGACATGGCCTTGATCTGTAAATTTAATGGCGTTGCTCACCAGGTTCACTAAAACACGATGCACGGCCAGGCGATCGCCTTCGAGCCACACGGGGACTTCGGGGAGTTCCCCCTGGAGTTGCAGTTGTTTTTCCTGGGCGAGGGGACGTAATTCCTCAAGCACATTGGTAATCACGGTCTTGAGATCCACCCGACTAAAATAGAACGTTTTCCGCTCGGATTCGTAGCGATAAACCTCCAAAATATTGTTCACCATCTCCAATAGATTGGCATTACTGCGGGACATGGTGCGTAAAACCTCTTGCATTGCTTCTGACAGTTCCCCCAAAGCCCCCTGCAAAAGGAGATTGAGCATCCGATCCGCCGCAATCAAGGGAGTACGCATATCGTGGGTCAACCGGGAGGCGAAGTCTTCCCGTTGCCGGACAATCATATTTTTCTCATCGACGGTATGTTTAAACCGCAGCAGCGATCGCACCCGGGCAATCAATTCATCAATCTCCACGGGTTTGCGGATAAAATCATCAGCACCAATATCCAAACCTAGGGCAACACTCGGTTGGGCATGGGCAGTGATCAACAGGATGGGAATGTAAGGGATGTCGGGGTCGTTACGAATGTGCCGTGTGATCTCAAAGCCATCCATGTGGGGCATCATCACATCGAGCAAGATCAGGTGAAAAGGCTGCTGTGCCACAAGCTCCAGGGCTTTTTGGCCGTTATTAACCGTCACCAGGTCTAAATCTTCATCTTCTAAAATGCTCTGGATCAACAATAAATTATCCGGCGAATCATCCACGACCAGAACGCGATCACGGTTGCTCAGCGAAAACATGGCACATCACCCCAGGTTAATTTCGACTCAACTGCTGGTTGAACAGCGGAATCCCCTATTTTAAACGTTGAACCCGATGGCGGTTACGGCGTTGCTTCTTTAGCTTCATTATACCCAGGTCATTGCAGGGAAATGGGGCAATTAATAAGTTTAAATACTCAATTTCTTTGATAGGGCGATCGCCCCTTTTGGCTCAAGCCCACCAATTATTTAGAAATGATTTTATCTAGTTGATATTGGCGCTCCTCAGTGGTTTAAATTATTTCAGTCTGCATTATCCCTTCAAAAAAGAGTCCCCTAGAAAAGCCGTAATCTTAGGCCGATCAATCCTTGATTCTTCCGAGAAAACAAAGGAAATTTGGTAGGATAGAAAGGCTGCTTCTATCTCAGGTTAAGGGTCTACCTTTAGAAAACGGCGATGGGATCAAATTTCTCCCCTAGGCAACTGCTAACAGCCAGTACGGAGAAGTCCTCTTTTTGTTGCTTCATTTTTAGCTCTTCTCGCACGTGCCCCCCATAAATAACATCAGAGCAGATTGTGTAACAAAAACAGAAGGAACGTTGGATTAGGAATAGAGACTTTATGGTTAATGAATCGTCAGATCAAGGGGGGCAACCACCGAGGGGAATCGGCAGTTTTGCGTGGTTAATTGAGGCCTATGGTCAGGTGATCGCCCTGTTAGAAAATCAAGCGGCCCAGATCGAAACTTTAGAACGTGAAAAAGATCATCTCGCCAACCAATATCGAGAGGCGCTCCAGCAATACCATCAGCTCAAGGAGCAATACGATCACCAATACAGTCAACAGTACCAAGAATATTTTTCGTTGCCCCTTCCCTGCTACCGTTGGCAAGCCATTGAGGGAGAGCTTTATTTATCGGACTTTAATCCGGCGGCGGCACGGTTTAATAGCCAAGCACTCCAGCAGCCTTCCTTGAATCTTGGGCAACGACCCCAGAAAATTTTTGCGGCGTTACCTACCCTCTACCACCACTTAGAAAATTGCCTCAAACGGGAGGTCTCGAACGGTCAGCGATTGCAATTTATTCGCTTAAATTTGTACCTCCGGGTGGAGTATGTGTTTATTGCTCCGGATCAAATCCTGATGTGTATTCTCGACGAGAGCGAACAACTCCTCACGGAACAACAACTCCGCCAACAGGTGCGCCAACAGTCGGCGATCGCCAAATTAGGGAGCATCAGCCTCAACACATCAGATCTAGCGAAATTATTTCGTCAAGCGGTAATTTTTGTGGCCCGCACCCTGGACGTTCCCTATAGTTGCCTCTATCTAAAACAAAAAAAGACCTCTATTTGTACCCTAGAAGCAGGTTATGGTTGGCCTATCGATCTCATCGGTGCGGTCACAGTAAGTACGACTCCAGATAGCCACGTTGGCTATACCCTGACCCAACAACAGGCGATCAGCATCGAGGATTTGCGCGTTGAAAGTCGCTTTCGGGGCGAAACGCTACTGCACAATTATCAAGTAGTCAGTGGAATTAGTATGCCCATTGGCCCAGTGGATAACCCCTGGGGAGTACTGGCGGTTTATAGTACCGAAGAACGTCATTTCAGTGGGGATGAGACTTATTTTCTCCAGGCGATCGCCCATGTTCTGTCTAGTAGTATCGAACGCGATCGCCAGGCAGCGGACATGAACCTTTTACACCGCTCGATCAATGTGATCCGCCAGGGAGTGGTAATCACCGATGCCCGGGAAGAGAATAATCCAATTATTTATGTCAACCAAGGTTTTGAAAAAATTACTGGCTACACCGCAGATGAAATCCTTGGTCGTAACTGCAATTTTCTTCAGGGCCGCGATCGCCGACAGCCTCCCCTCACAGAATTGCGGGCTGCGATCCTCAAGGGCCAAGAATGTAACGTCACCCTCCGCAACTACCGCAAAAATGGTGAACCCTTTTGGAATGCCCTCCACATTTTTCCGGTACGAGATCCCGCTGGTTATCTGACCCACTTTATTGGGATCCAAACGGATATTAGCCACGAAAAGGCCGCCGCCGCTAACCTCCAAAAAACCGAAGCGCAATTTCACCAAACCTTCCAACTCGCCCCCATTGGCATGGCGATCACTACCTTAGGGGGCCACTATGAACGGGTCAACCAAGCCTGGTGTCGGATCACTGGCTACGATCAAGAGACCCTCTTAGAAAAAACCTATCTAGAGTTAACCCATCCCGATGATCAAGCCGAAGATGAACGCCTCAATGAGCTCTTGCAGCAAGGCGATCGCCAGGAATTTCAGCGGGAAAAACGCTACATCGCTCAAGATGGCCAAAAAATTCACATCCTAGAACAAGTCGCCCTCGTGCGCGATGCCGAAGGCAAACCCCTCCATGTAATTCGGCAAATGGTAGACATTGGCGATCGCAAACAAATAGAACAGCGCCTCGTCCAAGAGGCCTTCTACGATCACCTCACCGGCCTCCCCAATCGCTCCCTCCTAGAAGAGCGCCTCGAGCAAGTCATTAAACAACAACAACGCTATCCCCAACACCACAATGCTCTTTTATTCCTTGACTTAGATTATTTCAAAGCGATTAATGACCGCCTTGGCCACCTCGTTGGTGACCAGCTCCTACAAGACTTTGCCAAACGCATTTGTCATTGTCTCCGGGATGTGGATACCCTGGCCCGTTTGGGGGGAGACGAATTTGTCGTGCTCCTCACAGAAATAACCGAGCCCCAGACCGCCTTTGAAGTTAGTCAGCGGATCCATAAAGCCCTACAAACCCCCTTTGAACTCGCAGGCCAGTCCCTATTTGTAAAGGTGAGCATTGGTGTCTTACCTAAACTTGATCGATATCTCACCTCGACGGGCATTTTACGCGACGCAGACCTAGCGATGTACCATGCCAAAGCCAAGGGACGCGCCCGTTCAGAAGTCTTTGAATTACCTTGAATTTAGCCCACTTCAGCTAGCCTGAGAGATCATAACTAAAAAAATCTCCCCCCAACTGGGGGCAGGGGGGCTGTGTCAATAAGCTCTGAGGCGCAGTGTAAATCCCACGCATAAAATAAAGAGACTTTTCCCCAATTAATTAGAGAAAAAATCCCCTTGAAAAAAAGCTGGGAAAAAGCGCGCGGGTTAACTGTCGCAGCAACTACAGAGAAGCCTTCGCTGGATTAGCCGACACATCTTCCTGAAGAGCAGCATATAAACGATTCAAGGCGCTGATATACGCCCGGGCCGACGCCACCACAATATCTGTATTTGCAGCATGGCCAGAATAAATTCGTCCCTCGTGCCGCAAACGAATCGTGACTTCACCAATGGCATCAATGCCCGCCGTCACCGACTGCACGGAATATTCAATTAATTCATTGGGCACCTGAACCACCCGGTTAATCGCCTTATAGATGGCATCTACAGGCCCGGTACCAATGGCTGCATCGGTTAATTCTTTTCCTCCGGGAGTACGAATTGTAATGGTGGCTGTGGGTTGGGCATGGTCACCACAGGAAACCTGCACCAGCTCCAGACGGAATAATTCCGGCGGTTGCTGGGTTTCATCCTTAACGATCGCCTCAAGATCCCAGTCGGTAATTTCTTTTTTCTTATCGGCTAGATCTTTAAAGCGCAGAAAAGCTTTGTTGAGATCATTGTCAGACAGATCGAACCCTAATTCTGCTAAGCGGGTACGGAAAGCATTACGACCAGAATGTTTACCCAAGATAATTTGATTATCGGTTAAGCCAATGGACTGAGCATCCATGATCTCGTAGGTGAGCTTATTTTTCAGGACGCCATCCTGGTGAATGCCTGACTCGTGGGCAAAGGCATTCAGACCCACAATCGCTTTATTGGCCTGGACAGAAAGCCCCGTCAAGTTAGATACCAAGCGAGATGTTTTGTAGATCTCTTTGGTATTGATGTTGGTCAAAGGTGCTTCTGAGTCAGCAGGCCGACCAAGGAAAGGATTGTAATACTGGCGACGCACATGGAGAGCCATCACCAATTCTTCGAGGGCGGCATTCCCGGCCCGTTCGCCGATGCCATTAATAGTGCATTCCAACTGCCGAGCGCCATTTTTTACGGCTTCGAGGAAATTGGCCACCGCTAGGCCCAAATCGTTGTGGCCATGGACAGAGATAATTGCGCGGTCAATATTGGGGACGTTTTCTTTGATGCCTTTGATCAGAGCGCCAAATTCGGCGGGGGTTGTGTAGCCGACGGTGTCAGGAATATTAACGGTGGTTGCCCCGGCATCAATGACGGCTTCGAGGATTTGATAAAGGAATTCAGGATCCGAGCGGCCTGCGTCTTCGGGGGAAAATTCCACATCGTTGGTAAAGGTTTTGGCGTAGGCAACCATTTCCGGGGCGATCGCCAACACATCCTTGCGGCTTTTGCGGAGTTTGTATTCGAGGTGAATATCGGAGGTGGCGATAAAGGTGTGGATTCGATTTTTAAAAGCTGGCTTCAGGGCATTGCCTGCCGCTTCAATGTCGCCCTTGGTGGCCCGGGCTAGACCACAGATCGTTGGCCCATTTTCTGTGCCGACTTCGGCGGCGATACGTTGTACAGCATCAAAATCACCCCGACTCGCCCTGGGGAAACCCGCTTCAATGACATCTACACCAAGTCGCGCCAGGGCACGGGCGATCGCCAGCTTTTCGTCTCCATTTAGGGTTGCCCCCGGAGATTGTTCACCATCCCGTAATGTTGTGTCGAAAATAATAATGCGATCGTCTTGGTTGTTCATCATTTCCCGCTCCCTTAGCGTGAAAATAGTCTAAATAAAAACTCTATGTTGATTGGAATAAAAGTACTGGCTATGCTCTACTTTAAAGAAGTCCATAGCTATCTCCCTAGGATAAACCAATTCCTTAAGAATTAGATATTCTGCCGTAAAAAAGGATGGGTGGCATTAATCCTAAGGCACGACCCATGGTCAGAGGTAATGGCTTACTGCTCCTGTCGGTAGCTAAAAAAAGTCGGAATATCGGGCGAGAGTTACGGTTGCCAGTCATCCAGAGCATTTGCGATTGAGGGCACCCACGTTATTGAAACACAACACTAAATCTTTGGCCTTAATTCAGTCAAAAATAGTGGCGTCATTACAAGGCATTTTTAAAGCATTTATGGCTACTGTGATTGCTTAAGGTTCTGTTTTTTCAATGTCGGCCCGCAGATTATTTAGATCAATGTAACAATCCGTGGCATTTCTCAGTTCCCGGGCGATCATTCCCTCCGTCGAAACAACGGTAATGTGGGTATTTTTTGAGCGCAAAAGTTCAATGGCCCGTTCAAAATCACCATCGCCACTAAACAAAATAACTTGATCATATTGATCGACTGTATTAAACATATCGACCACAATTTCAATGTCTAAATTTGCTTTCTGGGAGTAGCGACCGGAGACATCGTCATAGTATTCTTTGAGGATTTTTGTGCGTACTGTATAACCCAGACTGATCAAGGCATCGCGGAAACCCCGCTGATCTTGGGAATCCTTTAGGCCTGTGTACCAAAAGGCATTGATCAGGCGCACGGTGGGATCGCAAGTGAAATAATCTAAAACACGACGGGGGTCAAAAAACCAATTATTTTTCTGTTGTGCATAAAACATATTATTCCCATCTACAAAAATAGACAGGCGACGCTGATAAAAGTTCATAGCAAAATTGGCCCTAAAATAATAGGGTGATTTTTTAAAATATAGGGTTTTAGTTTGGGTTTAAATAAAGGGAAGGAAGTTGTTCCCTCGCAATAAAAATAAAAGAGAAATATAGTGTAGGTTAGCAGATGGACTGGGCCAGGCATTCCTACGGAATAAAGCATAAAAATAAGTCTATCGGCCTATTGTAAAGGCTAAGGGATCTTTTCGGCAATGCTAAAAAATAGAGGCGATCGCCTGTAGAGTAAACAAGATTGAGGCCCGCAAAAGACCATGAATTTTCTCCGGAAAAAGCAATTACAGCAACGTCTACGCCAGGATCCTTACTACCGCCTTCGTTCCCTCGAAGAAGTCGCCCTCGCTGCGGCCATGGGAATTAAGATCGATGTCAACCAAGCCACCGTCGATGATTGGCTCCGTCTACCAGGCATTTCTATTCATCAGGGGCGATCGCTCGTGCAGCTCACCAGCCAGGGGGTGCAATTCTATAGCCTCGACGATGTGGCAGCGGCCCTAGGGGTTCCCCGTCAACGTCTCCAGCCCTTGGCCGCGATCCTCAGTTTTGCTTACTATGCCCCAGAGCTAGCCCCAGTACAAATTAACCTAAACCGCGCTGACCTTGGGGCGCTAGTCGATTTTGGCGTCGAAGTTCCCCTGGCCCAACGGATCATTACAGAGCGGCAACGGGGCCAGTATCGTGATTTTGCAGATTTACAGAGTCGGTTGCAGCTTTCTGGGGCACAGATCATGCAGTGGTTGCACTTATTTCGCTTTTCGTGAATGCAGTCGTCCCATTGATCGCGAAACTTGTTAACGTGGGAAGGAATATTTCAACTAACTTTTCGCCGAATCCATGACCCACCAGCGCGATCCCGAAGCCCAGGCTGTTGCCCAGGAATTAAAGCAGCAAATCATGATTTTGGGTTTGTTTCTTGCGAGTTTTTGGGGCCTAGAAATTAGTGATCAGTTTGTTTTTCAAAATCTTTGGCGGGGTGGCCTAGATGTATTCGGCATTCTGCCCCGACAACTGCTGGGACTCAGGGGAATCTTCTTTGCACCCTTTCTCCATGGTGGTTTTCAGCACCTCGTCACCAACTCAATCCCCTTTGCGCTGTTGGGCTGGCTCGTGATGCTAGACCGCATCCGTGACTTTTTTACGGTTACTTTAATAACAATGCTTGTCGGTGGCCTGGGAGTATGGCTCATTGGTGCCCAAAATTCTGTGCATATTGGGGCCAGTATTTTAATTTTTGGGTATTTGGGATTTCTGTTGTTTCGGGGCTACTTTCGGCGAGATATCCCATCCATTGCCGTTTCGCTCTTGGTATTTTTTCTCTATGGTGGGGTGCTTTGGAGTGTTTTGCCGACGACCCCAGGGGTGTCTTGGGAGGGGCATTTATTCGGACTTATCGGCGGGGCGATCGCCGCAAAATATCTTAACCCCCGTTCCCTTCGCCGCTAATGGATTGCACCAGTTTATGCTTGCCCTAGTACCGTTATTCTGGGTCATTTTCTCCAAGCACCTGTTCCGTAACGGTTGCTGATTCTGTCATATCCAAGGGTGCGTTGGTGTTTTGCCACAGGGCAAAGGCAGAGACGGCCATCAAAACCACCGAGGCGATCGCCAAACTGCCCGCCGCCAAGTGGTGCTCCCAAGACCACGCTTGCCAAAATTTCCGGGGGAGGGGAGCCATTTGTACACCCGGTTGCTCTTCTGGGGCGATCGCCAATGTTCCGCCATCATTGAGATAAATCAGGCGTAATTGCATCAACCGCAGCAGAGCTTGATCAATATCCTCGCCACTGGCCTTTTCCGTAAGAAATTCTGCCGTCCAGACTTGAAAATACTGTAAATTCAGCTCCTCTGGCTTCGTTTGGTTTTGGTGAAAATGGAGCCAACGGTAGAGGAGGGTTTCGCAGGTAGTAAGGCGTTCTTTGATCATAGGTTTGGACTAATGCACAAATCGAAATTTATTCGGTAACATTCGCTACAAATATTCTAGAAAAAAAAGCTCCCTTTGGGGAACCTAATTCACGTTTATTGACGTTTTGTGCCGCGAAATGTAATGAATCCTAGACAATAACGCTCTTTAGCCGCCAATTTGCGACATGGTGCGGCCATATTGACCCGTGGTGGTTCCCATATCGCGCATTTTGAAATTAATCTCCGGTTTTTGGTCGAGGAGTGCTTTGACTGCCGCCCGAATTTCCCTAGGGGGAACCCCAGTCCGGAGTAATGTTTTGAGATCCATTTGTGCTGCTTCATTCAATAGACAAGGCCGAAGCCAACCATCCGCTGAGAGGCGCATCCGGTTACAGCGATCGCAAAAACATTCAGACATCTGGGAAATAAACCCAAGCGTCCCCTTTGCCCCGGGAATCTTAAAAATATCTGCGGGGCCATTGCCCTGAACGAATGCCGTTTCTAAGCCCCATTTTGCCCGGATCCGTTGGCGTAATTCTTCCGAAGGAATCCAGGCTCGTTCATTAAATAATTTGTCGTTGCCGATGGGCATAAACTCAATAAAGCGCACGTGCCAATGGCGATCGCCTGTCAACGCGGCTAAATCTAATACCTCTCGATCATTGACCCCAGGGATCACCACGACATTGAGCTTGAGGGGGTCAAAACCAACCCGATGGGCCGCTTGGATGCCCTCCCAAGTTTGCTGCCAGCGACTCTTGCCCCGATTACCAATAATTTGATCAAAGGTCTCAGGATTCAAAGAGTCTAGGCTGATATTGAGACGATTCAGACCCGCATTGTAGAGATCCTGAGCCAGATCCGCTAATAAATAAGCATTTGTGGTCATCGATAAATCTTCTACCCCCGGCAAATGGGCGATCGCCCGGACGAGGGGGACTAACTGGGGGCGTAGGAGAGGCTCTCCCCCCGTGAGGCGAAATTTACGGAATCCCAAGGGAATAAACACCTGTTCGAGGAGCGTGAGAATTTCCCCATTGCTCAACTGCTCTGAGGTCAGCAAATATTGGAGGCTCGCTTCATCTGGGACGCAGTAATGGCAACGAAAATTACATCGATCAATCAAGCTAATGCGGAGATAATCTACCGGATTCATGCTTACTGCTACCACGACAAATAAAGGACAAGCTTCCTTTGAGGATACAGAAGATGACGATCCTCTGTCTGGTTCAGATCAGACTTTAAAAAAATATCGATCTGTGTTATTTTGTTCGGAATATTTATTTGCTCTATAAAATACCGTTTTTAATCTCTCTTCAGCATTCACAATTTTCCCCAATCTCCACAGCAACCCGGCGATCGCTGGTGCTGGGAAATACGAGGCCTTGGATTTTTCCCTGGCTTGTTTTATCTGTTAACTTCCACTAGGGATTTTTTGCTGAACGTGACTACGACTCCACTCCAAAAACCGATTGACGCCACCAATACAGGCAATAGTCTTCAACGCCAAATCATCGTTATCTTAGATTTTGGCTCCCAATACTCTGAACTGATTGCCAGAAGAATTCGCGAAACGGAAGTTTACTCTGAGGTCATTTCCTATCGCACCAGCGCCGAACAATTGCGGCAACTTAATCCCAGCGGCATCATCCTCTCCGGTGGCCCCAGCTCTGTCTATGACGACTATGCCCCGGCCTGTGACCCTGAAATTTGGAATCTTGGGATTCCTGTCCTTGGGGTTTGCTACGGGATGCAGCTAATGGTGAAACAACTCGGTGGCACCGTCGAGCGCGCCAAGCACGCAGAGTATGGCAAAGCATCAATCTTTATTGATGATCCCACCGATCTGCTGACCAATGTGGAGGAAGGCTCCACCATGTGGATGAGCCACGGGGATTCCTGTGTACACCTGCCTGACGGGTTTGAAATTTTAGCCCACACGGACAATACCCCCTGTGCGGCGATCGCCCACCATGGCCGCCAACTTTACGGGGTGCAGTTCCACCCAGAAGTGGTTCATTCCCAGGACGGTATGGCCCTGATCCGCAACTTTGTTTATCACATTTGTAAATGTGAACCCACCTGGACCACAGAAGCCTTCGTTGAAGAAGCAATTCGTGAGATTCGGGCCCGGGTCGGCGATCAACGGGTACTCCTCGCCCTTTCTGGAGGCGTCGATTCTTCTACCTTGGCCTTTTTGCTCCACCAAGCGATCGGCGATCAACTGACCTGTATGTTCATCGACCAAGGCTTTATGCGGAAAGGGGAGCCGGAACGCCTTGTGGAAATCTTTGATGAGCAATTCCACATTCCCGTCGCCTATATCAACGCCCGTGATCGCTTTATCGACAAGCTCAAAGGGGTTACCGATCCCGAAGAAAAGCGCCGCCTTATTGGCCACGAATTTATCGCCGTCTTCGAGGAAGAATCAAAACGCCTTGGCCCCTTTGATTACCTCGCCCAGGGGACTCTATATCCCGATGTAATCGAATCGGCGGATACCAACGTTGACCCCAAAACGGGAGAACGGGTCGCGGTCAAAATTAAGAGTCACCACAACGTCGGCGGTTTACCAGAAGACCTGCGCTTTAAATTGGTTGAACCCCTCCGCAAACTCTTCAAAGATGAAGTGCGTAAGGTCGCAGCCAGCATTGGTTTGCCCGAAGAAATTATTCGCCGTCACCCCTTCCCTGGCCCTGGCCTCGCCATTCGGATCATCGGTGAAGTCACCGCAGAACGGTTAAATATTCTCCGGGATGCAGACTGGGTTGTGCGGGATGAAATCAAAAAGCAAGGGGTTTACAGTGATTTTTGGCAAGCCTTTGCGGTCTTACTACCGATTCGTAGTGTGGGTGTGATGGGCGATAAGCGCACCTATGCTCACCCCGTCGTACTGCGGATGATTACCAGTGAAGATGGGATGACAGCGGATTGGGCTCGTCCCCCCTATGAGCTTTTGGAAACCATTTCTAATCGCATGGTGAATGAGGTGAAAGGGGTTAACCGCGTGGTCTATGACATCACTTCTAAGCCTCCTGGCACCATCGAGTGGGAGTAACTACACCTCCTTAGCTCCTCTTCAGGAACACCCATCTAGCTCCCCTCAAGGGGAGATTGAGAGTCCCGCAGGTTAAAACTGTTGGGGCTTTTTTCTTTGGGAGCAACTGATCTTGCTTAGGCGGCTCGTGGTAAAAAAACGGAAAATGTTGTGCTTTGATCTTTGCTTTCGACGGTGATTTTGCCTTTATGATTTTTGGCGATCGCCGCCGCAATGGCGAGACCAAGACCTGAACCAGTACTACTTTCTCCGGGGTTTGTCCGGGCGGGATCGAGACGATAAAAACGGTCGAAAATATTGGTCAAATTTTCGGCAGGAATACCGATGCCATTATCTTTAACCGTCACTTGGAGGGTTTCTCCGGTTGTTCGCCCTGTTTTCTCCTTGAGGGCCATGGTGACGGTAATTTGCTTGGGTTTGTCGCCCCAGTCCCCTGGAAAAGCATAGGCGATCGCATTGCCGATCAAATTTGTAAAGAGGCGCGCCATCTGATCCCAGTCTCCCAAGATGAGATAAGCTTCTTCGGTGGCATCCCCTTGAATATCCAACTGCAACTCAATTTTTTCCTGACGGCAGATGGCCCGTTGTTCTTCAATGACCTCCAGCAATAGAGCGTCCAGGGGTAATTGTTCAAATTCCGCCTGAAGTACCCCACTATCACTGCGGGCGAGAAATAAGAGATCATTTACTAAACGGCCCAACCGTTGGGTGAGTCGCTCAATCACCTTGAGATTTTGTTGGCGTTGGTCGGGATCTGGGTAGGCGATCGCCATTTGTACATTGGTTTGGATCATCGCAATGGGATTACGCAACTCGTGGGATGCATCTGCCGTAAATTGCCGCAATTGTTGATAGGAATCCTTTACCGGTTCGATGGCAATACCAGACAGTAACCAACCAATCACCGCCCCACAGGTAATCATGATCGCGATCCCCAGGCTGAGATCAAGGACTAATTTGCGAATTGGTCGCGTCACCTCAAACCAAGGATGGCTCACCCGTAGATACCCCAAAACATAGCGATCCACTTCGAGGCGATCGGTGATTTGTCGCAGAAGATAATCATCACCCAGACGTACCGTTTCCCCCCGGGGGTGCCACTCTAGGGGCAAGACTAATGGTTCAGAAAAAGTAGACCAGAGCAATTCTCCGGCTGGGTTGAAAAATTCGAGGTCAATGCGGTCATCTTCGACGGTGGGGGACTGTTGCCGAAAGCTGGCTTCTAAATTGATGTGATAGCCCACAGGATCATCTGGCTCAATGATCAGCGATCGCTCTACCACTTCCACTACATGCTTTAGGGTGTCATCGATGCGTTCAATCAGGGTATAGCGCACGTAAAAATAAACCCCCGTCGCGAAAACCAAAAGCAACACTGCGGTGATCGCCGTGTACCAGAGGGCCAGACGATTACGGGTGGTTTGAAACATTACTGCTGCGCCGCTTGGATCAACTCTGCTCCCACAGGAGTCCCAACGAAACCAAGGAAAGCCTCCACCTGGGGGGAAGCAGGTTCTTGGTAGGCGTAATAAAGGGTGCGGGTGTAGGGATAGAGGTCTGATTCTGGGGTTACCCCATCAATGGGCACTGTTCTAACGGTTTGCTGATTGGCGATCTGGCTGTAAGTGGCATAACTGATCCCGTCTGCGCCCAGGGCCTGCAAAATCGGCGTGGTGGCATCCTGTTCCATATTCATAAAATTAGGGCCATTCCCGAAGTTTGAGCCGTTGAGTACCGTTTCTTGGAAAGTTTGGTAAGTGCCACTCACCGGAGGGCGATTAATAACCCGAATTGTTCCCGTCGCTTTATCGGTAATCGCTGACCAATCGGTGAGATTCCCTTGGAAAATGCCCTGTACCTGTTCCCCAGTCAGCCCTGTACTAAAGGGATTTTCCTTGGCGACTACAATGGCGACGGCATCGGTGGTAACGGCGATCGCCTTGAGGCCCTGTTGCATTTCCTCCGGCTGGAGGGGACGGGAGATCGCCGCGAGGTCAATATTTCCCGCCAGCAGCTCTTCAAGTCCCTCACTCGACCCATTAGCGGTAGTTTCGACACGGGTCTGGGGATATTGCAACTCGAACCGATTTTTTAGGGCGGTGTTAATCTGCACCATGCTGGTAGAGCCAGAAATTTTTACCACCGTTCCTGGGGCCACTGTTGCCGGTGGACTGAAAGGATTATCTGTGGCTTGGGAACCTGGGGCGATCGCCCCATCATTAGTTCCCGTTTCTGCACCATTTGGGGCCAAACCCTGGAAGCCGGAACGATTTAAAAACCACCAACCACCGCCCCCCAGAATGCCTAGGGTAACGATGAGGGCCATCATTAAAGGCAACGTATCATTTTTTTGGGCCATGGTTGCTCTTGTTGCGTGCATGGAATTTGCCTTCAGGATACCGTAATCCCCCCGAAGGCGCACCGCACAGCAGCTAATCAATTTTCCTAGAAACGCCGTTAATTATTATTCGGCACGGGACGGAACGGATAAAGGAAATTCAACAGGGGAAAAAGATTCCGCGATTGTACCCAGAGCTTACCCTTGCCACTGAAACGACAAACTAAGCCTTCTCCGCCGAGAATCCCTGTGCGCAGGCTCCGGAAAGATAAGCCCCCAATCATTTCCACGTTGTATTGCAGCGTATCCTCAAAGGCGACAATGTAGCCCGTATCCACCACATAATCCCCCTCTACAGGAATTTCAATGATCGCCCCGTAGGAACTAAACCAAAAATCCCCCTGGCCCGATGCCCGCAGGAAAAAGATCGATTCCCCCGTAAAGAAACCCTTCAGCCCCTGGAATTTGGTGTCAAGATCCACCGAGGGACTAGAAGCCACAAAGCCCGAAGACTGCACCATTAAACTTTTAGAACCGTCCAAATGGTAGTAGGTCACATCCCCCGGCACCCCTGGCGAGATATAGAGTTCCCCGGCAGTATTTCTGGCAGTAAATTCACTGATAAATAGGGATTCTCCACTGAACATCCGCCCGATGCCCTTCATCAAGCCCCCCCGCATCTTCGACTTCATCTCAATGTTGGCATCCATTGCCGCCATCGCCCCCGCCTCTACGAGCAGGGTTTGGTTGGGCGGTAAGGTCACAATGAGCGAGGCATAGGAGGGATTATTTTCAACGCGAAATTCAAACTGAGACATAATTTTTAAGCACTTTCAGCACTGGCTTCAAAGGACAACTTAACGGGGTGGTAATTGGGAACCAACCAGGGAACCAAAGGCTCCGGGATTGTGGGTTTGGCAGTACAGTTTGCCCTTACCTCGGAAGCGACAGACTAACCCTTCTCCACCGAGGAATGCCCCAATCCAAGAGGGATTTGCTTTACCCACGGTGAAGCTCAGGCTCTTTTCAAAAGCAACGATATGGCCTGTATCCACGACGTATTCGCCATCCACATCCACTTCGTAAATGGCCCCAAAGGACGTCACCAGCAAAGGCCCTTGGCCACTGATGCTGAGCCAAAAGATAGATTCCCCTGAAAAGAAGGATTTAAAGCCTTGCCAACCAAGATCAATGTCCACATTGGGGCCAGAGGCAAGGTAGGAAGAGGCTTGGACAACAAATTCATCGCCCCGCATTTCGTACAGGAGGAGATCACCCATCAGCTTGGGGGCAAACCAAATTTCACTATTGGGTAAGGGCGCCCGAAAAACGCTCAGAAAGAGGGATTCTCCGGCAAGCATCCGTTTTAGCCCTCCCATGATGCCGCCCCCTTTGCCTTTGCGGAGGGTCGTGCTGGCATTGATATTGCCGCTCATGGCAACCATGGCGCCGGCTTGGGCAATGATTTCTTCCCCAGCGTCGAGGGTGACATGGGCGATCGCATTATCTGGTTGATGTAAGAGTTTAATTTCCATAGCTACCCCCTAACGACATTTTGGACGTAAAAAGCCCACAAGACCTGACACACTCCGCGATTGGAGGTAGATTCGGCCACGGCCTTTGAGTTTATTCACCAGGCCTTCGCCGGAGGTGAGGGAACCAAATAAGCCCCCAGACATCCGGATATTCATGGTGATGCCTGGATCGTAGGCAACGAGGTGGCTGTTATCGACGATAAATTCCCCCGCAATTTGTCTTTCGATGATGCCGCCATAGCACCCGTAAAAGACCCGGCCACTACCTGTGAATTGCAGTTTGAAGAGGCCTTCCCCCGCAAACCAACTGGCAAAGCCAGCCCAACGGATTCCCATTGTTGCGCCGGGGGTATGGGCAATGTAAGCACCGGGCTGAAAACAGATCGGCCCCTGGGACAAATCAATGCGGTGGATATCACCCACCATTGACTGGGTTAAAATGACGGTCTGGGGCCGCTGACTTGTGTTGCGATAAACATTCACAAACAGGGATTCTCCCCCAAATAACCGACGGAGAATCGCCGGGAAAAATCCCCCCGAAAATTCAGTTTTCATTGAGATTCCACCATCCATGCTTACCATTGCACCGGATTCGGCTGTGACCTGTTCGCCGGGTTCGAGGGTGACAAATAGACAAGCAAAGGCGGGTTTATAGCGGATTTCGTATTTCACCGTGACTCTACCTGATAAGAGTTTGAATAAACTAGCCCAATACAAGCTAATTCCCCTTATTTTTAGCAGGGCAATGGAAGTGAAGAAATGTTTGTTAAGGTTGCTTAATATTCAAGGAAATCATCCTCGACAGCGGCGATCACCTCAAAATGTTAAGATATGTGAAGAAAGTCTCATTTTTAAAAATATCTATGTTTTCTCCAGAACCCGCCGATGAAAAGCAACTTTTAAAGGCTGTACTGGCCCCGCTTTTGGATGATTTTCTTTATTGGTTTGACCTATCTTTAACGGCCCTCGAAAAAAAATCCTTAAGTTTTATGGCCCCCGCCGAGCAGGAAGACCTCATCGCCCGCATTCGCCAGGCCCAGGGGGAGGTAATGGCGACCAAGTCTCTTTTCCAAGCCACCGATGGCAATGCTGGAGTCGATGTTCAGGTGCTGATGCCCTGGCACCAATTGGTTTCTGAATGTTGGCAAGTGGCCCAAAAGCGACGTCAGTTAGAAGGAGAGGCCTAATTATTCGATACTGGATTATGCTTGGCCCTACCGTAAACAATCATGCCTGTGACGTTTGAATTGGCCCCTTGGCGATCGCCCCTAGCCCGGGCCTTACACCGGAATAAAAGTCAGCCCCACCACCGCTTTTTTCAGTTGGCCACCATAACGCCGACAGGAAAACCCAGGAATCGCACGGTGGTTTTTCGGGGGTTCCTCGAAGGAAGCAATGACCTCAAAATTATTACGGATCAGCGCAGTGAAAAAATAAGTCACCTCACTACTTGCCCCGATGCCGAAATTGCTTGGTATTTCACCAAAACCCGGGAACAATTCCGCTTTAGTGGTCAGATTAAGCTGGTTACAGCAGCAAGTCCGCCATCACCGCTAAATCGCGCTAGACAACAGACCTGGCAAGCCCTTTCGGATGCGGCCCGGGCTCAATTTCTCTGGCCCCAGCCTGGCGATCGCCGTGGTGAAAATTTAGCTGATTTCCAGCCAACCGCAGTGAATGATCAAGAGCCTGTTTCTAATTTCGTGCTTCTCCTGTTTCAGGTGACAAAGATCGATCACCTCGAACTGCGGGGCAATCCCCAAAATCGCTTTTTGTATGACCTCACAGCCGACGGTACTTGGCAGCAAAAAACAGTTAATCCCTAGGGGGCAGAAAGCCATATTTTTGTAAAATGGCCTGACCTTTTCGACCCAGAATAAAATCGATAAAAAGTTGTCCTTGGGTTTGCTTGGGTGAGACTTTAATTGGGGCGATCGCATACAAGATTGAACTTGTTAATTCTGGCGCAAAAGATTCAATCACTCGCAAATTAGATTGCTGGAAAATATCTGTTTGATAGACAAACCCCGCCGTTGCCGATTGATTTTGGACATAGGTTAAAACTTGCCGCACGTTCTCCCCAAAAACTAATTTTTGGGACTGCTCTAGGGTTTGGTAAAGCTGGGGATATTTTTCTAAAAGATTGGCGGCATATCGTCCCGCTGGTACTGTTTTTGGATTACCCAGGGCAATTTTTTGAACATCCTCACCCGCTAAATCTTCCAAACGATTCAGTTGCGGTTGGCTTTGTTGATTTTGAATCAGAACGAGTTGATTTTCCGCAAAAATTTGGACTGCCTCTGCTGCGACAAACTCTTTTTGGGCCAAGGATTCAATAGGTTCCAAGGCCGCACTAGCAAAAATGTCAATGGGAGCTTGTTGCTCGATTTGCCTTTGCAACGTCCCGGAAGCAGCGATATTAAATTGAATTGAAATGTCTGGATACTGTGTTTGAAACTCGGTGCGAATCTCTGCCATGACATCGGTCAAGGAAGCGGCGATCGCCACCACTAAAGTTTGCCCAGAATTACCAAAAGTACAACCATGTAGACTGATTACAAGGGCAATGCTTAGACCCCAAACAAAATGTGGCAGTTTGAATTTCATCCCACTAAGGCACTACCTAAACCCTGGAACATCAACCAAGATAGGAAAAAGTTAGCAATAAAAATCGCTAGTAGAGATGTAACAACAGCCGTTGTTGTCGATTGTCCTACGCCCTTTGCTCCCCCAGTTGTTGTCAAGCCCCAACTGCAGCCAATGACGGCAATTAAGCCCCCAAAAACAACAGATTTAATCATTGCACTGATAATGTCCCAATATTCTAAAAAACTCTGGGCCGAGTTGATAAAAATAGACTGGGGAATTTGATACAAATTTATGGCGATGATTAACCCGCCAGCCATCCCCGTGAGGAGCGATAAAACAGTCAATAAAGGCAACATCAAACAGCAGGCCAAGAAGCGGGGGACGACCAAATAATCAATGGGATCTGTGCGTAAAATATGCAACGCATCAATTTGTTCAGTGACGCGCATGGTGCCAATCTCCGCTGCAAAGGCCGAGCCGACACGCCCCGCCAACACCACCGCCGTTAATACAGGGGCTAATTCCCGGGACAAGGAAAGACCTAAAACGCCCCCCACCGCCGTGCCTGCGCCGAAGTAAATAAATTCCCGCGCCACCTGGATGGTAAATACCATGCCGACAAACCCAGCCGTGACCAGGGCAATGAGGAGGGAATCAGGCCCCACCGCCGCCATCTGTTCAATGGTAATGCGTCGGTTGAAACGCCCCCGCAGGAGATGTACGATGACTTGCCCCCCTAGAAGGGTTGCGGCAACTAACCGCTCAAACCATTTCCCAAGGGAACTTTTTGATCTGCGTTGGCTGGTCATAGGTGATCGGATGGGACAACTGAAAATTAAAAAAAAGGCAAAGGGAAAAGGCGATCGCCAAACTTTATGCAAATTTTATGGGCACTAACGCCATTGCCAAACCATATTACGCCTCATCCGTGGATTCTATGCGGAATCGCTCCACAGAAGCCAGGAGATCCCGGGCGATGCCCACCAACTTTTGTAACGATCCGGCCACCCGTTGGGATTCTCTAGAGGTTTCCTGGGCCGTTAATTCTACCGATTGCATGACCTGGGCCACAGCACGGGAATTTTCCCGCTGTTCAACGGTATCCGCCGTAATCGAACGCACCAGAGCATCAATGCGGTTCGAGACCTGAATAATATCCTCTAGGGATTGTTTCGCCTGCTCAGCCCGTTTAGTCCCGTCAATAACCTGCTGGGTGCCCTCCTCCATTGCAATCATTACCGAGCTTGTTTCACTTTGAATTTGTAAAACAATTTGCTCAATTTCCTTCAGGGCTTTGGCAGAACGGTCTGCCAACTGACGGACTTCATCGGCGACAATCGCAAATCCTTTACCAGACTCCCCTGCCCGGGCCGCCTCAATGGACGCATTTAACGCCAGGAGGTTCGTCCGGGACGCAATCTGGGAAACCACTGCAACAATTTTAGAAATTTCCTGGGAAGATTCGGCTAGACGTTTTACCTTGCGGGCTGTTTCGGCCACCGTTTCTCGAATCTGTAAAATCCCCGCCACGGTGTGCTCTACGGATTCTCCCCCCTTGAGGGCCGTACTCGAAGCAGTTCGGGCCACCTCCTCCGCTTCCCGGGCATTTTCTGCAACCCGCTGGATCGAATCGGTCATCATCTGTACGGAGTTGAGGGTAACGGCCAATTCTTCAGCTTGACGGAGAGCATCACTGGATAGACCCCGGGCAAAGGATTCACTATCGGCAGCATTTTTATTCACCTGGCGCGCCGCTTGTTTAACCTGTTGAACAATTTCCCGGAGATTTTGAATGGTGAGGTTAAAGGCGTCGGCGACGGCCCCTAAAACATCGGCTGTGACCTCTGCTTGGACGGTAAAGTCTCCCCGGGCGGCCCCTTCCACATCATCAAGGAGGCGGATCACCTGGCGCTGGAGGTCTTCTTTGGACTGTTCTGTTTCTTCGGCTCGCCGCTGGGCCTCACTGGTGGTATTTAAAATAACCCGGGCCATTTTATTAAAGCCCGTGGCTAAGGCACCAAACTCATCCTCCGCAAAAACCGTTGCTTTGACATTGAGATTCCCCTGGGAAACCGCGTCGAACTGGTTTTGTAGGTTGTCAGTGCTACGTTTGATCTGCCGAGTTGTTAACTTCCCAAAAAAGAGGGTCGTACCAAAGCTGGCTGCCCCGGCCAATAAGCTGGTGAGTAAACCTGTTTTGGCCACGGGCCAGAGGGTTTGGGGCCGTTGTTCAGCTGGGGTGGTTTGAAATACGCCCACTGTCACAATCAAAGTGGCGATCGCCGATGCGGCAGCAGCGCCAGTCGCAGTGAACAATTGTTTTTTCTGGAGAGGCACATTTTCAAACCAAGCCAAATAACCCTTGGGGTTTTCCGCGACAATTTCCTGGGGTTTATCAGAAACAGTAAAATCTGTCCCTAGACCGCCAGAGAGACTATCTTCCCCTAGGGTGATAAATAGGCTGTCGTCTTCGGTGAGGCCCAATTCTTCGGGAAAATCATCAAAATTAAATTCCCCTGAGGTCGTCGGTGTTTCTAGGGGCGCTTCAAACAGACCTGTATCTGGCATTTTTTGGTCATCATCGAGAATATCCGAACCGAGATCACCAAAATCATCTAGATCCTGTTCGTTGAGAATGCCAAATTCCTCTAAAAAGCCCCCTTCATCCTGTTTTGGTAGCGCTTCTGGTTCTTCATCAAATAGTTCTGCCCCAAGGCTACCCAAGCTAATTTCATCGTCAAAATCTGCCGCCTCATCAGGGGAGAGGGAGTCAGGTGCAAAACTTGGGTGCGCTGGCTCATCAAATGTCAATGCGTCTGCATCGGCTAAAGGAGGATTTTCGAGCCAAGTGGGGGACTCACCTTCAAAGCCGAGTGGTGCAGTATCTACTGCATCAAAATGGTCTTGATCTGCTGAAATTCTGCCATTTTCCTGGGTCGGTGACCAATCTAAATCGAAAGGAGATGTATCTTCGCTCCCTAGGAAATCTCCGTCTTCTTCTAGGCCGGCTGCACTGTCGAATTCAACCAATTCGTCTTCGTTAAATTCAATGAATTCGCCAGCCTCTGCCTCGAAAAAAGGATCATTAAGGGACTGATTTAAACCTGGTTCAGGGGAGCGATCGCCGGGGTGGGGCACTAAAAAAGTTTCTTCATCTTCCGGGAAATTTCTCAAGGGCAACTCTGGTTCTGCCCATTGTTCTGAATAATCATCCGCCGAAATTGGTTGTTCCCCCGCTGCTGTGACAAAGTTTTCTGGGGAGTTGTATTCTGCTGCAACCGGATAATCTTCTGGCTGGGTGAGGGTCGGCTGTCCACCGCTGGTTTCCCGGTGACCATTGACTTGATCGCTGTAGGCATTGACCTGGGTCAAACCTTGGCGAGCATATTCATGGTAATCCCGCTGGTTAGTGACATCCAAAACCCGATGGTAGAACGCGGAAGCCCGCCCTAAATCTTGTAAACCAAGGGAAATATGGCCACTCAAAAGCAGTAAATGGGGATCGTCCGGGTAATCTTTGAGTAACCGATTGGCGATCGCCTCTGCTTCAGGCAAATTATTCTGATAATAGGCCTTCTGGGCCTCAGCATACTCCTTTGAATAATCAGTGGTGCTGGGCGGCATCGGGTTCCCTCCTGGACTGGCACATTTTTAGGATTATCTTACTGAGCGCTGCACAAACTTTTTAACGGATGCAAAACGTATTTTTAATGTAATCTACTTTCTCGCAGATCACAGCACCACCGCAGTAAGTATTAACACCCTTATGTTGCCCAACGGGCCGATTTTAAAATCGCCACATGGTCTAATAAATGCCAAGATTTACTGGCATCATCACCATCCGTCCAAATCCCCCGGACGAATGGGGCCATAACATCCGACAGATCACTAAGCTGAATCTGCAACGTTTCCGCGGCAAGCCACTGCATCCCTTGCATTTCTTCGACGGCTAAACCCAGGAGCATGTCTTGATCTTCTATGGCAATCACCGGAATTTCGGCACGGTCTGTCCGTAAGGGAGCACTATCGCCCAAAAATTGCCCCAAATCTGCCACCCAAATAACCTGACCCCGGAGATTAATCGTCCCTAGCAGCAGTGGCGAAACATTGGGAATCGGGGTAATCCGATCCGGTGATTGTTGCATCACTTCACGGATGCCAAACGCCGGCAGCACAAATCCAGTCCCTGAAGGAAGCTGAAACTTGAGGTGTAACTCCCCTTCCGGGCTTTCTAAACCCTGTAACTGGGTTTCTAAGGACGTCAGGTTTTGTTGTAAGGAACTGTCATCAGGTGTAGACATAGATCGAAAGAAAACAGACAATTCAGGTTTCGCCAAAAACGGCTATTCCCCAGGGCTTAACTTACTTTTTATTGCTGCGTAGGAGTTGCTTGATGGTGCCAATTAACTCCGCTGGCTGAAAGGGTTTCGCGATATAAGCATCGGCTCCCTGCTTCATGCCCCAGTACCGGTCAAATTCTTCCCCCTTTGAAGAGCACATCACAATGGGGATATTTTGAATTTTTGGGTCGGATTTGAGGCGACGACAGAGTTCGTAACCGTTCATCCGTGGCATAACAATGTCGAGCACAATTAAGTTGGGCAGGGTTTCAGCCGCATTTTTAGCCATTTGACTGAGGGTTTCTAACGCCTCAAGACCATCACCGGCAACATCCACTGTCAAGCCGTTGCCTTTCAGTAATTCTGAAATCATTTCCCGTTGAGAGAGGCTATCCTCAACAACCAAAATTCTACTCATTACAAATGTCCTAGCAATAAAATCACCGGCGTAATAATCACCGTAGCATCAACATTGTCAAAAACATGCCCTGGGACGGACAGACTTTAATTTATCAGGGAGGGGGATTACAAAATGTTTATTTCTTGAAAAATTTCTGGGGAATTGCCGTGAATCTTGGTATTCAGCAAGGGTGCGATGGGGACTAAGGGTTAGGCCATCGCCATCATAGCTTGTTTTTTCACTCCGGGGGCGATCGCCTGGGGAGATCTGCACTGGCTAATGGTTTGGGAGATATTTTTCTAGCAGGGTTAACAACTCCTGCTGACCGAAGGGTTTTGTTAAATAATCCGTTGCCCCAGCAAAATCTGCCTGAATTCGGTTAATAAACTGCTCTTGCCCCGTCAGCATAATGATAGGAACGTTTTGAAATCGCTTACTGTGACGCAGCATCATACAAATTTCATGGCCATCTAGGTGAGGCATGGCGATATCACAGAGAATTAAGTGGGGCACCTCAGCAAAGGCCGCTTGAATTGCCTCTAGGGGATTTTGGACGAGGTGCACTTGATATCCCTGGGTGCTAAGGATTTGCTCTACGGCTTTACCGATGGTGAAGTCATCATCAATGCAAAGAATTCGCCAGGTTTGATGAGACGACATTTCACTGGGACGTGACAAACTTTGGGGAGGGAGAGGATCTAGAACTTGGAGCCAACCTTTTTGGATATAGGGAAGCAAGGCTCTCGCAAGGGCAACGAGGTCACGATTGAGGTAACGGGCCAGTTGGCGGAGGGTTGTTTCTCCAGTAGTCCACTGGGCTAATTTTTGGTAGGCGATCGCCGGTAGCGCGGCGGCAAGTTTTTCGGGTTGGGCCAGCAGTAAACGTTGTTGGGGAAATTGAATCTGGGGATAGAGTTGCTTCCATTTTTGGACTTTTTTAACCGTCTCGAACAGCAATGAAGTCACTGCATAGGTGCTTAGCTGTGGCCCAAAGGGAGTCCCCAACTGAAAATTAAAGTGACCCTGGTGGAGACTCAGGAGATCAAACAAAGTTTCTTGCACCATTGCCTGGAGGATATGCCGCGCTTGATCAACAGTAATTGTTTGGGTTTCTAAAAGTCGCCATAGGGCTGCATATTCAGGAATTGTAGTTTCGGCGATCGCCCCCCGATCAAGATCCTCTAGCTTGTGGGTGAGATGGTAATGGACAAGGTAATCCTGCAAACGGTGCATCTGGGGAGAATAGTCATCAGTCCCGTAGACAATTTGACCATTCACAAAAAAGACCAACCAGGTGGACAAAGGCAGCGATTGTTGGGAACGCGGCGCTTGTGGAAACTGCCAACTCAGATCATCCACTGTCCCCGATGGTCGAGCTTCGATCCACAATTGCCCAGTCCGTTGTCCCAGCTCAAGGAGCTGCAAAATACTACGGAGATCAATTTCATTGAGAGTCCCTTGCATACTTTTTTGGGGATCATTGGGATCATGGGAACAGGGCGATCGCCCTTGGATTTAAAGCTTAACTAATCCCAGGCGCAATTCACTGTCGTGGACAAGTATCAAGACTAACTGGCCTACCATTTTCCCTTTAGGGTAAGACAAGTCGTTCGTTGCTATGTCAGAAAATCACGAAAAATTACACTCCTAGCCAAGAAGATTAAGCCAGTACAATGATCTTCTAAAATCATTGAAGGTGAGTCAACTCCAGTCGTAAGTGCCCCCTTGACCATGGGTAATCCTAAAAATGTTTCGTGATGGCAGTCCTCCGGTCAGTCCCAACCAATGGCGATCGCCTAAGGCTTTAAAGTTAGGTCACCTACGCACTACACTCTATCCATGACTCATCACCACTTCGCTCAGGCACTAGCAGTTTCAGGGGGAATACATTCACGTGCTATACCTTGCAGAGGTCAAAAAAACGAAAGGATTCATGGGAAGCAAGACCGAAATCAAATTGCTTGCCTGTGAACGTAATGATCGCAGTTGGAGCACGGTGCCTGGGGAAGAATTAGTCCCTGCCGATGAATTGAGTAATTTCAATGACGGAACCCTCGTGGTCGTCAATCTTGGCAATAATCGGACGATTCAAGGCTCCCCCGAAATTGCCACAAACCGCCTTTTGACGGTGCTCCAGAACTTTTCTCGCCTCATGGACAAATCCAAATCCCAAGAGGAAGAAATTGAACAATGGCGGCAGTCCTTGACCTACCAAGCCGATGAACTCAATCGTCGCCAGGAGGAAATGAATAGTCGCCTTGACCAAATTGAAGAAACCGAAGCCGAACTGCAAAAGCTCCAGGATGAAAAACTAGCCTTTGAAAAACTCAAGGCCGAGGCCGACGAAATTAAAGCAGAATTTGCCCGTAAGCAAGCAGAATTAGAGGGTGCCTGGCAGCAGCTCCGGGGAGAGCAACAACGGCTAGCCAATCTCCAAGAAGAAACCGATGGGCAGGGATTAAGCTCGGTGATCGCCACAAAAATTCAGCAAATTCTCGTCCAGTGCCAAAGTAATAATGCCCCCACAGACGAAGTACGCATCCAACTAGGTGAGTTGCTCGACGAACTCACGCAACAGGAAGAACTTTTTCAAACCTTCGCGCAATATCCCCAACAGCTTCAGGAACTAGAGACCCAACTCGCGGCGATCGCCACCCAAGTCCAGACCGAAACCACCAACGTTGAAGAGAGACGCCAAGCCCTAGAAAACGCCAAAACCCAACTCCAGATCCAACGGCAACTTCTACAGGTCAAACAAAGCCACCTCAACCAATTGGCTACATCACGTCAGCGCCAAGAAGATATGCAGGATTTGCTCAATAATCTCGCTGCCGGAATGGGGGGCATCGAGCACTATGGGGTGGATTTAGCGGCGATCGAAGCCATGCCCCTCGGAGAACTCGAAACCACCGTCGAGAAACTGCGGGACGATTTGGATAAGCTAGTTCGCTTTGTCAATGACCAGGAAGAAGAACTCACCCTCCAACATGAGGCGGTAGGAGAAATTAAAGCGTCTTTGGCGACAGTTGAACCAGACAACGTGATGGAACTCCAAGAGCTCGAAGAAGAACTCAGGGACGAAGAAGAAAAATTAGGGATGCTCAACCAGACTTTAGTGGGTCAGCGACGCACCCTCCGGGAACGGCAAGGGGCATTGCAACAGCATTTACGCATTCTCAAGCGTCGCCAGGGGATTATTGAAGTAGAAGCCGAGCAAAATATTGATCTGAGTCCGGCGATCGCCTACCTCGAAGATTACCAGGAGGAAGACGAAACCCAAAAGCAGAAGCTTGAAGCAGAAATTGAGGCGATGCACCATACGATTCAGCAGCTTGAAAATATCCTCATGCCCCAGGAACGGGAGTTAGCACAACAACAAAAGGACCTAGAGCAAAAACAAGCTGAATACGAAGCCAAACAGCGGGAACAGGCGCAATTACAGGGAAAAATCCAGCTTTATCAAGGGGAGTTACTTCCACTCAAGGACACCTTAGAGAAAATTATCCAGTCTCTCCGCACCCTAGAAAATTCAATCCATCAGTTCCTTAAGGTCAACGAACAACAGCAACAGCTCGCCCAGGAACTCGAACAAACCATGGCCGAGGCGACTTACTCTCCGTAGGACTAATTAAATTTACACAGATAAAAGCGCATCACCAGTGGCCAAACCAGCGGCGATCGCCCCTTCGATCCCATTTCCCAAACACCAATCTCCACAGGCGATCAGGGGAGAGTCCGTGGCAAAACGATAATAGGCTTGGCCATAGTTCGTTGCAGGGAGAGCATAGCGCCAACGCTGGATTTGCCACCATTGGGGTGTCGGTAAGGTAAGAAGATTTTGCAATTCATCCAATAGCGTGGTGGCGACGGGGGTTAAATCCGCTGTCTCTAAATAATTTTGGGCAAAATTTCCCGTCGTTTGACAGACCAGGGTGAAGTTCCCAGGCGATCGCTTTTGGCTTTCGTAGCTAATTGTGCGCCATCGGGGATGTTGGGTAAGGCGGAGTGCTTGCCAGGGAAATCTCCAGTCAAACTGGTCATAACCAACCATGAGAGAGAGGGCTGGAGTATAGAAAATTTCCGCAAGGCGATCGCGCACGGTAATAAAAGAATAAGTGAGTGTGATCACCTGGGGCAGGGGCAGCGCTAAAACCACCTGCCTCGCGCAGACGGTTTCCCCTTGTTCAAAGGTCAGCCGCCAATGACCTGGGCGTTCTTCGAGGTGGATCAGGCGTTGACTCCGATGAATTGTTAAATCTTGAGCTAAATATTTGGCGATCGCCGTCATTCCCGCTGGCACCATCCACTGTTGTTCCCCCGCAAGGGTTTGCCAAATGTCTGGATCAAGGCGATCGCTTGTTGCCACCGACCAGGGTTTTAAAAGATCGGCTGCAACTAAAGTTTCCGTTAAAGCCGCTGTATGGGCTCCTAAAATCTCCCAGTAGGGTAAACCATGGTCGAGGGGCTGTGCTGCAATCCGTCTGGTTGCGAGGCGACCACCTACACCACGGGATTTATCGAAAAGTGCGACCTGTTGGCCTGCTTGTTGCATCTTTCGGCCACAATGAATCCCTGCTAAGCCTGCCCCAATAATCGCCACATCCAACATTTGATCACATTTCCTGACGTTCTCTGTCCGCGCCCCATTGTAAAAAGTTGACCAGCGAAAAGCTAGATTACAATAGGCAGCATCAAGCGTGGAGATGATGTTTGCTGTGGATGAACTACGGACAGCCCTGGAATTAGCAACGGATGAGGAATTGCACCACCTCACTCAACTGCTCTTTAGCCGTAAATTTAATCCCCTCGACTATTGGCAAACGCCCCAACCCAGCGCCATTCGTAGTCAAGACCGCGATCGCCAAATTCAGCACATCGAAACCCGCTTCCGTTTTTTAGCCGCCGATGGGGTCACGGTGCTCCGTCGCCAAACCAAAACCCTCACCTACCGCCAGATCCTGTTTCAGGTAGGAGAATTTCTCGATATTCCCTGTGGGACTGCCCTGGATACCATTGAGCTTGAAGCAGAAATTTTCCTCGCCTTGACCAGCCGCGCTTGGGATAAACTCCCCCAAAAAGAACAACGGGCCTTGATTGATCGAGTGAGGCGATCGCTGGCCCAAACGGATTTACCGGAAGCTTTGCCCGTCCAACTCCAACATAACCCCCTGAGAATTTTCCTTAAAGGGAGTAGCACCTTGGTGATTAGTAGTGTGCTGAAATCATTTTTAATGAAGCAGGTTGCCCGACAGTTGGCGCTACATTTTGCGACGGGCCAAGCCCTAAAAACAACCACAACTCGTCTGGGTTCTTTGATGTTGACCCAAACTGCCCTGCGTTATGGCCTCACCCGTAGTGTGTTGGGGGCTGTTGTCCCGGCCTTGTGGAGTTGGTTTCTTGTCGATCTCGGTTGGCGGGCGATCGCCACTAATTACGGGCGTATTATCCCGATGATTGTCACCTTGGCCCAAATTCGCCTCACTAGAGAACCCCTGGTTGTTGCTTAAACCCCCCGGTTTAACTCTGTTACATTGGCCCGTTTTCACAGAAGTTTGAGCTAGGCTGGGGCAATAGATTTGGCAAAACTTCCCCATGCGTAAATTTTTAATTTTGCTGCTGTTCTGTATTGGTCTTGGGTTTGGCCTTTGGCGATCGCCGAGCTTGGCGACCCAAGGGGAATACGATTCTTTAATCTTAGATTTTCGCGAAACCGTAGAAACCAGTGTCGTTGAGCAACAGTTAAAGGCGATCGCCCAACAATTCAATGTCATCCCCCGGCTCAATAGTGAATTTTCCGCTGCTGACCAGATCTACGTCATCGAGGGCAAGCGAGAAATGCTCCAGTGGTTGCGCCAATCTGACCCCATTAAAAAAGCAACGGAATACATCGAGCCCAACTACATTTACCGAGCCTATGGGGTGCCAAACGACCCAGATTACCCAAAGCAATGGAATTTACGCAGTATTAATGTCGAAGCTGCCTGGTCAGAAACCCAAGGGGAAGGGATCACCGTGGCGGTTATCGATACTGGGGTTAGCCCTGTGCCAGATTTAGAACAAACCGCCTTTGTTGGGGGCTATGATTTCGTGGGCGATCGCCCAGAAGCTTTAGATGATGTGGGCCATGGTACCCATGTTGCCGGGACAATTGCCCAGTCGACAAACAATAACTACGGTGTTGCGGGCATTGCCTATAAAGCGAAGATTATGCCCATTAAAGTCCTCGCCGCTAATGGTGGGGGAACCGTCGCTGACATCGCCGAGGGAATCCGTTTTGCCACCGATCAAGGGGCCGATGTGATTAACCTCAGCCTTGGGGGGGCTGGTGCGAGCCAGCTGATGCAAGAAGCAATTGATTATGCCTATCGCAAAGACGTGGTGATCATTGCCGCTGCGGGGAATGCCAACAAAAATGCTGCTGCCTATCCAGCCCGTTATCCCAAAGTGATCGGCGTTGCGGCCACCGATGCGGCTGGCAAAAAAGCGCCCTATTCCAATTACGGGGCGGGAATTGATCTTGCGGCTCCTGGGGGCAGTGAAGCGGGAGGCATTCTCCAGGAAATCCTTAACCCAAAAACAGGCAAACCAGAATTTATCGACTACAAAGGCACCAGTATGGCCGCGCCCCATGTGGCTGGCGTGGCGGCCATGGTGAAAGCGACTGGTGTGACTGAACCAGCCGAAGTTTTACAGGTCTTAACCCAATCGGCCCAAAAGGTTACGGAAGATCCTTTAAACCACTACGGTGCCGGGTATCTCAATGCAGGTCAGGCGGTAACAGAGGCCCTTAAGGGCAAAATCACCGTCAAAGATTTCTTCCGCTGGCTCCGGGATAATGGATATCTGAATCCTCGTTTCTGGATTGATGGGGGGACAGTAGCTCTTTTACCGAAGTTAGCGATGGTTTTGGGTTCCTATCTTCTCGCTTTTCTGCTGCGGAACTACTTCCCCTTTGGGTGGGGTTGGCCCCTCAGTAGTGGCTTGGTTTTTGGCAGTTCGGGGTTCTTTTTCCTCAAGGGCATTTATATTTTTGATTTGCCCCAGGCCCCTTTTCGGCTTCTGGGCAGTTCTCTCCCAGAATTGGGCAATGCCATCAACGGAAATCCTGCTTTAAATCCGCTGTTTGCTAGTGTGTTAATTCCCTTTGGGGTGTTGCTCCTGTTTGCTGGTACGGAAGGGGGAAAACGCTTTGGGGTTGGTCTCTGTTTGGGGGTGGCGAGTTGTCTCTGGGTTAGTGCGATCGCCGGGCCGATGGTTTGGGGTTTGGGATCGGGTATTTTAGCCCAGGCATTTTTAGGGATTAATGGACTCCTGTGTGTGGCCCTAGCGAAATTGATGCTGACGGAACCGTTAAAAACCAGTAATTAAGAAATCTGTTAAGATTTACCATTTTAAAACAGCCGCTTCTGGGCCTTCTTCCTGGCGTGTTTTGGCGTCCTTTTCAAACCACTGGATAATTTCTTTGTGGCTCAGGTTTTCGATGGGGCAATCGAGATCTTGGGCGATGATCCCCAGTAACCGTTGGGAAGAAATGGTCAGACGAGCGAGAAATTTCTCTGGACTACTTAAGAGGGCGGCATCGACATCGAGGGATTCTTCTGGGGTGAGGAAGTTGGGTTGATTCATAACTAATGGCTTGGGGTTTGCTGTGGGCAATAGCGATTAATGTTGCCTATTTTATCGTCCTGACGGGGTAACCTTTGGTGCAAATGAGTTGCATTAGTTTTCCCCTTCACTCCACAATGGGATTTTAGTACCTCTCCTGATTGTGAATCCCTTGAAACGTTTACAGCTTAATTTTTGGACTCCGATGACTCTGGCGATCGCCGCTTTGATTGCCCTACCGATTTTTTCTGTATTGGGGAGTGTTTTCACGGATTCTGGCGAAATTTGGCGTCACCTGGTCGACACGGTGCTGGGGCGTTATGTGTTCAATTCCCTGTGGTTGATGCTTGGGGTCGGCGTGGGGGTCACAGTTGTCGGGGTGGCCACGGCTTGGTTGGTGACGATGTGTCGCTTTCGGGGCCAAGGTTTTTGGGAGGTATTGTTACTCTTGCCCCTCGCCGCTCCAGCTTACCTGTTGGCCTATATTTACACGGATATTTTGGATTACTTCGGCTGGGTGCAGCGGTTTTTGCGACTAATATTCGGTTGGCAATCGGCCCAGGATTATTGGTTTCCGGAGGTTCGGTCTCTGGGGGGGGCAATCATTATGTTGATCTTGGTGCTCTACCCCTATGTTTACCTGCTGGCACGGGTGGCTTTTTTAGAGCAGTCCGTCACAACCCTAGAGGCGAGTCGCGCGTTGGGCTGCGGCCCCTGGAAAAGTTTTTGGGCGATCGCCTTACCCTTAGCTCGGCCAGCGATTACGGCGGGTCTGGCCCTGGCTCTGATGGAAACCTTGAATGATTTTGGCACCGTGCAATATTTTGGCGTCGAAACCTTCACCACGGGGATCTATCGCACTTGGTTTGGGTTGGGGGCACCCCAGGCAGCAGCGCAACTGGCGGCGGTATTGATGCTGTTTATTGCGGGGCTGTTGGTTCTCGAAAAATGGTCGCGGCACCAAGCCCAGTATTACCAAACCAGTAATAACTACGACAAACCCCAGGCCTATGAGTTGCGGGGGTGGCGGGCTGGGGTTGCCACGATGACCTGTGGGATTCCGGTTTTTTTTGGGTTTGTTGTGCCCGTTGGTACTCTTTTGGAAATGGCCTTTAATCGTCCCCAGGCGCGGTTTCGGACACAGTTCTGGGAGTTTGCCCAGCATAGTTTTGTCTTAGCCAGTGTGACGGCAATTTTAGCGGTGGCGATCGCCTTGATTTTGGCCTACGGTCAGCGATTGAATCACAGTCTCTGGATGGCCTTGGGTGTGCGGATTGCGTCCCTGGGTTATGCCATTCCCGGCTCGGTAATTGCGGTGGGGATTCTGATTCCCATGGGGAAACTCGATAATGCGATCGCCAATTTTTTCCAAGCCCAGTTCAATATCTCCACGGGCTTACTCCTGAGTGGCACGATTACCGCCCTGGTTTTTGCCTATTTGGTGCGCTTTCTGGCGGTGTCCTTTGGGGCCGTCGAAACGAGCCTCGGCAAAATTAAGCCCACCCTAGATGACGCTTCCCGCAGCCTCGGTTATACCCCGATTCGTACCCTGGTGAGTGTGCATACTCCCCTGATGTGGAGTGGTTTGTTAACCGCTGCGATGTTGGTGTTTGTGGATGTGATGAAGGAACTCCCGGCGACCCTGGTGATTCGTCCCTTTAACTTCGATACCCTGGCCGTGAAGGTTTATCAATACGCTTCCGATGAACGGTTAGTCGAAGCCTCTGTGCCCGCCCTGGCGATTTTGGCGGTGGGCTTGATTCCGGTGATTTTTCTCAGTTGGCGCATTGCCCACGTCCGCAACGAGTGAATGGATAACAAATGTAAGAAATTCGCTACAAATCTTTAATAGCTGGGTGAGAATGGGTAAGGTGACTTCTAGAAGATTGATTTTATTCATTACAAAAATCATCGTTATCCTAGTCGGCTTTCCAGACAAATGTTCCAGGATTCCCCCAAGCTGCCGAATTCCCAGTCACATCAAAGTCCGTACAAAGCGCGCTTCAATGTCCGGTATTTATCTTGGGGGTTGGCGATCGCCGTTGTTGGCGTCGTTGCTGGTGGTATTGTTAGCTTTCGTTGGTTCAGTGAAAAACTGTTACTCGATCTGCAGGACAATCTCTTGGGAGTGGCTAAACTCCAGGCGACCCAAATTGATCAATGGTTATTAGAACGCAAAGGCGATGCCCGGGTGCTTGCCTCAAGGCCCACGACCATTAATGCCCTCAAAGCCTTTGCGACGAATGAGCCGAATTCCGCCATTGTGCGGCAGCAACAGGCGAATTTAACCCAATTGGCCCTCGATGTGCAAACCAGTTACGATTACCGCCGCATCGTTTTTTTTAACCGCCAGGGACAGACCGTTTGGCAAACGGGGGTGCAAAATCCCTTACCCCAGGAAATTAATACAGTTTTTAGGGAGGCAGATCACCAAACCAGTCTTGGGGGAGAAGTGCGCTTGATCGACTTGAATCTCCTAAAAGTCAATAATCAAGACTTGCCCGTTTATGGTGTTTTAGCCTACATCTACGATGAGCAAAATAATTTTATTGGGGCGGCATATTTAGAAAAAGATCCCCAGAATTTTTTATATAGTCTATTAGACCGAGCGGCCAATGCTAGTACCACCGCTGAAACTTTATTGGTGCGTCGTGAAGGCAATAATATTCGTTACCTCAATCCCCTACGGTTTGCCAGTGATCCACCATTACGGTTAAGTCGTTCCCTGGATCAAGATTCTCTCCTCGCAACCCAAGCAATTTTGCAGTCTCGGCGTTTGGTGCGGGGTACTGATTACCGGGATATCCTCGTTGTGGGGGCTTCCTTTGAAACGACCCAAGCCCCTTGGATTGTGATTTATAAGGTCAATCTCCGGGAGGCTAATGCCCCTTTTCGTCAGTTGGCGATCGCCATTAGTGGTTTATCGGGCTTACTGATCGGGGTTGTTTTTTGGGTGGGCTACCAAATGCTGCGGTTACAGCGCTTTAGGCTAGAGGCGATCGCCAGGGAAGCAGAAATCGAAAAAGCACAGATCCGTGCCGCTAGTGCTTCCCGTTATTTAACGGCCATTGAAACTGCCATTGATGGTTATGCTGTTTTAGATGATCGGGGCTATTTTCTCGAAGTTAACGTGGCCCTGGGTGAAATGACAGGCTATGACTGCGATGAATTGCTGCAACGCTCAATTTTTGATCTGCTCATTACCGACAACCTCGATCCCGCACAACTGCTCACTGAATGGGGCGATCGCCGCAAACTCAAACTCCAGCAACAGTGGCGACACCAAAAAGGTCAGATCCAAGAAATGCAACTGAGTTTGACCACTGACCTTAGCGAAGATCAAAGCCGATTTTTTATCTTTGTCCAAGACATCACCCAGCAAAAACAAGCTAATGCTGCCCTCGGCGAAAGTGAACAACGTCTCTACCGGGCGATTCAAGACGCACCCTTTCCCATTCTGCTCTACGCCAGTGATGGTGAAATTTTGCAGCTCAATCATACTTGGACGGCGTTAACTGGCTATGACATCACGGAAATTCCCACGATCGCAGCCTGGGCAGCAAAAGCCTACGGTGAAGAATATCTGACGGCCCTACAGGGGATCGAGAAAGTTTATGAGATCCAAAATTCTACCCATGACGGTGAATACGCCATCCTGATCAAAGACGGCGACCAACGTATTTGGGATTTTAGTAGTGCTCCCCTTGGTACCTTACCCGATGGACGTAAACTGCAAATCACCATGGCGATGGATGTTACGGACCGCAAGGCCAATGAACTCGCCCTCCAAGCCGCCAAAAAACAAGCCGAAGAAGCAAACCGGGCAAAAAGTCTGTTTCTCGCCAATATGAGCCACGAACTGCGCACACCCTTAAATGGCATTTTGGGTTACACGCAAATTTTGATGTTTGATGAATCCTTGAGTACAGAGCAAAAAAGCAGCCTCAAAATTATTGAACAATGCGGCCATCATCTCTTGAGTCTGATTGCTGATGTGCTTGACTTTTCTAAAATTGAAGCCCAACGCCTAGAACTAATTCCAACGGCGGTGCAATTCCATTACTTTATTCTGGATATTATCCAAACCTGTCAGATCAAGGCCACAGAAAAACAACTCCTCCTCAATTACGATATTGATCCAGATATTCCCGATTATTTACTGGTCGATGATCAACGTCTCCGGCAAGTGTTGCTGAATCTATTGGGCAATGCGATTAAATTTACCCACCAGGGAAGCGTTGTTTTAGACGTTCAATTAAGCCAACCTCCGCAGACTCCCCCCAAATCTCCTAAGCACCATTGGCACAGAGTACACTTCGCGGTTCGGGATACAGGCTGTGGCATTGACCCCGAAAACCATCAGAAAATTTTCTTACCCTTCGAGCAGGTCGGCGATCGCCGCAGTCGTCCCCACGGTACAGGTTTAGGATTAGCGATCAGCCAAAAATTAGTGGCGATGATGGGGGGCGAACTCCAGTTAACGAGTTATCCGAACAAAGGGAGTTGTTTTTCCTTTGACCTGGAGCTGTCGGAGGTGCTCGTTAGTCCTCCCCTGGTTGCTGAGGATCAAGCGACCCGTGATCACCTACAAATTATTGGTTATGTGGGCCGCCGGCAGACCATTCTGATTGTGGATAGCCGTTGGGTTAATCGTTCTGTGATTAAACACTTCTTGATGCCTTTGGGTTTTCAGATTCTCGAAGCCGAAAACGGAAAAGATGGTTTGATGGTGGCAGAGGCCCATCCAGTGGATCTCATCATTTCAGAGATGGTAATGCCCCGGATGGACGGTCAAGCCATGGCCCACCAGATTCGTCAACTCGAAAAATTTAGGACAATCCCTATCTTCGCCATGTCCGGGGATGTTTTGGATCATGGTTGGCATAATATAAATTCGGATTTTGACGCTTTTTTAGAAAAACCACTGGATTTTTCAAATTTATTGGAGATGCTTCAGACCCATCTTCATCTCACTTGGGTTTATGAAGGCGATCGCTAAATTGATTTTGATGGTTTGCGTCAGTCCCAGCAACTTACACACAATTATTGAGGTAATTTTTTATGGCTCGCACTGAATCCACCATGCTTCCCCTGGGTGCTCCGGCCCCTGATTTTGCCCTACCGGATGTCACCACCGGAAAAACCGTTAGCCTTGGAGATTTCCGGGGGAAAGCGGGTTTGCTCGTGATTTTTATGTGTCGCCACTGTCCGTTTGTGATCCATGTCCAGGATGAGCTAGCCCGGTTGGGAGTAAATTTCGTCCCCCAGGATCTAGGCATTGTCGCCATTAGTGCCAATGATGCAGAGAATTATCCGGATGATGGCCCAGAGAAGCTCAAGGAAATGGCGGCAGCACTCCAATTAAATTTTCCGATTCTCTATGATGAGTCCCAGGCGATCGCCAAAAGTTATCAAGCGGCCTGTACCCCTGATTTTTTCCTTTTTGATCAGGACTTAAAGCTGGTCTATCGGGGCCAATTGGACGACGCGCGCCCCGGTAATGACAAGCCCGTGACGGGAGCTGATCTTCGCCAGGCGATCGCCGCCGTTTTGGCAAAAGAAACCCCTGATCCGAACCAAAAGCCCAGCCTTGGTTGCAATATCAAATGGAAACCAGGCAATGCCCCCAGTTATTTTGGCTAAACCACAGGGGACGACTTGACCGTCAGCCATAGCAAAATGACGAGGGCCAGGACAAGCAGTTTTACTAAAATGTACAGGGTGCCATCTGGAAATAAATAGGTGCTTAACATAAAGCCTCCTTGGGACTTCACTCAGGGATCTCTCGCTCAGATAGGGAGTCTGTGGATTCTGTGGTGTCCCTCTATCTTTATTGTCCTGCGCCCTTAGTCCTCTGTAGGCCCATGCTGATATTTAGTTGGGAATATTCACAAAGCTTAAGGTGAATTGCTCAGTTTTGTGAGCGTTTGTTAGCGACGCCGGGAACGCTTCGTTTTCGTTTTCGTTTTTGTTTTGCTGGTCTGGTTCGTTTTCGGTGGGCTGGGTTCTTCAAAGACCGGTACCGTAAAGGAAAATTGACTCCCCTGATTTTTGCCTTCGGATTCTGCCCAGATCGCTCCCCCCCAGGCGGTGACAATCTGGCGACAAATCGCTAATCCTAAGCCAGTGCCGCCAGCGCTCCGCCGTAAGGCTCCTTCTTCTTGGTAAAAGCGATCAAAGACGGTTTCGAGGCGTTTGGGTTCAATGCCCCGGCCATTGTCGATAATGCTCACGGTGAGTTTATGGGGATCTTCGGCGGTGATGGCGATCGCCACTTGACCCTGCTTGGCATCGCTAAATTTACAGGCATTGTCCAGCAACTTGGCGATCACTTCTACAAGCCATTCCCCGTCAGCTTGGACGAGGGGCAAATCTGGCGAAACTTGATTGATCAGTTGGGGCAGGGGTTGGCCGCCACTTTGATGACGCTTGGCCCGCACGTGGCTCATGGCCAGTTCCACACACTCATAGAGCATCAGGGGTTCAATATTCCACTCCACCCGACCACTTTCGAGCTGGGACAGGGTCAGAAAATCCTGGACGAGGGTGCGTAGACGTTCTGCATCCTGGAGGGCGGTATCTAGCATCACCTGGCGCAGTTCCTCCGGCATATCCGGCTCATTGGCAAGGCTTTCTAGGCAGACTTGAATCGTCGATAAAGGTGTCCGGAGTTCGTGGCCTGTGATCGCCACAAGGTTAGAACGGGTACGGTCGAGGGCCGCTAATTGTTCGTTAAGTTCTTCGAGGTTGTTGTACGCTTCGGCCTGAATTAGGGCCACACCTACTTGGATGGCGATCGCCCCCACGAGGGCAATATCTTCCTGTCGCCAGTGGATCGCCTCTGGGTGGCAGTGATGTAACTCGATCATGCCGATCAATCGTCCTTGGTAGAGTACCGGCACCAGCAGCCAGGAGACGATGGAACAGGTTTGGGTGAGGGTTTCTAGCTGGTCTTTAATGAAGTCCGGATCTTGCTCGGTATTATCAATACCCAGGGGCTCCCCCAGGGAGACCACCTTTTGAAAGAGGGGATTATCCTTCAGGGGCCAATTGCGACCTTTTACAGAAATTTGATCCCCATGGAGAAATTCATGCTGGATCTGGGCTTGTTCGTCTGACTCTTTGCAACGGTAAATAATGCAGCGACAGACTCCGAGACCTTCTCCTAATTTTTCGACGGCCAATTGCAAGATGTCTTCGGTGTCGAGCGATCGCCGAATGGCCGCTGTGACCGTATTAATTAAACGCTCCTTTTGTTCTTTGTTTGCCAGGGAGCGGTTGGCTTTGAGGATTTTGTATTGACCCGCCTGGAGATAGTTCACCAAGCGTTGCACAAAGGGATCGGCGGTGGAATTAGGCTGATGTTCCGTTAGATCTTGGTGACCATTTTGGAGGTAGGTTTCCTTGGCCGCTTGAACTTTTTTCTGGAGCTCCGGGCGATATTGGGCAATGCGATCGAGGAGGATTTCCGCTGCTTTTTCGGTAATGTTGCGGTCTTCGGTCCAAATACCTTCAAAACGACGGGCATTATCGGCGAAGTGATCTCCCTTTTCAGAATTGTTGTGTTTTTCTCGGCAGAGGAGACAACTGGCAAAATTCTCCCCAATCACCACGAGGTGCCACTCTTCGCTTAGGGCATCATCTGGCGTAAAGGCAATGCGCTCGTAGGTATCAGAGGCGTTTTCAAACTCTGTTTCTGGGGCCGCTAGGACGTAAACCTGTTGGGATTTATCGGCAATGCGATGATAGCGAGTTGCTTCCTGGCGGTAATATCTTTCTTGCTGGAAGCTGGCGATCACCAAGGGGGAGTCTTGACCTGCAAGGATTTGATCTTCCATCGCGTGGGAGAGTGCCGTTAGGGAAGATTTGAAATAGAGTTGCGATCGCCCATGGGGAACGGCTTCAAATAATTGTTTGACAACCGAGGTTTGAATACTCATTAAGAAATGCTTTTTCCCGAAAGGAATAGTCGCCTTCTACGAACGATGGACCAGAGGAATTCCCTAGATTATCCTTGATCACCCAATATTGATCAATTTTTCTAGGGGATTTGGAAACTGAATGAATGGTGACGAGGCGATCGCCATTACGCAGAGCCCAAGGCACGAATCAGGTCAGGGATCGGCTGAGGCTCACGGTCACTGTCCGTAATTGCTTCAATAATTTGTCGGTTCGCCTGGGGATGATTAAGGGCAGCCACGCATAATTCTGCCACCTGCTGCCGGGGAATTCGTCCTTCAAAAAGGGTATCGGCCTGGGCGAGTACCAGGGGCGCTGCGGCTTCGGCATTCAAGCCACCGGGACGGACAATCGTGTAATTGAGGGAACTGTTGATGAGGTAAGCCTCGGTTTGTTTTTTCCAGAACAGCACCAGACCAAATAGATTCAACGGATGGAAAAATTTAGATACACAAAGGGACGTGACGAGGACAAATTGCTTAACTCCCTGGGCCACGGCAGCATCGATCAGCGATTTGGTGCCGACATAATCCACTTGAAAAAATGCGGCAGGGTTCAAACTGGGTCGGGCGGCGGCGGCACAAATGATGTGGTCACAGTCGGCGATCGCCCCTGGTAGCGATTTTTTATCGAGGAGATCGCCAACGACTAATTCTGCGTCCGAGGGCAAAATTTCTTTGCCTTTGTTGAGATCCCGCACCATGGCCCGCACCGGGATATTTTGAGCAATTAGGGTTTCGACAACGCGCCGTCCCGTTTCCCCCGTCGCCCCGACCACTAAAACTTTCATCCTCGTTAACCTCCTAAAATCGCTGGCGGAAATTTGCCTTCGATTTACAATTATTACCCTGAATTCCTCGGTCTTGGGGTGCAACTTTACAGAAAAGCGGGCATGATTTTAGGTACAACAAGTTTATTTCTTGTCTTTTGCTGCTATGAACCCTGCGGAATCGTCTCGTCTATTCACGGCCTTTGGTGACGGTAACCCCGAAACGCCACCGATGCATTTTGAGACCCACTATCGAGGGATCATGCAAATGTACGCGCCCCTAGAGGAAGTCGCGGCGTACCTAGATCGCCATGGCGGTTGGTTCCACCGTTGTGCAAAACCGATGCAGGTAGAACCCCTCACCGAGAATGGCTATATTCTGACGGTGGGCAAGTTTGGCAATTTTGGCTATGAAGTAGAACCAAAACTGGCGGTGGTTTTTGACCCCCCCGTTGAAAATGCCTACAGAATGTACAATGTGCCTCTGCCTGAGGCCCAATCCCAGGGCTATGCCATTGATTATGATGCGTTGATGTGCCTCGATCATCTCCCCTGGGAACAGGTACTTGCCAACGATGCACAGGCGCGAAAACTGCTTGGCGATCGCCCGATGCCGCCGGTGATTACCCAGGTGAATTGGGAGCTGCATTTACAGGTGCTGGTTCAGTTTCCCCGGTTTATCTACAAGTTGCCCCAGGGTCTACTGAAAACCACAGGCGATCGCCTCCTCGCGACCATTGTTTCCCAGGTTTCGCCGCGCCTCACCACAAAAGTTCAGCAAGACTTCCACGACTGTTTCAATCTCCCCTTACCCCTCAAGAGTGGTCGAGGTTGTACCGTCATTCGTCCTCCCGAAGACAATCCAGAAACCCACAAAAAAGAGGACAGTCCCCCTGTCCCCCCCGAAAATTTTGCCTGGACGCTACCTACAGACGGCCAATAATTTTCGTCACAATATCCATACCACTCACGGCCTGCCAACCAAACAGAGCCACCAGCAACGTATTCAAGCCAATGTGGGTTACCCGCGCCAAATCGTTGCCCCGTTGCATAAAAGGCACCAAAGAGGCTGAGATGGCAATTAAACCGGTCATCCCTAAACCGACAAGGAGGTGGGGGCCAACGAATAATTTCCCGTTGTTGATGTAGGTGACGGCCATCCCACCAATGGTTCCCAAAACCATAAATGCCAGCAGGGCTGAACCCACCTGGTGGTGCTTGAAGTTAAATTGTTTTTTGACCAATTCTTTGCGGACTTCTTTATCGGCACTCCGGATGCGGCGGATCTGAATACCGAGGTACATCGCATAAATACAAAGCCCAAACAAGACCCACATCATAATGGGGTGACCAAACTGGGACCAGACTTTGACGGACTCTGGAATTTCAAAACTCATGGGTGTTTTCTCCTTCGTTCAGGATGCTGAAATCTTTATAAAACTTAACCGATTCCCCTGGCAAATGGAAATTATCAACTAGAATCTGGGACGGCTTGGGACAGGATCGATCCGGGATACTTCTACAATAGAAATTAACCTTTATTGTATGTTTCGCGATGACAGCCCCCGTGGACCGCGCCCAGTTATTTCAGGCAATTCGCGCCCAAAATGTGGATCGAGTGGCCGCATTGCTCACCCAGGGGGTACCAGTCAATATTTTGGATGGCGATCGCACGAGTCCTTTGATGTATGCCTGTCAAGTTGGGGCTTTGGATCTCGTTAAACTCTGCCTCACCCACGGCGCAGATTTAGAATTACGAGGAAAATATGGCCTCACGGCGCTGATGGTGGCGGCGGCGGCAGGACAAACGGCAGTCCTACATTTTTTGATTGGGGCTGGCGCTAATCCCAATGCCACCAATGAAGATGGCAGTACCGCGCTGATGGTGGCGGCCTATCGGGGGGCGATCGCCACCGTAGAAATTTTGTTGAAGGCCGGGGCAAAGATTAACCACGAAGATTTCGATGGAGATACGGCGCTGAATTTAGCGATTCAAGGGCAACACCCGGTGGTGGTGCAGATACTCCTGGCCCAGCGGGCTAACCCTTACCAAGGCCTAGGGGCGATGACGGTGGCCGTGTCGGAGCGGGCGATCGCCTGTTTAGAAGTCCTACTCAAGGCCGGGTTAAATGTGAATCTTCCCAGTAGTGACGGGAAGACCCCCCTCATGCACGCAGTTATTGCGGGTTACGATGAGGTCGTTGACATGCTGTTGGCTGCTGGGGCGGTGGTCAATGCCACAGATCTCGATGGGGATACGGCCGTTATTTTTGCCGTCGAACAGGGGAATTTGCCCCTCACACAACGTCTGGTTCAGGCCGGGGCAACCCTGACTCAGCCGGATATTCTGCCTCTCGCGGGGGCTGCTGGCAATCTCGCCTTGGTGCAATATTTGCTTAAGCATCAATTAAATCCCAATAGCACCGATGCAGCAGGCGACACGGCCCTCCATTTAGCAACCCTCGAAGGCCACTACGATATTGTCGAATATTTACTCCGCCAAAATGCTGTGGTGAACCTAGCCAACCACCAAGGTGATACCCCCCTCCTGGTTGCTGCCTACCAGGGGCAAAGGGCGATCGCCCAACTTCTTCTCGACCAAGGTGCAGATCTCCACTACCAAAACGAAGGAGAAAATGCGCTCCTGATCGCCTTCAACCAAGGCAAGCTGGAACTCCTCGAACTTTTCCTGGCAAGGGGAGCTAATCCTGATGAACGTCTCCCCAACGGCAAAACCCTCCTGATGGAAGCGGGCGATCGCGGTTATCAAGCAGTCATTGAAGTGCTGTTAAAGGCAGGGGCCGATGCCAATATCAAAGATCAACATCAAGCCACAGCCTTAATGTGGGCAGCCCACCGGGATCACCATGCCGTTGTTCAGTTGCTCCTCGAACGGTGTCCAGATTTAGATCTCAATGCCCAAAACAAACGGGGCGACACAGCCCTTAAAATTGCTCAGTTTAACCAATGTAAAACCGTTGTGAAGCTCTTAAAGGCTGCTGGGGCGAGATGATGGCGATGGGGGAGAGTCTGCCGCCAAGCTAGAGCTATTTAAAAACTTTTCAATTTCTAAGGATTCGACCACGTGGGGATTTTTCACCGGTGCCGTGGGGGGATGGGCATGGCGCACATCTGTAATCCACCAGTCCAGGGCTGCTTTTTGCAGATCAATGGTTGCCCCCGTTTTATCAACACAGTAGCGCCCAAAGACCAATTTATCCTTGAGGCGTACCCCTGAGCCCAAGCGAGAATATTCAAAAATTACACTACTTTCGACGGTCGCGCCTGCACAAATCCAACAACTGGGGCCAATCATGGTCGGGCCAATAATTTTTGCCCCATCTTCAATGCGGGTCATGCCGCCAATGTAGACAGGGCCTTCGATATCGACTTTATCCCAGTTGACGGCCACATTCAGGCCTGTATAAACCCCTGGTTTGACTTCGATGCCGGGAATGGGCACATTTTTGATCTTGCCCTGGAGCACGCTCTGAATCGCCTGCCAATAGTCAGGGACTTTGCCAATATCTACCCACTCAAAGTCCATATCTAGGGCGTAAAAAGGTGCATTGGCCGCCACAAGCTTTGGAAACAGTTGACCACCAATGTCGAATTCGCAGTTGGGGGGAATAAAATCGATTACTTCCGGCTCAAAAATATAGATCCCGGTATTAATTTTCGTGCTGAGAGCTTCGGTAACGCTGGGCTTTTCTTGGAAACTGAGAATCCGGTCTTCATCATCTGTGACCACAACGCCATAGCTAGAGACCGCTTCTTTGGGGACAGATTTGGTGATTACGGTGGCGATCGCCCCTTTTTCGCGATGCCACTGCACCGCTGCGGTGAGGTCTAGATCAATCAGAGCATCACCACAAAGCACCACAAAAGTATCGTCAAAAAATGGATGAAAATCTTGGATCTTCCGCAACCCCCCGGCGGAACCGAGGGCTGCCCCCTGTAATTCTCCGTCTTGGATACTGCCTTCAAAGGAATAGGCCAGATGTACTCCGTAGCGTTGACCATCCTTAAAGTAGCCTTCAATTTCGTGGGCGAGATGGCTCACATTCACCATAATCTGATCAAAGCCATGTTGGGCGAGCAGATCCAGCAAAAATTCCATCACGGGTTTTTGCAGAATTGGGATGAGGGGCTTGGGGATGGTGTAGGTAATTGGACGAACCCTGGTTCCTTTACCCGCTGCCAGAATCATGGCTTTCATGAATGGTATTGTCCTCGAACAATGATTGTTTTCAGGCTAAATGGCGCAAAGCCTCGGAAGATTGGTCTTTATTTTACCGAAAGGTGTTCCTTTCCCTAAATGCCCGCATTTCCCAAAAGATTCAGTTTAGGATGGAGTGACAGTTGTTTTCTGTCCACAGCAATGGCGATTAAACGCAACCAAGGCCATGGTCTCCCGCCTAAACGTGATCCGGCTTTGGGTAGAGATGCCCTCACCACGAGTCAAGCCCTGCCCGAAGACCAAGAACAATCGGCCAATGAAGATCGCATTCGTCCCCAACGTCTGGGAGATTACCTGGGTCAAAAGGATCTCAAGGAAGTATTGGGTATTGCGATCGCCGCCGCCAAAGCCCGCCGTGAACCCCTCGATCATATGTTGCTGTATGGCCCCCCTGGGTTAGGGAAGACAACCATGTCATTGATTTTAGCGGCAGAAATGGGCGTGAAGTGTAAAATTACTGCTGCCCCAGCCTTAGAACGCCCCCGGGATATTAGTGGCCTGTTGGTGGGTCTAGAGGCTGGCGATATTTTGTTTATCGATGAAATTCACCGTCTTAATCGCATGGCCGAAGAATTGCTCTATCCAGCGATGGAAGATGGCCGCTTAGATGTCACCATTGGCAAAGGAGTCAGTGCCAGAACCCGTAGTATTCCCCTGAAGCCTTTTACTTTGATTGGCGCAACGACCAAAGTGGGGGCTTTAACCTCCCCTCTGCGCGATCGCTTTGGCTTGATTCAACGGTTGCGCTTCTACGAGGTCGATGAATTGATTGCCATCGTCCATCGCAGTGCCTTGATCCTTGAGCAGCCCATTACCCCAGAGGGCGCTTTAGAGATTGCCCGTCGAGCACGGGGGACGCCTCGCATTGCCAACCGTCTATTACGGCGAATCCGGGATTATGCCCAGGTCAAAGGCCATGGAGAAATTTCCCAAACGGTGGCGGCAACGGCTTTGGATCTGTACAACGTTGATGCTTTGGGATTGGACTGGACAGACCGTCTAATCCTAGAAACAATGCTCAATCATTTTGGGGGTGGCCCAGTGGGTTTAGAGGCGATCGCCGCCGCCACTGGCGAGGATAGCAAGACCATTGAAGAAGTCTACGAGCCTTATTTACTCCAAATTGGTTTTTTAAACCGCACGCCCCGAGGACGTGTAGTGAGCGCAAAAGCGAGACAACATCTAGGTTTAATCCCGGTAGAACAAACCACCCAACTCGACCTTTTACCCTAGTTTTAACTGGTCTTGCGGGTGACGGCTTCGAAATTTCTTTCTGGAGAAATCCTTCTAAAATAGTGAAAACACTTGAAATTTGGACGATCAACGCAACTTTATTATGGATTTTTCCCCGGCAACCTCAGCATTAATACTGCTTATTTTCGCGGCTTTGGGTACGGTTTTGTGGGGCTATCGGCGATCGCAAAAAGCGGGACGCTTAGGGTTATTGGCCTGGGGACAATCCCTCGCGATTACGGTTCCCTGGTTGGTGCTATTGAGTTGCATTCTTTTAGGGGTGAGCCTGGATCTCATTGGTGTGGTGCTGATTTTGGTGGCTTCGGCGGGAGCCTATATCTATTTAGGTAATCTACGCCGAGAGGCAGGCCAGGGGGAGATGATTCGCAAACAGGCCCTAGAACGCCTCCAAACTGAAACTCAAGCCACAGAATCCTCGACACAAGCCCCAGCAGATCTGGCGACCGAACCCGAAATTCAACCCATTAATCCAGAGGATCTCCAAACCATTAAAGGTATTTTTGGCATTGACACATTTTTTGCCACAGAAGCAATTCCCTACCAAGAAGGGGCCATTTTCAAGGGAAATTTGCGGGGGGAACCCGAAGAGGCCCACCAAAAGCTGACGGAAAAATTAGGCGATCGCCTGGGGGATAAATACCGCCTTTTCTTAGTCGAAGACCCAGAAGGCAAACCAGTGATTGTCATCTTACCGAGCAGTAACGACCCAAAAACCACGAGTCTCGCCCAGAAAAATGTCGCTTTAGTCTTACTTGTTGCCACCCTGGCGACGACCCTAGAAGCGATTGGTGTCCTCAAAGGCTTTGATTTCTTCAGTGATTGGCAGCGTTATACCGACGTCCTGCCCCTCAGCCTGGGGATGTGGCTCATCTTGGGGGTTCACGAACTAGGCCACTGGGTCACGAGCCGAAAATATAATGTCAAACTCAGCATTCCTTTTTTCCTCCCCAACTGGCAGATTGCTTCTTTTGGGGCGATTACCCGCTTTGAATCCCTGCTCCCGAACCGGACAGCGCTCTTCGACATTGCTTTTGCTGGCCCAGCGGCGGGGGGGCTGATTTCCCTGGTGCTTCTCCTGGGTGGTTTTGGGCTCTCTAACCCAGACAGTCTATTTAAAGTTCCCAGTCAATTTTTCCAGGGTTCAGTGTTGGTGGGTACCCTGGCGCGCATTTTCCTAGGCGATGGGTTGCAACAAGCGATTGTGGCGATTCATCCCTTGACGATTCTGGGCTGGTTGGGCCTTGTGATTACAGCGTTAAATTTACTCCCCGCAGGTTGTTTAGACGGAGGCCGCATTATCCAGGCTATTTATGGCCGTAAAACAGCTCGTCGTACTACCATTGCTACCCTCGTGGTATTGGGGCTAGTGGCTTTGTTTAACCCAGCAAACCCCATTCCCCTCTACTGGGCTTTGATTATTATTTTTTTACAACGGGAAGCAGAACGCCCCAGCCTCAATGAACTATTGGAACCTAACGATACCCGGGCGATCCTGGGATTAGTCGCTTTATTTTTGATGCTGGTGACTTTAATTCCCTTGAGTCCCAGCTTGGCGGGACAATTGGGGATCGGCGCATAACCTCTTGGGGAAAATTCAAGCTTTGATGGACAAAATTTTTTCAGTAAAGGATAACAACAGCAATGACAGCGCATAATTTTTTCTGGGATGGTGACTGGTTTTCACCGCAGGCCAGTCAAGATCAAAATTTAATCGCGCAATTGGATTTTGTGCCCGGTCTGAGGGAGCTGCTCTTTATTCGCCAGGCCCATGCCCTCGAACATGGAACGGTCTGGGTGCTTACAGAATTGGCAGAACGCTACCCAACGGCCTGGCGTCACCACTACGCGGAATTAAGTGGAATGTCCACGGGGCAAGGGTTTTATTTATTTGGTGGCGTGGATAAAACCGATCTTTACCGGGCGGTCAGTACAGCCGGCGATCGCCTCCGGTCTGGGGAATGGAATTTAGCGATTCATCCTCGCTGCGGCACCAATATCTCTGTCACTCTACTACTAACAGCAGGATTAGCTGGTGGAGCCGCTTGGTTGCTCCCCAAAGATCCCCTCACCCAACTCTTTGGTATGGGGACTGCTGCTGCCACAGCCTGGGCGATCGCCCCTGATCTCGGTAAATATGCCCAACAGCACATCACCACCGCGATTCCCTTCAATCTCGCCCTCGAAGAAATCCAAGAAAACACGGACGAGAGTGGAAATCCAAGCCATTTTGTCCGATTACGGTGGCAGGACGCGCAATAAAACTTAAACACTTCAAGTGCCTGAAAACCCCTATCCGATAGTAGGCTGTTATCTAAGTCTAACTACACTCTTTAGTAATCGCTTTAAAGGAACATAAGCATGGCTATCGAACGCGGATCCAAAGTTAAAATTCTCCGGAAAGAATCCTACTGGTACGGCGATGTCGGCACAGTAGCAAGCATTGATAAAAGCGGTATTATCTATCCCGTCATTGTTCGCTTTAACAAAGTCAACTACAACGGCTTTAGCGGTAGTGCTGGTGGTCTAAACACCAACAACTTCGCTGAGCATGAACTCGAAGTCGTCGGCTAAGCCCCTCTGTCCCTCTTTTTAAAAACCCATTTTTGATATTAAACACACAACCAACATCGTCTCTTTGCGGGGGCGGTGTTTTTATATGCCCCTTCAAATTCCTAAAGGACAATGGGAAAATAGCCACCACAAAGATTAAATTAAACCACTACAACAAAGGATTAACCCCGTGACTGTTCGCGTTCGTATTGCCCCAAGTCCCACCGGAAATCTCCACATCGGGACAGCTAGAACTGCTGTCTTTAATTGGCTTTTTGCCCATCACCATGGCGGTACCTTTGTCCTCCGGGTTGAGGATACCGATTTGGAACGGTCTAAGCCCGAATACACCGAAAACATTAAAACGGGTCTCCAATGGCTCGGTTTGCACTGGGATGAAGGCCCTTTTTTCCAAACCCAACGGCTGGATCAATACAAAGCAGCAATCCAAACCCTTTTAGATCAAGGTCTTGCCTATCGTTGTTACTGTACCCCCGCAGAACTTGAGGCGATGCGGGAACAACAAAAAGCGAATAATCAGGCGCCCCGCTATGACAATCGTCACCGCAACTTAACGGAGGCGCAGCGAGCTGAATTTGAAGCCCAAGGTCGTAAACCCGTAATTCGCTTCAAAATTGACGATGCTCAGCAAATCGTTTGGCAAGATCTGATTCGAGGCACCATGACTTGGAAAGGTAGCGATCTCGGTGGTGACATGGTGATTGCCCGCACTCCTGAAGGGAATGAGTCTTTTGGTCAGCCTCTCTATAATCTTGCGGTGGTGGTTGATGATATTGATATGCAAATCTCCCATGTGATTCGGGGGGAAGACCACATCGCCAATACTGCTAAACAAATTCTTTTATATGAAGCCCTTGGCGCGGCAGTACCTCAGTTTGCCCACACGCCCTTAATCCTCAATCAAGAGGGACGTAAATTGTCGAAACGGGATGGGGTGACATCTATTGATGATTTTCGCCAAATGGGATTCCTCCCCCAGGCGATCGCCAACTATATGAGTCTTTTGGGCTGGACGCCGACCGACTCAACCCAAGAAATTTTTACCCTCGAAGAAGCCGCAAAGGAATTTTCCCTAGAGCGGGTCAATAAAGCTGGCGCAAAATTTGACTGGGACAAGCTCGATTGGATTAATGCCCAGTACCTCCACCAAATGCCGATCCCCGCCCTGACGGATCTGCTTATCCCTTATTTACAAGCAGCAGGTTACGAAGATTATCTAGGCGATCGCCCCTGGTTAGAGTCCCTCATCACCCTCGTTGCGCCCAGCCTCACCCGCTTGGCCGATGTTACCCAAGAAACCCGACTTCTTTTTGGTGACAGCATCACCTTAGACGAAAAAGCCACGGCCCAACTCCAAACCGAGGGCGTTAAAGCGATTCTCCAGGAAATCCTCCAAAACATCCAAGCCAGTACTAATTTCACCCCCGATGAAGCAAAAGCACTCATTAACCAAGTCACCAAAGCCCATGGCGTCAAAAAAGGCGTCGTCATGAAATCCATGCGTGCCGGGCTGATGGGTGAACTCCAAGGCCCCGATCTCATGCAATCCTGGGTACTCCTCCACCAAAAAGGTTGGGATATCGAAAGACTCAATCAGGCGATCGCCTCGATCTAACCCGCCAACGTAGGGATTTGGTTTTCAAATCCAACAAAAAGACCTCTGGTACTCATCAGTGAAATGAGGAAGGAGGTTTTTTTAATATCTCACCTAATCGAGAGGAATAGAATGTGGTTGTCAAATCCAGATTGAGGGGCTTAAGAACTTAAAATCCCAAATTTTTCCAGCCACCAAACCCCTTGTCCTGAGTGCATTCCAGGGATTTTTCATCCAAATCCGAAAAAAGATTGGAAAAAGGTGTTGACATCTCCGAGTTGTGTGGTTAATATAGTTAAGCGCGGTTGAGAGAGACGCACTGAACCGCCGCCCCGAACCGAGACAAAAGAATAGAATTTGAAAGTGACTATCCGCCCCCTTGTTTTAAACAAGATTATAACAAGTGAGCTGGTTGAGATTGAAACAATCGATACCAAGGAGCTTAGTTAAGGATAAAGAGAGCCTTAAAAAACATCTCTTGCTAAAGACAAATGAAAATTCTAAGGAATGAGTAAAAAAGTCTAATATGGAGAGTTTGATCCTGGCTCAGGATGAACGCTGGCGGTATGCCTAACACATGCAAGTCGAACGAAGCCTTCGGGCTTAGTGGCGGACGGGTGAGTAACGCGTGAGAATCTGCCTTCAGGACGGGGACAACAGTTGGAAACGACTGCTAATACCCGATATGCCGAGAGGTGAAATCTTTTTTGGCCTGAAGATGAGCTCGCGTCTGATTAGCTAGTTGGTGGTGTAAGGGACCACCAAGGCGACGATCAGTAGCTGGTCTGAGAGGATGAGCAGCCACACTGGGACTGAGACACGGCCCAGACTCCTACGGGAGGCAGCAGTGGGGAATTTTCCGCAATGGGCGAAAGCCTGACGGAGCAATACCGCGTGAGGGAGGAAGGTCTTTGGATTGTAAACCTCTTTTCTCAGGGAAGAATACTGACGGTACCTGAGGAATAAGCACCGGCTAACTCCGTGCCAGCAGCCGCGGTAATACGGAGGGTGCAAGCGTTATCCGGAATTATTGGGCGTAAAGAGTCCGTAGGTGGTCATGCAAGTCTGCTGTCAAAGCCCACAGCTTAACTGTGGATCGGCGGTGGAAACTGTGTGACTTGAGTACGGTAGGGGTAGAGGGAATTCCCAGTGTAGCGGTGAAATGCGTAGATATTGGGAAGAACACCGGTGGCGAAAGCGCTCTACTGGACCGTAACTGACACTGAGGGACGAAAGCTAAGGTAGCGAAAGGGATTAGATACCCCTGTAGTCTTAGCCGTAAACGATGGATACTAGGCGTTGTCTGTATCGACCCGGACAGTGCCGAAGCTAACGCGTTAAGTATCCCGCCTGGGGAGTACGCACGCAAGTGTGAAACTCAAAGGAATTGACGGGGGCCCGCACAAGCGGTGGAGTATGTGGTTTAATTCGATGCAACGCGAAGAACCTTACCAAGATTTGACATCCCGTGAATCTTGCAGAGATGCGAGAGTGCCTTCGGGAGCACGGAGACAGGTGGTGCATGGCTGTCGTCAGCTCGTGTCGTGAGATGTTGGGTTAAGTCCCGCAACGAGCGCAACCCTCGTCCTTAGTTGCCAGCATTAAGTTGGGCACTCTAGGGAGACTGCCGGGGACAACTCGGAGGAAGGTGGGGATGACGTCAAGTCATCATGCCCCTTACATTTTGGGCTACACACGTACTACAATGGTCGGGACAAAGGGCAGCAACCCCGCGAGGGCAAGCGAATCTCATCAAACCCGGCCTCAGTTCAGATTGCAGGCTGCAACTCGCCTGCATGAAGGAGGAATCGCTAGTAATCGCAGGTCAGCATACTGCGGTGAATCCGTTCCCGGGCCTTGTACACACCGCCCGTCACACCATGGAAGCTGGCAACGCCCGAAGTCGTTACTCTAACCGTTCGCGGAGGAGGGCGCCGAAGGCAGTGCTAGTGACTGGGGTGAAGTCGTAACAAGGTAGCCGTACCGGAAGGTGTGGCTGGATCACCTCCTTTTAGGGAGACCTAACCTACTGAAGTTTGAAAGCAATCAGCAAATAGAACGCAGTAAGGTCATCTCGAAGGTCGTGCGAGGGGGAGAAACGGGAGTCACTTTCAAATTTAGGTTCGTGGACATGGGCTATTAGCTCAGGTGGTTAGAGCGCACCCCTGATAAGGGTGAGGTCCCTGGTTCAAGTCCAGGATGGCCCACTTATCAACCGTTGATAATCATCAATTGTTGATATCAATGGGGGTATAGCTCAGTTGGTAGAGCGCCTGCTTTGCAAGCAGGATGTCAGCGGTTCGAGTCCGCTTACCTCCACCAAAACCACGAAATAATGAAACGAACTCAGCATCAGCACCATAGTCTAAAAAAAAAGACGAAAGATGTTGTTGAATGCTGAAAGAGATTTCAGCAAAGCACCTTGAAAACTGCACAAAAGAATATTAGATAGTCGAAATAATAGCTAGGTAGGAAAGTACGAAAGTACAAGCAATCCAAAAATAGCCAAGAGTCTGACCTCGAAAAAAGGTCAAGCTACAAAGGGCTAACGGTGGATACCTAGGCACACAGAGGCGATGAAGGACGTGGTTACCGACGATATACTCCGGGGAGCTGGAAGCAAGCATTGAGCCGGGGGTTTCCGAATGGGGCAACCCTAAATACAGCCATCTGAATATATAGGATGGTATGAGCCAACTCAGCGAATTGAAACATCTTAGTAGCTGAAGGAAGAGAAAGAAAAATCGATTCCCTTAGTAGCGGCGAGCGAAGCGGGAAGAGCCTAAACCAACTGCTTAGGCGGTTGGGGTTGTGGGACAGTGATGTGGACTATAGAGGTTAGACGAAGTAGTTGAAAGCTACACCAAAGAAGGTGAAAGTCCTGTAGTCGAAAATCGAAGTAGCCTAACTGTATCCCGAGTAGGCCGGAGCACGTGAAATTCCGGTTGAATCAGCGAGGACCACCTCGTAAGGCTAAATACTACTGTGTGACCGATAGTGTAAAAGTACCGCGAGGGAAAGGTGAAAAGAACCCCGGGAGGGGAGTGAAATAGAACATGAAACCGTTAGCCTACAAGCAATGGGAGGACGATTTAACGTCTGACCGTGTGCCTGTTGAAGAATGAGCCGGCGACTTACAGGCTGTGGCAGGTTAAGGTGAAAAGCCGAAGCCAAAGTGAAAACGAGTCTGAAAAGGGCGTTAGTCACAGTTTGTAGACCCGAACCCGGGTGATCTAACCATGGCCAGGATGAAGCTTGGGTAATACCAAGTGGAGGTCCGAACCGACTTCTGTTGAAAAAGGAGCGGATGAGCTGTGGTTAGGGGTGAAATGCCAATCGAACCCGGAGCTAGCTGGTTCTCCCCGAAATGTGTTTAGGCGCAGCGGTTGGTTTCCTTGCATGGGGGTAAAGCACTGTTTCGCTGCGGGCTGCGAGAGCGGTACCAAAGTGAGACAAACTAAGAATACCATGTAAAATTCAGCCAGTAAGACGGTGGGGGATAAGCTTCATCGTCGAGAGGGAAACAGCCCAGACCGCCAGCTAAGGTCCCAAAATACTTGCTAAGTGATAAAGGAGGTGGGAGTGCATAGACAACCAGGAGGTTTGCCTAGAAGCAGCAATCCTTGAAAGAGTGCGTAATAGCTCACTGGTCAAGCGCTCCTGCGCCGAAAATGAACGGGGCTAAGCAAGTTACCGAAGCTGCGGACTCGAAAGAGTGGTAGGGGAGCGTTCTATATGGTGTGAAGCATTAGCGGTGAGCAGATGTGGACTGTATAGAAGTGAGAATGTCGGCTTAAGTAGCGAAAATATGTGTGAGAATCACATACCCCGAAACCCTAAGGTTTCCTCCGGAAGGCTCGTCCGCGGAGGGTTAGTCGGGACCTAAGGCGAGGCCGAAAGGCGTAGTCGATGGACATGAGGTTAATATTCCTCAACTCCTGTGTGGGAGCATAACTATGACGCATGAAAGATAGCTACACCCTGAATGGATTGGGAGGAGACTACGGTCTCCGCGTAGTAAAGGATAGTGCCTAGAAAAGCTAGTTATGTGTTGAAAGCATAGGACCCGTACCCGAAACCGACACAGGTAGGGTGGTAGAGTATACCGAGGGGCGCGAGGTAACTCTCTCTAAGGAACTCGGCAAAATTGCTCCGTAACTTTGGGAGAAGGAGTGCCAGCGAGAGCTGGTCGCAGTGAAGAGGCCCAGGCGACTGTTTACCAAAAACACAGGTCTCTGCAAACTCGTAAGAGGACGTATAGGGGCTGACGCCTGCCCAGTGCCGGAAGGTTAAGGAAGTTGGTTAGCTTAGGCGAAGCTGACGACCGAAGCCCCGGTGAACGGCGGCCGTAACTATAACGGTCCTAAGGTAGCGAAATTCCTTGTCGGGTAAGTTCCGACCCGCACGAAAGGCGTAACGATCTGGGCACTGTCTCGGAGAGAGGCTCGGCGAAATAGGATTGTCTGTGAAGATACGGACTACCTGCACCTGGACAGAAAGACCCTATGAAGCTTTACTGTAGCTTGGTATTGGGTTCGGGCTTTGTTTGCGCAGGATAGGTGGGAGACGTTGAGATTACTCTTGTGGGAGTAATGGAGTCACTGGTGAGATACCACTCTAACAAGGCTAGAATTCTAACTTTAAACCGTGAAGCCGGTGAAAGGACAGTATCAGGTGGGCAGTTTGACTGGGGCGGTCGCCTCCTAAATGATAACGGAGGCGCACAAAGGTTCCCTCAGGCTGGTTGGAAATCAGCCATCGAGTGCAAAAGCAGAAGGGAGCTTGACTGCGAGACCTACAAGTCAAGCAGGGACGAAAGTCGGTTTTAGTGATCCGACGGCGCTGCGTGGAAGGGCCGTCGCTCAACGGATAAAAGTTACTCTAGGGATAACAGGCTGATCTCCCCCAAGAGTTCACATCGACGGGGAGGTTTGGCACCTCGATGTCGGCTCATCGCAACCTGGGGCTGAAGTAGGTCCCAAGGGTTGGGCTGTTCGCCCATTAAAGCGGTACGTGAGCTGGGTTCAGAACGTCGTGAGACAGTTCGGTCCATATCCGGTGCAGGCGTAAGAGCATTGAGAGGAGTCTTCCTTAGTACGAGAGGACCGGGAAGGACGCACCGCTGGTGTACCTGTTATCGTGCCAACGGTAAACGCAGGGTAGCCAAGTGCGGAGCGGATAACCGCTGAAAGCATCTAAGTGGGAAGCCCACCTCAAGATGAGTGCTCTCATGGAGTTAATCCAGTAAGGTCACGGGAAGAACACCCGTTAATAGGCATTAGGTGGAAGTGTGGCAACATATGGAGCCGAGATGTCCTAACAGACCGAGGGCTTGTCCTTAAACAGATGGTTAGACTAAGTATTTCGATGAACTAATGAGTATTTTGTGCAGTCTTGAGGGTGTGAGACCACACCACTGCTTGGTGTTTTTAGCATAGTGGAACCACACTGATTCCATCCCGAACTCAGATGTGAAACGCTATAGCGGCGACGATACCTGTGGGGTAGCCTACCGGGAAAATAGCTCAATGCCAAGCTTCTCTCTTTTATGAAAAACTGAATATCTTATTCTTCAACTTTATATTCTAATCAAAGCTCTCAATCTGCAGATTGAGGGTTTTATTTGTCGTGTAGAACTACAGTAAAGCTGTCTTTCTACCATGACAGCTTGTGATATTTTCTAAGTAACTGAGAGGTCTAAAATATAAAGCTACTGATCATTCCACTGAGGAGAATAAAGCCAATCGTAACGTTCTCTTCGAAGAGTCGATTGTAGGCTTTGCGGGGAAGATTGGGTTTCCGAATTTTTAGATATTGTTTAAACCAAAGACCGACAGCGATCGCCCAAGCGATACCGTAAATCAAAAGATTAATATTCAATGTTTTGCCTAGAATAGCAAGACAAGTCGCTGTTAAGACAAAGAAAATACCGACGGCTTCGGGGGCAAATTTACCAAAAAAAATAGCGCTAGAATTAATGCCAATTTTCAAATCATCATCCCGGTCGGAGAGAGCGTAGATGGTGTCAAAACCCAAAGTCCAGAAAACTGTTGCACCCCATAACAGCCAGGTTGCAGCAGTTAAATTTTGGGTCACAGCACTCCAACTAATGAGAACGGCAAAGCCCCAGGCGATCGCCAAAACAAGTTGTGGTACCGGGAAAAAACGTTTTGCTAGAGGATAAGCAATAATCACGGGAACTGCGGCGACGCATAACCAAAAACTAAGGGGATTCGTCCAGGGATTGAAATAAAACGCTAACCCAGCGGCACAAAGAAAAAAGGCGATCGCCGTAATAATTCCTACTTTGACCGTGAGAGCTTTAGAAGCGATGGGGCGAACTTTTGTTCGTTCCACTTGGGGATCAATATCCCGGTCCCATAAATCATTCACAACGCAGCCCGCAGCACTGGTGGTAATTGCCCCAAAGATAATCACTAAGACCAGTTTCCAGTCAGGTTTGGCCTCAGCCGCTAAGAAGACAGCCCATAGGGCAGGAATGATTAGAATTAAGCGACCTGCCGGTTTATCCCAGCGTAATAAATAGATAATTTTTTTCCAGGTAGGCTCAGAAACCATAGATGTTCAACGAAGAGATGTCATAAAAAATCAGTAAATCGGAGGTAATCCTTAATAATAGAGAAGTCAGCAAAGATGACAGACATAAATCTATGGCTACTTCCGTCTATCAGCTTAAAACGAATTCCACTCAATTTGCGAATGTCACCCAAGGGGAGGACTGTACCCTAGCAGCGATTGATATCGGCACCAACTCAATTCACATGGTGATTGTCAAAATTCAACCCAGCCTGCCCGCATTTACAATTGTCGCCCGGGAAAAAGATACAGTGCGCCTTGGTCATCGCGATCGCCTCACAGGAAACCTGACGGAAGCCGCCATGGATCGTTCTTTAAATGCCCTCCGTCGTTGTCAGGATCTAGCGACGAGTTTTCAGGTGGATTCTTTAGTAGCGGTGGCAACTAGCGCCGTGCGGGAAGCCCCCAACGGTCGAGAATTTTTACAACGGATTGAAGCAGAACTAAGCTTAGAAGTTGATCTAATCTCCGGCCAAGAAGAAGCGCGCCGTATCTACCTCGGCGTTTTATCAGCCGTTGACTTTAACCAACAACCCCATGTTTTGATTGATATTGGGGGCGGTTCGACAGAAATTAGCCTGGTAGAAAGCCATGAAGCACGCTTTCTCAGCAGCACAAAGGTGGGAGCGGTGCGGTTAACCCAGGACTTTGTAAATACTGATCCAATTAGCAACCGGGAATTTGCGGCCCTACAAGCTTATATTCGGGGGATGTTAGAGCGTCCCATTGAAGAACTACAAGAACATCTTCTCCCGGAAGAACAGGTACAAATGATCGGCACCTCTGGCACCATTGAAACCTTGGCAGCAATGCACGCGATGGCTGATTTGGGGAGCGTGCCGAGTCCTCTCCACGGCTACACGTTCTCGCGTCAAGACTTGGGCAAACTGATTCAACAGATGCGGGAGCTTAATTGTCGGGAGCGCTCAAATTTACCAGGGATGTCCGATAAGCGCGCAGAAATTATCCTGGCAGGGGCAATCATCCTCCAAGAAGCGATGGATCTATTACAGCTGAAAAAAATTACCCTCTGTGAACGGGCGTTGCGGGAAGGGGTGATCGTTGACTGGATGCTTTCCCATGGTTTGATTGAAAGTCGCCTGCAATACCAAAGTTCGATTCGGGAACGGAGTGTGATGGCGATCGCCAAAAAATATCGCGTTGATTTGGTCGCCAGTAAACGCACTGCCGTATTTTCTCTGAGTCTCTTTGATCAGCTCCAGGGGGGGCTACACCAATGGGACACCGAAGCGAGGGAAATGCTCTGGGCGGCGGCGATCCTCCATAACTGTGGTCTTTACATTAGCCATGCGGCCCACCATAAACATTCCTACTATCTGATTCGTAATGCAGAGCTCCTCGGTTTCAATGAGACCCAATTAGAAATCGTCGCGAACCTCGCCCGCTACCACCGCAAAAGCAAGCCGAAGAAAAAACACGAAAATTATCAAAATCTCATCCACAAAGAACACCGACAGATGGTGAGTGAGTTGAGTGCGATCATGCGGCTTGCGGTGGCCCTTGACCGACGCCAGGTGGGGGCGATCGCCGAAATTCAGTGTGACTTTGATGCGAAACAGCGTTTACTCACCCTCAAGCTGACTCCGACCCATAGGGATGATGCCTGCGAACTAGAGCTCTGGAGTTTAAACTATAACAAGGAGATCTTTGAAGAAGAATTTGCAGTGACCGTGGCCGCCCATCTATGCCCCTAAACTCTTAAAATAGTTAATCCACGTTAATCTTTTCTTAAAATCCCTGTACCAATGGGGCGGCGATCGCCCCTGTGACTAGCCCAGATAGCCCCTTACTGCTACCCTTTAGAGAAGATTTCGTTTGTTTGACTACACTTTCTAAACTTTAAGAGAACAATTGTGGTTCTGAGTACTCCTAAAGCCGATCCGACCTCTGCTCCCTTTCCGACCCACCATGCTGCTAAGTGGCCGGGTCTGATTAACGCGTATCGCCAATATCTCCCCGTAACCGACAGCACCCCCGTGGTGACCCTCTACGAAGGCAATACTCCCCTGATTCCCATTCCCAGTATTGCCGCAGAAATCGGTCGTGGGGTGCAAGTCTATGCCAAATATGACGGCCTAAATCCCACGGGGAGCTTTAAAGACCGGGGCATGACCATGGCAATTACCAAAGCCAAGGAAGCAGGGGCCGAAGCCGTAATTTGTGCGAGTACTGGTAACACATCTGCTGCTGCTGCTGCCTATGCTAGACGGGCAGGTCTACGGGCATTTGTCTTAATTCCCGATGGTTATGTGGCCCTAGGAAAATTAGCCCAGGCTTTGTTATACGGGGCTGAAGTGATCGCCATTGAAGGCAACTTTGATAACGCCCTCAGCATCGTGCGACAAATGTCGGAAAATTACCCTGTAACACTGGTCAATTCTGTGAATCCCTACCGGCTCCAGGGTCAAAAAACCGCAGCATTTGAAGTGGTCGATGCCCTCGGTGAAGCACCAGATTGGCTTTGTATCCCCGTAGGCAATGCAGGGAATATCACGGCCTATTGGATGGGATTTTGTGAATACCATGAACTAAATAAAGCGACGAAGCTCCCCCGGATGATGGGCTTTCAAGCGTCTGGTGCGGCACCGTTTATCCAGGGAGGGCCTGTCCATAACCCGGAAACCCTGGCAACGGCAATTCGCATTGGCAACCCGGTAAACTGGGACAAAGCCCACGGGGTGCAAGCGGCTAGCCAAGGGGCTTTTAATGCGGTGACCGACGAAGAAATTATCGAGGCTTATCGCAAGCTTGGGGCTAATGAAGGCATTTTCTGTGAACCTGCCAGTGCAGCCTCGGTGGCCGGACTTTTGAAAGTCAAAGATCAAGTACCAACGGGAGCAACGGTAGTTTGTGTTCTGACAGGTAATGGTTTGAAGGATCCCGATGCGGCGATCGCCCACAGTTTATCAAAAGGGCAAACCGGAATTCCTGCAAATATGGCAGCGGTGGCTAAGGCAATGGGATTCTAGGCTGTAATTCAATCACTTCAACAAAACTGCGCCTGAATCTGCTGAGGATTTGGGCGTTTTTTTCGGCAACGAGGCAACAAGGTCATCATGTTAAGCTTGACTCCTTCTCAAATCGAACAACTCATCACCCACGCCCAGACCTGCTATCCGGAAGAGTGTTGTGGTCTGTTACTGGGGCAAAATAAAATAGTTCGGGAAATCTGGCCGACAGAAAATACTTGGACGCTGGCGTTTAGCCAAGCAATGCCGGAATTGCTCCCCCAAAATCCCCAATCCCAGTCGCGCTATGACCGCTTTGCGATCGCCCCTGCCGCAATTCTCAAAGCCCAGAAATACGCCCGCGCCCAAGACCTAGCAATCATCGGCATCTACCATTCTCACCCTGACCATGCCGCAATTCCCTCTGAATATGACCGGGCGATCGCCTGGGACATTTACTCTTACCTCATTCTCTCTGTCCACCAGCGGCGTGTCGCTGACTATCGCAGTTGGCAACTCGATGGCGATCGCCAATTTCAAGAAGAACCGATCCAGATTCAGCATTTAGATTCTGAATTCTTACAATAGAGCTAACTTTCCCCAGAGGCTTTCCCATGAGACACCAGCGTTGGTCACGTTTTGTGGTTCCCATCTTGTTTTATTTCGGTGCCCGTTTCGTCTTTCAGCAGACAGAACGACCAACCATTTCCTCCACAGCGAATCAGCCGGTCGCCCAACAGGAACAACCCCTCACCCCCCAACCCGTCAAACATCCCAATACCGAAACCATCGAACAGCAGATTCATACCCAAATCAACGCCTATCGAGCCAGTCTGGGCCTAGAACCTTTAACGTTGGACTACCGGATTACGAATGAGTCCCGCAAATACAGTGCCAAAATGGCCTCCGGTGAAGCTAGCTTTTCCCATGATGGTTTTGACAAACGGGCCGCTAGCCTTGAAAAACAAGCTTTAAAATATGCCAGTGTTGCCGAAAATCTCGCGCTTCTCCAAGGCTATGATGACCTTGCCACCGTTGCCGTAGAAGGTTGGATCGACAGCCCTGGCCACCACAAAAATATTATTGGCGACTTTGATCTCACAGGCATTGGTGTCGTTAAAAACGAAGAAGGTGTCTACTACTTCACGCAGCTTTTCCTCAAGCGCCGCTGAACAATCCCGTTGGAGTGGCTAATTACTGCTGACTTCTATCGATTGATCCTGGACATGGTTCGGGTTGTCGAGCAACTGTAATTCCGGCGTCCCTTGGGCAACGTTCAGCTCAAACCAAAACGTGGTACCAATGCCCACTTCACTGATGAGGTGAATCCGACTATTGTGTTTATCAATAATATTTTTCACAATTGATAACCCAAGCCCCGTGCCTTCGAGGGTATGCACACGATTTTCCACCCGGAAGAAACGGTCAAAAATTGCCTCTTGATCCTCTGGGTCAATCCCAATCCCTGTATCTGAAATTTCAATGCGCACCCGCTCTGGATCGTGGGGAACAGGATAGGCTCTCACGCTGACACAGCCCCCTGCTTGGGTGAATTTGAGTGCATTCCCCACGAGATTTGTTAGTACCTGTAACAACAAATCATAATGACCCAAAATCATCGGTAGATCAGTTGCTAACTCATGGGTCAGGGTGATTTCTTTATCCCGGGCGTTAAGTTGGTGGGTTCTCAGGGTTTGCTCAATGGGTTGGGAAATATCCACTTCATCAAGGCGATAAACGCGGGAAGATTCAAGGCGCGATAAATCTAAAACATCATTCACCAGACGGGTAAGGCGATCGGTCTCGTTATTGGCGGTTTCGAGGAAATCTTGCCGCTGCTGTTCCGTCAAATCATCCCCATATTCATGGAGGGTCTCAATAAAAGACTTGATGTTAAAGAGTGGGGTGCGCAATTCATGGGAAACGTTACTGATAAATTGGCTTTTGGCCTTATTGAGCTCCGCTTCTTTGGTGATGTCTTGAACGGTAATCGCAATGCCCCGCACATTGATTTTGCTCTTATCCAACACTTCAGTCAGCAAAATCCGAATTGTCGTAGCTTCTGCCACATTGTCCACCATATCTTCGAGGGTAATTTTGAATTCATTCCCCCGAATAATTTCTTCGGCATTGCCTTGGACGGCATGGTGCTCAATCAGAAAGTCTGAATCTAAGTTTTCGCCAGCGGCAATCTGATGGAGCGGCCGGGTAATTTGGGTGGTGACAGAGGCAGGTAAGTGGTGCAGGACAGTGGTGCCAATGATTGATTTTTCGTCCCAGTGAAAAATCTTGCGGGCCGTTGGGTTGGCCAAAATAATTTTTAAGTCTGTGTCGAGGAGAATTGCTCCGTCGGCAATGGTGGTGACGAGGGTTTCGAGCTTGGCTTTTTCGGAGGTGAGTTCTTCGATATTTTGCTCTTCGTAGCTAGCAAGCCGTTCGGCCATTTCGTTGAAGTTTACGATCAGTTCACCGAGTTCCCCACCGAAGGGAAGATCGATCCGTTGCTCGAAATTTCCGGCGGCAATATTTTTCACGCCATCGAGGAGTTCTTTAATCGGTCGCGTAATGGTCAGGGCGTTAAAAACACCACCGAGGATGACCATGACCCAAATAAAGACAAACACGGCGAGGGTAACATCCCGCGTCAGATTAGAAGAAGCAACAACGGTGGCATTGGGATTGATGCCCACCACAAGAATGCCTAGGTATTCGTCATTTTGGTGGAGGGGTACAAAGACATCCGTAATTTCGCCGTTGGGGGTCAAATGTTGCTTGGCAACGGGGAAAAATCCGGCGGGATTGTAATCATCTGGTGGGGTAATGCGCCGTTCGATGGTGAGGCTGTTTTGGACTTCGGCTTCGGAGTAGGGAATACCGTAGACAATTTTGCCGTTGGGATCGGCATAGATGAGGTAACGGACGTTTTCGGTGCTGTTGTAAAAGCGATTGGTGAAGAGGGCGAGGTCAGAAAGATTGTGGTCAGCGACAAGGGGTGCAACGTTTGCTGCCAGTAAAAGGCCCAGATCGCTGCCGAAACGGGTGTCATTCAGGCGGGCATCTTGCTGGATTGAGTTCACCGCCCAAAAGGTAAAACCACTCATCAGCAGGGACACGGCGAGGGTGGCTGCAGCCATCAGTTTGGTCTGCAATGTGAATTCTGACCACCAGCGGGAAAGGATATTGCGGAGTTTGGTGATGAGGGTTAGCAAGGTGTTTTCGGGGGTGAACTTACCAGATCAAGTTTGCTTTATTAAATACAATGTAACGTTTTGTTGCAAGTTACGCTTTTTTGAGGCGGTGTCCAATGTCGCGACGGTAGTACATTCCTGGGAACTGAACTTTGGGAACGGCTTGGTAGACATTGGCGATCGCCTGCTCAAAACTATGGCCACGGCAAACAATGCCAAGGACACGACCCCCATTGGTGACGAGGGTATCTCCTTCTAATTTAGTCCCTGCATGGAAAACTGTCGCACCTAGAGCTTCAGCTGCTTGGATACCTGTGATAATCTTGCCCTTTTCATAGGCACCGGGATAGCCTGCCGCCGCCGCCACGACGCAAACTGCACTACCGTCATACCACTGCAAAGGAGGCAGTTCAGCAAGGGTTTGATTAATGCAGGCGAGCATAATCTCATCGAGGGGTGTTTCGAGGAGGGGTAAAACCGCCTGGGTTTCTGGATCGCCAAAGCGACAGTTAAATTCCAGCACCTTAACCTCGCCATTTGGTGCAACCATGAGACCTGCGTAGAGAATCCCCCGGTAATCAATGCCGCGATTTTGTAAGGTTTTGAGAGTGGCCTCCAGAACATCGGTTTGGACTTGGGCCATGATCTCGGTGGTGGCGATGGGCGTTGGGGCGTAAACCCCCATGCCCCCGGTATTTTCCCCGGTATCTCCTTCGCCAATTTGTTTATGGTCTTGGGAGGGCAGCAAGGGGCGGATCGTCTTCCCATCGGTGAGGGCTAGGACAGAGACTTCCTGACCCACGAGAAATTCTTCGACGACTAAGGTTGTGTACCCTTCGGCCCAGAGGCGATCAACGGCGTTTAAGGCTTCTTCTAAGGTTTCCGCGACGATCACCCCCTTTCCGGCAGCGAGACTATCGGCTTTGACAACGATGGGCGCGCCTTGGGTTTGGATGTAGTCCTTTGCGGCTTGGGGATTGTTAAAAGTGCCAGCGGCGGCGGTGGGAACCCCTGCTTCGTTCATTAAGTCCTTGGCCCAAGCTTTACTGGCTTCAATGATTGCGCCATCTTTTTTCGGGCCGAATACGGAAATCTTGCGTTCCGAGAGAAAATCAGCGAGGCCGAGGGAAAGGGGGACTTCTGGGCCGACGGCAACAAAGGCAACGTCGTGGTCGGTACAGGCTTGGGCAATTCCCGCAAAGTCATCCACGGCAATAGGCAGATTGAGGCAATTTTCTAACAGAGCGGTGCCGCCATTTCCGGGGGTACAAACGACTTTCTGGACGTTGGGAGATTGGAGCAGTTTCCAGGCGATCGCATGCTCTCTGCCGCCGTTACCCACCACGAGTACATTCATTGTTACTAATTCAACCTTTGTTAATTGATCAATCTTTTATTCTATCGGAAGAGATTCCCCCATTGGAGGCTATGGTAAAGTTCTGGCAATGGTAAGGGCAGACAAAATGAACTTTGGCAAAATATTTTTGGGTTAGCCCAGTGATAGATCGTAAAAGTGACCGTCAAAGATTTTTTAAAAAGCATTTTCTATCGGGCATAAGTCTCGTCATTTGTGCGGTGGCAGTGGGGGTGATTTGGCAGGAATTTAGACGTATTAATTGGCCTCTTGTCTGGGAAAATTTGAATCATCTTTCTGGAGCTCAGTTAGGACTAGCAAGCTTTTTTGTGGTGTGTAGTTACGGGGCGATCGCCAATTATGATCTTTTGGCATTTCGATATCTCCAAAAAACTTTAGATACCTATAAAATCGCCTTTACAGGGTTGATCACCTATGCCATTAGTCCAAACGTGGGTTTTGCGTTTCTGTCGGGGAGTATGTTGCGCTATCGCCTCTATCGTCAGTGGCAAGTGTCCCATTTAGAAATTGCTCAGGTTATTGCCTTTACCAATTTAAGTTTGTGGGTCGGGTTATTGCCCATTAGTGGCATTATTTTTACGATTTTTAAGTTTCCCCTACCAACGGGCATTCAATTGCCTTTTTTTGCAAAATCATTACAGGGATTTGGCATTCTTTGTTTAGGGATTAGTGCTTTATATGTGCTGGGTTCTTGTGTGTTTAAAAAGCCATTGCAGTGGCGTAATTATCAGTTTAAATTTCCTTCATTGCAACTTTCTCTTCAGCAGGTTCTTGTATTTAGTTTGGATTGGGGATTTGCCGCTCTAGCACTGCATTCTCTGTTGGCGCCACCCCTCAATTATCCTGTTTTTTTCGGAGTTTATGTACTAGCGATGGTCGCCGGCCTAGTGAGTACAATTCCCGGTGGTTTGGGGATTTTTGAGACGGTGATTCTCTTTTTCTTGCAAGACACCCAGCCAGAGGAGGTCATTTTAGCCACCTTAATTGTTTTTCGGGGTCTGTACTATCTGTTGCCCTTTGCGATCGCCGTTGCCGCTTTACTGTTGTTTGAATATCGCCAAACTCGCAAACCTAAGCAGTTCTAGGCAAGGAATCTGGTACTGCCCAGGCGGCTAGGTCTAAATTTTGGGTGAAAATCTCGTCAATGGGTAGCAGTTTCCCGGTGGTGGTCAGGAATTTATGGTCTGGGGTCGCCCGAATCATTTGGCCATTTTCCAGTTCATATTCATACAAAAAGCGATCGCCCCGTTGGTGCCACTGTTCAATGGGTTGGGTGTAAATCAAGCCCTGGGCATCAACACTGTACACATGGCAGAGCAATTCCTGTTCCACAATAGTCTGGATCGGCAGCACCCCATATTCAACGGTGACGACAGGTGTGTCCCCGGCGAGGCAATATTCCGCAAACTTCACCATCTGGTCAAATAGATCTCTGGCGATCGCCTCCGAAACCCCATTGGTCGCCGCCCCCTCCACGAACTTAGCTTCATGTTTTTTCATTTCGTCAATTTTCTTTTTACCCATCGCCCGCCGCAGCAGATCCGCTTCCCCGAGGGAATAGCCCGCCAAATCCTGGGCCATTTTCATAATCTGTTCTTGGTAAACCAACACCCCATAGGTTTCATTCAAAATCGACTGCAAAAGCTCGTGTTGATATTCGATCTTTTCGACGCCGTGTTTGCGGTTAATAAAAATCGGAATTAAGCCCGCATCTAAGGGGCCAGGTCGATAAAGGGCAAGGACAGAGGAAATATCCTCAATGCCGGAGGGGCGCAAATCCTGGACAATTTTTTTCATGCCGTCGGATTCTAGCTGGAAAATCCCCTCTAGATCCCCCCGACCAAACAGATCATGGGTTTTATCAATATCACCCGGTAACTTTTTCGCATGGCCTTTACTAATAATTTCTAGGGCCTTGCGTTCATCGAGGGGCAACTGATCGAGATCCAGTTCTACGTGGCGATATTCCTTGATCAAATCCGCCGCTTTTTTGATGGTAGTGAGATTTTTTAGGCCGAGAAAATCCATTTTCAGCAGCCCCATCGCCTCCACATCTTCCATGTAATATTGTGTGATCACCGCCCCTTCATTGTTACGCTGGAGCGGTACCGCTTCATCTAAAGGTGTTGAAGAAATCACCACCCCGGCGGCATGGACGCCAAAGGTTTTGTTCGTGCCCTCAATGCGGATCGCCATATCGACCCAGCGGCGCACCTGGGGATCGGTTTCGTAGCGACGTTTAAATTCTGGTTCTGGCGTATCGTCGGAGATCATCACCTTCAGCTTGGCAGGTTTGCCCCGGGCCACAGGGATCATTTTTGCCATCATGTCCGCTTCTCCGTAGGGAATATCCAGCACCCGTGCCACATCTTTGAGCACGGCTTTGGAGGTCATGCGGTTAAAAGTAATAATTTGTGCGACCCGGTCTTCACCATATTTTTCGGTGACATATTTGATCATTTCATCCCGCCGCTCGATACAAAAATCCGTATCAACGTCCGGCATGGATTTCCGTTCGGGGTTGAGGAACCGCTCGAACAGCAGACTGTGATGAATTGGGTCAATATTCGTAATGCCAAGGGAGTAGGCCACGAGGGAACCAGCCGCAGAACCCCGCCCTGGCCCGACAGGAATATCATTGTCCCTGGCGTATTTTACGTAATCCCATACCACGAGGAAGTACGTGGAAAAGCCCATCTGCTGCATCATTTGCAGTTCGTATTCGAGGCGTTCTTTGTAGGTGGGATCGACTTCGGCCTGGGTTTTGCATTTGAGTCGTTTGAGGAGTCCGTCCCAGGTGACTGCTTCGAGGTAACTGTCAGCGGTGTGGCCCTCGGGGACGGGGTAATCGGGAATGCGGGGTTCCCCCAGGATTTTGTAGGGTTCGACCTTGGCAGCAACTTCGAGGGTATTGGCGATCGCCTGGTCAATAATCCCTGGGTCGAGGTGATCCCGAAAGAGTTTACGCATCTCATCGGCGGATTTGAGATATTCGGTGCCGCTGTAGCGGAGGCGCTTATCTTCGGTGATTAATTTTGCGGTTTGAATACACAAGAGGGCATCGTGGGCTTCCACGTCGTAGCAAGAAATGAAGTGGGAGTCGTTGGTGGCGATGATTTTAATGTCGAGTTCCTGGGCAATTTTGACGATCTCCACATTGACGATGCGGTCTTCCTGGGAGCCATGGTCTTGGATTTCGAGGTAATAGTCATCGCCAAAAATATTTTTGTACCACTTCGCCACTTCCCGCGCCCGCTGATATTCGCCCTTGAGGATACATTGGGGCACTTCGCCACCGAGACAAGCACTGGTCATAATCAGCCCTTCGTGGTGTTGCTCAATGAGTTCTTTATTAATGCAGGGGCGGGCGAAAATCCCTTTGCCTTGAAAGCCCTTGAGGTGCGAAATGGTGGTCAGTTTCACCAGGTTTTTGTAGCCCTGGGTATTTTTCGCCAGAACGACCTGATGGTACTTTTTAAACCGTTGGGTTTTGTCTTCGATGTCGCCGTTGATCACGTACATTTCGTTGCCAATGATCGGCTTGATCCGCTTATTGCGACAGGTTTTTAGCAGTTCAATCGCCCCGTACATTACCCCATGATCCGTTAAGGCGATCGCCGGCATTTTCAGTTCTTCGGCCCGTTTAATGAGGGGCTTAATCTGGGAAGCGCCATCGAGCAAACTGTAATCACTGTGGATGTGGAGACCGACAAAAGACATGGCGAGGGGGCACTCTAGTAGGGGAAGTAGACCCTCATTTTAGGCGATCGCCTTTCACTATGACGGGGGAAATGCCGGGATTATTCTAGGGGAACGTCACCATAGATTTCCTGGAGGGGAGCATTCAGATTTAGGGCTTCGATGTGGGCGATCGCCTCTAGACCTTTATAGGTTTGTAGAAGCCAGATATCAGCTTTTTGACGACGAAAACATTCCACCAGGTATTGATCCACATTGATGAGGAGATACTCTTGCAGACTGGGAATTTCCCGGTAAAACTCAAACTTGCGTCCCCGATCAAAGGATTCTGTTGAGGGGGAAAGCACTTCTACAATCACCGTGGGGAATTGAATATAGCTGAGTTGTGGCTCGTCTCGCTGGTCACAGGTGACAACTAGATCTGGATAGAAAAAACGACGGCGATCGCCCACATTAACTTTCATATCCGAGATGTAAGTCCGACAGCCCGCAGCCCGGAGTCCATTTTTCAAGAGAATTAAGAGATTACTACTGATCAGATTATGATTGCCCGTGCCCCCAGCCATGGCGTAAATTTCACCATCGATATATTCATGCTTAATTTCGCTCGTTTGCTCAAGGGCTAAATATTCTTCTGGAGTGAGGGGTTGGTAGTCAGAAAGGGCAATCATGGCAAATCTCAGTCAGCGCACCATTCCATTGTGGCAAAAGAGTTGAGGGATGGTTATGAACCTTCACTCTGGGGTGCGAGGCGTAACAGTTGACCTGAATTTGCATCCGTCAAAACGTAGAGGTAACCGTCGGGGCCTTGGCGCACATCCCGCACCCGTTGGCCAATGGGAATCCGCGACTCGGCGATCACATTTCCCCGTTCGTCAACTTCTAAGCGGCGAATATCCCGGGAAACCAAGCCCCCTGCAAATAAATCTCCCTGCCAATCCAAAAGGCGATCGCCTGTATAAATTGCTAACCCAGAAGGGGCGATCGAAGGGGTCCAAACCCGCTGGGGATCCGTAATTCCTGGGGCTGTCGTTGCGGGAGCCACAGGTCGCCCGGTCGCATATTCCGCACTAAAGGAAACCTTGGGCCAACCGTAATTGGCTTCTTCCTGAATCAGATTCACTTCATCACCGCCCCTAGAGCCGTGTTCCGTCGCCCAAACCCGTTGAGTCATTGGGTCAAAGGCCAGTCCCTGAATATTGCGGTGGCCGTAGCTCCAAATTTCCGGTAAAGCGCCCGGCTCATCTACAAAGGGATTGTCATCAGGAATTGAGCCATCATCGTTAATGCGAACCACTTTCCCCAGATGGCTATCGAGGTTTTGGGCCTGGTTCCGGATAAACTCGCCATCCTGCTCTAGGGGCGGATTTCCACCATCACCGATAGAAATCAGTAATGTTTGATCCGGGAGCCAAGTCAGCCGAGAACCGAAATGCTGTCCCCCTTGTTTGGTACGCGCCACCTGAAAAATCACTTCCCAATCCGTCAATTTTTCCCCGTCAAATTTGGCCCGGGCGACCCTTGTGCGGTTTGCATCCTGGGTACCAAAGGCATAGGTAAAGTAAACCCAATTGTTTTGTTCAAAGTCTGGATGAAGGGCAATATCTAACAATCCCCCCTGTCTCGAAGCAAACAGTTGTTGGGCTTCAGCGGCGGAGACTTCTGCAACCCCGGCGATCGCCTCTGGTTCTAACACCCCATCCCGCACCAGGCGCAACCGTCCCGGCCGCTCTGTGATCAACATATCCCCATTGGGCAACCACGCAACCCCCCAGGGACGTTCCAAACCTTCAACAATTGGCGTCACTGTCACGGCATCCACCGCTAAATCCTCCGCCTGGGGACTCATGAGCGTCGGCGTTGCTTCGGCTAGAGGTGAAGTTTCATCGGGCATCGACACGGATTGGGACGAACAACCCACCAGAGGCAAGGCACTCCACCATAGGGCCGTCAGTAGCAGCTTAAGTCGAGTGTTCATGGGGAATAGATACTCCGCGAGAAATATCCCTAGGGTAGATCATCACTCTGATTTTTGGCTGGCGGCCTCTTCCTTCCAACGCTTGAGGGGAACACAGTCAATCTCAAACTGATCCAAGGCCCTAGCGACGACAAAATCTACCAGATCATGAATCGTTTGTGGTTGGTGATACCAAGCCGGAATCGCTGGGACAATTTTTACGCCCACCTCAGCCAGTTGGGTCAAATTCCGCAAGTGAATCAAACTAAAAGGTGTTTCCCTGGGGACAATGACCACTTTACGACCTTCTTTAATAGAGACATCTGCCGCCCGTTCAAGGAGATCAGAACTGAGGCCATTGGCAATTTTTGCAACTGTGCTCATACTGCAGGGAATCACTAGCATTCCTTTGGTGCGGTAGGAACCACTGGCAATGCCTGCTCCTACATCACCCCAACGATGACAACGCAAAATGCCTTTTTCTGGAACCCCTGCCTGGTCACGCCAAAACTTAGCTTGGTGATCGGGATCAGCGGGCATAGTAATGCCATTTTCGGCTTGCCACACCATAAAGGATGCTTTTGAGGCGACGACATCCACTGTCAAGTTGGCTTCAAGTAAATATTTGAGCGTCCGCACCGCATAGATAAGCCCCGATGCACCACTGATACCTACCGTGAGGGGTCGATCCATAGAAAATTTTGACTGTAAGGTTTGTAAAGTTTTTTTAAATCAAACCTTCAAATTCTAACGCTTCGATCATTTGCAGGCCATTGGGATCACCAATACGCAGCAGGGCGGCCCGGGCATCTTCTTTCACGCCGACATCTTCATCTTCAACGAGAGCTTCAATGAGGGCATCAACGGCGGTGGCATAGATCACATTGGAGGGCATTTCGCGACAGAGTTGCCCTAATGACCAAGCGCAGTTACTGCGGACGGCGGCCATTTTATCGCGGCGCAACCCCCGGATCAGGGGCGGAATTGCCCGGGAAATGTCTTCATACTGGAGTTTAGCTACCTGGGCGAGGCTGCTGGCAGCCCATAAACGGACAGCCGAAATATCATTTTGGAGGGCATGGACTAATGGATCAACGGAGCGGCGATCGCCACAGTTTCCCAAGGCCCAAACAACCCCTTTGCGTACATAGCCATTCCAGTCTTGTGCAAGCACATTGATGAGAGCCGGTACCGCTGTTTCTGAGGCGTTACGACCAAGGGCATAGGCAGCACTGACACGAGTGAGGGGACAAACATCTCCCTGGAGCAGTTCAATGAGGGGATTTACCGCTCGCGCATCCCGGTGATCACAAAAATAGCGGGCGGCGATCATGCGTTGGTTTTTATCGGCAGCAGTAAGCATCTGGAGCATCGATTCTGCCGCCATTGCTCCGTCTGGGGTGCCTTCCTGAAGCGGCTGTTCACCCAAGGTTTCGTCAATTAGGTTAAGGTCGTTTGGACTTGGCATAATTAATTACCCTACTACCGTTGTTGTTCTAGGGGCAACTGTTGGGTGGGTAGCGGATCTCTCCGAGATCGCCAACATTATCGCCTCAAAGTCTACTGGAGAGCATTTTCTTTGCAAAGGAATAAAACGGAAACTTTATAATAGAAGGCGATCCCTTCGTTCACCAAAAAAATTATGGCATTAGCACTCACGACCGAAAACGTCGAAGCAACCCTTGATGAATTGCGTCCTTACCTCAAAGCCGACGGCGGCAACGTTGAGTTGGTAGAGATTGATGGCCCCGTGGTTAAACTGCGTCTCCAGGGCGCTTGTGGGTCTTGCCCCAGTTCAACCATGACCCTACGGATGGGCATCGAACGGCGTTTACGGGAAAATATTCCGGAAATTGCAGAAGTAGAACAGGTTTTCTAAATCGCTTTTCACTTTCTCTAAAGCTGAAGGGGTTTACCACAGTAAACCCCTTTTTGGTACCTGACGGATCTGTTTGAGATTAACCAGTATTGCGCATGCCGGCAGCGATGCCATTGATAGTTAAAAGGGCGCCCCGCAGGAGTTCTTCTTTGCTGTAGCGGAAGTGGACGATGCTGGCCTGGGTTTCTCTGGTGTATTGACGTAGCCGTTTGAGGAGCGAGACTTGCAGGAAACCGAGGGGGACAATGGTGCCATTTCTCAATTGGACAGAACGCTGGAGGGGGCGATCGCCATCGAGGAGGGCTTCATTTTCGGTAATTTCGAGGATTAGCCGCTTCGTGAGGTTGTATTCCTGGGAAATCTGCTCTAGAAGCTTTTCAAACCGGGGAATATCTTCTTTTTCTGCCAGTTCGTGGACATAGTGGCTCGCCATTTGTAAGTCCACCTTAGAAAGGGTCATCTCTACCTTTGAGATCACCATCCGGAAAAAGGGCCATTTACTGTAGAAATAGCGCATTAACTTCAGGTTCTCGACAGGGTCCTCTTCAAAAAAGCCCTGGAGCGCCGTGCCCACACCATACCAAGCTGGCACGAGGAAACGGCTTTGGGTCCAGCTAAAGACCCAGGGAATCGCCCGGAGACTGCTCAAATCTTTATTGCCCTTTTTGCGACGGGCCGGACGGGAACTGATTTGCAGTTGACTAATTTCCGGAATCGGCGTCACAGACATGAAAAAGTCTAGGAAGTCTGGTTCTTCATAAATTAACGCCCGGTAAGCGGCCCGCGATCGCTGGGAGAGGTCTTCCATAATCCGGTTCCAGGGCTGAATATCATCAAAGCCACTGGCTAACAAACTCGATTGAATCACCGCCGTAGAGACGCTTTCGAGGTGGTATAGCGCCAAGTCTGGGAGGGAATATTTAGACGCCAGCACTTCCCCCTGTTCGGTGATTTTAATCCGGCCATTAATGGTGTTCGGCGGTTGGGCCAAAATAGCGGCGTAGGCAGGGCCGCCACCCCGACCAACGGAACCACCGCGACCATGGAAAATGCGGAGGTCAATGCCGTAGGGATCGGCCACTTGTTGGAGATTTTTCTGGGCTTTGTGGATTTCCCAATTACTACTCAGGAAGCCGGAATCTTTGTTGCTGTCGGAATAGCCGAGCATAATTTCCTGGAGATTCGGCACCAGGCGATCGCCAAAGGTTTCATCACAGCGGCCATCGGCAGGGGGTTCATAGCCACCAGCTAAACAAGCGCGATAGAGGGGAATTTCAAATAACGCCTGCATGATTTCCGGGGCGTTGCGCAGGTCGTCCACCGTCTCAAAGAGGGGGGCAATGCGGATAGTGGTCATCCCTGTGAGGGGGTCATACAAACCCGCTTCCTGGGCCAAGAGCAGCACCTCTAAGACATCACTGACTTCGTTGGTCATACTGATGATGTAGGTCTGGCAAATGCCGATGCCAAATTCCTGCTGGAGACGGCGCAGCACCTGGAGCGTTTGGATCGTCTCGACGGTTCTTTCCGAAAAGTGCATTTCCTTCGGAATCAAGGGACGGCGGGTTTTAAGTTCCTGCACTAGCCAAGCGGTTTTCTCTGCGTCGCTGAGATCGTTGTAGGATTTGGGCAATACTCCCAGGTAGTCAACAATTTCGGCGATCGCATCGGAGTGGCGCGTTGATTCTTGGCGAAAATCGAGGCGCGTTAAAACAAAGCTAAAAATTTCGACTTGGCAAATGAGTTTATCCAGGGCCGCACAGTTGATTTCCGTCTGTACAAGGCTTTCGCGAATCAGTTTTAGGTCAGCGAGAAACTCCTGGCCACAAATATAAACCTTGTCATCGGCCGCTTCTACTTTATTTTCCCAGGCGGGCATATTCGCTAGACGGCGGTTGCGTTCCAGGGTATTTTCCAAGCGCCGCTTGATGTAGGCCAACTTGAGGCGGTAGGGTTCTTGGCGGTAACGAATAGCTAGGGTTTCGTAGATGTCGGGGAAAATATTTTGATCCTGCTCCAACGAATCCAGCAGATCCGGCAGCACATTACTCCAGTGCAGCGATAAGCTCAACACATCCGAGAGGGATTCCACCGAGGCGATGTAACGTTCCAGCACCAAACCCCGTTGATAGCAGGCTGTCTTCCAGGTGACGTCAGGGGTAACAGAAGGGTTGCCATCGCGATCGCCCCCGACCCAAGAGCCAAAATTACAAAAATTGGTGGTCGGTACTTTGAGTGTTGGGAAAGACGCTTTTAGGGCCTGTTGGAGCCGTACCGATAATTCGGGCAGGGTATCAAATAGAACTTCCTCAAAATAATGCAACGCATAGTCCACCTCGTCCAACACCTGGGGTTTAAATTGGTGCAGCTCATCGGTGCGCCACCAGAGCCGAATTTCTTCGGTAAGTTGCTGCTGAATATTTTCAATTTCCCAAGAATCGCTTGTCCCCAAGCTTTTCAGCCCTTCTTCGGTTTGATCCAATTGCCGTAGGATCCCCGCAATCCGCCGCTGCTTATTGCGAATCGTGTGGCGGACAATCTCCGTGGGGTGGGCCGTAAATACCAGTCGAATATCCAACTGATTGAGAAGACGCTGGATCGTCTGGGGCGGCATATTTTGGTGCTTGAGGTGGGGAAACAGCCAATCAAAGGTGCCGGCTTGGGTGGGGGCAATTTCTGTGTGGACGCTGTTACCGTTGGCTTCGTTGGCATTGGCAGAAGCTAGATTGCGCCGAAATTGTTGTTGTTCGCGCTGTTCGTAATGTTGCTCGACGCTATTGATCAGCTGGAAATAGAGAGCAAATGCCCGTGCTGCCCGGATCGCATCTTCTAGATCTAGGGTTTCGATCAGCTCCGAAATACTACTGGGGGAAAAATTGAGGCTTTGGCCATCGGCGGTTCGGGTTGCCCGGAGATGATTGAGCCGTTCGACGAGTTTTTGACCACATTCTTTCTGCAACACCGCCTGCCAAATGTCTTCAACCAGCGTGAGGCGTTGCCGGAGGAGAGATTGGGAAGTGGACAAAAGTTCAGCTTCGGCACTGGGGGGATGCATGACTTGGTTCATGGTACTTAGACGTTTGGGGCTAGGGAAATGGGCTGTCTGCTGTGAAAGAAGATCTTGATGATTGTAAGGGTTAAGGTTCGATCGGGGTAGTGCAGTGGAACACGGAACGGGCGATCGCCTTTGGGGGGTGGCGGTGGCGGTGCAGGCTAATCGGACGTCTCAACATCGGGAAAGGGTAAAGATGGTAGGCGATCGCCCCGGAAAATTTCTTCACTCCAAACCCCTGCCTGCGTTAGAGTCTGGGCGAGATCTTCACCCCAACGGTGGGTCAATAAATAGGCTGGGGCTAATAACCCAACCAGGAGATTAGAGGGCACAGGTAACTGAACTTTCATCGGGCTACAGACACGACAGGGCATCCTTATCCTACTAGTCTATTTATGGGAGAACAATTCTGGGGACTTTCGTTTATCTTAGGGGTGAATTGTCCCCACCCGGCCACCCTAAAAACGCTCCATTGTTACTGTGACAACTGCAACCTCCACGGATCTTCACTTTCATTTAGCGCCCTGGCTCCAGGATGCCATTCGTCTGGCAGTGCCCCTGGGAGGGTATCTGCGGTTGCGGGTGCGACTGCGGGGGAATACGCTCCACATCCTCTGTGAAACCAGTTGTCCCACGGAAAAAGAAGAGATTACCCAAGCCATTTTACGGAGAATGCGCCGTCAACCGCCCCCTGTGCAACTCCTAGCGCCGACCCCTGGGATCACAATTCACCGTCTCATTGTCTATGGTCGCCTCCGCCAAGAGAAAAAAAGCCTCTGGTTAAGCCTAATTCCCCTGGGCCAGTCGTCCCCATCGTCGAACCCGGAGACGTTCCAGCTCAATCGAAAAAATCAGGCCCGCCTCGGTTATCCCCAGGCGATCGCCCAATATTTAAGTCAAAATCTCAGTCAGTTGGGCATTAGTATTCGGGTTGAAACCCAGACCCTAGCGAATACAGCCCCCCACCAAGGGCAACAGCGTCTCTGGATTACCTGTGAATGTGACTACAGCCCGGACTATGGCTTGCTGACAGAATCTCTGGTGCAGCGACTCCGGGAACTGGAAATCAAAGGTTTTCGCGATGGGGCAATCCGCTGTCAAATTCGTGGGGAAGAAAAGCCCGAATGGTTGCTATGGGTTGATCTGACGCCCCCCGATGTCATGTTGCGGCAGTGGGGCCAATGGGGAGATCCTGAGGCGATCGCCCAGATTTTGACCCAGGCATTCCAAGCTCACCCCCTCACCATTCGGGCGGCTGTAACCGATGCTGTGTTGTCCCTGGAGTGCATCCTGGCCCCCAATATTTCCCTAGCCCAGGCCCACATTCTCAAGACCATCCAAGATATTCTCGACGTCCTCGCGCCCCAGGGGTTACAGCGCGCGCTAATCCGGGCGAAATCAGCTCCCCACAATGAAGAACTCTGGCACAGTGAATGGCCGTTGCCGGGGGATCAGCCAGGGGTACACCATGATTCTCCCGGACAGTTGGCCCAACAGGGGGATTTGGAGGCGTGGCGGTTTTTGCTCCAACGTTGCCTGAATCCTGATTTGACGAGACGTTTGGCCACTGGCGGCATCCACATTACCCTCCGCCAAAAGGATGACACCCTCTACATCATGACGGAGGCGATCGCCTGTCCACCCCAAATGGCAACGCTCAAGGCGATCGCCACTCTTTTTCGGCATTTAGAACCTCACCCCTTTAGTCGTCTAAAGGTCTATGGCCGCCGTTCGGGCCAAAGCAAAGCCCTCTGGCAACAATCATTAAAATTCAACACCATTACCCCAGCCAGGACATCACCACAGACGCCAACGGAAACCGCCCTTTCCCCCGTCGAAACTGACCCCAGTCTTTCTCCCCTAGAATGCTTCAACCAAGGTGCCCGTAATCTCCTCCAGCGTAGTCGCCTCTGGCAGCCAATACCGGATAATTGTGGTCTGGTTTTACACCAGGGTGAATCCGAGCGAAACGTCTTTTCCCCGCAGCGGCGGTGGCGAGTGGCTTGCCTGTGGCTGCTGGGCGGCATTTTAGTCACGGCCCAAACCGATTGGTTGGCGGGCCAATGGCTCCGGCGGGATCTGGCTCAACCTCAATCTGTGTCCATGTCCCAAACCGATCCGGCAACCCGCTCAGAAGTCTTAGATGCCCAGCTTCCAGTCACCAATTGGCCAACCACGGCCCCAAAGGCGATCGCCCATCCCCTAACTAGCCCCTATCCTTCCTTCGATAATCCGCTCCTAGACGAAAAACTCGCCCTCTACCAAGAGCGCATCGCCAAAAATGGTGTACCTGACGTTCTTATTATTGGTAGTTCCCGTGCCCTGCGTGGCCTCGATCCCCTGGCCCTGCAAATGGCCCTCACCGAGAAAGGCTATCCGCCCCTTGATATTTTCAATTTCGGGATTAATGGTGCCACTGTCCAGATCTTTGATCTACTGCTGCGGCAAATTCTCCCTCCGGAGCAACTGCCTCAGTTAATTATCCTTGCCGACGGAGCCCGTGCTTTTAATAGCGGTCGGCAGGATTTGACCTACGAACTGATGACCCGTTCTCCAGGTTTCCAAGCCCTTGAAGCAGGTACATTTTCCCAACTGTTGTCTCAAGATATCCCCAAACATCAGGCAATAACTTCTGTTGTTCCTGATCTAGAACAAATCACCACCCAATGGCTGGGAAAAATCTCCCAGGTCTATGATCAGCGACAATTTTTCAAAGAACGCTTTTTTGACGAAACCCTAGCGCCATTCCACACCTGGGTGTCTACAGCAGAGGCAGCATCCCCGATGATTTCTACTGAGTCAGGGCAGCAGTTTAATTTAGATGGTTTTTTGCCCCTCGACCGTCGCTTCATTCCAGAAACTTACTACCAAAATCACACCCAAGTCACGGGAAATTATGACGGGGATTATGCGGCGTTTAATCTCCGGGGAACGCAACACGAAACCTTCTTAGAGCTTTTAGATCATTTCGAGTCTCACCAAATTCACTTGGTCTTCTTGAATCAGCCCCTGACGGATTACTACCTCGATCCGGTACGTCTGGATTATGAACGGCAGTTTCGCCAGTATTTTCGTCAATTGGCTAATCGAGACAAGCTTGATTTCGTTGATTTTGTCCACCAACAAGCCTGGCAAGGCCGTTATGAATGGTTTTCGGATCCGAGCCATCTCAATCAGTTTGGTGCGGCGCAAGTGGCCCAAGAACTAGCTAAAGTTTCGACGATTCCCTGGCCACAACGTACTTCAGACTAATTTTCTTCTGATTTTTTTCAGGACAAGGCTTCGGTCTCTGTTAATGCTCGACGATGGCGCTCAACGACCTGTTTCACCTGGGAAGCTAGCCATCCATCATAGGCCGGATAAACGGCGAGCCGGGGTTGTAATTGCCAGCCTTGATCAGCGAGGAGGAGTTGCAATTGATCGAGGTGGAGATGGGAATAGTCGGGGTTGACTTCATCCTTGGGGACAATACCGCCGAGATCCCTCGCCCCAGCCTGGAGACAACCTAAAAGCCATTGGGGATCGGCCACAAGATTAGGGGGAATTTGGATCGTGATCTCCGGTGGCAAAATGTCACGGGCCAATTGAATAACCGCTGGGAGTTGCTCAGGCAAAAAGGCTTCACCTAAATAGTCCTGGGTTTGCCCAGGACGGTGGGGCTGCAAAATCACCTCTTGGATGTGACCATACTGATGCTGAATTTTGGCGATCGCCTCTAATGTATCCCGCCAATCCTGGGGCGTTTCACCGATGCCCAACAGCAGCCCTGTTGTAAATGGGATTTTCAATTCTCCGGCTAGAGTCAATTGTTGTAATCGCACCTGGGGATCTTTACTGGGGGCGTGACGATGGACGGGGAGATCCGGACGCATTTGTTCTAACATCAGCCCCATGGAACCATTTACATCCCTTAACAATTCCATTTCAGTACGACTCAGGGGGCCAGCATTGGTGTGGGGAATAAAACCGTAATCTAAGGCCAACTGACACAAATCATAGATGAGCTGGATCAAAGGCGATCGCCGCCCTGAAGCCGGATGCACCTCTCCACTCAAAATCAAAATTTCTCGGATGCCTTGCCCCCGGAGATTTTCTAGACGAGCTTGGGCCGCCACTAGGGTCAACCAACGATCCTGACCTGGATCAACGCGAAAATTGCAATATGAACAGCGATTGAAACATTCGTAAGTTGGCACCAAGGTGAAAGCTGGACTGTAGGTCACAACAGCGTTTGCCTGGTTACTGCCGCCGCCTACCGGGCGATCAACCCTTGACAGATCCAGCATGGCCCCTCCGCAAATCAAAACATTTCCTTAAAACACTTTACAAAAAGCAATAGTTTCATTAATATAGCTACTAAGGTTAAGCACCTTGATAATTTCATAGCAATCATAACGATATGACTACTACACTACAACAGCGCGGAAGCGCTTCCTTGTGGGAGAAGTTCTGTCAGTGGATCACCAGCACCGAGAACCGCATCTATGTCGGTTGGTTCGGCGTCCTGATGATTCCTACCCTTCTCACTGCTACTACCTGCTTCATCATTGCGTTCATCGCAGCTCCCCCCGTTGACATCGACGGTATCCGTGAGCCCGTCGCAGGTTCTCTTCTTTACGGTAACAACATCGTCTCTGGCGCAGTTGTACCTTCTTCTAACGCAATTGGTCTCCACTTCTACCCCATCTGGGAAGCTGCTTCCTTAGATGAGTGGTTGTACAACGGTGGCCCTTACCAGTTGGTAATTTTCCACTTCCTCATTGGTGTTTTCTGCTACATGGGTCGTGAGTGGGAACTTTCTTACCGCCTTGGTATGCGTCCCTGGATCTGTGTTGCGTTCTCTGCTCCCGTAGCAGCAGCAACTGCAGTATTCCTCATCTACCCTATCGGTCAAGGTTCCTTCTCTGATGGTATGCCTTTGGGTATCTCTGGTACGTTCAACTTCATGATCGTATTCCAGGCAGAGCACAACATCCTGATGCACCCCTTCCACATGCTTGGTGTGGCTGGTGTATTCGGTGGTTCTTTGTTCTCCGCAATGCACGGTTCTCTCGTAACCTCTTCTTTGGTACGTGAGACCACTGAAACCGAATCTCAGAACTACGGTTACAAGTTCGGTCAAGAGGAAGAAACTTACAACATCGTTGCAGCCCACGGCTACTTCGGTCGTTTGATCTTCCAATATGCATCTTTCAACAACAGCCGTTCCTTGCACTTCTTCTTGGGTGCATGGCCTGTAGTCGGTATCTGGTTCACTGCTCTTGGCGTATCTACCATGGCATTCAACCTGAACGGTTTCAACTTCAACCAGTCCATCCTTGACTCTCAAGGTCGTGTGATCAACACCTGGGCGGACATTCTGAACCGTGCGAACCTCGGTTTTGAAGTAATGCACGAGCGTAACGCTCACAACTTCCCCTTAGACTTAGCAGCTGGCGAGCAAGCACCTGTGGCTCTGCAAGCACCTGCAATCAACGGTTAATACCGGATTGAGTCATAGGGCTTAGTTGAGAAAAGATGATTGCTTTGACAGTAAAACTGAATAAGTAATGATTGGCGAAGGCCCCTACCAAAGATGGTGGGGGTTTTTGCTTGCTTTTTTTTGGGAAATTACTTTGCTGTCGATATCTTCAGCTAAGGAAAATTGGGATTTTGGCTAGATGTTGCTGAGCAAATATTCTCATCATTCACGTTTGTAATGGCTGAGGCGTCAAACTCGCCACCACTGAATTCTCCTTCTAGCGTTAGCTCGTCGCCGACTGAGATGTTCTGTCTGGTGTTGTCGCCACATACGCCCCAAGAATCGACTCGGATGCTGCGATCGCCTGTGTTGATACTAAACCCATCTTCCCAGACCCGTTCCACAGTTCCTGTTAGAACACCATTGTCCATCTGAGTAGCGCCCGTACAAGCAACCAAGCCCATTAAAACCAAGGGAGTCTTAACCGATAGTTTCATGAAAATTCTTCCACTCGGTAATATAAATGCTTCTATTTTAGGTTTTATAAAATCGAAATTTCGCTATAACTATGGGGGTATGCATGAAAAAATCTAATAATAATGAGCAATATTTATGATCTTTCAGTTTTTTTAGAACCCCAAGAAAAAATTCTCTGGCAAGGCATGCCCCAGGCGGCCGGGTCATCGCCCTGGAGTCTGAAAATTATTCAAGCGTTTGGCTATTTTGGTTTATTTACGTTTGGCTTCTTTTTATTAATTGGGCTGGCAAATTGGGATGAACTAGGGGAAGCACTCGGCATTTGGCTTACTTTTTTGGGATTAAGCTTGGCGATCGCCTTTGCTTTTCTCATTGTCATGCCGAAGGTTGTTCGTTCTTCCCTCAAGGCGACGAATTACATCGTGACCCCAACCCACGCCGTCATTGTGCAGCATCTATGGCAAACCCAAATTAGTCGGATTCCGGTACCAGAAAACGAAGAAATCGTGATTTATCGCGACCAAAATTTCCATACGGTGCGGTTTTATCATTACGATAATCGAGCTGCAAATCCGGAGAATCGCGTCTACCGTGTTTATCAATTTGAGCGACTCACCCCGACCGATGCTGCCACTGCCGCAAAGGTACTAGAAACAATTCGCGGTCAAGCGGGGCCTGATGCGCAACCCGTATTTTCGAGCCGTCCCAAGTCCACCTAAAAACTGCCAGAATAAACTTGTTTTGTTGAGTTAAAAACCAACTAAGATTGTTCGATTTAGGCGATCGCCCAGATATTTTCTGGGTAAGTTACACCGATTTTCACGAAAGAAAATACAATACAACTCAACATGGGTTCAGCCTTTGCCAGTAAATTTTCTCTGTCTATCGAAAGGAGTATGGCAAAATGAACAGGTTAAAAACATTGTGAACGGAACGGGTATCGGTTAATGGCTAAATTTATCTTTGTCACCGGTGGTGTGGTCTCCAGCATCGGGAAAGGCATTGTGGCAGCAAGTTTGGGGCGTTTACTCAAGTCCCGTGACTATTCGGTGTCGATCCTGAAGCTCGATCCCTACATTAACGTCGATCCTGGCACCATGAGCCCGTTCCAACATGGGGAAGTTTTTGTCACCGAGGATGGTGCAGAAACAGACCTCGACCTCGGCCACTACGAACGATTTACCGATACCTCCATGTCTCGCCTTAATAGTGTGACCACCGGTTCCATTTATCAAGCGGTGATTAATAAGGAGCGACGGGGCGATTATCAAGGGGGGACGGTTCAAGTCATTCCCCACATTACCAACGAGATTAAAGAACGAATTTTTCGCGTGGCGGAGAATACGAATCCTGATTTTGTGATCACAGAAATTGGCGGTACCGTCGGCGATATTGAATCTTTACCGTTCCTAGAAGCGATTCGTCAGTTCCGCAAAGAGGCTGGCCGGGACAATGTTTTGTATATGCACGTAACCTTGATCCCCTGGATTTCGTCGGCGGGGGAAATGAAAACGAAGCCCACCCAACATTCTGTAAAAGAATTGCGCTCTATTGGGATTCAGCCGGATGTGCTGGTGTGTCGTTGCGATCGCCCTTTACCCCAGGGACAACGGGAAAAAATTTCGGAGTTTTGTAATGTTCCCGAAGAACAGGTGATCACCTCCCAGGATGCCAGCAGCATTTACGAAGTGCCCCTGATGTTGGAACGGGAAGGCTTGGCAGAACAAACCCTAAAACTGCTACGGATGGAACCCAGGCAACCGAATTTGGCGCAGTGGCAAAACCTCATTGAACGGATGAAGCGCCCCAGCCGCCACATGGATATCGCCATTGTCGGTAAATATGTCCAACTCAATGATGCTTATTTATCCGTGGTAGAATCCCTCGGCCATGCGGCGATCGCCAATGACATGGACATCAAACTCCATTGGGTCAACGCTGAGGATATCGAAAAACACGGCGCGTCCATGTATCTTGCGGATATGGCGGGGATCGTCGTTCCCGGAGGATTTGGTTTACGGGGCGTTGATGGAAAAGTAGCGGCCATTGAATATGCCCGGCTCAATCAAATCCCGTTCCTGGGCCTTTGTCTTGGGATGCAATCTTCAGTGATTGAATGGGCCCGTAACGTTGCCAAATTAGAGGATGCCCACAGCGCCGAATTCAACCCCGAAGCGAAAAACCCCGTGATTAATCTTTTGCCAGAACAGCGGGATGTGGTGGATCTTGGTGGCACCATGCGCCTGGGTTTATATCCCTGTCGGCTCACCCCTGACACCCTGACCTATCAACTCTATGGCCAAGAGGTGATCTACGAACGTCACCGTCACCGCTACGAATTTAACAATGCCTACCGGAGTTTGTTCTTAGAAACGGGCTATCAAGTGAGTGGAACTTCCCCCGATGGTCGCTTGGTAGAAATTATTGAATATGCTGACCATCCGTTCTTTATTGCGACCCAGTTCCACCCCGAATTTCAATCTCGTCCGAACCATCCCCACCCCCTCTTTTTCGGGTTTATTCAAGCGGCGGGAAACCACAAGTCCCAACCGATTTCTGATGAGCTAGATAACCAGAGTACGGAGATGTCTATTTCTCTGTCCTAGGGCGAAGAACCTGTAATGAATTAACTTGATCACAACGATAAAAACCATGGCAAATTCCGTACATCATATTGTTCTGTTTGAATTGGCAGCAGCAACTGGGACTGCTGAAACCCAAACGATTATTGAAGATGGCCTGACTCTCTTGGGGGCAATCCCTGGGGTTTTGAAAGTTGATCTGGGGTTAAAGGCCCGGTCAGATCGGGATGTCCACATTAAGGATTATCAATTGGCTTTGTATGTGCAGTTAGAAAGTAATGCAGCCCTTGATACCTATGGGCCTCACCCCAACCACCAAGAATTTCTCAAGCGACATAAGAGCAAATGGACGAAAGTTCAGGTGGTTGATTTCTTCGGACAGTAGATGGTTAACTTTGTTTATTTATCATGCGTTAGTGCGAGGGCAATTCCTTGAATTCCTACGAAAGTCGCGGCCATTTACTTACAGAACAGGTCAACCCCCAGAGTCAAAATTTAGATCAAATGTCGGCTTTGGAATTGGTCGATCTCTTTAACCAAGAGGATCAAAAAACCCTGGAGGCGATCGCCAATGCTCGCGAGGCCCTAGCCCAAGCCATCGAGATCACCAGCGATGCTCTGATGCGCGGTGGCCGATTATTTTATGTGGGGGCTGGCACCAGTGGCCGCCTCGGTGTTTTAGATGCTGCGGAATGTCCGCCCACCTTTTGTACACCCCCCGAACTCGTCCAAGGCATCATTGCCGGGGGAGCCGGTGCCCTCGTGCGCAGTTCAGAAGATCTCGAAGACCGGGCTGAAGATGGTAAAAAGGCGATCGCCCAACGACAGATCACCGAATTAGATGTCGTTGTCGGTATTACTGCGGGGGGAACCACTCCCTATGTCCAAGGGGCCCTGATTGCCGCCCAACAGCGCGGAGCGAAAACTATTTTCATCAGTTGTGTTCCGGCCGAGCAAGTGCCCTTTGCTGCCGCTGTTGATATTCGTCTACTGACTGGCCCCGAAATTCTGGCAGGCTCGACCCGTCTTAAGGCTGGAACTGTCACCAAAATGGCCTTAAATATTCTCTCGACTAGCGTCATGGTTAAGCTCGGTAAAGTTTACGGTAACCGCATGATTGATGTTGCCGTCACGAACCATAAACTCCATGACCGAGCGCTCCGCATCCTTCAAGACCTAACAGATTTAAGCCGTGAGGAAGCGGCTATCCTTTTAGAAAAATCCCAGCGTCGCGTCAAAATAGCATTATTAATGCATTGGAAAAATGTAGATGCCTCAGAAGCAGAGCATTTATTAAAAGTCCATCAAGGCAGTCTCCGAACAGCGTTAAAGTCATAAACTTATTTTATAAGCGCTTATCTAACATATCTGCCAGTAAAGAAAAAACCGCAAGTTGAGTTGCTGCAACAAAGAGAATCAAAGTAGATTCTGTCAAGTCTTTTCTAAGTATATCCTGAGCAAGGGAGATTAAAAAACCCAGAAAAAAAAGACTAGCAATCGGCACAAATATTCTAATTGGCGCAAAATAAATTCCTGTTCTTAGAATTAATTTAAAAAAACGCAGAGTGTCTTGAACGGGTTTTATTTTGCTTTTTCCAACTCGATGAAAGTAGTTTATTGGTTCATAGTGAACAATATAATTATTGGTCAGCATTGCTAATGTAATAGTTGTTGTAAAACTAAAAGTATCAGGTAAAATATGGATAAATTCTTGAGCAATTTCTTTACGAAAGACTCGCATGCCACTATTAAGATCTGGAATCTTTTGTTTGGCGATCCACTCAGCAAAACCAACTAAAAAGAATTTTGGAATCTTGCGGATGTTAGAGTAAGTAACATTTTTCCCTGTGCGAGAGCCAACCACCATATCAAACCTACCGCTCATTCCTAAACTGATCAGATCTAGCAATCGCTCATTCGGATAAGTCCCATCAGCATCAGTGATTGCAATCAAATCATATTGAGCATGGATAATGCCTGTTTTAAGGGCTGCACCATAACCTCGATTTGTCGGATGTTTTAAAAGACGAATTCCCGGTTGCTCTTCTAAAATTTTTGCAGTATTGTCAATGGAACCATCATCAACCACAATAATTTCGTAGACTTGTTCTACTTGGGAAAAAATTGTCTTTAATTGCCCCAATGTTTCGGCGATCGCCCCTTCTTCATTATAGACAGGGATAATAATCGAAACCCCTGGAGACGGAGATTGTGGCATGGGCTCAGATACTACTGCCATTACAGAATAAGTCTAAAGTTAATTGTTTATTTTGCTAATTATAAATGAGTTTAAACCTGTTAGATCGAGTCAGTCAATTTTTATTGACTCGCTCAAAAAAAGTATGTGATCGCACTACTCTATTCTGGCTTCTATTCGCACTATTTCTTGGCCTTCTATATCCAATTTTAGCCCTGACTAAAATTTCCGGAGAGCTTCACTGGATACAAGATGATGCTCGACAACATATTTTTTGGATGGCGAGATTTTTAGATCCAGAATTATTTTCCGATGATTTAATTGCGGATTATTACAACTCAATTTCTCCAGCCGGCGTATCCTTTTTTTATTATTGTCTTGCTAAATTGGGTGTTGACCCTGATTTCTTATCTAAAATAGTACCTTTGTTACTCAGTCCTCTGACAGTATTTTTAAGTTTTATTCTTTGCTTAGAAATATTGCCAATTCCCTTTGCTGCTTTTCTGTCTAGTACAGTTCTGATACAAAATCTCTGGCTTCAAGACGGACTAACTTCCGGAACTGCGAAAGCTTTTTTGATTCCTATTTTTTTATTATTTCTTTGGGCAGTAATACGTAAGTCTTTTTTCTGGACAATAGGATCAATAGTTCTTCTAGGATTATTTTATGGATCTTTTGTGTTAGTTGCAGCAGGAATCTTAGTCTGTCAATACTTTACTCTAAATCAAGGAAAACTTCAGCTTAACTACAATCGTCGTGATAAAAATTTAGCAATTTCTGGATTGCTAGTTGCCTTTGTCGTGTTATTGCCCCACATCCTTAGTAATTCTGACTTCGAACCTGTAATCTCCCTTACTCAAGCAAAACAACTGCCAGAATTTGAACCAGGAGGAAGAGCAAGTTTTTTTCAAACTAACTGGTGGGATTACCTTTTCAATGGTGGTCGTACAGGGATTCGTCTTACTGCGGCACTACGACCTGATTTAGTCTATGCTTCTTTACTATTGCCGATCATTTTTTTATATAAAAAACATTTTCCTTTAACTCAAGACATTCGCCGATTATTTGTGTTGAACCAACTACTAATTAGCGGATTTGTCCTATACACATTGGCTCATTTATTCCTATTTAAACTTTATTTGCCTAGTCGTTATAGTTTGCATAGTTTGCGTTTTAGCTTAACCATTTTTTGTGGTCTGACTTTGGTGATTTTATTGGATAAGCTAGTTCGTTTATGTCGAGAAAAATCTTTAAGGACTGTGCGACTAGTCTTTCTGGTATTTGCTTTGTTTTCTATTGCTTTTTCTTTACTTGTTGATCCATTAACTGATAAAGACTTTCCTAGTACTGGATATATCACTGGGAAATATCATAATTTATATCAATTTTTACAACAAACTCCAAAAGATACCCTGGTTGCTTCTCTTGCCGATGAGGCCAACAACATACCATCTTTCTCGCAACGGAGTGTATTCGTAGCGGCAGAATATGGCATCCCTTACCATGTGGGATATTATGGCCAGTTTCGCCAACGTACTCAGGATTTAATTACAGCCCATTACAATATTGATCCCACAGTACTGCAGAGATTTATTCATGATTCAAAAATTGATTTATGGTTGGTTAATTCCGATGTTTTTAGCGTCAAATTCTTAGAAGCAAATCGATGGTTTAACCATTTCCAACCTCAAGCCAGCAATTCCATTCATCAAGTTAAGTTAAATAAAGAGGCGATCGCTCTGTGGCAAGTCCAAAAACAATGCACCATCTTTACTGATCAAGATATAAATGTAGTGAGCTCAGACTGCATCCTAGACTGGATTTCTAAGGAGCTAAACTAGCCTTCCCTGCATTATTTGATTAATGTTAGACTTAGAATGAACTTAATAAAAGTTAATAAAACCTGTTCTAGGGTATGGCTTCCATCTTTTCAAACAAAACGAAATCTTACAATCAGACCATGTGGCAAAAAGGCTATGAATCCCAGCGACAGGAACTTGCCTATGAAGTCACAGATATCGACGGCGAGATCCCTCCTGAACTGATGGGAACCTTGTTTCGTAACGGGCCTGGGCTCTTAGACATTGGTGGCACGCCGATTAAGCATCCTTTCGATGGCGATGGAATGGTCTGCTCAGTCAGCTTTCAGGAAGGGCGGGCCTATTTCCAGAATCGCTTTGTGCAGACAGCAGGGTTTGTGGCGGAACAAAAAGCTGGTCAACCTATTTATCGAGGCGTATTTGGGACGCAAAAACCGGGGGGCATTTTCAATAATATGTTTGACTTGCGGTTGAAAAATATCGCAAACACAAACGTGATCTATTGGGGAAAAAAACTGTTAGCCCTCTGGGAAGCGGCGGAACCCCACAGTTTAAATCCTGAAAATTTGGAAACGCGCGGCCTGGATTATTTAGGGGAAACGCTCAAGCCTGGGGATAGTTTCTCGGCCCATCCACGTATTGATCCGGCGAGTATTTGGGATGGGGGCGAACCTTGCTTCGTCAATTTTGCCGTTAAGCCAGGTTTGCCGACGCGCTTGGTGATCTATGAAATTAGTCCGGCAGGCAAATTACTGCGCTATCGAGAACATGAAGCTAAAGGCTTTGCGTTTATCCATGATTTCGTGATTACGCCCAACTACGTCATTTTTTTCCAAGCGTCGGTGAAATTTAATCCTTTGCCCTATGTTTTGGGGTTTAAGGGAGCTGGTGAATGCGTGAAATTCGAGGCGAATAAACCAACACAGATGATTGTGATTCCGAGGGATCCAGCGCGGAATGATGTGCAAACCCTAGAGGCAGAAGCCGGCTTTGTGTTTCACCATGCCAATGCCTTTGAGCGAGATAAGCAAATTATCGTCGATTCGGTTTGTTATCAGTCAATTCCCCAAGTGCAGGCGGATGTGAACTATAAAAATGTTGATTTTGATGCACTAGATCCAGGGCAGTTATGGCGCTTTACTCTAGATTTAGAGACAAAAAAGGTGACGCGGGAACTATTGGCTACCCGCTGTTGTGAATTCCCGGTGGTGCATCCAGAGCGTGTGGGACGGGACTATCGTTATGCCTACATCGGGGCGACCCACGCCAAAACAGGCAATGCACCGTTGCAGGCGGTGTGGAAAGTGGATCACCAAGGGGAGGATTCTCAAGTTTATTCCTTTGCGCCAGACGGATTTACGGGGGAGCCGATTTTTGTACCCCGTCCAGGAGCTACGGCAGAAGACGAAGGCTGGGTTCTCTTGATGGTCTATGATTCGGCCCAGCATCGCTCGGATGTGGTGATTTTTGATGCGCAAAATTTTGCTCAACCTTTGGCAACCCTACATTTAAAGCAGCATATTCCCTATGGCCTGCATGGTAGTTGGACGCCGGAAGTGTTTGTGAATTTCTAGTCAGCGGATTCTTTGGGGTCAGGCGATCGCCAAATCCACCAGGCCCCTAAACACAGGGTGCAGTTACCCACGAGAGTGAGGGCGGCTTGGATCGTGACGAGCCATTCGAGGCTGGGCGCATTGTCGAAAAAGTGCCAAGTGCAGGCACACATCGCGCTAACGAGGGACGGCAACATTCCCCAGGCGAGGGCTGACCAGCTTTTGTCTTGGGTCAGATTGCCGTAGGTTTGGATCAGCCAAATGGCCAAAATCCACTCTAAAACGCTGGAAATGTGGACAATCCAAGTGGGAAAGGAAAGGGCATTCATCGCAATGGGCAGGAATTTTTGTTTAAAGTTGCTTGATAAAGTCTAGTAGATGATGGGCGATCGCCCCCTTGCTAGCCTGGGGAATTGTCGCCTTGCGGCCCTCTTTATCGAGAAAAATCAGTTGATTGGTTTCACTGGCAAAACCAGAATTGGCTTGATCGACAGCATTGGCGGCGATCGCATCGAGATTTTTTCGTTGCAGTTTGGCCAGGGCTGGGGCAGTAATTTCTCCCGTTTGGGCGGCAAAACCGATTAGTTTTTGGTTGGGGTGCTTGCTTTGACCCAGTTGAGCGGCAATGTCCGGAATTTCTTCGAGGGCAAGGCTTTGGGGCAGTTCGGCTTTAGCGAGCTTGTAGTCGTAATTGACCGTGGGCCGCACATCGCCGACCGCTGCACACAGAATGAGCCAATCGAATTGCTCTGCCTGGGACAACATTGCCCTTTCCATTTCGGCGGCGCTGGTGACAGGAAAGCGCTTAATATTCGGTAAATTTTCCAGCAAACGGCTTTCGATTGGCCCGTGGATAAGGGTTACAGTCGCCCCCCGGTAGGCCGCTGCCTCGGCGATCGCCAAACCCATTTTTCCCGTTGAAGGATTACCAATAAAGCGCACGGGGTCAAAATGTTCCCTAGTTCCTCCCGCACTGATGAGAATCTTTTTACCGGTGAGATCCGCTTGGCCGCGACTGTGGATCAAGGCTTGAACTGCTTTAATAATTTGCACGGGTTCTGCCATGCGCCCTTTGCCCTGGCGATCGCAGGCCAACAAACCACTATTGGGATCGAGGATGTGATAGCGCTGATCCTGTTGGAGTCGCCGCCAATTGGACTGTACTGATAGCTGTTGCCACATGTCCGTATTCATCGCTGGCGCAACCAAAACCGGGCAAGTGGACGCCAAAATAATATTCGTCAATAACGTATCCGCAAGGCCCAAGCTCACCTTGGCTAAAGTATTTGCGGTCAGCGGGGCCAGTAGAATCAGATCCGCCCATTCTCCCAGATCGATATGCACCGGGCGGGGCCGATGGCTATCCCAAAAATCTTCGTCTGTGTAGGCCGGGTGACGGCTGAGGGTGGCCACTGTGAGGGGCGTGATAAAACGTTGGGCCGAATCCGTCAGGACGACCCTGAGCTCTGCCCCAGCCTGGAACAGTTGGGAAATGACTTCACAAACTTTGTAGGCGGCAATGCCCCCACTAATGCCGACGACAATCTTTTTTCCGTTGAGCATTTACGATTCGTCGTAGGCTTCGATGTCCAACAGGTGCCAGTAGGGTTCGACTAACTCTTGCCGTTGAAAGGCGATCGCCCGCAACAAATGCCAATCCTGGAGGGCTTCAAAGGGAGTCCCATAATCGTCCTGTTCCAATCGTGCGGCGAGTTGAGCCACATCCGTTTCGTCCATGTGGGCGATTTCCTGGGGGGTTTTTGTTAAGACTGTCATAATAAGACCTCCCTGACGCTGCACGTTCTTTTAGGTTCTGTTCATTCTTTATTCTACTCTTAGAAATCCCCAAAACAATGGCCTGTCACCGTTCTTATTGTCGGCTTGATTTGTCGAGTAAACTAGACGTATCTTAAGGGGAGATTCTGTTCCCCAAGGAGTCAGCCTCCCATGTTAATTGAACCCAGCGTGTTGCGAGCTGCCCAGCAGATCTATAACCAATATGTTGCTGTTCATCCCGTGCGCTCCCAATATGTCACTGGGGTTTCGGTAAATCCCAAAACACTCCAGGGATTTGTCAGCTTTCGTGAACGGTCTATTCTCTTGCCCAGGGAAGTTTTTGTGCCTGTCGAACAGCTGATGAGCTACGATGTTTGACGCTAAAAATTAGGCATTTACTTAGGGAACTGCCTTTGAAGAAAAAGTTTTAAGTGTCCGTTACTGACGTTTCGAGACGACAGTGATCGCCAGCACCACAGGCTTGTCGTTCTTCCCGGTTTTGGATCAAAGTGATTAAATCGGGGCGGCCCGTCAGTTGGAGACGATATTTCGCCCAGATGCCATAAACCCAATCGGCCAATTGCCCAATGCCAGGAAGTTTAGTGATGCCATAGACCCAGCCCATCCCCAGAACTTCGTAAACATACCGAAAAACCGCCACATTTTGGAGCACTGTCCCGTCGGGTAGCACGCCATGGATCCGCTCCATCGCTGCCCGGAAAGTCACACCACCATGGCGACTGGGGTCGTAATCATCGGCTGCCACATCCACAAAGCAAATTAACCCACGGCCATTATCCTTGCGCCGCAGAAAGTTAACCTCCCGCAGACAAAGGGGGCATTGACCGTCATAGAGCAGTTTAATTTTCCAGGATGGGGTGGAGGACATGGTGCAATTTTCGGGTAAGAGATTCAATCTATATTGTAAAGATTTTTTGCGGGTGCCTGGGGAATCACCAAAAGGGCGTTTTTAAGGCTGTGTTCTTTTGGCGATCGCCCCAGTCTTTCACTCTCCAATTACCAAATAGAATCCCACCAAGCCTCATCTGTCGGCGTTGGGCTATTGGTTTCGATAAAGTCAACCTTGCGGCGAATGTCTGCTGGCTCCCAACCTGTCAACTTTGCCAGGGTTTGTACCGCCGCTTCCTGGCGCTGGTAGGTGCGCTCTCGGTAATCCTGGGCGGCACTGCAAGTCATTTCCCCGCGATAGGGATGACGAATCACATAGCGTCCTTGGAAAAATTGACGATTGGCCGTTTCTTGGAAGCGCAGATCTTCTGGGAACTCGTCGCGGCCATAGCGCACATGGAGTCTGGTGATAAAGACCCTCGGTAGATATTGATCTTCATCCCAAAAGACTCCGGCCTGTTTCAGCTCTGCCTTCGTTAAATTAGGCGCAGAACAGGGATCACAACTGCTCATATCCCAGGCATATTCCAAGAAAATATCATCCCGGCCCTGGCGTTGGTAATCTTGCTCAAACATGGTGGTGTAAAAATCCCCAAACTCTGCTTCGACAAATTCAGGAATTTCCACATTCGAGGGGATTTTTACGGTGCGATAGTTGGTCACTTCCGCCTGGCCCTTGGGAGAGAGAATATAGACAATGAGATCCTGGGCTTGTTGGGCGTTCATCATCCCTAGGCGAATCGGCAACATATATTTCGGTGATTCAAAAGCCATCATCAGGGGACGCAATTGGTTCACGCCGCTCCGGTTAAATTCTTCGAGGTTCACCTTGGCCACAAAAAACTTCAGCTTGTTGCGGATATAGGGCCGCAGTAACTCACTGGCCCCCTGGGGCAATTGGTAATCATTTTGGCGTAGCCAGGTTTCCAATCCATCGGATTCTTTGGCGCTGAGAATGAGGATGTCGTATTCGCCGACGCTAAATTGTTCCTCAATGGTGACTCCTAAATCCGCTGCTGTTTCGCGCATGGATTCTGCGGCCATGGGCATCGGCGGCCTCGCATTTTGTAGGAACCCAATGCCGTCATCAAACATCCGCACAGCACAGGGATTTTCATCGAAATATTCCACCAGCCGGGGGGCGCTAAAGTCATCGAGGCGTTTGATAATGCTTGCTTCGCCCACATGAACCTGTTCTTCTTTAAGAACGACGGGGACAGGCACTACCAGGGCAAAATCTGAGACTTCCCCTTCATAGTCGTTGGCCATGGTGAGTACGGTGCGATCGCCATCCCGGGCAATGATCACCTGGGATGCTTGGTTATAGAGATCGGTATCGGCCTTGGCGACATAGAAACCACAGAAGGCCCAGGCGGGTTGGGTCAGTAGTAGTAAACCAATACAGGTTATGGCCAAACCGCGCAAATATTGCAGGATCGTTTTAAACATGATTTTCCTTAGATAACGGGGCGAGTTTGTAGGGTCAAAGAAGAATCGCCAATAGGGGCTTTCACCTGAGCTTTTTCTTGCCACTGGAACCGGGGCGATCGCCAAATTTTATCGATCACAATGGTGCTGGGAGCTAGACAGAATAATGCCCAGAAAATTGCCGTTGAAGTATAGAGGCCATGTTGCAAAATAAAGGTGAGCAGGGCGATACTAATGGCCCAAAAAATTCGCCCCTGTTTTGCATTGGGGATCGAGCGCGGATCCGTAAGCATAAAAAATGCAAATAGCAGTAGCGAGCCGCTCGTGAGCTGATGGGCAACCACATCCCAACTCCAACCCAGCCAAAAATTACGAAGAATTTCTAAACCGCCGTAACTTGCTAGAAAAGCGATAGACGTATCCCAGCGACCAACTTGGTTAAGCACGAGGCCAGCCGCACTAAAAAACAGCAATAAATACCACCAATCAGTGCCCCATTGACCCGGTGAAACCCAAGCCCCATCTGTCCACAGGAGGGCCATAATGATGCCAAAATTGGCGGGGTTGAAAAAATGTTTTTCTTGATAACGGAATAAAAATTTACTGGCGATCGCCCCGACCGCTGCCCCCACTAAAACAAGGGGATGATTTACCCGCAGGAGCAGGGAAAGGCCCAAGCCGGTAATCGCCGCACTCCGCGCCCCAGAGATCAGTAGCGGTGGCCATTGCAGAGGGGTTTCTCGTCGGCAACGGTAGGCTTGCCAAGCACTAATGCTCCATTGGGTCACAATGCAGGTGGCGATCGCCAGCAAAACCCAGGTTAAATTTAACGTCCAGTCTCGCGTGTAAACTCCCAACAGGAGAAACGTCGTCAGAATTGCAATTTGATAATCACGGGCATCACTGAAGGGCATTGAAAATCCTCCCTGACTAAGCAAAAAATAAGTTGCCTAAAGTATGAAAGACAAGTCCAGGGATGACGAAAAGGTTTCTTTTTTTGTAACAGAAAACCTTGAGACTTGTGGCAGTCGTAAACTAGAGTCAAAGCAGGATTCCAGGGGCTGTTTAATATTAAAAAATGTGAATTTGATTGACTAATAAATTTCTAGAGCGTCAAACACAATTGTCCCTGTGATCTTGCACCTGTGTGTAGGAGTATGAAAAAAAATGCAACTGAAAAAACTGTTTGTGCCACTGTTGGCGGGAATGTTGTTCCTGGGGGGAACCTCTGGGGCGATCGCCGAAGAACTATTGCGCACGATCACTGTCACGGGGCGCGGCGAAGAAGCCATTGCCACGAGTCTTTCTGAAGTACGCCTTGGGGTCGAGGTGCGGGGGGCGACGGCAACCCAAGTCCAGGCAGATATCGCCAAGCGCAGTAACCAAGTGGTGGATTTTCTCAAGTCCAAAAATGTGGCCAAGCTCACCACCACGGGCATTAACCTCCAGCCGGAATATGACTACAACAATGGCGATCGCCGCCTCATCGGTTATCTCGCTACCAATACAGTGAGCTTTGAGGTGCCCACCGCCCAAGCCGGGAGCCTGATGGATGAAGCTGTCAAAGCCGGAGCAACCCGCATTGATGGGATTTCTTTCCGAGCCACCGAAGCCGCCCTCACTGAAGCAGAAAAAACTGCCCTCGCTGAAGCCGCCCAGGATGCGCGCACCCAGGCCCAAACTGTCCTCGGTGCCTTGGGTTTGAGTCCCCAAGAAATTGTCCAAATCCAGGTCAATGGGGCGACGCCGCCAACCCCCATTTTTAAAACCATGGATACGGCACGAATCGCCCTTGAAAGTGCAGCACCTTCTCCGGTAGAAGGGGGTGAACAGACGGTGAATGCTTCCGTAACCCTGACGATCCGTTACTAACACCCTGCTTTTTGGGCTAAATTACGCTTAAATCTAGGGGCGATCGCCTTGTGGAAGAGCGGCGAAACTTGAGGGAATGTTAGATCTAATCAAACTTGCGGGACAACTGCCAGACATGGGGGCGCACCTCCAGGAACAGGCTGTCACGGGACGAGAACGAATCGAGCGGGGAATTTCTCTGCTCCGGGAAGCCCAGGCGGATTTCCAGACCCTCCAGGCCCACCAAAATACCTGGGGCGATCGCCTCATTTTTAACCATGGCATTCCCCTCGAACCCCTGGAGACTCGCGTTCCCATTTCGCCCCCTTCCCAAGCCCACACCGTTTTTGCCACGGATGGCTCCCAAATTGCTCCGTCTCACCATGAAATTGCCTATTGTTATTTGATTAATATTGGTCGAGTGATGCTCCACTACGGCCAAAGCTTGCACCCATTGCTGGATCATCTGCCGGAGATTTTCTATCGCAGCGAAGATCTGTACACCTCCCGCAAATGGGGCATCCGCACCGATGAATGGCTCGGTTATCGCCGCACCGCCTCCGAAGCTGAAGTGCTCGCTGAGATGGCCTGTAAATGGGTGTTACCCCCCGGTGCCCACGGTCATATTCCCAATGTGGCGATGGTGGATGGCTCTCTGGTCTATTGGTTTTTAGAAAATTTGCCCGCCGAAGCCCGCCAACAAATTCTCGAACCCCTCCTAGGGGCCTGGCAACAACTCCGAGAAACCCGTATTCCGCTGATTGGCTACATTAGTTCCACCCGCAGTGTAGAGGCGGTTCATTTCCTGCGGCTCCAGGCTTGCCCCCACGACAAACCCGATTGTCAAAGCCATTGCCTCGACGGCGAAACCAAGGAACGTAAAGCAGAATTTCGCGAAACTCTTCCCTGCCAAACCATTGAACCGTTGCGGGATAGCACTCTTTTTGAGCAACTGTTGCAACCGGGCGATCGCAGTGGGCTTTGGCTCAGTCAGGCACGCATTTTAAATCATTATCCAGAAGCGGATCAGGTTTGTTTTTGTTATCTCCATGTGGGGACGGAGGTGGCGCGGATCGAGATGCCCCGCTGGGTCGCGGCAGATCCTCAACTCCTCGATCAAACCCTAGGCATTGTCCTCGGCCAAGTGCAAAAGGGGTTTGGGTATCCCGTGGCGATCGCCGAAGCCCATAATCAAGCTGTGATCCGGGGTGGCGATCGCGCCCGATTTTTTGCGCTCCTCGAACAACAACTCCTCAAAGCAGGGTTAACCAACGTAGGTATCTCTTACAAAGAAACCCGCAAACGGGGTTCCGTGGCTTAAAGAGCATGCTCTCCCCCCACAAAGACTTTTCAGGAGAATTCTTAAACTCCCCTAAGCCAGTCCCAATCCCCCATCGGAGAGCATACAATAAACAAGCATCAGCACTTTTTCCCAGGCAGGCACAATTGTCGTCACCATCACGTCGTACATTCTGCCGCACAATTTTCTTTTAGTCACTTCTGCGCGAACCGATAATGCCCGAAATGCCCGAAAACTCTCAATTTCCCGTTGAACCGCCCCAGAAACCCAGTGGCACGGAGCAACAGCATGAAGAAAATCCCTGGGTAGAGACCATCAAGACCCTTGTGACCGCTGGTATTTTGGCCATTGGGATCCGCACTTTCGTCGCCGAGGCCCGCTACATTCCCTCCGAGTCGATGCTGCCGACCCTAGAAGTGAACGATCGCCTAATCATTGAAAAAATCAGCTATCACTTCAAAAATCCCCAACGGGGAGATGTGGTGGTCTTTAACCCGACAGAAATTCTCCAGCAGCAAAACTATCGGGATGCTTTTATTAAGCGGGTGATCGGGATTCCCGGGGATACCGTACAAGTCAGCGGCGGCACCGTTTTTATCAATGGGGAAGCCCTCGAAGAAGACTATATCAACGAAGCCCCAGAATATGACTACGGCCCCGTGACGATTCCAGAAGATCACTACCTCGTCCTTGGCGATAACCGCAACAATAGCTATGATTCCCACTATTGGGGTTTTGTCCCCCGTGAAAAGCTTGTGGGGAAAGCCTTTATTCGTTTTTGGCCCTTTAATCGCGTGGGCATCCTCAACGAAGAGCCGCAATTTGCCGACGAAGAACCGATTACACCCTAGCGTCCCATCCCAGAGACCGCTAGGATATAGGGCGACTCCCTATCCCGGCAACCATGAGTGAACCATCCCCTTTGCTGCAAGCATCAGGTCTCCATAAAAGTTTCGGTGGCATCCGTGCGGTGCAAAATGCTTCGATTACGGTGCCCCGCGGACAGATTACGGGGTTGATTGGCCCCAATGGGGCGGGCAAAACGACGTTGTTTAATTTGCTCTCGAATTTTATTACGCCGGATCGGGGGACAGTTATTTTTAACGGCCAGGAAGTGCAGCATTTACCGTCTCACCAGATTGCGGCACGGGGTTTTGTGCGTACCTTCCAAGTGGCACGGGTGTTATCGCGGTTATCGGTACTAGACAATATGTTGCTGGCGGCCCAACAGCAAACGGGGGAAAACTTCCTGCGGGTGTGGCAACAGGGGAAAATTCGTCGCCAAGAAAAGGCAAATCGGGAAAAGGCGATCGCCATCTTAGAATCCGTCGGTCTAGGGAAAAAAGCCCAGGATTACGCTGGTGCCCTGTCGGGGGGACAACGCAAACTCCTGGAAATGGCCAGGGCTTTGATGAGCGATCCCCAGTTAATTTTGTTGGATGAGCCTGCGGCGGGCGTGAATCCCACTTTGATCAACCAAATTTGTGAACACATTGTCCGCTGGAACCAGCAGGGAATTTCTTTTTTGATCATTGAGCACAATATGGATGTGATCATGTCCTTGTGTAACCACATCTGGGTACTGGCAGAGGGGAGCAATTTGGCGGACGGAACCCCCGAAGATATCCAGTGTAATGAACAGGTTTTAGAGGCTTATTTGGGATCGTAATGCGCGTTTTATTAACAAATGACGACGGGATTGATGCCCCTGGGATTGCAACCTTACAAAAGGCGATCTCCCCCCATGCGAGAGAAGTAGTGACGGTGGCCCCCCAAACACAGATGTCGGAATGTGGCCATCGGTTTACGGTTTATGCTCCCATTCCGGTGGAGCAACGGACGAAAAATGCCTATGCGGTGGCAGGTACGCCAGCAGATTGTACACGCTTGGGTCTCACGCAGTTTGCGGCAGATGTTGATTGGGTGCTGTCGGGGGTAAATGCAGGGGGAAACCTCGGCGTGGATATTTACACTTCAGGAACGGTGGCGGCGGTGCGGGAAGCGACAATCCTCGGTAAGCGGGCGATCGCCTTTTCCCATTTCATCCAGCGGCCTTTAGAGATTGACTGGGATCTTGTCACCCACTGGACGGGGAAACTTTTGGCGCAATTATTGACCCAGGAACTACCGGAAAAGCATTTTTGGAATGTGAATTTTCCCCATTTAACGGGAGACTCTGACCCGGAAATTATTTTCTGTGAGCGCAGCACCGACCCGATGCAAGTGCGCTATGAAGCACGGGATCAACAGTTCCATTATGTCGGTTCCTACCCTGAGCGCCCCCGGGCCGCTGGTACCGATGTGGATGTCTGTTTTTCAGGGAATATTGCCGTAACCCAAATTTCGATCTAGGTAAGGGCATTAAACACGAGCTTTAGCAGCCACAGGGTCAACAAACCGCCCAAAAGAATCACCAAGGCGATCGCCCCTAAAATTAAAATCAGGGGACGCCAATCAATGGAGGCATTGTCGAGGTCAATCTGGTCGGGCAAATCCTGTTCTAAAAGCTTTAAATTCGCCTCGTTGGCTTTCCAGGCCACATCAAAGAGATCCCCGGCCACGGGCACCGTCCCAACAACGCTATCCACAAGAAGATTGAGGGCCATTTTGACGAGGGTATCCTGTTTTGCTCCCAGTTTGGCCGCCTCGAAAATCACATAGCCAGAGAGAATTAAACTCAGATAATCCCCCACCGCTGGCACCAAACCGATGATCGGATCGAGGCCGATTTTGTACTTTGTCCCCGGAATGGCGATCGCACTGTCGAGCAGCTTACTGAGGGTGCGGATGCGTTTTAACGTCTTCGGGTTCGGGGTTTTGGTGGCAGTCATGGGTCAGTGGGGAAAGCCAGAACATTGTGCAGCAGCCAGTGGAGCATGGTTTCAACGTCCCGCAGGATTAAGGGTCGATTGGCCGCCGTGAGCAGAGGCACATGGAGAAATAAGGCCCGCGCTGGGGATTGCTGCCGCTGGAGATGCTTTAACACTTGAAAATATAGCCCTTCACAGACAAATTTACCCGCATCGTCGCTAATCTCCGTAAATTCTAGGGGAGCCGTGAGAGCCTGCAGATCCAAGCGCGTTTGTAACTGCTGCCCCTGATAAAAAGCTTGGGATTCCACCGTGAGGCGATCGCGTTTTTCGGCCATGCCACAGCAGAGCACTAGATCCGGCTGATAAGCGGCAATGGCTTGAATCGTTTTTGCGGAGGCGATCGCCGTTTCCACAGGCAGATGGTGCAGAAATAAAAAATCCGCAAAGGCCAGTCGCCTCGCCTTAAGCTGACAGAGCAGATCATCCGAGGCATTGGAAGTGTGATGCTCCAGCCAGGGTTGAAAGGAGGTCAGTAAAATTTTGCCGCGCACGCGCTACGAATTACTAAGTCTATCGAGGCTATATTGGGCTGCTTCCTGTACCTGGGGATGGTCGTCTTTGACGAGGAACTTGACCGCCGCAAGACTCTTTTCACAAGGTAACGCGCCTAGGGCTTCTGCGAGCCGTTGTCGTACTAGCCAATTGTCTGAAGAAACAAAGGTAACAAGGCGATCCACGGTTTCTACAGCACCAATTTCTCCCAGGGCGGCGATCGCTGCTTGTTCTAAAATGGCTTCCCCACTATCAAGGGCTTGAACCAGGGCATCCTTCGCTTCCGGACGACCGAGATTCCCCAAGGAAACCGCCGCACTAAAACGCACTAACCAAGAGGTATCTTCGTAAAAAGCCCGCAGCAGTGGTTTTAAAGCCCGCTCATCCTGGAGATACCCTAAAGCACCCGCCGCATCAGCCCGAATACCATAATCGCCGTCAGTTTCTAGCAGCTTAATCAAAATTGGATAGGACTCTTCTGTCTGCTTAATCCCCAGGGCAAAAACCGCCATCGAGCGAATTTGCAGCACCTCATCATCTAATACTTTTTTAATGAGGGGCATCGCTTCTAGGGGGGCTACATCCCGCAATTGGGCCAGGGCAATCATGCGATCCTTGGAGTTTTCACTTTCGAGTTGTTGGGAAAGTGTCGCTAAGCTGGGGTGAGACATAACCAAATTTTGTAAAAGTTCTTAATAAAATTGTAATCAAGATTCTCAGGATTTTTCAATAAACCATGACCCACTCTCTCAATCCGGTGTTGTTGATCCATGGCTTTTTAGACCGCCACACCGTGTTTAAACCCCTAACTCGATACCTCAGTCAGCAAGGTTGGGAAATTCATGCCCTTGATCTACAACCCAACGACGGCCGTCAAGCACTGCCCATTTTAGCTAGCCAAATCGAAACCTATGTCCACCAACATTTTGGGACGACCCAGCGGTTCGATCTCGTGGGCTTTAGTATGGGGGGCATTGTGACCCGCTACTATTTGCAACGGCTCGGCGGCAATCAACGGGTGGAACGTTATGTGAGTATTTCGGCCCCCAATAATGGCACTTTATCAGCCTATGGTTTGCCCTTTCCGGGGATTCGTCAGATGCGCCCGGATAGTGACTTGCTTCAGGATTTGAACCGTGATGTGGCCACTGCCCTAGAACCTGTAAAAGTCACTTGGCTATGGACTCCCTTTGATCTCATGATTCTCCCCGCCAAGAGCACGAAGCTCCCCATTGGCACCGGCGTGCAGTTACCCGTACCCTTGCACCCTTGGATGTTGTCTGATCCCCGTGCCCTTAAGGCGATCGCCAAGGCCCTGCAGCAATAGCAAACCTCAAAGTGTATGTCGCTCTGGTTGGTAGGATTGAATCGCCCGCATATATTGCGCCCGTTCAAAGGCACTTTCATCGGGACAATTGACCTGACTCATGCTGCCCCGCAGTTGCTCCAAAGAAAGATATTCATGTTCTTCGAGCCATTGCACCATTTCCGTTTCAATGGTTTCAATGTGATGAATGCCGTGGCGCAATAAAGTTGCCACTAAGGCCGTCACCTTTGCCCCTGCCATTAACATTTTGATCGCATCGGTTCCCCGTTGAATGCCACTGGTCGCCGCAAAATCCACATCCAAACGTCCATAGAGCATCGCAATCCAGCGCATGGGTAAACGCATATCCAAGGGGCTACTCAGGATTAAATTCGGGGTGACTTCGAGGTTTTCGATATCAATATCCGGCTGATAAAAACGGTTAAATAAAACCAAGCCACTCGCCCCATTATCAACTAACCGTTTCGCCATATTTGCCATGTTGCTAAAGAAAGGACTCAGCTTTACGGCAACAGGAATATTTAAATTTTCTCGCACTGTCCGCACAATTTGAATATATTCATACTCCACTTCTGAACCATTTTTATTAATATCCGTCGGGACATAATAAATGTTCAATTCGATGGCATCGGCTCCGGCTTGTTCCATCAGTTTGGCGGTGTGTTCCCATTCCCCTTGGTGGGAACCGTTGAGGCTGGCAATAATCGGCATATCGACGGCGGATTTAGCAGTCCGAATATGTTCTAAATAGGTTTCAACACCTACATGAAAAACATCGGAAGCATTCTCTGGGAAATAATTTAAGGCTTCGGCAAAGGAGTCCGTTCCATAGGTGAAGTGATGGTGCAATTCGAGTTTTTCTTTGCGAATTTGTTCTTCAAAGAGGGAATGTAAAACGACGGCTCCGGCTCCGGCATCTTCCATCCGTTTAATGTTATCGATGTCCTCAGTTAAGGGAGCGGCTGCACCAACAATTAATGGCGATCGCAGGGTCAGACCTAAATATTGTGTGGTTAAATCCATGGTGGTTCTCCGGTAGGTTAATGGTTTTACATCCCCTAAGTCCCCCTGAAGTAAGGGGGACTTGAGGCGTTAGGCTTCGGGACGGTTGGCAAGGTATTCGTACATTCGCCAACGGGTATCGACATCGCTCTGGGCTTGTTTGAGCAGTTCCTTCGCCGCTTGGGGTTTGGTCATGGTGAGCATTTTGAAGCGGTTTTCTTTGTACATGGAGTTTTCGACGCTGCCTTTGGGGGTACGGCTATCGAGTTGGAGGGGGTTTTTGCCCTCTGCCTTGAGGTCGGGGTTATAGCGGTACAGTAGCCAGCGTCCGCTTTCGACGAGTTCTTTTTGGTGACTCATGGCGGTTTGCATATTAATGCCGTGGGCGATGCAGTGGCTGTAGGCGATGATCAGGGAGGGGCCTTCGTAGGCTTCGGCTTCGAGGAAGGCTTTCAGGGTATGTTCGTCTCTGGCTCCCATTGCCACCGATGCGACGTACACATTGCCGTAGGTCATGGCGATTAAACCGAGGTCTTTTTTCGGGGCGGGTTTCCCACCGGCGGCAAATTTGGCGACGGCTGCCCGTGGAGTAGCTTTGGAGGATTGTCCGCCAGTATTAGAATAAACCTCGGTGTCCATCACGAGAATATTGATATTTTTCCCGCTGGCGATCGCATGATCCAGACCACCGAAACCGATGTCGTAGGCCCAACCGTCCCCACCGACGATCCAGACGGATTTTTTCACGAGGTAATCAGCGAGGGACGCTAACTGTTTCGCGTCGGGGGCATTGAGGCTTGCGAGTTTATTTTTCAGTTCTCGCACCCGTTGCCGTTGTTCCCAAATGTCGGCTTCATCGGCTTGGCGGGCAGTTAATAATTCACTGACGAAATTATCACCAAGTTCACCGCTTAAGCGTTGTAATAATTCCGCCGCAAATTGGGCTTGTTTATCGATAGAAAGACGGAAGCCTAAACCGAATTCGGCGTTATCTTCAAACAGAGAATTCGACCAAGCAATGCCCCGACCTTCGGCGTTTTTCGTGTAGGGCGTTGTCGGTAAATTGCCGCCATAGATGGAGGAGCAACCCGTCGCATTGGCAATCACCGTGCGATCGCCAAACAGTTGGGAAACCAATTTAATGTACGGGGTTTCACCACAGCCGGCGCAGGCACCGGAGAATTCAAAGAGTGGCTCCTGTAATTGTTGTTCGCGGATTTGATTGAGTTTTAATTCGCGCCGTTCCGGCAAGGGCAAATTCAAGAAGTAATCCCAATTCGTTCTTTCCTGTTTCCGTAGGGGCAACTGTTCCACCATATTGATCGCTTTCTTGGCGGGTTGTGCCTTATTTTTTGCGGGACAAACATCCACACAAACGCCACAGCCGGTACAGTCTTCCGGAGCTACCTGAATTGTAAATTTCTGACCCGAAAAATTCTTGTCCTTCGCATCAATGGATTTAAAACTTTCCGGCGCATTTCCTAACAGATTGGGTTCATAAACTTTGGCGCGAATCGTCGCGTGGGGACAGACCATCACACATTTACCGCACTGAATACAAACCTCTGGATCCCACTCTGGAATAAATTCACCCACATTGCGTTTTTCCCATTTAGAAGTCCCCGTCGGGTAAGTACCATCACAGGGTAGACAACTCACCGGCAGGCGATCGCCTTCTTTGATCAGCATCGGCGCTTGGACATTGCGCATAAAGTCGGGCGCATTTGGGGAAACGGCAGGAGGCTTACGGATCGGGCTATTGGCTTCGCCCACGTTCACCTCAAACAAATTCGCCAAGGTGTTATCCACCGCCTGAATATTCATGGTGACCACATCCGTGCCTTTCTTGCCGTAGGTCTTCTGGATATATTCCTTAATTTTGGCGATCGCCTCCTCTTTTGGCAGGACACCGGAGAGAGCAAAGAAACAGGTTTGCATCACCGTATTAATTCTTCCGCCCATGCCACTTTCCCGGGCTACCTTATTCGCATTAATCACATAGAATTTCAAATTTTTGCGAACAATTTGTTCCTGCACCTCAAGGGGCAATTGATCCCACACTTGATCCGGAGCATAGGGACTATTTAAAAGAAAAATTGAACCATCCTTTGCACCACTGAGCACATCTAATTTTTCGAGGAATAACCATTGGTGACAGCCCACAAAATTCGCCTGATTAATTAAATAGGTGGAGCGAATTAAATTGGGGCCAAAGCGCAGATGAGAAACCGTCACTGCCCCTGATTTCTTCGAGTCATAGACGAAATAACCTTGGGCGTAATTCTCCGTTTCTTCGCCAATAATTTTGATCGAATTTTTATTCGCGCCCACCGTCCCATCGGAACCTAAGCCATAAAACATCGCCCGTACCACGCTATCCTGCTCACTAGAGAAACTCGGATCATAGGCAAGGGAAGTGTGGCTAACATCATCATTAATGCCAACGGTGAAGTGATTCTTTGGTTTGACTTGATTTAATTCATCAAAAATCCCCTTTACCATCGCCGGGTTAAACTCTTTAGAAGACAAACCATAACGTCCCCCGACAACTTTCGGTATTGTGCCTTCCCAAGCTTCCATCAACGCCGAAACCACATCTAAATAGAGCGGTTCACCGTTTGCACCGGGTTCCTTCGTTCGGTCTAAAACCGCAATTTTTTCAACAGATTTTGGTAGCGCAGCAATTAACGCAGCAGGATCAAAAGGACGATATAAACGCACTTTTAAAACGCCAACTTTTTCCCCTTGGGCATTGAGGTAATCCACCGTTTCATGGACGGTTTCACAACCGGAACCCATCAGCATAATTACCCGCGTCGCATCCGGCGCACCCACATATTCAAACAGTTTGTAGGCGCGTCCTGTCAGTGCCCCAAAGCGATCCATCATTTCCTGCACAATGGCACTGCATTTGTCATAGAACGGATTCACCGATTCCCGCGCTTGGAAAAAGACATCGGGGTTCTGGGCTGTGCCGCGCACCACTGGATGATCGGGGGTTAAGGCTCTGGCGCGGTGGGCAAAGACATCTTCATCGTCGATCAAATCCCGTAAAACCGATTCATCGAGTAATTCAATTTTTTGAATTTCGTGGGAGGTGCGGAACCCATCAAAAAAGTGGATGAAGGGCACACGGGCTTTCATCGTCGCCGCTTGGGCAATCAACGCCATATCGTGGGCTTCCTGCACCGAGGCGGAGGACAACAGGGCAAATCCCGTCCCCCGCACAGCCATCACATCGGAGTGATCGCCAAAAATGGAGAGGGCTTGGGCTGCAACGGAACGGGCGGCAACATGGATCACCGCTGAGGTTAATTCCCCCGCAATTTTGTAGAGGTTGGGGATCATTAACAGTAGCCCTTGGGAGGCGGTGAAGGTTGTCGTTAAAGAACCCGTTTGCAGGGAACCATGGACGGCTCCGGCGGCTCCTCCTTCACTCTGCATTTCGATGATGCTGGGCACGGTTCCCCAGAGATTTGGCTGTCCTTGGGAGGCCCAGGCATCGGCCCATTCACCCATCGGTGAAGCGGGGGTGATGGGATAAATGGCAATGACTTCGTTTAGTTTGTAGGCAACTTTGGCGACGGCTTCATTCGCATCGAGGGTGGCAATTGTGTTAGTAGCCATAATCTCAAAATTTTAATGTTTTGCTGGTGACTGGGTGGAAATCGTAGGTGATGATCTGTTTTGTGAGTCGAGGCAGTGGAAAAAGTGATTGATGTTGGCTATTTTTTGAGCCTGATACTTTGTTGACTTTAACAACAAAATGCTTGCTAAAAGTTATAAGAAAAAATAGAATTTGATTGGTCTGATCCGGAAAATCAAGGAAATATTTACACTTCTAATTTTAGAGACATTTCTTGCTGTCTTGGGTTGTTCTGCTGTAGACAATGACAAAAATCAGTGAAGGTTTAAATTTCGTTGAAATCCTAGGGGAAGCTAAATAAGAAAAGTTATTTTTTGCTTTTTTTTGTAACGATCTTGAGCATGGTTTCGGTGCCAACTTTTTTAGTAGAGATTGATTATGACACCTTCGGCAATAGAGGAAAAACTGTCGGTGTTTGGCCAAGAAGCTGGGCCTATTGCCAGCATAAAAATTTCGTTGGTTTAGCGATCGCCCACGAGAATTCAAAGAATTAAAGAATTACCTAGGAAAATTGGCCTCTGACTGAAGTTTTCGCGCGTAAACCCCAATCTTTCGCCTATACCTAGTCAATCTAGAAGATTGTAGAGATTTCAATCTCAACGTCCATTTGGTTGGTTAAAGCAAAGGACTAAAACACAAGTAATAATCAAACCAAGAAGGAGAACTATTACAGAAATATCTGTGGAAGTTCCCAATTAGAGTCTTTTTCGACGTTGGGAGGACGTACAGGATAGACTGGATAAGCAGCAAAAACATTAATCAATCCAGAATCTTTTGGAATTTCCCAAAATGCTAGATTATTGCCAGCAGGAAAGATATAAGAGTGATTAGTAACCATAAAGCTGTACTTTGAGACGAAGAAATGGTTATTGCCGAGGATAAAGAGGTCTTGGCAAGGAGTAAGTAGATCGCCACTAAGGAAAACGGTTTAGTTCATGCTCATCGCTGTGGCGATCGCCCTCTTGATCTTTAGCAGGTAGAAACTGAGATATCTCCCGATGAGAAATAGGCGCAGTCACCATCGGAGACATAGGAACCGTAGCCCCCAGCCCCACCGGTGCTGTAGTAGGAATCATAGCCGCTAGAATCACTCCCATAGCTGCCGTCGTAATTATTACTGCCAGCGCCAAGGTATCCTTGCACCGTGTAATCGCCTGCATAGCCCCACGCACCAGTGTAGTAATCCAGCCAGTAACTCCCCGCAGGAATCGAGCCGCCAGCCAGATACTCAAGGATCATCAAATCTTCGCCCTGGATATATTCGCCATTGACATAGACCTGGGCTTTTACGGGGATCGAGGCACCCGCGAGCAGGAGGAGAGAAGACAAGACCGTCAGAGAAACTTTTTTCAGAAACATGGAACAAACCTCCCGTGAGGGAAAACTAGAAAAGTTAGAGACTGAAGCATTCTGGAACGATTAGGTCAGGTTGCTGGGGATAAGTAGTGGCCACAAAATTTTACTGATGCAGTTTGTCTAAATTTTTGACGCTCACCCTGGATTTATCATCTACTGATGTTTGCATTTCTCAGCGGTCTTTAACCTTACATTTCCCCCAAGCTGCCGTAATCCTCAGTGCAAATAAGCCATAGAGAAACTTTATTATCTAGGCTTTTTCCATGAAGGTTTTCTCATGGAATCTTCACCAGGGGTTTAGGGAAGCGGGTCAAGATATCCATAATCGTTAAGAATCTGGCGAGCAGTGTCGAGGTCAGATCCCAAAGGAGAGGTCTTTGCCCATGGAACCCGCCCAACGACAACGGAATGTTCAATGGCGATCGCCCCAGGGGATCTCCAGCCCAACCTCTGTTTCTGGGAAACGACGCCCCCGATCCAGGCCGCCAGCCCCCCGCCACCGCATCGCGCTATATTCCCACGACACTATGGGATTGGGTCACAAACGGCGTAATGTATTGATTGCACAAACTCTACAACGATCGGCTTTGACCCTAGATATTTTGCTCATTAGCGGCATGGGCGATGGCAATGACGGGCTGGCCACTGCGGGGATTGATTGCTTAAGTTTGCCAGCCCTGAAAAAAAGCCGGGAGGGTTCCTATCGGGCGCGTCATTTAGCCTTGCCTTTACGGGAAATCATTGGGTTGCGATCACAGTTAATTTTAAACGCAGTTCAACAATTCCAACCTGATGTTTTCATCGTCGATAATGTCCCCAGGGGGGCGGAACGGGAATTAGACCCCAGCCTGGAATACATCCGTAAGCAGCCCAAGATGCGCTGTGTTTTGGGGTTACGGGATGTGTTGGACGACCCGGCAGCTGTGCGGCGAGATTGGCAACGGGCGGACAACGAAATGGCTATTTGTCGCTACTATGACGCGGTGTGGATTTACGGCGATCCCCAAGTTTATGATCTTCGGCGAGAATATGATTTTTCCCCAGAGGTGATCGCAAAAATGGCTACTCTAGGCTATTTTAACCAACGCGATCGCCTCCAGTATTTAGGGCAACCTTGGCAAGAAACCTTAAAAGCGTGGGATTTACCACCCCGGTTCATCCTCGGTGCGGTGGGTGGCGGCCAAGATGGGGAAACCCTGGCGATCGCCTTTGCCCAAATTCCCTTCACCGCTGACCTGCCCGGGGTGCTACTCACGGGGCCTTTTATGCCGGAGTCCGTACGCCAAACCCTAGGGGCGATCGCCCAACACAATCCCCACCTGACAATCCTTCCCTACTGTCCCGAACCAACGATTCTCATGGCCGCCGCCGAACGGGTGATTGCCATGGGTGGCTACAATACCACCTGTGAAATTCTCTCCTTCCAGAAATCCGCTTTGATCATCCCCCGGACTAAACCCCGCCAGGAACAATGGCTCCGGGCAACCCGCTTAAAACAATTGGGTATGGTGGATGTACTCCATCCCCACCAGGTTAATCTCCAAAATCTAGCGGCTTGGCTCCGTTGTGATCCAAAAACCCCCAGGCACACTGCTGGTCTAAATCTCCAGGCCACCCAACAGTTGCCTCTCCTTTTAGGTCAGATGCTCAAATCCTCAACTTGTTTTACTTCCCAAGCTTCCTAGTCCATCATCATTATTTCCATTATTTTTTCAATGTGTCATGGCCATTGCCTATGTTGTTAAACGCTATCCCCGCTATTCAGAAACCTTCATCGTCAATGAAATTCTCGCCCACGAAGCAGCGGGTTTAGACATCAAAATTTTTGCCCTACGGCCCCCGGTGGATAGTCATTTCCAAGACAAAATTGCCCGGATTAAAGCGCCTGTCACCTACATTCAAAAACCCAGCCAAGGGCGATCGCACCCCGATTTTTTAGGGCAAAATCCCACTGCTGCCAGTTACCTCTGGGCAGAAATCCAAGCTGCCGCCGCCCTGATCCCCGACCTCTGGGAAAAATTAGCCTACGCCGCCGGAGAACGTTCCAGTGTTCTGTATCAAGCCCTCTGGCTCGCCCAAGCCGTCCGCCACCAGGGGATCACCCATCTCCATGCCCATTTCGCCAGCGTCGCCACCAGCGTTACCCGGTTAGCCGCCCATTTTGCCGGGGTTCCCTACAGCTTTACAGCCCACGCAAAAGACATTTTCCACGAGAGCGTTGATCCGGCAGATTTTAGCCGCAAACTCCAAGATGCCTGCGCTGTGGTGACTGTCAGCGACTATAACCGTACCTATTTACAACAGCAGTATGGGGAAGTTGCAACTAAGGTCAAACGCATTTACAACGGCATGGATTTAACGGAATTACCCTACCAACCCCATTTAGAAAATCCACAGCCACCGTTAATTGTGTCAGTGTCGCGCCTCGTGGAAAAGAAAGGATTGACCTATCTGATTGCCGCCTGTGATCTGCTGCGTCGTTGGAATTGTTCGTTCCGCTGTCAAATCGTGGGGAGTGGCCCCCTAGAAACGACACTGCGATCGCAAATTGCCCAACACCAGCTAGAGCCTTGGGTGGAGATTACTGGCCCCAAACCCCAGGGAGAAGTGTTTCAGCTCCTAAAACAGGCGACAGTTTTTGTGGCTCCCTACGTTATTGGGAAAGATGGCAATCGGGATGGTTTACCTACAGTTTTGTTAGAGGCGATCGCCTTGGGGACTCCCTGCGTGGCGACGGATGTCACAGGAATTCCCGAAATTATTCAGCACCAGGAGACAGGGTTGCTGGTGGCCCAAAATGATCCAGAACAACTCGCCAAAGCCCTCCAAATTCTTTTAAACCAAACGGATTTACGGCACCACTTCGCCCAGGCAGCCCGCCAGCGTTTAGAACAAGCCTTTGATCTCCAGCGCAATGCCGCCCAACTCCGCCAACTGTTCCACCAAGGGGAGGCCCAACGATGAAAATTGCCTATGTCTGCGCCGATCCAGGCATTCCGGTCTTTGGCTGTAAAGGGGCCTCGATCCATGTCCAGGAGATGATCCGTGCCTTTCAGAACCAGGGGGCAACGGTAACGCTATTTGCCGCGAGGCTTGGAGGTGAACCGCCCGCAGATTTGGCCGATTTACCCGTTTACTGCTTACCCAAAGTTCCCAAAGGAGATCTGGCAAGCCGTGAGCAGGGACTCTTTCAACAAAATCAGATATTGCAAAATTTATTAACCCAGGCAGCTCCCTACGATCTCGTCTATGAACGTTATTCCCTCTGGAGCCAGGCGGGGATGACCTCTGCGCGATACTGGCAGATTCCTGGCATTTTAGAAGTGAATGCGCCCCTAATTGAAGAACAGGCCACCCACCGGGGTTTAATTGACCGGGATTTAGCGTTGCAGGTCGCAGCGACAGCCTTTGGGAAAGCAACAGCTTTAATCGCCGTGTCCGAGGGGGTGAAGGCCTATTTGCAACAATGGGTGCCTGGCGATCGCCTTTTTGTGCTGCCCAATGGCGTGAATCCAGACCGATTTTCGGAGGTTTTCAAGCCGTCCGCCACAAAGCCGTTTACGGTGGGTTTTGTGGGTTCCCTCAAGCCTTGGCATGGCCTGGATTGCCTCATTGAAGCCTTTGCCCAACTTCGACAAACTGTCCCGGAAGCGCGCTTGTTGATCGTCGGCGATGGCCCCCAACGGCAAGCCCTTGAACAGGCGATCACCCAGCGCAAGTTAACGGCCCAGGTGCAATGGACAGGTGCTGTGGCTCCAGAGGCAGTCCCGCACTGGTTAAGCCAGATGAGCGTGGCAGTGGCCCCCTATCCCGCCAGTGAAGATTTTTATTTTTCCCCCCTCAAGGTGGTGGAATACATGGCAGCGGGGTTGCCCGTGGTGGCGAGTCGCATCGGTCAACTGCCGGACATTATTGACGATGGGGTGGCGGGGATTTTGTGTCCACCGGGAGAGCCAGCAGCCCTTGCCCAGGCCCTCGAACATCTCTGGCGATCGCCCCAGCAACGGCACCAGTTAGGCACCGCCGCCCGCACCGCCGTTTTTGCACGCCACACTTGGGATCACATTGCTGCCCAAATTTTGGCGATCGCCCAAGCCTAGTTTTTCAACGTTGAGGTTAAAAGTTAGAAAAATATGCACCGTGCCTCCCCCATGACCCAAGCTGTCCCTGGCCTCTGGGCTGTAATCACCACCTTTTGGCCCCAAATTCGTACCCAGTGGCGACTCTTGCTAGTGGCGATGGTGACTTTACTGGCGGATGTGGGGTTGCGGTTGTTGGAACCCTGGCCCCTCAAGCTGCTCATTGATGGGGTGCTGATTCCGGCTCAAACCCAGCCGACCCTGGCTTTTTTCGGTTTTACAAATCTCGATCCGGTTTGGCTCTTGGTTTTCATTGCTGCCGGGGTGATCGTCATTGCCGTCAGTCGGGCGATCGCCACCTATTGGAATACCGTCAGTTTGGCGATCGTCGGTAGTCGCGTCATGGCCCAGGTGCGGGATCAACTGTACAGTCATTTGCAACGGCTTTCCCTGCGCTACCACTACCAAGCCCGCAGTGGTGACCTGATTATCCGCGTCAGTAGCGATGCGAACCGTCTCCAGGAAATTTTGCTCACGGCGGCGTTGCCCCTGGTGGTTAGCCTGTTAACCCTGGGGGGAATGCTTGGGGTAATGGCCTGGCTTGACTTGAAACTCACCTTCTTATCCCTCGTGACTTTTCCGCTGTTTTGGTTTGCTGCCAGCCGTTTAAGTACCAAAATTCGCCGTGCTTCCCTCACCCAACGCCACCGGGAAGGGGCCGTCGCCGCCACCGCCGCTGAATCCCTCGCCGCGATTAAACTGGTGCAAGCCCTTTCCCTAGAGCAAGCCTTTGCGGATCTTTTTAGTCGCCAGAACCAACAGAGCCTCCAGGAGAGTATTGAAACCAAACGATTGGCCGCAAACCTAGAGCGGGTGGTGGATGTGTTGATTGCCCTAGGTACGGCCTTGGTGATGGGCTATGGGTCACATCTGGTGATCGAAGATGCCCTCACGCCAGGAACAGTTTTGGTGTTTTTAACCTATCTGCGCAATGCCTACAAACCCGTGCAGAATTTTGCGAAATATACTGGGCGTCTGGCAAAGGCGGCGGCTTCGGGGGAACGGATTTTAAATATTTTGGCGGAAACCCCCGATATTCAAGACAAACCAGGGGCGATCGCCACGCCATCTCTCCGGGGGTTGATTGAATTTAAAGATGTCTCCTTTGGCTATCATCCCGACCAAGGAATTCTTAAGGGGCTAAATTTAACGGTGCAACCCGGCGAAAAAATTACCCTCGTTGGTGGTTCCGGCAGTGGAAAATCGACGCTTCTCAGTTTGTTGTTGCGCCTCTATGACCCAACAGCGGGAAAAATTCTTATCGACGGTCAGGATCTGCGGGATTATCAACTGACGAGCTTAAGGAACCAAATGGCGGTGGTATTGCAGGAGAGTTTACTGTTTGCGGCAACGATCCGGGAAAATATCGCCTATGGCATCGAGAACGCAACAATGGCTCATATCGAGGCAGCGGCCCGTTTAGCCAATGCCCATGACTTTATTTTGCAACTGCCCCAGGGCTACGACACAGTGGTGGGGGAACGGGGCACAACCCTTTCTGGTGGGCAGCGGCAACGGTTGGCGATCGCCAGGGCCGCCATGCGACAAACCCCCATTTTGATCCTGGATGAACCCACCAGTGGCTTGGATAAAGTCAACGAACAGTTGGTTTTTGAAGCCCTAGAACGGTTAGCAGAAAATCGCACCACCTTTCTCGTCACCCATAACCTCCAGTTGGCGATCGCCGCCGACCAAATCCTTTACCTCGACCAGGGACAAATCCAGGAACAGGGCACCCACGCCGAATTATTAGCGCGCCAGGGAGCCTATGCCGACCTTTTCCAACGGCAAACCCTCGCAACCGTCACTAAATCCTTGGGGCGTTAACCATGGCAGAAATTTACCCTGATCCCAAAATGCCCTGGCTACCGTTTGTCCTCGATCCCCAGTTAGTCCAGCCGCATTTCACTACCATTTTTCCCACTGTGCGGAGGGTGATCAAGGCCGAACTGCTACGCCATAAAATCGGACGCCGGGCCTTGATTGCTTATTATCTGGAAACCGACGCAGGGGAACAGATTATTCTCGGCAAAATTCGCGCCAAGGGCACAGATTACAAAAGCTATGGCTACCAGCGAGCGTTATGGGAAAACGGCTTCCACGGGGATAGTGAAGATGGCTTATCGGTGCCGGAACCTCTCGGTATTGTTGAACCCTGGCGGATGTGGCTGCAACGGTGGGTGCCTGGTCAACCCGCAACCAATTTATTGATCACCCAGCCAGGTTTACCCGAAAAAATTGCTGCCCTTGCCCACAAACTCCACACCCATTCCGTACCCACTCAAAAGACCCATACCATTGCTGACGAATTACAGATTCTTGGCGATCGCCTCCGGGATTTTGCCCACCAGCAACCCCAATGGCAAACACAAATTCAATATTTCATCGCCCAGAGTGAACGACTAGGACAAATCTTAGAACAGCATCCCCGCCCCTCAACGACGATTCACCGGGATTTTTACCCTGATCAAATTTTGGTAGAAGGCGATCGCCTTTGGCTGGTGGATCTCGACCTCTATTGCCAGGGAGATCCCGCCGTTGATCTGGGGAATTTCATCGCCCACATGACCGAGCAGAGCCTCCGCACCTGGGGTGATCCCAATGCCATGGTTAGTCAGGAACAGACGTTAAAGGCCGCTTTTTTAGCAAAACAACCCCCAGAAAGCTCCCATCTCAGTCAGGCTATTGATGTCTACGCTAATCTTACTCTCCTGCGGCATATTGCCATTAGTTGGCGTATTCCAGAGCGTCGCCCGAATATTCCCACCCTGCTCGAACTCTGTGGCGATCGCCTTACCGAACAATTGCACCAGATTAGATGAGAAACTTCTCATGGAATTTTCAACGTTGTTTCATCGCCCCAGGTCATCCTTAGAATTGAAGCAATCTGCCCGACAACCCCTATCCTTTAAAAATTGGCTATTTTCCCATGGGTCAGTATCAGCATTATTTACAATCCCCATTTTGCCGACTGGGACTGGGCGTGGCCTTTGCCATGGGGGTTTTCGGACTCTTCCCCGTGCTCGCCCAAGCGACCCAATGTAAAGGAAGTTTAGGGGCGATCGCCATTGGGGATCTCGAAGTCCCTTCCGGAGCCACCTGCATTCTCCGGCAAACTACCGTACGGGGTGATGTCGTCGTTCAACCCAGAGGCACCCTCATTGCCAACGGCGCAGTGATTCAAGGTAATATTTGGGCAAAACAAGCCCTGAGTCTTAATCTCAATGCTGCGACCCAAGTGGCCGGTATTATTGAACGTCCCCTACCCCAACGCTCCCTATTCCAGCGTTAATGGTCGTCTTTTCCCCCAAACAATGGCTTAAACTGCTGCGAATCCATTTTCTCTCGGTTCGGGGTCGCGTTTTTTTCTGGTATTTACTACTGTTATCGGGGTTCCTGGCCATTTCCTTTCCCCTGATGTTGCACTTGGTATTTAGCAACATTAACCAGCGGGTCAGAAATGATCTCAAGGAAGATGTGTATTTGTTTGAGGGGTTGCTTAACAATGATCCCCAAGTGAAACAACGGCTTGCCCTCCGAGAAACCGAGATTTTGCCCCTCTCTACTCCGGCGGATTTGATTTCTCTGTTTAATCTGTATCTGGCCCGTCGGGTACCGGAGGACGACACTTTTATCGTTGGCGTGATTGCCGAGGAATTTTATCGCTCTAGCCCCGAAGCACTACCGCCGACCCTCCAGGCAGATTCTTCTCTTTTGCAACGCTTGGCCCAGGTAAACCGCTGGGAAGAGGGAGTTGATCCGCGTCCCAATTCGGAAACGGGGGATATTTTGTATGTGGCGCTCCCCATCGAAAATGAGACAGGGGATATTCTGGGGCGCTTTATTGCTGTCCATGCGGTGGCGGGGGAACACAATGAAACTCTCACGTCTTTAAAAATTGTTTTTGCGACGTTGATCGGGGTTTTTTGTTTGTCCATCGCGGTGAGTGCCGTGATTGCAGGGCGGGTTTTAGCGCCCCTAACTTTAATTTTGAAAACGGCAACAAGCATTAATGAATCCAACCTGACGCGACGGATTCCCATCACCACCCAGGGGGAATTGGCCAATTTAGCCCAGGCTTTTAACTCGATGCTAGACCGACTGGAAACGGCCTTTGAAAATCAGCGGCAGTTTCTCAATGATGTGGGCCATGAACTGCGTACGCCAATCACGATTATTCGGGGGCATCTGGAATTGATGGCGATCGCCAATCTTCCCCTCGAAGAACAAAAAACGGTGGAATTGGTTGTAGATGAACTGGATCGCATGGGCCGACTGGTGCAGGAGTTGATCCTGTTGGCGAAGTTGGAGCGGCCTAATTTTTTGCACTATGAACCGATTGACTTAGAGTCGTTTTTAGGAGAGCTCTACACGAAAATTACGGCTTTAACGTCTAGTCCTCGCCAATGGCAACGGCAGGGAATGGTGACGGGGATTCTCTGGGGCGATCGCCAACGGTTAACCCAAGCGCTGATTAACCTCGCCCAAAACGCCGTTCAACATACCCAACCCCATGACGAAATTTGCCTAGGGGTCACTCGCACCGGGAAAAATTTACAATTTTGGTTACAAGATAGTGGGCAGGGAATTGCCGCCGCTGACCAAACACGGATTTTTGAACGGTTTGCCCGGGGCCGCCAAGTACGGGGCACAGAAGGCTCAGGCCTGGGGTTAGCCATCGTTAAACAGGTGGCGATCGCCCATGGCGGCAGCATTACCGTCGAAAGCGAGTTAAACAAAGGCAGTACATTTACCCTGACGATTCCCTATGACCCAGATTCTGATTATCGAAGACGAACCTAGAATCGCTTCCTTCCTCGAAAAGGGGTTTAAAAGCGAAGGCTTTACGGTGACCATCGCCAGCACCGCCAAAGAAGCCCTAGACTGGGCCTTGCAATATCCCTTTTCCCTGTTGATCTTAGATTTAGGCTTGCCCGATGCTGATGGTTTAGAGGTGCTCCATGATCTGCGCGGTCAGGGGGTTACGGCCCCAATTATTATCCTCACGGCCCGCGATGACCTCGATGACAAAGTAACTGGCTTAAACCTTGGTGCCGACGATTACTTGGGTAAACCGTTTAGTTTTAAAGAACTCCTGGCCCGTGTCCAAGCGCGGTTACGCACCTTTACCCCAAGGGCGACTCCAGAGCCGATGTGTCTGAAAACCCAGACGTTGGAGCTAGATCTCAAGGCGCGGCGGGTCAGGCAAGGGGATGTTTGGTTAGAGTTGCCCACCCGTGAATTTATCCTGTTAGAAACGTTGCTCCGCCATCCCGACCAAGTCCTCAGCCGTCAACAGCTCTTGGATCAGGTGTGGGGCTATGATTACGATCCAGGCTCGAATATCGTCGATGTGTACATTGGCTATCTCCGTAAAAAGTTGGGCAGTGATCTCATCGAGACGGTGCGGGGCATTGGTTATCGCCTCAAGACCTAAATGTCAGGGCGATCGCCTGGTACAGTTGAAAAATTCCGTCGTGGGCAATGTATGATCAGCCGTTTTAATCTGCCAGCAATTTTAGAAGGATATTCCCAGGGCTATTTTCTGATGGCGGATGAGCAACAGCATTTGGGTTGGTATTCGAGTCGGCAACGGACTTTGATTCCCCTAGATGGTCGGTTTCGTTACCCCAAATCCCTGAGGCGATCGCTCAATCAACAGATTTTTACCCCCAAAATTAACCAAGCCTTTGAGGCGGTGTGTGCCGGCTGTGCCAACCGGGATGTGACCTGGATTTCGCCGGAATTGCTAGACATTTATCGGGCGTTGCACCGGGCTGGGTGGGCCCACAGTTTTGAAACCTGGCAGGGGGATCAATTAGCTGGGGGGATTTTAGGCATCGCCATTGGTGGAGCCTTTATCGGGGAGTCGATGTTTTTTCAAATTCCCAATGGTTCCAAGGTGGCAATGGTTCTTTTGGTCGAACATCTGCGGCGGCAAGGCTTTATCCTATTTGATGCCCAGTTGCAAAATCCACACCTAGAGCGATTTGGTTCCTACGTCATTGATAACCAAGATTATCGACGGTTGTTAGCCCAGGCAGTGCGTTTGCGGTGTCAGTTTGCACCGGATTAAAGAAGGGGAAAGATCTTTTTATAATTAAGGTGAGATTTCTTCGGCAATGGATTGAACGATGGCTTCCCTTGATGATTTGCTACGGGATTTAGAAAATCAACATCGCGCGGCAGCACCACAGCCACCGGACAATGGCCTGGATCAAACCCTAGCGGCCCTCCAGCAGGAATACCAAGCCCGCCCGCAGCCGACTGGGGAAAAGTCATCCCAGGGCGATCGCCTTTCGTCCATGTTGCAGGCCCTCGAGCAGGAAACGACCGCCAACAAACTTAAAGATTGTGAAAAAAATCACCGTCTGTACCAAGACATTAACCGACTGATTGCCGAACAGCAGCAGCAAGCCCAACAGCCCCTCCCGGAAACAGACCTCAAGGCGATCGCCGCCGCTGAAAAGCAAAAACAGGCCCAGGCTAGATATTGGCGTACCAAAGCCGAAACCTGGCTCAAGCAACTGGATCCCCTCTCCAATGAAGGGCTCTGGTTTATGGACTTTGCCGAGGGCTATGACTCCCAGCTTGCTGCCGCGATCGAGTATCTGCAGGCATTAGAATGAGGGGACACAATTATTTTTGGCAACCCTGGCAGTAACTATGGATTGGTGGCGCAAACTTCGAAATAATACCCTGGCGCGTTTGGGCGCAATTATCCTGATCACCTTTTATGTCCTCGTCATTGGTGCTGACTTTTTTGCCCCCTATGACCCCTATGTGTCCCAGGCAGATGGTTCTTTAATGCCGCCCACAGCGATCCACTGGCGCAATGGCATCCCCCATGTTTATCCCACCAGCCAGGGGCCGACGGATCTCGACACGGGCGATCGCCAACTGATTGTCGATACCGATAACCCCCAACCGCTGCGCCTCTTTGTGAAAGGTGATCCTTACCAACTGTTCCAGATCAAATTGCCCGTGCCCCCGACCTTCGAGGAAAAAATTATCTTTCCGGGCATCCGGGGCGATCGCCATTTATTTGGGGTGGTCGGCGAGGCTCGCTTTAATCTCCTCGGCACCGACGAACAGGGGCGTGATCAATTTAGCCGCTTACTCCATGGGGGCCGCATTAGCCTCTTCATTGGCCTGGTGGGGATTGTCATTTCCTTTCCCTTGGGGATGCTCATCGGTGGCATTTCCGGCTATTTTGGCGGCTGGATCGATGCGGTCTTGATGCGCTTTGTGGAAGTGTTGATGACTATTCCGGGGATTTATCTCCTCGTTTCCCTGGCGGCGATTCTGCCCGCGAGTTTAACCAGCGCCCAGCGATTCCTCTTGATTGTGCTGATTACCTCGTTCATTAGCTGGTCTGGCCTGGCGCGGGTGATCCGGGGTCAAGTGCTCTCGATTAAAAACCAAGAATTTGTTCAGGCGGCCCAAGCAACGGGGGGGCGATCGCTCTACATCATCACCAAACATATCCTGCCCCAAACGGCGAGCTATGCGATTATCTCCGCAACCCTCGCCGTACCAGGATTTATCATTGCCGAATCGGTATTGAGCTTGATTGGCCTCGGCATTCAACAGCCTGACCCCAGTTGGGGCAATCTACTCTCTTTGAGTACCAATGCGTCTATTTTGGTCTTGCAACCCTGGCTAGTGTGGTCACCCGCAATTTTGATTATCGTGACGGTGCTGGCCTTTAACCTGCTCGGTGACGGGCTACGGGATGCCCTCGATCCAAAGAGCCTCCAAAACCGCCAAGATTAGACCCTGTTGCGACTAGCCGCTAGGGTGTATTGATTTAAGAAAACGAAAGACTATTGTGAATCCTGGGGTGATTGTTCGTGGCGATGTAACCCTGGGATGTTTTTGTGTTGGGCACAGAAAAAAGACCGGCGACTTTCCGTGTTTCGTCTCGGTCTTCTTTCTGGTTCGCTCCTCACACACCTGTAAGTGTAGACCATCTTTTCTCAAACTGCCATGTTTTTTTCAAGTTTTGTGTCGAAAATTTTAAATAGACCAATCAAAAAAAGCGTGAAAGCTAACGTCACACTGCCTTTGAGTCTTGTGAATTAATTTTCTAATTGTGGGAGATAATGGGCTAAAAATTGGGCGAGATAGGTAAACCACTGCCAATAATGACGGCCTTGGGTGGAATTTTCACGGAGAAAATAAAATAGAGGGCAACGGCGCTGTAATTCCCAGAGAGTTTGTTCGAGGGCGGCAAAAAGATGGGGTTTGGGTGAGCGATGGAAACTCCCTAGGACACAACGGGCGATCGCCTCTAGGAGAGCTTGCTCCCAGGCGGGCAAAAGAGTTTTTTCAAAATTCCATTGGGGCGTATCAGCGGTGTAGTCAGTGGCAAGGCGACTGAGGTCATAAAATCGTTGCTGTAGGTAATGGCAAGAGAATAAAAGATCTGGGGGCAACTGAGGGAAAATCAGATTTTCTCGCTGTAATATTTGATCTAGCCAGCGGCCGATCTCCGTTGGCATCAAAAAAAATTCTAACCAACCCTGGGGGGTGGCGATCGCCTCATAGGTGAACACCGCCGTTGCAGTTCGGTGTTTTAAATTTGATTGCGGCGTTGTTGGAGTAGTGAGCCGAGCGAGATATGCCTGGGCAATGGTCTGGGGAGGCTGGTGGCTGTGGGCGGCCAATTTTAAGGCGATCGCCGACCGAAAACCGATGCCTTGCCGTTGGAAACAGAGCTGGAGTGGAATTTCACTGGCGTTGGGAAGACCTCCCGCCTGGGCGAGGTGTACGCGAAGATCGTTGGTTAAATTGCCATCCTGGGTTATGACTGAAATGGACGCCATTGCAGCTTGCCTGGACTAGGGGGATCTTTTAGGATGATAGAGCTTTCCGCAGCTTTTGCCCGTATTAATGGCCCCTAAAACCGACCCAAGATCAGCTCACTCATATCCACTCTTTTTTTGCGTATTTTTGTGTATCTATTAAGTAATGTCTCAGTTCTTTGCCCTTGACGAAATTAAGCCCCACTCGCCTTTAATCACAGAGTTTTTGCAAGAATGGGCGATCGCCCACTGTCGGAGTCGGACGTTTTTCCAGGAAGAAACCATTCCTACCCGGCCCGGTTTGCTTTACTTTGTCACGAAAGGATTTGTGCGCCTTGAAAGTCGTCTACGGCATTTTCAGCCTTCCCTTTCCCTGGATGGGCAGCCGGTAATTTTGGCGTTTATTGGGGCCGATCAACCCATTGATATCTACCGCAGTCCGATGATCTCGTTCCAGGCGATCGCCCAGGTAGATCAAACAGAAGTCTTTTGGCTCTACTGGGAAGATCTCGACCAGTGGCCCACCCTAAAAAACAACGTATTACAAGCGCTCCGACACCAGCAGCAACACCAGCGCCTAGAGCAGACCCTCCTGTGCCAACGTAAAACTATTGATCGGCTGTGGCTATATCTAGAAATGTTGGGGCGTACCCACGGCAACCCTTCCCCGGAAGGAATGATGATTCCGTTTCCCCTCACCAGCAAGCAATTGTCTGAGGTTCTGGGGGCCACCCAGGTAACGGTCAATCGCCTCCTCAAGCAGCTCATGCAAGCGGATAAAATTCAACTCACCCAGGCGGATCGGTTTCAGGTTCGCCTCAGCCACTGACCATAAAATTGAAAGGGTTAAAGGGCGAGGATTTGACGCACCTGTTCCATGGTTTCGGTGTAGAGAACATCTTTGCCCCAGCGTTGGAGCTGTTGCCCCAGGAGATGCTCGGTTGCTTGATCAGCCAAGGGGGTGACCTGTTCAATGCGGCAGGATTGCGCACCACCACCCGATTCCATGTGCATACAGCCAGAGGTTTCTGAACAAATCACGGTGCAACAATCGGCATCAAGGTTATTGGAGGTGAGTTTGAGGCTCACGAGATCGCCGACGATATCCCCCACATCGGCCATGGGTAGACCTACCAATTCAGCCGTAATTGCTTTTTTGTGGCGATCGCCAAAACGAATGCGGTGAATCTCATAATCCCCTGATTCCCGTTCGATGTCCGTCGGATTCCAGCCGAGGCGACTGGCGAGCCAGCCTAAAAACAAAATCGCTTGGGTGGCATTCCCTTTCTCGTAGTTGAGGGTCACATGGTCTACATCCCAGATGGCTTCCCGTCGTTCTGGGGGGTCAAAGGCAGCGGCGGTTAACTCTTGCCAAGCTGCTAAACGACTCCAATTGAGATCGGCGGTGTTGGTGCCCTGCTGCAACAGTTCGCACACAACCTTGAGATCTGCTTCGGCATCCCGGAAGCCACTGGAGTCGAGGATGAGGGTATCTGCTTCGGCCATCAACCGTTGAAAGAGGCCATAGTTGCTATCTGGCACTGCCTTCCACCAGATGAATTTTGGCAAATCCCGCACCATCAAAGCCGTAATTAAGCCCCCAATGCGCTCTAGGGCTGCCGCTGTGCCACTCAGGGTAATGTACTCGCAACAAACAAGGGTGCTACCGCCCCGTTTATTAATCGGACAATAGGCCGAGACCTGGGCGGAAACGCCTTCATCTTCACCGGTGGTGGGACAAAGGGTAATAATTCGACAGGGATTCGCAGCGGCGATCGCATCGGCCACCCCAGAACTACTCAAATCGGCCGAATAGGTTAATGGTTGACAGCCTTGGTCCTGACTCTGGCACTCCCACATTTCCCGGAGCTTCGCGAGTAATTCCGGTGAAATTTTACCGGTTTCCTCAAAACCATAGGCTTTTTGAGCAGCCCGGATTGCTGCCACCGTCCGCGAACCAGCGATCCCATCGATTGGCCCCGAATAAAATCCTAAACTTGCCAACAATGCTTGGGAATCATCTGGCTCATAGACCAAAAAACTAAAGGTTGTGGCCCGGGTGGCACTCATGCCCTCATCGGAGCGGTAATTTTGCCAGAGTTGCGTCAGTTCCGCTTCAATCTCCTCAATCGAGACATCCTTCGGAGCTTGCAAAGAAACAAGGGGTGCTGAAATAGTCATAATTTTTCCAGAGATTGCTTAGAGAGTTTTTTGCGAAATTTGCGTGCGAAAAGAATTAAGAAATCAAAAATAAACAAACACTGAGAGCCGATATCTGTTCCCTAAAATTGGAAATTCGCCTCTACAACCGACGCCAACGGCGACCATCCCGATTAATCAAAAATTCCGCTTCTGTCGGTTCCCAAGTCCCCGCCTCATATTGGGGCACATTGCTAGGATCCGCTGGCCCATCCCACGCCGCTAGAGCCGGTGTCACCACACGCCAAGCCTCCTCCACCTCATCGGCCCGGGTAAAGAGAGTTTGATCACCGACCATACAATCCAAAAGCAGTCGGGTGTAAGCATCCTGGGTAGCCATGGCAAAGGATGTTCCATAGCTAAAATCCATATCCACACTGCGGGTTCTAATATCTGCGCCTGGCATCTTGGCCTCAAAGCGTAGGGAAATGCCTTCATTGGGTTGAATTCGCAGGGCCAGGGTATTGGGATTCGCCTGTTTTGCTGCCGATGGGAAGATCGCCAGGGGCACCTGCTTAAATTGAATTGCAATTTCTGAAACTTTCTTGGGCAAACGCTTGCCGGTACGCAGATAGAAAGGCACCCCTTGCCAGCGCCAGTTATCCACCATAAATTTCATCGCCACGTAGGTGGGCGTCGTTGATTCGGGATTGACGCCGGATTCTTCCCGGTAACCGGGGACGGGTTTGCCTTTCATCCAACCTGCTTTGTATTGTCCTCGAATCGCTGATTTATCAAGATTGTGAATATCGGCGAGGTGGGTGGCCTGTAATACCTTGGTTTTTTCGCTGCGAATACTGTCGGCATTTAAAGCATTGGGCGCTTCCATCGCCGTTAAACAAAACAGTTGCATCAGGTGATTTTGCAACATATCCCGCAGGGCGCCGGAGGTTTCGTAATAACCAGCACGATCTTCGACACCGACGGTTTCGGCGACGGTAATTTGCACGTGATCGACGTAATGGCGATTCCAGAGGGGTTCAAAGATGGCGTTGGCAAACCGAAAGACCAACAGGTTTTGGACGGTTTCTTTGCCGAGGTAGTGGTCAATGCGGTAAACCTGTTCTTCGCGGCAGACATTTTTGACTACATTGTTTAAAACTTGGGCGGTGCTGAGATCTTTGCCAAAAGGTTTCTCAATGACGAGGCGGTGCTTGAGAGGATCATTAAGCATCCCCGCCGCCCCCAGATTTTTGATGCCAGGCGGGAAAAACTTCGGAGAGACCGCAAGGTAAAAGACACGATTACCTCTGGTACCTCGTTTTTGATCGAGTTCGTCTAAAAAGGTTTTAAGTTTCTGGTAACTGTCGGGGTCGTCCATATTGCCGGAACAATAAAAAAGCCCTTCGGCAAAGTTGTTCCAGAGGTCTTCGCTGCCGATGCCGTCGGAAAATTCCTCAATGCCCTGGCGCATTTGTTCGCGGAAGTAATCGTGGCTCCAGTCCCGCCGGGCAACACCGACAATGGTGATCTCCGGTGGCAATAAATTATCTTTTTTGAGAGCGTAGAGGGAGGGAACGAGTTTACGCTGGGTGAGATCGCCGGATGCGCCAAAAATGACGATGATCAGGGGGTCTGGGGTGCGTTCTTGGCGGAGTCCGACTCTAAGGGGATTTTCTTGTAAGGCAACCATAGGGCTGGGTTTGAAGGAGCAATGGGGTAATCAGAAAGGGATTTTTGACATCTCCCTAAAATCCCCTATGGAGGAGACTTTAGGGGGGGGTTGGTTAGACAGTGGCCAATTGTTTGACTTTGGTTTCGAGGGAATCCATGAGGGATTCGAAGGGCTTGATAAATTTTTCGATCCCTTCTTCGAGGAGTTCGGCCATTACAGCGTCAAGATCGATCGCCACATCTGCGTCACCGAGGGCGGCAATGATTTGTTTGGCTTGGGCGACGTTGGCAGTAATGCGGTTGGCGGGATCGCAGTGGTCGGCACAGGCTTCGATGGTGTCAGGGGGCAGGGTATTGACGGTGTCAGCGCCGACGAGTTCATCGACATACATTACATCGCTATAGTCGGGATTTTTGGTGCCGGTGCTGGCCCAGAGGAGTCGTTGGGGTTTCGCGCCTTTCGCAGCGAGGGCTTGCCAACGGTCGCTACTGAAAATCTCAAGGTAATGTTGGTAGGCAATTTTCGCGTTGGCGATCGCCACTTTTCCTTTGAGACCGATCAGCTTGCTGGCGACATCTTCGCTGACCCCGGATTTAATTTTGGCATCGAGTTGATTGTCGATGTTGACGTCAATGCGGCTGAGGAAGAAGCTGGCAACGGAGGCAATGTTGCTGATATCTTCCCCGGCAGCGGCGCGTTTTTCGAGTCCTTCGATGTAGGCCCAAGCGGTGTCGATGTAGGCTTGTACAGAAAATAGCAGGGTGACGTTGACATTAATCCCTTCGGCGATCGCCTCGGTGACGGCGGGCAAGCCTTCGGGGGTACCGGGGATTTTGATCATTACGTTGGGACGACCAATTTCCTTGAAATAGCGGCGGGCTTCTTTGATCGTGCTTTCGGTATCTTTGGCAATGTTGGGGGGAACTTCAATGCTCACATAGCCATCGAGGGCATCGGTTTTTTCGTAGACCCCTGCAAAAATATCGCAGGCGTTGCCAATGTCCTCAAACACAATGGATTCGTAAATTTCGAGGGTGGATTTTCCGGCCGCAATGCCCTGCTTGATCGCCTCGTCGTAAATTTCGTTGCCGGCGATCGCCTTTTCAAAAATTGCTGGATTAGAGGTAATCCCATGGATCCCCCGACTGTCGATCAATTGTGCCAATTCCCCAGAGGTGATTAAATCCCGACTGAGGTTATCCATCCAGATACTTTGACCATAGTCTTCAATATCAATAATCGGGTTTGCGGTAGCCATAGGTCATTACTCCTTTTGTGTGCGGCGATCGCCCCCAAGCAGTGGGTATTAATGTTTTGATACAGTGCGTGGGGGCACTACTCTCAACTTACAAGATCTTTTTAAAAGTGGCCGGGGATTGTTGAGGAAGTTTTCACTTTTTGAAAAAATCTTGACCTGATTTGTGAGGATTACCTCACCTCAAGGGCCGGGGTCTGGATTACCGGGACGAAAGAATTATTTTAAAGGCTGTTTTTAAACAGGTTAAATTTTCCCTAAAGCGTTGCTTTGCTCAGTGTTGTGACCATGGAAAAGCTCTTTTTGGCTGCTAATCTCCCCTAACCCTTGGCATTTCTTAAACAAATATAAAATTACGTCTTCAGTGAAAATTTTTCTTTAGAAAAAAACATTAAAACTTAAGATTTCACCACCTTGATTTTCGCTAGCTAAAAAATGCCTATTGGAAGGGTTGGATCTCGATGGCGTCCCCATCTTTAAGATAGGGGGCTCCTTTTACCACCAGGCGATCGCCCGCTTGCAACCCCCCTAGAACTTCAATCTGGTCATCGTCTAAAAGCTCCCCAAGTTGGACAGTGACGGCGGTAACGGTGTTGTCATTATTCACCCGGAAAACCGTCGCCTGCTCGCCATCCTGGGGAATCACAGCCTCCGTGGGCACCCCTAAACCCTGGGCCTGGGCCAGAATGATATTGCCCCGTAAAAACATTCCTGGCTTGAGGTCCGTCCCTGGGGGCAAACTAATTTTTAGGGTCGCCTGGCGGGATTGTCGGTCAACGGTGGGGACAATCTCTTGGATTTGCCCCGTGAGCTGAAGATTGGGATCGCGATCGCTGGTAATTTCAACGGTTTGGCCGATTTCGACCTGATTCAGTTGGGTTTCGGGAATGTTTGCTTCGAGTTCTAATTGCCCTGCTTCTAAAAGATTAAATAACGGCTCACTGGCAGCACTGAGATCACCGAGTTGAGCGAATTTTTCGAGGACTTTACCGGAACGTGGTGCCCGGACTTGGGTCTCCCGTAACCGGGTGGTCACTAGGCTAACCTGGGCCTGGGCCTGTTGTAGTTGGGCTTCTGCCTGGGCCAGGGTTTCAAGGCGGGGGCCTCGGCGCAATTCCTGGAGGCGTTGTTCGGCTTCCCGTAATGTGGCCTGATTTTGACTGACACTGGCGGCGGCACCATCGCGACGGGTGCGGGTTTCATCAAGGGTATCGGCGGCGATCGCCCCAGCTTCAAATAATTCTTGGTTTCGTTGTAGGCGTTGTTCGCTCAGCTTGAGATCCGCTTGGCTCCGACCGAGGGCAGCCCTGGCTTGGTTCACTTGTTCCTGGGCACGGGCAAGTTCTTCGGAGCGGGCTCCGGCTCTGAGTTCGGCGAGGCGGGCTTGGGCTTGGGCGACCTGGGCTTGGGCTTGACGGAGTTCTGCCTGGAGGGTGGCATTATCCAATTGGGCCAGCAGTTGACCGGCTTGGACATTGTCCCCTTCATCCACCAGGAGATTAGTGATCTGGAGACCCGAACGGGCTGCCGTAACCGCTACGATCTCGGCGGGGGTAACGGTGCCCACAATCGCCATGGTTTTAGCGATCGCCTGGGGTTCGAGGGTTAAGGTCGTGACAGCTCGCCCAGGGGCTTGATTGGGATTTGTCGTTGGGGCGGATGAGGTTTCTTCCGGTTGGGAGCTGGAAAATTGCCCCCCTACATAGGTGGCGATCGCCCCGATCAAAATTCCGACCACCAAACCAAGCCAGGGTAGCCGCTTCGATTGAGAGGCGATCGCTGGATTATCAGTCGGATCCGGTTTCGGGGCGAGTTGGGTCACGATGGGATATTTGTAATATTGCTTAATAATTATCTTAAAAAATTTTGGGCTGATTTGGTGGCTTTTGCCAGAAGTCCCCAGAAACTTGGGTGACAACCCACCCCGAAAGTTACAGTGGCGGCCCCCGTCCGCCGAAAAGGAGTGTCAAAATATAAACATTGTCTTAAATTTTCTCCATGACCCTTGAGTTGATTTCCCTAGAAACCCTGCAAACCCTCGTCACAGAATATGGCTACTGGTCTGTTTTTATCGGCATCGGCCTGGAAAATATGGGCATCCCCCTCCCCGGAGAAGTGTTAACCCTGCTGGGGGGCTTTTTTGCCGGGAGTGGCGAACTGCAATACCGCTGGGTTTTGTGTGGGGCGATCGCCGGATCATTCATCGGCAATAATATCGGCTACCTGGTGGGAAAGTGGGGTGGGTTGCCGCTGCTCCAGAAAGTAGCCCATTTTTTTAAAATTAGTGATGACAAACTCGCCGAAACGAAGCAAAAGTTTTTAGAAAATGCCCCTAAAGCTGTTTTTGTTGGTCGGTTTATCACCTTTTTTCGGATTTTTGCCGCTCCCTTCGCCGGCATTGTGGGGATGGCCTGGCCGATCTTTCTGCTGTGCAATTTAGCGGGGGCGATCGCCTGGGGAACAGTGACGGTAACGCTTCCCTATTTCCTTGGACGCATCATGCCCCTGGCGGATGTGTTGCGGTTCATGGCGAAATTCGGTCTCCTTGTTTTTGCCCTCGTTGCGGCCTGGATTATTGTTCCCCTGTGGTTGGAGTATCGCCCCCGCAACCAACCGGAAAAATAAGCCATGATAAGCAAGTTTTCGCGTTCACCCCAGCAAGCCGCAATCTGACCGGATTAATTAGCAGAAAAATTGCGCGCTAGTCACCCCTAATGATTCAGTGGATAGTCTCTTAGCTCAAAGCACCACCACAACTCGAGCCACTTCCCGCTGTGCAACCATAGCAATAGGGTTTCGTCGCCACCGTTTCAATGACATCTAAGGATTCTGCTTCTAGGAGGTGCCGCACCGTTACCGGTTGGCCGTCGGGAGTGCGGGCTGGTAGAGCTTCCATCTGGTTAAAATCACAATCAAAAATATTGCCTTCATAATCCACAGAAAGCTGACTACGACACATAAGATTAGGCACTGTCGTCCCGTTGTGATGTGCCGCCAAAAAGCTGAGATAGGGTTTATAGAGCGCATGGGCCTGGAGATAATTTTTTACGCGGCCAATGGGTAAATTTGTGATCGTAAACAGGTGATTAAACTGAATTTGAAAATGGCGTGCTAAATAGGCTTTGTAATCTTGTTCTAGGTTCGCTTGATTGGGCGTGAGGGAAAAGTCTTGGTTCCGGGGCACGGGCGGATTGTAAACCAAGTCCAAGACCAGGGCTGGATCTCGACCATAACCCAAGGCATTTAATCGTTGTAAGGCCGCAATGGAATCTTGGTACACTCCCGCACCCCGTTGGCGATCGACGTTATCTTCTAAATAACAGGGCAGGGAAGCCACCACTCGCACCTGATTTTCTGCAAAATAGGTGGGTAAATCTTCGTACCCAGGCACGAAAAAAATGGTTAGGTTTGAGCGCACAATCACATCCTTCCCTGTTTCCCGTGCTGCAGCCACCAGTTGCCGGAACCCATCGTGCATTTCCGGCGCTCCCCCCGTGAGATCCACCGTTTGAATTTGGGGAAAGGTGCGAATCAGTTGGATCAATTGGGCACAAATCTCTGGGCTAAGTGCCTCGGTACGCTTCGGGCCGGCCTCAACATGGCAATGGGTACAGGCGAGGTTACATTTTTTGCCGAGGTTAATTTGGAGAGTGCTGATGGGGGTTTTGCTTAGGGGTTGACCCAAGGTTTTCTGAAAAGCTGGGATTGCAGTTTGGGTTGGGGTTTGAACCATGGTGATTGGGATAACAGAACAGGGATGAATTTTTAAGTTAGCAACAACTGTCAGTGCGACAACAGGCGTCGTCTTCGGTCAGTTGGGTGAGCTGGTAATCTGCGCCCTTGGTCTCCTGGGGATCACGGCGGGCCTCTGGGTGATAGTTAAATGGGGCGGCTGTTTCCGGGGGAATTGCTTGGTAGGGGGCAACGGGAATAAATTGCCCGGCATAGGGGCCATTGGGATTCGTCAGGCGTTGGAAGGTTTGATCGCACACGGCCATTCTTTCACCTCGAAAATAGGTGCGACCTGCATCATCTTGGATCTGCTTCCAGGGGCCTTTGTAAATGACGGCTTGGTGCCGTTCGCGACCAATTGCTTTTTCGCCTTTATAGGCCCGGACGGTCATAGAGCGAAATTCGATGCCATCAATGGTCTGCCAGGGTTCAGCCCCGTAATTAAGGATTTCAACGCTAGAAAAACCCGCCGCCTCAAACATTTGCAAAAATTCGGCTTCCAGAAAAGCGCCAGCAATGCAACCACTCCATAACTCTGGATCATTGAGGATTTTTTCGGTGGGTGGCTCATCACAGACGATATCCGAGATGACGGCGCGGCCCCCTTTTTTCAGAACCCGGTGGATTTCCTGGAACAGTTGTTGTTTATCACGGGGTTTGACGAGGTTTAAAACACAGTTGGAGATCACGAGGTCAATGCTCTCGTCGGCAATTAGGGGGGACTCTGCCCGGAGGCGATCGCCTTTTGTTTCATAGCGGGCAATATCTTCTAGGGTGGTAATGGGATTTGCCTGGAGCCAAGCCTGGAGGGGAGCGAAGGGAAGTTTAAGGTCTTGGATTTTTCCTTTGACAAATTCGGTATTGTGAAAGCCAATTTTCGTGGCGATCGCCCCTTGATATTTGCGGGCGAGATTTAACATCACATCATTAAAATCAACACCAATCACCTTCCCCGTCGGCCCCACTTTTTGGGCGACCATGTAGCAATTTTTGCCAGCTCCACACCCCAGATCAAGGACGGTATCTCCTGGGATTGCATAGCGAGTCGGATCACCACAGCCGTAATCCTTCGTCAAAATTTCATCGGGAATCACATCCAGATAATGGACATCCTGGTATTCTGTCGGGCAACACAGACTGGGTTCGTGGGTCTGGGCTCCCGCTTGGTAGCGACTGAGAACTGCATTCTCCACATCGTAAGTCGGTGTAATACTTTGTTCGGGCATTGGTGAGTTTCGACCCCAGATCAGCGCGTATGTGTTGATCATCATATCGATGATTTATGAAAATCACCTGAGTTAATGGCGCAAATACAGCTAAATCACCTGAATTTCTCCACCATCGGTCAACCTTTGACCCTATGTTTGCCCCTCGGTTCTTGCCTACAATGGGAAAGAATTTTTAAGTTTAAATGTTGCCTTCCCCCATGACCTCAAACGCTGCCCCCGTTGGAACTGACTTTGATCGTGCCATGATGCAACGCTGTATTACGTTAGCAAAGCAGGCAGCCGGAAAAACCGCCCCAAACCCAATGGTGGGCGCTGTGGTCGTTCAAGATCAAAACATTATTGGTGAAGGATTTCATCCGGGGGCAGGTCAACCCCATGCAGAGGTGTTTGCACTCCGGGAGGCAGGGGCAGCGGCCCAAGGGGCAACGCTCTATGTCAGCCTAGAACCCTGTAATCACCACGGCAGAACCCCTCCCTGTAGTCAGGCGGTGGTCAAAGCGGGCATTGCCAAAGTGGTGGTGGGCATGGTTGATCCCAATCCTTTGGTGGCAGGGGGCGGTTTAAAAACCCTCACGGATGCGGGTATTGAGGTCTTAACGGGTGTTGAAGAGGCCGCTTGTCGTGCGTTAAATGCGGGCTTCATTTGGCGGATGCTGCACCAGCGCCCCCTCGGTATTTTGAAATATGCCATGACCCTCGATGGAAAAATTGCCACAACCACGGGCCACAGTGCTTGGATTACCCACCAGGAAACCCGCAACCAGGTCTATGACCTCCGTTCCCAGTGTGATGCAGTGGTTGTCGGGGGAAATACGGTACGCCTTGATAATCCTTATTTAACGACCCACGGGACTACTGACCATAATCCTTTGCGCATTGTTGTAAGCCAAACGTTAACTCTGCCCCGCGATCGCCATTTATGGGATGTGACCGCTGCGCCGACGGTGGTTTTAACCCAGGCCACAGCGAATCCGGAGATGCAGGATTTCCTCCGGCAACGGGGAGTAGAAGTGGTACACCTTGATCCGGTTGCCCCTGAGGGCGTGATGCAATATCTCTACGACCGGGGTTGTTTGCAGGTGTTGTGGGAATGTGGCGGTACCCTGGCGGCGGCGGCGATCGCCTCTGGCAGTATCCAAAAGGTAATGGCTTTTATCGCCCCGAAAATTATTGGTGGGCAAGGGGCACCGACGCCCGTCGGCAATTTGGGTTTGACGCTCATGGACGAGGCGATCGCCCTCGAAAATGTCCAGCTTCAATCCATCGGCCACGATTTTCTGTTAACTGGCGATCTCCCCAATTTGAAGGAATAATTTGTCGCACTAAGCTTCACATGAGGCGTAACCAGGAAAATAGCTCTGTGGCGGTGAGTTGCCAAGGGGCGATCGCTGGCAAAACGGGAAGCAGATCATCTTGTTCTTTAAATTCAGCGAGTTTATCAGGGTAAAAAATGGTGACTGAGTAGTCCTCTGGGGCAATGAGCCAACCGAGCTTTGTCCCTTGTTGTAAGTAAGGAAAAAAGAATTTTTTCGATGACTCTGGGGGGATTTTGTTCTGGAAAGAGAATTTCAATCACCCAATCTGGAGCGACAGAAAACCGATTTTGGATTTCGCCATTTTCGTCTACAGGAATATTGGCCCACTCGAACACCGCAATATCAGGTACAAGAGAGCGATCGCCGAAGGTACAGCGCAATTCAGGAAAAGCATAGGCTAATTTTTCAGGCTGTCCAACGCGATTAATTTCCGCCACTAAACGACCTTGTAAGGTGCTGTGCTTTCCTTGGGGCATCGGTTTTTGATGAATTTTCCCGTTGATATATTCGCTTGCTGGTTTCGTTTCAGGTAACTCCAAAAATTCAGCTAGGGAAGATTCCTGAGAAACTGCTGTGACCATCGCCATTACAACTGCTCCTGTTCACTATGAAACCATTTTAGACTTCATTCTCAGTGCGTTAGTGTCAATGGTATCAACAAAAAAGGCGATCGCCTTTTATTTTTTCTTTGTCAATAAAGGCTTTAAAAATTTACCTGTATAGGATTCTTTGACTTTAATTAAATCTTCCGGTGTACCCGTCGCAATAATCTCTCCACCGCGATCGCCCCCCTCTGGCCCTAGATCAATCAGCCAATCACTACAGCGAATCACATCCAAATTATGCTCAATGACGAGGACAGAATTTCCTTTATCCACCAGTCGTTGCAACACATTTAACAGATGATGCACATCGTAAAACGATAAACCCGTCGTCGGTTCGTCAATCAGATAGAGGGTTTTGCCCGTTGCCCGTCGGGAGAGTTCCGAAGCCAACTTCACCCGTTGCGCTTCCCCGCCGGAAAGGGTCGGCGCAGGTTGCCCTAAGCGAATATATCCTAAGCCCACATCCACCAATGTTTGCAAGCGATTTGCCGCCGCCGTAATATTTTCAAAGACTTCCAAAGCTTCCTCCACCGTCATGTTCAGCACATCCGAAATGGAATAGCCCTTAAATTTCACCTGAAGCGTTTCGCGGTTATAGCGTGCCCCCTTGCACACCTCACACTGCACATAGACATCCGGCAAGAAATTCATCTCGATCACATTCACCCCCTGCCCACTACAGGCCTCGCAGCGTCCCCCTTTCACGTTGAACGAAAACCGCCCTTTTTTGTATCCTCTGGTTTTCGCCTCTACCGTCTCCGCAAATAAATTCCGAATCGGATCAAAAATACCCGTATAGGTCGCCGGATTAGAACGGGGGGTTCTGCCGATGGGGGATTGATCAATGACGATCACCTTATCAACAGATTTAAGTCCCTGCACTGCGCCCAACTCCTTTGGAAAAGGTACATTGCGATTCAAGCTATGTTGCAACGCTGGATAAAGCAATTCATTCATTAGCGTTGATTTTCCCGAACCGGAAACCCCCGTCACGGACACCAATTTGCCGAGGGGAATTTCTACGGTGATATTTTTGAGATTATTTTTGGTGCAATTTTCGAGGCGTAATCTGCCGCCGTTGCCTTCCCGTCGCTCTGGGGGGGTGGCGATCGCCCGTCTGCCGGACAGATAAGCGCTGGTGAGGGATTTTTTGTTCTTCAGAAATTTGTCAAAGCTGCCCTGAAAGACGATTTCGCCGCCATGTACCCCCGCTTTTGGCCCAATATCAACGATGTGATCGGCGGTGCGGATCGTGTCTTCGTCATGTTCCACGACAATTAAAGTATTGCCGAGGTCGCGCAATTTTTTGAGGGTTTGCAACAGTCGCTCATTATCCCGCTGGTGGAGGCCGATGCTGGGTTCGTCGAGTACATACAAGACCCCCGTTAGCCCTGCGCCGATCTGGGTGGCAAGGCGAATGCGCTGAGCTTCGCCGCCGGAGAGGGTCATCGCCGCCCGATCAAGAGTGAGGTAATCTAAGCCGACATCCAGCAGGAATTGTAACCGCGCCCGAATTTCCTTTAGGGCTAATTCCCCAATCAATTTTTGGCGATCGCTTAACTGTAAATTTTCGACCCGTTCGAGACAGTCGCGGATGGCAACGCTGGTCAATTCATCAATATTGTATTGCCCTAAACGGACGGATAATGCTTCTGGTTTAAGGCGTTTTCCGTGGCAAACTTCACAGGGTTGATTAATTAAATATTTTTCCAGTTTATCTTTGATGGCATCGGAATTTGTATCTTCATAATTGCGTTCTAAAAGTTTTAAAATTCCCGAATAATGGCGATAGTAACCTTTGCCACCGCCATAGCGAGATTCCTCCTCAAACCAAATCGGTTCTTCGGTGCCATGGAGTAAAATTTCTTGGTGTTCTTTTTTGAGTTTTTCCCAAGGCGTTTGAATCTCAAAACCGAAGTTTTGCCCAAGGTTATATAGCAATGATAAATAATAGGTATTTTCTTTTTCCGACCAAGGGGCGATCGCCGCATAGAGGGGTTGTTTCGGATCGGGAATGACGAGATCAGGGGAAAAACGCCGATGACTGCCTAACCCATGGCAAGCGGGACAAGCACCATAGGGGGAGTTAAAAGAAAACAAACGGGGCGAGAGTTCCTCCATTACTGCGCCATGTTCGGGGCAAGCAAAATTTTCGGAAAAAATAATCTGTTCACCCGTCTCGATTAAATCAACAATTGCTGTCCCTTCGGAATGTTTTAAACAGGTACTCAAAGAATCCACTAAACGCTCTTGAATTCCCTCTTTTTTCACTAAGCGATCCACCACAATTTCAATGGTGTGATAGTGATTTTTATTGAGGGTGATATTGTCACTGAGTTCACGGGTTTCGCCATTAATTCTCACCCGGGCAAACCCTTCGGCGGCAATACTAGAAAGGGTCTTTTTATGGGTTCCCTTTTGGTGACGCACAATCGGTGCAAGCAACTGAAATTTCGTTCGATCCGGCAATGTCAACACCCGATCACACATCTCATCGATGGTCTGGGGCGCAATCGGGCGATCGCAGTGGGGACAGTGGGGCTCTCCCGCCCGCCCGAAGAGTAACCGCAGATAATCGGCAATTTCCGTGACCGTGCCGACGGTGGAGCGGGGGTTATGGGAGGTGGATTTTTGGTCAATGGAGATCGCTGGACTCAAACCTTCAATCGCGTCCACATCAGGTTTATCCAACTGCCCCAAAAACTGGCGGGCGTAAGCACTGAGGGATTCTACATAACGGCGCTGTCCCTCCGCAAAAATCGTGTCAAACGCCAAGGATGATTTTCCCGAACCCGACACCCCCGTAAACACAATCAACTGGTTACGCGGCAAATCGAGATCCACATTTTTTAGGTTGTGCTGTCTTGCGCCACGGATGCGGATTTGGTCAGATTTGCTCATGGGGGGCGATCGCCAATTTTGAGAAAAGTGCCTAAACATTATAAATAGACCTGTCGAGAATTTCAGAACCCTTTCCAGGCCAGATCCTCAACAGCAAAACCACAGTTGGGTTTTAAATGAGTCAAAAAGAAAACCACAGCCCGATGCCGTGGTTTCACAGATAACCTAAATAGTTGTGGTGTTAAATCACTATGCTGAGATCAACCTAGAGATTCTCGCTAGTTTCACTAGATGTTTCCAATTCTGCCATTAATGCAGGGGGCACAATCACGGTATCGATCACATGGACAACGCCATTACTAGCTTCGATATCTGCCATGACAACATTTGCATTGTTGACTTTCACGCCATCATCGAGGGAAATCACCACATCACTACCTTCAACGGTGGTGACAGCCCCAGCACTGAGATCAGTGGACATGACATTACCGCTGACTACGTGGTAGGTCAAAATTTGAGTGAGGATTTCCTTGTTTTCAGGGAGTAAAAGGCTTTCGAGCACGCCATCGGGCAGGGCTGCAAAGGCATCATTGGTGGGAGCAAAAACAGTGAAAGGGCCTTCGCCAGCAAGGGTCTCGGCGAGGTCAGCCGCAGAAACTGCCGCTACGAGGGTCGAAAAAGCATCGTTGCTAGCAGCAATGTCCACAATGGTTGGTGCTGTCATTGCCGCTGCGGGTGCAGGCGCTTCGGCTTCGGTCATGGGCTTGGTTTTGTCTCCGTAGCTACCATAGTCCCCTGCTTGGGCAACGGTACTTAAGCCAAGGGTGCTACCAAGGGCGAGACTGAGGGCGAGGGTTTTTGTAAAACGCATAGATACTTCCTGTCTGTGAGCGAACAATAAAGTTGTTTCTTTTCGTAGTGTTTTGTAAAGAAAACTTTACAATCATCCTCACTGTAGCAAGTATTTTTCGTTTTGGCAGGAATTGTCTGGAAAGGTCTATTTATCGGGAAATGGCGGAACTTTCTGGGGCAAACGACAGTCTAAGAATAGTTATTTTTGAAATTTGTTGGCGATACCACAGGCCACAAAGCTTAGAGCAGACTTGACTTTTTAAGAAAGAACGCGCAGAGGATAAATCGTCCACATTTGTCCCGTAACCGTGGGGAGATGAATTTTAAAATTACGGCCATCGGTTGCCAGTTTGGTCACAACTGCAAACAAATCGTTCACAAAGGGAGAGACATGGCGGAGGCGATCGCAACCACTTTGTACCAACTTTAAACACCAGTGGCGCAGCACATCATACAAAACTTCGAGGCCAATGTAGATGGCGACTTGCTGGAGTTGACTAAGGTTGAGGGTCAGGGGCGAAAGGCAATAAAGCCAGCATAAGAAACCAAAGATTGCGAAGGTAAGGGCGAGTTTGAGGGAGTGGTGACGGAAAAAAGTAGTGATAATCATCGGACTGGCCTGCTCTGTTGTGGTACTGCTTGATAGTTGCCACGTCCCAGAACAGATGCAGTATTTTATTTATCTACTCACCGCAAAAGCCCCCTAACAGATTAGCCATGTTAGGGAGAAGATTGTGCTGGCAGGTTTTGACCAAGGCAATGATGTGCTTTGTGCCATCACACCACCACCTTGGCGATCGCCTTTTTTAGAAAGAGAAGAGAGAGCTCTGGTTTTGGAAGCTGTTCTGGAAGCTGCTGTTGTTGACGCTGTTGCCGAAACCAATTCCCGCACCTGTTTGGCTTGCACCCACCTGGGCAACACTGGCATTATTGCCGAACCCAAAGGCGTCGGATTGGAGCTGGGTGCTGGATTGACCGAGGTTGTTGTTGACATTGTTGAAAAAGCCATCAGCCACAGCAGTCTGGGAACCGACAATCGTTGACTGGGCACCGTTGTTACCACCACTAAAGAAACCGCTTTGGTTTTGGAAATTCGATTGGCCCATGGTGTTAGAAGTAGAGTTGCCGACGCCAACAGCGGCACTGGTTTGTTCAGAAATCATTGTGCTGCTAGAAACATTATCGGCTTTAGCGGGTTGAGCGATACTCAGGACACCGAGGGCAAGGAAAGCACCAGCGGTAGCCAGTTTGAGGGATTGGGGGCGGGAGAAAGCGAAAGTAGTCATGGGTCAGTTACCTGTTGATTGATTGTTGTGTGTTGCCAGGTGATAGTGACCGAAAATTTTGCTTATGCAGTTTTTAAGCGCAACTTTTTTGAAAATCCTTCACCATCAAGGGTTACAACGTTCTTGGTAAAAGCTGGCCATCTGCTTGAATCGTTAAAGGAGTCTCCGGAAAATCCCGCTGGGTCAACTGTTGCATCCGCTTAATCGCTGTCCCCGTGGCATCGTAAAACGGAAATCCCTGACCGTTGAGGCGCACAGGATGAAGTTTCCCCTTTAGAAAACGCCCCTCACTACTCATCGAAACCTCTAAAATGACGCTTTCGGCGAGGGTACTGGCCACTGACAGGGCACCATCGGCGACGAAATTACCGAGGGAATAGGCGATCAAACGGCCTTGGTAAAGTTCTACTGCCCGGAGCACATGGGGGCCATGGCCAACAATTAAATCTGCTCCGGCATCAATCAGAGTCCGGGAAAATTTGTGGAGGTCGCCACGGTTTTCCCCAAAAAACCATTCGGTACCAGGCCGGACGCGATTTGCCCCAGTGCCTTCGGCGCCAGCATGGACAGAAATAACGATAATATCGGCTTTAGCGTCGGCTTCCTTGACCAGAGCGACGGCGGCATTCAGGTCTTGAACCGTATTGTGATATTGGTAGGTACTAAAACCGATGAGGGCGACGGTGAGGTCTTTGTGTTGGTGGTAATGGATTTGGTTTTTAACGCCAATGGGGGCAATGCCAGTGTCTGTAAGAGTCGTTTGGGTATCTTGAAAGCCTGTTTGTCCGTAGTCGAAGGTGTGGTTGTTCGCAATGCTAAGGGCTTGGAATCCTGCATCCTTGAGGAGATTGGCATAGCTAGGGGCCGTCCGAAAAGCAAAGACATTGGGGCGACTAATATCTTTTGCGGCGTAGGGATGATTGGTGAGGGTTGTTTCTAGATTGCCGATAAGGAGGTCACTCCAACCGAGCTGGCCTTCGACCCCGGCAAACATTTGCATTTTCTGTTCGACTTGGGGCGTTTTCGAGTAGCGAGTCCCTGGGGCCATATCCCCAACGGCCTTGAGGGTGATGACGGTCGTTTTGGTTTGGGGGACGGGGGCGATCGCCTTGGCCGCATCGGTGGCAATTGTGGCGAGGGTGCTGTTGCTAATGGCGACGGAAGTGCTGATAAAAGAGACTTGTTGGCGTTGATAATGCCTAAATCCGAGGATGCCAAGGGAAGTGATAATTGTTAGGCCACCTAAACCCCAGGGCAACCAACGGCGCAGGGAAACAGTAGACAAAGAAAACTGTGCCATAGCAACGGACGCAGAAGTACCGCTTTATCGTACTGGATTTTGGGTGCTTCGATGTTTAGGAGACACAGAAAATAAATCACCGGTGGCGATCGCCTTTTTTTTGCCCTGATTCTTAACTCTTAATTGTTGGCGAACTTTTAGGGCCGTTGAAAGTTTATTTACCAGCGGGTGTCGAGGTAGATATTTTGGTCGTTGTGGTAGGTGGGCCGTTGCCAGGGGTTACGCTGCCAATAGGTGCTGAATTGGGGTGATGAACTAGGCTCTTTTTTCCAGGGCTGTTGCCAATAGGGTTCATATTGCCAAGGGCGACTTTTCTTGCTTTTGAAAGTATTACTAAAAGAATAAGTATGGTGGCTAGTCGGCCGTCGGTAGTGGGCTGGTTTCCAGGGGCGATCGCCTGGTCGTCGATAGGCGCTAGACCCAGGGTAGCTATGGTAATAGGGCGAACGGGAGTAGTAGGAATTGCCGTTGATAAAGGTATTGGGGCCAAAGGTCTGGATACTGTATTGATTGCCCCGACCATCTTGGCAGGTGGTATAAAAATCGCTAATCCGGAGACAGGTTCCCTGGGCCGCGACGGGGATCGCCAGACAGGAAATCCCCAGGGCCAAAATTAAAGCTTTCATTGGGTTGATGCAGAGCGCTGAAACTTGCCTTCAGTATAGCCAAAGGAATTTGAATTTCCTGGTGCTTACCAGTTCCATAGGAGCGGATTTTCGTCTAGAGGATCGGTTACTGTCCGCCCGATATGGTCAATGGCTTCGAGATCTTTAGCCGTTAACTCGACATCGATGGCCTGGGCATTGGCGATCGCCTGTTGGGCATTGCGCGCGCCGACAATGGCATTGGTTTGGGGCTGCCGAATCAGCCAGGCGATCGCCAGTTGAGCTAAGGTGCAATTTTTTGTCGTGGCGATCGGTTTCAGGAGTCCGAGGGCCGTTTGTACCCGTTGATAATTTTCTGGGTCAGCATAGAGACGGTTGTGGGAGCGGTGATCCCCCGCCGCAAACTGGTGATCGGGGCCAAATTTCCCCGTCAGTAGACCCTGAGCCAAGGAAGAATAGGCGAGGATCGAAATTTGCTGGGCTGCGCAAAAAGGTTGAATCTCCCGTTCAATGGCCCGCCAAAATAAAGAATAGGGCGGTTGAATACTATCGATTTGGCCGTGTTCCATAGCTTCCTGGAGTTGCGCGAGAGAAAAATTAGACACGCCAATGGCGCGAATTTTGCCCTGTTCTTTCAATTGGTTCAGGGCAGCCATGGTTTCAGCGATGGGCACCAGGTCAGAATTCCACGTTCCCGCTGGCCAGTGGATTTGATACAGATCGATGTAGTCTGTCTGGAGCCTGTTGAGGGAATTTTCGCAGGCGGTGATCACCTGGTCGTGGTGGAGGTGATTGGCAAAGACTTTCGTTAATAGGGTCACTTGATCCCGTTGGGGGGCGATCGCCTCGGCGACCCGACGTTCAGAATCCCCATCGCCATAAATTTCAGCGGTATCGATGGTCGTAATGCCTGCATCTACGGCGGCACGGATCCCGGCCACAATTTCTTGGTCGTCAATATCCGCCCAATTGCGCTTGCCCGCTTGCCAAGTACCGAGAATAATCGGGGTGATTTGGACGGCACTTTGGCCTAGTTGTCTTGTTTTCATAAGCTCGTTTTTCTGGCGGGTCATTGGTTCCACTGTAGCTTGTTCCGCTGGGGAATTAATCTACTCCGTCAGATTCGATAAGCTGGGGGAGCAAGGGTTGGAGGAAAATAAACATGACCATCCAGGAACGTTTGATTTGGTTGCAGGAACGCACCAGTCTCGGTTGTTTGTCGCTGGAAACCCTAGGGGCGATCGCCACGGCACTCCAAAGGCAAACCCTCCCTCCCCAACAGACCCTCAGCGAGATCGACCAAGCTCCCCAAGGTTTATACATTTTGATTTCCGGGGAGGTGATCAGCCACAAAAGCGCGGCTGCACCAGAGACCAACCCATTAACCAGAGGCAGTACGATTAATCTGCGGCCTTTACTCCTCAATGAAGCTTCCCAAGAGGCGATCGCCACCGTCACCGACACAGAAGTGTGGTTTATGCCGCGCCAACAGTGGCAAGACCTGATCCAAAACTATCCTGAAATTACCCAGGCCTTTTCCCAGGATCTCGCCCAGGAGCTGGCAGAAGTCGCCCAAGCCCTCCAACAGGAACAGCAACAACAGGAAATTTTGCGCCCCTACCTTGTCACCAAAGCGAAACGGGGGGTTGTGGGGAAAAGTCGCTACGCCAAACGCCTGCGGCAACAAATTCGTGAGGCGGGCACCCATGATCGATCCATTTACATTTTTGGGGAACCGGGTTTAGAAAAAGATAATTTAGCCGCCTTGATTCACTACGGTTCGCCCCGACGCCGACAGCCGATTATTAAAATCGATTGCAGTATTCTCCAAAAAAGTGGTGCTGAACTCTTTGGCCGCACCGATGGTAAAAAAGGTCTCTTGGCATGGCTGGGAAAAGGCACCCTAATTCTCAACAAAATTGAAGAATTGCCCCCGGAACTGATCGATAAAGTCGCCACGTTAATCGAAACCCAGACCTATACCCCCATCAGTCGCCCCGGTGATCCAGAACCTGTCCCCCAACAAACGGCGGCAAAATTGGTGGCGATCGCCGAACGACAACTCCCCGCCGTGGCCCGCCATTTTTCTGAAACAATTAAAGTGCCGCCGCTGCGGGTGCGCAAAGCAGATCTCGCGGCCCAGGTGGAATATTACACCAGCTTATTTTGCCGGGCGAAGGGCCTCGATAAACCGACCCTCACCCCCGAAGCCCTCCGTCGCCTCCAGTCCTATGATTTCCCGAACAATATCCGCGAACTGCAAAACCTGGTAGAACGAGCCATTGTTCAATCGGATCAAGGGTCAATACTCACCGAAGAAATTTTTTGGTCAGCCCAGGGGAAACAAAAACGCTTTCGCCTCAATTTACTCAATGCCTATCCTACCTTTCGCCGCTTTCTCCGGAGCGCTTGGTGGCCCGACCGCATTAACTATGGTTTTACGGCGATCGCCTTTCCGTTGATTATTGCTGTTCTATTTCTCGCCCCCCAAACCCGTGACCAAAACTTTGCGCTGAATTTCTTTTGGGCTTGGTGGTGGCCCCTGGTGCTCCTCGCCTTTCCCTTTGTTGGTCGCCTCTGGTGTGCCGTTTGTCCGTTTATGATCTACGGGGAAATTACCCAGAAAATTACCACCGAACTCCTAAAGCGCGACCTCAAACCCTGGCCCCGTCAGCAGGCAGAAAAATGGGGCGGTTGGTTTCTCTTTGGCTTATTTGCCCTGATTTTCCTTTGGGAAGAACTGTGGGATTTACAAAATACGGCTTATCTTTCGGCTTGGTTGCTGATTATCATTACTGCCGGGGCGATGATCTGCTCGGCGATCTTTGAGCGGCGGTTTTGGTGTCGCTATCTTTGTCCCATCGGCGGCATGAATGGCCTCTTTGCAAAACTTTCGATGACGGAGTTGCGGGCGCAACAGGGCACTTGTTCGGCGGAATGTAGCACCTATCAATGTTATAAAGGCGGCCCCCAAAAGGGTGAAGGCTTAGAAACGGCGGGCTGTCCCCTCTATTCCCATCCGGCCCAACTGGAGGACAACCGCGATTGTGTACTGTGCATGACCTGTCTCAAGGCTTGCCCCCATCGATCGGTAGCGGTAAATCTACGCCCCCCAGCCATTGAACTGTGGACAACCCACCGCCCCCGCACCTATGAAGTCGCTCTTTTACTATTACTCCTGGGGGGAATCTTTCTCCATCGGCTGCCAGAAATTAACCAAATCCTGGGTTTAAATGTAGACCTCAGTCAATTTTGGCCCCACCTGGGATTGGCGATCGCCGCCTTGGGAGTGCCCGCTGGAGTAGTCCTATTAACAGGGGCCGTGGTGCAATTTTTAAACTCTCCCCCCAAGGCAAAACCCTTTTTACAATTGGCCTATGGTTATCTGCCTTTGGTTTTGGGGGGCAGCCTCGCCCATTATCTCCGCCTCGGCCTAGGGGAAGCCGGTCAAATTTTACCCGTAACCATGGCCACCTTCGGTCTCCAGGGCAGCACCTTGCCAATTGTTGTCGCCCATCCCGCCGTGATTGCCTTTCTCCAGGGTTCAACTCTAATCTTTGCAACGCTCTGTACTTTTGTGCTCACGAAAAAAATGAGTAAACAATCCTGGCGATCGCTGTTGCCCCAGTACCTAACAAGTCTCGGTCTCGCCTGGGCGATGGCTCAGATCATTGTCGGTTTGTAACAGAGTTTTGTTACAAAACCCCAGGGCTTAACATCGTTTTTTCAACCGTTATTGCTCTATCCCGATCCCCTGAAAGGATTGGGGTTACTGCTGTTTGGGGCAAATAGGACTTTGATGGCTCACACCTCAGAAAAATATTTTTTCGTCAATAACTTGCAATATTTGTTTACATTCTGTTATATTTGTTCATGTAAGCAAGCACGAGGTTCCCTCAATGGCTACTGGTTATACTTCCAACGAATTCGGTCAACTCAACAGCTTTGCAATCGAGCCTGAAGTCTACGTTGATACAGAACATACCGCCGGCTGGACAGCCTACGCCGAAAAGTTAAATGGCCGCCTGGCAATGATTGGTTTTGTGGCGCTCATCGCAACGGAATTGATTGGTGGCGACACCCTGATCAATCTCTTGTTCCAACTCTAATTTTTTAGTTTTTCCCCAGTTATTTGTCGTTTTACGAGGCTAGTTGCAATGTTTGGTTCCCTGGTTATCTTGATTCGCAAAGTCATGGGTACAGCCCGTTTTAACAAAACCCGTGGTAAGGTCATTGGTCTTCATTGCAAGACAATCACCAACTTTTGCAACACCGTCGGCCTCGACGCAAAAACGCGACAAAATCTAATTCGCCTCGCGAAATCCAATGGCCACCGCCTAGGTTTCATGGCCTAAACTCCGTTGCATTCTTAGGTACTCACTATGTCCCGTCAACCAATCACCAAAAAACAAACCCCAGCTTCTCAAAATGCGGGTATTGTTGCGATTCTCTTTTTCCTAGCTGGTGCGCCCCACATCTACAGTTTTCTCAAACGACGTTCCCAGCAGGGGGCAAGTCTTGGGGCCTTAGGGATGAAGATCTTAGGGTTGCTCGGGACGGGTACCATCGGGGCGATCGCCGTGAATGCCCTTTAGGGTTATCTATAGTTTTCTACAAGTTTGTCCAAGTTTTATTCTCCTCTACACGAGCAATCGTAATCATCAACTCTAAGACTCCGGTGGGATGGGGTTTTAGGTTTTTTTTATGGGAGAGATTAAAAGGCGTTCTCAATGAATATGGAGAGTTATGCCTTGAATTGGGCGATCGCCTTTTGCACCGCACTTTGAAACTCATGCCAAGACTTCTGACATCCTTCTGCCAGTTCTTGCCAAGCATTATCTGTACTGTGTTTCAGGTGATTGACCTGTTCTTGGAGCTTAACTTTCTGGGATTCGAGGGCGGCAATGTTCGCCTCAAAAGCAGATCTCGCTTCCGCCTTCGCAAGATTGGCTTGGAGCTTTAATTCATCGATATTGCGAGAGGCTTCGTCAATTTGCTGGTGCAGTTGGGTGACGAGCTCGTCTTTATTGCTGGGTAAATTCATCGTTTTCTCCTCTTGTTCGACTGCGCTTCAATTGTTGATCAAGGCCGGGTAAACAAAGTCCGCTTATTTGCTGAAATTTGTTACGTCGTGGTCAGATAGCATTGTGCAGATCGCTCCACACTAAATCAAGTATAGAAAAAATATTGAAGTTTTTGGTTGTTCTGAGCCAAATTTTCATGTCAGGCTGATTCGTTTTAAATATGACTCCAGGAAGTGCGCCAGATCTGCATTTTTTCTAGGGGTTAATTGTTTAGTTGCAGGGGAGAAATTTATAAAAAATCGATAAATTTAGGTTAACAACTTGTCATCGAAGTCTTCAATGAGCCAGAAAATGCTCTTAAGAAATCTTAATCTTGTCTTTCGGATTTTTGTAGGCAATTGCCTTGCGGCTTTCGAAATTTATGTCACAAAAAATGTAACCATCGTTGAGGCCAGAAAAATCCTGTTTAAGCTGGGGGCATTAGTAAACGAGAAAAACTTTTTTGGCTTGGGATCGTCGGTGTAAATAAATCTCCGAATTTTAAATCTGTTGAAGTCAGAAGGTTATCGGCAAAGGTGTGATGATGAACAAAAAATTAGTTGGCAATTGTTTAATGATCGCTGGGGCGATCGCCCTTGGGGGAATTGGCATTTCACGGCAGCTACCACCGGCCACCAGCCAAGGGGTTTGTCGGAATACGAATGATTTAAGCGCCGTTGATGCAACTCGTATTGTTAAGTTCGAGCAATTTGGTATCCAACTAGAAATTCCTCGGAATTTTCGGACGATGCTCCGCAATGATGGCAGCATTTCAATCCTCAGGCCGGGAGATTTTAACTTGATTCGTTGCCTTGCCCAAGGAACGCCCGTGCTAGGGACAGATGCGATTTATCCCCAGACCCTCCGGCGGCAACCCAACCCCCAAAATTTAACCCTCCAAGAGTTTGCCCAGGGGCGCACCGTGGGGCCAAATCCGAAGGTCAGTCGGGCATCAATTAATGGCATTGATGTGGTTTTTGCGGAAATTCAAAGCCAGTTTGATGTGGCCTATGGTTGGTACGAAGCGCCGGATGTGCCGGGGATCGTTGAGGTGCAAAGCGTGAACAAGGCGTCTTTGGTGAATTTATTTGATCAGGCGACGTTATTGGCCCAGGCGAGCGAGCCACTCCTATTTGCTAACAACCAGGGGGCGGCCCAGGATCCGCTCATGGTGGCTTTGGCAACGGCAAAAGGCCTTGGTTACACTCCAGAGAGTTTTCGGGTCAGCATCGAACGACAAAACGATACGGTGGAAAACCCCCAACGCTCTACGGTGACGATCACCCAAGAAGGTCTGTTGGATGATTCGGTGCGGGGGCAACGGTTTACGATTTCCCTCAATAAAAATGCCAATGGCACCTGGACGGTCAGCGATCGCCAAGTGACCTGGCGCTGCCAACCGGGTCGGGGTTCCCAGACCTATTCAGCGCAACTCTGTCTCTAGCGTTTTTTTTGGCTGGAATGTTTGACTGAAATTTAAAGTGATTACCCAGGAGCCTTGCCCACCATGCAAAAATTTTACTATTACACCCTCCCCGCCACGGCCTTTGTTTTCAGTGCGATCGCCGCCTATCAGTTTTTCGGGAATCGCACCACCGCCAGTATTCAGCCCTCGCCGCCCCAACCGGGCTTTGGTGCTGTTTTAAAACAAACCCCAACTAAACCTGAGCCGAGTCTTCCTACCCCAGAGCCAGGGATCACTCCACCAATCCCCGTGGCGATCGCCCGCACGGTGACGGGATCGGAAAAAGCCAGTATTTTTCAGCGGGTGGTGGATCAGCAAGCCAGCCTTGGCCTCTGCCTGGACAACGATAATTTAGCTGCGAATCTCGATGATGCGGCGGTGTATCAACAGGGCGAAGATCAATATTTGGTGAGTGTGCTGTGCTTTATGGCGGCTTATCAGGGAGCCTATGAATTTGTTTATGTTGACGGTGAAACTATCACCCATTCCCGCTTGGCCCTCGCTGGCTTTCCCACCTTTGACCCAGAAACCAGCGTTCTCAGCAATGGCTATAAATTTAACGGCGCAGGGACTTGCCTAGAGGACTCTGAATATTATTGGGATGGCTATAGCCTGCGACTTATCTCTGCCAGTTTGATCGATGGCGTCCCCAATGGCTGTGCAGATCTCGGTGTGCGATCGCCCAGTGCAGATTATCTAATTACCGCCGAGGGGGTCGGGCCTGCCCGTCTAGGAATGACTTTTAGGGAGTTCAAAGCCCAACTTCCCGAAGCGGCCACCTTGGAAGCCGTGCCTTTGGGGGTCGATCTGCCCACCGGCTGGCAAGTAAATCTCTACGGTGCAGCCCAGTTTGTGGTGGCCTTTGATGGGGACAGTGGTGACAATCTTCCCGGTGACCAGGACAAAATTATTCGGATTATGGTGGACAATCCCAGTTACCGTACCGCTGCGGGGGTTGGCCCTGGCACTCCCCTATCCGAGGCGATCGCCGCCTATGGCCCTGCAACCCTCAGCTACAGCACAGAAAATGAAAGTCGAGAATTGATTCAATTTGCCGACTCCCCTTTCAGCACTGACCAAACATCCTGGCTCTTTTTCCGCTCGAACCAATGGACCCTAAGCGATTACGCAGGTATTTATCCCGATCGCCGAGTCAGTTACCAAACAACAACCCAATACGAAGACCATGCCGCCATCGGCTCCATTTGGCTAACCCAAGATTGATCAAAAGATTACTCTTGAATTTTTAAGACGGTCACTAAATTCAGGGCCTGAAGCTGGGAATAAATGAGCAGATTGGAGATGAGAGACGTGACAATGACGATCAAAGCCGTCAGCCCATAGATACCGGAATTTAGGGTTAACGGTAGACGATAAAGCTCCGTATTGTAAGCTTGCACCAACAGCCAGAGCAGCAGTACCCCCAGCCCCAAACCCAAGGGAATAGCGATGAATGTGAGCAGAGTTTGTTCCCCTAGGAGGATAAAAGCAATTTCGGTTTGGGTAAATCCCATCACCCTCAGAGTGGCTAACTCGTGGCTTCTTTCGGACAGGGCAAGGCGCGCTGAATTGTAAACCACACTGAAAGTGATAATGCAGGCAAAGAGGACAATAATGCCGGTCATAATCTGGAGGCTTTCGCCGCTAATGGCTTGGAAACTTTCTAACAAAGCTTCCCGAAACGCAATGCCCTCAATGGCTGGTAGTTGTTTTAGGGCTTGGTAAAGTTGTTCTTTCACTTGGGAGTCAATGAGGACATAGGCCCCGGAAATGACCTGGCCTTCACCCAGCATTTGATTCAGCGCTGCTAAATTCATGTAGGCCGATAGGCCAATCGGTTCATCCACTAAGCCCATTACCCAGGTTTGTGTTTGTTGGCGTTTCCCCTCAAGGACTTCGACTCCGAGGCGATCGCCGGGTTGAATATGGAGGATTTCCCCCAACTTTGTGCCCAAGACAAGACCTGCTGGCGGTAAAGATACAGGTTGCAGTTGACGGTTAACGAGTTGTCGTAATTCCCCTTGGGGTTCGAGGCCGGTAATCGCCAGGCGATATTGATAGTGGCCGTGGCGTAACCGCACTGGCACCGACCGAAAAACCTCCGTTTTGAGAATGCCTGGGAGGTGGCGCAGGTGATAGCGGCTGCGATAGGGCAACAGTTGATTAAACGTTAAGGTCATGTCTTCGCGCTGGACGGTTTGGAATTGGATATCCATTAAAGCCGTCATGGATCCTTGCAGGCCAAACCCTGTTAGTAAAATAGCCACAGCCACAGCAATGCCGAGGATCGATAAGCTAGCGCGGAGGGGACGACGTTCGAGATTGCGAAGAATAATCCGTCCGGCTGGCGAAAAAAACCGTTGTAAGCCCAATCTTTCGACCATGGTGGCGCGAAATGTCACGGGTTGTTTGGGTCGCATGCCCTCGGCTGGGGGTAAGAGAATCGCTTCCCGTACCGCCATCAATCCACCAATACAGGCCGCACCGCCACTAATAAGCAAGGCGGTGATGATAAGCAGGGCACTGGCTTCATAGCGCAGGAAGGGAAAATGGAAAAAGTCTGCGTATAGTTGGGTTAAACCTTGTCCGAGCCAAAGCCCGCAGGATAACCCCAAAACAGCACCACCACTAAAAACCAGCAACATGAATTTGAGGTAATGCCAGCCCACTTGGACATTGGTATAGCCAAAGGCCTTGAGCACGGCAATTTGTCCCCTTTGGATGGCAATCAGGCGGGAGATTAAAATATGGAGCAAAAAAGCGGCGATCGCCAAAAAGATTGTCGGTAGGATCGTGGCAGAGACTTCTAAACTCTGAATTTCATCGCTCACAATCCGGTGGGAAAACTGATCACTGCGACCGTAGGCCCCCAAGCCGCCATAGCCTTCGAGGAGGTGATCTAACTGGGTAATCACGGCCCGTTCATTGGCCCCAGGAGTCAACGTGAGCACCACGCTATTAAAAGCACCATCAAGGCCAAAAGCATGACTTAAGGCGGTTTCGTTGGCCCAGAGAATGCCAAAACGTTTGTCGTCTGGGTAAATATTTCCCCCGGAAACCGCATAGATATATTCAGGGCTGAGGGCAATGCCCGTGACCCGGAGATTTTGCCAGCGACCATTGAGAATTGCCCCCAGGTGATCGCCCACTTGGATCTGATTGGCGATCGCAAAGGCCTCACTGATGAGCACTTCCTCAGGCTGCTGGGGATCGGGAAAGGTGCCTGGACTGCGCAAAAACAAACCATTGAGCATCCCCTCGCGTCTAGGAGGCAGGGAAATTAACCGCGCTGTGGCGGGTTCTAAGAGTCCCGGTACATTGAGGGTGACATCGGCGACAATCCGGGTTTGTACTTCCTGAACTGCGTTGATGGCGGCAATTTGTGGTTGTAAGCTTTGGGGCGCGCGCTTCAGTTCCGCAAACACTTCCCCAAACCGATAGCGTTCATAGTAGGCTGTCTGGGTCAACACCAGGGAATGGTAAGCACTGAGCATCATCACAAAACAAGCAATGCCACAGGCCACCACGAGGGCGATCGCCAAAAGTTGACCCCACTGGGCCTGTAAATCTCGCCATAACTTCCGATCCAGCGGTGCAACCATCACTTACCACTCCAAAAGCAATGGTGATTGTTTAATCGCATTCGTTTCGATGGCGACTATTTCCCCACTGCGCATCCGCAAGACCCGGTCGGCCATGGCCGCAATCCCGGCATTATGGGTAATTACGGCGACGGTGGTGCCCAGGTCGTGGTTGATCTGTTCGAGCACTTGCAGCACCCGTTTCCCGGTTTGGAAATCTAAGGCTCCCGTCGGTTCGTCGCAGAGCAAAACCTCTGGTTGTTTGGCGATCGCCCGGGCGATCGCGACCCGTTGTTGCTCGCCCCCCGATAGTTGAGCTGGGAAATGATCGAGGCGATTCTCTAAACCCACTAAGGTCAAAGCCTCCGTTGGTGCCATGGCATGGGCCACCAAATCCGTTACGAGGGCCACGTTTTCGGCGGCGGTCAGACTTGGGATCAAATTATAAAATTGGAACACAAAGCCCACATGGTTGCGGCGGTAACGGGTGAGTTGCGCTTCATTAGCGGTGGTGAGACTTTTGCCCCGAAAAAAAATTTCGCCCGTACTCGGAATATCTAAACCCCCCAAAATATTCAGCAAGGTTGATTTACCACTCCCCGAAGCGCCCAACAGCACGACAAATTCCCCCTCGTATAATTCTAAATCGATATTTTTTAGGGCTTGTACGGCCACATCGCCGATGTAATAGGTCTTGGAAAGGTGTTGAATCCAAAAAAGAACAACGGGTGAGTCGGTCATAATTATCGCCCCCTAGTTTGTCGGCGCTGCACGGTCTGCTTGGGGCTGTACTCGACGCCCAGTTTGAATATCTCCAGAGGGATAAAGGATCACTTGATCATTGGCAGCTAAACCGCTTTTGACCTGGGCATTCTGTTCCGTTTTGTGGCCAATCTCTACCGCCACTGCTTGGGCCTGTCCCGCTTCCACGAGAAACACACACCATTGCTCATCGCAGCGAAATAGGGCGCTAAGGGGCACCTGCAATACATTTCTGGCTTGCCAAACCACGATCTGAGTTTCGACCCGATATTGATCGCCCAGGTTGGCGGGAATGTCATCGAGGCTAACCACCACATTCACCCGTTGTTCTTCGACACCGAGGGCCGACACTTTGGTAAAAGCCGCTGGTTCAAGGCGTTTCACTTGGCCCGTCAAAGGGCGATCGCCACCCCATTGGTCGATGATGACAGGATTTCCGGGTTGAATCTGGGTCGCTTCACTAGAGAGCACATCCACCATCACCGCTAAATTTTGTAGATCTCCAAGCTCTAGCAGGGGCTGTCCCGCTTCCAGATATTGGTAATTTTTTTGATAGAGACGCAGCACTTGGCCACTGATGGGCGCTTTGATCGCGGTGCGTTGGACTTGGTCGGTGCGGTTGGCAAGCTCTGCCTCTAAACTGCGAATTTGGGCATCATAAACTTCGAGCAAATAATCAGGATCCTGTTGGGTGGCCCGCAGTTCATCCCGTGCGGCGATCGCCTCTTGCAGATTTGCCTGGGCTTGGTTCAGTCTTTGTTGTGCCACTTCTGAATTTTGGGCGATCGCCTTGGTATTCAGTGCCAATGTTTCCAGCGCTTGTTTCGAGATGGCCCCATTGCGGTAGAGAAATTCCCCCCGTTGTTGTTCCTGTTGCGCTTGGATGAAACGAATTCTCAATTCCGTGGCGATCGCCTGATCCCCTGCAATTTCCGCTTCAACCGCCTTGATCTTGGCTTCTGCTTGGGTCAAACTCTCTGTCTTCGGTCGGAGGGTGGCAACGCCTGTTTTTTCGGCTTGGAGGGCGTTGATTTGGGCCAAGATTGCCGACACATCATTATCAAATTCGAGGGGATCAATCTGGGCGATTACTTGATCCTGACTCACCGGATCACCGACTTCAAGATCCAGTCGGGGCACATAACCTGCAACGGAGGTAGACACCAGGTAGCGATCCTCAAGGTAGGTCTGTCCTTCCTCAATGACCATCACTTGCAAAGGCCCCGGTTTAATGGTCACCACTTCTACCGGAATCGGTTTTGGGCGGAAGAGGACAACACAAATTCCAGCAACGGCGATGATCCCCAAACCATACAGCCATGGTTTGAGCTGAAGGTCTAAAACTTTTGAGGATACGACGGCGTTTGTGGCCACGACGCAATGAAACCGATGGAGTCAGGTTATAAGTCTGGGAGCCTACTTCCATGGTAGCCATTGCCACTTACATCAGCCCGGTATAGTAATGTTTCGCTAAATCATACTGCGATCAATTATTTGGCGATCGCCTGATTCTGAGCCGGATTCTCTTTGCAAAACCCTATTGGCTTTAATTTAAAATTATCAACACAAGTTAATATTTATTGACCAAAAAATTAAACCCTAAAGTAAAGTCTAAAACATTACCTATGGCCCTGAAATTCCTTTGATACAATGAAAATAAGGGGAGATCTAGAAAAAAAGCAACAATTTAATTGTTAAAGTCGCAACAAATTTAGCCAGTAGTCAAATAGATCGACTATTCCTAAAAAAAGCCTTTTTCTAAATCTCAAAGCAATGTCCCCATTCTCAACACAGGGGGAAGGCAAATGAAGATTCAACAGGTTGCTAATTTTAGTAGTCGGACTGTTTTTCTCGGAGCCCTACTGATGTTCCAAGGGGCGACCCTCACCGCAGCCAACCCCTTCGATAATCTCGAAAATCGCTGTTTTGATGAAGTTTGTGACCAGTACAACTGTCGCCTTGTGGAAGTTCCCTGTAGTCAGTCCGGCTCCCAAAATACGTCCCAGGAAGATGGCGGTGATGTGGCCCTTTCCTGTGGGAACTATGGTTTACCGTTTCATGGGCCTTTAGAATGGACGCCCTACCAAGAAGCTCTCAATGATGGCCCCCAAAACCCTGGGCCTGTGTATGTCATTTTTTCAATGATCACCTCAGAAATGCGGCCTAACTGGACTCAAAATAATGGGATTTGGGAAGTTACTGGCCCCTTTGATCTCAGGGCGGGCAAGGGTTATCTGCTAGAATTTGGCCCCCAAACGCGCCAAGTGCGGATGATCGAAGGCCCGCTGCCCTACTATGTCGAAGGAACCGCCAGTTGGGTACAGGTGCGAAACACCGACACGTTCCGCAACAGCTACGCCTATTGCATCGTTTCAGCAAATAAATATAACAGCGCCACCCAGTCATCTACACCGAGCCAGACCCAAACAGGTGCAAATTCAAGGCAATGGCGAGGCACCTTAACGAGGAATAGTCGGGTTTTTGATGATGGGACATTTTACAATGCGCATCTATTTACGGGGCAAGCCGGAGATACGATTCAAATTACCCTTGAAACCCAAGCTTTTGATGGATTGTTGATTTTGGTTGATCCCCAAGGAGAAGCAATCGCACAAATTGATGACAACTGGAAAGGCGAGAAGGAAACATTAGTCATTAAACTACCCGATACGGGGGAATATACCATCGTTGTTAATAGCTATGAAGCCGGCGAAACAGGGGACTATCTTCTCAGTCTCAATCAAAATAATTCCGCTGCCCAAGCACCAACAGCCTCCCCAGAAGTGGCCCTTCAAGAGGTAACTCTTTTTGATAACAATAATATTTATGGTGTTCGTAATAGTCCAAGTAGTGCCACACAGTTTTCTTTACCGAATGCGGCACGGTTGACTTATTTCATGAACTACCATTGGAACGATGCCCGGGGTCAAGCTCCTGGAACAATGTGGCTGACCCATCAGGACGGCACCACCTATGGCCCCTGGCAAGCGACGACCCAACCGGGTCAAGGGGGCGTGCCCAATGCCTATTGGATTGTGCGCCCGAATGTCACCTTAAAAGCAGGCAACTATACAATTGGCGACAGTCATCCGAGCAGTTGGGCGAATAATCAACAATCGGGATTTAAGGGTATGTCTCTGCTCAAAGGCGTTTCGCTCGGTAGTGCCAATGGTTCTACTGGGAATGCTGGGAACGGCACAATCGATTGCAGTCAACTGGAAGGACTAGACCGCATTTTATGCGAGCATGACCCACGGAATTGACCATCGTCGTTAGTCTGGGATCGTCAATGGACAGTTGCTCAGCGTTTCAGAAGTCTCCCATAATTGTTTGGCGATCGCCTCGTCTTTGGCTTGGTCTGATTTCTCAACGCGCCCTGGTTTGCCGGACATCTCCCCAAAGCCCTGGGGGCCAAAATAGTCGCCTCCGGTTGCCGTGGGTTCGAGGGCGGCCATCAGGGTGGGTAACGCGCCTTGTTCGACGGAATTTGCGAAGAAAGGCACAAAAATCAAACGGATCAGGCCCGCTAAAAATGCCGGAATGTAGCGGCCAAGTTCCGTGGGGGCGATGCCTGGGTGAGCCGCCACCGAGAGAATGTTTTTATTTTTTGCTGCTAGCCGCCGTTGCAACTCCACCGCAAACAGTAAGCAAGCCAACTTGCTCTGGCCATAGGCCGCTGTCGCCGAATAGTTTTGCTCGGATTGAAGGTCTTGAAAATTAATTTTGCCGAATTTATGGGCGTTGCTACTGAGCGAAACAACCCGTGATTCTGCGGTGTCGGGCATCAGATCAATTAAGAGCGCCGTTAAGAGGAAATGGCCTAAATAATTCACACAAAACTGACTTTCAAAACCATCTACCGTTTGGCTATAGGGAGGGAACATAATGCCCGCATTGTTGATGAGGAGATTTAAAGTTTGATGCCGTTGACGGTAGGCTGTCGCAAATTCTTTAACAGAGGCTAATTGACTCAGATCTAACGCCATTGTCTCCACGTTAGCGTCGGGGATCTGCTGACGGATCTCAGTTGCGGCCGCCGCTGCTTTGTCCATGTCCCGACAGGCCAAAATCACATGACAGCCTGTTTTTGCCAAACCGAGGGCTGTTTCAAAGCCAAGCCCTGTATTTGCGCCGGTAACGATGGCTTTTTTGCCTTGTTGTGAAGGCAGGCTATCGAGCTTAAAGGTCATTCAAAAATATCTCCATTAAATTTTGCTGGAACGGCACTGGTTCAAAGTCGATTGTAACGGGTTGAATTTCTGGGGGGTAGGCATCGAAACGGGTGTGGGGTGAAAAATCCACCAGGCGATTGCAGCTCATAATCCCCTGGTCGGCTGCCCTTAACACCGGGTCTGGGTGATAAGTCTGCAAAAAATCCATCAAGGTCGTTTCTAGCTCAGTCTGTAAAACCTCTTGGTGCCAGAGGGCGTGGTTCAAAAAAGGCACCAATAATGCCAGCAAATCCCGCGTGACCACCACGGCCATCTTGGTCTCATCCTTTAGGCAAGCAAAACTTTTGATCAATTGACCGTCTGCTCCTATTTCACAGCCCGTTTGACCCCGGTCCCACACCTGATCATCGATTAATAACGACCCACCACCAAAATCCTCCTCAAAGGGAAAATGGGTGTGGACACAGCCCACCGAATAGCCAGAAGGTTCATTGCGGCCAAAGTAGGCAAAGCGATAACTACAAATATCTTCGATGAGCCATGTGTCCGGGTGTCTTTGGGTATGGGCCTTAGAAAAAGAGTCTTGCAGAGTATGGAGGGCGGCCCCGATAAATTTGATACCCGTCATTTTTCGGTGTCGCTGCTCGAAACTTTCGGAGTCTGGCGGCGGAGACAATGGCCCGGCCATGGAAGCAACGCCATGGATAATGGTGTCTTTGATGAAATTATGGGATAACCCACAGGATTCATGGGCGCTGACGGATTCTTCTTGGGCGTTCCCCAGATAATTTCGCGTGAAGTTTGTAATTTGGGAGCGATTGTCATCGTGGCGAATCATGCCCGCTAATAATTCATCCCGTTCCGCTTCAGATAGAACTTCCCAATCTTCTGGCCCGACTAAAATTTGCATCAACTGCTCGGCAAAGGGACGATCTAGCCCCGGAAAATCCACCAGGGTATTGCCATTAAATAAAGGATGGGCCTGACGATCAATGGAGCCGACGGGCGTGCCATAGAAGTTGCGCGTCAGGGGATCGGGGCTTGTTTGTAATTGTTCAAGGGCAAAAAGGGTGAGGTATTCGTGGCCGGGAATTAAGTGGGTCATAAAGGCTGCGGCTTTGGTCCCCTGGGCAAGCCAGACTAGCACCAGACCCCCAATGAATCGATTCAATAATTTCATTATCTCAAGCTATTTTTGCCCCTGGATGGAGAACTTATTCTTCACTTTCTACTAGGATACGCTCTGGCTCTCCTTTTACATGCACCCGAAAGACAATAGCTCGCCCACCTTCTGGGCCTCCTTGGGGAGCGTGCTGGGCATAGGGTGGGATCACATAGGTATCGCCTGCTACAAGAATTTGGTTGGGTTTTCCGGTTTCGATATGAATCACAGAGCCTTCGAGCAGATAGATAAATTCTTCACCGGGATGGTAATGGAGGGGCAAGCTTCCCCCCGGCGGAATAATCACGTCTGAGATAATCACTTCGAGGTTTTCTGCCATGCTCACCGGTGCCCGTAACATTGTATTTGGCCCCGGTGGTAAATCTACACCAGTGCTTTGTTGGGCAATCTCAGATGGATGGGAGAAATGTTCAGGGGGATGGGCTTTGACTAGAGCTTGCTGGGTGAGCACACTGGCGATCGCCAAGGCAAAACCGGCACAAAATTTTCCACGAATTGTCGCCATCGAATTTTTCTCCCAAGCATTAGGACTATGGCCAAAGGATAGAAGAAAAAACTTTTCCCAGTAGCAAACCGAAACAACAATTTAAAGTTGAGTTGCAAAGCGCCCAGAAACAGACGCCCCATTAGTGCTTTTTCTGTCGGTTATGATCGAAACAGACCCACACCAGATATCATCAAGCAGTTCTTTTCACTTGACGGCTCCCTTGAAGCCACTTGTCGCTGGGTCATACTGCATCGGGATTAATACGCCGCAACTAATCCCCAGTATCGACTGTTTTACAACTGAATAAAAAGAGGTAGCCTCTGATGAAAACACTCACTTTCCTAATGATTCCGGCAGTAGCCTTGTCCTTAATGCCGCAGTCCGTTTTAGCCTGGAACGCTTATTATCTCTATAACAAAGATGGGAGAGATATCTGGGCCATCGAATGTGCAGATGGCACACTCCACAGCTATGCAGGCAGCTCCAGTGGCCTCGGCACCGTGGGGCCAGCCCTTTGTGAGGATCATGGCGGCATTGCCAATCCTGGTGGTGACCCGCAACCAGTCCCCGCAACAGTTCACGAAGTAGATTCTTCCTTGGGCAATCCCAAACCAGAACCGACTCCCCCCAATTCACGACCCCAAACCTTTGAAAACTGGCACTTTACACCATAATCAATAGGACATTTCTGAAGTTTTTTCAACTCGACTATCCACCTTCTCCTCATGCGTGGATAGTCTGTTTTTTAGAGGGCAATCCACCATTTCAAAGACATATATCAACCATAAAAACCGCCCTCAAGGGACGGCGCTTTTTTATTACCCAGATGACCGAACTCTATCTAAGCCGAGGCGGAATATTTTGTCGGGTATCTGCACTCTGAACAGGATTAGCGCACTCAGGATTTGGATTATTCAAACAAAGATGATTTTCAGACAAATGACGATGCTTGCCTGGCCCATGTTGTTCTGCGGCTTGTTCCCTGTCTAAGGCATGCATTTGCCCTCCCATACCCATTGTCAGAGCTTCCATGGGGAAAGCACATTGTGGACTGGGATTGTTTACACAAACATAACCAGCAGGCTGCATATACAGAAGTTTCCCCTTTGCCTCTTTTGTCCGTGACATCTCGTTAGCTTGTGCCATATTTCCCAAAAGAACAAAAATACTAGCGCCGACAAATAAGAACATTTTATTCATGTCAATTCTCCTTTATTTGTACTCGAACTAATAAGCTGCATCTTAAAAAAATGCATTGCATAAAGAGTAATCAAGTCAATTAATTTCGGAGACGCAGCAAAGTATGGAAGTAACAAGCTACCTTCGTTTTTTCTTCCACTTAACTTCAGAACACAGATTAGATCAAAAATTAAGTGAGATCCCCAAAAACGAAATATTAATTTTTTTTAACTGTACCAAGGGACTGGTCTTTGCATACATTCATTTTACAGGCTAAATTTCAAAAAAAAGAGAATCCAATATTAAAAAAAAGTAATTTTTTGTTGAATTAATAAGTCTTGAATAAAGTTTTGGTTAGATATCTGAGCCATAGCATCTTTAGATATATAAATAAAATACTTTATAGTTATATAAAATAAGCGTTTTTTTGACTTTAAGAATGATGATCTAACCTCTTGTGGAGATGATCGTCGTCATTGAGATGAGAAACGTGGCGATCGCCTTAGAAAGAGTCCTAGGTAGAACAGGTCGCATGGAAATCGCGGAGCCAAAGCTTGGTGGCTTGGCCCACGGAACCTCGGGACGCATCACGGGGAGGGTTAGCTGGTTGGCTAGGATCAGGATTGGCAAGGCTAGAAACGACATTGGCGATCGCCCAACCATTGTTCGTAGGGGTTAGAAACAACCAATAGTAGTTTTCAAAGCTAATTTTTTGACTGTTGTTGTATTGGGTTTCTAGGGTGGTGAAAAAAATCTGCTCCGTAGTATCAGGAACCGTCGGCGTATATTGACGATTTTTGAGGGGCAGAGGAGTTAAATTTCCTGGACTAGCGATGACAATGTAACTAAAACTATCTTCAGTGCGGTCTAAATTACGCGCCCGTTGAATGACCCGATTACCATAGCTGGGTAGATCTTCCAGGAGTTGGGGCACAATTTCTGTTAAGGGAGCGTTGCACTGGGGTTGGGCGATCGCCTTCGTGGAGCAGATCCCGAAACTGCCGCAAATTAATGTGAAATAAATGGCGAGGGAGCGATTGAACATCATATTTTCAGTAGTGCAAAGGCGTTAACTCGGCAGTGAACCCAGGCAGAGCAGGGAGAAATATTTCATCTTCCCTGTCTGTTTAGTCTAACCTTCGGCTTGGTCGGCAGCCTCAGCCCAGGTTTGCGCCCAGGTCAGGATTTCTCGTACGGCTTCAGGATTGGCCGCTTCACTATATAACCGCAGTACAGGCTCGGTACCGCTAAAGCGAATCAGCAACCAACTTTGATCAGCAAGGCGGAATTTATAGCCATCTTTGGGGTCGCTGTGAATTACGTCACGGTTGGCGATCGCCTTGGGGGGATTTGTCGCGAGGATGTTTAATAGGCGATCGCGGCTGGAGAAATCCCGCAAATGTAAATCAATGCGGTCGTAGGCGCCATAAAAATTAGCTTTGCTTTGGAGGGTCTGGTAAATCTCGCCGAGGTCTTGATCAAAAATGGCGATCGCCTCTAGGAGATACAATGCCGCCAGCAGCGCATCCCGTTCGGGAATGTGGTGGCCGTAGCCAATACCGCCGGATTCTTCGCCACCAAGAAGCACCTGGGTCTGTTGCATTCGTTCGGCAATGTATTTGTAGCCGATGGGTGTTTCAAAGACTGGCAAACCGTAGTATTCGCTCAAACGGGGGATTAAATCAGAGCCGCTGACGGTTTTCACCACTTCCCCTTGATATTGGCGATTTTGGGACAAATGGGCCAGCAAAATCGGGATTAGCTTTTGGGAACTGAAGAACTCACCATCCCCAGCCACAGCGGCAATGCGATCGCCATCACCATCAAAGACAAATCCCACCTGAATTGCCTCTGAATCTTGATTATGGGCGGCGCGAATGGTGCGTTGCAGTTGAGACAAATGTTTTTCTAAAGGCTCTGGTGGGCGGCCGCCGAACAAAGGATCTGGTTCACAATGGATTTCTTGGATCGCCGCATTGAGCAGTTGGGTCAAACCGCCCGCCGCTGCGCCATACATTACATCGGCAAAGACCTGGAGACGACCAGCGGCGATCGCCTGGCGAATTTTTTCTAAATCAACCAGTTGCTGTAATCCGGCGCAATAGTCCTGCCAGGGATCAAAATAATCTAAACTGCCCGTCGTTGAATGTTGAGGATCAATCTCGGCTTCCAGTCGCGCTTCAATCTGAGCCGTAATTTCCTCAGAAACCGAGCCGCCAAAAGCCCCTTTCACTTTTAATCCTAAATAACCCGCTGGATTATGGCTGGCCGTTAAGGCGATCGCCCCCAGAGCCTTGTGGTGGTGGGCGGCATAACTGAGGGCTGGGGTTGGCGCAAAACTATTGGCCAGAAGCACGCGAAACCCTGCCCCCTGGATCGCTTCGGCGGCGGCAAGGGCAAATTCATCTGCAAGAAACCGCCGGTCATAGCCGACGATTATCGTGTTATCAATGGCTTGGTCTGCGAAATTTTCTTTTAAAACATGGGCCGAGGCGATCGCCACCCGTTGCACCCGTTCAAAGGTAAAATCCGCCGCAATAATGCCACGCCAACCGTCTGTGCCGAACCGAATCGGCTGTTGATTCCCAAACGCCAACACAATCTCTGCCTCAAAAACTTAAAAACGTCCTTTAGCAGTTTAATTGCTGGGGAAGTCCTGACCAACATAAACGGTGCGCGTCTGACCAGCCCGCTCCAGGATGACTTGGTTACTCTGGGCACCAATCAGCTTCCAACTGCCACTACCCAACTCTTCACCGAGACGGAACCGTTGGGTGGTGCCATTGATTTTGAATAAAGCTTCGGAGCGATCGCCCGCTTCTAAAACCCCCACGAGGCTATACATCGTCTTTGGCGCTGCGGGGGGCGCAGGTACATCGTTGACGGTTGGGGTCACCGCACGGGGTGCAGGGGGCGGCACGATGGCTAAGGGAGCTGAATTTTGTTTTGGTGGCGGTGGGGGGGCGATCGCCACGGGGGGTTCCACACTGGGCGGCGGCGGTAAGAGGGCTAAACCCTGGGATAAATTTGCGCTGCCATTGGTGCCCGCATTCGGTGGATAGACCGGAATATAGATGCGTTCAATGACCTGTGGCCCCGAATTTGCTTCTGATGCTGGTGCTTCTGCATCCCCTTGGCGGTCAATATTGTCGAGCGCTCGCTGAATGTAGTTGGCAAATTCTGCCCCCGGCTCTGGGTTTTCTGGGGGGACTGTCTCCGTCGCAGCAGGGGTAGAACGACTGAGGAATTGCGGCATTTTTAACTGATCATTCGCCGCTAACCACAGAATACCGCCCACTAAAGAAGCACAGGAGCAGATAAATAGAAGTCGCTCTGTGTAATAGCCCCAGCCCCGTTTGACCACCAATTCTGCGTCGATCTCTTCTGGTGGAAAGGGGGGGGCTTCAGGAGGCGGCCCCATGAGGTCTCCCTGGGTGACTAATACCGATTGCATCGGTCTGACTTCCGGTTCTGGCGATCGCCTAAAAGATTGGGGCGGCTGGCGATCGCCTAAGAGCTGATCGATATCCGCAAACACATCATCCATGAGACGGTTAGCCTCTGCTTCAGCAGACCAAGAATCAGATTCTAGGGAATCCAAGGAAGTTGTGCGCAGTTCGTTCATATCACCAAGAGGGGGGCAGAAAAATTGCTTTTAATTGTAATCAGAATCTCGTCACCTAACCGTGCCGAAATTAGCGATCAGCCCATGGTGCAGCGTCGAGATTGATGCCACATGTTCAAGATGTGGAAATATCTCTACAATCCTAATGCCCTTTGGCCAGGACGCAACCCCAAGCTTGCTTTTTTTCACAATTAGTAGCTGTCGGCCGTCGGCGGCAACAAAAGACAATCCCGAAAGAAGCGGCTGATCTGGTTCAAAACGCACCACAGTGAGGAGATAAATTTCAAAAAAACCCTTCTCCCATTAAACTGTTTATGTTTTGTTTCTGAGGGAAAAAAGTCACATGGAGCATCGTGGCGTCACAGTTTGGTTCACCGGTCTGAGTGGTGCAGGGAAAACCACCATTAGCCATGCCCTAGCGGAACGTTTAAAAGCGGCTGGCTGTAAGTTAGAAATCCTGGATGGCGACATTGTCCGGACAAATCTCACCAAGGGCCTAGGCTTTAGCAAAGAAGACCGCGATGAAAATATTCGTCGGATTGGCTTTGTTTCCCATCTGCTCACCCGCAACGGCGTGATTGTCTTTGTTTCTGCCATTTCTCCTTACCGGGAAATTCGCGAAGAAGTGCGGCAACGAATTGGTGATTTCGTCGAGATTTTCGTCAATGCCCCCCTCGAAGAATGTGAACGACGGGACGTTAAAGGTCTTTATCAACGGGCGAGAGCGGGTGAAATTAAAGGTTTTACCGGAATTGATGATCCCTATGAAGCGCCCACCAATCCTGAAGTGGAGTGCCGTACTGACCTCGAAGAACTCGAAGAAAGTATCGAAAAAGTGATGGCGAAGCTCACTGAACTGGGCTACATCACCCCTTAATTTTTGATTGCAGTCCCACAATTGCATAATTTGAAAGTGCAGTCTAGGATAATGCTTGGCTGCATTTTTTTGTGTTTCGTGGCTAGTGCAGTTGCGATCGCCCCCACTCGATCGCTTCGGCTTTGGTGTGAATTTTTCCTTCGACATGGGCCACTTGGATTTCGGTGAGTAGATGGCCAATTTGGGGACTGGGGGAAAGGTGCAACTCACGGATGAGATCCTTCCCTGATAAAAGCGAAACCGGATGGGCGACGGGATCATGGGCGGTGAAATACCGTTGCAGTAATGGCGCTAACGGGGCGGCACTAAGGCCAAAACTCCGGGCAACCAGGGCGAGGATCGGAAAAGCGCCCTTAACCGTTTGGAAGAAAAAGTATTGTTCCCGCAGGCTCAGGGGTTGTGCTTGGCTGGCTAACAGTTGGGGGAGCATTTCGATGACGGTGCTGACGGTGCGTAGTTCGTACCGGGGATATTTCAAGCGGGCGATCGCCTGTTGGGCTTTTTCTGGATCGCTGCCCACCAAACAGGCCAATTTCCCCAGGGCGAGCCAGGCTGTCTCCGTGGCAAATTCGGGGTAGACTGCGGCGAATTCTTGACCAATGGCCGTTAACCGTTGCATGCGGTCTAAGCTCGTTTGATCCGCTGCGGGCAACCAATGGGCCAACAAGCCATCCTGAAAGGCTAACTCTAACCAGCGATCGCCTTGTGGGTGGTGCAACAAATAGTTCAACTCATGCTGAATTCGTTCGGCTGCAATATTTTTAATCAAAGGGGCCAACTCGCGAATTTGTGCCCTGGTGTCGGCATCTAAAGAAAATCCCAACTGCGCCGCCTGACGATAGGCCCGCAACAACCGCAGGGGGTCGTCGGCCAAATTTTCCGGCGTCACCATCCGCAACACCTTATTTTCCAAATCAGCGAGGCCATTGAGGGGATCGACTAAGCAATCAGAACGGATATGGTAGGCGATCGCATTTACGCAATAATCCCGCCGCCGCAAATCCCGCTCTAGGCTGTCCCCTTCCTGTTGGGCAAAATCTAATGTCCCCTGCCGGAAGACCACCCGGGCAATTTGGCGCATCTCATCGAGTACCACAAAACCCGCTTGATATTTTTTTGCAATGGCACGGGCCGTTTCCACTGCCTTTTTGGGGACGACGAAATCAAAATCAATATAATCACTCTGGCGCTGCAAGAGGGCATCCCGCACGGCACCACCCACCAAGCAAGCCTCCGCTGGCAATTCCGCCACAGAAAATGGCAAAAGGCGTAAAAATTCAGCTAAACGCTCCTTGGGAGAGTCCAAAACCATCAATGACGAAACCCGATTAGAATAAGCACGATTAATGAGAATATCATTCCCCCTCCGATTATGGGTGGGGAAATTCAAAAGCGCAAAAACACAGGCTAAAATAGGGTCTGCTGTTTGAGGGCACCGACCAAATGAAGGACTTTGTTGTCATCACCTTTTATAAATTTTTCGACTTTCCTGACTACAAAGAACGGCAACAACCCATTTTCAACTTTGCCGACGAACAAAACATCATTGGCACTATTCTGTTGGCCCACGAAGGCATCAATGCCACCATTGCAGGGACCCAAACAGCCCTCGATGCCATGGTGAACTTTCTGCATCAAGATCCTCGCCTCGCAGATCTCACCTACAAAGTTTCGACGGCCCCCAAGCAGCCCTTTAAACGTCTCAAGGTCAAACTCAAACAGGAAATTGTTACCCTAGGCCAGCCGAACGTTGATCCAAACAATACCGTCGGCACCTATATTGACCCTAAGGATTGGAATGACTTGATCCAAAATCCGGATGTGACCCTCGTGGATACCCGCAATGATTATGAAGTGGGCATCGGTACGTTTAAAGGGGCCATTAACCCCAACACCAAATCCTTCCGCGAATTTCCCGATTATGTCGCCGAAAATCTAGACCCCCAGAAAAATGCGAAGGTGGCGATGTTTTGCACAGGGGGGATTCGCTGTGAAAAGGCGACTTCCTACCTTTTAAACCAAGGGTTTCAGGAGGTTTACCATCTCAAGGGCGGCATTTTAAAATATCTCGAAGAAATCCCCGTTGCAGAAAGCCTCTGGGAAGGGGAATGCTTCGTGTTTGATGAACGGGTCACGGTCAAACATGGCCTAGAAACGGGTCACTATGAACTGTGCTATGCCTGTGGCCATCCCATTGATGCCGAGGATAAAACGTCGGCGGATTATGAGATTGGCGTGTCTTGCCCTTACTGTATTGAAGCTCTGACCCCGGAACGGCGATCGCGCTTTGAGGCAAAATGGCAACAACGGCAACAGATGAAAGCCTGCCAAGCCAGTTAGATCGTCAGGGAATCCACAGCAGAATTGGGGAACTTCTCGACTACAATGGGGCTAATTCTTTGCCAGCATTCATGACGTAACGACATTGCCGCGTTGATTTTTGGTAATTCCCAAAGGATCGAATCTTTGGCGATCGCCCCTAGTCAACCGCACCATTTACTAAATCACCCTTACTTACCCGTAAAAGTATGCCACAACTGCATCTTTCCCACCTCAACCCCCGCGCGCAAACCGCCAACCCCCAAGCACAATCAATGCCAATGGGAGATGTTCAAATGGGTGGGATGATGCCAGATCTTGATTTAGCGACCGTTAACGAAAAACTCAGCGAAGCCAATGCCGTTGAAGTCGTCCAGTGGGCGTCCCAGACCTTTCCCGAAGGGCTGATCATGAGCACCAGTTTCGGGATTCAGTCGGCGGTAATGCTCCACCTCGTCACCCAGGTCATCCCTGATATTCCCGTCGTTTGGATTGACACCGGCTATCTCCCAGAGGCCACCTATCGCTTTGCTGAAGAATTAGGCGATCGCCTCAACCTCAACCTCAAAGTCTATCAATCGCCCCTCAGTCCCGCGCGGATGGAAGCCCTCTACGGCAAACTATGGGAACAGGACAACATCGAAGCCTTTAACCGCTACGATTACATCCGCAAAGTCGAACCCATGCAACGAGCCCTCAAGGAGTTAAACGCCAAGGCCTGGCTCGCCGGACTCCGCAAAGGTCAAACCGACCACCGCAAGACCCTCGGTTACGTCGCCAAACAAGGCAAGCAGTACAAAATTCACCCAATTTTGACCTGGACTTCTAAGGACGTTTATGAGTATCTAATGGCCCACGATCTCCCCTACCATCCCTATTTTGATAAAGGCTATGTCACCGTTGGGGATTGGCACTCTAGTCGGCCTTTGATGGCAGGCGATGAAAGCGAACGGGATACCCGTTTCCGGGGCCTAAAACAAGAATGTGGCTTACACCTTCCCAGCACCTCCGAAGAAGCCCAGAGTTTAGACTCCAGCGGCCTCTAGGCGGTAGTCGAGTTTGCCATGGCAAGCCCTAGACAACAGAGCAATTGTCCATCCCAGAGACTAAAAAAAGGCGAATCAAGAATGATTCGCCCCTGGGGTTAACAATTTGATTGGATGACAAAAAATAAATGCCGCAATCCTTTGATTTAAAGCTATCTAGAGGGGGATTACGTCGAATTGAACCGTTGCGGTCACTTCGGGGTGCAGTTTAACCTGGGCTTCGTAGCTACCAGTTTTGCCAATTTCAGGGAGCGTAATGCCACGACGATCTACATCTTGGCCTGCTCTTTCTTTGATGGCGTCGGCCACATCCTGGGTTGTTACGGTACCGAAAATTTGATTTTCTTCACCAACTTGCTTACGGATAATGAGTTTACCCACAGTTTTGAGGGCAACTTTACGCGCTTCGGCGTCCTGGAGTTCTGCAAGCAGACGTTGACGTTCTTTTTCGCGGCGCTGTTCAACTTGGCGAAGAATGCCGGGGGTGGCGAGGGAGGCAATGCCTTGGGGGAGGAGGTAGTTACGGGCATAGCCGGGGGCAACTTCAACGAGGTCACCATTGTTGCCTAGCTTGCGCACGTCCTGATTAAGGACTACCTGTAAACGCTTACTCATAATATTGACAGAATAATTTTTTCTATAGAAATCTGTTAGCTTCCAGAACTTTAAATTCTACAAGTTAAGGGATTGTTTAGGCAAATAGTCCGGATCTGTGTTCTGTTTTGTGGTATTGGGGCGGGGGGTATCGTCACAGGCAGATTGTCGTCCTTGTTTCCGCTGCCGCTTATTCCGATACATTTTCTCGTCAGCTTGTTTCAACAGGGTGCGTAGGGAGGCATTGGCTGGAAATTCGGTATAACTGGCGTAACCAGTGCTGATTGAGAGTTGGTAGGGGCGCTGTTGTTGTTGGTTGAAGTTGGCGATCGCCGCTTGGAGACGTTGGCAAATCAGATCCGCTTCTGCCTGGTTTACCGGCGCAAAACAGGTAAATTCATCGCCCCCCAGCCGGGCCAGAATATCTGCCCTCCGGAAGCTGTCCCGCAGAATCTGGGCTGCATCGACAATGACGCGATCGCCTACCCCATGGCCCAGGTGATCATTAATCGTCTTTAGATTATCCACATCGAAGAAAAAGAGCGAGAAAGGCAACTTTTGGCGCTCCAGCAAGGATAATTCCTGTTCGACGAGCATAAAGAAACCCCGACGATTGTAAACGCCTGTCAATTCATCCGTGAGAGACAGTTGACGAATGCGATTTTCGGCTTTTTTCCGTTCCTGCACCTCTTGACGAAGTTTTTGATTGAGGCGGTCTAGTTCCTGGGTACGCTCTTTGATCTGCTGCTCTAAAAAACTCACAAGCCCGTACATTTCATTTTGGTTCATCGCCTCCAACAAATTCGATTGGGTCACCAACCCCAGGAGCTCGTGGTGCTCCCCAACCACAATCAAGCGGTGGGTTTGGTGCCGTTCCATCAGTTGTTTGGCCTCGATCAGAGAACGGTGCACCGCAATTTTGGTCGGCCGGGTCATGGTCTGTTCCGCTGTGATTTTTTGCAAATCCACATCCAGGGAACGTAAATGTAAAATATCCTGTTCCGTGACAATTCCCAGGGGAAACCAAGCCTGTTCGAGGGTCGGATGGGGTTTAACAATGACAATTGAACCCACACGGCATTCCATCATCACCTTAGCCAAGTGCCACATGGATTGTTGGGGGGCACCATAGACCACGCGACTCACCATCACTTCTTTGACAAATCGCAGGCGCAGCAAATGCACCGGTTCAATGACACCACGCAGTAAGCGGTGAGTGATTAAACCGAATAGCTTACCTTCTGTGTCTAGAACTGGTAAGTGACGAATCCGATGTTTTTGCAACAGTTGAGAAATATGCAGGGGTGTTAAAGACTGATCCCAAGTTAGGGAGATGACAGGGGTCGTCATAATTTGCTTTAGGGTGATCTGCTGCCAATTTTGATCCAGGATGACCCATTTCAAGAGGTCGCGTTCGGTCACAATTCCCTGTAATTGCTGGCCTGCCATCACGAGAATACAACTGGCGCGGCTACTATTGACCTCTAGGGCATCGCTTGTCTTGTCTTGTAACTCACAGGTACGCTTTAAACTCGCCATGGTGTTTGCCGCTTCAAGCAAGGTGGTCTCCGCTGCGAGCATAATGGGGTCTTTAATGAGACATTTTTCAACGGATTTGTAGGAAGTGAGATCAAGCATAGGTAAAACGCGACAAAAGTTTGCCCTGAAGAAAAAATGACCTGTTGCAATGGGCCACAACGACTAAAGCAACTGGAATGAAGATGCCTAGAAGTATTTATGACTCTTTTGTCCATCATAGGCGGGCCATGGATCGGTTGGGGGTTTTCAGCAACGAATCTTGAGCGCTGTTGGCCAGTACCGTGTTTTGTGAATTGCTTTGCTTGGGTATTGCTCAAGTGCAAGTGTAGAACTTTCTTCAGTCCAAACTGTTCCCCAGAAAAAAGCTGGAAATACAAATTTCCCCTCCTGGTGCGAGAGGGTTAATACAGGAACTAAAAGATCAGTGGGCGATCGCCTACTAACCATTTAATAATTAATTGTTTTTGGACTTGTAGCCGTAGTAGGAGTAGGAATTACCGGACGTCCCTTTGGTTTGGCTGTTAGCAACGAGTCCTAAGATTGGAATATTGGCTTGCTTAAAGGTGGCGATCGCCTGGGAAACGGCTGAACGCGTAGTTTTATTCAAAGTGACCACTAAAATCACACCATCAGTATGTGAGGCCAACAGACTGGCATCCGCAAGTCCAAGCACTGGCGGCGTATCGTAGACAACGAGGTCGAAGGTACGCTCAAAGTCCTTAACCAAATGCTGCATCTTTTGAGAGGCGAGTAATTTTGCTGGATCAGGAGGCAGATCCCCCGCTGGCAGCACCGAAAAATCTACCAAGGGCATTGGTTTCTGTAAATAGTTATCGATTTCAGTCTCGTTGCTATTGTTTGTAATTACAGTGCTGAGACCCTGCTTTTGATTTAAATTGAGACGTTGAGCAACCTGGGGACGCCGCATATCAGAATCAACGAGCAATACTTTCTGACCGAGAATCGCCGCCGTTGGTGCCAAGTTCAGGGCAATTGTTGATTTGCCATCCCCTGGCAAAGCCGAAGCAATAATCACCGAACGTAAAGGGCGATCGGCACTCAGTAATTTTAGATTGGTGTGTAGCACCCGTAGGGATTCAGAAAAGGCAGACGCACCATAATAGCCATAGGGCTGATCTCCACCGGTCATTTTTCGCCATGTCCGGGTCGTTGAAGTTGGGATGAAAGAGGCTAACCAACGTTGGAAACGCAGCATCGGTGGCAACGATGATTTTGTTGTCTCGGCTATCCCATGCTGTTCTTCGTAGGGAATATTGGCTAACAATGGTAGCTTTGTGCGATTTTTAAGATCATCTGAAGAGTAGTAAACGTCCGTAAGTTTGTCGAGCAGTAAGGCAGCGCCGACGCCCAAGACCGAACTAGCAATGAAGCCGAGCATCAAGCTCCGTTGAATATTAGGGGAGATCGGCAAGTTTGGACGGGTGGCATCTTCAATGACTTCCCACGGAATCTCCGTTTGTGCCGCTTGTACTTGTAGAGCTTGGCGTCTTGCCAAGAGCTCCGTTAGTGCTTCCGTTGAAATCCCGAGTCGCCGCTGCAGATCGGTATATAGCCGGTTCAGGACAGCAAGATTCTGAAAAGATTGATCGACTTCGGCTTGGGCTTGATTGAGGGATGGAATCCGAGCTTGCAAGATGCGGAGTTGATTGGCGGCATCTGTCACTTGGGTTGCTCCCACCCGTGCAGCCTCCTGTTGCAGAATGGGCAGTAAATTCTGGCGTTCTTCCCTCAACACTTGAATATTTAAGCTCCCCTCTTGGAAACGTGTCGATTCTTTGGCAATGTTCGCCTCGACCGACCGCAGTTGACCAAGAACCTGCTGATAGGTTTCTGAATTTTCGAGGGCTGCTAAGGCTCCACTGTCCCCTTGGAGGGATTGGAGGCGGGTTTGGGCCTGGGCCATCTCTTGTTGCAACTGGAAGCGCTGCTGCTCTAAGGTTGCTGCTTTCTGGGCAAGCTGATTGAAATGAATTTCTGGCTCGGTGAAATTGTAGTTTTGACGAAACTGTTGAAGCTCTGCCTGCAGAGTATCCACTTCCTGTTGGAGGTCGGGTAATTGTTCATCGATGAACTGCAGACCTTGTCTAACGTTGGTTTGGCGATCGGCCAAGCTGTACTCCAGGTACACCGAGCTAAGCTGTTCTAACACCGCTTCAATTTGATCAGGGTCTGGATTTTGATAGCTGACTTCGAGAATTTTTGTCTCTCCCGGTCGGGTAATACTGAGATTACTGAGTAGAGTATTGTAGTTAAGGTTAGGATATTGTTGCTGCAGTGGTTGAATCACTTTTTGCAGTAATTCGGGACTGCGTAAAACCTGAATTTGAGTAGCGTAGTCTAATTCACCGGATCCGCTACCAAAGTTTCCGGGCAGGCTCCGGGCTAGGTCAGAAACACTATTGTCGGAATTGACGGGTTCAACTAACAAACGAAACTTCGATAAATAGATTTTTTCTTGGGAAAATGTGTTGAAGGTAACTCCCCCCATGCCAACGGTTATCACCCCCAGAATTAACCAAGCTCGACGCCGCATCACGGATAAAAACTGGCGGAAATCGAAGTCATCGCCGTAGTCTACTGGCTGCAATAGAGGAGAGACAGGATACGGTATTGGGGCGACTGCACCGTTTTTTTTATGGCCGTTATTTTGATATTCGAGAACAGCGTTATTGGTATCGTGTTTATCCATGGTAGTTTCGCGCTTATAAATTTAATTCTTAAAAATTCATCTTTAAAATAAGAAACCGAAAGGCAAAAGATTGCGCAGTGGACTTAAAATGCGTGAGAGTCCATCTGTAAAGCTAGCCGTTGCATTACGATCCACGATGATGACATCGTTATTCCAAAGAATTGGGTTGGATTCGGCATTGACGTTTTGAGAAAAATCAATTTCAAACTGCTGCTGGACAATGGTGCCATTGGGATTGAGACGGATTAATTCCACATCGTTGCGGGCGCGATCTGTCAGTCCTCCAGCGGCCAGCACGGCTTGGTTTAATGTCGTATTTGCAGGAACGCGAACAGCACCAGGACTCTCGATTTCACCGACCACATTAACGAGAATTTGATCGGGGGACAAGTTAGTGGCCACAATTTGGGCCGCCTCGGCATCGGATGGGGCCGCAGCGGTGGCGATAGAAATGGTATCCCCTTGTTGGAGGGCTAAGTCTTGGGTCAAATCCCCCGATTGAAACAGTTCCCAAAAATCAATGTCAATGGTTTGGGATGTTCCACTGCGGGTCAGACGTCGCACCTGAATTTGACGAATATCAGCGGAGGGCTTGATCCCACCCGCTTCCCGGATAGCTTGGGAAACGGTGGGGTTGGTTTGGGAGGCGCCGCCCGTTAATCGATAGATACCTGGACGAAATACTTCGCCAACAACACCAATGTCTAAGGTTTCAGGGGTGCCAATTAGATTTGAGGCTGCTAGTTGAGCCGACTCGGTTAAGTTCACCGTTTCCACTGCGGGTACAAAAACCGCATCCCCATCTCGCAGGGCGATGTTTTGGCTTGCATCGCCGTTTTGTAACAGTTCCCAGAGGTCAACGGCGACGGTCTGCCTTGCGCCAGATGGGTTGAGGCGACGAATTTGCACTTGTCGTAAATTGGCGGCATAGGTGAGCCCTCCCGAAGCTTGAATGGCTTGCACAAGGGTGGGAAACTGGCCTCCGTCTAGGGTATAGGCACCGGGACTATTGACTTCTCCGGAGAGGGTCACTTGGAAAGAACGGGGTTGCTGTAGGACAAGGGTAATTCTGGGATAGCGTAATTCTGACTGGTAGCGGGTGGCGATCGCCGTTTCTGCTGCTTCGATGGTTAAACCCGCAACCGGCACTTTACCAATGGCCGGGAGATTAAGGGAGCCATCGGCCAGCACCCGTTGACTACCGCTATATTCAGGCACATTAAAGACTTCAACTTCTAACTGATCGCCCACACCGAGAATGTAGTTTCGATCAACGCCCATTGCCGGCAAAGCACTCGACGATAGGTGGACCCGTTGTGGAGTTTGCGCTTGCATCGCCCCATCCTCTGAAAAATCAGACCTGTCGGCAGCAGCGGCAGCGCTGAAACTACCAGGAATTAGGATGAAGACTGACGTACAAAACAGGATAAAAAATTGCATTGAGCAAGGCTCCTGGAATTTATATTCTGACCCAAGGATTCAGAATCTACTAACAACACAGCTATCTACAGACGACCCCAAATTAGGGGCAGGCTAATGCTGATCGATTCAAACGGGAGAAAATTTATCTAAATTCTATTGTAAAGTTACTGTAAAGTGTCACTACCATAGGGCACAGGTTTAAAAGTGAGCAACCGATGACAAAAAGGAAGCAAATTCAATCCAGACGCCAGACATTATAGGTGCTTATTCTAAAATTGTCAGTATAACGATTAGATGAGCCAGGCTAATGTTAATGGTTGAGACTGATACCAATCTCTAAATTAGACACTTAGGAATAGTGTCGATGAGTAGTATGTGTTAAGTGGCAAGCAATCACTATCCTGTTAGCGTTTTGTTTACCAATCAAGTTGTCTCGGCAATTGGGTCTACATTCATTCTGCGTCATGAAACCAATCAACCGGAATTCTCATCCTGTCTCCCCAGACAATAGAAGTTCAGGCAAACAATCATCGACCAAGCGCCGCGATCGCCACCGTAAGCGTTCCAAGCGCCGTGCTATCTTTTGCCCCATTCACCAGTGCTACTTAGATAGTGTGAGTCAGAAACACCGAATTTACGCCGACCAACCGGATCATCTCCAAAGCCGGGGGCTCAGTCGGCGCAAGGCACTTTTACTCGTTGCAACAAAAACGACTGTGCCCTTAGATGGGGAGTGGCTAGAAGCCTTTTGGTGTAAGTGTTGTCAAGAAACGAAATGGTACCATGTCCGCAAATGCGATCGCGAATATCAGTTATCGTTGGCCTCTCCTGAACTATGGCAACAGGCAACTGGCGTAATTTCTGTTCAAGGCAATCCTTCTGTCAGCGAGTTTACGCGCCGTCAATCGCAATGTCAGGGTTCTACCACAATCAAAGATTTCCGCTTCGTAAATTGACCTCGACCAATTGGCGTAGATAGGATACAGTGTGAAGAAATGATGAAGAAAGCATGAGGGAGCGATGAAAGCTTCCCACCGTAGAGTGAGCTTCGATGGTCTATTTGATCTCAGTTTCTCTACCCTGCTTCTACTACTAGCAATGCCATCAATTCGGCATCCAGGGTAGAACAGTCCCAGGATTCGTCTGTCTATTTTTTTCACAACCCAAGCTTGCTGCACTACCGCGCAACGATCTCTCAGCTACAAGGGGATCACTAAAAACGTTGCCTATAAAGCTTTGCGTATAGGGCGATCGCCTTTTTGGTTAATGGTTCAGCGATCGCCTAATGGTGAAGATGAAGCAAAAGTGCATGGGTTCATTGCTTCGCCGATCCAAATCTTTAGCTTTATCTCCCCTTTAAAAAAGTTTATCTATGTTGTTTGTTCATTACCTCAAGCGCTTGGTTTCTAGCCGTTCCCAGCCAACTATTGATCAGTCTTCTGGGGCTAGGAATGAACCACAACTCCGCTTAATGGTGCTCACCCAGTTTTTCCCCCCTGATTTTGCCCCGACAGGTCAGCTCATCGAGGAATTGACGCGGCACCTGAGCCAGCAAGGCTTAGATGTTGATATCTTTACGGGGCAACCCGGATACGCCTTTCAAGCGACAGATGCTCCACGCCTTGAACAAGTAAATAGTCTGAAAGTCCGGCGATCGCGGACAGCCCAGCTCTGGCCCCAGCGGATTCGCGGCAAAGCGATCAATGGCATTTTGTTCCTATTGCGGACAGTGCTCCATCTCGTCGGATGTGGGCGCAAAACAGAACTGCTTTTGATTACGACGGCCCCTCCCTTTTTACCCATCGTGGGTTACTTTGCGAACCTGATTTTCCGAGTGCCCTATGTTTGTCTGCTCTATGATCTCTATCCTGATATTGCCGTTAAGCTTGGCGTGATCCCAGAACAGCACTGGTTAGCGCGATTTTGGCAAAATATGAACCTCAGAGTGTGGCGACGGGCAAAGGGCATTGTGGTGTTAAGCCCGGCGAAAAAACAACACATTACCCAACTCTGTCCGGGGATCGAATCAAAGGTCAGCGTGATCCACAGTTGGGCAAATCCGGACTTAATCGTGCCGATCCCCAAGCAGGAAAATTGGTTTGCCCTGCGGTACGGACTGATTCAGCCATTTACGGTGCTCTATTCCGGTAATCTGGGCCGTTGCCACGATGTTGAAACCTTCCTCGAAGCGGCCATTTTACTCAAGGATGAACCGATTAAGTTTGTCTGTATTGGTAATGGTGCCAAGCGGCAGGTGTTAATGGAAAAGCGTGAACAGTTGGGGTTATCAAACCTGCTGCTGCTGCCCTACCAGGATAAAGAAGTGCTGCCCTACTCTTTGACGGCCTGTGATTTGTCGTTAGTGAGTTTGAGTCCGGGGATGGAACGCCTGTTAGCACCGAGTAAGCTCTACTCAGCCTTGGCAGCAGGTCGGCCGATCGCCGTGGTCTGTCCGCCCAAGAGCTATTTAAAAGATCTAGTGCAGAAAACAAATTGTGGCCGGGCGATCGCCAATGGGGATGGCCAAGGGCTAGCGGATTTTATTCGGCAGTTGGCGGGCGATCGCCCCTTGGCAGAGGGCATGGGCCAAGCAGGACGTCGATATTTAGAAGAGAACTTCACACCGCAGCGAATTGCGGCGCAATATTTAGAGGTGTTGCAAAATTCCGTCAAACGGTAATAGACCAAGACTTAAAGGGGAGCTTTTGATAGTGGCGATCGCCCAGGGCTCTACCCCTTAAAGTGAAATCATTCTTCACTAATTCTTCTGATGGTTTGATGAAAGGCGATCGCCAAATGAACTATTAAAATAAAATTATCTTCCCCTAGCCTTAGATGTGGTTAAATTTCCTGGCATTATTGCCCTCAACCGTCTTAACGGTGTTATTGATCGCGATCGCCTTTTTGAGGTTCTATGACCAAACCGACTTTGAATTCCTCGGACTCATTGCCAACCCCAGACAGTGGAGCAACTTGTGGTGAGCTTGCCGAATCCACGGATTCACTGTGGCGGCCCTCCTGGCTACATTGGCTAATTTCGGCGTTGAGTGGAACCGTCGAAATCGAGAAACAAACCGCTTGGCTGAAGAAAAGCAACGAAGAGTTGAGGCAGAGCAACAAAGAAGCGAGGATCGCACACGAGCAGAGACTGAAAATGCTGAGAGAAGAGAACGCGAGGCTCGCCGAACTAGAATCGAAACTCGATGCCGTATTGCCGAAATACAATTCCAGCTCGACCCAACCGACCGAAACCGACGGGCATTAAGAGAAGCTTTGGCCCTCTTGGCGGAATATGGCGACCTGTTCTCCTAAGGGCAATCGCCTTGCTTGTCATCCTCAACATCCGGCTAGACTTAGATTAAAACAAAAAAAACTTACACTCCCATGGAACAACTGTACGAAAAAGACTTTAGTCAATGGGCAGAAACGATGGCCGATCTTCTTGCCGCTGGGGATTTTACGGCCCTTGATATTGAAAACTTGGTAGAAGAGGTGCGGGATTTGTCCAAGCGAGAACGCGATCGCCTCCTTAGCAGTATCCGGCTGATTTTACACCACCTATTAAAGTGGGATCATCAGCCCCAAAAACGGTCTCGCAGTTGGCGAAATACGATTGATCGAGAAAGAAGTAATATTGAACTATATCTTGAGGACAGTCCGAGTCTGCGGCGCTATCTTAATGATGAGGTATCCCTAGCAAAAATGTATCGGCTTGCCCGTGCTGACGCGATCCGGGAAACGGATTTAGATTTTCCTAAAGATTGCCCCTACGATATCGAAGATGTGTTAAGTCGCGTTATTTCCCTTGGTGAGTGATCCTCTAGAGGGCGATCGCCTCAATGAAAACAAGTTGTTAAAATTAGCTTACTCTTCTAATTTGCATCATTATGGCTACCGTTTTAGACCTTCAGCCAATTGTTTCATTAAATCGAGGGCAATTTTATCAGCTCTGCCAAAACAATCCTGACCTAAACTTAGAAAGAGACCCCCAAGGAAAGCTCATTATTATGTCTCCAGTTGGGGGGGAAAGCGGTGCCCAAGAAGCGAATCTTATTTTCAAAGTTTCTCTCTGGAATGATCAGAGTCAACTCGGAATTGTTTTTAGTTCTTCAACAATATTTAGCTTGCCCCAGGGCGGCGATCGCTCCCCCAATGTGGCTTGGGTCTCCCGATGCAACTGGGAAAAACTAACCCACGCAGAACGAAAAGGATTTCCGCCAATTTGCCCGGATTTTGTCATTGAGCTGAGGTCAAAAAGTGATCGCTTAAAACCCTTACAGAATAAAATGCAGGAATACCTAGGCTCTGGTTTAAGGCTAGGTTGGTTGATTAATCCACAACAAAAACAGGTGGAAATCTATCGCCCAAATCAAACCATACAAATCGTCAATTTACCGGTGACCTTATCTGGAGAAGACGTTTTGCCTGGGCTAAGCATTAGCCTAGACTGAACAAGTTCGAGATGTTAATTATTGGCCTTAGTTTTTCACTCAGCAATCGCCCAAAAATTTCTCCCTGAAAATGAAATTATCCTCCAATGCCCTGCTGCTGGTGTGATGGTAAGCGATCGCCCCACAGGATACCCACTACAATAAAATTATCTCGACCTCGCCTGATTTTCAGTAGCGATGTTAGAGGCATTGGGGGCAACCCAGGTGTGGATTGTTTGTGAGCAAGGCTTAGGACGAGGGTCTAAAAACGATGAGTGCTGTTTCCCTAGTTAAATCGCCATTAACCCTAGAAGAATTTTTAGCTCTGCCGGAGACCAAACCCTCTCGTGAATACATTGACGGCAAGGTTGAGCAAAAACCCATGCCCCAAGGTGAACATAGTATTATCCAGACTTTTTTATCGAGTCGCATTAATGAAGTTGGCACATCCAGCAAAATTGCCTTGGCCCTCACAGAACTGAGATGTAATATCAATGGCCGCTCCTTTGTGCCGGATATTAGTGTTTTTATTTGGAAGCGGCTTCCCAAGACCGCATCGGGTCGCATTGCCAATCGCATTGATACCTATCCAGATTGGTTGATTGAAATTTTATCTCCAGAGCAGTCGGCTAATAAGGTCATCAAGAAGATCATGGTTTGTCTCGAAGCCGGGACTCAATTGGCTTGGTTGGTCGATCCAGAGGATGAGTCAGTGTTGGTTTTTAAACCCCAGCAGTTTCCAGAAATGAAGTCAGAGGCGGATGTTTTGCCCGTTCTCGAATCCTTATCTCTGTTAGAACTTTCTGCTAGTGAGCTGTTTGGTTGGCTTCATCTTGAGTGATCACGACTCGCCCAGAAGTCTGGCTCTCAATCTGAAATCACTTTTCACTACCTTACTGATGCCGGTGTGATAGAAGGCGATCTTAAATACCTTAGATTCACTAGAGTAGCCACTTTAGAAGAATAAAATAGCTCACTAAATTAGTCTATATTGACGTGTGTGGTGAAATTAAAATATCTTTGCTTTAATGTATTCAAAATTAGCTAGCTTTTTGTCTGCTTCCAATACTCAATATTGGATGAAAACCCTGAGTAAATTTTTGTCTGTGCAACTGTTTGTGCAGGCTTTGAGTTTTGGATCTGGAATACTTATTATTCGTACTCTTAGCAAAGAAGAATACGCTTATTTTGCCATCGCTAATTCTCTACAAGCGACAATGAATATTCTGGCAGACAGTGGCATTGGGATTGCTCTTGATGCCATTGGAGGCAAGGTTTGGCAAGACCATTATCGTTTTGGGCAGTTGATCAATACAGCAATGTATTTGCGTCAGCATTTAGCAGTTATAGCGGTAATAGTTGTCACACCAATTTTATTTTTAATGCTTCACCATGCTGGGGCTTCTGTTAGTTATACAGTTATTTTAATTATCGGTGTACTAATCGAATTATACTGTTATCTTCAAATGGGGGTGCTAAGTTCGGTTTTACGGTTAAAAACTCAAATTACTCGTATTCAAAAACTAGCTTTAATAGGAGGAGGTTGTCGCCTAGTTATCCTAACTGCTTTGTTTAAATTTTTAAATGCTGGAATAGGGATTTTTGCTTCCACTATTGCATCTATTACACAGTCGATAATATTAAATGCATGGGTAAAAGATTCCATTGACAGAAAAGCCCCCGTTAATCAAGAAGATAGAGGGGAAATTATTAAGTTTATTGGCAAACAAATTCCTAATTCAGTTCTCTATGCCGTAGAAGGACAATTAGGAATCTGGCTAATTAGTATTTTTGGTAATACAGAAAACATTGCTGAACTAGGTGCTTTAACGAGGCTTGGTGTTATTTTTGGCCTTATTAGTTCTGTTCTTAATGAAATTATTTTACCTAGTTTTTCTCGCTGTCAGGTAGCCAAGATTCTCTTTAAACGCTATATGCAAGTTTTAGGATTATATTGTCTATTCTCTTTTTTGTTAATCATCTTAGCGTTTTTCTTTCCCAGTCAATCTCTTTGGATTCTAGGAGAAAATTATAGTCATTTAAAAGAAGAAGTTTTATTGTTAGTAATAAGTTTTGTTGTGCAGTATATTCTTGGTGTGGCATGGTTAATGAATGTTTCTAAAGGTTGGATTTTATCAGGTTGGATCGCAGTACCGATTGAAATTATTACAAAAATAGTGTTGTTATTATTTATTGATGTGTCAAGTCTTAATGGCATTTTTCTCTTTAATATTCTCAGTAATATCCCTGTTTGTGCAAAAATATTTTATGTAGCATACTTCGGTTTTAAAAAAATGAATTTTAGTCAACTTACTTAATCGTAATTTTATTAGTATTATTGAATTAATAAAGGATAAACAGAATGAAATCATTGGTGTCAATAATTATTCCCTGCTACAATGCTGAAAAATGGATTGGGGAAGCGATCGAAAGTGCTTTAAGACAAACTTATTCTCCCATCGAAATCATTGTGGTTGATGATGGTTCGACTGATAATAGTCTTTCAGCCATCAAAAAATATGAGAGTAAAATTAAATGGATTACTAGTGAAAATTTAGGAGTTAGTGCTGCTAGAAATAAAGGAATAAAAATAAGTAGTGGTGATTTTATTCAATTCATAGATGCAGATGACTATATTTCTCCAGGCAAAATACAAAAACAATTAGATTTTTTATTGACATCAAATGCTGACATCGTTTATGGCGATTGGTGCTATCAATATCAAAAGTCAGATGATGAATATGAGCTTTCTGATGTAAAAATAGGTGAACCAGTAGAAGATTATATTTATTACACTCTTAAAAATATGATTCCTCATTGTTCTTGCCTTTACAGAAAAATAGTTGTCGAGAGGGTATCTGGATTTGACGAATCTTTGAAAATTGCTGAGGATTACGACTTTTCATTTCGACTAGCCTTTTCTGGAGCAAAATTTGCCTATCAATCAGGTTGTCATTATTTTTATCGCATACATTCTTCTACTACTCTTTCCACTGGGCAGGGTATAAAACATCCTAAATTTGTAGAACTTTCTCTAGATAAAATCACTGCCCTGTTAGAAGAAAACTATTTACTAACTGAAAAATATTGTTATTCTCTTGCTAAAAAATACTTTTTTACCGCAAAAAACTATTTGAATTTCGGAGAATTAACAATGGCCAATACTTGTTATGAGAAAAGTTTGAAATTGTCTAAAAATGGTAAATTTAAGCCAGATGGAAATTCTAAATTTGAAACAACATATCGTATACTTGGATGGCAAACAATCCTAGTTATCACACGTCTCAAAGCAAAATTTAATATGTTAAAAGATCATCTAGGCAATTTCAGTCTATTTTTTTGGATTACATGATTACATATTTTCTCACATCAATTCTGGGGAAAATATGATCTAATAATATAGATGTCCCTTCTTGAATTGCTGTATTTCCAGATCAATAAATAAAAATCAAGCTCTTTATGAACTACTTTTCTAGAAAACCATTATTGATGAATCTCAAGCCTCTTTGGTTAAGAGAAAAAATATTTTGGAAGTTTTATGCTCAAAGTATAAAAAATTTTCCAAATCTTTTTAATGAAGCTCGATTAGAGTTTGCCCCTAATGTTTATCTTGACTTAATGGAGACTGATATTGGTCACCGAATGATAGCCTTTACAGGATTTTATGAATTACCTTTATCTCGTCTGATTTCCAAGTTGGCCAAGTCTGGAGGGTTGCTGGTTGATGTTGGTTCTAATTATGGATATTACACTTGTTTATGGGCTTCGTTGAGAGGTGATAATCAAGTTATTGCCTATGAAGCATCACCTCGTAATAGCCAAATGTTATTGTCTAATTTGAAGTTAAATAAACTTGAATCTCAGGTGCAAACCCATGAGGTGGCTGTGGGTAAAGAGAAAGGAAAACTTCAGTTTGATGTAGGACCTAGTAACCAAAGTGGTTGGGGAGGCTTGTCCATAGAGAAATCACATAATACAGTTGAAGTTCCTGTTATTTCCCTGGACGATTGTTTTGAAAACCAAGATACTATAATCGATGCCCTCAAAATAGATACGGAAGGTGCAGATACTTGGGTTATCGAGGGCAGTATACAGCTACTAAAACAAAAAAGAATAAAGCATATCTTCTTTGAAGAAAACTTATCTCGAATGTCAAAATTGAAAATTGATTCTGGAATTGCTTATCAAATACTATCTGAGCATGGCTATAAAATAAAAAAAATAGCTAACAATGAGTGGCATGCTTGGTTAGTTAATTAAAAAAATGGCATTTCGTATTCAAAGAAAAAAAATTCACCATATTGTGCCGCGTCTTCCCCCGGCAGTTGATGGGGTCGGCGATTATGCACTGAGTCTCGCCCGTCAACTTCGCCATGATTATGACATCGATACCCATTTCATCGTTGGCGATCCAGCCTGGCCCGATATTGAACAAATAGAGGAATTTAAAACGACTAAACTCGCAACCCGTTCCACACAAGCACTACTCGATCGCCTAACTCCAAGCAATCCAGTCTTGTTGCACTATGTCGGCTATGGCTATGCCAAGCGCGGTTGCCCGACCTGGTTAATCCAGGCGTTAGAAATCTGGAAGCAACAAAACCAACAGGTCCATTTGGTGACTATGTTCCATGAAATCGCCGCCTCCGGCCCAATGTGGACAAGTGCTTTTTGGCTCTCCGGCTTGCAACGCAACTTAGCCAAACGTTTAGTGAATGTAAGCGATCGCCTTTTGACGAGCAAGCAACTCTACGCCGAAATTCTCCAAGGTTACGGCAAGGGGCGCTTTAACGAAATTCCCAGTCTGCCAGTATTTTCTAATGTGGGTGAGCCAGAGAATCCCCCTGACCTATCTAAACGCGATCGCCATTTAGTGATTTTCGGTGGGCGGAGTAAGCGAGCTGGGGTTTATCAATCATCCCTAGATCAACTCAAGCAGATTTGTAGCTATCTCGACATTGAACAAATTATCGATATTGGCCCCAAGCTGGATGCTATCCCAACCCACATTGGTGATGTCCCCATCACCGCCACAGGCAGCTTACCCAGCGACGAGGTCTCTGGCCTTTTGTCGAAGGCGATCGCCGGATTTTTTAATTATTCCCCTCCGTTCTTGGGGAAATCTGGAATTTTTGCGGCCTACTGTGCTCACCGGATGTTGCCTGTTAGCGCCCAGATGACGAGTCATATTGAAGATGGTCTTTATCCGGGTCAACACTATCTCCTTCCCGATCAGTACTCAGCAGGGGCAAAAGATGGGTTAGTATTGCAGGCGATCGCTGACAAATCCCATGCTTGGTATCAATCTCATAATTTAGCTAATCATGTAAAAGTCTATCAAGAATTACTCTTTATCTAAAGATAAAGATAGCTGATAGTTCTTCAACCAAAATATAGATCATATAAGGATTAGATTGTTCTCAAAACATACTCTTTGTTGAAAATTTAATTTATAAAGCTCCTAGATCAATGAGAGGCAAAAGACAAAGATGAATGTTGTATATCTTTGGAAAAATAGAGTAAGACATACTTTGTTTTCGAGAATTTGGCTTAAGCAATGGCTGAAGCGAGGTTACCATGTTTTTAGTCTGCTAAGACTATTAAGTCATAGATTTTCTTTAGAAAGAAGAGGAGCAAAGATAGGAATACTAAGCATTATTAGTAATAAGTGTAAAATACAAGGCTCTCCTAAACAAATTTCTGTTGGAAATTATAGTTTTATTGGTAAAGCATATATCACTACAAACGCGCATATTTCTATTGGTTCTCATGTTGCTATTAATGACGGAGTTCAGATTCTAACGGCAAGTCACATCGTTAATGATCCGAAGTGGGCTACATTAGCTAAACCAATTGTCATTAATGATTTCGCTTGGATTGCTACAAATGCAATCATTCTACCTGGAGTTAATATTGGCAAAGGTGCTGTTATTGGTGCTGGAGCAGTTGTAACTAAAAATATACCTGATTACAGAATTGCAGTAGGAAATCCAGCCAAATTAACAAATAAATCAAGAGAAAAAGAATTAAGTTATAATCCTGTCGAATTAATTGCTTGTTATGAAGCATGGCTGGGAAAAGAGATAAAAGTCTATCAAAAAGATATTTGAGAACAATAAATTTATTTATAAAGTATCTCCTGTTGTTATCTTCGTTGATTTAACAACTCAAGCAAATGCTATTGTATAATGCTCCTTTGCTTCTAAAAGTAAACCCTCAGTGACGTCAGCTCAGGTCAGAATGAAAACATTAACATTAATTGCAGAAATCAAAATATGCTGAATCAGCTAGATGAAAGCATACTTGCACATAATGACAACCGCGAAAGGCGACGACAGTTTGTCGTGAAAGCCGTTTTTTTTATCTATTTTTTGTCATTGCTTGAGGGACCACTGCGTAAATGGTTTTTACCTGGACTGGCTGGCCCGTTAACGCTGCTGCGCGATCCCTTCGTCATTGCGCTCTATGCCTATTGCCTGCTAAACGGTTTGATCCTACGCAAAGGGATAGCTTCACTTTGGCTAAAATTTGCCGTATTCACAAGTGCTTTTGGACTGCTCCAATATCTACTGAGTGGCTACTCCCTGGAAGGCTGGATGTTAGGCGTGCGCACCTACTGGCTCTATCTGCCCTTGGCTTTTGTTATTGCGGTCACCTTTCGACCACCGGATGTTCTCCGATTTCTGAAGTTGAACCTTTGGATTGCTGTTCCCTATGCGTTTCTGGTGGCGACTCAATATAGTGCCGGGGCTGCTGCCTTCATTAATCGGGGCGTTGGCGGTGACGAATCGGCCACTGTAGGCGTAGCTCAAGGAATCATACGTCCTTTTGGCTTATTTACTTATACAACTCCGAATACGGAATTTACGATATTCATGGTTGTAATGTTAGTTGCGATCTATCTATGTAGACTTCGAGATCGTCCTAATCCTATTGCCTTATTTACTATGGCCACAGCAGTGGCAACAATGGCTGTATTGACGGGCAGTCGATATATTTTTTTTGCGGTGGTCAGCACCTTAGGGATTACAACTTTAGGCTTGCTTAAAGCTGACTTGAAGGCAAGAACGTTGATTAAAGTTATCGTGATTGTGGCTTTTGTTATTTTTGCAGGTTGGTTAGTTGTTAATATTTTTCCGGATATGTTTGCGGCAATGGGTGTCAGGATAGAGAGTGCATCAAGGTCAGAAGGCTCTCTCTGGAATCGAGTCTACTATAGTAGCTTTACTTTTTTGGATGCTCTACAAACGTCACCAATATTGGGTCATGGAATTGGTGCCGGCGCTCCCGGAGTGACGAGATTTCTGGGTTTGCCTCAATTCATTTATGGTGAATCAGATACGCAACGCAATATCAATGAATTAGGCGTCATCTTAGGGAGTATGTTCCTCCTTCTTCGTTGGTTCACTGGCTTTTGGTTACTAAAAATTGCAATTCAGCTTACCCGCGTGGGATTGCCGATGGTATTACCATTGGCTGGGTACGTCGTACTCCCTTTTACATTAGGTCAGATCACAACCTCCCCAATTATGAGCTTTCTGCCCTGGATCTGTGTCGGTATGATTCTTGCCTATCAAAATGCTGCTATCAACTTATTACCTCCAGCAGGAATTCAATCGCCAGAATTCAAGCAATGATGTTTTACTGGGTTACTGCTTAGCACCATGTCAAAAACCCGAATCTCTTTGATCCAGGCAACTGCCAACTCTAATTCTCTCAATGTGGCGATCGCCCTTTCCAAAGCAGGCTTGCTTTATGAACTCATTACGACTATTGCCTATAATCCAGATAGCCAATTTGCCAAACTGATTGACCAATTACCCTTTGGAATCAGCGATTGGCTTACAACTGAACTCAAACGCCGCACTTGGATAACTCCCAAAAGTGGCAGAATCCGCGTCCATCCCAAACAAGAATTACTAAGACTCGCTCTCAATCGATCCAACTTATCCAACATCCTCAAACTTGATCACCGCAACTTGATTGATTGGGTTTATGCCGATCTTGATCGCCATGTAGGCCATCATCATCTTCAAGGCATTGGTGCAGTTTATGCTTATGAAGATGAAGCCGCTACCACCTTTGAGCAGGCTAAACAAAAAGGAATTTGGTGTTTTTATGATCTGCCAACCCCTTATTACAAAACCAGCCAACATATCCAAGCGGAAGAAACAGAACGTTTTCCTGAACTAAAATCAGCGATACCCGCTATTCGAGAACCAAGAGGAAAACTAGAGCGTAAACAAAGAGAAGTGGAATTAGCCGACCATATCTTTGTTGCCTCATCAATGACTGAGCGATCGCTCCTTGATATTGGTGTCGCTCCTGAAAAAATTACGGTCATTCCCTATGGTGCACCTGTCGATTATTTTCAGCCACAACCTAAACCAGACAATACTTTTCGTGTGATTTATGCGGGACGTCTTTCGCCGGCCAAAGGCTCCCATTATCTTCTCCAGGCGTGGAAAGATCTAAAACTCCCCCATGCCGAGCTCATGACTGTTGGTTCCAATATGATGCCTCCAGACTGGTTTGCTCCCTATCAAGATCTCTGTCGTCAAGTTGGTTCTGTCTCCCATGTCGCCCTCAATCAATACTATAGTGCTGCTGACGTGCTGGTGCTTCCATCTCTCGTTGAAGGTTTTGGTCTAGTTTTAACTGAAGCAATGGCCTGCGGTATCCCTGTGATTACTACACCTAATACCGCTGGGCCGGATATCATCACCGATGGTGTCGAGGGATTTATTGTGCCGATTCGCGATCCGGAGGCATTGCAAGAAAAAATCGAGTGGTGTTATGAGCATCCTGAAGAACTAGCAGAAATGGGACGATCTGCCCGCCGCAAAGCTGAACAATTGACTTGGACGCGCTATCAAGAGCAACTTTCGGCGAAAGTAATGGCATTGCTGGAACCGTCTACGACTCGATAATATCAGCCGTGAATAAGTCCAAATCAGTAGCCAATGCTATCCACCTCTAGATAGCGAAGTATGTTTAACGCCGCTCGATAGTTTCCATGAAAACACCTCAGTATTGATTCATTATCAAACTGGCAAGTTCAAGACATTTATCATTGTCATTTTATTTGTTTACCTTTTATGACTAACATTCTCGGCATCAATGCTTACCATGGTGATTCCTCCGCCTGCCTCGTTCAAAATGGCAAACTTATTGCCGCTGTCGAAGAAGAACGCTTCAATCGGATCAAACACTGGGCTGGGCTGCCGGTGGCTTCCGTCCAATATTGCCTCGAAACGGGAGGAATTCAGCTCCAGGACGTAGATCACATTGCCATTTCCTATAACTCCAAGGCCAATTTTTCCCGTAAACTGCTTTTTTCCCTTAAAAATCGTCCACCAGTAGAACTATTATTAGAGCGCTTCAAAAAACAACAGAAATCTGGCGATATTCGGCAGGAATTAGCCCGAGCCTGTGACAGTGATGTTGACCAGATTAAAGCCCGTTTACATAACTTAGAGCACCACTCCACTCACCTAGCTCATGCCTTTAACGTTTCTCCCTTTGGTCAAGCGGCCCTACTTTCTATCGATGGGATGGGAGATTTTACGAGCACAGTGATGGCGGCAGGTCGGGATACCCAAATAGAGTCCTTCAATCGCATTTACTATCCCCATTCCTTGGGCTATCTGTACAACGCCATTACCCTCTATCTCGGTTTTCCTGCCTATGGCGACGAGTATAAAGTGATGGGCTTGGCCCCCTACGGCGAGCCAGAGTACCTTGAAGCTTTCCGAAAAATTATTTACCCCACTGCCGATGGCTTTGAATTGAATCTAGACTACTTCACCCATCACATCAAAGGCATCAGTATGACTTGGGAAGCCGGAGCCCCCAGTGTCGAACCGTTCCACAGTGCAGAATTAGAAACATTATTGGGGCCAGCCCGTCAGGCCAAGGAAGCATTAACAGAACGGCATCAAAATATCGCTACTTCCCTCCAAGCCGTTACTGAAGAAATTATTTTTCATCTGCTGCGCCAACTGCACGCAAAGTTTCCTAGTGATAACCTCTGTCTTGCCGGTGGGGTCGCCATGAATTCCGTTGCCAACGGCAAAATCCGTCAAAATACCCCGTTTAATAATGTTTATGTTCCTGTCGGAGCCGCCGACAATGGCACTTGCATTGGGGCCGCTTTTTATGTGTGGAATCAAATATTGAAACAACCCCGCAATTTCATCTTGGATAACGCTTACTGGGGCAGTGAATTTGCCGATGAGGAGTGCCAAGCCACCTTTGAGCGTCATCAACTACAACCCCAGCATTTAGAACAATCCGAATTGTTAGAGCAAGTGGTTAACGATCTCTGTGAAGGAAAAGTGATTGGCTGGTTCCAAGGGCGGATGGAATTTGGGGCGCGGGCCTTGGGCAATCGTTCTCTGTTAGCCGATCCCCGACGGGTGGATATGCGAGATATCATTAACCTCAAGATTAAATTCCGGGAAAAGTTTCGCCCCTTTGCCCCCAGTATTTTGGAGGAAAAAGTGGCAGAGTTCTTTGAAATTAACGAAGCGTCTCCCTTTATGGAACGGGTCTTACCGATTCGCCCGGATAAACAAGCCTTGATTCCAGCGGTTACCCATGTTGATGGTTCCGGGCGCTTACAAACCGTCAGCCGGACGAGTAGCCCCCTTTATTGGGAACTGATTAATACCTTTTACAAGCGCACCCAGATTCCCCTATTACTCAATACTTCTCTTAATGAAAATGAACCCATTGTCAGAACCCCAGACGAAGCGATCAAGTGTTTTTTGAGAACACAAATGGATGGGTTGGTATTGAATACTTATTATTTTTCTCGCTAAATTCTCTAAACAATTTAATGACTAAGTTCTCCACAATACATGTCTGGCTACCCGGTATCTTTGACTTCAAGGGTGGTATTCAAATTTATTCTACTTTTTTTCTCCAAGCCCTAGAGCAAATTTCCCCAAATAGTAATCGCCATATTTTTCTTAAAAATGATCGTCCTAAAATAAATAATTTGGGATTTGATTCTCAGACTCAGTTCCACTTCTCGGGACAATGGAAGTCTACCCCCTTACATACCGTTTTCTTTTCCATTCAGATTTTACTCGGAGCTCTTTTCAACAGGCCAGATATGATTGTTTGCGGCCATGTTAATTTTTCTCCCCTTGCCGCTAAGATCACGAATTTATTCAATATTCCCTATTGGGTGATTGTCCATGGTGTTGATGTGTGGAACCTTAAAGATTCCAGAAAAATTACTGGTTTAAAAAGTGCTGATAAAATCGTCTCCGTTAGCCAGTACACTCGCGATCGCCTCCTCCAGGAACAAGCACTCAATCCAGAGAAAATTGTTGTCTTGCCCAACACCTTCGACGCTTCCCGGCTTCAAATTGCCCCCAAACCCCAGTATCTACTTGAAAAATATCATTTACAGTCTGATCAACCTGTTATTTTAACCATCGCCCGATTAGCCGGGGAAGAGCGTTATAAAGGTTACGACCAAATTATTCGCGCCCTGCCAGAGATCATTGCTTCCGTTCCGAACGTGCATTATCTGATTGGCGGTAAAGGAGGCGATCGCCCCCGCATTGAAAAGTTCATTCAAGAGTTGAACCTAGAAAACTACGTTACCCTTGCAGGATTTATCCCCGATGAAGAATTAGCCGATCATTACAATCTCTGTGATGTGTTTGCTATGCCTAGCAAAGGCGAAGGGTTTGGCATTGTTTACCTAGAAGCTCTGGCCTGCGGAAAACCTACCCTTGGCGGCAACCAAGATGGGGCGATCGACGCGTTGTGTAACGGCGAGTTGGGGGTATTAGTAGACCCTGATGATCTCACGGAAATTAGCACAGCAATTACCCAAATCCTAAAAAAGACTTATCCTTTCCCAATTCTTTACCAAGCAGAGACTCTCCGGCAAAAAGTAATAGAAATTTACGGCTTTGCGCAATTCAAGCACAATTTAGCTCAACTTTTAGCGACTCAATTTTCACAACCAACATGAGAATTTTGCTGAGTCGTTCCAAAAAAATGGCTAGATTGGCACAGGTTACAATAAAACTATGGTAAGCTTTCTGGCCCTGTTGCCCCGTACCCTCACCACCTTTCTCTATGCCGTTGCCGCCCTCCTGAGGTTCTATGCCGACACCGACACCACCCCAATCCAGCTCATCCCCCTCACCATCCTCCAGTGGAGTTTCCTGGCGTTCGCGTTGGGGACAGCGGCTCTCCTGGCTAATCTCGGCCTTGAGTGGCACGCTGGAAATCGAAGCCGAAACCGAGAGATTGAGGCAACAGAACGCGAAACTCGACGCGACAATCTTGCAGACGAGGAACGAAACCGAGCGACTGAGGAAAGAGAAAAAGCCGATCAAGAACGAGCTCGAGCGGATCAAGAAAGAGACCGAGCAGATCAAGAAAGAAACCGAGCAAATCAAGAAAGAAACCGAGCAGATCAGGAAAGACAACGAGCAGCTCGCCGTGCTCGAATCCAAAATCGAGGCTTTATTCTCCAAACACGGCATCAGCTCACCCCTAACCCAGACACCGAAGCAGCCCTAACGGATTTCCTCAGTTTTCTCCAGGAATATGGAGAGTAAATCGCACTGCCGTCAAAAGTCCAAAATTATCCTCAATCTGACAGGTTTTCTGACCCCGACATTATGAAGGTTTTACACATTATCCCCTCAATCGCCGCTGTGAGGGGTGGGCCAAGCAAAGCTGTCATTGAGATGGTCAACAGTCTTCAAAATGCAGGGTGCGAAGTTGACATTGCCACCACCAACGACAACGGCGAGAATTTGCTAGATGTACCATTAGGAAGATTGCAGGAATATCAGGGTGTTCCCGTAAGATTTTTTGCTCGGTTTTCGCCCCGGCTCCATGCCGTGCGAGAATTTGCCTTTTCAGCAGGTCTAATGTCCTGGTTATGGCGCAATATTCAAAATTATGATCTTGTCCATGTTCATGCCATTTTTTCCTTCCCTTCCACCGTCGCCATGGCGATCGCCCGTTTCAAAAACGTGCCTTACATTGTTCGTCCTCTAGGGCAACTCTGCCAATGGTCACTGCAACAGAGCCAGCGCAAAAAGCAATTTTATTTGGGTTTGATCGAACGGGCAAATCTGAATCACGCTAAGGCAATTCACTTTACGGCCGAGGCTGAATATGTCGAAGCCCAGGAATTAGAGTTAGCAGCGCCAGGAATAATCATTCCCCATGGTCTAACTATTCCCCCTAAGATCGCTAATGTCCACCTTCAACTCCGTCAATGGCTGCATTTACCTGAAGATGAACCGATTATTTTATTTTTGTCTCGGATTCACCCCAAGAAAGGTTTAGAGATACTCATCCAAGCTCTAGCGCAACTGGTGGATCAACGCTTTACCTTTGTGATCGCAGGCAGTGGTGATCCCAATTATGAAAATGAAATTTATACTTGCCTTCAACAATCAGGAATAGGCGATCGCACCCGGATGTTGGGCTTCATCGAAGGAGAAAAAAAAGATCTCCTTTTGCAAGGTGCTGATCTGTTTACTCTCACGTCTTACTCTGAAAACTTTGGTATCGCTGTCCTAGAAGCTCTCGCCGCAGGACTTCCCTGTGTTGTCACGCCTGGAGTGGCTCTTTCGGAAATTGTTAAACAGCAGGATCTAGGAATAGTTCCAGAGATGAATGAAGCGGCGATCACCACTGCAATCCGCACCTGTTTGCTTCAACCTGAAGTCACCAAAGAAAAAGGCGATCGCGCGCGACAGTTTATTGTTGAAAACTACACCTGGGACAAAATCGCCGCGAATTTAGTCGAAATATATGACGCCATCATCCAGAATCAACCCTTGTCCCATCTCCATGCTTGAGTCAATCACACCACTGATCCTGACCTATAACGAAGCCCCAAATATCAAGCGTACCCTGCAACAACTCCAGTGGGCAAGCCGCATTGTGGTCATTGATAGCTTCAGCACAGATGCTACCCTTGAGATTCTTAAGCGCTATCCCCAAGTAGAAATATTCCAGCGAAAATTCGATACCCACGCCAAGCAATGGAACTTTGGCCTTGAACAGATTCAATCCGAATGGGGACTTTCCCTCGATGCTGATTATGCCCTCACTGATGCCCTCATTGATGAACTCAAAATCTTGTCTCCCTCTCCAGAGATCGATGGTTATTTTATTTCCTTTAAATATTGCGTTTTTGGAAAACCACTGCGCGGCACCATTCTTCCTCCTCGTCAGGCTCTCTTCCGTAAAGGGCGATCGCATTACATTGACGATGGACATACCCAGCTTTTAGTGGTTCAAGGGCAGTCTGAGTCCTTATCAAACCCTATTCTTCATGATGATCGCAAATCCCTTAGTCGCTGGCTCTGGGCGCAGGATCGCTATATGGTGCTCGAAGTTAAAAAGCTTCAGAAAACTCCCCTATCAAAATTGGGTTGGGGCGATCGCCTCCGCAAACAAAAAATCCTTGCACCTATCATCATCTTTTTCTATTGCCTCATTTTTAAAGGCGGCATTTTCGATGGTTGGCACGGCTGGTACTATGCCTTTCAGCGCGTCTTTGCCGAAACCCTCCTTAGTCTACGCCTCATCGAAGCTGACTTGTCTGGCCTTTCTACGACGACTCGACCCCCACAAAAACTAAACTAGAAAAGCACGCTGACCATCTTTATCAGCCGAAATTCGATGCTGCGTTGCGCAAAAAACTACCGCAAACCGTGGGTAATCTTTACTATCACGAGCCTTATTTTTCTCATTGGATTTATTCCCGTCCGCTTAATTTTCGCACAGATTCAAGCTCCTACACCTCAAGCCATCCTAGCTCTTGGAGGTGGTTTAGGTCGGGAAGAATTTGCCGTAAGCTTTGCCCAGCAACACCCAACTCTCGATATTTGGGTTTCTAGCGGTCAATCTCGTCAAATCGCCAAGGATATCTTTCAAGCCGCAAACATCAATCGCGATCGCATTCATCTCGATTATCGCGCCATCGATACCGTCACCAATTTCACCTCCCTTGTCAAAGAGTTTGGCGATCGCCGCATCCAGCACGTTTACCTAATCACCTCTGATTTTCATATGCGTCGTGCCCAGGCGATCGGCTTCTTTGTTTTCGGCAGTCGCGGCATTATCACCACCCCCATCCCCATTCCCTCCAACCAGCCTAACGAAACCCTCTGGCGTGTCTCCCGTGATATCGGGCGAGCATTCTCTGGATCATCACCGGCCGTACCGGAGCCAGCCTACATCCCCAGTTGGGAGCAGCATTTCCTTCAAGCAACCTGTAAGTATTTCACCAAATTAGAAAGGTTAAAATGGGATCATGGTAAGCTTTTTAGCCCTGTTACCCCGTGCCCTCACCACCTTTCTCTATGCCGTTGCCGCCCTCCTGAGATTCTATGCCGACACCGACACCACCCCAATCCAACCCATCCCCCTTACCATCCTCCAGTGGAGCTTCCTGGCGTTCGCGCTGGGGACAGCGGCTCTCCTGGCTAATCTCAGCCTTGAGTGGCACGCTGGAAATCGAAGCCGATATCGAGAGATTGAAGCAAGAGAACGCGAAACTCGACGCGATGCTCTTGCAGACGAAGAACGACGTAAAGCAGATCGAGAAAGGGACCGAGCAGCTGAAGAAAGAGAACGAGCGGCTCGCCGTGCTCGAATCCAAAATCGAGGCTTTATTCTCCAAACACGGTATCAACTTACCCCTGGCCGAGAAACCAGAACAGCCCTAGCAGACTTTCTCAGTTTTCTTCAGGAATACGGGGAGTAAAAAGGCGATCTCCTTTTTGGTTTTCGGCAGTCGCGGCATTATTGCTACTCTCACTGTGATCTTTTCTACCCCCTGTAAGAAGAAGAAAATATCGTAGAACCAAGACCCTTCTCAGCCTCAATCCTTCAAAAAAACGAGAGCACCATGACCACCAGTCCCAAACAAATTTATAACTACACTGTTCTGTTGGAAAAAGAACCCGATGGTGGGTATCATGCCTTCTGCCCAATGCTCAAAGGATGTCATTCCCAAGGCGACACGTTTGAAGAAACGCTGCAAAATATCACAGAGGCCATTGAGCTATACCTTGAAAGTTTAATCGCCGATCGCCAACCTATTCCTCAAGAAAATTTGATTGTGAAACCCTTGAGTGTTTCAGTATGAGCAACCTTCCAAGTGTCAAGGCCAAAGATTTCGTCAAAGTGCTCAAAAAGCTTGGATTTGCCTTGAATCGCCAAAAAGGAAGCCATGCCATCTACAAAGATAAGCAAGGGAATCGAGTTGTTGTCCCAATTCATCGAGGCAAGGATTTGAAGCAAGGTACACTCCTGGGCATGATCAAAGACATTGGCATTGAAAAAGAAACATTCTTTGATCTGCTACAGACATAGCGTCTTTGGCGATCGCCTTTTTTGTCTTCGGCCATTCAAGCATTATCACCATCCCTGCCTTTGTTAAAAATTGCTGTTGTGAGTTTTATCCATCTCGACCGCTATACCACCGGAAACTACACTCCCGGTGCCTCCTTTCTAAGGCAACTCTTGTGGTTTTTTATCGGTGATCCTGTGGTGCGAACTCGGTTGATTCCTCTATCTCCCTTCAAAGTTTGGGTATTGCGTTGCTTTGGTGCCACCATCGGTCAAGGGGTGAGGCTTAAACCTGGCGTGCGCGTTAAATTTCCTTGGCGGCTGACCATCGGTGACCATTGCTGGATTGGCGAAAATAGCTGGTTCGATAACTTGGCACCAATCACTGTCGCCGACCATGTTTGTATTTCCCAGGATGTCTATCTCTGCACCGGTAACCACGACTGGAGCGACCCCACCTTTAAACTAATCACCCGTGCCATCCACATTGAACGGGGCAGTTGGCTGGGGGCCCGCAGTAGCATTGCCCCCGGTGTCACCATCGGCGAAGGGGCGGTGCTTTGTTTGGGGAGTGTTGCCTTGCGATCGCTCGACCCGCTGACTATCTATGGCGGCAATCCGGCGATCGCCTTAAAACCCCGCATCATTTATTTGCAATGTGAAGACTGTCAAGATCCATGACTGAGGTTTCAGATGCTTCATTTCGGCTGATCTCTTTGAGGTGGTCTAAGACGTCCCAAATCTCTTGTAGTAACTGTTCTAGACCGGTTCTGGATACCGCTGAAATGGTCAGAATTTTGGCGTCGGTCAGCTGCCGTAATTCTTCTGTGATGAAATCTGCCAATTCGCGATCGCCGGCATCGAGTTTATTGAGGGCAATGATCTGGGGGAGTTCTGGTAAACCGCGACCATAAGCTTCTAGTTCTCCCTGGATCGTTTCGTAATTTTTAATTGGATCTTCTGCATTGAGATCAACGAGATGCACCAAAACCTTCGTGCGCTCAATGTGGCGCAAAAACTCGTGGCCCAAGCCCACCCCCTGGTGCGCCCCCTCAATTAAGCCTGGAATATCCGCAAATACCGTGCCGTCCCCCGTTGGCCGTTTTACCACGCCTAAATTAGGGATTAAAGTTGTAAACGGATAAGCGCCGATTTTGGGCCGAGCCGCCGACAACGCAGAGATTAGGGTCGATTTCCCGGCATTGGGGAGGCCGATAATGCCCACTTCTGCCAGTAATTTCAGCTCTAGGCGCAGTTGCTTGATTTCTCCTTCTAAGCCAGGGAGAGCGTATTCCGGGGCGCGGTTTTTATTGCTGAGAAAATGTTTGTTGCCTAGTCCTCCCTTACCGCCCTTGGCGACGCAGAAGGTTTGTCCATGAAAAACTAAATCACCAATTTCTTCGTCCGTTTCCTGGTCATAAATCACCGTACCGCAGGGCACATCCACAATCAGATCCTCCCCAGACGCTCCGGTGCAATTATTGGGGCCACCCCGTTCGCCGTCCGGTGCTTTAAAGGTACGGGCATAACGAAAATCGAGGAGGGTTTGCAGGTTTTCTTCTGCCCGAAAGATCACTGAACCCCCCCAGCCGCCATTGCCCCCCGCCGGGCCACCAGCGGGCACGTATTTTTCGCGACGAAAGGCAACGATTCCATCTCCCCCTTTTCCGGCGATAACTTCAATTTCAGCGTGGTCAATAAATTGCATGGGAAATAGAATCTGGTGATTTTGGGCAATCAGTTATTATACTCTGCTTTTCCGCCATCGGATGCGCCAGATTGGAACTGTAATCTAGCGGAAGTCTTGGGAAAAAAATAGAATTGTTATGCTAGAGGAAATTTTTGACATTGAGGGAAATCCATGGAACGACGCAGCATCATCGTAAGCTTTCTCGCGGGATGTTTATGGCTTTGTTTGGGGCTATTTCCCTTCAGCCAGGCCTTGGCCCTCACGCCGATTCAGTTGTCTGACTTGAGCTATGAGCGCTGTCCCGCAGAGATGCAGGGAATTGTGACCAGCGGCTCCAATGAAGATGCAAACTGTTTCATGATTAAAGGCAAAGCGAAAAACACATCGGGTAAATATATTGTTGATGCGGATGTGTTTGGGCGTATTTATGATGCCAATGGTTCGCCGACCTTTGAGAATCGCGGTCGTGTGGGCACCATTTTAGAAGTACCACCAGGCATTAGTGAGTTTCAGATCCCGGTATCGGTCGCTGCCAATCAGCCGGAACCTCTCCAACTGAAAAAATTTAAGGCGTCTGGGTTCACGTCCCGAGTGCGTCCTTTCTATTACGATAACGAGGATGTGGAATAAGACGCGCAGTTGGCAACGGTTTTGCCGCAATCGTTTGGCGGTACTTGGGGGGATTGTCCTGGGGGCGATCGCCTTGTTGGTTTTTGGCCTACCGCTGATTTACCAGACCCCCATTGATGGTATTGACTTTGCCAGAAGTGCCCTGGCACCAAGCTGGGCGCATCCCTTTGGCACCGATGACCTCGGACAGGATCAATTGGCGCGGGTGTTGTTTGGGGGCAAAGTTTCCCTAACGGTCGGGCTGGCTGCGATGGCTGTGGCGATTAGTTTAGGAACTGTGATTGGGGCGATCGCCGGCTTTTATGGTGGCTGGCTCGATCAATTGTTGATGCGTTTGACGGATCTATTTCTATCCCTCCCCCAACTGCCAGTATTACTTCTGGTGGTCTATCTGTTTCGGGAATCCCTCCGGGCGATCGCCGGGGCAGAATGGGGCACCTTTCTCCTCGTGGTGCTGGTGATCGGTAGCTTGAATTGGATGGCGATCGCCCGGTTAGTCCGCGCCCAATGCTTAACCCTCAAAAACCGAGAATTTGTGACCGCGGCCCAGGCCATGGGGGCCAATCCCCTCCGCACCCTCAGGACACATCTTTTGCCGAATCTGGTCAGTCTTATTGCCGTCGCCGCCACCCTGTCCGTGAGTAACGCGATCATCACCGAATCAACCCTCAGTTTCCTTGGTTTAGGGTTTCCACCGGACATTCCGACTTGGGGACGGATGCTGTATGATGCCCAAAATTTCGTGACCACAGCTCCCCACATGGCACTATTTCCAGGCTTAGCGATTTTTTTGACGGTGCTCAGTTTAAATTACCTTGGCGATGGCCTCCGAGACGCCTTTGATCCGAAAAGCGCGTCCCACTAAGCTAGAATAAACGACCCCGATTTTAGGGTGTGATCGAGCATCAATTCAGCCATGGCGAAGAAACACAAACAACGCTTTCCCCATCTCCTTGGGTCTAAATGGACCGCCACCCAAAAGACTTTCGGTTGGCGACATTTCCAGGTGATGAACCGCCGCAATGAAGGGAAATGGGTGTTTGCCGAATTAGTATCCTCCTGTGACCCTGACACCCGATTTTGGATCAATGCCAAACAACTCAAGGATCAACGACTATGGGAAGCGGGCTGGAAAACCCTCGAAGAGATGAATCAGCCCCCCGAAGTCCCCTTCTGGCAAGATTAGTCATGGCGAATAAAATGCCCTGTAAAATTGGCGACAAATAGGCGATCGCCTTGATCTCTTGATCCCCGCGGGAGCTATCCATAGACGCTAGACGCCGGTGAACAAACATAATAAAATCCAAAAGTTATAATTTTTCGCTAAAGATCCGCCGACACAATACATCGATGTAAATCATGTAAATGTGTTCAAGGTTCAAAACCAGCTCAACACACAGCAGATAAGGGGTCAGCGTACAAGTGGGTTTATTTAGTCGCTTTTCATTTTCACGGGACATGGGTATCGATCTCGGTACCGCCAACACCCTTGTATACGTCTCTGGTAAAGGGATTGTCCTCCAGGAACCGTCTGTTGTGGCCATCAACAAAAATAATCAAGAAGTCCTGGCAGTCGGCCTAGAAGCCAAGCGCATGTTAGGGCGCACCCCCGACAACGTGATTGCCATTCGTCCCCTCCGGGATGGGGTAATTGCGGACTTTGACACCGCCGAGGCGATGCTAAAGCACTTCATTAAGCGCGTTCACGATAACCGCAATCCCCTGATTCGGCCCCGGATGGTGATCGGGATTCCCAGTGGGGTTACAGGGGTAGAACGGCGGGCCGTCGAAGAAGCAGCCAAAGAAGCTGGGGCCAGCGATGTTTATCTCATTGATGAACCCGTTGCCGCTGCCATTGGTGCTGGGTTACCCGTTTCTGAACCCACCGGTAACATGATTATTGATATTGGTGGCGGCACCACAGAAGTGGCCGTTTTAAGTTTACAGGGCACTGTTCTGAGCGAATCGGTACGGGTTGCGGGGGATGAACTCAGCGACTCGATTATGCTCTACATGAAAAAAGTCCACAATTTGGTCATTGGGGAGCGCACCGCCGAGGATATCAAAATTCAACTGGGGTCTGCCTATCCCACCGACGAAGAAGAGCCGATCATGGAAGTGCGTGGTTTACATTTGCTTTCCGGATTACCCCGCACCGTCACCATCAAGGCCCCTGAAATCCGTGAAAGTATGTCTGAACCGCTTTCGATCATCGTTGAAGCTGTGAAGCGCACCCTAGAACGAATTCCACCAGAATTGGCTGCTGATATTATTGATCGGGGAATTATGCTGGCCGGGGGGGGCGCCCTGCTCAAGGGACTCGATACCCTGATTAGCCACGAAACAGGCATCGTTACCCACGTGGCGGCCAATGCTGAAAGCTGTGTTGCTTTGGGTACAGGTCGTGTTTTGGAAAACTTTAAAGATAAGGATATGGAGCGGGTCTTTAAGAGCCATACTCGCTACGAATAGCCTAGGATGGATTACATCGTTTTCTTGAGTGCATGTTAATGTTCCGCCGTTGGTGGCAACGCTATGGGATGACCTTAATTTTTATTGGGGTTGGCCTTTCGGCTGCTTTATTTTTGCGCCAGACCCAGGGGGGCGCAATTCAGGAATTTTATGGGCTTTTCTTCCGGCGTCAGGGCAATCTCACCGCCGCTGAAACGGAAATTTTGCTCCAGAACAGTAAGCTGCGGGAACTGCAAAATCGAGTCGAGGAACTCGAAGCCCAGAACCAACAGCTACAAGATTTATTGGATTATCGACAAACGCTCCAGACAGAGGCGATCGCCGCCCCGGTCATTGGTCGCAGTGCCGATGCTTGGTGGCAGCAAATTATTATCGGCCAGGGGAGTCAAGCCGGGATCAAGGTCGGGGACACTGTGACCGGCATCGGTGGACTTGTGGGCAGGGTGGTACAAGTTACCCCCCACAGTAGTCGCGTTGCTTTAGTGAGTGACCTCAACCAACAAGTGGGTGTGATGTTGTCCCGGAGTCGTTTCCAGGGCTATCTCCGGGGCCAAAATGATCCCCAACAGGCCCAGATGGTCTTCTATGAGAAAGTTCCGGATGTCAAGGTGGGAGATATGGTCACCACCTCAAACCTGAGCACCCTGTACGCCCCAGGTCTCCCCATTGGTCGCATTGCCGCAATTGATTTTAATGCGGGGCCAGCCCCCATCGCGACGGTGGAGTTGACGGTACCGCTGGGGTCGCTGGAATGGGTATTGGTAGCACCTTTTGAGCAGAAGCCCTTAAATTTTGAGCTGCAACCGGAGCAAGATGTTTCGCAAACTCCCTAGAGGGGCACTGCCCTGGATGAATGGTTTGGTGAGCATTGGCTCGCTGCTGCTGTGTAGCCAGCTTTTGTTACTCCGCATTCCTGGGATGACAATCCTCGGTTTTAGTCCCCAGTGGCTCTTGATGTGGGTAATTGCTTGGAGTGTGAAGCGGGAGATGATTTATGCTCTCCTGGGGGCGATCGCTGCTGCTTGGATCCATGACAGCTTAATGGTGAGTGCTTTGCCCTCCCACCTTCCAGGCTTCGTGCTGGTCGCCTATTTTGTTTCCCGCTGGCGACAACAACGCTATCTCCAGGAAGACTTTATTATTCTGGCGCTACTGGTCTTCGTGATGACCCTAGCCGCAGAAGTGATTATGGCATTTCAATATCTGCTGTGGGGGTTGGGTTCCCCAGGGATGCTCTGGGGTGAACTGCAACGGATCGGCCTCGCAACGGCAATTTTAAGTAGCCTCTGGGCACCGCTCCTTTGTACGCCTCTGGTGCGTTGGTGGGATTATGTGAGAATGCTCGATAGGCAGTAGTGATGGCCCTGGGGCTTGGGAGAGTGACCATAGCGCTCCGCCAGAAAATGGGCCACAGAGAGAAGATCATTGCAATAATGATCGGGCTGATAGGTTTTGAGGTAGGCCGTATCGCGAATACCACAGGTCACGGCGATCGCCGGAATGTTCATATTTTTTGCGGCGATAATATCCGCTTCGGTATCACCAACCATGAGCCATTGATCGCTTAGTTCTCCTTGTTCGGTGATCGCCTCCTTAAGGAGGGCGGTTTTTACGTCCACATTGTTCACATAGGCCGTGTGGCGATCGTCGCTACCGTAAATCCCACTAAATAGACGTTTTAGGCCATATTGATCGAGCATTTTCCGCACCTGCTGTTCTTCCCGGAGCGTCACCAGTACCAATTTCACCCCGTAGGAATGGAGTAAGGCCAAAGACCAGTTCACGCCCCCCTGCATTTTGTCGAGGTGGAGTAGAGCTTCATCGTTGACGATGGTGCGGACATGGTCGAGGAAAAAGGCAATTTGCTCTTCCTGGAGTCCGGACTGCATGGCAATTTCGATATCACTGACCCGTTGGCGCTTCATTTGCCAAAATTGGTCTTTGCCGAGGTATTTGAGGGGAATGGCGATGCCCTGTTGGGCGTAAATCTGTTGCGTATGCTGGAGAGCGGCTTGGTACGTACCATAGTATCGCTCCGAAACATCGACCAATGGCCCATCGAAGTCACAAAATAGCGTCAAACGGAGACGTCTTGCGGTGGGAGAGTTCATAGTTTGAAAACGGGCAGCGGTTCTCTGGAACAAGCCTGGGATACTCATGGTGCTTTTCGGTCAATGCTCTATCTTTAGCATGGTTTACTTTTGTGGTTTTGTTGTCTGCGTCACACATTTATTGGTGATTTGTAGACTTGTTTATAAATTTGGATAACTTACTTAAACTTTCTTTACAATAGCAAATTTTTATCGAAACAGCGGTAGAAAAAACCGTCGGAATGATGAAAAAATTAGGGGTTGATGATAAACGAAGCTGAATAGTAATGGCGATCGCCTTTTGGGAGCCGGGGAGAAAATCCCAGGGAATGCCACAATAAACAGAGATTTTTAAAGAGAGAGGCCCAAAGCACCATGGCTCAGCTAGAGAAATTGATTCAGATGGCGGAAAATGAACTGACAGAATACAGTACCGACGCCCGCAAGATTGAAAAGTTGCGCCGCAAATTTGCGTTTATGTTGAATCCTCGACAACAGCAGCAAATTAAGGACGAACTTTTGGCCCAGATGCCCCAGGGATTTTTCGGAAAAATGGTGCTGGAAAATCGACAGACAGTCGCTTTACCTTTTTGGGGCATTGCGGGTTTGGGTTTACTGTTCGGTATTTCCCTCCAGCAGCCCCTCGATTTCCTCGCCCCGGCGATCGCCCTGCCCGCAGCCATCCAAATTCAACGCTGGGGTTGGCAACTAGAAGCAAAACGTTTAGTCTTGCAAACCCTTGACGATCTCGAAGCCCGCGCCAAAAATCCGACGGCATCTTAAATGAAGCTTTCGAGACTGGTGCCCCGATACAGTTCTGATATAGGCATTTCAAGGTGGATGCTGGTGAGCTTGACCGGATCAATCGTCCGGTAAATTTGACTCGTCCAACCCTGGGGCGATCGCCGCCAGACCTCTACTTCCTGTTGCGTTTGGGAAATCAAAACATACTCTTCTAAGGTCGTAATCCGTTGATGATCTTGGAATTTTTCTGTGCGGTCAAAGTTCTCTGTGGCTGGAGATAAAACCTCAAGGATTAACTTGGGAAATTGTTTTACATAGCGATTTTGTTGATCCCTAGGGTCGCAGGTGACAAAAGCATCAGGATAATAAAAAAACTGGTCTCGATAATTAACTTTTACGTCCCCCGCAAAAAATCGGCATGGGCCATCCCGGAGATGCAGATTCAGGGCAGTTAAAAAATTAATGGCAAGGCGACTATGGTCATCAATACCACCGGCCATGGCGTAGACCAAACCCTGGCGATACTCGTGGCGAATTGTGCTTTCAAGCTCAAGTTCGAGGTATGCCTGGGGGGAAAAACCAGAGGGTAAAGCAATCATGCCAAAAGACGAAAAATCGGTGCTTTAATTGTAACCTGGGTGATTTGGGAACATAATTCAGCACGGCAGGTATGGGTCTAGATTTTAGTAACCTTAATAGTCTTTGGGCGGGTGTGATGGTAGAAACCCTCGTTCGTTTAGGCTTGCGCTCGGCGGTGATTTGTCCCGGTTCACGCTCTACGCCCCTCACCGTTGCCCTGGCCCGTCACCCCCAGATTAAAACGATCCCGATTTTAGATGAACGCTCGGCGGCGTTTTTTGCCCTGGGTTTAGCGAAAAGTTCTGGTTTACCGACGGTGCTGGTCTGTACGTCGGGGACAGCGGGAGCCAATTTCTATCCAGCGGTGATCGAAGCCTACCAAAGTGCGGTGCCTTTAATTATCCTCACAGGCGATCGCCCCCCGGAATTGCGGGATTGTCATTCGGGGCAAACCATTGATCAGATCAAGCTATTTGGGAATTTTGCCCAGTGGTTTAGTGAAATGGCGACGCCCCTGGGCACTGTTGAAATGTTGCGCTATGCCCGACAAACCATGGTGCAAGCTTGGCGGCGATCGCAGTTTCCCCAGAAAGGGGTGGTGCATCTCAATTGTCCGTTTCGGGATCCCCTTGCCCCCATCGCCGATGGCTCAGTGACGCACCTCAAAGATGTGATCAAGGCGGATTTTTTTGCCGAGATTCAGCCCCTGGAAAAGGCAGAATTTTCTGCGGATATTTTGCCTACGGAAGCTTGGAAAAATTATGCCCGGGGGCTAATTATTGCTGGAGTGTATCAGCCCGATGATCCCGATGTATATTGCCAGGCGATCGCACAGTTGTCGGGTTATTTGAGTTTTCCAGTTTTAACCGAAGCCCTCTCCCCCGTGCGGAATTATGCCCATTATTTTCCCCAGGGTTTAGTCATCACCTACGATTTTATTTTGCGGGATCAAAACCTAGCAGAAACCCTCAAACCAGAAATTGTGATTCAAATTGGCGCTTTGCCCACCAGTAAAATTTTGCGGGCCTGGCTCGAAGCACAGCAGATTCAAACCTATATCTTAAGCGAGCGGGCCGATAATTTTGACCCCCTCCATCGTCCCCACCAATATCTCGCCGTTAATCTTCGTACCATGAAGTATTTGGGGATCTTTCCCGATAACGAAAAAGGTTTGCCCTACTTGGATCTATGGCAGACCCAAGATGCAAAAATTCGCGCCAAATTAGCCGCAGTTTTCCAGGCAGAACAAAATCTCAACGAAGCGGCGATCGCCTACTGTTTAGCCAGAGCGTTACCAGAGGAAACAGCTATTTTCTTTGCCAATAGCATGGTGGTGCGCTATGCCGAATTTTTCTGGCAGTTGAATGATCAACAAATTTTGCCTTACTTTAACCGGGGGGCCAATGGCATTGATGGTACCCTATCAACGGCTTTGGGCATTGCGGAGAATCATTCGCCTGCTGTGTTACTGACGGGGGATCTCGCTCTCCTCCACGATACCAATGGCTTTTTGACATTATCAAAATTTACCGGCTCCCTGACGATTATTGTGATCAATAACCAAGGCGGCGGCATCTTTGAAATGTTACCCATCGCCGAAGAAAAAGATATTTTTGAGGAATATTTTGCGACGCCCCAAACCGTTGAATTTTCTAAAGTATGCGATTTATATGGCATTGCATATCAGGCGATCCAAACCAAAGCTGACCTAATGCAAACCTGTGCTACTTTGCCACCCAGGGGAGTAAGGTTACTGGAAGTCAAAACAAACCGTAACCAAGCGATGACTTGGCTGAAAGATTTATTCCAAGGCTTTCAACATCATTTTTAAATGGCGTGTTTTTTCACTAAATAGGTGATTTTTTCGGCTTCATCGGTCGTTAATTCCGGAGCTTCTTTAATGCTTTGGCGATACATCTTGAGATACTCCCCGGCGGATTTGTACCAACTAAAGTCATGGCTCATGCCCCGTTTTTGTAGTTCAGCCCAGTCTTTTTTGTAGCGGAAACTTTCCCAGGCCCGCACCATGCAGGTGTACATATCTAACGGTTCGTAGCGGTCAAAACTAAAGCCTGTCCCGGTTTGGTGAATCGGATCATGGAAAGAAACCGTATCCACCAAGCCCCCAGTACGGCGCACAATGGGCACAGAACCGTAGCGCATCGCCATCATTTGACTAATGCCACAGGGCTCAAAGCGTGACGGCATCAAAAAGACATCGGATCCAGCGTAAATCCGGCGGGAGAGGGCATCGTTATAGAGTAGTTGCACAGACATCCGCCCCTTAAAGCGGTAGGCGGTTTGCCAGAGTTGAGTTTCGTAGTGGCGATCGCCAGTGCCGAGAATAATGAGCTGGGCGTCGGTGTAGGCCATAAACTGCTCCAGGATATTCAGCAGCAGATCAATCCCCTTTTGTTCCACTAAGCGGGTAACCATTGCCATTAAAAAAGCCTTGGAGTTGACCTCTAGCCCCGTTTCTTCTTGGATGATCACTTTGTTGGCGGCCCGATCCTCAAGATTGGTGGTAGAAAATTGTTTTACCAGGGCTTGGTCGTTAGAAGGGTTATATAGTTCCACATCAATGCCATTGACGATGCCGCGACTTTTGCCGCTGATCCAAGACAATAAACCCTCTAATTTTTCACCATAGACTTTGGTTTGGATCTGTCGGGCATAGGTGGGAGATACGGTGTTCACTTGATCGGCGAACATCAGCGCCGAGGCCATCACATTATCACCGTCCATGTACCAAGGACACCAAGTGTTGCGCTCCAAGAAACCCCGCCAAGGCCCCTGGTAGGCCAAGTTATGGATCGTAAATACCGTGCTGATATCCGGCGATTGGTGCATCCACACCGGAATCATGCCCGTGTGCCAATCGTGACAGTGGGCGATTTGGGGTTTCCAGTGGTTCCACATAAATTCAGCGGCCCCATTGGCAAAAAAGGTAAAACGCCAAAATTCGTCCTGCCCACCATAGATATGTCGTCCATCAAAGGCAGGGTGGCCAAACAGATAAAGGGGGACATCGGTATTGGGTAATACGGTTTCATACACGGCAAACGTATTGAACATTGCACTGCCCCACCACACGGGTTCCGCAGGGATGTCGAGTTTGTCGTTGAGAAAGCCGTAATAGGGTAAGAAAATTCTCGCGTCATGTCCTAACTGCCGTAAAACTTTGGGCAGTGATCCCACCACATCTCCCATACCTCCAGCTTTAGCGATGGGAGCAGCCTCGGCAGAAACAAACAAAATACGCATCAGAATTTTCTCGTCAATTTTTGAGGTTCTGTTAGAGCGTATCATTCTTTGAGGGATCCCAAGAATAAATACTATCCGGGAAATTTGTCCCTGAGAAATTGCTGGATTTCGGCCTGGTAGAGGTGGGGATTTTCGAGCATGGGGAAGTGTCCCACCTGGGGAATTTCAATGTATTGAAAGTTTGGGTTTAAGGCGATCGCCCTTTTGGCCATGGCCGCCGGAATGATTTGATCTTTTTCCCCGGCGAGGAACAGGGTCGGACATTGGATATTGCGAAACGCCTGGGGCAAGCGGGTCACCATCATTTCATTCACCGAGGCCAGCAGGGTGCCAGCGGCGGCGCGATTATCAGCGCTCAAAAAATCCTCCAGGAATTGCCGCCGTTCTGTGGGCGCAATTGGTTGCTGCAAAAAACGGGCGATCGCCAACCGATCCAGCCCCGGTACCTGACGCAACCACGGAAACCGTAAGCGCACAATGGTGCCAGCAATTTTCTGAAACGTCCCAAAGGCGCGGGCATCATATTCAAAAATCCCGTTGCAGTTCAAAATGGCCCGGTCTAGGCGTTGGGGAAACTGCGCCGCAAAAATTGCCCCGATGGAAGCCCCCATGGAATGGGCATTGAGAATAATTGGGCTGTTGATGTCTAACTGCCGCAGCAGTACTTCTAAATCCAGAGCATAATCGTCTAGGGCATAATCACCACTGTAATCGGCGGGGAGTTCAGAACGACCAAAGCCCCGCAGGTCATAGATCAAACAATGGAAAAATTCACTGAAGGCCGTGGCAGTGCTGCGCCAATAATGGCTCGACCCGCCCCAACCGTGGACAAATAACATCACTGGTTTGGGAAGATCGCAGCCCCCGCGACAAATCCATTCGTAATAGTGGGGGACTCCCCGCACCTGGGCGATCGCCATCTTCCTTAAGCGGATTCTGGTTTGGGTAAGGAGGACGGATGGAGTAGGAGTTCAGCCGTAGAGCGTTTTTCGACCATTTCTGGTGTAATCGTGCAGCGGTTGACATCCTTACGGGAAGGCAGTTCGTACATCACATCGAGCATTAATTCTTCGACAATGCCCCGTAGCGCCCTGGCCCCGGTTTTGCGGCGGTAAGCTTCCTGGGCGATCGCCCGGATAGCGGTCGGTTCAAACTCCAACTGCACACTGTCCATCTTCAGGAGTTTTTTGTACTGCTTGACGAGGGCATTCTTCGGCTGGGTCAAAATTTCAACTAGCGCTTCCTCATCGAGGGGACTGAGGGACGCAATCACCGGAATCCGCCCGATAAACTCTGGAATCATCCCGTACTTAACGAGATCCTCTGGCGAAAGATGCTGGAGCAATTCAGCGGTACGTTGTTCCTTGGCACTACCTTCTTCCCCGGGCCGCACAAAGCCCATACTTTTTTTGCCGACCCGCCGCTCAATCACCTTATCAAGACCGACAAAGGCTCCACCACAAATAAATAAAATATTGCGGGTATCAATTTGAATGCAGTCCTGGTACGGGTGCTTTCGGCCTCCCTGGGGTGGCACATTGGCGACGGTACCCTCCAGCATTTTCAACAGGGCCTGTTGTACCCCTTCCCCAGACACATCACGGGTAATGGAGGGGTTTTCACTTTTGCGGGCAATTTTATCGATTTCGTCAATGTAGATAATCCCCCGCTGGGCTTCGGCCACATCGAGATCGGCCACCTGCAAGAGGCGCAGCAAAATATTTTCGACATCTTCGCCCACATAGCCCGCCTCGGTGAGGGTCGTGGCATCGGCGACGGCAAAGGGCACATCAAGGATCTTCGCGAGGGTCTGGGCGAGGAGGGTTTTACCGCATCCCGTTGGCCCGATCAAAAGAATATTGGATTTGTGGAGTTCGATGCCATCGGCGACGGGATCGGCGTCGTCGTCTTCCATCAAACTCAGGCGCTTGTAATGGTTGTAGACAGCCACGGAAAGAACTTTTTTTGCTTCGTCCTGACCGATGACATGTTCGTCGAGGTAATGCTTAATTTCCCTGGGTTTGGGAATGTCTTCAAAATTAATTTTTTCAGGGGGAGCCTTGGGGGGATTTTTTTCAGGCGATCGCCCCATCCCCATGCCCGCTGCATTTTCCATCAGCTCCTCATCGAGGATTTCGTTACACAGCTCGACACATTCGTCACAAATATAGACCCCTGGCCCAGCGATGAGCTTTCTAACCTGTTCTTGGGACTTACCACAAAAGGAACATTTGAGATGGGAGTCGTATTTAGACATGGGTTTTGGAGTAGGGCCTCTGGATAACGTGAGCGATGGGGTTAAGCGGCGTTCGGGGCGATCACTTGGTCGATCAAACCATACTGGCAAGCCTCTTCGGCGGACATATAGAAGTCCCGCTCGGTATCTTCTGCCACCTTATCAAAGGGTTGCCCCGTATGGTCGGCGATCAACGTATTTAATTTATCTTTGATGTAGAGGATTTCCTTGGCTTGAATTTCGATATCCACCGCTTGACCTTGGGCACCACCGAGGGGCTGGTGAATCATAATCCGGGAACTGGGCAGGGCCATCCGCTTACCCTTGGTGCCCCCCGATAGAAGAAAGGCTCCCATACTGGCGGCGATGCCGTAGCAAATGGTCACCACATTGGGGCGAATCTGCTGCATGGTGTCGTAGATCGCCATCCCCGCGTAAACTGAACCACCGGGGGAATTGATATAAAGTTGGATATCTTTATCGGCATCCTCGGCGTCTAAAAAGAGCAACTGGGCCACCACAGAGTCGGCAACAGTGTCATCAATGGCGGTACCGAGGAACACAATTCGTTCCCGCAGTAGACGGGAGTAAATATCGAAGGCCCGTTCTCCCATGCCAGATTGTTCGACAACCATCGGCACCACCGTCCCACCCATGGAGTAGCTGTAGGGGACGGCTTGGCTAGAAAGGTGTTGATAGGAGGTAGTTGATTGAACCATGAAAGCTCGATGCTAAATGTTTTGGGGATGAACAGGGAAAAAATTGGGGAAAATCAGGGGCAGACCTTGATGACTCTTGGGTGAAGCCAAGCAATGATTGCCCACATAGCCTTTATTATATAGTCGCATTGCCTGAGATGGGAGTCACGGGCAGAGGGCGATCGCCCCTGGGTTAATTTCTCCGAAATTGGCGGCTTTAGAGATGCACAAGGGGTTGAGTTTCGGACAGGGCGATCGCCTGTTGTAATTTTGGGTAGGCCTCCGCTAGATAACCCGTACCCCGGAGAAAACCCGTATTTGCAGCGGGCAGCAGATATTCTAGGGGCTGATTTTTAAACGTTTCAATCAGCTTTTCGATGCCTTTGAGTTGGCGGCCCCAGTGGAAAGTTTTGGCGGTGCGCAGGGCGAGAATTTCACCCTTTTGGTTGGGGAGGAGATGCCGCCCCGTGAACAGACAGCCTCCCCATTGGCCATAATAGAGACAGGAAGCACCAGGGGAAAATCCGGGTGTCCAAATGCCGCGAAAATCACCATCCTGCCAATCATCCCGAAAGGGCGTCACGTCAGCCTCTGGTATCAGGTAGGCTTCTTGCTCTTGGATCACAATCGCACAACCGAGGGCCTGTTGAATTTTCGCGACTTGGTTACTGATGGCGGCCCGCTGGGTGATGTAGAGGGTTTTGACGCCGCCCTGGGCCTGCAAAAAGTTGAGGGTTTCTGGGTGCCAAGGGGGACAATCAACCAACAGACCACCACCGGCTTTTGCGATAAAGTAGGCTGTGCCACCGAGGGTTTCTCGATTAGGGGCAAAGGCGTAGATGTCTTCAAAAAGTTTGCGGGGCGGTTTGGGGGGAGTCTGCACGGGGGGAGTCCCTACTCATGTTGAAATGTTAAACAGTCGCTACCATTGTTGCATTGGGGTGAGGTTTCGACAATTTTCTCTCTAGGGGCGATCGCCACAAAGCAGGGGCAATCATTTTGCTTGTGCCACACATTTTCTAGTAAGGATTCAATTGAAAGTTCATGGAAGTTTGGCTGCTTTTCTTCGTTATGGGGGTGTTGACCTACGCCCTCATCCGCCGCACTGTACCACCAGAAAATAAAGCACCATTAAGCTTACTCTGGCTGGTGATGATGTTGCCTGCTTCCGCCTGGCTAGTCTGGATTTTAATTTTTGGGGCGACCCAGCCGATGCCCTTGTTGCTGATGTTGCCACTGTTGATCCTTTCGCCGTTTATGTATTGGAGTTTGTTGGACTGGGGTAAACCTAAACCGGACGAATCTGCTGATCCCAGCCCGCCGCCTGCTGCGCCCCAAACCCCAAGCTTAGATTTAGAAAAATTAGACCAAGCTTCTGCCCTGAAAAAGGAAGGCTCTAAGCTCCGCCCGATCAGTACCAAGGAAGAAAAAGCACTCCGGGATTGTTTTCCCTGGGGGGTTTATTATCTTCAGAATATTGACTACTATCCTCAGGCGATCCTCTGTCGAGGCAAGTTGCGAGCGGTCCCCCAGGAAGCCTACCAAACAATTCGGGATAATATCGAACAGCTCTTTGGCGATCGCTTTATTGTGGTCTTCCAAGAAAGTCTGCGGGGTCAACCGTTTTTTGCCCTTGTTCCCAACCCTTGGAAAGCGGCCCAACAATCCCAAACGAAAGAGGAACCCCTAACGCGCCCGGATTTGGCGATCGCCTTGGTGTTAATTACTTTATTTACTACCACCGTGATGGGTTTGGAATTGCAGGGAGTGGCTCCGGAGGTGATCCAACAGAATCCGAGTATGCTTTGGCAGGGCTTACCCTATGGTCTGCTGTTAGTCGCAATTCTCGGTTGCCATGAACTGGGCCATTACGGTGCGGCGGCCTATTACAAAATTAAAACGACGCTCCCCTATTTTGTCCCGATCCCCTTTTTTATCGGTACCCTAGGGGCCTATACCCAGCGGAAATCCCCCATTCCCCATCGCCAAGCCCTATTTGATTTTGCGGTGGCAGGTTCCTGGGTGGGGATGCTCCTGACCCTGCCTTGTTTGTGGGTGGGCCTGGGTCTGTCCCAAGTGGTACCCTTGCCAGAGGAATCAACGCTGTTGGCCTTTAATGAATTTAATCCAAGGTTTTCCCTCCTCCTAGGACTGATGAGCCGTTTGGCCCTAGGAAATCAGTTCACCCCGGATATGGCCCTGGATTTACACCCGGTGGCGATCGCCGGTTATGTGGCCCTGATGTTGGGGGGCTTGCAACTCTTACCCATCGGTCAATTGGATGGTGGTTTGATGACCCATGCCGTTTTCGGTCAACGGACGGCGAGCATTATTGCCCAGGTGACAAGGATTTGTATGATTGCGATCGCCTTTGTGCAGCCGAATTTTCTCTTTCTGGCGATTTTCGCCCTGTTGATGCCCATCGCGAACCAGCCCGCCCTTAACGATGTGACGGATTTGGACAATCGCCGCGACCTGTTGGGCATGTTTACCCTGGTTTTTGTGGCGTTAATTTTCTTGCCGTTACCCGCTGGCCTGAGTAATTGGCTCAATTTTTAGGGGTTAATTTCCGTTTTGAGGGTTGCATAGAGATTGTCCCTGAGGGGCTGCAATTGCAAGTCAAACCGAGGTTCATAGACAACGGACGGGAAAAATTCGCCGAACCAGGTGTTAATTGCGAGGTTTTCGCTTACCGTCCAAAAATCCGTGGGATTGTCCCCGTCAATGTGGCGACTGTTCACATTAAACCCGCTGCGCTGGCGACGGTACTGGAGGACTGGGGCACCGACGCGGATCCAAGTGGCAAAATCTGGACTATTGGCCATGGTGGCTAAAAATTCTTGCCGTTGTCGGTCGGTGAGGATCTGTTGGGGCGAAACCTTAGCCCAGGCTTCCTCTAGGAGTTCTAAGCGTTTTTCTGGGTTTTCCCAGGTGGCTTGCAACAGGGCGATCGCCGTTTCCTGACCCAGGGCTTCCCGACCGGGGAGTAAACCGAGGGCCGTGGCGTCGAAATATTGCCGAAATTCCGTTTCGGCCAGGGCAAAATCCCCAATCCACCAGGCGATGCCACCCCGACAGCGATGTAACAACGGATCATCGGGATATTGCGCCAGTAGCTGTTCGTAGTGACCCATCACCCGCGCCACCACCGCTGGATAAAGCTCCCCCAAGCCCCCGCCTCGCCAAATGGGACTGGTGATAAATTGGGGATCCCGAAGAATTTCTAAGGCGATCGCCTCGACCGCAAGATCTGTTTTGTCCTGGGCCAACAAACTTAACCCCAACCCGTAGAAAATGCCTCGTTTCGCGGGCACAAGCTGGGCCGATTGGTAAAATTCCGCCGTTGCTAGATTGGTTTCATTGTTGGCGATGTGGAGCCAGGCCACGTTGCTGCGGCCAAATTCCCGGTAGGGAGATGATTGGTTGCCCTGGTCAAACCATTGGATCGCCTCCTGGAGATAGCGTTGCCGTTGTTCTAAGTCTGTAGTCTGGAGAGCTAATTCACCGAGATTCCAACCCAACTGATAGGAATAGTAAGGTTCCCAGGGAGCGAGGTCATGGGCGGCGGTCAAATTTTCCACAAAACGGTCATAATCAGGGGTTTCCTGGCGCAATGCTAAAAATCCGGTGCTGGATCGCTCCCAGGCGGCTTGGATCGGTGCTAACCAGATGGCAACGGCGCCGTAAATGCCCACTAGACCAAGGGCCACAAGACGGGGTTTCCCTAAAAATTTTTCTGGGTTTGGCTGGGACGGGAGAGATATTTGGGGTTGATCTTGACGGGTGATCGCCGCGAGCAGGGCCACCAGAATTGTAATGATGCCGCTAATGGCCACATTATCCAGTTGGTAATCCGTCCAACTCAAGGCCCAATAGCCGACTAGCCCGGTGTAAATACTGCCTAACAAAATGCGGTCTTCCCGTGCCATCCCTCTAACATGGCCCCGCAGTCGCCAGAGGATCACCCCCAGAAAAACAATCGAACCAAAGAACAAACCCAAGCCCCAGATGCCCATTTCCGCCCAGAGTTGCACCGGGGTACTGTGGAGTTGATAAATGATTTCCGAAAGGCGACCCGCTGTGATTGGGCGGTAATTTTGATACAACAAGAACGCATTTCCTAAACCAGCCCCCGTCCACCAATGGTCGAGACCCATGGCCCCACCCACCTGGGCATTGACCCAACGGTAATTTAATTCCCCAAATTCCCCCTGTAAAATCGGCACCACGAGATTGTAGAGGCGGTTATTGGTCAGCACAAAAATCCCTAAAACCCCTGTGGAAATAATCCCCGCCAGCACTAAGTAAAATTTGCGAATCTGACTAAACCCCCAGGCAAACCCGAAGGCCACCACCGAGGCGATCGCCAACCCAAGCCAACCCCCCCGAGAGCTCGTGGTATAAAGATCTACCGCCCCAATCACCACCCCCGTCAGCCAAAGCCAGCGCCGCCAATCCCGATGTAAAATCGCCAAGCCCAGGAGGGTCGGTAAACAAAGAATGAGATAACCGGCCACATAATTTTGGTGACCCAAGGGAGCCCAATTGCGCAGCTCCAGCAGCGAAAAATCAAACTGTTGCACCGCTCCATCAACGCCCAAATCCCGGAGTCGCTCAATTTCCGGTAAAAATGTCCGACTCAGCCACAGCGCCAAACTAAAAGCAACGAAGGCCAAACTTAAATATCCTTGTCCCAAAAATAATCGATAACGACCAGTCACACTATTCAGCCAACGACTAATGGGGTAGAGCGCGGCGATAAACCCTAAACAGGCCCAGGCTTGCCAGCGGGCTTGCTGGGGAAACTCTGCCCCCAGGGTGGAAATCCCCAAGCTGACTAAAATTGCAATTAGACCCTGATCAAACCCGTTGCCCAACAGATAGAGGCGGCGGTTATCCCATAGCTGCACCAAAAACCACAACAAAGGACAGAACAGACCCACCTGCCACACAAACACCCATGACCAGGCCACCATCATGCTATGGCTATCGGGAATGAGGCTAAAGAGAATGTAAAAAAAAGCGGTGAAGTAGGCCAATAAAGGGGCTGGAGACTTAGAAGCAGACATAGAGCAAGGGTTAAAAAACTTCGGGAAATGGCAGCCTTTCCCATTAAATCCCATTTTCTAGAACTCCCATGGCCATGGGCTAAAATAGATAGGATTTTTAAGTCATCCCCCTCAACCCATGCCTCTTTTCTCTGACAAGGCCACCACAGGCAAACAAAAGAAACAGAAATTTTGGACAAAAGTGATCCTGATTATTGGTGCGGGCTCCTTTGCGGGAACTGCGATGGTGCCAGTGATCGGGGGCATCATTGATAGCGTGCGACAACCGACAACCGAAGTGGCTCGGAATCCCCAGGCGGATCAAGAAGCTCAACTAAAGCAACAAGAAGCCGGATTTCTAGCCGTTTTAGAACGGGAGCCAGACAATACAAATGCGCTGCAAGGTTTGGTACAAGCCCGTTTAGCCCTGGGGGATTTAGCAGGGGCACGTCCCCATCTGCAACGGTTGGTGGAGTTATATCCGGATGAACAGGTGCTTAAGGATCTCTTAGCCCAAGTGGACGAGGCTTTGGCACGCACTGGCACGACAACTCCGGCCCAGTCTCCCACCGAAAATCCGGAAACGCCCTAGGCGATCGCCGTTGCTTGTTTATGGAGTCTAGGTCGCCACTGTTATTGTTGTTGCTACTCTGCTTTGGGGGCGGAGCAGTTCTTCTGCTGCAAAATAGTCAGGCGCTGGGTCTCGTTTTATTTAATCGCACCGTTCCCTGGCAGTTACCCCTCAGCATTTGGTTTATCGCAGCGGTATTGCTTGGGTTGCTCCTGAGTTTGCTCTTGCAGCTTTTTTTAAAAGGGACAAATCCTAGTCCTAATAATCGAGGCGATCGCCCGAATCCTCGCCTTGAACGCCTGAAACAACGTCCTCCTCGCCAGCCCGATCGCCGCACTGGTCGTTCCGATTGGGAACGGAGCCGCGCTAATTATGATTGGACTGACAAGGAACTAGAAACCCAGGACGAAGAAACCTGGGACATTGAATCACCTCCCCAACAGCCGACCCGTCCCCAGCCGCCCCAGACAGGTGGTGAAGGAGAACCCCAGATTCGCCCCCAACCGAAACCCCAGCGTCCCCGTCCTAGTCCCGGCCCAGAGGCTGCGATGCCAAAGCCACCGGCCCCAAAACCGTTTGCAAAGCCTGCCAAAGCGTCAGATGAAACGGGTACTGTCTATGATGCTGACTATCGAATTTTGACGCCCCCCTACACTTCCGAAGAGGAAGCTTCCCCTAGGGTAGACCCCGACGAAGATGGAGAATGGATCTAGCCCCAGGGAGTCTGCTAGGCTAAATCGAGCCTATTTTGTGACATAACCGATGAGTATCTCCCCAGAGTTGACGGCGGCGATCGCCCTTTTGCAGCAAAAAAGCTGTGTGACTACCCCCGTCCGAGAATCAGAAGCCGAACGGGAAACCCTCCGGCAAAATTTGCGTTTGGCTTGTCAGGCGGCGGACTGGGAAAATATTGGCATCTGCGCAGATAACGTCACCGTCGCCACAACAACGGTGCAGCAGTATCTCCGGGGTTTAGGTTACGATGCGGCGATCGCCATTGATCCAGGCGAATGGGGCGATCGCCCGGTGTATTTAAAATTTAATACTCAAAAAATGGGCCATTATCTCGATGACTATGTGGGTCAGTATCGGGGCGTTTTGGTGGCGCTGCAATCCCCTGAACCGGAACTCGCTGGTACCTATGGCCATTTCCCCCTCGATCTGTTTGCGGGATAGTCTAGGATAGAAAAAATATTTGTTGTGGTGGGGAGCATTAACCTTGAGAAACGGATTACAGAACGTTGTGCTGGCCAGTAGTTTGGCGATCGCCTTTGCCCCTCTAGGTCTAGCCCAAACCCTCACCCCAGAGCAACTTGATTTGTCCCCAGAAACCTTTGACAATAGCCCCGTACTGCAACGGTGGAGCGAAGCAGGGATCCCTGATGTGCTCCATAGCATTCGCCACGAACCGAGTTTTCAGACCCGCTGGCGGCTTGGATACGCCCAATTTCCCAGCAATGATCGCCAGGGGGGCATCAGTGTCGGCGTTGAAGATATTTTTGTAAAACCCGATTTTCCCCTGACCCTCAGTGCCGAAGGTCATACCCTGTTTAGTGGCGATCGCACCCAGGTGGCCGCCCGTGCCAACTATTATTTACTTCCCCTCGGCAACCGCTTTAATATTGCCCCTAGTCTCGGCTATCAATCCTTTTCTGGCCCAGATTACGAACGAGAAGGCCTAGAGGTGGGCGCCAAGTTGCAGCTTAATTTGTCGCGCTCTGGGGCCTCGACCATTAGCCTGAGTCAACAGTTTGTTAACTTAGCGACCCCAGAGGAAATGGGGATCACGACCCTAGGGGCCGGCTATGCCTTCACGTCCCACTGGCGGGCGGCGACGGAAATTCAAAAACATAATTCGACTGCCGCAAAGGAAAGTAAGGTGGGTTTTTTCCTGGAGTGGATGCCCTAGGCCACCGGGGGCCGTATCGTCACAAAAAAAGAGGGAAGCATTCAACGCTTCCCCCATCAGCTAAGTCATAGACAGGTGATTATTCTTCTTCCCAATTTTCCGCAGCCGCGTCATCTGGGTCTGAATTGGTATTTTTGGCGATCGCCAGATCAATCTGTTGCCGATAATAATCGACACTCTTCACTTCCACATCGACGGTATTGCCGAGGCGATAGGCAGTGCGATTTTTCCGACCCACCAGACAACTGTGTCGGGCGCGATATTCATACCAGTCATCCTTGAGGGAGCTGACATGGACAAGACCTTCCACAAGCAGATCCTCGATTTCTACAAAGAAACCATAGGACTGCACCCCGGTGATCAATCCCTTAAAAGTGTGTCCCGTGTGGGCCTTCATTTTTTCAGCCTTTTGGAGTCCCTGGAGATCTTTTTCGGCGTCATCGGCCACCTTCTCTTGGTCGTTGAGTTGCAAAATTAGGCTGGCAATGGTTTCTTCTAATTCCGTTTGGATCGGCGTTGGTAGCACTTTCCAGTTCACCTGGTTATGACAAGTGCTGCTGCCGAGGTTAACCCCGACCTTGACGCGACTCGAACGGCGATCGCGCCCCTCAGAGAAAATGAGTTTTAGAATACGCTGCATCACCAAGTCACCATAGCGTTGCCCCGGCGCACACACGCGACTGTAACCGTCCCGGTAGGCCAAGCCAAAATGGGGGTGGGGATGGGCACCATAGCGGGGAACATCCAGGGTTTCCTGAAGCAGATAGTTCAGGATTTTTGTCATGTCTGTCTGGCTGAACTCTTGGATAAAGTGCTGATAATCGTGGGGTAACAGCTCCTCTTCCGATTCGAGCTTGAGCTTCAGGTTTAGATTATTGCCCAACTTAATCAGATTTTCGAGGCTCTCAAAATCAGGATTCGCTTGGTAGCAATAGATGGCTGGCAGTTCTAGGGCCAGCATATGTTGGGCTACGGCTCGACCCGCCAAGATCATCACCTCTGCCAAGAGAGACCGCACCGGCAAGCTTGGTGAAACAATCATCGTCCCAAAACGCCCTTCATCTTTAAAAGCAGAAGTTACTTCGGGTAGAGAAATCTGGAAACCGCCCCGTTGCAGGCGCTGGGCTTTGACTAAAGGACTGAGGTTAAAAATTAAATCATTCAGCAGGGTTGCGACATCGGCCAGTTCAGCCTCTGCGGTTTCCCCACTACTGAGGAGGTGCTGAATCTTTTGGTAACTCAGGCTCTGGTTAACGCGGATCACACTGGGGGTAATTTCAAATTCTGCCACGTTCCCCTGGTCATCAAAGGTGAGGAGAATGGACATCGTCAGGCGATCGCCCCCAGGACGAAGCTCCACCTTTTCCTTAAATTCTGGTGGAAATAGTGGAATGGTCATTTGACCGAGAAACACCGCCGTACCATGTTTTTTCGCCCACCGATCCAGGACTCCCTGGGCCGGGACAAATTCTGCCACGTCCGCTAAGTGGATGCCCAGTTGCCACTGTCCAGCCTCGGTTTTTTGCAGTGTAAATGCATTTTCAATGAAGGCTTGGTTTTCTGGGGTGAGGTGAATTTCATCCTCGATGGTGATGGTCAATTGGTCGCGAAAATCCCGCCGCTTGGCGAGCATTTTTTTGGTTAGTTTTGTGGGAATGTCCTTAACGGCAGCCAAAACCTCCTCGGGAAATTGGCGCAGTAAATCATGTTTACAACAGACAATATCGGTGTCAGCGGCGGCCTCGGCATCACTCCCCAACACCTTGGTGACAGACCCCTGGGGGAGGTACTGGGCGATGGGATATTGCACCACCGAAACATGGACGAGGTGATCAATGGCCTGCTGGAGCCGATCTGTTTCGTCCTGGAGTTCAAGTTCAAACAGGAGGCGATCATCAAGGGGCACTGCCCGGAAGCCTTCGTCTTTTTGGACCACCCGCGCTAGGAGGGAAGGATTGGCCCGTTCTAAAATTAAACGGACTACTCCCTCTGGCGATCGCCGCCGCGTTCCTTCTTTGATGATTTTGACTAAAACGCGATCGCCATTCCAAGCATTGCTGAGATAACTTTCCCGGATATAAATATCATCAGCATCTTCAGAATCCTGGATCGCAAAACAAAAACCCTTACTCGAACACCGTAGCTTTGCCTCGACCACATCCGCTTCCGGCACCCGGCGATATTTACCCCGTTCCTTCACCAAAATATTCGAGCGCTCTAGGGCATCAAGAATAATCTGGAGCTGTTCTGTATCTTCCTCAGAGCGACACTCTAATTTCTTTTCGAGGAATTTACCGGCAACCAATTTGTCATCTGTAAAGAAAGACAGCAGTGTGGCGATTGAAAAATCCATGCAAAACTATCCTTTTCGTTAGAAAGTAAAGTGAAACGACAACAGTCCACCAGAAAAGCAGTATCAGCCCGTTGTTTGTCGCTATCATTAAACCTAGACAGTCAACAGACCTGTATTTCTGATGGGAAACGCCACAAATTCCCCAGGAACCCCAAGGTTGACTGATCAAAACAATGCCCTTTCCGAAAGGATGGCCCGTTTCACAAAAGAAACAAAGCCTAATGGGGGCGAGGCCGATAACACCTCAGGAAACGACAAGTTCGCAAGTACACAGTCGAAAAACTTGAGCAAACATCGAACAGGGGAGCTCCCACACCAACCCTTCTAGAGGTCATTACGCTTAGGAAACGGCTATGGCGGGGACTTGGTTCTGAAACTGACCCAAAAAGACGTGTTTCAGGAAAAGAGCAGGGACTGCCTGTGGCTAAGCAAACCCGACGGAAAAACAAGCAATGTGATTAAAGGAGGATCGTCCGATACAATCGCGGCTGGGACAAGGGCAAAATCTGAATGACCAAGCCACTAGACGTATGTGTTGACTATCTTGTCACAATGCTTTTTCGATATTGTACCCTGTCAAGGGAATTCTCTCCATGGCCTCCAGGGAATTCACTAGCAAATTGCCCTGAATTAGGAAGAATAAGGGTACAATTGCACTCAACTAATAAATTGAGTCAAATTTTTCCTATTGCGTTCCATGACACCAGAGATTTTTCGGCAGCGTTATCCCTATGGGGGCTTAATCAGTGAACTGGCAGCCATTGAACATGGCCAGTTTATTGTGCGGGTTGTGGTGGAATTGGAAGGGAAAAAACTCGCCAGTGGTTTGGCGGCAGCCCCCTCTGTGGAACAGGCGGAGGATCAAGCAAGAATCCGAGCGTTAAATCTTTTGGGATCTGGGGCAATTCCGGCACCAGCCCCCGCGAAGCAGACCATGCCCGTTCAATCTCCTCCAGCAGCTCCGGTCGTCTCTGCAAAACCAGCACCTGTCATGGCTACCTCCACAGTGACAGCGGCTACAAACCCAGCACCGATACCGAGCCATCAACAAAATGATTTGCCCTTGCCATCTCCGGCTCAGGTCGTAGACCAGACTCCCGAAATCCCCCTAGAGCAACCCCAAGCGACACCCGATACGAGCTTAGATTTAGGGTCAGCAGGCAGCTCGACAAATGCGTTAGATTTTTCTGAGATTATTGCCCGCACTGATGTGGAGCTCAAGCGTTTGCGCTGGTCTAGTGAGCAGGGCCGCACTTATTTGCTAGAAACCTATGGCAAGCGATCGCGCCAATTGTTATCCGATGATGAGTTGCTAGAATTTCTACGCTACCTGGAGTCTCAACCGACGCCATCTTAATTTTTGAGCCTTGGCAGTTAGATCTCGTTAAGCAATTTAATGGTCGTCTAGAGCGGTTTTTTGCTACTTTTACTCAATCCTCAAGCTATCTGGCGACGAGATTTAATAATCCTTCAAATAAACCTTTCCCGTCTACTAAACCGAGGCTGCCATCGGCGGCCCGTTCCGGGTGGGGCATCATTCCTAAAACATTGCCAGCTTGGTTGGTAATGCCAGCGATGTTATTGAGAGAACCGTTGGGATTGGCAGCCTCATTTACATTGCCTTGGGCATCGCAGTAACGGAAGAGAACTTGACCTTTATCTTTGATCGCCTTGAGGGTTTCGGGGTCGGCATGGTAGCGTCCTTCTCCGTGGGCGATGGGAATATTGATCACCTGGTTTTGGCGGTAACCCCTTGTCCAGACCCGATCATTGTTTTCAACCCGGAGATATTGGCGATCGCAAATGAAGTGCAGATCTCGGTTGCGCACCAAAGCCCCAGGCAGCAGACCCACTTCCGTCAACACCTGAAAGCCATTACAAACCCCCAGCACATATTTCCCTTGATTAGCATGGTCGATGACGCTCTGCATCACCGGAGAAAAGCGGGCGATCGCCCCACAGCGGAGATAATCCCCGTAGCTAAAGCCCCCAGGCACCGCAATCACATCGATGTCCGTAATATCTGTTTCCTGGTGCCAGACCATCCGCGTCGGCTGCCCAAAAATCCCTTCCGTCACCATTGCCATGTCATGGTCACAGTTTGAGCCAGGGAAAACAATTACACCAAATTTCATCGTGTCGTTACCAATTAATTGAAGGATTGCAAGGGAAGATCGGGCGGAAATTTATCGTTATTTCAGGGGGGTGAGGTCGAAGCGATAATTTTCAATGACTGGGTTGGTAAGCAGTTGATCACACATTTGATCTACTTTCGCCTTGGCTTCTGCTTCGTCAGCGGCGGCAAGATTTAATTCGATATACTTCCCAATGCGTACCCCAGAGACGCCCCCATGGCCCAATTGACTTAGACCTGATTCGACAGCGGCACCAGCCGGATCAAGAACAGAGGGACGGAGAGTAACATAAACTTGTGCGTGGTACTGCATAGAACTCAAACTGTGAAGACGGTCTTTATTGTACGTTGCGGCGGACTTCTGGAAAACTGGAACGCGTCTCCCCGCTAAAATTCCTTGGCCCCCTAAAGGAAATAGCTATAGCCGAGGGCAAAAAGAAAGGTGAGCTGACCCGCCAAGAGGAAAAAATACAGGATAAAGCGGGGTTTAAAAATTGAGAGCATCAGGCCGACTGCTTTGATATCGATCATTGGCCCGAAAATCAAAAAGGCCAACAGGGAACCCGTCGTGAAGGTGGAAGCAAAGGACAGGGCAAAGAAAGAATCTACCGTCGAACAGATGGAAACAATCGCCGCCAACAGCATCATCGCCACAATGGAGGTAATCGTCCCTTGGCCTAGGCTCAAGACCACTTCCCTGGGCACAAAGACTTGGATCAACGCGGCGATCGCACTACCAAAAATCAATACCGCCCCCAGTTCCCGCAATTCCACAGAAATATTGTTAACCAAGGCCCCAAAGAGGGTTTTAAAGCTCCGGTCTTGGGTCGTCGCTGGTGCTGGCATTTGGGTCGCCACTGTTTCGAGGGGGACTGTCTGCTGGGCGCCGAGGAAAAATGTCCCCGATTGGAGCAGAGGGCTGGTATTTGCTGCCTGGGCCTGGTTTTCGTTGACCTGCTGGACAAATTTTAAGCGTTGGGCCAGTTTCGGTTGGAGCAGCTTTTTGGGATCTGATTCGACGCTAAACACTGTCCCGACGATGGTGGCGATCGCCAAGGAACCCAGCACCCGATAGAGGACGATTTCCGGTTGGCCCCGAAAGGCGATCCAAGTCGACCAAATTACCACCGGATTTAAGGTGGGGGCCGACAGCAAAAAACCTACCGCCACGGACGTGGGAATCCCCTGGAGCATAAAGCGACGGGCCACGGGCACATTGCCACATTCACACACCGGAAACAAAAACCCGATGCAACTGCCCATAAAAGCCCCTAAAACTGGATTTTTCGGTAAACGCTGGATCAGTTGGCGTTCATCTACACACACCAACAGCACACTCGAAAGGATTACCCCCAGTAGCAGAAAGGGCATCGCCTCCACCAACAGGCTGACAAACAGGGTAAAGGCATTGTGTAATTGACTCATGGAGAAAAAATAACAGCGGGCACTAACTGAGGCGGTTTTCTGTCGGAATTTGTTCCGAAGTCGCAGTCGGAAATGTGACAATCACCGTGGTTCCTGTCCCTACAGTACTCTTAATCGTCACCGTCCCATTATAAATTTTTGCGATCCGTTCGGCGATCGCCAATCCGAGACCAGACCCCTGCTGCTCATACTGTTGACGGTCAAACTGCATATAGGCACCCAAGGCCCGAATCTGCTCTGGGCTCATGCCACGACCGTGGTCTTTGATCGCTAACTGCCATACATTGCCACTGATCCGACTTTTCAGCAGAATGCGTTTCTGGGTTTGGGAAGTGTGCTCTGAAAATTTAAACGCATTATCGACAATTTCCTGCACCAGGGTAACAAGCCACTTCTCTGAGATGGCAACCTTCGCCGCACATAACTCCAGCTTCAAGTCCTCTGGTCGCTGGTATTGTTTGGCAATTTGTCGGGCCAAAGTAGTGATGATCGTGTCACTTTTCTCGGTGACAGGGCTATACCAGAGGTGAAAATCGTCGGGATCGTGGGTGGCTAAATCGAGCTTGGTGTATAGCAAGAACTTTTGGATTAAATTATGGAGGCGACTGGCTGAAATACGAATGCTCTCACTAATTTCTCGGATTTCTTGGCGGTCTAGGGTTTCCCAACATTCCCCCAGCAACTCCGCTGAGGTCATGATGCCTTGGAGGGGAGTGCGCAGCTCATGGGGGAGGGCCATGGTTAAATTGCGCCGCAGTTGCTCTAACTGTTGCGCTGAATGTTGGGCGAGACCCTGACGGCGACTGAGGCGTCCCCGGATCGCATTGAGCAGTTCCTGACGGGTAAAGGGCTTGGGAATGTAGTCATCGGCCCCTAGATCCATTCCTTGGCGTTGGGCAGAACGGGAAGCGCGGGCTGACAGAAAAATAAATGGAATAGTGGTGGTGGTTGAGTTGCTATGGAGCGCTTTGAGGACACCGTACCCGTCTAATCGCGGTAAATTTACGTCGCAAATAATGAGATCGGGGAGCTGCGCATAGGCCGTTTCTAAGCCGATTTGCCCATCGGTCGCTGTGATTACAGCAAACCCTTCGGCGGTTAGAATGTCCCGCAAAATATTTAAAACACTGAGTTCATCTTCAATGACTAAAATGGTCGCCACAAAGTGTAGAACCTCCATCGGATGAGCGTTGAGGGAAAAGGGTATGGCCTAGGGCCCCACAGTCCCGCCCGGAGAGACATTAGGGACATGGGGTGGGCGACCTTACGCTGGGGTTGGGGGATGTTGTGATGGGAAATCTTAGGTTGGAGAACCACATCAGCAGCCCGTGGGGGGTGATTTTTCCCTATTATGATAAGTGCTTAAGCCTGCTTTTTTCTGGTGATTTCATGGTTAATTTGCAACAGTTGCCGCCGCTTTCTCATGCTTCTGAGGATCATTCTTTTGCTCGCCGTCACATTGGTCTTAGTGATGGGGCAATGGCAAAAATGCTGGCATTTTTAGGGTATGACGCGTTGGAAACCTTGATTGATCAAGCGGTTCCCGCCAAGATTCGCCAAAAATTAGCAATGAATTTACCCGCTGCGAAGGGGGAACAAGAGGCTTTACACACCCTGGCGGCGATCGCCAACCAAAATCAGGTTTACAAAAATTTCATCGGCATGGGCTATTACGACTGTGTGACCCCGCCCGTGATTCAGCGCAACATTTTAGAAAATCCGGGTTGGTACACGGCTTACACCCCCTACCAGGCGGAGATTGCCCAAGGTCGTCTAGAGGCGTTGTTAAATTTCCAGACGATGGTGATTGAGTTGACGGGGCTGGAGATTGCCAATGCGTCGTTGTTGGATGAGGGGACAGCGGCGGCGGAGGCGATGGCGATGAGCTATGGACTCTGTAAGAAGAAGCAGGCGAATACGTTTTTTGTGTCGGAATTGTGCCATCCGCAAACGATTGAGGTGGTGCGGACACGGGCGATTCCCCTAGACATTCAGGTGATCGTTGGTGATCATCGCACCTTTGAGATGACTGAGGCTGTGTTTGGGGTGTTGCTGCAATATCCGGCGACGGATGGGGCAATTTTTGATTATCGGGCGTTTATCCAAAAAGCTCACGATCAAAAGGCGATCGCCACGGTGGCAGCGGATTTATTGAGTTTATGCTTGCTTACGCCACCGGGGGAAATGGGCGCTGATATTGCGGTGGGAACCAGTCAACGGTTTGGGGTTCCCCTCGGTTATGGTGGGCCTCACGCGGCTTATTTTGCGACGAAAGAAAAATATCAACGGCAAATTCCGGGGCGCATCGTCGGGGTCTCAAAGGATAGTCAGGGTCAACCCGCTTTACGGCTAGCATTGCAAACCCGTGAACAACACATCCGGCGAGACAAGGCGACCAGTAATATTTGTACAGCCCAGGTGCTGCTGGCGGTGATGGCTTCGATGTATGGGGTCTACCACGGGGCTGAAGGGCTAAAGGCGATCGCCACCCAAGTGCAGCAACACACGCAAATCTTGGCGACGGGGTTAGATAAACTCGGTTTTGCGTCCAATCAAGAACCAATTTTTGACACGCTTAAAGTTCAAACCACGGCAGAGCAAGCGCAAGCCATTCGTCAACGCGCCGAGGCACAGGGCTATAATTTCCGCTACTTTGCGGACGGTAATATCGGCATCAGTTGCGATGAAACCACGGTCGCCAGCGAGATTGAAATCATTTGGGCAATTTTTAGCGATGCCGAAATTCTCTTTACCTACGCCCAGCTCGCCCAGAATTTTACGCCGAACTTCCCTGAAACTCTCCGCCGTACCAGTGACTTTTTAACGGATCCCGTCTTCAATCGCTATCGTTCCGAAACGGAGTTGCTACGCTATATTCATCACCTCCAGAGCAAAGATTTATCGCTGACCACCTCGATGATTCCGCTGGGTTCCTGCACGATGAAACTCAACGCGACTGCGGAAATGATGCCGGTCACCTGGGCAAGTTTTGGCAAAATGCATCCCTTTGCGCCCCGTAGTCAAACCAAAGGCTATCAACAAATGTGTGACCAGTTGGCGCATTGGCTGGCTGAAATCACTGGATTTGCGGGGGTTTCCCTCCAACCCAATGCTGGCTCCCAAGGGGAATATGCAGGGTTACAGGTGATCCGCCAGTACCACATCAAAAACGGCGATCGCCAGCGGAATATTTGTCTGATTCCCGAATCCGCCCACGGCACAAACCCTGCCAGTGCAGTGATGTGTGGTTTTAAGGTGATCCCGATTAAATGTTGCAGTAGCCAAGGGGATATTGAACTAGAGGATCTCAAAGCTAAAGCCGAAAAATATAAAGAGAATCTCGCCGCGTTAATGGTCACCTATCCCTCGACCCACGGGGTTTTTGAGGTGGGAATCAAAGACATCTGCCAAGTGATCCATGACAACGGCGGCCAGGTATACCTCGATGGCGCAAACATGAATGCGATGGTGGGCATTTGTCGGCCGGGGGATTTCGGTGCGGATGTTTGTCACCTGAATTTACATAAAACCTTCTGTATTCCCCACGGTGGCGGGGGGCCTGGGGTTGGCCCGATTGGTGTCGCCGCCCATCTCGTCCCCTATCTGCCCAAGACCAATTTAGACGGGAATACCGACAATATTGGCTTAATTTCGGCAGCACCGTTCGGTAGTGCAAGTATTCTGCCGATCTCTTGGATGTACATCACCATGATGGGGACAGCGGGTTTAACGAAGGCAACCCAAACGGCGATTCTCAGTGCCAACTACATCGCTAAACGCTTGGATGACCATTATCCGGTGTTATTTAAAGGGACGAATGGCTGTGTTGCCCATGAATGCATTATCGACCTGCGGGATTTGCGGAAATCGGCAGACATTACGGTGGAGGATGTGGCAAAACGTTTGATGGATTATGGTTTCCATGCGCCGACGATTTCTTGGCCCGTGGCGGGGACGATGATGATCGAACCCACTGAAAGTGAATCTTTAGAGGAGTTAGACCGTTTCTGTGAGGCGATGATTGCGATTCGGAAGGAAATTCGCCTGATTGAAGCGGGCAACATTTCTAAGGAAGATAATCCGGTGAAAAATGCGCCCCATACGGCGGAATCGGTTATTTGTGGTGAATGGAATCATCCTTATTCCCGTGAGGTGGCGGCCTATCCTGCCCCTTGGCTGAAACAGCATAAGTTCTGGGCGACGGTGGGCCGGATTGATAATGCCTATGGGGACAGAAATTTGGTCTGCTCCTGTGAGGGGATGGAGGCATACAAGGAAAGTTAGTTGCTCCTGTTAGTCGGGGTTGACGCTGGTGAACCCCTGCCATGAGTTAGGGAGCGATCGCCTTTTGGATTGGATATTTACTCCCAAAATTAATGACACATCATATTTTCATCGCCGAAAAGATCACGATAGTCTGGTGTGAGATATCTATAAACTTCTAGTGAGAAAATTGGCGATCGCCTGATTAAAGGCTTCCGGTTCAACCATGTGGGCCCAGTGGTTGCCGGGGACTTTTTGCCATTGGAGATTCGTTAAATATTGACGGTAGGGCTTGAGCTGGAATTCGAGGCGATTTAATCCTCCCTCTGGTTGCACAAACAGGCTCGGCATCCCTAGGGGTTGTGTGAGGCCATTGACCCGGAGAATATCAAGCAGAATTTCATCGCAGGCGCGTTTCACGAATTTGCTTGTCCAAGTGCCGTCGGGATTTTCCAGAAAGCTTTCCCGACAAATCGCCTGTTGCCACTCGTTCCAGCCGCGATATTGCTTCAATTTTTTGGCGATCGCCTCGGCCTGGTGATAGCTCTCGAACTGACCCAACAGTTTTAAAAAAGGCAGCACCCGGTAGCCGATGGGGAAGGTGTAACGCCACCAGAGGGGCAGTTGTCCCATAAAAAACGGATCAAAGAGAATCAAGCTTTTCACTTTCTCAGGATTTTGGGTTGCCCAAACAGCAGCAATTTTTGCCCCCCAACTGTGGCCGAGGAGATTCACCTGCGACCAGCCGAAATGCTGACAAATGCCGTCCAGATCAGCGTTGTAATCGGCGAAAGTATAACCCGTTTCCGGTTTGCCACTGTCCCCATGACCCCGCAGATCCAGGGCAACCACATGGTATTTTTTCCCCAGACTTTCCCCCAAGCTGGCCCACACCAAACCATGATCCGCGAGACCATGGAGTAATAACACTGGTTCACCACCCGGATGCCATTCGTAGTAGCTCAAGGGTAGACCGTTAATTGCCGCAGTATGCTTCTTTGGGGGAATAAAAGTCATGGTAAAAAAGTCTAAGATTCTGCTTTGTCGTCGCTGTTATTGCGGGGAAAGCCACCAATCAGGCCACTTTCGATCATCAGCCCCAGGCCAGCATTGACAACAATTAGGCTCACAGTGCCCCACCAAAACCAGGGTTCCCCATTAATGCGACGGGTGATCGATTCCCCCAGGAGACAGAGGCCAAAGGGAAACATCAAAACCCCAATTTGGGCGGTAATGTACCAGGTCAATTTGTTTTTTCTGAGATTCATGGGCGATCACCTTTGCTACGGTAAATTTTGCTCCAAAAATTATAAAGAGTTGTGGCCGTTCTCGCAGGAAACTTGCTCTCGATAGCGGCTATTCTGCATCGGGCTTGGGGAAACTATATACTGTTGAGTTGTCCGCCATCTCCCCAAATCTATGACTGCTGCGACTTTACCCCGGATCAAGTTTCTTCAGGAGCCAACCCGCCCGGAATGGATCGAACTCGCCCTCAATAATTTGGATACGATTTTGCTGGATCACTCCCACTGTGAACGGAAAGCGGCGGGGGTCGCCCTAAATATGATGTTCCGGTATCCCTCGGCGGTGGCATTGGTGAAAGCATTAACGGCGATCGCCAAGGAAGAATTAGAGCATTTCGAGCTGGTGAACCAGTGGCTAGAACGGAAAAATATTCCCCTCGCGCCATTAAATGCGCCCCCCTATGGCGGCCAGTTGCGCAAATTGATCCGACCCCAGGAACCGGAACGGCTGTTGGATTCGTTGTTAATTTCAGCGTTAATCGAAGCCCGCTCCCACGAACGCTTAGGGCTGTTGGGGGAACATTGCCCGGAGCCGGATTTGGCAAAATTTTATCGGGGGTTAATGGCCTCGGAAGCGCGGCATTATGGGGCTTATTGGGTATTGGCAACGACTTATTACGAGCAAGATTTGGTGAATCAGCGGCTTGAGGAATTGGCGATCGCCGAAAGTGAAATTCTCTCGATCCTCCACCCGGAACCCCGGATCCATAGCTAGAATCAACGGCAACGGCATTTACCAAGGGAATTTTGCAGGATGGATCAGGATACAAAATTTATTGTGCTGGTTTTGGGCTTACCCGTGGCGGGGCTGGTGTACTGTGGCCTCATTATTGCCCTAATGATCAGTCAGCCCTTTGTGCGGGCAAATTCCCTCTGGTTTGGCTTTTTATTTTTCTTGATCCCCTTTACCATTGCTGCTGTAACCTGGATTCGCGCTTCAGCGAAGGCCTACCGTAATTAAGCACTCCCAACCTATGACTTTCATCCCCGTAATTTTGGCTGGTGGTAAGGGCGAACGTTTTTGGCCCCTCAGTCGTCAAGACCGCCCGAAACAGTTCCTCAGCCTCGATGGGTCTGGGGTGAGTTTGCTCCAAGCGACGGCAAATCGTCTAGTTTCCCAGGACAATTGGACAGATCTCTGGGTGATTACGGCGGCGCAAGTTGCGGATCTGGTGCGGGAACAACTGCCCCAACTGCCCCAGCGTAATATTTTGGTGGAACCGGAACGGCGGGATACGGCCGCGGCGATCGCCTGGACTTGTTTAGAGCTGGCGCAATACTACCCAGAGGATACGGTCGTTGCTTTTTTCCCGGCGGATCATTGGATTGGCGACCCAGATAAATTCCGGGCAACCCTCGACCACGCCGCGAATTTTGTCAAAGATAAATTGGCGATCGCCACCATCGGCATCAAACCGGACTATCCCGCCACGGGTTACGGCTACATCGAGCAGGGAGAAGCGGTTGAAACGGGCATTTTTAAGGTGAATCAGTTCTACGAAAAACCCGGTACTGCCGTTGCGAAATCTTTTTTGGAAACGGGCAAATTTAGCTGGAATAGCGGGATTTTTCTCTTTTCGATCCGCACCGTCCTCAAGGAACTCGCCAGCTACGCCCCGGAGATCCTAGAACCGCTTCAAAATCAAGGCATCGACGCCTACAATAGTTTGCCGAAAATTAGTATCGACTACGCTCTAATGGAAAAAACCGAGCACGCCTATGTGTTGCCCGCAGAATTCGGTTGGGATGATCTGGGGGATTGGCGATCGCTCGAACGGTTACTCCCCCCCGATGCGGTGACCAATGTTTGTGTGGGGAATCACCATGCCTTCGAGACAGAACGGGCGATTGTCTATAGTGATAACCCCGACGAAACGGTAGTAACCCTAGGAGTTGCAGACGTGGTGGTGGTGCGCCAGGGGGATGTGACCCTGATTGTGGATAAGCACCGCACCCAGGACATTAAGAAAATCCTCGGCTATCTCCCGAAAAATCTTTTGTAATGGCTGAAGTCTGGCACTATATTCCGCCCATCGAAGCGTCTGGGGAAACCCAAATGGCGATCGATGCGTGGCTTTTGGATCAGCATCTCCAGGGCAAAATCCCCTCCGTACTGCGATTTTATACCTGGGAACCGGTGGCGATTTCCCTGGGCTACCACCAACGAAAATATCCTGATTTTTGGAATGATTTGACCTACCAAGGCAAAAAAATCGATCTGGTGCGGCGTCCGAGCGGTGGACGAGCAGTGCTTCATCAGGGAGACCTCACCTACGCGATTATTACGTCTGGGTTAAAAGGCGATCGCCAAACAAACTACGAAACCCTCTGCCAATTTCTCATCGCTGGGTTTGGGGAATTGGGAATTCCTTTAAGTTATGGCCACCAGCAACGAAATTACGGGCATTTTGATAGCTGTTTTCGCACCCATACCAAGGCAGATTTGGTAACGGAATCTGGTTATAAACTGATTGGATCAGCGCAATTGCGTCGCCAAGGGGCAATTTTGCAGCACGGTTCGATTCGTCTAAATTCCGATCCAGAACTATATGAAAAAGTTTTTGGCGAGCCTCTAATCCCCGGTCTTACGTTTGTGGCCGATGACATCCAAAACATGATCAATACCCTCTGCCAGCAACTACAACTCAGCCTTAATCTCCGCCTTGTTGAAACTGACTTTATCCCCCAACTTGCGATGACGGATTCCCTGTAGATTGAGACTTGTACAATGGAATGGTTTGAATTTTCTAAACTTCGGGGCGGCCCATGTTTTCCCAGTTACCCACCGACAACCGCGAATTAAATTGGTTTACCCTCACGGAGGCGATCGCCAAACGTTTCGACGCAGAATATCAAAACCAAAAGCCCGATCTCCCCGACGAAGTGCAAGCCCTACCCATTTTCCTCGACTGGCAATCCGGTAAGCTCCAGAACCGCGTTACCTCGAAGTTTTGGGAACTGGCCCAACCGAAAAAAAACCAAGCTTGCCTCGATCTCGGTTGCGGGATCAGCTTTTTGATCTACCCTTGGCGCGACTGGAATGCCTATTTTTATGGCCAAGACATCAGTAAAGTTGCCACAGAAATCCTCCAATCCCGCGCCCCCCAACTCAATTCCAAACTGTTTAAAGGCATCTCGAACAAACCCGTCCATCACCTCGAAAGCTACCAGGACAGTTTTTTCGATTTGGCGATCGCCACCGGATTTAGCTGTTACTATCCCTTGGAATATTGGGAAACCGTGTTAGAACAAGTCCGGCGTGTCCTCAAACCAGGGGGCTTTTTTGTCTTTGATGTGATTGACCCAAGCCAAGACATGGCCGAAGACTGGTCAATCCTGGAAACCTACCTGGGCGCGGAAGTATTCCTCGAAGACCTAAGCGACTGGCAAGCCCTGATCAAAAAATCCGGCGCAAAAATCGTCAAAGAACAATCGGGCGAACTGTTCCATCTCTACAAAATTCGCTGGTAAAGCCATTCTTCTGATTGGATGTTGGCGGTTTGTCAGGTCAGTGAGAAGATAAAAAGCGTGGCTTATCAAGGACTGTGGGAAATGTTTAAGCGGATTATTCTCCTCGTTATTTTGGCATTGGGCCTGTGGAGTTGTGGCGATCGCCTCGATGCCCGCCTCGCCAGTGATCTCAATCGCGAACCGACGCCCGTCACCACCCAAGCCCTCACAGAAGTGGCGACGCCCAGCCTAATTACCGAACTGCGCCAAGAATTAGACCAGTACCAACCCCAGGTCAAAATTCTCAGTCCCCGTCCCGACGAAACCTTTAACAGCACCACCATCGACGTCCAACTCCAGGTCAATGACCTACCCATTTTCAAGGACGAAGAACTAGGCATGGGGCCGCACATTCACCTCTTTGTCGATGACCAGCCCTACATTGCCGTCTACGACACCAGCAAACCCGTCACCCTCGAAAACCTCAGTCCCGGTAGCCACCTGATCCGCGCCTTTGCTTCCCGTCCTTGGCACGAAAGCTTTAAAAACGAAGGTGCCTACGCCGAAACTACTTTTAATATCTTCACCAAAAGTAATAACAATATTCCTGATTTCCAACAGCCCCTCCTCACCTATAGCCGCCCCCAGGGAACCTATGGTGCTGAGCCGATCATGTTGGATTTTTATCTGACCAATGCCCCACTGCACTTCATTGCCCAGGCCGACAATAGTGATGATGTGAATGACTGGCGTATCCGGATCACCATCAATGGTGAGAGCTTTATTCTCGATGACTGGCATCCCATTTACCTCGAAGGCTTCAAGAAAGGCGAAAACTGGCTCAAGCTAGAATTTATCGATGACCAAGGGGAACTGTTAGAAAATACCTACAATAGCCCTGTCCGCGTTATCAACTACGATCCGAAGCTCAACGACACCCTCGCCAAGCTCGTCCAAAACAAACTCTCCCTCAGAACCGCGAAACGCCTCGTCACCACCAAACCTCTTGCGCCCGAAGTCGAAACGGCTGCCCCAGAAGAAACATTAGAGCCAGCACCAACCGTTGTTCCGGAAGTTGATGAAGCGACGCCACCAGCAGAAACAGAAATGACCCCTGCTCCAGAAGAAACCTTGCCAACCTTAGAAGAAGAGGTAGCACCAGAAGCAGAATCCAGCCCTTCTCCTGATCTCCCTGAAGCAATGCCAACCGAAGAAGAACCCGCTGCGACCGTTGAGGAGACAAGCCCCAGTCAATCTGAGTCAGTGCTAGAGGTTGAACAACCTGCTCCCGCGCCCGAAATTGAAGCAGTCCCTCCAAATACTCCAGAGATTGAAACCCCACAATCAACCGCGCCCGAATCAACACTAGAACCAGAAGCGGCTTCGCCCCCGGAAACGGCTGAAGGTTCGTCTGAGGAAGAGATTGAGTCCAGTCCCGCAGTACCAGAAGCAGATATTTTCCCAGAGACAGATCCCTTAAAACAAGGCGCAGATGATCTAGAGTCTCCGGAAATTCAGTTGTTCCCGGAGTAACCTAGAGGCGATCTTGATCATCATTGATACTTAAACGATGACGAAAAAAATTGCATTTCTCGGTATGGGGGTCATGGGGGCACCGATGAGCCTCAACCTCCAGAAAAAAGGTTATCAAGTCACTGTGTGGAACCGTGCCGCTGCCAGTCCCCACTTGGCTAGGGTCACCACAGCAGGTTTGCCCGTTGCCCCGGCGATCGCCACTGCGGTAGATGATGCAGATTACATTTTTAGTTGTGTGAGCGATGTCCCCGACGTGAAATCGGTTCTCCTAGGAGAAGAAGGGGTAATCCACGACGCAAAACCCAATGCCCTAATCATTGATTTCAGCACCATTGGAAAACCGGCAGCCCAAGAAATTGCCAAAACCCTCAAAACAAAAAATCTCCGGTTCCTCGATGCCCCCATCAGTGGCGGGGATGTTGGCGCAGAAAATGGCACTTTGACGATTATGGTCGGAGGCGATCTCCTGAATTTTGACGAAGCCAAACCTTACCTAAAAGCCATGGGAAAAAATATTTATTACTGTGGAGATACAGGCAGTGGTCAAGCCGTGAAAATGTGCAACCAAGTCCTCTGTGCAATCCACATGGTGGCCCTCTGTGAAGCGATTCAGTTGGCTCAATCCCAAGGCCTTGACCCAGATTTAATGATCGAAGTTTGTCAGACTGGGGCGGCTGGTTCCTGGGCGATCGCCAACCTCGGTCACAAAATTACCGCCAGGGATTTTCGACCGGGCTTTATGGTCAAACACATCATCAAAGACCTCCGCCTAGTCAATGAAAGTCTTGCAGATCTCAAACTACCCGGTTTAACTTTAGCGACCCAAAAATTTAAAGACACCGCCCAGTTAGCTGATGCCCTCGAACAAGGCACCCAAGCCATGTTCCGCTCGTATTGATTCTTTTAAGACTTTCCCAAAAGCAAAAAACTCCTACCCTAGGGCAGGAGTTTTTATTCATGAAACTCAGTAACTAAACTGATGCCTCAACAGATTCTTAATCGAGTTCGTTCATGTTCAGTACAGGCTCAGTCTCACGGTCAATCCCTTTCTCGAAACCAGCTTCAGCCGCCCGTGCACGACCAGCATGCCACAGGTGACCAACGAGGAAGAAGAAAGAAAGAACGAAGTGAGAACCAGCCAACCACTGACGAAGGTTCACAAAGTTGAAGGAGTTAGGCTCCGTAATAATCCCACCAACAGAGTTGATAGAAGCATTAGGGGCGTGGGTCATGTATTCAGCCGCACGACGAAGCTGCCAAGGCTGAATGTCATTGCGGATTTTGTCGAGGTCAAGACCATTGGGGCCACGAAGTGGCTCCAGCCAAGGACCACGGAAATCCCAGAAGCGCATGGTTTCACCACCGAGGATAATTTCACCGGTAGGAGAACGCATTAAGTACTTACCAAGACCAGTGGGACCTTGGGCAGAACCAACGTTTGCACCCATAGATTGGTCACGGGCCAAGAAGATTAGAGCCTGGGACTGGGACGCTTCAGCGTTAGTCGGGCCATAAAATTCACTGGGGTAAGCAGTATTGTTAAACCACACAAAGCAAGTCGCGATGAAGGCCATCAAAGACAGCGCACCGAGACTGTAGGAAAGATAAGCTTCACCAGACCAAACGAGCGCACGACGGGCCCAACCGAAAGGTTTGGTGAGGATGTGCCAGATACCACCAAAGATACAAATCAGACCCACATAGATGTGGCCACCGATAATATCTTCCATGTTGTTGACACCGATCATCCAGCCTTCGCCACCGAAGGGAGCCTTGAACAGATAACCAAAGATTACTGCCGGGTTCAAAGTTGGATTGCTGATGATACGCACGTCGCCACCACCAGGGGCCCAGGTGTCGTATACACCACCAAAAAACATCGCTTTAAAGACAAGCAACAACGCACCACAACCCAGGAGGATGAGGTGATAACCAATGATGTTGGTCATTTGGTTCTTGTCTTTCCAGTCATAGCCAAAGAAGCTGGAATATTCTTCGAGGGTTTCAGGGCCACGGACAGCATGGTAGATACCACCCAGACCGAGAACCGCAGAAGAGATCAGGTGTAATACACCAACGACAAAGTAGGGGAAAGTATCAATAACTTCACCACCAGGGCCGACACCCCAACCAAGGGTTGCGAGGTGAGGCATCAGGATGAAACCCTGCTCGTGCATGGGCTTCTCTGCGACAAAGTGAGCGACTTCAAACAAAGTCATCGCACCAGTCCAGAATACGATAAGGCCAGCATGGGCAACGTGGGCACCCAAGAGCTTACCGGAGAGATTGATCAGGCGGGCATTACCAGCCCACCACGCAAAGCCGGTCGATTCGATATCACGACCACCGGAAATGGGCGCATTAGAGAGCGTTACCACGGGGTAATACCTCCTCAGGGAATACAAATTGTTCGTGAATTTGGTCTTGCGGTGCCATCCATGCACGCATACCTTCGTTCAACAGAATATTCTTCGTGTAGAACGTTTCAAATTCGGGGTCTTCCGCCGCGCGGATTTCCTGGGATACAAAGTCATAGGCCCGTAGGTTTAGTGCTAAACCCACAATCCCCACAGAACTCATCCATAGCCCAGTCACCGGTACAAACAGCATGAAGAAGTGCAACCAACGCTTGTTGGAAAACGCAATCCCGAAAATCTGAGACCAGAAACGGTTCGCGGTCACCATCGAGTAGGTTTCTTCTGCCTGGGTCGGCTCAAACGCTCGGAAGGTATTCGCTTGGTCACTGTCTTCAAACAGGGTGTTCTCTACCGTTGCCCCGTGGATCGCACAGAGCAGCGCACCACCGAGAATCCCTGCAACACCCATCATGTGGAAGGGGTTGAGCGTCCAGTTGTGGAAACCTTGTAAGAACAGAATGAAACGGAAGATACCAGCGACACCAAAGCTGGGGGCAAAGAACCAGCTAGACTGACCCAAGGGGTACATCAGGAATACACTGACGAATACCGCGATGGGGCCAGAGAAGGCGATCGCATTGTAGGGGCGGATACCCACCAGACGGGCAATTTCAAACTGACGCAGCATGAAGCCGATCAGACCAAAAGCACCGTGGAGGGCAACAAAGCTCCAGAGTCCACCGAGTTGACACCAACGAGCAAAGTTCCAGTTGGCTTCGGGGCCCCAGAGGAAAAGGAGGGAGTGACCGAGGCTGTCAGCAGGGCTGGATACAGCAACAGTCAGGAAGTTACACCCTTCGAGATAAGAGGATGCTAATCCATGGGTGTACCAAGAAGTAACGAAGGTGGTGCCAGTCAACCAGCCACCGAGAGCCATGAAGGCGCAGGGGAACAGGAGGATACCGGACCAACCGACGAAGACAAATCGATCTCGCTTCAACCAGTCATCGAGGACATCAAACCAGCCTCGTTCCTGGGGCGCGCGTCCGACTGCAATAGTCATAGTTTTTAATTCCTCTTGTCTATATGAATGAACAAGGGTTGGATATTAAATGGCTTACGCTAGTTTCCTTGTTATGGATTCTCCCTGTCAAATGAGCAAAAGCCAATAGGTATAAATCCTATGGTCAGGGGAGTTTCCGAGAATCATGTAAGCGGGTCAACCTTATGAAATATAGGCTATTTCAGATGGTTAACGTTTCTTAAAATAACACATACTCCATAGGCATATAGCCTTCTGAAGGATTTCATAACCTGAGTGTAAACACTTTTCTTAATATCTAGCAGAGTTTTTGTTACAAAAAGATACAATTGACTTCAGCTGAGGGGCATTTTTACCGGAGGCAAGGGATGTCCTAGTGTTTTGATATCCAAGGCATGGCCACCCACCAATAAATAGACTTGATCGGAAACGAGGCCCACTTCGCGGATCAAACGGCCCAGGCGATCGCGAAATAAGCGTCCTAATGGGTAAGTGGGGACAAGGCCCCAACCCGTTTCTTCGGCGACAAGAATTAGCATCCGTGGGGAATTTTTAATCGCCTCCAAAAATGCTGTGGTGAGCTGGTGCCAAGGAGCCGGCTCTGTTTCTAAATGATTGGCCACCCACAGACCGAGGGAATCTACAAGGATGCAGTGGTCTTCGGGGATACGTCGCATTGCTTCGGTTAGATGGACTGACTCACCCATAAATCCCCAATTTTTCGGGCGGCGATCGCGGTGGTGTTGGATCCGGGCCATCCATTCGGGATCGTCAGGATTTTCAGTGGCCGTCGCAATGTAAGTGACGGGGCGTTGGGACTGGAGTGCAAGGTGTTCGGCCCATTCACTTTTGCCGGAGCGGACGGCGCCCGTAACGAGGATGGTTTGGCCCATGGATAATGTTGTCACTAGAGGAGCAAGGGTAACGGTTTAAGTCTCGGAGTTTTCTGGAATAGCTTCTGCCTCTCGCAATTCCCTCGGCGATCGCACATCGGGTAAGCGTCGTTTCAGGACATATAACCAGACTAATCCCAAAATACCGAGGGCCATTCCTGTCAAACTGACCAATTGGGCGACGCGAATCCCACCAAGCATCAAACTGTCAGTGCGCAAGCCTTCGATCCAGACGCGACCAGCACTGTAGGCGATCCAGTAGGTCAGGAAAATTGTGCCTGTTTTGAGGCGATCGCCATGGCGCAAACCCCAGAAAAATAAATAGAGGAGTAATGCAAAAACCCCAAGATTCCAGACAGATTCATAGAGGAAAGTCGGGTGAAAATATTCATATTCCACAAGATTTAAAGGGCGATTTTGGAGGGGAATATAAAGCTTCCAAGGCAAATCGGTTGGTGCCCCAAAGGCTTCCGAATTGAAAAAATTTCCCCAGCGACCAATGGCTTGCCCCAAAATCAGAGCAGGCGCAATTAAATCCCCCAGTTGCCAAAAAGAAAGACGATTCAGGCGACAAAAAATCAACGCCGCAATTACACCACCAAGGATCGCCCCGTGGATCGCAATGCCCCCTTGCCAGATCGCAATAATATCCTGGGGACGATCGGCGTAGCTGCGCCACTGGAACAGGACATAATACAGTCGCGCACAGGGAATCGCCCCAATAATTCCCCAAATGACGTAATCGGCCAGTAACTCCGGTTTAACCCCCCGTCGTTTTGCCAAAAATTGAGAGAGATTCACCCCGATCAACACGGCGATCGCGATTAAAAGACCATACCAACGGATTGCAAAATTACCCACCTCAAACAAAATGGGGCCAGGGGATTGGAACTGCCAAGCGAAAATCATCATGCTTGTTCTTTGGTGTGGGTAACTTCAATGACAGTATGCACATTACCACGGGGCTGGTAGTCTCCTTTGATCGTCATTTCGAGGGGATCACAGGCCGCGACCAGGTCATCGAGAATTTGATTAACTGCTTCTTCGTGGGAAATATAGCGATCGCGGTAACTGTTGATGTAAAGCTTGATCGCTTTTAGCTCCACCACTTTCTGATCCGGTACATAGGTAATGTAAATCGTTGCAAAATCCGGATAGCCAGAAAAAGGACATTTACAAGTGTATTCTGGCAGGGTGATGTTAATGGTATAGCGACGTCCGGGACGGGGGTTCGGGAAAGTAATGAGTTCGCCATTTTCAATTTCCCGCTCACCGTACTTTAGGGTTTGCGCTTCTGTGGTCTGGCCCATGGATAAAACCTTAATATTTTTTAAAGAAACCGTATTGTATTGTACAAATTTTTTGGAAGTCCTCGAAAACCTTGAGATTTGTACTAGAGAGACACAAAAAAATCCCCTTACGAGGATTTATAACAGCAAATTAAACTGAATAATTTTACTTATTCACTTTCGCCAAGGATCTTGGGGACTCGGAAATAATCATCTTCGCGGTCTGGGGCATTATCGAGTAAAAGTTGGCGATCGCCAAAGGTTTTTTGCTCATCGGCGCGGGTAATATTACTCACGTCAATGGCTCTGGTGGTCGGCTCCACATTGTCCGTATCCAGTTCGCTGAGTTGTTCGACATAGTCTAAAATCGCGCTGAGTTGGGAGGGTAAGCGCTGTTCCTCTTCTGGCGTTAATTCCAAACGTGCTAAATGGGCAACCTTGCGAACCTGTTCAAGATCAATCATGTTTAAATTCTCAATGTAAATGCTTACTTTAAAGTTTCGATCACTAACTCAGTTAGAAAAAGACGTCCATTTCCGAGCGGCCGGTGGTTTTCAGCCAGTTTTGCGCTTCGATGTAGTTGTTCGGCGCGATGCGGATCGCCTGCTTCCAATATTCTGCGGCCTTATCAAAGAGCGCTTCTGATTCGTCTTCATTGCCAGATTGCTTTGCTTTTTCGCCTTGGTAGTGATAGACCACCGCAATATTATTTAGGGCCTGGGGCATCCGGGGATTGAGATCAATGGCTTCGTGGTAGAGTTCTAGGGCTTTGTTGTGATCGCCGTTGCTGGCATAGATTAGGCCCATATTGTAGAGGATATAGCTACGATCATTGGGGTCATCTTCAAGCCTCAGGGCTTCTTCGTAGTTTTCGAGGGCTTCGGAATATTCCCCATCGGCTTGGGCCGACATCCCATCGCGATAATAAGCAAAGGCTTCTTTGGAACGATTATTGGTGGGCAGAATTTTGAGGATGATATCGGCCATCACCGTAAAGCTTTTGTCGATGAAATTATCGTTGCGCTGTGTTCTGGGCATAATGGTTACGTTGCGAGGGATGCTCTATTTACTTTACCTTGATTTGTTTGTGATTTTAGCGGATTGCGATGGCGGTGTATTTTTTCTGGGGAGAGGATGATTTTGCGATCGCCCAAGCGGTGGATCAGATTAAGCAATCGGTTTTAGATCCGGCATGGCTATCGTTTAATTTTCAGACCTACGACGGCAGTAAAGAGGAAAGTATCATCGATGCGCTGAACGAGGTAATGACGCCGCCCTTTGGTATGGGAGGACGGTTAATTTGGCTGAATGAAGCGACCCTGTGCCAATCTTGCTCGGATAGTCTTTTGCAGGAATTGCACCGGACATTACCCGTGATTCCCGAAAGTTCACACCTGTTAATGACGAGCCGTAAAAAACCAGATAAGCGGCTAAAATCGACAAAATTTATCCAGGAACACGCGAAAGTACGGGAGTTTTCGCCGATTCCCCCGTGGCAGACGGAAGCCCTTGCAGATCGCGTTAAAGCAACAGCGCGGGAATTGGGGGTGAATTTAGATCGACCAGCAACGGAATTGCTCGGTGAAGCGGTGGGCAATGATACGCGACGACTCTGGAATGAGTTAGAAAAGCTCAAGATTTATCAGGGGAGCCGGACACAACCGTTAACACAAGTAGAAATTCAGCAACTGGTGGCAGCAACGAACCAAAATAGCTTGCAACTCTGTGAGGCGATCCGGGAAGGCAATGGTGGTTTAGCGATTCAATTGGTGGGGGAACTGTTGGCGCAAAATGAGCCTGCCCTGCGGATTGTGGCGACGTTGATCGGGCAATTCCGGATGTGGACAATTATTAAGGTAATGATCGAAGCTGGGGAACGGGACGATCAGGCGATCGCCAAACTAGCAGATCTCAAGAATCCCAAACGATTATATTTTCTGAAAAAGGAAATTTCCCGGTTGCGGGGTCAGCAACTCCTCAAAACTCTGCCGATTTTGCTCGAACTCGAAGCCGGACTGAAACAAGGGGCGATCGCCGAGGAAATTCTCCCGACTAAAATTCTCGAACTCTGTCAGCATTTCCGCTAAACCCTTGCAACCATGGCAGAAAAAAGTTGCCCCCTGGAACTTCCCTCCCTAAAACCTATTCTTTAATATTAAATACGTTTAAAATTTGCCATCGCTGATTTTTATTCCCCATCGGTCATTATGCTTTTACCCCGTCGCTTCCAAGATTATTTGCTGGGCAGTTGCCTTACCCTCAGCGCCCTGGGCTTGGGGCTAGCGCCCCAATTAACCCTCAAACCGGAAATTCTTGGCTGGCAAAATCAGGCGATCGCCCAACAACCGAGCACCGCAGACATTAATCGCTATGCCGAAGCCTATCTGGCGATCTACGGCAACAACAGCATGGATAATCTCTTGTTGGAAGTCGAAAATCTCATTGGCCGCAAACCGGACTGGGAAATTCGCTGCGATCAGCCCCAGAGTATTAACCGTCTCAATAACCGCGCCGCCATTGGGAAAGTGCGTAACTACTGCAACAATGTCTTGCCCAACCTCATCGACGACATTATGCCCCGCAGCACCTTTAATCGCATTAGTAATCAGCTGCCCAATAATCCGACTCTCCAGGAACAAATTCAGGATGCCATGTTCGATATCCTCAAACAAAAACAAGGCGGCCGTTAACTAACTCGCCCGCATATATCGAACAAAATTCCCTTCCCCCAGCACTATGGGGGATTTTTTTTGCTCACAGATACACCCAAAAAAGGCGATCGCCAAGGAAAGCGATCGCCTAGAAACTGAGTTAAAAACCAACTATTTAGAGCAAGGGCGACAGACGACTCCGATAACGTTGCTGATTTAACCCCTCCGCATAGAGCGAACCTTGGGGATTACCAGAATAACGGGCGGCTTTATTTTGGAGTCGCACAATTCGATCATTGGTGGCTGGGTGGGTACTCAAAAATTCAGGGGGACGACCACCACCACTGTTGGCTGCCATCAACTTTTTCATAAATGAAGCCATCGCCTCTGGGGCATAGCCGACCCGGGTCAACATATTAAACCCAAGATCATCCGCTTCCGTTTCGTCACTGCGACTGTTGGGATAATCAACGGCGATCGCCACTCCTAACTGGACAATCTGACTACTATCCAAGCCCGTCGCCGCCAAAATCCCCTGATTCCGGGCCTGCATTCTCATCTGTTCTAGGGAATGTTTCGCCGCAATGTGACCAATTTCATGGCCAATTACACTAGCAAGTTCTGCCTCATTAGCGGCGGTTTTAATTAGCCCTGTGTTGATGTAGTTGTACCCCCCCATGGTGGCAAAGGCATTCACGCTGTCATCTTCGACGACAAAGAATTTGTAATTTAAATTTGGGCGTGTGCTTTGGCGCGCTAAACGTTGACCAATTTCGTTGATGTAGCTCACAACCCGCTGGTTTTGATAGAGTTTAACCTGGCCGGAACGGGTCAGTTCATTGTGAATTTGTTGACCAAAGTCCTGTTCCTGGGCATCCGAGAGATTGGAAATTTGATAACTCTGCACCCCCCAGATTAAAACGCCCCGCAAAAGATTTTCAAAAAAACCCGCCTGGCTAACGGTGGGTGTCGCAAGGTTGACGCTGATCGCGACAATGCAGGCTAATAGGCCATACATCCAGCGGTTTTTTCGACGATGCAACATGATGCTTGTGTTCCTGTGGCTGTTTTGAATAGGGAAGGTAGATTGGCTAACAAACCGAAGGCTTGTCTTTTTCTATAGTAACCAATCGCAATTTTCCGTTATGTTCTAAGACGGTCGCCCCCAGGACTTTAGTTCCTTAATTCATGTTTTGGTAATAGTAAAAGTTAAAGGTTTCAAACATACCGCCGACAAAACCACAGGCGATCGCAATGACTAAGACCCCTTCCCAAATGCGCCCATTGCCAAAAACTTTTAGCACATTCCCAAAGGCATCCGTTAACAATTCAACAGTTACCCCAGGGAAAATCCCCACCGCCGCACAGAGGGTCAAAAGTAAACCGCAAACCACCATCGGTGCCAAAAAGCTCATCGTGACGGTGATACACAGTGAAGGAAAAAATCTAGGGGTCGCTTTCATAAGTCAGGGGATCCTTAGGCACAAGCACTCGTTTTCTTTAGGATATGGCGCGTTGAGCTGACTTTAGAGTAGCCAATTAAACGGAATGCATACTATAAAGGACATGATTCTTAAATTTTTATAAAATTTTGAGATATGCCAGACCACCAAAAAGCCGCCCATCCCCACAGAACGCCTAGGATAGACGGCTTTAGACAAATTATGGTGTAAGTTGCTGGGAGTTTGTTTAGGTGGGATTACCTTGGGCTGCTTGCATCATTTCCACTAAAACAGTGTGGGCCTCCTTAGCATTGGCTAAAGTTTTCGGAAAAGGGATGCGTACCGCTTCTGTGCCGGTGGTGTCGGTCACTTCAAGGGCCATCCCCGTTTCATCCAAGGACAACATTTTTGCGGCTTCTGCGCGATGACACTGGCCAAAATGTTTCGCGTACAGGAGAACCGCGTCGCCATGGTCTTTGTTCATGTGGTTACAAATGCGATCGCTCACGGCGGAGGTAATAATTTCAGACATGGTTTGTAAAAAAATACGATAAATCTTTATCAAAAATGATAGGGTGCCGAACCAAAAAAGTATGGATTGCCATCCTGTTGAAAGATTAATGTGCCAATAAATCAACCAGGGCAGCTTTGAGATCCGGAAATTTAAACTGAAAGCCGGTCTCCTCGGTTCGTTTGGGTAGCACTTTTTGCCCTTCTAATACGACTTTCGCACCATCGCTGAGGAGTAATTCTAAAACAAAGCCCGGTACCGGGAGCCAAGCAGGACGTTTCATTACAGAGCCTAGGGTCTGGGCGAGGGTTTCCATGGTGACTGGATTGGGGGCAGTGCCGTTGTAGGTGCCTTGCCAATCGGCTTGGGTAAGGGCCATTTCAATCAAGCTAACGAGATCATCGCGGTGAATCCAAGAAACCCATTGTTTACCTGTGCCGAGGGGGCCGCCGACAAAAGTATTGAAAGCGAGAATCATCTTGGCGAGGGCTCCTCCTTCTTTGGCGAGGACAATCCCAAACCGGAGAATGACGGTGCGAGTGCCGTGGTTTTGGGCTTCTAGGGCTGCCGTTTCCCATGTTTGACAAACGTCTGCGAGGAAGTCGTTACCGGGAGGGCTCGTTTCAGTGTAGATGGCGGTTTCACTGGTGCCGTAATAGCCGACGGCGGAGGGATTAATGAGTACCTGGGGTTTTTGATTGGCTTTGGCGATCGCCTCGACGATTTTTTCTGTCCCTCCCTGGCGACTGTGGCGAATTTCCTGCTTATAGCTTGGTGTCCACCGTTGTTCCGCAATGGGAGCCCCAGCCAGATTCACCACCGCATCACAGCCAGAGATACAGTCCTGCCAGGGGCCTGACTCCGTGGGGGTATAAGCCACAATCTTGAGCTTTGGATAGACAGAAGCCGGAAAAATGCCTTGGGCTTTGGCCTCACTGCGGGTCAAGACTAAAAGCTCATGGGCAGGGTACAAACGCTCAACCAAACGTTGCCCCACAAGACCTGTTGCACCAGTAATCGCAATTTTCATTGAAAAAAGTTTAAATCATCAAGGATATACACAAATTGTGGCGTAATGCCCCCAGTGGCGACAACGCCCCCTGTCTTTGAGAGCTGTGCTAGCATAGGCGGAAATATTGAGTCTAGCGTCTTTTTTTACAAAGATTACGGGGAGAATATGGCCAAGGTATTGGTGCTAAATGCCTCTTATGAGCCGCTCAACATTACCAGTTGGCGTCGGGCAGTGGTGCTGTTGCTCAAAGACAAGGCCGAAAGCCTAGAACACAATGGCCGCGTCATTTACCAGAATTTTCCTCTCCCCACCGTCATTCGCCTGCGCCACTACATTAAAGTGCCCTACCGCGAGATTCCCCTCACTCGCAAAAATATTCTGGAACGCGATCGCCACACCTGCCAATATTGCCGTAAGCGCGGCGATCAACTGACTCTCGACCACATTATTCCGCGATCGCGCGGTGGCATAGACAGTTGGGAAAACCTCGTTACCGCCTGCATGCGTTGTAATGTTCGTAAGGGCAATCGCACCCCCAAAGAAGCAGAAATGGAGTTACTGATCCAGCCGCGCAAACCCCACAGCAGTCTTTATTTCGAGCTTTTGAAATACACCCGGGATGATCTCAACCACGAATGGCGCAAATATGTGATCGGCATTAACTAAATCCCTAACGCTCTACTGAAAGACTTCTTCGGTTTGGGGGAAGACAGGGGTGCCGTCAGTCAAATTGAGAATGCCCGTGGTAATCACCTGTTCCCCGGTGGTTAATCCTTCTAACACTTGATAGCGATCGCCTTCAATGGCGCCTAACGTGACGGATTTTTGGACGGCAATCAGGGGGGGATCGCTTTCCCCTTGGGCGTCGGGATTGGGGGCAGTGACAAAGACAAAAGTTTCTGCACCAATGCGGGATACAGCCGTGACAGGCACCGAAACCCCGGTTTGCTGACTCAGAATCAGTTTGGCCTTGACCAGTTGCCCCGTGAAAAGGCGATTGTCAGGGTTATCGAAGCTGGCCTTCGCCAAGATGGTTTGGGAGGTAAAGTCTACTTCTGGGGAAATAAAACTTACTTGACCCCGACCCACGGTTTCGAGGGTGCGATAGTCGATCAGCTCGACGGGGAGGGAGAGACGCAGATCGGGGGCCTGCTCGATGGGCACAAAAAAGTTAAGACTCAGGCGTGTATTTTGGGCAATGGTGGCAATGGTGGCTCCCTGTTCGAGGTAGTCTCCTTGTTGCACGGTTAAGTCGCCGATGGTGCCCGCAACGGGGGCTGTCACTTGGGTTTCCCGGAGATCTTCATTGGCGATCGCCACCGTATTGCTTGATTGGCGGAGGGTGGCTTTGGCTTGATTTACACTTGCTTGGGCAGCCTTGATCCGTTGATTGATGGTATTTAGCCGCGCCTTGGCCACCTCTAGATCCCGTTGGCTCTGGTCGAGATCCCGCTGGGGTAAAGCCCCGGTATCCACTAGGCTTTTAATCCGTTGGAGATCCTGTTCCCGGAGTTTTAAGTCGGCTTGGGTCTCTAGTTTTTCTGCATTGACAGCACTGAGTTGGGCTTCGGCATTTGCTTGGGCGGCCCGGGCTGCTTCTACCCCAGCGATCGCCTGTTGCAAAGAAGCCTGACTGCGTTCTGATTTGAGGGTCAAAATGGGCGTTCCTGCCGCAATCGTATCCCCCTCTTGGATTTGAATGGCTTGAATAATGCCGTCTACTTCTGGTTTGAGGGTCACGAGATTATCCGCTTCTAAAACCCCCACGTATTCAGTGGTAGTGGCGAGCAGATCTGAATCTAAGGTTTCAAATTTTACTGGTACTCCCTGGGGAGTTTGGGCTTGGGGCGGTGGCCCACCACAACCACTAAGACTCACGGCACAGCTGACAACTAGACCTAAGACCACTGGCGATCGCCAATCACTCCGGGACGCACCCATACATCAATTCCTCAACCAGAATAAAATCACTCCTAACAAGGGTACACAAAGTTTCCCTTAACTGGGGGACTCCGGCGGATGATCCGTCGGCAATTCAGGCGTTTTTGCTTCCGGTTCTGGCGCTACGGATTGGCTGGTTTCAATACCCACAATTCCGGAGACCATCGCCAGCACTTGGCCTTCTTCCCTCGCCTGCCAAGGGTCTAAAATATCTTTGATCAATACCTCTCGAACGATCACTTGACCGATAACCGCTAGGGGTAACGCCAAGAACAGCCCCAAAAACCCCAACTGCAATGTCACCGCAAACAAAACCTGGGCCAAAAGCGTTACGGCAGGGAGTAGGGAGACTTGCCGGGCCATTACCCAAGGGGTTAAAACATTTCCCTCTACCTGCTGAATTACAAAGTATAAGATTAAAACTGCCCAGATTTTCCACGGGGCTTCTAACAGAGCAATGAGGATGGGAGGAATCACGCTCAAAGCCGGGCCAATATTGGGAATAAAGGTCAGTAAACCAGCCAAAATCGCCTGGGGTAGAGCCAATGACAGCCCCAAAATCGAAAGACCCACATAGCTCAGGATGCCAATACAAAACATATTGAACATAATGCCTGCGACCCAGCCTTTGAGATCGGCGTCGCAGAGGGTGAGGATTTCGTCTGCCCGACGGCGATAAAAAGAAGGAAACAAACGGATAAATCCCTGGCGATAGGGTTGGGGATCTGCCAGAAACATCAAGGTTAAAACCGTCAGCAGCAAGACATTTAAAAGTACCTTGAGGGAGTCGGAAAATAAACTCCAGCCGCGATTAAGGAGCTCATTGAGCAGGGTCGGGATTTGGGGGATCACCTCATCGAGATTCGGCAGTTGTTCACTGATCGGCAGACCAAAGTTTTCTTCAATTTTGAAAATTTGGGAATCTAACCATTCATCGATTTCATAAAAGCCTGTATTGAGCTTGCTAAACAAAATTTGGAACTGGCCAATAAAAGGTGGAATGACGATGGTGAAGGCGAGCCAGAGGATCAATACCACCATAAACAGGGCGGTAAATACGGCGAAGGAACGCCCCATTCGCAGTAACGGTTGGTTGAAACGGGCCGCGAGGCGATCGCCCCAGGTTTGCAGCTTAATCACCAGCACATTGAGGGCATTAGCCAGGATCACCGCCGTGAGCAACAACAGTAAAAACGCTTTAATTTGCCAGAGAATATACAGGGAACTCAGAAGAACAATGAAGCCACTCCATTTCCGAAAATCCACGTTACTCACACGCCTCAAGTTAGTGCTGTTGTTTTGATTATGTCTTAGTTTTGACTAACCCTTACCCTTTTAGGAAGTCTGGGACGTACTCCGCCACCACAATAACCCGGCCATCACCATCGCCGGGAGTAAAATTGCCGCCAAAGCACCGCCATTAGATGGGGCGATCGCCGCTAGGTTGAAACCATAGGGCAGACCATACTTGATTAACGCTGCCCCCACCGCCGAAATCACCAACACCTTAACTAAAGAAGAAAGCTGTGCACCCATCGAAATTATTGTCCCTTGATGTTTTCGCCAATGATTATCTAGTCGGCAGTTCAACAAATACAAATATTGGTCGAGTTTAGCGATTCTACTTCAACTTCTGTTTCACGAAATTGACCAACTGTCCCATTTGTTTTCTGAGCAGATCGATTTCCCCCTGGAGAGCATTTACCTTCGCCTGTAACGCCACGATTTCTGCTGCCATTGGATTTCCCGTTGTGCTCGCGCTGAGGGAAGAAGGAGAAACTTCTGGGATTGTTTGGGCCTGTTTTTTCGCCTTCGCCATCGCATCTTTGATCGCGTTGATTAGTTGCTTTTGGTCAAAGGGCTTTTCGATGAATGAAAACAGTTCAAAGGGTTCCGGGAGCTTTTCGGTGACTTCTTCCTTGCGGCCAGACATCAGCACGAGGGGGATTGCCTTTAGTTCCGGGCGTTTTTGAATTTCTTGGTATACTTCCCAGCCGCTCATCTTCGGCAGCAGAAAATCCAACATGATCAGATTGGGATGTTCCGTATTGATGAGATTGAAGCCCTCAAGTCCATTCTTGGCCTCAATGACTTCAAAATTCCCCTCTGGCAGCATATCCTTGACCCGCATACGGATCACCTTGCTGTCGTCAATCACTAGGATTTTGTGGGTCACAACATACTCCTTCACAACATAAAATAGCTGGCTGGGTCGTCTCTATGATGGCGTGAGCTTGGTGAAAATTTTAAAAGCTTCAACCAAGATTTACGATCATCTAGAAGTTAAGCGATTGAGTTTTCCTCAGTTTGACATACTCATCGACCTGAAGCCACCGTGACTTTGATCACTGGGCTAGCCCCGTACCTGGGGATGTTGGGTTAACTAGATTTTCAGTAAACTAATTCTAAAAATCCCAGAACTTTCCTCAACAGCGTTTTTATAAAAATTATGGCTTCTTCTGCGTCTCACTCCTCCAGCGCCCCGATTTTGCCCATGCCCAGTTGGGTCAAAGCTCCCCTCGGTAAAGCCAGTGAGATCTCGACAGTCCAGCGAATCGTTAAGCAACGGGGCATTCACACCATCTGTGAGGAAGGAAAGTGCCCAAATCGGGGTGAGTGTTACGCCAATAAAACCGCAACATTTTTATTGATGGGGCAAGTGTGCACCAGGGCCTGTGCATTCTGTCAGGTAGATAAAGGCCAAATCCCCCTCCCCCTTGACCCGCAGGAACCCCAAAAAGTGGCGGAGTCGGTGCGGCTGTTGGGACTGAGTTATGTGGTGTTGACTTCGGTGGCGCGGGATGACCTTGCCGATGGGGGAGCTGGCTGGTTTGTGGCGGTAATGGCCGCGATCCGGGCTGAAAATCCAGGGACACAGATCGAAGTGCTGACCCCAGATTTTTGGAGTGGGAAAGGGGCAGAAACAGCCCAGACAGAACGGGTAAAAACGGTGGTGGCAGCGCAACCGGCTTGTTACAACCACAACATTGAAACAGTAGAAAGGCTCCAAGGCCCTGTGCGGCGGGGGGCAAAGTATGGGCGATCGCTCCGGGTTTTGGAATTGGTGAAAGCGTACAACCCTGAGATCCCAACGAAATCGGGCTTAATGCTCGGTCACGGAGAAACGGCGGCAGAAATTATCCAAGCGTTGCGGGATTTGCGGACTGTGGGCTGCGATCGCCTCACCCTAGGCCAATATATGCGCCCATCCCTAGCCCATTTACCCGTACAAAAATATTGGACACCGGCAGAATTTGAACACCTAGGGGCGATCGCCAAGGAAATGGGCTTTTCCCATGTGCGTTCAGGGCCTCTGGTGCGTAGTTCTTACCATGCTGGTGAATCGCTCTAAAAGCAGCTGAGAGTATTGCGATTTATGAAAGAGTATTACTAGATTATGTCGTTTTGGGACAATGCTACCGATGGGGTTCCCTAAGCTTTTAAGCTAAAAAAGTAAGGCCCAGTTTCGGGAGAAGAAACTATGTTCAACTATGCCCTCAAAAAGCAACCGTTTTCCCTCAACTTATCGGCTATTGTCATGACCATCTTGGGGTTTTGGTTGAGTGCCTCTTTCCTCCTCGATTTTGTGATCATTCCTGTATTGTCCATGACCGGGATGATGGCCGACAGCGGTTTTATTAGCACTGGCTATGTTTTGTTTGAGGTGTTTAATCGTTTAGAGGTGGTCTGTGCCGCCGGAATTCTAACGATCTTTTTTGGGTTTAAATTTGAACATCTCTTTGGCGATCGCCAAGCCTTAAATGCCCTCGTCATTGCCAGTATTTTGTTAAATATTGCTTTGCTTTATACCTATTTGATTACGCCTCAATTAGCTGGCTTTGGCTTAGAAATGTCCGGCTTCAATGGCACGGCAACGATGCCTTTGCAAATGTCCGTGTGGCACAGTTTGTATTGGGTCTTAGAAGCCGCGAAATTTGTTTTGGGGATCACTTTGCTGCGGTGGTGCTACCGTCGGGCCTGTGCGATCGCCTAAATCGTCCATTCAGTTTTTTAAACAAATCGATGCCGCCCCAAGGCGGTTTTTTTATGGGAAATTAGGTTTTCGAGAAGCCAATTTATCCGCCAAGCGCGTTGGTTCTGGCAGACGGTATTTCGGCGTACAGGCGAGGACGAAATCAAGGGCTGTGGCTAAACTGATCCGATGACCCACAGAAATATAGAGGGGACGCACCTTCGTCCGACTCCGGAGCACTGCACCAATGGTTTCACCGTGATCCTGTAAAGGCACCCACTGCCCTTTTTCGAGGGGCACCTCTTGGTGGGTACCGATGTAGCGGGATTTTGCCACCCCAATCGTCGGTAAATCTAACAAGACCCCCAAGTGAGAGGCTAGCCCTAAACGGCGTGGATGGGCGTAACCTTGGCCGTCACAGAACAATAAATCTGGTAGATGCGTAATTTTTTCTAATGCCTCCAAAATGGCGGGCACTTCCCGAAAAGATAACAATCCCGGTACATAGGGAAAAGAAGTGGGACAGCGGGCGATCGCCGTTTCGAGGATCTCTAGATCGGGAAAGGACAAAACCACCACCGCCGCCCGTGTGATTGAGAAGCGCGCCTCAAAGCCCACATCCACCCCCGCAATGGTTTTGACGTTCGTTGGTAAGTCATCTTGAAGCACGATCCATTGCCTTAAAGACGTTTGAATCTCCCGGGCCACCCCAGGGGAAACATCCCAAGGATGACTGTGGTGTAAAACAAGCATTTATATAATTCCTCATCTGCATTTCGAGGGGTTTACGGGAAAAGTTTTGGCACAATTAACAAGTAACCGTTAAATTTCACCAATTAATTGAGAATCAATCTGGCACTTTCCTCTACACTGGAAGCAACTTTTTAAAACTTCATTTTCATCCACCCCCTACCCCAGCATTTTGTGTCGAGGTTTCCGCCATGCGTCAAGTATTTCTGTTGTTGCCCCTTGTTGCCGTGGGTTTAACGCTCGGGAGTTGCTCTCTATTGCCCGGTGGTGGCGGTGACGAACCGACCCCGGAAACCCCCCAAACCACAGCACCGACTCCCGCTCCGGAGCCAGACGCTGAATTGTTTGCCCCCCCGACAACAGAAACATTGTCTTCTGTGCTGATCCCATCCACTGACCCTGATGCCCGTCGTCGGGCTACCACAGAAGGCCGCCCCGATCCCTTTGCGGATCTTTCCCTTGCGCCCCAGGTGACTTTAGCACCTCCCCCAGCTCCGACACCAACTACTTCTGGTGCACAACCGGGTGCCCCTGGCACGGCCAATGGCGCTGGCACTCCTGGACAAACCACCCCTGGTACAGCTCCTGGGAGCGTGGCGATCGCCCCACCACCACCTCTGGACTTTAGCCCCATTCTCCCATCCCTACCAGAACCCACTGCGGCGAATAACACTAAAGTGACAGGGGTCGTACAGATCAATGGCACTGATTATGTGATGGTGGAATCTCCCGATGAGCGTTTTAGCCGCTATGTGAAGGTAGGAGACTACGTCGCTAATGGTCAGGTGCTCGTAAAAGCGATCGCCTTTAATCGGGGCGTTCCCGTTGTCACTCTGGAGCAGTACGGCATGACGATTCAGAAAAAGCTCAATGAGACTTCGGTGGCGAGTAATCCTGGAGAACGCACTGTTCCAACCCTAGAAGAAAGTTAAGTTTATTCAAAAAACAAGCCAACCACCCTTGAAATATTGCCCCAGGGGGAACAGACAAAACGGTACAATGCTCCTAAAGATTGACGCAGAAAAGGATAGCGATTGTGACAACTCCGAGCACTGTAACAGAACTGATCACAGAACGTTTACGGCGGGAGGATCTGCCCCTGGCTATTTATCGGGAGGTGGCAGCCCATCTGCAACAGGTGCCCCAAGTACAGGTGGAATTAGAGTTGCGGCGATCGCCAAAATTTAATTATTTCCACAGTCAAATTGGGGAAATGCATCTACGTTATCCGGCGGATCTTCCCCAAGGCGATCGCCAACAAATTGAAGCGATTCTTTCCTTCTACGCCGGACGCTATGGTGCCTGGCAACGGGACAGCGTTACCCCCGAATAGAGCAGTCCTTCTCCACTAGAAACCCAATTCCTGAATGGAAATCCTACAATGGAGATGTAAAGAAACTTGGTAAACCCTTGATTTCTGTCTCCTAAGCGAGATTTTTTCAAGTAAGTTTCAAGCGTTTTGAGGAGTGCTCAACCATGAAAAAAATAATTGCTTTACTTAGCCTCGGTAGCGTTATGCTCACTGCCGGTGCAGCTCAGGCCCAAATCACTCCCACGAATCAATACAGTTACATTGGCGTTGCTGGCAATGTCGGTTTAACAGATCCCGATCGTAGTGTTGCCGATGATGGGGTCACGGTCATTAGTAAAATCGCGATTCTGAACAATTTATCCTTCCGCCCTGGCGTCAATTTCGGGGATGATACTTCTGTGACGCTACCAATCACCTATGACTTTGCTGGTCGGGGACGCGTCAATCCCTATGTTGGCGGCGGCATCGTCACAGATTCTGGCGATACAGATTTCTTGGCCACTGGCGGCTTTGACTACCGTTTCTCACGGGATTTTGTCGGAAATGTGGGGCTTAATGTCGGTTTTTCCGATGATACAGATGTGGGCCTTACCCTAGGAGTTGGCTACGTTTTCCCCCGAAACCGTTAAGTTTTCATCTTAAAGGATTACCCATTAAGCCTTTAGACGTTACGAATTATGTTGATTTTCCGCCTCCCTATCCTGGGAGGTTTTTTCTCGGAGCCGCAAACTTTTATAGTGATCTGAGGCAGTTTTTGGACGAGCAATGACCCTTTCTGACACAAAATTAGGTGGTTTTGACCCGCAGCTTCCCCCAGAACAGGGAGTGATCGATAGTTGCGTGCATTGTGGCTTTTGTTTGGATACCTGTCCGAGCTATCGGGTGCTCGGCTCGGAGATGGATTCTCCCCGGGGCCGCATTTATCTAATGGATGCGATCGCCAAAGGGGAGGCAGAAATTAACAGCGCGACGGTACAACATTTCGACAGTTGTCTGGGGTGTTTGGCCTGTACTTCGGCTTGTCCGTCGGGAGTCCGTTATGACGAACTGCTGGCCTCGATGCGGGCGCAAATTGAGCGCAACTACACCAGAAGCCTCGGCGATCGCCTATTTCGGTGGCTGATTTTTAATCTGTTTCCCTATCCTTTGCGCCTAAAACTGCTGCTGCCATTGTTGTGGGTTTATCAAAATTCGGGTCTGCAATGGCTCGTTCGTAAACTGGGGATTCTCAAACTCATACCTCGACTGGCGGCGATGGAGTTGATTCTGCCTAAAGTTAATCTCCAGGCTAGCAAAAAAGTATTACCCACCCTAATTCCAGCCCAGGGGGAAAAACGGTATCGCGTTGGCATGGTGCTGGGCTGTGTCCAACGGTTGTTCTTTTCTCCGGTGAATGAAGCAACGGCGCGGGTCTTAACGGCCAATGGCTGTGAAGTGGTGATTCCCCATGGTCAGGGATGTTGTGCGGCGCTTCCGGCCCACCAGGGACAAACGGCACAAGCCCAAGAACTCGCGCGGCAGATGATCGATAGTTTTGCCGATCAAGACCTCGATTACATCATTATCAATGCTGCCGGTTGTGGCCACACCCTTAAGGAATATGGGCGAATTTTGCAAGATGACCCAGACTACGCCCAAAAGGCCCAGGATTTTGCCGCTAAAGTGCGCGATGCTCAGGAATTTCTCGCGACGGTGGGACTAACAACTCCTTTAAATCCTTTAACATCCGAAGCTTTTCCCCTGGTCTATCAGGACGCTTGCCACCTGCTCCATGGCCAAAAAATTTCTGTCCAACCGCGCGATCTACTCCGACAAATTCCCCATGTGCAGCTCCGGGAACCCGCTGAACATAATCTTTGCTGCGGCAGTGCCGGGGTATTTAACCTCCTTCAACCGAAAATTGCTGCCGAACTGGGAGAACGCAAAGCCAGAAATTTACTAAATACTGGGGCGAAGGCGATCGCCTCGGCGAATCCAGGCTGTAGTCTGCAAATCCAAAACCATCTCCAGCAGCAAGGACAAACGATTCCCCTGTGGCATCCGATGGAACTGCTCGATTTTGCCATTCGCGGCGTCCTCTTGCCCCTATAATGATCCCGATATCTATGGTGGAGAACGTGATGGCACGGCAACGGGTTGGTTTATTGTTTGGCGGAAAATCTGGGGAGCATGATGTTTCCATCGTTTCAGCGGCGGCGATCGCCAAAGCCTTTACCCAGGAAGATAACCCCGACAAATACGAACTCCTCCCGTTTTACATCGACCGTAATGGTATTTGGCACGACCCAGAGATTTCCCAACAGGTACTCACTGCCGGAAAAGCCCTCCCCGTAGAAACCGTTGATCCGGCCAGTCGCTGGCAATTTCCCCCAGCGGCCCCCAGCATTGATGTGTGGTTTCCCATTGTCCACGGGCCCAATGGGGAAGATGGCACCCTCCAAGGCCTGCTGACCCTCGTGGAAAAGCCCTTTGTGGGGAGTAAAGTGCTCGGTTCGGCGGCAGGTATGGATAAGCTGGCGATGAAAATGGTCTTTGCCCAAGCAGGTTTAGCCCAGGTGGATTATGTGGGCGTGTTGCGTTCTGAAGTCTGGTCTGGCCCCTGTGTTTTCCCAAAGGTCTGCGACAAAATTGAAGCTCAGTTGAGTTACCCGATGTTTGTCAAACCCGCAAATCTGGGATCTTCCGTGGGAATTAGTAAAGTGCGCACCCGTGACGAACTGGAAAAAGCGCTGGATCTCGCGGCGGAATATGACCGTCGGCTTATTGTTGAAGCTGGGGTAACGGCCCGCGAGGTAGAATGTGCCGTCCTAGGAAATGATCAGCCCAAAGCTTCGGTGGTGGGGGAAATTCGCTTTGACAGTGATTTCTACGACTACGAAACGAAGTACACTGACGGGCAATCTAGTATGCACATTCCTGCTGAGATCCCAGGGGCGATCGCCCAACAAATTCAAGAACTCGCCATTAAAGCCTTCCAAGCTCTTGATTGCCGTGGCATTGCCCGGGTGGATTTTTTCTATGTAGAAGCGACCCAGACGGTGTTAATTAACGAAATTAATACCCTGCCTGGGTTTACAGCCCTGAGTATGTACCCGCAATTGTGGCAACAGAGCGGTGTTCCCTTCCCTCAATTGGTGGATCGCCTGGTGCAATTTGCCCTGGAGGATGTCCCACAGGCTTAACATTCTCGGAAAATTCTCTGTAAAAAAGCCCCCCTAAATTGAGCTAGAGGGGTATTTGTTAGAGCAAAAGAACGGTTAAAAGTTTAGGCATCATCGAGGGCAACAATACCGGGAAGCTCTTTTCCTTCGAGCAGTTCGAGGCTGGCACCACCACCTGTGGAAATGTGACTCATTTTGTCTGCAACACCAACTTTTTCGACGGCCGCAACGGAGTCTCCACCCCCAATAATCGTGACCGTACCAGTTTCAGTCGCACCAGCAAGAGTCTTGGCGATCGCCTCGGTACCCACGGCAAATTTATCGAACTCGAATACCCCCATTGGGCCATTCCAGATCGCTGTACCACAGCCATCAAGAGCTTCTTGGAAGACCTTCACAGAATCGGCACCAATGTCGAGACCCATCCAGCCATCGGGAATTGCGTCAACGCTGACAGTTTTAGCTTCAGCATCGGGGGCAAACTTGTCTGCGACAACCACGTCAGTGGGCAACAAAATTTTCCCTTGGGCCTTTTCCATTAAGCTCTTTGCCAAATCGATCTTGTCATCTTCGACGAGGGAACCACCGACGGATTTCCCTTGAGCTTTATAGAACGTAAAGATCATCCCGCCGCCGATCAAAAGCTTGTCGCACTTTTCGAGGAGGGTTTCAATGACGCCAATTTTGCTGGATACCTTAGAACCGCCAACAATCGCCACGAGGGGACGTTTGGGGGCTTCGATGGCGCCCTTGAGGAACTGGAGTTCTTTTTCGATCAAAAGACCCGCAACGGAAGTTTCAACATGGTGGGTGACGCCTTCGGTGGAACCATGGGCACGGTGAGCCGTCCCGAACGCATCGTTGACATAGATGTCTGCATTGGCCGCGAGTTGCTTGGCAAATTCGGGATCATTCTTTTCTTCGCCGGGGTTAAAGCGGAGGTTTTCTAGTAACGCCACTTGACCATTGCCGAGGTTGGCGATCGCCTGGTTCACGGCATCTCCAACGCAATCATCACACTTGGTGACAGATTGGCCCAACAATTCAGACAAACGAGCGGCCACAGGCGTTAAGCGCATCGAATCAACCACCTGACCCTTCGGACGACCCATGTGGCTCCCAAGAATTACCTTGGCACCTTTCTCAGTCAAATATTTGATGGTGGGGAGTGCTGCCCGAATCCGGGTATCGTCAGTGATTACACCACTCTCATTGAGGGGTACATTAAAATCAACCCGGACAAACACGCGCTTTCCGTTTAAATCTGCCTCTGTTAAATTTGCAACTGATTTCTTAGCCACAATTAAGATCCTCCAAATGCTTGCTTTTTATAAAGTTCTGTCATCTTGTCATCAGAAGAAGACCATTTTTCCGAGAAAATTGAACTAGAGTTCCAAATCCAGAAAAATATCTCCATGCAGATTTTACCGGAGCCTGTGTCTAGGAGGTAGAGCTACCATGTTTAAAACCATTCTTTTTCCCGTTGATAAAAGTCGTGAAGCCCGTGAAGCAGCGGAGACAGTGATTCAGCTTGTGAAATCTTTCCAAAGTCGTTTAGTCCTGCTCTCCGTGGTCGAACCGACAGAGCCAGAGGAACGCCAGGGGGTGATGAATTCCGAAGAAGCGGTGGCGAAGCTCCTCCAGGGAGCCCATGATCTCTTTGCCCAAGCGGGGATCGAAGCGGAGATCATTGAACGGGAAGGGATGCCATCTTTCACCATTTGTGATGTGGCCGATGAAATTGAGGCTGATTTAATCGTGATGGGCTGTCGGGGTATGGGCTTAACCCAAGAAGGAGTCGCCGAAAGTGTCACGAGCAAAGTTACAAATCTTTCTCCTTGTCCGGTCTTGATTATCCCCTAGAGATTTGCTCTGCCAGTTAAATATCCAGCTTGAGATCACTGCTCTTTTTTTCTACAGGGCGGAGGCGATCGCCTTTTGCTGTTCAGCCTTTTCGCCCATGGCAATGTCAGAATTTTGATTTTTAATGAAGCAAGACTCAAAAAATCATTAAGTATTTATATTTATTCCAGTGCTTCTGTCTCTGAGCAGAGAATGATTAAATACAGATCAAAATTGCGACAATTTTCGCAGATAAAAAATTGATCATCTTGTCTATGGCGAAAGTAGGAGTCGAAATTAACATTCATCACTTATGATTGCATTAAGATTGAACAAAATAGGTACTGTAGCGTCCCAATTAAAACAATAGATGTCTAGTTATATTTCTATGGGGAAAATAAAAAATAAAAGAGCAATCCTTTAACGGCAATGAGTATCACTGGGTCTGTAAAGTATTGTTCTTGCATCGTCACAGTAGGTTGAAATAACGCTTATGAATGCAGCATCTACCAACAATGGTCCGAAAATTCAGTTGATCGGCGAAGTCCTTGAAGATGCAGGCTTAATTTCTGAAGCCCAATTACAAACGGCTCTTTTTGATCAGCAAATTTATAGTGATTTAAAATTTGGTGAAATTTTGACTTTGCGGGGCTGGATTCGTCAACCCACGGCTGATTTTTTTGCAAAGTATGCTAAACAGGAGTTGATCTTAATTGATAGCAAACGGCTTGGTGATTATTTACTTGAAGCGGATTTACTGACCACCGAGCAGCTCGCTCTAATTCTTGATGAGCAACGGCTAAACCATATGTTATTCGGCAGTTTAGCGGTGTTGAAAGGTTATATTCCCCAGAAAACCTTGAATTTTTTCCTGCGTCGTATCCTAAATCAACATGTTGGCGATCGCCGATTTTGGCAGACCACCCATCATCCCAAAACATCTCTCGCCCAGCAGCCCAACGCGAAAGCGACTCAACCCCCACTCTCTAAAGAGACCCTAAACACGGCCAAGGAGACTAATCCCACAGAAATTAACTGGATTGGTTAATTTACTCCTGATTGTTTTTAAAAAATAGAACTTAATCCTGAACAAGTCTGACCCATGGCGATCGCCACCCACGCGGATCGCCGCACTCTAATGGCGAAACAAATATAATGTAGCGGACAATAAAAAAAAGAGAGGACTAAAATGCCTCTCCGGAAATGACCAGAATGGTTGAAAACGTTAATGGGATAGTGTTTTAATATAACCCAATACAAAAAGGCTTGTGTTAAATGGGCGAGTTTAGTAGGCCAGACCCATACTACGAGTTGTCTCGGCACCGAGGTAAACCCGGATACTGAGAAAGTCGGTGGGGCAAGCAGTTTCACACCGCTTACAACCAACGCAATCTTCCGTTCTAGGAGAAGATGCGATCTGACCCGCTTTGCAGCCATCCCAAGGAACCATCTCTAGGACATCAAGGGGACAGGCACGGACGCACTGGGTGCAGCCAATGCAAGTGTCGTAAATTTTAACGCTATGAGACATTGAGTGTTAACTCCTACAAGAATGTGGTTTGATTATGTCAGCATTCTGGATTATGGGTTAGTTTACCGCAGGGCTAGAAGTCCCTTGGCGAAAAGGTGATATAAGTTTACGTTGCGTTACATATCCCTAAAAAACCGGCGTCTCTAGGCAATTTTGAGCGTTTTTTGAAATTTTCTGGGGTGCTTTTTGGGGGCAAAACCAGGGTTTCTATTGATTCGATGTTGACTACAAAATTTTAGGAACAAAACTTTACTATGGCCATCCGCTTCCAAGCTCTCGAAGTTGTTGCCCTCTCCGTACCAGAGGCACCCCGTCCGATTCAAGAGTATCTCCAAGACATTGATTGTCTGGTGGGGGCGATCGCCGATCCGGAACGCACCGAAAAAATTGCCCCGGATCAATACCAACTCAAAATGCGGCCCATTGGTTTTTTAGATCTGTACAAATTTCAGCCCATTGTGACCTTGAAAATTTGGTGCGATCGCCACTACCAAGTCCATATCAAAAGTTTGGACTACCAGTTGCGGGGTCTAGAACCCTTTATGAAGGGCTTTAAACTCGATGTGACTGGTCGGTTACAACCCATCGCCGATGAACAGGAGCAATGGTTACTCGAAGGTGAAGCGGATCTCCAGGTTAAACTCGAATTGCCGCCGCCCCTCTGGTTTACCCCCAAAGCACTGGTGAAAAAAACGGGCGATCGCCTTTTGCGGGAAATTCTCCAACGCATCAAGGGGCAACTCCTTGACCAGTTAGTGCGTGACTACCAAGTTTGGGCCAATGGTACCCGCGAAAATTCTGCCTGTGGCGATCGCCTTGAAACTCACCCGTAAATTTCCCGAAGGATACAGCCTGGTGCCATGGGTCAAAATTCCGTAAAATCCAAAAATTTCCGATAAAATAGCAGATTTTGCCGCCACAAAAGTTAATTTCCGCTCTCTGGAAAAATCGCTATGATGAAACTGAATGTACAGTTACCCTAACCCTATGGATATCAAATTACTTTTATTGGCTTTGACTGGTGTCTTTACCGTGGCTTGTCTCTTTTTCGGTACCCAAAATGGTTTTTATGATTCCGATGATTACCATGGCAATGGTTCTGCCCACTAATGCCCCTACCCACATTTTTTTGGGAGTTTCGCCACAAGTTCCCTTAACTATGTCTTTTATTGTTCGTTGAGATACTCTAGGATCTCCTGCGGCGATCGCCTCCTTGGGATTCTAGGATTTTTTGTGCCCAATGCCCCCTGCCGTCGCGCCTGATTTGCCCCAATTATCCTGCCTGCCCTACGCCACTGGCCAACAAGCAGAAGGTGTTTGTCTGCTTCTGACATTGGGGCCTTATCAACTGCTCCTCGACTGTGGTGTCAAGGATTTTGAGCATTTTTTGGCCCAGGACAAAATGCCCGATGCTGTTTTTTGCAGCCATGCCCACCGGGATCACGCTGAAGGAATTCTCGCTCTACATCGCCATTTTCCCGCAGTCCCCATTTATCTCAGTGCCGCGACCCAAGCATTGTTGCCCCTCAATTGGCCTGGGACAAAAGTTCCCGCTGAGTTGGGTCAAGTGCTGCCCTGGCGATCGCCCGTAGAAATTGCGAAAAATTTAACCCTGCAACTTTTCCCCGCTGGACATTTACCAGGGGCGGCGGCGGCCTTGTTTACGCTCCATACCCCAGAGCGAGATTACACGGTATTTTATACGGGGGATTTTTCCGTTTCCCATTTTCAGTTGGTGAATGGCTTATCCATCGAGGCCCTGCGGGGTCTCCAGCCCGATGTGTTGATCATCGAGGGTAGCTATGGCACCATGCGTCATCCCCACCGCCGTCAACAGGAAAAATATCTCACCCAACGGATTCTCGACGCCCTAGACGCTGGTCAATCGGTGATTTTGCCGGTACCGCGCCTCGGCCTCGGCCAAGAAATCTTGAAATTACTGCGATCGCATCACCAATTTACCGGCAAAAAAGTCGATATTTGGGTGGAAGGCCAAGTGGCCCGTGGTTGTGATTTGTATCTAGAGATTTTGCCCGAACTGCCAAATCCAGTGCAAAATTTTGCCCGTCACCAAGCTCTCTTTTGGGATGACCGGGTGTATCCCCGGATGCACCGCCTCGCCCCTGGTGAATATCCAGATCTACGCCAGGGCAACCATGTGATCATCACCGATTACACCAATGATTTCGCCAAGTATTGTGAGGCAGAGGAATGTTCTTGTTTACTCCTATTACCGGAACATCCGGGGGTTTGGTTAGACATTGAAGCGCCTCCCCTCGCGGCGATCGCCCCTAAAAAGCACGTCCAAATCGAAACCTATCTCCTTGCCGAACACAGCGACGGTCGCAATACCACCCAGTTAATCCATAACTTGCGGCCCCAACACGTTGTCTTTTTCCACGGTTCTTCCCAAGACCTAGAGGATCTCACCGCCCTCGAAGAACTCCAAAGCCGCTACCAACTCCATTGTCCCGCCGCTGGCAAGTTAGTTGAGTTGCCCATTGGGGCCACTTTTATCCAACCAGCAGGCCCCCACAGCACAGAATACGAAGGGGAAATCAATGAAGTGGGAGCTTGGATCACCATCAGTTTGCCCAATAGCCTCAACGATGATCCCCGCTGGCAAACCTTTGCGGATACGGGCCTGGTAGAAGCGCGCTGGCAAGGGGAAGAACTCGTACTGCGGGGCATTAACGAGCGGGAACTGCTGCACCATAATGTCGATGCCCAACGATTTAACAACTTAGATTGTTGCCTCAACTGCCGTTTCCAAAAAGGATTGCGCTGCCAACAACCAAAATCCCCCCTGCATCGCTTTAAGGTGACACCAGAGGGGTATTGTCCAGAGTTTCAGGCGATCGCCCAGGCCCCAGATCTGTCAGAAGAAATTTAGTCTTGGTTTTTGGAATCGGGGAAATGGGGGAAAATTTGCTCCGCTTCTGGGCAATCTTCGGCGATCGCCAGTTCCACGTCCATCTTCGGCACCGAGGCGAGTTTTTGGGTAATGGCACCGACGCTTTCTAGGCGCACTAATTCTTCCCAGGAGGAAATTTCGTCATCTTCTTCCGTTTCATAACGGATTGTGAGAATTTCTCCCTCAAACGCTGTAATGGTTGCATTTTCAATCCAGCGCTGTTGATCCCGCAAGAATATACAAACTTCTTTTTCGTCGTTGCAGATTTGGTTAATCTTGCGGTGTAGCATAAGCTTCTCCAAGGTTTGGGCAGAGCACAGTAACATTTCTCTACTAAGCATTGTAGACAATCTCCCTGCACTTTTACAGTCTTTTTAGGGGTGATATTGATTTAAAATTTTGCGGATATTTTCTTCTACCGAGACGACTTGTTCAACCATCGCTAAATGACCGCAGTGATCAATTTCTCGGACATTATTGCCCATACAACCAAAACTAGGATGAAAGCTGGCTAAATGGCGCACATACTTCAGTTCCATGACGGGATCTTGCTGTCCTGCCAAAAAATAAACCGGTTGGCCTAATTGCGCCACCAACTGCGGTAGATAATGCACTTCTTGTTCGGTGGTTGTTTCGAGGAGAGCGCCGAGGGCGGCAGTGACATCGGCCTGGAGAAAGTCATGAATTCTCTGTTTTCCCCATTGTCTTGAGAGGGGACGATGCACCATCAACCGGGCAAAAAATAAATCCAATAACGGGAAATGTTTCAGGAAAGGCCAGCGATTTTTGACGAGGTTTTGGCCGGCATTGCGAAACTTTTCAAAGTCTTCTTTGAGATAAATGCCCCCCCCAGCATTGATACAGATGATTCCCCGCACCCGTTCGGGACAAATGGCGGCCCCCCACAGGGCAATACTTCCTCCGAGGGAGTGACCCACAAGCCAAACATTTTTGAGGTTGAGGGTTTCGAGTAAATGCTGTAAATCGGTGCCGTAGTCTTGGAGGGTGTAGCCTTGGTCTGGGTAGCGATCGCCTTGGGTCTTAGCAGCAGATTCCCCAAAACCTCGGAGATCGTAGGCGAGACAGGCATAATCTTGTTTTAAAAGATCAATGAGGGGCTGCCAATAGGCGCGACTCAGGAGCCAACCATGGATAAAAACAAGAGTGGGATATTCGGTCTCTTCTCCGGCAGGATCTGCGGGGCGATCGCTGGAGGTAAAGTCATAGGCATGGAGCACATCGCGAATTACCGTTGTTGCCATAAAATCTTGTTACCAATGGGCTCACAGTTCTACCATCCTTTATCTTACCCAAGAGCGTTCTCCCATGTTGCCCTGTCTAGGGACATCATGAAAGGTGCAGCAGGCGATCGCGCACATCACTCGCAATCCGTTGACCTAAATACTCAGGAATCGCACTTTCATTGGGGCCAAAAAGATACAAAATCAGCCTTGTATTGCCGCGCCAAGACACCAAATTTGCATTAATCACTAACAAATCTTCCTGCCAAATCGCATACATAGCCCGGTACAATAAACCTTCCTGTTCCTTGGCTTCGATGATCAGAGTCGGCAGATGGAAAACAGGGTCAATGTAAAATTCCGTATGCACCTCGGCGAGCCCCTCTGCAAAATCAAACTCGACGGCCAACATTTCCTCTACTTCAAAGCGCCCAGCCAGGGCTTCCCGCACTGCTCGACAGACGTTTCCGGCGGTATTTGGGGCGAGGGGCTGATTATTGCGATCAAGACTAATCTTAATAAAAACGAGCATCGGCGCTTGGATCTGCCCATACAAACTGAGGCTATGGATCTTCAAACCGTAGGCTAAGAGAATGCCGAAAATATCACTTAAAAGAAAAGATTGGTTTCGGTAGGCAAACTGGAAGACGCTCCGGTTGCCTTCGGGACTAATCTCAACAATCGGCTTCTTGGCCCGGTAGAGCTGGTAGGCTAACTGAAGATTTTGAAATTGCGCTTCGCTACTGACGAATTGTTCGTAAAATTCGGGAAATGAACGGTTGAAACGTTTCAGTAGATCTAAATTAGAAGATTTGAGGGTGGCGGCCATAGTTAATGGGGGGCAGTGGGGCTAAAGATACTCAACGATAAAGATGATGATGCGTTTGTGATCTCCGAATAACCCTTATTTTCTACAGTGTACTCCAGGAATTTTGCTCTTTCTGCTCCCTAGTGCCCCAGCAGCCCACAGTCAGCCTTCGCAAAAGATCTTGTAAGATTATCAAGAATATTTATTTGTCATGTCCTGCGACTTCATCCGAGGCGATCGCCCCCATAAAATGAGCATGGGTTTCCTAAAACGACTATTTAATCCCACCGTTGATGTTCCAAATGTCCAGATCAGTGATTCACAGCTTGAGTCTGCTGGTCAACCGCGTATTTTCTTTAGCCTAGATCGCGACCTAGATCTCTACGAACTAGAAGAACTCTGTGATCAAGTCGGTTGGGCCAGACGCCCGATTCGTAAAGTCCGCAAAGCGATCCAACATAGCTTTCTGGTGGTCACCGTCTGGGAAGTGCGCAATAGTAAACGGCGGCGTCTCATTGGGTTTGCCCGGGCCACCTCTGACTGTGCTTTCAATGCGACGGTGTGGGATGTGGTGATTCATCCCCAGTTCCAGAGCCAAGGTTTAGGTAAAGGTCTGATGCAGTTCATTATTAAAAAACTGCGAGAGTCAGACATTAGCAATATTACGCTTTTTGCTGATCCCCAGGTGGTGGAGTTTTATCGGCGGTTGGGTTTTATTCTTGATCCAGAAGGGATTAAAGGGATGTTTTGGTATCCAAGCTAAAGTGGCCCCATGGAAAGAAAATGTCGCTATTGTCAACAACTGCAACCAGAATCACACTTCGAGATTGCTAACGTTGTTAAGGACAAGATCTATCGACGCCATCGCTGTCGGCAATGTAAACAAAAACTGCAAAACGCCCGCCGCCAAAAAATTTATGATTACCTCCGATGCTACAAGCAAAGCCTGAACTGTTCTCGATGTGGCTTTTCGGACTATCGTGCTCTCGAATTCCATCACACTGATCCCACAGCAAAGGATTTCTCGGTGGCTGACTTTGTGTCCCGGGGAGCTTCCCTGGCAAAAATCCAGAAAGAAATTGAAAAATGTTGTGTTCTTTGTGCAAATTGTCATAGAATAGAGCACTACGGTAACGGGATGTAGCGCAGCTTGGTAGCGCGCCTGCTTTGGGAGTAGGATGCCGCAGGTTCGAATCCTGTCATCCCGATTTTTTAAGTTTTAGGACTTTCTGGTGGCGATCGCCGCCATTAATTTGACCATCCCAGGTCAGCCAAGACACTTCAATCAAAAGCCTAGATCGCCCCAGAATAATTGAATTTTTTGTGTTAGAGTCGAAGTCGTTGGCCAGCCTATGCCGATACTTTTCTATCTGCAATGGAACTTGAGTATAAACATTTACGAAATGGAACTCCAATTTACGGAGCCACGTCTCTAGAATACATTGATAAACTGCAACATCTGTCATCCATGGGAGACCCCAGTTCATCTAGATCATGGCGTAGATTGCCGCTTTTTTAATGGGGATTTCTAAGACGTAAACCAAAGTATTTTGACGGCTTATTTTTTTAGGATTAATTTTTCTAATCTTGCAGTTATTTTGTTTGAGGTTTTATTTATGAAAAGTCTGGTTCGTTTGGGTCAAAAAGCCCTACTGATGGGCACGGTAATCGCCGGCACAATCTTAGGTGTTAATGGCAGTGTGTTGGCGCTCCCTGAGGCAGCCGTCGTCGAAAAGCTCCGGCCAATTCCGATGTATATGCTGATCAACGACGAAGGACAGCCCATTTTTGCGACAGTCACCGACCAGAATGGTGGCGAGTCGGGGGTTACGGGCGTTTTTGTGAGTCTTTCGGATGCCGAAAACCTCGTGGCGGCCCGCCAAACAGAATCAAAAAGACTCCTCGATGCGGAACGGGCAAAACCCAATGCCGATCCTCAAATTGTCGCTGAACTAGAAGCTCAAGCGGCCCTGTGGCAAGAGGCTAACGTTCTTCCCATCGGTTTGGATAAGATCTACCAGTTTGCCCAAAGCGATGAAGCAGAAGATTTGACCTTTAAGTTTTTGCCGACCATGGCGCAGTTAAATGCGGCGGCCCAAGTGACGCAACAGGAAAACTTCCCCGGTGTGCCTTTATTTTTCCTCTCGATTCAGGAAAAGGATGCCAACGGACAAGATATTGTTTCTTTCCCAACTTTGGCAGGGGATGACAACAATGGCAACGGCGAGATTCCCGTTTTCTTTGAAGTGCAGCCGATTCTTGAGCAATTAGATGCTTTCCCGGAAGATGAAGAGCTGAGTATTAATGTAATGCCCCTTGAGGTATTTATCGCAAAACTGCTCGATGAGGATCTACCGGCAGAGGAGCAGGAATTTTTGGAGTCGATGACCCTAATTCCCTCGACGGAATCGGCCCAGTTGATCCAAGCTGTCATTGAGCAGCAACGGCAACAACAATAGGGTATTGGGAACGGTTGATTCTTGAGTGAGATTATTGCGGCTCAGGATTTAGTACGGTGGCGACAGTGGGCCAAAACCCAGGCGATCGCCACCGATATTTCTGTTGAGGAAGTGGATTGGTTTCTGCTGGGACTGACCACCGTGGATCGGTTGAGTTTGCGGCTGGGGATTCGGGAAGCTGTGCAGAGTCAGGTGTCTTTGGTTGAACTTTCACGACTCTGGGAACGGCGCTGCCAAGAGAAAATCCCGGTGCAATATCTCGTCGGGAAAACGCCCTGGCGCAATTTTGAGCTAGTTGTTTCCCCTGCGGTCTTGATCCCTCGACCCGAAACGGAATATTTAATTGATCTGGCTCAGGCGAGTCATCGTGATTTACACGCAGGTCATTGGGTCGATCTAGGAACGGGCAGTGGGGCGATCGCCTTGGGTTTGGCCGACAGTTTTCCCGCAGCGACGATCCATGCGGTTGATCAGAGTGCCGCCGCCCTTGAGGTCGCCCGAAAAAATGCGATCGCCTACGGATTACAAGATCGAATTCAGTTTTATCAAGGCAGTTGGTGGGAGCCGCTACAACATTTGCGGGGTAAGGTGGCGGGTATGGTTTCCAATCCCCCCTATATTCCCGCTGCCCTACTGCCGGATTTACAGCCAGAGGTTTATCGCCACGAACCCCATAGCGCCCTTGACGGGGGCATAGATGGATTAGCCGACCTGCGAATTTTGGTGAATGAAGCGCCGGATTATCTGATTTCTGGTGGTATTTGGATCATTGAAATGATGCGTGGCCAGGGGGAAGCGGTGGCGCAATTACTCGCAGACAATGGTCATTACACTCAAATTCAGATCATTCATGACTTTGCTGGGGGCGATCGCTACGTATCTGCTCAGCGTATCTAAGCCAAATTACGTAAGTGTCATTCGTGATTAAAATCACTGATAACATCTACCTTTAGACTTAAATTTAACTTAAGGCAGCTTATCTTTAACGCGTTGTCCCCACGTAACTTTTGGTTAATTGTCTCAGTTGGGAAAACTGATACATAAAATTTAATCTGTAAAATGTTACAAACACCTCAAGTTGTGGGCACTCTAATAATTAGAGGTAGAAGCAGTGCTGCCCAGGTCGTTGCTTAGAATATTGCGGAATTTCAACAAACACTGCGAGGTTAAAAACCACCATGTATACATTCTTACTCCAGTTCCTTCTAAAAACAAAGCAGACTCAGGAGAGCGGTTTTAGTCTCGTGGTTGCTCTAGGGCTAGGTCTTTTCATGGTGGTCACTGGCGCAACGATGATCCTCCGTTCCAATGACGATCAAGTCGCCTCGACTCTGCAACAACACAATCTAGAAAATATCGCGATCGCCGAAGCAGGTCTAAATCGAGTGCTTGGGGTACTTCGTTCTGATAACAACAGTCTTTTCTTAAAACTTGACTACGATCCCAATAATCTTTTAGGTAGCGGTATCAACGAGTGGGAAGACGCAGCCTATGCCGATAAACGTGTTCTCAAAACCTCTGTTTTCGATGGTGGTTGCAGTGGTAATTCTGGTGATGTAGAAGTTAGCGTCCCTAGTGGCTTGACCACCAATAGTACTGGCGATGGCAACTATGAACTCCTTGCCTATGATTACAATCCCCAAACCAACACGGGTACTTTCATTGTCGAGGGAGAATTCCAGGATGCTCAGGGCAATGCAACCCAGGGAACGGCGCGCTTACAAGCATCAATTTATGTTGACAACTACCTTGATGAAGTACCAACCAGTTTTCCTGGCCTCTTTATGGAAAACTTCATTGAACTAGGGAATAATGATGTTTCTTTGATTCCTAATGTCAATGCTGATCCCAATGAAAAAAGCAGTGTAATCTGTGCAAAATGCCAATTTTCAGAGTCCGCGAAAGAAAATGCTTGTGCTGCTGGTATTTCTGAAGCAGATTACCAAGGCTATATTCACAGTAGTGCAATGGGGGCCCAGAATAATTCAACCCTAACAAATGTTATCCCTCGATTGGGGAGACCCAACCTGCCAGATTTACCTGTAGCACCACAAACAATTACTGCAGATTTAGGTAATAGTGTTCGGGATTTGCCTAGCGGTAGTGACGCAACAGTTTCTTTCGACCCCGATGGAAATGGCCCAGCCCAAGCTTATCAAGCCTATGTCTATAAAGCCAATAATTTGACAATTGGTGGTGGCGTTAGAAGCTGGACTATCAACACAACAAATGCGCCTGTCGTTGTCTTTTTGTCTGGTGATTTAACAATTTCTGGAAGCCGCCAAATTATTCATGAAGGCGATTTTGGTGACTTTGCAATTTTTGGTAAACCAGATAGTGGCACAGGCACAGCTTCGCAGAATATTCGCATCAATGGGACAGCTAGTTCGACATTCTTTGTTTATGCCCCTGATGCCCAGGTAGGGATCAATGGTGGTGGCAATGGTGACGGCATGAACGGTGTTGTTTGGGGTAAGATTTGGGATGCTTCCAACTCAAATGCTAGCGGTGCTGTGGTTAATATTCCCCCTGGTGCGCCCCAGGCTCTTGGTAATACCTTCGGGATGACTTTTGAAAATGTTTCTCTCTACACAGAGAAGTTTCAAAATAGCGGTGTGGTTGAATGGGAAAGACAGGAGGTAACGTCTCTACCCCAGAGAACGACTAACTAGTGATGATTAACGCTCAACGGAAGACAGACAAATATTCTAGTCGTGTAACACAGCAAAAAGAACAGGGCTTCACTTTCATTGAAGTCCTGGCAGGGATTATCGTTTCGACAATCTTTGTGCTTGTGACAGCCCAGGCTACGTTTATTGGTGTTGTCCTGCGAGTTCAGGCCCAGCGTGCATCCGAAGCGATGAATGCGATCCAGTCGGACTTTGACGAAATCAAGTATCTGGCCGCTTTATCCTTTTCGCAAGCTTCTCCTGTTTGTGATGCTGCAGCCACAACAGATGGCTATGCTCAGGCTTTGATCACAGAAATTAAAGACGATTTGGGTCAAGCAAATAACCAGACAGGAGAAGTCTCTAATTCTGTTTCCCTGGTTAACAAGAGTTACACTATGACCCGGACTTTGAATGTCTTGAATCAGGCCCCTTACAACACGATGCAAATTGGTTATCGTGTTGTTGATCCGGACAGTGGGCGACAAATTGCAGAATATTATTCGGAGATTGTGCCTGATGCTTCCTTCGCTTGTCGGAACTAAACAAAAAAGCACCGGATTTACACTCATTGAGTTGATGGTCGCAATCTTTATGGCAGGCATTTTGGCAACCATATCTGCACCTGTGATGTTTGGTTTTGTCAATCGCAGTAAATTAACCAGCGCAAGGAGTGAGCTTTTTGGTGCTTTAGAGGAAGTACAGCGTCAGGCGATCCGTCGGAGTATTAATTGTCGGTTTATTTTGCCGTCAAGTCCTGCCATCAACCCGACCTTTGACAGTGATTGTTTTGTTACAGGCGATCGCAGTTTAGAGGGAATCACGCTTCGTCACAATGGAGCCACCGTCAAGGCAGGAGACTTTTTATTCGACTTTCGGGGAAGAACTAGTGATATGACCAGCAATCTGCTCACGGGAGATTTAGTGCTGATCCTCACAAAAAATGGCAATTTAGGTAATCAGAAATGTGTCATTGTTTCCCGTGGTTTGGGCTTAGTCCGTAGTGGCAATTACCCATCTGGAGACAGTTCAACAGACTCAGCTAAATGTGTTTTGCAATAGCTTTTTTGGGTATCATTGAGGTGTGATTATGGCATTTTATCTTGCTACCGGTTTGAGGCCTGCAAAACGATGAGACGTTGGCTCCTAAAATATTATTTTAATTTGCTCAATAGACGATCGACCTCACAAGGTAGCCGAGGCTTTACTGTTACAGAAGTGCTCCTGGCGATCACCCTGAGTGGGATCGTGGCTGCCGGTCTTGGCACTGCCATGGTCGCCACCCTCAATGCCAGCAATCGCACCGAAGCCCGGACCCAGCGCCGTTCTCAACTTAACCGCGCCATTGATTACATCACAGAAGACGTCCGGCGATCGCGTTTTCTTTCCGTTGCCACCACAGATGACGACACCCCCAATGACACCCTGGTTTTAGAATATTTTCCAACCACAGGGGATAATGCTAGTTCGCGAACCATTGAATATTCGATCGCAGAAAAAGATGCGAATTCCCCTTGGGTCGGGCCGATGGTGCTGCGGCGACGAGATTATAGAACAGGTGATGACCCTAGTAACTGGACAGTTCTCGTTGATGCTATTTCTGAAAACACGAGTCTTACCATTGATTGCTCCTCTGGAACTGCGATTGGCAATGCTGGTTTCCGAGCGTGCTTAGAAGTAGGTACATCCGCAACGGGCAATGATGTTTTTAAAGTCGATCTAGCACTCTACGGTGAAGTGAATGACTTTGATGGTAGCAATAATACATCTGAAGTTTTGAGTGTTAATAGTGCTGCTTTTGCCCGGAGTCTCAGTCCAGAAGGAGGCTTTCTGAAAAATCCTTCCATTACTTCAGTGACCTTAAGTAGTGATTTGACGACCGCAACCGTCAACTGGAGTGAAGCCCTCGGAGGGACACAACCCTATTCCTATACCCTTTATCGTTGTAGCGAAGGGCCAGACACCTGCGCCATTGATATTGCCACTTCCGATACTGTTGCGAGTAGCTTAACAACCACAACCTACACCGATAATATTTCCAGCTTATCCCAGGGAAATACCGTTTGTTATGCTGTCAAAGTCACGGATGCAGAAGGAGATATTGGCACGAGTAATCCTGTTTGTGTTGAAATTGTTGATGAACTGATCCCGCCGCAAATTGAAGATATTTGGGAATCCCAAGGAGAAGTGGGCCTTGAATGGCAAGCTGCTTCTGGCGGTGATCCCGGCTACCTCTATGGTCTGAAGCGTTGCGATGTTGCAGGGAATGCAGATGATTGTGACCCCACAACATTGGTGCGCGATCCAGAAATTGCCGATACCTCCTACTTCCCCGATCCACTAACAGGGATCAGCGATGGTCAAAAAATTTGCTATGCCGTCGTTGTCAAAGATCAAGCAGGTGGCGAAGCCCAGAGTGACCCGAAATGTATCATCAAGGGACAAGCCCTCTCTGCACCACCAATCAAAACAATTACGGAACAAGCTGATAACATCGTCGATCTAACCTGGTTAAGCGCCTCTGGTGGCGACTATCCCTATACTTACGATCTATTGCGCTGTGTCAGCCCGTCTATACTTGGTATTATTAATCTTCCAGACTGTACTCCGACCACACCTCTCAATTTAGCGACCCAAGATAAAAGTTTCTCTGGAGATAATATTGCAGCGGTTACCAGTGGTAGTAAAATTTGCTATGCCGTGCAAGTGACAGACAGTAGCGCTGCCACCAGCATTGGCGCAACAGAATGTCTAGTTAAAGATGCTCCCCTTACTGCGCCAGATTCTCTAACAGTAACCCTTGATGTTAGTAGTGCAGAGATGGACATTACCTGGCCTAATGCAACAGGTGGCACCCCAGACTATACCTACAATCTCTATCGGTGCGATACAACCAATAGTAGCTGTACGCCCAGCTTGCTGACTTCTGATGTTACGTCAGTGCATGCAGATGGTATTAGTGGCATTGCTAGAGGCCGAAACGTTTGTTACGCAATTCAAGTCAGCGATGCAGACGGGACAACAGACCAAACAGAAACTGTATGTGAAACTAAAATTGATCCCCTGTTGCTGAGCGGCCTTGTTGTCACCATTGATCCAGATACTTCGGAAGCAAATATTGCTTGGAGCTCGATTACAGGGGGCAGTACGGCATCACCGACCTATAATCTTTCTCTGAAACGTTGTACTGGAGAAAACTGTACACCCACCACGGCGAGATCTACTAGAACGACACAAAATACGGGCAGCGGTAGTTTCACTGATAGTGTTTCTGGCATTGCTGAAGGAACTAACATCTGTTATGCCATTGACGTGACTGACGGCACCCAAACAACCAGCCGTCAAACCTGTACAACCCTCGAAACCAGTCTAGCGGCACCCGTAATTACTTTGAATAACTCATCTTTAGTGAGACCAACTGTGAACTGGTCAGCCGTGACCGGGGCAACGGGTTATCGGGTATTTAGTTGCCAAGGATTAAATTGCGACCCATTATCAGGGAGTACAACGAATACCACCAATCTTTCCTTTACACCGAGTAGCGATCCAGGTGTCGGTAATCAATGGTGTTTTGCAGTTAAGGCCACTAAAAGTTCAATTGTTAGCCCTGCAAGTAATCAAGTTTGTGGAGCTCAACAAGGTTTATCGAAACCGACGATTAATACGATTGACTTTAGTCGAAGAGATCTTGTCGGCAATAATGGCTCTGATACAGATCTCAGAATTGATTGGTTAGCACCGGATGGAGGGACAACATTTGACCTTTACCGTTGCCAAGGCAATAACTGTACACTACCAAGTACAGCAACTGTTCCTAATATTGCAGCGACAAACTATACATTTGGAAATTTAACCGGCAAAAACGATAGCACTACTTGGTTCTGTTTTGGAATTAAAGCCAAACAGGGAGGGTTGACCAGTGATATGAGCGATCGCGTTTGTATACGCTCAGGTAGTACTTACAATAATTGATATGATGGAAATTGTAGTTAGATCTACTTAGACTGTGCGTCATGTCACTATTATTTTCTGAGTTCAAAGCACCCTTTAAAAACTCCCAAGACAAAGGATTCACTCTCTTTGAAATGTTGGGAGTTTTGCTATTAGTCGGCATTTTGGCAGGAATTGCAACGCCATCACTACTTGGCTTTTTGGCACGGGCAGGCGCAAGACAAGACTTTACGGCTTTGCAGGGTTTGTTACAACGGACTCAACAGGAAGCGATTCGCCAAAGTCGCACTTGTCGGGTAATTTTGCCCACTAACAATAGTGAAAATGCAAAAGTGTCCTCTGACTGTCGGGTAACGGAAGATGTGGTGCTTGAAAATGTTGTGATCAAATATAACAATGCCAGTAACCAAGCGATTAACTTTAATTACCGAGGTAACACCAGTCCGCTGCGCACTATTGTCCTTGCGGATACCCAGTCTCAATACCAACGTTGTTTAATTATTTCCAATGGGATTGGCGTGATTCGTAAAGGGATTTATGTTGGTGATATTTCAGGCACAGTTTCCGCCAGTTCTTGTGAGACAACAGGTTAATTTTTTGAAAAAAAGTAGGTAATAAAAAAAGGCGATCGCCTGACCGCCTCATCACTTTTACAAGGAATTTTTTAAAACCGAATAAATTTTAATTAGCTTGCTTCAGCATCACCTGGGATCAACTGTAAGAAAGCATCAAAATCCGCAAGGGCATTTCTATATTCCGTTGTAGTCGCAGTTGCGTTCCGGGCTTGGGCCGCAACATCTAGACGTTCCAAATGAGCAAAGATTTCATCGATGAGATCCTTAGCTGCTTTTTGGTCATTCGGCAGCAGGGTATTCGCAAGATAGGTCAGATCACGACGTAGGAACCCGAAAGGCCCGTGAATATAGGTGCGTGTATCCACCCAGTTATCGGCTTGAACAAATTCCCCAAGGGTCTCCATGCCTTCGCGGGCTTCGCTAACAGGCACCATATAGGTTTGGATTTGGGAAATCCGGTCGGGGGTGTAGGTATCAGGTACTTTGACCGCAGGGCTAGAGCAACTGACGAGAAAAGTGGTGATGACCACTAACAGCAAGGACAAAACTGACCGCAAACGTAGCATCATGGTTATGTATTAAAGCTTAATGACGTTATCAGGTTTTCAATTGCCAACATCATCTCACAAATGGGACTGAGATCAGGTTTTCGACTAGCGCCATTCATATTTTTTTATGGCCCCCCTAGTTTTCTAAGCAAGAAATTCACTCAATACAGGGGCGATCGCCTCTGGAAAATGCTCCTGGGGATAATGTTTCGCTTCGGGCAAGGCTTCCCAACGGTGGGCGGTTTCTGTTTTGACCCAGTTTTCGATCTGGCCATTGTCTAACCAGGAATCCTGAGTCCCCCAAAGAAATAGGGTCGGCGCAGGCCGATTTTTGAGGCGATCGCCCAAGTCCGGCAAAACTTTGGCTAACTCAAAGCGACGCACCGTCGTCATCAGGGCACGACCCACGGCAGAACTGGTTTTGTAGGGTTTGCGGTAGGTGGCGAGGTCACTGTCACCAATCACGAAGCCACTGCCTTTTTCGAGGGTACGGTCTACCAAGAGCGGATCCTGGGTGAGCATCTCCCCGGCGAGGGGTAAGCCCCACTGCTGCATTACCCAGGGCAGTTTACTCCCCGGCAGAATCGGACTATTGAGAATCACCAGGCGATCGCACAGTTCCGGTTCGTTGAGGGCAAATAAAACACCCACATGGCCAAGAAATCCTTGGGTGACAATGTGGCAGCGCTCAATTTCTAAAGCAGCGAGAAAGTCCTTTAATGCCCCTTGGAACGCCTCGGCTCGGTAGGAAAACTCCCGACTGCTGGGGTAGCTCGAAAAACCAGATCCGGGCCAATCCGGGGCAATACAGTGAAAATTTGCGGCCCCTAAACGTTCCAACACACCGCGCCAACCGTAACTGTGGGCGGGCAGTCCATGGAGAAAGAGGATCGGCAGGCGGCCATTGTCTTGTTTTTCGGTCTCGCGGTAGAACCAAGTGAGGTTGCCGACGGTAATTTTTTCTGTGGCGATCGCCATGGTTTGATTAGCCCCCATAACAGTTAGATGAAATTTTCACTGTGGCATACTCCTCGACCAAAACAAAGTCCCCTAAGTAGAGCGAGATAGAGCCAGGGAGATGCTATCTTTTTGGGGAGTTTGATCAACGCCAAATAACCCCGTGGAAAGCAAATCGTCACTGCCTCTCTTTTTTCAGAAACCCTCTGGCACCCAACTGCTAGGTCTCTTGAGCGCCCTGCTCGTGGGCCTCGCTGTGTTGATTAGCCATCAGCCCCAACTGAACCCTAGCAATATTTTGCCCCTGTGGATTCCGGTTTTGGTCTCGGCGATTGTGGCTGGGATCTTTGGGGTCTGGATCGTGCCCCTACTGCGGCGGCTGAAAACGGGTCAAATTATTCGCGAAGAAGGCCCCCAGGCTCACCTCAAAAAAGCGGGAACTCCCACCATGGGTGGCCTCATTTTTCTGCCCGTTGGTCTGGTGGCTGGGGTGATCTTTGCGGGGTTCGATCCAGAGGTGATCGCCGTGGCCCTCGTGACCCTCGCCTACGGGGTGATTGGTTGGGTGGACGATTGGCAAGTGCTGCGCCTCAAGTCCAACAAAGGCATTTCCCCCCGAATGAAACTGATCCTGCAAATTGCGATCGCCGTGGTGTTTTGTATTTGGCTTGCCCTCACTGCTCCAGAACTGACGACAATTACCTTTTTTGCGGGACTGAGTTTACCCCTCGGTGTTTTCTTTTGGGCCTTGGCTGGCTTTGCCATGGTCGCCGAAAGTAATGCCACGAACCTCACCGACGGTGTCGATGGGCTGGCCGGGGGCACAGGGGCGATCGCCTTCCTGGGTGTTGGTGCCCTCGCGTTGCCTGAACATCCTGGCCTGAGCTTACTCTGTGCTTGTCTAAGTGGAGCTTGTCTGGGCTTCATTTACCACAACCGCAATCCCGCAAAAGTTTTCATGGGGGATACCGGTTCCCTCGCCCTGGGGGGAGGCTTGGCCGCAGCGGGAATCCTGAGCGGCAACATTTGGGGGCTGCTGATTATCAGTGGCATTTTTTGTATTGAAGCCGTCTCTGTCATTGCCCAGGTCAGTTATTACAAAGCCACCAAAGACGAAACCGGTCAAGGGAAACGACTCCTCAAAATGGCCCCCATTCACCATCACCTAGAACTCAGTGGCTGGCCTGAAACCCAGATTGTTGGCGCTTTTTATCTGATCAACCTGGGCTTAGTCCTACTCAGTTTTATCTTGACCTAAAAAGCCTAATGCGCACGCTAAAATTAGAATCAATTTTCCTTTTTTCCTAGGCACCCATGACCCTCATCTCTCCCCTTGCAAAAGCCTCACGCAAAGAATCGGGTCGCACCGTTGGCCGGGGTGTTCGTCCCTGGGGAATTATGTTTGCCGTTAGCTTGGCACTCCTGGGCGGCATTGGTTCCCGCTTGGCTTTTTTGCAACTCGTTAAGGGAGATGAACTGCGACAAACGGCCCGGAATAATAGCGTCCGCATTGCCCCCAAACCACCGATCCGGGGTAATATGTTTGACCGCCATGGCAAGGTGCTGGCCACCACAAAACTTGCCCATGCCGTCTATGTGTGGCCCGTAGCCCGCACGAGACCCGATTGGCCAAAAACGAAACAATTGCTCTCCCAGTTGGTAGGCATCGCCCCCGCCGAAATTGAAAAGCGCCTAGAATCCCAAGATATCTACGCCACTGAACCCTTGGCGATCGCCCGCAATTTGACCCTTGCCCAAGTCACCGCCATCGAAGAACATCACCAGACCCTTGCCGGGGTAGAGGTGATCATCGAACCGGTGCGTTACTATCCCGAAGGTGATACGGCCTCCCATGTCCTCGGTTACACGAGAGAATTAACCCCCGAAGAATTTGAGACTCGCCAAGCAGAAGGCTATCGCCTCCAGGATTACATCGGTAAATTAGGTCTAGAAGCGTCCCTAGAATCCCGTCTGCGTGGGGAATGGGGCGGCCAAGAAATTCAAGTGGACCGCGATGGCCGGTTTGTGAAAATCCTGGGAGAAAAACCAGCCCAGGCCGGGGAAGATCTGCGTCTTACCCTAGACGCTGAACTTCAAAAGGTTGCCCAGAGGGTTTTGGGACGACGCAAAGGGGCGATCGTCGCTCTCGATCCGCGCAATGGCGATGTCTTGGCGATGGCGAGCTACCCCAACTTTGATCCGAATATTTTTTCTGATCGCATTTCCCCCGAAAAATGGGCCGCGGTCACTGCCCAGGGCGATCCTTTCATTAACCGTGCCATTCGTGGGTTTCCGCCAGCATCGACTTTTAAAGTTGTGACCGCCGCCGCCGGGATGGAATCCGGCAAATATCCAGCCAATACAGTGTTGAGCACCAGTCCTTACCTCGCTGCTGCTGGGGTTCGTTTCTATGAGTGGAACCGGGCTGGTTTTGGGGCCGCTGGCTACGTGAAAGCGATGGCCTGGAGTAGTAACACCTTTTTTGGCCAGGTGGGGCGGGGTGTTGGCGGTGAAACCCTGATTGATTGGTCGCGCCGCTTTGGGTTTGGTGCCCCCACTGGCATTGAACTCAACGAAGAAACCAGCGGTCTAATTCCGGATGATGATTGGACCCAAGAGCGCCTCGATCGCCCTTGGAATGTGGGAGACACCGTAAATATGTCCATCGGCCAGGGCTTAACGTTGGCGACCCCCCTACAGGTGGCCCAGATGTTTGCGGTGACAGCGAATGGCGGCTATTTAGTGCAACCCCACCTCGTCCAAACCGATACTCCGGTGAAAACGTCCCTCAACATGGCCCCCAGTACCCTAGAAACTATTCGCCAAGGCTTGCGGGCCGTGGTCACTAACGGTACTGGTACAGTGCTCAATATTCCTGGGATTCCGACGGCAGCGGGAAAAAGTGGTACCGCCGAGGCACCACCCCGGGAAAACCATGCTTGGTTCGGTGCCTTTGCTCCCTATGACGAGGCAGAGATCGTTGTCGTCGCCTTTGCAGAACATTCTGGTGGTGGTGGTGGTTCTGTGGCTGGGCCGATGGTGCGCGATGTGATGGCGGCTTATTTTGAATTGAAGGAAAAGGCCGAAAATCCTGAAGTCACAACCGCAACCCCAGAATAGGCAGCTTATCGCTTCGCTGCATTCAATAATCTCAGCAGAATATGGCACAATAGGCAGGTTTAAATTTCCACAATTGAGTTAACAAAATCCCCTGTGAATATGTCTGCGAATCTTGAGTGGCTAACCCGTGGCACCAGCGAAATTTTTCCGGATAATCCTGAAGAAAATTTAGCCCAGGTTCTCCAGACAGGCGATCGCCCCTTGAGGGTCAAATTAGGCATTGATCCGACGGGTTCAGATCTCCACCTCGGCCATAGTATTCCGTTCCGTAAACTGCGCGCATTCCAAGATGCGGGCCACACTGCAGTGGTGATTATTGGCGACTTTACCGCCCAGATTGGCGACCCCACCGGCAAATCAGAAGTGCGCAAACAGCTCAGTGCCGCCGACGTGCAACAAAATGCCGAAACCTACCTAGAGCAACTGCGACCAATCCTCGATTTTGAGACCCCAGGCCGCCTCGAAATTCGCTATAACTCCGAATGGCTCAAGGATTTAGATTTAGCCAAAATTCAAGCACTGCTGGCGACAATGACGGTGCAGCAAATGCTAGCTAAAGAAGGCTTTGCCAAACGTTACCAAAGCGAAAACCCGATTTATATCCATGAATTTCTTTATCCCCTAATGCAGGGCTATGACTCGGTGGCCGTGGATGCGGATGTAGAACTTGGGGGCACTGACCAAAAATTTAATATTGCTGTGGGGCGGGATCTGCAAAGACACTTTGGGAAAAAGCCCCAATTCGGCCTATTGCTGCCTATCTTGATCGGTACCGATGGCAAAGAAAAAATGTCCAAAAGTCTCAATAACTATGTGGGCCTCAAGGACAATCACCACACCATGTACCAAAAGTTGCAGAATACCCCCGATAGCTTGCTGAAGGACTATTTTGAACTGCTCACTAAACAAGATCTGCAAACCTTGCCGACAAACCCCCGTGACCAACAAAAACTCCTGGCCCGGGACATTGTTACTCAGTTCCATGGGGCTGCAGCGGCGGTAGATGCGGAGAAAGCTGTACAGGATGTTGCCGCTGCCAATATTCCCGAATTTTCCCTGGGCGCAGTGGAATTCCCCTCGCCTCTGTTTTATATTTTGGGGGCTTCTGGCCTATGTTCCAGCGGCGGGGATGGTCGTCGCCAAATTAAAGGGGGGGCAGTTCGCCTCGATGATGAGCGGATCACGGACATGAATCTTGCCTTTGAGAAGCCTGAGCAATTAGTAGATAAGGTGCTCCGGGTGGGGAAAAAGAAATTTGTCCGCCTCGTGCCCTAGGATTAGGACTCTGATTTTTGGGGATTTCGTGAACAGTTGTAACATTTCCGGCTGTTCTCAGAAAAAATTCTGCGATTAGGGACGGACAACGCGATACCCTAGTTTGAGTCAAAATTTTAAGATCATTTTTATAAATCCGAATTGATATGACCGCTGAGACCCCTTCGAAACGCACTGTGCGGATTGGCTCCCGCAAAAGCCAACTTGCTTTAGTCCAAACCTATTGGGTACGGGATGAGCTCCAAAAGGCTTACCCAGAGATCACCTTTGAAGTCCAAACCATGGAAACCCAAGGGGATAAGGTGCTGGATGTGGCCCTCTCGAAAATTGGCGATAAGGGGCTATTTACCCAGGAACTCGAAGACGGCATGTTGAAGGGAGAGACAGATTTTGCGGTGCATTCCCTGAAGGATTTGCCCACGAATTTGCCTGAGGGGTTGATGCTCGGCTGTGTCACGGAGCGGGTTGACCCGGCGGATGCCCTGGTGGTTAACGAAAAGCATCGGGATAAGAAGCTAGAAACCCTCCCAAGCGGTTCGGTGATTGGCACTTCTTCGCTACGGCGTCTGGCCCAACTGCGGCACCACTTCCCCCATTTGGAATTTAAAGATATTCGCGGCAATGTGAATACACGTCTGGCGAAGTTAGACCGGGGTGAGTATGATGCGATTATTTTGGCGGCGGCGGGTCTGCAACGGCTTGATTTTGGCGATCGCATCCACCAGATTATTTCCAGTGAGATTTCCCTCCATGCCGTGGGCCAAGGGGCCTTGGGTATCGAATGCCGGGATGGGGATGAGGAGATTTTGGGTCTGTTGCGGCCTGTACTCGAACATGCCGAGAGCCGCGATCGCTGTTATGCAGAACGCTCTTTCCTGCGTCAGTTGGAGGGGGGCTGCCAAGTACCGATTGGGGTCAACACAACCATTGAAGGCGATCGCCTAACTTTAGTGGGGATGGTTGCTAGCCTTGATGGCAAAACCTTAATCCGCGATGAGGTCAGGGGTAGCCGTGCCGATGCGGAAAAATTGGGCATTGAATTAGCCCAAAAGGCGATCGCCCAGGGAGCAGACAAGATTTTGGCTGAAATTAATGAGGCGAACCGCGCCTAATTCCGTAGTTGAGTGATGAATTGCCCCCTCCTCCAGGCGAGGGGGGATTTTTATTACAGCTTTATAACTGGGGTTCTGGTCGATCAGCGGGAATTTCTGGCGATCGCAGTCGATTGTGTTCGCCATAGCCAAGCTGATTCAGGGTCTCGATATCCCCCTTGGGTGATGATGAGGTTGCAGTGGATGGATTTTGGGCGATCACTTTACGCTGTTTTTTTAGTTTAGATTTGCGTCCCATGGTGAAGATTTCCTCACAATATGCAGTGCCGCTTTCAAACGTGCATTGAAGATGGCATCGGCTTGCCTTCCGTTACTCAAATGCCCTTCATTCAAGACTTGTTTACCGATTGTCGGTGGATATCATGATCAGAATAGTGGCCCACAAATTTAGAGCCTTACAGATGATTGGCAAAATCTATCCCTCGACAAGCCATTCATAAAATTGGCACAATGGTTTGTGGTTTCAAGTTTTTCTAGAAAAATTTTACCCTTGTTTCCGGAGGCTTGGTGAATCCTCGTCTTTCTTCTGTTTGGAATATCCCGCAACTATCCTCAGTCGATGTGGCTCTCAGCCAGAGTACCCTGAGTATTCGGCCTGCTACCCTGGAGGATGCCCGCGCCCTGGCAACGGTCTTGACCCATAGTTTCCATCACTACCAAGGCACTTGGGGCTGGCTGACGCCTCTCCTGCGCCTGGGGGTCTATGAAGATTTACACCATCGTCTCAAACAGACCAAAGAGCACCACGCTTGTTTTGTGGCAGCAATGCAAACGGCGACAACCCAAGAAATCGTCGGCACAGTGGAGGTTTCGGTACGCTATCTAAGTGCTCTGGCGATCGCCCCCGCCAAAGCCCCCTATATTTCTAATTTGGCGGTAAATCCCCAATACCGTCGCCTGGGCATCGCCCGAAAACTTTTGGCCCGTTGTGAAACCCAAGTGCGTTACTGGCACTACGGCAGTGTGGCCCTCCATGTCTTGGAAAATAATGAAGCTGCCAAACAACTCTATCTCAGTTGTGGGTATGATATTAAATATGCAGAACGTCCCCTAAGTGCTTGGCTCCTGCGTCGGCCGCGCCGTCTCTTTGTTCAAAAGAGTTTATCTCCCTAAGTCTTTTTGTTTCTTAGTTCACCGCCGCTGATGTGGCGATCGCCACTGTTCTTTATCCTTTGCCATGGGCTCTACTCCCCCCTCAACGACAAATTCTCCCATAGACCATCTTGAAATTTTGGCCCAATTGAAGCAGGGAGAGCTTTTGATGGTGAACCCCCGCCGTAAAAATGGACTGATTTTGCGCAAAGCCTACCATGGCGATTTTGCTGGCCCAGGGGCGATCATTGGTGGCGTTTTTGATCAAGATGTAGAATCGGTAATCCCCGTGGGCGCCCTGTCTCTGTTGGTGCCAGCGCCCGGTACTGAGCGGGAAAAAGCCTACCTCATTCGGCGGCAGTGGGTCCGACTCCTGAAGCAGATCACCGACAAACCCGTACCAGAACAGCGGGCCCAAATTATTTTAAATCAGTTTGAAAATTGGTTTGACCTCGACACAGCCGCCCAACTGTCCGATGATGTCTTTGCTGAGTTGGTCGGGGTACTGCCCCAAACCATTGCTAAAGTGCGTAACCGTGTTAACCGCTCAGAAATTTGACGGCAAAATGTTCACCTTTAGATTGTTGTAAACCTCACCTTTAGGGGATGATAGAAACCAGTCACCAAGAGGAGAACAGTTGCTATGGGGGAGAGCATCCCAGAACAGCAGGCGATCGCCGAAACGATTGCCCTCTTAGAATATTATGGTTTTGAACTCAATGGTCAGACCGCTGCAGCCACCATTGAGCAATGGTGTGCCCATAGTCCCGTCGCCTGGGTTCATCTAGCTGTCCTCGAAGCCCTATATCGGGGGCGCTATAAAAAAATTTCAGTCACGGCAATCCTGCGGGTTTGGCAACGCTGGGAAAAGCCCCAAGTCCAGTTCAATCGAGAATTTGAAAGCCTGATCTGTGCCGAACTGCCGACCAAAGTCGCCCCCACTCCGCTTGTACAATCTCGCCCCGAAGCCTCTATCGCTTCAGCACTACCGTCCCCAAGTTTCGGCATTGCCACCTTTTCGCCACCACCGGAGTTAGCAAATTCCGATGCTTATCAAAAACTCAAGGCGATCGCCACCCAGCCAGACACTAAAAAACCCTAGGAATACACTAGGGCTAAATGCAAAAGCCGGATGTTAAATGATGTCGTTGGTGGCTCGTAGTGCGTTGAAGTTCTTAAGAGAATTTTTTTAAAGTTCTTTATCAATCGCAGCAGCGAGGGTTGTTTTGGGCACAGCACCGACTACCATGCTGACCTTTTTGCCCCCTTTGAAAATCATCAAGGTCGGGATGCTCCGAATACCATATTCGCTGGCGACACCAGGGTTTTCGTCAGTATTGAGCTTAAACACCTTGATTTGATCTTGGTATTGTTCGGCGATCTCCTCCACGACGGGAGCAACCATACGACAGGGACCACACCAAGGAGCCCAGAAGTCGACGAGTACAGGGACGTCACTTTCGAGGACTTCTTCTTGAAAGGTTGCGTCTGTGACTGCGGCAGTTTTTGACATGCCTCTAAATTCCTAATTTATACAAGATTTTTCTAAGGATACCTAGGGATTCTAGCATAAAGGCTCCGACCCATCTGGAACTTTAGGCAAAATGATAGAAAATTTTGCGTTTGATGCTTTCTTGAAAACTGAAGGAAAACCAATGCTAGGATATAGCGAGCTTTTTCTATGCTCCATCGCTTAGGGGAATATGACAGCAGCAAACCCTACCAAGAAATGTGATTGATCCCAGGGAGAGTCGGCAACTTTGAGCGCAACAATCTGGTTAAATTACTGACAAAAAAAACGCCCGAATACTATGGCGATTCGGACGAAGTATGGTGTGAGGAGTGAACAAAAACTTTCATTCTTTATCGCAAAAGTTTTTGCCCACCTCTATTGTAAAGGAAAAAAGAGCGTTTGTTCAGACCCACTCGGCGAGCTGTGAAATTTCTTTAAGGGATTAAATGAATGGGGAAAGAAAGGGTATTTTTGCAAGCGGTGAGGGAGATGGAATAATGCGCATCTTAGTACTCAGTTGGGAGTTTCCCCCCCGGGTTGTGGGTGGGATTGCTCGCCATGTGGGGGAACTGTATCCAGAAATTGTCCGCCTGGGCCATGAAGTGCACATGTTGACCTTGGCCACAGGGTTAGCGCCAGCCTATGAAATTGTCGAGGGCATCCATGTGCATCGGGTCGTCGTGCCGGATCACCCTGATTTTTTCCAGTGGGTGGGGTCGATGAACCGGGAAATGCTGGCCTATGGTGCTGCTTTTTTAGAAAAAACAGGCTCCTGTGCGTTGATCCATAGCCATGATTGGTTAGTCGCTGATGCGGCGATCGCCCTCAAACATCAGTTTAAAATTCCCCTATTGGCCACCATTCACGCCACGGAATATGGTCGCCACAATGGTATTCACACCGATACCCACCGCTACATCGCCCGCAAGGAAAAAATGCTGTCCCACGAGGCCTGGCGGGTGATCGTTTGTAGTCAATACATGCGCCACGAGCTGGAGCGGGCCTTGCAAACTCCCTGGCCGAAAATGGATGTGATTTTTAATGGGATTCGGCCAGAAAAAAAACAACATGCGGTTAGTTTTGACCGTCAGTCTTTTCGCCGTCAGTTTGCCCCCGATGACCATCGGATTGTCTATTATGTGGGACGTTTAACCTACGAAAAAGGAATTAATGTGCTCCTGAGTGCGGCGCCTCGGATTTTGGAGGTGATGCGGGGGAAAGTCCGGTTTGTGATTATTGGGGGCGGCAATGGCGATCGCCTGAAGGAACAGGCTTGGAATTTAGGCATTTGGGAACAGTGTAATTTCACGGGATTTATGTCCGACGAGGATTTGGATAAGTTCCAAACCATCGCCGATTGTGCCGTGTTTCCTAGTTTGTATGAGCCGTTTGGGATTGTTGTCCTCGAAAGTTTTGCGGCGAAAGTTCCCGTGGTGGTATCCAATACGGGAGGCTTACCGGAGGTGGTCACCCACGGCGAAACGGGCATTGTCACCTATGCGAATGTGGCCAGTTCCCTCGCCTGGGGAATTTTGGAGGTCTTACAACACCCAGAATATGCCAAAATCCTCGTAGAAAATGCCTACGCGGATCTGCCCCGGCGTTTTAATTGGGCAAAATTGGCGATCGCCACGGAGCAGGTTTACCAACGTGTGGTTCAAGAGCGGGCTGCCGTGCTTTGGGAGTAGGACAAAACCTTAGCCCAAAAAGAGCTTGTAGGCGGGATTTTGATTTTCGTCCCAGTAACGATAGCCGAGTTGGTCGAGAAACGTTTGCCAATCGTCCATTTCTGCCGGGGGCACCTGGACGGCGATCGCAATCCGTCCGTAATCAGCACCATTATTGCGATAGTGGAACCCACTGATATTCCAATGGGGGCTCATGGTATCGACAAACTTCATCAATGCCCCTGGATATTCAGGAAACTCAAAGCGATAGAACAACTCATGGGTTGCCTTGGGACTGCGGCCACCGACCATGTGACGCAGGTGTAATTTCGTCAGTTCGTCATCGGTGAGATTGAGGGTTTTAAAGCCATTCGCTTCGAAGGTTTCGGCGAGGGTCTTAATTTCACTGCGGTCAGCAATTTGTACCCCCACAAAAATATGGGCTTCCTGTTCATCGGCAATGCGGTAGTTGAATTCCGTTAAATTGCGATCGCCCATGCAACGGCAAAACTTTCGTAAACTGCCCGGTTGTTCTGGGATTGTCACGGCAAAAATTGCTTCTCGCCCTTCCCCTAATTCGGCTCGCTCGGCCACAAACCGCAGGCGATCAAAGTTCATATTGGCCCCACAGGCAACGGCCACTAAGGTTTCGTCCTGAATGCCTTCCCGCTCCACATAGGCTTTCATCCCGGCGATCGCCAATGCCCCAGCCGGCTCCAAAATAGAGCGGGTGTCCTCAAATACATCTTTAATGGCCGCACAGGTATCATCGGTGGAGACCAGAATAATTTCATCGACATATTCCTGGCACAGGCGAAATGTTTCTTCCCCGACATAGCGCACCGCCACCCCATCGGCAAACAACCCCACTTGGGATAACTGCACCCGTTCCCCTGTTGCAAGGGATTGTTTCATAGCATCGGCATCCACAGGTTCGACGCCGATAATTTTGATCTCAGGCCGCACCCGCTTCACATAGGCCGCAATGCCTGCAATTAATCCGCCGCCGCCGATCGCCACAAAAATCGCGTGGATGGGCTGTTGGCACTGGCGTAAAATCTCCATGCCGATCGTGCCCTGGCCAGCGATGACATAGGGATCATCAAAGGGATGAATGAGCGTTAAGCCCTGTTCCTCCGAGAGTTTGCGGGCGTGGGCGTAGGCATCATCATAGGCATTTCCATGCAGGATCACCTCGCCACCCCTGGCTTTAACGGCATTGATCTTGACCTGGGGCGTCACCACGGGCATTACAATCACTGCCCTCGTGCCCAACTCTGTCGCGGCAAGGGCCACCCCCTGGGCATGGTTTCCGGCGGAGGCAGCGATCACGCCACATTGCAGTTGCTCTGGGGTTAGGTGCGCCATCTTGTTGTACGCGCCCCGCAGCTTAAAAGAAAAGACCGACTGCATATCCTCCCGCTTCAATAGCACATGGTTGTGCAGGCGGCGCGAAAGATTGGGGGCCACTTCGAGGGGCGTTTCTTGGGCTACGTCGTAAACGCGGGCATTTAAAATTTGGATCAAATAATCGCAATGCATAGGGCGATCGCCAACGGGAATTTTAGGACAGATAAAGTGTGAGGATTTTACTGTAACCCCATCCCGTCAATCCACGAAAGCCTAGTTCAACGAAAAGGTTAATTTTTTGAGGGGCGATCGCCAATCTCGCGTTGTTTTCTTGGGGGGAGGTGGGGCTTGGCATTCCGGTTGTACCACGGGGACTAGGTGCTGCTCTTCAACCACCAGTTGCCCATTATCTAAAGCTTGTCGCCATTGTTTGCCTTGTTTCCAAGCCTGATATTTGCGGACATTCCAACGGGGATTACTGGGATAACCCGCAAAGCCAGACCGCAGCGCAGGATGACTTTCCCTAGGGATCGCAGTTTCGATGTAAATGCCTTCGGCCAATTCCACCAACCGTTGTACAGCATGGTTTGTCATCATCTGACTCTGCCTCCCTAATGTCAACGAATATTACAAGATCACATTACCCTTTACTAAATGCACCAAAAAACAAGACTGGCTTTTGGTATCAATGGTTGAGAAAAACGCCAGGCGAGATTTCTCACATTCACATATATAACGATGGGCCGCCACAAAAAACAAGCCCAGTTCTTTTATTAACGAAAAAGTATTATTCCGGTATCTTCCCTTTAGTCTAGACGGAAAATGTTGTTTTTACAAATTTTTAAGATTGTGAACAATAAAAATATTAGATGGCAATCATTGGTGTGATTGTTGAAATTTTAGGAGGCGATTCTTGCCCCTAAATCAGCCTTGAGAGCCGTGAGGGTTGCTTGTAATTTTCCGGTTTTGACCCAGGTTTGGGCTAAATCTAAACCACTTTGGAGATCCTTGACTTGCCCACAATGCCACAAATAAAAGCCCCCATTCCACACAGCAGAATCGCTTAGCGGTGAAGGCTGTCCCTGGAGAAGCGCAGCGAGATCTTGATAGTATTGCTCCGGGCTTTCTAGGTGAATGTCTTCGCCTCCTAAACCGTAGTCATAGGGATTGGGCTTGAGATAGACAAATCCATCGGCGGATTCGGTTTGATTGGTGACCACAATGGTGGTCTGGGAAATCCGTAGATCGCCACTACCCTCTAAGCCCTTGATCAGGGTGTAGGGAGGATTGCCCCGTTCTGTAAAAGTATCGCGAATAATCGCTTCGGTGGGGGGGTGTACATAACCCGCGATGGTGTGGGCTTGGCGATCGCCAGAGGGCGACCAGACCAATTCGAGGGTTGCTAGGGACGGGCGTTTGCCCAATTCTTCGCGGTAGGAAATCAGGGTTTGGCTAGCGGGCAGGAGCGTCGGCGTATAGCAGCAGGCAAAGTGGGTGCGCTGGAAGTAGCTTTGTAGTTGCGCAAAACTGAGGGCTTGGAAATCGAGGCCCAGGGCTTGCCAAATTTCTCCGAGGGGGAGGCCATATTTCGTCGGCAGGCGATCGCCACCATGCATGAGCACGGGCACCCCAGCCGTTTTCAAAATTAAAGCCGTGATCGGTGCAATGGGGGCTGTTTTGGTGCGGCCATCGTAGGGAATCCCTAGGATAAATACTTTTTCTCCGTTGGGGAGGGGGTCTAATTTTTGGCTGCGGCGGTCATAGGCATCGAGCATCCCTGCTAGTTCTACCCCGGTAGGCCGTTTAATCCGTTGGGAAATGAGGAAGGCCCCGATTTGGGCGGGAGTCGCGGTACCATCGAGCATCATGTCTAGGGCGATCGCCGCTTCGGCACGGGTCAAACTTTTGCTGGTGTGTTTACCGCTGCCAACTTTCTTCAGTAGCTCACGAAATTCGGTACTCATGGGGCCTTGCTGTGGGTGGGGAATGGATGTTCTCAGATTAAGAAATAATTAGCTTAACTGATTGGCTTCTAAAAATCAGCTAACTTCGGAACTTGCGGCGATGCCAATTTTTTTCAGGGCGGCGATCGCATGGAGTTGGATCGGTTTTTCGAGGCTTTGGCTAAAGGCAGTTAGTAAAGCCTGGGCGCGGGGATCCTGGAGCTGGCCGAGGGCATAAATGAATGCTTGTTGAATCGGCAGGGGTTGGGGCTGGGAAACCTTTTGCCAAAACTGCAGCAAAATTGTTGTTCCCTGCCCCCGCAGGTTCGGTTCGGTGATTCGGCCAAATGCCTTGAGAGTTTCTAAAACCACTGTGTCAGCCCCATGGTGAAGCAAGGGTTCGAGCTGGGTTAAACTTTCTGGAATGGCTAACCAACCGAGGGCTTGGATCAGGTTACATTGTAATGGTTCGGGCGTATGGGGGGATTGCAGCACGGTGGCGATCGCCTCGGCAGCTTGGGGAATCGGAAAACGACTGAGGGTAAACCCGGCCTGGGCACAAACCTCCAGGTTGAAATCGTAGAGCAACGGCTGGACTTTTTCGCACAACAAAACCGGATCAATGGACTGGCCCCAAAAGCCCAAACCCTTAACTGCTTCCCGACGCACTGGGGCCGCCGTATCTGTGAGGGCAGACAACAGGGCGGTAAAAATTTCTGGTTGGCGAAATTGACTGAGGGTTTCAATGGCTAAGGAACGGATTTGCGGATCTGGATCATCAATGACCGTCAGCAGGGGATCAATAATTTGCGGATAGCGTAATTTACAAAGGGCGTTTACGGCGAGGCTACGACTTTCTGGCTTGGCCAACAGCGGCACTAGATAATCCACGGCCTTTCCTTCTAGCTGCACCAACGTTCTCATGATTTCTTCGAGGAGGAATTCTTCTGAACAATGGTCAATGAGCAAGATCAGACGGGCGATCGCCTCAGGATCTTGGTATTGTCCCAAAATACGAATCGCAAACCACCGTAATTCTGTCTCAGCGGTGTGATCTTCAGCGATGCTCAGGAGAGGGGCGATCGCTGTTGAGCCTAATTTTGCAAAAACCTTAACCAGTCGCCAGCGTTCTTGAAATGTCCCTTCCCGGAGTAACTGAAAGGCCCAGGCTTGGGCGGTGGGTTCTTGGCGAAGATCCGCCATTGTACATAACTGCAAAAATTCCTGGAGTGTTGGCGGTTGGGCAACATCAGACAGTGCTGTATTTCTTCGCCCCATGAATTCACTCCCCTTACCAAGACATAAAAAGTTGACAGACCTTCAAGGTAAGTTCCTCTCGCCGGAAAACTGGTATCACAATTTACAGGGTGCCTGAAATGGTTGCAGAAATTGCATGAACCCTATGTATTCAACAAATCTTTTGCTGCCAAATTACGGAAGGCGAGCATCTCTTTAGCCGGAGTGCGATCGCCGTTGCAGGCAATGCGTCGTGGGGCGCTTAAGGTCGTCACGGTAAAACCCAAACTTTGATACAGATCTAAAATTCTGGGCGTGGCTTGATTAGAAGCAATTGTTGGCGCGGTTTGTGCTGCCAGCCAGGTGGCTAATCGCTCTTGATCGGCCCAACTAAACCCCCCGGCAGCATACTGACGAAACTCCACATCATAGGGCGGATCAGCATAAATAAAACTATGGTCAGCAACTGGAATTTTCTCGAAATCTCCCCATTGAAACTGCCAAGCTTGAAATAACTTTTTGTAGGCAAAAAAATCATCCCTATAGTTAATCGAACGATATCGCCCGAAAGGGACATTAAATTTTCCCTGGGAATTGAATCGACACAAGCCATTAAACCCAGTCCGGTTTAAATAATAAAATAAACTCGCGGCTTCTTGGGTCTCGCTCTGATTATTTTCAATCAATTCATTAAAACGGTCTCGGCATTGATAATATAAATCAGCATCATTTGCCATTAAAATACTACTTTTTAGGCCTTTTTTGAGTTGCTGATAAAAATTAATTAAATGAAAATTAACGTCATTTAAAATTGCTTTTTGCGGAACCAAACCCAAGGCGATCGCCAAGCCACCACAGAACGGCTCAATTAATTGATAGTCTTGGTAGCCTTGCCAAATTAACCGTAATTTAGGGACTAACCAACGCTTACCCCCAGCCCACTTTAGGGGCGGTTTTAACTGCTCTGAATTAATCATAGCCATAAAAAAGATGGGGCTTTTTGGTCATTGTTCCCCATCCATCGTCTGATTTCACTGTGCAATGGTCGATCGATACTAACGACTAACGGTTTAAAACATCATTGCGGTGCTGCACTGAACCCACAATGGTGACGACTTCATCGATTAAATCTTGGGACACATTTAATTCCTGGAGGGTCAACACCAAATTTTCGGCGATCGCATCGAAATGGACATCCGTTAGACCCGCATTTTTAACTAAATCTTGATGGGCAGCCCGCATCGAACGACCCGGAAATCGATCCGTGCCCCCAAAAGCATAGGTCATAAAATCCTTTTGGTGTTGCTTCTGTTTGGCCATGTCAGTATTGACAAAAAAACGATTAACTCGTTCATCGGCCAGAACCTTACCGTAGAATTTCTCCACCGCCAGATCAACTGCCGCTGCGCCGCCTAACTTTTCATACAAACTAGCCATGGACGAATCTCCGTTTATTTGGCACCATTTCATTCATCGTAGCAACGAAAACCTAGAGGTCAGCAAAACCTTTTTTCTTTTTCGCCTTTTTCTTTTTCTTCGGTGCGCCACCACGACCGGGACGTCCGCCCATCCCAGGCATTCCCCCACCGAACAGATCACCGAGTCCACCCATCCCAGGTAAGCCTCCCCCTTGACCCATCTGCTGCATCATCTTCCGCATCCGGGTAAAGTCAGCAATGAGTTTTGAGACATCTTTTTCTGATAACCCAGAGCCCTTGGCAATACGGGTACGACGCTTGGGCGTTTGGGCTAATACATCCGGATTTTTGCGCTCCTCCTTGGTCATGGAGTTGATCATGGTTTCCACGCGCTTCAGTTGCACTTCCCCCTGTTCGAGCATATTTTTATCAATCTTGTTCCCCATGCCAGGGATGAGCTTCAGCATGCCCCCCAGGGAACCCATATTTTTTAACAGGCGCATCTGCTTGAGAAAGTCATCAAAGTCAAAGCGGGCTTCGAGTAACTTGGCCTGCATTTCCTCGACGTCGGACAGATCAACGGCTTCCTGGGCCTTTTCGACGAGGGTCAGCACATCGCCCATGTTGAGGATACGGGACGCTAAACGGTCTGGATAGAATGGTTCTAGGGCTTCTACTTTTTCACCAACCCCAATAAATTTGATCGGTTGACCAGAGATCATCCGCACAGATAGGGCCGCACCACCTCTGGTATCCCCATCCATCTTGGTGAGAATGGCCCCGGTAACGCCAATTTCTTCGTGGAAGGTGCGGGTTAAACTAGCAGCCTCTTGGCCCGTCATCGAGTCAACGACCAACAAAGTATCGTCAGGGTTAATCGTGTCTTTAATTTGCTTGAGTTCGGCCATCATGTCGGCATCAATCTGCAAGCGACCCGCCGTATCCACGAGGACGACATCAACACCGAGTTCTTTGGCCTTTTCAACCCCTTGTTTGGCAATGTCAACGGGATTGGCGTCACTACCCAGGTCAAACACGGGCACGTCAATTTGTTCACCGAGGGTTTTGAGCTGATCGATCGCCGCTGGACGGTAAACGTCGGTTGCGACCATCAGGGCGGTTTTATTTTGCTTGCGGAGATAGAGGGAAAGTTTGGCGGTGGCGGTGGTTTTCCCCGTCCCCTGCAGCCCGGCCATGAGAATTACGGAGGGCTTATTTTCTGCTTCGGCGAGGGGAACGTTGCTTTCCCCCATGATTTTGACGAGTTCGTCGTAGACAATTTTGATGAACTGTTGCCCTGGGTTAACGCCAGAAATAACTTCTGCACCGACTGCCGCTTTTTCCACATCAGAAATAAAGCCCTTGACCACCTGGAGGTTGACGTCGGCTTCGAGGAGGGCGCGACGAACTTCCTTTAGGGCTTCTTTGATGTTAGATTCGCTGATTTTGTCCTGGCCCCGGAGGGATTTCCAGGCATCTTCTAGGCGTTCGGCTAGGGCGTCAAACATAGGTCTTTTCTCTGGGTGGGCTGTTTAGTGACTGTCTAAATACTTTACCAAGTTGCGGACTGTAGCAGGTTCGGCAATCTCTCTTTATCAGGGGCGATCGCCTTTTTGTCAAGAAAGGTAAAATTTTGGACAATAGGGAAAGGTAAAGAATTGTAACGGATGTTTCGGGATGAGTAAGGGCAAGATTGCGGTCATTGGGGCGGGCATTGGTGGCTTAACGGCGGCGGCTCTGTTGGCGAAACGGGGCTACGATGTCACGGTCTATGAACAGGCGGCGATCGCCGGGGGCTGTGCATCCACTTTTAAGCGTCGGGGTTTTACCTTCGATGTAGGGGCGACCCAGGTGGCGGGCTTAGAAGCAGGGGGGATTCACCAGCGTATTTTTCAAGAATTGGACGTCGCTTTACCCGAAGCCACAGTTTGTGATCCGGCTTGTGCGGTGTTTTTACCGGGCGAAACAGAACCCATTAATGTTTGGCGTGATGCTGAAAAATGGGAAGTTGAGCGGCTTAAACAATTTCCCAAAAGCGAAAATTTTTGGAATTTATTAAAGGTTTTATTTGCGGCGAGTTGGCAATTTCAAGGCCGCGATCCGGTGGTGCCACCCCGTAATCCTTGGGATATTTTGCAGTTAATCAAGGCATTTCGTTTAGATACATTGATCACAGTTCCCTTTGCTTTGATGACGGTTTTAGACGCGTTGAAATTATGTGGTGTTGCGGCAGATCAAAGGTTGAAAATTTTTTTGGATTTGCAGTTAAAGCTGTACTCCCAAGTTGATAGTTCCGAAACCGCACTACTCTACGGTGCGACGGCCCTCGCCGTTTCCCAAACGCCCCAAGGTTTATTTCATCTCCAGGGTAGTATGCAAGCCTTGAGCGATCGCCTGATCGAAGCCCTCGAAAAACATGGGGGGAAATTACTCACTCGCCACCGCATTAAGGAAATTAACTTGGGTCAAACCAAGCCTCAATTAACAGTCTTTGATCAGCGTCAAAATGAAATTTTTACACAAGCTTTTGATCATGTAGTCGCGAACACCACGGTTCAAGATTTAATTAAAATTTCAGAGCATCCGCCCGAATCAATTTTCAAAAAAATCTATCAAAAACGCATTGAAAATTTGCCAGATCCATCGGGAGCCTTTGTTGTTTACTTAGGGGTCAAGGAAGCGGCAATTCCCAAAAATTGTCCACCTCACCTGCAATTTCTCTATGATTATGACCAAGCAATTGGCGAGAATAATTCTCTCTTTGTTTCGGTGAGTAAGCCGAATGATGGTCGCGCCCCAGAGGGTCACCGGACGATTATCGCCTCTTCTTTTGTCGATCCTGATCCCTGGTTTGGGGAAGATTACGCCGAACGGAAGGAGCGTTACACCCAGGAGGCGATCGCCAAATTAGGCCGCTATTTTGACCTTTCCCCAGAAAATATCATTGTTCAAGAAGCCGGAACGCCGCGCACCTTTGCTTTCTATACGGCCCGACACAAAGGCTTTGTTGGCGGTGTAGGACAGCGAATTTCCACCTTTGCGCCCTTTGGATTCGCCACCAGAACACCGTTTAAAAATGTTTGGCTCGTGGGAGATTCTGTCCATCCGGGAGAAGGTACAGCTGGGGTAAGTTATTCTGCCCTGACCGCTGTACGCCAAATTGAACAGGTCAGCTAAAAGGTGATCGCCATCGAAATTATCTCTTACTATGTACGGTAGTTCCGTACATTTATTTTTGAACACACACAAGTATGGATACAGTCAGCGTCAATCAATTTCGTGAAAACCTGAAATCTTTTGTGGAGACCGTAATTGCCGATCATCTTCCCCTTAAGGTGACTCGGCGGAATGGCAAAGATTTTATTGTGATCAGTGCTGAAGATTGGGAGAGAGAGCAGGAAACGCTTTACATATTGCAAAATAACGTTCTCATGCAACAAATTAAAGACTCCCTCGAAACCCACACGAAACAACAAGGCTATCAACCCAACGCGGAGGCAATGGATGAGATCCTTGGTTTTTGAGGGAAATACATGGGAAATCTACGAAAAATTGCGCCAGAAAAATCCAACCCTCCACAAATCACTACGTAAAGTGCTAAAAGATATGTTGCGAGACGATCCAAGCATTGGCATCGGAAAACCAGAACCCCTTAAACACAACTTATCGGGCTTTTGGTCAAGACGCATCAGTCAAAAAGATCGCCTAATTTACAAATTTGATGACCAAGCCGTCTACATCTTTGCGATTGGTGGGCATTATGAGTCGTTCTAGCGCATTTGACTCAATGAAGAGGCGATCGCCCCTGACCACCCTTGCAGTACCATTTGGTTAAAGAGACGACATTTTTTAGGACAAGTAATCGTGAGCGAACAGCCCAACCCCAAAGTTTTTTTTGATATCACCATCGGCGGCGAAAGTGCCGGACGCATTGTTTTTGAACTACGGGCCGACGTTGCCCCCAAAACCGCTGAAAATTTCCGCGCCCTCTGCACTGGCGAAAAAGGCATCGGCAAACGGGGCAAACCTCTCCATTACAAAGGCTCTAAATTCCACCGGGTGATCCCTGAATTTATGTGCCAAGGGGGAGACTTTACCAATGGCAACGGTACTGGCGGCGAATCCATCTACGGCGACACCTTTGCCGACGAAAGCTTTGAACTGCGCCACAATGTCCCAGGTTTGCTGAGTATGGCGAACCGTGGCCCCAATACCAATGGCTCTCAATTCTTCATCACTACGACCCTAACCCCTTGGCTCAACGGTAAGCACGTGGTCTTCGGCAAGGTTATTGAAGGCATGGATGTGGTCAAAGCCATGGAAGCCCAGGGTTCTGGTAGCGGTGCCCCAAAACAGGAAATTGCGATCGCCGATTGTGGTGAGCTCTAAATCTGGCAGCGCGGGACGCATTTAAAAAAATACTGCTGTTTTTGTTACGAAATGGGGGGAGAATTCCTGTCTATGATTAGGGAGCCAATATTCCCCCTTTTTGTTTTTCTGAAACCATGACCCAAGCTAACGATGCCCCAGTTCTGAATGTTTCTGATCTCAATGTCTATTACGGTGAAAGTCACATTTTGCGGAATGTGGATTTGAATGTGCCCCAAGGGGAGATGGTTTGTCTAATTGGTCGCAATGGCGTCGGCAAAACAACGCTTCTGAAAACAATTATGGGATTGTTGCCGCCCCGCACCGGAAAACTGCGTTTTATGGGCCAGGAAATTAATTCCCTCGCGACGGATCGCCGTGCCCGGTCTGGGATTGGCTATGTTCCCCAAGGACGAGAAATTATTCCCCGGGTTACGGTTAAGGAAAATCTCCTCCTCGGCCTAGAAGCTTTACCCAAGGGCCGTCGCAATAAGAGTAATATTCCCTCAGAAATTTTGAATTTATTCCCAATGCTTAAGGAGATGCTGCACCGGATGGGGGGCGATCTGAGTGGGGGTCAGCAGCAGCAGTTGGCGATCGCCCGCGCTTTAATGGGTCGACCAAAGTTACTAATCCTAGATGAACCCACCGAAGGAATTCAGCCGTCGATCATTTTAGAAATCGAAGCGGCTGTGAAACAAATTATTGCGGAAACGGGGATTTCAGTGCTTTTAGTCGAGCAACACTTGCACTTTGTGCGCCAAGCTGACCGTTACTACGCGATGCAGAAAGGGGGCATTGTTGCTTCTGGGAGTACCCATGAACTCAGCCAGGCTGTCATCCAGGAATTTTTGGCCGTTTAATAAACATCTCGCGCCGCCCGATGGAGCAGGGAATGGCGATATACAAGGTCATGGATATTTTTCGCATAGCCCCCACCAATCACACAGGCCACGGGATAGCCCGCCGCCAAGCAGGTACTCAACACCAGCCGTTCCCGCCGATACAGACCCGTGTTCGTCATCGCTAATTTACCGAGGCGATCGCCCACATGGGTATCCACCCCCGCATCGTAAAACACCAAATCCGGCTTCACCTGACTCAAAAGATCTTCTAGATGGTGCGCCAAAATTTGCAGGTAGCCATCGTCGTCCAATCCTTCCGGTAGGCCAAGGTCTAAATCACTGCGCTGCTTTTGGCTGGGAAAATTCACCTCGCAGTGCATCGAAAAGGTAAATACCGTCGGGTCATCTTGGAAAATAAACGCCGTGCCGTCCCCCTGGTGCACATCGAGATCGACGATTAAAATCCGCTGCGCCAAGCCCCGTTGCTGAATTGTCCGGGTGGCGATCGCCAAATCATTCAAAATACAAAATCCTGACCCATAGCCCGGAAAAGCATGGTGTGTCCCCCCTGCCGTATTACAGGCCAACCCATGCTCTAGGGCCAACTGCGCCGTCAAAATCGTTCCTCCCACCGCCGTCAAAGTCCGTTGGACGACCCCCGCACTCCAGGGCAAACCAATGCGCCGTTGGGCCTTTGGGGTCAAGGTTCCCTGGCAATAGGCCGTCACATAGTCCGGTTCGTGGACAAGTTCTAGCCAGGCTCGATCTGGCAATTGCGGTTGGTAAACTTGCTCCGGTTGAATCACCCCATCCCCCAACAGCAACCCATGCAATAACCGAAACTTCGGCATCGGGAAACGATGCTCCTCCGGAATCGGCGTCACATAATCAGGATGATAAACAACCGGAAACCCCATACAATGCCCCCCAAATTAGCAACTTATCCTCCCAGGATTGTAAAGAATTTTTGCAGTAAGAGTCGTAGGATTAACTTTTCCCTGCCCAAGACCCTCAAAAATTGAAACATCTGATTAAAAATCAAATCGAGCAGCTATAATCAGACGTAACAAGATAAGGATTTGATCCAGTTAAGTAAGATTGTCTAAAGTTTTCCTGACTGCGTAGCTTTCCGAATCTCTGCCCTCTACGATTCTCCGATTCGGAAGAATATTCGTTAATTATGTCGATTTACATTGGAAATTTGTCCTATCAGGTTACTGATGAGGACCTAAAAGAAACCTTCGCCGAATATGGCAAGGTAAACCGTGTCCAAGTTCCCACTGACCGGGAAACTGGCAGACCGAGAGGATTCGCCTTTGTGGAAATGTCTAGCGAAGACGAAGAAAATGCGGCCATTGAAGCCCTAGATGGTGCTGAATGGATGGGTCGTGACCTCAAGGTTAACAAAGCAAAACCCCGTGAAGACCGTCGTCCGGCTTCCCGTGGGGGTGGCCGTAGCCGCTACTAAAGCATTTTTCGTAGCATTACTACTCGACACAGCCATTTAGTCTAGCTGTCGTCACAAATAAATTAATTTGTTTCCCACTACCATCGGCAGTGGGATTTTTTATGGAGCTAGGTTGCCGTTTAGCAATCGTAATAAAGGGCAAATTCGTAGGGATGGGGCCGTAACCGGAGGGGATTCACTTCGGCGTCTAATTTGTACTCAATCCAATTCTCAATGAAATCTGTCGTAAAGACACCGCCCGCCGTTAAAAAATCATGATCCTGCTGGAGAGCTTCGAGGGCGGCTTCTAGGGAAGCGGGAGTTGAAGGAATTTTGCTCAGTTCCTCTGGGGTCAAATCGTAGATATCGACATCTAGGGGATCACCTGGATCAATGGCGTTTTTAATACCATCAATGCCCGCACAGAGCATCGCCGCAAAGGCTAGATAGGGGTTGGCCGTGGCATCAGGGCAACGGAATTCAAGGCGTTTGGCTTTGGGGTTTGGCCCAGACAGGGGAATGCGCACCGACGCCGAACGATTTCCTTGGGAATAGGCTAAATTCACCGGAGCCTCGAAGCCGGGAACAAGACGTTTGTATGAGTTGGTACTGGGATTAGAAAAAGCGAGCAGGGCTGGGGCGTGTTTGAGGATGCCACCAATGTAATGGAGTGCCAGTTGACTGAGATTGGCGTAGCGATCGCCCCAAAATAGTGGTTGACCTTCTTTCCAGAGGGATTGGTGGGTGTGCATCCCGGAGCCGTTGTCGTTAAACAGTGGTTTCGGCATAAATGTCACGGTGCGGCCATACTTACGGGCGACATTTTTGATCACATACTTATAGGTCATCAAATAATCTGCGGCCTTGAGGAGCGTTGCAAAGCGAAACCCCAATTCATTTTGGCCCCCGGTGGCGACTTCGTGGTGGTGCTTTTCGATGGGAACGCCGCATTTCGCCATGGTCAGCAGCATTTCTGTGCGCATATCCTGGAGGGTATCCGTTGGTGGTACGGGGAAATACCCCTGTTTGTAGCCCGGTTTGTGGGCGAGATTGCCCCCCGGTTCTTTGCGGCCTGAATTCCAGCGACCCTCGATGCTATCAACGTAATAAAACCCTTTATTCTCCGTCTGGTCAAAACGCACATCATCAAACACGAAAAATTCTGCTTCGGGGCCAAAATAGGCGGTATCACCCAGGCCGGAGGCTGTGAGATAGTCCACGGCTTTTTGGGCAATGCTGCGGGGATCACGGCTGTACCACTCTCCTGTGCGGGGTTCTTTGATGGAACAAATGAGGCTGAGGGTTTTTTCTTTACAAAATGGATCGATCCAAGCGGTTGTGGGATCAGGCACCATCGCCATGTCAGACTCGTTAATCGCTTTCCAGCCTCGAATGCTTGAACCGTCAAAGGGCACCCCATCAACAAAGGAAGCTTCGTCCAGTTGATCTTGGTAAAACGAGCAATGTTGCCAAATGCCTGGCAGATCAACAAACTTGAGGTCAATAATTTGAATATTTTCCTCTTGGATCAGCCGTAGAACATCGGTTGCTGTCTGGGTCATGGTGGGGTGCCTCACAAACAATTCTTAATCTTCACTGGTAGGATCCGGCAAGCGATGGGATTCACGCCGACACAGTTCGCTTGATCCTAGAAAGAGTTATGGCAGTTCGTTGTAGTCTGGGTCACATCTCCACTGGTTGCGGCCCGGGAACTGTTTACTGTCAGGGTAGGTTAGATTTAAAGCTCCGGGTCAGGCGATCGCCAAAATTTCACCAAAATATTTACAGAAAGTCGCCCCATCTGACATGGATGGCCACAGCCTCGGTACAGCTTGGGAAAAACAAAAATCGTCTTTTAGATCTCAGATTTAGAGCAGTTTTATTATTTTTTTTAAAGAAATGTAATCAATACGGCCCGAAACCTGGGATTATAAATGCCGTATAAAATTACGAGAGAAGACATCCTCCACTCCTTTGGGCGACGTAAAACAGGCTCGTCCTGGAGTCTTTATCCGAAGGAAAAACCATGTACTTCAGTCATGGGAGTATGTCAATATAAAACGAAGCTTCTCATCCCCCTGGGATGATCCTTTTCTAAACGCGCTTAATAAAACTGCTGTTCGGAGAAAATTTAATGCGGGACGCTGTTACAAGTCTGATCAGAAATTACGATACCACCGGGCGTTACTTTGACCGTGATGCCATCGAGAGCCTCAAAGACTACTTTGCTTCGGGGAATGACCGAATCACCGTTGCGGCGATGATCAATAGTCAATCTGCGGAGATCGTCAAGGCCGCGGCCAATAGTCTCTTTGAAGCGGTTCCTGAACTGCTCTTAGCTGGGGGCAATGCTTATACGACCCGTCGCTTCTCTGCTTGCTTGCGGGACATGGACTACTACCTCCGCTATGGCACCTATGCCTTAATTGCTGGAGATATGGACGTCCTCAACGAGCGGGTCCTACAGGGTTTGAGAGAAACCTATAATTCCCTAGGGGTGCCCATTGCACCGACGGTTCGGGGAATTCAATTCCTCAAGGATGCGATTAAGGAAATGGCGGCGGCGGCTGGCATTGTGAATACGGCTTTTATCGATGAACCGTTTGACCACATGACCCGTGAACTGAGCGAAGTGGATCTCTAAATTAGTTGACGGCAACTAACTTACACCAATGGTGGGCTGTCACCTCAGTTCCTTGCTCTGACCCTGGTCGGGGCAATTTTTTTATGGGTCTTTTTCTAAACCGAGACCTAGGCACTAAGGGTATCGAGGCGCGGTTGAGAAAGAAGTTGGGTAATGAGACTACAAAAATATTGAATTGGGGGAATCTCTAGGCGATCGCTAGTCGTGACGAGGACAACTTCCCGCATATCCATGGCATCGGGTAAAGGTTTGACCACAAGGGCAGAATCAGTGCGGGCTTCGACGAGGGCAGATTGGGGCAAGAGGGCAATCATATCGCCCTGGCGTACCAGGCCACGGAAGGCATCGAGGCTATTGAGTTCAACGGTGGCCGTGGGGGCGAGGCCGTGGTTGGCGAGCTGATCTTGCACGTAGCGTTGCATACCGTAGCCGTCCTTAAAGACCACTTGAGGGTAGCTCGCGATATCGATCCAGCTTAATTTCTCCTTTTGGGCGAGGGGGTGATGTCTACTGAGGAGGACTTCAACGCTTTCTTTGTAGAGGGGCATCACGACCATATCGGGGCTGGCGGTGAGAAAGCGATTATTCATGACAATGGCCACATCCACAAGGCTATCCCGCAGCACTTTTAGGGCGCGATCGCTACCGAGGGCGGTGACTCGCAGTTGGGTTTGGGGGTACATCCGACAAAATTGTTGGAGTACAGGCGGCAGATGGTAGGCACAGACGGAATGAATGGCAGCGACGCAGAGTTCCGATTGATTGCCCGCGAGGAGATCATTGATTTCGGCACGGGCATTGTCCCAACTGCTACAAATTTTGCGGGCATAGGGCAGAAACCGTTCCCCCGCCAGGGTGAGTTTAACCTGGGCGCTGCGGTGAAAAAGGGGCATCCCGACGGCGGCCTCAAGGCTTTGAATTTGGCGACTGACGGTGGATTGGGTGACGCCACATTGCTGGGCTGCTTGACCAAAATTTCCGGTGGCGGCGATCGCCAAAAATGCTTGCAATTGCTCCAGGCGCATGGGTCATCCCCTTGGTTAAATGTTTTCCTGTCATGTGCCCAATGAGTTTACTGCATTGATTTTGGGGCTTTTTGTTCCGGATGTTACAAACCTCAAGAAAGGAAAAGGGCCAGGACTCAATAATCTGACAAAAATCTGGCAAGTCCTGCGGAAGAATCTATCATGGGGACAATTTGCGCCTGTGTTCAATCCGTGGCCGAGTGATTTGCCTCGGTTGCATCCCTAACTATGCCCAATATGAATCGCTCTAATCCTGATCCTCTGGTTCCTCCCCCTGACCATTGGGCGATGCCGTTTAGTAATCAGCTTGCCATGGTCAAGGGTTTAGGGGCTTGGTTTGGGCCTGGGTTTGATCCGGCTCGACCACTGACCCGGACTGAGTTTGCCAGGGTGCTAGCCCAATGTTTTGATCTACCTCGGCCCTGGGGCACTTTTGTGCCGGAATTCCCAGATGTTGCGCGCCAAGACCAAGCGGCGATCGCCCAAGCGGTCTCCATGGGATTTTTGATGGGTTATCCCGATGGCACCTTTCGCCCCCAAGCTGTGCTGAAACGGTTTGAAGTGCTAGAAGCGTTGGTACGGGGTTTAGGGTTGAGTCCAGGAAATCCAGCGGTATTACGGGCTTTTCGAGACTATGCCCAGATTCCTTCGACGGTGATGGGGGCGATCGCCGCTGCGACCCAACACCATTTGGTCGTGACCCAGCCCCAAATTGATCTGCGACCCCTCCAGCGGATCACCTGGGGGGAAATGGCCGCTTTTTTGCACCAAGCCTTGGTTTTGCAGGGGGAATTACCCGTTTTGGCTGCGCCTGGATTGGTCGATCCACTGCCCTATTTGCCGACCTTTAGCGATGTGCAAAACCACTGGGCCAAACCCTTTATCCAGGCGATCGCCAATCTTGGCTACATTCACGGTTCAGCCCGGGGCCAATTTTTCCCCGATCAGCCCCTCAATCGCGCCCAGTTTGCCCTGTGGATCCAAGCCATGTTTCACCCTAGTCCCCGACGGCCCCGGAAACAATTTTTCGATGTGCCGTCCCATTTGCCTGCCGCCGAGGCCATTCAACAGGGATATCAAGGCTGTTTTTTCTCTGGTTTTCCTGACCATACTTTCCAACCCCAGCAACCCCTACGGCGTGTCCATCTCCTCGTGGCGATCGCCCAGGGCCTGCGTTTACCACCAGGGGACATCGCTCTAACAGAACACTACGCAGATCAGGAAGAAATTCCCCCCTATGCCCAGGCAGCGGTGGCGACAGCTCTCCAGGCAAAAATTGGTGTGCTCCCCCAGGAAAAATCGATCCTCAAACCTTTGGCGATCGCCACCCGAGCGGAAGGCCTCGTTTATTGCCACCAAGCCTTGGTTTATGGCCAACGATTACTGCCCCTTACTGAGTGATTTGAGTTGGGCGCACGGGCACTTGATGCTGTTGGAGATAGGTCTTAATTTCGGCGACGGTCAGTTGACCATAGTGGAGCAACGAGGCTAAAAGGGCGGCCTCTGCTTTCCCCGTCGTCAGGGCTTCGTAAATATGCTGGGTGTTGCCCGCTCCCCCGGAGGCAATGACCGGAATTTCGACAGCATTGGCGATCGCCTTGGTCAGTTCGAGGTCATAACCCGCTTGGGTACCATCGGCATCCATACTCGTCACAAGCAGTTCCCCAGCGCCCCGTTGGGCCATTTCCTTCGCCCAGCCCAGGGCATCAATGCCGGTATTTTCGCGGCCGCCCCGCACATAAACATCCCAACCCGGATTGGCCGGATCTGGCCGACGTCGGGCGTCAATCGCCACCACAATGCACTGATTGCCAAATCGTTCGGCTGCTTCATTGATAAAATCCGGGTTCCGCACCGCCGAAGAATTGATACTGACTTTATCGGCCCCGGCCCGCAGGAGGTTTCTAATCTGGGCCGTGGTACTGATGCCACCGCCGACGGTGAGGGGAATAAAGACCTGTTCTGCGGTTTGGTAGACCACATCGATAATGGTGTCGCGGTCTTCGTGGGTGGCGGTAATATCGAGGAAAACCAATTCGTCAGCCCCCGCATCGTTATAAACCTTCGCCAACTCCACCGGATCGCCAGCATCCTTGAGATCGACAAAATTCACACCTTTGACAACCCGTCCAGCATTCACATCGAGGCAAGGCAAAATTCGTTTGGCGAGCATTTTAAAGGGGGTCTCCTAGGTCGGGGGGCAAGGTCATATTTTACCCCTTGCTCGCAACACTACAATTGCGATCGCCCCCAAGAAATTAGCAGAAATTTCACGAATTGTTTATCACAGAAATTAACCGATGCAGCGGCTCGGTTTGACCTTGAGAATTTTGCGGTGATTTAAAATGGGCCTGTGTGTGTTTCGCCGATCAGTGTTTATGCGTGTTGTAGCTCTCCAGGATGACATTCTCTGTATTCACCAAGATGATCTGCCCCCCTACAAAAAAGGCGGCTCGGTGGTGCGCAATAGTTATTTTTGGGCGTTGAAATCCATTGCTTGCTATACGCCGCGCCAGGGAGATTGGGAATTTGATCGGGTGGTGTGGGTTGCTTTAGGGCGGATGTTGATGGCCTTTACCACCTCCGGGTACCTCGGCAGTTCGGAAACAACTTTAGAATTTCCTGAGGCGATCGCCATCCCTGACTCTTTACGCGCCGTGGCCACCTATCTCTAGGGGGTTTCTCGCCAAAAGACAATGGACTCATCTAAGGGCTGGAGGGTTGTGCCAGGATAGTAAAACTGGAGGATCCGCGCTGCTGACCAGCCCAAGTTAGCGAGATTGTAGGAGCCATATTGACTCATGCCGACCCCATGGCCGAACCCACCGCCCACAAAGGTATAGCCCGTGAGTTGATTTTGGGGATTGAGGTTGGGTTGTAGGTAAAACAGGGTACTGCGGGGCGGCCCCAGGGCACTGCGAATCTCATTTTTCAGGAGTTTGACAATGCCCCGGTCGGTGGTGACATCCAACTCCAGGACACGACCCGAAGGCGATCGCCGCTTAATCTCTAATTTTTGTACCGTTTGGATGCCCGCGAGGGGATTTTGGGTGCGCTCTAGATAGGTTTGTAGAGTCGTGGCTAATTCCTGGAGAGTGGCGGATCTTTCCCAACGGAATACCGTGCGGCCCGTTTCATTAAAGCCTTGGTTGAGAGCGATAAATTTCCGAAACGCTTGTTCATCAGCGAGGGAGTTGCCTTTTAAATCCCAAACCGGATTCGGAGAATCAATCACGGCTTTGAGATAAGGTCGCTCTGCTCCGTCCCACACATCACTAAAGGAGGCCGTCACTCCCCCGGTAGTGGAAGAATACAGGGCATCGACTAATTCATTGTTGTAGGTGAGCACTAAACCTTTGGTGCGGGCGATCGCCTGGTCAATGCGGGGACTAGTGCCCTGGAGACCTTTATAAACTTGGCAATGGATCGTGGCACAGAGTTCGTAATCATCAGCTTCAAAACGCCGTAAATTGCGTAGAGCGTAGGTGCGGGCAATGATTGTCTGGGCTTCGACGGCATTATCAGGGGCATTGGGGCCAATTTCGTGGGGCACAACACCCCGTAAATACACCTCAATATCGACGTCATTAACAAGGGTAAAAGTACCGTAGGCGTTCGGCTGGAGCCTCAGTTCCCCGGCAAAGCGACTTTCTGGGCCGCCGTCTTCTTGGACATTAAACAAACCGTTGCGCGAACGGATCGTCACATTGGCCCGATTGTACCGGTACCCCCCCACCACAAAGGAGGCGATCGCCTTTTCGGTGCGCACCGTCGAACTGAGATAAGGGGTGGTGTAACCCTTCGCTTTTAATTCCTGGAGCAACAACCGCCGGAGGAGGGGCGTTTGGTAGACATCCCGTTTCGCCCACACTTGCCAGCGACCGGGTTGGGTGATTTCTACTTCAATGCCGAGGGAACGCCAAAATTTTGCGCTGTCCTCTGCCGTCTCAAAGGTACCTTGGTCACTGAGGACGATATATTCCGCTAATTCCGCCTGGGACAAGGATTGCTGGGCGACCTCCAGGGTGACTTGATTGGTCTGGAGCGTTTGTTGTTGGCCGCCGCTGATAATGTCCACCTCAAGGCGATCGCCCGGCAGACTGGAGATGGTCAAAGTATCGTTTTGCTCTTCTCCGAATCGTTGGACAATGCCCACTTCGATCTCAACGGCATTACCGGGCAAAGCCCCCGGCCCCCATAGTCCAAGTCCGATCCATAGCCCCAATCCGAGCCACTGCCCCTGAAATTTAGCACTGCGCACCATGGCGAGTCCCCTGACACCTAAAACAATTGATGAAAATATAGACGGCGATCGCCAGCCCAAAGTTACGCCACCACCTTACCATTTTCGTCCAGTAAAATTTCCCCAGCCATTAACCGGGCCGCTGCTTCTAGCAAATGATCTTCCACATAGGGCTTTGTAAAATAGGCCTTTGCCCCCCGGTCCGCCGCAATTTTCCGATGTCGTCCGGCCCCGCGCGAGGTCAACATCGCAATGGGAATATGGGCTAATTCAGGATATTGTTGAATTTCTTCGAGCAACGCTAAACCATCTAGACGCGGCATCTCAATATCACAGAACACCAAACTAAAATCGGGATTTTCCAACAACTGCTCTAGAGCCTCTTCACCATCCCGGGCCCGCTCCACATGGTAGCCTGCCTTTTGGAAGGTAATGGCTAACAATTCTCGCACCGTCACCGAATCATCCACAATCAAAATCCTTGGGGCCGTTATTTTTACCGACGCATCATCTAGGGGTTCAAAATCACCCATCCCGTCCCCAGGCTCCGAGACCGTGGGCTGTTTCGTACTGCCCGGCAGTAACACGTCCCCTTGGCGCATTTTTTGGGCCGCATCCAACAGCACTTCTTCCAAATAGGGTTTCGTGAAATAGGCACTCGCCCCCAGTTCAGCGGCCATTTGTCGGTGGCGATCGGCCCCCCTTGATGTCAGCATGGCCACCGGAATTTTTTCTAAATTCGGGTCTTTTTGAATGCGAGATAATAGCTCCAAGCCATCCATGCGCGGCATCTCAATATCGCAAAAGACCAGTTCACAGGGTAAGCCTCCCCGCAGTTTTTCCCAAGCTTCCTGGCCGTCCCGGGCCTGCTCAACCCGATAGCCAGCCTTTGTGAAACTCATCGAGAGGAGTTCGCGCACTGTGATCGAATCATCCACAATCAACACAATGGGTTCTGTTTGTACCATCTCTGGCACGAGCAAGTGTAAGGCCGGGTTATCTTGCCAGGTGGTAGCCTTGGCCCTGACCCGTCCCTGGGCCGCAAGTTCAATCAGCTCTAACACATCAACCACAGGCATGACCGTGCCATCCCCCAGGACTGTCGCCCCGGCGATCGCCGCTGGTTTCGGAATCGGTCCCTCGATCTGTTTAATCACGATTTCCTGTTCCCCTAGCACCTGATCCACCTGAATCGCCAGGAGATTTCCCGCACTGCGCAGGATCACAACGGGAATTTGGTCAGGATCCCCAACTCCTCCATAAATTGAGCCCCGCCCAATTTGTCGTTGGAGCGTCAATAGATTACTGAGGGGATACACCCGCAATCGAGAATCTCGCCAGCGAATATAACGTCTGCGGCCTTCCTGTTCCACTTGGTCGAGGGTGTAGGTCTGCATATCTTCAACCCCATCCATGGGCAGAGCAATGCGGGCGTGGCGATTGAGACAAAATAAAGCGCGGCAGATATTAAGGGTGAGAGGTAGCCGGATGGTAAACGTTGTACCTTTACCCAGGGCGGAGTCAATGGTAATCGTGCCTCGAATACTACCGAGGGCCGTGCGGACCACATCCATGCCAACCCCCCGACCAGAAAAGTCATCGGCCTGCGCCTTGGTGGTAAAGCCAGGATGGAAAATAAAATCATAAATATCCTGTTGACTGAGATCCGATAATTGATCAGGGGTAATCAGGTTTTTTTCGAGGGCTTTGTGGACGAGGGCTTCAGAATCCATCCCCGCACCATCATCGGCAATGGCAATCACAATTTGATTCCCCTGAATATAGGCTTTGAGGGAGACAACCCCCGCCGCAGGCTTACCCTTACTGAGGCGTACTTCCGGGGACTCGATCCCATGGGTAATGGCGTTGTTGATCAGGTGAGTCAGGGGATCATAGAGCTGCTCTAGGATCATTTTATCAATGAGCACTTCTCGACCTTCGACATTGAGGGAGGCTCGCTTATTGAGTTTGAGGGAAATTTCTCGGACGGGGCGCACCAGGCGATCGGCTGCTTGGGCGAAGGGAATCATCCGTGATTTAGTCAAGCCTTCCTGGAGCTGCGTACTGACCTGCCGGAGATTACGGGCAACTTGTTCATTGTCATCGACTAGAAATTCGATATCCGAAGAAGATTCTCGCACCCGCACAATCAGTTCAATCATCTCCTGGGAGAGGAGGTGAAAGCCGGTGAACTGATCCATTTCTAGGGGGTCATATTCTTGGGAACGATGGCGACCGGGGGCATCCGCCTTATCGGTGAAACCTGGGGGAAAGTGATATTCACTACTTTGACCACGACTGGCCAGCAGGGAACGCTCCAGGAGAGAACGTTCATAAAGATCTTGCATCTGGCTACCAATGTCATTGAGCCGTTGCACTTGGCCCGTGAGATTATCGAGGAATTGCCGGAGTTTTTCTTGGCTTTGTTCGAGGGTATTGCGGTTGACAACGAGTTCTCCCATCAAGTTACTGAGGTTATCGAGTTGCTTGACGGGAATCCGCATGGTCTGCTCAAAGCTGTTGACCTTTTGGGAGCGTTGACGATTTGTACTAGGGCCGCTGGTGGTAGTAATGGGAGGCCCTCCCATGGTGTCTGCTTGTTGGAGCAGGGCTTCTAATTCACCAAAGTCCGTCTGTTTGGAAATGGCAATTTGGGGGCGTTTTTTGGGGGAGGGACTAGGGCTAGGAGCGCTCGGAGTTTGTTCAATGAGTTGAGTGAGGGCTTGCCAGTCAACAGAGTTGGCCGACGAGCTTGATGACACTTCTAGGTATTGACCGAGATCCTCTAGGGGAGGGTAGTAGGTGATCTGACCGTTGGTGACCGGGGAGATCTGGGAGGAAATGGCCTTGGGGCGTTTGATGGGCGGGGAAACGGGGTCTTCGAGGGGAAAATAAGGTTCGCTCTCGGTGGCGTAAGTTTCTGTTTCGGAGGGTTGGTTGGGATCAGTATCTTGGAGGAGAGCTTCTAAATCGGCTTCGAGGTCTGCTTCGTTTTGGGACGAGGCTTGCAGAGGCGTTTGGGACTGGGGGGAGGTCACTTCCTCGAAGGCTAAAAGTTCTTCAAAGTTATTTGCGAAGCTGATAAATGAAACTTTCGGATCGATCTCCTTGGGAAAATCGGTCGCTGGGGGGGCAGAGGTTTCTGCGTCGAGGTCTTCAAACAGTTCTAGGAGTTCGTCTTCAAACTCAGAATCTTGATAGTTATGCGCTTCATTATGACTGTTGTTGCTCACTGGTGCCCCCATCCAACGCTGGTCAAAAAATACAGGAATTGTCAATTACAATCAGGATAACCTAATCTTTCGGGTGGATTACCTAAGGTAAAGTTTTACTGACAGGTTCAAAATTTGCTGTGTATTGGTGGCCTGTTATGGTTTAAGAAGAAAGCAACAGTGATGATTTGATTTGAGCATTCACCATGGCTGGACATAGTAAGTGGGCAAATATTAAACGACAAAAGGCACGGGTTGATGCCAAGAAGGGGAAAACGTTTACTCAGTTATCCCGGGCGATCATTGTTGCGGCGCGCCATGGTCTCCCTGATCCAGCGGGGAATTTTCAACTCCGTACTGCCATTGAAAAGGCAAAGGCTGCGGGTATCCCCAATGAAAATATCGAACGGGCGATCGCCAAGGGAGCGGGTACCTATAATGATGGCGAAGCCAATTACGAAGAAATCCGTTACGAAGGCTATGGGGCCGGGGGCGTGGCGATTTTGATCGAAGCCCTCACCGACAACCGCAACCGCACAGCGGCGGATTTACGTTCTGCTTTTAGTAAAAATGGTGGCAATTTGGGAGAAACGGGTTGTGTGAGCTGGATGTTTAGCCACAAAGGGGTGGTGACGCTCACGGGGGAGATCGACGAAGAAGCCCTACTAGAAGCTTCCTTAATTGGCGAAGCAGAAGGCTATAGTGCCATCGAAGACAGCGATGAGGTGGAAGTCCTCAGTGCCGTTGAGAACCTAGAACACCTCAACCAAACCTTGCAGGATGCAGGCTTTACGGTAAAAGAGGCGGAGTTGCGCTGGTTCCCGGAGACAGAAATGAACCTCACCGACGAAACACAAATCCAAACGATCCTCAAAATGATCGAAACGATCGAAGCCCTTGATGATGTGCAAACGGTCACCAGTAATTTGGCGATCGCCCCAGCCTTTGCGACCCTCTAAAGGTCATTTAAAAATTGAGCCAAAGTGATCCCCTAGCGACAGAGACTTGATTTGAGGGCTCCTTTGAGGTTTCAGGGGCGCACAAAATATTTCTAGTTTGGGTACCTTGGAGAGAGAAAATAATCTTTTCACAGCAGTAAGGAAATCCTGAAGTGATGCGAACCCCCGAACCTTTGCCCCATGAAGCAGAACGTCTCAAATCATTGTTCCAACAGGATCTTTTAGATACCCCCCAGGAGCCTGAATTTAATCGCATTGTCAACCTCGCGGCGCGACTGTTTGGGGTCAAAATCGTTCTGATTTCCCTTGTGGATGATTGTCGGCAGTGGTTTAAGGCTAAGGTCGGCTTAACGGCAACGGAAACCCCCCGCAATGTTTCCTTCTGTGGCCATGCGATTCGAGAGGCAGACATTTTTGAAATCCCGGATACCTTGGCCGATGAACGCTTTTGGGACAATCCCCTTGTTACTGGAAAACCCTACATTCGTTTCTATGCGGGTCATCCCATCCGCTCTGGGGACGGCTATCCCCTGGGTACCCTGTGCTTAATTGATGAACAACCCCGTAAATTGACGGCCACTGAACGGGAACTGCTGCAAATGCTGGCGCACCAGGTAGAAGATTTGCTCCGTTTACGCCGTAATCTAAAACGCAAGCAAAACAAAATTAAGCTGCTCACGGTGCAAGTACAATCCCTAGATCGAAGCAATAACCTCAAGGATCAACTGTTAGCGGTGTTGTCCCACGATCTGCGCAGTCCCCTGATTAGTTTCCGGTCGGTGATAGAACTCTTGGCAGCCCAAGCCCTAGAACCGGAGGAGCTAGAAATTTTAATTCCCGAAGTCTGCAACAAGTTTGACCAAACGGAAATGAAGGTGATGCAGATGTTGCAATGGGCGCAGCAGCAACTCCAGACGGAAGTGGTTCCCATTGAGATGATCAAAGTCGAGGCGATCGCCGACCATGTATTGCCCTGGTGCCAGGACTGCGCCCAACGAAAAAATGTGACCTTACAAGTTGAGCTGGAACCCCAATTACAAGTCCTAGGCAATTTAGAGCTTATCGGGGTTGTGCTGCGTAATTTCCTGGGCAATGCGGTGAAATATTCCCGTCACGGTGAAACGATCACCTTGTTCGCGCGCCGGAGTGGTCAATATGTGGAATTGGGGGTTCGGGATACGGGGCTGGGAATGAAGCCCGAAACCCTTAAAAAAATTCGTAGCCATAGCTATCAACTGTCAGCCCCAGGCACCGACAATGAGAAAGGGACTGGCCTGGGGTTATTGCTCTGTCAGACTTACCTCAACCAGATGGGCACTGCCCTAGAGATTGAAAGCCGTTGGATGGAAGGATCGACGTTTTCGTTTCGCTTGCCGATCGCCCCAAGCACCTAAAGGGTGACCTGCCCCTGAAAGCTAATGGCCGCCGGCCCCGTCATATAGATGTGATTGTCTGCCGCCGACCATTCGATCTGGAGACAGCCCCCCGGTAGTTCTACGGTACAAAGGCGATCGCAATGGCCCGTTAAGACCCCAGCCACCACCGACGCACAGGCCCCTGTCCCACAGGCAAGGGTAATTCCCGCGCCCCGTTCCCAGACCCGCATTTTGATGTAGTCGGGACGGACTACTTCAATAAATTCAGTATTAATCCGTTGGGGAAAAGCCGGGTGGTGCTCAAAATCTTTACCAATCACCTCTAGGGCAATCGCCGCCACATCTTCGACAAAGGTAATACAGTGGGGATTCCCCATGCTCACACAGGTCACCGTCCAGGTTTTTCCGGCGACGTCGAGGGGTTGATTCACCGCCTGAGCGTTACCGTCTTTGAGGGTAGTGGGAATATCTGTTGCTGTGAGGATCGGTTCACCCATATCAACCCGCACCAGTTCGTCGGCTTCTAAACGGGGTCGAATCATGCCTGCTAGGGTATGGATGCTGTAGGTTTTACCGGGCGAATTTCCTCCCTCTAGGTGGTCAATGAAGCGGGCTAGACAACGAATCCCATTGCCGCACATTTCCGGTTCAGAGCCGTCGGAATTAAAAATGCGCATGGTATAGTCGGCACCAGCCTGGCCTGGCAGAGCGAAAATCACACCGTCAGCACCAATGCCAAAATGGCGATCGCACAGTTGAATGGCTTGCTCCGGGGTAACGAGGGGCGTCGTTTGCTGGCGATTATCCAGCAGAATAAAATCATTACCCAGACCTTGATATTTCGTAAATTCCAGCACCATACTTGTCGGTTAAGCTAATCAATAAAAGTTAATTCGCCATTATGACAGAATTTAATACGGGCTATCCGAGTGTGCGTCGCATCCAGAGCTTCGTCAAAGTAAAGGGGGAAGTGGAGATTAAACTCCTTACCAATGATGTCATCATTGGCAAAATTTTATGGCAAGATCCCCACTGTCTTTGTGTCGTAGACCGCAGCTCCACTAGGGAATTTATGATTCCTCGCCAGGCGATCGCCTACGTCAAAGCTTAAACTATCGGTCTATCGGTAAACTTTTTTGTCTGTGATCCGTCCCTTTAATCTGTTGATCTAACGCAATTCACCATGACTGTTTCTTTCCCCCGTTTTCTCCCCCTCTTCGCCAGCCTTGCCCTAGTTGTGGGGTTTTCAGAATCAGCCACCAGCGAACCGCAACTCCAAGTCACAGTCAATCCCAGCAGCCCCAAGCTTGGGGAGAGCATGGCCGTAATCATTGATCCCCCCGGTACCCTCGATCCTCAACAGGCCGATACTTTAACGGTGCGCTTTACCAAAAGTGGCGCGACCCAGGCTGATACTTATCCCGTTTTCCCCCTCGATCCGGCCGGCGATCGCTACCGAGCTTTAATTCCGACATCTCCCCTCGAATCCCACGGCAAAACCCTCCTCCAGGTGAGTGATGGCAACGAAACCCGCAACCTCGCCGTTTGGATCCAAGACCGCCGTTTCCCGACCCAGCGCATTACCCTTTCTGGCAGTGGCTCTGGCCCTGCAACCCAATACGAACTTGACCGCGTCGCCGCCCTCAAAGCTATCGTCTCCCCCACAAAACATTGGAATGGCCCTTTCCTGCGGCCGAATAGTGGTCGCGTTTCAACGATTTTTGGCGTACGGCGCTACTACAATGGCGTTTTTGCCCAAGATTACTACCATCGCGGCATTGACTACGCAGCAGGCTATGGTTCCCCGGTGGTCGTGCCTGCCCCTGGTAAAGTGGCCCTGATTGACTTCGAGAAAAATGGTTTTAAAGTACACGGCAATACCGTCGGTATTGACCATGGCCAGGGCGTCATTAGCGTTTTCCTACACCTCAACAGTATTCCCAGCAACCTCAAGGAAGGAGATTTTGTCCAAGCAGGTCAAACGATCGGCACCGTCGGTTCTAGTGGTGCTTCCACCGGGCCTCACCTCCACTGGGGACTCTATGTCAATGGCGTGGCGATCGATCCAGAACTTTGGCGTAACCAAACGGTTCAATAACCTACTTACAAAAATCTGCTGCCATTTGTTCTGGGGCCCAAGGTAAAGTCTGGGCTAGGCATTTTTGGGGACAAGTGAGTAACTTGATGGAGGCGCTTCCCTCTAAAAAAACTAACGTATAGTAGAGACCAAGCTAATTCTACATTGGGTGTTCCATGGTTTTTTCTCTGACCCAGAGCAGTTCACGCCAGCGGGAAATTATTGAAATTGTTTTCAGTAATGGTTGGGACTTCATGAAGAGTCTCCTGACTGGTGGTAAAGCCGATAAACCACAGATCCCCCCCCCTGAAGTTTTTCGCAATATTCTGGTGGAGCTAGGGCCTTTTTATGTCAAGCTCGGACAGCTTCTGAGCACTAGGCCCGATCTTCTGCCCCCGAAATACATTGAGGCCCTCACTGCCCTCCAAGCCAAAGTCCCCACAGTGCCTTGGTTTGAAATTGAGCAAACCATTCGTCAGCAACTTTCCCAACCCCTCGAAGATGTTTTTCAAGAAATTAATCCCAACCCCATTGCAGCGGGTTCCATTGCTCAAATCCACCGAGCGGTTCTGCGGAGTGGTCAAGCTGTCGCTCTGAAGGTACAACGGCCAGGTATTGATCAAATCGTCGCCCAGGACATTGCCCTTATTAAAGGAATTGCAGAACTCGCTGCTCTCACAGAATTTGGCCAAGATTATGATGTGATTGCCCTCGCGAAAGAGTTTACCAAAGCCGTCCAGGCGGAGCTCGATTTTCGTACTGAAGCAGGTTATACCGATCAGCTCCGGCGCAATTTAGCGAAAAGCAGTTGGTTCGATCAACAAAAACTGACGATTCCAGAAATTTATTGGGAGCTGACCACCGAAAAGTTGCTGGTCATGGAATGGCTCGATGGCAAGCCCTTGCTGGAAGCGGAGGTAACTTCAGAAAAACAACGTCAAGCAATCACGACAATTTTGTTTCGGGCTTTTTTTCAGCAAATTTTTGTGGATGGTTTTTTCCATGCTGATCCCCACCCCGGTAATATTTTCTATCTCGATAGTCAGACGGTGGCGTTAATCGATTGTGGGATGATTGGCCGCCTCGATCCGCGCACCCAGAAACTACTAACAGAGATGCTACTGGCCATTGTGGATATGGATGCCCAGAGCTGTGCCCAGTTGACCCTAGAACTATCCGAAGGGGCGCACACGACGAACTTAGCCCGCCTAGAAGCCAACTATGATCGCCTGCTGCGTAAATATTACGACCGGAGCTTAACGCAGTTAAATTTTAGTGAGGTGTTCTATGAAATTTTGCAGGTAGCCCGCAATAATAAAGTCAAACTGCCGGGAAATTTGGGTTTGTATGCCAAAAGTCTTGCCAATTTGGAGGGAGTCGCCCGTAGTTTTAACCCAGAAGTTAATTTACTCGATGAGATTAAGCCGCTGATCACTGATATTTTCCGGCGGCAATTGGTGGGAGATACCCCGTTTCAGACCATGTTCCGCACGGTTCTCGATCTGAAAACCATTTCTTTGCGATCGCCGCGCCAGATTGACGTGATTCTCGACCGCCTCAGCTCAGAAACCCTCCAGTGGAATTTAAACCTGCGGGAACTCGATGGCCTGCGCCGTAGCATTGACGACTCTGCCAATCGCCTATCCTTCAGTATTGTGGTGGGGTCATTAATCATGGGAGCCGCGATCATTACCATTTCGCCGAACCGTCAGTTAATGATTGTGAATGAAATTTTGTTTGCGGCGGCCAGTCTTTTAGGATTGTGGCTAATCATTAGTATTTTGCGGTCAGGACGCCTAAAGTAAATATTCCCTGGGTGATGAAATCTAAAAAATTGCCCCAGGCAGAACAACCAAGGGATACTATAGAAAATGGCCTTGACCTTTGGCATGAATTATCGCTCTGATTAGAATTCATTATGCTCTCCACCCTCTTCGCCGACTTCCGCATCATTTTTGAACGAGATCCCGCTGCGCGTAACTGGCTTGAAGTTCTATTTTGCTATCCGGGCCTCCAAGCGCTGTTGTTTCATCGCGTCTCCCATGCCCTCTATCGCTCTGGTCTGCCGTTTATCCCCCGGTTTCTCTCCCACATCGCCCGCTTTTTAACGGGAATTGAAATTCACCCAGGTGCCCGCATTGGCCACGGAGTTTTTATTGACCATGGTATGGGCGTTGTCATCGGTGAAACGGCTATTGTTGGCGACTATTGCTTGATCTATCAAGGCGTCACCCTCGGCGGTACAGGGAAAGAGAGTGGAAAACGCCATCCTACCCTCGGCGAAAATGTCGTCGTTGGTGGGGGAGCCAAGGTACTCGGCAATATTGAAATTGGGAATAATGTGCGCATTGGGGCGGGATCAGTGGTTTTACGCCATGTGCCTTCGGATTGCACAGTAGTCGGCATTCCGGGGCGGATCGTCTATCGTTCTGGGGTCAAGGTAAATCCTTTGGAACACGGCAGCCTACCCGATTCGGAAGCAACGGTGATTCGTACCCTCTTAGACCGCATTGAAGCCCTAGAAGAACAAGTCCAAACTCTCCAAGGTCAACAGCAACCGGATCTTGTGACAGCCCACCGTCGTCAAAATCACAAAGATAGCTGTCGCTTGTCTGACCGAGAAATTCAACAATATTTAGATGGTGCGGGAATTTAATTTAGCTGAGATCATTTAAAAAGTCGTCGTCTAGTTCGTAGCCTAATAATTGGGCGATCGCCTTTATCCGTGACTGGGGTTGAATGCCGAATTTCGGTAAAGTTTCGCTGAGACAAAACACTTTATTCATCACAAAAATTTCGAGGGCTTCAGGGTTATATTGAATCCCTTCGGTGCGATGAAATTGATGGGGCACGAGCATCGCCGTATAACGGCCTAATTCCCCTGCTTTCCAGTCGAGGAGGAACGGAAACCAAGGAAAGATCGCATCAAGACGCACAAACCAGAGACGAATTTCTGGAATTTCTGAAAGTTCACGGGGATCATTCGCTTCCTGGGGAAAATCAATCTTTAACTGAAACTTTTGCTCATGGTCTGCGAGGGCCTCATCGAGCAGAATCGATTGCACCAGGGTTTTCAGGGGGGCCAGATTAAGACTAAGGATGTCACGTTGGGGAATTTTGATCTCTGCCATGGTTGCTTTGGTCAACAGTCTTCCCATTGTAAAGCTTGGAGATGGGCGCTGAGTGCTCCAAGGCTCATGAATTGCATTTGGCGATCGCCCTGGGACAAAAGCCAACGGGTCGGCTGTTCCTGGAGATCGAGGCGCAATGGACAAGGCGTTTGTACCGCTTCAAAACCCAGACGCATTAAAGCACGTTCTGTCCAAGTGGCTGCCAAACCTTGACCCATAAATTGGATCGGCGATCGCCGCTGGTACTGCAATTGAAACTGGCCACTCATCTGATCAAAGTAAAAGCGATCGCTACTAAAGGTTGTCCCCAAATATCCCTCTAGGGCCAACTCCTCCGGTGTCCCCACCACTAACCTTTGGCTGGGGGTAATCAGCCAGAGCTGATCCGCACTCCGCAGAGCTAAATCGAGGTCATGGGTCGACATCAAAACGGTGCGTCCTTGTTGGTGCGCCAAAAACCGTAGCAGTTGCATCACTTCCACCCGGCGGGGCACATCGAGATAGGCCGTCGGTTCATCCAGCAACATCAAATCCGTCGCCTGGGCCAAGGCCCGCGCAATCATCGCTTTTTGTCGTTCCCCGTCGCTAATATTGTTCAGGGGTTGGGCCTGGAGATTGGTCAAACCAACGGCGGCGATCGCCTCCCGGACAAGCTGTCGATCCGTTGGCCCCAAACGCCCTTGCCAATCGGTGTAGGGATAACGCCCCAAGGCAACTAATTCCGTAACCGACATCCAGGCGAGATCAACCCGTTCCGTTAAAACTAAGCTGAGGCGTTGGGCACGCTGGGCCGCATTGAGGGCCGTCAGTGGTGTACCGTTCAGCCAAACTTGACCTGCTTGGGGAGCTTCAAGACCTGCCAATGTCCGAATTAGGGTGGATTTTCCCGATCCATTCGCGCCCACTAAACAAACAAACTGACCCTGGGCGATCGCCAGATTCAAATCCTGAAGTAAGGCCCGCCGTTGGTAGCCTACCGTTAAATTTTCCGTCACCAACAAAGGCGATTGGGGTTGCAATGTTACCGTCAAAGGTGATCGCCTCGATTAATGGAGGTGGGTTTGGGCTTTTTCCCGCGAACAGACCCAATCGTGGGGGAGTGCCGAGGGCCAACCCATCAAGCGAGCCTCCGGACAAATGGTGGTGATCGTTAACTGGCAATCGAGTAACTCGAACCCCTGCTGTTGGCATTGGGCGATGCTGTGTTTGTTGATCGCGACATCCTCAAACTCAATGGTTTTATTGCACTGGACACAGACTAAATGGTGATGGTGCGCCTGGGACTGGTTCAGTTCATAATGCTTATGGCCTTCTGCTAGCTCCAGCTCCCGCAAAATGCCCATGCGAGTCATGAGTTTTACGCTACGGTACACCGTCGAGAGACTAATTTTTTCCTGTTGCTCTAATAACTCATTGTGCAAATCTTCAGCGCTGAGGTGTTCACCCTTCGGCAAATTTAGAAAGGTGCGGAGAATTTTTTCCCGCTGGGGCGTTAACCGCCACCCTTTAGCATTGAGTTCGGTCTTGAGGGCGCTTACGTCGTAGGAAGGTACCAGCATATTTTTCAACAAGTTCAGCTTATTGACAATCATAAACGCCCTTTTCTACTTTTGCAACAATCTGGCCTTATTGCAAATAAATACTAACATTCAGGTCACCATCGGCCCCAAAAGGCGATCGCCTGCTGTAATCTACGCCAACAAAAATATTGCCCCTTTTTCATCAACCGAGGACGATTAATCGGCATCCTCTAATAAAATCGTCGGATCAACATATTGCTCAAGGTGATTGGCGAGGGCTTCGAGGATTGCTTCTTGCCGTTCGTTGAAATTGGCAATACCCGTCGGTAGAGAAGAGAGGCCCCGTTTTTGGCGGAGGGCATTGAGCCAAAAGCGACACCAGGGGCCATTATTAAACAAACCTTGCAAGTAGACGGCCCAGATGTTTTGACTTTGGTTCACGAGACCCAGGTTTGGAGTTTCAAAGAGTTGGGTATAACCGCTACTGGGAGCATAATTCAGGATGTCACAGGGGAGGGTCATGCCATTGAGGGGAAGATTTGGAAAGGGGAAGCGCGAAAATGTTTCGGCGGGGAAGAGGGCGGCCTTGGTATGGGGTTGGCTATCAAAGGGCGTTAAACCGAGGGCTGGTTGAAAATCACCACTAGGGAGGGCAATTTTTTTGCTGAGGAGATTGGCACCATTGCCGATCCCTAACACCGTGCCGCCTGCATTGACATATTGCTGTAGCTGTTGGGGATAGCCGTATTTGTGGAGATAGTCGAGGTCGGCGATCGCCTGGCTGGTGTGGGGCACAATCACCGCATCGGGATAACCCAGGGTCTCGGTCGGATTAATAAATTCCAACTGTACCGAAGCCTCACCCATCAGGGCATCAAAGTCTGCATAGGGACAGAGGTGGGGGAGCTGGATTACCTGCAAGCGCAGTTTATTTTGAGGCAAATTTACAGGGTTATGGGCAACGGTAGTACAGAGGCTTTCGGGGTCAAAGGCCAGATTTTGGAGGGGCCGAATATAGCCGAGGACGGGTCGCTTGAGATGCGTTTTGACCCATTGACTGGTTTGGGTTTCTTGGGGGCGATCGCCTTGCCACTGATTGAAGATTACCCCCCGAATCAGTTGACGATTTTCTGGGGAAAGCCGTTGCCAGAGGCCCCAGAGCTGATTAATGGCCCCTTCATGGGTGCAGTCGATCAAAATAATACCCGTGACGGGCGCCTCTAAACCCTTGAGAATCTCAAAATTTTGGTCGGTATCGCTGGTGAGGGGATGGTAAAGACTGTCGCGATAACTATCGAATAGCAGCACATCGTATTTCGGCGGCAATGCCATCAAACATTCTCGAATCAGCGGTCGCGCAATATCGTAATAGCTATCGTAGTAAGCCGTTCGCTTGACAGTACCAATCCCCCGCCCTTGAATCAGCAGTTGAAATTTGGGCTTTGACTCACCAGGGGGGCTACAGGCTTTCAGTAAAACTGGGTTGAGATGGGTTGTTGGTTGAATTTTTGCGGCCCACGCTTGCCAAGCCGCCGATTGACTGACTTCTGCGTCGGCACTGACCCGATAGCCTTTTGTGATTTCCGTTTGACTTTGGAAAGGAACAACTCGCAACCCTTGCCGAGTTAGGGAACGGGCCAGCGCCGTAATTAACCATGATTTTCCAGACCGACGACTAGGGCTAAAAATGGCGATCGCCCGCATGAAGCTTCCTCACATTAAACCGAAAGATAGATGCATAGATTTAGATTGTACAGTCTAGACCGAAAACCGACTCAGCCAACGTTGTAAAGCATTTTGGCACCGAGCCAGCCACGACACCTTTACCGCCTGGGGTGCCGCTTGCCATTGGGCCAACACCTGACGACCCAGGGGCGTTAAGCGAAAACTATCTGTCAAACCTTGACCATCAACCTCCCGCCGGAGCAATCCCACTTGAATCAGCCACATCATCAACTCTTCCACGGCCCCTTCCGGCAGCGATCGCCCACTATAACCCGCCCGGAGTCCAGCTTCTCCAGCAATATCAGGGAGTGCCACACTCTGATCTTTCATCGCTGCCAGTAGTTCCCACCGGAGCGGTGTGCAAGCAAAAGCCACCAATGCCCGCTGTATCGTTTCGGGAGCGTATTGAATGGGTTTTGGTGTAAAAACTTGGGTCATGGCTAGGAGCAGAGACAATTGCAATCAAACGAAATTCATTAATAAAGTGCATTGTATATCCTTCCCCAAAGTTCTTGACGGCGAATCATCATCGAGGCAAAGCTTGAAATTCATTGAAAGAAACAGATGATGACCCTTTATTCGTAGAGATATCCCTTGAAATGAAACCATTTTCTTTGCGAGATACATCGTTTTATTGACTTTTGTTTTCTTCTCCGAGAACCCGAAAATCATTTGCGAAAATGACACTGACTGAGATCACTTTTGATCACAAACCAGTTTTTTTTGGGAGTAAAAATACCTATGAAACTTGCCTATTGGATGTATGCAGGCCCAGCCCACATCGGCACATTACGCATTGCCAGTTCTTTTAAAAATGTCCATGCGATTATGCACGCTCCCCTAGGCGACGATTACTTTAATGTGATGCGTTCGATGTTAGAACGGGAACGCAATTTCACCCCTGTCACCGCCAGCATTGTGGATCGAAATGTTCTGGCGCGGGGCTCCCAAGAAAAAGTTGTTGATAATATTGTCCGCAAGGATCAAGAGGAACGACCCGATTTAATTGTCTTGACCCCCACTTGCACTTCAAGCATTCTCCAGGAAGACCTCGAAAATTTCGTCGCCCGCGCCCAGTTAGATGCCCAGGGTGATGTCATCTTGGCGGATGTGAACCACTACCGGGTTAATGAACTCCAGGCTGGCGATCGCACCCTCCAGCAAATTGTCCAGTTTTATATCAATAAGGCAAGAAAAAAAGGTGACTTAGCCACTGAGAAAACCCCGCAACCGTCGGTAAATATTATTGGGATTTCCACCCTCGGTTTCCACAACAACCACGACATCCGTGAACTGAAGACTTTGATGGCCGAGTTGGGGATTAGTGTGAATTTGGTCATTCCTGACAAAGCCTCTGTCCACGATTTGAAAAAATTGCCCCAGGCCTGGTTTAACCTTGTGCCCTACCGGGAATTGGGCCTGCCCACGGCAAAATATTTAGAACAAGAATTTGACCAACCCTATGTAGACATTACACCGATGGGCGTTGTGGAAACGGCCCGTTGCATCCGCGCGATCCAGGGAGCGATTAATGACCAGGGAGCCACGGCAGATTATGAAGCCTTTATCGAAGAACAAACCCTCCATGTGTCCCAGGCCGCTTGGTTTAGTCGTTCCATTGATTGCCAAAATTTAACGGGCAAAAAGGCGATTGTCTTTGGGGATAATACCCACGCTGTCGCAATGACGAAAATTCTGGCGCGGGAAATGGGCATCCATGTGGTGCTGGCGGGAACTTATTGTAAATATGATGCTGACTGGTTCCGTCAAGAGGTGAGCGAATACTGTGATGAGATTTTAATTAGCGAAGATCATGGCGAAATTGCTGATGCGATCGCCCGCCTAGAACCTGCTGCCATTTTCGGTACCCAGATGGAACGCCACGTGGGTAAACGGCTGAATATTCCCTGTGGCGTGATCGCCGCCCCGATCCACATCCAAAACTTCCCCATTGGTTATCGGCCTTTCGTGGGTTATGAGGGCACTAACCAAATCGCGGATCTGGTTTATAACTCCTTTACCCTAGGCATGGAAGACCATTTGCTCGAAATTTTCGGCGGCCACGATACCAAGGAAGTCATTACCACAACCATGTCGGCCAGTTCTGATCTGAATTGGACAACGGAAGCCCAGGGACAACTGAACAAAGTCCCCGGATTTGTGCGGGGCAAGGTGAAGCGCAACACCGAAAAATATGCCCGCGCCCAGGGACTGAGTGAAATTTCCCTGGAAGTGCTCTACGCCGCTAAGGAGTCTGTCGGTGCTTAACAAGGCCCCCCTGCCCCCAGTTTGGGGGAGATTTAGGAGCAGTTCAAAAGACCGATGAGGTTTGCATAATCGCTAAGGTCGGGGGAGATCTGCGCTAAAGTGAAAGGCTGATCGCACGCTTGGTTGCTCTTTTTCCCATGCTTAAAGTTGTCTTTTTCGGTACGCCTCAGTTTGCAGTGCCCTACCTAGAAGCCCTTTTGAACCACCCGGACATTGAAGTGCTGGGGGTCGTTACCCAACCGGATAAGCGGCGGGGTCGGGGTAGTCAACTGATTCCGTCGGCGGTAAAAAAGGTGGCGATCGCCCATGATCTCCCCGTCTGGCAACCGAAGCGCATCAAAAAAGATCCTGAAACCTTAGCGATTCTCGAAAATCTCCAAGCCGATGTGTTTGCGGTGGTCGCCTATGGCCAGTTGCTCTCGTCGCAAATTCTCCAGATGCCCCGGCTCGGCTGTGTCAATGGCCATGGTTCTCTGTTGCCGAAATATCGCGGCGCGGCCCCAATCCAGTGGAGTTTAGTCCAGGGGGAAACGGTGACGGGGATGACCACTATGCTCATGGATGAGGGGATGGATACCGGGGCAATGCTCCTCAAGGCTGAAACGCCCATTGATCTTTGGGACAATGCCCATGACTTGGCAGTGAAATTAGCGACCTCCGGGGCGGCTTTATTGACAGAAACGCTCATTCAACTGGCTCAAGGAAAAATCACCCCCATCCCCCAGGATCCAGACCAAGCCACCTATGCGCCGTTGATTCAGAAAGAAGATTTTCAGCTAGATTGGCAAAAAGGGGCGATCGCCTTACATAACCAAGTGCGCGGTTTTTATCCCAACTGTGTCACCATCTGCCGCGATAAACCGTTAAAAGTGTTAGAAACGATCCCCCTCGTGCCGGAATGTTTTGCGCAATATCCCGCAGCATATGAACCTCTCAAGGAATTTGTTGGGAACACAGGGAATGTTGGGAAAATCGTGGCGATCGCCAAAAAATTTGGCCCCATCATCCAAACGGGGGACGGACTTTTGTTGCTCAAACAGGTGCAACCCAGCGGCAAAAAACCCCAGTCCGGTTGGGATATGGTCAATGGAATGCGCTTAAATATCGGTGAATCCTTGGGCTAGAACGCAAAAAAAAGTCCCCAGGTTGTGAACCCGGAGACCTTGGGGGAAATTTCAACTAAAAGAACTTAGGAAACCCCTTGCATTTGTGCTGTTCTCAAGGTGAGTTCTGAGGTGCGATCGCCCCGGCGCAGTTCCACTTTCAAACTGGCATCAACGCCGCTCTGTTCCACGGTTTCTTGGAGTTGTTGGGCATTGGCGATCGCCTTACCGTTGATTTTCGTGATCACATCGCCCCGACGCAGACCCGCTGTTTCCGCTGGACTACCCGGCACCACACCCAGCACCAGCGCTCCGTTTACTTCCGGTAAGAGCACGATGGAATTGGGGTCGGCATTATTTTCCTTAGCCATCTCTGGGGTGAGGCTCACCATCCGAATCCCAATGAAGGGGTGGGGCACTTCTTTCCCAGCGGCGAGGGTGGGTTCGAGGGCCTTCGCCTTGTTGATCGGGATCGCAAATCCAATGCCCATGGCATCCCGGCGGATCGCGGTGTTAATCCCAATCACTTCACCGTCGGAGTTGAGGAGGGGGCCACCGGAGTTACCAGGGTTAATGGCGGCATCGGTCTGGAGGAAATCGACCCGCTTATCGGGAATTCCTGCCTGGGCCGAAGACCGTTCTAGGGTACTGATAATGCCGAGGGTAACAGTATTGTTCAAACCCACTGGATTTCCTACGGCGATCGCCCAGTCACCCACCTGCACAGACCCAGAATCACCGAGGGGAGCCACGGGAATAGACTCATTTCTAGGGTCAATTTTGACGACGGCCAGATCGGTGACTTCGTCGGTACCCTTTACTTCCCCTTCAAAGCTGCGGCCATCTTTTAGAGTGACAGTAACGCGGTCAGCGCCGCTCACGACGTGGGCGTTGGTGAGAATCACCCCAGACCGATCGGTAATAAACCCGGAGCCTTGTCCGGTAACCACCTGACGCTGTTCATCGGGAAATTGCATCCCAAAGCGATCGCCAAAAAACTCCCGAAAGAAGGGATCATTCATAAACGGGTCCTGGAAGCGGCGCACCACAGTTTTTTCTGTGTCTAGACGCACCACCGCTTGCCCTGTCCTGGCCACCGCATCGGCGACAAAACTTCGACCTGCTGCTACGGGTACCGCTGCCACTTCCTGGGGCGGATTGGTATCAGCTAAAGGTTGGTTGAGGGTTTGGCTAGAGCCTTGCATTGCCCCGAAGGTAATGGCACAGCCCACACAGAGGGCAACAATGTGGGTTGTAAATCGTTGGACAAATTTTGATCGTCTCATAGAAGTTTTTCTATCCAGTCTGTATAAAGTTTTAGGATGATGGCCACATCGAGCCGGGCGTTAGGGGGACACCGCAGGAGGTTTTATCGTCAATCTTAGCAATTGAATTCTCCCGGTTTAGGTGAGGTTTCCCCGCCATTACTAGACCCTGAGTCACAATTTTTGACGTAAATTTGCTGTTTTTGGTTCACAAAAATAGAGATTAAGTGACTTAATCCCTACTATCAAGCAATTGAAAATTACCTCCAAAAACTAACTTGTTGCTTCGTTGACCCAATTTTTTAAGGTCGCAACCACATCATCGAGATCAAGATCTTGGCGGTCGCCTTCTTTGCGGCGCACCACTTCCACCTTGCCATCCTTGAGGGATTTCCCTGTGACAACCCGGAAGGGAATACCAATCAGTTCTGCATCCTTAAACTTCACCCCAGCTCGTTCGTTGCGGTCATCAAGGATGGTTTCAACTCCAGCGGCGTTGAGATCGGCATAGAGTTTTTCTGCGGCTGCCATCTGTTCTTCACTCTTAACATTGGGCACGACTACCACGGCATGGTAGGGGGCGATCGCCACGGGCCAGATAATGCCATTTTCATCGTAGGATTGCTCCACGGCGGCCTGGGCCAGACGGGAAACGCCAACCCCATAACAGCCCATCACCAGGGGTTGTTCTTTACCATTTTCGTCGGTAAAGGTGGCCCCCATGGCCTCGGAATATTTTGTTCCCAATTGGAAAATATGACCCGCCTCGATGCCCCGCGCTGTTTGGAGGATTTGGGTCGGATCATGGACAGCGCGATCGCCTGCCTTTGCCAACCGCACATCCACTTGCAATTCAGGCAGTTTAAACTCTGTGCCCCAGTTGGCACCGAGGACATGGTAATTCGTTTCATCGGCACCCGTGACAAAGTTTTCTAATGTCGCCGCAGTGGGATCAACTAAGCGCAGAAATTCGCCTGAAACCGCTTTATTTTTAGCAATACAATCATCTGCTAAAGCTGGGGAAATGTAGCCTAAAGGTAATGCTTTTGCGGCCCATTTTTGTTGGGCATCGGCATCGGGCACTGTTAAGGAAATGACAGTTTTAGCATCGTAATTAGGCGCTAATTTTGTCAATTCATTTTGTAATTTAACTTCGTTGACATCTTGATCACCCCGAATTGAAATCAAAGCTAAAACAGTTTTGCCATTGTTATAAACCACCTGATAAAGGACATTTTTAACGACACAGGTGGGGGAACAATCTAGGAACTTACACAGGGATTCAATGGTGGCTGTATTCGGGGTTTCGCGCTTTTCAAAACTGTTGAAAGGAGAGGCGATCGCCTCAACGGGCAGAGACACGGCTTTCTCGGTATTGGCGGCGTACTTTTCGTCTTCGGTGTAGAGAATTTCGTCTTCCCCGGCATCGGCGAGGATCATAAATTCCTGGGAACCAGAACCACCAATGGCCCCAGAGTCGGCTTCTACCGCCCGGAATTGTAGACCACAGCGACGCAACATATTACGATACGCCTGATCCATGTCTGCGTAGGTTTTTTTGAGGCATTCCTCAGAAGCATGGAACGAGTAGCCGTCTTTCATGATGAATTCCCGCCCGCGCATTAAGCCAAACCGGGGTCGAATCTCATCGCGGAATTTCGTCTGAATCTGGTACAAATGCTGGGGCAACTGCCGATAGGAACGGATCATGTCCTTGGCAATGGTAGTAATCACTTCCTCGTGGGTTGGCCCTAAACCCAACTCTCCATCCAGGCGATCGCGCAGGGAAAACATAATCCCTTCTGCCTGGGTGTAGGTATCCCAACGGCCCGATTCTTGCCAAATTTCTGCGGGTTGCAACTGGGGTAACAGGGTTTCCTGGGCCCCGGTGGCATTCATCTCTTCCCGGACAATCTGGGATACCTTCTGGAGTACGCGCCACATCAACGGTAGATAAGCATAAATCCCCCGCCCAATCCGCCGGATATAGCCGGCCCGCAGCAGGAGCTTATGGCTAGGAATCTCCGCATCGGCGGGATCTTCTCGGAGGGTAACGAACAGACTTTGGGAAAGGCGCATGGTTATTTTGAGTTTTTCGTGACAGCTAATGGAATGAACCATCGCCCATTATGGATTACTTGCTGCCATTTTAGAATCGGGGGCCTGATCAGAACGTTGTCGGTAGCCAACTTTTTCCCGGAATAAACGAGAGGAATCAGCACATTTAATAATAAATGAAAACAAAAAAATCTCTCTTTTATGTTTCAAAAATTGGTTTCAAGCCAATCGAGCCAAATTTGTCTTCACTAGCGCAGACAGTCTTTGGAGAATTCGTCGAAACTTAGATTTCTTGCGGGGTGAATATGGAAATGATGCAGAACAAGATTACTTTTACTTTAAACTCAGAACATCTTAAACAAGACAGATAAAAAGCTTAATAATTTAACTACACAATTCTATAGAACTAAATTGCTAGAATTTGGAGGATCAAATTTGCAGGTTAATTTTTAAGCTTAAGTTATGCCAGTGTCATCATCACTTCCTCCCTGCCATACCCAATCAGAGGCCGAATTAATTCAATCCCTAAGGAGCGATGCAGAACGGGGATTATCGCCAGAGGCGGTGGCCCAGCGTTATGAGCAGTATGGTTGGAATGAATTGAAGTTTCGGGCTGGGAAACCAGCTTGGTTGCGTTTTCTGTTGCAGTTCCACCAGCCTCTTCTATACATCTTAATTATCGCTGGGAGTATTAAGGCGGCCTTGGGTTCCTGGACGAATGCCTGGGTCATTTGGGGGGTTACTTTCATTAATGCGGTGATTGGTTATATCCAAGAAGCTAAGGCGGAAGGGGCGATCGCCTCCCTGGCAAAAGCAGTCACCACCGAAGCGATGGTTCTGCGGGAAGGCAATACTCTCCGGATCCCGTCACGGGATTTGGTGCCTGGCGATATTGTGCTGTTGGCTTCCGGGGATAAAGTCCCGGCGGATTTGCGGTTGCTCAAGGTGCGGAACCTCCAAGTTGACGAGTCAGCCCTGACGGGGGAAGCGGTACCCGTCGAGAAAAAGTTAGGTCTTTTACCCCTAGACACGCCCCTAGGCGATCGCCGCAATATGGCCTATGCGGGAAGCTTTGTCACCTTTGGCCAGGGCACAGGCATCGTCGTGGCGATCGCCAATCAGACGGAAATGGGGCAGATTTCCCAATCCATGGAGAAGCAGGTCAGTTTAACCACACCACTGACCCGAAAATTTACCAAATTTAGCCATTCCCTGCTGTATGTGATTTTGACCCTGGCGACCCTCACCTTTGCCATTGGTTGGGGCCGGGGGGGTAATCTCGCCGAGATGTTTGAAGCTGCCGTGGCCCTGGCCGTGAGTGCGATTCCCGAAGGATTACCCGCCGTAGTGACGATTACTTTGGCGATTGGGGTGAACCGGATGGCCCGCCGCCATGCCATTATTCGTAAATTACCCGCCGTAGAAGCCCTCGGAAGTGCCACGGTGGTCTGTTCTGATAAAACGGGCACCCTCACGGAAAATCAGATGACCGTCCAGGCGATCTATGCGGGGGATGTTCATTTCAAAGTGAGTGGCAGTGGCTACAGTCCGAAGGGAGAAGTTTACCTGGTCGCAACCGGTGATGATGGGGATGCCAGCTTTGAAACCCTGCCCCCAGTCCTGGCAGAATGTCTCACCGCAGGGCTGCTCTGCAACGATTCCCAACTGAAACAAACGGGTGATGATTGGTCTGTGGTGGGCGATCCAACGGAAGGGGCCTTGATTACTGCGGCGGCGAAGGCGGGCCTCAGTCAGGTGGGTTTAGACGCCCAGCGGCCCCGGCTCGATTCGATTCCCTTTGAGTCGGAATATCAGTACATGGCGACGCTCCATGATGGCACGGGGCGGACAATCTATGTCAAAGGGTCGGTGGAATCGCTGTTGCGCCGTTGTGAAACGATGTTATTGGACGATGGTCAGGCGATCGCCCTCGATCCTGCGGCCATCGAAGCAGTGGTAGAGACCATGGCCACCAAAGGATTACGGGTTCTCGCCTTTGCGAAAAAAGAAGTCAGCAGTCACCAACACAGCGTTGACCATGAGGATCTCACCACAGGCCTTGAGTTTTTAGGGCTTCAGGGAATGATTGATCCCCCCCGACCGGAGGCGATCGCCGCTGTCCATGCCTGCCAAACAGCAGGAATTAACGTCAAGATGATCACCGGTGATCACATTGCCACCGCCAAGGCGATCGCCCAACGCATGGGAATCCGCACCGGAGAAACAGTCATTGCCTTTGAGGGTCAAGACCTCGAAAAAATGGATCCCCAAAGTCTGGCCGAGGCCGCCGAAACCGGGTCGGTCTTTGCCCGGGTTGCCCCAGCCCAAAAACTTGCCCTCGTCGAAGCCCTCCAGAAAAAAGGTGATATCGTCGCGATGACGGGTGATGGCGTGAATGATGCCCCAGCCCTCAAACAAGCCGACATTGGCATCGCCATGGGTAAAGGCGGCACCGAAGTGGCCAGGGAATCCGCCGATATGCTGCTCACCGATGATAATTTTGCCTCCATTGAAGCTGCCGTCGAAGAAGGACGCACCGTTTACCGCAATCTCCGCAAGGCGATCGCCTTCCTCTTGCCCGTTAATGGCGGTGAATCCATGACAATCTTGATCAGTGTCTTGCTGGCGCGGGATTTGCCCATTCTGTCTTTGCAGGTGCTGTGGCTGAATATGATCAACTCGATCACCATGACTGTGCCCCTCGCCTTTGAAGCCAAGCCCGCCGGGATTATGCAATCGCCCCCCCGCAATCCCAACGAACCCCTGATCACCCCCAAGCTGCTGCGACGGATCGGGATTATTTCGATCTTTAACTGGATTCTTATCTTTGGCATTTTTGAATGGATCAAAACCAGCACTGGCGATCTCGCCCTCGCCCGCACCATGGCGATCCAAGCCCTCGTTGCCGCTCGGATCATTTATTTATTGAGCATCAGTCAACTGGGCCGTAGCCTCCTTCGCTACATCAGCGGCCAAACAAAAACCATCATCCAAGCCCCGCTCCTGTTGGTTGGCATTGCCGTTGCCGTCGCTTTGCAGGTTGCCTTTAGTCAATGGGGCCTGATGAATCAACTCTTTCAGACAGCTCCCCTCACCTGGCAACAGGGATTAATCTGTGTACTGCCGATGTTACCGATGATTCCCACGGCGATCGCCGCTAACTATTTAGACACCTGAGACCTGAAGGAAAACCACAAAAATAAGGGGAAGATTCTCTGGCTTCCCCCTTGTCCACCAAAAGCTTCCACCGACAGACCCCAGAGCAGATCCCATCGAGATTCCCAAAATCTCCCAGAACTCCCCTGCCATGTATAGAAAGAAACGTCAACTTTTGGGATAATATGAGGCTTGTTTTCCCAACTGACCCGAGAAAGTTCACTATGCCCTCTAGAGAAATGCCCCGCCGCACCAAGATCGTCGCCACCATTGGCCCTGCGACTAGCAAACCAGACGTTCTCCGGGAAATCATCGAAGCAGGGGCAACTACTCTACGGCTAAATTTCTCCCATGGTACCCACGATGACCACCAACGCAATATTCGTCTGATTCGACAAACCGCCTTTGAACTGAATCAACCCGTTGGCATTCTCCAAGATCTCCAGGGGCCAAAAATTCGCCTCGGTCGCTATGAGAGCGACTTTATCACCCTCAAAAACGGCGATCCCTACATCATCACAAGTCGTGAGGTGCCCTGTACCCAAGAAGTCGGCTACGTCAGCTATGACAAGCTAGCGGAAGAAGTCCCCGAAGGCTCCACCATCCTCCTCGACGATGGCAAGGTAGAAATGAAGGTCGAACGGGTCGATATTGCCGCAAAAAATCTCCACTGCCGCGTGGTCGTCGGTGGCAAGCTCTCCAATAACAAAGGGGTCAATTTTCCTGGGGTCTATCTCTCCGTTAAAGCCCTCACTGATAAAGACCGCGAAGATCTCATGTTTGGCCTCGACCAAGGCGTCGATTGGGTCGCCCTCAGTTTTGTGCGCAATCCCCAGGATGTTCTGGAAATCAAAGAGCTCATCGCCAATGCCGGGAAAAATGTCCCTGTGATCGTCAAGATCGAAAAACACGAGGCGATCGAACAGATGGAGGCTATTCTGTCCCTTTCCGATGGTGTTATGGTCGCCCGGGGGGATCTTGGGGTCGAGCTGCCCGCCGAAGACGTGCCCATTCTCCAGAAAAAACTCATTGCCACCGCCAACCGCTTCGGGATTCCTGTGATTACCGCCACCCAGATGCTCGATAGCATGGTGAGTAATCCTCGCCCCACTCGCGCCGAAGTTTCCGATGTGGCCAACGCGATTTTAGATGGTACCGATGCGGTGATGCTTTCTAATGAAACTGCTGTGGGCGAATTCCCCGTAGAAGCCGTGGCAACCATGGCAACCATCGCCAAGCGCATCGAAAAGGAACCCGACGGCATTCAAAAACAACCTTCTGATAAAAAATCGATTCCCAATGCTATTTCTGCCGCCGTCAGCCATATTGCTGGACAGTTAGATGCAACGGCGATCATGACCCTCACTAAGTCTGGAGCAACGGCCCGAAACGTCTCCAAATTTCGCCCAGCAACGCCGATCCTTGCTGTCACCCCCCATGTGGATGTGGCTCGTCGTCTCCAGTTGGTCTGGGGGGCAAAGCCACTCCTCGTTATGGATTCTCCGTCAACGACCCAAACTTTTAAGGCGGCGATTAATGTGGCCCAGGAGAGCGGTTTTCTCCATGAAGGGGACTTGGTAATCATGACAGCGGGGACGCTCCAAGGGGTGTCTGGTTCTACAGATCTCATCAAAGTCGAAATGGTGCAGGCGGTGCTCGGAGAAGGCATTGGCATTGGTCAAGGGGCGGCCAGTGGTCGTGCCCGGGTCGTGAATCAAAGTGAAGATATTAATGATTTTGGGCCAGGGGAGATCCTCGTTGCTCGGTCTACGGATGCGGCCTATGTGGAAATGATCCGTAAGGCCAGCGGCATCGTGATCGAAGAACCGAATCAAAATTGTCACGCGGCAACTTTGGGGATGCGGTTGGGTATTCCGGTGATTGTCGGTTTTAAGGAAGCAACTCAGTTAATTCGGGATGGCTCGATTATCTCCATTGATGCCCGTCGAGGCACTGTTTATTCTGGGGTAAATGTGAGCCTTGGGGATGCTGTGGGTGGCACCAAAATGTCCCTGGCTTAAGCCCAGGCGATCGCAATTATCACTTTTATCATCCGGCGGCCCCAACAATGTTTGGGGCAATTTTTTGGGGTTGGAACAATTACGATATCCTAGGGGGTGTATTGGCGATCGCCATCGAGATCCGCCATGCGATGCATCCTGTGGAGAGATCATGCGGCAACTGAATTTTTTATTGTTTTTTGCCCTGTGCTTAGCCCTAGCGCTATTTAGTATCGAAAATACGCAACCCGTCGGGATTAACATCATTCCGGGATTCCAAGCCGAAGCGCCCCTCTCCATCGAACTCCTGCTGGCGGTGGGCACAGGGGCGATTTTAGCCTGGATGTTTAGCCTGTGGGATCAATTGCAGCGGCAAATTGAATCATGGAAAGCCCAACGGGAACTGAAGCTCCAGAGTCAAAAAATTGAGGAATTGGAAAAAGCTTTGGCTGAACTGCAGGCCGCCCAACAAAACGCCGCAGAATCATCGGCAGAGTCCCCCAGTGCGAGGACCGCATCCACTGCAGACAAAACGGTGCCTGAACCTGAAACTTCTACCGATACCGATACAGGAGACACCCAGGACTCCGCTGAAGCATCTCCAGAAGAGTCTCAACCTGAGCAAACGGCCTAATTTTTGACCCTTCGATAAAGCCATGGCCACCCAACCCCAAGCGGCGATCGCCACCCTCATTGAACTAGCCCAACAGGGAGAAATTGATCCCTGGGATGTGCAGGTCATCGATGTCATTGATCAGTTCCTCAGTGAACTAGGTCTCGCCGGGGATACAGACCCAATGCTGAGGGAGGCCGACCTACCCCAGTCGGGTCAAACTTTTCTATGGGCCTCCAAACTTGTCCTCCTCAAGGCCGACACCCTCGAAAGTTTAACGGCCATTGAAGCAGAGGTTCAGGAAGAAGAATTCTACGAAGATTGGGACGCAAGCGATACGGAACGACTCCCCCTCAAGCTGGAAAAAAGACTCCGGCGGCGGGCTACGGCACCTCCCCCAAAACGGCGGCGGGTCACCCTCCAGGAATTTATTGAGCAAATCCAACAAATTGCCAACGAAATCGAGGATCATACCCCCAAAAAACGCCTCAAAACGCCACGTAAACTATCCAATAAAGCGGCCATTAAACAGATTACCCAGTTGGCCCATGATGAAAATCTCACGGAATTAGCCGCCCAGCTAGAACAATTTTTCCAGACCCAGATGCCCCCTGATCCAGAAACCCCCGTGGTGTTTGAATTAGACGATTTAATCCGTCAATGGATCGCCTATAAAGAGGCCAACGAATTTTTCCCCCAGGAGATCACCGCCAAACAACATCGCCACGAAAAGGTCGGGATCTTTTGGGCTTTGCTTCTGTTGTCAGCCCAGTCAAAAGTGGTGCTTTCCCAGGACGATTTTTATGCGCCGGTACTGGTACGCCCGCTTTATCCAGGGCGACCACAAGGGGATTGAAACCCTAAACCGTAAATGATTTAAGAATCCAGCCTAATAAAATGCCCACCCCTGTGAACCGAACAATTTGCCAAAAGGGTTCCTGCCACTTGAGCAACTGACTTTCGAGTTGCAGTTCTAACTTCGCGATTTCGGCGGCAATGAGGTTGAGTTCTGTTTTGAGGGAGGCTTGTTTTTGGATCGTTTCTGGCTCTGCCTGGAGATTCTCTTGTTCTGCTTTCAGCTCTGTGATGCGGGCTTCGGCGGCCTTGACCTGGGCGTGGCGATCTTTTAGGGCGGCAAGGTCAGCTTCCACTTGGGCGATCGCCTGCTCAAATTCAGTGTGGGAAAGTGCCATCACTCCAAACCCCAGGAACTTTTTTTGTGAATGCGGACGGAGAGACTCGAACTCTCACGTCTAGGACACTAGAACCTAAATCTAGCGCGTCTACCAATTCCGCCACGTCCGCAAAATTAATTAGCTCAGTAAATATATCACATCCATTTTCCGGCCGACAAGGGGAACCTAAAGTCAGCTTATCCCGTCATCAAAACCCATAGGATCCCCCTAAAATTCATTGTGACGCACGAGAAATTTGAAGATGAGTAAAGGTTTGCACACTCGAACTTGGTTAAAAATCAGTATTGTCGGCTTAGAAATTTTAGGGTTTGCCGCCAGCAGTGCGATCGCCCAGGTGCCGCCGGACATCGTTGTGGACACAGATTCCAATGCGGGGAATACGCCCGGTGATGTGATCTACAATTCTGGCGATCGCCGTTTTGTGTGTCAGTACGAACAGGGACAATACACCGTAATGTACCAGCCCGAAAGTCGTCCGGGGGAAGTTTATCCTTGGGCGATTCCCCGCACCATGGGAGGCGGTTGGAATGCAGAGCGTCGCTGTGAAGAGATTGCCCGCCGCTTGGAACTGTACCGGGGTGATGGTCTCGTCGAGCTCACCACTGGCCGCGAAAATGGTTACGACATCGTTTGTGTGACCACCGAACTGAATCCCACCTGCCAAATCGTCTTTACGGTGCCCCGGGGCCAAAATGCGATCGCCACACGGGATCAAGTATTCGATAATCTCCTCAGTGCCGATAGCGGTTTCCAAACCCGTGGGGTCAATACCTTCATGGGCACTGGCTCGACCAATAGCCTCCTGGGACAACTCCAAAGTATTTTTGGCGGCCGCTCTACCTCTCCCCCCAGTCCCGTAGCCCAAGGTTACTCAAACAGTGGTATTAGCCTCAAGCCCTTCCTCGATCCCGCCGATGGTGGTACCGGAGAATATTTGACCCAGGGTCGCGCGGCAGGCCAGTCGAATCCGAACCCAAGCAACAATGGCCTCAGACTCAACACCGATCTCTTCCGTTAGATCATTTAGCATCTAGGCCCCAGAGCATTTAGTTTTGCCCGTAAGCGTCCTCTACTGTGTAATTTTTCCCTAGGCGATCGCCTAGGGTTTTTTCTAGTCTTTAATATTTCGATCGTTAACAATCTAGTAAAGCGGGTCGCTGGCTTTTTCGGAATGGGGCAGAACTCCTTACAATAGAAGGAGGTTTCGTCACGAATCCCCACTGTGTGTGATCAAGGTTTTTGGTCAACTAGAACAGGGTCAAATGACATTGATTCGTCTCGTAGTCCCAAGGAGCAAGATACATTGTGGCCCATAGTTTTTTGTTGGAAGCAGGTCGCTGGACGTTAAATGGTAGTTGGATCGAACGAAATCAGCCCCCCATTCTCATCCGGGGTAAAACGATTGTTGCTTGGGGCCAAAATAATTGGTTTACGATGGTGACAAAGTTAACGTTTCAAGATGGCGATCGCCCCGAAATTTCCTATCAATACAAAGGGCGTTTAGATAGCGGTGAGCGACAATATACCTATGTATTGCAACAAAGTATTTTGGGACGGGTGGAAGGAGAAGGTTGGGTTGGCTCAGAATCAATCGTTCAGCGATACTGGGTGCTTGGCGATCGCCAACGGCGCAGTGGCTTTGAAATGTTCTACCAGATTAACGACGATGAATATCGCTACTCCGGGGGCATCCTCGCCGGCCATTACCTCACCAGTACCATTGAAGGGACTCTCCTCCGTCAGCTTTAATAGCTTTAATCTTTTAAGTTTTGTCCGGTCTCCTGTTGTTTTGATTGTTTTGTTCGTCCACCCCAAACTATGACTACCGATCCCAATATCAATCGCCTTCTCGCCGGCCGTTATCGCCTGGTAGACCTCGTAGGCCAGGGGGCTATGGGGCGTGTCTACCGGGGTGAAGATACAGTCCTAGGGGGAGTCACGGTCGCCGTAAAGTTCCTAGCCCAGACCCTACTCAACGACAAGATGCGCCAACGCTTTGAGCGGGAAGCAACCATTTGCGCTCTCCTGAGTGAAAAAAGCATCCATATCGTGCGGGTAAAAGACTATGGCGTCGATGACCAGGATGTGCCCTTTTATGTCATGGAATATTTAGAGGGGGAAAGTCTAAGCGATATTATTGCCCATGCTACCCTCGGTTTACCGCGTTTTTTTCAAGTCGTGCGGCAAATATGTTTGGGGATGGAAGCAGCCCACCAAGGGATTACCTTCAAGGGGGAACAATGTTTAATTATTCACCGGGATATTAAACCCAGCAATATTCTGATCATGCAGGATGCGTCCCTAGGGGAATTGGTAAAAATTCTGGATTTTGGGATTGCGCGCCTCAGCCAAGCCGGAGCCGCCCAGACCCAATCGTTTATGGGCACCCTCGCCTACTGTTCTCCAGAGCAAATGGAAGGCAAGGAATTAGACCAACGCTCTGATATCTATAGCCTGGGGATTACGATGTACGAGATGCTCACGGGGGATATGCCCGTGATGCCTGAAAATAATTCCTTTGGGGGTTGGTACCGGGCGCACCATGACACACCACCAATTCCCTTTGATAAAAGTTTGCGGATTCCGGCTCCTCTGGCTGAAATTATCATGTGTTGTATGGCGAAAAGTCCGCGCGATCGCCCCCAGACTGTCAATGATATTTGGCAAGCCATGGCTCCCATCGCCAAATATTACGAACAACAAGCCGCAGAAACCAGGAAATCCTTTTTTACCACATCCCAAAATCTGCAAAATTTCCAAGCAACATCTCCGGTGGCAGGCCCCAATGATCCGACCCGGATTAACAATGCCACCACGGCCCCCAGCTTTCGTAATTCAACGGTAAATCGCCAGGGAAGGCCTACAGACAAACTGAATACAACCTTTAGCGATACCATTTGTGCGGCCCAGTCCTGGCCAGCGGATAAACCCCAAAATAAGATTGTTTTCCCACGGATTTTACCGGCTGAACCGACGGCGATCGCCAGTCTTTGGGCGATGTTAGAAGCTGAGGAGTTGGGCAAACGCCGTTTTGATACCCGTTACAATCAATTTCTCTTCATTGAGGCCCCCCATCCGATGTTGTTGTGGATCACGGTGCTGTACAACAGCAGTGAAGGAGCCCGTTGGTTGCCTTGCTATCTGGACTTGAAAACGAAGATCGGCCAACAGATGGCGCGTCTCTTAGCCAGCCAAGGGAACTATCGAATTCTGCTTTTTGCCTTAGGGCAACCCCAACGGTATTTTCACATTACCCAGGCGACAATTTCCCTGAAGCAACGGGAACAGCTTACCCGTTGGGCGGATTTAGGCCAGCGATTGCCTGCCAGTAATCCCGTGGTGAGTAAGCAAACTTTGAAAAAAGAATACGAGAAAAGCAAGGGCAAAATCTTAATGAAGTTGGCGGCTTCCCGGACGAACAGTAACCTTGGGGGATTTTAAAGCCATCTCTAATCTTCGTTAAAAAGGCGATCGCCAATCAATCATGTTAAATCTAGTACAAGATCTTTGAAGATATTGATACCCAGAATTTTACAAGGTAGAGATAAAGTTTGAGGCTCGCAATCAGCAATATAGAGTTCTGCTTGTTTTTCCTTGCGATTAACTAATATCCCAAAACTACAACCATTGTCTCGATATTCTTCCATTTTATCCCTTGTTTTTTGGACAGCATCGCTAGGCGAAACTAACTCAATGACAAAATCAGGACAGAGGGGAACAAATTTTTCTCGCTGATCGGCTGTTAATGCTTGCCAACGAGATTTTTTAAGCCAAGAAACATCAGGAGAACGGGTCGCACCATTGGGCAAAATAAAACCCGTTGAGGCATCGAAAACTTCTCCTAATTGATATTTGTGATTCCAGAGTTGTACTTGAAAAATTAGGTTAGCGTTTTGCCGCCCAGTTTCGCCACCAGTGGGAGGCATAATTACCAATTCTCCTTTAGCTGTACGTTCCAGTTGAAGCTCTGGGTTAACCAGACAAAGTTGCTGAAATTGTTCATTGCTTAAGGTGAAAACGGGTTCTAGCGCAAGGGTCATTGTTGTCATTAGCCTTACCCACTGAATTTGTACTTTCTATTGTAATCAGTTAACTAGATTACGGATGTAAACGACGGGCGATCGCCTCACTCCAGTTGTTGGTCATGTCCTCGACAGAAACCGCGATTACAGCCTGATTATTGACGGTAATTTGTAACTGATTGGTGTCGCTGACGGAACCGATCACCTGCCAATTGTCTGCCAAGGATTGATTGAGATGGGCTTCAAATTGGGCTTGTTTGTCGGGAGCCACAGAAACAATAATCTTGCCGCAGGTTTCGCCAAACAGGATGGCATCGAGACGGTCAGTGCCAGCAATCTCAACGGTTGCGCCGAGCTTCCCGCCGATACAGCATTCCGCCAGGGCAACGGCTAAACCACCCTCCGCAAGGTCATGGGCAGAACTTAACAAGCCTTCAGCAATGGCTTCACGAACAACCTTTTGCACCGCTTTCTCTAACTCAAAATCCACTTGGGGGGGAATACCCGCGACGGTATTGTGAATCGTATTTAGATATTCCGAACCGCCGAGGGTTGTTGTTGCCTGAGTACCAAGAAGATAGACCTTATCCCCAGCATTTTGGAAGGCTAAACCACAGACTTGATTAATATGTTCAACTCGTCCCACCATCCCGATAACTGGAGTCGGATAAATGGGGGTCGGTTTACCATCACTATCAAGGGTTTCATTGTAGAGAGAAACATTACCACCCGTGACAGGTGTATCCAATTCCCGACAGGCTTCCGCAATCCCTTTACAAGCATTTGCCAACTGCCAATAACCCACAGGTTTTTCGGGACTACCAAAGTTTAAATTGTTAGTAATTGCCAAGGGTTCAGCACCAACACAACTTAAATTTCTAGCAGCTTCAGCCACTGCCGCCTTTGCCCCTTCCAACGGATTTAAATAGACATAACGGGGGTTACAATCGGTACAAGCCGCCACACCAATGGTTGAAGTATCGGGCTTACCATTGACCGGACGAACTCGCACCACAGCAGCATCTGCGCCACCAGGGAAAATCACCGTATTGTTTTGCACTTGGTGATCGTACTGACGATAAATCCACTTTTTAGACGCAATGGTGGGCACATCTAACAGGGTTAATAAAATCTCATTCCAAGATTTTTCGGCAATTCCATTAATATCACAAGCAGGCAAAGAATCCACCGACCAAGCCCAAGCAGTTTGTGCATATTCGGGAGCTTCTGCCATCAATTCCCGATGATAAATGGGCGTATTATCTGATAGCGCAGTTGCCGGAACTTCGGCTGCGACTTCACCCTTAAACATGATTTTCACGATGGGTTCCGCGATAACTTCACCCGCAACAACCGCCTGTAAACCCCAACGATGGAAGATATCAATTAACTCCTGTTCCCGTCCTGTATGGGCAACAAATAGCATCCGTTCTTGGGATTCGGAGAGTAGATATTCGTAGGGAACCATGCTTGTTTCTCGCACCGGGATTTTATCGAGATCGAGCAACACACCGACCCCACCTTTGGCTGCCATTTCCGCCGTCGAACAGGTTAAACCCGCCGCACCCATATCCTGCGCCGCCGCCACTGCCCCCGTTTTAAAGGCTTCCAAACAGGCTTCAATTAGGGATTTTTCGGTAAAGGGATCACCAACTTGCACCGCAGGGCGATCGTCCATGGATTCATCAGTTAATTCCGCACTGGCGAAACTTGCGCCCCCCATACCATCCCGTCCGGTGGTGGAGCCGACATAGAGAACGGGATTACCGATGCCATAGGCTCCCGATTTAATAATTTCCTCGGTTTCCATCAAGCCCAACGCCATCGCATTGACGAGGGGATTGCCAGAATAAGCTTTATCGAAATAGACTTCACCGCCCACCGTTGGCACACCCACACAGTTTCCATAATGACTGATCCCTTCCACAACCCCCTGAAAGATGCGGCGAGTTTGGGCATTGTCGAGGGTTCCGAAGCGTAGAGAATTTAACAGGGCAATGGGACGCGCCCCCATCGTGAAGATATCGCGGAGAATACCACCGACCCCGGTTGCTGCCCCTTGGAAGGGTTCGATCGCCGACGGGTGGTTATGGGATTCGATCTTAAAGGCGAGGTGCAGACCATCCCCCATATCGACCACGCCCGCATTTTCACCGGGGCCGACGAGGACGCGATCGCCTTTCGTGGGGAAACCAGACAGCAATGGGCGGGAATTCTTATAACAACAATGTTCCGACCACATCACGCCAAACATCCCCAGTTCCGCCTTGTTGGGGTGACGACCGAGACGGCTCACAATTTCTTCGTATTCTTCGGGTTTGATGCCTTCGGATGCAATTTCTTCGGGGGTGAAGGGGCAAGTGGTCATAGTTCTACATCGATTCTTTCTGTAACAGCGTTATTGTATCGGCTTCAGAGAAGATCTAGATCATCAACGATGATTGCCACACACTTGATGGAGCTTATGCTTATAATAAGAAAGTACTACTTACGGAGAAGAATTTTATGGATATTAATCGAGTTTTGGACATCATTAGCGAAACAGCAAATGCAGAAGTTGCACACGTAACAACGTTTCAGGTGCTGCGTTCTACGCCAGATGGGCAATCTTATCCAGCGTATGTGCAGATTTTAGATGAGGGTGGATCTCAACGCTATAGCTGTAATGTAGTAACTTTAGAAGGAAAATGGTTCGTTTTTGGAACTTGCTCGGATTCCATTGAAGAAGTTATTGAAGCAATCGATTGGGATAGGATTGATAAGGGAGAAGAATAATTGAATAACTTTTGTTTTTCTCCTAATGATTATATAACTCAAAAAAAACTTTTCTTTCAAAAAAATCAAGCCATATTCATCACAACTTGTTGATGCAGTTCAATCAGCATTTTTGCTAAATCACTGGCAATTTCAATCACTTCCTCAATGGTTTGCCCCTCGGCGACTAAACCTTGTACATCCTCACTGGTCGCCAAATAGTAGTCCTGTCCTGCTTCGTGACGTTTCTCGATTTTGAGATGAATCAATGTTTTCATGAGGCGATCGCCCAATCTCAAGGAATGACTTCACTATTCTATGCTATGCAAATTAGGGTTTATCGTTATGATGATTAGAGAGGCATTTTGAGGAGGTTCATGGAGATGGACAAAGTACTTTATGATCATGACTTTGTGCTGTGGATCGAGAAGACTGTTGAACAACTCAAAACCCAAAATTTCTCGGCATTAGATTTAGAGCATTTAATCGACGAGGTAGAATCTTTGGGGAAACGGGAAAAGCGAGAGCTGAAAAATCGCTTAATTACTTTGTTTGAGCATCTTTTAAAACGCCACTATGTCCCCATGCCAGAATGTTATCGCGGTTGGGAGGGGACGATTCGCAGAACTCAATCAAAACTTAAAGATTTATTAGCAGATTCCCCCAGTTTAAGTAATTTACTCGAAGAAATTTATTTAGATTGTTATCAGGAAGCTGCGGCCAATATGCAACTTGAATATGATGTAGATTTTCCCCAAGATTATCCTTTTCTTCGTCCCTCACAAAACCTATTAAATTAAGTCTAAGCATTGTTGAATTGGGTGACAATTTTGTTTTTGTAGAGGCGATCGCCTTTCTTTCAACCAGTACCATCAAAAGCAAGCAATTCCGAGTGAACCGAACCCAAAACGGCGGGTTTCACTACCCAGTGAGTAAAGTAAGCACTTTACATTTTGTTACAATGTAAGCAATGAAAGCGGACAAAAAGGTTTTCAATAGCGCTAAACGTAAGTCTTTTTGGGCCTCAGCAACGATTCGGGAGGTTCATTTATGAACGGCAATTTTCGTGTGGGGAATTTATTTGGCATCCCCTTCTACATCAATATTTCTTGGTTCATTGTTCTGGTACTCGTCACCCTGAACTTTGGCGGCGGCCTGTCGTCCCAGTTTCCAGGCCTCGGCATTAACGCCTTAATTTTAGGATTGGTAGCAGGTTTGCTCCTGTTTGCCTCTGTGTTACTCCACGAGTTAGGCCACAGTTATGCAGCGATTCGCCAGGGAATTGGCGTCAACTCCATTACCCTATTTCTCTTCGGGGGACTCGCCAACCTTGATGAGGAAGCGAAAACGCCCGGTGGTGCATTCTGGATTGCTGTAGCAGGGCCGCTTGTGAGTTTGGCTCTCTTTATCGCACTCTTTCTCTTAACAGGCAGTGGTGTCCTGAGTGGGCCGCCAGCGGCGATCGCCGGATTGTTGGCTTACATCAACCTAATCTTGGCCACCTTTAACATGATTCCAGGTCTTCCCCTTGATGGTGGTAATGTCCTTAAATCTATTGTCTGGAAATTAACAGGGAACCGTTTTACCGGAACCATCTGGGCTAGCCGTGTTGGTCAGTTTATCGGTTGGACAGCGATCATTCTCGGTGCATTATCTATCCTTGGTATTTCTAATGTGGGTAGCTTCTGGACGCTGATCATTGGTTGGTTCTTACTTCAAAATGCGGGTCGTTCTGCCCAATCTGCCACCATTCAATCAGCCCTCTCTGGCTTAACGGCCGCTGATGCAGTGGTTAAAGACAGTCCGATTATCTCCGCAGAAACGACGCTACGGGATTTAGCAAACAGTGCCATCCGTTCTGGTAACCAGTGGAAACGCTTCTTAGTCCAGGACGAAACAGGTCAACTGCTCGGTGAAGTGCACCTTGATGTTCTTCGCGCCGTACCCACCAATGACTGGCCCCACAATCAGGTGCGTGATTTCATCAAATCTGTGCCTGCGGAAAATCAAGTCCAGTCTGATTTGTCCCTCCTAGATGTGGCCGCCAAACTTGAACAACAGGGTCTACAAGCCCTGGCGGTTATCCAAACCAACGGCACCCTCGTCGGACTGCTGGAAAAATCAGCAATCATTAAACTCCTGCAAAGCGGTCAACAGGACGCAAAAATCCAGTCCGCTTAATCTCTGACTCAAAACTTAAGATCAACTTGGGCGATCGCCTTTTGGAAGCACGAAAGTTCCTGGGGCGATCGCCCTCAATATTTATAAGTGGAGATTAAAGTACCAGCTACAATCAAAACAGAACGCAGAGATTAAACACCGATGACTCTGGCAACCTACAAGTGGACAATAGCAAACTACCATCAAGCAATTGAGGCGGGTCTCTTTGTTGATGAAGCGGTGGAGTTACTCCGAGGTAATTTAGTTGTCATGGCGCCAGAGCGAGAACCCCATGCTTATTACACCCGTAGTATTAGTCACTATTTACAAGGATTATTGGGCGATCGCGCCCTAGTCAGTGAAGCCCATCCCATTACGTTGCCGGATAATTCTGAACCGGAACCCGATGTGGCGATCGTGCAGCCCTTGGGACGGGAATACCTGAACCATCACCCCCACCCTGAAAATATTTTTTGGCTTATTGAATGTGCCCAAGCCACGCTCACAAAAGATTTAACCGAAAAGAAAAGCATTTACGCAGAAGCTGGGATTCAAGAATATTGGGTAATTGACTTACAGCATCACCAGTTAATCGTCTTTAAAGATCTCCAAAATGCTTCCTACACGACAGAGCAGACGCTAAAGACAGGCCTAATCTCCCCTCTTCGTTTTCCCGACGTGACGGTATCTGTTGACAAACTGCTTGCATAGGGGCGATCGCCTTTTGGAAGCACAAAAGTTCCTGGGGCGATCGCCTGATTCTGAGGTTTTTCCCAAGAATCCACCGCAAAGAATGTCACAATACAGACAGTAAAGTTTGTAGCGCAAAAATTTTTCGTAAATCCTATGTCTAGTGTGCCTCCTGTCCTGAGCGGAAGTGAAATTCGGTCAAAATTTCTAGAGTTTTTCAACCAGCGGCAACACCCCATTCTCCCCAGTGCATCCTTGGTGCCGGAAGACCCGACGGTACTCCTCACCATTGCGGGAATGTTGCCGTTTAAGCCGATTTTCCTCGGTCAGCAGGACGCCCCCAGCCCCCGCGCTACTACCTCCCAGAAATGTATCCGCACCAATGACATCGAAAATGTGGGCCGCACCGCCCGGCACCATACTTTCTTTGAAATGCTGGGGAATTTTAGCTTCGGGGATTATTTCAAAGAGCAGGCGATCGCCTGGGCCTGGGAACTGTCTACGGAAGTGTTTCAGCTTGACCCGAAAAATATTGTCGTCAGCGTGTTCCGCGAAGATGATGAAGCCTTTGAAATATGGCGTAACAAGGTCGGTGTGAATCCCAAACGCATCATTCGCATGGGAGAAGAAGATAATTTTTGGAAATCCGGGCCAACGGGGCCTTGTGGGCCTTGCTCTGAACTCTATTACGATTTCAAGCCAGAACTCGGCGATGACAACATTGACCTAGAGGACGATACTCGGTTTATCGAGTATTACAACCTCGTCTTTATGCAATATAACCGCGACGCCGAAGGTCATTTAACACCCCTACAAAACAAAAATATTGATACGGGAATGGGCTTGGAGCGCATGGCGCAAATCCTCCAACGGGTGCCCAACAATTACGAAACAGATCTGATCTTTCCAATTATTGAAACGGCCGCCAAAGCTGCCGGGATTCACTACGAAAAAGCCGACGAAAAAACAAAGGTTTCCTTAAAAGTGATTGGTGACCATGTGCGTTCTGTCGTCCACATGATTGCCGATGGGATTACCGCTTCTAACACCGATCGGGGTTACGTATTGCGGCGCTTAATTCGACGGGTTGTGCGTCACGGTCGACTGATCGGCATTGACGGGAATTTTATTAACCAGGTGGCAGAAACAGCGATTCAACTCTCAGAGGCCGCCTATCCCAACACCCGCGAACGGGAAAGTTTCATTAAACAGGAATTGGAGCGGGAAGAAAACAATTTCCTCAAGACCCTCGAACGGGGCGAAAAACTTCTCGCAGATATTATCGCCAAGGAAGAAAAACAAATTTCTGGGGTCGATGCGTTTACGCTATTCGATACCTTTGGGTTCCCCTTTGAACTCACCCAAGAAATTGCCGAAGAGAACGGTTTAACGGTTGATGCTGAAGGCTATCAAGCGGAGATGAAAAAGCAGCAGGAACGCTCCAAAGCCGCCCATGAAACCATTGACCTCACCGTCCAAGGCAGCCTTGATGAATTGGCTGAACACATCCACCCCACAGCCTTTTTAGGCTATACGGATCTGCAATCCCAGGTCAAAATTGAAGCCGTTCTCGTGGATGGCCACCGGGTAGAAACCGCCGAAGCCGGGGCAGTGGTGCAACTGATTTGTAACCAAACACCTTTCTACGCAGAGTCTGGGGGACAAATTGGCGATCGCGGTTATTTCTCTGGCGATCAACTCGTCGTCCGCATTAACGATGTCCAGAAAGAGTCGGGTTTCTTTGTCCACCATGGCAAAGTAGAGCGGGGCAGTTTAACGGTCGGCGACACAGTTAATGCCACCATTGATCGGGCCTGTCGTCGTCGCGCCCAGGCGAATCACACCGCAACCCATTTATTGCAAGCAGCCCTAAAAAACATTGTGGATGACTCCATTTCCCAGGCGGGTTCTTTAGTGGACTTTGATCGCCTGCGGTTTGACTTTAATTGCCCCAGGGCGTTAACCGCTGCCGAATTGACCCAAATTGAGGCCCAAATCAATATTTGGATTGCTGAAGCCCACGAAGGCCAAGTGGCAGTGATGCCCATTGCTGAGGCCAAAGCGAAGGGAGCCGTGGCCATGTTCGGTGAAAAGTACGGCGAAGAAGTGCGAGTTGTGGATTTTCCTGGGGTGTCCATGGAGCTTTGTGGTGGCACCCACGTGAAAAATACCGCTGAAATTGGCCTGTTCAAAATCATTTCTGAAACGGGCATTTCTTCTGGGATCCGCCGCATTGAAGCTGTGGCTGGCCCAGCGGTACTGGAATACCTCAAGGTGCGCGATCAGGTGGTCAAAGACCTCGGCGATAAATTTAAAGCCAAACCGGAAGAAATCACCGAACGGGTAGAAAATATCCAGGCGGAACTGCGCAACACCCAAAAGGAATTAGAAAAGGTCAAAGGTGAGCTGGCGATCGCCAAATCCGAAGCCCTCGTGAACCAAGCGGAAACTGTCGGCGAATTTAAGATCCTCGTGGAAAATATGGGCGATCTCGATGCCAAGGCCCTCCAAACTGCAGCTGAACGGCTCCAGCAAAAACTGGGTGAGGCAGCAGTGGTCTTAGGGTCAACCCCAGAAGACGGCAAGGTTTCCCTGGTGGCCGCCTTTAGCGAAGGGATTTACAAAGGCAAAAAAGTACAAGCTGGTAAATTTATCGGCGGCATTGCTAAACTCTGCGGTGGTGGCGGCGGTGGTCGTCCGAACCTGGCCCAAGCCGGGGGACGGGATGCCAGCAAATTACCCGAAGCCCTCCACACTGCCAAACAGCAACTTCGCGAAACTCTAGGTTAAGCTCACACCCCAATCGTCGAGATGGGTCGGATTCTGGCCCATCTTTTTTGCTGTTTAGGCTGGGTTGAGATAGCGTTCGACCAATAAAATCGCCACGATATCGTCAATCGGTCGGGGAGGTAAGCGCATTCCCTGGGGGAGCAATCTCTGGAACAAATTGGGCGGATACATCTGCCAATAGCGATCGCGGGCTTCGAGGGTACTATTGCGTTCATTTATAAAGGCGATCGCCATGGCTGGGGGCAAAACAGCCGTGAGCTTTTGATGCCATTCTTTAGCCGTCGTTTGATTGCCCATGACCACCAGGGAAACACCATACCTTTGGCACCATTCTTTCGCGATGTTGGGCGCTTGATCCGCTGCAATGACGCCGTGGTTCAACAATTGCCCTTGGTCATCCAGCGCCGCAAGGCCACATTTGTCACGGCCTGGGTCAAACCCAAGATAAACGCTCATGTACTCTTTTAATCCTATTGTCTGATGACGATTCTACCGTTACTGAGGCCCACTAATTCTAAGCGGAGGGGGCCAGCCGTAAAACCATTTTCGATGGCGATCGCCCGAATTTCTGTCACGGGTTCTGGCGCATTATTGAGGGCTTCGACAAAATTGATAATGTGACCGACATTGCCATCTTTAACCTGGATATCTCCGAGAACCCCGGCTCGCCGCGCCCGGAATTGCGCTGCCCCCAACAGAAAATCCACTGGACGCCGGGCGGCACTAGGATTTTGCACACTGAGCTCCTCTAGGGACAAAGTGGCAATCACTTCCCCGGCACGAAAAACCTGCTCATTTAAAGTCACATCCGCAAATACTTGGACGGAACCTTCCCCCTGGAGGTAGTTCCCCGCTGCCAGGAGGCGCACCACGTAGTCCCGACCATCGGCAATTTGCCCTAGGAGTTGTTGCACTTGGGCATTGGTAATTTGCACCACCCGCGCCTCAAAGTCAGGATTAACGCCTCCGGTGGCAATGATCGCGTTGCGATTCGCTTCCCGGAGCAGCTGATCAACGGCTTGGCTGGCTGCTTTGGGATCAATAATCCGCACCACCCCAAAGGCTAAAACTTGCCCTGTCGTGAGGGCGACATTCCCACTCCGGAAATTGATGTAGTTGGCTTCAAGGATATCAATTTGCTGTTCTAGGGAGCCAATCTGATTTTCTAGGCCCGTGAGCACTTGATCCTTTTGGGCGATCGCCTGGTCGAGTTGGGCAATGCGACCATCGCGCTGGTTGATCTCGGCTTGGAGCTCACTTTGTTGGGCTTCTAGGGCTTCGATCTGCTGGGAGCGTTCCTCAACAATGGTGTTTTGTTGGTTAAGTTGGGCGCGGAGGGTTTCACTTTGGGCCTGGAGGCGATCGCGCTGTTGCCGCAAGGTCGTTTGCTCTGTGGTGAGCGCATTAATATCAGCCTGAAGTTCGCTGGCCTGTTCCCGAAAACCCGCCAGTTGCGTTTGGGCCGTTTCAAATTTTGCTTCAATTTCTTGTAAATCTTGTTCTGCTTCTAGGCGATCGTCCCTCGCGGCCTGTAACTCTTTTTCAATCTTTTCCTTTTCCGCCGTCACATCCATCAACTCTTGCCGCCGCTGGGCGAGGATTTCGTCCAACTGAAAAACTCCCTGGCGCAAGGACTTGCTCAAGCCAAACAATAACCCCAAGGTGCTGGCGGCGATCACTGTCCCCGTCATGACCGTGACGACCACCGCCGTCTGTTTTGGCCGCAGATTAAATAATGTAAGCCGCGCTTTGCCGACCTTACTACCAAGGCGATCGCCCAGTGCCGCCAGGATGCCCCCCAAGATTAAAACTGAAAAGATTAGTACAAAAGCACTGGTCATTTAACAAAAAGGTGACATCCAAACACACAAGTATGACTTCTCTACTTTAGCGTTAAGCGAACTGTTGACTCAGGTTTACGGGGTCATGGACGGTAATTTTTTTCTTATAAATCGAAATCATGTCCTGTTCCCGGAGTTCTCCCAGGAGGCGCGTTACTGTCACCCGTGTAGAACCAATTGCTTCGGCGATCGCCTGGTGGGACAGTTTGAGATCAATGCGAATCCCCTCATCGGTCGGCACCCCAAAATCTCGACAGAGAATTAACAAGAAACTCACCAGACGTGATCCCATATCCCGGTGGGCCAGGGTTTCAATCATCATCTCCGTTTGTAAAATCCGTGACGACAGCCCCTTTAGCATTAACATCGCCAATTCTGGGTGCTCATTAAGCGCCTTTTGCACCTGCTCAATGGGAGCCGATAACAGTTCTACAGGGGTAAAAGCCACTGCATGGTAAAAGCGATCCGACTTTTGTCCCGTGAGTAGCGATAAAACCCCAAAGACACTATTCTCCCGGAGTAGGGCCACCGTAATTTCTTCCCCCGCTTCATAGACCCGAGACAGCCGGACAGCCCCTTTCAGAAGAAAATAAACCCGTTCCGCTGGGTCCCCCGGAAAAAAGATCGTCTTGCCCCGGTCATAGTTCTCCACAACAGGTGGGAAGGGGCCACTGTGAAACTGACGAAACGCTGTCGCAAGGTCTGTAATTTGAGTCGCAGGTAGTTCAGGCACTGGATTGGCAGAAGAGAAAGGAGGTTGGTTGAAATCAGGGTTGTACATCATAGATTCTGTTGGGCAACAGTTCCCCACCGTGATGGGTGAAATATCAGCGCTCAGTGTGCAGAGACCATGAGCATTCCCCTTAAACTAAATCTTACTCTGGTATAGTATTTTGTACTTTTTGCTTCAAAATAATTATGGATTTCTGGGTTAGTTCCCAGGCATTTTGCAGAATTTTCCCTGATTTGCCCTAAAGTAGCCGTTTGCATCGGAGTCACCAGAGCGCGAAGATAATATACGCTGGCTTCTTGGCTTTAATTTTTTATACTTTTTGAGAACCCATATGCTTGATTTAACCGGAAAAAATGCCCTAGTCACTGGGATTGCAAATAATAAGTCCATTGCCTGGGGGATCGCCCAACAATTACATGCCGCCGGGGCGAATATTGGGGTTACCTATCTCCCCGATGATAAGGGACGGTTTGAGAAAAAAGTAGGTGAGCTTGTGGCGCCCCTCAACCCTTCTCTTTTCCTCCCCTGTAATGTGCAGGATGATGCCCAGGTGGATCAAGTGTTTGAGTCTGTCAAAAAAGAGTGGGGCAAGTTAGATATTTTGATCCACTGTCTTGCCTTTGCGAACCGCGAAGATTTGACGGGTGATTTTAGTGATACTTCACGGGATGGGTTTAATACGGCCCTTGACATTAGTGCCTATTCTTTAACGCGTTTGGCGCGGGGGGCGAAAACCGTGATGACCGAAGGGGGCGCCATTGTGACCCTGACTTATTTGGGTGGGGTGAAAGTCATCCCCAATTACAATGTGATGGGTGTGGCAAAGTCGGCCCTTGAAATGAGTGTGCGTTACCTAGCGGCAGACCTCGGCCCCAGTAATATTCGTGTGAATGCCATTTCGGCTGGCCCGATCCGGACTTTGGCTTCCTCGGCGGTGGGTGGCATTCTCGATATGATTCATCACGTGGAAGCAACGGCTCCTTTGCGCCGAACTGTAACCCAAAAGGAAGTGGGTAATGCGGCGGCGTTCCTCTGTAGTGATCTTTCGAGTGGGGTCACGGGTCAAGTGCTCTATGTGGATTCTGGCTACGAAATTATGGGGATGTAATGTCCTGTGGCGATCGCCCTTGGGTTCCCCCTCAGTGATAGGGGGATTTTGTTTTTTATTGGATGGATTCATGGCGGCAGAGTTTAAGCATATTTCGGTGTTGCGAGAAGAGTTGATAGCGGGCTTGGGAGTAAAACCAGGGGGGCATTACCTCGATGTAACCCTGGGGGGAGGTGGCCATACAGAATTGATTTTGCAACAATATCCCGATGTGCGGGTGACGGGGGTAGACCGGGATAGCCAGGCGATCGCCGCGGCGTCAGAACGATTAAAATCCTTTGGCGATCGCTTCCGGGCGGTGCGGTCAAATTTTGGCGAATATAATCCCCAAGGAGAAAAATTTGATGGGATTATCGCTGATCTTGGGGTGAGTTCGGTGCAATTTGATCAAGGCGATCGCGGCTTTAGTTTTCGTTTTGATGCCCCCTTGGATATGCGCATGGATCAACAACAGACATTAACAGCGGCGGATATTGTCAACACCTATGAGGAAAAGGCGTTGGCGAATTTATTCTATGAGTATGGTGATGAACGATTGTCACGACAAATTGCGAAAAAAATAGTCATGAAACGCCCGATTCAGACAACCAAAGAATTAGAAGAAATTGTGTTTTATACCTATCATCCCAAGGCCAGAAAAGCGAAAATTCATCCGGCAACAAGGGTCTTTCAAGCATTACGTATTGCCGTCAATGGTGAACTCGATGCGCTGCAATATCTATTAGTCAATGCCCCCCAATGGCTTAAACCCCAAGGCCGATTAGGGATTATTAGTTTCCATAGTTTAGAAGATCGTCTCGTCAAAAATGCCTTCCGGCAGCGGGACATTTGGCGGGTTCTAACAAAAAAGCCAATGGTTGCCAGTGAAACGGAAATTAACCAAAATCCCCGGGCACGATCCGCAAAGTTACGCTTTGCCGAGTTGAAAGAAATAGCAGAATAGGCGATCGCCTTTTTCTGAAACAGACAAGCTAAGCTGGATGCAGACAAAATTTTCTGTCGATGGGGTCTAGCGCAATGAATTTTACCCTCAGTCTTCCCGATACATGGCGACTCAATGGCGAACAATTCTTCGAGTTGTGCCAAAACAATCCGGACTGCCGTTTTGAACTCAGTACCCAAGGAGAACTAATTATCATGCCACCGACGGGCGGAGAAACTGGACGACGCAATATTAAGCTCTCTGCCCGCCTGGAAATATGGAGTACAACAAATCAACAAGGCGTTGCATTTGATTCTTCGACTTGCTTTAAGTTGCCCAATGGTGCCCATCGTTCTCCAGACGCCGCCTGGGTAAGCCGTCAGCGTTGGGATGCCCTCACCGCTACCGAAAAAGCGAAGTTTCCGCCCCTCTGTCCAGATTTTGTTGTGGAAATTCGTTCTCCGAGCGATCGCCTCCAAACCCTCCAAGAAAAAATGCAAGAATATCAAGATAATGGCGCAAAATTAGGCTGGCTGATTGATCCGACCACGGAGCGGGTAGAAATTTATCGAGAAAACCAAGCCCCAGAGATTCTAGAGCAACCGGATTGTCTTTCTGGGGAACAAGTTTTATTAGGCTTTGAACTCGATTTAAACCCCATTTGGCATCTGGATTGATTATTTCTGGGGATATTGGGCCGTAAAGGTCTGGATTGCGTCTAATCGCGACGACATCAACACACATTTTGCCAACAGTTCAAAGTCAAGATCTGGCAACAATTTACTTTTGGGTAAAGCTTGGTAGGTATTTTCTTCGAGGACATAAATTGAAAATTTTTCCGCTTGCCACAGCCAAACTTCCTGAATGCCGAGGCGTTGATATTTTTCGAGTTTCTGGGGACTACCGCTGGTGACATTGACTTCAATGGCGAGATCGGGATGCTCTTTTTGTTCACCGAGATAATAGGATTCATCTGGTTCAAAGGAAACGGATTTTTCTCGCGAGACACGGGGGGCACTCCCGACAGGATAAAATTCGATACCTTGACTAAACAAATATAGTTCTACGAGAAAGCCGATAATGGTTTTGATGGATTCGTGGTATTCCCCCAGGGTCATCAGTTCAATTACTCCGTCTAGGTAGGTGATCCGCAGGCTGGCAGCTTGACCGATCGCCGTTTGGATCGCCTGGAATTCTTCCCAACTGTAGCGGCCAGGGAGGATTAAGCTTTGGCTTTCGGTGAGGACGGGTCGGCTCGTGGCAACGGTCATAAAATCGTCCCTCGTGCTGGGTGATGGTATGTTCTATCCTACCGAATTCGGATTAGGAAAAAGGCGATCGCCCCATCCCTTACACTGGGGGATAATCTTTCCGGCAAACAATTTCAGGCGACAGATATAGAATGCAAACCTATTTTGCAACGGTAGCCCAGGGCATCGAAGAGCTTGCGGCCCAGGAACTGATAAACCTCGGTGCCCAGGTGGTGAAAACAGAATATTGCGGGGTCTCTTTTCAAGGCGATCGCCAATTGTTATACAAGGTTAATCTCTGGTCACGGTTAGCGTTTCGGGTGTTGGTGCAAATTAGAAAAGTCAAAGCATTTACGGCGAAGGAACTCTATCGCGGTGTGCAAAGCATTGACTGGTCTGAATACCTCGTCCCCAACCAAACCATTGCCGTCACCTGTACCGGTAAAAATAAAAATCTCAATCACAGCCATTTCACGGCCCTCCAAGTGAAAAACGCGATCATCGATCAACAGCGGGATCAATTTGGCGATCGCTCCAGTGTCAATGTCGAAGATCCTGACGTCTTGATCAATGCCCACATTCGGGACAATCGCTGTACCCTTAGCCTCGACAGTTCCGGTCACAGTTTGCACCGTCGGGGTTATCGGCCCGCCATGGGAAAAGCACCCCTCAAGGAAAATTTTGCGGCTGGTCTCCTGGATCTCGCCGAATGGACACCGGATCTGCCTCTGGTTGATCCCCTCTGTGGTTCTGGCACTTTTGTCATCGAAGCAGCCCTAAAAAGTTTAAACTTTGCCCCCGGTCTCTTCCAGGGGGATTTTGGGTTTCAGCATTGGCAGGATTTTGATGCTGAGCTTTGGCAAACTCTCCTCAACGAGGCCGAATATGCGACCAAAGACCAACTGCAACAGCCAATCATTGGCCAAGACCGCGATCAAGAAGTGATTCAACAGGCCTGGACGAATGCGGAAAATTGTGGGGTTGCCGACCATATCCAACTGGCTTGTCGGGAATTAGAACAAGTAGAAGCCCCCGCCGACCGTGGCGTGATTATCTGCAATCCGCCCTATGGCCATCGTCTCGGTGCCGATGAAGATTTGGGACTGCTTTATAAACGCATTGGCGATATTTTCAAACAGCGATTTAAGGGCTGGACGGGCTATATTCTTACGGGCAATGCAGAATTGGCGAAACGGGTCGGGCTGCGGGCATCGCGGCGCTTTGTGGTCTATAACGGTGGCTTGGAATGCCGCCTGCTGAAATACGAACTCTACTAAAGGGTTCTCTGTTAGGATGGGGGGCAAATTGACGCTCTTTTTTCACCTCATTTTTAAACCTTGGCATGGAGATCCTCTGCACCCGTCCCGGATGTCACCATCCCCAAAATCATTTTAGTGATCTCGATGATCCAACCCACCTAAAAACAGCCCAGCAGAAGTATTGCACCAGTTGCGGGATGCATTTAATTTTGGGTGGCCGCTACCTTCCCCAAAAACTTCTCGGTCAGGGGGGCTTTGGGACGGCTTTTTTGGCGCGCGATCGCTATACGCCGACCATGCGCCTGTGCGTGGTGAAGCAGTTCCAGCCCATGGGAAATTTAGATGATCAGCAGTTGGCTATGGCCCAGGAATTATTTGAACGGGAGGCCCATGTTTTAGAACGAATCGGCAACCGTCATCCCCAAATCCCCGATTTGTTTGCCTTTTTTCCGTTGATCGTGCCGCAACCTCAGGGCCAGGGAACGGCCCAGTATTTTTATCTCGTGCAAGAGTACATCGAGGGGAAAGATCTAGACCAAGAATTAGCGGAACGGGGCAAATTGCCGGAGACGGAAGTTAAAGAAATTTTTATGTCGATGCTAAAGGTCTTGGCCTTTGTCCATGACCAGGGCACGATCCACCGGGATATCAAACCGTCAAATATCATGCGCCATGTGGACGGAGAACTCTATCTGCTGGACTTTGGGGCAGTCAAGGAGGTCACGGCAGGGGCGGGGGCGGCCAGTGCGTCCCAACGTTCGACGGGGATTTATTCACCGGGCTATGCACCACCGGAACAGATGCGAGGGGCGCAGGTTTATCCAGCGACAGATCTCTATGCGTTGGCAGTCACTTGCATTGTATTGCTCACGGGGGAAACGCCGGAAACATTGTTTGATGGGTATCAAAATAAATGGCAATGGCGCAAATTTATCCAAAAAATTGAACCGCGCTTTGGGGCGCTTTTGGATTTGATGTTGGAATCGACTCCAGGCGATCGCCCAAAATCTGCCCAGGTGGCCCTCCAGCTTTTAGACTTGCCTACCCAGCAACAAGCCTCTGCGAGACCTGCCGCTTCAGCCACAAAGGTACAGCCTCCGGCCCCAGCAAAATCCCCTAAACAACAAAAACAGGCCCCCCTTGCGCCACCTAAAAAAACACCACCTCCCGCGAAAGCACCGACTGGGAGCCAAGCCGCCACTAGTTCTGTAGTGCCACTCTTGATTGGGGTGGGGTTTACGGGCTTTGAGGGGGTGTTATTGATGCCCCTTGTGGGGACTTTCCTCGCGGGCAATGTGGGCATGGGCGTTTGGGGGGCGGCCATGGGGTTAATTATTTTGGCGATCGCCCGACGCATCCTCGAACTGAAGGAAATGGTGATCCTCGGCGCCATTACCCTGGGGGCGGCTTTTTTCCTGGTGCAAACCGTGGAATTTACCACCCTGGCAATGATTGCTATTTTGGTTGGGGCGGGCTTGGTGGCGGCGATCGCCTTGTTTACCCTGATTTACCGTTTGCTCCAAAAAATTCTTTAAACAGCCCAGCTTTCCGTTACTTCTATGGACAATCCAAGACTGAGATTGTTCACCCATAGCGCCATTACAGCGGGCATTACAATAGAGTATCTAAAACGTTAGATAACCGATAGATCTCCCTATGCTAGAAGCCTACCGCAAACACGCCGCCGAACGCGCCCAATTAGGAATTCCCCCTTTACCTCTAACCGCAGAACAAACCTCCGAACTCTGCGATCGCCTCAAAAATCCCCCCGCAGCAGAACAAGAAGAACTGCTGAGTTTACTGCGCGATCGCGTGCCCCCCGGTGTCGATGAAGCCGCCTATGTCAAAGCCGGATTCCTCACAGGCATCGCCAAAAAAGAAATTACCTGTCCCCTGATCAGTCCCCAGGGCGCAGTGGATCTTCTGGGCACCATGGTAGGTGGCTATAACGTCCAATCCCTGGTGGAACTCCTCAAATCCCCCGACAGCAACATTGCCAGTGCCGCCGCCACCGCCCTCAGCAAAACTCTGTTGGTTTTTGATGCCTTTAACGATGTCCTCGAACTCGCCGATACCAACTCCTACGCCAAACAAGTGATCGATGCTTGGGCAGAAGCCGCTTGGTTTATCGGTAAGCCCAAAGTTCCCGAGGCGATCACTGTTACTGTCTTTAAGGTTCCCGGTGAAACCAATACCGATGACCTTTCTCCGGCGCCCCACGCTACAACTCGCCCCGACATTCCCCTCCATGCCCTCGCAATGTTGGAATCGAAAATGCCAGAGGGGTTAGAAACCATTGCCGAACTGAAGCAAAAAGGTCATCCCGTTGCCTATGTCGGTGATGTGGTCGGTACCGGTTCCTCTCGGAAATCGGCGATCAACTCCGTACTTTGGCACCTCGGCCACGAAATTCCCTTTGTCCCCAACAAAAAAGCAGGGGGTTATATCCTTGGCGGTAAGATCGCCCCCATTTTCTTCAATACCGCTGAAGACTCCGGTGCGCTGCCCATTGAGTGTGATGTCAGCAAGCTCCAAACAGGCGATGTGATCACCATTCATCCCTACGCAGGCAAAATTACCAACGAAGCGGGCGAAACGATCTCCACCTTTGAACTAAAGCCCGAAACAATCCTCGACGAAGTGCGAGCGGGTGGCCGAATTCCTTTGCTGATTGGTCGGGCGCTGACTGACAAAACCCGTGAAGCCCTCGGACTCGAACCGACAACACTATTTGTACGTCCCTCCCTGCCCGAAGATACCCACAAAGGGTTTACCTTGGCACAAAAAATGGTGGGTAAAGCGTGCGGTTTAGAAGGGGTTCGCCCTGGGACATCCTGCGAGCCGATCATGACCACCGTGGGTTCCCAAGATACCACTGGCCCCATGACCCGCGATGAGTTGAAAGAGTTGGCCTGTCTCGGTTTCAATGCGGATCTCACCCTGCAAACCTTCTGTCATACTGCCGCCTATCCGAAGCCAGTTGATGTCGTTACCCACAAGCAACTGCCCGACTTCTTTGCGACCCGTGGTGGTGTTGCCCTCAAGCCCGGTGATGGCATTATTCACTCTTGGTTAAACCGGATGTTATTGCCCGATACCGTGGGAACTGGTGGTGACTCCCATACCCGTTTCCCCTTGGGGATTTCTTTCCCGGCGGGTTCTGGTTTGGTGGCCTTTGCAGCGGCATTGGGTGTGATGCCCCTTGATATGCCAGAGTCTGTCCTCGTGAAATTTACGGGTGAGCTGCAACCCGGCGTCACCCTCCGCGATATTGTCAATGCGATTCCTTGGGTAGCGATGCAACAGGGTAAATTGACCGTCGGCAAAGAGAACAAAGTGAATGTTTTCAATGGTCGGATCATGGAAATGGAAGGTCTGCCGGATCTCAAGGTAGAGCAAGCCTTTGAATTGACCGATGCGACTGCTGAGCGTTCCTGTTCTGGTTCGACGATTAAACTCAGCGAAGAAACTGTGGCGGAATATCTGCGGTCTAATGTGGTTCTCATGAAAAACATGATCGCCCGTGGTTATTCCGATGCCCGGACTCTGCTGCGCCGCATTGCGAAGATGGAAGAATGGCTCGCCAATCCTTCTCTCATGTCGGCGGACTCTGATGCGGAATATGCGGATGTGATCGAGGTGAACCTAAGCGAGATCAAAGAGCCCATTGTTGCCGCTCCGAACGATCCTGATAACGTCAAACTGATGTCTGAATGTGCCGGAGACAAGGTTGATGAGGTCTTTATCGGTTCCTGTATGACGAATATTGGTCACTATCGCGCAGCGGCGAAAATCCTGGAAGGGGCGGGTGTTGTTAAAGGTCGTCTCTGGATTTGTCCGCCCACGCGGATGGATGAGAAGCAACTCCGGGATGAAGGGGTTTACGGTGTCTTTGCGGCGGCAGGGGCACGGACGGAAATGCCCGGCTGTTCTCTTTGTATGGGGAACCAAGCCCGCGTTGAAGATAATGCAACGGTCTTCTCCACTTCAACCCGGAACTTCAATAACCGGATGGGTAAAGGCGCACAGGTGTACCTTGGTTCGGCGGAGTTGGCAGCGGTTTGTGCGCTCCTCGGCAAGATTCCCACGGTGGAAGAATATCAGGCGATCGTTTCTGAAAAGATTGATCCGTTTAAGGGTGATCTGTATCGTTACCTTAACTTCAATGAGATTGATGGCTTTGAGGATGAGGGTCGCGTGATTGCCCTCGAAGATATGCCCAAGATTGAGGATCTTCTCGGTATGCCTGTTGGTGCGAAATAAATAAATCTAATTTTATAATTGGGGTGAGTCAGAAATGGCTCACCTTTCTGTTTATGGGCAAAAAACATTTCAAAAAGGCGATCGCCTCCTTGGAAGCGAGAATCCAAGAGCATCAGGACAAAATAAATCAAGAGTTGGCAAAAGATTTTCCAGATCAAGGTTTAATCCACCATTGGAAAAAAGAGATTCAAGCTTTTCAAAAAGGTATCCAACGTGCACTCAGAAGATTAGGGAGAAGCTAATGCAACTTGCTGAAAAGAAAATCAACACTCAAAATGAAACATTAAATAAACTGCTTTTAGAGCTTCAAGAGGAGTGTCAACAGGTCATTTCTCTCATTCATCAATTACAACTCTCTGACTTGAGCGATCGCCAACGCGGAAAAATCTTATCGGAACTTCTCGTTTCATCAATTCACTTAAATACTCACTGTGATGAAGAGTGGCAAAATCTGATTGCTGATGAGTTGCAAAGTTTATCAGATTAAATGAAACTAAAGAGCTCTACAAAAGAAACAGATAAATAAATTCAAATTGCTCATAAAGATTAGGCGATCGCCACTATTTTTTTCTTGATGAAGACTACTGGGTGGTCATCTCCAGAATCGCTTCAGAGAGAACTTTTACCGTGTTTTCTAGTTGTTCTACTCTTTCTTCCATCGTCTGGGGCAGCGGCAGTTTTTCAACCAAAGGCACCAAATTTTTCCACCCTCTCTGGCAAGTGATGCCGTAGGTTTGTTTATAGATTTGGTAACACTTATCATAGGTGCCATAGCGGGCTTGCAACAACTTTTGGTCTATCTTTTTGTTTCCAGATAAAGCATAAGGTTCTCCCAAATCTTTTTGAGCCTCAACAATTGTGCGTAGGCGTTCATACAAACCAGCAGTGATTGCAAAAACGCGGGCTGTATTTTTTAAGCTTTGCTTGTCTAATTCTTCTAATTCATCAATGATGCGACTAAATCTGGACATGGCTATCTTCCTACTTATTTATCCAAGAGACTTCTTTGAGTATTGGCGATCCCTGATCCCATTTGTGGTTTCTCTGGGTCTGCTTCAGGATTCAAATCGATGGTGCCTGGATCCTTCGGGTCATCTTCAAAGAAGATCAGTTGTAAAAATTGCCATACAGCCTGGAATTTACCGAAGATTGAATTGGTTTGTCTCACCCTCTCCGCCACGGCATAGGCTTCTTGTTCCATTTGTCTCAGTTCTGAGTAGAGTCGGTCTTTTTTGATGGTGGTTCTTTCTAAATTCTGAATTAAAGTTGTAATCTCCTGGTTAGCCGCATCGAGTTGACGCTCAAGTTGGATTTTTTCATCGCTCTTTAAGACCAATTGTCCTTCTAGGGTGTCGATATCCGTTTCCAGGATTTCTATTTGGTCTCTGTATTTCTCCGTCCAACTTTGGAGGGCACCCCGAGAAATTCGCAGGGATTTAATTACCTCAATGGCGTCTTGAAATGCTTGATCCTCTGGTTTTTCCTTTGCCAGTTGATACAGTTCTTGAACTTTTTCTTCAAATCCTTCTTTCACGCAGCCTCTCCATACACTTACTTCCCTTAAGGATATTGGGAGAGCGCGATTAGTCTCAATCTTGCTTTAATGTTCTTAAGAAACGTTCCGAAAAATTCACTGCTTTTTGTCGCGCAAAAAATATTTCAACATTTATCTCCCCTCAGTCAATTTTTCCTAGATGATGTTGGCGATCGCCAAAGAGATTCTTTATATTTCCTTAAGATTTGGCCGGGTTTCTTGTGGAAAACTTTCGTTTTTTTGTGGAAAAAGAACTGTTTTTGTGGAAAAAGCCTTAAAAAGGGACCAAAGCCAATCCCCCCGACTGGAAAAAATCACAATAGGGGGGCGATCGCCAAAAATTTTAAAACCTTTAGAATAAAGCACCGCCGCCCAGGACGCCACCAACGGCTTGGAGCAAGAAAATTGCCACAATGGGGGATAGATCCAGCCCACCGAGGGGCGGAATAAACGAACGGAACAGGTTAAGGTAGGGGTCGGTCACAGGGCTCAGAAAACCCATCACTTGCATTGCCCAATCTGCGGTCTGAAACCAACTGAGAAGAATGCGGACAATGAGAAGCAGAAGATAAATCTGGATAAAGTTTCCGAGGCTGACTCGTAATAGTTCGGCTGCCATGTTCCTGTTACCGTATAAAAAACTGAAGACCTGACAATGGGGTCTTTGTCGTTCATCTTAACCGATGTTGCAGAATTGCTTGGGTACGGATATCAAGAATTGGGGTTCAATGGCTCCTGACCATTGTGGGGATGTAATACCGTCATTTGTTGGCGGACATCGTCAATGGCACCATTCAGTTGGGCAATCTTATTCTCCAGGCTGCGACGGGCCATTTCCATCCCTTCTTCGGTGTCAAAGCTGAGAGGTTCTTCTTCCTCTGACCACTGGGCCTGACGCGGGGCATTATTGTCTTTCACTTTCGAAGCGGCGATCGCCCCGGCAATACCCCCCACAACACCACCAAAAATAGTGCCTAACAGGAACCCCGTCCCAAATCCATCGCGTTGACTCATAGGAAACCAAAACCCTTGATTCTTCTCAGTGCTACTTTAAGCTTAACGGTTGGGGATCGCTCTTGACTAGGGTGAGTTTGCAAAGATTTTTGCCAGGGAATGACCCTTGCCTGGAGATTTATTTTTTGTCTCCTGACGTGCCAGCGTTAGAGGTCAGTGAGTACCAAAGGTGCGATCGCCGGCATCCCCGAGACCAGGCACGATAAAGCCTTGATCATTCAGTTCTTGGTCGATCATCGCCGTATAAATTTGTAGGGCAGGATAGTCTAAACTCAGTTTCTGGAGGGCTGGTGGAGCAGCAACCACAGAAATAATGCGCACATTCTCCATGGCAATGCCGCGTTTTGTCACTTCAGCCATGGCCGCCGTGATCGTCCCCCCTGTTGCCAACATCGGATCGAGGAGCAGCAGGCGAGTTTCTGGGTCAAATTGCGCTGGCAAATTATTTAGATAGCAAGCCACCTCAAGGGTTTGTTCGTCCCGCCGATAGCCGAGGTGGTAGGTGGCCGCAATGTTGGGGATCACCTCCTGGGCTCCTTCCATTAAACTAAGTCCGGCCCGCAGAATGGGAATTGCAATAAGCGGCGTTTGGGGATGGATTAAGGTGGCTGGGGCCTGGGCGAGGGGGGTTTCAACGGCGGCATCGAGGGTGGGCAACCAATAGCGACAGGCTTCGTAGGTGAGCCATTTCCCCAGTTCTTTCATGGCCGTTTTAAACAGGGGGGTGGGGGTATTGGTTTCCCTGGCGATCGCCAACCAATGTTTGAGGAGGGGATGATCAGGCACAAAAACCCGGAGTTGCGAAGCCATAGACGTTTTGCATCAAGAAAGAACCGTCCTTTAGACTAGCATAAGCTTTTAGATGAAACCCGATGCGCGTCCCCACCTATCCCCACGATCAGTTTGCGATCGCCTTTGCTCCCCTCTCCTTTGATGCGGTGTATCGTCTCGCCGAAGACCCCGGTAGTGGGGCCGTGGTGGTGATGAGTGGCACCGTCCGGAATCGCAGCGATGGCAAGGCTGTCCATTATCTCGAATATCAAGCCTACGAACCGATGGCGATCGCCATTTTCCAACAAATTGCCCACGACATCCGCCAACAGTGGCCCGACACAAATCGAGTCGTGATTCACCACCGCATCGGCAAGCTGGAAATCGGCGAAATTAGCGTTCTGGTTGCCGCTAGTTGTCCCCACCGGGCCGAAGCCTTTGCCGCCTGTCGCTACGGCATTGATACGATCAAACACAATGCCCCGATCTGGAAAAAGGAATTTTTTGCCGGGGGCATGAGCGAATGGGTGCAGGGTTGCCGCACTGCTGAGGGGTGTTAATCCTTCCTGACAGATACCCTTGTAACCGTTTGAAGAAAGTTTAGGTGATCGCGTATGATGGGACGCTGGTTCACATAAGGAAATCGCGGATATGGCACGTCGTTTAGCACTATTGAGCGTCTCAGACAAAACTGGCATCGTCGAATTTGCCCGGCAACTCGTAGAAGAATTTGAATTTGACATCATCAGTAGCGGCGGCACCGCCAAAGCCCTCAAGGATGCAGGCGTCCCCGTCACCAAAGTCAGCGATTACACCGGTTCCCCAGAAATCCTCGGTGGCCGTGTGAAAACTCTCCATCCCAAGATCCACGGGGGCATCCTCGCTCGCCAGGACTTCCCTGAACATTTACAAGACTTAGACGACAATAATATTCGGCCCCTCAGCCTCGTCGCGGTAAATCTTTATCCCTTCGAGCAGACCATTGCCAAAGCGGGTGTAACTGTTCCCGAAGCCGTTGAACAAATTGATATCGGTGGCCCCGCAATGCTCCGGGCAGCGGCGAAAAATTTCGGGAGCCTTACGGTCATTTCTAATCCCCGCTATTACGACGAATATTTAACGGAACTGCGCAATAACAGCGGCACTGCCACGATTGAATTCCGGCAACGCATGGCCGGGGAAACCTTTGCTCTCACCTGTGCCTACGACCAGGCCATTTCCAGCTATTTTGCTAGCACCGTGAATGCTGAAGCAGACTTACCCCAACGCTTAGGGATCAGCGGGGAAGCCGTCCAAACCCTCCGTTACGGCGAAAATCCTCACCAAAAGGCTACTTGGTACAAGACCGGCACCCAAGTTAGTGGTTGGGCCGCCGCTAAAAAACTCCAGGGCAAGGAACTCAGCTACAACAATCTCGTGGATCTCGAAGCGGCACGACGGATCATTGCGGAATTCCCCGATGGCGATCCTGCCGTCGCAATTCTCAAGCATACTAATCCCTGTGGTGTTGCCCTGGGTTCGACATTGCGAGAAGCTTACGAAAAAGCCTTTGCCGCTGATTCTGTGTCTGCTTTTGGGGGCATTGTCGCCCTAAATAAACCCCTCGATGGCCCCACCGCCGAAGCCATGGGGAAAGTCTTTTTAGAATGTGTGGTCGCCCCTGACTGCACCCCAGAAGCCAGAGAAATCATTGCGAAGAAGAAAAATCTGCGGGTTTTAACCCTCTCCGATCTGCTCACTGGCCCGACCCAAACCCTAAAGGCGATCGCCGGTGGCTTTTTAGCCCAGGATGCCGACATTCAAATTGAAGACCCCAAGGATTGGCAGTGCGTCACGGAGAAGCAACCCAGCGAAGCGGATCTCGCGGAATTATTCTTCGCCTGGAAGCTTTGCAAGCACGTTAAATCCAACGCAATTCTTGTTTCCAAGGATCGCACTACCGTCGGTGTTGGCGCAGGTCAGATGAACCGAGTCGGTGCCGCAAAAATTGCCTTTGAACAGGCGGGCGAAAAGGCCCAGGGCGCGTATCTGGCCAGTGATGCTTTCTTTCCCTTCGATGATTCGGTACGGAGTGCGGCCGCAGCAGGAATTAAGGCGATCGTTCAACCGGGTGGTTCCATTCGGGACGAAGATTCGATCAAGGCGGCTAATGAGTTGGGGCTGATCATGATGTTCACAGGTGCCCGCCATTTCCTCCACTAGGATTTCGTATTGAAACAAAGCGAGCAGGTGTGTCGTAAAACTTTTGATGCACCTTTTTTTATTGCCTATTTGAGCCTACTTGATCAGTTCCACAGCGTCGCGGCCATCTAAATCCTGGAGATAAACTTTAACTTTTTCGTCTTTGGCGGTGGGGAGCTTTTTCCCGGTAAAATCCGGCTGAATTGGCAGTTGGCGGTGACCCCGATCCACTAAAACCGCTAGGCGGATCACTTCCGGGCGACCATAATCATTCACGGCATTGAGGGCGGCGCGGATGGTACGACCTTTATAAATCACATCATCAATCAGGACGAGATTCTTGCCATTCAGATCAAAGGGAATATCTGTTTTTGAGGGTGTGCGTACCCGAATTTGGTCGAGGTCATCGCGATAAAACGTGATATCAAGGGCACCGACGGGCACCGCAATGCCTTCGAGGGTTTCAATTTGCCTGGCGATATTTTCAGCAAGGGGAACACCACGGGTATGGATTCCCAGCAAGGCTAAATCAGTCAAATCCCCCGCTTTTTCGACAATTTGTGAGGCGAGACGGGTGATGGTGCGACGCATCTCTTCGGCGGATAAAATTTCGATGACGCTCTTTGTCATGGGCTCATTCTAAGCAAAGTATTGCCATTGTAGAGCTTGTTTCGGGTCGATGGGAATCAACAAGATACGGGGCTGTAACCGTTAGAAAAATTCATAAAGCACGGCGTTTTAGCGGCGAAAATGCCATGCTAGAGGTAGATTAGGGGGCAGTAACGCTCGATTTTTCTGCTTTTTGACCTAGCAAATAAGATAAAAGCTGCTGCCGAAAGGCGATCGCCTTTTACTTAATCAATCCTGGGCTTAGGCCAGATATTAAGCTGATTAACCTTAAATGAGACGTAGATTTTGTCGATAAATCCCAGACACGCCTGAGCCTTGCTGCACCTCAACCACTTTGAAGTTGCCACGGAGGTTTCCGATGTTTCTCAACCACGCCCCAGAACAGGTCTTGATCGAAGTGCTGAACCTGCCTGAATTATGGGATCCGTTCAAAACGAAAGTTTGGGCCCGTGCCCATGCCGGGGAAGAAATGCAAGATCCGGAATTTTATCCGAAAGCTGAACTTATTTTCCCTTCGGGGGAATCCCTCCCCAAAGCTTGGATTGATCCCCACTATCGCGCCAATGTCCCGATGCCAGAGCATTTGTCTGCCGCTGCGACAACGGGTTAAGTGGGTCTTCTTTTTAAAAAAATTCCATTGAGCTTTTGAGGCTCTCCCCGTCATTGTTGTGGATTAAGGGAGAGTTTTTTTATGCTCAGTGAGGAAATTAGCCACAGAAATCGCCATAAAAAAAGAGGGCCAGTGAGCTAACTTTCACGGCACCCTCTATTTCCTTACAAATCAATTTGGCCGATTACTTAGGAATCACAAAGTTCACCAATTTGTTCGGGACAACGATCACTTTCTTAATTTCTTTGCCCGCAATATAGCGTTGGGCAATGTCGGAAGCTGTGGCAGTTTTCTCTAGATCCGCTTTGCTAATCCCTGCTGGTACTTGGATTGTCCCCCGGGTTTTACCGAGGATCTGGATCACGATGGTAATTTCGTCCACTGTCAGGGCCGCTTCATCCAACTGTGGGAAGGGAACGGTGTGGATCGATTCACTGTGACCGAGATTTGACCAAAGTTCATCGGCGATGTGGGGCGCAAAGGGAGCCAGTAGTAAAATCAGCGTTTCGATCGCCTCTTTGTACACAGGAGAATCCACGCATTTCACGTCTTTGATCGCGTTATTAAGCTTCATCAGTTCGGCGATCGCCGTATTAAATTGATAGTCCCCTTCGAGGTCTTCTTGAATTTCTTTAATCGCAGTGTGCACGGCCCGACGCAGATCTTTTTCTGCCTTAGACAGTTCGCCTGTCGCTTTAACACTAGTTTCTGCCGCTTCGTAGCCAGCGACTAAATTCCAAATCCGGTTCAAAAAGCGGAATTGTCCTTCCACATCGGCATCGTCCCACTCTAGATCCTTTTCGGGGGGCGCTTTAAAGAGAATGAACATCCGCGCCGTATCTGCACCGTATTTGTCTAAGACCAACGCTGGATCGACGCCATTGTATTTTGACTTCGACATTTTTTCGTAGAAGCCTGTGAGCGGTTCGCCGGTTTCTGGATCTTTGGGATCATTGGGATCAACTTGATCAGCGGGCACATATTTATTCGTGCGGGAATTTTTGTAGGTCAATGCCTGCACCATCCCCTGGGTTAACAAACGCTTGAAAGGTTCATCTACGCTCACCAGTTGGCGATCGCGCACCACCTTTGTAAAGAAACGGGAGTAGAGCAGGTGGAGAATCGCGTGTTCAATGCCGCCGACGTATTGATCCACAGCCATCCAATCGTTGACTGGATCGAGGGCGAAGGGTTTTTCGGTATTGTTGGCGTCGGTGTAGCGCAGAAAATACCAGGAGGAGTCAATGAAGGTATCCATCGTATCCGTTTCCCGGCGGGCCGCTTTCCCGCAACAGGGACAGTCCACCGCCTGCCAGTCTGCCATCTGGGCCAAGGGCGAACCACCCCGCGCCGAAAATTCCACATCTTCGGGCAATACGACAGGGAGATCACTGTCCGGCACTGGCACCACACCACAGTCATCACAGTAAATCATCGGGATCGGGCAGCCCCAGTACCGCTGTCGAGAAATTAGCCAATCCCGCAGGCGATACTGAATTTGTTCTCGACCGAAACCGTTTTCGGCGGCAAATTTGGCGATCGCCTTTTTCCCTTCGGTAGAAACTAAGCCATCAAACTGGCCGCTATTCACCATAATGCCCGCATCGGTATAAGCCTCTGTGAGTGCCGCCGTCGTGTCGCCCCCTTCCGGAATAATTACTGTTTTGATCGGTAAATTATTTTCCTTGGCAAACTTAAAGTCACGGCTATCGTGGGCCGGAACCCCCATCACTGCCCCTGTGCCATATTCATACAATACATAATTGGCGATTAGAATCGGCACTGCTTCCCCCGTGAAAGGATTCGTTACCATCCCTCCGGTTGCCACCCCTTTTTTCGGCTTATCATCGGCGGTGCGATCCTGTTCGCTTTCCTGGCTCACCTCAGCGATAAACGCATCCACGGCAGCTTTTTGTGCGGGCGTTGTCACCTGGGCCACGAGGGGATGTTCCGGCGCGAGGACAACGTAGGTGACCCCAAAGACCGTATCTGGGCGAGTGGTAAACACAGCCACTTTTTCGTCGCTACCGACAACGGGAAATTCCAAGTGCGCCCCGGTGGATTTACCGATCCAATTTTCTTGCATTAATTTCACCCGTTCCGGCCAACCGTCGAGGGTATTGAGATCCTGGAGAAGTTCTTCGGCGTAGTCGGTGATCTTCAGGAACCATTGGCGCAGCAATTTTTTCTCAACGATCGCCCCTGACCGCCAGGAACGACCTTCCGCGTCTACTTGTTCGTTGGCTAGTACCGTTTGGTCAATGGGGTCCCAGTTCACTGCCGCTTCTTTTTGGTAGGCTAATCCAGCTTTGTAGAACTGCAAAAAGAGCCATTGTGTCCATTTGTAATAGTCGGGGGAACAGGTCGCGACTTCCCGATCCCAATCGATAGAAAGGCCCAACTGTTTGAGTTGCTCGCGCATTTGAGCAATATTTTGATACGTCCATTTCGCAGGCGGAATCCCCCGGTCGATGGCGGCATTTTCTGCGGGTAGCCCGAAAGCGTCCCAACCCATGGGATGGAGTACCCGATAGCCTTGCATTCTTTTGTAGCGGGCAATGACATCGGTGATTACATAGTTGCGCACATGACCCATGTGGAGCTTGCCGGAGGGGTAGGGAAACATCGACAGAGCGTAAAATTTTGGCTTGTCACTTTGACTAGGGGTTTTGTCTAAGCCAAGCTCTAGCCATTGCTGTTGCCATTTCGCTTCAATATCGGCAGCACTATATCGCGTTTCCACTCTTGATTCTCCGTGTTGTAAGGGTCAGTGGCTTATTTTAACCCCCGAATGGGTGGGTTGCTGCCCAGAAAAGAAGAGGATTTTTCCGTAGGCGATCGCCTTTATTCTCGCCTCGGAAAAAGATCGGGCACAATGGGAAATAGGGCCACAGGAGAAAAGATGTCGCCAAGCGATCGCCAATGTAATGCACGTTCTTCTTGAGCAAAGATCAAGAAATTGAGAAAACATCGACAAGTCTATCCTGGAAGTTGATGATGGATAATTGGAAAACCACTTTTTGAAATAGACAGCTTTTCATCAATCACTGGAAGCGTTGGAGAAGATTACCCATGGTGAAGCACATTTATCGGCTAGGGATTGTCGCTGTGTTGTTGGGTTTAAGCGCCTGTGAGGTAACCATTGGATCGGATCCGCAAACGCCCTCGGCAGAGGATGTGACCGCCCAAGAGCCGCCAGCAAATACGGCAACCCGGTCTGAGGCCAGTGACGAGGGGAGCGCTGAAACAGGCACTGGTGGAGGGATCGCAACATCAAGACCGACGCAACCGCAACCCCCGGTACAACCCCAATCACCGCCACAACCCGTTGCCCAAACCTCAACCAGCTTTGAAACCCGCTGTGGCTGGTTCTCGAATCCGACTCCCGGCAATATTTCTCTCTACGATGCCGACCGCGAATGGATCATTGGCGTTCAAGGGGGGCACCAGGTAGCAACAGACTGGAACTGGCCGAATTTTGCGCCGGATCAGTGGGTGGTGACCAATGTTGGCAGTTACGGCTATGGTTGCGCTTGCATGGATGTGCGGACGAACCCAGCGGCAGGAACCATCAATGACATCCGCAATGTGCGCGCCCAGGCGATCGCCATTTGTCAGCAGGATCCGGCCCTTAATCGCTGGGCAAATCTTTTTCTATAAAATTTTGACCTCAGTTCAGCAGGATTAAAAATTTTCGGAGTTTGCTCAGTCGAATGATGAAAAAAACATATGTTTACCCTGAAGAGTCTCACCTGTTTTGTTATCTGAACGAGCAAAAATTCCGAGATAATTACCGTAAGGAATCTCCAACCTTGAACGATTGTTGCGTGTTCTCAGTGAGATGAAGGACCAACGGTTGGTCTACATATATAAAGTTGACTGAGAAGCTTAGAGAGTCATACTTAAATAAGACTTCTGTCAAAAATTAAAGTTTTAATTGTCTAGCAAAATTAGCATGCAAGATCCAAGGGGTTTGAGCCGTCAAGACTATTTCACAGTTTGCTAGATAATCTTGCTGTGCTTGCTGGTCTAATTGAGTTATCAAACTTTGCTGTTTTTGTCCTTGACCTAGACCACTTTGAATGAGAATCTTATGCATCTCTAGAAAAGCTTGTGACTTGGCTGAAATCAAATGTCGATTTGCCCCAATACCCGCTGCTTTATACGTATCCATAACAGTTATTTCACCATCTCCATCGGTATCTTTGGGCATGGCAACATGTAACATAAAATAAAATAAAAATAAATTCGCCAACCAAGGGGCTTGAGGTTGAAAGTGCTTAAAATCGACTATTCCTGAAAAATTAATAAGGGAGCTTATACTAACATTCAATGATGTTGCGCCAATAATACATATTTCCGGAGTAGTATTTCCTATTGACTGATTACTGCTACGAGCTTCTAAGAAATTGAATGTGCCAGCAAAACATTGGCCTAAGACAATCAAACAGCTTTTGACATTGAGCTGTTTAATGTTAGTTAGTAAGAAGTATGGAGAAATGTCATTAATTGCCGCAATTCCATTCTGACTCCCGTGCCCAGTTACTACAACTACAAGATTTGTGTTAACACGAGTGTTTAGCTCAGATCCAATGTTAGAGGTGGGAAAGATACTTATGCTAGGGGGAAATCCATAAGCATTAACAACCCCCATACCACTTGGTTCATCTATGAAAGCTAGGATATTCTGATGATCAATACCACGGAATTCTAGACATGAAATAGCAAATTGTATGTCACTAAGGAAGCGTTCCTCATCAGAACCACTTATCAAGACCCATAAGGTCTCTGTGTTTAATAAATTCATTATTGAGGAAGATGGATTCAAAAACAAAGATTAGGAACAGAGGCTATTACGGGGACATCTTGAATATCAACCTTCCCCTTTATTTTAAAATTTCCTTGCGCTTGCGGTACCCGATCTAGAGGTTCCCCATTTTCGCTCAGTAAAAATATTTCTTGGGCCCCTGTTCGTAAAGCATAGAAAACTTGAGGATTTTCTGAATCGGAAACTTCATACAACGTATATTTACCTAACCCAATCAATCTAAAAACATTAACTGGAAGCCCATTTAACTGACTCTTAGAAACAGATTTTATGTGAATCATGTCGAACATCCTCCTAAGATTCTTGGTTTTGTCTAGTTGCGACTTTGAAAAAAACTCTTCAGGGCTTTCCAAAGTTTTGTACAACCTTTCTAGTTCGACATATTGAGGATTCCCTATTTTTTCGTGAACTTGAGTAATTTTGCTCACTACATGATTTTCTTGCGTCGTTTTGCTGGTCTTTCAGAAAAATCATGTTAGGATCTTTTTGCATGCCGAAACACGCTGATTAAAATCAGCGTCTGACGCGCTCGAAGGTAAACAGGATCCCGGTGTGGAAACTGAGTCCTGTTTCCTTCTTAACAAATGTGGGGTGTGATGGTTCTGGCTGCGGCTTCCTATCCAACGGCCAAGGGGTTCGATTCCCCTGCACTCCACTAAACCTACAAAGTGAGGTTCTATATGTCTAATGATGGATCGACAGATCCCAACGCGCAAGTTTATGTAGGATCAAGCAACTTGAAGAGGGATAACGAGTATTCAAGTAGCTACTTAGAAGACTCACCCAATACACGTGAAAGACTTACAAAGCAGGAAGCCTTTGAGCTGGGAAGAGAGATACGAGCATATGCTCTAGCCTCGGATAAGCCTGTAACCACAAATGACATCATCGCAAAGTTCTCAAAGTGCAAAGAAGGATTTGCTCGGAACAAGTTAAATGAACTCGTCAAGCAGGGCAAAATGAAGGCTGAAATGTTGCAAGGTCTCAAAGTTTTCACTAGGGTACGTCATCAGGAAATTACAGATACACTCTCTCAATCTAAGGGTGAGACTGAAAAAGAGAGCTCTCCCAAAGAAAAAGAGCTTTACGAAAAAGCATTAATTATTCCCAACAGACTAGAGAACTCAGAATTGCAAGCCGCAATAAATTGTATTGATAATAAAATTAAAAAAATTAAGGGAAAAATTGAAAGAGGAAAAATTAAAATTCAAGATCTTGAAAAAGCAAAACTTCATCTTCTGGAAAAAGAACAGGACTAAACAGTCATAAAGTCTCTTGCATGACCACCTCTTACGCAGAAATGTATCTTTCAGGGCGTTTTTATCTCCAGTCCAGTATAGTTGGTGCCTGAAAATCTCCCATGTTTTATCTATCTCAAGCCCATCTCGAACGCTTCCAACGCTGCCCGCCAGCCTTCCAAGCCCTTTATCTGGAGCAACTGACGGCTCCCAACAACCCCAATTATCTGGAAAATCAACAGTGGGGCATCCGGTTTCACCAGGCGATGCAACAACTCCAGCTAGGCTTGCCCCCAGCGCAAATTACCACAGACCCCAATCTCCACCAGAGTCTTCAAGCCCTACTCACCGCCCAACCCCAACTCCTCGACCAACAGCAACAAACTGCCGCCGAATACCGCCGCACCCTGATGATAGACGATTTTCTGCTCACCATTATTTGTGATTGGATCAATTTTGGTGCTGACACCCTCCAGATTTACGACTGGAAAACCTACCGTCAACCCCGCCAAAGCGATGATCTAAAAGACCACTGGCAAACGAAGCTCTATCTTTATGTCATGGCCGAGACCACGGGTTATCAGCCTGAACAACTCGCGATGACTTACTGGTTTATTGCCCCAGGCCAACCGCCCCAATCCCTGACGTTTCAATATGATCAGACTTGGCATCAGCACATCCACACTGAACTGGTCGCCTTGCTGACCCAAATGCAACGGGATTTAGAGCAATACTTTCAAGATGGTACGCCTTTGCACCATGGCGATCGCCAAATTTGCCCCCATTGCCCACCCCACCAGCATTTGTCTAGGGCTGAAACCTTAGATTTTCTCAGCGGGAAAAGCCTAGAGGACTTTCTGGGGGAGATTGAAGCAGTACAATTGTAGACGCACCATTCATCCAGAAGCACAAACCCCAGACCAGATTTATGGCGACAGAATTGCACACAGAGCTAGAAGAAGCCGTCCGATTGCGACGGAATTTTGCGATCATCTCCCACCCGGACGCGGGTAAAACCACCCTCACCGAAAAACTTTTGTTGTACGGAGGTGCCATTCACGAAGCCGGAGCCGTCAAAGCCCGCCGGGAACAGCGCAAAGTTACCTCTGACTGGATGGAGATGGAACAACAACGGGGGATTTCCATTACCTCGACGGTGCTGCAATTTTTATATAACGGCTATCAAATTAATCTGCTGGATACCCCTGGTCACCAAGACTTTAGTGAAGATACTTACCGTACCCTTGCAGCGGCGGATAATGCGGTGATGCTGGTGGATGCGGCCAAGGGTCTAGAGACCCAAACCCGTAAATTATTTGAAGTCTGCAAACTGCGATCGCTGCCCATTTTTACCTTTATCAACAAGCTAGACCGTCCGGGGCGAGAACCCCTAGAACTCCTCGATGAAATTGAACAGGAACTGGGTCTGCAAACCTATGCGGTCAATTGGCCGATTGGCATGGGAGACAGATTTCAGGGAGTTTATGATCGTCGGTTAAAGGAAGTGCATTTATTTGAACGGACGGCCCACGGCACTAAGGCCGCCACGGAAACCATTTATAAAATTGACGATCCGGCCCTCGAAGGTATTTTAGATGCGGATCTTTACGAGCAACTCCAGGAAGAGTTAGAAATTCTCGAAGAAATTGGCGCAGATTTTGACTTAGAAGCGATCCATGCGGGCAAGCAAACTCCCATTTTCTTTGGCAGTGCAATGACCAATTTTGGGGTGCAACTTTTCCTCAGTGCGTTCCTAGAATATGCCCTGAAGCCGGAGCCCCGTGCTTCTAGCCTCGGTGATTTGGAACCGACGTACCCGGAATTTACTGGGTTTGTCTTTAAGCTCCAGGCAAATATGGATCCGAAACACCGCGATCGCGTCGCCTTTGTGCGAGTCTGTACCGGGAAATTTGAAAAGGATATGACCGTCAGCCATGCCCGCACCGGGAAAACAGTGCGCCTATCCCGTCCCCAGAAGCTTTTTGCCCAGGGCCGCGAATCCCTCGAAGAAGCCTATGCGGGGGATGTAATTGGTTTGAACAATCCGGGGGTGTTTGCCATTGGCGATACGATTTATTGCGGCAAAAAATTGGAATATGAAGGCATTCCCTGCTTCTCGCCGGAACTATTCGCCTATTTAAAAAATCCCAATCCTTCTAAATTCAAACAATTCCAAAAAGGAGTGAAGGAACTCCAGGAGGAAGGCGCCGTGCAAATCATGTATTCCGCCGATGAATTTAAGCGGGAACCCATCCTTGCAGCGGTGGGACAACTGCAATTTGAGGTGGTGCAACATCGTCTCAGAAGCGAATATGGCGTAGATAGCAAGCTCGAGCCGATCCCCTATAGTGTGGCGCGCTGGGTCACCAATGGTTGGGAAGCCCTGGAAAAGGCGGGCAAAATTTTTAATACGATGATCGTCAAAGATCTCTGGGAACGGCCAGTGATTCTCTTTAAAAATGAGTGGAATCTTCACCAAATTCAAGGGGATCATCCGCACCTAAAATTGTCGGCGATCGCCCCCATTGGTTCTTCTGTTAAATGATGTTTCGCTTGGTAAAAGCCCATGGCAATTCAACTGAAAAAAGGCAACCGCATTTCCCTCAAAAAAGAAGCCCCTGGCCTCAAGAAAGTGATGCTTGGCCTCGGCTGGGACATGGCAACCAGCAATTCAGGGGGCGGTTTCCTCGGCATTTTTAAAAAGCCCGCCGGTAGCATTGACCTCGACTCCGGGGTTTTATGCTTAGATTCCCAAGGGAAACTCAACAGTGCCAGTGACTTTGTGTATTACGCCAATCTTAATCACAAATCTGGGGCGATCGCCCACCAAGGGGACAACCTCACTGGCGCAGGCGAAGGGGATGACGAGCAAATTTTTGTCGATTTAGAGCAGGTGCCTGCAACGATCCAAAGCTTGTTATTTACCGTCACCATTTACCAAGGCCGACAACGGGGCCAAGAATTTGGGCAGATCAAAAATGCCTTCGTGCGCCTCGTTGACCTGAGCAACAACCAAGAGATCGCTCATTACAAACTGTCTGGGGAAACCTACCAAGGCAAAACTGGGATGTTGATGGCCGAGTTACGCCGGGAGGAAAACGGCTGGGCGATGACTGCCCTTGGTGATGGCCTTGACCCCCAGGATGCTGAAAATCTGCTCAAAAAATATCGCTAACTGATCAGCTATTTTTTACCTGCACGATAAAAAGGTTTTTTCACCACCTGGGCTGGGTACTGTTTCCCGCGGATTTCTACGGTGACAGCTTGACCGACTTTGCTAAATTCCAACGGGAGATAAGCTAAGGCGATCGCCTTTTCGAGGGTGGGGGACATCGTCCCACTGGTCACAAGGCCCACTGCTTCACCATTCACGAGCACAGGATAGTCATGGCGAGCGATACCGCGCCCCTGCATCTCTAGGCCCACCAAACGCCGTTGAACACCTGCTGCTTTTTGGGTCTGCAAAATATCCTTAGCGATAAACTCATCTTTTTCTTGCCAGTGGATCAGCCACCCCAAACCCGCTTCCAAGGGTGTTGTGTCGTCGTTCATGTCCTGACCATAGAGGTGTAACCCGGCCTCCAGTCGCAGCGTATCCCGTGCCCCCAAACCACAGGGCATCACCCCCGCATCGATTAAAGCGCTCCAAAGTTTTTTCCCTGCTGTCGGCGCGACCATCACCTCAAAGCCATCTTCGCCAGTGTAGCCAGTCCGGGCAATAAAAGCCGTTTCCTCGAAAATTTGTCCTTGACCGTGGTTAAACAGCTTCAAGGTCGCTAAGTCTAAATTTTCCACAAAAGGTTGCAGGGCTTTCTCCGCCTGGGGGCCTTGGATCGCCAGCAAGATATTTTCTTGGGAGACATCCGTTAAAGTGATCCCCTGCTCTGTCAAATGGTGCGTTAACCAGTCCCAATCCTTCTGGGTGGTAGCCGCATTCACAATCAAAAAGCCCTGGCGATCGCCCTGGTGATAATAGATCACATCATCGATGATGCCGCCGTGATCATTAAGTAGCACTGTGTATTGCGCTTGACCGGGAGCAAGTCGTGCCAGATTTGAAGGTACCAGTTTTTGCATGGCTGCAATGAGGTTTTCCCCAGCCAACTGAAACTTGCCCATGTGGGAAATATCAAACATTCCCGCTTCTGTGCGCACCGCCTGATGCTCCACCTTTAGGCCTTTGTATTGCACGGCCATCTCCCAACCAGAAAACGGTACAAATTTGGCACCCGCTGCAATGGCGAGGTCATGGAGGGGCGTGCGCTGTAAAGTCATAGGGGCTTCATCTAAGAGACATCACCACCAATGATACGAGGTTCTTAGAACGGAATCTCATCGTCCGGGGCAACTGGCACAGGTGGACGGCCTTGGACAACGGGGGTAGTTGGTGGTTCGGGGACAGATGGCGGAGATTTTTCGGGTTCGCTAGGCAGCACAACCTGCACATCCGTTTCTTCTGGGGGGACAAAGTGAGTCAGTTCGATCACCTCTCCGTCAAACAATTCTGCAAACTGTTGGGCGATCGCCTGAATATCACCGGTCGTTTCTGGGATCTCTGCTGTGGCTGTGGGTTCAGGCGCTGATGCTGATTCAACGAGGGGAGGAACCGCTAGGGATGGTGGGGCGATCTCTCCGAGATCCGCTTTGCGGTGCGCCGTTGGTGTTGGTTCCGGAGGTTTTGGATCTGGTGCTGGTTTGGTTGGCGACCCTAGGGGCGGTGGGGCCATGGGCTGCGGAGTTTCCGTAACCGGGGGCGGCGGCATCTCGATAGGATTTCGCGCCGGAGAAATAACTGTTGGTGCTGGTGCAGGCGTAGATAAAATCGGGGTTACTGATGTTCCCCCCTGGCCATTTTCTAAACCATGGCCCACTTGTAAGGTCACCTTAAGGGGATTGCCACAGATTTTCTCAAAGGCTGCCTCAAGCTGGAGGGTTTTATTTTTGGCAATTTTGAGTAAATTGGCGCTTTTAATGCCGATGAGGGCGGTGTGCTCTGTAAGCTGGAGCAGTTTGCCATGGTCTCGAAACAAAGACTGGCTCAACAGGGGCAGTTGGCGCACAATGCCTTGCCATAGTTCCTCCCGTTCCAGGGCTGAAATTGTCGGGCTGGTGGTTGCAGGAGGTGAAGGTGATAAAGGGGGTGGCTCGGTGGGCTGAACCGTTGGAGGGATTACATCCTGGGACGGTGGCGCTTTGGCGATCGCCTTTGCTTCTGGTACAGGGGCCGGAACTTGGGGAACTTCGGGTTTGGGAGGAACTTGGTGAACTTGAGTGTCTACCGGAGAGGGGGGCGTTCCAGAGGCGTGGCCATTGGTTGCAGGGGGTGTTTCCCCAAAGGGATGGGGGATGTCCTGTGGAGGTGGCGGAGAAGTCGGCGGTGTCGCGGTAGGCTGCGTTTGTAGATTGATCTGAGTATTTAAAGGAGTGGTCGCGGTTCGAGTAGTTTGGGTCTGTCCAAAAGCAGCGGGAAGTAATCCCAACAGGGTAATTTCTAACCACAGACGCGGTTGGGTCGTATTTTTGAGTTGATATTCACTTTCTTTGAGGTGTTGCTGTCCCTGCAAAATGGTGGAAAGCTCCCACTGGTTGGCTTCCTGGCACAGGATTTCCCAAGTCGGTTGGGTCACAGCGATCAGATCTCCCCGTTGGGGGGCAGTTTTGGCAATGAGCAAATTTAGATAAAAGCTCGCCAAATTTTGCAGCACAACCAGGGGTTCCCGACCTCGGTTTAACAGGCTCCGGCATTGTTGAATAACTGCCTCTGGATCATTGCTGTGAATCACCTGGAGTAATTGCAATAGATCCCGCTCCGGCACGGCCCCTACTAAATCCCAGACCTTATCAGGAGTAATTTCACCGGACAACAAACTCAGCTGATCCAATAAACTTTCTGCATCCCGCAACCCTCCGTTGGCAATTTGCGCAATTAACGTCACCGATTCGAGGGGAATATCGATATTTTCTAAATGGGCAATTTTCCGTAGGTGGGCTACCATTGCATCGAGGGGAATGCGCCGATAGTCAAACCGTTGACAGCGGGAAATAATCGTTGGTAAAACCCTTTGGGGATCCGTTGTTGCCAGGACAAATACGACGTGGGCAGGGGGTTCTTCGAGGGTTTTCAATAGAGCATTGAACGCTGCCACACTCAACATATGGCATTCGTCGATGACATACACTTTGTAGCGACATTGCACTGGGGCAAACTGTGATCGCTCGATGAGTTCGCGGATATTATCAACGCCCGTATTACTCGCGGCGTCAATTTCAATCACATCTAAGGCTGACCCGTTGGCGATCGCCCGACAAACTTCACACTCGCCACAAGGGTGGGGCGTCGGTTGGGCTGCATTTAGACAATTTAGAGACTTAGCCAAGATCCGCGCACTGGAGGTTTTCCCTGTCCCCCGTGGCCCTGAGAATAAATAGGCTGGGGCAATGCGTCGCTGTTCAAGGGCATTACTCAAGGTTGTGGCGATCGCCTCTTGGCCAACCAACTGCGCAAAAGTCTGGGGACGATATTTGTGGTGGAGCGGTTCGTAGGCCATGGGAAACAACGAAAAATTCGGTAAAGGACGGCGATCAGTAAACAGTTATGGATCCAGCAGCAACGATAAAGAATCGATATCTAACGTCCAATGTCTAATATCTGGGGGTTAACAACATAAAATGGGTGAGTACAAGAACGACTAGAGCAAGCAAAAGGATTATTAAGGATATGGCGGGTTGGTTAAAAAAGCTATTTTCTCCCTCTCAGGGTCGGGGCCAAACACCCACCGTAGACCTTCCCCCCCTCACCGACGCAGACTTTGAATTTTTATTGGCGCAGCTCCTCCAGGGAATCTCGCGGGGGTGGCAGCCTGATCGCCTAGAAGTATTTATCGCTGATTTGGGGATTCGCGGTAAAGTCACCGCCTGGGAAGCATGGTTAGAACGCTACAGTACGCAAATACTAGCACAGGCACAACCCCCCCAACAACAACAGGTTGGCACACGACTGCTCTATATCAGTAATGCCTTTAAAAACTCACCAAAGCTACAGCGTTTCGCCCGTGCTTTCGGGGATACAGGGCAACAATTAGTGACCGGACGCGGAAAAATCGCCATTGAAATTTGGGAATATGCTGGTGCCGATCAACTCGCTGAGCAAGAAGTGGCCCCAGAAAATACCCCAACATCAGCACAACCCCAAGAAATATCCCCAGAAGTAGCAGAACCAGTTGCCACCCCCGAAGCAGAAATGATGGTGGAGCCCCTGCCTGAAACTCCGGAAACGATCAATCCAGAAGCATCAGAACCGCCAACCCAAGAGGCACCAGAGGAATTCACCCAAGAAGCCACAATCGAGGACACTCCTCCAACAATTGAGGCCTTATTTCAGGCTGGTCTGACAAAAGCCGATCAGGGGGACTTTGCCGGGGCGATCGCCGCCTGGGATGAGGTAATCGAACTTAATCCCACCATCGCGGCCGTGTGGCATAACCGGGGCAGTGCCTTTGGTCGCCTCAAGCAATATGACCAAGCCCTCGAATCCCTCAAACAAGCAATTCTGTTAGCCCCCGATAACGTTCTCATTTGGCGCGATCACAGTTATGTGCTCATGGCCCTTGAACAGTGGCAGGCGGCCCTCAAGAGCTGGAATACCACCATCGAATTGCAAGAAGACCTCACCGAAGCTTGGTATCAGCGGGGCCTCACCCTCGAACAACTCAACAAACTAGAAAACGCCCAAATCAACTACCGTCGCGTTTTGCATCTTGCGCCGGATTTTGCCCAGGCCCAGGAGCGTTTAGAGGCCATCGAAGCAGTGCTCAATGCCCCGTCCTCACCGCTACCGACAGATCCTTGGGCTGAATAATTAAGCGCGGCCACTGCTCTGTCCCCATCTCCATTGTTCTTTCCCCGTATTTCATGGCACAACAACGCACAATTGACCGCATTTATACCGACGGTGGCTGTATTCGCAATCCTGGCCCCGGTGGTTGGGGAGTGGTAATCCAGTTTACCGATGGCACCGTTCTGGAAATGGGCGATCGCCAACCCGAAACCACCAATAACCGCATGGAAATGCAAGCCGCAATCCAGGCTCTCGAATTTGTCCGCGACTGTCCCCAGCCAGAACCAGTACGCCTCTTTACCGATAGTAAATATGTCATCGACGGCATCACCAAATGGATTAAAGGCTGGCAAAAAAAGGGCTGGAAAACCGCCACCGGCAACCCCGTTTTAAATCAAGACCTCTGGCAGCAGCTCAATCAACTCAATCAACCGACCATCTCTTGGTGTCACGTCAAAGGCCATAGCGGTGAGGCGGGGAATGAACGGGCCGATGCGATCGCCAACGGCTTTGCCCGGGGTCAAGCTCCTAACCTACGCAGCCCCAATGCAACCAAAGATCTACCAAAATCTAGAGGTACGGCCACCAACAGCCCGCCACAATTGACGATAGATTACCCAAAATCTAACGTTGTAACGCCGAATCCATCCCCCCAAGAGCCCATGACAGATCTCACCAGCCTTGCCCCTGAAGACATTACCCTGCCCTACCATGAACGAGTTAAGCGCTTAACAGACCTCATCGAAAGTCTCCGTATTGCCGACGAAATTGCGGAAAATGGTTATTTTATTAGTAGTTCTGAGTTGGCAGATCTAATGGATGTAAATGCCAGCGCCGTCACCAGTCGGGGCCATGAATGGACTTGGCGCAATTGGATTGTCTCCCGGGTCAAACGAGAAGGTAATCAGATCCTTTGGCAACTCGACCGCATTATCGGTGATGAGACGACGACCTAAACTCACCTATGACCGGGGCACCCTGATCCTCCATCCCCCACCCCAGGGTAAAACTTGGCTAGATTTCGTCACTTGGGATGACCGCATTGAAAAATTTAGGCTCTCGGCCCAGGATTATCGCCCCCTCGTGGAACGGTTACGAAACGAAGGGGTGGATTTTATCGATGCGGCCCAACAATTTTCACCCCTAGATTTTGATCCGGCCTTCCCCCTCGAACCCTATCCCCACCAACGGGAAGCCTTGTTAGCCTGGAAAAAAGGCGATCGCCAGGGGGTTGTGGTCTTACCTACTGCTGCCGGAAAAACCTACCTCGCCCAACTGGCCATGGCCAGCACCCCCCGCACAACCTTGGTGGTGGTGCCTACACTCGATTTGATGCACCAATGGTATGCCCAGCTCAGCACCGCTTTTCCGAACATTGATGTGGGGCTGTTGGGGGGTGGTTCCCGCGATCGCACCCCTATCTTGATTGCCACCTACCACAGCGCCGCGATCCACGCAGAAACCCTCGGAAACCAATATGCCCTGATTATTTTCGATGAATGTCACCATTTACCCAGTGACTTTTTCCGGGCGATCGCCGAATATTCCATTGCCCCCTATCGTCTCGGTTTAACTGCCACCCCCGACCGGAGCGATGGCCGTGAGCAGGATCTAAAACACCTCATTGGGCCTGTCGTATATGACCGCACTCCCAGTTCCCTCTCCGGGAAAGCCCTAGCCGAGCACCAAATTATTCAGCTCAAAATTCCTCTAACCATCACCGAGGCCGACCAATATCAACAACTCATCGCCACCCGCAACCAATTTCTCCGGGACAATAATATCTATCTGGGTTCCCTCGAAGGGTGGCAAAATTTTGTTGCGCTCAGTTGTCGTTCCGCTGCGGGTCGCCGTGCCATGTTAGCCCACCGTCAGGCCAAAGATATCGCCGCTGGCACCGCCGGAAAATTGCGCACCCTCGCCCAGTTGATCGAGCGTCACTACCCCGAAAAAATTCTGATTTTCACCAACGATAACGCCACTGTTTATCGTATCTCCCAGGACTTTTTAATTCCCGCCATTACCCACCAGACTCCGGTCAAGGAACGGCACCAAATCCTCGAAAAATTTCGTCGCGAAACATACCATATCCTGGTGACTTCCCATGTTTTGAATGAGGGGGTTGATGTGCCCAATGCCCGGGTGGCGATTATTCTCTCCGGTAGTGGTTCGAGTCGAGAATATGTACAACGTTTAGGGCGAATTTTACGCAAAGGTAAATCATCGACAAAGTTGGCCCTTTTGTATGAATTGGTAGCAGAAAATACAAATGAAGAGCAACTTTCCCAACGGCGACGTTCTCCCCTTAACCAAACAAAGCAATCACTTACCTCTGTCAATTTAAACAGCAATTTACCACGGGTTGCAGAATCCCAGAATTCTTACAGAGCAAACTCTTCAGGAGAATCTACACCCCCCAAAGTTCCACCAGATTTAGGTCTTCCTGACGACTAAAATGCCCTTGATTTCGCCCATAAAGTGCCTCTTTTTACAAAGAAAACTGCTCAGAAAAATCGTTAACCAAATTATAACTTAATCTTTTTTAAACTTTGGAATTATAATGTAAGAATAGTCTCTATAAAAAGCGATATAAAGAAACGCAATTTAAAATCTATGCAATTGTTTCATCAGCCACCCCAAAGAGAACGAACGCAATTTGAACGTTCCTTACAACGTTTAGAACAAGAAGTTTTGCGGATGGGGGCGCTGGTCGAGCAAGCCTTTCGTTTGGGTCATAATTGTCTGTTTAAAGAAGATTTAGAGGCCTATGAAACGCTCCGGGCCTTAGATAAAGAAATCGACCGCTACTATCGCCGGATTGAAGCTGATTGCTCGGCAATGCTGACTCTGAAGGCCCCAGTGAGCCAAGATTGTCGGTTTGTGAGTGCGTTTATGCAGTTGGTGCGAGATTTGGAGCGGATCGCTGATTATGCTGAGGATTTGGCGGAAAAGTCCATGCGTTTAGTCCCCTATCCGACCCACATTCTGATGGCGGATATTGAAGGGATGTCGGAACATGCCCAGTTGATGTTGTCCACAAGCTTGGTGGCCCTGGCGGATCTAGATCCCAATGCCGGTACTTATGTAAAGAGATTAGATGATCGGGTCGATGATGATTATGATCGCATTTATGCAGCCCTGGCCCAGCAGCAAAATCAGCCTGGGGTGATTGAACCGTTTATTTTGATGGCGTTGATTATCCGGGATCTAGAACGGATGGCTGACCACGCGACAAATATTGCCCAGCGCGTTTCTTATATCATTACTGGACAACGGGGCTAACGATAGAAAGAATACCCTTCTAGCTTTTCTCAAGTATTGACACCCCTCTAGCTCCCCTCAAGGGGAGAAGCCCCTTCCGGCCTAGCGGCCACCTTCCCCAAGGAAGGATTTTATTGGGTGGCGTCGGAGAGGTCGACCACGTCAAGCCAGCCTTCGAGGGCATCCCAGCCGAGGCCTTTACGGATGAGGGTCGGTTGGCGATCGCAAAAGTCGAGAATTGTAGAAGTCTTGGTGCCGGGCTCGCTGTCACTGTCGATGATGATATCCACAAGGGGTTCTAGGGCATCAAAGAGGCGCGCTTTTTCGAGGCCGAGGGTAAAAGGTTCACCATCTTCATCAGGCAAGTGGGCCGAGGTGGAAATAATCGGATTGCCGAGGGCCTGGAGTAAACCCTGGCAAATGGCATGATCGGGGACGCGGATCCCGGTGCTGCGGCGTTTGGGGCTCATCACCAGCTTCGGCACCTGTTTTGTGGCGGGAAGTAAGAAGGTATAGGGGCCAGGAATTGCCCGTTTCATAATCCGGTAGGCTTCGTCACTGACCAGGGCATATTCAGAAATATTTGACAGGGACGAGCAGAGGAAGGTGAGGGGTTTATCGTTGGCGAGGCGCTTGAGCTGGCGCACTTTTTGCACGGCTTGCTTTGCGGTGAGATCACAACCAATGGCGTACACTGTATCTGTTGGATATAACATCACGGCCCCAGCCCGGAGTTGTTGGGCGATCGCCTCTAAATCCCGTTGTTGGGGATTTTTCGGGTGGAGTGAATAATAATTAGCCATTGTTTTTGCCGCTATGAAAAAAATTGCCTATCTCGAATGCCCGACGGGGATTGCAGGAGATATGTGTCTCGGTGCATTGGTAGATGGGGGCGTACCGCTGGAATATCTCAAAAATCAGCTAAATCGCTTGGGAATCGCCGCTGAATACGATCTTCGGGCGGAAACGGTGATTCGTCAAGGACAGCGGGCGACAAAGGTCTTTGTGGATCTCAAAACTAAGGCAGCTCACCATGACCATGATCATTCCCAGGATCAGACTCATCACCATCATGCTGACCATGCCCCCCACCGCCATCTGCCAGAAATTCAGGCCATGATTAAAGGGGCAGGTTTACCAGAGCGGGTTGAACGTTGGAGTTTGGCAATTTTTCAGAATTTGGCGATCGCCGAAGCAACGGTTCACGGTACAACCCCAGAGCAAGTACATTTCCACGAAGTTGGCGCGACCGATGCCCTGGTGGATATTGTGGGGACTTGTTTAGGACTAGATTGGTTAGAAATTGATGAATTGTATTGTGCGCCGATGCCCACTGGTGGCGGCACGGTGAAAGCGGCCCACGGAATTTTGCCCGTCCCGGTGCCGGCGGTACTCCAACTTTGGCAACAACGCCAGGTTCCGGTTTATAGCAATGGCATCGACAAAGAATTAGTCACTCCCACCGGCGCGGCGATCGCCACCACTTTAGCAACGGACTTTTGTCAGCCACCCGCCATGACCCTCGCAAAAATTACCCTGGGTTCCGGCACCATTGATTTACCCTTGCCGAATTTATTGCGGCTCTGGATCGGCCACCTGCCAGAAACGCCCCATCTGGAAACCATAGCTACCCTCGAAACCCAAATTGATGATCTCAATCCCCAGGCGATCGCCTATGCCTGCGAAAAATTACAAGCGGCCGGGGCGTTAGACGTTTTCACCCAGGGGATCACGATGAAAAAAAATCGCTTGGGTACTCTCCTAACGGTGATTTGTCCCGTGGCATTGGTCGAGATTTGCGAAGCAATTTTATTCACCGAAACCAGCACCCTCGGCATCCGTCGCCACACCCAAACCCGGTCAATTCTCCAGCGGCGCTTTGAGACCGTTGCCACCCCTGCTGGAGAGATTCAACTGAAAATCGGCTACCGGGGCAACAAAATCTACAACGTCCAACCGGAATACGAAGACGTTAAGGTGATCGCCCAACAAACTGGACAATCCTGGCAGGCGATCGCCCAACAAGCCCTTTGCCAATTCCCCAGAGATGCCGAGTCTTGACCCCTGAAAAAATCCAGCACCGTCGTCCCCTATGCCTTACGAATATTCAAAAAACGCTGGTATTTCTGATAGAGGGGTAAACCGGGGAAATCCTGCTTAAAAATATCCGGCACATCATAATCATTGGGGGGATAGGTGTCTTTAATCGTCTGTAACTCCCCGGCAATTTGTTCCCACTTTCTGAGATCCCCCAGGAGAGCCTTAAACTCAGCCCCTGCATTTTTATTGCGATAGTTCAATGCGAGAAAGTGAAACACTTTGACGTGGCCCAAAAGGTTATTTTGGTTCCTCGGCATCCCCATCGCCGAACACAACGTGTAAACCGTTTCTTCGATCTCCGAAACCCGCTGTTCCAAAACCTCTAGATCGGTGCCAATCGGCTGTGTTAATACTTCCTGGGCCAGTTTAAAGGTTGATAACAGCAGAGAATAGCGGGATTTCAGGTTTCTCAAAATGTTCAGCAACTTCACGCCACTTTTGTAGCGACTAACCTCTTTAATTGCCAAAATATAGTTTTTGGTGACCCGCAGGCCCTCATCGGTTTTAAATTCCTTGAGGAAAGGGGTAACTCTCGCTTTCATTTCGAGGACAATTTCGGTGCTGTCGGTGTGATGGTCTAAGATATCGGAGATCGCCTCGTAGACCTTAAGCTGAGTCGGGCTGCGATACAGAAATTCCGTTTCGTTAATCAAGACAAAACTTTCAAGGGAAAATAACATCACCTCAAACAAATCAATCGTATTCTTGAGGTTTTTGAAGGTGCCCATGTTCAGATCGATTAAAATCCGAATCCGAAAGAAATCAAGGAACTCCTGATTGCCGAATTTTCGATTTTCCAAGCCCTGGAGAGTGATCGCCTTCGTTTCAAGTTGCTTCCAAAGCTGCCCATAGCGATCAAGAGAATAAGGCGGAACCGCAGGCTTCGCAAAATAGTTTGTGACTTTCTCCACCAAGCTCTTGTTGCCAAAAATCGGCTTCTTCCAAAAAGAATCGGCGGTTTTTTCTTCCGTCGATGGAGACTCTGGGGCCGCCGTCGTCTGATTCGTCGTACCTTGAGGGGGGGGAGTTATTTTGAGGTCAAAGTGAGCCTGGAGTACACCAAACTCCTCCTGGGTAAGCTGACCTTCCTTGACTAAAGAGAGTAGACGCTCTAATTGTGGTGCGTTATTGATGGGCATGCTTTCCTCACTGATTTGATCAAATAACCCCAGCGCTACCATGTAGTGTATCTCTCCCCTGGGGTTTGTTACATTGCGTTGTTGATCTTTTACGAAACCGCCGAAAAATCACCGAAATAATTTTTCCATTGAGCGAGGCGTCAACCCAAGACCAAAAATTCCCCACCCCTTGCCCAAGATTGGGCCTCAACATTGAGCCTTAACTATCCCTTCCTAGAAACGAATTTGGCTAGAGTGAATCATCCCCATGCCGCCGCAGACATCAGTATAGAACCAATTTCCTTGGTTGCCGTAGAGGTTGATGGTTTGGCGCGATCGCACGGTGCACAAAATTGGCCCATTGGGGTAAGTGCGGACATTCGAGGGGGGAGCAAAGACAAAAGCAGTATCATTCGCGCCCGTATTACCAGGATTACCATCACAGACAAAGTTCAGCATATTTTGGGTGGCCGTGGATCTGGGACTATGGGTCACACCATCATGGAAGCTCGTCCAGGTGTTATCCCAACAATGGGCCTGGGCATTAATTTTCATTTGGCCGAGGTAGTACGTAAAGTTAACACTTCGTTCACTGGCCCGCCGGATGGAACAACGATCCACATTGATACTCGCGCCAGTCACCGCTTGACCCATATAGACGTTGCAGGATTGGGCATTGAGATTTTTCTGGGGGCCTAGGGCTGTGGCCAGGACTAAACCGAGGGGGACTAGCAACAGACTTAGGGATTGGTGCATTGTAGGGTGTAACATATCAGTTACCTCCACCATCGAAAAAGTAATGTAGGGCTAATAATATTGTCGCTATTTTTCCCTGCAACAACGGCTTATTTTTATAAAAAGTAATAACAAATGGCTTTAAAAATTTAATTTTTTCTTTATCTTATTTTTTAACTGATTTAAAAATTATTCAATAAGAGAATTGTCCTTAAAAACAGAGGATTTAAGCCATCAACCAGAAAAATCGCTTTAGAAAGTAAGGCTTGACCCGATGGGGTTGAGGGGTAATTCCCCACATTCGGGGATCATTTGACTCTTTTAAAGGATTTATAACCCAGAGAAAAATAAAAAGTTTTGGGTCGTATTTCTATATTTTTTTTATTGATATTTTCTCACTACTTTTTATTAAGATTGAAAAAGATTTTTTTTCGGCAACAATCTATCAAATATCGCACCATTGGTAAACTTTAGGCGTGATTTTCGTCATAAAGATGTACTTGATAATCCTGTCAGCTGACCAGATAATTTTTGGGTAGTGCGACAGCGGCCTGACGTGGCTTTGTACTTTGGGGGGAGAAGCGAGGCGATCGCCAAGGGAGTTTTGACCGATAAACTAATAGGTAGTGGTACTGTACTTCTTGGAATCTCAAAATGTTTCAGCAAATGCAGCTGCATAAACACGCCCCAGAAAATATGTTGCCCCGATCGGTCAGGCGATGAAACGTTTTTTGCGATTTTTTTTATTTCTTAATCACCGAACGCTGTATTGGACGATCCGCCAGGCGTTACGACGGCGACTGTTGGGGCTTTCGGCGGAGATTGCCTTTAACGTCATGCTGTCTTTGTTCCCGACGATCATTATGGCGTTGACGGCCCTGGGCTTATTCACGGCCACCCTCGATAACCAAACCATTCTACAGTTGGCGAGCTATTACGAAGATGTGATGCCGGTGTCGGTATGGACGCTCCTGCGGGAGTTTGCGGCAGAAATTAGCAAAACTCCCAGTAGAAGTTTATTTTCGGTGAGTTTTGTAGCGACGATCTGGGTCTCGTCCGGGGCGCTGAGTGCGGCAATGAATGCCCTCGATCAAATCCACGAAATCCCCCCGGAACAACGGCGTCCTTTCTGGAAAGCAAAGTTGATGTCGATTTTTATTACCCTGGGGGCGATCGCCCTTTTGATTTTTGCCTCATTTCTGGTGCTGGTGGGCGATAGCGTCATTAAAGTCGGACTCGATTTAATTGTGCGCTTACCCGTGGATACGACGGGGGTCAATGTTTTGGTCACCCTCTGGCGGCTATTGAGTTTCCCGTTAGCGTTGGGGTTAGGGACGGGCATTATTGCGATGGTGATTAACATTCTGACGAGTCCCCCCGATCGGCGTCATCCGCTACGCAAACTCAAACAGATGTCCTTTGGTTTAGTGATCGCCCTCATTGCCTTTTTCGCCCTGTGTTTTTCGATTCTCTTTATCCAAAATCTGATCGTCGATATGGAGATCAACTACGATCTGGCCAATCTGTTGGTCATTCTCTGGCGTTTTTTGAGCCTGCCCGTCGCCTTGGCGATCGTTTCCATTGCCTTTGCTTTTATCTACAGCATGGGTTCTAGTCGCCTGATTAAAGGTATGCCCATTTTGCCCGGTGCCGTTCTGGGGGCCGTTTCCTGGGCGATTATCTCTTCTCTATTTCGCCTCTATGTTGCCAACTTTGGCCAATATAACCGTGTCTATGGGGCTGTGGGGACGGCGATTATTCTGATGCTCTGGCTCCAGCTCAGCGCCCTGGTGATGCTCCTGGGGGATCAGCTTAATGTCGTTGTCGGCGAAGCAATGCTTGCAGATGCCCTCAAACGCGGCGATCGCCAACTCAACAAAAATCCCCCACTGCCAGAAGAAGCACCAGGGGAAATTTAATTAGCTTTTGAGGTTTAGGACGTCAGTACGCAAGAAAACTAGGCAACTGTTGCCGTGGCCAGTTCCTGTTTGAGAATATCTACCTTGTCCAAACGTTCCCAGGGAAGATCTAAGTCTGTCCGACCAAAATGTCCATAGGCGGCCACATCCTGATAAAAACGCCCATTACGCTGACTCGGTAAATTGCGCAGATCGAAAGCTTGGATAATCCCCGCCGGACGCAGTTCAAAATGTTTCTGCACGACTTCGAGCAACCGATCCTCATCCACAGTGCAAGTACCAAAGGTCTCGATCATCACACTCACTGGACGGGCAACCCCAATCGCGTAGCTCACCTGCACCTCACATTTTTCCGCAAGGCCCGCTGCGACAATATTTTTCGCCACATAACGGCAAGCATAGGAAGCACTGCGATCTACTTTAGTGGGATCTTTGCCGGAGAAAGCACCGCCCCCGTGACGAGAATAGCCACCGTAGGTATCGATAATAATCTTGCGGCCCGTAAGTCCAGAATCTCCCTGGGGGCCACCAATGACAAACTTACCAGTGGGATTTACCAGGAACTTCGTACTGTCACTTAAACCCACCGTTGCCCCGACAAAAACAGGTTTCATCACTTTTTCCAACAGATCCGCCTTGATCTTGGCCTGAATCTCCGTATTGTCTGTGAGTGCCCCAATGGTCTCTGTGTGTTGGGTCGAAATCAAAATCGTATCGATCCCCACGGGTTTGCCGTCCTCGTAGATCACCGTGACTTGGGTTTTACCGTCGGGGCCGAGGTAAGGCAGTTCACCGCTTTTGCGCACTTGGCTCAATTTCAGAGACAAACGATGGGCCAAACTAATGGGGAGAGGCATGAATTCGGGTGTCTCGTTGCAGGCATAGCCAAACATTAACCCCTGGTCTCCGGCACCAATTTCATCGAGTTGGTCGTCACTGAGTTTGTCCCGTTGCTCCTGGGCGCTGGTGACCCCCTGGGCGATGTCGGGGGATTGTTCATCCAGGGCAACCATCACAGAGCAGCTATTGGCAGAAAAGCCATTATCGGCATTGGTGTAGCCAATTTCTTTGATTTTCTGGCGAGCCACCTGGATAAAATTCACATTCGCTTGGGTTGTTAGTTCACCCGTAATCAGCACCAAACCGGTATTGGTCACAACCTCTGCAGCAACACGGCTACTGGGATCAGCAGCAAGTACGGCATCTAAAATTGCATCGGAGATTTGGTCACAAATTTTATCGGGATGTCCCTCGGTGACGGATTCGGAGGTAAAGAGATAACGACGAGACAATGTTGTATATCCTCTTGAGTTTAGAAAGTGGACAAGCGGGGTAGTGGCTTTTTATTTTATCTGGTTGAGTTCCTTTCTCTTTCAGAATTCGGGAGTTTCTGCTTGGCGATCGCCAATTTTCCTGACCGCTAGGTTAACCATGCCGCCGTTGGTGCCAGTGCCAAGCATGTTGCAAAATAGTTTCCAGGTCAGCATATTGGGGTTGCCAACCCAGAACTGTACGGGCTTTTTCACTGCTTCCCACGAGGCTGGGGGGATCACCGGGGCGACGGTCGGTGGCGATCGCCTTGATCTCTTTGGCGGTAATTTTGCGGGCGGCCTCAATTACCTCTTTAACCGAAAAACCGTTGCCATTGCCGAGGTTAAAGGCATTGGTTGCCCCGCCTTGCAGTAAATATTCCAGACCTAAAACATGGGCATCGGCGAGGTCACTCACATGGATATAGTCGCGGACGCAAGTGCCGTCGGGGGTAGGATAATCGGTGCCAAAAATGGAAATATGCTCCCGTTGACCGAGGGCCGCAAAGAGCACCAGGGGGATCAAGTGGGTTTCGGGGTTGTGGTCTTCTCCTAGGTGACCATTGGGATCAGCTCCCGCTGCGTTGAAATAACGGAACATCACCGACCGCAAGCCATAGGCCCGGTCAAAATCCCAGAGCATTTTTTCCACCATCAGCTTGCTCATGCCGTAGGGGTTGATTGGGTTTTGGGGATGAGCTTCGGGGATGGGAATTTCGCTTGGTTCGCCGTAGGTGGCACAGGTAGAAGAAAAGACAAACTGCTTGACTCCCGCTGCGATCATCGCCTCCAGGAGTGTTAAAGTCCCGACCACGTTATTGCGATAGTATTTGGCGGGCGCTGTGACCGATTCCCCCACGTAGGCATAGGCGGCAAAGTGCATCACCGCATCGATTTTGTGATCTGTAAAAATTTGATCTAACAAAGGGCGATCGCCTGTGTCCCCAACGATCAGTTCCGCTTTGAGCACCGACGCCACTAAATCTCGATGACCATAGACCAAGTTATCTAGCACGATGACCCGATAACCGCGCCGTTGCAGACTCAATACCGCCTGGGAGCCAATGTAACCCGCTCCCCCCGTGACTAAAACTGTTTTGTCTGCCATGGCTGTCCCCCTGTTTCTCTTTATAAATGACCGCTAGAACATTCGTGCAATTAACTGGTTCGGCATCCAATCTTTTCTCAAATTCAGAAACTAGAATTTAGACACCTTCCCATGGAGCCAATTTACCAGGAGAGTCGGGCAATTTTTCATAAACCAACGCCAGGCCAAAATCCGAAAAATAGGCTTAGAAAATCGGGCAATGTATTTCGCCAAGCGATTGAGGGGACGGCGGCGGACTTTTTTGTTGATTAAATTCACCGAGCCAATGTCGTAGAGGCATTCTACAACCAGTTTGACCGTGGTCTCTTCCCGCAAAAACATGGTTTCAATGAGCAGCAACATATCCTGGAGGCGTTTCTCTTCAAATTCTTGCTCCTGGACGGTTTTTGTGAGGGGGGCTGTAACCTCGGATTGGACAGTAATTGGGGCTTTGGACATGGGCAGATCACAATGGGCGCATTGAAAACATCATAGTGGGAGTTTAGGGGGCCTGTACAAATCAAAACTTTGGCCCACTGCGTGATATTCTGAGAGAAATTATTTCTGTTCCTTTTTTGCCAGCCACTGTCTATGTCTTCGCCTTCTTTTGATTCCGGACGGGAGCTTGATGCTCAGGACATCGTTACCCTCACCGATGCCATGGGGCGATCGCTAGATTGTTACGTTGAGAATGAAATTACCCAGGATGGCACTGAATACTATTTTTTGATGCCAGTAGACCAGCCAGTGGTGATCCTCGCTTGGGACGAAGATGAAGCCGATGAGAGCGATTTACCGGAAACGGAACTGGTTGAAGATCCAGAGGAACTTGCAGAAATTTTTCCCGATGCCAAGGCGGTACTGGCAGAACATGATTTAATCCTCCAGGATACAGCCCATGTGATGACCGTCCGTGGTGAGTTGCCCCCCTTGGAAGAGGATAAAATTCTCTCTTTAGAGATTGAAGATGATGACTTTGAAGACGAAGATCTAGAGGCCGAAGAGTTACAGGAATTAGCGCGGTTCTACCACCTCGACCAACTGTACAGCATCTACACGCCCCTGGAGCCGATTCCCATTTTTGTGAAGGTGACCGAGGATGAAGAAATGGAGATCCTTGAACCTGGGGATCCGATGATCCAAAGTTTAGTTGATACGCTCCTGCTCCAAGATGCCGACTAATGCGCCCCCCAAAACGCAACCCTTAGCACGGCGGAAACGAGGTTTTCCTTGGTTCTCCGGGATTCTTGCCCTGACAGTAGCGATCGCCTTTTGGCAGAGTTGGGCCTGGTGGCGGTGGGCGATCGCCCCTGGGGAAAATGCTGACCAGACGGTACAACTCGACATTCCAGTCGGTACAGGCGCAGCCCAAATTGGCGAAGATTTAACGGCTTTGGGTTTAATCCAATCGCCCAAGGCATGGCAGATCTGGGTAAAGTGGCTCAGGCTCACGGATCGAGGCGGCAGTCTCAAGGCGGGTACCTATCAATTTCCGCCCAACCAAGATCTCCCGGCGATCGCCCAGCAAATTTGGTCGGGGGACGTGGTGCAGACGAGCGTGACGATCCCCGAAGGTTGGACGATCCAACAGATGGCAAATCGTTTTGAAGCTCTGGGGTTTTTTCCGGCCACGGAGTTTATTGCGGCGACCCAGACTATCCCCCGCGAGCAATTTCCCTGGTTGCCAGCAGATTTAACCTCCTTAGAAGGCTTTTTATTTCCCGACACCTATTTTCTCGATACCGCCCAGCCCAGCCCCCCAGCGATCATTGAGCAGATGTTGGGCCAATTTGAGGCGGTGGTCTTGCCCCTCTATGAGGCCGAAACGGTGCCTTTGGATTTGTCCCTCACGGAATGGGTGACCCTAGCGAGCATTGTGGAAAAAGAGGCGGTGATCCCTGAGGAGCGGCCTTTAATTGCCGGGGTATTTGTCAATCGCCTGGAACAGGGTATGCGCCTGGAAACAGACCCGACGGTGGAATATGGCCTCGGTATTCGCCAAACGAAGGAACAGCCCCTTACCCTTGAGCAGGTGCGCACCCCCAATCCCTACAACACCTACCTCAATGAAGGTTTACCACCAGGGGCGATCGCCTCACCGGGGTTAGCCAGTTTTCGGGCGACGTCCAATCCTGAAGCGACGGACTTTTTATTTTTCGTGGCCAACTACGACGGCACCCATGTTTTCAGTGAAACCCTGGCAGAACATGAAGCCGCTACCCAACGGATCCGCGCCACCATCGACGGTGAGACGGAATAGTTAAAAAATCAATCGTGACGATGTCTAGCTTGGTGCCCCAGTTAACAGCCGACGGTTCCTATACGTTTTTTTCAGAAGAGTTTCAGGAGCATTTCCACTCCCAGGTGGGGGCCAAACGGGAGGCTAAGGAAAAATTTCTCCTGCCTTGTCGGATCGCCGAACTCGCCCAACAACCCCAACTCCGGCTTTTGGATGTTTGCTATGGCTTGGGTCATAATACCGCAGCAGCCCTCACGGAAATTTGGCGCGTTAATCCCCACTGCCAAGTGACCTTATTTGCCCTAGAAAAAGACCAGGCGATCGCCCTCGATAGCATTCAGCAAAATGTCCTAGCGGCCTATCCCAAAACGGTAGTTTCCCTACTCCGGGAACTGGGTGAAACGCTTCAAGTTGAAACACCTCACCTCAAAGCCCAATTTCTCGCGGGAGACGCACGACAAACTATCCAACGGGTGATTCAAGCAGATTTCCAGGCTGATGCTATTTTCCTCGACCCCTTTTCACCGCCAAAATGCCCCCAACTATGGACAGTGGAATTTCTCGATTTAGTGGCCCAATGCCTTGCTCCCGACGGCTATTTGGCAACCTATTCCTGTGCGGCGGCGGTGCGGGTGGCCCTCCAGGCAGCAGGTTTACAGCTCGGCAAAACTCCCGGTGTCGGTCGCAAATCCCCCGGAACCCTAGCGCGGTTTATTCCTGAGAATCTAACGCCTTTGTCCCAACAGGAGCAGGAACATCTTCTCACCAATGCGGCGATCGCCTACCGCGATCCGACCCTCCAGGATGACGCAGACATAATCTTGCAGCGGCGACGGGACGAACAACAGTCCAGCCAGCGAGAATCCACGAGTCACTGGAAAAAACGTTGGTCAGCCCTCAATTCAACTGCGCCCGAAAACGATGCACACTCACCGACAACAAAATAATCGCAAACCCTAGCAATGCCAAAATATTCGGCCACAGGGAGTCAATCGCCACCCCTTTGAGAATCAAACTCCGGGCGATCGCCACATAATGGCGCAGCGGGTCAAACCACGAGAGAATCTGAAAAAATTTCGGCATACTCTCAATCGGGGCGATCGCCCCAGAAAGCTGGATAATTGGCGCATTAAAAAAGAATGACGTTAAGACCACCTGTTGCTGGGTGCGGGATAGAGTAGCAAGTAAAATTCCTAAACCGATACTCACAAAAACATACAGGCCAGAGAGGGCATAAAAAATCAAAAAATTGCCGCGAAAAGGCAAGTGAAAGATGAATTTTCCCATCGCCGATGCAATTAAAACATCCCCCATTAAAAGAATAAATAAGGGAATAATTTTTGCTAACAAAATTTCCCAGCCCGATGCCGGAGTCATTAATAACTGCTCTAGTGTACCCACATCTTTTTCGCGAATCACTGTCACTGAAGAAATCAGAGAACCCGTTAATGTTAATACTAAACCAATCACTCCCGGCACAAAGAACCAACTACTAATCAAACCGGGATTATATAAAAAACGACTTTGGCTTTCGACGGGGGGCGTTTTAAATTCAGGATTTTTTTGGCGAGTATATTGATTCACAATTTGATTAATATAGCCATTCGTAATGCCTGCAGTATTGGCATCAACCCCATCAATAAAAACTTGTACTTCCGTCGAATTGCCTTGGTTTAAATCTCGATCAAGGTTGGGCGGAATAATTAATCCGGCGGTTAATTTACCATTCCGTACCTGCTCCTGTAACTGAGCTTCATTTTTAGGGATTGACTCAATTTGAAAGATGTCATTTTCCGTCAAGGCTGAGACAAACTCACGACTTTGGGCAGAGTTGGCGTAATCAATTAACCCTAAACTAAGGTGATCGACATTCGGACTGAGGGCTAAACCAAAAACTAATAATTGAATCGTTGGCGGAAAAATTAGGAGAAAAATGGATTGGCGATTTTTGAGGATTTGGCGAATTTCCTTGAGGGTTAATGCCCAGAAACGACCATCAAAAAAACCTTGTAGTAAATTAATTTTCATACATCAATATTTAGTCCGATATCTGCATATTTTCTATGATTTTTGTGGCAGCCTTAAACAGGATTAAACCAATAATCCCAACCACAATGGGCACATACCAAATACTGCGCCAACCACTACCCCGTACAAAGGCATCACGGGTCAGCAAAATGTAATAGCGGGCGGGAATAATATTGGAGATTAATGATAAGGGAAAGGGAATATTTTCTAAGCGATAAATAAATCCAGAGAGCAAAAATGAGGTTAAAAATCCGGCGATCGCCGTGCCTTGGACTGCGGCATTTTGGTTGCCACCCCGTGCGCCGATAAATAACCCGAAGGACACCGCCGCTGCGAGGTAAATGGCTGTGCCAATGATCAAGGGGAAGGGACTGGTTTGTAAGCGGATATGGAACAAGACAAAGGAGACGGTCATCACAACAAGGGTTTCGGCGATCGCCACCAGCCAGTAGGCCAAACCCTTACCCAACAGCCATTCCGTAGAACTGAGATCGGAGGCATACACCTGCACAGCGGTTCCCTGTTCCTTTTCCCGCACGACTGCAATAGCGGCAAGCATCGACGGAAACACCCAAAACACCACCCCAAAAATCCCCGGCACAATGTACAGGGCTTCCTCACGACCGGGGTTAAACCAAATCCGCACCCGCGCTTGAATGCCTTTCGGACGCTGGGCATTGGGCAGGGTTTGGATAAAAAAGTTGGTCACCGCCCGCACGCTGTTTTGAATCACCCGCGCATTATTCACATCTGTCCCGTCGATCAGAGCTTGCACCTTGGCATTTCCCGCCGCCACATCTGCCGCAAAAGTCGGGGGAATGACGATGGTCGCCTTGGCTGTGCCCCGATCCAGTGAGGATAACGGCGAAGTTCCAGCGAGGGGCGTGGGAATAAATTGATTGGTGGCAAAGAGCCGTTCCACATAGCTGCGGCTCAGGGGCGAATTGTCGAAATCCTGAATGCTAAGGGGAATATTTTTCGTTTCTAACCGGATCGCGTAGCCATAAATTAACAACATCCCCAAGGGCAGCACCAACGCTAAAGCCACCGTGAGGCGATCGCGGCTAAATTGCGCCAGTTCCTTTTTCGCTTGGGACAAAATTCGTTTGATGCTCATTATTTAACGTAGATCCTCCGCCCGTTGGACTGTGCCGATAAAGGAATCTTCGAGGGTGAAGGGAATGGTGCGCTGGCTATATATTTCAATCCCTGCTTGCTGTAAGGTTTGCTGGACAAAATTTAAGTCTTGGGCGGGATTATCTAAAACGAGGTGCAGGCGATCGCCAAAAATCGAGACCCGCCAATGGGCTAATTTTTCCTTGAGTAAATCCGAACTGTGCTGAATTTGGTTGGTACAAAGCTCGATCAATTGCCCCGGTTGCGCCGCCTTAATTTCCGTGGGGGAACCCTGCGCCACGATCTCCCCCGCTACCATAAATGCCATCCGATTACAGTTTTCTGCCTCCTCTAAATAGTGGGTCGTGACAAGGATCGCCGTCCCCTGCCGCGCAAAATCCCGAATTAACCGCCAAAATTGCCGTCGCGCCACCGGATCCACCCCCGAAGTCGGTTCATCGAGAAATAAAATATCCGGCTCGTGCATCACCGACGCACCAAAGGCGACCCGCTGTTTCCAACCCCCCGGTAAACTGCCCGTTGTGATTTTTTCCCGACCGAGTAACCCGCAGGTTTCCAACACCCACGCGATTTTTTCCCGTCGCAATTTTCGGGGAATGCCGTAAACGCCGCAATAAAATTCCAAATTTTGCTGAATACTCAGATCATCGTACAGGGTAAATTTTTGGCTCATGTACCCCAGCCGCGATCGCACTTCAGAACGGTGGAGATTTTCCGTTTCCCCTGCCAGTGCCATCATCCCCGCCGTCGCTGGGAGCAAGCCACAAATCATTTTAATCGTGGTGGTTTTACCCGCGCCGTTTGCGCCGAGGAGTCCATAAATTTCACCGTAGTGGACATCGAAGGTGACATTTTTTACCGCCTGAAATTCCCCAAAGGTTTTTTGGAGTTGTTGGGCAGAAATGGCGAGTTTGGGAACTTCTGGGTTTAAATTGCCCCGTTTACGGTAATAGGGGAAGGATTTATACACCGGATCTGCCCCTTGCTGCCGCAAATGATTCACAAAGACATTTTCGAGGGTCGGTTCATTCGCCTCTAAACTTTGCACCTGAATGTTCGCAGCGGCTAGGGTTTGCGTAATATCCCGCTGGGCTTGGTCAACGTCGGGGGTCAAAATATCGAGGCGATCGCCAAAGGATTGCACATCGATCACCGTTTCCGGCGCCTGGTTGCGTAACAATTTTTCCGCTGCGGTTAGGGGAGTCGCCCGCAATTCCAAGCGATGTAACCCTAAATTTCGTTGCAATTCCCCCAGCGTGCCAATCTGCTGAATTTCCCCGTCATAAATCAGGGCGATGCGATGACAGCGTTCCGCCTCATCCAGATAGGGCGTTGCCGTCACAATCGTCACCCCCTGCGCCGCAATCCCCGCCAGCAAATCCCAAAACTCCCGCCGCGACACCGGATCAACCCCCGTCGTCGGCTCATCGAGCAGCAAAATTTTCGGCTGGGCAATCAGCGCACAGCACAACGCCAGTTTCTGTTTCATCCCCCCCGACAACTGCCGCGCCAACCGATCCGGAAACTGATCCAAATTCATCAACTCCAGCAAATGACGGTGGCGATCGCCAAATATCCGCTCTGGCACATTCCGTAAGCCTGCCACATAGCGCAAATTTTCCAGAATACTCAGATCCAAATACAGTGAAAACGTTTGCGTTAAATAGCCCACATCCAAGCGGGACTCCTGCGGTGTTTTGCCGAGCATGGCCACCGTTCCCGCCGTGGCCCCCATCACCCCCGCCAAAATCTGAAAAGTACTCGTTTTCCCGGCCCCATCCGGCCCAATCAGCCCAAAAATCTCCCCCGCTTTCACCGAAAAATCAATGCTCCGCACCGCCCGCACCGCGCCATAGTCTTTCCGCAGTCCCGCCACCTGAATCGTCGTTTCCCCGTAGCGTAACCCGTTGCTAAAAGTTGAATGATTGCTCGTCGCTGTCATCATCGCTATCGCTGCACATTTTGGGTCGCATCCGTCAAAATCGTCGCATCCGCAGGCATTCCCGGTTTCGCAAAACCCGCTTCATTTTCAATCTGCAATTTCAACCCAAACACCTGGGTTACCCGATCATCCCGAAAATAAATATTCTCCGGCGTAAAGGAAGCCTCCGTATCAATTGCCGCCACCGTTGCCCGTAAAGGTTCCTCCGGCGCAGAATCTAAAAACACCGCTGCCGCCTGCCCAATTTGAATCGCCCCCACCTCCTTTTCCGGAATAAAACCCCGTAGATACACATCCCCCAAATTCACCAGCGTTAACAGGGTTTTGCCCGTTGCCACCACTTCCCCCGGTTCGGCGGTGCGCGTTAACACCACCCCATCGATGGGACTGACCAATTCTAAATCCTGGAGTTTCGCGGCAATTTCGTTGTAATTGGCTTGGGCATTTTGCACTTGGGCTTGGGCGGCACTAAGTTGGGTTTGGGCTTGGGCGAGTTGGGTTTGGAGCCGTTGCACCTGTACAGCACGAATATCTGGATTGAACTGACTGGCTTGGGTTTGGGTAAGATTTCCTTCGGCGGTTTTCACCTGTTCAGCGGCGGCGGTAACCACCGCACGGCGAGCATCGAGGTTTTCCTTCGTCGATAAATATTGGGTTTGGGCTTGTTCTAAGCGCTGCTTGGACACCACACCGGATGCGTACAATTCCTGAAAGCGATCGCCATCGGCTTTGGCAAGGGCGAGTTCAGCTTCAAGTTGTTTGACCTGAGCTTGGGCTTGGGTGAGTTGAGCTTTCGCGGCGGCAACATTGGCTTGGGCGGCATTCACCCGTCCGGTGGTGTCATCCTGGGCCTGCTGTTGGGTGAGTTGGGCTTCGGTGATCTGGTTTTCGATGACGGTGATTTGCAGTTGGGCTTGGTTCACCTGTTGCTGGGCGGCGTTAATCCGAGCCTGTGCGCCATCAAGGGATGCTTGCAATTCAGCACTGTCGAGGGTGACGAGGACTTGCCCCTTTTGTACCGTATCTCCTTCCCGCACGGCGATCGCCTCTATTTTCCCGCCCACCTTGGCGCTAATGTTCGTTTCGTAACCTTCGATTCTGCCGCTGAGTTCGATGCCTTGGGTGGGTTCCGGACGGAGGAAATAATTTACAAGGCCAACGCCCAATCCCCCCACCAGCACGATGGGCAGCGCAATTTTAAGAAATTTTGGAATGCCTTTGTTTTGGGTCGTTGCGGCGGCAGTCATCACATTTCTAGGAGATTTTCGTCGTTAATCTAACTACCTTTCATTATGGAAGGGATACGCCGGGGGATGGCTCAGCACGTAGTATTTCGACAAATTGCCATCGCTGATAAGGTTTATCTATTTTTGGCGACACCCGGCAAAATTCCAGGGAAAATGGTGGGCAACTTAAGGCGATCGTCCATGGCCAATCTCAAAATCCCGCAGCAAGAGTATTGCCCCTACGCCCAATATTGGGAACCAAAATCGACCCCAGAAGGTTATGTGCTCTCAGCAGAATCTCCCCAATCGAGAAGCTGGGCAGCGATGGGCTGTGCGGGTCTTTTTATTACGGTGTGGCTGGGGATTTGGTGTGGGGTTTCTTTTACGATGTTTGCGATCGCCTTAGTACAGATCTTCCAAGGCCTGACATTAGGATCCATATTTATGTTGCTGTTCCTAATTCCCTTTGTGGCCATTGGTGTGGGCGGACTGATTTGGGTTGGGCGACTCCTCTACCAAAAATATCGAATCAAAACTGGGGTACTGATTTTACCGACCTATCCGCTCTATGCTGGGGAAACCTATCGGGTGCGCTATCGTCGTCCCTTGCGTAACGGGCAAACAACCCAAACCGCCCTTTTATCTGCCACTTGGTTGCATTACGAATGGGTGCAATATTATCGCGGCACAGACCTCGAAACTGTGACCCACGGGCTTTCAACCCAGGCTTGTTTGGAGCGCGCCATTGGTCGAGGAGTCAAGCAACTAGAATACACAATCGATCTGACCATTCCCGCCGATGCCAAGCCGAGCATCTACGCGCCGCCCCACAATCAACTGCGCTGGGAACTTCAGGTGCGTTGTCATTTGCCCCAGGTTGTGCGGGATACATCTTTTTTTAAGTTAAGGGTGGTGAGTAGACCATGACAACGCTGAAAACGCCCATTACGCTACATCTCGACCGTGATGCAGTCAGTTTAGGCGGCAGATTATCGGGTGACTTTGTCTGGCGGTCAGAAAATCCAGACCGTTGCCCGAAAAAAGCGACGGTTTCTATTCTGTGGTCAACGGAAGGCCGAGGCAAAGGCGATCGCCACCGGGTCAGTTCCCAAATCCTTGACCCAAATATGGTGCTGAATCTCATGGAACGAAACCATCCTTTTACGTTTGAGATTCCGTTGGATGCCCCCATTTCCTACGATGGCTTTTTATTTCGGCTGATGTGGTCTGTGGAAGTGCGGATCACGTTTCCAGGCTTGTTTAGCGACAAAGATACAGCGGTAGCTTCTTTTCAGGTATTGGCTTAGGCATGGCGACAAATCCTTACCAGGCCATCGGTTTACAGCACAATCCCTTTATCGGCACGGAACAACTGGCGCAAAACATCACTTTTTGGCTGGATCGCGGTTATTCTGAAGCGCCCTTGCCAGGGGGAAATCAATTTGTGCAAATCCTGGGGGAAAAGGGGTTTGGGAAAACGGCCCATCTGCACCATTGGCGATCGCAAACGGGGGGTGATTATTGCTATGTGCCGCCCAATTATCTCCAGCGTTGGCAGTGGCTAAAAACGGGGGCGATCGCCTATTGGGACGAAGTGGATCGCCTGCCCCTGGGGTTATTTCTGGGGGGACTGCTCCGGGTGCGTTTCCGGCGGGGGACGGTGGTGGTTGGTAGCCATGTGGATATTAGTTTTTGGGCGAAATTGGTGGGGCTAAAAACAATAACAATTCAGCTTCCCCCCCTCGACGTACCCACTTTGCAAGCTTGGGTCGTGTTCAAAATTGCGACGGCCACCATCCCAGATCAGACTTGCCCTTTAATCCTTTCCCCAGAAAAGGCGGCGGAAATTGTGACCCAATCCCAGGGATCTTGGCGACGGGCCGCAGATTATCTCCACATCTGGGCAGCGGCGATCGCCTTAGCTGAGCCCCAATATCCATAACAAAATTGACTCAACTGTAAGATGATGTACAAATGATGCAAAATTTGGCAGCAGCACTGAAATTATCCCGCAAGATAATGGCAGTGCTAATTTTTTGTTGGCGATCGCCTTGTAGATTGCACCTAAGGGATCTACAAAAATCTCCGGAAAAATAGAAAATCGATTTTCACTTTGGAAATTACTGGTGACTATCCCCGTGAGTTTACTGGGAAAGTTTTAACGGAACGATGGCTTCCTGCCACAATGGAAAGGTTTCTGTGCGATCGCCACTGATGATTCTTTGCCTGAATCCCACTTGCTCCCAACCCCGCAACCCTGATCAGGGGAAATTTTGCATGGCCTGTGGTCAACCCCTGGTGTTAGGCGATCGCTATATAGTCCGGCAAGTGCTGCACCAGGGGACAAAGGGGCGCACTCTCTTGGGCATTGACCGGGGCACTTTTCCTGAGAGTTATTGCATTCTTAAGCAAGTTTTTCTGACCCAGAGCGTGCAGGCCCAGCAGTTTGTGGAAACGTTCCAGGAGAATGCGGCGCGGTTAAAAACGTTAGGCGATCGCCCGGAATTTCCGACAGTTTTAGGGATATTTTTACCGGAACATTGGCATCAAATCACGATTCCACCGACCCTTGTGTTTGAAAAAATTGCTGGGGAAAGCTTACGGCAGCGGCTCGATCTTATGGGGCCATTCTCCGAGGCAAAATTACGGGAGTTTCTCCAAGACATTCTCCCCTTGGTACAACTCATTCATGATCATGGGCTAATTCATCGAGATCTAAACCCCGATAATCTCCTGTTTACCCCGGCACAGCATTGGGCGATCGTCGATTTTACGGCGGCGAAGGTGACCTCAAAAATGGCCAGCGCGGAACCCGGCACCCTAATCGGTTCGGGGATTTACACCGCCCCAGAGCAATTGCGGGGTCAAAGTTATCCTGGCAGCGATCTTTACAGCCTGGGGGTGATCTGCCTGGAACTGCTCACCTCAATTCATCCCTTTGATCTCTACAGTGTGCGCGAAAATCGCTGGGTCTGGCGGGATTATCTCACAATACCGATTAGCAATAATCTGGGCCACTTACTGGATCAAATGCTGGCTGAAGCCGTTGGCGATCGCTCCCAATCTGCCCAGGCAATCCTCGATCAACTTTTTCCAGCCGCTAGATCAGTCACCCCAAAACCGATACCGCGAGTTGCCCCCGAACCGCCTCAAATTATTTCCCTAATTGAACCCAGCCCCGTGCCCCAATGGTATTGTTTTCGCACCTTTACGGGCCACCATGCCTACATCACCGCCTTGCAGTTTGCCCCGGATAGTCAGTTTCTCGCTAGTGCCGCTGCTGACCAAACCATTCGCCTCTGGGATCTAGACCGCCGTCGGGAAGACCGCTGTCTGCGGGGGCACCAGGGGATTATTTCTGGGTTGGCCTTCTGGGGCGATCGCCTCATTTCTGGCAGTTGGGACTACACCATTCGTCTCTGGAATTGGCAACAGGGAGAACAGACCGCTTGTCTCCAAAAAAGATCGACTTGGATTCAGGGGCTTGCTTGCTGGGAAAAAACAGGTCAATTAGCCACTTTGGGGGCCGATCAGGAAATCGTTGTCTGGGATTTAACGACACAAAAAATTCTTTACACTTTTACCGTATCGGGTGCTCAACTGATCCGAGCATCCCAGGCAAAAAACCAGCTCTGGCTCGCCCAGAGAAATCATTTAACTTGCTATGAACAAGGCCAGTCTGTTCAAACTCTCCCGGAACATCAGGGAGACATTCTTGATTTTCAAGTCAGTGCCGATGGTCAATTTTTAATCAGTACCGCCACGGATCAGACCCTCAAAATTTGGCCCCTCGCTTCTGATTACACACCCAAAATTCTTCGGCCCGTCATTCCCTTTACCCAATTGGCGATCGCCCCAAACCAGCGTTTTTTTGCTGGCGGTGATCGCCAAGGAAACCTTTACCTCTGGCAACTCGGTCAGGAGCAACCTTTCGTCACACTAGCCGCCCATAGTGGTGAAATAAAGGCGATCGCCATTGCCCCAGACAGTCAGATTATCGCCACCGCCGCCGCCGATAAAACCATTAAACTCTGGCGATTCGGGATACAATGACCACCGAGCAAAAACAAGAATTTAAAACATAAAGCCCCATGCTACGAGCCGGAATCGTCGGACTGCCCAACGTTGGAAAATCCACCCTTTTCAATGCCCTCTGTGAAAATGCCAAAGCAGACGCGGCCAACTTTCCTTTTTGTACCATCGAGCCCAATGTGGGGGTGGTGGCGGTTCCCGATGGGCGTCTTGATGTCCTCGCCGACATTTCCAAATCCGCCAAAATTGTGCCTACCCGCATCGAATTTGTCGATATCGCTGGCTTGGTAAAAGGGGCGAGCCAAGGGGAAGGTTTGGGCAATCAGTTCCTCGCTAATATCCGTGAAGTGGATGCGATCGTCCATGTGGTGCGCTGTTTCGACGACGATGACATTATCCATGTGTCCGGTTCCGTTGACCCGATCCGCGACATTGAAGTGATTAGCCTAGAGTTGATCCTCGCCGATCTAGCCCAAGTGGAAAAACGTCTCGACCGCGCCCGCAAACAAGCCAAGAGTCGCGCCAAGGAAGCCCTGTTGGAAGTGGCCGTTTTAGAAAAGATTTTGCCCGTCCTCGAAGATGGTCGTCCGGCCCGGGAAGTGGAACTGGATGAAGAGGAAGAACTCGCGATTAAAGCCCTCGGTTTGTTGACCCGTAAGCCTGTAATCTATGCGACCAACGTTTCCGAAGAAGATCTTGCCGACGGTAATGCTTGGGTAGAACAGGTCAGGGAGTTAGCCCAGCAGGAAAATGCCCAGGTGGTCGTGGTTTCGGCCCAAGTAGAAGCAGAATTAGTGGAATTAGACGCCGCCGAAAAGAAAGATTTCCTGGAATCCCTCGGCGTGGAAGAAGGGGGGTTGCAATCTCTGATTCGTGCCACCTATGAACTGTTGGGTTTACGGACCTATTTCACCACTGGCCCCGAAGAAACCCGCGCTTGGACAATCCATGTGGGCATGAAAGCACCCCAGGCCGCCGGGGTAATTCACACAGACTTTGAACGGGGCTTTATCCGGGCGGAAACGGTGGCCTATCAAGATTTGGTGGACTGTGGGGCAATGCCTGCGGCTAAGGAAAAGGGCCTAGTGCGTGCGGAAGGAAAAGAATACTTAGTCCAGGAAGGGGATGTGATGTTATTTCGTTTTAATGTCTAGGGCAATGGTCAAGATTTGGGGAAAAGTGCTTGTTCTGGGTTTATTGATTTGGTTTTTGGGATGGAGTCCGGTTTGGGCCGAATCCCTAGGTGATCGCCTTGATCATTATCCCCAGTGGCAGGATTTACCAAGCTTGAATCCGGTGCAAACTGGAGAAGATCTGATTTATCCGGATTGGTTTGCGGGCACCTGGCAGGTCGCGAGTACCCTGATCGACCAGGTGGCTCCCCTCGCGCCGGATTTAGTGACACCCGGCTTTGCCGCTAACGAAACGTTAATTGGCCAGCCTTTTCTGTTTCGGGTGCGGTTTCAACCCCAGACAAACTTTTTAGTAAAACCTTTATCTTTACCGAGGCAGACTGGGGTGGCGATTGTGGCAGACCGGGCGTTTAATGGTCAGGAAATTGCGAGGGCTTACCTAGGCGAAAAAACGGTACAAAAAGTGGAAGTTGATCCCCAGAATCCTAACCGCCAGTTAACGATTTTAAAAGGCGATCGCCGCCTGATTTCTACCGTCACAGGCCGTGCCCAAGCTCAACCTGAACCCGACCAGTTTTTCAGTAGTGAACTCACCCAACAGCAATTTCAAAGTAGCGAGCAAATTTATCTGAATCGCGTTGAAACAACGACAGATTATCAACAGCTTGACTCCGATCATGTTACAGCCAATCAAGTAACTGCGATTTATTTGTCTCCCAGTGATCCCGACTTTTTTCAAGCGCAAAATAAACCTGTAGCCCTTTACCATTACCATTTAGATTTAACGAAAATTTCTGAATAAATTAGGAATTTTAAACACGTTTTAGAACGATTTTTAATGTAAGGCTAATCTTTTAAAAATTAAGGTGAATTATGAAAATTCTTGGCACAACCAAACTCCTCGGTGTGATTGGGGATCCGGTAAAACATTCTTTCTCGCCAATCATGCACAATGCGGCGATCGCCGAACTGGGAGTGGATTATGTTTATCTCGCGTTTCCGGTGGCGGCGGCGGCTCTAAAAACGGCCCTGGATGGGTTTTGGGCGATTGATCTCCAAGGATTTAGCATCACCATTCCCCACAAACAGGCGATTATGGCGCACCTAGAGGCGATCGCCCCGGAGGCTGAACTGGTGGGTGCGGTGAATACCGTTTGGCGCACGGCAACCGGCTGGCAGGGGACAAATACCGATGTGGCGGGCTTTGTGGCTCATTTGCAGGCGTTAGAACAGGACTGGTCGAACGTGACCCCGGTGATCCTCGGTAATGGCGGTGCGGCCCGGGCAGTGGTGGTCGGTTGTCATCAATTGGGTTGTCCGCAGATCCATGTGTTAGGTCGTGATCCCGAAAAATTGGCGCAATTTAGCGAAAGTTGGCAAAATACGCCCCTGGCGGGCAAGGTACAAACCCATCTTTGGGGCGATCGCCAACGGCTGATTCCCCAGGCCCAACTGCTGATCAATGCCACACCTATCGGGATGTTTCCCCAGGTCGATGCGTCCCCAGTCAGTGACGAATTGATGGCCAATCTTCCCCCAGGGGCGATCGCCTACGATTTAATTTATACCCCTTCTCCTACCCAGTTTCTTAAACAAGCCCAGACCCAAGGGGCGCACATTATTGACGGGAGCGAAATGTTGGTTCAGCAAGGGGCGATCGCCCTAGAAAAATGGCTCGGCCAACCGGTACCTGTGGATACCATGCGTCAAGCGTTACTTAATCATCTCGCTCGGTAAAATCAGAACCTGACAGATCTATCGGTTCCTCGATCAAAACTGCGTATGATAAAAGCATCTCCCTTGGCTAGGCCAGGGCCAACTCTCCCACTCTTCCTCGCCAGGCGCTCACAAAAGATAAATCCCCATGGGCCTATACAAAAGAGTCTATAGAATCCAGAGCATTAGTCCTTCTGACCTCGTGCTCAAACAAGGCATTGATAAAAACACAGCGATAATCCTTGCCTTCGTGCCAACCCTCGCGATTATTTTATGGCCAATTTCTGATTTTTTGGGCTATCGCTATGCTGTTTATCTCGTGGGGTTGTTTATCTATACTTTCATCTTTTTTCCCTTTTATCTGATGCCCTACGCTCGCTATCTAAAAGTAGATGCCGATGCGAACCAAATTATTTATTTAGAAGCCTATTTAATTCAACTCTTTAAGCGGGGCCGCCCTTGGTTTCAATTCTTGCCCCAACCCAAGGTTTACGCCCTCGAAATTCCCCAACTCAAAGCACTCCACGTTACTCAATATGATACCCTGCGTTTCTTGGGCAAAGGAGAAAAAATTCTCTTTCCAGATTTTAAATTCGATAATATCTACGAATTAACGCGTACAGTGGTGCGAATTTTTCCCCTCCTGGAAGCGGAAGTTTGGGTCAACCCTTGGGAAGGGAATTATGGCAATCCCTACACCTACCTCCGCCGTAAACTAAAAGGGGCAAATATCATGTTTTTAACGGGCAGTTCTGGCTCAGAGCTGTTGGGTGATGATGAGCAACTGTGAACGACGAGCTTTTATTTCCGCAGGTGAGAAGGCAATTCGATGTGGGGAATAATTTCTCGCAAATCATCAAAGGACACCAGACCAAAATTTAAAATGGTCGGTAAAGGCAAGTGGCAATCAATGAGGGTGGTGCGGATGCGTTCCTTGGCCTTGCCGCCATCGATAATGAGCGAAACTTGTTGCCCAAAAAAGGCTTCAGCGGTTTTTGCATCATTTGCACGCATCTCACTCCCTAAACTTGCGGTGCCAGCGGCAATGGGAAAAGGAGCTTGGGCGGCGAGGTCGTAGATAAATTGGTCAGGACAGGACACAAAAACCTCACTATGACCAGCAGTTACCCCTTCAGCCAAGTTGTTGCGGTGGGGAAGAATGACGCTAATGGGATAGGGAAATTGATTGACGAGGGTTTGGGCTTCGGCACTGAGGATGCCGTATTCAGGTACTTTTGGGGGTGTTAAGAGAAGGGTCAGGGGCTTGCGGGGCTCCCAGCCTTTGAGTTCGTGGATCTGATTGGTCGCCTGGGGATTTAGGGCATTGGCAATGAGCAGATACACCACGTCGGTATGGATCACGACGACCTGCCCACGGTCTAGTTGTTCGATGATCGGGGCGATCGCCTGGGGAGATTTGGGCAAAAATGTTGCCATAGTAATTGCACCTAGCTATTTTTTCTATCCTAAGTGATGCAATTGCTGCATGATGCGTTTTTCGCATTAAAATATTTAATTTTTCGCATATTTAATCCAAATGGCAGCGAAGCTCGCCCTTTCTCAAGGCCAATGAACTGCTGGCAATATTCTTTCCTATGGAGAAAATTCCAACGGTATCGAGGACTTGCCCTGGCTCAAAATGCCATACTTCGGTGCAAAAAACATCGCCAACACAAAGACAATCGTCAGTAAAACCACGATCGCCCCCCCCGTCGAAACATCAAAGTGATAGCTCAAATAGGTGCCGAAAACACAGGAAAAAATGCTGCTCGCCGCAGAGATCCACAGCATATGGTCGAAGCGGTCTGTCAGTAGATAGGCGATGGAGCCTGGGGTCACGAGCATCGCAATGACGAGAATAATGCCTGCCGTTTGTAGGGCCGTCACAATGGTCAACGCCAGTACAGACAAAAGCGTGTAATACATCAGTCGAGTATTTAGGCCGATGGCTTTGGCATGATTTGGGTCAAAGCAAAAGAGTAACAGATCCTTCCGTTGAATGAGAATCACCACCAAGGTTAGGGTGCCGGCGATTAAGGTTTGCACAATATCACTGTTGGAGATCCCAAGAACGTTGCCAAACAGAATATGGAAAAGATCGATATTACTGGGGATTTTCGTAATTAAGACCAAACCGGAGGCAAAGAACCCCGTGAAAATCACCCCGATGACAGCATCTTCTTTGAGCCTTGTTTTTGACTTTACATAACCAATGGCCACAGTTGCGCCAAAACCAAAGATGAAGGCGCCAATGGCAAAGGGAATATTTAGGGCATAGGCCACCACGACTCCTGGAACGACGGCATGGGAAACAGCATCCCCCATCAGTGACCAACCCTTGAGGGTGATATAGCAGGACAACACCGCACAGACGAGGCCGACAAAGGCACTTACCCAAATGGCTTTGACGAGAAATCCATACTGTAGGGGTTCAATAATCCAATTCACTAAGCTCATTGATCTACTTCTTCTAAACTGTTGGGCTGCTGTTGGTAATGGGAGGATAATTTTTCGAGACTGGCGACGGGTAACCCCCCAAAAGTCATCACGAGGTTTTCTTCTGTGAAGGTATCGGCGGTATAACCTTCGGCGAGAACAGTGCGATTGAGGAGAATGGTGCGATCGCAGAACGTTGAGATCGAAGCAAGATCGTGGGTCGAGATTAAAATCGTGTGCCCCTCATCCCGCAATTGCACCAACAGATCGATGATGCTTTTTTCTGTTTTGATATCAACTCCCGTAAAGGGTTCATCAAGCAAAATAATTTTGCCTTCCTGGGCTAAGGCCCGCGCGAGGAAAGCCCGTTTTTTTTGGCCGCCGGAGAGTTCGCCAATTTGACGGTGACGGAATTCCACCAGATCTACCCGCTCTAGACTTTCCATCACTAAACGACGGTCTTTTTGACTGGGAATCCGCAGCAGATTCATATAGCCATAACGACCCATCATCACCACATCAAACACGCTCACGGGAAAGTTCCAATCCACTTCATCGGCTTGGGGGACATAGGCCATCAGTTGTTTTTTCTGGGCCTGCTGCACCGACTGACCCGCAATCATGACACGCCCCTGGGTCGGTTTCAAAAAACCCATAATCGATTTAAACAGGGTTGATTTGCCACAACCATTGGGGCCAACAAGGGCGGTGATGGTGCCTGGTTTGACGTGACAACTGGTGTTGTAAAGGGCGAGGCGGGTGTTGCTGTAGGTGACGCTGATATTTTCAACGGCGATTTCTGGGATTGGGTAAGTCATCGCATTTTACCGGGGTAGTGGGTTTAGGAAAGTCTGATTAGAGCGGGTTTTCTCCTACTGGGCTGTTCCGGCGAGGAGGCCATTGGCGATCGTCCGCACGTCATATTCGAGGAGATCTAAAAATGTTGGCACTGGGCCATCGGGGGTTGAGAGAGAATCAACATAGAGGTTCCCCCCAAAGCGGGCGCCCGTCGCCTTAGCCACTTCTTTTTGCCCTTCGTCGCTGACGGTGCTTTCACAGAAAATGGTGGGGACATCGTTGGCTTCAACTTGGGTGATGACGCTCTGGACTTGCTTGGGGGTAAATTGTTGTTCGGCGTTGATGGGCCAAATATAGATTTCTTCGAGGCCATAATCCTGGGCCAGGTAAGAAAATGCGCCTTCACAACTGACGAGGAACCGCTGTGCTTCGGGAACAAGGTCGAGATCAGCTTCAAATTCGGCGGCGATCGCCTCTAGTTCGGCACTGTAGGCAGCGGCATTGGCGTTATAGGTTGCCGCATTGTCTGGATCGAGTGCCACAAACGCTTGACGGATATTTTCGACATAAACCAGGGCATTTTTTGGCGACATCCAAGCATGGGGATTGGGCTTGTCGGTATAGGGGCCTTCGGTGATGGGAATCGGTTCAATGCCTTCGGTCACAATGACGGCGGGGACATCGTTGAGATTGCCTAAAAATTGCTCAAACCACCGTTCCAAATTCATGCCGTTATAGAGCAATAAATCCGCATCCTGGGCCCGCACGAGATCACTGGGGGTGGGTTCGTAGCCGTGGATCTCGGCTCCAATTCTGGTGATCGATTCAACGATTAATTTATCCCCAGCCACATTCTGGGCGATGTCGGCGATCACGGTGAATGTGGTTAAGACTTTTTTGCGCCCGTCTGTGTCATTAACCGTTGTTTCGTTATTAGTCGAAACATCACTATTGACTGGCGGAGCCGCTTGCTGGGTACAACCTACTAACCAAATGCCGCAGACAATACCGACTAGGCTGAGGGTTTGACGCGGTAAGTTTATCCGAATCATGAAACAATTATGAAAAGATCGTAGCCAGATTATCTCATTTTCTTTTCATATTTGCCAAGGTTGCCCTCCTAAAAACTGCTTTTGTAAAGTTTCTTTACTATTCGTTCCGTAGGTACTCCATCGTTAAGCTAGAGGAGTGGCCATAGTTGCCGATATCTAATGGGTCGTCGAAAAATTTATGTTGAATGTTGTATTTGCAATGGTTTCAGAACCCCAATTTCCCGTCGTTTCAGAGGTAGTACCGCCCTTAGCCCAGAGTTTGGAGTTGCCCCCAACTGCCGAGGGAAAAGCAGCTTATCAGTCGGGGGTTGAGTTCCATGAACTGGCTGATTTTGACCAAGCGATCGCCGCCTACCAAAGGGCGATCGCCGTTGATCCGAATTTTGTTGATCCCTACATCAATTTGAGCTTGATCTACATCAGTATGGGCCAGTTGGACGACGCGGAAGCGTTGTTGCAGACAGTGTTGTCATTGCCGGATCAGCCGGAGGAACCCGCAAGCATCCATGCCCTCGCCCATTACAATCTGGGCATTATTTATAGTCGCCAAGGGGACTCAACCCAGGCATTGTCCCAGGTGAATCAAGCCCTGGCGATCGCCCCAAATTTTGACCAAGCCCAAACTTTCTACCAACAGCTACAGACTGTGCCGGAGTAAGCTTTGCGATTTAGACCAGAATTTTTTCGAGGGTGGCTTGGATAACAGCGAGGGGAGCCCGGGCAAAATACTGCCTTTGAAATTGCTCTTCGAGGATTGCCTGTTTAAATTGGGCAAAGGCTTCTGGATCAGGAGTGACGGTCGTCTGCTGAAAACGCACTTGTTCGCCTTTAATTTCAGCGACAAAGCCGACATTCTTTAAAGCCTTCAGACCGAAATCTAAGGGGCGATCGCCACAATGGAGTTTTGCTTTCAGGTCAGCCAGGGAAACCGTTTGATCCTGGGCCAGTACATATTTCGCAATGCCAATTAGGGTTTTAAAACACTGTTCCGGAGTATCGGCAGTCGGTGAAACATAGTGGAGGGCAAGGGTTTTCCCCGTGGCGATCGCCTGTTGATAATTCCCATAAAGTTCCTGCCAAGTGACAGGGCAATCCCTTTGCAACACATACTGATCCAAAGCTTCCTGGGGGAGAGACTGATGCCGAAAATCGAGTAGCGTTTGTGGGGCCGATTCTGCGGCGATTTTTGCGGTCGGGGCTACAGCCAAGAGACGCACAAAATATTGATCCTGGGTCTGGGCCTCTTTGCGGTCTAGCTCAACCACCACATCCAACCCGGCCCCCTGGGTTAAATCGTCGGGATGGCCGCCCCACCAAATGCCACTAATTTGATCCGTTTCATCCCAAAGCTCAAAGTTTGTCTTGAAATAATTCAGTTTGCGATTGAATTTGTCCCGCAATTTGCTAAACCCAGTCATCGTCAGACCACAGTCTTTGATCAATAGTTTTGGTTTTGGATTCCCCATCCCAAAGGGTTCTAGGCATTCTAAAGATTGAAATAATGATTCCCCCAGGTCGGCGATCGCCACCACAAGATCAACGGTGATTTCTCCCTGGTGCATTTCAATGTGGCCGCCCCACTGTTGCCGGGCCTGTTGATTAATGGCTGTTTTAAACATCGCCAAATTTTCGGGCCGCACACTCAAACCCGCCGCAAAGGGATGCCCGCCAAAGCGATACAACAGGTGACTTTGGGCTTGTACCAAATCATACAAATCGATGCCGTGGGCGGAACGGGCGGATCCTTTCCAGAGGTCTTGCTCCGGATCGTAGGTTAAAAGAATGGTCGGGCGGCCAAAGGTTTGGGCAATTTGGCTGGCTACCAATCCCAGCACGCCCCCCTGCCACTGGGCATCACACAGCACTAAAACGCTCGTGGTCGATAAATCTAGGGTTTCGATCTGGGCCTTGGCCTGCTGGACGACCTTTTGTTGAATCTCTTTACGACGGGCATTGGCGAGTTCTGTCTGTTGGGCGAGGTAACCACAGCGGCCCCGTTCACGACTGGTGAGCAGTTCCACACAAAAGCTTGCGTCGCCGTAGATGCGACTGACGGCATTAATTCGTGGCCCGATGCCAAAGGAAATATCGGTTGGGCGATCGCCGGTTTTATGGCAATTATCGAGGAGCGCTTTGATGCCTGGATGGACGACAGTTTTCGGGTTTGTTTGTTTTTGTAGGGCTTGGATCCCCACCTGGGCCAGATAGCGACAATCTCCTTTGAGGGCCACTAAATCTGCAATTAAACCAATCGCCACGAGGTCTAAAAGATCAGTAACCGGCGGCCTTGTCGGATCCGGTAGAGTTTCTGATAACGCCTCAACTAATTTATAGGCCACAGCAACCCCAGATAGATGAAATAGGGGATGATTTTCAGCAAAGTAACGGGGATTAATAATCGATAAAACGTCGGGTCGGGTTTCTGGCAAAGTGTGGTGATCGGTAATAATCAGGTCAATATCAAGGCTTTTTGCGTGGGCAATTTCTGTCAAGTTTGTGCTACCAGTATCGCAGGTGATAATTAAACTTGCGCCCCAAGTTTTTAGGCGGTCAATGCCTGGATTATTCAAGCCGTGGGATTCCGTTAAACGATTGGGAATGTAATAGGTTAATTGGGTTTCTTGGGGAAAAAATTGTCCTAATCCTTCCCATAAAACACTCGTCGCGGTGACGCCATCGGCATCAAAGTCTCCCCAGATGGCCACCTTTTCACCCCGTTCTTTCGCTTGTATCAAGCGGTGAATCGCCCGTTTCATTTCTTGGCCAAAGGCAAAGGCAGAAGTTGGCGCGTAAGCCTCTGGGTTGAGAAAGCCAGCTAAGGTATTTTCATCATTAAAGCCCCTTTGCCACAGGAGTTGGGCTAAATGGCGATCGCCTTTGCCATCGGTCAGGATTTCGACCCGCTGAATAAAAGAGTCCGGCACCTCTGGTGTTACTAAAACCTGCCAATTCACTTTAATGCTTTTTCCTCTGGGTTTGATAGCTTGACTGTTAGATTTTATTCAATAGCCAATTACGGCAAAATTATATTCTTATAATTGAGCGATCGCCTCCTGGGCCTGCCAAGAAAATTGATCGGCACGGCGAAACATTTCCTGGCCACTGTGGAGGTATTCTTCATTGTAATTGAGGGTAAACCATTCCAATTGCTCTAGCCCGTCACCCAGATGATTTAAGCAATAATATAAATCCCGTGCGGCCCGCGCTACATTAGCTGGATTTGGTAACGATTGAAACAATTTTTGGGCCTGGTCTAAAATGGCTTGGCAATCTTCTAAATAGGTTTGAAACGTTGCCATCAGATCATCATCAAAGGGGTCAGCTGCCAACTCATCAATTTGAGCTTCTAGGGGCTTAATAATCTTTAAAATTGCCTGGTTTAACGGTCGATAAATGTGCTGTAACCAAACATCTAAATCCGTTTCTGTGGTTTGGCGGGGGCGCACCGTTGTCCCCTGGGCCGAGCGAATTCCGCGATAGTTTGCCGCATCCCGACTGAGATCATACTGCTTGCGCTGGTGGGCATCCCCCAAGATTTCGTAGGCATGGTTTAGGGCCACAATGCGATCGCCGTTGGAAGATTGATCGTTATCGCAGGTGTCTGGATGATACTGCTTCGCGAGGCGACGATAGGCGTTCTTGATCTCCTGTTGGGTGGCCTTCGGAGAAATGTTGAGCACTTTGTAATAATCTGGCGGTGTCATACTCCGAAATTCGCTGAAAATTGCGAGAAATTGCGGCGAGATTACGAGTTATGCTAACCGAAATTGGCGGCTGTTTCAGGCGTTTTTTAAATTTTTGTGACCCCTAAATGTGGGTAAGCTAAGGTTGAAAATTTGAGGAATGCGATGAATTTAGATGTGATTGTCGAGTTGGCGATCGCTTTAGCCTTGGGGGTGATTATTGGCCTAGAACGGGGCTGGCGCAACCGGGCCGACGATGAGGGTTACGGCGATAGCGGCCTCCGCAATTTTTCAATTTGTGGCTTACTGGGGGGAATTGCCGCTTTACTGGCGCAAAGTTGGGGATTTGGTATTCTTGTCGGCATTTTCCTCGGTTTAGCGGGTTTGGTGGCCACCTCCTATGTTTTAACCGCGAAAAAATCCGGTGATTATGGCAGCACGACAGAATTGGCCTTAATGATCACCTTTTGTCTGGGAGCCTTGGCCTTGAGTGGCTTTACCCAAGAGGCGATCGCCGTGGCGGTGGTGGTGGCCTGGATCCTAGGAGCGAAACCGGAACTGACGAAAACCCTCAATTGGCTCCAGCGCCAGGAATTAATTGCAACTCTCCAATTACTGCTGATTGCGGTGGTCGTGTTACCCCTTCTGCCTAATCAAGCGATGGGACCTTGGAATGCTCTCAATCCACGGGCGATCGGTTGGCTGGTGCTCTTGATTGCAGGCATTTCCTACATCGGTTACTTTGCGATTCGCATTTTGGGTAGTCAGGTTGGGCTGATGTTAACGGGCTTTTTTGGGGGGATTGCTTCTTCCACTGCCTTGACGGTGTCCTTTTCTCGCATGGCCAAACAACAACCCAGCGAAACCATTTCCCTTGCGGCTGGCATTGTCCTCGCCAACGGCATTATGGCCCCCAGGCTACTGTTGGTGATTGCTGTAGTCAGTCAAACTCTGGCCTACAAGTTAGCGGCTCCTTTATTAATTTTGGGTTTGATTCCTGTAATTGCCGCAGTGGCGATCGCCCGTTGGAAAACCCAACCCCAGGACAGACCCCCCGCCGAAGTGAGCGTGAATAATCCCGTTGAACTGGGTTCTGCGCTCCAATACACCGCCCTCCTGGTGATCTTGTCGCTGTTGGTGCGGTGGGCCCAGGAAGAATTTGGTGAACAGGGGATTTATCTCCTCTCTGCCCTGTCTGGCTTTGCCGATGTCGATGCCGTGAGTTTATCCCTCGCCAACGCGGTACAAGACGATCTTCCCGAAAAAGTTGCCATGTATGGCATTTGGTTAGCCGTAACGGCCAATACCCTTGTCAAAGTAGGCTTCACCCGGACGATTGGCAATCCTAAACTTGCCTACTGGTGTGGCAGCATTATGTTGAGTGGTTTAATTGCCGGTTTTTTGGTATTGTTAGCAGTCTGAGTGAAATATTTTTTCCCATCAAGATTCACGAGCCTTTTGAATACCCCCTTTGGAGGTGGTGTACGGGACTTTAATTAAAGAATCAGCTTCATTGGCTGATAAACCTCGAAAAAACGACACTGACTACCGTGTTTTGATCCGGTGTTGCCTTTCCTTAAGTTGCTTTCGATTAAGCTCATTTTTCTGAATGCCTCACAGGACAAACCTTGCAACTCCCCCCAAAAAGATCCTAAGATCGTATATCTGGCAGTTTGCCAAATGTTTTTCGAGGAAATGATGTAAAAAATCATTTGCCCGGCTCCATTCATTTCAATTAATAACATCACCAACAAAGGAGGATACCCTATGACCCAAGTGGTTGTTGGACAAAACGAAAATATCGAATCTGCATTACGTCGCTTTAAGCGTCAAGTTTCTAAAGCTGGTATTTTTGCTGATATCAAACGTCGTCGTCACTTTGAAACGCCCATCGAGAAGCGTAAGCGTAAGGCTGTGGCCCGTCGGAAAAAGCGTTTCCGCTAAAGAATTTCTGTCTTGGTTATTGAATCTTGATGTTCGGAAATATCACGAATAAGTAGGAAGATTAGGGGGATCATTGCGATTCTCCTAATTTTTTTAGGAGAGAAATATAGTTCTGGCTAGACTGAGGGCAAGGAAAGGCAACATGATCCGCATTTATACACAACAGACCCAGGGCCAGGCTTGGCTCAGTAATCACCAGCAAAAATCGGTCGTTTTCGCCTGTGGCTTGGGCTTTACAGATACGGCTTTAATTCCGAACATTTCCGCTGCCGGGGCCACCCCAGAGGCGCGCAAATATACAGCGATCGCCGATGCGGAATGTGTTTGTCATGGTTTCCGAGAACAGGCAATTTATCCCCTGCCGCCGTTAATTGTCGGGGCGTCGCCGGCGATTTTATCCCGTGCTATTTTGCAGTATTATCAAATTCCTGCCTATTTATTTGACACAGGATTATGGCTTAAACCAGACAAAAATACCGTGGATTGTATTGATGTTGGTGGTCAAAAAGCAAGGTGTGTTTCGACAGGAAAGGCCCTCGAATTTTCAACGGTGAACAAACTTTTCGAGCAAGGTTTAACCTGGGGCAAAAAACTAGCAACCCAATATCCAAATCATTTGTTTGTGTTAGGAGAATGTGTGGTCGCAGGCACTACAACGGCATTGGGGGTGTTGACAGGATTAGGTTACGACGCTCATCAAAAAGTTAATAGTAGCTACATTGAGTGCAACCATGATTTAAAGTGGCAAATTGTGCAAACAGGTTTAAAAAAAGCAAATTTAAACCCAAACCCTGATCCTTTTGCCGTGGTGGCGACAGTGGGCGATCCGATGCAGATTTTCGTCGCTGGCATGGTGATCGCCTTAAGCAGGACTCAAGGAGTTTTGCTCGCAGGGGGAACACAAATGTTAGCGGTGTATGCCTTGATGGAACGGATTTGTAAGTACCATTCGCTTGATTTTGATCCGAAAAATATTGCGGTGGGCACGACGCGCTGGGTCGCAGAAGATCCGACGGGAGACACGGTGGGTTTGGCCAATTTAATCGGGAATGTGCCCCTATTAGCGACGCAACTCAGTTTTACGAATTCTCAATACTCACAACTGCAATCCTACGAACAGGGTTACGTCAAAGAAGGAGTGGGCGCAGGCGGATTGGCGATCGCCGCCCATTTGGCCTATGGTGCGACCCAGGCGGAATTGTTAGCGATGATTGAACGTACCATTGCCCCCTATCTCGCGGCAGATTAAGGGATTGGGGCATTGAGTTTGCCAATTGGGGCGATAAATTTTACGCATTGTCACCGAATGGCGATCGCCCGCCGAAGTTTGCGATACTGGGATTTGAAGCACATTTTGATCCCCAAAATTTTATGGCCGTTGCAACACCCCCCAGAGATATCCAACCCTATTTGGTGAGTGATGACGTTCTGCTGCTGCGATCGCGCACCTGGGATCGCCTCAAGTTCGAGATTGAGTACGGCCTACAAAAGGGGACAACGGCCAATAGCTACCTGATCACTGGGGAAAAAACGGCATTGCTTGATCCCCCTGGGGAATCTTTTTCCGAGCTATTTTTAACAGAAATCCAAAACCGCACAGACCTAAGCCAACTGGATTACATTATCCTTGGCCATACCAACCCCAACCGCTGTTTTACCCTCAAGGCACTGCTCAAACTTGCGCCCCAAGTGACGTTGGTTTGTTCTAACCCAGCGGCGATCGCCCTTAAGGATTTGCTCAAGGATGAAACCCCAAATGTGCAGATCGTTAAAAGTGGTGACACCCTCGATTTGGGCAAAGGCCATGGGCTGGAATTTATCCCGACGCCGACTCCCCGTTTTCCCGGTCACCTCTGCACCTACGACCCCCAAGAGGAAATTCTTTTTACTGACAAATTCTTTGGCGCCCACGTTTGCGGCAACCAAGTTTTCGACGAAGGCTGGCAATTTTACGACGAAGACCGCCGCTATTATTTCGATTGTGTGATGGCCAGTTCCATCCGCCAAACCCTCGCTGGTTTGAACAAAATTGAAGACATCCCTGCGAAAATCTATGCCCCTGGCCATGGCCCCCTAATCCGCTACAGTCGCCAGGAACTGTTCAATAACTACCGCCACTGGATCGAAAAACAGAAAAACGAACTGTCCGTGGCCCTCATCTATGCCTCTGCCTATGGGAATACGGCTACTGTCGCCCAGGCGATCGCCCATGGCATTTCCAAAGCGGGGGTGATGGTCGAAACCTTTAATGCTGAACACGCTGACCCAGAGGAAATTAAAGGGGCCATTTCCCGGTGTAGTGGCTTTGTGATGGGTTCCCCGACCCTCGGCGGCCATGCCCCGACCCAAATTCAAACGGCCCTGGGAATCGTCCTCAACAATGCTGACAAAAATAAACTGGCTGGGGTCTTTGGTTCCTTCGGTTGGAGCGGCGAGGCGATCGATCTCCTCGAAGGCAAATTTAAAGATGCGGGCTACCAGATGGGCTTCGAGCCAATCCGCGTCAAATTTAAACCTACGGCAGTGACCCTGAAAACCTGCGAAGAAACAGGGACAGACTTTGCCCAGGCGATTAAAAAAGCGGCTAAACGGCGGCAACCGAAACAAAATGTCGCCTCCACATCCCAATCGGACAACCTGGAACAAGCCCTAGGTCGGATTGTCGGTTCCCTTTGTATCGTTACGACCCAACAGGACAACCTTTCTGGGGCGATGCTGGCTTCCTGGGTTTCCCAAGCAACATTCAATCCCCCTGGCTTTACGGTAGCTGTGGCCAAGGAACGGGCGATCGAATCTCTCCTCCACAAGGGCACCAATTTTGTGATCAATGTCCTCCAGGAAGGGAACCATTTAGGGCTGATGAAACATTTCCTCAAACCCTTTGCCCCTGGGGAGGATCGTTTTGCTGGGGTGGCAACGGAAACGGCGGACAATGGCTGTCAAATCCTCACCGATGCCCTGGCTTATCTCGAATGTACTGTGGCGAATCGGCTCGAATGTGGTGACCATTGGGTGATCTATGCGACCACCGACAAGGGGCAAGTGCTGCAAAATAACGGCATGACCGCCGTCCACCACCGGAAATCAGGCACCCACTATTAAGGCTGAGGCGATCGCCTTTTAAAATAGGGTTCGGAGAATTTGACCGTCCCTGGAGGAACCTGCCATTTATACGCCCCCCCTCGCCCGCTTGATCGAACAGTTCCAGCGCTTACCCGGTATTGGCCCGAAAACCGCCCAACGCCTTGCCCTATACGTTATCAAGCGTCCGGAAAAGGATGTGGAAGCCTTTGCCCAGGCATTATTGAACGCGAAAAAACAGGTGGGCGTTTGCCAAAAATGTTTCCATCTGTCGGCCACTTCGGTTTGTGATATTTGTCGCAATCCCCAACGGGAGCCGGACGTGATTTGTGTGGTGGCGGATTCCAGGGATGTGATCGCCCTGGAAAAAACCCGGGAATATCGAGGCAAGTACCATGTGCTGGGGGGCGTAATTTCGCCGATGGATGGCATTGGCCCGGAGCAACTGACAATCCAGGCCCTAGTACAACGGGTGAGCGCTGAGAAAACCAAGGAAGTGATTTTAGCGATCAATCCCAGTGTGGAAGGGGAAACCACGACGTTGTACCTGGCGCAACTGCTGCGACCCTTTACTAGAGTCACCCGCATTGCCTTTGGCTTGCCCATGGGCGGTGATTTGGAATATGCCGATGAAGTCACTTTGGCCAGGGCCTTAGAAGGTCGCCGGGAACTAGATTAACAATGCGCAAACTGATCATCGGGGTGATGGGGCCGGGGGGCGGCGCTACTCCAGAAAATTTAACCGCTGCTTACGATCTGGGAAAGGCGATCGCCGAAGCAGGGTGGGTGCTGCTCACCGGGGGCAGGGCGGCTGGAGTGATGGCCGCTGCTAGTCAGGGAGCAAAAGTAGCTGGGGGGTTAACGGTGGGCATTTTGCCGGGAAAGAATCACCAGGGTTTAGCCGACAGTATCGACATTGCCATCTGTACGGATTTGGGGCACGGACGCAATAACGTCAATGTTCTCAGTGCCGATGTGGTGGTGGCAGTGGGCAGCGGTTTGGGCACCGTCTCAGAAATTGCCCTCGCCCTGAAAAACCACAAACCCGTCATTCTCTGGCAACCCAGCCCGGCCACCCAAGCCTTTTTTACGGAACTTGCTCCCGGTCAGTTTTCGGTCGCGAAAGATATTCCAGGGGCGATCGCCCAAATTCAAGCCCTCATGGACAACCCCGCATGAGCATTCATCCATTCCTCCAGTCAACAATAAACTAAACATTTCTGTCCCAATTCCTGTTGTATTGTGGACGAAAGTAGCCCTCAATCCGGAGCCTCTGGCGATGCATGAAGTGGACATGACCAAGGCCCTCATCTTGACCATTAAAGATTGGCAGGACAGCCATCCCGAACCCGTGAAGATCGAAAAAGTCCACCTCATCGTGGGGCAATTTACCTGCGTTGAACCCGTCAGCTTGGAGTTCACCTTTGCCGCCCAAACCCAAGGCACATTTCTCGATGGGGTAGCCCTGGTGATCCAAGAAACGCCCCTGATTGCCTACTGCCACACCTGCCAACAAGAATATGCCCCCAATATCGGCCTGCAATATTCTTGCCCAGACTGTCATCAGCCCATGGATGATATCCGCTCCGGTCGTGAGCTAAAAATCGACCGCATTGAATACGCTCCCTTAACTCTCCATTCCTAGGAACTAACCACCATGCACCAGACCTTTGACGCTGCCCTGGGGGTCAATCTCCTCCATGCCAACCAAGACCTCGCTGACCACAACCGCGAACATTTTGATGCCTGGGGCCTGACCTGCCTCAATGTGATGAGTAGTCCCGGTGCTGGTAAAACCGTTTTACTCGAAAAAACCCTGGTCGCCCTAAGAGATGACTTAAAAATGGCCGTCATCGAAGGAGACATGACCACAGAACTCGATGCCGATCGCCTCCGTCAATACGGCGTGCCTGTGATCCCCATTAATACCGGGCGTTCCTGTCATTTAGATGCCAAGATGGTTTCCGGAGGACTCCATCGTCTCGAACAGGAATATAACCCAAATGATTTTGATCTATTGCTTGTGGAAAATGTAGGGAATCTCGTTTGTCCTGCTGAATTTGAAGTGGGCGAACATGCAAAAATTGCCCTCCTTAGTGTGACGGAAGGAGAAGATAAACCCCTCAAATATCCCGTTATGTTCCAAGAAGCGGATTGTTTATTGGTTACAAAAATTGACCTGGTTCCTTATCTAAACATTGATGTCCAACGGATTATTGATCATGTCCGCCAAATGAATTCCCACGCGACGATTATCCCCGTTTCTGCCCAGACTGGGGACGGTTTAGAAACTTGGTATGACTGGGTTAAAAAAAGTTGTCATCGAGAAGATGTAATGAAAGTTACAGCATAATTTGTCCGAAAACAGGATAAACAACAGGCAAGGTGCGATCGCCTTTTAATTGATCCCTTGCGTTTATTCTTGTCATTTTCCTATGCTAAAACTGCCTAGTCTTCTGATCCGACCGGCGCTATTTTGTGCGGGTTTTGCCTTAACTGTCGGCTGTCAAACTACACCCCCCACAACAACGGGTGAATCTCCAGAAACTCCACCAGCAGCAACAGAAACAATCACCCTCGGTTTTAGTGCATGGCCCGGTTGGTTTCCTTGGCAAATTGCCGCAGAAAAAGGTCTATTTGAAGCGAATGGCGTGGATGTAAACCTGACTTGGTTTGATGGTTATTTGGATTCGATTAATGCCTTTGCGGCGGGACAACTAGACGCCAATACCCAAACCTTGAATGATACGATTAGTTCAGTGGCAGCAGGTTCTGAACAAGTCATTGTTCTGGTGAATGACAACTCCACGGGGAATGACCAAATTATCGTCAGCGAAGGCATTAATAGCATTGAGGATTTGCAGGGAAAAACCATCGCCATCGAAGAAGGCACCGTTGATCATTTTCTCCTATTGCTAGCGCTTCAGGAAGCGGGTCTTGGCCCCGATGATGTGATTATTAAGCCCTTAGAAACGGGGGCCGCCGCCGCCGCATTTGTCGCGGGTCAGGTGGATGCGGTGGGAGCCTTTGCCCCTTTTACGACCCAGGCTTTAGAGCGGGAAGGCAGTAAAACGCTTATTTCTTCGGCGGATTTTCCGGGGGCGATTCCGGATCATTTGGTGGTCAGTCGCGAGTTAATTCAAAATAACCCTGAAGCGGTTCAAGGGTTGGTGGATACCTGGTTTGCGGTACTGGATTTCATTGAAGAAAATCCAGAGGAAGCCCTGGAAATCATGGCGGCACGGGCCAATGTTTCCGTCGAAGAATATCAAGAATATGATGCGGGAACGACAATTTTTAGCCTTGAAGATAACCTAACGGCCTTTGATTCTACAGAAGAAAGCATGATCTCCCTGAACTACGCCGCCCAGGAAATTAATACCTTCTTGGTGGATGCGGGGTTAATTGCGGCGCCAGCGGATCTCAGCGGTTTATTTGATCCTTCTTTCGTGAAAGCCTATGCAGAAAAACAGTAGCTTTTTGCCCCCCTCGGTTTTCTCCCTCCGGGGGATTTTTTAAATCCATTATTTTGGCGATCGCCATGACTAAAGCGCCCGTTATCAAACCCTCTTTCCGGATGCTCAAGCCCTCGTTATTTTGGGATATCACCTCTGGGATTCCCCCAAAGTTACGTTGGCTGTTGATGTCCGCCTCGATTCTGCTGCCTCTGATTCTGTGGGGGGTTATCTCTAGTCAGGGATGGGTTAAACCGCTCTTTTTACCGACTCCTATGGCTGTTTGGGAGGCGATCGCCAATTTATGGGCCAGCGGTGACCTGCAAAAAGACATTATTTACAGCGTTTTGCGGGTACTGGCAGGCTTTAGCCTCGCGGTCATCATTTCCATCCCCTTGGGCATTTTGATGGGGGCCTTTGCCAGTATCCGGGCGTTGTGCGAGCCGATCATTGGCATTGTCCGCTATATGCCTGCCCCAGCCTTTATTCCCTTGTTGATTTTATATTTCGGCGTGGGGGAAATTCCCAAGGTTTTACTAATTTTTATTGGCACCCTCTTCTTCAATACCTTGATGATTATGGATGCCGTAAAATTTGTCCCCAAAGAACTGATTGAGGCCACCTACACCCTGGGGGGAAATCGGCCCCAAATCGTGATCAAAGTGATCTTTCCCTACATTTTGCCCAAAATTATTGATGCTGGCCGGGTGAATATTGCTGCCTCCTGGAACCTGGTAATTGTCTCAGAATTAGTCGCCGCCACAGAAGGGTTAGGTCGGCGCATTAGTGTCGCTCAAAGATTTTTAAATACTGACCAAATTTTCGCTGGCTTAATCGTGATTGGCTTAATTGGCCTCCTCATTGACCTCTGTTTTATTTGGCTCCAAAGATTCCTCTGTCGCTGGTCTCTCGACTAGAAACATCATGCATTTAGAAGTTGATCAAGTTCACAAGTTTTTCCAAACTCGCCACGGAAAAATTACGGCTCTCCAAAACATCAATCTCCATGTGGAAGGCGGTGAATTTGTTTGTGTGGTCGGAGCGTCCGGGTCTGGAAAATCGACCCTGTTGAGGATTATTGCGGGCCTCGAAACCCAGAGTACGGGCAAAGTGACCGTTGACCAGCGGGAAATTATCGGGCCTGGGGCTGACCGGGGCATGGTCTTTCAGCGCTACACCCTTTATCCTTGGCTTTCTGTTTTGGACAATGTCACCTTTGGCTTGAAATTGCAGGGAGTACCGAAAAAAGAGCGTTACGAACGGGCCTATTACTATCTCAATGTGGTCGGTTTAGGGCCTTTCCAAGAAGCACTGCCGAAACAGCTTTCTGGGGGAATGAAACAACGGGTGGCGATCGCCCGCGCCCTCGCGTCCCAACCGAAGATTTTGTTGATGGATGAACCCTTCGGTGCCCTGGATGTTTTAACCAAAGAAAATATGCAGCAATTTCTCCTAGAAATTTGGGAGCAAACCGAGACCAGTATTCTCTTAATTACCCACGATGTTGAAGAAGCCATTTTTCTCGGTCAGCGCATCTATGTCATGGCGGCCCACCCTGGACGTATCAAAGAAGAATTAAAGGTAGATTTTTCCCACCACCATGGCTATGAAATTAAGCGATCGCCCGAATTTATCGATTACAAATACCATGTGATGCAACTAATGCGTGAAGTCCCCGTAGAAGCAGTACAGACCCCATAAAATGCAAAGCTATTTTGCGTAATTTGCCCAAAAACCAAGAATTTGCTTGGTTACTGCTATCGTTAACTAAATTCGTCCCAAGAAAGGCCCGATCACCATGAGTGAACAACCGAATTTTCGTCCCCCCAGCGAAGCCCAAGAAGCCCTCGAAAAAGAATCTCACCTCCCCCTCACCGGTTGGCAACAGGAAGTAGACCGGGGCCTGGAATACGGCCTCGAAGCCGCCGCCAGTATCAAAGACCGCAGCATTCCCACCTTTTCCCGGGGAGAACTGCCCCACTATGCCGGAATCAACACTTTCCTAAAGGCTCCTTATCTCGAAGATGTCCGCAAGGTCGGTGAATATGACGTGGCCATCCTTGGCGTTCCCCACGACTCTGGTACCACCTATCGCCCCGGTACTCGCTTTGGCCCCCAGGGGATTCGGCGGATCTCTGCCCTCTATACGCCCTACAATTTTGAAATGGGCATTGATCTGCGGGAGCAAATAACCCTCTGTGATGTGGGGGACGTCTTTACGATTCCGGCCAACAACGAAAAATCCTTTGATCAAATTTCCAAAGGGGTTGCCCATGTGTTTAGTTCCGGTGCTTTCCCGATTATTCTCGGCGGCGATCACTCCATCGGCTTTCCCACGGTGCGGGGGGTTTGTCGGCATTTAGGCGATAAAAAAGTAGGCATTATTCACTTTGACCGCCATGTGGACACCCAGGAAACAGATTTAGACGAACGGATGCACACCTGTCCTTGGTTCCATGCCACCAACATGGCCAATGCTCCCGCCAAAAATCTGGTGCAGTTGGGGATTGGCGGCTGGCAGGTACCCCGGCAAGGGGTCAAGGTTTGTCGCGAACGGGCGACCAATATTCTCACGGTGACTGATATTACCGAAATGGGTATCGATGCGGCGGCGGAGTTTGCCCTGGAGCGTGCCTTAGATGGTACCGACTGTGTTTATATCAGCTTTGACATTGACTGCATTGATGCGGGATTTGTCCCCGGCACGGGTTGGCCAGAACCAGGCGGTTTATTGCCCAGGGAAGCCCTCGCCCTCCTCGGTAAGATTGTCCGGAATGCCCCCGTCTGCGGTTTGGAAATCGTCGAAGTCTCACCGCCCTACGACATTAGCGATATCACATCCCTGATGGCGACCCGCGTGATTTGTGACACCATGGCCCACCTCGTTTTATCTGGTCAGCTACCCCGCAAAGAAAAGCCCGCCTACATTCACCCCGAAGCAAATATGGCAGTGGATCAGGCTTGGGCTTAGACTTTTAGAGAGAGCGTTCTGTTTTTTATGGCAAAGCATGATCTTTGTCTGTGTTTTCTAGAGTAATTGTTTGCGATGAAGTATTTGACCTTTGGTAGTTACGCGGTTTTGGGGTTGGCGATTGCCCCCGTTGCGACCCTTGCCCACCACGACCCTGCACCAACCGTAGCTCACCATCAACCCAGTACCCAGATCAGCCACCACCAGCCCAGCACCCAAACGGCCAAAGTCCGGGCCATTGACTGGGAAACAACCCCAGGAATGCTCGGTCTGCGGAGCCAAATAGGCCAGACCCTCAACGTGATTTGTCCGGCGGGACAACCCACAGAAAAAATTTGGGGGACGGATATCTACAGTGATGGCTCATCGATTTGTACGGCGGCTGTCCACGCAGGTCTGTTAGAAGCAACTACTGGGGGCAATGTGACGGTCAAAGTGCTGGGTTCCCAAACGGATTTTGTCGGCACAGAACGTAACGGCATTACAACTTCTAGCTATGGGCCTTGGGGCGGCAGTTTCGAGGTGGAATAGTTGTTAAGACTCGCGAAAAAAATTTGGCTCCGTACGATGTATGGGGCTTTTTTTGATCACGAAAAAGGGGACAACTTACAAGCGTCCCCATGATTCATTGTTTATTCTCTTGGGGAAAATATGCCCCAGGCCAAAATTTACTCTGCTAACCAGCGCACAGCGTCTTTGGCGTGGTAGGTGAGAATCAAATCTGCGCCCGCCCGTTTAAAGCTCGTGAGGGTTTCGAGGACGACTTTTTTCTCGTCAATCCAACCATTTAAGGCTGCGGCTTTGACCATGGAATATTCCCCAGACACGTTGTAGGCGGCGACGGGCAGGTTGGTCATTTCCTTGACGCGCCAAATAATATCCATGTAAGCGAGGGCCGGTTTGACCATGACAAAATCTACCCCTTCGAGGATGTCGAGTTCCACTTCCTTGAGGGCTTCGCGACCATTACCCGGATCCATTTGGTAGGTGCGGCGATCGCCGAATTGGGGAGCAGATTCAGCCACATCCCGGAAGGGGCCATAGTAAGCGGAGGCGTACTTTGCGGAATAGCCCATGATCGGGATATCGGTGAACCCGGCTTCATCTAAACCTTCACGAATCGCGGCGACGAAACCATCCATCATCCCCGAAGGCGCAATGATATCCGCGCCAGCTTTGGCCTGGGACACAGCGGTTTTTTTTAGCAATTCGAGGGTCGGATCGTTTAAGACGCGTCCGGTTAAATCTCCCGTTTGCAGGTAGCCGCAGTGACCGTGGGGCGTATATTCGCACAGACAAGTGTCATTAATGACGGTCATTTCCGGGATCGCTTCCTTGATCGCCGTGGTTGCCTTTTGGACAATGCCGCAATCATGCCAGGCCCCAGTTGCATCGTTATCTTTTTCGGGGGGAATGCCAAATAAAATCACCGCCGGAATACCCAGTTCCCAAACTTCCTTGGCCTCGGTGACAATTTTGTCGATGGACAATTGGTACACGCCGGGCATCGACTTTACTTCGTTGGCGATCGCCTCTCCGGGCACTGCAAAGAGGGGATAGATCAAATCATTGGCCGTGAAGGTATTTTCCCGCACCATGCGGCGAAGCGACTCACTTTGGCGAAGGCGACGGGGGCGGCTAGAAGGGAACATAGTTGGCAAAAATAAAATCCAGATGAAAAATTGCTTCTGAATAGTTTAGGCGATCGCCTCCTTTCCTTTACTGAAACGTAACAGTCCTCAATGATTAGCAATCTTTGGCTTGGTCTGGAGGGTTTTCGTCCACTCTCGAATGGCACAGCGGGTGGCCCAACCTCTCAATAGTCTATGTTCAAGAATGACCCTAAAATCAAAAATTGCCTTTTTGCTCTGATCAATCCCAGTGCCAGGGTCACTATGCTAAGAGGGTGTTTATAAAGTAAAGATAAAGAGAACAGGATTGTTGCCCGTGAAGTCGTTAAGGTCAAGCATAAGCGTAACGACACAGGAGAATAGCACCAATGTCTCAAGCTTCTTACCCCAGTGACCTGACCGATGCAGAATGGGCTTTACTAGAACCCTTGATTCCTGCTCCAAAGTCCGGCGGTCATCCACGTACTACTGATATGCGACAGGTCTGCAATGGGATTTTCTATCTCCTCAAAACCGGTTGTCAATGGGCCTATCTGCCCAAGGACTTTCCTCCCTCCTCCACGGTGTACTACTACTATCGCAAATGGCAGAGGCAGGGAGTTTGGGAAAACATCAACCATGCTTTGCGGACTCGCTGCCGTCAAGCAGTGGGGAAAACCCCAGAACCTAGCGTCCTGATTGCCGATAGCCAATCGGTCAAGACAACAGAAAAAAGGGCGATGTCTATGGCTTCGATGGCGGGAAACAGGTCAAAGGAAGACGGAGAAACTTGCTAGTCGATAGTTTAGGGTTACTTTACAAAGTGATGGTCTCCGAGGGAAATAGCTCAGAACGAACCTTTGCCCTTGCTGCAGTGATGGAGCTAAGGGAGCAGCAACAGCAGATGTTGAAGCGATTGCGGTTGATGTGGGTAGATGCTGGATATCGAGGAGGACGCTTTGCCTTAAGTCTTTGGTTAATGGTGCAAGCAAAGGTGGAAGTGATTAGCAGAAACAGTAAAGAATTCATGGTACTCCCGAAGCGTTGGATTGTTGAACGTACATTTGGTTGGTTGAATTATTATCGTCGCCTTAGTAAAGACTATGAGCAATTATCAGAAGTGTCGGAGGCAGGGATTTATGCTTCCATGAGTCGTCTGATGTTACGTCGGCTAACATCCTAAAGATTTACTTTATAAATGGCCTCTAAGGCTAATCACTCCCCGAAAAAGATCCAGAAGCTTATGCAGAGGTTATTATTTATGATGGAAACAAAGTCTGTACAATATCTGGATAACCACCTTATATGGATGTCGTCTGCATAACATCCCTAGTAGGGGGTTTATACGAAATTATTCCAAATAAAAGTACTATGAGGTATTTTGGATAAACTTTTTCCGCATAATCACTAGTTCAAGAGATAGCGAAACAAAGTTACTATAGAAGATGATTTAATTAGCTGGATAATAACAAAACCTAGTTGATTAGTTGTGCTGTCTCTCGGACAAGACATTGCAACCGACTGAAAATAAGTTTTTAGGCAACAGAGTAAAAAAACTCTTTCAGCGGTTGAATTAAGCCGTTATGTTTAGGAAAACATGAGAATAAAAATCGAGAATGTGAAAGGAATAAGGAGTCTCGATTTTGAGATCCCATCTGGCGGCGTGTGGATTCTTACCGGGCTAAACGGGACTGGTAAATCTACTATGTTAGCGACACTTTATCGTATTAGAAACTCCTATGCTTTCCAGAAGTTTTTCAGAACAAGCCCATTAGCTGATAGGGTTGACTTGTATGATGACGCATCAATAAATTATGAGATCAATGGTCAATCTGTAACGTATAGATACGGCGGCCAGCGTTGGCGGGCAAGTCCCAGAGCTAATTCCACAATATTGGGCAATTTTCCATATTCTACAGTATCTTACATTGAAGCCAATTCTGAACGAATTGAACCTTTTGCTGATGAGATAGCACCCAACCGACTAAGAGACGCGAGTGACGATATAAAGGAATTTTTAGTCACTGTTTTAGCGGACAATAAATGGAATAATTTAAAATTCGTAAATACCCGTAGAGGTCGAGGAAACGAAGCATTCTTGATTCCTTATCGCCCTGGTCGGGGGTACGCATATAAATACTATTCTGAAAAAAGTTTTAGTCTTGGTGAGCTTTGTATTCTTAGACTTGCCAAACGCATATCTGAGATACAAAACGACGGCCTAGTTCTAATTGATGAAATCGAAATGGCTTTACACCCTCAAGCGCAGGTTCGATTACTCGAAAAATTGCGCAGCGTAAGTCACGACAAGAACACTACGGTCATTTTTTCTACTCACTCCGCGTCAATTGTAAAATCTGCAGGAAGGCGAAACCTTATTCATCTAGTAAACATGGGCGAAAACAGAATTGAAGTAATCAGAAACCCCTATCCTGCACAGATACTTGGAGATATTGCTTTTGATGATGAGTTAGGTGCCGATTTCGTGTTTTTTGTTGAAGACAAGCAGGCAAAGCTACTACTTGAACAGATGATTCAAGAGTATTTAGCAATAGCTAATCCAGACATAAACTATCAGCCTCTTTGCAAAATTGCACCAGTGGGTGGTTTTGTTCAGGTTTTGGAGTTTGTAAATGGCTCGTCACAAATATTCCCTAACTACGTTCGTAGGTATGCTTTCCTAGATGAAGACGTTAAGACTGAATCGCTTCAGTCTGCTCAACACCGCAACGATCATCGGCTTTTAGATCTTTTTAACAGATCTGAAGAGATATTGAATTACTTACCGTGTACACCTGAAGTCGGGCTCGTTGATATGATTGAGGGACAACATATGAGGCAAGAAATAAGAAATAGCTTTCCTGGGCACGCCATCAACATAGGCCGAATTATTCAGACTGCGGACTACCAAGCGCTTCAAAGTCAAAACCCACGCGATCTGGCCAAGAAAAAAATTAGTTATATGGTTGAAAACATGAATCAAATCACTGGGATCGATGAAATACAAATTCGTCGAACTCTATACAAAATATACACTAAGTATAAATATGGTGATGCTATTGGAAATTTGCGTGCCTTGCTCGGCCCTATTTTCAATGTAAGAGGAACATAACAAGGCGCTCGTACGGACGCAAACTACGCTGTGCGGCGCAAACGAAGCATAGCTTGATCGTTAACACTACAGAGCACAAGGCAAGAAAGTATCCTGTCGATCACCCTTCAAATGGATGGTTTAAGGATTACAGGGTTTTCGCCCACTCTCGAATGGCGCGGCGGATCGCCCGACGGCCTAGGGGTCGATTTTCTTCGATTAAGGTCATCATTTTCGTCACGGAAATTTGCGGCAGCGCTAGACTCGTTTCCGAAACGCGGTATTTTCCCTGGTCAAGCAAGTAAATTGTAATTTTGCCGTCCTCATAGCTCCAAATTTCCGGTATCCCTAACCGCCCATAGATCGGAAATCGTTCGAGGGATCGGCTTGTCAGTTCAATTTCTAAAGCCAAATCGGGGGGCGGATCTTTAGCGAGATCATAGTCCAACTGCCCCCGGATTAACGGCTCATGCTGGAAGTAAAAACAGTTGTCCGGTTCTAGGCCCGCTTTTGCCGCTGGTTTACGCCAAGTCGTTGAGCCGAGGCTTTCATAATCAATTTCCAGTTCGTCAGCGCAATCTTTGATCGAGATACTAATCGCTTCTTTGTAAAACTCATGCCCTGACAGGGGCGTCATAATTTCTAGAGTTCCATCGTAGTAAGCCACACGACTAGAACGGCTTTCCCCCAGATCCCGCAGGATATTCTCGAATTGTTCCCAGCTAATGTTACTCAGAAGAACTCGATCCGCCCGTTGTTTCGTCAGCATCACTTGATCTCCGCTTGCCGATCACTCTCCATTCTATTTAATGAATCCCAGGACGTTGGCGATCGCCTTTTTTCACCGAGATTCACGGGACAAGCCCTGGCAAGTTAAAATCAGCCATAGCAAACATTTGTAAACATCAGCCACCACAGCCACCGTGACAGACGCAAAGAGCTACAAAGATACCGTTAATTTGCCGAAAACCACCTTTAATATGCGGGCGAATGCTCCCCAAAAAGAGCCAGAAATCCAAAAATTCTGGCAAGAAAACCGCATTTACGAAGATTTAGCGCAAAATAACCCCAAAGACTTCTTTACGCTGCACGATGGCCCCCCCTATGCCAACGGCGATCTCCACATGGGCCACGCCCTAAACAAGGTGCTGAAAGACATCATCAATAAGTACAAGCTCTTACAAGGCTACAAAACCCACTATGTCCCCGGTTGGGATTGTCACGGTTTACCCATCGAATTAAAGGTACTGCAAAACCTCAGTGCCGATGCCCGGCAAAATCTCACCCCCCTCAAACTCCGCTACAAAGCCCGTGACTTTGCCCTCAAAACCCAAAAAGCCCAAGCAGCCGGATTTCAACGGTATGGCGTTTGGGGCGACTGGGAAAACCCTTATCTAACGCTCACCCCAGAATATGAAGCGGCTCAAATCGGCGTATTTGGGGATATGGCCCTCAAAGGCTATATCTATCGGGGTCTAAAGCCTGTCCATTGGAGTCCGAGTTCTCAAACAGCCCTCGCCGAGGCAGAACTCGAATACCCTGAAGGCCATACCTCCCAAAGTATCTACGTCTCTTTTCCGATCACAGATCTAAGCCCGGAAGCCAAAGCTGTTTTAGGGGAATTTGCCGACAGTTTAGGCGTGGCGATCTGGACAACCACCCCTTGGACATTGCCCGGTAACTTAGCTGTGGCGATCAACCCGGCCCTGGAATATGCTGTTGTTGAAACCGATGGCAGCCTGTGCGCTCAGAAATATTTAGTGGTGGCCAAGGATCTGGCGGCAAGTTTAACGAAAACCTTTGACGCTGCCTTAACGATTAAAACCAGTTTTAAAGGGGAAATTCTCGAACATTGCACCTATCAGCATCCCCTCTATGACCGCCAAAGTCCGGTGGTCGCTGGTGGCGATTACATCACAACGGAATCTGGAACGGGCCTCGTTCACACTGCGCCAGGCCATGGCCAGGAAGACTACATCACCGGCCAGAAATATGGTTTGCCGATCCTTTCGCCTGTGGATGCAGAAGGAACTTTGACCGAGGAAGCAGGGGAGTTTGCGGGCTTAAATGTCCTCAACGGGGCCAATGACGCCATTATCATGGCTTTAACGGAAAAACGCGCCCTTTTAAAACAGGAAGCCTACCAACACAAATATCCCTACGATTGGCGCACCAAAAAACCGACGATTTTCCGGGCCACAGAACAGTGGTTTGCCTCCGTCGAAGGGTTCCGCGATGAAGCCCTCAAAGCAATTAAGGGGGTGCGGTGGATTCCGGCCCAGGGGGAAAATCGGATCACAGCCATGGTGGGCGATCGCAGTGATTGGTGTATTTCTCGGCAACGCAATTGGGGCGTCCCCATTCCTGTTTTCTACGACGAGGAAACCGGGGAAGCATTGTTAAATGAAACCACCATTAACCACGTTAGAGAAATCATTGCCAAAGAAGGATCTGACGCCTGGTGGAAACGTTCGGTAGAAGAGCTTTTACCGGAGGAATATCGCAACAATGGCCGTACCTACCGCAAGGGCACCGATACCATGGATGTGTGGTTTGATTCGGGTTCTTCCTGGGCGGCTGTGGCCAAACAGCGGGACGGTTTAAATTACCCTGTGGATCTTTATTTAGAAGGTTCTGACCAGCATCGGGGTTGGTTCCAGTCGAGTCTTTTAACCAGTGTGGCTGTCAATAATGTGGCCCCCTATAAAACGGTACTAACCCACGGTTTTGTGCTCGATGAAAAGGGCTACAAAATGAGTAAATCTCTGGGGAATGTTGTTGATCCCAATATTATTATCAACGGCGGCAAGAATCAGAAAACCGAACCGCCCTATGGTGCAGATGTGCTGCGGTTATGGGTTTCCTCGGTGGATTACTCTTCAGATGTACCCATTGGCCAAACAATTCTGAAGCAGTTGGCGGATGTTTATCGCAAAATTCGCAACACGGCCCGTTTCTTATTAGGAAACATCCATGATTTTGATCCGGCGAAAGATGCAGTTCCCTATGCTGATTTACCGGAATTAGACAAATATATTTTGCATCAAACCCACAATGTTTTTACAGAAGTTACAGAAGCTTTTGAGGAATTTCAATTCTTTAAATTCTTCCAAAAGGTGCAAAATTTTTGTGTGGTGGATCTCTCGAATTTCTATCTCGATATTGCCAAGGATCGCCTGTATATTTCCGATGTGAATACTCTCCGTCGCCGCAGTTGCCAAACGGTAATGGCGATTATCCTTGAAACCCTAGCCAAGGCGATCGCCCCAGTATTGTGTCACATGGCGGAGGATATTTGGCAGAACTTGCCCTACGAAACGGAGCATCAATCGGTGTTTAACGCGGGTTGGTATCAACTCGATCCCCAATGGGCAGCGGACGAAACTTTATTCCAACGGTGGGAAGAACTGCGCAAAATCCGCAATGGCGTGAACCTCGTTCTCGAAAAAGCCCGCACCGAGAAGTTAATTGGTGCTTCCCTCGAAGCAAAAATTCTGATGCGCGATGTGGATGGGGCCTTAACAGACTGGCTCGCGGCCCTAAATCCCGCCGACAGTTTGAGTGAGTCCCCACGGGTGGATGAACTGCGCTATTTGCTCCTTGTTTCCCAGGTGGAATTTGTGACGGCAGCCCTCGACGACCAGCAGTACCAAGACACCCTGGAGTTGGCTGATGGTAAGCTCCAAATCGCCGTGGTCAAAGCGGACGGTCACAAGTGCGATCGCTGTTGGAATTACTCCACACAAGTGGGCACCTTTACGGAGGATCCCACCATTTGTGAACGTTGTAATGAGGCGCTAGTTGGTAACTTCTAAGTTGTGCTTTAGGGGTGGGAGTAATCTTGCCCTTAATTTTTTATGGATGTCAATCATCTCGTCGCGGAAATCTTTTCCCCAGCCCTCCGGATGCCCCTGGGAACGGTTATCACTTATCTGGGGGCGCTGTTGGCGATCGCCGAAGGTCTCAGCCGCAAAAATCACCTAAGCCCAGAACTGACCCGCAAGATTGTTCATATCGGCAGTGGTAATGTCATTCTCCTCGCCTGGTGGTTTGATATTCCGATGGAAATTGGCATTGCTGCCGCCTTTATTGCAGGCTTAATTGCCCTGATTTCCTACTTCCTGCCGATTTTACCCAGCGTGAACAGCGTTGGTCGCCAGAGCCTCGGCACCTTTTTCTATGCTCTCAGTATGGGGGTATTGATCTGGTGGTTTTGGTCAATTCAGCAACCTGTGTTTGCGGTGCTCGGCATTTTGGTGATGGCCTGGGGCGATGGTCTGGCCGCCGTGGTCGGTAGCCAATTGGGGCAACATCCCTACGAAATTCTTGGCAACAAAAAAAGCCTCGAAGGCACCGCCACCATGTTTGGGGTGGGTCTCTTGATTTGCGGTTTATTATTTCTCGGTTTTGACCTCATGCTTTGGCAAAAAGCGGCGATCGCCCTCGTTGTTGCCCTTTGTTCTACCTTGCTCGAAAGCATTGCCCAGTTTGGCATTGATAATTTTCTCGTGCCCGTCGGCAGTGCGGCGATCGCCTTTTTACTCATACAAGCTTTGATCTAGGACTCGTCTACCGAAACCGAAGGGATATCTACCGTTGCCGTCGTTTCTTCCTGGGTTGTCGTTTTCCCTTGGGAATTTTCTTGACGGGCTTGGAAAAAGGCCAAGGCCATTTGGGACAGTTCTGCAATCAACAATGTCGCCAGCATCACATCATCAATCTGACCCGCAATAGGGAAAAAGTCCGGTGAAATATCAATGGGGCTGATCAAATATGCCAAAGTGCCTAAAATAATCCACCACCGGTATTTCGGATTGCGCAGGGTGTTGCGGTACCAATCATAAAGAGCCTTGGGAGAAAGCGACATAATATTTTTTTAATTCATTCAGGGAATACCTCAATTTTGCAGAATCCTCTTCTTTCGCAACCAGTGTAGAAAACCGCCACCATCTCCCCCGAATCCAGTTAATTTTCCCCAAAAAAAAGAGGCTAGGCTTAAATGCCCAACCTCCTCAAAATGAATTATTGGAAAAAACTTTCCGATCGATGCAATAGATACCTGTGTTTAATTAGCTAGCACGGGTACTCTTGTCACCAACCTTCTGGAAGAAGCCCCATTCCACTTGCTCTTCTGCCAGTTCAGGGTCAACCCCGGCAAATACGTCACGGTACAACGTCCGAGAACCATGCCAAATGTGACCAAAGAAGAACAGCAGTGCAAATACAGCGTGACCAAAAGTGAACCAACCACGGGGGCTCGTCCGGAATACACCGTCAGAACCAAGGGTTTCAGTATCAAACTCGAAAGGCTCACCCAACTGGGCACGACGGGCGTATTTTCTGACAGTGGCAGCATCGGTGAAGGTTTGACCATTGAGTTCGCCACCCAAGAAGGAAACCGTAACCCCAGCCTGTTCAACGGAGAACTTAGACTCAGAACGACGGAACGGAATATCAGCCCGGAGGACGCCATCCGCATCGGTCATGACCACAGGGAAGGTTTCAAAGAAGTTGGGCATCCGACGAACAAAAAGCTCACGACCTTCTGCATCTTTGAAGACAGGGTGGCCGGCCCAAGACTGAGCAATGCCATCACCTTGATCCATCGGCCCTGTACGGAACAAACCACCTTTTGCGGGGCTGTTACCGACATAGTCATAAAAAGCAAGTTTTTCAGGAATTGTATTCCAAGCTTCTGCAGGTGTTGCCCCTGACGCAATTTCAGCATCCACACGGCGCTGAATTTCGTTTTGGAAATAACCCTGGTCCCACTGATAACGGGTCGGGCCGAAAAGTTCGATGGGGGTGGTAGCGTTGCCGTACCACATGGTGCCAGCGACGACGAATGCGGCAAAAAATACCGCTGCAATACTGCTGGATAAAACCGTCTCAATATTACCCATCCGGAGTGCCTTATACAGACGCTCAGGGGGACGGACACTGAGGTGGAAAAGACCAGCAATAATCCCAACGATACCAGCGGCAATGTGGTGGGCAACAACGCCGCCAGGGTTAAAGGGGTTAAATCCACTGGGGCCCCAATCGGGGGCAACGGCTTGGACATGGCCCGTTACACCATAGGGGTCAGAAACCCACATTCCAGGCCCCCAGACGCCGCTGAGGTGAAAGGCTCCAAAGCCGAAGCAAAGAAGACCAGATAGGAACAGGTGAATCCCAAACATTTTCGGCAAGTCTAGGGCAGGCTTACCGGTACGGGAGTCAACAAAAAGATCGAGATCCCAATAAACCCAGTGCCAAACGGCAGCGAGGAACAGAAGACCGGACAGAACGATGTGTGCTGCGGCGACGCCTTCAAAGGACCAAAAACCGGGGTTAGTGCCTACGGCACCAGTGATATCCCAGCCATTCCAGGAGCCGGTTACGCCTAGCCGTGCCATGAACGGCAGTACGAACATGCCCTGCCGCCACATGGGATTGAGGACGGGATCACTGGGATCGAAAATTGCTAGCTCATAGAGGGCCATTGAGCCAGCCCAACCTGCGACAAGCGCAGTGTGCATGAGGTGTACAGAAATCAGACGACCTGGGTCGTTAAGGACGACTGTATGTACGCGGTACCAAGGTAGTCCCATTGACTACTCTCCTCCTAAACAATCGTGTCTACTATGACCAAATATTTTCTCATTATTAACGAGGATTGGTCTGAACCGAGAAAAACAACTTCAAATCTATAGGAAGATTTTGAGTTGAAACGGCTTTTTGACGGCAATGTCTTCGTAGACTTTAATAAAAGCTTCCTCGGAAAAATTTACAAAAGTTTACAAAGCATCCTCAAGAAAGTTGTTTTGTTATTGCTAGTTGTCCCAAGGACTTAAGCGTTTTTTTCTTCTCTCTAAACTACGATACAAAGGGTTTGTGCTGGGTTTAGGGGGAAGATTGTTTAAAGAAGTGTAACTATTGTTAGAGGGCTTGGCAAGCGTATTACGGGAAATGTAATGGCGCTAATGGCTTGGAGTTGGGTCTTTGTAGAGGGTGTTGGCTTGGTTTAATTGGGCGATCGCCTCTTCGGGGGTGATGAGGCGTTTGATCATCACTTGACCGATGTTCTCGGTTTTGACCTTCGTGGGATCGGGGGTAACTTCCAGCATCAGGATCGGGTCGTCTACTTGGTAGAGCCAGAGGCGCTCCCCTTGATTTTCCATGGCGATGTTGGTGCGCTGAATCTTGGGGGGACGTCGCCAGGACAGAATATCCCAGGGGCCACCGGGTTCCCAAACGCGGCCAATGTGCCACCCTTCGGTGAGAAAAAAATATTGCATAAGCGAGAATTTAGGGCAGATCAATGTCCAAAATGATAGGCTCGATTGCCCTTTATACCCAGGGGTGGGGTCAATAAATCGCAAATATTTTCTAGGTTTTACCATCGCGATCAAAAAACCCCCAAGGATTTTGGAGGTTGTTCAATCACAGGAAAAATGATGATCCGCCTAGGCCCGCAACAGGGGGCGATCGCTTAAAACTTTAATCTCTGAATTGGCTTGGGAAAGGGCCGCTCGATTGACCTGGAGGCGATTGGAAGCCACCGTTGTCACCTTAATTTCGTTACGGTCTACTAAGTTTAAAAAGGATTCAATGGACTGGAGCCCACAGGTGTCGTCTCCGGCCGTTGTTTTATAGTGGGTCGGGATAACAATCTTGGGACGCAGCAACTCTAGGGCTTGGAGCGCTTGGGCTGGGGTGTAACCCTTGGGGGGAATATTCTGTGGGTCGGCGTCGGTGCCCCCAACGGGGATCATCAGAATATCTGGGCTGCCCCCGGTCAAAATAAAATCATCGATGTCCACTTCTTCACCAGCGCCGCCGAGGTGCAAGAGACTAATGCCTCCCTGGCGCCAGCTCCAGGCAATGTTGGGGGGGAAACGCCAACCCCGATAGCGTTCGATGTTGGCATGGGCGAGGCTAATGCCGTCAAAGGTGATGTTATTCACGGGATATTGTCCGGCTTGGAACAAAATCCTGGGGTCTCCGGGTAAACCATCGGTATAGCCTTCGTCGAACAGTTGGCTACTTAACAGGACAATGTCTGCTTGGGGAAATGTGTCCCGATAACCTGCGGTACAACTGAGGGCACGGAAGGGATTAATGAGAACCTTAGTCCCCGCACCACTGACGGAAAAACAGGTGTGGCCCAGCCATTCGATGTCAAGGTTGCCGGTTTGGGCTTGGACGGCGTTTTTTTGCAGGAGGGAAAAGCCGGCGATCGCCCCAAAAGCACTAATCCCTGCGGTCTGAATAAACTGTCTACGTTTCATGGTTATGTCGGGGAGCCCCTCACTAATTCGTTACAAGCAGCGGTACAGGCGACAGAGTAGCGAGGAAATTCCGCAAAAGCTGTTTACCTGCCGTGGTTAAGATACTTTCGGGATGGAATTGTACCCCCTGGATATGGGGATAATCCCGATGTTGTACGCCCATAATCGTACCGTCATCCACCCAAGCAGTGACCTCTAAACAATCAGGACAATTATTTTTGTCGATCACCAAGCTATGGTAACGGGTGGCGGGGAATGGATTTTCTAAACCAGCAAATACCCCTTTGTTGGCATGGTGAATCACGGAGATCTTGCCATGCATCAGGGTTGCGGCACCGATAATTTTGCCCCCAAACACCTGGCCGATGCTTTGGTGTCCCAGACAAACCCCAAGGATAGGAAGTTCCTGGCCCAATTCTTTGATCACCGCCAAGGAAATCCCCGCGTCTTCTGGACGGCCTGGCCCCGGCGAAATGACGATGCCCGCAGGTTGTTTGGCACGAATTTCAGCGAGGGTAATTTTGTCGTTCCGATACACTTCGATGTCCTGGGCCACGGGTAATTCTTTGCCTAATTCGCCGAGGTATTGGACAAGGTTATAGGTGAAACTGTCATAGTTGTCGATGACGATGATCAAAGGGGTCACACTCCTTTAGATAGTGATGGGGATTTGTACGGGGTTGAGCTAGGAAAACAAGGAAATTTTTTGCGGTAAAAAATAGGATTTTACAGGGGTTAAGATAGCAGGCTCTAGGAATGCTTGGAAGTGGGGCCAAGCGATTAATCCGGCAATGGCTACAGAGGCGATCGCCCCAATGAGTACCGCCGCCGCTGCGCAGTCTTTGGCAATTTTTGCGAGCTCATGGTAGCTCTGCTGTACCGTGAGGTCTACCACGGATTCGAGGGCTGTATTGAGCAACTCCAGGACGAGCACTAGGGCGACCATGGCGGTGAGGATCGCTGTTTCTAGATAATTGAGGGACAATAGCCAACACATTGTCCAGACAAAAACCGCGATCGCTAAGTGAATCCGAAAATTTCTCTGGGTGCGGGTGGCGTACACAATGCCCTGCCAAGCGTAACGGAAGCTCGCGAGGAGGTCAGGGGCCACTTTCCAGGCTAGCGATCGCCGTTCCCGGTCGGGGGGTGAGAGGATTTTTTTGTGTTGTGTCATCTTCTCCCTCAATAGAATCACCCCATTATGGAATAAGTTGAACGTTTCGCAAGAGTACGGCTTGACGATCGAGCATTTCAATTAACCGGGCTTCATCGGGATGATCCCACCCCAGCAGGTGCAATAAACCATGGCTCACCAACCAACCCAGTTCCGTTTGGAGGCTGTGCTGCCGTTCCTGGGCCTGGCGTTGGGCCGTTTCTACTGAAACAATGATGTCTCCCAGATAGAGCGGTTCCCCAGGGGGTAAGGGGCTAGCAAAGTTGTCTTCGAGGGCCGCAAAGGAAAGGACGTCGGTGGGTTGGTCTTTGTGGCGATATTGGTGATTGAGATTGTGGATTTCGGCGTCAGTGGTAAAGCGGAGGGTTAACTCGTAACCGTCGGCTGGGGGTAAAGCCGCTGTTAATTCCGGTAGCCACTGCTCCAGGTAGTTTTCCCAAGGGGCGATCGCCAATTCAGGCAGTTCTAAACCAGAAGCATTTTCGACAAAAATTTCACACTCAAGCACGGGCTGCATCCCCATCTAACGGGTGAGGTAGGCCATGGTGACGAAAAACCCCAACAGGCCAGCGGTGGTGAGGAAGAAATGCCAGAGGGACTTACCCCCTTTGCGCACCATATTCCGCATGGCGAGCTTGACATAGCTGGGTTTAGGTTCAGTGGCTTCTGGGGCCTGGTCGAGGGAAGTTTGGGATTCAGACATGGTTCGGGACGAAGAATTTATTGCAACGGGTCAGAATTTTTAAAAATATTTGCTTTAGAAATGCCTCTCTAATGTAACAGTTTGTTGCAAAAAATAACGGTGGAAAGAGCCAACCCCTTGAGACGAGTTTTTCTGATACGTCGCTCCAGTTCTGGAACCCCATCCGATACACTGAATGCTTAAGGCGATCGCTGTTTGGGAAAAAATTATGCGCATTTTAATTATTGGTGGTACTCGGTTTATTGGGGTTTATCTCACCCAAGTTTTATTGGCGGCAGGCCACGAAGTAGTGCTGTTTAACCGGGGCAATCATCCGGCACCGACGGGCGTGGGGCAAATTATTGGCGATCGCCAAGATCCGGCGCAACTGAAGGAAAAACTGGCTGGCGAAACCTTTGACGCGATTTTTGATAACAATGGCCGGGAACTCGCCCATACCCAGCCCCTCGCCGAAATTTTTGCTGGAAAAGTGCAGCATTTTATCTACGTCAGTTCCGCTGGCGTTTATCTGCCCACTGACCAACCGCCCCACAAAGAAGCCGATCCCGTTGATCCCAACAGTCGCCACAAGGGGAAGCACGAAACGGAGGCTTATTTGGCCCAGAGTGATTTGCCCTGGACGTCGATCCGTCCCACCTACATTTACGGCGCGAAAAATTACAACGATCTAGAAGCCTGGTTCTTTGACCGCATCGTCCGCGATCGACCGATCCCAATTCCTGGGGATGGACAACTGATTACTCAATTTGGTCACGTTTATGATCTCGCCACGGCCATGGCAGCGGTGCTAGATAATCCGAAAGCGATTGGGCAAATTTACAATATCTCAGGCGATCGCTTTGTCACTTTTACCGGACTCGTCAAAGCCTGTGCGGTAGCAGCCGGGAAAGATCCAGCGGCTGTGGATCTGGTTTACTATGACCCGAAAAAATTTGACCTCGGCAAACGGAAGGCTTTCCCGATCCGCGCCCAGCACTTTATGGCGGATATTCACAAGGCCCTAAATGACCTGGATTGGCAACCGAAATATGATCTGGTGGGTGGCTTAAAAGATTCCTTCCAAAATGATTACCTTGCCAACGAACGAGACAAGGCTGCTATTGACTTTAGCCTTGATGACCAGATCCTAAGCCAGCAGTAGAGGAAAAACCCCATGCCCACCCTCGACGATATTTATCAGTTCATCCAAACAGAACTCCCCAAAACAGAAGGCGATCGCCTCAACGCAACAACCGATCTTTTTGGCACCTTTGACATCCTGGCCGATGACTGTGCCACCTTTATGGAAAAATTCGCCCAGAAATTCAAAGTCGATCTTGATGGCTACCTTTGGTATTTTCACCACGGCGAAGCGGGCCTTAACCTTGGCGGATTTTTGATCAAGCCCCCCTACGAACGAGTTGAACGCATTCCCATCACCCCAGAAATTTTATTAAAAGCGGCCACCAAGCGCCGCTGGAAATTCAGCTATCCCGACCACACCCTCCCGAAAAAACGTTGGGATATGGTGGTCAATAAAATTATTCTGTTCCTCGTCTTTTTCTACATCCTGAATCGTTTTGCGCCCCTCCTCATCGAAAAATTCATCTAAAGGCGTTTACCATACGTCGAAGCAGTATTAGGGAAAATGTGAAGATGAGTGCAAATCCAGAGGTAATCGTCATTGGTAGCGGCATTGGCGGGCTTTGTTGTGCGGGTCTTTTGGCCCGCTATGGTTATGACGTTTTGGTCTTAGAAAGTCATGCGATCGCCGGTGGTGCGGCCCACAGTTTTACCCGACAGGGCTACCACTTCGACTCCGGGCCATCCCTTTATTCCGGCCTTTCCTACAGCCCTTCCCCCAATCCCCTGCGCCAAGTCCTTGATCTCCTCGAAGAAGATTGCCAATGGCTCACCTACGATGCCTGGGGTGTTCATTTACCCGAAGGTTATTTTCGCGCGGCGGTGGGAGCCGATGGCTTTTGTGAAATGTTGACCCAACTCGGTAAGGCTGAGGCGATCACCCAATGGCGCCAGCTCCAGGAAACCATGCGTCCCCTCGGCGAAGCGGCGACAAAACTCCCTTTGGCGGCCTTTCGTAACGATCTTGGTGTTGTCCGCACCGTCGGTAAATATGCCAAAACTCTCCTGCCTTATCTCCCCTACACTCCCCAACTGAATGCCCCCTTTAGCTGGGTGATGGATCGCGTGATTACTGACCCCTTTATCCGTAACTGGTTAGATTTGCTTTGTTTTATGCTCTCTGGATTGCCCGCCAACGGTACGATTTGCGCGGAGATGGCCTTTATGTTCGCCGATTGGTATCGTCCGGAGGTGATTTTAGATTATCCTCAGGGAGGCAGTGGGGCGATCGTGGCGGCTCTGGTACGGGGCCTCGAAAAATTTGGAGGCAAATTGCGCCTGAATAGCCATGTGGAAAAAATCCTCACTGAAAATGGCAAGGCCACGGGAGTTCAACTGCGCAACGGTGAAATTATTCAAGCCCGTCGCGCTGTGGTTTCTAACGCTTCTGTTTGGGATACTCTCAAGTTGATTGAGCCGCAAAATATTCCCCAAAAATTGCAGAAACGAGCCGATAAAATGCAGCCCTGTCGCAGTTTTATGCACCTTCACTTAGGGATTGACAGCAGCAATTTACCTGAAGATGTGGAGTGCCATTACCTCATCGTTGATGACTGGGAAAAGGGAGTTGATGCGGCTCAAAATGTGGTCGCTGTTTCGATTCCTTCACTGCTGGATCCGAGCCTAGCGCCCCCAGAAAAACACAGTATCCACGTTTATTTGCCTGCTACTGAAGACTATGCACCCTGGGCAAACCTAGACCGTCGTTCCCCGGAATATGCTGCTTTCAAAGAAGAGCGTTCCCAAGTTTTGTGGCAAGCTCTGGAAAAAGTGATCCCCGATATTCGTCAACGCACGGAATTAACCCTTGTTGGTACACCCCTAACTCATAGTCGTTTCCTCAGACGCGATCGCGGTACCTATGGCCCCGAATTAAAAGCGGGGAAAGAACAGTTTCCGGGCTGCATAACGCCCATCGCCCAACTTTTCTGCTGTGGAGATTCCACTTTTCCGGGGATTGGCATTCCGGCGGTGGCCGGGTCTGGGATGATTGCCGCCAATACCCTCAGTCCCCTAGGTCAACATCTCCAAATTCTGCAGATGATTGCTGATTAAAGCGTGCTTAAAGGGTCTGGGCAATGGTGATCGCCCTTTGGAGTGCCTTGTCATGGATCCAGCCCGTAAAGCCAGAAAATTGGCAATGGCCCGCTACATCGGCAACGAAAATATGTCTGACGCCCACCGGATTTACCCACTCCCGTAGGGTCAAGCCGTCGGGAAAAGTATGCTGAATTTTTGCCTTGGGGAAATCCCGTTCATCGGCAGGAGTCATCCCCTCCACGTGCTGAAAATGTTCAATTAAGCGGGTCAGTCGAGAATTTTGTGTTATCGCCAAGCTGGGATTTGCGAAGAACGCCTTAATCTTTTCACTGACTATTGGGTCGATGACTAAGTCCTGGTGGCGGACATTATCCCGCTGATAAAAGTGAGTGTAATTGAGTTTTGTGGATTCAATGGGAATTACCCCATCACCGCCATTGTTTAAACTGCCAGCAATCACTAAAGTCGGTACTGTCTGAGTGATTTTTTCTGCTAAATACTGGCGACTACGCCCTAACTCCTGGGCAATGCCAAGCCCCCAACTAACTAAAGGGATCGACGGTTCTGGCAAGGGAGGCCCCTCGAATTGGTGAACCCAACAAGACAAGAGCTTCTAAGCGATCCAGCCAAACAGGGTTTCGGGATAAAACTTCAACCCACAACACCCCACCAAGGGAAAATCCAATCACCCTAAAGGATAAACCAGGAAATTTTTTTAGGGTTTCAGCAGCCGAAGTTTCGACTTTTTCTATCAGCGGACTGAGACTAAGAAAGGTTGTTAAAAAATTGAGATTAGGAGTAATAATTTGGGTATTTGCAGAAGCTACTTTCTGGGCTAGGATTTGCATTTTTTGATTACCTTCACCCATGCCGTGTTGTGAAAATAAAATCACTGGCTTTGTCACAGCTTTATTTTTCTCTCAAACTACTTTGATTACCATTGGTTATATCTTAAACCAATAAAAAACGGCTTTCCATCTCGATTTGAATGGAGAAGCAATCTACCAATAAATATTCCCTTTTTTATATGGCTCGAGGCAGATTTGAACTGCCGACCTTGGGCTTATGAGTCCCCTGCTCTAACCAGCTGAGCTACCGAGCCAAAACCGTAAATAATAATAACTACCACAATAGTGGTTGTCAAGACTTTTCCTAAAAAAACTACCACAATGGTAGGTGTTGAGATTTTGCTGAAAATAACTACGGAAAGTCGAATATCGCAATGAAGTTTGCCCAATCCCCATACAATACGGGAAACTGCTGAAATCGTTATGCCCCAACTCCCAAAAATTGACCGACAGCGGGAACACCAAGCCAACGAACGCACCTTTCTGGCTTGGTTGCGTACCTCGATCGCCTTGATTGGTTTTGGCTTTGCGATCGCCCGTTTTGGTTTTTTTGTGCGTCAAATTGAAGAAACTTTAGTCTCCCAAAGTAATTTGCCCTTACCGAACCTGGCCTCCTCCGAAACCCTTGGTCGGGCTTTTGCGATCGCCGGCATTGTGATCATTGCTTTGGCTTTGTGGAACTATCATCAGCATTTTCGCCAAATTGAGCAGGGAAATTATCAGCCCAATCGTTGGATGATTACGACAACGGCTCTGGTGGCAATGGTTTTGGGGGGTCTGAGTTTAATTTTAATGATCGGCAGTAAACCCGATCCGACTCGGGAAGATTTTTCCCGTTCCCAAGCCCTACCTGGAGTCTCCGATTCGATCAAGCGCCACGTTAGGCACTAATTCCCAAGGGCAAAGCTTTTGTGTTATATTTTGAGATGACTCGGATCTATGCGATTTCGACGCCCAAACCTTGTCAGGACCGGAAGGTAGCAGCAATACGGGATGCTCGTGGTAGGCGTAGGCTCCGGGTCTTTTAGTTTTTTTAGAGATTGCGGCGACCAGTTAATACTTTTCACGGCTCAGGACAAACACGCTGCCCTCATTGCCTCGACCGATGCGCAAGTCTTCATCGAGATAAGTAATATCGAGCCAGCCATTATTATTTTTGCTGTTAATTCCCACATCAACAGGAAAGAATTTTTTCCCGGCTAACATTTGCTCGACGAGTCCTTTCGGAAAACGGTAGTTCATTAGGCGCTGGGAGCCAATCACGTAGCGATTGAAGAAAACATTCACCCGCTGATCAGAGACGGGAGTGAAAGAGGCTTCCACAAGCACTAAGCCTTCAAGGAAAGGAATCCCCTCTAGTTCGGCGATGTTGTAGATTTTTTGCTGGAGTGGCCGCACACATTGGTAAACCTGCCCTAGCTGCAAAAGGGGAAAGCGATTGATCCCCAAGATGCCTTTGCTGGTGGTATAAATCAGTCGCCAATCCCCTTCGAGTAAGGTTGTCGCTTCTAGGGGCTTGGGGGTCGGGTTTTGGTCTTCGAGGCGATCAATAATGGTGAGAATATTGGCGCGGTCTACTTCAGTGGTAATCAGACCACGATTTTTTCCGGCAATGGTTTCAAGGAGGTTCGTTTTTAGATTCATGGAAAGGTGAGCAGTGGTCAGCGCAGGTCTAAGGAAATTTAGGCCATAGATTATTTTCTCATATCCCTTCAGCGGCGATCAGCAGGGCCAAGTTATCTCGGTGAATCACGGTGTCGGCGCTGCCGTAGCCGAGAATTTGGCGAATTTGGGTCGAATGTTGCCCTTGAATTTTTTCAATATCTTGGTGGTTGTAGTTTACTAACCCTCTGGCGATCGCCTGACCTGTTTGGGTTCTCAGTTCTACGGGGTCGTTAATGGTAAATTCTCCTTCCACGGCAACAATACCTGCCGCAAGGAGAGAACGACCATTTTTCAGGAGAGCCTGGGTTGCGCCATCGTCAAGGGTGAGAATTCCCTGGGGTACAAGGCCATAGGCAATCCAACGTTTACGGGCATTATCGGCCTGGGGTTGGGCTTCAAAATGGGTGCCGATATCTTCCCCAGCAACAATTTTCAGGAGATTCTGGGGGGTTTTGCCCTGGGTAATCACCGTGCGTACGCCAGCGCTGGTGGCAATGCGAGCAGCAGTGAGCTTTGTTTGCATGCCCCCTGTCCCCCATTGGGAGCCGCTAGATCCAGCATCGACTTGGAGGTTAAACAGTTCGCTGGAACTGACCAGGGGAATAGGGCGGGCGTCAGGATTTTGTCTGGGGTCAGCGGAATAGAGGCGATCCACATCGGTGAGTAGCACCAACCAGTCGGCATTCACCAAGCTGGCGACCAGGGCAGAGAGGGTATCGTTATCGCCGAATTTCAGTTCATCGACGGCAACGGTATCGTTTTCGTTCACAATCGGGATCACGCTGAGATCCAACATCGCGTTGAGGGCTTCCTGGACGGTCAGGTAGGAAGTGCGATCCACGAGGTCTCGACGGGTGAGTAATACCTGGGCGATCGCCTGTTGCAGACTGGTAAATAGATCATCATAGAGGCGAATTAAGCGGCCTTGACCCACGGCGGCGATCGCCTGTTTTTCGGCAATTTTTTTCGGACGTTCTGAACGTTTCAACACCCCACAGCCCACACCCACGGCCCCAGAGGAGACGAGGATCACCCGGTGGCCCTTTTGTTTGAGGCGAGTCAAGGTTTCCACGAGGGTACCGATGGTTGCCAAAGCCAACATGCCTGTCTTGGGATCTGTGAGGCTAGAGGTGCCAATTTTAACGACGATGGTTTGGGGCATAGAAGACTGTGAGGCTAGGTGAATTTTTCTATTATTTCAGCAAAAATTCCCTTGAGCCGAAAATCTTACCCCACGTCCACAGCATCCTTCTGGTCTCCCGTTAGAGAAAACAAGGGATTTCAGCAATGGCGGTAAAATAGACCCAGTTTCTGTGTTTTACATCCGCTGACAAAAGTCCCCAACGTTATCCATGACCCACACTGCGATCGCCAAAGAAAAACCCGATTGGGCTGGGGAAGACTGGTTATCCCGCCTCGTCAACCGTCTGATCCAAACAAAGCCCCTCTACGCTCTGATGAAACAACAGGCCCGACGCGTTCTGATTAAAACCGCCGAAAAAAATGGTGTCCCCTGGCGGCAGACTGTGAAGGAATTAGAGCAATCCCCCGCCAAACAATATTTCCAAGACATCGCCAACCCCCACCTGGACTACCCCGACTATTACCGAGTCCCCTTCCATGCCTACAACGAAGGGAATTTGTGTTGGCAAGCAGCCTTTGAGGCGGCCCCGGCGACGGCAGCGATGGCCCTACGGGTTTGGAAAACGGAACCCCTCACCCCAGAAGTGGCCCAGGCCCGACTCCGCAATAGTTTTTTAGATGTTCTTGAACAATATTTGCCTCAGAACGTGGATCAAGCCCTTGATATCGGCTGTTCCGTGGGCATTTCGACCTTTGCGCTTCTAGAGCGACTCCAGGCCAAAAATCCAGCAGTTGAGGTAACGGGCCTCGATCTTTCGCCCCATATGCTCGCGGTGGCTAAGGTTCAAGATAAAAATCAGGCGGTGCAATGGTGCCATGGCAAGGCGGAAACGACGGAGTTTACCGATGATCGATTCGATTTAATTACCTTGCAATTTGTCCTCCATGAACTGCCCAACCAGGCCACCCGTGAGATCTTCCAGGAATGCCGACGCATTTTGCGGCCCGGAGGTTGTTTGGCGATCGTCGATAACAATCCGAAATCTCCGGTGATTCAGGGTTTACCGCCAGCCTTGTTTGTGTTGATGAAGAGTACAGAACCTTGGAGTGACGAATATTATACTTTTGATGTAGAATCGACACTAAAGGAAGTCGGTTTTGATTACCGCACCACCGTCGCCAGTGATCCGCGCCACCGCACGATCATTGCCCACAAGCCCTTTTAATTGTTTGCCAAATGTTTGCCGAATGAAAATTGCGATCGCCCAACTGAACCCTACCATCGGGGACTTGACTGGTAATGCCGAGCGAATCCTGGTCGCAGCAGAAGAAGCGGCGATCGCCAATGTCCGCTTATTGCTCACACCGGAACTGTCCCTCTGTGGGTATCCGCCCCGGGATCTCTTGCTCCATGCGGATTTTATTGAGCGGATGCAGGCCCAGCTCACGACCCTGGCGGCAAAAATTCCGCCGACCCTCGCCGTTTTAGTCGGTTTGGCGACCCCCAACCCAGAGGCGATCGCCAAGGGGGAAAAAGCCCTCCACAACAGCATCGCTCTCATTGACCAGGGGAAAGTCCAGCACATTTTCCATAAGCAACTGTTGCCCACCTACGATGTGTTCGACGAAGACCGCTATTTTGAACCCGGCAAGCAGTCCAACTGGTTTTTCCTCCATCCCAGCCCAACGGTCGCCCCTTTAAAAATTGGCGTCACCATCTGCGAAGATCTCTGGAATGACCAAGCCTTTTGGGGCAAGCGCCAGTACGAAATTAATCCCCTCGAACAATTGGCCGAGGCCGGGGTCGATTTAATCGTGAACTTGTCGGCTTCTCCTTACACCGTCGGGAAACAGCGCCTGCGGGAAGGGATGCTCCACCATGGCGCCCAACGTTACCGCACCCCCATTCTCTACGCGAACCAAGTGGGGGGGAATGACGATTTGATTTTTGACGGCGGGAGTGTGGCCTTTGACCGAGAGGGACAACTGGTTGGGCGATCGCCAAGTTTTCAAGAGTCCCTGTTGGCGGTGGAATTTAGCCCCGACCAACAAACCCTATCACTGCCCCAGGGTTTACCTGCTGCTTTTCAGCAAACCATTAGTCCCGAATATGATGCCGATGAGGCGGAAATTTTTGCGGCCCTGGTGTTGGGTCTCCGGGACTATGCCCGTAAATGTGGCTTCTCGAAAATTGTCCTGGGTTTGAGTGGTGGCATCGACTCGGCCTTGGTGGCGGCGATCGCCGTTGCAGCGGTGGGGGCAGAAAATGTCCTGGGGGTGCTGATGCCTTCCCCCTACAGTTCGGAACATTCCCTCAGTGATGCGATCGCCCTGGTGGAAAATCTCCAGATTCGCCACGAAATTATTCCCATTGAGCCAGCAATGCAAGCCTTTGAGACGATGCTGGGTGATTTATTTGCGGGCACAGAATTTGGGGTGGCCGAAGAAAATCTCCAGTCCCGCATCCGGGGGAATCTGCTGATGGCGATCGCCAATAAGTTTGGTTATCTCTTGGTGTCAACGGGCAACAAGTCCGAAATGGCGGTGGGTTATTGCACCCTCTATGGCGATATGAATGGCGGCCTAGCGGTGATCGCCGACGTCCCGAAAATGCGGGTGTTTAGCCTTTGTAAATGGTTAAACCGTGACCGAGAACTCATTCCCCCGGCAATTATTACCAAACCCCCTAGTGCGGAACTGCGTCCCGACCAATTGGATCAAGACTCCCTGCCCCCCTATCCGGTGTTGGATGAGATCCTCAAACGGGTCATCCACCGCAATCAATCGGCCCCAGAACTCCACGCCGCTGGCTATGACCACGATACTGTGGCCCAGGTTTTAAAGCTCCTCCATCGTGCCGAATTTAAGCGCCGTCAAGCTGCCCCTGGTTTGAAAATTACCGATCGAGCCTTTGGTACGGGGTGGCGGATGCCCATTGCCTGCCGCTGGTAAAGCAGATCCCAAACGTTAACCAACCCCAGATATTTCAGTTGATTCCCAGGGAGCTAAACCCAAGTAACGAATGCCCTCTGGACTAACCGCAAAGCGACAGGGAAGAATTTGAATGCCGGCGGCGATCGCCTGACGGAATAGCTCTCCATATTTCGGGTCTTTGCTATCCCCAGGGGCAAACCGGGTGCAATCGCCTCGGTTGATGAAATAGAGCATCACCGCTTTTGCTGCGGGCACAATGTCGATAAGTTCTTGGAGGTGCTTTTGGCCCCTGGTGGTTTCAGTATCCGGGAAAAGCGCCAGTTTTCCCTTTGTCCAGGTGGTATTTTTAACTTCCACATAAAGAGGCGATCGCCCTTCCCCTGTCAGCAGAAAATCAATGCGACTTTTGTTCTCTGTGCCATAGCGCACCTCCGGTCGCACCGTGTCGTAATGGTCGGCTAATTCAGGGATTTGCTTCGCCAAAAGCATCGCTTTGATCACCCGGTTAGGTAACGCTGTATTGACGCCGATCCAGGTCGGTTCTGGGGTGGGTAACTGGATCATCTCCCAGGTATAGGCTAGTTTGCGCTTGGGATTATCACTTTTTGAGAGCATCACCGGCGCTCCCAACTCACAAATCCCCGTCATCGGCCCCGTATTGGGACAATGGGCCGTAACGATTTCTCCGGAGGCCAATTCAATGTCTGCTAGAAAACGTTTGTAGCGTTTCCGCAGGATGCCAGGGATCAATCCAGGATAACGATAAACAAAAGGCTGTGTGGTCGCGGTCATCGGTGGAAAAATTAAGCTGGCGATCGCCCCTAAAACTTGTAATGGGGATCTTGCCAATCAAAGACAGGGGGAACGTAGGTTTGATATTCCCATTCTGTGATCACATCTTCAATGCGGCGGTGCACAATCCCCTGGGTGGCTGCTTTTTTGAGGGCTTTGGCCACAATGATTTTCAGGGTATCCCAATCCATATCCGGGGCATCTGATTCGATGAGGTAGGAATCCCGTAGAAGTTTTTCGAGGTCCCGTAGGCAGGTTTCGGCGATTTCGTATTGGGCATATTGGGCTGGCACTAGGGGCGTTGAAGAACGCAAAGGATCCCGTTGGACAGCGGCGATCGCCTGGCGCACCGCAATACTAATTTGTTGCTTGAGATCCAGAACGCCTTTTTCTTCTTGGCGCTCTTTACCCCGTTCGCTGGAGGCATAGAGGGGAGGCACCCGGTTCAAAGCATAGGTGGCCACCTCCACTACATCAATATATTCAGCTAATTTCTGTGGAAGGCGCTTGAGTTGCCGATGGATTTCCTTGTGCACCAGGTTTTCCATAATATTTTGGTAAGCACGGCGATTGCCCTTTCCTGGTGAGGGCGCAGATGGCTGATTCATAATAATGGCCCCTGGAGAGCAACGGGGGATTTTTTAGCAAAGACTGCAGATTTTGGCGAAAACAAGGGCAAAAAATACTTTTCTCTAAGTACCCATTTAATACTATAGTTTGCTTTCCCTGCAGACCCAGATTAAGTTAACAATTGTTGCGGCTCCCCATTTACTGCTTTCTGGCAGAAACCGCATAGAACGGATCCCGATGGCCCAGGCCCAGCATTTGTAACAGCAGGGGTTGGTCGCTCCGCTGTGTCACCACGGTCGGTTTGGCAAAGCCTGGGGTTTGCTGAAAGTAATACTGCACGAGCTGGAGATGTTCGGCGTCGGTGCTGTCCCGCCAAGCGGCGATCGCCTTTTGGTAAAACATCCGATTTGAAAAACTAACAATACAAATTCCCCCTGGGGTCAGTACCCGCTGAATTTCTGCAAACACCGCTTCTGGATATTGGAGATATTGCACTGACACCGCCACCAAAACCGCCTCAAAGCTTTGATCGGCCAAGGGTAATTTGGGATCGACATTGAGGTTTTGAACAAAATAGCGATCTAGACGACGGTTTTTTGCTAGTTCTGCCGCGTTCATTCCGTGGCCGACCACCTCCCGAAACACGAAATCTGGCAAATGGGAGACCCAACTACTCATCAAATCTAGAACTCGATCATTGGGCTGCAACAATGTGCCATAGAGTTGGGTTAACTGGTCAATAAAGCCATCATCTACGTGGGTCACAAACCGGGGGTAATCGTAGAAAAGCTGATCATCGCTAGAATCGAGCTTCTGCCGTTGGCTAGGGGAAAGAATCATAGAAAATGCAGCGCAAAGAATACGTTAAATTAGTGATCATGCGGGGAAACCCCCAGTCAATCTGCCCCTCAGGCACAGATGTATGGATATTTCTAAGGTAACGATTTCTTGCGGGAAAAACGACTGCCCAGGGGTAGCTTCGTTGGCCCAATCCCATTGTCCCCTCTGCCAAGCGCCGGTGGTCAAGCGCTATCTGCGGGTTGTGGGGGCACCCCAGTTGACCCTGACGCCCCAAACTCTGGTGGGGGAAGGCGATCGCTATTGGGTGACAGAAACCCCAGATATTCTCTTAGACACAAAGCCCGCATTGCCCCCGGTACTGACTGAAACGCTCCCCCCGGCCATCGAAAGTTATCTACGGCTCTCGACCCATCTGCTCCACATTCCCAAGGTATTTGGCCTATTGACGCCCCAGGAAGGGTGGTTACTAGAATATCCATCGGTGGCCCTCGACGAAACGGGTTATCCCCGCTGGCCAAATTTATTTATGCCCCTCACGGAGGCTTGGCAGACTGCAACTCCCCTGCAACAACTCAACTGGCTGATGCAGATTGCGGCGCTGTTACCAGATTTTGTGGAACATGGAGTGGTTCCGAGTGTTTACTATCTAGGGGACTGGGCTGTCCACGGGGGCCTTATTCAGGTGCAAAAATTGCGCTTTGAACCCAACCAGCCCTTAAATTTGGTGCGCCTGGGGAATTTGTGGGCCGAGTTACTCGAAACCGTGGCCCCTGTGATTCAACCCTTTTGTCATCGCCTCCAGCAGGGGTTAAGCCAAGGCCAGATCCAAGATCCGCAGCAGCTCTATGGGATTTTGCGCCAGGGGGTTTTGGAATTGGGGCGATCGCCCCTGGAATATCATTACCGCCTCTATACCAAAACTGACGCCGGCCCCAGCCGTGACCACAATGAGGATGCCTGTTTTCCGCCCCCCGGCAAAGTTTATCCCGATGCGCCCCTAGCAATTGTCTGTGATGGCATTGGTGGCCATGAACAGGGGGAAGTGGCCTCGGCGATCGCCATTGAGCAACTGCAAACCCAACTGGAAAATCTCACGGATCATCCGCCGGAGCAGGCCGCCCAGATCCAAGAAAAATTAGCCGCCGCCGTGCTCCAGGCCAACGATGTAATTTGCGATCGCAACGACCAAGAAAATCGCCAAGACCGGAACCGCATGGGCACCACCGTTGTCATGGCCTGGGTTCATGCCCCCGAACTTTACTTGACCCACGTGGGGGACTCCCGCATTTATCGCATCACCACCACCAGTTGCCACCAACTGACCTATGACGATGACCTCGGTTCCCGGGAAGTCCGCCTTGGCTATGCCCTCTACAAAGATGCCCTGGCCTACCCTGGATCTGGGGCTTTGGTGCAAGCTTTGGGGATGAATCCGTCCCATTCCCTCCACCCTACCGTAACGTCCCTGGTGCTGGATCAAGACGCGATTTATCTCCTCTGTTCCGACGGCCTCAGTGATGATGGCCAGGTAGAAGCCCATTGGGCAGCGGAAATCGCCCCCCTAATCCAAGGCAAAAAAGATTTGACCCAAGTGGGCGATCGCCTGATTGAAATTGCCAATACCAAGAATGGCCACGACAACAGCACCATTGCCCTACTCCAGGTCAAAGTGCAGGGAGAAGTTCCCGAAACGCCGATTCCTTACCCGAAACTCACCCAACTACAACCAACTTTTATCCAACCCAAGGCACCGCCCCCCGTGGCAACCCAAATGTCTCGGCTCCGGGGACGCAAAACGGCAAATTCCCCCAGTCGTCTATTGCTGATTTTGGCTGGATGTCTGTGTTTGTTGGGGGTCGGTAGTTTGCTGTGGCAACGTTGGCAGCGGGAACCCCTAGGCAGTTCTCCCTCCACAACACCACCAACGATTAATCCTGTCCCCATTACGGATGTCACCGAAGATCCACCAACGGTAACGGTGCCCGCAGGGGAACCAGAGGAGACGACTTTACCCCTGAGCAAAAACCAAATTTTTCAACTCCAGGAAAATCGTTCCCTCACGGCCTACGCCACACCAGAGGCGATCGCCACCACCACCGCCGATCCATTGTTGATTTTGGGGGGCAGTATTCTTCGGGTCGAGCAAATCAATGGGGAAAATCAGGTAATGCTGAAACTTTGTCAAAAAGGCGATCAAAGCGCGCCTCCAAGTCGCAAACTTTTGACCGAGGGCAATAATGCTTGGGTGGCCCTCGCTGACCTAGAGGGACAATTAACCCCTGATTTTACGGTGCCTGCCGCGAACCCTTGTGTGCCATCTGCTCTGGAATAAAAATGTTGGGGCTATCGATTTTCCGGAGGCATTGCATAATGGAGGGAGATTTAAGCTCAGTGTGGCCCTGCCATTCGACAGATCTATCGCTACCAGCAGGTAGTATCTCCTGCCCTTTGCCCCAAGAATTATGGCCGAATCCCCCACGAATCCGGTGAGTGATGACACAGCCCGCACCTTCCTCAAGGCGTTGCCTTTTTTCCAGGGGCTACCGGAGGCAAGTCTACAAAAGGCGATCGCCCATCTGGTGACGCGGCCCTTTCCAGCCAACCAAATTATCCTTTTAGAAAAAGACTGGGGCGGTTCTGTTTACTTTATCCAGACGGGCTGGGTGAAAATTCGCACCTACAACCTCGATGGCAAAGAAATTACCCTGAATATCCTCGGCGCTGGGGAATTATTTGGCGAAATGGCCGCCCTCGAAGAAGCCACCCGTTCCACCGATGTGATCACCCTGACCGCCACCACCATTAGTAGTATCCCCGCCGCCGACTTCGTTGAATTGGTAAACACAGAGCCTCTGGTGGGAGTCCGTCTCGCCCAACTGATGGCCAAACGTCTCCGACAGGTTAACCGTCGCCTCCAGGTGCGCGAAACCAATAGTCTGGCGCGGGTCGCTGATATTCTGGTCTTTTTGGCCGAAAGTCAAGGACAAGCCACAGACCAAGGGGAGATCCGCATTCCGAGTCTGCCCCATCGGGAACTGAGTAGTTTAAGTGGTCTGGCGCGGGAGACAGTCACGCGGGTTTTGACTAAGTTAGAAAAGAAAGGTTTAATTAGGCGCACCCCGGATGCTGTGTTTATCCCAAATCTGCGTGCCCTCGACGACATCATCCATTAGGCGATCGCTGTGACTGAGCATTTTTCTGATCCAAAGAATTCTCCAGAGGATATGAATTGGGTAGATTTAGATTCCCAAGCATCCCAACCCCCAAGCTCCTCCCTTACCCAGGTCAATAACCCAGATATTATTGCTCCACCGGCTCCCACCTCAGCGACAAGACATCGCAAAACCTTGGTGGTAGTCGAAACGGCTTTTTTAGCCAGCACTGCCAGCTTAATTTGGCTGATTAACTATTACTTTCCCATTGGGCCACTACTACGGCTGTTTTTTCCGTTGCCCATTGCCTTGGTCTATTTGCGTTGGGGTTCCCGGGCGGCGTGGATGTCAACCCTCGTCTCTAGCTTGCTATTGTCGATTTTGATGGGGCCGACCCGTAGCATTATTTACACCATTCCCTATGGCCTGATTGGTGTGCAGTTGGGGTGGATGTGGCGACGCCAGGTGTCTTGGTATTGGTCAGTCACCCTGGGGACAATTTTGGGCACCCTCGGCTTTTTCTTTCGGGTGTGGCTCCTGTCATTACTGCTCGGCGAAGACCTGTGGGTTTATGTAATCTCGCAAATTTCGGAGATGGCGGATTGGCTCTTTCTCAAGCTGGGCCTGTTGACCCAACCGAGTTTACTGGTGATTCAGCTTTTGGCCCTGGTCATGCTGACTATTAATAGTGTGTTATACCTATTCGTGGTGCATCTGGTGGCATTGTTGATGTTGGATCGTTTGGGAAATTCGATTCCGCGTCCGCCCCACTGGGTTCAGGTGTTAATTGAGTATGAAGAATAGGCTTAAGGTTTATGGGAGCGCAACTGTATCAGCAAATCCGCGAATTTTATGATGCGTCTAGTCCCCTCTGGGAATCGATCTGGGGTGAACATATGCACCACGGTTTCTATGGTCTAGGGGGCACAGAACGGCTCAATCGTCGGCAGGCACAAATTGAATTAATTGAAGAATTTCTGGCCTGGGGCAAAGTCGAACAAGTTGGAAATTTTGTCGATGTGGGCTGTGGTATTGGCGGCAGTACCCTTTATTTGGCTGATAAGTTTAATGCGCAGGGCGTTGGGATTACCCTCTCTCCGGTACAGGCCAATCGGGCGATCGCTAGGGCAGCGGCACAGAATTTACAGGATCAGGTTGAGTTTAAAGTGGCCGATGCGCTAAATATGCCCTTTCGGGATGGGGAATTTGACCTCGTCTGGACCCTCGAAAGTGGCGAACATATGCCCAACAAGCGGCAGTTTCTCCAGGAATGCACAAGGGTGCTCAAGCCGGGTGGCAAGTTATTAATGGCGACTTGGTGTCATCGACCAACGGATTCGGTGGCGGGCACCCTGACCCCGGATGAACAAAAGCACCTTGAAGATCTGTATCGGGTTTACTGCTTGCCCTATGTGATTTCGTTGCCAGATTATCAGGCGATCGCCACCGAATGTGGTTTAGAAAATATCGAGACAGCAGATTGGTCTACCGCCGTGGCCCCCTTCTGGGATCAAGTGATCGATTCTGCTCTTACCCCAGAAGCAGTTTTTGGCATTCTCAAAGCAGGCTGGCAAACCCTGCAAGGGGCATTGGCCTTAGACTTGATGAAAAGCGGTTTTCGGCGGGGTTTAATTCGCTATGGTCTACTCCAGGCCACGAAACCAAAAGCATAAATTCCCATGGGCTCAATTTACCGCGTTTGGTCTATATTCTTCAGGAGATCTTGAGATGGTTCAAACTCCCTTAAAACAATTAACGCTCCCAGAATTCCTCTCATTACCCGAAACAAAACCAGCGGGGGAGTATATCAATGGCCAAATCATCCAAAAACCAATGCCCCAAGGAAAGCATAGTTCCATTCAAACAGAGTTGGCCTCAACAATTAACTTGAAGTTGAGATCTTCAAAAATAGCAAGAGCCTTTTCTGAACTGCGCTGTACCTTTGGCGATCGCTCTACAGTCCCTGATATTTCTGTGTTTACTTGGGCAAGAATTGTACGGGATGAAAATGGTGAGATTGCTAATGCTTTCCAGCTTGCTCCTGATTGGACAATTGAAATTCTATCGCCGGATCAAAGTCAAACGAAAGTCACGAAAAATATCTTGCACTGTCTCGATCATGGCACTGAAATGGGGTGGTTAATTGATCCTGCCGAAAGAACAATTTTTGTATATCAACCCAAACAGCAAACATTGGTTTTTGATGGGCCAACTCAGCAAATTGCTATGCCATCTTTTGCCCAGGCAATCCAGTTAACGGTCGAAGATATTTTTAGGTGGCTTTTGGAATAAATCCGGTAATTTGTTAAAAAATCAAGGCTGATTGCTTGGTTCAGGTGATCAGCTAAAAAGTAGTCTTTTCAAAGCAGAATTCAAGGCGCGATATTATTCCCTTACTGGGGCGATCGCCGCCAAGGTACTTCCCACCAAAAAAACCTCAAGGCGAAGATCCCCGCTAGCAACTGGAACCCGCCAAAAATCCCCAAGGCCCAGGCAAAGCCCCAGGTGAGCAGCTTTCCGAATAGCAAACTACCGATCCCAAACCCCGTAAAGAGAGTAAAAACCTTGAGACCCATGGTTTGACCGAGATTGTCGTCGTCCCCCAAGTCCGTGACAATACCCACAAAAAGCGGTTGGGTCAAATCATAGCCAATGGACAAAATGACCACGGCCACCGTTGTCATCCAAGGGGTAATCGGTAAGATCATCACCAGACCCGACAGGGCCGCCATCACCAGACCTGCCGGCACTAACCAGCGTCTTCCCCAACGATCTACCGCTTTGCCGATCCAAGCACTCAGCAATAGGCCCGGCACCCCATAACCCAAAATGGTTAAACCAATATTCAAGGGACTCATGGTGAAGCGTTCCGAGAGATAAAGGCCCAACCAAGTAAAGACCCCTGCATGGTAAATCCCATTCCACAGGACATAGGCATAGGTGCGCTGGCCCCGAAAGCTACGGAGTACCTGCCAGTATCCCCGGAAGATTTGCTGGATCGAAGGAGGAGATTCCTGGGGGGCTTCGTCAAACAGTGCACCATAGGGTTGCAGTCGCCACAGCACTAAACCAGCGGCGATCGCCGTGCCGATAAACAAAGTCCGCCAGCCAATAAACGGCTCTAGGATTGCGCCCCCAGCAGAACCCGCAGCCATCCCCCCTTCCATTGCCGCAAAGATTAAACCCAACATTGCGCCCCGACGCTCAAAGGGAAACAGATCTCCAATTAGAGCAAAGGTCATTGGAATAATGCCACTGGCCCCAATGCCCGTTAATAGTCGCCAAGTAGCTAATTGGGACAGATTTTGGGATGTCGCTGTTAACCCGGTACAAATTACAAAAATAATCAGTGCAACTCGAATAATTGCCCAACGACCAAAACGATCCGAGAGAATGCCATAAAAAAGAGCCATGACAGCGTAGGAAAGCATATAAATCGGCACAATAAAGCCAATTTCCTGGACAGAAACGCCAAAAATCTCCGATAAACGGGGAATTAAGGGCGCAATCATATAACCCTGCAAAAAAATCAAGCCCGCCGCCACAGCCAATAAATAGAATAAATTGCCATGACTTTTTAGCCGCAAATTCTGATCTGCGGGCTCTGTGTGACGCTGAACGTTGGCCTGTTTTTTCATGAAGAATTAAAAAGTTAGGGATTCCTAACAATATCCTAAGGGATGCTCTGGCCTAGAATAATCTTCTTAATTGCTCAAAACAGACCCAAAAAGCTTAAAACACAATGGTTTCTACCTTTAAATACATTTTTCAACAGAATTTATAATCACTCTCATTAACAATTGCAATCTTTGGGTTGATTTCATCACCGCCAACAGCACTTTTTTAGGTTAGAAATTCGTGGCGATCGCCTGCACCGGACAAGCGGGTAAACACTGTTCGCAAACCACACATTTTTGGCGGGTAAATTTTAGTCGAAACGTTTGGGGATCTAGCGATAATGCTCCCGTCGGACAAACCCCTGTACAGAGACCACAATCCACACAAATATCTTCGTTAATCACGATTTCTTTGCTCGCGAGGGAAACTAAAATCCCCTTGCCTTTCATCCATTCCAAGGCCATCTCAATGGCATCAATATCCCCCTGGAGTTCCACCACCAACTTGCCCACCTGGTTTGGGGCGACCTGGGCGCGGATGATATTCGCCGCAATATTAAAATCCTTTGCCAAGCGATAGGTGACGGGCATTTGCACCGTGTCTTGGGGAAAGGTTAAGGTCACTCGTTTTTTCATCTTAAGAATTCCCCTAGAATTTTATTTCTATGGTTATTTTAGTAATTACCATGGTAAACACCTATCCACACACAAGCCGAAACCCTCTGACCTTGTTAGCAACGGATGGGTTGGCACAGCTCCGATGTGACGATCGACAGTGTGATGGCTTATTCATCCAAGAACCGCCCCGCAAAACTTTCTGATGACCTGTCATCTTTTTATAAGCTGCTTGAGTCCTTCTTTGTTTATGATTATTTTCCCAATCATCTTCGCACCATTCCCATAAATTGCCATGCATATCATATAGACCAAAAGCGTTAGCTGGAAAACTATAATTCCAAGTTGTCTCTTCTCGATATGTTCCTTTCTTACCTTGAGCATAGACGAAATTGCCATTATAGTTTGCTTGGTCTGTGCTGATAGTTTCTCCAAAATAAAATGCTGTCGTCGTTCCGGCTCGACAAGCATACTCCCACTCCGCTTCACTGGGTAAACGATAAGTTTTTCCGGTAATATCATTCAGTTTCTGAATGAACTTTTGGCAATCATGCCATGAAACAGAATCTACAGGATAGCGACTGTCAGCAAATTTGAGTATTTGGGGGTAGGCATAGCGCATATAAATCTTTGCTATTGCAGAGAGATTGCGATGAAAGTCTTCAGCTACAGGGCCCTTGAAGTGTGAGGGATTAGTACCCATGATTTGTTGCCATTGTCTCTGAGTGACCAAAAATTTTCCCATGTAAAAAGGCTCTGTAATTTCTACGTAATGCTGTGGCATGGCACGCTCAATCCCAGATCCTCTTGGTGTACCCATCATGAAACTACCGGTTGGAATCAGAATCATTTCCAGTTTGACTCCATTCCCCAAATCCTCCACAAAAGAAGATGGCAAAGATAGTTGATTGCTAAGAGAAGATACTGGTGGTGTAGCAATCTGCTGTGGTTGATTCTTATTTAGGACTGATAGAACTTCCGTTGTTGTGGTGAAACGCTCCTTTGGACGCAGGCTCAACATTTTCAAGAGCACTTGTTCTAGCTCTTCGCTTAGGGAAATCTGATTACGCCGACACCAATCCCCAAAGACCCATTCACAATTAGGAATGTCATAGACTTCATCTTCGATCAAGCCATTGACCTCTTGCGCAAACCTCCCCGTTAATAACCGAACTGTTGTCGCCGCTAAAGCATAAAGATCAGAAGAATAATCCACATACCCTCGCATTTGTTCTGGTGGCGCATACCCCGTAGTCCCCGCACTCGTCCCTATCTGAGTTAAAGTACTGCCCACCTGCTTCGACACCCCAAAATCAATCAGTACATATTGCCGCTTTTCCGTCTGATAAATGATGTTTTCTGGCTTAATGTCTCGGTGAATTACCTTTTGCCCATGAACAAATTCCAAAACTTTGAGCAGACTAACCAAAAATTCTCGGATCTTTGCCTCAGGAAAACGCCCTTGAGACAATGCTAGATCCAGCAGGTTTTGCCCTTCTATATATTCTTGAACGATATAAAGCTTGCTCTCTTCTTCAAAAAATGCCAACAGATCAGGAATTTGGGGATGTTTGCCCAACTCTTTCAACTGCTTCGATTCCCGTTTAAACAATTCTTTCGCTTTTTCGAGCACCGCACTGCCAGATGCTCCTCCCAAGTTCGGCAAAAACTGCTTAATCACGCAGGGTGTGTCCCAGGTATCCGAGTCGATCGCCAAAAATGCTCTTCCAAAACCACCTTCCCCTAAAAACTGCACCGAACGATAGCGATTTCTTAGGGTCAACCTTTTACCGCAACGCTGGCAAAATTTATGATCATAGGGATTGATAGTTTGACAATCGGGAACTAGACACTGACTTTGGCGATGGATCATAGTGTGAGAACAATAGAAACTGGCAGATATGCTAAAAATTCTAGTAGTGTATTTCGAAAATTTTAAACTTAAACAAAAAAATGCGACCGTCTTAAGGCGATCGCATTCCGCATGATTCAAATTAAATTCAGGTCACAAAAACCGACAAAACCTTAGTAACGGGTTTGGTTGGGCTTGTAAACGATGAAGCTAACGGTTTGGCACTGCTTGATGTTGTCGAAACCAACAACACGAATGTAGCAGTCAGAATATTCACTACGGCACTCACGCACTTCGTTGAGTACTTCTTGAGCAGAGCTTGCGTTGAAAAGGGGCAGCTTCCACAGTGTCCAGTGGTGAAGTTCGGGAGTCGGATCTTTTTCGAACTCGATACCAGGAATATAGCCTTGATCCATCATGTACTGGACTTGGCGAGCGATTTGCTGGTCGCTGAGGGGGGGCAAGTAAGAAAGAGTTTCGTAACGCTTTTCTTTAGGTAAAGTTTTCATTGATTTATGTCCTCTTTATCGGATCAAAGTTTATTCAGAATCTTCTGAAGTATCAGACTTACCAGGGTTAGGTTCAGTCTGATCAGTTGATGAAGAATCAACTTGAGTTAAACGCTCTAATAAAGAACGGCGATGGTTTCCATTGGACTGCTTGATTTGGCTGAGGACCATTTCTGGTAAAAACTCCAGAACTCCTTCCGCAAGGTTTTCTCGCACCGTCAGAATTCTGAGGACAAGTTCTTTGTTTTCTAGCATCATCGCTTCGAGGTAAAGATCACTCTCTTGAATGGGATGATGCTTAGAGAACTCTCCTAACCAAATCGCCTGTCCAGGATTGGTTTCACTAAGTTGCTGACTAATCAGACGCACCGCTTGGTAGGTCAAATAGCTTTGCAAAGTGATAGCCGTTTCCTTCGCAACTTTTTTAAACTCCATGGGAGGAAATCATCAGTGAATAGGTAGATTGTGACAAACTTCCCCATCCACTGATGCTCATCAGGAGCTTAGAGAGTGTCAACGGTATCGAATTCGAACTTGATTTCCTTCCACAGGTCGAGGGCGGCTGCCAATTCAGGCGACCACTTACCTGCTTCACGGAGGACATCATTACCTTCACGGGCCAGGCTGCGACCTTCGTTACGGGCTTGAACACAAGCTTCCAGAGCAACACGGTTTGCAGTTGCACCAGGTGCGTTACCCCAGGGGTGACCGAGGGTACCACCACCAAACTGGAGGCAGGAATCGTCGCCGAAGATTTCAACGAGGGCAGGCATGTGCCATACGTGGATACCACCGGAAGCCACAGGCATGGTGCCGGGGAGAGAAGCGTAGTCTTGGGTGAAGAATACACCGCGAGAACGATCTTCTTCAACGTAGTCTTCACGCATCAGGTCTACGAAACCGAGGGTGGCGGCGCGATCGCCTTCGAGTTTACCCACAACGGTACCGGAGTGGAGGTGGTCACCACCGGAGAGGCGGAGACACTTAGCGAGAACCCGGAAGTGAATACCGTGGTTCTTCTGACGGTCAATTACCGCGTGCATTGCCCGGTGAATGTGGAGCAGAACACCGTTGTCACGGCACCACTTCGCGAGGGTAGTGTTCGCAGTGAAACCACCGGTTAAGAAGTCGTGCATGATGATGGGCGTGCCGATTTCCTTGGCGAATTCAGCCCGCTTGAGCATTTCTTCGCAAGTGCCAGCGGTTACGTTGAGGTAGTGACCCTTAACTTCGTTGGTTTCAGCTTGGGATTTTTCGATAGCTTCTTGAACGAACAGGAAGCGATCGCGCCAACGCATGAAAGGCTGAGAGTTGATGTTTTCGTCATCTTTGGTGAAGTCAAGACCACCACGGAGACATTCATAAACCGCACGACCGTAGTTCTTCGCAGACAGACCGAGCTTCGGCTTAATCGTACAACCGAGGAGAGGACGACCATACTTGTTGAGGAGGTCACGCTCTACAGTGATCCCGTGGGGAGGCCCTTGGTAAGTTTTGATTAACGCAACGGGGAAGCGGATATCTTCGAGGCGCAGGGCACGCAGCGCTTTAAAACCGAATACGTTACCAACCAAGGAAGTCAAAACGTTGGTTACAGAACCTTCTTCAAACAGATCGAGGGGGTAAGCAACAAAACAGAAATATTGGTTGTCTTCACCGGGAACGGGTTCAACGTTGTAGCAACGACCCTTGTAGCGGTCGAGGTCAGTTAAACCATCGGTCCATACAGTGGTCCAAGTACCGGTAGAAGATTCAGCCGCAACAGCCGCAGCACATTCTTCGGGGGGGACTCCAGGTTGGGGAGTCATCCGGAAACAAGCGAGTAAGTCGGTATCTTTCGGGGTGTAATCGGGGGTGTAGTAAGTCAGGCGGTAGTCCTGTACACCGGCATTAAACCCAGCAGATTTGGTCTGAACCATGCGGTTTTCCTCCAGCAAAAATGCTTATCTTTAACAGACAAATACCAGTAACGGTATCGTTGGTCGAAAACTTCAAAAATCTTACGTTGGCAAAACTGCTTTTTAAAATTCTGAAGATTCAAGTCTTATGACTTTCTTTAATCTGTGGGATATGTTACCACAGCCTCGACTTATTTTTATCTTTTAGCAACAAAAAAAGATTGCTTTTGTTTTTTGGGCTGATTAGCATTTCTAATGCTGTTTGGTGGGCCTATTTTACCCTTACAAAAATACCTAAAAAAGCCATAAAATCCCGCCCGAATTCAGCCATGCTACCTAATGAGACATTGGGCTAAAACCGTTTTCTGTTGGGACCTTTAGAGAGGGAAAGTGCTCAAGTGAGATGAATTAAGTATTTATGTTTCTCAACAATCTCCTTTAAGAACTTTAAACATTTAATTTTCACTCAAGAAATCATGAAAGTTTTGTGAGGCTAAGGCTCATCTGGTGGATTTGGGGTATTGAGAGAATTTTGGTGAGGGAATAGGGTCATTAATAGTTGATTGATATAAACTTGCCCGACAACTGGTGTTTTTTCGCCCGATTCTAGGGATTCCTTTGATTCTGGAACCGTCGGCATCACTTCGGTGTTTGGTGTTTCAGTTGGAGGGGATCCTGCTTCTGGTGGGGGCTGGACATTGGGACGGCTACCGCTGCTAGTGGGCGATCGCCCTGGTGGCGAAAAAGTTGTGGCAGTCTGGTTGGTTGTGTCTTCTGCTTGCCAAGGATCGAGGGGTTGGGTTGTCGATTGATTCGCGGGTTTTGACGGTTGAGTCTGGTAAGAAGCGGTAGTTTCTTGGCGGGACGGATCGCCAATGAGGCTTTGGGGCGGGAGAATTGCGGCGGCGGCGATCGTCGCTTGAAATAGGGTAGAGCCATAACCTAAGCAGGCATTTTCTCCCACTGAGCATTGGCCAATGATGAGACAGCCTACCCCGATAATCGCGCCGGCATGGATCTCGATGTTGCCGCCGTGGGCCTGGATAATCGCACCTGCACCAATACAAGCACCAGCGGCGATCGCCACATAATTGCCTTCGGTTGCTTGCAGAATAACACCGGGGGCAATAACCGCACGGGGATGAATCCTTACATCGCCATTAATTTGAATATCTGGATGGGTAATTGCCTGGAAAGTCACAATGATTTTGTCAACGGTGATTCAATTAATCACAGGTGGGGTAAGAGTTGGGGGATAGACATTCGTTTTCTCCCCCATAACGAAGTGGTCGCGTTACACAACCTAGGGGCGTTGGATAATTTCCTCAAGCACCCGTCGTTTAGCCGCTTCATCGACACCAATCATGCGGACATATTCGCCACTGTGCTCCTGGAGACAACCTTCGAGGTGACGTAAAACTTCTGCCTCTTGGGTGCTGTCAATGGTGCCACAGCTACTCCAGGACTTAACCCGGAAACGGCGCTTATCGGCGTGTTCTGTTCCAATCTTGTAGCCTTGCATCAAAAGCGAACGGACTTTAGAAACCACGTCCCCACTGAGACTCCCACTACTGTGACCCCCGAAACCATTGCTGCTTGGGGCTGCTTTCGTGCCTCCCGAAAAACTACTGGTTGCGGTTGCTGTCTGGACAGGCGCATTGTTGCCAGGGCGTTGGATAATGATCTCTGCGGCCCGTGTTTTGGAGTTGGGGTCAACGGCGATTAACTGGACATATTCGTTGGGGAACTGGGCGGCGATCGCCTGGATATTTGCCAAAATCTGATTAGCAGAATGACCCTCCACAAAGCCTGCCCCTAGCCAAGACTGTGTTTTAAAACGGCGAGTGCTGGCGTGTTCTGCCGTAAAGCTACAACCCTGGGAAGCCAGAGCCGCGATTTGCCCTGCCACATCACCACCAGAGGCCGTGTTAACCACCTTGTTGCCGCTGCGACGGGCGGAGGAGGCTGTTGCTTTAGTAGACAAAGTCCCCGTTTCCCCAGGACGCTGGACGATTAATTCCGCTACCCGAGACTTGCTATGGGGGTCAACGGCAATGACTTGCACATACTCATTGGGATATTGACCCAACAAGCCATTAACGTTGGCAATGATTTGTTCCGCAGAATGACCTTCGACAAAACCAGCGCTCAACCAAGATTGCGTCTTAAAACGACGGGTATTGGCGTGTTCAGCCGTAAAGCTACAGCCCTGGGACGCTAAAGCATGGATCTGAGACGTTAAATCGCCCCCAACCGCTGCCGCTTGACTTCCCGCACTGGTGCCGTTGCTGCGGTTGCCGTTGTTGCTGTAGCTAGCCGTTGTCGATGTTTGGACTGGAGCACTATCGCCTGGACGTTGCACAACAATTTCTGCCGCCCTTGATTTGCTATTGGGAGCCACAGCGATTAACTGGACATATTCCCCGGCGTGATCAGCCAGCACCCGGTTCAAGTTACCAATGATTTGATCGGCAGAATGACCTTCGACAAAACCAGCACTCAACCAAGATTTGGTTTTGAAGCGCCGCTTGTTGGCATATTCTGCGGTGAAGGTGCACCCTTGGGCGGCAAGGCCACGCACCTGATTGTAAAGATCTCCGTTTAAACTCATATTTCCCACCGATTGATGTTCGCTAGTACCGCTTGTATTTGTAGAAGAAGAGGGGGTTGGTTGCTGGTTGGCAGCAATCCGTGAACCATTATTAGTGGCCCCTGGGGAGACCTCCCGTAATGCTTCATTGATTTCCACCACCTGTTTGGCAAAGGCGCGATCGGCCTCGGTCACATTGGAGAGGCGCTCCACCTGCTGCTGGTTCGTAATCACAGCTCCCGAAGGCACATACTTGCCGGGGGGAATGTCCACATCTTGAACGAGGGCGTGCATCATGATGACACAACCATCGCCGATGCGGGCATTAAACACTGTGGAACGAAAGCCAACAAAGCAATCATTGCCAATGTAGGCGGGGCCATGGACAAGGGCCATGTGGGTAATACAGCTGCGATCGCCAATCCAGACAGAATAGTCATGGCCATCTGCCCCAGCGACACGGCCCTGCTCCAAACCATGGATTACAACGCCATCTTGGATATTGGTTGCTGCCCCGATATGGAAAGGTGCGCCCTCATCTGCCCGAATAGACGTTCCCGGAGAAATGAGCACATGTTCGCAAACTGTGACATCACCAATTAAATTCGAGAAAGAATGCACATAGGCACTTTCGTGAATCTTTGGTTCAGCTAAGTCCTTAGACCAAGGTGTTGGGGGAGCCGCGGTACTGCGGACTACCATGAATCAATCCCTCCTCTCAATGTCATTGATTGCTTCTCTCGCTAGCTTTTAACCATCCGCCATAAATTGCTTGAGATTACCAAACGAGCCACGCATTGACTTTGGGTAGTCCGGCTGGAAAGAATTCAGACCATTTAGCCTGCATCTTTCTTGCTGTAAAGGGAACGATTATCGACGTTGACCGTATCAATGATGCCAATGACCATCGCATCTAGGGGTCTTCCCTCCATTCCCGTTTCGGTACGGGCAGCACCACCACGACTGACCAAAACCCATTCATTGACGCCAGCGCCTACGAGATCTCCTGCCACTTCATATTTAGGAAGGGGCTGACCCTGTTCATCTATAAATTGAACGAGCAAAAATTTAATCCCCCGGAGGCTTTCTGCTTTGTAGGTGCTGACGACAGTGCCACGTACTTTGGCAATTTGCATGAAAATTTATAACTAAAAATTTTTTTATTAAAAAATTACACTCTTCTCAGAGGTTGGGGATTCACGCTTTCACGAAACTGTTCTACGGCTTCGGTGTACCGGATCGGCAGAACGTATTCGAGGTTCTCGTGGGGACGGGCGATGATGTGGGTAGAAAGCACTTGGCCACCGTTGACGCGGCTGACATTATCAGTACCGGCAGAAACGGAAGCTTGGACTTCAGAAACATCACCACGGACAATTACGGTAACGCGGCCACTACCGATTTTTTCGTAACCAACGAGGGTTACACGGGCGGCTTTTACCATCGCGTCAGCAGCTTCTACAACTGCGGGGAAACCGAGGGTTTCTACCATTCCGACTGCAATAGACATTGAGTTTTTCTCCTCTTGCTTTTAATTAATGGGTTCTGGGAATCACAGAGGATGCGTGACCGAAAAAAGAATGGCGATCGCCCCTCTGTCCCAGGGTTAATAGGTTCTGAATTGTTCTACTTCTTCGGTGTAGCGAATCGGCAAGACGTATTCGAGGTTTTCGTGGGGACGGGCGATGATGTGGGTAGAAAGCACTTCACCACCATTGACACGGTTGGCGCTCTCAATGCCAGCGGAAACGGAGGCTTGGACTTCAGAAACATCACCACGGACAATCACAGTAACGCGGCCACTACCGATTTTTTCGTAACCAACGAGGGTTACACGGGCGGCTTTTACCATCGCGTCAGCAGCTTCTACAACTGCGGGGAAACCGCGGGTTTCAATCATTCCAACTGCAATAGGCATCTAATTTATCCTCGCTTATCAAGCTTAATGTCTTAAAAATACTAAGGAACAGGCGTCCCCCTGGGAGTTTGGTCTGCTTCTAGTTGGGATAACGGAAGCGGCATAAGACCGACCACTTGCCTCTGCGCAGGGGTTAGGGTCCTTTACAGGCTTTATAGTGGACAAGGCGATCGCCAAGAATCGCGTTTGTTACTAATTTTGATTTTGGCAAGCTATGAAGAGCATAAGCAACAATGGCACCTTTGACAACATAAACTGCAATGATATTTCGTAATACCAAGGTTAAGTAGAGTCAATGCTTCATCGTTTAAATAGACAGGGGTTTCTAGAAGAAGTTGCCCAAAGGTCAGAGGACTAAGCTTTTCGCTGCTGAATGAAGGCGATCGCCTGTTGGAGCGCATCTAAACGATTTGTTACACGATTGCGGGGTGGCAGCAACTTTAACACTTCTAATTTCCTCAGGCGATCGCGCACCTGGCCCATGGCCCCCACTAAAAACACTTCCCGTCCCCGACCGTGGGCATCCCGGATCATCGTCTCCACCGCCAGGGAGGCCGTCACTCCCATCCGGGGTACCTCACTGAGGTCTAAAATTAAAACCTCGTATTTTTCAACGATGGCCATCCGTTGGGCAATCCCTTTCGCTGCCCCAAAGCTCATGGGGCCACCTAAACAAAAAAGAATAATGTGTCCCTGGGCCTGGTGTAACAGTTCCCGTTCGCGCTCATTTAACGTATTTGTATCGGCCCCAGCAGTGATGGTTTCTAGCCGCTGCATTTGCAAATCTGTGAGGCTTTTGACCGTCAGGAGATTCGCCACAAAAACCCCCGCTGCCACCGCCGTGATCAAATCGACAAAGACGGTTAACAATAAAACACCATACATTAATCCCGTCGCTTTCCAGGAAATTTTGTGGGCCCGTTTCAAGAAACTCCAATCAATAATGTCAATGCCCACCTTAATCAAAATGCCCGCTAAGACCGCATGGGGGATAGGGGCCGTGAGGGGGGCCGCCCCAAGTAAAATCACCAATAACACCAAAGCATGGAGCATGCCTGCAAGGTTGCTTTTGCCCCCAGAGCGCACATTGATCACTGTCCGCATCGTTGCCCCAGCCCCCGGTAGTCCTCCCACAAAGCCGGAGAGAAAATTGCCAATGCCTTGGCCGATTAATTCTTGGTCGGAGTCGTGCTGGGTACGGGTGATATTGTCCGCAACTAAAGAGGTCAGAAGGGAATCAATGGCGCCTAGGGTACCGAGGATCACGCCATAACCGAGCATTTGACGCAACAGAGGCAGGCTGAAATAGGGCCAATGGAGGGTCGGAAAACCCTGGGGAATGTCGCCAATGCGCGCCAAATTAGGATTGGGAATTAACAGAGATAAAATCGTGCAGATGACCAAAGCCAGGAGAGGAGAAGGGACAAGACGATTGAGTCGGGCCGGTGAAGCAAATACAATCGCCAAAGTCAGAAGGCCCAGGGCCGTGGCCCCGAGGTAAGGATGGGTTAGATCGTAGGGAATTTCTTGAACGGCCCCCAAAATATTCGCGCCGCCGGGATAACCAAGCAAGGGGCCAAACTGAAGCACAATAATGATCACGCCAATCCCAGACATAAACCCAGAAATGACGGTGTAGGGAATCAGGGTGATGTATTTTCCCAGGCGCAGGATGCCTAGAAGGATCTGAAAGAGACCCCCCAGCATAACCACGGTGAAGGCGATCGCTAGGCCTGTGGCCGGATCATCAGCGGTCTTCGCGGCGGCGGTAAAAACCGTTGCCATCACCACCGTCATCGGCCCCGTAGGTCCCGTGATCTGGGCGGGAGTTCCCCCAAACAACGCGGCAAAAAATCCAGTACAAATGGCCCCATACATCCCGGCGATCGCCCCGGCTCCGGAAGAAACCCCAAAGGCAAGGGCAAGGGGGAGTGCGACAATGGCCGCCGTTAGCCCCCCAAAAAAATCACCACGCCAATGTCTAAAGGTTGGGCGGGAGATCCAGTGCCCGATATTTGCGATTGATGCCATGGAGAGGTTTACTCCAACGAATAAGTTGGTGACGGGAAAGCGGCCCGCTGGGCATCAACTCAAAGTCATCTTTTTAGAATTTCAAATTGACGGTCAACAGCCACTACGCCAATCATAGGAGTGGTTCCCCTCGGCTGAATTTTAAGAAACATCAAAGGGTCGGCAAAGGCTGACATTTCGACTTAATAATTAACAAAACCATGTAGGCGATCGCCAAATTATTATTTCTTAACGCTATGTCAATTAAGCATCGCTATCACCACAAAAAAGCCTCAAACCTTTGGGAAATCGCCATCTAATCGATTACACTCTCTTACAAAGACTGTAGACCGACGATTTGAAATATTTTCTGGCCAATCCACCCAATGCCAACCAACCTTCTGTTGTGATTTTCTAGACACCCTCCATGAGTGAATTTCTTTTACAAAGCGTATGGCTAGTTCCAGTCTACGGAATTACGGGGGCACTCTTGACCTTGCCTTGGTCCCTCGGGTTAATTCGGCGCACCGGGCCTCGACCTGCCGCCTACCTCAACCTGATCATGACCTTTTTGGGTCTTTTGCACGGTTCCTTTGCCTTCGCTTCCCTTTGGAACATGCCCCCCCAACAACTATCACTGGAGTGGCTCCAGGTTGCCGATCTAAACCTTTCCCTGGTTATTGAAATTTCTCCGGTTAACCTCGGCGCAATGGAACTGGTCACTGGCATTTGTTTCATGGCTCAACTCTACGGCCTTGGATACCTAGAAAAGGATTGGTCTATTGCCCGCTTCTATGGCTTGATGGGCTTTTTTGAGGCGGCCCTATCGGGTTTGGCCATTAGCGACTCGCTGCTCTTGAGCTATGGCCTGTTGGAAGTATTAACCCTTTCTACTTACTTATTAGTTGGTTTTTGGTACGCCCAACCCCTGGTCGTGACGGCGGCTAGGGATGCTTTTTTGACCAAACGGGTCGGCGATATCTTGCTCTTGATGGGCATTGTCGCCTTATCCAGCTATGGTACGGGGCTCACATTTAGTGAACTAGAAACTTGGGCGGCGAATCCTCCCTTGCCCCCCTGGGAAGCCAGTCTCGTGGGCCTTGCGCTCATTTCCGGGCCGATTGGTAAATGTGCCCAGTTCCCGTTGAACCTCTGGCTTGATGAAGCGATGGAAGGGCCAAACCCAGCGGGGATTATTCGTAATTCGGTGGTGGTTTCTGCGGGGGCCTACGTGCTGCTCAAAATGGAGCCCGTTTTTACGATTACGCCGATCACCTCCGACGCTTTGATTATTATCGGTACTGTAACTACGGTGGGAGCTTCGTTGGTTGCCCTAGCCCAAATTGATATTAAGCGGGCCTTATCCCACTCCACCAGTGCTTACCTCGGTTTGGTGTTTATTGCGGTGGGGTTAAATCAAGTCGATATTGCCCTGTTGCTTTTGCTAACCCATGCGATCGCCAAAGCGCTCTTATTCATGAGTATTGGTGCGGTTATTCTCAATACCCACGGCCAAAACATTACGGAAATGGGCGGCCTCTGGTCGCGGATGCCGGCGACCACCAGTGCCTTTGTGGTGGGGTCAGCGGGGCTTGTGTGCCTCTTTCCCCTGGGGACGTTTTGGACGATGCGTCGTTGGGTTGATGGTTTTTGGGATACGCCCCCGTGGCTCGTGCTACTCCTTGTGGGAGTAAACTTCTGCTCCAGCTTTAATCTGACCAGGGTCTTTCGTTCTGTTTTCCTCGGTGCCCCCAAGCCAAAAACGCGGCGATCGCCTGAGGTGGTCTGGCAAATGGCTGTGCCCATGGTGAGTCTGATCCTGATGACTCTGATGGTGCCCTTCTTTTTGCACCAATGGCAATTGCTCTTTAATCCATCCCTGCCGACCCTTGTTGAACGGCCGCTCATCGTGACTTTAGCAATACCTGCACTGATGATCGCGGGAGGCCTCGGCTTAGTCGCTGGTCTAACGATTACTTTGAATCCTTCCCTGAGTCGCCCTCGACAGCTTTATCTGCGCTTTTTGCAGGATTTGCTGGCCTACGATTTTTACATTGACCGCATTTACAACGTGACGGTGGTTTGGCTAGTCACAACCCTTTCAAAACTCGCCGCTTGGTTTGATCGCTACGTTGTGGATGGCTTTGTCAACTTAACCGGTTTGGCGACACTTTTTAGTGGAAGCGCTCTACGTTACAACGTTTCGGGACAGTCTCAATTCTATGTTTTGACGATTGTTTTAGGGATGATCCTCGGCCTAGTCTGGTTTATGGCCACGGGTCAATGGACGATGATTACGGATTTTTGGTCGAATCAGTTGGCCTAAGGAGTTTCTCTCTTTGTTGTTAAATCTGCTTTTTTGTGAATTTTGGAGGAAAGAATGCTGAGTGCCTTAATTTGGCTGCCCTTGGTCGGAGCTCTGTTGGTGGCGATACTCCCCCAGGGAGAAAAAAATCAGTTTTCCCGGACGATGGCCCTGGGAGCGGCTGCCCTCGTTTTTGTTTGGACAGCTTGGCTGGGGCTCCATTATGATGTGGTGATCGCCGGCCTCCAATTTGTCGAACATTATCCTTGGATTGAGTGGTTGGGCCTAAACTACGATCTCGGTGTTGATGGTTTATCGTTGCCCCTCCTTGCCCTCAATGCATTGTTGACCCTAGTAGCCCTCTGGATTAGTCCGAAGGATCTGCACCGCCCTCGCTTTTATTACGCCCTCTTTTTGCTCTTGCAGGCGAGTGTCAATGGGGCGTTTTTGGCCCAGGATGTGCTGCTCTTTTTTCTGTTCTACGAAATTGAAATTATCCCCCTATATTTCCTCATTGCGATTTGGGGCGGCAAAAAACGAGGCTATGCCGCCATTAAATTTTTGCTCTACACAGCCGTTTCCGGAATTTTAATTCTGGCTTCTTTCTTGGGTCTGGCCTTCCTCACAGAATCTAATACCTTTGCCTACAGTGCCCTCCACAGTGATTTGTTGCCCCTGACGACCCAATTAGTTCTCCTCGGCGGCATTTTGGTGGGCTTTGGGATCAAAATTCCGTTTCTGCCTTTCCATACCTGGCTCCCGGATGCCCACGTCGAAGCATCTACCCCTGTATCGGTGATTTTGGCGGGGGTGCTCCTCAAAGTTGGTACCTACGGTCTACTGAAGTTTGGGATTGGCCTATTTCCCCTGGCTTGGGCTGTCGTGGCCCCTTGGCTAGCGATCTGGGCGGCAATCAGTGCCTTGTATGGGGCTTCCTGTGCGATCGCCCAAAAAGACATGAAAAAAGTGGTGGCCTATTCCTCCATTGCCCACATGGCGTTTATTCTGCTGGCGGCGGCGGCGGCGACCCCCTTAAGTTTGGCAGCGGCAGAAATCCAGATGGTCAGCCATGGTTTAATCTCTGGGCTGCTCTTTTTGTTGGTGGGCATTGTCTACAAAAAAACGGGCAGTCGGGATGTCGATTATCTACGGGGACTGCTCACCCCAGAACGGGGTCTGCCTCTGACGGGTAGTTTGATGATCCTGGGGGTCATGGCCAGTGCGGGTTTGCCGGGAATGGCGGGCTTTATCGCTGAATTCCTCATTTTTCGGGGCAGCTTTCCGGTGTATCCAGTGGCGACTCTCCTGTGTATGGTGGGGACAGGTCTCACAGCAGTGTATTTTCTGCTGATGATTAATAAGGTCTTTTTTGGCCGCTTGACCCCAGAACTGACGAATATGTCCCCGGTCAATTGGGCGGATCAGTTTCCGGCGGTTATGTTAGTGATATTACTGTTTGTCTTTGGGTTGCAGCCCCAGTGGCTGGTGCGCTGGAGTGAGATCGACACGGCGGCCTTGGTGGCATCCCCGACAGCTATTGAAATTTCTTTAAAGTAAGAGTAAGCGTTTAAGAATTGTGGATATGAATATGGTCACTGCTGTTTTAGAGCCTTCGCGGCATCCCCTTGCCCCTTTCATTCATCGCCTTGAGCAAGGTTTACCGATGCTGGAAAATAGCGATCAAAATGTGATGGAAGTAGTGGGCATCCTCAAGAGTTATGGGGTGGTCTTAGATGCCTACTCGAATAATCTGAACTATGTGGCCGAATCGCAATTTCTCAATGTTTTTCCCTTTTTTAAGTATTTCAACGGCCAATTAACGGGCGATCGCCTCCTGAAACATTGGTGGCATGACCGGATTAACTTTGAATATGCCGAATATTGCATGAAGTCGATGTTTTGGCATGGTGGGGGGGGTTTAGATGCCTACCTCGACACGCCAGAATTTATTGAGGCCGCCAAAAAGGCGATCGCCGCCCGCTGGAAAAATAATCCCTTCATGTTGGGTTTGAATAAACTCTTCCCCGATTTTCTCCTAGAGCAAACCCGACAAATGGCCTACTACACAGGCTTGGGTCAGTTTTGGCGCGTCATGAGTGATATGTTTCTCGACTTGAGCGATCGCTACGATGCCGGCGAAATCAAAACCACCGCCGACGTGACCAACCATGTCCTAGCCGGATTGGTGGCTGATGCCAGCCGTCCCATCACCTACAAGGTCGAAATCAAAGGGGAAGTGTATGAGTTGATCCCAGAATCTGCGGGTTTAACTTTCCTGATGGATACCGCCGTTCCCTACGTCGAAGCGATTTTCTTCCGGGGAACTCCCTTTGCTGGCACCATCTCCTACAATGCCCAGGCCGCCCAAGTCCCCGCCGAACAAGGAATCTTTACCTATGGGGCCCTCTATGCCGACCCATTACCCATTGGTGGTTCGGGGATTCCGCCGACTCTGTTGATGCAAGATATGCGCCACTTCTTACCCGATTATCTCTGGGATTACTATATGGGCACCCTGCGCAAAGAGCAGGATTTGCGGGTTAAAATTTGCCAAACCTTCCAAAAATCAATGTTCTGTGTGACCAGTGCGGCTTTGATGGGGCTGGCTCCCCACGGGTTAGAACCCAAAACCCTCGCTGAGCAACAGGCAAACCGTGAATTTTTTGAACATTGGATGGATCGCCTCTTAAGTTCTCAAATTAAAGCTGTTAATAGCCAAGCATAGAGAGAACGGCTGCTTTTCTTATCCTGTAGAAAAACAAGTCAATATTTGGGCTTGGAGTAAATACAGATTCCTTGTGAATGTGCGCTGATCGGATGATTAGTGGAGGTAGGTGTAGCTCTCTAAACTTTGACGATAATGGTTAATCAAAAGCTGTGACTGCTGGAGGGTTAGGCGTTTTTCACTGAGGGCTTTCTCGGTGCGACACCGCATTGTTTCGAGGAGATCGGCCACGTCATATTGCACATACTGCAAAACTTCTTTGATCGTGTCCCCTTCTACGAGGTGTTCGAGGTGGTAACCGTCATCAGTCAGACGCACGTGCACCACATGGGTATCGCCAAACAGGTTGTGGAGGTTGCCCATAATTTCTTGGTAAGCGCCCATTAAAAAGAGACCCAGATAGTAAGGCTGACCATTGGGAGGATGCAGTTCAAGAAGATTTTTACTTTCGGCCTTGGTATCAATAAAACGGTTAATACGTCCGTCGCTATCACAGGTTAAATCTGCCAGGATGCCTTTTTTTGTAGGTTCTTCGTGGAGTCGGTGGATCGGCATAATCGGAAAAAGCTGATCAATGGCCCAACTGTCCGGCACCGATTGGAACACAGACAAATTCACATAGTAGAGGGCGGCCATATTTTGCCAAAGTTCTTCAAAGTCTTCGGGGATGCTGGCTTGCCCTTGGATAATCGAAAAAATCTTTTGACAACAAGACCAGTACAATTCCTCGGCATTGGCGCGATCGCCTAAGCTGAGATAGCCCAAATTAAACAGGCTGATGGCTTCGTCTTTGAATTGCACGGCATCGTGATAGTTTTCCTGGTAATTTTCTGGGGTAATGGTGTCGTAGGTTTCCCGCAAATTACGCAGCACCAAATGCTCTTTATAGTCGGGCTTCGGGGGCAAAATCGGATCAACTTCACTACTGCCGAGGACATCAAAAATTAACACGGCCTGGTGGGAGGCGATCGCCCGCCCACTTTCACTTACCAGCACGGGCACGGGCACGTTGGTTTCATCGCAAGTATCCTGCACCGTCGCCACCACGTCGTTGGCGTAGTTTTGCATATTGTAGTTCTTCGAGGAGGGGAAATTGTTCTTGGAGCCGCTGTAGTCCACCGCGAGACCGCCGCCCACATCCAAAAAGCCCATGGGAGCGCCGAGTTTTACCAGTTCCACATAGATTTGTGAGGCTTCTCGGATGGCAGACTTAACAACACTGATCGAGGAAAGTTGGGAACCGATGTGGTAGTGCAACAATTGCAGGCAATCGAGCATTTCCTCTGCCTGTAGTTTTTCCACGAGCCGCAAAATCTGCGGAATAGTTAGCCCAAATTTAGCGCGATCGCCAGAGGAGCCCCCCCAACGACCAATGCCGCGACTGGCAAGCTTGGCGCGAATGCCCAACATCGGCCGGATGCCCAAACTTTGACTCGCCCGAATCACCAAGTCTAATTCTTCCGGCTGTTCGATCACGATCAAGGCGCGGTGTCCCAATTGGGTCGCCAGGAGGGCCGTTTCAATGTAATGCTGGTCTTTATAACCGTTGCAAATGAGCAGTCGCTCTTGATCGGCCTCTGGTTCTAACAGAGCGATCGCAATCATGAGTTCTGGCTTAGAACCCGCTTCTAGGCCCAGGTGGTGGGTGCGCCCCAACTCCACAAGATCTTCTACCAAATGGCGCTGCTGATTGCATTTGACCGGATACACACCCCGGTAATGGTTCGGATAGTCATACCGGGCGATCGCCGTCGCAAAACAGTCCTGGAGCCGTTCAATGCGATCGCGGAGAATATCCGGAAAACGAATTAAGAAGGGTAAACCAATGTTTCGCTGTTTGAGGGATTCTACCAGCTCAAATAGATCAATACTCGTCCCTGCGTCCCCAAGGGGAGACACCTGCACATGACCCTGGTTGTTAATCGAAAAATATGGTTCCCCCCACCCTGCCACTTGGTATAACGTCTCGCTATGCGCCACTGTCCAACGGGTATTCACTGACTGCTCCAAACAACCAAGGGCTTTGTTCATCGTGGGTTTGCAACCTATTCCATTAAATTTTTGCCGGGCCTGGACAATTTTTGAAAATTGCCACTCTCTTATTTTCCCAGAGACGCCTCATCATACACAATGTTTTTGTGAAAATGCTGGGGAATGATTCGGCGATCGCCCCGCCGCCAATTGTGGCCGATGAACTCTCCATGGTTCTAAATTTTTTCTATACTTCTGGAAACAGACCCTACCGACCCTTGTTAATCTGTTAATAACTTCTGGCCATACCTTCATCCTAAAATTTTCCGTTTATCCTTGCATATGCCGCCAACCCTCCCTTCCACAAAGCCGATCATCGCGCAACAGCCCACACCGATTACAACCTTAGATCGCCCGACCTTTGGTGGCATTGCCCTATGGATTGCCCTTGCTTCAGCCTTCTTTTGCACTACCCTAGGTCTTTTGTTCTATATTCGTGGCATTAATCAAAAGCACAAAAAAGAAGCCAAGCTCAATCGTTACAAAATCAACGATCTCAGGAAAAAACTCAAGTTAGCCCTGAACACCATCAAGAAAATGGAAAGCAATCCGGATTTGGTACACTCCCGGGAATTTAACCTCGATTACCTCCGGATGCGGATGGAAGAAGATCAGTTCCACTACGTGATTGTGAACCAGCTCAAAATTAAGGTGCGTCTAATTATCAGCGTTGCCCTACGCCCCAGTACCGCCGATGTAGCCACTGTGGGGATCGCCACCAGTGGTCGCCCCGTGGATGAAATTTTTGATGTTTATTACGACACGATTAATCGAGAAGGTCAACGTCAAGAGGGGGTTTTATTTCGCGTAAATATTAGCCTTACAAAACTTCCCGCCCAAGCTAGCAGCATCACCGTTGAACAAATTATTGATTGTCTCGAAAAGTTCCTCAATCCCAGTGAAGCCCCTGACTATTGGCAGCCCACGGTGCAAGGGCGTGTCGTCACCATTGAATGGGATCAAAAAGCAAAACCCACACCGCTACTCCTCTTTAAACAGTCAGAAGAAGGAGACAATGTGAGTTTTCGTAGTATTGCCTGATAATCTCTAGCAATTAGAGAAAATTAGGGAGATTTGAGAAGTATGCTTCATTAACTACCCATGCTGGTAAAGAAATCAATGGTGTCCTTCAGGGCAACAATGAATTGATCGATTTCAGCGGTGGTGTTGTAAAAATAGAGGCTGGCGCGGGCACTGCCAGAGGCATCAAACAGACGGTGGAGGGGTTGGGTACAGTGGTGGCCGGAACGAATGGCAACGCCGTCGTGGTCGAGGAGGGTCGCTAAGTCATTGGCATGGACACCAGCAACATTAAAGGCCGCGAGGGCCGCCCGACCTTCCCCCTGGGCATCGGGTTGTTTGCCATAAATTTTTAGGTTCGGGATGTCCCGGAGTCCCTTAAAAAGATAGGCAGTGAGTTCAGCTTCGTAGGCATGGATGCGATCCATCCCAATTTGAGAGAGATAATCCACCGCCGCTCCAAGGGCGATCGCCTCACCGATGGCTGGGGTTCCCGCTTCAAATTTGTGGGGCAGTTCACCGTAGGTAGAATGATCAAAGAAGACCTCAGCGATCATTTCTCCACCGCCCAAGAAGGGAGGCATCGCTTCGAGAATATCCCGTTTTCCATAGAGAAAACCAATGCCCGTGGGCGCACACATTTTGTGACCAGAGCCGACGAGCCAGTCACAGTCCATTTGCTGCACATCAACGGGCATATGGGGCAAACTCTGGCAGGCATCAATGAGAATTTTGGCGCCATATTTACGGGCCGCTTGGATGATCTCCGTCACCGGATTTACATTGCCCAAGGTGTTGGAGATATGAACCACTGTGACTAGCTTCGTTTTGTCGCTAAGTAGCGCTTGGTATTGCTCAAAATCAAAGGTCTCATCCTGGGTTAACGGCACATACTTCAAGACAGCCCCAGTTTTCGCCGCGATCATTTGCCAAGGCACAATGTTGCTGTGGTGTTCCATTACCGACAGGATAATTTCATCCCCCGGCCCCAGATTACTCAACCCCCAACTGTAGGCGACAAGATTAATCGCTTCACTGGCATTGCGGGTGTAAACAATTTCATCACGACTGGCCGCATTGATAAACCGGGCGACTTTATCCCGTGCCCCTTCGTAGCCATCCGTTGCCCGGGCACTCAGGCTATGGATCCCCCGGTGAACATTGGCATTATCTTGCTGGTAATAATGCAGCAACGCATCGAGGACGGCCTTGGGCTTTTGGGAGGTGGCAGCGTTATCGAAGTAGATCAGTGGCTTTCCGTGCACGGTTTGATGCAGGATGGGAAAGTCGTCACGAACCTGTTCGGCAAGGGGTTTCGGTTGGGTTGTGATCATAAGGGATTCACTGGGTCGGATGGGTGAGCGGGAACAGTTGGGGCGGTAATTTACAAGTTAGTCAACGGTGCGACAGGCAACACAACCCGTAAGGGCCTGCTGTAAATGGGCGATCGCCACGGTATCGAGAATTTCCGCAGCAAAGGCATCAATCAGCAAATGGCGCGCATCATAGTCATTGAGACCGCGACTACGGAGGTAGAAAATTTCCTCGGCTTCCAGTTGGCTGACGGTGGCGCCGTGGGCACATTTCACGTTATCGGCGGTAATTTGCAGTTCGGGTTTGGTATCGACTTTGGCCTTGGGAGACAGCAGCAAATTACGGTTCAGTTGGGCCGCGTTGGTCATTTGCGCTTTCTGAGGCACATGGATTTGGCCGTTGAAAACAGACCGGGCCGCATCGTCAATAATGCATTTATGTAGTTGATCGACGCTGCCGTAGGGATGCTGGAGATAAACGGCGGTGTGGGTGTCGCTGAGTTGTTCGGCGCCAACCATGGTTAACCCTTTTAGAACGGTTTCTGTTTGGGGGCCGTTTTGGGTCAGGGTCAGGGTATGGCGACTCAGTTGGGCACCAAAATTAACTTCTGTGAGTTGGTAATGGCTGTCTTGGGCTTGGGCGATCGCCGTATTACCGAGATGAATCGCACCCCCAGCTTCCCGTTGTACCCGCACATGGTTAAGGCGGGCATTGGCCTGCACCCAGACTTCCGTTAAAGCATTGTTGAAATAGCGGTGGGTATCTTGATCGGTGCAACCCTGGGCGATCGCCCCGTAATATTCCACCACATTGGCCTGGGCTCCCGTTTCCGCAATCACGAGACAGCGGGACTGCATAGCCATCGGTTGATCCGCACCGTTGCCGACAAATAGCAGTTGGATTGGCTGTTCAACAACGGTATTTTTCGGCACCCAAACAATGGCGAGATCCCCAAGACCTGCATCATTGAGGGCGGCAAACACATCCAGTTGCTCGGTCTGCTGGCCAAGATATTTGGCGATCGCCACTTTTTGATCCGCCGCTAATGCCGTGAAGTTGCCGACAAAAACGTTGTCAGGTAATCCCGAAACGCAGGACTGGTCGGGGGCATAGTGGCCATTCACAAATACCAAACGACTGTTGGCTGTTTCCGGTAGGGCGAAAACTTCCAAATCTGCCGCCGTTGGGGTTGTCGGTTGCGCCGCCTGAAAAGCCGTATTTTTGAGCACCGATAAATCTGTTACCCGCCAGGCTTCATCCCGTCGGCTTGGGAATTTTCCTTGGCGAACTTTTTCAAGGCCTTGATCGCGAATGGCTTGAAATTCCGCTGATTGGTTTCGGTCAAGTAATTCGAGAAATTTTTCCAGATTGGGATCGACTTCTGTGGGTTGACTCTGGGAAAAGGCGATCGCCGCTGTCATGGTACTGCTAGACATAGTTACACAACCCCCGCAGCCAGTTCTTGATCGAGGAAATCATAGCCCGTTGCTTCTAATTCCAGGGCAAGTTCCTTACCGCCACTCTTCACAATCCGGCCATCGTACATCACATGGACAAACTGAGGCGTGATGTAATCCAATAGGCGTTGGTAGTGGGTGATCAAAAGAAACGCATTATCGGGTGTTGCCAATTGATTAACCCCTTCCGCCACAATTCGCAGTGCATCAATATCGAGGCCAGAATCAATCTCATCTAAAATGCCTAAACTCGGTTCTAATAGGGCCATCTGTAAAATTTCGTTGCGCTTTTTCTCGCCCCCAGAAAAACCTTCGTTCAAGCTTCTTTCGAGGAAACTGGGGTTCATTTTGACCACTTCGAGTTTTTCTTCGATCAAATCCTCAAAATCAAAGGCATCAATCTCTTCTTTGCCCTGATGCTTGAGCTTGGCATTGTAGGCAACCCGCAGGAAATCAAGGTTGCTCACCCCAGGAATTTCTAACGGATATTGGAACGCGAGGAAAATACCATCTAAAGCCCGTTCTTCGGCTTCCTTCTCCAAGAGGTTTTCGCCCTTGTAGATAATTTCGCCACCAGTGACTTCATACTCAGGGTGCCCCGCAATAATTTTTGACAGGGTGCTTTTTCCTGAACCATTCCGGCCCATAATTGCGTGGATTTCCCCTGCTTTGATCTCTAGATCAACGCCCTTGAGAATCGGCTGACCATCGACGGTCGCGGTCAAATTTTTAATCGCTAAAATAACGTCACTCATTGCCTTCAATTGCTTATTTCTGAACTAAAAAACGAATACTTATTTGCTGATAATTGAGGTTTGAAACTACCCAACAGTGCCTTCGAGTTTGAGGCTGAGAAGTTTATCCGCTTCAGCCGCAAATTCCATCGGTAACTCACTGAGCACGTCCTTACAGAAGCCACTAACAAGCATTGAAATGGCGTCCTCTTCGGCGATCCCCCGCTGGGCAAAGTAAAAGAGCTGCTCTTCGCCAATTTTTGCAGTGGAGGCTTCATGTTCCACCTTGGCATTTTGATTATCCACTTGGATGTAGGGGAAGGTATTCGCTTCTGCTGTATCGCCAATGAGCATCGAATCACATTGGGAATAGTTCCGCGCTCCGTCGGCTTTGGGGTGCATTTTCACCAAGCCCCGGTAGCTATTCTTCGACTTGCCTGCCGAAATGCCTTTAGAAATAATTGTGCTACGGCTGTTTTTACCGATGTGGATCATTTTGGTGCCCGTGTCGGCCTGCTGGTGATTATTCGTTAAAGCAATGGAATAAAATTCACCCACGGAGTTATCGCCGAGCAAGACACAACTGGGGTATTTCCAGGTGATCGCCGAGCCGGTTTCTACCTGAGTCCAGGAAATCTTAGAATTGATACCTTTACAGAGGCCCCGCTTCGTCACGAAGTTGTAGATACCGCCTTTGCCCTCTTCGTCCCCCGCAAACCAGTTTTGGACGGTGGAATATTTGATATCAGCGTTGTCGAGGGCCACCAGTTCGACCACAGCAGCATGGAGCTGATTGGTGTCAAACATCGGTGCGGTACAACCTTCGAGATAGCTCACGGAGGCACCTTCTTCGGCGATAATCAGCGTCCGTTCAAATTGACCTGTTTCCCCATCATTGATCCGAAAATAGGTGGACAACTCCATCGGGCATTTCACGCCTTTGGGAATAAAGACGAAGGAACCGTCACTAAACACGGCGGAGTTGAGCGCCGCAAAGTAGTTGTCAGAAGTGGGCACAACGGTACCGAGATATTTTTTGACCAGGTCTGGGTATTCCTGCAGTGCTTCGGAAATGGAGCAGAAAATTACACCGTGTTTGGCGAGGTCTTTTTTAAAGGTGGTCGCAATGGAAACGCTATCAAAAACGGCATCTACAGCGACATTGGATAGACGCTTTTGTTCTGAAAGGGGGATGCCTAGCTTCTCAAACGTTTCTAGGAGGGCCGGATCAATTTCGTCTAGGCTCTCGATTTTTTTAGTTTCTTTTTTGGGGGCAGCGTAGTAAACGATGTCCTGGTAGTCGATGGGGGGATATTTAACATGGGCCCATTCTGGCTCAGCCATTTTAAGCCACTGGTGGTAAGCCTTGAGACGAAACTCCAGCATAAAGTCCGGTTCGTTTTTCTTGGCGGAAATTAAGCGAACGACATCTTCGCTGAGGCCACGGGGAATTTTTTCCGTCTCGATATCTGTGACGAAACCATATTTATAGGGCTGATTGACAAGGGTTTTGACGGTCGCACTCATGCTGGGGTCAGTCTCTCTACAGAATGGGTAATGCTTTCTGGGTTTGGCGTTGTCGGATTAAGAAAACGCGATATGATTAGTTTAACAACTGTTTGGTTGTTTTAGTTTCTATTCAAGGTACTTTAACAACAAAAAAGTTGTCAAATATTTGTGGTAGATCTTGTCTAACGGCTTATCCATGACCCTTTCTGACACCCGCGCCGAAACCCGTTCAACGAAGCATGACATTTTGGAATATTTATTGAAACATGGTCAAGTTAAGGCTGTGCAGTTGGCGAAATCTTTACAAATTAGCCCCCAGGCGGTGCGACGTCACCTGAAAGATCTAGAGGAAGAAGGCCTCATTGAACACCGGGCAAAGCAGGAGGGTTTGGGGCGTCCTAATTATTTTTATGGTCTGAGTCGGGCCGGCCGCGATCGCTTTCCGAACCGCTATAACGATTTTGCGGTGTCTTTTTTGGATACCTTGGCAGAGACGGCGGGGGAAGAGCAAGTTAAGGAAGTGCTCCGCAAACAATGGCAAAAGAAGGCCCACAGTTACCGCGATCGCCTTGGGGATGGTTCTTTGCCAGAGCGTTTAGCCCGTTTGGTCAATTTACGCAAAGAAGAAGGCTACATGGCGGAGGTCATTCCGGCGACAGACCACGGTCACGATGGCTTTTTATTGACGGAACATCATTGTGCGATCGCCGATGTGGCCGAATCCTTTCCGATGGTCTGTGGTAACGAACTGGAGATGTTTGAAGAAGTTTTACCCGACTGCACCGTAACCCGCACTCAATGGATCAACGAAGGGGAACACCAGTGCGGCTACATCATCCAAGCCAAAGATTAATCAAACAAAAACATTAGCTCTGACATTGGGGACAAAAATGGGTCGATCGTCCACCGAGTTTGATCCGTTCGATGGGATGACTGCAAACGCGACAAGGTTCTCCCGTGCGCCCGTAGGTGAGGGCCATACCGCCATAGTTGCCGTTGGTGCCCGTGGTGCTGACAAAATCGCTAAAGGTGGTGCCGCCCTGGGCAATAGAAGTTTCCAGCACTTCAACAATCGCTTTATGGAGCTTCTCGATTTCCGATATCTTTAAGCTGCTAGCCTTGCGGGTGGGATGGATGCCAGATTTAAACAGCGCTTCGTCAGCATAGATATTGCCCAAGCCAGTCACGATGCTTTGGTCAAGTAAAAACGTTTTCATTGGCCGCTGGCGCTTTTCGCAGCAAGTAGCTAGCACATCCGCCGTAAAATCTGGGGAAAGGGGTTCCACACCCAAGCGTGTCAATCCCGTAATTACAGATTCCACAATAGTTCCTGCTGGTACCCACCAAATTTGCCCAAAGGTGCGCAGGTCAACAAATCTCAGTTCGCGATCGCCTTCTATGAAAAACCGCATCCGAGTATGTTTTTGCACAGGCACATCCGGGGTTGTCCAGAGAAATTTCCCCGTCATCCGCAGGTGAATCCCAAGGGTTGAGCCATCCGATAATTTTCCGAGTAAATACTTGCCGCGCCGTTGCCAATCTTGAATAACCAAGCCTTGGATTGCCCCTAGAAAGTGATCAGGATCCACAGGATGGGCTAGGGTTTTCCGGAGGAGAATTTCTGCCCCTGTAAACCGCTGATTTACACTAATCTGCATCAAACCGCGACGAACGGTTTCCACCTCTGGTAGTTCTGGCATGGATTTCCCTGAACGATGTTGCCTTTGCCGATTGAAGCAGTTTTTTAGGGGCGGAGCAACTTGGACGAGACTTGCGTTACTGAATGAAGAATTAATTCTGCATTTTTTAGGAAAGGATGATTTTAAATTTTTTCCGGCCCTTAATCCGATAAATAGAAAAATCGCGGTCAATGGTGGCGACGGTATCTAAATTTAATTTTTCTGCGAGAAGCACTAAGCAAGAATCCGCAAAATCCATGGGTAAATCACGGTACTTTTCTGTCAGTTCCCGTAGCCGCTGAAAATCATGGTTTTCAATTTGATAAATTTCTATACCACCTCTACTAATCCACTCCAGAAAATCAATTTGTGCATTGCGATTGAAATCTAACAGATGGAGGGTTTCTGTGATTGAGGCAATCGTTGTGATCAGCGGCAGATTATTGTTTCTAATGAATTCCAAGGCTTTTGGATGATATTTATCCGACGCATCAAACAGGGCAATCAGCGGCCCAGAGTCAATCAGAATCTTTTTCATGCTCGCTTCGCTTTAAGCTTTTCTTTTAGGAGCATTTTTCGACAGGAAGATAAATCATCTCTACCACTGCTATATTTGCCAAACAAATCTTTGCCAGTTTCCCAAGCACTTTGTTGGTCGAGATTGTGAATGTATTCAACTAGGCTTTTGCGGATTAGTTCAGATTTTGTGATGCCTAAATTTTTGGCCGTATTACTAACTATTTTGTCTAGGTCTGGGTCAAGTCTTAGGGTAATCATCAACAACACCATTATCGTATTGCATATTGTAATACAACAAAATTGGGGGAGTGCTAATGGCTGAAAAAAACTTTGCGATCGCCTAACCGCATCCTCTATTTTGGAAACATCAAATTTTTTCCCCCCCCGAACATCATCATGTCGAAGGTCATTGTCACAGGCGCTGCGGGATTTATTGGCTCTAGCCTCGCAGAAACTCTCCTCCAGCAGGGGATTACAGTGGTAGGTGTTGATCAGGTGAATGACTATTACGACACAACCCTCAAGCGTAAAAACCTAGCCGCCCTCGCTCAGTACCAAAATTTCCAACTCATCGAAGCAGATATCCAGCATCTCGATTGGGAAGATCTGCTGAAAGGTATGAGTGTGGTTTACCATCAGGCAGCCCAAGCCGGAGTACGGGCCAGTTGGGGCATCGGCTTTCGGGACTACACCGAACGAAATATTAATTCCACCCAGGTGATGCTCGAAGCGGCGAAAAAGGTCGGTACTTTAGAACGTTTTGTCTATGCGGGTACATCCTCGGTTTATGGCGATGCGGAAACCATGCCCACCCCAGAAACCATCTGTCCCCAGCCCGTTTCTCCCTATGGCATCACAAAATTAGCGGCGGAACGGCTCTGCTGGCTTTATTTAAAAAATTACGCTGTCCCGGTCACATCCCTGCGTTATTTCACCGTGTATGGCCCCCGACAACGGCCCGATATGGCTTTCCATAAGTTTTTCCGGGCGGCAATCCTGGGTGAAAGTATTGGTATTTATGGCGATGGGAAACAAACCCGTGATTTTACTTATATCAGCGACGCAGTACAGGCGAACCTTTTGGCAGCCCAGGAACCAAAGGCGATTGGCGAAATTTTCAATATCGGCGGTGGCAGTCGGGTGATTTTAAATGATGTGCTCGATGAAATTGACCAGATCGTTGGCAAACCAATTCCACGAAACTATGGCGATCGCGCCCGGGGAGATGCCAGACATACCAGCGCCGATGTGACCAAGGCGAAAACGATTTTGGGTTATGACCCCCAGGTGAAACTCAGTGAGGGCCTGCGGCGAGAATGGGACTGGATTCAAAGTCTGTATTAGTTTGTATGAAAACAATCCCTGAGGCGAATTGATTATGGCGCAAAATTTACCCGCTCCCCCCCAACCTTTGCCCGATGAACTTTTGGGTGAAAATTGGCGTTTTGGCAGCATTCCCGCTGGAGATTTTTGGGATTTGTTTGGCGATCGCCCGATTCCAATTTTGTCACTGCCGGAGGAGTTGCAGCCGGTGAAATTAGGGCTAGCTTCTAATGTGTTGATTCCGGGGACGATTATCTATGGCGGCAGGCAGTCGATGCAGTTGGCCCAGTGGCTCCAGGAACAGCAACCCCAAACGGTTTTTTACCAGGAAACGGAGGCCAACCTCGCGGGCGGACTTGTCCTTACCGGGGCCGATACCCAACGGTGGGTGATCATGACTTTCCATGACGTGGCGATCGCCAGCGCCGGACAACGTTATCAACAACGGCTCCAGCAGGCCCAGGGGTTACATTTTCTCTTGATCCAACCGGACGATTCCGATGTGACTCACACTGCCCTTTGGCTCCTAAAAGCTTAGGGATTAGCAAAAATTTGCCCACAAAAAATCCCAATAAAAAGCGATCGCCACCTGAGAGGAATAGGAGAAGGGCGATCGCCGACAGTTTTTTTCAATACTATTCCTAGACACCTAAACCTGGGTCTAGCTTTCCGTTAACTTGGTGAACAGGTTGTCTTTCACCAGCATTTGCCGAAACATTTCCATTAAAAATTCTTGGGCTTGCTCCAGGCTCAGGTCTTGGGTACGGGTTTCAAAGATTTGCACCTGTAGCCTTTGTTCGAGGGTCAAATTGGTTTCCGGGGACATGGGCAGCTCCTTGCCAATAGCTCTGGCGAATATTGCGAATGCCTCTACTGCATTTAATCTAACCTCTGTCAATCATTCTGTCAAAATTGAAACAAAAAGAAACAATGGGGCGATCGCCTATTTTCCAGGGAGCGGCCCGAAATTCGTTAAGCTGAAAGATATTTTTAACAAACACCGATAAAACGATATTTTTGTAATCAGCCAAGACCCAGAGGACAATTTTTCGATATGCAAAGCTTTGCGGATGCCAAGGAATTTTTCCAATACAGTGCCGGACAATGGCAGTCTCGACGCGTTACCCACCACCTGCCCTTCCGACGGGCCGAATCCGGTGGTTCTAATATCCAAGTCGAAACCCTCGAAAAAGACGATCCCCGCATCATTGAAATTTGCCAGATGCACGACATGGACGCTAGCCTCAGCGTCGGCGGCTCCTATGTCACCTGGGCTGGCACGATGCAATGGGACAAAGATGATGAAAACCACGAAGGTAGCACTGTTTTTGCCCTCATCCCCGATGCTGACAACCCCCGCCAAGGAAAACTGCTGCGGGAGCGCGGCTATGCGGAAATCGTCCCCGTCGCTGGTGAATATCATCTAGATCACGAAGATGGCCTCGTTCTGACCACCGAATACGAAACCATGACGATCTACGAACGGTTTTGGTTCGCCAACCCGGATCTACGCCTGCGCACCAGCACCGTAAAACGCTTTGGGGGCTTTAACACAACGACTTTTTGTATGGAAGAGCGTATCCAGACATCCTCGGCAACGGCGACTGCGGCTGCGGAAACCAATCCCCTTTACGCTATTAGCGGTTGGTAGTGGGGAATTTTCGGCCATTTTGCCCCACAGGGATATCCGTGTTGCTGTGGTCAAAAAGATTCCGCCTGTCCATAGGCTTTCGGAGCAAACAGTGTTAGCATAATAGACTGCAATATTTGTATTTTATTTTCTACAAAAACAGATTATGGCTTTAACGCAAGAGCGTAAACAGGAACTCATGGGCGAGTATCAGGTACACGAAACTGATACTGGGTCTGCGGATCTCCAAGTGGCCTTCCTCACGGAGCGCATTAACCAACTGACCGAACACCTCAAGGTCAACAAAAAAGACCATTCCTCCCGGCGTGGTTTGTTAAAAATGATTGGGAAGCGGAAGCGCCTTTTACAATTTATTAAATCCAACGACCAAGAACGTTATCAAACCTTGATTGGTCGCCTCGGAATTCGTCGTTAAGTTTTTACCCAACCCATGTCCTCTGAACCGAAGCGAGATCGACTCCCCTTCGAGCCAAAGCAAACGAAGCAAAAGGCTCCCAAAAAGCCCCCAGCAACGGCAACGACCCAGTCTAGTTCAGGATCAAATGCACCTAGGCGATCGCCAAAGGATGAGGCCAGTTTATCGGCGATCCCCGATGCAGTGAGCAAACGGATGATTCGTCGGATGGCCTTATTCTCCGGGATTCCCACGGCTATGGGGATCACATCTTTTGTGGTGTCCTACTATATTGTTTCCCGCGAACTGCTGGAGTTGCCCACCATTGCTGTGCTGCTGGTGAGCCTAGGCTGTTTCGGTTTGGGGGTTGTGGGGCTGAGCTACGGCATTCTCTCCACATCCTGGGATGAAAATCGTCCGGGGAGCCGTCTCGGTTGGGAGGAATTTAGTCTGAACCTCGGCCGGATGGTTCAAGCCTGGCGTGCCAGTCGCCGGGAAGCCCGCAGCAAATCTTAAAGTTTAGACCCTTGGTTTTTCAGGGTTTCCGAGCTTAAATATCACGTATGCAGCCTTGTCGGTTATCAAAATTTTCTCAGGTGAATGTGTCAAGATAAGACTGGGAGGGTGGCGATCGCCGACAACTTAGTTTTTAAGAACGTTATCCATAAAAAACGCCCTATTACATCGTTATTCCATAAATAAAATTTCTTTTACCTGTCGTAAATCTTCGAGGAAATACCATGATCGTAGTCATGAAAGTTGGCACTCCTGAAGCCGAAATCAACCGTTTAGGGAGTGAGCTTAAAGAGTTAGGCCTGACCCCCGAAAAAATTGTTGGGGCCCACAAAGTGGTCATTGGCTTAGTGGGAGATACCGCCACTTTTAACATTGAACTGATCCAAGAAATGAGCCCCTGGATCGAAAATGTACTCCGGGTCGAAAAGCCCTTTAAGCGGGTCAGTCTTGAGTACCGTCATGGTCAATACAGCGAGGTCGTTGTGCCCACTCCGAACGGGGATGTCACTTTCGGCCCCAATCATCCGGTGGTCGTCGTCGCTGGCCCTTGCTCCGTTGAAAATGAAGAAATGATCGTTGAAACTGCCCTCCGGGTCAAAGCAGCCGGGGCAAAATTCCTCCGGGGTGGGGCGTACAAGCCGAGAACTTCTCCCTACGCGTTCCAGGGCCACGGTGAAAGTGCTTTAGAATTGTTGGCGGCAGCACGGGAAGCCTCCGGTCTAGGGATTATCACAGAAGTAATGGATACGGCGGACGTAGAAAAAATTGCTGAGGTTGCCGATGTGCTTCAAATCGGCGCGCGCAATATGCAAAACTTTGCCCTCTTGAAGAAGGTAGGAGCTCAGAATAAGCCGGTGTTGTTGAAGCGCGGGATGGCCGCTACCATCGACGACTGGTTAATGGCTGCAGAATATATTTTGGCTGAAGGAAATTCCCAGGTGATTCTCTGTGAACGGGGTATCCGGACTTTCGACAGTAAGTACACGCGCAATGTTTTGGATCTATCGGTGATTCCGGTACTGCGCAGCTTGACCCACTTACCGATGATGATCGATCCGAGCCACGGTACAGGGAAGTCTGAATTTGTTCTCTCGCTGGCTAAAGGGGCGATCGCCATTGGCACTGATTCGCTGATGATCGAAGTTCACCCCAATCCGAAGAAAGCCCTTTCCGATGGCCCCCAATCTCTCACCCCAGACGCTTTCGACCAGGTGATGCAAGAACTGGCAGAGGTTGAAAAATTAACGGGACGTGGCCAAAAGGAATTGGCAACAGTTTAAAGCCCCTGTGATGGCTGGTTAATGTCAGTACCCTAACGTGATATCCCTGCTACTTGGAGTGGGGATTTTTTATTTACAAGTCAAGGTTGCCGCAAAAATCTTGGCCGTTGTAGCTTAAAGGAAGGCACCGGAAGGAATTTAAGGTGATGGAAAAAATGGCACAGCAAGCGGACGTTTTAATTTTAGGAGGCGGGATCATTGGTTTGGCGATCGCCGTCGAATTGCAACAACAGGGTTGTGCCGTGACAATCCTGAATCGAAACTTTACCGAGGCTGCCTGCCATGCCGCTGCCGGAATGCTTGCCCCGGAGGCCGAAGGGTTAACAGGAACGATGCTCGAATTGGGGCGGCGATCGCGCAATATGTACGCCGACTGGTGTCGCAAAATTGAACAACTCAGCGGCGTCGATGTGGGTTACTTGCCCTGTGGTATCTTTGCTCCCAAATCCGTTGCGCCGAGCCAAACCGTGACCGATAGTGCTTCTGTTTGGCTAGACTGCGCCCAACTGACCTACCATGAACCGGGTTTTGGTGATGGGGTGGTGGGGGCCTGGTGGCACCCCGAAGATGGCCAAGTAGACAACCGCCGTTTGAGCCAAGCCCTACTCCAAGCAGCGCGGGGTCTGGGGGTAGTAATTAAAGAAGGCGTTACTGTTTTGGGTCTCCAACAAATCCAAGGGCAAGTGCAAGCGGTGCAGACCGATCAAGGGCTATTCCAAGCGGGTCATTATGTCTTAGCCGCAGGTTCCTGGTCGAGTCAGATTACGCCCCTGCCCGTTTATCCGATTAAAGGGGAAATGATGTCCCTGAGGATGCCGGATCCTGAGGCCCTCCGGCGGGTGATTTTTGGTGATAATCTGTACCTCGTGCCGCGCACCAATGGCACCCTAATCATTGGGGCCACCGCAGAAACTGTACAGTGGCAACCCAACAATACCCCCCAAGGGATCCAAACCCTCCTAAATAAAGCGATTCAACTGCTGCCGAAACTCAAAGATTGGGAAATCACGGAACTCTGGTGGGGTTTTCGGCCCGCAACTCCCGATGAAAAACCGATTCTGGGAGCATCCCCCTGTGAAAATCTCACCTATGCCACGGGTCATTATCGCAATGGCATTTTGTTGGCCCCCATCACGGCGAAACTCATTGGCGATCGCCTGATCCGCAACCAAGCAGATCCCCTCCTCCAACATTTTTCCTACCAACGCTTTTTAGACAACTCAACCCATCAACCCATGCAAAACGGTCACAACAGTCAGAATGGTCAAAACGGCTCAATGCCGAGCTTTTTTATCAGCCCCAAAACCACAACTGCAACGCCAAACCCCACAGAAACCCCTGATCAGCTGGTCATTGCCGGTCGTCGCTTTACTTCCCGGTTAATGACAGGAACGGGGAAATATCCCTCAATTGCCGCAATGCAAGCAAGCGTTGAAGCCAGCGGTTGCGAAATTGTCACGGTGGCGGTGCGTCGCGTCCAAACCAAAGCCCCAGGCCACGAAGGACTTGCCGAAGCCCTCGACTGGCAAAAAATTTGGATGTTGCCTAATACGGCGGGCTGTAAAACTGCCGAAGAAGCGATCCGGGTAGCTCGTTTAGGTCGGGAAATGGCTCGTCTGTTAGGCCAAGAAGATAACAACTTTGTCAAATTAGAAGTGATCCCCGATGCCCGCTACCTGCTGCCGGATCCCATCGGTACCCTCGAAGCCGCAGCACAATTGGTCAAAGAAGGGTTTGCGGTGCTGCCCTATATCAATGCCGATCCTCTGTTGGCGAAACGCCTAGAGGAAGTGGGCTGTGCCACGGTGATGCCCCTCGGTTCTCCCATTGGGTCTGGCCAGGGGATTCAAAATGAAGCCAACATCAAAATTATTATTGAACAGAGCAAGGTTCCCGTGGTGATTGATGCAGGGATTGGCTCCCCTAGTGAAGCGGCCTACGGGATGGAATTAGGAGCCGATGCGCTACTGGTCAATTCGGCGATCGCCCTCGCTAAAGATCCCGTACAAATGGGTCGAGCCATGGGGTTAGCCACCACTGCCGGCCGCCTCGCTCACCTGGCCGGGCGCATTCCAGTTCAACATATTGCCAGTGCCAGTTCTCCCCAAACTGGACTGGTTAGCACCTAAGTTCCTTCTGTCGATTGAATGCGGCGATCGCATCATCAATATTCTGATTTCGCAAAAGCGAGCCAGGCCCGTAGTTAACACTACAAAATCTCCCTGACTGAATGTTTACCTTGGTCAAATCACCCTGGATATCCAGCCGACGCCCATAGCAACATCAGTATTGAAATCAGGATTAACTCCATGACTGACGCCGCCACAATCCAAAAAATCAAACTCACAAAAATCGAACAAGCCAAACAAGCCAAACCCGGCTTAGCGATTAAAGATGAGTTGGCAACCCTGGCCCAGGCTGGCTGGGAAGCCATGGATCAAGATGACTTAATCATTCGTCTTAAATTTCTGGGACTTTTTCACCGACCGGTGACCCCAGGTAAATTTATGCTGCGTCTGCGGACTCCCCACGGCATCCTCAACAGTGCCCAAGTGCGCGCCCTAGCAGAAATTGTGCAACGCTACGGCGAAGACGGGAGTGCCGACATCACAACCCGCCAAAACATCCAATTACGCGGCATTCGTCTGGAAGACACCCCAGAGATTTTGACGAAATTAAAGCAAGTGGGCCTCAGCACGGTACAGTCTGGCCACGATAACGTGCGCAACATTACAGGGTCTCCCGTTGCTGGTATCGATCCAGAAGAATATTTTGATACCCGGGAACTCGCGGCCCAACTCCAAAATATGATCACCAATTACGGTGAAGGCAGTCTCGAATTTAGTGACCTCCCCCGGAAGTTTAATATCTGTCTAGAAGGAGCGCCGGATAATTCTTCCCACGTAGAAATTAATGACATTGGTTTTGTCCCGGCCTTTAAGGATGGGCAATTTGGCTTCAATGTCCTGGTTGGCGGATATTTTTCTGCCCAGCGACAAGCCGAAGGGATTTCGATTAATGTTTGGGTTCCCCCCAATGAGGCTGTCCTTGCGGTCAGTCGTGGCATTTTAGCGCTATATACCCGCCATAGTGCCGAGGAAGGTCTCCGGGGAAATCGGGCCAAAGCGCGGGTGTTGTGGCTGGTTGAAGCGTGGGGTGTCGATGCTTTCCGGGCGAGATTAGAAGCAGAAATTGGCCAATCTTTAGAACCGGCAGCCCCAGAACACGCCTTAACCATGGATAAGCGAGATCACATCGGTGTCTATGCCCAAAAACAAGCAGGTTATCACTACGTGGGCCTGCATGTCCCCGCCGGACGCTTGACCGCAGAGGACATGTTCGAGGTGGCACGCCTCGCAGAAACCTATGGTAATGGCGAAATTCGGGCCACGGTGGAAGAGAATTTTATTATTCCCTACGTTAAAAGCGAAAATGTTGAGGCGCTACTTCAGGAACCGTTGCTAGAAAAATTCTCGGTGAATCCTTCGACCCTGGTACGTTCTTTTGTGTCCTGCACAGGGAATCGCTACTGCAATTTTGCCCTTGTGGAGACGAAGGAACAGGGGTTAGCTTTGGCCCGTGAATTGGATGCCGAATTAGATATTCCCCAAAGGGTACGAATGCACTGGACTGGCTGCCCAAATTCCTGTGGTCAAGCCCAGGTGGGTGATATCGGCTTTATCGGCTCTAAAGCGAAAGTTGATGGGGCGATTGTCGAAGCGGTTAATGTGCTCACTGGGGGAACGGTCGGTAACCAGGCGAGCCTCGGTGCGCCGGTAGCTCAGAAAGTGCCCTGTGGGGACACCCTCAAGGCAACTGTGAAGCATATTTTAATCGAACAGTTTGGAGCAACGCCGAAGTCGGAGTAGGCTGAAGTGCGCCTAATTTTGCTTTAATCTTAAAAACCTACAATCCCACAGAGTCACTGACGGATTCTGTGGGATTTTTGCTGGATGGAATTTGTTGGGACGAAGAGACTAAATTTTTTCGCTGACCCAGATTCGATAGAGCTTACCATTCGCATCTGTTAACCAGTGGGCCACGAGGCGAGTCGGCACATTTCGATCTGTTTTGAGGGGAAAAGGGATCGAAGTTTGGGGGGTGGTTGGATTAGCAACATGATGCATTGTTCAAATCTCCTGGACACGCCAATAGGTAATGAAAGGATTAAGTCATAATTTACTTTTTCTTAACCTTAGTTTTAGTATACACCGAAGCTTTTGGGAGATTTCCTTTGTATCAGGGTTTTTAAACGGAAAAGTCCGTAAGGATATAGTTAATCTATTCTTAACCTTAGAGCGGGATTGGGGGCGATCGCCTTGCCTCTGGGGATAACCTCAGGCGACGAATTCACGGGAGGCAGCTTTTTAATTATTCGTTACAAACTTCATGAAAAATCACATTCACCGAGGCCGAAAACGTGCCAATTCAGGTTAGTCTGGAATACTAGTTTGACCTGTGTCGACCTAAAGAAGCCTTGCAACATCAGCCTTTGGGCCATCAGGTAAACCCTTTTAATAAATAAAACTTCTTCCCACGCAACCATGACAGCTTTGCAAACAGAATCCACCAATGCCAGCCCCGCTAAGCCTGTGCCCCCCAGTGATTCCAAAGAACGGGTGAGCCAGTTTATGCAGCAAATCCAGGACAAAATTTGTCAGGGATTAGAGGTGGCCGACGGAAAAGGAAAATTTCAGGAAGATTCTTGGCAGCGACAGGAGGGCGGCGGCGGTCGTTCTCGGGTAATGCGTGAGGGGAATGTCCTAGAACAGGGGGGCGTCAATTTCTCTGAGGTATGGGGTGATCAACTGCCGCCTTCTATTTTGAAACAGCGCCCTGAAGCCGCAGGCCACGGGTTCTATGCCACGGGCACATCAATGGTTTTACATCCGCGCAATCCTTATATCCCAACGGTTCACCTCAACTATCGCTATTTTGAAGCTGGCCCTGTCTGGTGGTTTGGCGGTGGTGCAGATTTGACGCCCTACTATCCTTTTGCTGAGGATGCGGCCCATTTCCACAAAACCTACCAAGCCGCCTGCGATCGCCACCACAAGGAGTATTACAACGTCTTTAAGCGCTGGTGTGATGAATATTTCTACCTGAAGCACCGGGACGAAACCCGTGGAGTCGGTGGATTGTTCTTCGACTATCAAGATGGCACCGGGGAACTGTATAAAGGCCCCCACCCCGATAAAGCTGCTGCTGCCTACAGTAAGGATTTAGGGGAACAGCCCCAGCGCAGTTGGGAAGATCTTTTTGCGTTTGTGCAAGACTGTGGTGGTTCCTTCCTCGATTCCTATGTGCCGATCATTGAACGGCGACGCAACACAGAATATGGCGATCGCGAACGACAATTCCAGCTTTACCGCCGGGGCCGCTACGTCGAATTTAACCTCGTCTATGACCGGGGAACTATTTTCGGCTTGCAGACCAATGGCCGTACCGAATCGATTTTGATGTCTTTACCGCCCCTGGTGCGCTGGGAATATAGCTATAGCCCAGAGCCTGGCACCCCAGAAGCAGAACTTTATGAACGGTTCCTCAAGCCCCAGGATTGGGCCAACTGGCAAGGTTAAGAATCGGTCTCTTTTAAAGAGTCAAAATCGAAAGGGAAAATTGTAGTGATCACTGGGGCAAATCTGGGGGCACGAACGCCGAGATTTCCCCAGAATTTTGATTTGGGGCATAATAGCTCAGGTATTACCGGAAAAGTCCCAACACCGTCGGTTGCAGCTCAAGCTGCTTTGGGGTGTTGTTCACTAGCCCGGTCAGCTTTATTGTGCCCTAGAGAACGATTGATGCGGGTTACACCGAGAACACTACAAAACTATAAAAAAACGGCGCGACCCATCGTGACCCTGACGGCCTGGGACTATGCGATCGCCCGCTTAGTCGATCAAGCTGGGGTCGATGTCATCCTAGTGGGGGACTCCCTCGCGATGGTGGCCCTCGGCTATGAAAATACGCTGCCTGTGACCCTAGAGGCGATGATTCACCATACCCAGGCCGTTTGTCGGGGGGTCAAGAATGCCTTAGTGGTCAGCGATCTTCCCTTTTTAACCTACCAAGAAAGCCTTTCCCAAGCGATCCATACGGCGGGTCGGATTCTCAAGGAAACCACCGCCCAGGCGATCAAACTGGAAGGGGGACACCCAGCGATGGCCGAAACGGTGGAACGTCTCACTCGCTTAGGCGTACCGGTGATGGGTCATGTGGGTCTCACTCCCCAATCGGTGCATACCCTGGGTTATCGACAACAGGGCAATACGGAACTAGAAGCGACACGGGTAATCCAAGAGGCGATCGCCCTCGAACAGGCCGGGGCTTTTGCGGTGGTCTTAGAACATATTCCAGCGACCCTGGCACAGACGATTACCGAAAAACTGACAATTCCGACCATTGGCATCGGCGCGGGACGCCATTGTGATGGGCAAGTGCTGGTGACAGCGGATCTTTTGGGCCTCAGTGAAAAAGCGCCCCCCTTTGCCAAACAATATTTAGACTTAGACAATCTGATTACCAACGCAGTCCAACGCTATAGCGATGATGTTCGTACGCAGCAGTTTCCGCCCCATCTGGGCTCCTAGATTTCTCGTATTAGGGGCAGGGGTACTGATGGGCATGGCCTCGGCCCCCGTCGAAGCTTGGTATCTAGCTTGGATCGCCCTGATCCCCCTCTGGATTTATCTTGGGCGATCGCCCCAAAGGACTAAGTCATCCCCGTCTGCTCAAGGTCGTAAAGGTCTACGGGCGATGCGTAATTTTTACCAGAGATACAAACAGCCCCTCTGGTTGAGTTTTTATTGGGGTTTGGGGTACCAGGGTTTTACGCTGTTTTGGATTACGGGGATTCACCCGATGACCTGGATGGGGGTTCCTTGGCTGTGGAGTTTGGCGATCGCCATTCTTTGCTGGATCATTATCACCCTGTGGGGGGCGGGCATCCCGGTGCTCTGGGCGTTAGGGATGGTTTGTTTCGAGGAATTTCGTGCTTCCTTCGGGCCTTTAAGCTTTGCCGGACGACTTTACCGGGTTGTTTATGGGGCGTCCTTGTGGTGTGTGATCGAATATCTCTGGAGCCAGAGTGATCTTTTTTGGCACTTCCTTGCCTTTAGCCAGAGTCCCCATAATTTAGCGATTTTACAATTGGCTCAACTGTCGGGATTTACCACCATTTCTTGGCTGATTGTGCTGGTGAATGGCTGTCTTGCGGAGGCCTGTTTCGATGAGACTGGGACTGTGCGTTTCCACCGTTGCAGTGGTCTGTTGGGGGGACTCACTCTAATTCTTCTAGGTAGTGCTCACCTGATTGGTTGGTCGCTACTGCAGACAATGCCCGTTACCAGCGATCGCCCTGCCCAAATCGGCATTATTCAGGGGAATATTCCCAACGAAATTAAACTCTACCAAGATGGTAATCAGTTGGCGATCGCCAATTATCGCGCGGGCTATGAAACCCTTGCCCAACAGCCCCTAGACTTGATTATCACCCCGGAGACGGCCTTACCCTTTCGCATTGAACAAATTCTCCAAGCAACCTTTTGGCCCCGCCTGATCCGCACAGAAAACGTCCCCCTTGTCCTGGGGGCTTTTGGTAGTGAAGCAAATAACTTTACCAACAGCCTATTTACTCTCGATCGCCAAGGCTATGTATTCAGCCGCTACAACAAACAGCGCCTCGTGCCCCTGGGGGAATATATTCCCTTTGAAGCTGTCCTGGGCAAGATCATTAATCGCCTGTCGCCCCTTGATGCTCACCTGGTGCGGGGCCAAAACCCAGCAGTGATGCAAACCCCCCTCGGCCCAGCCACCGTCGCTATCTGCTATGAATCTGCCTATCCAGAACATTTCCGTCGCCAAACCGCCGCCGGGGGAGAATTTATCATTGTGGCTTCCAATGACGCCCACTACAGTGAAACCATGCCAGCCCAACACCATGCCCTCGATGTGATGCAGGCGATCGCCAATGGTCGCTGGTTAGTGCGGGCAAACAATACGGGTCATTCGGGCGTGATTGACCCCACCGGAAAAACTTTGTGGTTATCTTCCCTAAATGAATTTGTCACCTACAGCGCACAAATATATTTAAGCGATAAAAAAACACCCTATGTCCACTGGGGAAATTGGCTCGTTAAAGGCCAAGGTTTATTTTTAATAGGAACGGGTTTGTCTGGATATATTAGCTACGCTCACAGAGCCAGAGTTTAAATTACTTATGCAGATAAATAAACAATAAAAAAGGGGAGGCTTTCCCCTTGAAGTTTCCTGAATTTTACAGTCTAAATCATTGCTAGAGAATAAACTTTAATCGGGTAAATTAAGATCCTGCTCCTGGAGGGATTTTTCGATCTGAAACCGTTGCTCGGCGTTACGGATAAAGTAGCCGCCCATCATCGCCGAGGCCAACAGTTGACCAAGCTGTTCACGGCTCATATTGACCGATACGTTAAATCCATCGGCGTGGGATAAAACCCCCAATAACCCAACAATATTACGCTCAATCACTTGATTCACCGCTGGAGATTGGGGCTTTGACATATGGGCAATCATTTCTGGAGACAAAGACTGGACATAATGCCAAAGCTCGTCTGAACCTTGTTGTTTGTTACCTGTGAGACCATAAAAACTTTGGGCTTCGTTATTCACCAGTCTTTCCTCCTAGATGCTCAATGGAAGTGATGGGTTGAATCACTGTGTTTTGATGCAATACTAACTAAGGCTAATGTAACAACTTATTGACAACCTAGAGGGGAGTGTAACCGAACTTTTGCGGTGGCATTTTTACGATTTTTCCCCCCTAGGCGATCGCCAAATTATCCTTTGATTGGGAAATCAACTGGCTAAATATTCACCCATTTCCGCTTTTCGTTTGCGGAGTTTCGCAAGGGCCTCCCGTTCAATTTGACGCACTCGCTCCCGGCTGATGCTCAGATGTTCACCAATTTTTGCGAGGGTGTGGGGCGTCCCATCCCGGAGACCAAAGCGGAGGGTTAAAACTTCCTGTTGTTGGGCGGTCAAATCATTTAACATCCGCGCCAAATCCCGTTTTAGGGCCGCATGGGTCGCGTAGTCGTCGGGGGTCAAGCCATCGTCTTCGAGGAGCTCGATCAGTTCCGTGTCGTTGTTATCGCCAACCCGCAGGTCTAGGGAAAGGGGCTGGCGGGATTTTTCGAGGTAGTCCCTGACTTGCTTGGTGGTTAAACCTAGTTCATCGGCTAGTTCTGGGATTGAGGCAGAACGTCCGTTAGCTTGGGCCAGTTGGCGCTGGGCTTTCTTAATTTTATTGAGCTTTTCGGTGATATGAATCGGGAGGCGAATCGTGCGACTTTTTTCGGCGATCGCCCGGGTGATTGCCTGCCGGATCCACCAGTAAGCATAGGTCGAGAAACGATAACCCTTGGTCGGGTCAAATTTTTCTACCCCCCGTTGCATGCCGATGGTGCCCTCTTGAATCAAATCGAGGAGATCCATATTGCGCTTAATGTATTTTTTCGCCACTGAGACCACAAGGCGGAGGTTCGCTTCGACCATTTTTTGTTTTGCCTGCTTCCCTAGGAGGAGTTGCTTTTTCAGCTCCCGCTGGGAAAGGTTCGCTGCCTGGGCCCATTCCTTGAGGCTCGGCTCTTGATCCTGCTTCTCTGCTAATTCGGCTTTAAGCTTCTCTAGGTTGACCATTTTCTGGACACGGCGAGAATAAAGGACTTCCTCTTCGTGGGTTAAAAGGGGAACTCTTCCAATTTCTTTGAGGTAGGTACGGACAGGATCGGCGGAGTATTTGGCAGTTTTCATAGGTCAACTCGGCTAGAAAGGACGAAATTTAAAAAATGAAAATAAGAAGCTACTCCCTAGACTGGATTCGCCAGGGCTGCGGAAAAAGTGAGTTGTCCACTAAAGGAAACAGGCAAGGTCTGTACTGACGGAGCAGCGATTTAACCTTGGTGAAAAAACGAGAATCGAAATGCTTAATTTTTATTTATGAATTTATTTTACCAAAAAATTAGAGTTTTATTAAGTTTATTTAATAAATGTAAAGTTACTGAGAATGACAAATGGGCCGTAGGGGAAACTACGGCGGACTAAGGGATCCAGGCACAAATTAGGGCGATGGCGAGTCCTCTTGGGGGACAAAATCAGGGTTGCGTTTAGAAAATCCCCAAATAAACATGGCGGCGATCGCCGTGATCATCAGCCATTCAGGCATCACAAAACTGGGATAAACCGCCTTAAGGAGGAGACGAACCCCCACAAAGCCCACGGTCACAAAACCCGCATCTTCTAAGTTGGTAAATTCATCGAGCCAGCGGATAAACAGCCCCGCCAGAAAGCGGAGGGTCAGAACGCCAATGGTGCCCCCAAGCACAATCAACCAAATGTCTTCCGCGACGGCGATCGCCGTTGTGACGCTATCGAGGGAAAAGGCTAAATCCGTGACCGCAATCATCGGGATCGCTTGCCAGAGGGACTTGAACTCTAGGCTATGGTGGTGATTTTTATCATCTTCAGGGGAGGTAAAGTAGCGAAAAACCAGCCACAGCAAATACAGTGCCCCCAAAAGTTCTACTTGCCAATAATGGATCACCCAGGTTGCCGTGAAAATGAGGGTGATTCTGAGAATGTAAGCCACCATCAAACCAATGTTGAGGGCTTTGCGTTGTTGGGTCGGACTGGCTAACCCCTGGGCGATCGCCGCGAGGGCAATGGCATTATCGGCTGAAAGAACAGCTTCTAGGGCCACCAAAATCACGAGAATGAAAGACGTTTCTAAGCTGAAATGCAACTGGGGATGAAGAATTTGCTCGAGCATGGGAAAAATTCGACACAGTAAACTTTTGAGAACAATTCAAGACAAAAAAAGACCGCCCGTCGGGTTGCTGTGGCGGCAAATGGGTCACCTTAAGGCCATTGTAAACAAACTATCCAGTCAACGGCAGAAACTTCTCAGAATCAAGGTTAAAGCGACGCATTTTTGGTGAATGGGTGCAGGTTGGGGTGATATGTTGCGTCTTGTTACAAAACCTTGGGGAAACCAGAGGCAATATCGCAAATTAAGGGATAAACCTCAGTTTATATTCGGAGTTTTTAAAATTATGGGAATTTCTGATACCCAAGTGTTAGTGGCCCTTGCCATTGCCCTCATTCCTGGTGTTTTGGCTTTCCGGCTCTCCACTGAGCTTTATAAGTAAATTTGTCTAAATCTGCCACAGAAGCAGACTTGGGGGTTCCGTGCGGAACCCTTTTTTCATGGCTCCCTTAATTTTTTTTAGTGGCGATAGGCTTTGAGAACACCCGGCTCTGTTTGGATCGGTAAAACCGCCAGGGTATCGCTTTGGGCACAATAGCGAATATCGATTTCATTGTCTAAGCGCAGGAGACGCTGGCCGTGGCTCGCGAGCTTAAAGAGGCCAAATAAATCTTGCTGCCACTGTTGGTAAAGGGAAATTGCCCCGATTACTTCGTCATTCCCTAACTGGTCACTGTCCCCATTCCACAGGGCCTTGGCGATCGCCCCAGCACAGACGGTATCTTCGAGGGAATAATCCCCCTGCCAACCGGAACCGATGAACCAAACGGTGTCTGGCTGTTCTGTCTGGAGAAACTTCACCACGCTCTGGCGATTCACTTGGGCTGCGGTAATCACTGTGGACGCTTGCTCAACGCGCTTGAGGGCCCTCGTGCCGTTGGTGGTTGTTAAGAAGAGGCGCTTCCCAGCCACCATTTCTGGGGTGCAACTGCGAGGAGAATTGCCAAGCTCACAGCCTTCTACCTGTTGCCCGCCCCGTTCCCCAGCCCGGAGAAAGGGGGTTTGCTGCCAAGTTTCACTAAATTGAAACAGTTCATCGAGGTCAGCAAAGGTTTGTACTGCTTCTGCTCCAGCGTGGAGCGCCGTAGCGATGGTCGTGGTGGCCCGCAGTACGTCAATAACCACAGCACAATCGGGGAGTTGATCCGTTGGCGTCGCCTCAGGCGTGTGATACACAAAAAGTTTCACGCAATAAAATCCTTCCTAACAATCCAGTCTAGATTCCAAAATACCTGATTTGGCGATCGCCCCGGACAAAACCTTCATGAGGTTAAGGGTTCTGACCAAGGCTGCCAAACAGCAAGGATCAGCCCAAGCTGGCCGAGAAAAAATCCCAGATTATTTAAACAAGTTAAGCACGGCAGTCCGCACAGAGTCCCTTAACGGTTACTTCATAGCTCTCGGCGGTAACTTGCGTCGCAAACTGACCCAAATCAAAACAGCTAAAGGCTTGCCAAGGCAGATCCTGGATGGCCCCGCAGTCTCGACAGACGAAATGGTGGTGCGGATTAACATTGGCGTCATACCGAGTCACGCCTTCATCTAAGAGCACCTCTCGCACAAGATTCACTTCCCGCAAGACCGTCAGGGCACTGTAAACACTGGCCTTAGAAGCAATGGGTAAATCCGCATTCACATCCTCTAAGATCTGTTCTACCGTGGGATGATCCTGCCGACCGAGTAGATTGGCATAAACCGCAAACCGCTGGGGCGTGATGCGCAACCCCTCTTGCTTCATCGTATTACGAATTTCTGTGGCACTAAAGGCTTGGGACATGGTTTTGGGGAAGAACAGACGACAAGGAAATAATGGGGGCTATTCTGACGAATGGGCCAAGGTGAAATCAAGGCCTGTTCGTTGCAAAATCAGCGATAAAAGCAATTCTTAAGAATTTTTTCGGATTACGGATAAGAAAAAAATATAGGTTAATAGTTCTTTAATGATCTTAGCACCTTAAATTAAGCTTTACGCCTATCTAGGAGAAAGTTCTATCTTATACCTTTCCCTAAGTAAGAATAAATCCAATCAGATCGAAAACGAATTGACGGCATCCTGTGGTCTCATTATTTGGCTTTGATGACATTTAACGGGCTAAACCTCTCCCTCCGGTGATTTCCCTTGGGGCCAAGGGTGGGCAAACAGCACTTGAGTATTTATACTTAAAAACAAGCAAAATCGATATTTCTTCGTTGCATATTTTGCTAGTGGAGCTGTCAAACCATGGAACTCAAAAAAGAAATTCAAGAAATCGGGATCATTTCGGGGTTAGCGTTATTGGTGTCTAGTTTTTTTACGGCCCTCGTCTGCCTGTAGCGCTTCAATAGGAGTTACTGATTCCCCATCGCTGTCAATCAAGCAGCAAGCAGTTGAAGGAGCATCGAGCTTCGCAGTATTCTGGATGTCTGTTATATCAAGACTCTATAGAAATTTTTATGTTTAAATATCGACGCTTGCTCCAGGGGGCGATCGCCTTTTTGACGGCAGTGCTGGTGATTGCCTGTAATTCCCCATCTCCTCCTACGGATGCCGGTAATAATAATGGCAACCTCGCGGAAATTCCCCTGGGTGTTGCCGTCGCCCAGACCAGTAATGTTGCCCTGTTTGGCCAAGAGCAGATCCTCGGCACCCAGATTGCGGAAACTTACTTCAATGAAAACGGCGGCATCAACGGTAAACCCCTAAAGATCATTCTCCAGGATGTGGCTGCCGATGAGCAGGGCGCCATCAACGCCTTTAATACCCTGATCAACCAAGATAAAGTGGTCGGTATCGTTGGCCCAACCCTTTCCCAACAAGCCTTTGCCGCTGATCCGATCGCCGACCGGGCCCAAGTTCCCGTCCTTGGCCCTTCCAATACCGCCGAAGGGATCCCGCAGATTGGTACATTTATTGGCCGAGTTTCTGCCCCTGTCTCGGTGGTTGCTCCCAATGCCGTGGCCCAAGCCCTCAAGCTCAACCCAGAACTACAGCGCGTTGCGGTTTTCTTCGCCCAAAATGATGCCTTTAGTAAATCAGAGACAGAAACCTTCCAGGCAGCTGTGCAAGATTTTGGCCTGGAATTAGTCACGGTACAAAGGTTTCAAACGACCGACACTGATTTTCAAGCCCAGGTGACTGCCGCACTCAATGTTCAACCAGATCTAGTGATTATTTCGGGGTTAGCAGCCGATGCGGGCAACCTGGTGAAGCAACTGCGAGAATTAGGTTACAACGGCATTATTGTTGGGGGGAACGGCTTAAATACTTCTAATATTTTCCCCGTCTGCCAAGCAAAATGTGATGGGGTGTTGGTGGCCCAAGCCTACAGTGCCGAGTTAGATAATGAGATTAACCGCGCGTTTCGGGACGCCTATTTTCAACAAAACCAAAAAGAGCCGCCCCAATTTAGTGCCCAGGCATTCACGGCGATCCAAGTTTTTGTTGAAGCCCTCAGCAGCCTCGATGAAAAAACGCCCTTAGAAACTCTTGCTCTACCGGACTTGCGACGACAACTGCGGGACGAAATTTTTGCAGGTACCTACGTCACGCCTTTGGGTGAAATTTCCTTCACAGAGGAAGGGGAAATTGTCCAGAAGGAATTTTTTGTGGCCCAAATTGAAATGGATGAATCGGGTCAACAGGGCCGTTTCGCCTTTATCGAAGGGAACTAAGTCAAAGCAAGCAGTCGGAGGGAAACCTAATGGAAATTTTCCCTCCGACTCCCCTCAAGAGAAGACACCCTCTGTCCTCTGGACATCTCCCTCAAGGGAGAATGGGGGTTTAGCCCCGGAGTTGATCGAGGACGCTGCGGTCTTCGAGGGTGGAGGTGTCGCCCACAATTTCCTGACCTGCGGCTAGGTTTCGCAACAAACGCCGCATGATTTTCCCAGAACGGGTTTTGGGCATTACATCGGCAAAACGGATTTCTCCCGGACGGGCGATCGCCCCAATTTCTTTCACCACATGGGCCTTGAGTTCCGTTACGAGATCGTCGCTCGGACTGTAGGTGCCCTCAAGGGTGACAAAGGCAAACACCTCTTCCCCCTTAACCGGATCTGGCTTTCCAACCACGGCTGCTTCGGCGACGGCAGGGTGGGAAACGAGGGCCGATTCCACTTCCATGGTGCCGAGGCGATGGCCCGAAACATTTAAGACATCATCGACGCGACCCATAATCCAAAAATAGCCATCTTGGTCACGGCGTGCCCCGTCACCTGCGAAATAAAGGTATTGTCCATCTTTCGGGGCGATGTGCTCCCAATAGGTAGACCGGAAGCGTTCGGGATTGCCGTAAACAGTACGCATCATCCCAGGCCAGGGTTGTTTCACTACCAGGTAGCCGCCTTCGTTGTCACCAACGGAATTTCCATCAAGGTCAACGACATCCGCCACAATCCCCGGAAAAGGACGAGTTGCCGAGCCGGGTTTTGTGGGAGTTGCACCGGGTAAAGGCGTAATCATCACACCACCGGTTTCCGTTTGCCACCATGTATCAACAATGGGACAACGTTCGCCACCAATGACCCGGTGGTACCACATCCAAGCTTCTGGGTTAATCGGTTCACCCACGGTTCCTAAGAGGCGCAGGGAACTCATGTCATATTTATTGGGGATGTCTTCACCCATTTTGATAAAGGCCCGAATCGCTGTGGGTGCCGTATAGAAAATGGTGACACCATATTTTTGAATAATTTCCCAATAGCAACCGGGATTAGACGGACGGGGTGCGCCTTCATACATTAAGACCGTTGCCCCATTAGATAGAGGGCCATAGGTAATGTAACTGTGGCCTGTAATCCAACCCACATCAGCACCACACCAATACACGTCATCATCTTTGAGATCAAAGATCCACTTGGTCGTTATATGGGTGTAGAGATTATAACCGCCTGTGGTGTGGACAACGCCCTTGGGTTTGCCCGTGGTGCCGCTGGTATAAAGGATGAAGAGCATATCTTCGGCATCCATCGGCTCGGCGGGACAGTCAGCGGAGACTTCTTTTTGCAGCTCGTGCCACCAGTGATCCCGCCCGGCTTCCATGTGGACAGGCTCTTTGGTGCGTTGAACGACCAAAACATTCTCAACGCTGGGGGCATGGTGATCGGCGATCGCCGCATCTACTTGATCCTTGAGGGGCACCGCTTTATCTTTGCGGAAGCCCCCGTCGGCGGTGATTACCAGTTTGGCTTCGGCATCTTCAAGGCGACTGCGGAGGGCTTCGGCACTAAAGCCACCAAAGACGACGGTGTGGGGCGCACCAATGCGGGCACAGGCGAGGAGGGCAACGACGGCTTCCGGGATCATTGGCATATAAATCCCGACGCGATCGCCTTTTTTGACGCCCAACTTTTTCATCGCATTGGCAAACTGGCAGACCTCGTGGTGTAGCTGGGCATAGGTGAGGGTACGGGAGTCACCGGGTTCCCCTTCCCAGATGAGGGCGGCTTTATTTTTGCGCCAGGTTTTGAGGTGACGGTCGAGGCAATTGTAGGAAATATTAATTTTCCCGTTGACAAACCATTTGGCGAAGGGTGGTTGCCAATCGAGCACCTTGTCCCATTTCTCAAACCATTCCAATTCCTGTTCGGCGAGTTCCCCCCAAAAGCCTTCGGGGTCATTTTTCGCCCGGTCGTAGAGGGCTTGGTACTGGTCTAAGCTCTTGATCTGGGCCTCGGCAGCAAAGTCTGGTGCAGGCGAAAAAAGGCGCTGCTCCTGGAGGATGGATTCAATGTTTTGTTCGGACATAATAGGGTTATTATCGTGGGATTTATTTCACCCCATTGTCCCCCAAGTCCGCCCCATCAGGGGGTCTCGTGCTTAAGCCGTAATGGTTTGCAAGATTTTTGCGCTCAAGTTGATCGAATGTATGCCCCGGATATGACCTAGGGAGATTCTTCTAAAGCGAGCAGGGTTTGCCAAGTGGCGATCGCCTCAGGGAACCATAACCAACTTTGTTCGAGGCGGCGGGGGTTGAGCTGGGAACGATCGAGATCTAGGGCGATCGCCCGGAGTTTTTCGGCTTTCCCTACAAGAATTTCCTGGTCAACGTCGGTGGGTTGCCTTTGGGCCAAATCGTACATACTAATCGCCAGGCCCGCATAAATCTCTGCCTGGAGGACTGGGGGGAAATCCTGGGTCGTTGCCGCCGCTAAGGCTTCATACCAACGATCATTGGCGGCTTCGTAATCTGCATTGAGGTAATGGACAAAACCCAGGGCCATCAAAATTTCGGGGTTGTTGGGCTGTTGGGCTAGGGCCATGTCCCAATTGTCTTGCACCGTGGCGATCGCCGTTGCTTGGGTTGGCGATGGTGGGACGGCAGCCAAGGTTGTCTGCCAGATATAGCGCCCCCGCAAAAAAGCAATGGTTTCATTCTCCGGGGCGATCGCCGGATCAAACAGTAATGGTTGCACCACACCAAAGGCTTGGCGATCGAGGAGTTCAGCGAGGATCATCTCAGCATTGCCCCAATTGTCTTGGTCAATATCTACCTGGGCCAATTGCACTAAGTCTGCGTCATCGAGCTTGTCTAATTCCCTTTCTGTAAGACGTGTGATCCCCTCCGTAGTGGTCGGCGTTACAGAGAGATTTTGTAAATGTCGGCCCAGTAGAATGCCCCCCAGGGTGAGCATGATGATCAATCCCAACCCTAGGAGGCTACGGGGAAAAGCCAATAGGGAGCGCCAGGAGGGGATCAAGAGCATTCCCCGATGAGCATTTTCAGTATTCGTCTCCGTCTCGGACGGTTCGGGCATATTCGCAAAAATATCTTGGATAAAGGCAACATCCTCCTCGGTTTCTGTCTCCCCTAACCAAGACAAATCAACCGCTGTATCTAAATTTTCAGAATTATCAGCACCAATTGCCCGATCCCGTTGCCGAGAAAAATTCACCGTATAACTCTGCGGTTCGATAAACATCGCTTCCCACGGCAAAAACCACAAAATCCCATCTGGTAAGCCCAAATAGACGTGAATGGGAAGATTATCCACTTTGGCGATCGCCACCATGTCCTGCCAATGCTCGTAAATCTCTCCCGTAAAAAGGGCCGTAAACAGCATTTTCCCCCAGGTCTCTAGGGGGTAATTGGCCCAGGTTGCCAGCCAAGCTTCCGGTTGCCAAGTGACCACTGCCACGATGGGTTCCGCACCAGGGGCGATCGCCGAACTCAAACGCAATTGATACTGGTCATGGCCCAGGGCCAAGATAGACAATTGAAAATCGTGGAGCATAAAAAATCTGTCGTGTCCAGGGAGATGCTGTTACCTTGATCGTAAGCGAGTCTGAATTGTTTCTCGATCAAATTTTTGGGAAATGATGTAATTCGCCACCGCCTTGAACGACCACAGCTACCCCAGCGCTCAACCCAATTCCTGCAACTTTGCCACCAAATCCGCTTGGCCAATGACATAAACCCCGCGAATTTTTTTGTGGGAGACGGCCAACTGGGCACGGGTGAATACTAGCAACGGTGTGACAAAATCAAGCTTTTTTTTATCTCGTACCTGGAGCGCCTGCTTCATCACAATTTGTAAGAAATCCTTCTTAAAGCCATAGATCGTGCGTCCCATGCGGCGATGGAGCCGATGATCCTGGAAAATCACCGTGCCTTTATGGGATTTGACATCAATGACGTAGGTTTTTTGCTGGGGCGAAAAGCAAATCACATCGGCATCCCCCAGGCCATCATCAAGGCGCATCCCATATTCAAAAGACCACCCCTGGGGCTCTAGTTCCTGGAGAATTTTGGCGACATTTTCCTCGGCTTTAGCCCCCTGAACGGCACGGTTTGCGGCTTGCCAAAGATCTAAACCCCGGAAAATAAAACCCATTGCCCCAAAGGCGGCGATCGCCACAATGATGATGGCTGCAATAAACCCCAGACCAATCGCCAAGACCGGAAACATGAACACCACCAAGACCGGGAGTCCTCCCGCCGCCAAGAAAGCCCGCCAGGACTGGAGGCGACGTCTAAAGGCTAAGCGACGTACATTTTGACCCGCTGTTCTAGGGGAAGAGGCAACCATAACTAGCCCAGATAAAAGTTAATCCATCAATAATCCACCAAACATCCAACCCAAAAGTCGTTATCCTAAAGCTGGAATTTAGTTTTCTTTCTATTGCCCATTATTCTGTCGTAAGTTCCATGGAAAAACCCGCCCAAACTCAATATCCAATTCACCCCCTACTGCGTCAACGGTTTAGTACGGTCATCTTTGATGGCGATCGCCCCGTCGAAGCAGAAAAAATTGGGAGCTTATTAGAAGCCGCCCGGTGGGCTTCCTCTTGTTTTAATGAACAGCCTTGGCGGTTTTTGGTGGCCACAAAAGCTGATGCTGCTGCCTATGGCAAAATGTTGGACTGCCTGATGGAAACAAACCAGACCTGGGCAAAAAACGCATACATTCTGATGATTTCTGTCGGAAAACAGCGATTTACCCGCAATGATAACCCGAATCCCTACGGAATGTATGATGTGGGCCAAGCCTTGACCAGTTTAACGATCCAAGCTGAAGCCCTCGGTCTGCGGGTACACCAAATGGGCGGTTTCGATAAAGACAAAGCCCGTGACCGCTACAAAATTCCCGCTGGCTTTGAACCGGCCGCTGCCGTGGCCATTGGCTATCCGGGTGATATTACCACAGCACCAGAAGCCCTCCAGGAACGGGAACAGACCCCCCGTAGCCGCAAACCCTTCGCGGAAATTGTCTTTACTGGAACTTGGGAAAATCCCTATTTCTAAAAATTAAACAAGGGCACAACCAAGGCAAAAAGCACCCCTAAACCCACAATGATTTCTAGGGATTTCAGTAACAAGCTCTGTTGCTGCTGGAATCCCTGTAACCAGTTTTTGGGGCGATCGCCTTCCCGTTTCCCCAGACTAACCATCGAAGTTAATAGGGGCACACCTCCAACTTTAATGCCCAAAAGTAAGTGCAGAGCCAGCGCCCCAAACATGACCCCCCAGGCCAACAGATGACCAAGGTAGGCGAAATGATTGAGTTCTCTTGCCGGTAGCCATTCTTCCTTCATCATCCGGCCTGTAATGACGGCTAAGGTTCCCGCCAGCAGCATGCCTGTATTAATCAGTCGATGGGCCGAAACCCACCAAATCGGTTTTCCCAGTTGCTTTAATTGCGTCAGGGAATTCGGCTGCAACAAACGGCGATCGCCCAGACGAAAACTGTACACCGCAAAGAACGGCAGCAATAAAAGGAATGTTAAGGCGATCGTTCCATGGATGCCCTGCATCGCTTCGAACCGTGGTAGACCCAAACGGCCCCAGCGACCATCATAAATGTCGTAAACCCAAAATCCCGTATCTAAAGCCAGCAATACCAGAATCGCCGTTAGGCCATGGAGCAAGCGCAATAAAATAGGTTGATATGGTTTAGATTGTGCCATGGCTCCATAATATCTTTGAGATTGCTAATATTTGCTCGATTTTACGCAAAAAAGCAACCCATTTCCCTAAGACATTACCGTAACGCAGACTTTGGCAGCGGCAGAGACCCAGGATAACGGATTACCTCCCGCTGACGAGTCTTATCTCCGTTGGGATCGGCCAACAAAACATTACGGATGAAACGGGCGGCAATGCGTTGCAAGAGTCCCTCAGCGATTTTCTGACCTAATTGTTGCGTTTCCGGCTTAATGAGCACTTTAGGAATTAAAGGCAAAATAAACATCGGGTCAAAATCAGGGGTTTCCTGGAGGATGCGCCAAATATTTTGAATGTGCACCAGGTTCGCCCGGTCTTCTGCACTCATCCCCCTAGTCTGGTTGTGGGTTGGCTTTTGACCCAACTGCTCTTGTACCAAACTGGTAATGTTTTGGAAGGTATTACGTCCGAGGATATCCACCGATTGAATAATTTCTTCGGCAAGGCGCTCCCGGATAAATTCACCCCGTTCTGAAAAGATATAGTCAATGGCTTGATTAACCGCCCCTTTAAGATCGTAGTCGGTAGAATCCTTCGCATTGTTCAGTAAATTTTCGAGGCGATTCCAGCGAAAACTGCCTTCTTTAAACAATAAATCCTTCAGAGAATGACGTAATTCCGGAGAATTATCAGTCAACAAGCGCTTTGCAACATAGGGATAAGCTTTACTCAAGACTTTAAATTCTGGATCAACACCAATGGCAATCCCTTCGAGGGTCACCATCGAACGAATAATCAAAGCATAGTAAGCAGGCACCTTAAACGGAAATTCGTACATAATGCCCGACATTTGATCCGTGATGCTCTTGAAATTAAGTTCCGCCACACTAGCCCCCAAAGCATTATTAAAAACGGTGCTTAGGGCGGGTACGATGGGCGCAAGATCAGTATCTGGCTTGAGAAAATCTAATTTGACATAGTCATGGGCCAGGGCTTCAAAATCGCGGTTAACTAGGTGCACCACAGCTTCGATTAACCCATAACGTTGGTAGGGTTCGATCATGCTCATCATGCCAAAGTCTAGATAAGCGAGGCGACCATCATCGAGGGCTAAAAGATTACCGGGGTGGGGATCAGCATGGAAAAAGCCAAATTCCAGGAGTTGGCGGAGGGAACATTCCACCCCGACTTCGACTAAATGGGTGGCATCAATCCCTTTGGCGGCGACTTCCTTGAGGTTAGTTAGCTTCGTGCCATCGAGCCACTCCATGGTGAGGACGCGCTTACCGGTATATTTCCAGTAAATTTTTGGCACATAGATTTCTGCCATGCCGCCGTAGAGTTTTTTGAATTTTTCTGCGTTACGTCCTTCCTGGGCATAGTTCATTTCTTCGAAAATACGCGCCGCAAATTCGTCGGTAATGCCAATCAGGTCGGAGCGGACTTGTTTAACATTATTTTGGAGCCAGCGGGCAATGCGCCGCATGATAAAAATATCGAGGTTGATGCGCTGTTGCAGGTCAGGGCGCTGAACTTTTACGGCAACTTTTTCGCCGGTTTTGAGACGAGCTTGATAGACCTGACCGAGGGAGGCGGCAGCAAGGGGATGATCTGAGATTTCTGCGTAGATTTTTTCGGGGGGTTGTCCTAATTCTTCTTCAATGAAGCGAAAGGCAATTTCATTCGGAAAAGAAGGAAGTTGATCCTGAAGACTGGTTAGCTCCGTCAGATAGACGGGAGGGACGAGGTCAGGACGGGTAGAGAGGGCTTGGCCAATTTTGATGTAGGTGGGGCCTAATTTCGTCAGAATCGCCTTGAGGTGATCGGCTTGTTTCTGTTGGGCTTTGGGATTGTTGTTGTTTCCAGTGGCCTTAGCCCACCAAATTCTGAGTAGCAGGCCACTAAAGCTGGAAATAATGGTGAGGAGGCGTCCCAGAACAGCAAAGGGACGATTGCGGTATCTGGCTTCGATCGCCTCTGGATTGTAACGCCACAGCTCGGACTCCTGGGCGGGCTGTTCGATGACCGAATTGACCGGGGTCGCGGGGGTACGGGTCTGGTATGGCATAGTTTATCCGATGCGATCGCCTACAGTTGAATGGGTTGCATTGTAAATGATTGTAACAAATGTTTCTGGGTTACTCATCTACGGGAACTGCAGACGATCAAAGCGACGGGAGGTGCTTAATTAGAGATGGCACCAGATGAGCGGGCGCTGAGGGGGGCTTGTTTGCCTGGAGTTTCACTAAGGCGCTGGTTCTGGAGAATATTGACTGCCTTGAGAAACTGGGGATCAGCACTCGTCCCGATCAAACTCGGATCGAGACGCAGTTGCGTGAACTGTTCATTATCTAGTTCTACGGTAATGTCAGGACTAACCCCATTCATATTGATACTCATGCCACTGGGGGGATAGTACCGGGAGATTGTGACTGCCAGACCCGCACCGTTGGATAATTCATGGACTGATTGGACGGTGCCTTTACCGTAGGTGCGAGTCCCCACCAGGGTTGCCCGTTGGTTGTCCTTGAGGGCCGCCGCTAAAATTTCGCTGGCACTGGCAGAGTTTTCATCCACAAGCACGACGAGGGGTAAATCGGTAATCGCTGTTTGGTTGGCGCTAAATTGGCGATCGCCCCCTTTGCGATCCACTGTGCGAACGATTGCCCCTTCTTCCATCCACATCCGGGCAATATCAACGCTGGAGTAGAGTAAGCCCCCAGGATTTCCCCGGAGATCCAGTACAAAACCCGTAACCGTTTCCGCCTTTAGATCCTGGATCGCGTTATACATTTGCTCAGCGGCATGGGAACTAAACTCATCAAGGCGAATGTAGCCAACTTTTTCGTCCCCGATGGTTTGTACCCCGTAGTTCACCGTGGCCAATTCAATTTTTGCCCGCGTAATCGCAAGATCTAGGGAAGACTGGTCGCGGCGACGAATTTTTAAATTCACTTCAGTCCCTTCTAGGCCCCGAATCAGTTCCGAAGACTGCTCTAGGCTCAAAAGAGCGGTCACCTGACCATCGATCTGCATAATCTGATCTTCTGCTTGGACTCCCGCCGCCTCTGCCGGAGAATCCGGGAGGACATCGACCACCGTCAAGATCCCAGTTTCTGCATTAATTTCCATGCGGATGCCAATGCCAGATAGTTCGCCGGTGGTTTGGCTGGTTAGGGTTTCAAACTCCTCTGGATCAAGGAATCGCGTGTAGGGGTCTCCCAAGGTTCTGAGGGCACCACGAATTTGACGATAGGCCGTGTCATAGGTATCGTAGTTCTGGCTTAATAAATCTTCGCGGAGTTTTAGCCAAGATTCCGGCTCAAAATTTTTGGCAACGGATTCTGTGTAGACGATCTGCCACATTTCATCAACGATGGCTTTCGGACTATCTTCCATCGCGGCGATCGCCGGACGAGACAAACTGGGCACAGTCAACAAAACTAAAACAGATAACGTTCTGAGAGCACCCTTTACAAAAGTATCTGGGCAACGAGGCAAAGACAGAGCAATCTTTTTCATGGAGATCTGAAGGCGAAGAAAAAAGGGGGGAAGAATGGCGCAAATCACCCCATTGGGACAGGTCAAAGTCAACAATCTACTTTCCTTCTGACTTCCCCACCGGAAAAACGGTTGGAAAAAGTCCCCTGGAACCCCCTGGGCTTGACCCTAAAAACGCCGTGGGTGAGAAACTTGCAAGTCTCGAACGCTTTTAGATCAGCTTAGAGGGAAGATTGACTCGACCGAATCTTGTGCGGTTGCCCTCCATTGTAATCAATTCAGTTTTGCTTTTATCGGGTACGACAGCACATTCTTACAAAGGGCTTAAAGGGTCGCTGAAGCCATGGGACATCTGTATCCCAATTACTCCAACAATTAGCCCCCATTTTCAGCAATTATGCTGGGGTGGTGATCTGCTATTCCACAGAAGCCGAGATGATTCTGTTGCTATCTGCCGCTGAGCATCTTAGGGATCAAGAGATACCGCGTTGCCATCCCGACTAATGAATCTGCGGAGAAGCTAGATCTCCGTAATAAATCTATGCAATGTAGGGCAAGAATGGTGCTTTTGCTTTAAGATAGGCGAGATTTTTCGTCCCATGGGTAAACAACTGTAAAAATCAAGAAATTTATATTATTTTTGCCCTTAAATCGTTGTATCTCCGATTTTTTCTCGCTACCATTGGACTTGAGTTATAAGTGCTCGATCAACCATCTGTAACCTTAACTGGCTGCTGCTAGTGAAAGCTCAAGCGACCTATGGAAATACAATTAATTAATATCGGTTTCGGTAATATTGTCTCTGCCAATCGTGTCATTGCGATTGTGAGTCCTGAGTCTGCACCGATCAAACGGATCATTAGCGATGCTCGCGATCGCGGCCAATTAATTGATGCCACCTATGGTAGACGTACCCGAGCAGTGATTATTACAGATTCCAGCCATGTGGTACTATCAGCGATCCAACCAGAGACAGTGGCCCATCGCTTTGTTGTGCAAAAAGATCCCGCCATGGCGATGACCAAAGTTTAACGGTTGAGTTATCATCTCCCGTCGCCGTCGAATCCATGACCACCCCCGGAAAATTAATTGTCCTCACAGGGCCCAGTGGTGTTGGTAAAGGAACCTTAGTTCGTTCTTTACTGCCGCGCCACCAAAATTTATTTCTCTCGATCTCAGCAACAACCCGTCAGCCCCGCCCCGGAGAAGTGGATGGGCAAGACTATTTTTTCAAAACCCGTGAACAATTTGAGGCGATGATTGCTGCGGGGGAGCTCCTCGAATGGGCCGAGTATGCGGGAAATTACTATGGCACCCCTCTGCCTCCGATGAAAACACAAATTCAACAGGGAAACTTTGTCATCCTCGAAATCGAGGTCATTGGGGCCAACCAAGTTAAAGACATCTATGCAGATGCCCTCAGAATCTTTATTTTGCCACCGTCCTTTGAAGAATTAGAACAGCGGCTGCGGGGACGGGGCAATGATCCAGAAGCGGCGATCGCCAAACGGCTCGTCCGGGCAAAAGAAGAATTGGCCATGAGCCACGAGTTTGACCATGAAATTGTCAATGACGACCTAGAAACAGCCTTAACAGAACTCGAAAAAGTAATTTTCAGCTAGCCAAAACGCCACCGCTGCAAACTGAATCCATTACAATCAAACAAATAAGACAAAAACAACAACGAGCTTACAGACCCCATGATTCCAACCGTTATCGAAAGTTCTGGTCGGGGCGAACGTGCCTTTGATATTTACTCTCGTCTACTCCGGGAGCGCATTGTGTTCCTTGGAACCCAAGTCAATGACGAAATTGCCAATCTCATCGTGGCACAGTTGTTATTCCTCGAAGCCGATGATCCCGAAAAGGATATTTACCTCTACATCAATTCTCCGGGGGGTTCTGTCTCAGCCGGCATGGGGATCTTCGATACGATGAACCAAGTGCGTCCGGATGTTTGTACGATCTGTATTGGTCTAGCGGCCAGTATGGGGGCGTTTCTGCTGAGTGCTGGGGCCAAAGGGAAGCGTATGAGCTTACCCAACTCTCGGATTATGATCCACCAACCCCTAGGTGGTGCCCAGGGTCAGGCGACGGATATTGAAATCCAAGCCAAGGAAATTCTTTATCTCAAGGGCAAGCTCAATCAACACCTGGCTGACCACACTGGGCAACCTTTAGAAAAGATTGAGATTGATACAGACCGTGATTTCTTCATGTCTGCGGCGGAGGCCAAGGATTATGGCCTCATTGACCAAGTGATTGAGAGAAGTCCTTCGGCTACAAATCCAGCTTAGATTTTTTTCTGTTGCGAATGATTGACCGTCCTCCTATTCCTAGGAGGATTTTTTGTGGTTAGGGTTTGTAACCTATGGCGCGATAAATGGTCAGGGTAATTGCGCCGTGGGGATGTTGCGGCACTTGGCGGAAGTGAATCAAGCCGTTTTCGAGGCGGTCTTGATTTTTGCCTAATTTCTCTACCATCTGGGGAATCATCAGTTTGATCCAGGTGTCGAGATGATCGACTAAGCCTTTTAGGTCTTGATTTTGGGGACTGTGCCAATGGTGAACGGCGATCGCCTCATTTTTGACCTCAGTAAAGCCCGCCTGTTCTAAATATCCCCCTAAGCTGCGACCAACATAGGGATTGCCGTCTGCAACCTGGAATAACTCGCAGAGGGCCTGCTGAAAATAGTCAAAATCAGGATGGGACGGATAAATCAGGAGGCTCTGGTAATCGGTTTCTGTTAGGCAAATTTTGCCCCCTGGTCGTAAAACCCGCAACGCTTCAGCAATAATTCCCGCTGGATCGGGCACGTGCTCCAGGAGCCACACGGTCAGGGCAAAATCAAAGGTATTTTCTGCCCAGGGCAAAGCGTAGGCATCTCCCACCTGTAGGTCAGTCTTGAACCCCAGGCGACGTAAATATTCTGTGGCATAGGCAATTTGACGGGGTTGGTGGTCAATGCCCGCAAAGGTTAGGGTGGGAAACTTTTCACCGATGATTCCGAGGACAGCGCCGACGCCACAACCAATGTCTAAAATTTTCGCCTTGGGGTCAAATGCGAGATCTTTTAACAACAGGCGATCGCCCCAGTAGCGTGCTTGATCAACGAGACGTTGTTGTTCCTCTGGATCATACCCGTGGATATATTCAGCCATATCCTTATTTTCCACCCAAAATATGCCTGCTCAACAATCTAACGCACTTAATCCCCCTTTCTCTGTCATTGTGGCTTGTTTTTGGCGAATTCAAGTCAGGGTTGCGAGGGAGATCAAACGCGATAAAGCTCAAAAAATATTACAGATTGGCCGTGAAGTTGTTGCCATTGGGAACATAGTTTAGTACAAATCATCTTAAGATCATGTGTTTTGTACCATGGCACCATAAACATTCAACGCCTTCACGCCTGTGGCTTGTCCCTTGAAAGTGATTAAGCTCGTGGCACTGGCGCAATATTTCGACTATGCAAAAATTAACCGTCGCCCAACAAGAACTCTACGATTGGCTTGTTTACTACATCCAGACAAACCAACATGCCCCATCCATTCGCCAGATGATGGTCGCGATGAATTTGCGATCGCCAGCACCAATCCAAAGCCGTTTAGAACGACTGCGCAAGAAAAAATACATCGACTGGATCGATGGCAAAGCCCGTACTCTCAAGATTTTGCGCCCCCAACAACAGCGAGAAGGTCTGCCGATTCTGGGGACAATTACCGCTGGTGGCCTGGTTGAACCTTTTACGGATGATCAAAGTGAGACCCTGATCCTCAATCAAGTCGTCAACCAACCTAATTGTTATGCCCTCAAAGTCACCGGTGACAGCATGATTGAGGCCTTCATTACTGAAGGGGACTACGCGATTATGCAAAAAGTATTTGATCCAGACCGTGTTAAAAATGGCACCATTGTTGCGGCGCGTGTGACAGGGGACGGCACAACCCTAAAGCACTTTTATCGGGAAGGAAAAAAAGTTGTTCTTAAGCCCGCAAACCCCAAGTATGACGAAATAAAAACCGATGCGCTGAATGTCGATTTACAGGGGGTTTTAGTGGGAGTTTGGCGCGGCTACGGCCAATAGGCGACGATAAACTTCAATAGAAATAGAAAGTACAACCCCTGAATTATTTGACTTGCAGAGATATTCATTCAGGTTACTGTTAATCTTTGTTATTTATGCTTCTTCCGGACAAATAGTCAGTTGTGCCGGGGGCATCGTTTGATTTAAAACAACCTGGGTAATTGTGGCCTGTTCTCGTTCTAAGTCTTCTTGGTAACCCGCCAGATGACAGCGGGCTATTTTTTCACTGGAAAAAGGGCCAAAGTAGTAGACACAAAATGGATTCATGGTAGTCACTTTGAGCCACCAATCGCGGTTATAGGGTTGGTTGAGATAATAAAATACAGAACCCAGGGCTAGGGAATAGACCGCAAAAATAATTAAACCAGTCATTGTTCAAACCTCACTACAGCAAAAGTCAATATTTATGTAGATGCTTCAGCAGACAAATTTCGCAATTTCGACCAGAAATCAATGGTTTTCGCCAATATTTGTTGCTAGGCACTGGACGAGGAGACTTTTGGTTGAAAAATTCTCCCAGGCGATCGCCCGCTGAATAATATGACTCCTTAAATGCTAGCGAAGTTTCCAGGGCACAGACCCCAAGCAGTTGAGGAAATTCACGAAAGCGTACTATCGTATAAACAGTCCCATACACCAGAAAATACCGCGATGACTGCTGAGAACAATGCTTCCGACAAGGCTTTAGAGTTGATGAAAAACTTTGCCGAAAAATATGCCCAACGCACAGGCACCTATTTTTGTGTCGATCCTTCGGTAACGGCAGTTGTGATCGAAGGCCTCGCTAAACATAAAGAAGAATTGGGTGCGCCCCTCTGTCCCTGTCGCCATTACGAAGACAAAAAAGCGGAAGTCGACAATGCCTTTTGGAACTGCCCCTGTGTCCCCATGCGGGAGCGCAATGATTGTCACTGTATGCTCTTTATCACCGAAGACAACGATTTCGCTGGCGATAAGCAGGAAATTGAACTGGATTACGTCAAAGAAGTAGCGGCGAGCATGAAAGGATAGAGCCGATGACAATTCCAGAGACTTTTTTCGTGGGGGTAGAGCAACTAAACACTCAACAGTTTTATGCGTGCCACGATACCCTTGAGGCTCTGTGGTTTGAGGCTATGGAGCCAGAAAAGTCTCTTTACCAAGGTATTTTGCAAATTGCCGTGGCTTGTTATCACCTCAGTAATGATAATCTCAGGGGCGCGACAATTCTCATGGGAGAAGGGCTACGTCGCCTCCGCCAGACGGAAGAAGAAGTTTACGGTGGCCTGAATCTCGTGGACTTTATTCAGCAGGGAGAGGTGCTGCTCGCCAGTTTGCAACAGTTACCCACGGCAGAGGTGACAACTTTTTATCAGGCGCTCCAAGCAGAGAATCGTTTCCCACGCCTCAATCCCGTTTAGGTTGTTTCTTCTCTAAATATTAAAGTGCCAAAAGATGACTAGCGATACGGTGGGCCGCCCCAGCCGTCCCCATGCGCTCCTGGCCGTTGATGGCGATCGCCTGGAGTAAATCAGGATGACTCAGCAGAAAATCCACTTTGTCAGGAACGGCTTTGGGGCTAGAACAAAGAAGCACGGATTCTCCCAGGAGCCGGGTTTGGGCATCAGCGAAGGCCGGGGTAAATTGGGGGCCAGCACCGACGATGGTCAAAGCAGGCTTTCCAAGGCCAACAAATTGTTCGGTGGCCGTACCCGCCATGGCGATCGCCAAATCAGCACAGTGCAAACTTTCGGCATAGCGATGTTGGGTGAAGACAAGCTGAGCTTTATTTTGCTGGAAAACCTGGGCTTCAGGATCACCAAACGTGAGTTCAGTGGGCTGAGAATCGAGTTTTTGCCAACCTAGAGAGGACAAACAGTCGAAGAATTCTCCTGGGTCGAGACTAGGGGCGATCGCCGCGATAAAATTCACCGCCTGGTACTTTTCCACAAATAATTGTGCGGCTTGGAGAATTTTTTGCCAATTGTGCAGGGCTTCCGGGGGGCGCGAACCGGGCAGCAAGACAAAGGTCAAAGTTTGTTTTGTTTCCTTCTGGGGCAAATTTTCAGGAGGTTCAAGGCCATCCATCATGGGATTGCCTAGATTTACGGCGGGAATCTTGTAGGTTGTTAAAACATCGATGGTGAGGCGATCGCGCGGATAAACAGCCACACATTTTTTGCGACTAAGCAGCCACCGTTCCCAAGGCAAATAAACTGACCCAAACCACTTTTCAAGGGCAGAGGTTTTCGGGAGCCAATTTCCCTGGCGATCGCGCAAATAATATTCTGACTTGGCTGTCCCCACAAAAGCATATCGGCAACCACTGAGCCAAGCAAAAATGAGCGGGACAATATCACCCACCGCAAGAATTAAAGACTTTTCTTTTCCTTGATTTTTCCACCGTTTCACAGCCTGATATTGTTGCCAAGTGAGCTGCAGTAAACCCCCTTTAAGATCCCGCATTAATTGCCGATTATCCATATATACAAAGCCCCCGGAAGGCATTTGCTGGGTACGACCAATGATTGGTATATCTAACTTTTGGTAGGCATGACCTGTACCAACAATGGGTAGCGCGGCGAGGCTTGCTTCCGGGTTTTGGGCTTGGATGGCGCTGAGGATTTGGACGGCGATCGCATCTTCTCCGTGGCCATTACTGAGACATAAAATCCGCATCGGTTAACCCCCAAATAAAAACTGTTTTGTTTCTTGTACAAGCGTGTCTAAGCAATTACCTAAACTGTGGTCGCTGTCGAGGGAAATCAACGTTGTCCAGGGTCGATCTTTACAATAATCTTCGCTTACTTGGATAGGTACTGTTTCGTCATGAATGCCGTGGAGAATTAACGTTGATATTGTATTTTTAAACGAATAATTTGCGTAAGTTTCTGCATCTTGAAAAAAGTTATAGTGGAGAGGGATTTCCCGCTGATAGCTGTAGTGAAACACCGGACGATAGATTTCTTTTTGCCATTCTGCGATGGTGGTTTCGCCTAAGCGACGACGCCAATTGGTGGTGAATTGGAAAGCCGGGGCCAGTAAAACAATTTTTTTAACCAGTTCTGGACATTGTTCCGCCAGAATTGCCGCAGTGAGGCCCCCCAAACTTGAACCAATGATGTAACTGGGTTCTGTGAGCAGGGGTTTAAGCTGCGCCAGTTGTCGGGAAATGGTCAAGCCACTGAAATCGTCTTGATTGAGATCGGGAGTAATGCGATCAGGGATATGTTCGGCAAAATATTGGGCTTTGCGGGATTGGGGACTAGAAGCGAAGCCGTGGAGATAGAGGGTGCGGGTCATCAGCCAGGGAAACGAACAGCACAGACCATCATCTAATATTTTGGGTGTTTGGGCGAAGGGCGATCGCCTTTCTATTCGTCATCAAGAGTCTCAAGAATCGCATTTTCATAAAGATCAGCCACAGCTCAATACTGGGGAGCCAAAAGGTTTCGTCGGGGCCGTAGTCGCTGTAGCCCCACATCCGGCCCGATTGCCGCTGGTAAAGGGCCACAGAAATTTGTTGACTGTCGATTAAAACATATTCCTGGAGGCTGGGGATTTACCGATAGAGCTTTAGTTTACGGCTTTGGTCATAGTTGGCGGTGCTGGGAGAAAGGACTTCTACAACCACCGTGGGATGCTGAATCTCCTTTGCTGTGTGATTACCGTTTCCATTGCGGTACAGGCTTATTAGCAGATAAGGTTTAATGTTGGCAGAGGGGTTAGCCTGCGTTTTTTGTTTATGGTGTTATGAATCAGCCGGATTTTTTGCGATTACAAAAAGCCTTATCCATCGAAGCAGAACGGGGCTTTCAGGATCTCCAGGGCCATCAGCATCGTTTTAGTGAATTTCTTTGCTTGAGTTTTGGCGCAGTTCCCCCGGCAGGCATTGATCCGGATCAGCGACGCCGGTGGCAAGCATTTGCCCAGAAATTTGCCGATTACCCCGTGGCAACGTTAGGCGATCGCCGTCTTTTGGTAGCTGGGGCGAGGCGTTTTTTGCAGCAACTTAAACAAGAACTAGAACAGCCAAGCCAGATTGCTCCCAAAGCGAAAGTGCCCCGCACCCAATCGGTTTGTGAAAGTAATGTCAAAAGTTCAACCTATGGTAAAAGAATTTCTCTGGATCAACCGTTGATGTATTTGCCTGGTATCGGGCCGAAACGCAGCAACCAATTGGCAAAGCTAGGTTTAGAGACGGTACGGGATGCACTCTTTTACTACCCCCGACAGCACATCGACTATGCCAAACAGGTCGAAATCACTGACCTAGAAGCGGGAGAAACGGTGACCCTGGTGGGCCATGTGGTGCGTTGCAATATTTTTACCAGCCCGAAAAACCAGAAGCTCAGTATTTTCGAACTCTGGCTGCGGGATAGCAGTGGCCGCATTAAGCTCAGTCGTTTCTATGCGGGCACCCGTTACAGTAATCGGGGTTGGCAAGAAAAAATGAAACGGCAATATCCCCAGGGGGTGGCGATCGCCGCGTCGGGATTGGTGAAAAAAAATAAATATGGCCTCACCCTCGACAACCCAGAAATTGAGGTGCTCGACAGCAGTGGCGCTGATATTAAATCCCTGAAAATTGGCCGAGTATTGCCCGTTTATCCCCTCACGGAAGGGGTTCCCGCTGACCTAATTCGGAAAGTGGTCATTAACTCTCTACCTGCCATTGCGCAGCTTAAGGATGCTTTTCCCACCGCTTTTCGGGAGCAACATGGGCTGATGAAACTCCAAGAGGCGATCACCAATATTCATTTCCCAGAAAATGCCGAAATTCTCCAGCAGGCGCGGCAACGGCTGGTTTTCGATGAATTTTTCTACCTGCAACTGGGTTTCCTCCAGCGGCGGCAACAGGAGAAAGCGAGCCAAAAAAGTGCTGTGTTTATTCCCCAGGGGGAACTCATTAAACGTTTTGAAAAACTGCTGCCCTTCCAACTTACCAACGCCCAGCAACGGGTGATCACTGAAATTCTTGCGGATCTGGCCCAGTCAACGCCAATGAATCGCCTTGTCCAGGGGGATGTGGGGGCCGGGAAAACCGTTGTGGCAGTCTTTGCAATCCTCGCCGCGATCCAGTCCGGCTACCAAGCCGCTCTCATGGCGCCCACCGAAGTCCTTGCCGAGCAGCATTACCGGAAATTGGTGGGCTGGTTTAACTTGCTCCATCTGCCCGTAGAACTGCTCACGGGCTCGACAAAAACGAAAAAACGCCGGGAGATCCACAGCCAACTAAAAACGGGAGAACTTAAAGTTCTCGTCGGTACCCACGCCCTGATTGAAGATCCGGTACAGTTTCAAAACCTTGGTCTGGTGGTGATCGACGAACAACACCGCTTCGGCGTCCAACAACGGGGGAAACTCCTCGCCAAGGGGAAAGCGCCCCACGTCCTCACCATGACCGCCACCCCGATTCCCCGGAGTTTGGCCCTCACCCTCCATGGAGATTTGGATGTTAGTCAAATTGATGAACTGCCCCCCGGTCGTCAACCCATTGATACGCGGGTGATTAAAGGAGGCGATCGCCACAAAGCCTATGAACTAATTAAGCGGGAAGTAGCCCAGGGTCGCCAAGCCTACGTCATCTTTCCGCTAATTGAAGAATCCGAAAAACTCGAAGCCAAGGCCGCCGTCGCCGAACACCAAAGGCTTTCTGAGCAAGTGTTCAAGAGCTTTAACGTGGGTCTGCTGCACGGCCGCATGAAATCCGAGGAAAAAGACGCCGCCCTCAATGCTTTCCGCGATAACCAAAACCACATTATTGTTTCCACCACCGTGATCGAAGTGGGGGTTGATGTACCCAATGCGACGGTAATGCTGATCGAAAATGCCGAACGCTTTGGCCTCTCCCAGTTGCACCAGTTGCGGGGGCGCGTCGGTCGGGGTCAACATCAATCCCATTGTTTGCTCGTCACCAATAGTAAAAATCCTGATTCCCAAACTCGTCTCCGGGTGTTGGAGCAATCCACCGACGGTTTTTTTATCTCAGAAATGGATCTACGCCTGCGGGGGCCGGGGGAAGTGCTGGGGACGAAACAGTCGGGGCTACCAGATTTTGCCCTAGCCAGTCTGACAGAAGATCAAGAAGTGCTCCTCATCGCCCGACAAGCGGCAGAACAATTGCTCAAAATCGATCCTCTCCTCGAACAATATCCCTTGATGCAACAGGAACTCCAGCGCAAATATCAAAAATTGTTGGGGGCTGACGTCCTGACCTAGGGGGCAACATCACTGGTTTTTTTCAGACAGAAACTCCCTCCTAAAATTAGGGAAGCGCCCAGGATAATATTTACGGAAAGTTCTTCTTGGAAAAAGACGATGCCACAGACAATAGTGCTTAAAATTTCGAGATAACAGAGTAGGGCTGTGGTCGAAGCTTTGAGCTTACTGAGGGCAGAAAAAAACAGCATAAAACCAATAATCCCGATGGAAATGCCGTAAATCCCCCCCATGGTGAATTGAAAAAGGTCGGGCCAAGGTTGAGTTCCCAGCAGAAAAGGAAAGGAAACAACGCCAGCCACGAGGTTTTGGTAAAAAATCAGCCGATATACCGAAAAATCAGCGGCTTTAACTTTGTACATCACCACGGTAGACGCTACCAAAACGGCAGCAATGAGAACGCTGGTAAGACCCAGAAAGCTCCGGCTTGATAGACTGATTTCTGCATCAGCGTAGATGACGATAATCCCCAAAATGAAACAAGGCAATAGCCACAGATTACGGCGGGGAATCGTTTCTTTGAGAAAAATCCAACTCAATAGGGTCGTAAATAGGGGCCAGGTGTAGAGGATCACGACGGCACTGCTGAGGTCGGCATAGCTAAAGCCAATGATGTAGCACAGTCCCCGCACGGCATCGAGAAAGGAAATGAGCAACAAAAAAGGGGTTGCGCCCCAAAAAAGGGGTTCCCGACGGTAGAGGAATAAGCCTGAGACGAAGATTAGGGGAATGCCCGCCCGAAAAAAGGTCATCACGAGGGGAGACAAAGCGGCCAGTTTGATAAAGACGCCGGAGGTTCCCAAAATCAGGGTGGCGATCGCCAATTGCAGTACAGGACTCATCAAAGGTTTTTAGACAGTGTAGAAAACAGGCCACAGAGACCGACCTATGTAAGGTAACCCCCAACAACCCCTAGCGCTAGCCTCTGACAAAATCAAAAACAACATGATCGCCCAAAAATAGTTAATTAAATTCTCAATAATATTGAAAAACTCTTTTATTAGTAGATTGTACTTAAACGAACCTGTTATCTTAGAAAAGTTGAAATAACAGTGATTACATGCAAGCGCTGGAGCACACTATGACACAGACTCTCACCGCCCAGGATGCCTTTCGGGCCGCCTACGAAAACCGTTACACTTGGGATCAAGATTTTCCTGGCTTTACTGCCACCGTTACCTTTACCCATGCCGACCAGAGCTACATCGGCACAGTAGCCATCAAAGCCGATATGTCCTTTGAGGTCACAGGGATTGAAGCCGAAGCAGCAAAAAAAGAAATCGAAGGTCAACTGTGGGAAATCACTGTCCACCGAGTACGCCGCTCCTTTGAAGACAGCCACGGCAAAAATAGCTTTGAATTTGGCGAAAAGTTTGCCGACGGTGCCCAGGAAATCCAAGTGACTGGCGCGTCCATGGGGAATTCCTACAAAATCAAAAATAATGTTGTTACCTTTGTGAACCGCAAAATCCGCGACATCATCGTTAACATCAATACCTTTGACGTGCTCAATACCGACGAAGGCTATCTTTCTTTGGGCTATGATTCCGTCTACTTTGATGCGGCCACCAAAGAACCCAAAGCGGGTAAGAGCCTTTTCCAGGATAGCTTCGAAAAAGTTAGCGGTTACTATGTCCTCACCCGTCGGGAAATTACCTACCTAGAAAACGATCAAGAAGTTGATAAAAAAGTGTTTACTTTCACTGATATTCAATTTTAGAGTGTGACCTAGGACATCATGTCGTTCTATTTGTGGCGAACTAACTTTTTTCCAGATTTTGTTCCCAAAGTTCAGCAAAGTCTTTAGCACAAATAGGACGACTATAATAATAACCTTGTAACTTGTTACAACCAACACTTTTGAGATAATTAACTTGCTCAATAGTTTCTACTCCCTCTGCAATGACTTCTATCTGTAAGCTATGGGCAAGGGCAATGATAGAGTTGGTAATTGCAACATCGTCTTTGTCTAGGGGAATGCCGCGAACAAAAGATTGATCTATTTTTAAATAATCTAAAGAAAAACGCTTCAGATAGCTCAAAGAAGAAAAGCCAGTCCCAAAATCATCCAAAGCAGTAATCAAACCAAGATTGTGTAAATCCTCTAAAGTCTTCACTGCGTTTTGTATATTGTTAATCAATAATCCTTCTGTAATTTCCAATTCTAATTGATTTGGTTTAAGAGAAGTCTCTTTTAAAATCTTGGAAACATCATCCACCAACTGAGGCTGTTGAAATTGTTTTGCTGATAAATTAACAGCCACGCAAAGTTCAGGAAAACCATCTTTAGTCCATTGTTGATTTTGGTGGCAAGCAGTTTTAAGAACCCAATCACTGATGTTGATAATTAAATCACTTGCTTCTGCAATGGGGATGAATATACCAGGGGATATAAACCCATGTTCATGATGACGCCATCGCAATAAAGCTTCAGCACCAGTAATGTTTCCTGTTTTGACATCAATTTGTGGTTGGTAAAAAAGTTCTAACTCTTCTCTCTCTAAAGCACGATATAAATCTCTCTCTAACTGAAAACGGCTGCGTAATTTTTCATTGGTTTCCACCGAATAAAAGCGATAAATATTCCGCCCTTCTTCCTTGGCTAAATTGAGGGCGGTTTCTGCTTGATTGATAATTTCTTGGGGCTCTACCTTACCTTCATCATAAACAGTGATTCCCATAGTCGCACTTAGATAAATATCTTCATGTTTGACTGTCATTTTTTGATTGATGATAGTTAAGAGTTTTTGAGAGTATTTTTCTAAATCCTCTAAAGATATTAAATGTGGGTAAATAATCGCAAATGTATCGGTATTTATTTTTGCCAATAAGTTAGTATCACCAATTGCCTGAGTTAATTGTTGAGCAATTGTTCTTAAAATTAAATTCCCATAGTCTCTACCTAAATGAGTATTGATATTGGTGAAATTGTCTAAATCTAGCAATAATACGGCTAAGGATTGATTGCGACATTGAGCATTTTGAATTTCTTTTTGTAGTAGTGCTTGAAATAAATGGAGATTCGGCAAGGATGTGATGCGATCGTAGTTTTTTAATTGTTCGATTAATTCATCCAATTTAGAAATCGTATATAGGGTATCGGCCATTAAAACGCCTACTTCGTCTTGAAAATGCGTTGGCAGCTTTGGGATTTGATTGTTTTCTAAATATTTCCTTAAACCTTTTGCTGTAACACTGATAGGCAATAAGAGTTTTTGTAACGTAAAAAGAGTAACAGCTGTTCCAATTAATGTAGCGAGGAGTGCGACTACTAAAACGCGAATTTTTGTATCTGTACTTAGGGTGGTAACGCTAATGGAATAAAAGAACAAAGTCAATAATGGTATATGAGTTCCTAGAAACGCCACTAACATTATCTTGCCTAAATAGCTCTTGGGACGACTGAGCCTAGAAATATTGGCGTACCAATTAAGCTGGTATTTTTCGTATTTTGCTTTGTATTGATTTACCATATAAAAAAATATTTTGTTTACAGGCTATTGAAATGATAATAACATTCAATTATTTCAACCAGAATGCATATTGCATAAAATAAATATTTGTTGCGATTTGATAATCCCAACACAGCAGAGAGTCAGGAGAAAAGAAAAATAAACTCTAGAACAATAAATGAGCTATTTTTTACGACTAAAAACAAATTTAAAGTTTATAAATTTCCAATAATCTATTTTTATCAAAGGTCATTAAAAGGACTTCCAAGAAACAATAAAAATATGTCTCTTCGTTCTCGAAATCCCTTGAAATTGGAAGACGAGAGAGACTTTTAAGTGGTCTGTTGGTTAGCTTAGGCAATGGCCTCACCATTTTTCAAACGTTTGAGTTTGTACTCAATCGCTTCGATAACGGTCTCAATCACAAAAACACGGGCATAAAGTTTGTCATTGGCCGGCACAATCGTCCAGGGGGCTGCGGGGGTGCTGGTGCGGGCGATCGCCTGATTAATGGCTACTGCATATTGATCCCATTTTTCTCGGTTGCGCCAATCTTCGTCGGTCAGCTTATATTTTTTGAAAATATTGTCCTGTCGTTGCTCAAACCGTTTTAGTTGTTCATCCGGGTCAATGTGGAGCCAAAATTTTACAAGCACATAACCCTTATGAATTAGCTGGGCTTCAAACTCATTGATTTCGCGATAGGCCCGCTTCCATTCGGCTTCCGTCGCAAAGCCTTCGACCCGTTCAACTAAAACGCGCCCGTACCAACTGCGGTCAAAAATACCAATCGTCCCCATACCGGGTAAATGGCGAGAAAAACGCCAGAGGTAATGGTAACGGTTTTCTTCTTCGGTAGGCGCACCAAAGGCATCGACTTTGTAGCTACGGGGATCGAGGACATCGGTTAAGCGTTTAATGGCCCCCCCTTTGCCCGCAGCATCCCAGCCTTCAAACAACAGCAGAACTGGTAATTTTTCTTGGTGAATCTTGAGTTGCAGTTGCCGTAATTTAATTTGGGCCGCCCGGAGACGTTTTTTGTAGTCTTTGTCCTCTAGTTCTAGGCTTAAATCCACCTTGGCAAGAAAGTCTGGTTCCGTGGGCAAGAGTTGGGACTGGGGACGAATATGAACCGCTTCAGGGAGGGTGATTTTGCGACGATCTAGGGCTTCGATAATGGTCGCTACCAATTGGGAGAGCACCTTGATTTCCGACCACCGGTAATCGTTGCCCTCGACAAGAATCCAGGGGGCGGCACCGGTGCTGGAGTAGATCAACATTTCCTCCGCGAGGTGCCGATATTCTTTGTAGTTTTTCGCTTGTTGCCAATCTTCAGGACGCACTCGCCAGGCTTCTAATTCATCGGCTTCGGCGCTTTTGAGGCGTTTTTTTAATTCCTTTTGGGACAGATGAATCCAAAATTTGGCGATCGCCATGCCATCATCCACCAGCTGCCGCTCAAAAGCATTAATTTCCCGCGTCACCAGGGGCACTTCCACCGGATCCAGCCGCTCAAACAGACGGTCTTCGAGGACGTGGGTGTACCAACTGTGGTAGAAAAAAGCGATGCTCCCCTTCGCCGGGAGCTTATGCCAAAAGCGCCAAAGGAATGGATATTGCTTCTCACGGGCTGAGGGTTCAAAGATCGGTAACACCGAAAACCCACGGGGATCCATGTAGTTGGTCATTTTTTTGACTAAAGCGCCCTTGCCAGCCGCCGCCCAGCCTTCGAGGACGACCGTTACGGGTAATTGGTGCTGCCAACAGGCATTTTGCAAAGACCGCAATTGCTGCATCAACTCCTCTAATTGTTCTTTGTAGGTGTCCTTTGCTAGGGTTCGCTTTAGATCAAGGGTATTTAACACGCGCCTTTTGCATTCCAAGAGTGCTTCACTACAAATTATGAATAAGGACACCCCGCGCCATGGTTATCGTGACAAAAACTGTAATGTGAGGGGGCTGACTTTTCCCGTAGGGCGATCGCCCCATTTAGACCTCACCAGAAAGTGAGCTATTCTGAAAAGAAAACGTGCGAAAATAGCGCCTAACAGCCAATCACCTTGTATTCGTTGTATTGTTTCATTCTGCACATCCTGGCAAGATTTCATGGACATTGAAGCTTTTAGCGAGCTTTTCCCCCTCTTTAGCACCGCAAACCCCGAAACCATCGAATGGCTCCTGTCTGTCACCACCGAGCATGACTATCCCGCCGAACGAACCGTCTTAATGGAAGACTCCTGGGGCAATGCCGTCTATTTCATCGAATCCGGCTGGGTTAAGGTGCGCCGCCTCACAGGGGATGGTGAAACTGTGACCCTCGCAATTATGGGCAAAGGTGATTTTTTTGGGGAAATGTCAGTACTAGATGAATCGCCCCGTTCCACGGATGTGGTGGCCCTTTCGCCAGTCAAACTGTTTAGCGTTTCGGCCCAACGGTTTATCCAGCTACTGTTTAAAGACCCCCAATTGCACCACAAAATGCTGCAACTCATGGTGCGCCGCCTCCGTAATGCCAATGCCCGGTTTTCTTGGCGCAAGCAGCCCCCCGCCCTCAAGTTAGTCAAAACTCTCCTCCTCCTGGCAGAAAACTACGGTCAACCGACGGAACAGGGCCTAGAAATTATTCAATTGTCGGTGTCTGACCTGGCCGATGTGGCTGATATCAGCACGAAAGAAGTTGAGATGATTCTGTCTAAACTGGAAGGGAAAGGGTGGATCGAAATGGGTGAAGGTCGCATTCATTTGATCAACTTTAAGCAACTGACAAATTTAGCCAACCGAGCATAGGAGTAAATTTTTTCTGATGGTTCATACGGCAACTTCCATGGCAACGCCAGCCCCAAGCGCGCAAAATACGGTGGCGATCGCCTATCAAGTGGCAATGCCCCAACCCCAAACCCACCTATTTGAGGTAACCATTCACATTAGCCAATGGGAAGCCGCAGTTTTGGATCTAAAAATGCCCGTATGGACGCCTGGCTCCTATATGGTGCGCGAATATTCCCGCCATCTCCAGGATTTTCGGGCGACTACAGCGGCAGGTGTTGACCTCAGTTGGCGCAAAGTGACGAAAAACCACTGGCAAGTTGAAACCACTGACACCTCAGACATCCAAGTCCACTATCGGGTTTTTGCCAATGACCTCACCGTCCGCACCAATCACCTCGATGGAACCCACGGTTATTTCAACGGTGCGGCTTTATTTTGCTTTATTCCGGGCTACCAAGACCAAGCTTGCACTCTGACCGTCGAACCGCCCCACATCGCCTGGGAAGTGAATACCACCTTGCCTCTGATCGAAGACCAGGAAAATTGTTTCTGGGTCGAAAATTTTGATGTGTTGGTGGATAGCCCTGTGGAGGTGGGTCTCCATGAAAATTATGAGTTCCTCTGTGAAGGGAAGCCCCACCGTTGGGTCGTTTGGGGGGAAGGCAATTTTGAAGCGGAAAAGGCGATCGCCGATACCAAAAAAATCATCCAGACCGAAGCCAAAATTTTCGGCGGCGAGTTGCCCTACGACGAATATATGTTTTTGTTGCACCTGTCTGGCAGTGGCTATGGCGGCCTCGAACATAAAGAAAGTTGCTCTTTAAACTATCCCCGGTTTGGCTTCCAAAAATCTGACCAGTACAACCGCTTTATGCAGTTGGTGGCCCACGAGTTTTTCCACCTCTGGAATGTGAAGCGCATTCGCCCCAAGGAACTCGAAACCTTTGACTACGAAACAGAAAATTACACCCCTTCCCTTTGGTTTGCCGAGGGTGTGACCAGTTACTATGATCTGCTCATTCCGTTGTGGGCTGGCATCTATGACAAGGCCTTTTTCCTTGAAAGCCTCAGCAAGGACATCACCCGCTACCTCCTCACCCCTGGGCGTTTGGTGCAGCCCCTGGCCGAATCGAGTTTTGATGCCTGGATTAAGCTCTACCGCCGCGAGGCCCATAGCAACAATAACCAGATGTCCTACTATCTCAAGGGGGCTCTCGTGGCAATGCTGCTGGATCTCAAAATCCGCGATCGCCACCAAAACCAAAAATCCCTAGATGATGTGTTGCGGATCATGTGGGAAAAATTTGGCAAACCAGAAATTGGCTTTACTCCGGCCCAAGTGGAACAGGTAATTAGTGAGGTGGCGGGCTTTGACCTGAGTGATTTTTTCCACGAATTTCTTCACACCACGGCAGAACTTCCCCTCGGCGAAGCCCTTGAAACCTTCGGTCTACAAATCAAACCCGTCTACACCAACAAAGATCTCCCCTACCTGGGTCTCACCGTCACCGACCAAAACAATCGCACCCTAGTGCAAACGGTCAATGTTGATTCCCCGGCCTATCAAGCAGGCATTGATCCAGAAGATGAACTCCTGGCGATCGCCAACTATCGCACCAATGCCGAACAACTCAACCATCGCCTTCAGAACTACCAAGCAGGTGATACAATTTCGATCACGATTTTTCACCAAGACCAACTGAAAACCCTTGCCGTCACCCTCGCTGCCCCCCAACCGAGCAGTTATCAAGTCGTGAAAAATCCCCAAGCCTCTGCCAAGCAGTTGCAAAACCTCAAGGGCTGGCTGAATCCCAAAGATTCAGGTGCGGTAAGATAAATTCCTTGCTTCATTATTCTTTCTGTAATTCATTTCGCACCCTACCGTTTGCCCCCAACCCATGCATAATTTCCTTCCCACTGCCTATTTCCAAGGAAAATTTGTTCCCTTCATTGACGCAAATATTTCCATTGCAACCCACGCACTCCACTATGGAACAGGGGCTTTTGGGGGCTTACGGGGTATTCCTGATCCCGCCAACGCAAACCAAATTCTTTTATTTCGTCTCGAACGCCACTGCCGCCGTCTCAGCAACAGCGCAAAATTTCTCCATTTCGATCTCCCGGCTGACAAAATTGAACACGTCATTGTGGACTTTGTAAAACAAAATCGGCCCACAAAATCTTTTTATATTCGCCCCTTTGTCTATACTTCTGATTTAGGTATTGCCCCCCGTCTCCACAACATTGAAAAAGATTTCTTCGTCTATGGTTTAGAACTGGGTGATTACCTTTCCCCCGACGGGATCGCTTGTCGCATCAGTTCCTGGACACGCCAAGAAGACCGGAGTTTTCCACTCCGGGGCAAAATTAGCGGTGCTTACATTGCCTCAGCCCTAGCCAAAACCGAAGCCGTTGCCTCTGGATTTGACGAAGCATTGCTAATGAATTCCCAAGGGAAAGTTTGTGAAGCATCTGGGATGAACGTCTTTATTGTCCGCGATGGTAAACTGATCACCCCTGGTTCTGACCAGGATATTCTCGAAGGCATTACCCGTGACAGCGTCGTTACCCTTGCTAAACATCTGGGTATTGACGTGATCGAACGCCCCATTGATAAATCAGAGCTTCTAATTGCCGATGAGGTCTTTTTAAGTGGGACGGCGGCCAAAGTCACCCCCGTGAAGCGAGTCGAAAACTATACCTTACCCACGGAACGGCCCATCACTGAGAAATTGCGAGAAAAACTAACGGCAATCACAGAAAACCGCGATCCAGAGTTTGCGGAGTGGGTTTATAAAATTTCCCTCGATTAATGACTCGTTTTTTCGTACAAAATCCCCCTTGTTATGATCAGCATCAGTGACTCATGGGGGACATTCCGGCATGGAAATTATTCGTTTACCAGCTTTTAACGATAACTATATTTTTCTCTTGGTTGATCGAGCTACAGGGGATTGTGCGGTTGTTGATCCAGGCGACGCTGAGGTTGTTCTGGAGTATCTAAGTAAAGAAGATTTAACGCTTAAGACCATTCTGATTACGCACCATCACGCTGACCATGTGGGTGGCAATCGTCAACTATTAAGTCATTTTCCCGCAGCGGCTGTGTATGGTAGCGAGATAGATTTACAAAAAAGACGTATTCCAGGCCAAACGGTGAGCCTTAAGGCTGGTAATCACTTAGATTTATTTAATCGCACCGTCGAAATTTTGTTTGTGCCAGGCCATACCCAAGGTCACATCGCCTACTATTTCCCTCCCCTGCGGCCTGAAGACAGTGGTGATTTATTTTGTGGCGATACGTTGTTTGCCAATGGCTGTGGTCGTCTTTTGGAAGGAACGCCTGCTCAACTTTTTGCCTCGCTCCAGCAAATTTGTGATTTGCCGGATAACACGAATATCTGGTGCGCCCATGAGTACACCCTGAAAAATATTAAATTTTCCTTGACGGTCGATCCAGAAAATGAGGCTCTTCAGAGACGTTTTCAGCAAGTGCAGACTCAACGACAACGCCAGGAACCGACCATTCCAACGGTGTTAGCTTTAGAAAAACAGACAAATCCTTTTTTGCGCTGTGGCGATCGCCAACTGCAAGCTAACTTAAAGACAACAGATCCCCTGCGAGTTTTTACAAAATTGCGCGGCAAACGGGATCTCTTTTGAAGTTTAAACTGGTGGCAGCGACTTCCATAAAAAAATTCAACCATACCCCAGGGAAACGATTGCGGATTTGCTAAAACCGTTTACAGTGAGGATCAATCCCCTAAAATAAGGCTCAATTTATAGTTTTCTCTTCTTTTTTCCTGAAAAGTAAACCCCAGGGCCTCCGATCAGGAGCAAGGTATCACACACGACATTTCTCCCCTATCCTCTTTGTCACAATCATTTCCAAACGCCCACCACGTCCTATAATCTCCCTCGGATTACCCTATCCTGAGCTAGCCTTGTTCCATATCGCCAAACAAAAAAATTCCTTTAATAAACCTCTAATCGATTTTCGGTAATTGCCATAATGCCTACTCTCCTCACTCCAGACCAGATCAACCAAATTGTTTCTAACCACCATGACAACCCCCATGCTGTCTTGGGTTGTCATCCTACCAACGACGATCCCAATCCGAAAACCTGGTCAATTCGCGCTTATTTACCTTCTGCTAGCCAAGCTTGGGTGATTGATACCCCTTCCCAAACGGAACACCCGATGACAACGGTGCATCATCCCCACTTCTTTGAATGCACCCTCCAGAGTGAAACAACACCGAAATATCAACTAAAACTCCAAGAAGGCGATCGCCAACACATCATCAACGATCCCTATGCCTTTGCCGAAGCCCCCCACATTAGCGATCTCGATCTCCACCTCTTTGCCGAAGGGAATCACCACCGCATCTACAACAAACTGGGGGCACACCTCGTCGAAGTCGATGGCATCAAAGGCGTTTACTTTGCCGTTTGGGCACCCAATGCCCGCAACGTCTCCATCCTGGGCGACTTTAACAACTGGGATGGTCGCAAACACCAAATGCGTCGTTTAAACGTTGGTATCTGGGGAATTTTCATTCCTGACCTCGGCCCCAACACCAAATACAAATACGAAATCAAAAACCAACACGGCCACATCTACGAAAAATCAGACCCCTACGGCTTTCTTCGGGAAGTGCGCCCCGACACTGCCTCTATCGTTGCTGACCTCGACCAGTACCAATGGCAGGATCACGATTGGCTAGAACAACGTGCCAAACAAGACCCCCTCAAAAATCCTGTTTCCATCTACGAACTACACCTCGGCTCCTGGCTCCATGGTTCCGCCACCGAAAAAATGCGACTCCTTTCCGGTGAAGTCGATCCCATTCCCGTAGGCGATCAAAAACCCGGTGCTCGCTTCCTGAGCTATTACGAACTTGTCGATAAGCTCATCCCCTACGTTAAGGACATGGGCTACACCCACATCGAGCTACTGCCTGTCGCTGAACATCCCTTTGACGGTTCCTGGGGCTACCAAGTAACCGGCTACTATTCCCCCACTTCCCGCTTTGGCAATCCCGAAGACCTGATGTATTTCATCGATCAATGCCACGCCAATGATATCGGGGTGATCGTTGACTGGGTTCCTGGCCATTTCCCTAAGGATGCCCATGGTCTCGCTTACTTCGATGGCACCCATCTCTACGAACACGCCGATCCCCGCAAAGGTGAGCACAAAGGCTGGGGCACCCTGATCTTTAACTACAATCGCAATGAGGTTCGCAACTTCCTCATTGCCAATGCCCTATTCTGGTTTGATAAATATCACATCGATGGCATTCGGGTCGATGCAGTGGCATCAATGCTCTACCTCGACTACGACCGGGAAGATGGCGAGTGGCTTCCCAATGACTACGGCGGCAACGAACACCTCGAAGCCGTAGAATTTCTCCGCCAAACCAACAATCTCATCTTCAAGTACTATCCAGGGATTATCTCCGTTGCCGAAGAGTCCACGGCTTGGCCCATGGTTTCTCGTCCCACTTATCTCGGTGGCCTCGGCTTCAACCTCAAGTGGAACATGGGTTGGATGCATGACAATCTTAAATACTTCAGCATGGATCCCTGGTTCCGGCAGCACCACCAAAACAGCATTACCTTCAGTATGTGGTATCACCACAGCGAGAACTACATGTTGGCCCTTTCCCACGATGAAGTCGTCCATGGTAAGAGCTCGATTATTGGCAAAATGCCGGGGGACGAATGGCAGAAATTTGCCAATGTGCGGGCTTTATTCGCCTATATGTTTACCCATCCTGGCAAGAAAACCATGTTTATGAGCATGGAATTTGGCCAATGGAATGAGTGGAATGTTTGGAGTGACTTGAGTTGGGATTTGCTGCAACATGAACCCCACGCCAAACTCAAAGGTTTCTTCGGGGCATTAAATAGTCTCTATAAACAGGAACCGGCCCTTTACGAACGGGATTTTGAAGAGGAAGGATTCCAATGGATTGACTGTTCTGACAATCAAAATAGTGTTCTTTCTTTTATTCGACGGGCAAAAGATCCCAATGATTTTTTAGTTGTGGTCTGCAATTTTACGCCGCAACCCCATAGTCATTATCGAATTGGCATTCCAGAAGAGGGCTACTATCAAGAAATTTTAAATAGTGATGCCGAAACCTTTGGGGGGAGTAATTTGCTCAACTTCGGTGGCGTCTGGACTGAAGATTGGCGCTTCCATAATCTTCCCTATTCCATTGATCTGTGTTTGCCGCCCCTCGGCGTGGTTGTCCTAAAAATTGATCGAAAAAAAACAGCCGCAATGCTTGCTCAAAAACAGGCCGATAAAGCAAAGGCTCTATCCGGCGAAATATAGAAAGATCAAAAATCTTTGTCGTTAGCTGTTGAACTATATTTATAGGGTCTGGGAGTTTGTCTCCAGACCTTTCTTGTTGGGTTTAAGAGAGACTGGATATGAATCATCATCATCATCCCTTGTAATTTTTAGATGACCACTCATATTAGTAAAGCAAAAGTGAGGTAGCACAAACCATGACACAACGCTGGACAGACGAAATGCTCGACAAGCTCGCCGATGACGTACAGGAGCTTACTGAAGCTATCAAAACCCAACGGGACGAACAAAAAGAATTGACCATCCGCTTTAATGCCTACCAGATGGCATCTCAATGGGTAGTTAATCTCGCCTTTGGCCTACTGGCAACTGCCACGATCACGACGATCATCACTGCGGTCGTCAAATAAAAATTTATTTCATCTAATAATTAAGAGGGTTTGAGACTATTTCTTGAACCTTTTTTGTTCTTTGCAGAGAAATTCGTGTGTTTAATTAGCCTCTATTAGGGCATAAAAAAATAAAGGAACTAGAAGTTCTACTTACGGAGCGAGTTCTAGGTCGATTTCAGCTATGAAGCAATAACAATAAGGTGGTACCCAGATTCGAACTGGGGAGTGGAGGTTTTGCAGACCTCTGCCTTACCACTTGGCTATACCACCGGGTCAACAGTTCGCTATTATAACAGGGCTTTTGTTCACATCACAACATTTTTTTCGTTATGGAAGTTATTCCCGCTATTGATCTGCTCGGTGGCCAATGTGTGCGCCTCTATCAGGGTGATTATCAACAGGCGCAAGTGTTTAATAATGACCCGGTTCAGGTGGCACGGACTTGGGCTGAGCAGGGGGCAACGCGGCTCCATGTGGTGGATTTAGACGGGGCAAAACAGGGAGAGTCGGTCAATCTAGGGGCGATCGCCAAAATTGCAGCAGCGATTGATATTCCTGTACAGGTGGGCGGTGGTCTCCGTACGGTAGAAAGTGTGGCGCAATTGTTTGATGTGGGTGTAGAGCGAGCTATTCTTGGGACGGCGGCGGTAGATAACCCGGATCTCGTGACAGAACTCTGTGCAAAATATCCGGGCCGGATTGCGGTTGGGATTGATGCCCGCGATGGAAAGGTAGCGACAAAGGGATGGTTGGAAACATCGGCGGTTTTGGCGACGGATTTGGCGAAACAGATGGCTACCCAGGGCGTCGCTGCCATTATTTACACGGATATTCATCGGGATGGCACCATGGCTGGGCCTAATTTGGAGGCGCTGCGGGAATTGGCGGCCACCATTGAGATTCCGGTGATTGCCTCGGGGGGCGTAAGTTCTTTGGCGGATCTGGTTAATCTTGTGGCCCTCGAAGGGATCGGGGTCACAGGAGCGATTGTGGGCCGGGCGATTTATACCGGGGACATTAATTTGGCTGAAGCGGTGAAGGCGGTTGGCCCCCAACGTTTGCAGGATGTTTTTCCGGATGATGGTACGGCGATCGCCTAATTTTCGTGCTAGATTGAGTCGTGAAATTGTAATGGAACAAACCACATCAAAAGCGATTCTAGAGTAAAGCTATATAGTGATCGACTGCACCACTTTATGCCATTGATATTTGTTGTAGATTTCTAATGTGTTTATGCTGAGACCCTTACGTAGATTAATCGGACATTCCTGGGTTCTTTCGGGGCTTGTATGGCTAGGAACCCTTGCACCTGCACAGGCAGCGGTTGATCTCCGGGTCGCTGTACGGCAGACGACGGCCAATCTCCAGGTGGGCAGTTCCACCAATGCTTTAATCAGAAATGGCCAAGGCCAAGTCCTCGGTGAAATTGCCGGAATGAGTTCCTTTGCCGTGGGACGCCAGGGTAATCAGTTGGCGTTTGACCGTTGGCGGGCAACTGAGGTCTGGATTGAGCCCCAGGGTGATGGCTATGTGTGGATTGGCGATCGCTGGTACCGGGGGCGCACCCAACTCCGGCAGAGTGGCAACGGAATTCTCGCCATCAATCACGTCGATCTCGAAGACTATCTCTATAGTGTTGTCGGCGCTGAAGCAATTCCCAGTTGGCCCCAGGAAGCCCTCAAAGCCCAGGCTGTCGCGGCCCGTACCTATGCATTAAAAAAACGCTCGGAAAATGCCGGGAAACCCTATGATCTAGATACCACGACGGCGACACAGGTCTACAAGGGGCTAAATAGCGAGTACAGCACAACCCATGCTGCCGTTAACGCCACGGAAAGTCAGGTGATGACCTATAACGGTAGTGTTATTCTGGCGGTATTCCATTCTTCTTCGGGCGGCCATACCGAAAACGTCGAGGATATCTGGAGTCAACCTCTGCCCTATCTCCGGGGGGTTGTGGATTATGATCAGTCTTCGCCAGTCTATCAGTGGAGTAAAACCATTTCTGCGACTCGCTTAGGAGAACTGGTTGGTGGTGTTGGTACCGTAAAGCAACTCATTCCCCAACGGGCTACCCCCCAGGGTCGGGTGATTACGATGAAGGTGATTGGCGATCGCGGCACAAAAAATATCAGTGGCGATCAACTGCGTAGTTTATTAGAACTGCGTAGCACTTTGATCAATGCCAGAATCCAACAGGGTGACGTTTACATCTATGGTAAAGGCTTTGGCCATGGCGTTGGCATGAGTCAATGGGGAGCTAATGGTTTAGCAGCCCAGGGCATTGATTACCAACAAATTCTGCGTCACTATTACCAAAATGCAACTATTGCCAAGTTGACGCCACGGTAACTGTCAGTTTTCAACGTGAAAGTAAATACAAGATCTAAAGTAAATACAAGATCTCAGGAGGGGTAAAATTCCCCTCTTTTTTTGTTTTTCCCAAGGGCGATCGCCTTTCTTGTGCCTGTCACTTAATAGCCGAGATCTGTCGCTACCTTATGGGCACAGGCAAAACCAGAAAACGCCACAGCATTTAAGCCTTGTCCGGGGAAGGTACTATCGCCGACACAATAAAGTCCAGAGACTTCTGTTTTATTGACCCGGGGTGGAAAACCAGCAAAATTAAACATTCCCAATAACCCCAAAAGTTTGCGCTGGGGGATCGGCCCGTAGGAGCCATCGACCCGTCCGAGGAATTTGCGATGGGTGCGCGGTGTCCCCACTTCCATGTAGTCCAATCCCGCATCTAATCCTGGAAAAATAGCTTCAAGGCGATCTACGAGTTGCCAGGCGGCGGCTTCTTTTTTGGCTTCATATTCCTGGGGAGAAAGGCCTTGCCATTCACTCAGCCAACTGGGAGTAAAGGTGTGAATGATGTGATATCCTTCAGGGGCCAGACTCGGATCGAGGAGTGTCGGAATAGAGACAAAAATAGTACCCTGTTCGGCTTCCATGGTGTCCCAATTCTCCAGCAAAATGTGGTGGCATTCCGTCCCAGGAGGAAGAACATCGGCTTTGACACCGAGGTGAACGCTGAGAAAGCTGGGGGATTTTTGGTAATTCTCCGTCCACTTTTCTTCAAAAAAGGGTTTATTTTCACTGGGGAGCAGCTTTTCAAAAGTGTCCCAGCGGGTGGCATTGGAAATGACTTTTTTGGCGAAATACTCGGTGCCATTGGCTAAACGCACGCCGACGGCCTGGCCTTGGTCGGTGATGATTTCGTAGACATTTGCACCGTATTGGATTTCACCGCCATGGTGCTCTAAACCTTCAACCAGCTTGAGGGCGATTTGGCCCACTCCGCCTTCTGGATAGTTGATGCCCCCATAATGGCGATCGCTAAACACCATACCCGCATTAATCATGGGAGTCAGTTCCGCTGGCACCACCGACCAGCAGTAACATTCCATATCGATAAACTTCAGCAGTTCGGGGTCTTTAATATATTGACGGGCAAGATCTCCGGCATTTCTGGGTAAATATTTAAGTAACCCCAGGCAAGCAAAGGGTTTCTGCATAAAGACCCGCAGCAGGTAGCGAATTTCTTCGAGGGAAAGCAACTCAATGCTATTGAGGCAATTAAAAACTTTCCAGCACTCATCATAAAATTTACGAATGCCCTTGGCTTCGTGGGGAAACCGTGCCGTTAACTCCGTTAAAAATTCTTCGTAGTCACGGTGTACCTTGACCTCAAGATCATTGGGGAGATGGTAATGAATTTGCACCGGATCTGGGATGGTCGGAATTGACATATCCACTGCGGCGAGGGCCCGGGTGAGGAGATTGGTGGTGCCGCGATCGCCAAAGCCAAAGATCATCGAAGCGCCCACATCAAACCGATAGCCCTGCCGCTCAAAATAACCCGCACTGCCACCGGGGATCACATAGCGTTCTAGCACCAACACCTTGATCCCTTTTGCTGCTAATTGGGTTGCCGTGACGAGGCCCCCGATACCGGAACCAATGACAATCACATCGTACTGGGGAGCAGAAATGGCAGTTTTGGCGGTCATAAACGGTGAGGCTCGCAAGGTAGGCTAAATTTTGACTGTTACATAGTCTACCTTTATTTCCCTTGGGATTAGTAGGGTAACTCTCCGGCGATGTTGCGGCGACAGTTCTTCGTTGGGCATGGGCCTTTGTCACAAAAAAAGGCGGAAAACTTTCCACCTTGTTGTATCAGAACTATATTTATTTTTAATAAGAGATTTAGAGGGCACTGGGGCCAGAAAAATACTGAATTTACTCTTCGTCGTCTTCGGGGGAAGGATAAACAAAGCTAGAACGACCAGTGAGTACAGATTTGCCAAGGGAAAGGGCCTTTTGGGCTTCGATGGTTGCCTTACGCTTCCAGTGGGCCCGGCGTTGGTCACGCTTTGCCTTTGAGGTTTTCTTCTTTGGAACTGCCATGGGATTAACTACAGATTTTTACAGAATTACCATTATAAAATCTTCTCTCCCAAAAAGTAAGTCCTCCGTCAGAATCTCTTGAATTGTGGGGTTGAACGAAGGCGGGGTTTGTCACGGGTAAAGAAATCCATGCAAATCCCATCAGAGAGGAACCGAGCTTTTACAATCGAAATCGCATTTGTGTGTCTATTTGTCCAGGAGTCTTAACAGCGATGGTGTGGTATCGACGACGGCTGTACCGTAATCCCCAAGCCTACGGGGTCGTGATGGAATGGTGGTTGGGTTGGGTCGATTTTGTGCAGTGGTTTATTCCTCGCCCGGTGACGGGGAAAAAGACGCGGCGTCTGTATCGGCAGCTTTTGATCGAGGCGAGCTGGCGGCTTAATTTTGTAATGTTGACCGTCAGCTCCTGTATTATTGCCACCTTCGGGCTCATTAGTAATAGTACGGCTGTGATTATCGGAGCGATGCTGGTGGCGCCGCTCATGTTGCCGTTGCGGGGATTAGCCTTTGCCGCCCTAGAAGGGGAATTGAAATTATTTTGGCGATCGCTCTATTCGATTACCGGCGCAACCGCCCTTTCCCTGGCTTTATCCTGGATGATCGGCGTCGTCATTGGTATTCCTGATTTTGGCTCGGAACTCACGGCCCGGACGCAGCCAAATCTGATCGACCTTGGTATTGCCGTGGCCGCTGGGGGGATTAGCGGTTTTGCGAAGGTGCGCCGAGGGATCAGCGATGCCCTCGCCGGGACGGCGATCGCCGTTGCCCTGATGCCTCCTCTCTGTGTGGTGGGCCTATCCTTTTCCCAAGGCTATTTCAATTACTCCCGTGGCGCTTTCTTACTCTATCTAACCAACCTCCTCGGCATTACCCTTGCCTGCATGGTGGTCTACATCTTGGCCGGTTATGCCGAGATCAACCACGCCCTGGGTTGGACGATGGCCCTAACCCTGATTTTGTTAGTACCCCTGGGGGCAAGATTTGTTCAACTCGTGCAACAGCTCCGCCTACAACAAACCATCACCAGCCAGCTCACAACTAAAACCGTCACTGTTGGTCAAGATGTTGAAAATGTTCGGGTACGGGTTGACTGGACTTCTTCCCCGCCGATTATCTATGTCAATCTCCAGGCGAAAAAAGAAATTACCCCCAGACAGGCTCTCCTCGTTGAGGAATTCTTACGCAAGCGTAATCGGCAAATTTTTAAAATTGTGTTTCAGGTCAGTCCAATCCAAGAAGTCAAAGCCGATGACATCGATCCCCATGATTTAGATTTACCCCAATTGGACATGGCCCCACCACGCCAGTAAAAAAGACTCCAATTGTCAACCAGAAATCTTTGAAATATCAAGCTTTCCGCTTTAGTTCAACCTAACAATAACCGACAAAGAACGACCCTATCTAGCGCCAGCCAAAAGGTTTACCTGTTCTTAAAGTCAAGATGTCGCAGGACTGATAATATACTGGAGCCGAAGGTTTTGTATTCTAATGGTCTAGGCAAAACTGATAAAGCTGGCAAACGCGGAAACCCTCTCCATCGTTAAGCTCTTCTCAGATTTAAACAAGCCTCAACATTAGCCCCACCAAGTCATTCGGCAAGTAATTGACTATTTTCTTGACTCCCCGCATCCGGCCTAGATAAGCTGCTTTTCCAATGATTGAACTCGACAATGCAAACGCCACAGACTACGTTCTGCAGACAGAAAATGTCAGTGTCTATTACGGTAACTTCCTGGCGATCAAAGGCGTTTACCTCAACATTCCCAAAAATCAAGTAACAGCATTTATTGGCCCCTCTGGTTGCGGTAAAAGCACTCTGCTGCGTTGCTATAACCGTCTCAATGATCTCATTCCTTCTTTCCGCATAGATGGCGACATCGCTTACCACGGCAGTAGTCTCTACGGATCCGGTGTAGATCCAGTGGAAGTGCGCCGTCGCATTGGCATGGTGTTCCAGAAGCCAAACCCCTTCCCTAAATCGATCTATGACAATATCGCCTATGGGGCACGGATCAATGGTTACAAGGGCGACATGGACGAACTGGTAGAACGCTCACTGCGCCAAGCCGCTCTTTGGGATGAGGTTAAGGATAAATTGCGTCAAAGTGGCCTCGCCCTATCTGGGGGGCAACAGCAACGGCTTTGTATTGCCCGGACAATCGCCATTCAGCCAGAGGTGGTACTGATGGACGAGCCTTGTTCTGCTTTAGACCCGATTTCGACCCTCAAAATTGAAGAGTTGATCCACCAGCTCAAAGAGCAATACACGATTGTTATCGTGACCCATAATATGCAACAGGCTTCGCGGGTCGCTGATATGACGGCATTCTTCAACGTGAAGACCAATGATGATGGTACCCGCCAGGGCTATCTAGGGGAATGTGACCGCACGGAGGTTATTTTCCAAAATCCCCGGGAACAGGCCACCCAAGAATATGTCAGTGGCCGTTTCGGTTAATTTGGGGGAATGACTTTAGGGTCTGTTTTTCTCGCAACGCTACACTAAATTTTTGTCTCAGCCATAACCCATGCCCGCTGTTGCAGGTAATGGGTTTTCTGTTTGTGATTGAATTTGTTACGGGTTGACCAAAAAAGACGGCACTTCGATAGGATAGGACAATCCTAGAGACTAAACATGAATTGGGCTTTGTGGGTTCATACCACGATTGAATGTTGAGCTGATATGTTTAAATGTGAGGACTTAGTATTGTCTTTGTTTAGCGACAATTTTTCTGCACTGATTTGGAATCCATGGCTGTTGCTCCTACCGTCACAATGAATCAACCTCAACATGTTTTTGTTGTCCAAGATGACACTGGACAACGGGAATATATTTTGACGGATGCTCGCTATTCTATTGGGCGTCGTAGTAGTTGCGCGATTCACCTCCAGTCTCAGTTTGTGTCTCGTCTCCATGCCACCTTAGTCCGGCATCTCACGGATGATCATGTTTACTATCGCATTGTTGATGGGGACGGTTTGCAGGAGGCGAGCGCCAATGGCATTTTGGTCAATGGGAACAAAGTGAATGCGGTCACACTCCAGGATGGGGATGTCGTGACGTTTGGCCCCCAAATTTTGGGTCGTTATGAACGGCGATCGCCGCGTGCTTCAAAGCGCACTCAGCCAGGGGAAGAAGATCCCTTTGACATTACGCTCATTGATCCGGCGATGTTAGCTGAGGATCAAGAACTGATGGCTGATGAAGAGGCAACACGTTTGTTTTAGGGTGGCCTTAACGGAAACGGGTGATAGTTGTTTGAGGTATTTTTTCCAGGAACGCAATGGTTAATTTTTCTGCTCCGAAAGCGGCTGGTTTGGCCCCTTGGTTTGATATTACGGCCCTGCTGTTGTGGGGAGCTTTGCTGCTCAAGTATGCGATTACGGGCCAGCTAGCTCTGTTGATCCACCCCAATTACTTCGGTTTATGTGTGGCGGCGGGGATCATTCTCCTTCTGCTGGGGTTGGGAAAATTACTACAACAGGTGCGTCCCCAAGTTAGTGGCGGGGAGTCGGTGCAGCATATTACGCTATTACCCCAGAATGTGGGGAGTGCCCTATTAATTGTGGTGGCGATCGCCGGATTTTTGATCCCGCCGACCATTTTGTCGAGCCAAACGGCGATTCAACGGGGTTTAACGGAAGAATTGCCCCTCACCCGGAGTCAACCGGAAAGTTTTCGGGTCGGTACCTCCCCAGAGGAGCGGACGTTATTGGATTGGATTCGGACGTTGAATGTTTACCCGGAACCCGATGCCTATACGGGGGATCCGGTGAAGGTGAACGGCTTTGTGACTCACCTGCCCCAGTTGCCGGACAATTACATGATGGTGTCGCGGTTTGTGTTGACCTGTTGTGCAGTGGATGCCTATCCGGTGGGATTGCCCGTGAAACTCGAAGGCGATCGCCAAGCCTTTGCGCCGGACTCTTGGGTAGAAGTCACGGGGGAAATGATTACCGAGGATCTCCAACTCACCACAGAAGCTGAGGGTGATAATAATTTGCCCCAGCGTCAGTTGGTGATCCAAGCCAGTGCCGTCGAACCGATTCCCACCCCCAGAAATCCTTACGATTATTAGGTATAAGGGTGGTGTCGCGCTCTTAAATCTTTGATGGTTAATCCCGCCGCTCGCCGCCCATTTTTCGTTCTTTGGGGTCTGTTGGTCGTTGGTCTGCTGGGTTGCCAGGGGGGAAGAGGGCGATCGCCCCAGGATGAATCCATTCAAGTGTATTTCAATCAGCGTCAAGGCCGACGTATTAGTTACACCGAACCCTACCGCCAACTGAAACGCCCAGGGGATAACCTCGAAGAAATTTTGATTGAGGGCATTAACAGCGCCCAAAACACCATCGATATTGCGATTCAGGAGTTGAACTTGCCCCTGGTAGCTGAAGCTCTGGCCGACCAAGCCGCTGCGGGAATCACAATTCGCGTCATCGTCGAAAATAATTACCGTCAACCCTGGGCCGAACCTGATTCGACAGAAATTTTAGAACTCGATGAACGGGATCAGGGAAAATACCAAGAATTTGTCGCCCTCGCCGACGAAAACCAAGATGGCTTTTTGGATGCGGCAGAGACGGCTAAATATGATGCGATCGCCATTCTAGAACGGGCAAAGATTCCGATTTTGGACGACACCGCCGACGGTTCCAAAGGGAGCGGCCTGATGCACCACAAATTTATGGTGGTCGATGGGGAAACGGTGATCACCGGCTCAGCAAACTGGACATTAAGCGGCATCCACGGAGATTTCGCCAACCCGGAAACCAGGGGTAATGTGAACCACCTAATGCGGATCCAAGATCCGGCGATCGCCCAGGTTTTTACAACAGAATTTGAGGAGATGTGGACAGGGCGTAAGTTTGGAGTCCAGAAACTTCAGGAACCGCCCCAAACCTTTAGCGTAGGCAACAGTCGCGTCACCGTTCAGTTTTCGCCTTTCTCTAGTTCCCAACCTTGGGAAAATACGAGCAATGGTCTCATTGGCAGCACCCTCGCCCAAGCCCAGGAGTCAATTAGCCTGGCCCTATTTGTGTTCTCTGAGCAAAAAATCGCCAATATTTTAGAAAAAGAAGCTCAAGAAGGCACTGCAATCCGCGCCTTAATTGATCCGAGTTTTGCCTTTCGGGAATATAGCGATGGACTGGATCTGTTGGGGGTGAATCTCAAGGAAAAATGTGACCCCTTTAATCGGCCCTGGGCTAACCCCATTCAAACCGTCGGCACGCCCAAATTACCCAAGGGGGACAAATTTCACCACAAATTCGCTGTCATCGATGGCAAAACCGTAATTACTGGTTCCCACAATTGGTCAGCTGCTGCCAATAATCAAAACGACGAGACCCTCTTAATTATCCAGAACGAGGCGATCGCCCAACAATTTCAAGCTGAATTCGATCAGTTTTATACCACGGCCTACCTGGGGATTCCGCCCTTTATCGCCAGCAAACAAAAACCGATGCCCGCTGACTGTACCGTAGCCGCCACCAATGGCCCCGTGAACCTCAATACCGCCAGTGCCGTCGAACTCGAAACCCTACCTGGCATTGGCCCCAGCCTCGCCCAAGGGATTATCGAAGGCCGTCCCTACTCTGGTTTGACGGATCTGCAACGGGTGTCGGGCATTGGGGAAAAGAAAGCCGCCGACCTGGCCGGAAAAGTCACTTGGTAGAGACGCGTTATAGTACCCTTAGCCCTTTCTCTGAACGCCGTTGAGCGATTTATCTATGCGCCCAATTTTTAGTTTTCTGTGTAGTCTGCTGCTGTGGATTAGCCTTTGTTGGCCTAGTGTTGCCCTTACTAATGCTCAAATCTCTGAAGGCGATCGCCTTACCCAGACTGCGATCCAGGCGGCGAAAAAAGGCGATCTATTTACCGCCGAAAAAATTTGGTCCGATTTAATTGAGGCATTTCCCCAAAATCCGGCCCTCTGGAGTAATCGGGGTAATACGAGGGCGAGTTTAAATCAGTTTGATGCAGCCCTCGACGATCTCAATGAAGCGATCCGCCTGGCCCCAGACCAAGTCGAACCCTACTTTAATCGCGGTGCGATCCTCGAACAACAGCAACGGTTTAGCGAAGCGATCGCCGACTATGACAAAGCCATTGAACTCGATCCCCAAGAGGCGATCGCCTACCACAATCGCGGTAATGCCTACGGCAGTTTGGGCAATTGGGAACAGGCCCGCCAGGACTACCAAAAAGCAACGGAACTTGATCCCCGCTTTGCCTGGGCCGCCGAAAGTTATGCCCTTGCTCTGTATCAAGTTGGCGAAAACAACCAAGCGATCCAGCGAATGAAAGGCCTGGTGCGCAAATACCCGATGTTTGCCGATGCGCGGGTGGCCCTGACGGCGATGCTCTGGGGGAACCATCAATTCGGCGAAGCTGAAAGTAACTGGGTGGCCGCAGCGGGTTTAGACGATCGTTACCGGGATTTAGAATGGTTAGAGGATATTCGTCGCTTTCCACCGAAAGTCCTTGAAGATTTAGACAATTTCCTCAATCTCCAGTAAATTTCAAGATTCTAGGCTAATTTTGCAGTTTGCAGCAGTTTAGCCCGCACCAGTTTAATCGCATCGTAGCTGTATTTTTCCTGGAGGTGCTCCCGCAACTGCGTTAAGGATTCTGGCCCCACGGTGGCGATCGCCTTTTCAATTTCCACTTGGGCGGCTGGTTTGACGAGGCGGTCTAGGTCAGTAATCTCGCCATTCTGGAGTAATGTTGCCAGGTGCTCGTTGATCGTCCCCGCCGTCAGACTGCGCCGCTTGGCAATTTCCGTGACCGAAAGGCCCTGTTGATAAAGCTGGAGGGTGAGTAACTGGGTGCCATTGACCTGGGGTTTTGGTGGCTCTTGGCTGGCGTAAAATTCCTGAATCGCCGCGAGGAAAGGCTCCCCATAACGCTGGTATTTCGCACTCGTTACCCCAGAAATCAAACAAAAATCTGCCTGGGTGCGGGGTCGCCGAGTTGCCATTTGCCGGAGGGTCGCATCGGAAAAAATCATATAGGGGGCAACCCAATTTGCATCGGCCAATTGTTTCCGCAGTTGTCGCAGTTGCCCAAAAAGAATTTCCGCATCGAGGCGACTTTCAGAAATCCCCAGAATTTCCTGGGCCGTTTGCCGCCGTTCCACAGCAATTTTCACTGTTTTCTGTTGTCGCAAAATCTCCCAACTGCGGGCGTTGAGCTTCAAGACCCGATAGCCATCGCTTGTTTCGGTCATCAAGCCCTGATGTAGGAGCGATCGCCCTAAATTTTTCCATGCTTCCTTAGGGTGGTCGAGGCCAATGCCATAGGTAGACAGTTGGTGGTGCCCGTTTTGAATAATTTTTTCTTTCTTGGAACCCCGCAACACATCGATAATGTAAGTCATGCCATAGCGTTCTCGACAACGGGCAACACAGGATAAAAATTTCTGGGCCTCAATCGTCCAATCTTCGACAGGGCGAGGATTCTGGCAATTATCGCAACCGCCGCAGTCCCCCGGAAATTGTTCCCCAAAATAGCTCAGTTGGATCGTCCGCCGACAATCGATCCCCTCGGCATAGTCGATCATCTTTTGCAGTTGCTGGTAGGCAATTCGTTTTTCCTGTTCGTCTTCCTTGAGTTCAATGAAATATTCGGCCCTTTTAATATCCCCTGCCCGATAGAACAGAGTACAGTGGGCAGGCTCCCCGTCCCGACCCGCACGACCCGACTCTTGGTAATAGCGTTCTAAATTGGTCGGTAAATCATAATGCACCACAAAGCGCACGTCGGGTTTGTTGATGCCCATGCCAAAGGCAACGGTGGCGACCATCACAGGCACATCATCCCGGATAAACTGCTCTTGATAATCCGCCCGTAAACGATCCGCCAAGCCCGCATGGTAGGGCAAGGCTTTAACGCCATCTTGTTTGAGGCGATCGGCCAACTCGTCTACTTTTTTGCGGCTAGAACAGTAGATAATTCCCGGTTGCCCACGCCGTTGACGAACATAGCGCAGCAGTTGCGTATAACTTTTCCGGTCTTTGGGAAGAACCTCGTAATAAAGGTTGGGGCGATTAAAGCTGGTGCAGTGAAAACTGGGGTTCTGTAGGGCAAGTTGATCAATAATATCTTCCCGGACGCGCTGGGTGGCGGTGGCGGTAAAGGCCTGGCAAGGAGTCCGGGGGTAGCGTCTCCGGATGCGACTCAGTTGACGGTATTCGGGGCGAAAATCATGGCCCCATTCTGAAACACAGTGGGCCTCATCCACCACAAATCCAGTCAGGCCAATGGTCTGATCCACATCTGTGAGTAGTTGCTGAAAGCCCTCGTTAAACAGCCGTTCTGGGGCAACGTAGAGCAGTTTAATATTGCCGTTAAAAATTGCCTGGATCCGCGATCGCGCTTGGTCGAGGTTGAGGGTACTGTTTAGGAAAGTTGCACCAATGCCATTGTCTGTCAGGGCATTGACTTGATCCTGCATCAGGGCAATCAAAGGAGAAATCACCACCGTCAACCCCGGTTTCAGCAGGGCGGGCAGTTGAAAACAAAGGGACTTACCGGCTCCTGTTGGCATCAGGGCCAGGACATCACGATTTTGTAGGGCGGCGGTAATGACAGCTTTTTGGCCATGGCGGAAATTGTCATATCCAAAGAAGTGTTTGAGGGCGGCTTCTAGGGATGGGAACTGGGACATGGCGGCAACAAAACGAAAACAACTAGCCCCCTAATCGTACCGTGACCCAGTCTTTGAGCAGATCCAATAGGCTGAGGCCACCGTTGAAGAACACATAAATGACGGACACCATCAGCACGGCAATGACAATGGAGAAAACAACCCCAGCGCCACTGATCAAGCCATCGTCCTCTTGGAGGCCAAAAGCGGTGAGAAAAATTGCCATGGCCGGGAGGGTATTGGTGCCGGGAATGGGGATCATCATCGAGGTAGCCATCAGGGCAATGGTACAACCCATGACGGTGCGACCCAGGCGACTCTGGCAAACGATGGAAAACCGGGGGTGGGCGATCGCCTCAATTTTTTTGAGCCAAGGGAGACCTTTTTTCAGGATGCCCTGGGCCATGGTCGTTTTGACGGTTTTTCGTTGCCAAGCAACCGGGAGCCAAAGTTTTTTCCGCCCAAAAATCAACTGGAGGGCGATCGCAAAAATTAAAATCCCAAAGGGCGTTGAATAGCCTGGGGCCGGAATTGGCAGGGCCGACGGAAAGGCCAACAGCAGCAAAATGACCCCAAAGACTTTTTCCTCTGCGAGGGCGATCGCCTGGGCTAAACTAACGGTTTCACCACGGTCTTCTTCAAAAAAATAACGGTGCAATTCTTGGGAGAGGCGAGCCATAGCCAAATGTTACGCAGAGGGACAGCTACTGAGCATAGCGCAATGCCCGCCCGTTAATTGTGTTTACAAAAAAAATCTCCCCACCGGGGGGGAGATCATCGGGCGAGTTAAATGAAGGCTTACTTCTGGGTTAAACGGGTCAACACTTGGTTCGAACGTTCCACAAACGCTTTCATCCCCTCCGCATCAAAGGCCTTCTGGGCCATCAATGCCAAATCATAGACGTGTTGACACATCATATCGATGGTTTCCTGGTTGGATGCTTTGCCATCTGCTTGGATAATCGAACCCTGGCTGAGTTGGTAAATATTTTCGATCAAGGGGTGCGACAAATTAATCATCAACACATGATCTTCTGGGAATTGCATTGCCGTCTGCTGCATCATCGCCGTCATCTCTTGCAGACGTCGCATGGCCTCTGGTAAAAGCACCATTGCCGGGGGCGTTGCCGCTGTTTCTGCGGATTTAATCGATTGGGTTTTGATGTTGACCTTTGGTTTCCCAATTGCCTTTTCAAACAACTCTTTAATGACGTCGCCACGGGTTTTGTTGGTATTCGGGTCAACAATTTCACTGGCCTTATCGTCTTCTACGAGGCTTTGATCTAGCTCCGAGTCCACCCGTGAAAACTTCACATCGCTGTATTCCTGTTCTAGGAAAGGAATGAAGTAATTGGTATCAATAAAGGAGTCCATGTAAAGGACTTCTAAACCTTGGTTTTTGTACAGTTCAATGTAAGTGCCCTGGGTGCTGGGATCGGTGCAATAAAAAACGCGATTTTCGTGCTTCTCTTTATTACGCTCTAAATAATCTTTGAGGGTTGTGTAGGGGGCCGTAGACGTTGCCTGGGTGTCTTCGGATTTCACGTCTTCCCACACATCGCCATCATTACCCTGTACTTCTACTTTCGGCGCTGTTACTGCTGTTTCAGGTTGGTGGGTTGTGCGGTAAATGAGAATGTCTTCGACTTGTTTTTTAAACTTCTCATCGCGGATACTACCGTACTTTACAAAGGTGCCGACATCTTCCCAACTTTTAACGTAGTCACTATAGCTTTCGTTGTAGAGGGACTTCAGGCGATCGCCAACTTTTTTGGCGATGTAATCGGAGATGCGGCGCACTGTCCGGTGGTTTGTTAAGGCACTGCGGGAAACATTGAGGGGAATATCGGTGCTGTCCACAACACCCCGCAGCGGCATCAGAAATTCAGGGATGACTTCTTCGCAATGGTCACTGACAAAAACCTGATTACAGAACAGCTTAATTTGTCCTTTAGTAACATCAATGTCCGGGCGCAGTTTCGGAAAATAGAGAATGCCATTGAGCAAGAAAGGATAGTCCGTATTCAAGTGAACCCACAGTAATGGGTCTTCTTGGAAAGGATAAAGATAGCGATAAAATTCGAGGTAATCTTCGTCGGTTAAATTCTGGGGAGATTCCTTCCAAATGGCCCGCTGTTTGTTGATTTGTTCCCCTTCAAAGTGAATAGCAACGGGCATAAAATCAGAATAGGTTTTGACCAATTGGCGAATCCGTTGGGATTCTAAATATTCTGTTTCCTCGTCCATCATGGTGAGGGTAATGGTCGTACCAATGCTGGTTTTGTCACTGGCACTCAGTTGAAATTCGGGGGAACCATCACAGCTCCAATGAACCGCTTCCGCACCATCTTTGCAGGAAAGGGTATTAATTTCTACTTGGGTGGCCACCATAAAGGCAGAATAAAACCCTAAACCAAAATGCCCGATTAAATCGTTCGCATCCTTGCCATATTTTTGAATAAATTCTTCGGCACTCGAAAAGGCAACTTGGTTAATATATTTCTTAATTTCTTCGGCGGTCATCCCAATGCCATTATCGGTGATGGAGAGTTGTTTTTTCTCCTTATTAACGTCAATAATGATTTCCCCATCGGGCACATCAATGCTACTTTCACCGGCCATTTTTGCCATTTTGCGCTTGGTGATCGCATCGGCGGCATTGGAGATGAGTTCCCGTAAAAAGATCTCGTGGTCGGTATACAGAGATTTTTTGATTATCGGGAAAATATTCTCGGTATGGATTGTAATATTGCCTTTTTCGAGGACTGCCATAGGTCGTATGCTTCCAACTTGGTCTAAGGATTCGTCCTCTATTTTGCCGGAACTTGGGAAAACCTCAAGGCGGCGATCGCCCCCATCCCTAGATGCGGATTTCCGTATTTTCTTGATTCCTATGGCTTCTTTTGGAGCTGTTGTAATACCCAATTCACCCCATCTTGGAGATCCTTGGCGACATAATCGGGCTTGGTGTGGTGTTGGTACTTGCCGCCGAGGACTTGTTTACCGTAGCCTGTTTGGACCAAAATTCCCCGGAGGCCAGCGTTGTGGGCGAGGTCAATATCCGTCGCCTTGTCCCCCACCATAAAACTACGGCGTAAATCTAAATCATGTTCCCAGGCCGCTGTCACCAACATTCCCGTATTCGGCTTGCGCCAGGTGCCCCACTGGGTAAAGTCTGGGTGGGTGCCCCCGGCTGACTGGCTTAAATAAGGGCAATAATACAGCGCATCGAGGTGGGCCGCCGCTTCTTGGTTTAGGAGGGTACGCAGTCTCGTGTGGAGGGCTTCTACATGGTCAATGCCGTAGTAGTCCCGGGCTGGCCCCGATTGGTTGGAAACCAAGCAACAAAAAATTCCTTGATCGTTGAGCGATCGCACAGCCGCCGCCACCCCTGGAATTAGATTCAGGTCTTCGAGGGTGTGAATATATCCTGCTTCGATGTTAAGGACACCATCACGATCAAGGAAAACTGCTGGTTTAGCCACGCCAAATTTGAGCCAATACGTCTTTGGGTTGAATATCTGCCATTTTTCCAGTGGGAGACTGGATGCCAATCAATTTATCATTCTTTGGCGGTAAGAGCTTTTCGGCGTGGGTCGCACCAAAGAGAGCAATGGTGTAAGTTCCCACGGCGGCGGCCAGGTGCATCGGCGCACTATCTGTACAAACCATCAAGTTAGCCCCGGCAATCATTGCTGCTGCTTTACCAATATCCTCAGGCCGTGTCACCTTTAGCGCTGGATAAAGGGCGATGAGTTCCGTGACCCAAGGGGCATCGTCCGGGCCTTGGAGCAAGACAATCGGGAGATTTGGTTGCTTGCTCTGGATATCTTCAATGATCGGTTGCCAATTTGCCACAGGGTAGAGTTTGTTGATGCCCTTGGCTTGGGAGAGTTGACTGGCACCACCGTGGATCAGGATATACCCCTCGGTTAAGCCCAGGCGTTTTTGCTCCCCTTCCGCCCACTGAATGTCCCCATTGGGCACTGTGATACTGGGGGATGGACAATCGGTGTCAATGCCTAAGCCTTTGAGGAGATCGTGGTAGAGGGCCGCTGCGTATTGGTTTTCGTTGAGGGGGGCTGGGTTGGAGATAAACCAAGATGTTGCGGTTTTGTAGCCCACGCGGGTGGGAATTCCATTCAGCCAGAGCAGGAAGCCCACAGCCCAATTTTTGCCGAGGGAGAGGGCAATTTCGTATTCGCGATCGCGGATGGTGCCGAGAATATTGAGATAGTCAGCCGGGCCATTGCGATCTTTAAAGTCGAAGGTCAGCACTTCATGAACCTGGGGACAGACGCGATAGGCTGCCTTGGCACGGGGTTCGACCAGAACGTCAATCATGGCTTCGGGATAACGTTCCTTGAGATCAGCGAGGGTCGGGAAGAAGAGGATTTGGTCGCCAACTCCTCCGGGAACTAGGGCTAGTATGCGCATCTTGGGGGTATAAACTTACGTATCCAGCATCATTTTAGAAGAGAATAGGCGGAAACGTTTAGTAACTTAGGGAAAAGCCATGGTGCACTTGTTATTGCCTGCGGCGGGCGTCGGCAAACGGATGGGCGGCGATCGCAACAAACTGCTGATGACACTACGGGATAAACCGCTCTTTAGTTGGACGCTCCAGGCAGCAGCGGCGGCGGATGCGGTGGCCTGGATTGGCATCATGGGACAGCCCTTAGATTTTCCGGACTTTGAGGCAATTTTGGCCGATTTAAAGCTTTCTAAGCCTGTCCAACTGATTCGAGGTGGCAAAACTCGCCAAGAATCAGTTTATAACGGCCTACAAGCCCTTCCCCCAGAGGCAACCCAGGTGTTGATCCACGATGGGGCAAGGTGTTTGGCCACCCCAGCACTATTTAATCGCTGTGCAGCGGCCCTAGAAACCTGTGAAGGCTTAATTGCAGCGATCCCCGTCAAGGACACCATTAAGGTGGTAGATGGACAAGGTTGGGTCAAAGAGACGCCGGAGCGGGCGAAGCTTTGGGCCGCCCAGACGCCCCAGGGGTTTACGGTGCAGCGCCTCAAGGATTGCCATGAAAAAGGCAAAACCCTGGGTTGGGAAGTGACCGATGATGCGGCTTTGTTCGAGCGTTGTGGTCTGCCTGTGAAAATTGTCTCTGGGGAAGAAACAAATCTCAAAATTACGACGCCGGGGGACTTGGCGATCGCCGAATTTATTTTGCAGAGCCGTAATGAAATGCCAAAAACCTAGGAGCTGGAAACCTCGGTGCTTTTTAACGGTAGCGGTTTGGGGTGGCGGTGCCGTTGGGTACGGTAAACCTGGATGGGGCGGTCAATGCCTTTAAATCGCCCGGCACCCATGGGAATAAATAAATCCTGGTGGCGATCGCCAATCGCTTGATATGTCGCATCGGTGATCACACATTCCCCCGGTGGACAAATGGTCTCAAGGCGGGCGGCAAGATTCACCGTTCCCCCCAGAACCGTGTAGTCCACCCGCTGGGAGCTGCCCACATCGCCCACAAAAGCCTTGCCGCTATTTACCGCAACCCGCAGTTGAATCGGTTGGGGCCAAATATTTTGTAAATTTAGTTGATCAAGGCGGTTGAGCATGCCCATGGCGGTGGCGATCGCCCGTTCAGCATGGTCGATCTGGGGTTCCGGTGCCCCAAAAAACGCCATAATGCAGTCGCCAATAAACTTATCGAGGGTTCCTCCTTGGGCAAACACCGAGTGGAGCATCTCTTCAAAAAAAACGTTCAGCAAATCCGCAATGGCACTGGGGGAAGACTGCTCCGCAATGGGCGTAAAATTAACGATATCTGCAAATAAAATACTGATTTCCGCTTCCCTAGGGGGGAGTCGCCCATTTTTTAACGCTCCCACCGAAATTAATTGATGTACCACCGCAGGCGAATGGTAACGCTCTAGTTTTTGGCGAATTTGAGCTTGTTCCTGGAGACGACGGCTCAGCAACCACCGTTGCACACTGGCCGCCAACAGATGGCCAATGGTCGAAAAAAAACTTAAATCATCATCGGTTAACGGTTCTGATTCATCTAACTTCAAGTGGGCATCACCATACAGAACTCCCACCACTTTTGTTTGATCCCATAGGGGCACCGCCAACACTCCTCGAATCCCTTTTGCCAAAATGCTATCTTCCCCCGCAAAGCGCTGGTCGCTCTGGGCATCTACGGATTTGAGGGCAACCCTTTCTTTAAAGACCTTTTGGCAGACCGATTGACTAATCCAAGCACTGGTGCGGATGGCCGGATGATTATCCGGGAGACTCTGAGCCGCAGCACTGAGGAGTTCTAATTTGCCATTGCCCCGAATATCAATGAGCAGCGCCAGCCGTTCTAAGCCTGGCAATTCCTGAAAAATAACATTCCGGGTCAGGCGAAAAATAGCTTCAATGGATTCGGCAGAACTAAGTTGTTTCACAATGTCCACCAACTCCTTGAGGCGGGCGATCGCCGTTTCCGTGTGGGGCTGATGACCATAGCCTTCTTCCCCCTGTAGCCATTGCTCCTTGAGATCTTCGGCGTTACGGAGAATGGTGCGCCCCGATCCCCATTGGTCGGCCTGTAGATCTGTGGTTTCATCGAGGGTCACATTCTGGAACGTGACTAAAATTGAGGCATGGCCCAGACGGATTAAATCTCCTTGGCGGATCGTTTGGGGTTCAGTAATCCGGACGTGATTAAGATATGTGCCATTGGTGCTGCCCAAGTCCTCTAAAACCCAAGCCTGTTGCCGCCGTTTGATCCGGGCGTGGTACCGGGAAATTTGGGTCATCTGTAGCGAGAGGCTACATTCAGGCAAGCGACCGATCACAAACTCCCCTTGATCGACCACCACAATACGTTCTGGGTAGCCCTCAGCTTGGATGCGGAGTTGCAGATCAGTCATAGGAGTTTCACGGGAAATAACACGTGCCAGTGGCCTGCGAAAAAAATTGCTGAATTTAAATAGTCAAAGCGATGACAGGGGAATTCTGCCCACGGAAGTTCAGAAAACAAGGGGAAATTTTGCTCGGCTTGTCATAAAAAGTCAGCGCCTGAAGCGGAGATTCATCCCTGAGTGTAGCCCAAGGAGGATATTTTTCTGTCTAAAGATAGTGGCGATCGCCACAAACCGTTAAGGAAGTTCTGGCAATGGGGGGAGTTGGATAGGTATCGCCTGGGTGGGAGGCAAGAGGGCCGGGGGAAATGTGAAGGGGAGATCTGCACTGGCGATCGCCCCTTGAAATTCAAAGCGCCACACCACAGAACCATCAGCTTGGGGCAAACGTTGAAAGGTGGGGGACCAAGTGGGCGGGATTTCCCCAGCCCAGGTTAAAACGATTCGAGTGGTGCGGTCATTAAATTGGCCAATGCGCAGTTGACGAATGGTGCCGTCGTAGGCCTGGGTCAAGGTGGCAGCGGGCCAGCGGGTATCGGTCAGGTCAATGATCAGACGAGTCGGATTACTGAGGCGAGAATATTGGGGAATCGTCGTTGGGGCGGTTTGGAGGCGGAGTTGCTGCGCTTGGGGATCAAAGGCCCAATCTTGGAGGGAGGGCAACTCTGACGGCGGATCGGCGATCGCCTTGGGGCTGTGGCTCAGTCCGGCTACCAACACCAGCACTACACAGACACTCTGATGAAAATATTTTTGGATTAACCCAACAGCCATTCTGAGGCCCGTTCTCCCAATTCCAAACGAATACTAATTGCTTTGCCGACCCTGGGGCGTTCTGTGGTTTCTTCGAGGTAAGTATGGACTTGTTGACTCACACCCCATTCCCCTAAATAAGTGGCGATCGCCTGGAGATGTTCCTCATATTGAGCCTCCGAGAGGGGAAAAGAAACCTGTTCCAAATATTTCCACATCACCTGGAGATACCATTCCCCCTTAATTTGTCGCAGCTGAATGTCATAGGATCGTCCCCATTTACGCCACAAAAGTTCCCGTAGTTCTACACCATTCATCGCCCACTCCTCCTGCGGTTCATTGACATTTCTGTGGCCAAAAGCCTAATCTCAGCCGATCTGTAATAATTTATCTACAAAACTTTGTTAACCTTTTTAAAGGCTATCCGGCAACCAACTAAGGCTCAAGCTCAGGTAAAACGCCATCTTTGCTCGCCATTTGGATGATATTCTTCATAGGAAGTATTGTAGAAACGCTTACATAACTATACAAAAAGGCTCTGATTATGACTCAATTATCAGGTTCCTCCGATGTTCCAGATCTAGGTCGTCGCCAATTTTTGAACCTCCTCTGGGTGGGGACGGCGGCGGGAACGGCTCTCGGTGGTTTATATCCCGTTATTAAATATTTTATTCCTCCTTCTAGTGGTGGCGCTGGTGGTGGCGTGATTGCTAAAGATGCCCTCGGTAATGACATTATCGTGAGCGACTATCTCCAAACCCACACCGCAGGCGATCGCTCCTTGGCCCAAGGCCTCAAAGGGGACCCCACCTATGTGGTTGTCGAAGGGGATAACACCATCTCCAGCTATGGGATCAACGCCATCTGTACCCACCTTGGCTGTGTCGTCCCTTGGAATACCGCTGAAAATAAATTCATGTGTCCTTGCCACGGTTCTCAGTATGACGAAACCGGGAAAGTTGTCCGCGGCCCAGCCCCCTTATCCTTGGCCCTTGTCCATGCGGAAGTGACTGAAGATGACAAGATCTCCTTCACCGACTGGACAGAAACCGATTTCCGTACTGACGAAGCTCCTTGGTGGGCCTAAAGACCCCATACGGGTTCATCCATTAGAGAAAACGCTTGTAAAAATTTACGATGAAAACACCTGAACTGATGGCAATCTGGCAACGGCTAAAGACCGCCTGCCTCGTGGCGATCGCCACCTTTGGTTTATTTTTCGCCAGTGACGCCCTTTTCCCCCAAGCCGCTGCTGCCTATCCTTTTTGGGCCCAGCAAACCGCCCCAGAAACGCCCCGTGAAGCAACAGGCCGGATCGTCTGTGCCAACTGTCACCTCGCTGCCAAAGAAGCAGAGGTGGAAATTCCCCAGTCCGTTTTACCCGATCAAGTTTTTGAAGCCGTTGTCAAAATTCCCTATGACCATAGCCAACAGCAGGTTCTAGGGGACGGCTCAAAGGGTGGCCTCAACGTTGGTGCTGTTTTGATGCTTCCTGATGGTTTCAAAATTGCGCCTGCTGATCGTCTCTCTGACGAACTGAAGGAAAAAACCGAAGGTCTCTACTTCCAGTCCTACGCTCCGGATCAAGAAAACGTTGTGATCATTGGGCCGATTTCCGGTGACCAATACGAAGAGATCGTTTTCCCGGTACTCTCCCCCGATCCGAAAACCGATAAGAACATCAACTACGGTAAATATGCAGTCCACCTCGGTGCGAACCGTGGCCGTGGTCAGGTTTATCCCACTGGTGAATTAAGCAATAACAATCAATTTAAAGCGTCCGCTACCGGCACCATCACCAATATTGCGGTGAATGAGGCTGCGGGTACTGATATCACCATTTCCACTGAAGCGGGCGAAGTGATCGATACGATCCCGGCTGGCCCCGAAGTGATTGTTTCTGAAGGTCAGGCGATCGCCGCTGGTGAAGCCCTCACGAACAACCCCAACGTCGGTGGTTTTGGCCAAAAAGATACAGAAGTTGTCCTCCAGAATCCCGCTCGCATCTATGGCTACATGGCCTTTGTCGCTGGGATTATGTTGACTCAAATCTTCCTTGTTCTGAAGAAGAAACAGGTAGAACGGGTTCAAGCCGCTGGCCAACTTGACTTCTAAATTACAAGAAATTTAAAATTGTGCGAAGGCAGACTCCGGTCTGTCTTTTTTATTGCTGATGTGCTTGATTTGCCGCCACTAATGTCTTCAAAGTTTCCATCGTGCAGTGCAATTCCTGGGCGAGAGGATGGGATAAATCGAAGATTTTCAAAAGTGAGTTGTAATACCAAAGGGTGCCCTCTTTTTTGCCTTTAAAACGGGGCCAGAGGGCTTCACCGATCCGTTGGTAATCCCGCAAAATAGATTGGGCATTGTAGAGTTTATCGGCCATGGCAACGAGGTGCACTGAGGCTGAAGCTGTTCGTAGATGCTGGAGGTAAGCTTCTTTGCGTTCCCGCCAAGGCCTCTTTTTTTCACCATCAAAACTATCGGAACAGCCTTCGACAATGGTTGCCACCCGCTCGCCAAATTTTTCACAGATTAAAGTTCTGGTTTCCCATCCCCCTTGGTCTTCGATGGCATCATGGAGCAGGGCGGCGATCGCCTCGTCTTCATCACCCCCGGCTTCGAGCACTAAACTGGCAACCCCCAGGAGATGCGCCACATAAGGAACGCCAGAGCCTTTACGCACTTGCTGACGGTGTAATTTTTCCGCAAAAACCAGCGCTTCAGAAAATCGGTCAGAGAGTTTCATCAACTTAATGCCTAGGTTGCATTTGCACCAATCCTAGCTAATTAATCCAGTAAGACTGCGCCTCATTAATGGGGAAGAGAATTAAGACAGTTCATCGGATTTGTCACCAAACCAGAGGCCCAGTTTTTTCACCACCCAACTGAGGATTGCTCCCAACATCAAAATACCAATGGCTGGCGTAAACACAGGCTCCCAGAGGGAATACCACAAATCCCAGCCCAGATTAACCCCCGATGAGCGGCCAACTAAGGCGATCGCAAACCAAAAAAAGGCGAATAACACCACAAACACATCCGCGACCAATAGACGATCTAACCACAGGGTAAATTGCTCTTTCATGTCCTAATCTAAATTTGTCCATTTAGAATATACGGCAGCCTGCCCCCGGTAATTCCCCGCCGGGTCGAGTAAGTCCCAAAGCTTAACATCCTCGATCTGTACCCGCTTCCCGCTTTTGGTAATGCGTACCCCCGAAAAACCCGTTTTAAACCCATAACTACGGCTGCTCGCTAACAATTGATTGCGCTCTGCCTGTACCTGTGCCGAAGGTTCCGCCGATTGTCGGGAGGGCATCTGTAACAACTCCTCCCAAGACCGTTCCCAAAGTTCTAAACCCAGACGAGAACCATAGTTATAAATTGGGTCGGCCTCCGTGCCATGGGAAAATACCACCAGCGGCGCGTCAAATAAAATCGCCGCCTGCTTTTGGGGGGATTCACTGCGATCAATCAAATCCGCCCCAAACCAATGGTGATAACTATCCAAAATAAGCTGCACTTGGGCGATCGCCGCTGGGGTGAGCCAAGGTTGAGTGGTCATAGTATCTACTAGGCGGTTACGAGGGCTTCAACGGCTTCTCCGGTTAGGCTAAAGGCCCGTGCTTCGGTGATTTTGACCGCAACAATTTTTCCTTTGAGCTCGTTAATGTCTCCCTCAAAAAAGGTGAGGCGGTTGCCCCGGGTCCGTCCCATAACCTGACTCGGATTTTTCGGATTTTGATCTTCAACAAGCACTTCTTCGATCCGTCCGGCATAGCGTTGGGAGCGTTCTGCTGCTTTTTGGGCGACCAAATGATTCAAACGTTGGAGGCGATCGCCTTTTACTTCCTCTGACAATTGGTTATCCCAAGTGGCGGCGGGAGTGCCGGGTCGGGGTGAATAGGCTGCCGTATTGAGTTGATCAAAACCAATCTCATCCACCAATTTGAGGGTATTTTCAAACTGCTCTTCCGTTTCTCCGGGGAACGCCACAATTGCATCCGCACTAATGGAAGCATCGGGCATATAACTCCGAATGGTATTGATAATGCGGCGATATTTTTCGTGGGTATAACCGCGTCGCATCGCCTTAAGCACCTCATTGTCCCCAGACTGGAAAGGAATATGAAAATGTTCACAAACCTTGGGTAACTCCTGGCAAGCCTTAATCAAACGTTCCGTAAAGTAGCGGGGGTGACTGGTGGCAAAGCGAATCCGCTCAATGCCCGGTACATCGTGGACGTAATATAAAAGATCAGTAAGGGTATATTTATTCCGGCCTTCTGCTGTGGTCCCCGGTAGATCCCGGCCATAGGCATCGATGTTTTGACCGAGGAGCGTGACCTCCTTAAACCCTTGTCGCCCTAGTTCTTCCATTTCTGCCCGGATCGCTTCTGGATAGCGCGATTGTTCCGTGCCCCGCACCCCAGGGACAACACAATAGGTACAGTGCTCATTACAGCCGTAGATCACATTGACCCAGGCCGTAACCGTGCTGTCTCGCCGGGGTTTCGTAATATCTTCAACGATATGGATTGGCTCCGTCGCCACCACCTGACTTCCCCCTTCAACTTGCTCTAACAAATCCTGGAGACGGTTGGCGTGTTGAGGCCCCATGATCAGATCCAGTTCTGGGACACGGCGCAGGAGGCTTTCTCCTTCCTGTTGGGCGACGCAACCAGCGACGATCAGGGTGAGGTCGGGTTTTTCTTGTTTCCGCTTAGCCTGACGACCGAGGTAAGAGTAAACTTTTTGTTCCGCATTATCCCGAATCGTGCAGGTATTGTAGAGGACGAGATCTGCAGCATAGGGATCTTCGGTGAAGTGATAGCCCATCTCTTCGAGGATGCCCGCCATACGTTCAGAGTCGGCCTTGTTCATCTGACAACCGAAAGTGGTAATGTGATATTGACGAGGCTTAGTCATGGTCGTTTCAAAAATAATGGGCTAGGCAAATTAGCAGCTTTTTATTCTACCAATTTAGGTTTCGCTTGTGGGAGATGGGGATGTGAATCCGCCAAAACCTCGATGTGAGTTGTGAAAACTCTGGATCACGCTATCCCAGGGGGAGCCTTGCCTATATACTATGTCTAATATTTTTGATGTGTATTTTTGATTACAGCAAAGCTAACCTCTGATTTTTTGTGGTCGAAAACCGAAAAAGAAAGGGTGCTTTGTGGCTATTGGTGAACTCGCTAAAATTTGAATGAATACGGAATCTTATTTTAATCACCCGACATTTGGGATGCTCTTTCGGATTTGTGAACTGGAAGACAAGCAAGAGTTATTTACAACGCTCTATGCCCAGCGGTTATTTTTCATTGTGCACCAAGATACCAATGGCATGAGTTTTGAGTCGGTCACCCGGATGGATGCCCGGTTAAAAATGGAAAATCGCCTGCGTCAGGTGCGCCGATCCGGTGCCATGGCTGAGTTTCAGGTATTACAGGCGCTCTATAAACGGACGTTCCAATAAGCGAGTTAGTTGAGTCTAAAATTTACGGGTCATTTTTTTAGTAATGTCAGATGCGATCGCCGAAAATATTGCCCGACTACGGGAAGAAATCCCGCCGGAGGTGCGCCTGATCGCCGTTAGCAAAACCCACTCTGCGGCAAAAATTCGCCTGGCCTACGCGGCGGGAATTCGAGATTTTGGCGAAAATCGGTTTCAGGAAGCCCAGCAAAAACAAGCGGAATTAGAGGACTTGCCGGATATCCGGTGGCATTTTATTGGCCATCTGCAAAAAAATAAGGCAAAAAAGGCGATCGTCCATTTCGATTGGATTCATACCGTCGATAGTCTCGCCCTCGCCCAAAAACTGGATCAGTACGCCGCCGATTTAGAAAATCCAGCCCGCTGCTGTTTACAAATCAAACCCCTGCCTGACCCTAATAAATTTGGCTGGGAAATTCCCCAACTCCTGAGCGATCTACCGCAACTCGCCATCTGTCAACACCTCAAGCTTCAGGGTTTAATGACAATTCTTCCCCTGGGGCTTTCCCGCACTGAGACCCAGATGGCCTTTGAACAAGTATTTTCTCTCAGGGAACAACTGAATCAGATGGCAAGCTTGCCAGAGCAATTAACGGAATTATCCATGGGAATGTCCGGTGATTATCCCCTGGCGATCGAGGCTGGAGCAACAATGATTCGCGTTGGCCAGGGGATCTTCGGGGCACGGGAATAAGCCAATCTAACCGCTGACAAATTTATTGATCACCCCAGTGAATGGCCGCAGTTCCATAAAGAATTTTGAAATTGATCCTCTTGCAACAATTCTATTGATGAAAAATATCTAGAATTTGCAATGTTCGATTCACAAAATCTTATCAATGTCGATTCTCCAAAACTTCACTTTTAGGGCAAAATAAGCCATATGTCCCAAGGCGATCGCTAAGCTTAAGAATTTTAAATTGGCGAAACCCTAGATAATTCATCCCTTAGAATATGCTCAAAATTACCTAAGTCTTGGTCAAGTCTCTTCACCCTTCGAGCCTTATATCCTGGACAAACAATTTTTGGAGATGTTGCCCACCATCTACCAAGCCGACAAAGCATATCATCAATCAATATTGAAAACCCTATAACCAAGGATATTTAGCCCCATGTTTAACAGCATACGTAACTTCTTAGGCTTCAACGAACCAGAAGAATACGAAGAATACTATGAAGGGGAAATTGATAACAACGATTATCATGCCCTCTATCCTGCTGAAATGCCCACCCCTTTGCCCGAAGAGAGTGCGCCTGCCCCCCGTCGTTTACCTGAAAACCCTACCGTTGCTTCTAACTTTGCCATGAACTCTAACACCACCCCCACTCGTAGCAATGTCATCGGCCTCCCTGGCGTCAGTAACTCCCCGGCTGAAGTGGTTGTTTGTGAGCCCCATTCCTTTGAGGAAATGCCCCAAATTATCCAAGCCCTTAGGGATCGACGTTCCATTGTCCTCAATCTCAACATGATGGATCCCGACGAAGCACAGCGGGCAGTAGATTTTGTTGCGGGTGGGACTTTTGCTATTGATGGCCACCAAGAACGGATTGGCGATAGCATTTTCCTCTTCACACCGAATTGTGTACAAGTCACAAATAGCTTGAGCCGCGAAGAAACTCCTGCCACTCCGGCAGCCCCGGCTCGTCCTGCCGCCCCTGCTCCCGCTTGGAGTGATGAGATGACACCGATGGCCCAGGCTCAATAAGAATTGGCTCAACAAAAACGCTGTAAGGTCCAAGGCGATCGCCAAATTTTGGGGATAGATTTTCTGTCCCCTTTTTGGTGCGCTGCATTTGCCTTCTGGGAAAAAATCAGTCAAGATGAATGCGTCATTTCAGGGATGAATGTGAAGAATTAAAATGGCGGCAAAATTCGGCATGATTGGCGGTGGTGTTATGGGAGAAGCACTCCTGGCGCGGCTCCTCAAGGAACAAATTTACTTGCCAGCAGATGTGATTGTGAGTGAACCTGTGGCGGAGCGACGGGCCTATTTACAACAGGAATATCAGGTGGGTGTCACGGCCAGTAACCAGGAAGCGGCGATCGCCTCTGAGGTTCTGATGTTGGCAATCAAGCCACAAATTTTTAATCAAGTCAGCACCGAACTCCAAGGTCAACAGCTAGAAACGCCTCCCCTGGTGTTGTCAATTCTTGCTGGGGTGACCCTGGCTCAGTTACAAGACGGTTTTAGGGACTATCCAGTGGTACGGGCAATGCCGAATACACCGGCGATTATTGGCCAAGGGATGACGGCGATCGCCCCTGGGGATCGCGTTTCAGAGGCCCAGGTCGCCCTCGCAAAACAAATTTTTGGGGCTGTGGGTGAAGTGGTGGCAGTACCAGAGTCTCTGATGGATGCGGTAACTGGACTTTCTGGCTCTGGCCCGGCTTTTGTGGCCTTGATGGTAGAAGCCCTGGCCGATGGCGGCGTTGCGGTAGGTTTGCCCCGGGCCACAGCCCAACAACTCGCCCTCCAAACGGTCAAGGGAACGGCGGAATTACTCCAAACCTCCGGCTTACATCCCGCTCAACTCAAAGACCGGGTGACCAGTCCAGGGGGCACTACCATCGCTGGTGTTGCGGCCCTTGAAGCCCACGGGTTTCGCTCAGGGGTCATTGCTGCTGTTACCGCGGCGAAGGCCCGTTCTGTCGAGTTAGGCCAAGGATGAAGTTACTGCAGGTACTAGATGCGGCGATCGCCGGTGTTGATCTCACGGTTGAGGCCGGAGTATTCCTCCTTTCCCAAACGGAGCCGGAGGCCATCGAAAGTATCCGCATGGCGGCTGATGCCTTCAGACAAATGCTTTGCGGGGAAACCGTTACCTATGTGGTGAACCGCAATCTAAACTTCACTAATATTTGTGAGCAGCACTGTCACTTTTGTGCCTTTCGACGGGATGCGGGAGATCCAGATTCCTTTTGGCTCGATCAAGCACAACTCCAGGAAAAAGCGGCGGCGGCCTGGGCGGAGGGGGCAACGGAACTGTGCATCCAGGGGGGGTTAAACCCCCAGGCGAAACACAATGGGCGATCGCTCGACTATTACCTCGATTTGGTTGCTGCTTTGAAGGATGCTTTTCCCGGTTTGCATCTCCACGCCTTTTCTCCCCAGGAAATTGAATTTATTGCCCGCGAGGATCAGCTGTCCTTCCGAGATGTAATCATTGCCCTCAAGGACACTGGTGTTGGTTCCCTACCGGGTACGGCGGCAGAAATCCTCGACGATCAGATTCGCCGTCAAATTTGTCCCGAAAAGTTAAAGGCGGCAACTTGGCTAGAAATTGTCAGTACAGCCCATCACCTGGGACTACCGACCACCAGCACAATGCTCTGTGGCCACATCGAAACGCCATTGCACCAGGTACAACATTTAGCCCAGATCCGGCAGTTGCAACAACAGGCGATCGCCGAGGGTAAACCCGCTAAAATTACCGAATTTATTCTGTTGCCCTTCGTCGGTCAAGCCGCGCCCCAGGTACTCCGCAAAAAAGTGGGCCGGGATCAACCGGATCTACAGAAAACCCTGTTATTAACGGCAGTGGCGCGTCTCTTTCTTGGCAAATGGATCATCAATCACCAGCCGAGCTGGGTCAAACTGGGCTTAGGGGGGGCCACCACTGCCCTCCGTTGGGGCTGCAATGATTTGGGCGGTACCCTCATGGAAGAGCACATTACCACCATGGCTGGGGCCCAAGGGGGAACCTGTTTAACGGTCTCTCAGCTACGAACGGCGATCGCCTCAGTGGATCGCCTTCCCGCAGAACGTACCACCCTCTATCAGGATCGACATAGCCGTCGGGGGAGCTCAGCCGATATGATCTAATGGGAAAATAAGTAACGATAAAAATTTTTTAATTACAGTCCGCTAAAAGTCCAAGTTTTTTTTGATCGATATTTTTTTAGGAGAATCGCACAATGGATTTGGTCGCACTCCAAAGCCTTTTAGATAACACTTCTTTTCTGGTTCTTTTCTTGACGATGCTCCTCTATTGGGGCGGGGCTGCGTTTCCGAACATTCCGGGCTTAACCGGTTTAGGCACCCTCGGCGTGGCGATCGCCAATCTCTGCATGGCCACCCTCCTGGGAGCCCGTTGGTTAGAAGCCGGCTATTTCCCTCTTAGCAATCTTTACGAATCGCTCTTTTTCCTCGCCTGGGGGGTAACCACCATGCACCTCGTCGCCGAATGGATGAGTCGCAGTCGTTGGGTCGGTGTGATTACTGCTCCGGTTGCCATGGGGATCACGGCCTTTGCTGCCCTTTCCCTCCCGGCGGAAATGCAAAATTCTGCCCCTCTCGTCCCGGCCCTCAAATCTAACTGGCTGATGATGCACGTCAGTGTGATGATGATCAGCTATGCCGCACTCTTGGTGGGATCTCTATTGGCGATCGCCTTTTTAATTGTCACCAAAGGCCAGAAAATTGAATTGCGGGGCAGTTCCGTTGGTAATGGCAGCTATCGACTCCGCCAGCCCCAAAACACCACCGACGAAACCCCAGTGACCGTAGTCGCTTTTCAGAAAACCGAACCCCAAAGTAACGGCAATACCGCTGTCCTAGCATCCCCTGACCTCCAACAGCTCACCTCCTCCCCAGCTCTCAGCCCCCAGATGTTGAGCCTTGCCGATACCCTCGATAACATCAGCTACCGCATCATTGGCCTAGGATTTCCGCTTTTGACCATTGGGATTATTGCCGGTGCCGTTTGGGCCAACGAAGCCTGGGGTTCCTATTGGAGTTGGGATCCCAAAGAAACCTGGGCCCTCATCACTTGGTTAGTTTTCGCCGCTTATTTACACGCCCGTATCACCCGGGGTTGGCAAGGTCGACAACCTGCCTTTCTCGCCGCGGCAGGTTTTTTCGTCGTTTGGGTATGTTATCTAGGGGTCAATATTCTTGGTAAAGGATTGCATTCCTACGGTTGGTTTTTCTAAAAATCCGTAAATTTTAAAGAGAAAAAGACATTTCCGTAGGAAAAGCCCGATTAAAATAAGACACAAAGGCGGGAATTGTGATCAATCCGCCCGAACCCTCTTTTAGCTTGATGACCTAACTATTTTGACACTGTGGGGAAATAACCGTGAGCAAAAACTTTCAACCACTGAGCAGCGGTGAAGTGCTGTCGATTAATAGCGAATCCCGTTTTGTAATCGGCCATAGCACTTTTCGCGTTGACGAGTTCGCCGCCGCCTTAAAGCAACTCTTGCTAGAACAAGGGTTGGGGGGACTCACCGAAGAAACCGTTGATTGGTTAACGGATAACGGCATTGAATGTGATGTGCTGCGGTTTGGTGCCTCTGGTTGGGTCAAAGGAAAAGTCAGGCTACACCTTGAATTTGCCGAAGAAGACGGTGGGGAGGCAAGCGCAGACCCAAAGCCTAAGGCAGCTGCTGATCTCCTTCCTTCGGTAGCTGCCAGTAATTTCCCTAGTGCGACTGCCTCTACGACTTCTGAATCAGAATCAGACTTTGATGATTTGGAACTAGAGTTTAACGAAGCAGAATTTGCTGACCTTGGTTTGGATTTTGATGATTCTGAATCTGATACCCCAGAGACAGATCTACCAGACCTTGACCTGCCGGACATGGAGGTAGAACCCCAAGATGTTAGTGCAGATTTAGAAAATTTAAATCTAGCAACTGCCGACGGTGCCGATTTCTCTGATCAGGATGACCTCGATGATTTTGAGGCCCTTTTTGAAGAATCTAGCGACACGGCCGAAGCAGACTTGGCAGAACCAATCGACGACCTTGATGATCTGTTCGGGGAAGAAGACTTTGATTTTGATGCTGCTGTTGCCGAAGCAGAACCTGAGATTCATAGGCCTGAGATGGCATCAGAGGAAACTGCGGGAGCCACTGATACCTTTTCAGAAGACCTAGGCCTAGGGGAATTAGAAGAGACGCCAGACTTTGCCGAGGCAATGACTCCCGAGACAGATCTTACCGAGATCGCCCCAGAAGCTGATCATGGAGAGGAGGATATCTCGACTAGCACCTCAGAACCCGTTGAAAAGTCCACCGTTAATGGTAAAGAAACCATTGTTTTTCAAGAGACCCTGGTGCAGCCGGATGAAGAGTTTTTAGAAAATATTTTTGATCAAGAAACTTCTGAATCCCCAGAGCAACAAACTTCAGAGGTAGAAGCTGAGCTTCAAGAAACTGATGATTTAGAGACATTGTTTGCGGAAGACACACCAGCTAATGCGCTAAATGAAGCAATTTCTGACGAAGATCTCAATGATTTGTTTGGTGATACAGAGGAGGGCGATTTTGATCTTGATTTAGATTTAGATGAATTTGCCGACGACGATGAGCCAACTGCAATCACCGTCGATAGCATTGAAGAACAGGAAATGGCCCTTACAGACCTGTTTGATGAACCGGAGCAAATTCCAGAGGAAGACGATTTATTCCAATCCCTATTGGAAGAAAACCCAACCCCTGAGACTGGTGATTTAGAAACTTTAGATCTACCAGAAGATCTACCGGAGATGGAGACAGAAAGTACTCCTGAAGCCCTAGAAACAGATTCTCTTGAGGCCCCTAATCCCTTTGGAGAGGTGGCAGAAGATCAAGCACCAACCCAGGCGGATGTTTCAGAGGCGGATGATCCGTTTGCGGTGTTTACAGGTCAGGACGCCGAAAGTCTAGATGATCTGTCAGGGGATTTGGAGTTGTCTTTAGATGAGGCAGAAGAGCCATTATCCGAGGATAGTGATCTTGATTTAGACGATCTTTTTGATGACTCAGAAGTTTCAAGTACCCAAAATACCCAAGCATCGGAGGATGATCTGGGCCAGTTTATTAATGTTGCGATGTTTCGTAAAAAGCCATAAGCCTGGATACGAAGGTAATGATCCTATGGGCGTATTAGTAGATCGATGATTCCATGAACTGGAGTCCTTTACACGCGCGGCTACACCAACATTTGAAGGAGTCAAATTTATTACCTGCAGGGGCCAAGCTCATCATGGCTGTCTCCGGCGGGCAAGATTCTGTGTGTTTAAGTCGGTTGATGCTGGACTTACAACGCCATTGGCAATGGTCCTTGGCGATCACCCATTGTCACCATGGCTGGCCCGGTGATGAAGAGATTGCCGCCCACGTACAAACTCTGGGGGCACAATGGCAGTTACCTTTCTACCTCTGCCGCGCGGCGTCGTCTCTCCCAGAAACAGAAAATGCGGCACGCCGCTGGCGCTATGAAACCCTAACTCACTTAGCAGAACAACTCGATCAGGCCTATGTGGTGACGGGTCATACCCAAAGTGACCGTGCAGAAACTCTAATATATAACCTGGTGCGGGGGGCGGGGACGGCTGGTCTAGGCAGTCTCACCGAAGGGCGATCGCTCTCCGATAAGGTCAAGCTGGTGCGTCCTTTGTTGACAATTACGCGGCAGGAAACGGGGGAATTTTGCCGACAATTTAATCTACCTGTGTGTCTTGATCCTTTCAATCAACAAATGCGCTTTAAACGCAACCAAATACGCCAGCAAATCTTGCCCCATTTACGGACATTAAACACCCAAGCCGATAAACACCTTGCCCAAACAGCGCTCATTTTGCAGGATGAAAATGACTACCTTGAGGCGATCGCCCAACAATATCTCCAGCAAGCCCTAACTCCCCAGCAACATCTCCATCGCCTTGTCCTACAGCCCTTACACATTGCCCTCCAACGTCGCATTATCCGGCAATATCTCCAGCAAGTTTCGCCCAAAATGCCTACCTTCGCCCAAATTAGCGCTACAGTCGAGTTGATCCATGGCTGTAATGGCGATCGCCTCAGCACTTTACCCGGTAAAATTCAACTGCAAGTCATGGGAGAATGGCTTGTGCCGGAAGCACTAAAATCAAATTTACCCAAATCAATTAATAATCAAGATCATTATCCGCCGTAGACCAAAGACTATTAATTCCGTAGATTTAGGGAGTCTTTGAAAAGAATTTAAAAGGTCATCTCCCCTGGTTTTTCAGTAGTTTTACGGAGTTTTGTTGAAGATTCCGTAAAAAGTAGTGAATTTTGATAAAAATCAATACTATTTCGGATCTACCTATGCCAATATTATGATCACGAACAGTACAACTGATGGATGTTAGGGGTATCTAAATTTATCTTTCCCAAAATCCTCCCTTAGTCTCGCATTAATTTTGAAGTTTTTCATCAGAAAAATAGCGTATCTTTTTTAGTTTGCTCCAATCCATTTCTCAGTAATCGCTTGACCATTAATCTGGCCGAAAAATAATGGAACCTACGACGACAAAAGTTAGTGACAATATTAAGTCAAAAACCCTGGAACTGTTACAGGAATATCGGCAGTCCCAAGATGTCAAAATTCGTAATCAGATTGTAAGTTTAAATATTGGCTTGGTTCGCAAAGAAGCCCACCATTGGTCGAGACAATGTAGCGAAAATTTTGATGATCTCATGCAGGTGGGGAGCTTGGGTTTACTCCGGGCCATTGAGCGATTCACCCTAGAGCGGGGCAATGCTTTCAGTTCCTTTGCGAATCCCTATATCCGCGGTGAAATTCAACATTACCTGCGAGATAAAAGCTCTACTGTCCGTATTCCCCGCCGAATGTTGCAATTGCGGCAACAGTCTAACCGCTTTATCCACGCTTTTCGCCAAGAACATAATCGACAACCCTCTGCCATCGAAATTGCTGAACACCTCAACATTTCTGTAACTGAATGGCAATCCATTAATCTGGCTTATCAAAACCGTGATCCCGTCAGTCTTGACGTTTCTGTAAAAGCTGACCAAGGGGAAAATACTTCTTTAGGAGATCTGGTTCCGGATCCGGGTTACAAAAGCTTTCAACTGGCCATTGAAGATCAAATTCGCATTCAACAGGGCCTTGCTCAACTCGAAGAACATACTCGCAAGGTATTGGAATTTGTTTTTCTCCATGACCTTACCCAAAAAGAGGCCGCTGACCTACTAGGAGTGAGTGTTATTACCGTGTCACGGCGGATTAAAAAAGGGATTAATTCCCTTAAGAAAATCCTCGGTGGCGATTAGTTAGAGGCTTACATTTTGGAGGCGATCGCGGGGTTTGAAAGAATTAAGCGCCCGGAGCTTCTCATAACACTCTTTTTCCGCTTCGGTGGGTGCAGCAGGGACAGCAATTTCTATTTTGACAAGCTGATCCGTGCGGGTTCCCTTCGGTTTGGGCCAGCCCTTGCCTCGGAGTCGCAGTGATTGTCCTGATTTAATCCCTGGGGGAATTTTCATCGTCACCATACCATCCGGCGTTGGGACTGCGACAGATGCCCCTAGCACAGCCTCATCGGGGGTAATGGGTAAAGTACAGATTAAGTTATCCCCTTCAAAGTGGAAAAAGTGATGGGCCTGGAGCTGAACAATTAAATACAGATCACCCCTCTGGCCGCCCATGGCACTGGGAGAACCTTTGCCCTTGACACGGATTTTATTACCGTTGGTTACTCCTGCTGGGATTTTGACTGTAATTGTCTCTGTGCCTAGGCTCAACCGTTTTTCAACACCGCGAAAGGCTTCGGACAATGTCAGTTGAATATTTGCTTCTCGATCGGCGCCTTGGGTTGTACCACTCGCTGCTGTATTGAAACCAAAATCACTGTAGGGATTCCCGGTACTTCTTGGCCCCGCACCCGCTGCGGCTCGTCCGAGTAAATCGTTAATAAATTCATCAAAGCTGCCAAAATTACCAAAGTCGAAGTTACTAAAGTTCTCAAAATCGACGTTTACGCCAGCGCCACCATAGGGACTACCGCCCCCGCGAGCAGCCTGTTGCCAGTATTGGCCAAACTGGTCATATTTTTGCCGTTTTTCTGGATCAGAAAGAACTTCGTATGCTTCACTAATTTCCTTAAACTTCGCTTCAGCGGCATCATTGCCTGGATTGCGATCAGGATGGTATTGGAGAGCGAGCTTGCGAAACTTTTTCTTAATTTCATCGGCAGAGGCACTTTTACTGACCCCAAGGATGGAATAGTAATCTTTAAAATCCGTTGCTGCCATCGAAATTAAGCCTCCTTGCGGGGGTCATGATTCACTACACCATAGAATAGCAAATTGCTCTGCCAAGAATGGTTTGGTTTTCCCGATGGTGCGTTGTTAGATTTCCGTATTGGAAGCGGTTTTAAAAGGCCTCACGCATATAAGCGCCCCACAGTTTAGCCGCGTATGAGCTCCCGCCCCGAGTTGGACTATTATCGTCGTTTCCCAACCAAATGGCCGTTACTAAATCTTGGGAGGGGACATAGCCAACAAACCACAGGTCAACATTACTGTTCGTTGTCCCTGTTTTTCCGGCTTCATCAAGGCCCAGACGGGCGGCGGTGCCTGTGCCCCCTTGAATCACCCCCTGGAGCATACTTGTCATGGTGCGGGCGGTATCGCGGGAAATAACCTGTTCTCGGTGGAGATCGGCGCGGTTACTGAAATCGTAGAGTAAATGACAACTATCAATGGTTTCACCAGTGCAGTCGCTGCTGTCAAAAATCCGACGGATGGCGTGGGGTTTATTCCAGGTACCGTCGTTGGCAAAGGTCGCATAGGCCCCTGCCATTTCTAAAACAGAGACTTCACTTTCTCCTAAAATCAAACCAGGGGAGGGTCTCAGTTGTGAGTCTACGCCTAACTGTTGGGCAAAGTTAATGACGCCATCTAACCCTACTGTCTGGGAAATGCGCAGGGCGATCGCATTTTCAGATTGGGCCATGCCACGAAACATATCGGTACTGGCGGTGCTGGTGCGTTCACAGCCACGGTATTGTTGTCCTTGCCAATTGAGAGGTGCACAGGAAAAGGCAGTGTAGGGGGAAATGCCTTGTTCAAGGGCAGCACCATAGCCAAACACCTTAAAGGTTGAACCCGGTTGTCGCTTCGCCTGGACGGCACGATTAAATTGGCTTTCGGCGTAATCTTTGCCGCCAACCATGGCGAGAATTTCACCAGTGTCGCTATCTAGGGTGGCGATCGCCCCTTGGGAAAACCCGACCTGGGTGCCATCTTGCTCGATGGATGCCTTGAGAGCGGAGGCCGCTTTCTGTTGCATCGCAATGTCTAGCCCCGTTTCGATGTAAAGATTTCCCATTTTCAGGGCATCTTCCCCCAGTAATTCTGTCAACTCCTGCTGTACATAGCCATAAAAATAGGGCGCTGCATTGTTCGATAGCGAACGGCGAGCTTCCTCACTCAAACGCTCCTCAATGGGCGTTAATTTTGCCTGCCGTTGTTCCTGATCGCTGATCATTCCCAACTTGTGCATCCGGTCAATCACAAGGTTGCGCTGTTCGCGGGATTTATCTGGATCAACAATGGGATTAAAGGCATTTGGGGCGGGCAACATGGCGATCAGTGTGGCAGATTCCAACAAATCCAGGTCCCGGGCCGACTTGTCAAAATAAAACTGGGCCGCATCCTCAAACCCTGACTGGCCTACCCCCAGATAAACCTTGTTCAGATACAACAGCAAAATTTCATCTTTACTGAAGAACGTCTCCATCTTCAGGGCCACAATCATTTCCCGCAACTTACGACTGGCACTTTTTTCCCGCCCCACCTCCGGAAATAGGCTCCGGGCTACCTGTTGCGTGATTGTACTTGCCCCCTGGGTCGCGCTTCCCCGTAAAAGGGCCACCCGGATTGCCCGGGCAATCCCGATTGGATCAATGCCTGGGTGCCAATAAAAACGAGCATCTTCAGAAGCCATCACGCCATTTTTTAAGTAAGGTGAAAAATCCTTGAGCCGCTGAAGTTCTCGATGGCTATCGGTGGTGACAGGATTAATCGCTGTCTCTCCGTCCCGAGAAAAAATCACGACAGGGCCTGTAACGCCGGAGGGGAGAGGATTTAAAGGATATTTTGTCCATTGCCACAGCAAGAATAGGGTCAAGAAACCGACGAAACCGCCGCCGCTTAACAGACCATACCGAATAATTTTGACCCAGACCGGCATTTCATAACGGTAGGTCAAACAAGCGGCCTGGGCTAATTCTGGGGGCGCAAGATGGATAATGTCGCCATTACGGAGGGGAAAATGTTTAACTTTACGCCGATTGACATAAATACCGTTGGAAGAGCGTTCATCATGGATGAGATAGTGGCGCGGATTCTCTGGATCTTTACTGAGTGAAAAATGTTGGGCACTCACCGTTTCGTTGCGGATGGTGATGTCTTGGCTCGAACTCCGGCCCCCTGTGTGGCGATCGCCAATTAACGGAAAAGGTTGTGTCTGGCCTTCAATGTGTAACTCAGGAACACGGGCACCGGGCTTGAGGGTATGCTGCCCAAAATGAACCATCGTGTTGAAAGCTTGAGTGACCATCTGTCCCAATTGTGTTTTTGGAGGCTGGGGATTTGGTTGGGTCATTGTGAGTACCACCACAAAGAGACACTGAAAATACAAGATCTAGGTTAGTCAATTTTGGCGTGAAATTTGGACTTCGTTACCCATTCGTGAACCAAATTTCTGCCAATGCCCCCAGATTCTGCAAAAAAATAAGAGGCCGTTAATCGACCTCCCCAAGTCAAACCCAAAAACAGATGGACGCTTGATGATTCTTATTTTTAGGTCAAACCAGTATTAGTACCAGGCTTACCAGTTGCCAGTTGCACCTTAACAATCTTGCCGCCCATCTTCATGATGCGTTGTTGCTCACGGAACCAATTGTCGTAAGGAACTAGCTTGGTGAAGTATGTATTTTGTAATTCACGCTGTGTCCGAATTCGGCTTTGACTTGGTACACAGGCCGTAATTTTAAACATCCGCATAGCTTAATGATCTCCTTAAAAGTTTCTGAACCCAGTCGTTTATGTGAAAGAGTTTTATTATCAAGGCTGATATAGCAAAGTTCGGAAGTCGCAACCCAAACCCTAGATCCCCAAAACTTATACCTAGACAAACCTAGTAAAAGCTTATAAAGAGCTAGACAGTGAGCGCATACCTCCGAACTCAATTGGGTGACTACACCATTTGCATCCGACAGATGCGAAGCATTAGCTTAAGCCAGAGCAGATGTAGTCGAAGTAAACACCCATTTCACGACCAGCGTCAGCACCGACAAGACCAGCAGTGACTTCTTTCATTGCTTGGATTGCTTGAACAGTGGAACCAACGGGTACACCGAGGGAGTTGTAGGTTTCTTTCAAACCGTTGAGCACACGCTCATCGAGGATGGAAGGATCGCCAGCAAGCATTGCATAGGTTGCATAGCGGAGGTAGTAGTCGAGGTCACGAATACAAGCAGCGTAACGACGAGTGGTGTACATGTTGCCACCAGGACGAGTTACATCAGAGTAAAGGAGAGACTTAGCAACAGCTTCCTTTACAATTGCTGCAGCGTTAGCGCTGATGGTGCTAGCAGCACGAACACGGAGAGCACCAGTTGTGAAATAAGCTTTGAGCTTATCCATTGCACTGCCATCAAGGTACTTACCTTGGACGTCAGCAGAGTTGATTACAGAAGTAATTGCATCTTGCATTGTTATAATTCCTTATCTTAGTAGGTCTTAACGAAGTTCCAGAGGGTAAAAACCACTATGGAGAAAGTAATCAAATTTTATGATTACTCCATTGCTCCGATGACATAGTCAAAGTAAGCACCAGCTTCAGCTGCATCGTCGCCAGACATCATGCCAGTCGCAACAGCTTTCATTTCACGAACTGCCTGAGCAACCGCGTCAACGGGAGTGCCCAAGGATTTGTACATTTCGCGAACGCCAACAAGACCGATTTCTTCGATGGGAGTTACATCACCAGCAACGACACCATAGGTGATCAAACGGAGATAGTAGTCCATGTCACGGAGGCAAGTTGCAGTCATTTCTTCACCGTAAGCGTTACCGCCGGGAGAAACGATATCAGGGCGCTTCTGGAAGAGGCCATCGCCAGCAGATTTGATGATGCGCTCACGGGAGCCAGTCAGGGTTTCTGCGATCCGAAGACGGCTTTCACCAGAAGTAACAAAAGCTTTGATGCGATCGAGCTCACCGGGGCTGAGGTAACGAGCTTCAGCGTCGGCATTCACGATGGATTTCGTGACAATACTCATCTATGGATTCCTCCTCTAGATATGAGACTAAATAAAGTAAATAATTACCAGATTTTAAGTTTAAACTGGTTTTTTATCAAATAAATGGTGGCTTTCTTTAATTTGCTTTATATTGCTCAAATTAAAACCAACATTGTGGGTGTATGAGGATCCTAAGTGTCCGGATTATCACCTAACGTTTTATCAGAGAAATAAGCCGATGCTGTCCTAGGTTTTCCTACAGCCATCCGCAAATATTTTGCGTTACTGTGTCACCTCTCCTTGTTGTTTCGTAACAGTTTTTAACATCTACAGGGGCTAGGGGGGATCTTGGATGTGGTGCTGTTCTTAGGAATGAGAGTTGAGATTTTTCTCAGTTGCTGGCTGGTTTACTGAAAAATGGGACTTACATTTTTGCGACAAGGGAGATTTTGTGAACAGGGAGATGCTGGGATTGGGTGTTGGAGGCTTCAAATTCATATTTTTAGAAGAGTTTAAGTTGTTTCGGTTCGGGGGCTAGCTTCTGCCAGGGAAGGAGGGGCACTGGAACCTGGGCCTGTTGTAATTGTTCTTGGAAATAGTGAGCATGGCCGGGGGAGTGATCCTCGATGGGACAGTGCATGAAGAAATAGATAGAGTGCCCGGCGGCATACCATTGCTGAATCTGCTGGCACCATTGCTCAAAGTAGGGCTGATTGAAGGCACGTTTGGGGTGGCTAATAAAACGAATAATGGCTTTCTGGTTAGTCACTGTTGGGATCAGTGGCACTTCTGGTTTGGGGCGTTGGGAATGGGCCTGGGGATTATCGGGGCAATTGTAAATTGGGCGGGTATCTAACAGAACTTTACTCACACTGTAGTGGGCGAGTAGGGTGTCAAGGCGAATTCGATGGGGAGCGTGAAACCAGTCGAGGTGGCGTACTTCCACGCCTAAGGTAACGGAGTAATCTGCTAGAGCGAGTAGAAATGCCTGTAGATCGTCGTAGTAATTCGGGGAATAGTAAGGGGGAAGCTGGGCAAAGATACAGCCTAGGCGATCGCCTAAGGGCTTAACCCGGTCGATAAACGCCTTTGCCTGGTCTAATTGAGCCATTAACGGGCCTTGGTGGGTCACAGCCTGGGGAAATTTCAAACAAAAGCGGAATTCGGGGGGCGTTTGTTCCCGCCAGCGTGTCACGGTTTCGGCGGACGGCACCGCATAAAACGTCGTATTTCCTTCCACGGCATGGAGGCGATCGCCATAGAGCCTCAAAAAATCCTTCGCGACACTGCCCCTGGGGTAAAAATCCCCTAACCAACCCCGGTAGGCCCAGACTGCACACCCCAAACGAAATTCCTGTACCACGAAGACATTTCTCCCCATTGCTAGTTTGGCTGTCCCTGACATTGTCTAATTTTATCTAGAAATCCAGACAAACAAGTATTTTTACTCATTGCTTTGTTCACTTTGAGCAACTTCTTGGGAGAAGAATCGCTAAAAACGAATTGACGTAATCACACAGTTGTCAATAATTGTTTACAATATGTAATAGTTGGCCCCGCATTTCTGCATCAGTAGAAATTCAGCCCAGTATTAATTGTCAAAACTGTTAAGGAGATAATTATGTTTCCAACAAACAATGAACTCTCATTAGAGCAACAATTCAGCCTCCGTTCCTTCGAAAGCCAAGTGCAACAGATGAACCGTGAACAAGCCCTAGAGCATCTCGTGAAACTTTACGAACAAATGCTCTCACGGGAGAATATGTACAAGGAAGTGATCAAGCACCAATGGGGGCTCTAGGGGATAGCCCAAATGCTGGAAACAGCAACGATAGTCAAGTTTATTCCGACTAAGAGCATCCACTGGTAAACGTGAATATTTTTCACTGGCCTCCTTCTCGAGCCTGATCACAACAGCATCACGCTAGGGATGTGGGGGTAGGGAAAAAATTCCAAAGGATTTATTGACTTGCAGTTCAACTTCTTCGGGGAGAAGTGCTACCGTAAAGAAAATTTTGATTCTTATTCCACAGTTTTTAGCGATATTGCCATGTTTCATAGCGCCTTAGTCTGTACAGATTTTTCCGATGGCTTAGATCGACTCACTGGCTGCATCGCAAATCTGGTACAGGGAGGACTATCCCAGATTGTTTTTTTCCATAGTGTGCCCCTCTGGACAGAAGGCAATATCCCCCGTATTGATAAAGAAAAAGTGGCTGCTGCCCAAGCCCATCTTTCCAAGGCCCTAACCCAGGTTCCGGCTGGTGCAGATGTCAAAGTAGAAATTGTTTCTGGGAATGCCCTCGATAATATTCCCCAAGTCCTTGAGCAATATCAATGTGATGTCATCTTGGTGGGCACCCCCATCAAAAATTTAATCCAAGAAAAAATGTTTGGCAGTACGAGCCTGGGTCTGATCAAGTCTCTGAAAAAGCCGATCATGATCCTCCGGCCCCAGATTGTCTCTACCTATACTTGTGAGGAGTTGGCGCTGCGTTGCCGCCATCTGTGGCGATATCTGCTGCTTCCTTACAATGGCAGTGATGAGGCGAAATATTTAATTGAACAGGTGAAGACTTTTGCGAAAAATGCGCCCCAAGGGGCGATCGCCAATTGTTTTTTGTTGTCCGTCCTCGATAATTCTGGTATCCAGCGCATTCAGATTGAATATCTCCAAAAGGAAGCCGAGGAAAAACTCGCGAAGGTTAAAGGGGAGCTAGAAGCCTTGGGACTGACGGTCAAAACCGCCGTTAAAATTGGCAATCCCCTCAGTGAAACCCTTGATATCGCCGTCAAAGAAGATATTAGTGCGATCGCCATCGCCAGCAAACCCCGCAATCAACTCCTTGAACTCACGGTGCACAGCTATGCCAGCGATTTATTACACCGCAGTTGGTTCCCGACCCTATTTTTTCCGATGTAGGTAATCTGGCATCAAAATAAAGGCGATCGCCCTTGCCGCAATTTAGACCGTTAATTTTGTGGAAAATCAAGGGATTTCTGGAGAAAAACTCAAATGTAACGAATTGCAAAGTATAATGAACAACATCTAATTTTTAGTTGTCGTTCGTTAGAGTAGGAAGCCCTTCACCATGCGAGTTGCGATCGCCGGAGCCGGATTAGCAGGATTATCCTGTGCGAAATACCTTGTTGATGCAGGACATACTCCTATTGTCCTCGAAAGAAGAGACGTTCTCGGTGGCAAAGTCGCCGCATGGCAAGACGAAGATGGAGACTGGTACGAAACTGGTTTACACATCTTCTTTGGAGCCTACCCCAATATGCTCCAGCTCTTTAAAGAACTCGACATCGAAGATCGTCTGCAGTGGAAAGAGCATACGATGATCTTCAACCAGCCCGATGCTCCCGGTACCTATTCCCGGTTCGACTTCCCCGATCTGCCTGCTCCCATCAACGGTGTGTTTGCCATCCTCCGCAACAACGACATGCTCACCTGGGAAGAAAAAATCAAATTTGGCATCGGCTTAATTCCGGCGATGGTACAGGGCCAAAAATATGTCGAAGACATGGATCAATATTCCTGGTCCGAATGGATGAAGAAACAAGGAATTCCTGAGCGGGTCGAGAAAGAAGTTTTCATCGCCATGTCCAAAGCCTTGAATTTCATCAACCCCGATGAAATTTCTGCCACCATTCTGCTCACCGCCCTGAACCGCTTCCTCCAAGAAAAGAACGGCTCAAAAATGGCTTTCCTCGATGGCTCTCCCACCGAACGCCTCTGTCAACCCATCGTGGACTACATCACTGAACGGGGCGGCGAAGTCCATCTCAATCGTCCCCTCAAAGAAATTCAACTCAACGATGATGGCTCTGTAAAAGGCTTCCTCCTGCGCGGTCTAAACGGGGCCGAAGACGAATTTTTCACCGCCGATGCCTATGTGTCAGCGATGCCCGTCGATCCCCTCAAGGTAATGTTGCCCAAGCCTTGGAAAGAAATGTCCTTTTTCCAGAAGCTGGATGGCCTCGAAGGCGTCCCGGTAATCAACCTGCACATGTGGTTTGATCGCAAATTAACCGATGTGGATCATCTCCTCTTCTCGCGATCGCCTTTATTAAGCGTGTATGCGGACATGAGCAACACTTGCCGTGGCTACTACAGCGACAAATCCATGTTAGAGCTGGTCTTGGCCCCCGCAAAGGACTGGATTAGCAAGTCCGATGAGGAGATCATCGCCGCCACCATGGAAGAATTGCAACAACTCTTCCCCGATGACTTTACGGGTGATAATCAAGCCAAACTTTTGAAGTACCATGTGGTGAAAACTCCCCGCTCCGTTTACAAGTCAACCCCCGGTCGCCAAGATCACCGTCCCTCCCAGGAGACACCCATCTCCAACTTCTTCCTCACTGGGGACTACACAATGCAGCGCTATCTCGCCAGTATGGAAGGGGCCGTCCTCTCCGGGAAACTCACCGCCCAAGCTGTTGCGAAAGCGGCTGAAACCACCCTTGCTGACCAGGCCACCACTGTTTCCGTTGCCGCATAAAATCAGTCCGTGGGAGACTTCTTGACAAAATTAAGATTAATTTCCCATTTGACTCGTACAATGCGACAATCATTATGGCTTTTTTTGCCCACGGGGAGGCCCGGAAACGACTCCCCAGACACTTCGCCCGCAACGCATGCTGCAATTGTCTAGACTTCAACCTTCCCCACCCACTGCCTCGTCCTTCATCTCCCGTGAAGAGGCCTACGAATATTGTCGTACTGTTACGGCGATGTATTCTAAGACGTTTTACCTAGGCACCCTCCTCATGCCCAAGGAAAAACGCGAGGCAATTTGGGCCATTTATGTCTGGTGTCGTCGCACCGATGAACTGGTTGATGGGCCAGAAGCGGTTAATACTACCCCAGAAACCCTCGATCAATGGGAGCGGGATCTCGAATCTGTATTTGCGGGGCAACCGGTTGCCGATCCAGATGTGGCCTTGGTGGATAGCTTGAATCGCTTTCCCCTTGATATCCAGCCCTTTCGGGACATGATTGCTGGGCAGCGCATGGACTTATATCGCAGTCGCTATGAAACATTTGAGGACTTGGAGCTCTATTGCTATCGAGTCGCTGGGACTGTGGGCCTGATGTCCGGGGCGGTCATGGGTTTAGAAAATCGCACGAATACGGCCCCCTGGAATCGTCAAAGCCAGTCTCAGATGCCGACGGAAGAGGCGATCGCCCTGGGGATTGCCAATCAACTAACGAACATTCTCCGGGATGTGGGGGAAGACCGGGGCCGTGGTCGCATTTATCTGCCCCTAGAAGATTTAGCGCTATTTAACTATTCCGAAAAGGACTTGTTTGCGGGGGTCATCGATGAGCGGTGGCGATCGCTAATGAAATTTCAAATTAAGCGGGCCCGCCATTACTACCAAATTGCCGAGCGGGGAATTCGGTCGCTCCATCCCGATGCCCGCTGGCCGGTGTGGTCTGCCTTGATGTTGTACCAAGGGATCCTCGATATCATTGAGAAAAATGACTACGATGTTTTTAACCGCCGCGCCTATGTGCCGACGGCCAAGAAAATGGTTTATCTGCCCGTCGCCCTACTGCGATCGCAAGTGTTGTAAACCATTAACGCCAACGGATTTTCACTGAAGCAAAAAAAGGCGATCGCCTTTTTTTATTTGTTACTCTCCGATTAGGCGATGAATCTGCTGCAAAAAATCATCATAATCAACCACTGGCTTAGAAATATAACCCTCAGCCCCACTTTTGCTCAGGAACGTTTCGCGATCGCCTTGCATCGCGTGGGCTGTCACTAAAATCACTGGAATTTCCTTCGTCTGGGGATCTGCTTTGAGCATTTGGGTAATCCGAATTCCATCCACTGACTCCCCTTCATAGAGACTTGCCGTTAGGGAAACATCCATCATCACCAGATCAACCTTTCCCGCTGACGTTAAGGCCATAATTTCCCCGACATTCTCAGAGCAGAGCACATCGAACTGGCCCCGTTTCTGCAAAATTGTGCTGAAAACACGCACATTAATCGGATCATCTTCAACTATCAATATCGTGGCCATAACTACTTTCTTGAGATTAGGGACAACTGCAAACAATCAATTCTGGGATTCACTATGGCGTAATCACTGGGGTCTTGCGGGCCATTGAACAGAAGCACAATATATCATCTCTGCCACCTTGATTATTACCCCCTTGAATTAAAGACATCGCGTAACTTATTTCTACCCAAAGCAAAGCGAATCCATAACAATGTTTTTTGCGACAGAGAGCCCTATGCCTTTATGGTGAAAAAGATGCAAACGCTTGTAAAGATTTAAGAATCAACAGTATATTCCTTGAAAACAGCGTTCCCCATTATTGTCCAATCAGCATAAATTCATGGCACAACAACTCGATCTGCTCCAGTCCGGTCACATTATCCCGACAGCGCTCCATGTGGAAATGGAACAGTCCTATATGGAATATGCGATGAGTGTGATCGTCGGACGGGCATTGCCGGATGTGCGGGATGGTCTTAAACCAGTGCATCGGCGGATTTTGTATGCGATGTATGAGTTGGGCTTAAGTCCGGATCGCCCTTACCGCAAATGTGCGCGGGTGGTGGGGGATGTGTTGGGGAAGTATCATCCCCACGGCGATCAGTCCGTTTACGATGCCTTGGTGCGGTTGGTGCAGGATTTCTCGACGCGCTATCCGTTGTTGGCGGGACATGGGAATTTTGGTTCGATTGACAATGATCCGGCGGCGGCGATGCGGTATACGGAAACGCGGTTATCGCCCGTGAGTTTTGAGGCGATGTTGGCGCAGATTAGTGAGGACATTGTTGATTTTACGGATAATTTTGATGGGTCGCAGCAGGAGCCAGTGGTGCTGCCGGTACAGTTGCCGATCTTGCTGTTGAATGGCTCTTCGGGGATTGCGGTGGGGATGGCAACGAATATGCCGCCGCACAATTTGGGGGAAGTGGTGGATGGGTTGATCGCTTTGATTGATGATCCAGAAATTGAGGATGAGAAGTTATGGGCAATTATTCCTGCACCGGATTTTCCGACAGGGGGAGAAATCGTTGATCTCGCTGGGGTGCGAGACGCCTACCGGACGGGACGGGGCATTATTCCGATGCGGGGCATTGTCCATTTGGAAGTGCTGCAGGTGGGGCGGAAACGGAAGCGGGATGTGAATGCGCTGGTGGTGACGGAACTGCCCTATCAGGTGAATAAGGCGGCGTGGATTGAAAAGATCGCGGATCTGGTGAATGATGGCAAGATTTCGGGAATTTCGGATATTCGGGATGAGAGCGATCGCCAAGGGATGCGGGTAGTGATTGAACTGAAGCGGGATGCGGAACCGGAGAAGGTTTTAAAGTTGCTGTATAAGAAAACGGCGTTGCAGTCCAATTTTGGGGCGATTTTGCTGTCTTTGGTGAATAATCAACCACGTCAGTTGTCGTTAAAGGCGATTTTGCAGGAATTTCTTAAATTTCGGGAAGAAACGGTCACTCGGCAATATCGGTATGAGCTGACACAGAAGGAAACGCGCCAACATTCGGTGGAGGGGTTATTACTTGCGCTGAATAATTTGGATGCGGTGATCGAGATTTTGCGGAATGCCGCGGATGGCACGACGGCAAAACAGCAGTTTCAGGCGGCATTGGGGTTGAGTGAAAGTCAGTCGGATGCGATTTTGGCGATGCCGATGCGGCGGTTAACGGGTTTGGAACGGCAAAAGTTGGAACAGGAGTTTGCGGAACTGGCGTCGGAGATTGCCAAGTTAAATAAATTATTGAGCGATCGCCACGAATTACTCAAGGCACTAAAGCGGGAATTGCGCAGTTTAAAACGGAAATTTGCCGACCCGCGTCGCACCCGTTTACCGGATGTGCCATCCCCTGAACCGGAACCTGTCACAGTCGAGGCGGAGCCAGACCCCCCCGCGGCGACCCCGAAGAAAAAACGCCAATCCCGCAAAAAGGAGGAACCTGTGCTTGCCCTCCTGCCGCAACTAACGGAGACTTCCCATGTGGCGATCGCCGCGTTGGGAGGGGTGTATTGGGGCAATGATGATGCGGGGCTATTGGATGAGGAACCGACCATTTTTAAGGCGCAGATCGGCACGCAGGAAAATTTAATCGTCTGCACCGATCAAGGGAAAGCCTTTCCGGTGGCGATCGCCGATTTACCCTACCAAGAACAGCGGGATAAGCCCCAATTAATCGATTTATTACCAGATCATGCCCTACGGGATGACCATCAGCCGATCACCCAGTTTTTACTGCCCGATAATTTAGCAGAGTACGATTTACTTTTACTTACAGCCCAAGGACGAATTAAACGTCTCCCAGCGATCGAACTTGAAAGTTTCACCAGTCGCGGTTTAAGTTTGATCAAGCTCAAGGACAAGGACACCCTCAAATTCGCCTGTTTCGTGAAGGGGGGTGAGCAGGTGGCGATCGCCGTCAGCAGTGGGCGGGTCTTGCATCTGCCCGTAAATGACAACGAAATCCCCGTGATGGGCAGAACTTCCCAAGGGAACCAAGCCCTGCGCCTCCGCTTTAACGAGCAAATTGTCGCCTGTGTTCCCTGCCAACGGCACAACGAACTTTACTTAATCTCCGAGGAAGGCTACGGCAAAAAATTAGCCGCCAGCAGCTTACGGCTCGGTAAACGGGGTGATATGGGCAACCATGTGATGCGCTTTGAATCAAAAACCGATCTGCTCCTCACACTTTTCGTTCCCGATCAGCAGGAATCCCTGTTGATAAAAGATTCCCAAGAAAACCTCGATCTGTTGCCTTTAAGTAAATTTAATCTGGCTGAAAAGGATAGCGCAGGACAAAGACTGGTGAAATTAACTGGGGGCGATCGCCTCGTTAATTGTTATCTGAGTGGGTCGTAGAAGCCATAAAAAAGAGGGGATTAATTTCCCCTCCGTGGTCATTGCCCTTGAGCTTGTTTTTGAGCATTTTATTGCGTTTTTTTAGTTGCCGTTGACGGGCCGCGCCGCCTTTGCCTTTGTCGTTACGACCCCGACGCCGGGGACTTTCCCAACTTTTGATGCGCATCGGATTAATGGTAATTTTTTGAACTTCTTTTTTGACCATAACACAAATGGCCTAGATTTTTCTGCGCGGCCTAAAACTCAGCCATGGGTTAGACTTTCAGCCTATGATAAAAACGACTTTTTTCTGGGAGATTATGGTGCGATCGCCGTTTCGAAAAGCACAGGTTTTATTCACCACCTACTACGCCTACATGGTGGAATATCGGGCCGAGCTATTTTTTTGGGTGCTCAACTCATCCCTACCGATTATCCTGCTGGGGGTCTGGACAGAAGCCTCGAACCAAGTGGAGTTGCCCCTGTCTGCGATTGAATTTGCCCGCTACTTTATCGCCGTCTTTTTTATTCGCCAACTGACCCTCGTCTGGGTGATCTGGGAATTTGAAAAGGAAGTCTCCCAGGGAAAATTGTCCTTTGCCCTACTCCAACCTATTGATCCCGTTTGGCGACATTTTGCGAGCCATGTGTCGGAACGGTTTGCTCGCCTGCCCTTTAGCATTGCCCTGGTACTCTTGTTTTTTGCCCTTTATCCCCAGGCATTTTGGGTACCGAGTCTGACCCAGATGCTACTTTGTATTCTGACGGCGGCGATCGCCTTTGGTCTGCGTTTCCTCCTGCAATACACCTTTGCAATGGCGGCCTTTTGGGTGGAACGGGCCAGTGCCATCGAACAAATTTGGTTTTTGTTTTATATTTTCCTCTCTGGCTATATCGCTCCCCTGGAAACCTTTCCGCCCCTCATGAAAGAAATTGCCCTGCTGACCCCTTTTCCCTATGTGGTGTATTTCCCCTCGGCCATCTTGATGGGGTTGCCGGTGCGTCTCACCGAAGGCTTCATTGTCATGGGCGTCTGGAGTTTGATTTTCTATGGCCTAAATCGTTACTTTTGGCGTAAAGGTTTGAAACATTATTCCGGCATGGGTGCGTAGGAAGCTTAACTTTTGTTGAGTTTTATTGATAGCTATAAAGTCCGGTTCCTATGATGATCGAACCCCCAGGGGGTTTAAAGATTGACAAATTTGAAGGAGCCACCATGCGCTACATGGAAGATGAAGACGGTAAGCTGAATAATTTTGCCCAAGAGCCCAAAATGTACCAAGCAGAGGCAAAAACAGCGAAAGAACAAAAAAATTTGCTGGTTATTGGTGTTCTAGGAGGCGTACTTGTGGCGACCCTCATCGGTGTCACGGTACTGATCTCCGGTTAGGGGTCTGGTCTGGCGGCGAAGGAAGTCAGGCTACACTAAAGATGTGATGGATCAATCACATTTAAGAGGCGATCGCCATGAATGAAGGACTTCTCGCTGTTGAGATTATTGGGATTTTTACGGTTGCGTTTATAATTTTGACCCCAATTCTTTATTGGGTTTTACCGCACCATTTTTCTCTTTCCTGAAAGCAGTTTTGGTCAAGTTTCCTCGGGTTATTCCTAGCCCACCACAAGGATATTGATGGAATCCAGTTCACCAAGGGCGGCTATGTCGCTCTTTTTTGTAGGCATTTAAAATTTCAAAAAAAGTAGCTTGTAATCCAAGATCCCATAAAACCCGTAAGCTAGGGAAAAGTACACCCAATCGATTGAATTTGAACGATGACACGCAAAAAAGTTGTCTATCAAGAATTTGGTAACACTGTCCCAGACGAGACCCCGGAAATCGTTGATCTGCCGCCCCAACAACAAAGTCCCCGCATCCAAACGAGCCGTTCTGGTCGTAAGGGCAAGACGGTAACTGTAATTACGGGACTACAACATTCCCCAGAGACGTTACAAAAACTTCTAAAGCAACTGAAAAATAAATGTGGCTCCGGGGGCACCCTCAAGGACAATACCCTAGAAATCCAGGGAGATCAGCGCCAGCCGATTCTCACATTCCTCCTTGACCAAGGTTACAAGGCGAAAATTAGCGGTGGCTAGGGAATGGTCGGCGCTTCCGTCCACCAGAAAAGATCGGCAACCTCTGGTGTTGGGGCGAGATCAGGATTGGGATTGAGCAATACGATCTCCTGTTTTAGATTTTCGCCGAGGCGACGTTGCACCCGCTCAGGAATGCCGTAGCCATAAATGACATGGCCTTGACCGGCGAGGGTAATAATTTGGGTATTGGGGTTGCGTTGAGCAAAATTGGCGATCGCCTCGGCCATGGTCTCATCCCAGACCACCTGGGCGGCAAAAAAATTGTCAAAGTCAAAGTTGCCATGCTGACCATGGCCCGTAAAGGCCTCCTGGAGAAGCGCCTGATAACTTTCGTTGCTTAGATCCAGTTCTTCACGGGGCGGTAAATATTCAAAATCCGCCGCCTCTAAACTAGCCAAACCAACTGAGGATACCTGACGTACCACTTCATTGGGGGCATTGAGGGCGATCACTGGAATCTGTTTTTCCTGGGCAAAACGAAGAATGGGCGCATACAATTCCCAGTCAAAACCCCAACGGGTTTCATATTCCGTTTGGGCGACAAGGTCAGCTTCGCTAATTTCCCCGGCAATGTATTGATCTAAAACCCCTTGGAAAGGCCGTTGAAACATTTCCATGGCGATCGCCACCTGGGGATGATGGTCGTGGAGGGCTTTGATGATTTCTAACTGGGCGATGTGGTCAGCCTCGCTGGTGTGGTGTTCACCGAGGTAAATGACTTGCGCTGTTTTCAGGGTGGCGAGGGCAGCCCTGGCGTCGGTTGTGGGCGCGGTTTTGACAGTGATCGTATCTAAAGTATTGCCGAAACTGTCATCGGCATAGGCGAAAGAGCCATAGAAAAAAATGCTTCCCCACAACAGCCAACCCCAAGCCCTGCGCCATGCTCCCATAAACTTTTCCCCACAAATCTTTTTTTAGAAAACAAAGAAAACTCAAAAAACTATGGCTATGGTAACGCAGGGGATTTTTGGCGACAGATTTAGCCCTGGGGGAAAATTGATCTGTCCTCTAGCTACACCAGTCAGCCATGCACCACGCTTCAATTCGCACCGCCGATATCCACCGGGCGATCGCCTTTTACGGACAGCTCGATTTTGCCATGGAAACCCAGTTCACCACAGGGTACACTCTCGCCTGTTGGCTTAAAGGCCCCCTTGGACGTTTGGAACTCATCCAAATCCCCCAACCAAAGCCCGCCCCCGATGCCTTTGGTGATGAACATTATGTCGGCTACTATCATTTATCCTTTGACCTGACGGAAATCACGCCAGATTTAGCCACTTGGCTCGCCGATTTGCAACAAAATGCCCCGGAACCGATCACGGTTCTTCTAAAACCCCAACAACAGATGATTGGCGATCGCATTTATGAGGTGATGTTCCTTGCCGATGCCGATGGTCTGCCCCTCGAATTTATCCGGTATCAGGGAGCACGAGCTTAAAATTGCCCTTTGCTACACTGGAGAGCCTGTGAATTTTTTCTCGCCCATGACCGACGAACAGCTCAAGCTTTTTTCTGTGGCCGATGCCCCCAATCCTTACCGCGTCGAACGCGCCCCCAGGCTTACCATGGGCCAAGAAAGCCTCCTGCAATGGAAGCAACGACTGCAAAACTTTCAGGACAAGGTTCGTCAAAATCCAGCCGCAAGCCAAACCAGTTTACTTTTTGAGACCCAGTCGAAGCCAGACCACTGGGACGCCGAAAAAATTGACCCCTTTACCCTGCCGCCGAAGCCCTGGGATTTCTATCGAGAGCGTTATGATCCCCTCCAAGAAGGTCAAGCGAATATTTACTTTGTCCTCGACCATGCGGTGCCGTTGCTGCTCTATGTGGGGGAAACAAAATTATCGATTAAGCAACGCTGGAAAGGGGTTCACGATTGTAAAGATTACATTGATGCCTACATCAGCTTGCACCGTCAGTACGACTTGAATGTGGCGGTCAATTTAGCGTTTAATGTGTCAGTCCCCACAGACCGTTCCCAACGGCTTGCCCTAGAACGGGATTTAATCTTGAAGTGGCGATCGCCGTTTAATAAAGAATGTTGGCGCTACTGGGGACAACCCTTCCAGCGGCGGGGCTAAGATGGGGCTATGCTCTCCGTAAATTTTTCTACCCATTGCCTATAATTGGCGATGTTTCGCTTCCTCTTTTTCCCTTGGCATGGCTATTTCTTCTAGAAAAGTGGCGCGACCGCGATCGCCCCGACAGCAGCAAACAACGTTTTTCCGACGGCGCTGGTTTGTTTTGGGTCTAATTGGCCTAACCTGTGGGGCGATCGCCTACCAACGTATCCAAGGCGCTTTACGTCCAGCCAAAGCCATTTTTGTCCTTGGGGGCCACGAAGAACGGGAGCGGTTTGCGGCCCAGTTTGCCCAGGAACATCCGGAGTTAAAAGTTTGGGTTTCCTCCGGTAGCCCACCGGAATATGCCCGCCAGATCTTTGCGAACTATCAAATCGAAGGCGATCGCCTCCAGCTCGATTACCAGGCCGAAGACACCGTCACCAACTTCACCAGCCTCGTAGACGAATTTAAACAAGAAAATATTGATAGCGTCTACCTCATCACCTCCGAAAACCACATGAACCGCGCCAAGCTCGTGGCCAGCATTGTTTTCGGCACCCGTGACATTGCCATTAAACCAGTGCCTGTCCCGTCAGATAATCCCCCGGAAACGACGATGAAATGTATCCGTGATGGGCTCCGCTCAATCCTCTGGGTGGTCACCGGCGAAACGGGCCGCGAGTGGCAAACCTTGACTCAGATCCCTACCCAGGCGATCGCCCCCAGCGCCAGACGACCAGAGGAGAATTTATAATAGCTGAGGTTTTGCTTGCGCACAGGAGTCATGATGGAGTCAACCGCCGAACCGATTTATTTCTATAAGGCCCATGACCCCTATGGCTGTTTCTCGAATTTTTCCCTGCACCCGATCCACTGCGAAGCCCTAGATTGGCCTACCGTTGAGCATTTTTACCAAGCCCATAAATTTCTCCCTATCCACCAACAAGATCTCATCGACAAAATTCGCGCTGCCCCGACCCCAGAAATTGCCGCCGCCCTAGGCCGCGATCCCCAGCACCCCAAACGCCCCGATTGGGAAGACATTAAACGAACCGTGATGTGGCAAGGGGTTTGGACAAAATTTAAAACCCACCCTGACATTGCCCAAATTTTGCTGGCAACGGGGGACGCAGCAATTATTGAAAATTCCCCGGTGGACTATTACTGGGGCTGTGGTGCCGATGGCAGCGGGCACAATTATCTTGGCAAAGTCTTAATGCAGGTGCGCAGTCAACTACGCCAGGGGTAGTCACGCCATAGCCTTCTCTCTCGCGAAAATGTTACCTTTTGTTTAGGACAAGCCACGTCCTACGGTCTTTAGTTTCTCGCGCTCAGTAATGGAAAAATCTCACCTTGGGTTTGATGTGATCATTGTCGGTGGCGGTATTGTCGGGGTCACCCTCGCGGCCTGCCTCAAGCAAACGGATCTGCGGATCGCTATCGTGGAAGCACAACCCCTTGATGTGGTGACTCAACGGCAGCGGGCCTATGCGATGTCCCTGCTTTCCCAGCGGCTTTTTCAGGAGTTGGGGGTTTGGGAGGCGATCGCCGCCCGTAGTGGCAAATACCGCAATATTCAATTATCGGACGAAAATTTTTCTGGGGTTGTTAGATTCTCCCGCCAGGATCTCAAGACCGATTTTCTTGGGTTTTCGGGGCAGCACCAAGTTGTTCTTGAAACTCTCCAGGCTTCTCTGCGGGGCTATGGCAATATCCGCTGGTTCTGTCCAGCCCAAGTCACCGCCATTCACTACGAGTCTGAGCAGGCAATCGTGGAGTTATCTAGCGAAACCCAGGGGCAGATCAAGATTCAAGGGGCCTTGGTAGTTGGAGCCGACGGGCCACGCTCTCTTGTGCGCCAAGGGGCAGGCATTAAAACGAGGGGTTGGAAGTATTGGCAATCCTGTGTCACCTGCGTTGTCGAACATGACGCCCCCCGCAATGATGTTGCCTTTGAACGGTTCTGGGGTACGGGGCCGATGGGAGTTCTACCCCTAACCGAAAATCGCTGTCAAATCGTCTGGACAAATCCTCATGCCGAAGCCCAACGCCTAAAGGACTTGCCCCCTGACGTTTTCCTAGAATATTTAGAACAACACACCGGCCCCCAGCTCGGTCGCTTAAAATTGCTTGGCGATCGCCAGGTCTTTCCGGTGCAACTGATGCAAGGCGATCGCTATGTGGATCATCGTCTCGCGTTGGTGGGAGATGCGGCCCATTGTTGCCACCCGGTGGGGGGACAGGGTCTCAATTTAGGCATCCGTGATGCGGCGGCCCTCGCCCAAACCTTGATCGAAGCCCAGCAACGGGGCCAGGATCTAGGAAGTTTGGCTGTGTTGAAACGCTATGAACGGTGGCGCAAGCAGGAAAATCTGGTAATTCTTGGCTTTACGGATTTCCTCAACCGTCTTTTTTCCAACCGCATTTGGCCGGTGGTCTGGGTGCGCCGTCTGGGGCTGATTGTGATGGCGAAATTTAATCCCCTGCGCCTGTTTGCGCTCAAACTCATGACCGGACAAAAGGGCCGTCAACCCCGTATTTTGGCGTAACTTTCTTGCTAGATTATTAATTTTTCGGGAGATTCTAGGGATTTGCGTTCAAAATTGAAACCAAGTGAGCGTAAATTTTCCAATCATCCCATGCGTTTTCAATTTATCTATCGGGCGATCGCCCCTGTGCTTCTGGCGAGTCTATTGTTCCTGACGGCCTGTGGCGGCAATGCTCCGGTTCCCCCCCCTGACCCGAACCCTGGGACTAATACTGAAGTCACCACCCCGGCAACGGAGACGGCCCAAACACCCCAAAAAGGCAGTGCTTTTAATCAATTTTTCCCAGCGGACAAAACCGAGGGCTATGACCGGGTCTTTACCCAAGAGAAAGAGGGTTTCGCGGAAATTAAATTAACCCTCAATGGTACAGAAATGGCAAAAATTTCCATCTCAGATACCGCGACCAATCTCGCTGCCCGCAGTAAATTTGCTGAAGCCGAAGAAACCGTTGATGGGTTCCCCCTCGTGGCCCAGGGAGCAAATGCCCATGCGGTTTTAGTGGGCGATCGCTATCAAGTGAAAGTGATGTCCCGGGATCCTAGTTTTGGCCCCGATGAGCGCAAGGCTTGGCTCGCCAAAGTGAACCTACAGGGTTTAGCGAGTTTATAGGTCAGTTTTTCGTAAACCACAGCCGTAATTTTCTATTGACTAAATTAGGAGGTTTTTCATGAGTGCTTCGATTGTGGAGTTGATGGACCAGTTACCCGAAAAAAATCTCACGACCATGCTTTTAAATGGTCTGGATTTTGTGGTGCCTGGGGAATGGACTAACATTGTTGGCTTCGACAATATGGTTAAAGCGGTGACGCAGGAGACCGACCCGGCAATCCTTCAATCGGTACGCGATCGCGCCATTGTCCTCTACAGCGACAAATCCCAGGGTTATCAGCGGGCGATGTGGATCTACCAAACCGTTGACCAGGCGGATAAAGCATTGGCGGCGGCGGCCCTGGCGAATAAAGTGGGCGACAAAATTCCTTTGGTAGGTGGCTTGATGCAGAAAGTGACCCCCAACGCTGATAAGGCCCAGGCGATTGATTTGTGTCTAAAGCTGGTCGCCGAAATTACCTGTTTTTGTCAGATTAATGGCATTCCGGGGGATAGTCTGGAGGATTTTATGAAGGCGATCGCCGACTACAGTGGCGAAGAATTGATGCGGATTGCGACCCTGATTTGTGTGGATGGTTTAATTCCCCTGGGGCCAGATTTCCTCCAAAAAATTGACCGCACCTTAAATAATCTTTCGGCGGGAGAACTCAGCAATAATCCGGCCTTTGGTCGTGTCGGAGAATTCTTGCCGGGTGGGAATCCTGCGGGGAAATTGGCCTTTATTAACCGCAGTTTTAGCTCTATGCAGGGCTGGATGAGCGGCTTTGTGAGCGCCCGTGGTTTGACCCCCGAAAAAATCATGGATCATATCCAAGGGTTTGTGGAAGTTTCCGATAACAAGCTCGATTATGTGGCGGCTTTCTTGGATCTCAGTACCAACTATTACGAACACACAGGCACCCAAACCGTTGCCCGGCGGCTCATTGACCGCGCCTACGGAGAAATATAAAGCCAGCCATTACCAGGCAAATTTTGATAATCTGCTAGTTTAAGGGAGGAAAAATCACCTCTCTTTTTTGTTGTGTTGTGGGAAAGCCAAAAGCCGTGATGAAGCCGAAAAATACCTGGTGGCGATCGCCAAAAATTTTATGGATCAAGTTTTGTCTGATTGGCAGCTTACTGATCGGTTGTGCCCCCGTTGTCCCCCCGGCAGAAAGCAATCCCCGCACCTTTGCCCCCCTGAGCGTAGAGTTTCTAGACGAATATTGGTTACCCAAAACAGAGTTTCAAGGGACAACGGTCGGCGGCCTATCGGCTCTCTATTACGATGCCCAGACCGGTGATTATTACGCCCTGAGTGATGACCGCTCCCAGTTTGCTCCGGCCCGCTTTTATACCTTCGATCTGACAATCGACGAAACCGGAGCCATTCCCCAAATCCAACAGCTCAACCTCAAGGAAATGACGCCTTTAACCACCCCTGACGGCGAAACTTTTGCCCCAGGGAGCCTTGACCCAGAAGGATTGGTGCTCTCGCCCCGCAATACATTATTTATTTCCAGCGAGGGAGATACCGACGCCGCCATTGATCCATTTGTGAAAGAATTTGACCGCGGAGGGCGCGAATTAACCTCCCTCAGAATTCCCAAACGTTTTCTAACAGGCGATCGCCAGCGAGGTGTGCGCAATAATTTAGGATTTGAGGCTTTGGCCATTTCTGCCCCTTCCCAAGCCGCCGTTGACCCCTTTCGGATCTTTGTCGCTCCAGAATCATCCCTTCATCAAGACACGCGCTCTGATAATGTGGGTGCGCCCATTCGTCTACTGCATTACGTCATCAATCCCATCGGCGAACCTGTGTTAATTGCCGAACACCTCTATCCTTTAGAACCTGCGCCCCAAGGAACCTTTTCCAATGGCCTTGTGGAAATGATTGCCCTCCCCCAGGAAGGTTATTTTCTCAGCCTGGAGCGCAGCTATGGCCTTGGGGGTGTTAGTGCGAAACTGTTCCAGGTGACCATTGGTAATGCCACCGACACTGCCCGCATCGAATCCCTCGCCGGAAATCCAGAGACCGTTGTCCCCATGCAGAAAACCCTATTGCTGGATCTGCGACAGTTGGGGATTGGCCTCGATAACCTAGAAGGTATGACCCTAGGGCCACAGCTTGCCGATGGCAGCCAAAGTTTACTGTTGATCAGCGATGATAATTTCAGTACCGATCAGGTAAATCAACTTTTGCTTTTTCGCTTGAGTAATTCGGCGGCTAAAGTCACATCAAAATAAGGCCAAGTGCCGACTTCTCCGGCCAATACTGTAAAGGGTTGATCCGGTTCCCCTAGATCACTGAGTACCAGGTCGGCCCCCGTAAAATCTTGGTTAGCGGTGTAGTTATTCACTGTGACGACGGTGGTGAGGCCCGCATCCCGAGACGAAAGCCAGCCATTACCGGAATCCTCAAAGGCGACACATTGATCGGCCCGGAGATTCATTTTTTCGAGGGCATAGAAAAAGATATCGGGGGCCGGTTTTTTCTGGGGGACCATGTCGCCAGCGGCAATAACTTCAAACCAATCCATGGCATCGGGGGCGAGGGAATGGGTCAATAGGGCAGTGACATTGGCTGGGGTAGTGGTGGTGGCGATCGCCAAACGAATGCCTTGATCCCGTGCTTCTTGGATCAGTCGTCTAACGCCGGGGCGTAGTGGTAAAACTTCATTGGCTAACAAATCGCAGTAATGCTGGGTTTTGCGGGCATGGAGATCCTTGATAAAAGCAGTCCGATCACCGACCGATGGCATTTGTGGCTGCCAAGATTCAATGTAAAAACGAATTCTTTCTTTACCCCCCGTCACCTTCAGGAGCTGACCGTAAAGATCTACCGACCAATCCCAGGGCAAGCCCACATCGGCAAAGGCGCGGTTAAAGGCGACGCGATGGGCATCCTTTTCTGTATTGGCCAGGGTGCCATCCACATCAAAAATCAGGGCTTCTAGTTGTCCCATGTAAAACCTCAACTATTTTTATCGTCCCCACTGTACTGGGAAATTGTCTGCAATACCGAAAAGTTGCTTAATGCAAAAACAGCATTCTAAATCTCAAAAATTAAATAATCAAATCAATTGCCTTGGGGAAGCTCAGCAGAGGTAACTTGATGAGGATTTGACGCGACTTTAAGCCACAACATAAAAGTGCTACCGGGGAGAGCTTCGGTATGGGGTAAGCCAATGGTTGGGCTATATACTTCAATGTCCCCGGCCATTTTTCCCACAAGATCAGCGGCGATCGCCAACCCCAGCCCAGTACCTTCAATGGCACTTTCCGCCTGCACTCCCCGGTAATGGCGTTCAAAGACATGGGGCAAATCTGCCGAGGGAATGCCGTAGCCCGTATCATGGACAGCAATGGTGAGTTCCTGAGCCTGGGCTTCTACCTGCAAGAACACTTGTCCCCCGGATGGTGTATATTTCAGCGCATTTTCTAAAAGATTATTCAAAACTTCCATCAGGGCCGTGTGATTCCCCAAGACCCAAGGAGACGGTTCTGGCAACCCATAATTTAGAGTGATTCCCCGCTCGGTGGCGATCGCCCCCAGGGAAGCGACGAGGGGAAGTACCACTTCTGCTACGGGTAACGGTTCTACGGAGAGGGAACGGTCTGGGGCAAAACTCGGTTCACCATTGGGCGGTAAAGCCAAACTTGGCCCTCCCTCCAACTGGGGAATTTGGGCCGTTAAGAGATCCACCTCTTCACTAAATTGGGTGAGCAATCCCTTTAGGCGATCGCTTTCCCGGACAATGCCTTCAGCGACCGGATAATTTTTCTCCGTCGGCAGCAATCGCTTCAACAACAACTTACCAAAGGTACTGATCGCCATCGTTGGATTACGGAGCTGGTGTAGCAGATCATGGAAATGCTCTTGCTCTAGGGCCTGGAGATGTTGCTGTTGGGTGAGCCGTTCCGTTGCCCAACTCTTTTGCTGATCCAACACACAGGCCAGCACTAAACTTTCGGCGATCAATTCAATCTGGGTCACCTCTGGCGATCGCCAACCCCGATCCCGGCGTCCCGTCGCTAAAATTCCCAAAATTAAATCACCATGCCACAGGGGAAATGCCCGAGCCGGTTCCCCCAACAAACCAACAAGATCATCCGGCAAAGCAGCCGCTTCCTCACCCATCGAGACATCAAGCCATTCCTCTTGATCCAGAACCATCGTTGCCATCTCCGTTGACCCCTGCCTCCCCGCCGCCAGCAAACGATCGGGAAAGGCACTAATGGGTTGGAGCGTAATTTCTTGATTCTCTTGATCTGGCTGGGCCAAATAAACAATCCCCCACTCTGCCCCAACGCCTTGGGCTAACAATTGCAACTGCCCTTGGCACAGGGACAAATACTCTGGGCTAACTGGCAACAGTTGCGGTAATGTCGTCATGAATTTCATCCTCCCAAGCCGCAATCCCTAGGGGATATTTCCCAGGAAACCTTGATAAATCAGGGGTTTTGACAAAAAACTTAATTCTTTTTTCACTTTTGGATTGATCGCCTACCTTCATTGGATTGTAGTAGATTTCTTAATACAAAAAATCCAACTCATCGTGAAAACCAGTCAATTTTCACTTGATTTTTTTCAATGGAGCCGATATACTTTGCTCGACATTCTGTAACTCCTGTTACAGCTGTTCTAAAAAAGTAAAGAAGAGGAGGTACTGGGTTGGCAAGAAAGCGTAAACGCAAGAGTCGACGTCGGCAAGAAGGAAGAAAAATTTTAGAGATTGTCCCACAATATAATATCGAAAGCGGTGATGACAAACCCGTGACTGCAGCCCGCAAGCATATCGCTGCGAATGGGATTATGCCCCCAGCAGTCGTTGTAGTTAAGCGTAATGAGCATACCACTGATCGGTACTTTTGGGCAGAAAAAGGATTATTTGGTGCCCAATATGTAGAGGAGAATCACTTTTTATTCCCCAGTCTACGGGTGCTTTGTAGCAACGCCGATGAGGAAGTATCTGAAAAAGCGACTGTTTCTAGCAAAGCTTAAAGTTCCTTCAAAAATATATCACTTAACCTAACGTTTAGGTGATCTCTAATCCCCTTCTATCAATTTCAATACTCCCTAGTCCCACCCATTTTCGGGTCGGGGCTATTTTTGTCGCGTTTTTGCCATGGTTTTAATGGATGGCTTAATTGGTTTTGTTGGGGACATTTCCTAAGCTTCATGGAGCTGGTAAGGCATCACCTGACGCAGTTGGATCAACTCATCCCGGTGGGCGGTCACCGTAATTAATTGGGTGGGAGTCTCAGTAATCGGTGTTTGTGTGGTGATCTGTAAAATAACTTTTTCTACCTTCCCTGCCTTACGCCAGTAAAAGAGACCTGCCAAGGGAGCCAGGAGACAAATACCAAGGAAAGCAAAGCCAATATTGGGATAGAGCAGTGCTAAGACCAGGGCAATACAAACTAAACCGAGGGCTGCTAATAGGCTTAAAAAAACAGCAATAAAGCCACTGGGAGGAACAAAGCCTTCATAGGTGACAATGTTATTGACACCATCAACGGTGGTAATCCGATAGGCTCGCTGTTCGAAGTAGGTTTGGAGACGCTCAAAGATGGATTCTTCAGGCTCTTTTGCCAATAGCTCTACTTGTTCGGTGCGATCTTTGATGGAAGCGCGAATGAAGAAAAACAGACCGACCATCAAGAGCAATGTAAGGAGGAGGGTCGAGGTGATTACGGATTGTTCTAACACGGTTTTTACAAGGAGGGCTTGAAGATTCACTGCATATAAATGTATATCGATCATGCTATATTTTGGAAAGTCTCCGGGAAAACCATGAAAAAAATTCGGGTTGTTCTAATTGAAGATCATGATTTAACGCGCATCGGGCTAAGAACTTCTCTACAACAATGTGCGGACATTGAACTTTTAGCAGAGGCGGCCAATGGAGCGGATGGATTGCGTTTGTTAGAAGAGATTCATCCTGATTTAGCGATTGTGGATATTGGTTTGCCTGAGCTTGATGGGATTGAGTTGACCCGAATTTTGAAACAGGAAAAGCTCAAGGATCAGTCCCACGAGGCGCAAACAAAGGTTTTGATTTTGACGTTGCAGGATGATGATGCGGCTGTTTTAGCGGCCTTTGCGGCAGGGGCTGATTCCTATTGTATGAAGGATATTACGTTTGATCACTTGGTAGAGGCGGTCAAAACGACAGACTCAGGCAATAGTTGGATTGATCCGGCGATCGCCCGCATTGTCCTCAATCAAGTGCAAGGGGGAGAATCCCTTTCTGGCTCTACAGTTACGATTCAAGCGACTTCCCCAGAAGATCAACAACTCCTAGAAAGCTGTCCCCTAACGGATCGAGAATTGGAAGTACTCCAATTGATTGTTGATGGTTGCAGCAACTCCGAAATTGCCGAGCATTTATTTATCACCGTGGGTACCGTTAAAACCCATGTCCGCAATATTCTCAATAAGCTTTGTGCCGATGACCGTACCCAGGCTGCTGTGCGTGCCCTTCGTTCTGGTCTGGTCGGTTAAAAAGCGCCTTGGCGGAGATTCATCAAATTGTTCAAAATGTCGCAGTTGCAAACAGATAGGACTGTCCTGGTCAAAAATTATGCTCTAAGTTTAGGATTTCATTTGGTGGGCATTGCCGATGCTACCGTGGACAATGCTCACAATCAACAGCAGTTACAAGCTTGGTTGGCGGCAGGGTATCAGGCGGAAATGGCCTGGATGGCTAACCCGAAACGCCAGGATATCCAAGCTTGTTTACCAGGGGTGCAGTCGGTCATTTGTGTGGCCCTCAACTATTACACACCCCATGCCCATTCTGAGGCACCAGGCATAGGCAAAATTTCCCGATACGGCTGGGGCCGAGATTACCATCGTGTCTTAGGCAAACGTCTAAAAGCTTTCTGCCAGTGGCTTACCAACGAATTTCCGGAGGAACATCACCGTTTCTATGTGGATACCGGGCCTGTCCAGGATAAGGTTTGGGCAGAACGAGCTGGCCTCGGTTGGATTGCCAAAAATAGCAATGTCATTACCAGAGAGTACGGTAGTTGGGTCTTTTTGGGGGAAGTCCTCACCACTTTAGCTTTGACGCCGGATCAGCCCCATACAAAGCATTGTGGTACCTGTACCCGTTGTATTGAGGCTTGTCCAACCGGGGCGATCGCCGCTCCCTTTACCGTTGATGCGAACCGTTGCATCGCCTATCACACCATCGAAAATCGAGCCGAACAACTGCCCCCTCACATTGCCCCACACCTACAAAATTGGGTGGCAGGTTGTGATATCTGTCAGGATGTCTGCCCCTGGAACCAGCGCTTTGCCCAACCCACCAATATTGAAGATTTTCAGCCTTACCCCAAACATCGTGCGCCAAAGTTAGCCGAACTTGCCACCTTATCCGAAACAGAATGGGATCAAAGACTCACAGGATCGGCGCTGCGGCGTATTAAACCAGCCATGTGGCAACGTAATGCCCAGGCAAACCTTGACCATCAACCATAGAAAAAACCTCCCCCATAACATGGAGAAGGCGGGACAATATTTAAGCACACACAATCAAATCAGAAATTAAAGTTCCTATTGACCCATTTGCGCAGCGACTTCTGCGGCGAAGTCTTCTTCTTTTTTCTCAATGCCTTCGCCCAGGACGAACCGTTGGAAACGACGAATTTGGATATTTTCACCAATGGTGGCGATCGACTGCTTCACAAGCTCTTCAACCGTCATATTCTGATCACGGATGTAGGGCTGATCCATCAAAGAAAGCTCTTTTAGGCGCTTAGCAATGCGGCCTTCAACAATCTTTTCTTTGATATTATCGGGTTTACCGGCCAGGTCATCGCGACCCATTTCAATTTCACGCTCTTTGTCGGCAATTTCAGTCGGAATGTCATCGACTTTCACATACTGAACATTAGGACAAGCAGCGATTTGCATCGCAATCCCTTTGGCCAGATCTTTGAAGATATCACCACGGGCAACGAAATCCGTTTCGCAGTTCACTTCTACGAGAACACCAATGCCACCGCCGGTGTGAATATAGCTTTCGATCAGTCCTTCGGCTGCTACCCGACCTGCTTTTTTCTCAGCAGAGGTAATCCCTTTCTGACGGAGCCACTCAATCGCTTTAGTGATGTCCCCATTGGTTTCACCAAGCGCTTTTTTGCAATCCATCATCCCTGCGCCAGTTTTATCGCGCAGTTCCTTGACAAGCTTTGCAGAAATTTGTGCCATGTTGCTGTTCACCAAAAAATTATCAGGTCAATTCAAGAAGATATTACGCTTATTCAGACTCAGATGCATCGGTCTCATCGGCGTACTCATCGATTGCTTCATCGAAGTCTCCGTAGTCACCGTTATCATCAACGGGCTGACCGTGGCGACCAGCATAAATTGCATCGGCCAATTTACCCACAATCAATTTAATAGAACGAATTGCATCGTCGTTAGCCGGAATTGGCAAATCAACGGTTTGGGGATCGCAGTTGGTATCTAGGAGAGAAACAATGGGAATCCCTAATTTTTGGCATTCTTGGATGGCATTGTGCTCCCGACGTTGGTCAATGATCACCACAATGTCAGGAATTTTGCGCATATTCTTAATGCCGCCGAGGTATTTTTGCAGCTTGTCCAGTTCGCGACGAAGCATGGAAGCTTCTTTTTTCGGACGGCGAGCAAGGTTACCGCTTTCTTCGAGGGCTTCTAATTCTTTGAGGCGCTCAACACGGGTCTTGATGGTTTCCCAGTTGGTGAGCATTCCCCCCAGCCAACGCTGGTTGATGTAGAAAGCGCCACAGCGTTTTGCTTCTTGGGCAATGATGCCAGCGGCCTGACGTTTGGTGCCGACAAAAAGGACGTGCTTACCGTTTTCGGAAGCTTCCTTCATGTAGGTGTAGGCTTGTTCAACGAGTTGCGCAGTTTGAACCAGGTCAATGATGTGGACACCGTTACGGGATGTGTAGATGTAAGGTGCCATTCTGGGGTTCCAGCGGCGGGTTTGGTGCCCAAAGTGGACACCAGATTCTAGTAGCTCAGCGAGAGATACAACGGGCATATTCTGTTTACTCCTTTTCGGGTTAAACCTTCATCTGGGGACATTTCATCTGTGCGAAACACCCGAAAGAATCCCAGATGTGCGAGTTTTAAACAACCTTATCAGGGTAGCATAGCTCCGCATTTGAGGGGAGAGGTCTACGGAGAACAGGTTTGAGATGCGTGACAAAAACGACTTAAGGCGATCGCCAACAACCATTATTTCACTTAGCCTTGGTCTTCATATTGGGTTTTGTGGAAGACGAAGGGACCCCCTTGGAATCATAACCGTCGTCTCTGGGGGCGATCGCCAGAGAACTTCACCATAATGAAAGGTAACGTTACATTGCTTTTTGTTACAAAAAACCGTTTGAGTTTTCAGTTTTTCGGCGGAATTCAATTGATTTCAGCCATTGTGCCGTAATGATTTCAGGGAGTTTTAAATATTGTTAATGTCCCCCAACATCCTTGGAAAGTAGGCCCTATCATTTACATCAATGCTTTTTGCCCAATGGGTTTTAGAGCAGTCCTAAATCACTGGAAACCTTGCAAGCTGGTGATTCGCTCACAGCTTATCTATTTGAATACATCTATTTAGATAGAACCTTTATTACGTCGATTGTCTAGAGAGGAGAATCCTCATGGCAGTAAAGGTTGATAAGGATCCGGTACCAACTTCCTTTGAGAAGTGGGGCAAACCGGGTCACTTTGACCGAACTCTGGCACGGGGTCCAAAAACCACCACCTGGATTTGGAACCTCCATGCTGATGCACATGATTTCGATAGCCAAACAAGTGATCTTGAAGATATTTCGCGCAAAATCTTTAGCGCCCACTTCGGTCACCTTGCTGTAGTCTTTGTTTGGCTCAGCGGCATGTACTTCCATGGCGCAAAATTTTCTAACTATGAAGCTTGGTTAAATAACCCCACTGTTATTAAGCCAAGTGCACAAGTGGTTTGGCCCGTTGTGGGTCAAGGCATTCTGAACGGAGACGTCGGTGGCGGCTTCAGCGGTATTCAAATTACCTCTGGTCTGTTTTACCTCTGGCGTGCTGCTGGTTTTACCAACTCTTATCAGCTCTATGTGACTGCCATTGGCGGTCTTGTTATGGCAGCCCTAATGGTGTTTGCCGGTTGGTTCCACTACCATAAAGCAGCTCCGAAACTGGAATGGTTCCAGAATGCTGAAGCCATGATGAATCACCACCTATCCGTATTGTTAGGTTGTGGTTCTTTGGGCTGGACTGGCCACTTGATCCACGTTTCTTTACCGGTAAACAAGCTCCTAGATTCTGGTGTGGCTGCAAAGGATATTCCTTTACCCCACGAGTTCTTTGATGCTTCGGTAATGGCGGAACTGTATCCCAGCTTTGCCCAGGGTCTGAAGCCTTTCTTTACCTTAGATTGGGCTGCATACTCTGATTTCTTAACCTTTAAGGGTGGCTTGAATCCCACTACTGGTAGCCTCTGGCTTTCTGATGTGGCTCACCACCATTTGGCGATCGCTGTTCTCTTCATCATCGCGGGTCACATGTACCGGACTGGTTTCGGTATTGGCCACAGCATGAAAGAGATCCTCGAAGCCCACAAAGGCCCTTTCACTGGCGAAGGTCACAAAGGTCTTTACGAAATTCTAACCACCTCTTGGCACGCTCAATTGGCGGTTAACCTCGCGCTGCTTGGTTCTTTAACCATCGTCATCGCGCACCACATGTACTCCATGCCTCCCTATCCTTACATGGCAACAGATTACGGCACTCAGCTGTCTCTGTTCACTCACCACACTTGGATTGGCGGCTTCCTCATTGTTGGTGCTGGTGCCCACGGCGCAATTTTCATGGTTCGCGATTACGATCCCGCTAAGAACGTTAACAACCTCTTAGACCGCGTAATTCGTCACCGTGACGCGATTATTTCTCACCTCAACTGGGTTTGTATTTTCCTTGGCTTCCACAGCTTTGGTCTCTACATTCACAATGACACCATGCGTGCGTTGGGTCGTCCCCAAGATATGTTCTCTGATTCTGCGATTCAGTTGCAGCCTATCTTCGCGCAGTGGATTCAAAACATCCATACCCTTGCTCCCGGTGGCACCGCTCCCAATGCGATCGCCTCTGCGAGTCAAGTTTTCGGTGGTGATGTAGTGGCAATCGGCAACAAAGTTGCCCTGATGCCCATCACCCTCGGTACTGCTGACTTCATGGTTCACCATATCCATGCGTTTACCATCCACGTCACTGTACTTATTCTGCTGAAGGGTCTTCTCTATTCCCGCAGCTCCCGTCTCGTACCCGATAAGGGTCAACTGGGCTTCCGCTTCCCCTGTGACGGTCCTGGTCGTGGTGGTACTTGCCAAGTTTCTGGTTGGGACCATGTCTTCCTTGGCCTGTTCTGGATGTACAACTCCCTCTCCATCGTAATTTTCCACTTTAGCTGGAAGATGCAATCCGATGTTTGGGGCACAATCCTCCCAGACGGTAGCGTATCCCACGTCACTGGTGGTAACTTTGCCACAAGCGCAATTACCATTAACGGCTGGCTCCGTGACTTCCTCTGGGCACAGTCTTCTCAGGTGATCAACTCCTACGGTTCTGCACTGTCGGCTTACGGCATCATGTTCCTGGCGGGTCACTTTGTGTTTGCCTTCAGTCTCATGTTCCTCTTCAGTGGACGTGGCTATTGGCAAGAACTCATCGAGTCCATCGTTTGGGCACACAATAAGCTCAAGTTGGCTCCTGCGATTCAACCCCGTGCTTTGAGCATCGTTCAAGGTCGTGCGGTTGGTGTTGCTCACTATCTCCTCGGTGGGATCGTGACAACCTGGGCCTTCTTCCTAGCGAGAAGCTTGTCCATCGGTTAACTCTGAAATGGTTTACCGATCGCCAATTTCAGGGGGAGTTGTAAGAGTTGTATTTCACTCGATTCACCTTCCCTCCCAATTGGCTCCTAGTATCTTTCCCTGCGGGAAAATACAGAGGTTACATTTGAAGACCTCACCCTCATTTGTTTAACGAGGAGAACCTCAAGCATAGTTATGGCAACTAAATTTCCAAAATTTAGCCAAGACCTTGCTCAAGATCCCACTACGCGTCGGATTTGGTACGGAATCGCTACAGCACATGATTTCGAGACCCACGACGGGATGACTGAGGAGAATCTTTACCAAAAGATCTTTGCTTCCCACTTCGGTCACCTCGCAATCATCTTTCTGTGGACTTCCGGCACCCTCTTCCACGTTGCTTGGCAAGGCAATTTCGAGCAGTGGATCAAAGATCCCCTGAACGTCCGTCCCATCGCCCATGCGATCTGGGATCCCCACTTTGGTCAAGGTGCAATTGATGCCTTTACCCAAGCGGGCGCTTCTAACCCTGTAAACATTGCATATTCTGGGGTTTACCATTGGTTCTACACCATTGGGATGACCACCAATGCTGACCTCTACCAAGGCGCAGTATTCCTTCTGATCCTCTCTTCTCTGTTTTTGTTCGCAGGCTGGCTGCACTTGCAACCCAAGTTCCGTCCTAGTCTTGCGTGGTTCAAGGATGCTGAATCTCGCCTCAACCACCACTTAGCTGGTTTGTTTGGTGTCAGTTCTTTGGCTTGGACAGGTCACCTCGTACACGTTGCAATTCCTGAGTCTCGCGGTGTTCATGTTGGCTGGGATAACTTCCTTTCTGTGAAGCCTCACCCCGCTGGTTTGATGCCCTTCTTCACTGGGAACTGGGGTGTGTATGCGCAAAACCCTGATACTGCGGGTCATGTGTTTGGCACATCCCAAGGTGCAGGTACTGCGATTCTGACCTTCCTTGGTGGTTTCCACCCCCAAACGGAGTCTCTCTGGTTGACTGATATTGCCCACCACCACTTGGCGATCGCCGTGCTGTTTATCATCGCGGGTCACATGTATCGCACCAAGTTCGGGATTGGTCACAGCATCAAAGAGATCCTCAATGCCCACCAGCCCCCCAGCGGTAAGCTTGGTGCCGGCCACAAAGGTCTTTACGATACCGTCAACAACTCCCTCCACTTCCAGTTGGGTCTGGCGCTTGCATCCTTGGGTGTAATCACCTCCTTGGTTGCACAGCACATGTACTCTCTGCCTTCCTACGCGTTCATCGCCAAGGATTACACTACCCAGGCAGCACTGTACACCCACCACCAGTACATCGCTGGTTTCTTGATGGTCGGTGCGTTTGCCCACGGTGCGATCTTCTTCGTCCGTGACTACGATCCCGAAGCGAACAAAGACAACGTTCTTTATCGCATGCTGGAGCACAAGGAAGCCTTGATCTCCCACCTTAGCTGGGTATCTCTCTTCCTCGGTTTCCACACCCTCGGACTCTATGTCCACAACGATGTAGTGGTTGCCTTCGGTACACCCGAAAAGCAAATCCTCATCGAACCCGTCTTTGCTCAGTTTGTCCAAGCGGCTTCTGGTAAAGCACTCTACGGCTTTGATGTACTTCTTTCCAACGCTGATAGCATCGCTTCCAATGCAAGTGCGGCTTATCTTCCCGGCTGGTTAGATGCCATCAACAGCGGTTCTAACTCTCTCTTCCTCAACATTGGTCCTGGTGACTTCCTCGTTCACCATGCGATCGCCCTCGGTCTCCACACCACCACTCTCATTCTTGTGAAAGGTGCGTTGGATGCCCGTGGTTCTAAGCTGATGCCCGATAAGAAAGACTTCGGCTACAGCTTCCCCTGTGATGGCCCCGGTCGTGGCGGTACTTGTGATATCTCCGCTTGGGATGCCTTCTACCTCGCAATGTTCTGGATGCTGAACACCCTGGGCTGGTTGACCTTCTACTGGCACTGGAAGCACCTCGGCATTTGGCAAGGTAACGTTGCTCAGTTCAACGAAAACTCCACCTACCTGATGGGCTGGTTCCGTGACTACCTCTGGGCGAACTCCGCACAGTTGATCAACGGCTACAACCCTTACGGTGTAAACAATCTCTCCGTCTGGGCTTGGATGTTCCTCTTCGGACACCTTGTTTGGGCAACTGGTTTCATGTTCCTCATCTCTTGGCGTGGTTACTGGCAAGAGCTGATCGAAACCATCGTTTGGGCCCACGAGCGCACTCCCCTGGCGAACATTGTTCGTTGGAAGGACAAGCCCGTTGCGCTCTCCATCGTTCAGGCTCGTTTGGTTGGTTTAGCTCACTTCACGGTGGGTTACGTCCTCACCTACGCGGCCTTCCTGATTGCCTCGACGTCAGGTAAGTTTGGTTAATTAAGTTCTTCTGAAAATTAACCTGCTAAAATCTCACCCCTTGTCTTTTAGGCAGGGGGTTTTTGCTTTGCGATGAAAAAACCCTAGGACAATGGGCCAAATATCCTAGAAAAGGCGGAAATAGTTTGTTTCTGCACAAAGGAAGGAAAAAATAACGCTATGCTGGACACAAACTTGGCAAGCTTAGAATTTTTATGGCGAGTGAGAAAAAATCTGGGTTAGGAATGTTTGGGGGGGTCTACACCCCTTCTATTTTGACCATCCTTGGGGTGATCATGTATCTCCGGTTTGGTTGGGTTGTGGGTAATGCAGGATTGTTAGGCTCCCTCGCCATTGTTACCCTCGCCAATGCCATTACCTTTTTAACGGCCCTTTCGATTTGTGCGATCGCCACGGATAAGGTGGTTCGTGTGGGGGGCGCTTACTACATGATTAGTCGCTCTTTGGGACTAGAAACTGGAGGGGCGGTGGGAATCCCGTTGTATTTCGCCCAGGCCTTTTCGGTGGCCCTCTACACCATTGGTTTCGCAGAGAGTGTTGTCCAAGTTTTTGGCGGCTTAAATCAGCTTTATGTGGCTTTGATTGTGACGATTTTGGTGGGAGTTTTAGCCCTTACATCCGCCAGCATTGCTATTAAAGCCCAATACTTCATTATGGCGGCGATCGCCCTTTCTCTTGTTTCCCTGGTGCTGGGTCGCCCCTTGCCCGAAGCTGGAGATATTCTCCTATGGGGTTCTAGCGCTGAGGTGACAGTCCCCTTTTGGACAGTTTTCGCAGTATTTTTCCCGGCAGTTACGGGGATTATGTCTGGCGTAAATATGTCCGGTGATCTCAAGGATCCCATTAAAGCAATTCCCATTGGTACTCTGGCTGCCGTGGGTACTGGCTATGTTATTTACATGCTCATTCCTTTGCTGTTGGCCCAACGGGGAGATACAGCCAGCCTCATTGAGGATCCCCTGGTGATGCAACGCTTGTCTGTTTGGGGGCCAGCGATTTTATTGGGGGTCTGGGGAGCAACGCTCAGTAGCGCAATTGGAAGCATCCTCGGTGCTCCTAGGGTTTTACAAGCCCTCGCTCGGGATGGCGTGTTGCCGCCATGGTTAGGTTTTCTGGGATCTGGTAGTGGGTCGGAGGATGAGCCGCGTATTGGCACCATTGTCACCTTGGGGGTGGCGATCGCCGCTGTTTGTATTGGTGATCTCAACATCATTGCGCCGGTGTTGACGATGTTTTTCTTGACCACCTATCTTGTCCTCAATATTTCCGCCGGTATTGAAACGCTCCTCCAAAGTCCTTCCTTCCGACCGACCTTCCGGGTGCACTGGGCGCTTTCTCTGTTGGGGGCTGTGGGCTGCCTTGGGGTGATGTTTTTAATCAATGCGATCGCCACGGTCGTTGCCGCTTTGATCGTGACGATCATTTACTTCTGGCTACAGCGGCGGGAACTCCAAGTCACCTGGGGAGATGTTCGGCGTGGTTTGTGGATGGCCCTGATTAGTAAAGCGATTTATCAAGTGGCGGGAGCTGAAGATAGCAAAAACTGGCGGCCTCACCTCCTGGTGCTTTCTGGGGCACCCCGAAAACGTTGGTCTTTAATCGAGTTAGCAGATGGTTTTAGTCACAATCGGGCCTTGATGACGGTGGCCACAGTGCTCCCCGAAGGTTCCCGTGACCCTGGCCAACAGGTGAAAATGGAAACCACAATCCGCGATTATTTGGCCAAACGGGGTGTAAAAGCCTTGGTGCGCCTCAGTACCGCCGATGATCCCTTTGTTGGCGCCTTAAATTTAATTGAAACCTATGGCCTAGGGGACTTAACCCCCAACACGGTTTTGCTGGGCAGTACAGAATCACCTGAACGATTTGCCGCCTACTGTCATCTTTTGCAGCAGGTTCACATTGCCCAACGCAATATTATTATCTTCCATGAAAATCCAGAGCGGGTTTTTGGTCGTAAAAAACGGATTGATATCTGGTGGGGTGGGGTTCAGAGCAATGGCGGCTTAATGCTGATGCTGGCTTATTTGCTCCGTACCGATATCCGGTGGCGCAGTGCCCAGATTTACCTCAAACTTGTCGTGCAAGACGAGACAGCCGCCCAGGCCGCCCGTTTAAACCTGGAGTCCCTGATTAGTAGTGCTCGCATCAAAGCAGAACCAATGGTTATTATTGCTGGCGATCGCTCCTTTGAAGATATCCTGTACCAATCCTCTGCGAGTGCAGATCTTGTTTTCCTTGGCATGGCCCGCCCTCACGAGCCCGCCGATTTCCAGGATTATTACAAAAGCCTTTCCCAACGGGCCCAGAACTTACCAAGCACCGTGTTTGTTCTCGCCGCCCCAGATTTTGCCTTTGCAGAAGTGGTGGGCGCTCCCCGAAAAGTGGGCACTTAAATCTCTAAAAATAATTTCTTGGCTAGTTGCGTATTAACGGCATATTGTTCGAAAGAAAAATAGCTTTTGTGTGACATTCAAGCAACTTTGCCCCGACAATGGGAACAATTCTGACCAATAGCAAAATTCAGTATGTCTGAGCGGAAAATTACAGTATCTTTTTCAACGCTGCTGTTGATTGTCGGGGCAGTGCTATTGCTATTTTTACTCTGGCAATTACGTAGTCTGCTGGTTGTGCTCATGATTGCCGTCGTCATTGCAGCGACCCTTGCACCAGTGATTACCATCGCTGAATCTTTCCGGGTGCCCCGCTGGCTGGCAGTGATCGGTGTGTACCTCGGCTTGATCTCAATTCTCACGGGGGTAGTTTTACTCATTGGCCCTACAGTAGTTGATCAAATTCAAAAGTTGATCCGGAAGCTACCCCTATATTTAGAAATTGTTGGGGTTTTGGTTCAATCCTGGGCCGTGCGCTTGGGCATGACAGAGCCGCAAGTTTTAGAACAATTGAACCGTCTTTTTGATTTGCAAGCGTTGACAGCCTGGGCCTTCCGTTCTTCCCAAGAGCTGCTGATTCGTTCCTACGGCATTACGCGGGGGGTCATTGGGGGCATTTTAAGCTTGATTCTAGCGTTTATGCTCTCTGGTTATATGCTGTCTGGTTCTGACAAATTAATTAAAGGCTTTGTCAGTCTTTTTCCGGCCCCCTGGGATGAACAACTTCTGGAACAGGTACAGCCCATGAGCGAGCGGATGGGAAGTTATATTCAAGGTCGGATCGTGGTTTCGGGGATTCTCGGCATTGTCATCACCATTGGCCTGAGGCTGCTGGGGATTTCAGAATTAGCCCTCGGTTTGGGGGTGATCGCGGCGGTGACAAATTTAATTCCGTTTTTTGGGCCTGTGCTAGGTGCTGTGCCGGCTTTGATTGTGGCGATCGCCCAGGGAGGATGGACATTTTTATCCGTCCTACTGCTTTTTACCTTGATCCAAAACCTCGAAACCTATGTATTAGATCCGTTATTAGTCGGTTCTTCGGTCAAAGTGAACCCGCTTTATCAGTTGTTGGCGGTTTTAGGAGGGGCCCAGGTGCTGGGAATTTTAGGCGCGGTGATTGTGCCACCCTGGGTTGCGGGAGCCGCTGTACTGCTCGATAATCTTTACCTCAAAACAAAACCATTACCCGTGTCCCTCACCTCAACGGAGACTCCGTCCCTGTCCGACAGCCACAAATCTGAGAAAAATCAAGTCTAGGCAGCAATTATTTTGGCGTTCTCTGACAAATTTGCTCTCCCTTGTTCTGTTTTTAAAGTTTTGAAACGGAAAAATTGTTGAAATCTATGTAAATTAATGCTTTCAGCGATCCATATTGAGCAAAGAACGCTTAGAATAATGCAGGAAAACCTTGCAACAAGAATAAGTTTGACCCGCAACAGTGCAAAATATCTCTTCTGGGATTCTTGTTTTGCCTGGTTTTTTTACCTATACTTCTCACAATATCTAAAATTCAGGAGATTTTTAATGAATAAAGGCGAATTAGTCGATTTAGTCGCTGAGAAAGCTGGTATCAGCAAAAAGCAGGCAGATTCTGTGATTAGTGCCACCGTAGAGGCAATCATGGAAACCGTTGCCAATGGTGACAAAGTAACCCTCGTCGGTTTTGGCTCCTTTGAACCCCGCCACCGCAAAGCGAGAGAAGGTCGCAATCCCAAGACCAACGAAAAAATGCAAATTCCAGCAACCACAGTGCCCGCATTTTCTGCTGGTAAACAGTTTAAGGAAATGGTTGCCCCTAAATAGAAGTTGGCTTTGGTCGGACAAACTAAAAATGTGTACGGAGGCTTAGATGGTCACAACGTTGACTCTCTGGGCTTTTTTATTTTTTGACTGATCGGTATTACCGCGTTGTTAAGCCGCCAATAAACGCTTGAGGGTTGTGGCCACTTGTTCTTGTTCTGGGATGCTGAGGTCGGGGAACATAGGCAAAGACAGCACCTGGTGAGAACATTGCTCAGCAATGGGAAATGCTCCGGATTGGTAGCCAAAGGTTGCAAACACGGGCTGGAGATGTAGGGGTTTGGGATAGTACACCATCGCAATGATGCCCTCGGCTTGTAGCTGGCTACGGAGGGTATCGCGATCGCCGGCTTGAACGAGGATCGTGTATTGGTTCCAGACATGGGTTCCACCAGGGGTCGCTTGGGGGAGTTGAATGCCTTCGATCCCAGCCAGCAATTCATGGTAACGGTGGGCGATCACCTGACGTTGTTGATTCCAAAGGTCGAGGTGACGCAATTTAACGGCGAGAATCGTGGCCTGCACTGCATCTAACCGACTATTTACCCCCAGCACTTCATGTTGGTAGCGGACTTTGGAGCCGTGTTCCCGGAGCATTTTGATCTGCCCATGGAGATCAGGATTGTTGGTCGTCACAGCACCACCATCGCCACAACCTCCTAAATTTTTCGTCGGAAAAAAGCTAAAACAGCCAGCATCTCCCCAGGCTCCCACCTGGCGATCTCCCCATTTTGCTCCCGTGGCCTGGGCACAATCTTCAACGATAAGCAGGCTATGTTTTTGGGCTATTTCCCCAAGACGGGTCATATCCACAGGTTGTCCAAATAAATGAACGGGGATCACGGCCTTGGTACGGGAAGTAATGGCCGCTTCTAGTTGATCGAGATCGAGGTTGAAGGTTGCGGCGGTAATATCAACAAAGACAGGGGTTGCGCCACACATGGCAATGGCTTCTGCGGTGGCGATAAAAGTAAAAGTAGAGGTGATCACTTCATCGCCAACGCCGATCCCAAGGGCTTTTAGGGCAAGATAAAGGGCATCGGTGCCGGAGTTGCAGCCGATGGCAGAGTCAACCTGGTGATAAGCGGCAAAATGTTTTTCAAATTCGCTTACTGCTGTCCCCCCGATATAGCGACCGGAACTGAGCACTTCCAAGACGGCGGCATTGGTTTCATCGGCAATGGTTGCATACTGGCGCCCTAGATCAACGGGAGGAATTTGGCTCATGGGTGACGGTGATTTTTTGGGTAGGAATTCGCATAAAAGCGTAAATATAAATGTTATAGGTTATGGGAGTGAAAAAAAAAAGCGCATGGGTGAATTTATTGCCTTAGATCCGGGAGATTTGGGCTGGGCATTGGGACTGATTGCCTTGGCGATCGCCCTGGCCCGGTGGCAAAAGTTGGGACTAGAGGGGCAGCTTTTACTCGCAACGGGACGGACAATTTTGCAATTGTTGGTGGTGGGCTATGCCCTGGAAATGGTCTTTGCCTTGGCGCACCCGTTGGCGGTGTTAGGGATTGTTTTGGTGATGTTGACCATTGCGGCGATCGCCGCGAAAAATCGGATTAATGATCGGGTTAAATTGCCGTTGATCTGGGGATCGATTTTTATCAGTTTCAGTGTGCCGTTGGCGTATACCCTATTGGTAATTGTGCAGCCGGAAACTTGGTATGACCCCCAGTATTTGATTCCGTTGGCAGGGATGGTCTTGGGGAACGCGATGAATAGTGCTTCCCTGGCGGGAGAACGGCTCAGCAGTCGGATTAAAACCAGTCGTTTGGAAATCGAAACCCAGCTTTGTCTCGGCGCAACCCCCAAACAGGCGATCGCCAGCTACCGTACCGAAGCGATCCGCGCCAGCCTAATCCCGACGATCAATTCTATGATGGTAGTAGGTTTAGTGAGTTTGCCGGGGATGTTTACGGGGCAAGTCTTATCGGGGATTGATCCGCTTAATGCTGCCTCCTATCAAATTTTGATTCTCTTTTTGATTGTGACCATTAACCTCATCTGTACTTCCCTGGTGACTGAGGGCCTTTATCGGCAATTTTTTAACCCCACTGCCCAGCTCACCCTCTAAGTTTTGCTCCTTGCCAATCCTTGCTAGACTGAATTTCCATATTTGCCGCGATCCATCTCTCACGGAAAAACAACCATGTTTGCTGCTGCCGCTGCCCGCCCGACAACACCCGCCATTCCCCAAGACCTCTTTGGGGCGATCGCCGATCTCAAACAAGACCTCAACGCCATCATCCTCGCCCACTACTACCAAGAAAACGACATTCAAGACATTGCCGACTACATTGGTGATTCCCTGGGATTAGCCCGCCAAGCCGCCCAAACCGATGCCGAAGTGATTGTCTTCGCTGGGGTACATTTCATGGCAGAAACCGCAAAAATCCTTAACCCCAATAAACTTGTGCTTCTGCCCGATCTCGATGCCGGTTGTTCCCTCGCCGACAGTTGCCCCCCCGCCGAATTTGCCCAATTTAAAGCCAAGCACCCAGACCACATCGTCATTTCCTATATCAACTGCACCGCCGAGATCAAGGCGATGAGCGACATCATCTGCACCAGCTCCAACGCCGTCAAAATCGTCAACCAAATTCCCGCCGACCAACCGATCATCTTTGCCCCCGATAAAAACCTCGGTCGTTACGTGAGTGAACAAACCGGACGGGATCTCCTCCTCTGGCAGGGCAGTTGCATTGTCCACGAAACCTTTTCCGAAAAACGTATCATCGAACTCAAACTCGAACACCCCAACGCGGAGGTGCTCGCTCACCCTGAATGCGAAACCCCTGTGTTAAACCATGCTGACTTTATCGGCTCCACGACCGCCCTACTAAAGCGATCCCAAGATAGTGCCAGCCAGACTTTCATTGTCGCCACCGAACCAGGCATCATCCATCAAATGGAAAAGGCCAGCCCCAGTAAAACTTTTATTCCGGCCCCTTCTACCAGTAACTGTGCCTGCAATGAATGCCCCCATATGCGCCTTAACACCTTAGAAAAACTCTATCTGGCGATGAAACATAAAGCCCCGGAAATCACCCTCAGCCCAGACATTGCGACGGCGGCTTTGAAACCAATTCAGAAGATGCTAGAAATGAGTGTCTAGAACAAAGGCGTTAGTCGCGGCAAAATAAGCAGTAGCAAATTGACAAAAATCCTTTAGAGTAAACTACATTACCCGTACGGGAAGTAAAACATTTGTAAATCTGTGTAAGTCAAGCAAAAAGATTGCCCATTCCCTTGCTATAAATTGGAATGATAGTAATGGGATGTACTTTCTTAGAGAATCGTGGTTTTTCCCCGATTTTTACGCAAAGATAGTGAAGTGATTGGCCCCCTTGTCCCGGAATTTTCCAAGAAACCTATGAGTATTGATCAAATTGTTGAACAAGCCTTAAAAGACGGCTATCTCACCCCAAGCATGGAAGCGGAAGTTGGACGCATTTGCGATATGTCCTCTGAGCTTTCCATTGAGGAATATATGGCGCTAGATCGCCTGATGGGGGCTTTACTCACGGGGGAAGTGATTGCTGTCCCCCGGAAACAATTCATCAATGTCATGGAGGAGCTAGTCATTAGCCGCTCCATTGCCCGGGTCGCGGAGATCGAGGCGAGTAGCACCCAAAGTTTGGATGTAGGGGATATTGCGGCCTATGCCCTAAACCGTTTGCCACCGCTCTACGCAACGACGGAAGAGGGAGCGAATTATCAGCGTCAAAAGGCCCGTGAGGAATTGCAGGGTTTAATTAATGAACAGGTGGATGCTGCCCTGTCTCGTTATCTAGACCGACCGGACTTTTTCCCTGAGCGCCAGGCGATCGCCTCTCCGAACCAAGACAAGAGCATGTTAGCCCAGGTCAGTAAGCTCCTGGAAGGCTATGCACCGGGCTTTGAACAGGAAGAGAATGTGTTTTCCTAGGACTGGGGGCTGACACTTAGAGCTAGGGGCTGGAACTTTTTTCTGGGCCGTAGGGTCTTTACAAGAAGAAGTCCCGTTATGAGTTCTTTGTGAAGAGAGCATGAACCGATCCCTTTCTATCCCCATTCCTTCCCAACAGGGAGTCGTTCCCAAAAGTGGTGTGTCTCCGGAAAAACTCTCTAACTATGATTTAATTCTCCGTTGCCAGGCGGGTAGTAAGCCTGAGCGGGCTGCTTTCGTGGAATTATTAAAACGTTACCAGTCCCATGTGGATCGACTCCTCTACCACCTCGCTCCGGATTGGCAGGATCGGTCTGATTTATCCCAGGAAGTTTGGATTCGAGTTTATCGCAATCTTCAGCGTTTGAATGATCCCCAAAAATTTAAGGGTTGGCTGAGTCGAATTATTACAAACCTCTTCTATGACGAGCTACGCAAACGTAAACGGGTTCGTCGTCCCCTCTCGTTGGACAATCCGTTTCAGACCCAAGATGGAGAAGTGGCTTGGGACGTAGCCTCTGATGATCCCAGCCCCGATGATGATCTGGCAACCCAGGAATTTTACGAACATTTACGGGAGGCGATCGCCGAACTGCCAGAAGTCTTTCGCACAACAATCGTGCTGCGGGAAATTGAAGGGCTCGCCTACGAAGAAATTGCAGAAATCACCGGGGTTTCTCTCGGCACCGTCAAGTCAAGGATCGCCCGGGCCCGGGCCAAGTTACAGGAAATGCTCCAGCCCTATTTGGCAGACTAGATAATGAAAGCTTTTCTCAGCGGCAAACCGATGGCGATCGCTGAAGAGGGGGTGACCTAGAAATGAAAAAAAAACACACTTCTCACCAACACCACACCTATTCTGAAACTCCTATGGGCCACAATTTTGAGCAGTTCCAGCGCCTGAGCGCCTATTTTGATGGGGAGGCCACCCCAGCAGAACGCAAGGAAATTCAGCACCTCCTGGATACTGACCCCCAGGTCAAACAGCAATATCAACAGCTACGGCAGCTCAAACAAGCGCTACAGTTGCTGCCCATTCCCACCAGCATTTCGGCCCAATATCTCGGTCAACGGGTATTGGCGCGGTTGCGTCGTTCCCAGTTACGCACCCTTTCCCTCTGGGGCAGTGGGGCGATCGCCGCTCTCTTTGTGGCTGGGGTTATGGGTCAGATGCCGAGCCTTAACCTTGATCGCTTTGCTAAAAATGACCCCGATCAGCAACCCACCGCTGCCCTAGTCGAAACCTCTCCCCAGGGAGAAGAAGCCCTTGTGGTTGCTCTGAATCGCCCGGTTTTACAAATTCCCAAACTGGCCACCACAGAGTCACCCTAATGTTTCGGCTGATGTTAAGTTTTGCCCACATCGTCCATGGTGAGTTGCCTCGCCGTGGATTTTTGTTTGGGGGAATTTCGATGTAAAAAAAGCATTGTTTTTTTTCTTTTTTCCATCACAAAACCAGGATTCTGTCTTCTGATAGACAGACAACACAAAAAATAAACATGACCATAAAAAGTTTTTTCTTTAACCCCTTGGCAGGTTGTAACAAAAATTCATATAATCGGAGGCGAACGCAATAATAAGTATTTTTTCCTAGTCCTATGGATAGCTTGCAAATCCCGTGGCTCACTACGGCGATCGCCTTTCCGCTTTTGGCCGCCCTTGTCATTCCCCTCATCCCCGACAAAGAAGGTAAAACCATCCGCTGGTATACCCTAGGCGTTGCCCTCACCGATTTTGCCCTTTTAGTCACTGCTTTTTGGCAAAACTACGATCTCGGTCGCACAGAATTTCAACTCACTGAAAATTTTGCATGGATTCCCCAATTGGGGTTGAACTGGTCCCTAGGCGTTGACGGTTTGTCAATGCCTTTAATTATTTTGGCGACCCTGATCACCACCTTGGCGACCCTCGCGGCCTGGAACGTCACCAAGAAGCCGAAACTCTTTGCGGGCCTAATCCTCGTGATGCTGAGTGCGCAAATCGGTGTTTTTGCCGTCCAGGATTTGCTGCTGTTCTTTATTATGTGGGAATTAGAGCTAGTTCCTGTGTATCTCCTCATTTCCATTTGGGGCGGAAAAAAACGCCTCTATGCGGCCACTAAGTTTATTCTCTACACAGCCCTGGGTTCTGTTTTCATCCTTGCGTCTACCTTAGCCCTTGCTTTCTATGGCGGTGACGTGACCTTTGATATGCAAGCCCTGGGATTAAAAGATTATCCGCTGGCGTTAGAATTACTGGCCTATGCTGGATTTCTCATTGGCTTTGGCGTTAAATTGCCTATTTTCCCGCTCCACACTTGGCTACCGGATGCCCATAGTGAAGCGTCTGCGCCGGTCTCCATGATCCTTGCTGGTGTGCTCTTAAAAATGGGTGGCTATGGTTTGATTCGGTTAAACATGGAAATGTTGCCGGATGCCCATATTCGTTTTGCTCCCCTGCTGATTGTTCTAGGGATTGTCAACATTGTCTATGGGGCGCTGACCGCCTTTGGACAGACCAACTTAAAGCGGCGTTTGGCTTCGTCTTCTATCTCCCACATGGGTTTTGTGCTCGTTGGGATTGCTTCATTCACCGATTTGGGAATGAATGGTGCCGTGTTACAGATGTTGTCCCATGGTTTCATTGCGGCGGCCCTGTTCTTCCTGTCTGGGGTCACCTATGAACGCACCCATACTTTGATGATGGACGAAATGAGCGGTATTGCGCGGTTGATGCCCAAAACCTTTGCGATGTTTACGGCGGCGGCGATGGCGTCTTTGGCACTGCCAGGGATGAGTGGTTTCGTCAGTGAACTGACTGTCTTCCTCGGTTTAAGCAATAGTGATGCCTATAGCTATGGCTTTAAGGCGATCGCCATTTTCTTAACGGCGGTTGGGGTGATTTTAACGCCCATTTACTTGCTTTCAATGCTGCGGGAAGTATTCTACGGCAAAGGCTCCCAGGCTACACTCAGCCTTGCGGCGGGGGAAGATGCCAAACCGCGGGAAATCTTTGTGGCAGTTTGTTTGCTGGCCCCGATTATTGCCATCGGCCTTTATCCAAAACTGGCAACGACTACCTATGATCTCAAAACCGTTGAGGTCGCCTCGAAGGTACGGGCCGCTTTACCGTTGTATGCAGAGCAACTTCCCCAAAATGGCGATCGCCAAGCGCAAATGGGTTTAAGCTCGCAAATGCCGGCCCTGATTGCTCCTCGTTTTTAGCAATCATTGGATGCTTTCCATTGATAAGCTCCTTGGGTTAGCACCATAAATTTAGGAAAATAATCTGAAATGGATGGGCTCTAAGTAGCCCATTTTTTTGTCCGAATAAATGCTGCTCAGACTACATATTCTCTAGAGCCATTTAATCTGCCAAAATTTCTGGTCTGCCGTGCGCTGTTCCTTTTCTGTGAGCCAAGCGGGCATCGGACGATAGGTGCCAAAAAGCCGATCCCACCAATCAACACCGATCCCAAAATTATGGTGCCACTGATTGTATTTATGGTGAACGTAATGGACGGGCATCGGTAGCCAAAAACATTTAATCGGGTTGTCATGTTGCAATTGGTGGGCGAAGGCAGCAAAGGCCGCGTAGAAAAAACAGCCCAGAAACCAACTGATTCCTAGGGTCAGAGAATGGAGAAAAAAAGGCAACATCACAACATTAATCCCGAAAACATAGTTGCGAAACTCCCAAAGAAAACCCTGACCAGTACCGCCAACATGATGTTGGGCATGGCCTTGGCCCAGTTTAGGAAAAATGCGCTTCAGGGGATGCTTGGGGGAAGCATGGAAAATTCGGTGAATCCAATATTCCAGAAAACTACCGAAGATAAAGGCAAGGCTGAAGATAAGTAAAGGCAACAAAATTTCCATAGGTCACACTTGCAGTTCACGCAAAACTTCAATAGAGTAAACAGGCTATGTTGGCTACAACCCTTGCGGTTCGCCATGATTGGGCCAGGGAACATTTGTGAATTTTTGTATTATAGTTGTCCCGGCAAACCTTTGGGTCTCAACAGTGAAGGCCGTAATTTTTTTTCCGTCACGAATCAATGGCTAAATTTTTTTGGGCAGACCGCATTCTCCGCAAAATCTTAAAAAATTTCAGTTGGTTGCTCTGTGGCCAAATCCTGACGGCGATCATCAACTTCTGTTATCTCAGTCTCACGGCCCATGCCCTTGGGGTTGAGACTTTTGGGAGGTTAATTTTACTCCGGGCCTACATTGAGCTTTTGATCGGCTTGACGACTTTTCAGTCATGGCAAGCGTTAATTCGTTATGGCGCTGATTATGTAAAAAACAAGGATTCTAAGGGTTTATGCGAGTTATTTAAATTAACCACTGGCCTGGATCTTCTGGGTTCTTTGGGGGGGTATCTAGTTGCTGTTGCGGCGGCGCCGTGGGTCGGGCCAATCGTGGGATGGGAGCCGCAGACGATTCATGCTGTGCAGCAGGCCAGTATTCTAATGCTTTGTACCCTTGGCTCAACCCCTATTGGTTTACTGCGACTCGATGATCGCTTTGATCTACTCGCGGCCCAACAATTGGTGCCACCGCTTACGCGTCTTGTGGGCACTCTCATTGCCCTCTGGCTCGATGCTCCTTTGATGGGCTATCTTCTGGCTTGGTTGTGTGGGGAGGCACTTAATGGTCTTTCGCTGTTGGCTTTGGGTTTGTGGCAAGCCCATAAAAAGCAAATTTTGCGTCGTTTGGATTGGTCTTTGCCGGATTTTTTGTTTGGCGATCGCCGTGTTCTAAAATTTTGCTTTGTTTCTAATCTGAACTCTTCTTTACCGCTGGCGATCACCCTGAGTCCGTTGATTGTCGGCGCGGTGGCGACCCCCAGTGCTGTGGCGTTATTTCGGGCTGGCTATGAATTTTCGACGCCGTTTCGAGAACTCGCTTTAATTTTTACCCAGTCGGTTTATCCTGAATTGGCCCATTTGAGTGCCCAAGGACGCTGGCGCAAATTTCAAAAGCTGCTGTGGAAACTAGGACGGGTGCTCCAGGGGATTGGTTTTATTTTGCTGATTGCCATTTTGTTGGGGGGCAAAGGGTTACTCTACTACGCGATGGGAGAAGAGTTTACGGCGGCCTATGGCACCTTAGTTTTGTTGATTATCGGCGGTATTTTGATGATGGGGAACTATCTGCTTGAACCAGCCCTGTTTGCGATGGAAATGCCCCATATCTCACTGCGAAATAATGCCACCGCCATTCTTCTTTTCTATCTGCCGTTACTGGTGGTTTTGGCTTACTATTACGGAGCTTTGGGGGCGGGCATGGCGACTCTCATTGCCAATGGTGTTGGGTTTTCACTGAATTTATTCTGTACGTGGCGGGAAGTGCAACGACGTTCGACACCAACGCCGGAATATTTAACCCGTTGATCGGATTTGGGTTTCTAAATAACGAACCCATTGTTCACTGGGATCAAGTTGCACCTCTCGATTTTGGTTTTGCTTTTGGATATTGTTTTGCAGCCGTTGGCGATCGCCTTTAGAGTCGATCAACTGAGCTAATTGCTGAATAAAATCTTCTCCGTCTTCAGGTTGAAACAAACAACCATTGACCCCAGGCTTAATCAGATTCCGCGCCCAGTCACAGTCCGGGGCTAAAACGGGCGTCCCCACATAGAGGGATTCTTGCACCGTCCGGCCAAAGGTTTCTTTAAGGGAAGCAGTCACATGCAGATCCACATTCGCTAAGAGGGCTGGCACCTGCTCGTGGGGCACCTCCCCCAGGATCGCCGTCGGTAAGCTTTGGGCAAATTCACTTTCGGCGATCGCCTCTGCTAATTCTCCCCGGCCTGCTACCAGTAGTGTGAAATTTTCAGTAATGTTTGCTCGACCAAGTTCCGGTAAATGCTTCAGAATAAAAGCCCAATTTTTATCGGGAGACAGTCGCCCCAAAAAAAGAATTTTGACCCGCTGATCCAGGTCTGGTAAGCCATAATGCTGCTGAAAAAAATTGGTCTGTTTTAGGGCTTGGGGATTCGCAATTTTCGGCGGGCCAATCACGGGCATATAAACCACATTTTCTAGTTGCCATTGCTTTAGGCGCTGTTCAATAAAATGACTGCCTACCAGAGTGACAGAACATTTGCCATAGAGCCGACGGGTTAGGGCTAAAGCGGCCCATTTCGCTGGCCCAATTAACCAAGCCGGGGCATAGTCCTGGAGATAATCGACAAAATTCGTCCGGTAACAGCCGATATAGGGAATATTTCGCGCTTGGGCATAATCCCACCCCGGTAAGGCGAAAAGCGTCGTCCAAAGCCGTTCTGGTTCTTCGACTTGAATCAAATCTGGCTGGAATTCCTCTAATGCGGTTTCAATGTGTCTTAAACTGCTCCGCTTGGGATTGCGTTCCTGGGGAATCCCCAACCAGGCCACACTGGGCAACGGCACAATTGCGACATTTGCAAACAAATCGCCCACATAATCAGCCCAACGGGGATAAATAGCGGCGACTTCCTGGTAACTGGAAACAAAACAGAGCACCTGATGTCCCTGGGCAGATAGGACTTTTAAACGTTCAAATAGCGTGATGCTCACCCCATCGTGGGAAGGCAAAAAGGTGCTCGAAATAATCGCAATTTTCATCGCCACCCTTTAGAGGCTATTGGCCAGGGCCGTGACATCACTATCAGCGATCGCCAACTGCCATTCCCCCAAACCGTTGAGGGTACCTGCCAGATATTGCTGACGACAGGCTTGCCGTTGAATCTTGCCGCTGGAGGTCTTGGGGATACTGCCCGTTCGCAAGAGGACAATACCGTAAACTTCCACTGTGTGTTCCTCGTAAACAGCCTGGCGAACTGCCCCAACAATTTCCTCTAGATCAAAGTTACGGACATAGCTCCGTTCCAATTCTTGAACCACCACCAGTCGTTCTTCATCGGCGGCCTCCACGGAAAAAGCCGCCCCCGCACAGGGACGCAGAGCTGGGTGACATTGCTCCACAGTCAGCTCAATATCCTGGGGATAACGGTAACGGCCCCAAAGAATCATTACGTCCTTCGTACGTCCGGTAATAAAGAGTTCGCCATCTTTTAAAAAGCCGAGATCCCCCGTACGGAGATAGGGGCCTTGGTTATCCACATAGGCTTGGAAGGTTTCTTTTGTGATTTCTGGCCGTTCCCAGTAGCCTTTACCAATCCCTTTACCTGCGGCCCAAATTTCGCCCACTTGGCCTTCGGGAAGTTTGGTTTTGGTTTCCGGGTCAACGATAATCACCTCGTCGTCAAGCCATGTCCAGCCACAACTGACAATGCCCCGACTGCCATCGGTACTGATGATCGCTTGGTTTTGTTCGAGGGCTTCGGGGGCCATATATTGCACCACTGGCGCTTTTTCCTTGGAGCCGCCACTGATGAACAGAGTCGCTTCGGCCATGCCATAGCAAGGATAAAAGGCTTCGCGACGAAACCCGCAAGGGGCGAAGGTCTGGGCAAACTTTTCGAGGGTACTGGCCCGGACAGTTTCAGCGCCACTATAGGCCACATCCCAAGAGTTGAGATCGAGGGTTTTGAGTTGTTCTGGGGTGACTTGGCGAGCAACCAAATCATAGGCAAAGTTCGGGCCACCGCTGGTGGTGATGCGGTGCTGGGAGATGATCTCTAGCCACCGGACAGGCTTTTGTACTAGCTCGATGGGAGACATCAGAAAGGCCTCAAAGTTGCCGTAGAAGGGCTGGAGAACACCGCCGATCAAGCCCATATCGTGAAACATGGGGAGCCAACTGGCCATCCGGGTTTCGGGACTGTGGCTAAAGGATTTGTAGATCACGGCGGAGTTATGGAGCACATTACCATGGGTGACCATCACGCCTTTGGGTTTCCCTGTGGAGCCGGAGGTGTATTGCAAAAAGGCGAGGGTGTCGTCGGTAATGTTGGGGGCTTGCCAGTCTGCTGCGAGATCTGCGGGAATTTCATCCATCGCAATTACTTTGACTTGGCTAAATTTGCGCACAAGACCAGCGGCCTGGCGGGGGGCTTTAGTGAGTTTCTTTTGGAAATAGTCAATGAGGGCGCGGGTTGTGAGGATTCCCTTGGCCTGACAATCTTCTACCCGTTCCATGAGCTTTTCGAGGGCATCATCACTGCGACTGGGGTTAATGGTGACGGCGATCGCCCCGGCGTAGAGACAAGCGTAAAAACTAGCAACAAATTCGAGGCCCGCCGAGTAGGGGAACACTAACAAAATGCGATTGCCCGGTTCGATAAAGGTTTGCAAATGGGCGGCGATCGCCTTTACCTGGTGCTCTAGTTGGGCATAGGTCAGGGTTGTGAGGTTATCTTCGCCTGAAATAAAGTGATAGGCGGTGCGGTCGGGGGTGCTGTCAGCGCGGTGACGAAGCAGATCAACAATGGTTTTCGCAGAATGGGTCATGGTGGGCGATCCCATGGGGTCAGGGTAAAGGAAAGGGATAAAGATTTAGTGTTGGCGGGCGCGGGCCACCAGTCGATCAAAATACCATTGCAGGACGGGGGCCAGCAGGCTATGGAGGCGATAAAGTAGTTGCATTTCCAAGCCAGGGGTAATAACGAATTTTTGTCGCTGAAGACCCCGGAGAATGGTGGCGGCAACCCGTTCTGCTGTCCACATTTGGGCGGTCTCTGTAATTAACTTGGTTTCCGGCGGTTTTGTCAAATTTTCGGCGGCCAGTTGGGGGGTATCGGTATCGGGCGGATAGGCGATCGCCACCTGAATCCCCTGGGGCTTTAATTCTCCCCGGAGAGATTCCGCCAGACCCCGCAGGGCAAATTTACTCGGACTGTAGGGGGTATAGCCAAACAAACCCACTAGACCCGCTCCAGAAGAAATCATCACAATTTGGCCCTGGTTTTGGGTCTGCATTGCTGGGAGAGCAGCGCGAATCGCATACAACGTGCCGAAATAATTTACCGTCATGGTTTGTTCAAAAATCTCCAGGGGCAGTTCCTGAAAATAACCGGGGTGAGCCATGCCCGCTGAGGTGATTAATAAATCCGGCGCTCCAAATTTTTCAATGGCTGTGGCGATCACCTGTTCAATATTGCTACGTTGGGCCACATCTGCCTTGAGGGTTAAACATTGCTGCTGGACATCGGTAAAAGCTTCTTGAATCCGAGTTTGCGCTACCTGGAGTTTAGTGGGACTGCGGGCAATGATTGAAAGATTGACATTCCCCTGTTGAGCTAACTGACAGGCGATCGCCAAACCAATCCCACTCGATCCCCCCGTAATAATTGCGTGTCGCATCTATTCAGCCTCGATTTCAGCCAGAAATTGCTGACCGACTTCCGCAAAAATTGCGAGGGCTTTGTCTAAATGTTCCTGGGTGTGGGTCGCCATCACACTGGTGCGGAGGGCGGCTTTATTACGAGGCACCGCCGGATACACCGCTGCATTCACATAAACTCCCGCTTCTAGCAGCGCCTTACAGAATTGCATACATTTAAAATCATCGCCAATGTATACCGTAATAATCGGCGTTTGGGCGGTACCCACAGTAAAGCCAAGGGACTGTAACCCTCGTTGCCAATATTGGGCATTTTCATGGAGCTTTTGCACCCGCCAGGGCTCGGCAATCAAAATATCCAAGGCCGTGGCAGCCGCAGCCAGGGAAGTAGGCGGAATAGAAGCAGAAAATAACATTGACCGCCCGTTAAAACGAATCCAATCAATCACCTTTGCTTCGGCGGCGACCCAACCGCCAATGGAAGCTAAACTCTTGGAAAAAGTCCCACAGAGAATATCACTGCTGCCGATCATCCCGAAATGCTCCTCCGTCCCCCGGCCCGTTTTTCCCAAAACACCCAGAGCATGGGCATCATCTACTGCGAGGGTAGCCCCATGGCGATCGCATAATTGCCGAATTTCTGGTAGGGGAGCAATATCCCCCGTCATTGAATACAGACCATCAATCGTGACCATTGTTGCCGAGTCCGTTGTCACCTGGATCAATTTTTGTTCTAAATCTTGTAGGTCATTGTGCTGGTATTGAACTACCCGGCAGCGACTCATAAACGCCCCATCGTAAATGCAAGCATGGGCCTCACTGTCGAGGATCATCGTTGTATTTTCGTTCATCAAGGCGGAAATAAAGCCTAAATTCGCCTGATATCCCGTGGTAAAGACTAAAGCATCCTCATGACCGACGAAGGCGGCAAGTTTTCGCTCAAATTCTCGGTGTTGGCGGGTCGAACCATTGAGCAATCGTGATCCCGTTAAACTCGGCCCTTCTTCTAGAGCGGCCTTGGCAGTGGCTTCTCGTACTCGGACATCGGCAGTCAGCCCCAGATAATTATTGGAGCCCAACATAATTAGTTGTCGCCCTTCAAAAATACAGGTGGCCCCTTCATTGCGTTCAAGGGCTCGGAAATAGGGCAGTAGATCATTGGCTCGCAATTGATCCGGCAGGTTAAACTCCCTGGCTTTATCGAGGACATTGCGGCTTGGTTTATAAGCGAGGCGCAACCGTTGGTCGAGATCGATGCCCTCTGCTTCTAGCTGAGTCGCTTGGGGGAGATGTCCGTTTTGGTGATGTTGGGATTCTTGGGGAAGATTAGCTAGGGCTAGGATATCTTGGGCGAGTTGGGCAACGGTAAGATCCTCAAAAAATTTTTCAAGGGGCACTATTAAATCGAATTTTTGCTCGATGTAATGCTTGATTTCAATAACTTGCACGGAATCTAGGCCCAAAGCGGCGATGGGCTGATCGTCTTGGATAGTATCAAGGGGCAGCGAGAGGGCTTGGGCCAATTGTTCGCGGAGGGGTTTAATTAAGTCAGTGGTCGGCTGGGAGGGTGGTTGTTTCTGGGGAGGATTAAAACTTTGGGCGGAAGCATGATCTACTTCACCCAGGACGCTGCGGCCCACAACCATCAACTCATCGGCCAGAAACGCCTGACGGCAACGGTGTCGTTGGATTTTACCGCTGGACGTTTTTGGGATGCTACCGGTTTTAATCAGGATGATGCCATAGGTTTGTAGTTCATGGTTTGCGGCGATCGCCTGACGGATTTTTTGGGCGATCGCCTCGACATCCAGATTTCGGAGAAAGGTTCGTTTTACCTCTTGCACCAGCATTAGGCGTTCTGTACCGTCAATTTCTACCGTGAAGGCTGCCCCGCAATTTTCCCGGAGAGCTGGATGGGACTGTTGGGCCGTAAGCTCGATGTCGTGGGGATAGTGATTTTTTCCCCGGACGATAATTAAATCCTTGAGGCGACCGGTAATGAACAGTTCTCCTGCGGCGATAAAACCAAGATCACCAGTGCGCAGGAAAGATTTTTGATGGTGATTGAGAGTTGCCGTAAAGGTTTCTTGGGTGGCAATGGGGGCATTCCAATAGCCCTGGGCGACACTGTCCCCCCGCACCCACACTTCCCCAGTCGTCCCTTCAGGACAAGGGGCAAAAGATTCCGGATCAACGATCGCCACCTGGGTGTCATGGTAGGGTTGGCCACAGCTAACAAATAAATTGTCTGACTCTTCGGACGAACTGGTGGTGATCGGGGCTTGTTGCTTATCACCCCCCGTAATGAATAGGGTCGCCTCCGCCATGCCATAGCAGGGGTAAAAGGCCTCTGGCCGGAAACCACAGGGGGCAAATTTTTGATTGAATTTTTCGAGGGTCGCTGCCCGCACTGGTTCCGCACCGCTGTAAGCAAGATTCCAACTGCTTAAATCCAGATCGGCTAGATCACTGTCCGTCAGGCGATCAACACATAGATCATAGGCAAAATTTGGCCCACCGCTGGTCGTAGCCTGATACTTGGCGATCGCCTGGAGCCAGCGACGAGGATTAGTCAAAAACGCCACCGGAGGCATCAAAATACTGGGAAAGCCCACGTAAAGCGGCTGGAGCACATGGCCAATGAGACCCATATCATGGAAAAGGGGCAGCCAACCGACCCCGATACTCTTTTCACTATGACCAAAGGCAGTTTGAATCAGTCGCTGGTTGTGGAGGATGTTCCGGTGGGAAACCATCACGCCCTTGGGTGTCCCCGTGGAGCCAGAAGTGTATTGCAGAAATGCTAGATCATTCCCCTGAATTGCCTGGGGCTTGAAGCCTTGGGGAGCTTGTTTTAAAATATCCGTCGCCAAAAAGGTTAGATCCTGAAACGGCTCTGCTTGGGCAAATCTTTGTTGAATATCTCCTAACAAGGCCTCGGTGGTCAGGGCAAGTTTGGCCTGGGCATTATCGGCGATCGCCAACAGGCGCGATAACTTTTGGTTGCGCTTCGGCGGATAGACAGGCACCGCAATCACCCCGGCATAAAGACACCCCAAAAATGCTGTGATAAACGCCAATCCAGACGGATACAGCAACAATGCCCGTTCCCCACGCCAGGGGGTCAGATGGGAGGCGATCGCCTTTGCCTGAGTTGCTAATTCTTGGTAAGTAAGGTGACCAGATTCAGTTTCTCCATTTTCTAAAAAAACATAGGCTTGGGCATTGGGTTGGCTGCGTGCCCGCTCATTGAGGATATCGAGCAACGATGCTTGTGCCTGGATAGAATGCTGGAGAAACGTCATAAAGCAGTAAATCAAAAGCTAAGGGGACGCAACAGTTTGTGGAGCCTGACCTTAAGGAATAATAAAGGAGTTTTCTAATTTTGTTATGCAGAAATATAGCCTAATGTTGTCAATCCCGGTATTTCTGCCCCAGTATTTAGAGCATTGAGAATGAGAATTACCAGTCCCATTTTCACAACCTCAGGTCAATGGGCACAGCTCCTCCGGTTGAATCAGTATCGGCCAGACAGCGGCTCAATCACCGGGAAAGACCATAGGCGATCGGCGATCGCCCCCTAGGTGCCGTAAAATCATAGCGCTAATGGGCTAGAAAAACGAGACAGGGCATTTCCCGACCCGAACTCGCCATCATCCAGCCGGGAAACGGCTAGGGGTTATTTCTTGTGTATGGACGTAACTGGATTCGAACCAGTGACCCCATCGATGTCAACGATGTACTCTAACCAACTGAGCTATACGTCCGGGTTGCAAACAGTATATAAATGTAGCACTAGCATTTAAGAATATGCAAGCATCTCGGCAAAGAAAAACAGAAGGATTGCTTTATCAGGGATGTTTGATTAAAATGGCATCGATTATTCAGGCTATCGAGTCCCCTTACGATCTTTGAGTCAATCTTTAGATATTCCGACCCTTGACACCCTGGCACAGGAGCTAGCTGCCATTCAACAAACTGGCTCTAAGCGCATTGCTCTTCTCGGTTCTCGGCATGTCCCGATTACCCACCAGCACCTGATCGAAATGATGAGCTATGCCCTAGCCCTAGGGGGAAATCGAATTATCACCTCCGGCGCAACGGGGACAAACTCAGCGGCGATTAAGGGTGTAATGCGGGCTGATTCGAGCCTTTTAACTGTAATTCTGCCCCAGAGCCTCGAAAAACAACCCCGTGAATCCCGTGTGGAACTCGAAAAGGTCGTGCATCTGGTAGAGCATCCTGAGAATGATGAACTTTCTCTGGGAGAAGCCAGCAGCCTGTGTAACAGTGAAATTATCTCCCGCTGCCAACAGCTTATTTGTTTTGCGTTCCATGACAGCGATACGCTCCTGCAAACCTGCCAAGAAGCAGAAGAACAGCGAAAACTTGTCACCCTCTTCTATTTCGATTAATTTTTTTGTGCTACCCATTTGCCCAGTTGTTTAGGATTAATCCATGAATCTGTCTGTTTCTGCTGTCCTTATTTATTCGTTGATCGGCGCGGTATTTCTGGTTTATCTGCCCTATGGGGTGGTGGGCTATGCGCGGGTTAAACTGGCTGGTCAAATGAGCGATCGCCTGGAGATGTTTCGGCGGCCTAGGGCAACGGTAGATCTATTGCCAGATTATGCGCAGCGGGCCAATTGGGCGCACCAGAATGCTTTTGAAGCGTTGGCGGTTTATGGCGTTGCTTGTTTGTCTGCGTTGGTAACGGGGGTGGATTCTCCCTGGGCAAAGATTGCGGCGATCGCCTTTTTGGTGGCGAGAACCCTCTACCCGTTGTTTTATATCCTCAACATTCCAGTATTGCGTTCGATGATGTTTGCCGTGGGGAATATCGCCAACATTACGCTTTTTGCCTTGAGTGCGATCGCCGTCCAAAGCCTCTAGGAAAATCCCCAGGGCCTCGCACAACGTTTACAGGCCAATGTGAACCTTGAAATTTTCATCTGTTGAATTCAGCTAAGTATCTCTATGGCTTCTACAAATTCCTTTGATGTGGTGAGTGATTTTGATCGTCAGGAAGTGGTCAATACCATTGATCAAGCTCTCCGGGACATCAACACGCGCTATGACCTCAAGGATACCAAGACCACCATTGAGCTGGGAGAAAACACCATCACGATCAATACTGCCAGCGATTTTACCCTCGATGCAGTGCAAACTATCCTGGTCACCAAGGCCGTTAAACGGAATCTGTCACCGAAACTTTTTGATTATGGTGAGGCAGAATCCGCCAGTGGTGGCCGTGTGCGCCAAGTGATCACCCTGCGCCAGGGCATTTCTAAGGATGATGCGAAGAAAATCACCAAGATGGTCAAAACAGATTTTAAAAAGGTGCAGGCTTCGATCCAAGGGGATGCTGTCCGCATTTCGAGCAAGTCAAAGGATGACCTCCAGGCAGTAATGCAGGCGGTGCGGGATTTAGATTTCCCGATGCCGATTCAGTTTACGAACTATCGCTAATAACCCAAGCCTGTAACGCTGAGAAATTCGAGGTTGTAATAGGACAAAACATAGGCGATCGCCAACAATAGACCGCTGGCAAAGTGAAACTTGACCGCAAAAAATTTGCAGTTACTCACCTTGTCAGGTTGGTCATGGTTCAGGCGGACATGGTTGATCAGACTCAGGGCAAAGGGGGCACTGGCAAATGTGAGGAGCATCCAGGGTGACCAGGTGCCGACAGCCACTAATAGGCAGGTCAAAACTAAAACGGTTCCCAAACTGTAGGTCAATACCTGCGCCCCTTGGTAGGTGCCGAGGCGGACAATGGGTGATTTTTTCCCGGCGGCTAGGTCATCTTCGGCCTGATGAAAATGGGAGCAAAACAAAATAATACTCGTCGTCAAAGCAACCCAAGCCGAGGCCCAGACCGCATTGAGCGTGAGGGTTTGGGCTTGGCTATAAAAGACTCCCAGCCCCGTAATCCAATAGGCGAGAAAACAGACAAACTCGCCAATGCCGAGATAACCCAACCGAAACGGTGGCCCCTGGTAGGTATAGGCGATCGCCGTTGCCAGGAGCAACAAATTAAACACCATCCAATCCTGCTGGAGGTAGCTGATTAGGACAATTCCGGTGATTCCCAGACCCAAAAAACCGAGGGCAATGCCAAAAACCAATGGGCGATCGCCCGTGAGATTGACCACCGAAGTCGCTTTATTGACATCAATGCCCGTGTCCGCGTCGAACACATCATTACTCAGGTTCATCCAAGCAATTAAGCAAATTGCCGCCCCCAGGAAAAGCCCAAACCGCACCGGGTTAAACACCCCAAATTCCCCATAGGCCGCTGCCGTTGTCACGATCACAGGGGTCACCGCCACCGTATAAATGGGGGGTTTAATCGCCGCAAGCCAAAGACGACGGGTAGCTTTCGGACTAGAGGTGGGTGGGTTTTCCGTGAGCATTAGTGATTAAATGAGCCAATTCTTCAGAAAAGTGTACCTTAACCTTTCCGCAAGGGGGGAGGAGCGAAGCAATGCCCCAATACACTTTAGCTGTGAAAATTTGCTTGCAAATGTTGGGCATAAAAATTTTTAGAAAGACCCTAAAGAACCCCTTTAGAACTAGGGATCGTTGCCGCCCGACGGGGGTCAATTTCTAGGGCCATACGCATCGCCCGGGCAAAGGCTTTAAAGGTCGCTTCAATGATGTGGTGGGAATTAATACCGTCTAGTTGGCGCACGTGGATCGTCATTTGGGCATGGTTGACGATCGCCACAAAAAATTCCCGTACCAATTGGGTATCGTAGGTGCCGACCCGTTCCGTGGGGATTTCTAAACCATAGCTGAGGTGGGGCCGACCAGAAAAATCTAAGGCGACCTGTACTAGGGCTTCATCGAGGGGCGCGACAAAATGACCAAACCGCTGAATCCCTTTGCGCTCACCAATGGCTTTGGCGATCGCCATCCCCAGGGTAATGCCCACATCCTCGTTGGTGTGGTGGTCGTCAATCTCGTAATCCCCTTGGGCCTGGATGTGCAGATCCAATAGACCATGGGAACAAAGCTGATGCAGCATGTGATCGAGGAATGGCACCCCAGTATTCACCTCACACTTGCCAGTTCCATCCAGATTGACCGTTACTTTCACATTGGTTTCACCCGTCACCCGGGCAACGGTGGCAATCCGGGGGGACTCAGAAGAAGCAGGCATCATTAGAATATAACTAGGTTCAAATTCGCTAAGCTATTCTAGCTTAAGGTTGAAACCATTTAGGGAAACCCATACTGAAGACGAGACAGACTACACCATGGACAACAACAACTTCCTGCAACAAATGCTGATGATTGGGATTGGGACCACCTCGATCGTCGCCGAAAAAGTCAAAGAAGCCAGTGACCAGTGGGTAAAAGAAGGGACGATCAACCCAGAGCAGGCCAAAACAATGCTCGATGACATGATGAACCAACTCAAACTCGAACAGGGCAATGCAGAGGCTTATTTCGAGCGGCAGGTGCGGAATATTTTGCGGGATCTTGGGGTGCCTCGTCAGTCAGAAATGGATGAACTGCGCGGTCGCATTGATCGTTTAGAGCGACAGGTGCGCGAACTGGAAAATAAGCAGTGGCGATAGGCCCGGTAAGATAGGAAAGCAATGCACACTGTTTGTAAATCTGGGAGTGAATGAACATCCATGCGAGAAATTTGGCTTAGTTTTGGAGTCATCGTTATCTGTGGGGTTATGTTAATCTTGTCTGCGGTCTTTAATGGGGCCAGTCAAACGGCGATCGCCGCTGAACTCGACTCGACCAGTCCAGTGGTACAAATTGCCGCCAATCCCACCGAGGAACTCAAAGATATGGATATTGATTTATCAAAAGCAGTCACAACCGAATCCGGCCTCCAGTACATCGATGAAGTTGTCGGTGAAGGGGCATCCCCCATGGAAGGGGAAATGGTGACGGTTCATTACACTGGCAAACTGACAAACGGCGACGTGTTTGACAGCTCCGTCAAGCGCAATGAACCCTTTTCTTTTGTGATCGGTGTTGGGCAAGTGATTAAAGGTTGGGACGAAGGTGTCATTACCATGAAGCCTGGTGGTAAGCGCACGCTGATTATTCCCGCGGAACTGGGCTATGGTTCCCGTGGTGCTGGTGGTGTGATCCCCCCCAATGCCACTTTGATCTTTGATGTGGAATTGCTTGGGATTCGCTAGGCTAACCACCATTGATATTGCTACAAAAATCCCCCATGCCAAACGGAAAATGGGGGGTTATTTTTTTGAATTGGCGGTAATGATCAAACGCAAATTTATTCTGTGACGGCGGCTGGCGGCAAAATAACTTTCGTGGCGAGACCAAGCCGTTGTAGGAGCCAGATGGCCCACCAGGTAACATCGACTTCCCACCAGCGCCAACCGGCTTTCGCCACATTAGGATAGGCATGGTGGTTGTTATGCCAGCCTTCGCCATAGGTGAGAATTGCCGCCCACCAGAGATTACGGGAATTGTCGTCGCTTGCGTGACTGCGGTAGCCCCACACATGGGTGACAGAGTTGATAAACCAGGTGCTATGCCATAGCAACACCGCCCGCACTAGCATGCCATACACGACCCAAGACCAACCGCCGAGGAGATAAAGGGCGATCGCCAAGGGAATTTGTAGCAGTAGGAAATTGCGGTTTAGCCAACGGTAAAAGGGCTGTTTCGCGAGATCCTGGGCATAGCGGCTGTATTGGTCAGCATCAAAAAATTGTTGATCGGGGTAGAAAATCCAGAGCATATGGCTCCACCAAAAACCCCGTTTTGCGGAATAGGGGTCTTTAACTTCATCTTCCGTGTGGGCATGGTGCAGCCGGTGGCCCGCCACCCAAAAAATAGGGCCACCCTGGAGAGCCAGGGCACCGATAAACGCCAAGGTATATTCCAGCCATTGCGGGACTTTGAAACTGCGGTGGCTCAAGAGGCGATGGTAGCCCAAACAAATGCCAATGCTGCCAAAGAGCCAGTGGAGAAACAGACAAACGGCGATCGCCGACCAAGAAAAAAAGAAGGGGGCCAAACCAAGGGCCAGGAGATGAACCGCGCCAAAAAAGAACACGGCAACCCAGTCTAGGGTTGGTTTTTGGGGGAGTTGTTGCACAGATTGGGTCATGAATTCTCAAACAATAGAACAAGACAATGGGGCGAACCCGGTTGATGATCCGCCCCAGGGGAAACGGTGGCGATCGCTAAATCGCCTTGGAGAAAGTTTTCTCGGTTTTGTGTTGTAGGTAGGTATCAAACACCGCCGCAATATTGCGAATCAACAAGCGACCGCTGGGCGTCACCTGGAAGCCATCCCCGGAACGGTGAATCAACCCGTCGGCTTCCAAATCATTTAAAGCACCCAATTCGGCTTGGAAATAGTCGTTAAAGTCCAAATCAAAGCCCAGGTGATATTTGTTCTCCAGCGCCGGGGCCGACAGGCGAAACTGGCACATTAATTCCATGATCACAGTGCGACGAATTAGATCATCCTGGGTGAGCTGGACACCCTTTTCGATAGGGAGAACCCGTTGATCAATGGCTGCGTAAAAATCTTTCAAGCGTTTGTGATTTTGGACATACACATCCTGGAGCATACTGATCGAAGTCATGCCAAACCCTAAAAGGTCGGATTCCGGCTTCGTGGTGTAGCCTTGGAAATTCCGGTGCAGTTCCCCGGCCTGTTGGGCGATCGCCAATTCATCGTTGGGCTTCGCAAAGTGATCCATCCCAATGAATACATAACCGTGGTAGGTGAGGTTGGCGATGGTCATCTTGAGGATTTCCAGTTTTTCGGCGGTGGGGGGCATCGCTGCTTCGGGCATCCGTTTTTGCAGAGGTTTTAGCCAGGGCACATAGGCAAAGCTAAAGACGGCGATGCGGTCGGGGTTCAGTTGGATCGTTTTCTGGACAGTTTCCGTAAACGTCGCCAGGGTTTGGTAGGGCAGGCCGTAGATCAAATCCACATTGACGCTTTCAAAACCTGCTTCCCGAATCCAAGCCATCACCTCAAAGAGTTTTTCCTCCGGTTGGATGCGATTTACCGCCGCTTGCACCTGGGGATTAAAATCCTGGATGCCGAAGCTGATCCGCTTAAAACCCAGTTGACGCAGGGCAAAAATATACTCGCGACTCACCTCGCAGGGGTTGATCTCGATGGAAATCTCCGCATCGGGCGCAAATTGAAAATTGTCCTGGAGAGTTTGCCACAGGCGCGTCACTTGCTCCAAGTTTAAATAATTGGGCGTGCCGCCACCCCAGTGGAGTTGTTGCACCAGGCGATCGCCTTGGACGAGAGGGGCCACCTGTTGAATGTGACGAATCAGGTAGTCCAGATAGGTAGCCGCCGCCGGTTTGTACTGGGTAATGATTGTATTGCAGCCACAGAAATAGCAGGGCTTTTCACAAAAAGGAATGTGGCAATAGAGAGAAAGGGGCGTTTTTTTATAGTTCCCCATGGCGATCGCCTGGCGGAAAAGAGCCCCCTCAAAATCAGGGGTTAATTCCGTTGCGGGGGGGTAACTGGTATAGCGGGGAACCGCTTGATTGTATTTTTGGAGGAGCGGCCCATTAAAGCGGACATTTTGACTGGCTAAATTCATCGGAAAAAGAGATTAATTAAAGTTGATTTTTCAAAAAAAATCCCCTAGCACTCCTAATCTCAGTGAGAAATAATGCTTTCAAACGACACTTAAAAGTGCTCAGGGAAACTCGTAGGAATAGAGGATTAAAACTGGTTCTAGGAAGACGCGATAAGGGCCGGATCATCGGGCTGGCGATCGCGGTTTTCGGTACTGCCCGGGCGGTCTTGGCGAGTTAACAAATCAAAGGTATGTTCGCCGATGGCCGCCTTTACGTCCGGCTCCAACTCGTGCATCACATCCCGGTTGAGGGCAAAGGCATAATTGGCTTCGTTGATAATCTTTTGGATCGTTACTTCGTCTAAATTCAACCGATCCAGCGCGTCTCGATATTGCAACTTGAAATTGCGGCGATCGCCTGGGGTCGGCCAAGAGTCAAATTCATAAAATCTGGTGCCCTGGCCATCGGGTAACGCTAAGGCTGAGCGGATAATATTCTTTAAACTCTGACCCCCAGACAGATCCCCCATATAGCGCACATAGGCATGGGCAATCAGGAGCAGCGGATCAGTGGCGGCCAGTTCTTGTAAGCGCGCTTGGTAGACTTTACCCGCCGGGAGTAGTTCCAGTTGCCTGTGCCAATGCTCACCGTAATAAAAGGCCAGATCCTCTTCCAGATGGGGCACTCGGTTCAACTCCGGGAAATAGATTTCCCCTAGAATTTCGTGGTCTTTGTACTGTTCAAAAGCCGTCTCCAGGGTGTAATAGACCGCATACAAATTGGCCATCAATTTCCGGAGGGGTTGCCGCTCCACAATGCCCTTCAAAAAGCACTTCATAAAGGCCGTATTTTCTGAGAGGGTATGGGAGGTTTGGGTACCAAAGCGGAGGCGTTGGGATAGGGTCGTCATGGCTACTCCATGGGGTAAATAAGCGGAAAAATGCTGAGGGGAATTTTTAGTGAACCTCGGCCCGTAGGGCTTCGGCATCCACAGGCTTGGTGAAGAAGATCAAAGCCATATTCCAAACGATGTTGGTGATCCAGGGGATTTTTTGGAAAAACTGAATTACTTTCGGTTTCCCGTTGGTGGCGATCGCCTTTAGGTGTTCATTGGCGGCGGCGCAGGCTTCTAGGCGGGTGAAAAACTGGGGATGGTTTGTGTCGAGCACTTCCGGGAAAGCCCGTAGAGACGTTTCGTTGGTGTTGCGAATCACGTCCCGATTGTATTGGTGGGCATCAAGGCCAATCATCTCGTAAAAATCAGACCGTTCCAGGGTTGTCAGGGAATGGGTGACAAATACCGTCAGGAGGAAAAAGCGCGACCACAAGCGAGATTGCCAAGTTTTCCAGAGGGATTTTTGCGATCGCAATAGGGCTTTAAAAAAGTCTCCATGGCGGTTTTCATCTTGGCACCAGCTTTCAAAATACTTAAACAGCGGATAAATATTGTGCTCTGGGTGTTTCTCCAGGTGACGATACACGAGGATATAGCGCCAATAGCCAATCTTTTCCGATAAGTAAACGGTATAAATCACCCACTCCGGCGGAAAGAAGGTATAGGTTCGTTTTTGGGTGAGATATTTCAGGTCTAAACAGAGACCAAAATCCACCATTGATTTGTTGATAAAGCCCGCATGGCGTGCCTCGTCCCGGGCCAGCAGGTGAAACGCTTCGGCCAAAATCGGACTGCGATCGCGGAGGCGACGGGACAGTTCTTTAAATAAAAGAAAGCCAGAAAACTCAGAAGTACAAGAACGTTCTAAAAAGTCAATGAAAATACTGCGGGTTTTCTCGTCGAAATGATCCCAAGATTGCTCAAAACTTTCGTCACGGATGAAATGGTTGCGGTTATAATCGGCCCGCAATTCTTCGAGGGCAGCCAAAATTTCTTCTTCGTGGGAAGAGAGCACCATGTTGGCAATTTTGTCAAAATCTGTAGTGTAAAAGCGGGGTGTTAGGAGGGTTTCTTGAACTGGTTTTTTAACCCCTGGTCTGAGAAGTTCTGGACTCGGCTGGTCAGTGAGCGTAACCATAGGCTGATTAAAAGGTGTTTTTTAAATCTTTCTGGGATTCATCTTTTCGGAATTATCCTGAAGTTTCAAGAGGGTTTCTCCGGCTAGCCTATAGTTACCTGGGGTAAAAAAATGTTGCCTTTGTTAGGATTCCGGGGACATTGAAGAAATGTTAAAGTTTTAGCAATGAAGTATGTTTGGCCAATGACTGACCCCAACCCTTGTAATGATGTTAATTTCCAATGTCCGATCCAATTTGTAGTGGATTTGTTGGGAAATAAATGGTCAATTTTAGTGTTGCGGGAGCTTTTTACAGGCGATCGCCGCACCAATGAACTGCTCAAGGCTTTACCGGGAATCAGTACCAAAACGTTAATGGTGCGCCTGCGAGAACTAGAAACCCATGGCCTGGTGGAACGGCGCATTTACGCAGAGATTCCCCCCCGGGTGGAATATTCGTTAACAGCAAAGGGGCGGGAAATTCAGCCTGTAATGACCGCCCTCCACCAAGTTGGCTCCCAATGGTTGGAACAAGAGACTTGCGTTTGTCCTTTGCAGGGGGAAATAGATTCGGTGCAATCGGCTTAATTTTTTAGGACAATTCAAAGAGTTCGGCCACGGTCACAAAGCGATAGCCGGCTTCGGTCAACTGACTCAAAATCAAATCTGTCGCTTCTACGGTGCGTTGGCGATCGCCGCCGCCATCGTGCATCAAAACAATCGATCCGGGTTGTACAGCCCCAATGACCCGTGCCGCAATGTCCACAGGACTAGCCTCAATTTCCCAATCAAAAGAATCCACATCCCAAATCACGAGGCGTTTCTGTTGCTGATGGAGATAAAGGGGAAGCAGGAAACAACGACGGCCCCAGGGCGGCCGAAAATCGATCTGGCCCGTGACCCCCAAATTCCGCAGCAGTTGATCCGTTTTGTCCACTTCGTTGGTGATGTAGTCCCAGGAACGGAAGGCCATGTATTTGTGTTCGTAGGAATGGTTACTCAGTTCATGGCCAGCGGCGATGGTTTTGCGGACGGTGTCTGGATAAATTTCGATATTTTGTCCCACCACATAGAAGGTGGCTTTCGCTTGGTAGTCGTCGAGAATCTCTAAAATCGCTTCGGTATAGGGCGGTGCCGGGCCGTCATCATAGGTCAAAGCAACAACTTTCTCTGGGGTGGCGACTTGGTACAGGCCAAAAAAGCTAATCTGTCTGATCAAAGGCAACGCATTTCGCATCAAGATCAAGGCGATCGCCGTGGCCAAAAAGAGACGAATGACCTTCTGCCAAACCTTAGGGCGCAGGGGAACAAAACGAACAGCTTTCACAATGGGTACCGCAGGGAAGAAGTGAGCACCTAGCCCAGATAGGCCGCTTTAACCCGTTCATCGCTGAGTAGATCCCGGGCATTGCCGCTAATTTTAAGGTAACCCGCTTCTAAAACATAGGCGCGATCGCTACATTCGAGGGCCAGACTCGCATTTTGTTCGACTAAAAGAATCGTGGTGCCATCGGCGTGGAGTTGTTGAATTACCTGAAAAATTTCTTTCACAATTTGGGGCGCTAAACCAAGACTCGGTTCATCAAGGAGTAAAAGTTTTGGCCGCCCCATCACCGCCCTGGCGATCGCCAACATTTGTTGTTCCCCACCGCTGAGGGTGCCCGCAATTTGATTTTTTCGTTCTGCGAGGCGCGGGAAAATGGCAAATTGTTTTTCGAGATCCGCCTTAATCCCTAACCGATCCTGGCGCGTGTAGGCCCCCAATTCCAAATTCGTTAAAACTGTTTGCCGCGCTAAAATTCGTCTTCCCTCTGGACTATGGGCAATGCCAGCCCTGACAACGGCATGGGGGGCACTTTTGGTGATCTCAGTGCCATGATACAGAATTCGGCCTTGGCGGAGATTGACCAGCCGCGAAATGGCCTTGAGAGTGGTGGTTTTTCCTGCCCCATTCGCGCCGATCAGGGTGACAATTTCCCCGGCATTGACCGTTAAGTGGATATTTTTCAGGGCTTCGATACCACCATAATTGACTGAGACATCAATGAGTTCCAACATTTACTCATCTCCCAAATACGCTTCAATCACCGCTGGATCTGCCTTTACATCCTCTGGCAAACCGAGGGCAATCAGTTCGCCAAAATCCAACACCGCCAGGCGATCGCACAGTCCCATCACCAGGGGAATATGATGCTCAATCAACAGAATCGTCAGGTCAAATTGCGCCCGAATTTGTCGAATTAAATCACTCAAAGCGCCTTTTTCGTTGGGGTTCATCCCGGCAGCGGGTTCATCGAGGAGTAAAAGCTGGGGTTCTAGGGCCAAGGCGCGGGCAATTTCTAAACGCCGTTGATCACCATAGGAAAAATTTTTTGCCTGTTGACGGTATTTTCCGGTTAAGCCCACCAAATCTAGCAATTCCTTCGCCCGGTCGTAGGTTTCTTGCTCAGCTTTTTTCGCTTTGGGTAAACCTAAAATTCCTTCAAAAATATTGTTTTTTTGGTGCAGATGGCGGGCGATCGCCACATTTTCGAGGGCCGACAAATTTCCAAACAAGCGCAGATTCTGAAACGTCCGCGCAATACCAGAGGCGGCAATTTGGTGGGGAGCCAGACCGTGAATCTTGCGGCCTTGGTACAGAATGTTTCCTTGGGAAGGGGGAATCATCCCGGTCAACAGATTAAAAAAAGTTGTTTTGCCCGCCCCATTTGGCCCAATCAAGCCGAAAATTTCCCCTGGGGCCACCTGAAAAGACACATCATGCACCGCCACCAGGCCTCCGAAGCGCCGGGTCAAATGTTGGACGTTGAGGATGGGGATGGCTAAATCCGGCATAGGCTCGACCGATTAAATCAAGCTTATTTTAGCGGCATCTAGGGGGGAAATTAACGGGATTATTGAGTCGGCGATCGCCAAAAATCTCCCCAGATGATTGGTCTACCTTATGAAAAATATGTGCCATCCTCATTTATCTAAATGGATTGTTTTGGTTTACTATGATCCCTCAGTAGTCACCTCGTTTTGACATCGGACGATCGAACAGTGAAAAAACTTATTCGCGGCCTGGACAAATTTAAGCAAAGCTATGTTGCGAGCCACCAGGATCTTTTTGAACAACTTTCCCACGGCCAAAAGCCCCGCGTTCTGTTCATTTGTTGCTCCGACTCCCGTGTTGACCCGGCGCTGATTACCCAAACGGATATTGGTGAAATCTTCGTCATCCGCAATGCCGGAAATATTATTCCTCCCTATGGTGCGGCCAATGGTGGCGAAGGGGGCACCCTAGAATATGCTCTCCAAGGCCTCGATATTCGGCAAATTATTGTCTGTGGCCATTCCCACTGTGGTGCGATGAAAGGGCTGCTTAAATTAAATAAACTCCAAGCCGATATGCCTTTGGTTTACGACTGGCTCAAGCACGCCGAAGCCACCCGTCGCCTCGTCCGGGATACTTACCCCCACTGCGAAGGGGAAGAACTGGTTGAAACCCTCGTTGCGGAAAATGTTCTTGTCCAGATTGATAATCTCAAAACCTATCCCGTAGTGCGATCGCGGCTCCACCAGGGCAAGCTGAAAATCTATGGCTGGATCTACAACATCGAAAATGGCGAAGTGTTAGCCTACGACGAAACAAAACACGCCTACGTGAAGCCAGACTATAGCCTCATCGACGAAACCCCCTTAACGGAGCGTGAAGCCCTAGAAGGTTGCCCACTTCCCTACACCGTCGCTTCTGGCCAGAGTTTAGCGGGTTGGTACGGCGAAACTGATACCTTCTCTGTGAGTGGTTAGGCTGCCATACAAATTTTTTTTGATCCTAGGGGCGATCGCCAATATTAAGCGAGTTTGATGGGAATATAGGCCTGAAAGTTTTTAAAATCTCGGTCTTCTGTCAAAATTTTGTAGTTTCGGCGATGGGCAACAGCACAAATCAAAAAATCTGTATTTGATCCTTGCACACCGTTGCGCCGACATTGGTTAAAAAACTCAGCAGCGGTTTCATAGTCAGTGGTATCTAGCTCTAAATCCAAAAATCCTTGAAGATAGCTTTTGAGACGGGCAAATTGATCAAGATTGCGGATCCCAGACAAGATTTCTTGACGAATCAACCCAAGCATAACAACTTCATCCGCGATAATCAGTCGTTGTAGTTCTGAAACTTGAGGCAACAGCTCAGGCGGTTCTTTTCGACGTAAAGCCAGGGACCAAACTGAAGTATCAACGATCGTTTGCATCTCTATCGTCGTTGTGTTTTGTAGTTATAGTTGGGATCGTATTCAATCGTTCCAAAAAGCTCGATTAATTTGAGGCGCTTACGCCGCTGAATATATTCTTTGAGGGCAATTTCAACAAGGGCATCGGGCGGTGTTTGATTGCCGAGGGCGAGAGCTTCTTCCAAAAGAGCATCATCAATATTCAAAGCTACAGTCATTTCAGTTGCCTTCAGTTAAGTTAAATTCACTCTGTTAATTTTTTTGCCAATCGTCTCTCGAAAAATGCCTGGCTTCTTTTCATATTTGTGAAATCCTTGATGATTTCTAGTGTATCAAGTCCTTTGATAAAGGCGATCGCCGAACTCCAGCTAATAAAAAAGACGGTGACCATTAACACACCGCCTTGCAAAAATTATGGACTCAAGTTTGAACGATTAGCGAATCTCTGGGGCACGCAGAACCGCAACATCTAAACTAGGTGCCTGTGCCGTTTGCTGAAGACTCGGCACCGATTGGCGCAGGATCGCCGTTAGATTTTCCGTCGTAGAAGCATAGATCTGGGTCACGGCCTTCGGATACAGACCAATCCCAATAATCGGAATCAACAAGCACGCAATCACAAAGACTTCGCGAGGCTCGGCATCGATCAGTTTTTCATGCGCCACAAGCTCTTTGTTTTCTGGGCCGTAGAGGATTTCCCGCAACATCGAAAGCAGGTAGATTGGCGTTAAAATGACGCCCACTGCCGCGAGGAAAACAATGATCACCCGGAAAGTAGGGCTATAGGCATCACTGGTGGCAAAACCGACGAATACCATTAATTCAGCAACAAAACCACTCATCCCCGGCAGCGCCAAAGATGCCATCGAGCAGGTTGTCCACATCGCAAAGATTTTCTTCATTTTTTTGCCGACCCCACCCATTTCATCGAGCATCAGGGTGTGGGTACGGTCATAGGTGGCACCAACCATAAAGAAGAGACTCGCCCCAATGAGCCCATGGGAAATCATCTGCAACATGGCACCACTCGTCCCCAAATCGGTAAACGAAGCCATCCCAATTAGCACAAAGCCCATGTGGGAAATGGAGGAATAGGCGATTTTTCGTTTGAGATTACGTTGGGCAAAGGAAGTGAGGGCCGCATAAACGATATTGACGACTCCGAGGATCACAAGCACCGGGCCAAACAGGGCATGGGCATCGGGCAGCATCCCGGCATTCATCCGCAGTAGGGCATAGCCGCCCATTTTTAGGAGAATTCCGGCGAGGAGCATGTGGGCCGGGGCGGTGGCTTCACCATGGGCATCGGGGAGCCAGGTATGCAGAGGAAAAATCGGTAACTTCACCCCATAGGCGATAAGCAGGCCACCATAAAGCAGCAGTTGGAGGTTAATGCCAAAGTCTTTCTGGGCGATCGCCGTCATATCAAAGGTGACCGTATCCCCATAAAAGGCCATGGTCAGGGCGGCAATCAGAATAAATAATGAACCACCAGCGGTGTAGAGGATGAATTTCGTTGCGGCATAGAGCCGTTTTTTGCCACCCCAGATGGACAGAATCAGATAAACCGGAACCAGTTCTAATTCCCAGGTAAAGAAAAACAGCAGCATATCCTGCACGGCGAAGACAGCGATTTGACCGCCATACATCAGCAGCATCAGGAAATAAAATAGCTTTGGCTTAAAGCTTACGGGCCAGGCTGCCAAGATCGCCAAAGTTGTGATAAAACCCGTGAGAAGAATCAAGGGCATGGAAAGGCCATCGGCCCCCACTGACCACCGCAGATCGATTGCTTCGACCCAGGTGTAGCTTTCTACCAGTTGCAGATTCGGGTTGCCAAAATCGTAGCCCGTGTAAAAGGCCGTCACGATGATCACAAAGTCAATTAAGCCAATGGTCAAGGCATACCAGCGCACTGTTTTCCCATCTTTGTCGGGGATGAGGGGCAAAAATAATGCCGCAATAATGGGAAATAAAATAATCGTGGATAACCACGGAAAATTTGCAAAGTTCATACAAACTCAAAAAAATTAATGGCTGTTTCTTAAAAAATGCAATATTTATAAATCGTTAACGCAGAATAAAGGCGATCGCCAAGCAGAATGCTTTACCCTGTACCATCTTCAAAAAGTGGGACAGAAGATCTAACGCCTCTAACGTTACTTGTACCATTCCCAAATTTTCTTGACCGACTCTCCGGGGGAACTGCAATACTCCTTAACTTTGGCCCCCCCTAAGGTGAAGATCCCCTAGCAATTCAGCCTTGGCATTCCCAAACGCAGCCAGAAAATGCTAAAAATGCTCACCTCTTAATTTTTTATCAGTAGCTTGACCATGACCAACCCTAGTTCTAACCCACAACTCCAGGCCGTCAGTCCCACGGTTTTTGCCCAGCGCGTCGCCATGACCGAATCTTTGCAACTCATTGATGTGCGTGAACCCGATGAGCTAGAGATTGTCGCTCTCCCAGGCTTTACCAATTTACCCCTGAGTCAATTTGAACAATGGGCTGCCCGTATTGCTGTGGACTTTGACCCCCAGGCAGAAACCTATGTGCTTTGTCACCATGGTGTGCGTTCGGCACAAATGTGTTACTGGCTGCAACAACAAGGTTTTACCCAAGTGATCAATATTGAAGGTGGGATTCACCTTTACACCCTCTCTGTGGATCAAAGCCTACCGCGCTACTAGGGAAGAATGAGCTATACTAACCCAAACTTAGACCTTAAATCTTTCTTAAGTTAAGCAAAGTTTTTTTGCTATTTTTTTATATTTCTTAGTTATTGAAAGCACTACTGTCGGCGTATGGTTGCTCAGAAAATTCTTAATCCCCGTCACCAAAATATTTTTCGAGCAACGGTCAACCATTACATTTCCACAGCGGAACCCGTAGGCTCCAAAACCCTTGTGGAGGAATATGACTTTCAGGTCAGTTCTGCCACCATTCGTAATGTGATGGGCAAGTTGGAAAAGGCAGGTTTCTTGTATCAACCCCACATCTCGGCGGGACGAGTCCCCTCTGATTCCGGCTATCGCTTTTATGTGGACGAGCTCGTCACCCCCAATTCCCAGACCCGCAAACGAGCGAGCCAAACGTTACAGGAACAGACCGCTGCAGAGTATTGGGGACTAGAAGCGACCCTCCAGCGGGCAACGCAAATCCTGGCGACGTTAAGTGGTTATATTGCTCTAATCACGGTGCCCCATCAAAACCATGCTCGCCTACGCTATCTACAGTTACTCCCCCTAGGGGATCAGAAGGTGATGATGATTGTGGTGACGGATAGCTATCAACCCCAATCGTTGTCCTTGATCCTGGACTGTGACCCCGATGAGCTAGAGATTCTATCGAATTTTTTGAATCACCATCTCCAGGGGCGATCGCTCCAAGAAATTGCCAGCCTTGATCCCCAGGCTTTAGACGAAGACTTTCACCATTGTCAGCTGTTATTGGAGACGATTTTGAGTAAGATTGCTCAGATTGTGCCCAATACGATTGCGACGCCAATTCTGGTACGGGGCATTTCGGAAGTGCTGCGGCAACCTGAGTTTTCCCAAATTGAGCAGTTACAAACCCTATTGCACTTGCTAGAGGCGAAACAAGAACAGCTACTCCCGGTGGTTTTTAGTGGTTTACCAGGCGATCGCCCGACGCTCATTCACATCGGCACCGAAAATCCCCTAGAACCCATGAAAACCTGCGCCCTTATTTCCACATATTATTACCAAGAAAAAACGCCCGTTGGCAGTGTTGCGGTGCTTGGCCCGACGCGGATGTTCTATGAAAATGCGATCGCCTTAGTTGAAGCCACAGCAGATTATCTGTCTGAGAATTTAAAAGCCGCTTTTTAAGGTTTAAGACTCGTAGGAAATAAGAATCAAATAATTTAATTTTTTTGTTTTTTTGTTGATGGCGATCGCCATAATCTTTTTAAGGGAGTACCCATAGGGGATTTCATGGACTTTGACTTAGATATTCTTCTCTTTGCCCTAGTGCTGAGTATTGACTGTTTTTCCGTCGCCCTTGCACTAGGAGCACGCCATTTTTCCCGCAAGCGGGCCTTATTTTTTGCGCTCAGTTCAGGTTTTTCCGGTGGCGGCGCTATTTCCCTCGGTTTTCTCCTGGGTAATTTCGCCCAATACATCACCTTCTATGATCAAGGAATTGCTTTTATTCTCTTGATCCTTATCGGTGTTCACATGTGCTACAACGCCTACCGAGAAATGCAAAAACTCCCAGGCGATGATGATGAATCCAGAAAAATTCATGGCCTTTGGAAAATTCTTTTGGTCTCTAGCATTTCCAGTGTTGATTCTTTGGGGGTTGGTATTTCCCTTGGTTTAATGGGCAAACCCTTAATTCCCTATTCCCTGGGGATCGGAGTATCAGCCTTTTTTGCTACTTATGTGGGCTTATTTTGCGCACAATTAATCTCTAGTCAATTAAAGGAAAAGGTAGAGTTTTTTGGCGGTGGTATTCTGATTGCTATGGGCCTTAAAATGCTCTCAATATAATGATTATTTAGACCCGATTTTTATAAGTCTAGAGTCGTCATTTTCCAAGTAAAAAGCAGATTATTATTTCGCTCAGTCTCACGAGGATTAGGATTTATTTGTAGGCAATTACTTTTTTTGGAAGAATTTTTTAAATAATTTTGTGGAACTCGGAAACAATGAAAAAACTATGATAAATCGACCCACGATTTTTCGTTTATAGTAATAAATGCATTCCTTTCGAGTTGGCGATCGCCACGGCATTTATGGGTTTTGAATTAGACATTATTATTTTCGCCCTTGTCCTCAGTATTGACTCTTTTTCCGCCGCCTTAGCCCTTGGTATTCGTCACTTTTCTGGAAAACGGGCTTTATTTTTTGCGCTCAGTTCGGGATTTTCTGAAGGGGTGGCGATCGCCATCGGCTTCATTTTGGGACGCTTTGCCCAGACTATAATTATGGCCTACGATCATTGGGTGGCCTTTGCCCTATTGGTTTTGGTGGGTGGACATATGTGCTACAACGCTTACCAAGAAATGCGAGCCAAGCCAGGCGATGACGATGGTGAATCCGTCAAAATCCATAGCCTGTGGAAAATTTTGTTTATTTCTAGTATCACCAGCATCGATTCTTTGGGGGTGGGCGTTTCCCTCGGCCTCATTGGTAAACCGCTTGTGCCCTACTCCCTCAGCATTGGCTTGGCTGCTTTTTGTGCCACCTATGGGGGTCTATTTTGTGCCAAACTCATTTCCGGACATTTAGGCGAAAAGGTCGAGTTTTTTGGCGGCGGAGTTTTGATCGCCCTGGGCATTAAGATGCTATCGATCTAATCCATTCCGAATACACTACAAAAGCCCTTCTAATTGACGTCGAATGCGGTCTAATTCTGTATCCGACAAATCATTTTCTGACGCTGTGGTTTGCTCTGCTGGCTGTTGCTTTCCCTCTGGATCCCAAGCTAAATCTGTCACATTCGCTTCGGGGGGCGTGGCCAATTCGCCAGCGGCAACGTGTTGCCAATCATAATCTGCATCCCGACAAAACTCGATAATGTCTTCTTCATCCATGGCTTCGATGGAGACGGGCGGGAAATCCTGGGCTTCCAACATTAGCCCAAACCGGGTGGCGTCATCTTCATCTTCAAACATTAAAATCTTGTTGCGATCGCCAGTTTGGAGTGTGTGAATCCCTTCATTTTCTGTCCGGGCATTAAACAGCAAGACATACACGCGACTCATGGACTTTCTCCTTAGATGCTTACTAATCAGCTCCTTTTGGGGGAGGGTGATCAAATTGTTTATTATAAGGTGACGGGAAATTTCGCTCAAACCCTTTAAAATGGTACCGCTCGATTGGCAAATTGCGAATCTTCCCATGTTCAACCATGGTTTATTTTTGCTTGGTATCGATCTTAAAGGTGGCGATCGCCATCGTTGTTTTAGGGCCTTTTTGCTTAACAAGCCTTCACAAAACAGCAGTAATGGAACTTTCCTGGAATCTTTTCTTTCATAGAGCCTAGATGCTCACTTGATCAAGGGAGCCTCTGACGGTATAACCCAACTGGGGAGGGGGACAGCCATGACAAAATTTTATGCACCGACCATTATTGGGGCAACAACGCTCCTGACCATTGCCGCTGGTCTTGGTGGTATTCAAGGGGCGATCGCCGGCCCGGAAACCTTTACGATCGCCGCTAACGGAGCCATTACCTCCAATGAAGTCTTTAACGGGACAATCACCGGCCAGGCTGGGGGGCCAACCAATAGTAACTTTTGTGGCTGGATTGCCAATCGCCCCAACCACACCTTTCGCATTAATGGCAATGGCCTGATGTCTCTCAATCTCAGCGTTGTCGATCCTAACGGTGGCGTTTCCAGACCCTTTACGCTTCTGATAAAAAATGCCGATGATCCCAGTGCAGATCCCTTCTGTGCGATCGCCGATCCTTTTAGCGGGATTCCTGCCGAAATTGGTGGTGTTTGGAATCCAGGCCGCTACCAAATCTTTATCGGCAACTTTGAACAGGCTGGTAATGCAGGTCGCGCTCCCTACGTTTTACAAATTTCCCAGTAGCATCAACAACCGTCAGTTCCCCAAAATAATCCTCTGGAAAATCAATTAAAAAATTGCCCTCCTCTCTTAATTTTGAAAGGGGGGCAGTTTTTATGGTCTTAACCGAATTTTCGTGTTTTAGCGTTTTACCGCAGGCTCAAAGCTCGGTACCACAAGATCACGATTTTGCTTCGTGAGTTGGTTGTAGAGTCGTTCCGTATTGGGGAAGTTTGCCGCCGGTAAAGTCGGGAAGCGACGGAAGGGTACCGTATCCTCACCGAAGTTATCGAGGTACTCCATGCTGTTAACCATCGCGCCGATAAAGGCTTTCAGACCTTGGGAAGCAAGGATTTGGTTATACTTACGGATTTCCTGCTGATCTAAGGGAGCCCGACCAAGGAAGTGCTTCGTTCCCATTTCAATCACCTTCGTGTTGGGGTAGGGAGTATAGAATTCCTTCTGGTACAGCTCAGAACAACCCAGACCTTCGATGAATTCCTTCATGTTGATCTCGCGGTTGCCCAGCTTACTTTCGAGGGCAGTAAATTGCGCATCGACAACATAGGGCTCGATGTCCCGCTCAAAGATCTGACGGTAAGCCGCGGCGATCGCCGTTTTCAGTTCGACCTTGTTGAAGGTATCCGTGAGTTTAAAGGCCTTCGTCTGCTGACGTTGAACGTTAACCCCTTGCTTGAGGCGAGCATCCACATCCGTCACTGGTAGATTCTTCGTGCTAGAAGTGCCCAACTCAATAAAGCGAGCTGTCTTCTCAACCTGAACCTTAGCCCCCACATCTTCACGGAGCGCACCGGGGCGAGTCTGACGCAGCGAATAACCACCGGGAGTCAGATAGCGTTCGTAGGGAACTGTATCTTCGCCGAAAGCTTCTTCGTATTCTTTGCTGTCAATAATCGCATCTACTAGAGCGTAGAAACCTTTTTTCGCACAGGTATCAAAGTAGCTGTTGATTTCTTGGCGACCATAGGTGGGACGACCCAACAGACGACGGTGAATGTACTCTACTGCTTTGGTGACGTACAAAGAAGACCAGTAAGTATTCCGGAAAACATCGGATTTCGCCAAGGCCCGGATAAATTCCCGCAGGGTAATTTCACCATTTTCGAGCTTGATCTCTGCTACTTTCTGACGTTGGCCAGCATAGACCATCCGACCGAAGACCTGACGGTAAGCTGCTTCAATGACCTTTTGGGTTGCACTTTCTGAGAAGCTGACGTTGGTAGTCTTACCTGCTGGTAGTTCGTTATTGAGGCGGAAGACCTTTGCCCCAAGGCTACCAGGCTGCGTGGCGCGGGCGCGGGGGTTGCCCAGTTGGTTGTTAATGCCAGGGCCACGGTGGATCAGAATCCGCCGGGTGTCTTTATTAAAGGGAGCAGGACTGGCGCTGGGACTCCGGGTTGCTTTCGGGAAGATTGCCCCAAATTGAATTTCTAAGGCATCGTTACCAGAGCCATATACATGCTGATCCGGTAGAGGCTGATTGTAGCTGGCGAAGGTCGTAATAAATTGAGGGACTTTGCGGAAAGGTGCGCTGTATTTAAACAGATCCTGTTGCATGCCCCAGTTACGACATTCTTGGGCTTCTTGGCCTAAACCACGGAGGTAAGGCACGGTTTCTTCCCCGAAGTAATCAGCATATTCTTGGGAGTCCACCAAAGCATCGACCAGGGCCGCTAAACCACCGCTAGAGACAATGGCAAAGTATTCTTGGACTTCTTCCCGGGAAGAGGGGCCACGGCCGAGGATGTGACGGAAAGCAAGTTCTAGGGCTCGGCTGTTGATAAAGGGCTCGAAAAATTGCTTCCGATAAAGGGGAGACTTAGCCAAGCGACGGACAAATTCCTTCATGGAAATGTCGCCATTTTTCACCTGGGATTCGAGGTAAGAAATGGATTGGCTGTAGGCCCGTGTAATGTCTCGTTCAAAGATTTGGCGATAGGCGGCTTTGACGACTGCGTTTTTCTCTAGGGCAGACAAGCCAGGCTTCATCACGAACTTCTGACGCTTTTCGGCGGCGTTGAAGTAGCTCTGGGGTAGTTGTAAACCCTGGGCATCGATGGAAGGCCGTTGGCGCAATTTATCGTTGGGCACTTGGGTCTGCATTTCGGTGATTAACACGTCGAAATACTGAACCACGGTTTCTTGGGCTTCGCGATCGCCCCGGAACAGATCCAAAGAAGCCGCTTTCATTTCCTGGATCGCCACGATGGTCGCCGGAATGGAGCAAGCATTCTCGATGACTTCTTTTAGACCACGGGTGTTGACCACGAGGATACTCGGATCACCGGCCACAATGGCATAGGTAGTGTAGCGGAGGAACCAAGCCATATCCCGCAGGGACTTGGTCATGTTGCGGGGGCCGTAACGGGAAACACTGATTGGCCGGAAACCAGCGGGAATCTTACCGCCACCAGAACCGAGAAACAAATTTTTGACACCACCAAAGATCCCTGTGGCGCCACTGGCATCCCCGACGGCCATGGAAACGCCGAGATCGCTGTCATCGGTATCAGTTTCCGGTTGGTCGAGGTAAGCAAGGGGGGATCCACCGGCAAAAATCCGGTTCGCGGCACGGGAGACGATGAGCTGGGAACTCAGTTTAATCGCTTGGGCGATCGCCAAACGCTTGAGTCCAGAGTCATAAAACGTTTTCAGTGCCGTTAGTTCTCCAGATTCCAGGTAGCGATCCTGTTGCTCTGCCTGGGAAATGTTGGAGAGGGGAACGGTTTGATATAACTGGGGGCGAGCTAAAGAGCTTCCACCGCTGGCCTTAATCGTCATGGATTTTCAACTATCTCCAATCAAAAATGTTCAATTTATAGCGAAATTGGGGAGAAAGTCAGCAAGAGTTTTCGGGTTCCCTTTGGCGATCGCTTCTCCCAAATGCTTTATTAAATGAGATGTTTATCAGTTAGCTAGACTTTAGGGTAGAACGTTTCCGGCCCGGACACGAAATTTATTAAGAAGTATGTCAAAAATTCAGAAAAACTGGGGATCAAGGTTGCACAATGTGACCTGTACTGTTTTCAAGCCAGTTAATCTATTTGCGACCTTCCCCCTATGACTCACCCTAGCGATCGCCAACAAGCCGTCCGAAATCTCTACAATACCTATCCTTTTCCGCCGGAGCCGCTGTTGGATGAACCACCCCCAGGGTATAACTGGCGTTGGCATTGGCAGGCCGCTTACAACTTTTGCACTGGACGTAAACCGAGCACAGATAAAATTCGCATCCTCGATGCTGGTTGCGGCACGGGAGTCGGTACGGAATATTTAATTCATTTAAACCCAGCCGCTGAAATTGTCGGCATTGACCTCAGTGAAGGGGCCTTAGAAGTCGCCGAAAAACGCTGTCAACAGTCTGGGGTACGCGATCACCACACCGCACCAGTCACCTTTAAGCGTTTACCTATTGAGCAGGCAACGGAACTAGAAGGGGAATTTGATCTAATCAATTGCGTCGGCGTCTTGCACCATATGCCCGACCCAATTCAGGGAATTCAAGCCCTCGCGCAAAAACTAGCCCCCGGCGGCATTTTCCATATTTTTGTCTATGCGGAGTTGGGCCGTTGGGAAATTCAACTGATGCAAGAGGCGATCGCCATTTTGCAGGCCGATAAGCGCGGCGACTATATTGACGGAGTTAAAGTAGGCCGCCAAATTTTCGCAAACCTACCAGAAAATAGTCGCCTTGTTCAGTACGACAAAGAACGCTGGTCTTTAGAAAATCACCGGGATGCATCCTTTGCAGATATGTATGTTCATCCCCAGGAAGTGGACTACAACATCAAGACTTTATTTGAACTCATTGATGCGTCAGGCTTAGAATTCGTCGGCTTTTCTAATCCCCAGTTTTGGGAGCTAGAGCGACTCGTGGGCAAGGAACCAGAGTTAATCGAGCGGGCAAAAAACTTAGATGAGCGTTCCCGTTATCGTTTAATCGAATTGTTGGATACCACCATTAGCCACTATGAATTTTTCCTCTGCAAACCGCCCCTGGCAAAAATGGATTGGTCTGACGATCAAACTCTTACCGAAGCAACAGCAGAGGTTCATCCTTGTTTGAATGGCTGGCCTAGCCAGTCTCTCTTTGACTATGACTACCAACTCGTTAGCCTCAACGACACTGAGTTTCAGTTTATGCAGGCTTGCGACGGCACAAAAACGATTGGTGAAATTTCCCAAGCTCTGGGAGTCGGGTTAGATCTAGGGCGATCGCTCCAGGCCAGACAATTAATCATGCTGACACCTAAAATATAAGCAGTGAAGGATGCCTAAAAAGATTCGTGAGTTAAAAAAACTCTTGCGTCGGGCTGGATTTACGATGCGACCTGGCAAAGGAAGTCATACCAACTGGACACATCCAAAATATGCAGGCAGGATCACCTTAGCCGGAAAAGATGGAACAGACGCAAAGCCCTATCAGGAACAAACTATTCTAGATGCCATTCAACAGGTTAACGAGGCAAAAGACGATGGATAAACTCAAATATCAAATGGTAATTCAGTGGAGTGACCCTGATAGTTGTTATCTGGTTGGCTTTCCGGATTTTATTGGTCAAACCTGGCGTACCCATGGTGAGAGTTATCAAGAAGCTGTTCAAAATGGTGTTGAATGCCTAGAAAGCTTAATTGAAGACTACGAAGCGGCAGGAGAAACTTTACCAAAGCCCACCGCTGTCTTGGTTGCAGCCTAACCGAAAACCCGGTGTTCGAGGGAGGGCATTTGACGGCGCACTTGGGCTAAGCGATTGGGATTAATTTCGGCGATCGCTACCCCTGGGTGAACACCCGCATCATTCAGCACAGTTCCCCAAGGATCGACGATCATCGCGTGGCCGTGGGAATAACGCATGCCGTAGTGATTTCCTGTTTGTGCTGGCGCGATTACATAACAGGTATTTTCAATGGCTCTGGCTTGAATCAAGGTTTGCCAGTGATCTTTGCCGGTATAGGCTGTAAATGCGGCGGGAATGCAAAGAATATCGGCTCCTTGCTTTGATAACGAACGATATAGCTCCGGAAAGCGCACATCATAACAAACGGATAAACCAATTTTGCCCAACTCCGGCGAAGCAAAGATTTGGGGGAGCGCATCGCCCGCCTGGACTGTGCTTGATTCTTTGTAGGTATTTCCGTCGGGCAAATTCACATCAAATAAATGCACCTTGTGATAGCGGGCCAATTCTTGGCCATCAGGGGAAATCAACAGAGCCGTGTTAAAGACTTTATTGTCACCGCCAGGCACCGGAAAACCACCACCGAGGAGGGTGATTTGAAATCTCTGGGCCATAGTCTTGAGAAATTTTTCGCTTTTTTGGGCAATGACATCGGCTTGGGCAAGCTTAGCGGCTTCTTCGCCGAGGAAAGAAAAATTTTCCGGCAGCGTCACAAGTTTCGCCCCCTGGTTGACAGCCAATTGAATCAAGTCTTCTGCTTCGCCCAAGTTGTGGTCTAAGTCGGGCTTACTGGTCATTTGGATCGCTGCCGCGAGATAGGATTTCATATGGCCTGAGATGTTTTTAGAAATAGGGATCTGGGAAAACCGTCAACCAGAAGTTTTGATGGTTAAACTGGTTTAATACCATAGCAGAATCTTTCCCCACCAACATGGGGCGATCGCTTCGAGACGGGCTTTGCGGCATACCTTTCTTGAGTGGATGATCAAAAATGCTGGAGGCTGTGAATCATTGGCATAGAAATCTTGCGGCGATCGCATTACCAAAGCACAGATGTCTCGGTTTGAAAACCTTTAGCGCAGAAAATTTTGCCCATGGTGAACATTTTCAGAAAAGATCAGTTAACCTATTAGCATCAAGTTTCTGGATAGCCCTTGACAAAGGTTGCATCCCACCTGGAGTAGTTTTTGCGACTGGCGATGCTAGAGGCGATCGCCATCCATCAGTCGCTTTACTTGGGCACTAGAATATTTGTACTTAACAAAAACCTATGGGTGGGCGAAGTTTACAGATTTTGCTATAACCATGTGGGCAATAAAAGACAAATTCACTAAAATGGCTAAGGATTTGCTCCAAGCTATCTCGTCGGAGAAGCTCATTACAGATTTTGACTAGTTTTAGAGACGGAATAAAACCCCCAAAAGGTAGCAGGAAAGTTCCCATCTACTAGTACAATCAAAACCCACAGTTTTTTTCTATCAAACATAGCCTTTGGTAGGGAAAACCTCGACTTCGACAGAATCATTCTGTTTGCTAGAAGTCTCCATTGAATGTCCATTTAGTTGCTTTTTTAAACGAACAAGAGGAAATAGGCATGACCCAAGCGACGAACCCCGTACTGGATCAGACTCGGAATGAGGGTGATATTGATTACAGTGCCCTTGCGGAAGCGCAAATTAAAGAAGGTACCGACTATGTAGAACTTACCCTCCCCACGAAAAAAAGTCGAAAAGCAAAAACCAGTCGTCGTAAGGAAACTGCCACCAAGAAAAAACCCTACACTGAAGACTCGATTCGGATTTACCTCCAAGAAATTGGCCGGATTCGTCTGCTGCGGGCTGAAGAAGAAATTGAACTGGCCCGGAAAATTGCTGATTTGCTCGAACTAGAGCGGATGCGGGAACAACTCACCGAGCATGAGTCTCGCGTTCCTACGGACAAAGAGTGGGCCGAAGCCGCTGGGATGCCCCTCAAAGATTTTCGGCGTCGCTTGTTCCATGGTCGCCGTGCCAAAGACAAAATGGTGCAATCAAACCTCCGTCTGGTGGTCTCCATTGCGAAAAAATATATGAACCGCGGCCTTTCGTTTCAGGACTTGATCCAAGAGGGTTCTTTGGGTCTGATCCGTGCCGCCGAAAAGTTTGACCACGAAAAAGGTTATAAGTTCTCTACCTACGCGACCTGGTGGATTCGTCAGGCTATTACGCGGGCGATCGCCGATCAATCCCGTACCATTCGTCTGCCTGTTCACCTCTACGAAACCATTTCCCGCATCAAAAAAACCACCAAGATTCTTTCTCAAGAATTAGGCCGCAAACCCACCGAGGAAGAGATTGCTGAGCGCATGGAAATGACCATCGAGAAACTGCGCTTCATCGCCAAGTCTGCCCAGTTACCGATCTCCCTCGAAACACCGATTGGTAAAGAAGAAGATTCTCGCTTGGGTGACTTTATCGAAGCCGATGGGGAAACTCCAGAAGATCAAGTCTCCAAGAGCTTGCTGCGGGAAGATCTAGAAAACGTGCTTGATACCCTCAGTGCCCGTGAGCGTGATGTTCTCCGTCTTCGTTATGGCCTCGATGATGGCCGCATGAAAACCCTCGAAGAAATCGGCCAAATTTTTAACGTAACCCGTGAACGGATTCGCCAGATCGAAGCAAAAGCGCTGCGTAAACTGCGTCACCCGAACCGCAACAGCATCCTGAAAGAATATATCCGCTAGGCCATATTCAGCCTCAATCTTTAAAAGCTGAATACTGAGAACATAAAATTTTAGAATTACCCTGCCAGTCGGTGGGGTTTTTTATTGCTCAATTTTCCCGGAGAAATATTCTGTAAAAAAATCGTAAAAATTTGGATGGTTCACAGTAGCATAGCGGCAACAGCAGTTTAGCGAGTTCCCATGGCAAGCTCTCCCCTGACGATCACGATTGATCCAGCATACGATATTCTTCGCTCGGAAAAACAACCCCTCAGTTATTTTTTTAATCCCAAATCTGTTGCTGTCATTGGTGCCACGGACAAAGAGGGTAGCGTGGGGCGGACGTTGCTCTGGAATTTGATTAGTCATCCCTTTGGCGGGACGGTCTATCCGGTGAACCCGAAGCGCAATAGTGTGTTGGGGATTAAAGCCTACGACAATATTTCCGCAGTCCCCGAAACGGTGGAGTTAGTAGTGATTGCAATTCCAGCGCAGTTTGTGCCCCAAGTGGTTCAAGAATGTGTTGATGTGGGGGTAAAAGCCGCAATTATTATCTCGGCGGGCTTTAAGGAAATTGGTGAGGCAGGGAAGGCGCTGGAACAAGAAATTATGGCGATCGCCGCTGGGAAGTTGCGGATTATTGGGCCGAACTGTTTGGGGTTAATGAATCCCCATAGTGGGTTAAATGCCACCTTTGCCCACGCGATGGCGCAACCGGGTCATGTGGGGTTTATCAGCCAGAGTGGGGCGTTTTGTACGGCGGTGTTGGACTGGAGTTTTCCGGAGAATGTGGGCTTTAGTGCCTTTATCTCGCTGGGGTCGATGCTGGACGTGAACTGGGGTGATTTGATCACCTACCTCGGCGATGACCCGAACACCAAAAGCATTGTGATTTATATGGAGTCGGTGGGCAATGCCCGGTCGTTCCTTTCGGCGGCACGGGAGGTGGCCATTACGAAACCGATTATTGTGATTAAGGCGGGACGGACGGAGGCGGCAGCAAAGGCTTCGGCTTCCCATACGGGTTCCTTGGCGGGGAGTGATGCGGTACTGGATGCGGCTTTTCGACGCTGTGGGGTGTTGCGGGTGGATCGCATTTCGGAATTGTTTAATTTGGCGGAAATTCTGGCGAAACAACCCCGTTTGCCGAAGCAACCAAAGTTAACAATTATCACTAATGCGGGGGGGCCTGGGGTTTTAGCGACGGATGCAATTATTCAACGGGGCGGAGAACTGTCGGAACTGGCTCCGGAAACGATCGCCGCCTTGGATGAATTTTTGCCGAGCCACTGGAGCCACAGTAATCCGATTGATATTTTGGGAGATGCGGAACCAGAACGCTATGCCAAAACCCTTGATGTGGCGATCGCTGACCCGAACAGTGCCGGATTTTTGGTGATCCTGACCCCCCAAGCGATGACCGACCCCACCGCCACGGCGATCGCCCTCCAAAAATGTGTCGAAAAAACCGATAAACCCGTCCTTGCCAGTTGGATGGGGGGCAACGAAGTGACCGAGGGGGAACTGTTTTTAAATCGCTCCCAAGTGCCCACCTACCGTTATCCCGATTCCGCCGCCTATTTATTCCAATTACTGTGGCGCTATAAATACACCCTCGAAGGCATCTACGAAACACCGACCCTCGCCCCCGACACCGATGGGATTATTGATCGCCATAATGTCAAAGTGATCCTTGATTCGATTCGCGCCGAAGGTCGGACACTCCTCACGGAATCCGAGTCGAAGAAAGTGTTAGCCGCCTACGGCATTCCCATTGTCGCGACGGGCAATGCCAGCACCCCAGAAATGGCGATCGCCCTTGCCGATGAAATTGGCTATCCGGTGGTTTTAAAATTACTGTCCACCACGATCACCCATAAAACCGATGTGGGGGGCGTGGAACTCAATTTAAACAGTGCGGCGAGTGTCGAGCGTGCCTTTGAGCGGATTTGCCAGAGCGTCACCGAAAAAGTCGGTGCAGAGCATTTCCACGGGGTGACAGTGCAACCGATGCTCAACCTCAAGGACGGTTATGAGCTAATCCTCGGCAGCAGTATCGATGGGCAGTTTGGGCCAGTGATGGTCTTTGGCACGGGGGGACAACTCGTGGAAGTATTTCAAGACCGGGCGATCGCCCTACCGCCGCTCAATAGTACCCTCGCCCGCCGCACGATGGAGCAAACCAAAATTTATAAAGCCCTCAAGGGAGTAAGGGGTCGAAAAGCCGTCAATTTAGACGAACTAGAGCAAATTTTAATCCGTTTTAGCCGTTTAATCGTCGAGCAACCTTGGATCAAAGAAATGGATATTAATCCCCTCTTTGCCTCCGGCGATCGCCTTGTTGCCCTTGACGCACGGATTGTGTTGCATCCCCTCGACTTAGCCGAAAAAGATTTACCCAAACCCGCCATTCGCCCCTACCCCTTGCAATACGAAAAACCCTGGACAAGCGCCGATGGACGGGAGTTTATGATTCGCCCGATCCGCCCCGAAGATGAACCGATGCTGGTTAAATTTCACCAAACTCTATCTGAACAAAGCGTTTATTTCCGTTATTTTCACCTCGTCACCCTGCAAAGTCGCATCGCCCACGAACGGTTAACGCGGCTTTGTTTCATTGATTACGACCGGGAAATGGCGCTGGTTGCTGAATACACCGACCCTGATACACAAGAAAAAGAAGTCTATGCTGTGGCCCGTTTGAGTCAACTCCACGGCACCACGGAGGGAGAATTTGCGATGATTGTCAGCGACCCGATCCAACGCCAAGGACTCGGTACCGAATTGCTCCGGCGTCTGGTGGAAATTGGTCGCAATGAAGGGCTGACTGCCATTACCGCCGACATTCTCTCAGAAAATAAAGGGATGCAGCGGGTTTCAGAAAAAGCTGGTTTTACCCTTAAGCGCCAAAACTTTGAAGTGGTTAAAGCGACTCTACAACTCAATTAAACAAAGACTATGACCCGTTTTTTCTTAGTTATTGCCCCCATCCTTGCTGGTCTCGCCGTTGCTGCTGGTGCCTTTGCCAGCCATGGCCTTAAAGGAACCCTCGACGCCAATGCCCTTGATATTTGGGAAACTGCCGCTAAATACCAAATGTACCAGGCGATCGCCTTACTGCTGGTGGGCCTATTTTCCGTCCAGGGATCGTTCCCTCAAAGTTGGCTCAATGGGGCTGGCATTGCCTTTATTGTCGGGATTGTGCTCTTTTCCGGTAGCCTCTATGCCTTGAGTTTAAGTGGAGTGAAAATCTTGGGGGCCATTACACCGCTCGGTGGGGCGGCTTTCATCGTTGGCTGGATCTGTTTGGCGATCGCCGGTTGGCAGTTTAGCCGCTAAAGAATTTTGGCAAAGCGATTAAGTTTGGACAGATTTTGCGAATTTGCTGTAATTTCGTTTTCAATTCCTCGCTAAAATTCAAGGAACTACGAATTTTTTTAGCAATAGGAGCACCTGGCTGTGTATGGAGCCGACCCCAATGATCCGCATCCCATGGCAGGATTCCCACAGATTTGTTTTATCCGCAACACGGTGACAAATCCGAATATCATCATCGGCGATTACACCTACTACGACGATCCGGAGGATTCAGAAAACTTTGAACGCAATGTTTTGTATCACTTTCCCTTTATTGGCGATCGCCTAATTATTGGCAAGTTTTGCGCTCTGGCCAGGGGAGTTAAGTTCATCATGAACGGGGGCAACCACAAAATCGATGGTTTTTCTACCTATCCATTTCAGATTTTTGGCAATGGTTGGGACAAACTTGCTCTGCAACCTAGTGACTTCCCCTACAAAGGCGATACGGTCATCGGCAATGATGTTTGGATTGGCTACGAAGCCGTGATTATGCCCGGTGTGCACGTGGGAGATGGTGCAATTATTGCCGCCAAATCAGTCGTGGTTAACGATGTCCCTCCCTACACCATTGTGGGTGGTAACCCTGCTAAATGTATTCGACAACGCTTTACTGATGAAGTGATTAAAACCTTACTATCAGTGGCTTGGTGGGATTGGGAGATCGAGAAAATTACCCGCAATTTAGAAAAAATTGTCGCAGCGGATTTAGATGCTCTACTCCAGTGTGAATAACGGACTCTTTATGTAGCTTCTACAATCGTCATGCTCGCTGCAAAAGTTTAAACACAGCTCACGAGCTTCATCATCAAAACTATTGACACTCTTGCCTGAGCTTTCAAAATAAAACCAACAAAAAACCCTGCTAATTTTCTCTATGTTTAAGCAGGGCATCGCAGATTGCAGATAGCTTGAGATTTTAAATTCTATTTAACGGCCACCGACGACAACATTTTTAATGCGCAAGTGCGGGCCGCCAACGCTGACAGGTAAACCTCCTTGGCCACCTTTACCACAGCCGCCGTTGGTATAGAGGGTGTCGTTACCGATCGCCTCAATGTCCTTTAAGGTTTGGAAGACGTTCCCAGAGAGGGTGACATCACTAACAGGTTCGGCGATTTTGCCATCACGGATCATGTAGCCTTCCGCCGCCGCAAAGGTAAACATTTCACCATTGGTTTGACCACCGATCATCCGCACCGCATAGACTCCTTCTTGGATATCTTGGATCATTTCTGCAAAGGGCGTATCGCCCGGTTCAATTGCCGTATTCGTCATGCGCACCAGGGGCGGATAACCAGCTTGAATGGCGCGGGCATTCCCTGTGGGCGCTTCACTCATTTTCCCTGCGGTTTCCCGGGAGTGGAGTCGCTGGGTGAGCACACCGTCTTTGATTAAATATTTGCGTTGGCCGGGCACCCCTTCATCATCGTATTTCATCGTGCCGGGCAGATCAGGGAGGGTGGCATCATCGATCACATTTAGTTGGGAAATGCCGAGGGGTTTGCCGATGGTTAAAAGTTCCTGCATCCGGGGATTTTCGTAGACAAAATCGGCTTCGGATAGGTGGCCAAAGGCTTCGTGGATAAAGACCCCTGCAAGATAAGGATCGAGGACGACGGTATATTGTCCGCCTTTGACGGGCTTGGCTTCTAGTTGGCGAATCGCTCGTTCTGCGGCACCTTTAACACGATCTTCAATTCCAATGAGCGCATCGAAATCACAGCGGGAATTAATCGATTCAAAGCCCTGGCGCACGACACCATTTTCTCCCCTGGCGATCGCCCCAAATCTACCGTTGACATCGAGGCGTTCTTGGATGATGCAACTGCCATTGGAATTGACGAAGTAGGTGGTGACGAAACTATCGCTAATGCTGGCCATCGTCGTTTGAATCCGGGGGTCATAAGCCAGCAAAATTTGGTTGTATTTCGCCAGTAGATCCCGTTTTTCCTTGAGGGAAATGGTGCGGGGGTCAGTTTTAATCTCTACTGGTACATAGTCCTCGATGGCCCCACTGGGAGCGAGTTGGGTTGATTCTTTGCCCACCAACTTCGCCTGGGAAACCGCTTCGGCGACGCGATCGCCTAATTCGGCAAGGCCATTGAACGTGACAAAACTCCAACCCCCCTGGTGACAGGCCCGAATCCCACCCGCGAGGGCAAAACTACGGTTACTGCCGTCGAACTGCGCCCCCCGGAAGGCCAGACTGGTAGATTCACTCTGCTGCACCCGAATTTCTAAGTAATCCACAGCATCTTGATGGGTGGCGATCGCCCCCTTGAGGGCATCGGTAATTTGTTGCATGGTGAGGGTCGTCATCGATCTTTACTCCTTAATTTCAGCCGCAATCGTTAAATCTTCTAGGTTCCAGAGGGGGCCACCCAGGGCCGAATGTTGTACCCCTTCAATTTTGTCACGCACCGCTGCGAGGGAATAATTGTTTACCAGATGGATAAACGGTAAATATTCCGCTGCAAGTTCTTGGGTTTTAGCATAAATCTCCTTGCGTTTGTCGAGATCCAGCTCCTGAGCCCCTTGGATGTAGAGATCCGCAATTTCCTGTTCCCAGTCATTGATCACCCGATCCGTCAGGGGGGTGGTGCCTGGCCGCGCCGCTTGGTTAAACATATGCAAATTCCCCTCCGGAAACCACACATTCGCGCCCCCATTGGGTTCATTGCCCCCCGTTAAGCCCAACAAGAAACAATCCCAATCGAGGGAGTTGCTCAACTTATCGACGAGGATATTAAAACCAATCGGGCTGTAGTCCACCTGCATTCCCAGAGCTTCGAGATCCTGCTCAATTTGAGTCGCCATTGCTTCGCGAATTTTGTTGCCCGCATTGGTAATCAAGGAAAAACGCACAAGATTATTGTCGGCATCGATTAATTGTCCCTGGGCGTTGTAGGAAAAACCCGCTTCTTCGAGGAGTGCCTTGGCCCTGTCTGGGTCGTAATCGTAGGTTTTTATTTGATCATTATAGAAAGGAGATTGCACCGAAATCGGCGAATGTTGCACTTCCCCCAAACCCCGGTAAATATTGTTCACCATGCGCTGGCGATCAATGCCGTAGGCCACAGCCTGGCGGAACTTCAGATTGTTGAACCATTTCGACTTGATGGGATCGACGAGGGGTTTGCCGTCCCGCTTCCCGGTATTGAGGTTAAAGGAAATGAAACTGGTGCCGTAGGCTTCGCCGCCATTGTAGATGGTAAATTTACCCCGGTCTTCTTCCCGTTTCAGGAGCGAAAAATAATCTGGACTAACCCCTGTAACATCCAAGTCACCAGACCGAAATTGCAGCAAAGTGGTGTCGGTATTGGGGACGATTTGCCAGACGATTTGCTCCACGTAGGGTTTGGGGGTTTGCCAGTAGTAGGGGTTGGGCTGGAAGATTAAGCGCTGACCCACGGCATAGTTAATTAACTGGTAGGGGCCGCTGGAAACTAAATCTTGGGGAGGCGTGCTGACGCCCCAGGTGCCCAAAAAGAGCGGATTGCCTTCGCTGTCGGTCTGCTCAACGCTTTCGCGGAGGACGTGTTCTGGCAAAATTTCCAGGGCCGTATTGTTGAGGAAAGGCGCAAAGGGCTCGGTAATCGTGAATTTCACCTGGCGATCGCCTACTTTTTCCACCGTCGGCAAGGTTCCGGCAACGCCCACCCGGAGGCCATCACGGGAATTGGTGGGGATTTTTTCGTTGAGATAAATCTGGTTGTAGCTAAAGACCACATCATCAACGGTGAGCGGTTCCCCATCAGACCATTGCAAATTGTCCCGCAGGGTAAAGGTCAAGCTGAGTTGGTCTTCGGAAAATTCCCAGGATTCGGCAAGCCGTGGCTCCGTTTCACCCGTGACGGGGTTTTCTGAAACTAAGCCTTCATAGGTAAGGCCAAAAATACTGGGGGACTCTGCCGAGAGGGCCGGGTTAAAGGTTTTCGGGTCGCTGAGGACGCTGATCACAATTTGGTTGTCCCCTGCCCCGGTGGCGTTACTGGCTTGGGGATTACAGGCGGTGAGGACAGAGGGTAAGGTCAAGGTAAAGGCGATCGCCGCCACAAATGCCCAAAACCGCTGTAACCGAAATAATTTAGAAAATTTCAAGACTTTATTCTTCTTCATTGCGCTGCGCCCCATCTAAACGCCCTAGTTCATACACCCCACAGCCAGCACAGGCCATCACCCCCAAACTGATTGCCCAACTGTGACCGAGGCTCCACTCCACCCCAAAATTACACCCTGCGCCAAATAATAAAAAAGGCACAATGCTCAAGAGCGAGGCCGAAAAAGCACTCTTGGATTCACGAATTTCTTTGTCCTTCTCAAATTCTTCTTCGGAAAAATAGAGCGATCGCTCGGCCCAGTTCATCCAGCGTTCCAGACCATTCAAGATCCCTTCCCGCAACGGAGCAATGCCAATGTAGAGGGCAAAGGCCCAGAGGCAAGCGCCGGCGATCGTGCTGGCTTCGATGGGAATAATAAAGGGAAAAAATTCACGCAACATAGGGGGAGTAAGGGCGACAACTGTGTTTAAAGATTGTATCGATTGTGGTGGCCTTCGGCATCCTCCCCCCATCATCTGTTGCGGCAATGGCGATCGCCTTAGGGAGTTAAACCATCTCCAAAGGGGGAATTTCTGAGCGCTGCATCGTCGCCTCTAACTGCACCTCTGCCATATCCGCTTCCACCGCTGCCATCAGTTGCTCCCGGAGGTCAGGCATCACCGCCAAGGCCCTTGTCCAGTCTGGAATGCGGTACACAGCCGGCTCGTGCATATATTTATCAAAGGCTAAAGGAATGATCTGTTCAAAGCTTTCGACAGTCATTTCCTCCCGGTGGCGATCGTAGGGAATACCGTTACAGGTCGCATCGACAAAATATTGACGGATCATATCCTGGGCGACGCGGCGGAATTTCACCTGGAGCGCGATTTGGTGCCCTTCAGAGAAAACAATTGACTCTGTTTCTGTCAGGGTGCGCAGAATAGAGGACAAAATTTCGGTACACATTTTCTGTAGCCCTTCCTGGGGATTGTTGCCCACGGCTTTGTGTTTGTGGTCAAAGAACCCCAGATCCACCTGGGCCACTCGTTTCGGCGCTACATTGCGATAAACCTCTGCCAATAGCCCCACCTCAATACCCCAGTCACAGGGAACGCGCAGATTTAAGGCCAAATCAGCGGTCATGGCAAATTCGCCAGCAAGGGGATAGCGGTAGGATTTGAGGTAGTGGAGATAGGCATTGCGCCCCAGGACGTCTTCGAGGGTTGCTAACAGGGGAGCAACGAAGAGGCGCACAACCCGGCCATTCATCGCTCGGTTTTCGAGGCCGAGACGGGTGTAATAGGCTTTGTTGTAGGCAATGCCAAATTCTGGCTCCACGATGGGATAAAACAATTTGGCCACCAGGGAACGGTCAAAGGTGACAATGTCAGCATCATGGAGGGCGATCGCCCGGGCATCTAGGGACGCCAGACCAAGGCCCAGCCACACCGCCCAGCCCTTGCCCATGTAGTCAAGGAGATTGAGATTTTGCTGGGCGAGCTTTTCTAAGATGCCGCGAATCCGGGCTCCATTCGTCCAAATGACGTTGACCTTTTGGGGCAATTCACGAAAAAACGTCACGGCATGGTGATACTGTTCGACGGTTTCGGCGTGGAGACAAACATTGATGGTCTGGATGTAGGCACAGCCTTTTAAATGCTCTTTGATCCGAGTGAGGGCAGGCCGTTGAAGTTCTTCATAAAGTGAGGGAATGAGTAACGCCATGGGGCAAATTTCACGAAGATTCATCAGGCGTTTTTCGAGGTAGTCCAGATCGGCATCAAGATCATGGATGGTGGTGATGAATTCTTGGCAAAAGTCCATTGCTAGTCACCTAAATAAAAAGAAAATCTTAAAATTTGCCTTTAAAGTAACCCAATTTTTGGGGGTTGGCCGTATCTAAAGCGACGTAAAAATCACTACAATGTCATCCGCATTTGTTGATAGGCTGAGATTTAACTTGAATAAAGGATGAGTCGGCCGTTTTTTCGCCCCCAAGAAAATACTGAAAAAACAGATCAAGCGAGTTTTTAAAAATGATGTCTGTTGATCCTGTAATCACGAGGCTCTGGGGTTTAAAAAAGCGACGTGGGCTTGTCCCCGATGAGTGAAATTAGCGTGTTTGTCCTGTTACTCCTATGACCATTCCCCAGATTGCAGGTCTTGGCGATCGCCTTGATGAATTTTTTGCGACCCTATATCCTGATCATCCGCCTGCAGCATTAGTTGCGCGTTTGGAGCAGGTACTTGCGCCCCATGTGATGGCGACGACGAAAAATGAAGAGTTATGGGATCAAAGCACGGCCCTGATGATTACCTACGGGGATAGCCTGTACCAAGCCAATACTGACAATGGCCCCAACCCCCTCCAGGTACTTTTGACTTTTCTGCGGGAACGGCTTCAGGGAGTGATTAGCGGTGTGCATATTTTGCCATTTTTCCCCTACAGTTCCGATGATGGTTTTGCCGTAATTGACTACCGCCAGGTCAATCCACAGTTGGGCAGTTGGCAAGATATCGAGGCGATCGCCAAAGAATTTGAAGTGATGGCCGATCTGGTGATCAACCATGTCTCCAGCGAATCAGCCTGGTTTCGGCAATTCCTCGCCCAGGAAAAACCCGGTTGTGATTACTTCATTGAGGTGCCCCCAGATACCGATACCCAGTTAGTGGTGCGCCCCCGCAGTAGCCCGCTCCTGAGTCAATTTGCCACGACAAAAGGCGATCGCCACGTGTGGACCACCTTTAGCCGCGACCAAGTAGATGTCAACTTCGCTAACCCCGACGTCCTCTTTGAATTTATCGATATCCTCTTGGGTTACTGTCAGCACGGCATCCGCTTTATTCGTCTCGATGCGGTGGGCTTTCTCTGGAAAAAATTACAAACCGCCTGCATTCACCTGCGGGAAACCCATCTGGTAATCCAATTGATCCGGGAAATCCTTGCTGTCACCTACCCACGCACCGTGGTGATTACCGAAACCAACGTCCCCAACCGGGAAAACCTCAGCTATTTCGGCAAGGGCAACGAGGCCCACATGATCTACAATTTCAGCCTGCCGCCCCTACTCCTCAATGCGCTGATTCGGGGCGAAGCCCGGCACCTCAAAACCTGGATGAAAAGTATGCCCTCGGCCCAGGATGGTTGTGCCTACTTTAATTTCACCGCCTCCCACGATGGCATTGGCCTCCGCCCCACCGAAGGTCTGCTAGAAGGCAAAGAATTCGATCAATTGATCCAAACCATGGCCGATTTTGGGGCCAGAATTAGCTACCGTAGTTTGCCCAATGGCACCGAAAAACCCTATGAATTAAATATTTCTTTGTTCGATGCCCTCAAAGGCACAGTTACAGGCCCCGACCCTTGGCAACGGCAACGATTTCTCTGTTCCCAGGCGATCATGATGTCCTTAGAGGGAGTGCCCGCTTTCTATATCCATAGTTTTTTGGCGACTCCCAATGATAACGCCAAGGTGGCGATGACAAACCATAACCGCAGCATTAACCGTCACCAATGGGACTATGACCGACTCCAGCAAAAGCTCGCTGACCCTGATTCTGACCAAGCCTGGGTGTTGCAAGAACTGACAAAACTCATCCGGATCCGTCGCCAGCAGCCGGCATTTCATCCCAACGCAACCCAATACACCCTTGATTTCCAGAGTCCGGCAGTCTTTGGGTTTTGGCGTCAGAGCCGCGATCGCCGCCAGAGTATTTTCTGTTTATTTAACCTAGGCGATCGCCCGACAACCATCCCGGTGGCCAGCCTAAACCTGATTTGCACCGATGACTGGCAGGATTTATTAGATGAAGTTGTGTTAGAAGAAGGCACAACGGACATTTCCCTAGCCCCCTATCAAACTGTGTGGATTACCAATGTTCCTCTGCTTCACTGATCTCGACGGCACCCTCCTCAACCATGATGACTATCGCTACGATGCGGCGATACCGACGATCCAAACCTTGAAAAAATTAGGAATTCCGGTTATTCCCACCACCAGCAAAACAAAAGCTGAAGTGCTGGAACTGCGGGAAGCCCTTGGGTTAAAAGATCCGTTCATTGTGGAGAATGGCAGCGGCATTTTCCTAGAATCTGACGATCCACGCTTTGATTTTTCGGCATTGGATGTGGGGATTACAACCGAGGCAACCCTCACCACCATTACCCTCGGCATTGCCTACGCCCAAGCGCGACAATCCCTCCGGGATTTGGCCCAACAGATCGGGGAACCGTTAACAGGGTTTGGGGATTTAAGTCTGGCAGCCTTGCAGGATCTTACGCAATTGCCCTTGGCGGCGTTAAAACAGGCGGGCGATCGCCAATTTAGTGAACCGTTTTTGCGACCCCAGACGGATTTAGCACAGTTGGAATCTTTAGCGACAAAAGCTAGCCTACAAATCCTGGTGGGCAATCGTTTCTGTCATCTCCTAGGCGCAGGCGCTGGCAAAGGGCGGGCTGTGCAACTCCTCCAGCAGGCGTGGCAACAAGCTCATCCCGATCAAGCACCGATCAAAACCCTCGGCCTGGGGGATAGTCCCAATGATTTGTCTTTACTAGAAGCTGTGGATGTGGCGATCGCCGTGCCGGGGCCTCAAGGGGTTAATCCCAAACTGGTGTCCCAGATTGAAACAAAAGGCTGGCTCGTCGCTCCGGAACCCGGTGCAAAAGGATGGGCCAGAGCCGTAACCGCTCAACTTGATATTTCGTTTGACTAGCGCGACTTGGGTTCTTCAACAATTCAGCAAAAAATCATCATTTTTTCTGATTAGGCGATCGCCAACCATTTGTTAGGCTATTCCCGGACATCGCCACAGCATCGCCTATGTTTTTGTTTTTGAAGCAACTGACCAGTTGGGACCGCTGGAATCAATTCCTCGTGAGTCTCTCGATTCTGGCTTTTTTACCCCTACAGTTTCCCCAGGTGATCAGCAATGCAGCGGTCATTGGTACAGGAAATCCAGCGGCGATCGCCACCCTGGGGGTGATTCCCGTGGGTGGTTATGCGGCCGGAATTTTAGGCAATTTGCTATTGATGAATTTCCTCGCTGGACAACGGGAATTTTGGGGCACTACCGTCCAGGCCGTAGGCATCGTCACCGCCGACATTGTGATCTTTCAACTGTTCCAAGTGGGCTTCATTCCAGGCTGGTTATTTTGGCCGGCGACCCTGTTTTTGCTGGTGGGGATGGTGTTGAACTATGGTCATTTTCTCGTTGGCGATCGCCCCAGTTGGCAGGCGCAATTTTGGCCCCAATGGCGACGCATTTTACAGTGGCTCGGCATTGCTCTACTCCCCGCATTGGTTGTGCTCCAACTCCACGATGCTTTTTTGCCGAATCTCCCAGAATGGCCGGGAGGCCTTGGGGCAGCGTTCCTCTTAAGCGGACTAATGGTGCAACTGATCCAGCGACAAACCGTAAGCCTACCCAACTTTTTCCAAGACCAAAACCGTTGGCGACGGGGGGTAATGGCCCAGAGTACCTGGCTAAAAAGCTGGCTGCGGCGGGGCTGGCGCGGTTTGGCGGGCTGGACGGCAAATCTGTTGTTTATGTTTAACTCCCTGGCCCAGTTTGTGAATTGCTTAATCTATCCCGATGATCTGGCGGCCCTCTCCCTCACAACCCAAGTGCTGTTTGTGGTGGGGAATTTGTTAATGTTGTCCCGTTCCGGCACCCTGCTCATTGCTGGGAAAGACCGGATTTGGTGTGCCAGCACCCTCTGGGATCTGTTGATGCGGGTGGGGATTTTTGCCTGCTTGCTCCAGGCTGGGCTCCTCAGTTTGCCATTATTTTGTCTATTCTGTGGGGCGATCGCCATTTATTTAAGCTTCATTTTTTTGATGACCAAGCGAGTTTACCCAAGCTCCTCTCTCGCCGATACCGCCATTTTTCTCCTATTCGGTCGTTCCCCCCAGTGGCAGCCCATTGAAAGTTAAGCCATTGATGATGACGCGTGGGCGATCGCCTACTGTGCTCTGCTATAGAGCTACATAGCAATACAATCAAAATTTAAACAAAATATTCCCTAAACAGAGGAGCGAAATTAACTTTCCTAATCAAATTTCCATTCAGTTTATTTCATCGGCATTAAGTGATTATATGGTGATGGCAATCCCTCCAATACAATTTGTCTTTGAACTAAATATCTTCCAAGATTGGTCAATATTCTTTTGGAATGGATGTTGCAGAAAGCGGTAATAAAGTAATTATTTGGTATGAAATTTAGACTTTCTTAGTAAAAAATCAATCTTGACCCTTCATCATAAATAGATGCTACTTCTAGCTTCTAGGTTCTGCAAAGCAATCACTTCGATTCTTTTTTTGCATCCAGATAGTGTTATTGTTGTTTTCAATACGTTTTTTACTCAAAAAAGATGGTTCAATAGAGGAAATTACATCCACATTATCTTTGCCATACTACTTTCAGTCCTCGCTCCATTCGTTTCAATAATAACTGTCTCTTAAAGCCTGTTTCAACTAGCCAGTGGACTAAAAAAATGACAAAAATCAAGCCTGCTGCCACCCATTTATCTAGTCAAACTAATAATCTAAAAACGTTTTTTCAATCCGTCAGTCGAGAGCATGATGGCGAATCCTTAATCGGTGTATTTTGTCTTGTTTTTGATCGGTTCCAACGGGTAAATGCTAATTTCGGCCATGAAGTCGCGAATCATCTTTTCGCCCAAGCGACTGAACGTTTAAATGAGTTGGTCAGCCGTTATGGCAGATTATTTCACCTCAATAGTTTTGAATTTTGCATCGTCCTCAATCCGCTACCGAATAAGCAGGCGATCGCCGACGTTGCCCAGGCAATTCTCCAAATTTTTTCCCAGACTTTCCCCCTAGCCAATGACCAGGAAACCTTTATCAACGCCAGTATCGGCATGGCGGTCTATGCGAGGGATGGCTTTGACCTCGATACCCTCCTCAAAAACGCCCATATCGCGATGCTCCGGGTGAGTCAGCAGGGGGGCAACCAGTCCCTGTTCTACTCCATGGCCTTTAATGTGGGCCGGTCGAATTTTACATCTTTAGAAACGGAACTGCGGAAGGCGATCGCCCGGAATCAACTCGAAGTCATTTATCAACCCAAGATCAACATCCAAACCGGGCAACTCACCGGTGCGGAAGCCCTATTGCGCTGGTTTCACCCCGACCATGGTTTGATTTCTCCTAAACAATTCATTCCCCTGGCCGAAGAAACGGGTTTGATTATTCCCATTGGGGATCTCGTCTTTCACAAAGCCTGCCGACAGCTCCGTCAATGGAAAGCAGCCGGACTTCAGGACTTCACCATGTCCATAAATCTCTCGGCCCGCCAATTCACTCAGCTAGATCTACACCAGCGCCTGAGTCAAATCCTCATTGACCATCAGCTCCAGCCCCAGGATGTGGAACTCGAACTCACCGAAAGCACCCTCGTCAGCCAAGGGGATGCCTCCATTCGTCGCCTTAAGGCCCTCAAAACCCTGGGGGTCCAAATCTCTCTCGATGACTTTGGTACCGGCTACTCTGGGTTGAGTTACCTGCAACATGCCTGCTTTGATACCGTAAAGATTGATCGTTCTTTTATCCGCCAAGTGCAAAGTAATCCCGCCAATGCCATCATCATCAAGGCAATCATCGGCATGGCCCACAAACTAAACCTTAAAGTCATCGCTGAAGGGGTCGAAAGCCAAGAAGAGCTCGAGTTCCTCCGGCAGTTTAACTGTGACGAGATCCAAGGTTTTGTTTTTAGTCGCCCGATCCAAGCTGCTGAATTTGAGCGATCGCCCTTCATGGTTAATGCCTTCGAGCGTCTATTTCAAAACGACAAAAGCTTAATCCTAGCAGCCTAAATTTGCCCAAAAAACCTAGCCCAAGACATCCCAGTAGGATCCGGAAGTGGGGTAAACTTTTAACCCAGTAAACCCAGACAATACAGGGAGACAATCTTGGGCATTGAACTGCGCAGCTATGTTTATCTCGATAGCCTGCAACCGCAACACGCATCCTACATTGGTACAGTCGCCCTTGGATTTCTACCTTTACCAGGAGACTCATCCCTCTGGATTGAAGTGTCCCCAGGCATTGAAATCAACCGCATCACCGATGTGGCCCTCAAATCTACCTCCGTGCGCCCAGGGGTACAGTTTGTCGAACGTTTGTATGGGTTACTCGAAATTCACTCGCCCCGCCAAGGGGAAACCAAGGCTGCGGGCCAAGCAATCCTCGATTCCCTTGGGGTAACGGCCAAGGATTGCCTCAAACCGGAGGTGGTCTCTAGCCAAATTATTCGTAATATTGATGCCCACCAGGCCCAATTGGTAAACCGGAATCGACGGGGGCAAATGTTACTGGCGGGCCAAACCCTCTATGTGCTAGAAGTACAACCCGCAGCCTATGCGGCCCTTGCGGCTAATGAGGCGGAAAAATATGCCCAGATTAATATTTTGCAGGTGACAGCGGTGGGGAGTTTTGGCCGGGTCTATCTTGGGGGTGAAGAACGGGACATTATTGCCGGTTCCCAGGCCGCCCTTGCGGCGATCGCCTATGCCCCTGGCCGCCCCCAATCAACCCAGCGTCAAGAATAATTCTGAAACGAACCATGGCATCTCAACCGCTCAATATCCTCAAACAAGGCACCCTGGCATGGCTCCAATGGCGGCAAGCCCACCCCACCGTGATTCCTGACTTGAGCCACGCCAATCTCAGTCGCCTCAACTTGCGGGGAATCGATCTCAGTCGCTGTAATTTGTCCCAGTGTCTCCTTGACCACAGTCGCTTAATTGCTGCTAATCTCCAACAAGCCGACTTGAGTGGTGCCCAGGGGGAATCTCTGCAACTTTTGGATGCCAATTTGCAGTCTGCCAACGCCAGTAATGGCCACTTTGCCAATAGTAATTTTTCGGGGGCCGACCTTAGTTTTGCCAACTTGATCGGGGCGGACTTACGCCAATGCTGTTTGCAGGGGGTTAATTTCTACCACACAAACCTCATTGGGGCTAATCTCCGCTACAGCAGCCTTCTAGGGGCCAACCTCAGCCAAGCCCAACTGCATCGCGCTAATTTAAGCGAAACGAACCTGAATGAAGTAAGTTTCAATGAAGCGGATCTCAGCCAAGCCAATTTATTCGAGGCAGAAGTCGGCAAGGGACAGCTTTATAAAGTCAAACTTGTGGGCGCGGATTTGACCCAGGCCCACCTCCACCACAGTTACCTGTTTGGGGCAAATCTCCAGGGGGCGACCCTCCGTAAAACCGATGTACGCTGGAGCAATCTGGCCTATAGCAATCTGGTGGGGGCGGATCTAGAAGGGGTCAATCTCCGGGGGGCAGATCTCAGTCATAGTGATCTGACCGGGGCGTCTTTGGTGGGGGCAAATCTGCGGGGTTGTCTGCTCCAGGGGGCAAATCTCCAGGGTTGCAACTTAGAAAATGCTGACCTAGAAGGGGTTGCTTTGGGACGGGTCAATTTGCAGGGGGCAATTATGCCCGATGGCCAACGGCGTTGTTAAATCCGGTGTTGTCCCGCTAGGGAAAGCTGGAGCATTAAGAACTTAAGCTAGGATAAATGTAGTCCCTGCGGAGTCGAGATCTATGGCTGAATCTGGCGATCGCCTTGGTGAGAATCGTCTACGACAATTACGTCTTTACCTCTATTTGGTGCCGATTCTGGGTTTTTTTCCGGCATTATGGCAGCTCTATGGATCCAAAGGCGATCGCCGTGAACAACAGATTAGTCGCCAGGCGATTATGCTAATGCTGAGCTGGCTAAGCCTCTACCTGGGGTTAGGCTGGGGGAGTGACCATCTGGCAGGAATTGGCGGGTTTCGGATGATGTATCTCAATGCCCTGCTGACGTCTGGATATTTTCTCGGTTGCTTTGTTTTGATGGTACGTATTTGGCAAAAATCCGCTAAAACGACCCCGACAAGCACTGATCAGATGGCCGACAATTTCGAGGAATATTTTCTGAAGTAAAACTCACCAAAAGTGGAACCTCTGGTTTAGCATAGCTATCAAAGTATTTCGTCCCGCAATTTTTAGTGTGGTCTTTCCGGTGTGAGGAAACCTGTGCCTGCAACAAAATCGTCCCTAGCAAATCAACGTCTATCGGCCAAAGCAACCCAAAAACAAAAAAACGCTAAAGCTAACCCTTTTCAGAAGTCGTCGTCGAAAAAACGGCGGCCCCTTTCGACTTGGCACTGGTTAATGATTTGGTGTGGTTTGACGGGCGTTTCGATTGTGTCTGCTACGGCGGGTGCTTTATTGGCAGTGTCCCTCTCCTCAACCCCCCTGCGCCAAACGCCCCTCGCCCCGGAAGAACTCAGCGTCTTCTCCCAGGATGAGGCGATCGCCAAACAATCTCTCCGTTTACCAGAACTGACGCGCCCCGTAAATATTCTGCTGTTGGGGACAAAAGTGCTCACCTCCGAAGTGGATGATGGCACCAATGAAGACCTCGGTTACCACGCCCTCGTGAATTCCTTTGAAGGGCTGGCCGATACGATGTTGCTATTGCGCTTTGACCCCGCCGACAAACAAATATCAATTCTCTCCATTCCCCGGGACACCCAGGCCAACATCGAAGGCTATGGTCTCTCGAAAATTAACCATGCCAATGCCTACGGTGGTGCAGTCCTTTCCGCCAAAACCGTTGGGGATCTTCTGGGTGGCGTCGAAATTGACCGCTACATCCGCGTCAACGTCCAGGGCATTGGCAAACTCATTGATGCCCTCGGTGGGGTCACAGTCTACGTCCCGAAGGACATGAAATACCAGGACGATAGCCAGCGTCTCTACATCAACCTCAAGGAAGGAGAACAGCACCTCAATGGCGACGAAGCCCTCCAATTTTTGCGGTTCCGCTATGACGAATATGGCGATATTGGCCGTGTTCAGCGCCAACAGACCCTAATCCGTGCTGTTCTAGAGCAAGGTTTAACTCCCAGTAACTTGGTGAAATTTCCCCAGGTCATGTCGATTATTCAATCCCATATTGATACGAACATGAGCGTGCAAGAACTGATTGCCCTCGCTGGCTTTGGTTCTCAGATCGAGCGCAGTAATATTCAGATGGTGATGCTCCCAGGGGAATTTAGCGGCGACGGCAGAAACGGCAGCACAAGCTATTGGTTACCCCATCGCAGCCGCATTAGTCGGGTGATGGCCCAGCATTTTGACATCCAGACCGATTACGCCAGCAATTTAGACTTTCTCTCCCCTGGGGATGTGCGCATTGCAATCCAAGACAGTACCGGAAATTCCCAAGCTGTGCGATCGCTCCTCCAGCGTTTAAACGAAGCGGGTTACAGTCGGGTTAGTATCGCCCAGGACTGGTCAGAACCGTTGGAAAACACGCGCATCGTCGCCCAAAAGGGAGATGATCTAGCGGCTTCCGAAATTCGCGCAAACCTAGGATTTGGGGAAGTGCGGGTGGAAAGTACCGGAGTATTAAATTCCGATATTACGATTCAACTGGGCCGCGACTGGCTTACCCTCGCAAATAATCTCCCCGGTCAAACCACAGTTAATTAAAGCGATTCAACGATCTTAATTGTGGCTGCTGCCGTCGTTGCCTTTTGACGGGCTTCGGTAGCATCTTTCCCCTTGGCGAGGGCGACCCCCATGCGACGGTAGGGACGAGAATCAGGCTTACCGAATAAACGGAGGTCGGTGTCTGGGATAGCCAAGGCTACCGCGACGCCAGTAAAAATAATTTGATCGCTATTTTTCTCAGCGAGAATCACTGCACTGGCCGCCGGACTCAGCAATTCAATGGTGGGAATAGGTAGACCCAAGATTGCCCGGAGATGGAGTTCAAATTCATTCAGGTTTTGGGAAATGAGCGTCACCATGCCCGTATCGTGGGGCCGGGGAGACAATTCCGAAAAAATCACTTCGTCTTTGGTGATAAAAAACTCGACCCCAAAAATGCCCGCGCCACCGAGTTTATCGGTAACTTTCCGGGCAATGTCCTGGGCATCTTTTACTTGGGCTGCGGTTAAACCAACGGGCTGCCAGGATTCTTGGTAGTCACCCCGTTCTTGGCGGTGGGCGATCGCCGGACAAAAGAGGGTTTTTCCTGCCCATTGGCGGATGGTGAGGAGGGTGATTTCTACTTCGAAATCGATGAATTCTTCGATGATAATTTTGGCGGTGTCCCCCCTGGCTCCCTCGATGGCGTAATTCCAGGCCGTTTCTAATTCGTCGGCAGTTTGTACCACGGATTGCCCTTTACCAGAGGAGGACATTACGGGCTTGATCACGTTGGGAAAGCCGATGTCCTGGGCGACGGTTTTGAGTTCTACGAGGTTGGTGGCATAGGCATATTTGGCGGTACGCAAGCCTAATTCTTCGCTGGCGAGATCCCGGATGCGATCGCGGTTCATGGTGAAGTTGGTGGCGGCGGCGGTGGGGATAACGGTATAGCCTTGCTGTTCTAATTCGATGAGTTTTTCGGTGCGGATGGCTTCTACTTCCGGCACGATCAGATCCGGTTGATGTTTGCGAATGACCGCTTCGAGGGCTACCCCATCAAGCATCGAAATGACTTCCCGTTGGTCGGCCACCTGCATTGCTGGGGCGTTGTCATAGCGATCCACAGCGATCACGGTATTGCCTAAACGTTGGGCGGCGATCGCCACTTCTTTCCCCAGTTCCCCAGAGCCCAACAACATGATTTTTTTCGGTAATGCGATCGCCATTTTTTCACCTATTGCCAAGAACAAAACAGGGATATCATACCGTTTTTAGCTGTACACGCGCCCCCGCCAGGCCTTGGGTTTTTGTCGGGCTGAGAGGAAAATCCGTGCCACCGCAAAAGGATCTGCAAAGGGAGATAACCAAAATAGCCATGCACTTTTACCGACGCTAAATTGGCGATCATAGGAGCCGGAAATGGCCAACAGCATCCCGAAGCGCACCAGGAGCAAAAAGACATTTAAGCCCAACCAACCAGACAAAAAGGGATTGCTTAGACCTTCTTCGATGCCCCCAAACAGCAGCATCGTCAAGGGAATCGGTAGGCCTTGCACCATGGTCAGTAGCCACAGTTGCCCCCAGAGTTCTGTCCGGGAGGTGGCATCTTTTAAATCGAGCGATCGCCCCCACTCATCCCAGGTTTCCCGCATCCCTTCGTACATTCTGACTTTAATAATTTTCGCCCCATCCAAGAAGCCCACCTTATACCCAGCCTTCGCAATATTTCTCGCCAGGGTCACATCATCACAAAAAGATCCCGCCGCCGAACGGTAGCCCCCTACTTTTTTTAAAACCTCGCGCCGACAGAGAAAACATTGCCCATTGGCCATCACACTATCTTGATCTGGTTGGCGAATCCCCGCCACATCAAAGCGAAACAGCAAGGTCATCAATAGCGCTGGCTGTAACCACCACTCCCCCGGCGATCGCAAAATAAACTGGGGCGACAAGGAAACCAAATCAAACCCCTCCTCTTCGGCGGCCTGGAGAACACTGGCGATCATGCCTCGCTGCGGTTGGGTATCGGCATCGACTCCCAAAATCCACTCACTGTCTGGGGAACTGTGCTCAAAGCCCCAATTCAACGCCCAGGGACGGCCCACCCAACCCTGGGGCAGCGGATCATCCGTTAGTAAGCGAAACCGGGGATCCGTTGCAGCTTTGGCTAAAACTTTTTCCCTAGTGCCATCGGTGGAATTACTATCAACGACGAGGATTTCTCGCACTTCATAGCTTTGCTGACTTAGCCCATCCAGGCAGGGTTGAATCCGTTCTACTTCGTTGAGGCTCGGCACCACCACTGTGACGGCGGCTAAATTATCGGAATTTGAAGCTTGGGGAGTCAAAGGCGATCGCCGCACGGCCCCCTTCATCAACCGCGCCAGGACAACTAAAGCCCCACTACCCTGAATGAGCAAGCCAAACAAGCAAAGACCACCGATCCATACCGGGGAAAAATCCATAACTCAAGTAATTTCCAGCTAAAAATAAACACAAAAAACCCCCAATTTTAGAGGATGGGGGCAATACGAAAAAAATAGTTAACGACCGGCGCCCACGGGCATTTTCTCAGTCGTGGTATCCACCATCGGCAGCGTCGTCGTTGCTTGGCTTGCTTTGGGGATACTGAAGTACAACACAGTAACCGGTGCCAAGCCCAGCAGGATTCCCAACAAAATCGGTGGATAAATGCCGCCACCAATGCTCATCATCGTCGCAAAGCCAAAATTCAAAAGATACATGGCGAAGGGCAACATCAACTGTTCCCGGGACAGCTCAAGGGGTTCCTTGCCCCAAAACAGGCTGGCAATGCCCATAAACACACAACCGGTTCCAAACCAACCGGAGAAATTTTCGTAGGGCATCCCAAAAAATGGCCCGACCACTTCCCATTCCCAGAAAGGCACAGCGGTTTGGCTCATCCCCGGATCTAAAACAAAATCCCAAGAGGTGAGCAGCAAAGCGCCAAGGGCGATCGCCGCTAAAGAATAGATCCACCGAGGCAAATTATATTTCTGCAAACCCACCCGCGCGATCAGAAAACTACTAAAGCCCAGATAAAACCAAGACAGAGGAATGGTAAACGGGACTAACCCCGCAATCTTATAGCCCAAACCGCTGGTGTAGTGATAAGCCCCAAACGGAAACCCCGTACTGGTGCCCATTAGTTCCGCTGATACCGACACTGCTAGCGCTGGAATAAGAAAAGACAATAAATATTTTTTCCCCAGCAGGCGATAGGCATAGACAGTGACCGCAGCCATCCCCAGGAGCATGTACATCACACCACCATTGGCCATCGAGAGACGAAAAGCAACCTGGCCAAAATCGGGCAGGCTGGCAATGAAGTCGGCATTTGGTAAAACAAGCAGTAAGCCCGCTAAACCAAAGGCCATGGCCAACCCATGACCCCACAATAAATATTCTTCTGGCTTGAGCCTAATTTTCATAACTGGCGCTGACCTCCTGGCGTCCCTGGGGCGCAAAATTGAACTGAGAAGCAATTGACACTCCCCATAGTTTACAAAAAATTGTAAATAAATCTGTAGATTGGTTACAAAATAACCACTCGTATCGCTCTTATCTGTAATACCCTTGATCTAACCACGTTTTTTGGGTGGAGAAGAGCTTTCCGAAATGTCTGTAGTCTGTAGACTAACCCGTAAATCTTTATTTTCAGTTGGTGCAATGACATGAAACGAATTCTTGTGATCGATGATGATCCTATCTTGCAAAAGATCCTGGAAAATTTACTCACGCAAGCTGGATATCTCGTCGCGGTCGTTCTGTCTGGAAAGCAGGGACTCGATATTTGGCTGGAATTTCAACCGGATCTAATCGTTTCTGATGTTCGTATGCCAGAAATGGATGGTTTTGAATTCTGCCGGTATATTCGTTCTCAACCGGCAGGACAGTTGATTCCTTTCCTATTTTTGTCGAGTCAGACTGATGTGGAGGCGCGCGTTGAGGGTCATTTTTCAGGGGCCGACGACTATATCGCCAAACCTTTTGAAATGAAGGAATTACTCGCAAAGATTGAGCGCCAGCTAGCCAGAATAGAGAACATTCGTGCAGAAATGCAACGGCTCGCTGCCCAGGCTAACGTTGAGCAGATGAAGCAAGCCCCAGAACCACTCCCGTTAACCCCCGCCGAGATGCGTGTTTTTTGGGAGGCGGTTCAAGGTTGGACTAATAAGCAAATCAGTGAGCATCTTTATGTCAGTCCGCGCACTGTCCAGACGCACCTCAGTAGTATTTTGAATAAATTAAACCTTGAAAATCGGTCTCAATTGGTGCGGTTTGCCTATGAAAATGGCTATGAAAAACCAGCAAATCATTCTGAGGACAACTAATGGGACGGGTTTATGAGTTGGCGGTGTTGCAGCGGGCGATCGCCACTGATCCAGACCGCTGGCGTCCCCTTGTGTTTACCAATGGCTGTTTTGATCTGCTCCACGTGGGCCATGTCCGTTATCTAACCGCTGCGAAACAACTGGGCAAAACTTTGGTGATTGGCTTAAATGGCGATCGCTCGGTCACAAAGATTAAACCCCAACCCGACCATTTACCCGATCGTCCCATCATCCCCGAAGCCCAACGCGCTGAACTTTTGACCGCTCTCGCTGTTGTGGATGCCGTCGTGTTATTTGATGAACCCACCGCCACCCAAACCATCGCTGCCCTACAACCGGATATTTATGTTAAGGGGGGTGATTACACGCCAGAAACACTCCCAGAAGCGCCTACCGTCAAGGCCTACGGCGGCAAAATTGAGCTGATCCAGATTGAAATTCCGACCTCCACCAGTGGCATTATCCAAAAGATTCTTAAACAAGAGTCAATATTTCCTACTGTGTCCTGTGATAGTCTGGTTTGATGGTGATTTCCGTCCCACTGGGTAAAGCTTTATCGCTCTGCTTGACTCAATAGTAGATTTTGACGGCGATCGCCCACGCACTACATCCATCACAATTTTTTGACGCAACACATTGGGGAGACACAGTTTACATGGAGGCAACCAGCGATTTACTGCAAGAATTTTCGGCATTATCGGCGAAAAAGCAGCTAGAACAAATCCCCCAACTGATTGACCAAGGGGATGCTGGTTTTGCTTGCTTGAGAGAATTTTTGATGGCGCAACAGGGCCAAGCGGCAACCCCTGTCATGGGAAAAATTTGCCAGGTGCTCACCCAGAATCAAACCGCCGAAAATTTACTGTTCATGCAGCAAGAATTTCCGGAGGGGGTCGTTGAACTCAAGTCAGCGCGAGAGATTGATTACCAGATTATTCAAGACAAATTGATCGAAGAGGAGTTTCTGGAAGCGGATATCTTAACCCTCCAGAAAATGTGTGAACTGGCAGGAGAATCTGCTATGAAACGAAAATGGCTCTACTTTACGGAGGTAGAGCGGTTTCCCGACGAGGATCTGCTCACCCTCGATCAGCTGTGGCAGGTTTATTCTGGCGGGAAATTTGGCTTTTCGGTACAGCGTAAATTATGGAATTCCCTCGGTAAAGACTTCAATGCCCTCTGGGAAAAAATTGCCTGGCGAGATGGGCGAACCTGGGCGCGTTATCCCAAAGCATTTATTTGGAATCTGGATGCACCCAGGGGACATCTGCCTACCTCTAACCAGTTACGGGGCGCAAAAACGATCCTCGCGCTGTTCCAACATCCCGTATGGACAAAGGACTAGGATTTCACTGAACCCGCTAAAATTCCCCGTACGAAATAGCGTTGTAGGCTGAAGAAAACGCCGAGGGGAACGATCATCGAGATAAAGGCTCCGGCAGTGAGTAGGTGCCAGTCTTGGCCCCGTGACCCGACTAAATTACTCAGTTGGATCGTGACGGGGGCAACGTCATTTGTGGTGCCCAAGTAAACTAGGGCGATGAGCAAATCATTCCACACCCACAGAAATTGGAAGACCGCAAAGGAGGCGATCGCCGGCATCGAGAGGGGGACGATTAATTTCGTGAAAATCTTCAAATGGGACGCGCCATCCACCGCCGCTGCTTCGATTAAATCCTTTGGTAGTTCGCCGATATAATTCCGCAGAAGATAAATCCCCAAGGGTAAGCCATAGCCCGCATGGGCAAGCCACACCCCCAGAAAACTGTTGGACAGACCAAAATCTCGATAGGCCCGCAGAATCGGAATCAGGGTCGTTTGTAGCGGGACAACCAGTAAACAAACCACCACGATAAATAAAAATTGTCGCCCCGGAAATTTCATCCAGGCAAAGGCATAGGCGGCAAAACAGGCGATCGCAATCGGGATTACCGTCGCGGGAATGGCGATTGTCAAGCTATTAAAAAAGGCCTGTCCCATGCCCTCCGCTTGGAGCACATCCACATAATTTCCAATGTGATATTGGGTTAGTTCAAAGGGATGTTGAAAGATTGTCCACCAGCCCGTTTCCAGCATTGCATCCCGTCGCCGAAAGGAGCTAATCAGTAACCCCACCGACGGCAATGTCCAGATAAAAGCGATCACCAATAACGAAATATGAATCGGTGTTTTTTGCCAAAATTGAGTTTGCTTTTGCTGTGCCATTAGCGTAATTTCTCCTGTGTTCTAAACCGTCGAATATTACTGATCATTACCGGAATAATTAAGATTAAAAGCACGATGGCGATCGCACTACCACGCCCAAAATTTCGATAGTTAAACATCTCTTTAATCATGCGACTGGCAATCACTTCCGTGCCATAATTGCCCCCCGTCATCACAAAAACAATATCAAATACTTTCAAGACCAAAATAATAATCGTGGTACTGACAACAAGAATCGTGGAACGGATCATTGGAATTGTAATTCGCCAAAAAATTTGCCAACTATTCGCCCCATCAATCCGCGCCGCTTCGATCACTTCTTCGGGAATACCTTTGACCGCTGAAGATAAAATTACCATCGCAAAGCCCGTGTAAAGCCAGATCATAATTGCAATCAAAGCAAAATTATTTACCGATTGTTCGACAATCCAGCCCACGGGTTCAAAGCCAAAATTCACCAACAGCGCATTTAAAACACCAATTTGATCATCCCCAGCGGGTTTGTAGGCGTACATAAATTTCCAGATGACACTCGCCCCCACAAAAGAGATTGCCATCGGCAAGAAAATCAAGGATTTAATAATTGATTCATAGCGCACTTTATCAACCAGTACGGCAATAATTAATCCCAAACTGACGCTGACACCTGTAACCAAAACAAGCCAAAGCAAATTATTTTTAAACGCAATTAACATTGCCCGGTCAGTGAAGGCAAAAATATAGTTTTTGAGTCCGACAAAATTTTGCGATCGCCCATCTAGAAAACTCAAATAAAACGTTTGCACCGTCGGCAAAATTAAATAGGCAGAAAGCAATAATAATGCCGGAGAAATATAAACCCACGGCAATAGTCGCTGATTCCAGGGTTTCGGCAGGGCATTAATCGCAAGATTGGCTAAATAAAACAGCCCAATCACACCGCCACAACCAATGGCGATCGCCAAGACCACGTTCAGTAGACGCGTCCAGAATTCCATCATGACCTCCATGAAATACTTACAGTCTCAGTTAAAGAAGGATTCAGGGGAATCGAAGTCCCCCTTTGAAGGGGGATTTAGGGGGATGTTACTCAGGCCAACTATTTTCAATATTGGTTAAAACCGTTTCGGCATCTGCGCCGCCGACATAGTCCACCATGCCCGACCAAAACGTGCCCGTGCCCACCGCACCCGGCATCATATCCGACGCATCAAAGCGGACCACTTCCGCATTCCCCAAAATCTCTGCTTGTTTGCGGCTCAAATCTGTGGGATATAGGGCCAAATCAATGCCCTGCCGGGGTGAAAGATAACCCCCTAGTCCTGCGGCGACCTCGTGGGGCGTTTTACTGGCGAGATATTCCATCAACTGGCGCGCTTCCGGGGTGTCATTAAACATTGCGAACACATCCCCCGCAACGAGGATCGGTAAACCTTGCTCCGGATTAATCTGCGGCAGCGGGAACACATCCACATCTTCATTGAGGTTAATGTCCGTTGGTAAAAACGCCTCAATAAAATTCCCTTGCTTGTGTAGGTAGCAGTTGGGATCTTCGCCAAACAATCCTTGAATCGAATCCCCAAAGGGCGTACTCAGGGCACTCACCACGCCACCATAGACATAATCTTCGTTGCGAACAATGTCGCCAAAAATGTTGACCGCATTTTCCACCGCCGGATCGTTAAAGGGAATTTCGTGGTTGATCCACTGGTCATAGACATTGGGGCCTGCGGTGCGTAGCATAATTTCTTCGACCCAATCGGTACCGACCCAACCCGTCGAATCGCCACTTTCCATGCCAATACACCAGGGGGTTTTGCCTTCAGACACAAGGCGATCGCTCAGAGCTAGCATTTCATCCCAAGTGGAGGGAATCTCGTAGCCATTCGCCGCAAATTGCTGCGGGTTGTACCAAACCAAACTTTTGACCGAAGCCCGATACCACACCCCATAGGGCACATTTTCCACACTACCGAGCTGAATCCAAGACTCATCATAGGCCGCTTGCAAATCCTCAAGGCTCATAAATTCTGTGAGGGGAACCAACCGACCTTCCCGCGCGAAATCCGCCATCAGCCCCGGTTGGGGAAACATCGCTAGATCAGGCGGATTGCCAGAATCAACCCGAATCGGCAGGGTTGTCGCAAAGGTATCTGTGCCTTCGTAAACCACTTCAATGCCTGTTTCTTCGGTAAAGGGAGCCAGTGCCGCCTCAATTTTTTCCTGTTGCTCCCCGATCATTACTCCGAAAACGGTGACTTGTTTGGTATCGCTTGCTGCATCGTCTCCAGAGGTTGTTTGTTCGCCAACACAGCCCGTTAAAACCAGTGCGGAACTAAGTGCAAGGGAAGTAAGCTTAAGGGGAGATTTTTTTTGTACAAAAAACATTCATAAAAGTTGAATTCAGCAAATAAATTAAAAGAGAAGTTTTATTTTGAACGGGGTTTAAGTGCCCCAAAAATAGCAGATGATTTTATGCAATAACGGTTTCCATTTCGCGATCAAAAAGATACAAGCGTTGGACATTCCATAACACATCAAGGGTTTCTCCCTGTTTAACCGTAGCACGGGGGTCGAAGCGCGCGACGAATTCCCCTTGTTCAGCCGTTGTGAGATAAACAATGAGTTCATTGCCCATCATTTCAATCATATTGATCGTCGCTTGCACAGCGACAGTGGGAATATCAGGGGGTAAATATTGGGGATGATAAATATCTTCAGGACGAATCCCTAGGGTAAGGGGCCGATCCTTGAACGTCACGCCACCATCGACTATAAGTTGCGGTAAATACTTTTGAATTGAAATTAAGTTTTCCCCCAGTTTGAGACAGGGTTCCCCTTCATTGGTGGTTTGTTCGACGTCAAAAAAGTTCATCGCAGGACTGCCAATAAATCCAGCGACAAACAAATTATTGGGATTGTTATAGAGATTGCCGGGACTATCGACCTGCTGCAAAATCCCATCCTTCATCACGGCAATGCGATCGCCCATGGTCATCGCTTCCACTTGGTCGTGGGTGACGTAGATAAAGGTGGTGTTGAGGTCTTGGTGGAGTTTACTAATCTCTTTACGGGCCTGGACACGCAATTTTGCATCAAGGTTAGAAAGGGGTTCATCCATCAGAAAGACGGCGGGTTTACGGACGATCGCCCGCCCCACGGCGACCCGTTGCCGCTGTCCCCCAGAAAGTTCTTTGGGTTTGCGTTGTAATAGTCTTTCGATGCCTAACTGGGCGGCGGCACTCTGGACACGCTTGTTAATTTCGGTTTGATTAACTCCCTGCAATTGCAAACTGAACGCCATATTTTCATAGACGCTCATGTGGGGATAGAGGGCGTAGGATTGGAACACCATCGCAATGTCGCGATCTTTAGGGGAGAGGTGATTGACCCGGCGATCGCCAATGCAAATTTGCCCATCGGTAATCGATTCCAGACCCGCCAGCAACCGGAGAGAAGTTGTTTTCCCACAGCCGGACGGTCCCACAAATACTAAGAATTCACCATCTTCGATGGCAAGGTTGAGGTTGTTGACGGCGACAAAATCATCAAATCGCTTCGTCACTTGCTCGAACGTTACGCTAGCCATAGAAAGTTTTGGATTGACAACAATTATTCCCCATTAAAGCGAATAATCCTTAAATTTCCCAAAACTAAAACCACATCATTGGGGCTGTTCGGCTTGCAATTGTCCCATAAACCACTGGGCCACCTGGGCATTGCCGTCTGAGGCAACACGTTCTAGGGCTTCTTCCAATAACGCTTTCGGTAAGTCCTTTAAAACCTGAGATGTTTCAACGGATTCATAGCGTCCAGCTCCATTTAAAACTAAGAGAAAAAAACGTTGGGCTTGGATATCAATCACCCAATATTCAGGGATACCTAAGGCAGCGTAAATTTCTTTTTTACGGTCTAAATCATGGAAAATTGTCGTGTCAGAAATTTCACCCACTAAATCTGGCACGCGCCATTCATCTAAGTTTAAATAACGGCGATCGCCTTGTTTCCACACAGGATGATTTTTCCCAAGATACAAAACCAAGTCAGGCGCAGCGGCAATTTTTTTTGAGCTTTTTTCTAGTTGACAGCCGCCCATTAAATGTCCTGTATTGTCTGAATTGAACGCAAACCAAAAACCAATGAGTAAAGTAAATAGATTATTTACTGAAGCGTGATTAATTCCTTCTGCGCCCATTTCAACTAATAATGAATTTTGATAAAAATACAACTTTTGTTTATTAAGATCATCGGTGGGTAAATCCCGCTGTTGTTGGTACGCTTCCCACTGGGACGGAACCCAAGGGGCGATCGCCTCTTTCTGGCGGGCATTCTTCATCGAAGCAACCATCGGTTATCCTCCAGAGCATTGATTAGCTCCATTGTAAGATCTGAATTTCGTGCCATCCTTTTAAACTAGGGGGATACAAACTCGATTCAGTCAAAATATATGAGCGCAGATTTTCGCATTGAAAAAGATTCTATGGGCGATCGCCAAATCGCCCACGACGCCTACTATGGCATCCAAACCCTGAGGGCGACGGAAAATTTTCCGATCAGCGGCATTAAACCCCTCCCTACCTATATCGATGCTTGCGTTCTGATTAAAAAAGCGACGGCGATCGCCAATGCGGAACTCGGTTGTATTGAAGCCCAGATGTCCGAGGCAATTGTAAAAGCCTGTGATGAAGTGTTGCAGGGGGCATTACGAGAGCAATTCGTCGTCGATGTGTACCAAGCGGGGGCTGGCACCTCCCACCACATGAATGTCAACGAAGTCTTGGCGAACCGTGCCCTCGAACTTCTCGGTGGCGAAAAGGGCGATTACCAAACCGTTAGCCCCAACGATCATGTGAACTACGGGCAATCCACCAATGATGTGATTCCCACGGCGATTCGTATCGGTGGGTTATTAGCCCTCGAACATTGTTTATATCCAGCTCTCTCTGGGGCGATCGCCACTTTGGATAATAAAGCAGAAGAATTTGCCCACATCGTCAAATCTGGCCGCACCCACATGCAGGATGCCGTTCCCGTCCGGCTTGGGGAAGGATTCCGCGCTTGGGCAGAAATTTTAACCGCCCACATGGGGCGCATCGAAACCGCCGCCAAAGATTTAACGGTTTTAGGTTTAGGCGGTAGTGCTTCTGGCACAGGTTTAAACACCCATCCCCAATATCGTTTTCGGGTGGCAGAAATTTTAAGTGAACTGATCGGGCAACCTGTGACCTCTGCCCCCCACCTAATGGCAGCGATGCAAAGTATGTCGCCCTTTGTGAATGTGTCCGGTGCGTTGCGTAACCTTGCTCAGGATCTTGTGAAAATTTCCCATGATTTGCGCCTGATGGATTCTGGCCCCAACACTGGCTTTAAGGAAATTCAACTGCCCCCTGTGCAACCCGGTTCCTCGATTATGCCCGGTAAGTACAATCCCGTCATGGCGGAAATGACTTCTATGGTGTGCTTTCAGGTGATGGGCTACGATACGGCGATCGCCTTTGCCGCCCAAGCAGGTCAATTAGAACTTAACGTGATGATGCCCCTGATTGCCTATGATTTAATCCACAGCATCGAAATTCTCGGCAACACCATCAAAGCCCTCAGTGACAAATGTATTGCAGGCATCACCGCCAACGAACAACGCTGTTATAATTACGCCGAAAGTAGTCTTTCCCTTGTCACGGCTCTCAATACCCATATCGGTTATCTCAACGCCGCTGATGTCGCCAAGGAATCCTTGCAAACGGGCAAAACCCTCCGGCAAATTGTCCTCGAACGGGGCTTAATGGATGAAGCGACCCTGGCCCAAGTTCTCGACCTCGAAAAAATGAGTCAATTACCCAGCAATTAATCGGGAATAAAAAAGGCGATCGCCTTCCCTTTTGCCTGAGGCGATCGCCACTCTAAACCAATGCACCTCAGTAAGATAGATTTAGGTTTTGTTGTGAAGAGGAAATACCATGGTCGCAACACCAATTAGAACAAATATTCCTAAACCAGTGGGAGAACAGCGGGTCGCATTTCATAACCTCAGTTGGGATGACTATCTCAAGATTTTTCAAGCATTACCCCAAGACCGTCATTCCCGCCTCTCCTTTTGTAATGGAACGTTAGAAATCACCGTGTCTTTAGAAGATCACGAATTTGCCCTACGACTCATTGAACTCTTTATTCGACTCCTTGTCCTTGAAATAGGATTAAAAATGAAGACAATGGGTTCAACAACCATAAATCGTAAGGATGTAAAGAAAGGAGCAGAGCCCGACTGTGCCTACTACATTCAAAATCAGCCCCAGGTTGCAGGACGTAATGTTGATTTTGACAAAGATCCGCCGCCCGATCTCATCGTAGAAGTGGATATCACCAACACAGATATTAATAAAAATCAACTTTATGCAGCCATGGGAGTCCCTGAATTTTGGCGATATAATGGCGAAATTCTACGCATATTCACGCTAAACAATGGCGAATATGAAGAATGTGAAACCAGTCCATTATTCTCGATTGTGCAGAAAGAAGATTTATATCGTTTTCTCGCTGAGGCAGTAGAGGATGAGATGGAGGCAATGCGTAATTTTCAAGCTTTCTTAAAACAGAAAATAACAGATGAAGACAATTAAAAAGGCGATTTAAAAATGAATTTTTAGCCACATAAAAAAATGGGCTAGCCCGAAGACTAACCCACATTGTTTGATGATTTTTGGCGATCAGATTGCCATTATTGATCCTTCATCCAATTATCATCAATCATCGCATCATCATCAATCACAGGTGCTTTTCCCTGGACATCCGACGGGATCGGCGTATCATCAGAAATCAATTCATCGCCAGAGATAATATCCTTACGGTTTGATTTTCCTTCTGTAAAGGCCCGCGCTGTTTGATCATCGAGAATTTCGCTGCCATCGAGGTCATCATAGGTACGACTCGATAACCCAGCACCATTGTCATTGGTCACAACATTGCTGTAGCCATTGGGAGACCGTAAAGTGCCTTCGTCCACGAAATCATTTTGACTCGCAAACCCCGTTCCGGCCGGAATCAAGCGACCGATAATCACGTTTTCCTTAAGACCCCGTAACCAATCGGATTTCCCTTCAATGGCCGCTTCGGTGAGTACCCGTGTGGTCTCTTGGAAGGAAGCCGCAGAAATAAAGCTATCGGTGTTCAAGGACGCTTTGGTAATCCCTAGGAGCACTGGAGTGTAACGGGCCGGTGCACCACCAGTAATGGACATGGCTTCGTTAACTTGTTCTACTTGACGTAGCTCAATTAACTCCCCTGGCAACATTGTGGTATCGCCACCGTCATCGATGCGGACTTTTGCCGTCATCTGACGCACGATCACCTCGATGTGTTTGTCAGAAATGTCAATGCCCTGGGACTGGTAAACCCGCTGCACTTCTTCTACCAAGAACCGTTGAGATTCCCGGAGACCAATCAAAGCTGCTTCGTATATCCCCTTACTCTCAGCGTAGTAATCAAAGAAAATTTCTAGGATTTCGTGGGGATTATTCAAGCCGTCAGTGAGGGGTTCTGCTGGGCCAACCCGTTGACCATCAACTACCATCACACTTTGGTTGAGGCTAACCGGATACTCGCTAATGACACCATCATCTTCGATGACTTTGACATCCACGGTTTCGTCGTCGAGGTATTCGACTTGGCAGGTGCCAGGGCGACGGGCGAGCACTGCTGCTTCCTTGGGTTTCCGGGCTTCGAGGAGTTCTTCGATCCGGGGGAGACCCTGGATGATGTCCCCAGTTTTTGCCCGCTCAAAGACGAGCAGCACGAGATTATCACCCCGTTGGACAAGATCACCTTCGTCGATGTGCAGGACTGCACCACCAGACACACGGTAGGGCCGGGCATGACGGAGGACAATTTCTTTGTCGCTGACCTTAAGGACTTGGGCAGAATCTTCGATCACAACGCCTTCGGCAATTTCGGTGCCAGCAACTATCAGGGTATTTTCTTTCACCTTGGCGTTGCCGTTAATGGCGAGGGTTTGGCGATCGCTATCACGCACAATCAACAAACGGCGGATCGCTTCTTGGCCAGAACGGATCCCTCGAACCTCACCGGGTTCTTTACATTGGATTTCCGTGCGGGCCACCACTGCGCTAGGGGCAATTTCCTGACCATCTTCGACCATGAGTCGAGTTTGAACTTGGCCGCCAAAGGGATCACTATCGGAATCACGGCGGAGAATCAAGGACTCAAGAATCACTAACTGGAGACGTTTTACTTCGTCATCGGTGGGATCATCTTGAAGTTCAATGTCCGCATAGAGGTTCGCGAGGACATCTTCATCTTCCCCTTCAATGGCACCAATTTCGATAATCAATTGGGTGCTCAGGAGAGAAACACCATCAACGGATTTCACCCGTTCGCCATCTTTAAAGAATAAGCGCTGGACAGCATGGAGTTCGATATTCCGGCCTGCGCCCTGTTCGTTAATGGAACCCTGGGACGGTTCAACGGGGGTATCCTCGACTTGGAATTCCTCGACGGGACGGACAAGGAGCGCGACCCCTTCGGTGCTGATCACTTTTTCGCCGTAGCTCAGTTTGTCGATGGTCACCCCAGGGATCACCTCTTCACCGGGCTGGATCAGTTGTTCGTGATATTTATCGGCGATCGCCTCTTCAGTCAGGTGCAATTCACCCGGCTTAATAATCACTTCCCGGAGAATGTCATTCTTTTCAATGACCTCTGCGACCCCAGCCGACTGAGAGAAAATATCCTTAACGACTTCTGTGCCCGCTTCGACGTACTGGCCATCTTCGACGATACGCAGGGAGCTATCCTTGTTTACCTCGTGGGTTTCCTCTGGGATCCAAAGGAGTGTGCCTCCTTTCAGCACTTCGTAGCCCTGTTTTTTCGTGCCCTTGGCCACTTCTACGCCAGAGTATTTGATGATGCCTCCGGTGGTCGTCCGGTAGCGGTCATCGATGAGTTCGGCGATGTTGGCGTTGTTTTGTACCTTCGTGCCGGGGGCTGTTTTCAGAAGGAACTGGTCCCCTTTAGAGGTTTCAATGATGTATTGTTCTGAGCCGCCCCCAGTTTCGTGGAGTACCTTCGCCTCATCTAGAAGTACCGAAGCGGTGACAATTTCAATCTCTCGACTATTGGGAATGAGTCGTACAACACCACCGGAGAGGGAAACTAATTTTGTTTCAGCGAGGATATCACCCACATTGACATGGGTGCCGTTTTCAACGACGGGTTCAGCCCCAGCCGGCAGATTATAAACATCCCCAGCTAAAACCCACATCAAACCGCTTCTTTGGGCGGAGCGGGTTGTGTTGCCTTGACGATCCGTTTTTTCTTCGGCAATGAGGTTATCAAAGAGAACTTCCCCAGCCAGATCGGAGGAAACGTCTTTGGTCGCTCTCTCGGTGGATTTTTGGGTTTTCTGACCCGCACCAACTTCAACGAGCAGATCACCTTTCTTGACGGAAGCTCCTTCTGCCACCAAGACAAAGGAACCCGGTGAGAGAGCATGGCTGACCATTTTGCCATTGTCGCTGGGCTTCAACACCAGAGTACCGGCTACTTCTACCTGCTCTACTTCATCCCCGTGGGGCGTCCGCATCCGCCGCGTGCTGAGGCCATCTTTAAATTGAATCGTGCCAGCTTTGGAGGCTTTGATTGTCCGGGCGGCTTCCTTGGTAAATACCCCCCCGGTGTGGAAAGTCCGCATGGTTAACTGGGTGCCAGGCTCCCCAATGGATTGGGCCGCGATAATCCCGACGGCCTCTCCCATATCGACCATGTGACCGTGGGCAAGGCTCCAACCATAGCACTTGCGACAGACGGAACGGGCCGCTTCACAGGTCAGCGGCGATCGCACTTCCACTTCAGCTACCGTAGTCGCAATTTTCTTCGCCAGATCAGCATCAATATCTTGATTTCGTTGGGCAATGACTTCGCCGGTTTTGGGGTCAACCACATCAGCATTGAGCACCCGACCAAAGAGACGATCTTCGAGGGAAATCTGTTCGCGCTCACCATCGGTCATGGCGCGGAGCTTGAGACCCCGGGCGGTACCGCAGTCTTCTTCTCGAACGATCACATCCTGGGAAACATCCACCAAACGTCGGGTCAAATAACCAGAATCTGCCGTGCGGAGGGCAGTATCTACCAGACCTTTACGGGCACCATAGGAAGAAATAATGTATTCCGTGACTGTGAGACCTTCCCGGAAGTTGGTTTTAATCGGCAAGTCAATAATTTCCCCTTGGGGATCTGCCATCAAGCCGCGCATCCCGACCAACTGACGCACCTGGGAGAGATTACCCCGGGCACCACTAAAGGCCATCATGTAAACGGAGTTGAGGGGGTTGGTTTCCCGGAAGTTTTTGACCACTTCATCTTTAAGGGATTCAGAGGTGCTGTTCCAGGTGTCAATAACCTTTTGGAAACGCTCAACCTCAGTGATTTCACCACGGGAATAGCGCGCTTCTGTGGTCTTAATCTCCTGTTCGGCACTGTCTAACATCTGCCGCTTGATGGGCGGTACCTGGAGGTCATCGACACTAATCGAGACACCAGCCTGGGTTGCGTAACGAAAACCAAGGGTCTTCAGTTCGTCGGCCATGGTGGCACAGTGGGCAGAACCAAAACTCGTGTAGGCCCAGGACATCAGCTTCTTCAGACGTCCTTTATCGATGATGCGGTTGTAAAAAACGGCGGGTTTTTCCTTGGTCATGGTTTTTTGTGATCTCTGGTGTTAATAACTTAAGAAGAAAAACTTAAAGAAAGCAAAAGGCGATCGCCCTTTTCTTTCCGCTTACAGTCACCTTATACAGGTAGTCCTTCTGGGAGCGTCCGCTCGGTTAAATCAAGGGCATCTTGGATCGTCTTGTTGTAGATGATTCGTCCCGGCGTTGTGCGGATAAACTGACTAATCATTTCACCCTCTGCCGTTTCCCGAACCTTCCGTTCACGGTAAATTTTCAAAATAGAACCATCCTCTAACGTTTCAGATTCCAACACCCGATCATCCGCCTCATTGGTCTCAACATCGCCGAGGTAGCGCAACCATACATAGGCATGCAAATCCACATCCCCTTGCTCATAGGCCCGCAACGCATCATCCATACTGCTAAAGTAGCGTCCTGCACCCCGCTGTGCCCCTGGATTTTCCGCCGTCAAATAATAACAACCTAAAACCATATCCTGGGAAGGAGCCACAATGGGTTTACCCGTAGCGGGCGAAAGAATATTATGGCAAGCCAGCATCAACAGACGAGCCTCAGCTTGGGCCTCCAAAGACAAAGGCACGTGCACCGCCATTTGGTCGCCATCAAAGTCAGCGTTAAACGCAGGACAAACCAACGGGTGCAACTGAATCGCGCGACCCTCCACGAGAATCGGTTCAAAAGCCTGAATCCCTAGTCGGTGTAGCGTTGGTGCCCGGTTGAGTAGCACAGGGTGACCCGTAATTACTTCAGCGAGCACATCCCAAACACTTTCATCCCCCCGTTGAATCAGCTTCTTCGCCGCCTTAATATTGCTGACAATAGTGCTCTTAATCAGTCGCTGAATCACAAAAGGCTGGAACAGTTCAATGGCCATCTCACGGGGCAGACCACACTGATAAATTTTTAGCTTTGGCCCAACCACGATGACAGAACGACCAGAATAGTCAACCCGTTTCCCAAGGAGGTTTTGCCGGAAACGACCTTGCTTCCCTTCAATAATGTCCGATAAAGACTTGAGGGGGCGGTTATTTGCACCGACAACTGTCCGACCACGACGGCCATTATCAATTAACGCATCCACCGCCTCTTGTAGCATCCGTTTTTCGTTACGGACGATAATTTCCGGCGCCAGAATTTCCTGTAATCGAGCGAGACGGTTGTTTCGATTGATAACGCGACGATAAAGATCATTCAAATCGGAGGTGGCAAAGCGGCCCCCATCGAGCTGTACCATCGGGCGCAGATCCGGTGGAATGACAGGGATACTGTTCAGAACCATCCATTCAGGGCGTGCCCCGGTCGCAATAAAGTTATCAATAACGCGCAAACGTTTAATTAACTTCGCCCGTTTTTGCCCCTTAGAATTAGCAATGCCTTCCCGTAGTTCCTCAGCAACCGCCTCTAACTCAAGCTCTTGCAACAAACGTTCGATAGCTTCAGCCCCAATGCCAACTTCCACATCCTCTAACTGAGAATCTTCGCTGTAGAGTTGCTCTTCAATTTCTAACCACTGATCTTCCGTCAATAGTTGCTTATAGCTGAGGTTAGTCGCATTACCCGGATCGAGGACGACATAGGCATTGAAATAAACAATCTGCTCCACATCCCGCAGTGCCATATCCAGCAAAATGCTGAGGTAGCTGGGGATCCCCTTGAGATACCAAACGTGGGTAACTGCCGCAGCGAGCTTGATGTACCCCATGCGATGACGACGCACCCGGGATTCAGTGACCTCTACGCCACAACGCTCACAGACAATTCCCCGGTGTCTAACCCGCTTGTATTTACCACAGTGGCATTCCCAGTCCTTGGCCGGGCCAAAAATCCGCTCACAAAATAAACCATCCATTTCCGGTTTTAACGTCCGGTAGTTAATGGTTTCTGGTTTTGTGACCTCGCCGACGGTTTGACCATTTGGTAAAGTCCGCTCTCCCCACTGGCGTACCCGTTCAGGAGAAGCAATACCAATTTTGACGTAATCGAAATGTTGCTCTTGTTGACTTTTCATGCCCGTAACTGCTCTTTAAAAACGACTCGACGAATAAAATTTGGCCTATGCAAGCTTAAAAAAGCATGGGGCACATTTGGCAAAATGCTGGCCCCACTACTTTTAAGGATGCTTACTCTGCTGCCTCTTCTACTAAATCCTCTTGATCTTCATTGGTGACTGACTCATAGGTAGGCCGATTAGGGGCGCGACGTTGATTGTCCATCATCAAATCTACTTCCACATCACGACTGGTACCATCATCGGCTGCTTCCACTTTATGAACAGCAATGTCGAGACCCAGGGATTGCAATTCTCGCATCAGAACTTTGAAAGATTCGGGAGTACCTGGGCGAGGAATCGGTTTCCCTTTGACGATCGCATTTAAGGCTTCGTTACGTCCTTGCATATCATCGGATTTCACCGTGAGTAACTCTTGGAGAGTATAGGCGGCTCCATAAGCTTCGAGAGCCCAAACCTCCATTTCCCCGAAGCGCTGACCACCCTGCTGGGCTTTACCACCAAGGGGCTGCTGCGTCACCAGAGAGTACGGCCCCGTAGAACGCGCGTGGATCTTATCGTCAACCAAGTGAACAAGCTTAAGCATGTACGCTTTACCGACAGTCACGGCTCGATCAAAGGATTCCCCAGTCCGACCATCGTAGACTTGGATTTTGCCAGGTTCATCTTCATTAAAGACCCAGTCTTTGTTTGGCTTTTTCGCTGCTTCGCGAATTTTGCCATGTACGGTTTCCCGTGATGCTTCAGCTCCGTGCATTTCGTCGAAAGGCATCATCTTAAAGCGAGCATTGAGATGTTCGCCGGCCCAGCCTAGGAGACACTCAAAAACTTGGCCTACGTTCATCCGGGAGGGAACCCCTAGGGGATTGAGCACAATGTCGACAGGGGAACCATCGGGTAAGTAAGGCATATCCTCAATCGGGAGAATCCGGGAAATAATCCCCTTATTCCCGTGGCGGCCTGCCATTTTATCCCCAACTTGGATTTTTCGTTTTTGAGCCACGTAGACCCGAACCACCATATTGGCACCCGGGGGTAATTCATCGCCCTGCTCACGGGTAAAGACGCGGACATCAACCACACGTCCCTTTTCACCGTTGGGAACCCGGAGGGAGTTATCCCGTACATCCCGTGCCTTCTCCCCGAAAATTGCCCGTAGGAGTTTCTCTTCCGGTGGCTGATCGGACTCACCTTTCGGAGTCACTTTACCCACCAAAATGTCACCAGATTCTACCCAAGCACCAATGCGAATAATCCCTTGTTCATCGAGGTGACGCAGGGCATCTTCCCCAACGTTGGGAATTTCACGGGTAATCTCTTCAGGCCCCAACTTTGTTTGACGGGCTTCAATTTCGAATTTTTCAATGTGGATACTGGTATACACATCGTCATAGACAAGGCGCTCACTGATGAGGATTGCGTCTTCGTAGTTGTAGCCTTCCCAGGGCATATAGGCGATGGTCACATTTTGACCGAGGGCAATTTCACCACCTTCAGTTGCGGAGCCATCCGCGAGAACCTGACCAGCGACAACATCTTCACCAATGTCTACAAGGGGACGCTGATTAAGACAAGTATCTTGGTTAGAACGCTGATATTTTTGCAGAGGATAAACAATTTCAGCGGCGTCCTCGGTGCCTTCACCGGTTGGTTGCACGCGGATTACGGTAGCGTCAACGAAGGTAACAACACCATCACACCGGGACACAATAACCATCCCAGAGTCACGGGCTGCTTGTGCCTCCAGACCGGTGCCAACAAGGGGACGTTCTGGTCTGAGGAGGGGAACAGCCTGCCGTTGCATGTTAGAACCCATCAGGGCACGGTTTGCGTCATCGTGCTCTAGGAAGGGAATCAGTGAGGTTGCAACGGAGACGATTTGTAGGGGCGAAACTGCCACATAGTCTACTTGTTCGGGAGTGGTAGTCGAGAATTCCCGACGATAACGCACGGGAACTGTTTCACCGAGAATGTTACCGTCTTCATCCCGTGGTACATCGCCGGGGGCAACCCGCAGATCGTCTTCTTCGCCTGCCGTGAGGTAAACAGAGCCTTGGTCAAAGAGGATTTTGCCGTTTTCGACTTTGTAATAGGGCGTTTCGATAAAGCCATATTCATTAACGCGGGCATAGGTTGCTAGGGAACCGATGAGACCAGCGTTGGGACCTTCTGGGGTTTCTACAGGGCAAATCCGACCATACTGGGTGGGGTGAATGTCTCGCACAGCAAAGCCGGCCCGTTCACGGGTCAAACCACCAGGGCCGAGGGCGGATAGGCGCCGTTTGTGGGTCAACTCAGCGAGTGGATTGGTTTGATCCATAAACTGAGAAAGCTGGGAGGAGCCGAAAAATTCCTTAATCGCCGCAACAAGGGGTTTTGGGTTAACCAAGGAGGCTGGTGTTAGGGTGTCGGCTTCACTGACAGTCATGCGTTCACGAATGATGCGTTCAAGACGGTTTAGACCAACACGTACTTGGTTTTGTAGGAGTTCACCCACAGACCGAACACGACGGTTGCCCAGGTGATCGATATCGTCGATATTTCCAGTATCGAACTCTAGGTTAATGAGATAATCAATCGCCGAGAGGATATCGGTGGGGGTGAGTACCCGTACGGTATCGGGGATGTTGAGCCGTAACTTTTTATTGATCTTGTAACGACCGACTTTACCCAAGTCGTAACGCTTGTTGTCGAAGAAACGGGATTCTAATAGCTGCTGACCACCGCTGACCGTGGGAGGTTCACCGGGGCGGAGCTTGCGATAGAGTTCGAGGAGTGCTTCTTCTTCGCTGGGATTGCCTTCTTTTTCGAGGGTTTTTTGGTAGAAGTCAGCATGGCGCAAGGCGTCAAGGATTTCGCTGTCGGATAGACCCATAGCCTTGAGGAGTACCTGGGCTGAAAGCTTACGGGTTTTATCAATCCGCACCCAGACAATGTTGTTTTTGTCTGTCTCAAATTTCAACCATGCCCCACGGTTAGGAATGAGGGATGCGGAGTAGGTGCGACGACCATGTTTATCAACTTCGGATTTGTAATAAACCCCAGGCGATCGCACAATTTGGTTAACGATTACCCGCTCTGCACCGTTGATGATGAAGGTACCACGGTCTGTCATCAGAGGTAGATCCCCAATGAAGACTTCCTGTTCTTTGATTTCGCCAGTTTCTTTGTTGATGAGCCGGGTGGGCACATACATCTGGACGCCATAGGTGCTATCCCGACTCTTGGCCTCACTCATGCTGTACTTGGGTTCTTTGAGACGGTATTTTTCCCCAATGAAGTGCAGCTCTAATTTGCCGGTGTAGTCGGTGATGGGCGAGAAACTGTTGAGCTCCTCAATTAACCCTTTTTCAAGGAACCAACGAAAGCTTGACCGTTGAATATCAATTAGATCAGGAAGCAGGCTTTGGGTGATATGAGTCATAGGTATTATCTTGGGTCGGGATAACTGGGAGGCAATGGTGCAGCAGATGGCAGGCGATCGCCTTGGGTTAGGTAGAGAGTTTGTGTAGAAACAATAAGGCCCTTCAATGATAGTCCGGGACAAAAGCTCCTACAGCAGAATGCGACCTTCTCTGACCCCTAGGTTGAATCCTAAGGTGACGAGAATGCCGACAAAATAAAAAAGATATTTAGAAATGCAGCCGAAACAGCTGGCGGGCATTAGCTGTCGTTTGTTGGGCAAGGGTTTCCAAAGAAGTTTCCCGTAATTGAGCAAGGTATTCTGCCACATGGCGGACAAAGGCTGGTTCATTTCGCTTTCCCCGTTTGGGTACAGGGGCAAGAAAAGGACAATCTGTTTCGATCAAAAGGCGATCATCGGGCACTAGACGAGCGGAATCCCTGACCTGTTCAGCATTTTTAAAAGTCACCACACCACTAAAGCTAACGAAAAAACCAAGGTCAAGAAACCATTGAGTTTCTTCGGGGGTGCCACTCCAACAATGCATTACACCGCGCACGGGTTGATCATTCGCCTGAAACTCTTTGAGGATTGCTAACAATTCTGCCGCTGCATCACGACAGTGAATGATCACCGGCAAATCGAGTTCCGCCGCCAGCTCAAGTTGCGCCCTGAGTACTTTTTCCTGGTGACGGTGATTTTCCGCCTTAAAAAAGTCTAGGCCCATTTCCCCAAGGGCAACGATCCGCGAATCACTCTGGGCCAAGGCCTTGATTTCTGCAGCCATGGTCTCTGTCCACTTATCTGCATCGAGGGGATGCAGGCCGACAGAAAATTTTAGCTCCGGAAACCGATCAACCAGGGCTTGAATTTCAGTGAACTCTTGGGGTTCGACGCAGGAATGGACCAAGTGGGCAACACCAGCGGCACGCCAACGACTGGCGATCGCCTCGATATCTTCTTGGAAAACATCGAAGTTGATGTGCACATGGGTGTCAACAAGTTGCATGGTAAAAGTGACAGCGGCTCCTTCAAATGATTAGCAAATAGGGAAAACCCCAGAGAACGCGACCGCTCTCTCGTCCTAGGCGGCCACTTGTCCAGTTGCTTGTTTAAATTCCTTTGCGAGCCGTGCCTTTTTCCGGGCAGCCGTATTGTGATGGTAAACTCCCCGTTTTACAGCCTTATCAATTTTGCTGTAGGTTGCAGAGAGATATTTTTGTGCTTCTGCCTGGGCATCTGCAGAGGGAGCCGCTGCATATTGTTCAATCGCTTGGAGGCACTTTTTGGTGAGGGTCTTGACCGCAGACTTATAGGATTTGTTGCGGAGACGATTACGTTCAGCAGTTTGGATACGCTTAATCGCAGATTTAATATTAGCCACAGTGGTCTAGGTTAATTTAGGTGGACAGATAAATATAGATGATCAAAAATCTCATTGTAGCAAAAGTTGCCCCACTGAGATCAATCACCGCAGAATTTAGGTTAGGAGTTGGAAGTCTCTAATTTCAGAGGTGAAATTCTACCACGAAAACCGAGGATAAGCGCGGAATGGCTGCCATTGGTTAGGAAAATTCAGTAGAATGAGACAAGATTTTAAGCAATGAGTGATTGATATTTTCTATGCTGCGCATTCTCTATCAGCAGACTGATGCCCCTTCTGAGTTACAACGTATTGCGAACCGCACCTCCCATGATGTAGCTCTAACCCAAGAGGCGGCGGTGAAAGAGATTGTCACAGCGGTAAAAAATAGTGGCGATCGCGCGTTGGTTGATTTCACAGCAAAATTTGATCGCCAAACCCTCACCCCCGAAAAATTAAGGGTTTCTGCCGCCGAGCTAGATGCGGCCTACCAACAAATTGACCGTCCTCTGCTAGAGGCGATCCAGCTGGCCAGTCGGCAGATCGAAGCCTTTCACCGCCAACGGGTACCCAAATCCTGGGTGCAATTTGGCCAAAATGATGTGGTTTTAGGGAAACGTTACACGGCTGTGGATCGAGCTGGCCTATATGTGCCAGGGGGCCGCGCGGCCTATCCGAGTACAGTGCTGATGAATGCGATTCCAGCAAAGGTGGCTGGTGTGCCAAAAATTGTGATGGTGACGCCCCCAGGGCCAGATCTCAAAATCAATCCGGCGGTTTTGGTGGCGGCCCAGGAAGCAGGCATTGAGGAAATTTATCGCGTTGGGGGAGCCCAGGCGATCGCCGCCCTCGCCTACGGTACCGAAACAATTCCGGCAGTGGATGTGATTACTGGGCCGGGGAATATTTTCGTCACCCTTGCCAAAAAAATGGTCTACGGTCGCGTGGGGATCGATTCCTTGGCAGGGCCTTCGGAAGTGCTGGTGATTGCGGACAATAGTGCAAATCCGACCCATGTAGCAGCAGATTTGCTCGCCCAGGCAGAACATGATCCCCTCGCGGCGGCGATCCTCCTTACCCCCAACCAAGAATTCGCCGAACAGGTACAAGCAGCGGTAGCCCAACAGTTAGAAAATCACCCCCGTCAAGAGTTAACCGAAAAGGCGATCGCCCACTATGGCCTCGTGGTGGTGGTGGATTCCCTGGAGAAAGCAGCGGAACTCTCTAACCTTTTTGCCCCAGAACACCTCGAACTGGAAGTGGCAGAACCCTGGGAACTATTACCCTTAATTCGCCATGCTGGCGCGATTTTCCTGGGCCACTCAACCCCGGAAGCGGTGGGAGATTATCTCGCCGGGCCAAACCACACTCTGCCGACGGCTGGGGCAGCCCGTTATGCATCGGCCCTGGGGGTAGAAACTTTTATGAAGCACTCCAGCATTATTCAATATTCTGCCAAGGCACTCCAAAACGTTGCCAGTGCCGTACAAACCCTGGCCGAAGCCGAAGGTCTACCCTCCCATGGGGATTCCGTGCGGTTACGGACCCAGAAAGGTCAATCTCTAGATCCCTAACCTCAGAAATTTGCGGAGATACAGGCCCCATTGGGCGGCTAATTCAATTTGGGTAAAGGGAATTTCGATCGTTTCTTGATCCTGGGTTTCGAGTAATAAAAAGGCTTTTCCCTGGCGGGGTAATTTTTCTGGTTCGTCTAAGCGATCAATCACTTGTTGATCAACGCGTAGGGCAATTTTTTGGATCGAGGCGATCACCACCGTTTGCAGATCCACCATGCCTCGCCGGGTCGCTTTACCGTAGGTAATCTGACCATTGCGGTAACCTAGAATCGAATACAGATCATATTTCGCTTGATCAAAACCTTCGGCCCACCGTTGATAGGCCTCAATTTTTTGGTATTCGGCCCAACCGGCCCAGGCTAGCCCGATAAATAGCGCCAATAGCGGCAGCCACAATAATCCCCTTTCCATAAATGATTCACACAGAAATTTTGTTTACGATTTTGCTGCTTTGGTTTCGATGAAACGACGTAAACTGAGCAGCGTTACTGTCTGACCCAAATTTAACGGTAACAGAGAAACGCCTTCTAAATGGGACTGGAGCCAGCCATCATCCCAAGACCACCCATGGAAACCGTCAATCCCCTGGCGCAATAGAAAGCGAATGCCGTGGTCATGGAGCGTCTCAACGGTGTGGTGAATCGGCACAACCCCAATCTGGGTCGTAAAGGTCGTCCCCGTCGTCAATTGGGCGGGCAGCTCCGGCCAGCGCTGCAACCAGAGCCATTGTTTGAGTTGCTGGGGCTGGGTTAGGCTCTCACGGATGGTCTGGCTAGAAGCGTTGATTTCGAGGCGAATGTTACTCTGCTGAAACTGTCCAAACATGCAAAAATTCTGGGCCTTCTCAAGGGAATGCCTATGATTATAACGAGGGATGCTCTGGTCATTGGAAACAAACGACCCCAAGCGCACGTCTTTAAAGACTGACCTATGTGAATCAGTTTTTCAGTTTAATTATTCAGTAAAGGGATATTTGCCATGTCTACTACTTCAATCTCTCCTGGGAAAACCGGCACCATTACTTGTTTGAGTGCCTTGCTCTTGAGTACGGCGATCGCCCCCTTTGCTGCACTAAATCCAGCCCAGGCCCAACTTTTCCCACGCCAGTCGAACCGCAACACGACCATTCAACGCCAGGGTCAATATTACGGCCAAACGATCACCATTGCGCGGGGGACGAGTATTCCGGTGATGTACCCTGACGCCGAGCGCATTCTCGTGTCTTCTGAAGAAACCCTTGATTTGACCGTGGAAGTAGCCGCCAACCTGCGGGATCGCAATGGCCAGATTTTAATTCCCTATGGCACAGAAATTGAGGGACAAATTCGACCCGTGCGGGGCGGTTCCCAATTCATTGCTGAACGCTTAATTTTTGATAACAACGACACCCAGCGTATCTATGCTGAATCCCGGGTCAATGATCGAGTTGAAAATATTAACCAAGGTGCCGATGGCGGTGATCTCCTAGAAGGGGCAGCGATCGGGGCTGGGGCGGCAGCGATTATTGCTTTACTCACAGGCGATCGCAGCATTGATTTTGGGGAAATTCTCCTGGGTGGCGGCCTCGGTGCCCTGGGGGGTTGGTTACTCGGCGGTAATAGCAGCGGTGAAGTAATCGCCTTTGATGCTGACCGTGACCTAGATTTAATCCTCAGCAGTGCCCTGAGCATCGAGCCTTACAACTATCGCACCCCCCAAACCGTGCGCAATGACGATTTTTACTGGGAGTAACTGACTGGGAATAACTGACTTTTGTCAGCCCTGGGGCAGTCCGGTATGATGGATCGAATTCTGACTTTTATCCTGTTGTAACTGTTTTTATGGATATCAACGCCTTTATCCATCAGAGTGCGGGCAATTGGTTCGCCCAGCGCACATTTTATCAAGCCCACCACCCAGAGCCTGATAATGGCAAAGCCAACTTAGCCTTTGAGCTACTGCCCCTCGATCACCCAGAGGTTAGCCGTTTTGCGGCGGCGATCGCCCAGGCTCCCAATGAACATTGGCGTGTCTTCCAGAGCAGTTGGGACACCTCCGTAGATTGGGGCAAACCGAAAGCGATTGGCAGTTCTTTATTTGCCTTTGTGATTAATCCCGACCAGCCGACCCAAGGGCAAGCCTTCAGCCTGGATGAGCGTACCCTTGCCCAGGGTCGGTATCGCCTTGGGGAAGATCAAATTTTGATCGTTACCCTGGAAGCGGGAGAAGTGAAAATTATCGAACGGCAATGGTTTGGCAATGAAAATCTCCGCCTCAGAACCAACATCGTCACGAATAAAACAGGCGTTTTACAGACTGCTTTTTATTCAGAAATTCGTCGGATCATTGAACCCGAAAAAAGTGCAGAAGTCACCGCTGAAGCCAGTAATTAACGAACGCTTTTAGTGCTCGAAAACATTGTCATAAAAAGCAAGATCTAAACTAATAAAGGTGGGGAGACAACGGAGACATTCTTCCATCAGGGGCCAACGGTTTTCGCGCTGGAGCATGGCCGTCAACTTGTGCATCATCGGAATGAGATAGCGCACATCGTTTGAGGCGTATTTAAGCTGTTCCGTGCTGAGGGCCACCACATTTCCCCAGTCAGAGCTTTGGGCTGATTTGTCTAGTTCGACGCCCATTAATTCTTTGACCAATGCTTTGAGACCGTGGCTAGAAGTGTAGGTACGGCCCAATTTGCTGGCGATCTTAGTGCAAAAAAAAGGCCGAGTTTCGATGCCAAAGACATGGCGTAGTTGGGCAAGATCAAATCGTGCAAAGTGAAAAACTTTTGTGATTTCAGGGGCTTCCATTAGGGCTTTTAAGTTGGGAGCGGCGGTCTGACCCTGGGTAATGCGAATCGCACTGACATAGCCAGCATCATCACAAAGTTGCACCAGACAAAGGCGATCGCGGTGGGGATTGAGGCCCATGGTTTCGGTATCAACGGCGATCGCCCCAGATTTGAGGTAGCGTTCTAAAATTTCGGGGCTGAGGTCTTGGTCAAAAAGTGCAAATTGATCCATGGTTTCGGTCTAAGTTTTAAATAAAAAAATGGCGCAGCTGTTTTAGGATCGCCCGCTAAAAGGAGGAACCTGGTTGGGCGAGGAAGGCCAATTCGGCTTCGGTGCTGGTGCGGCCCAAAATTTGATTGCGGTGGGGGAAACGCCCAAATTGCTGAATAACGTCAAAGTGGCGCTGGGCATATTCTAAAAAATCGCTGCCCATTTCAGTATTTTTTTCCAGTTGACGAAACAAGGCGAGAGATTGGCATTGATCATCAAAATTTTCGCTATGCTCAAAAGGAAGGTAGAGAAATACCCGTTGAATTGGCAAAAGATCTTGATCAAATTTTTGGGCGATCGCCTGTTTGGCGAGGGTTAACGCTTGGGGATCTGTGGCAAAGGCTTGGGGATCACCGCGAAAGAGATTGCGGGGCACTTGATCAAAAAGCAAAATTAAGGCCAAGCAAGATTCGGGGGCATCACGCCAGGTACTAAATTCTGCGGCGATCGCCTTTCGGTATAAAGGCCCGAGGGTTTCAGCAACGGCATTGTCAAATGCTTGGCTTTTGCGGAACCATTCTTTGCGGGGTTGACCATAATCCGGCGCATCAGGTCGGCCAAACCAAAAATTTAAGACCGTTTGCCAGGGTTCCGCCATCGATAACCGTGCCTCCCACTGAAAATATGCCAGAATCTTACCATTAATGTAAGCAAGGAGAGAGGGTGTGCCGTTCTATCAAAGTTGCGATCGCCTCACGGAACTAGGACAGCAAATTTTACAGACGACCTGGCGCAAATTTCCCAGCCTGAGTCCCGAACAAATCGCCCTAACGTGGTTGGTCTATGACAATCCGGTGGTGGTCAATACCGATGGTGCCCTTTCCCCAGAAGCTTTTTGGGAGCACCCAGTCCGGGGGTTTCAATATCGGGGTGATGTGCGCCTTTATCCGGCGAGTGTGGTGAAACTTTTTTATTTAGTGGCGATCCACGAATGGCTAGAGGGACGAATGCTCCAGGACAGCACCGAGCTAGAACGGGCAATCCAGGACATGATTGTTGAGTCGAGCAACGACGCCACGAGCTACATTGTCGATAGCCTCACCGGAACCACCAGCGGCCCGGAACTTCCCCCAGAACCATTGCAAACTTGGAGCCACCAGCGCAACATTATCAATCGCTATTATCAGTCCCTCGGTTGGGCGGAACTCGCGCCGATCAATGTCAATCAAAAACCTTGGAGTAATGGCCCCTATGGTCGGGAGCGGCAGTTTTTGGGGGCAAACTATGAAAATCGGAATATGCTCACCACCAATGCGATCGCCCGGTTATTTCACAGCATTATGGGTGGCGTTGCTGTCTCCCGTGAACGGTGCCAAAGTATGATTCGGTTATTAAACCGCTCCCTTGATCCGGCGGATCTGCAGGAATTTGACGAAGAAAATCAAGTAACAGGCTTTTTGGGGGAAGTGCTCCCAGACGGTAGTCAACTGTGGTCGAAGGCGGGTTGGACGAGCCGCGCCCGCCATGATGCGGCCTACATCGAAGTGCCGGGGCAGCAACCGTATTTATTGGTTGTGTTCACAGAAGGGGAAGCCAATGCGAAAAATCGCGCCATTCTCCCTTTTATTTCCCAGGAAATCCTGGGGGCGATCGCCAATATTTAATGCACTTGAATGGTTGTCTCAAGGGAGACCGTGCCCAAAAGGGAATTCGTAATCAAACAATTGGCTTCTGCTTTATGGAGGAGGCGATCGCCCTTGGCGGGGTCACTCTCCGGGGGGATCATGAGGGTTGCGGTGATTTGGTAATGGGTAAATTGGGTCAAACGATCCACTTTTTCTAGGGTGCCTGCCACGGAACAATGCAAAGATTCCCAAGCAAAATTAGAGGCCCTGGCTGTCCCCCGAAAACTGAGGATAAAACAATCGGCGATCGCCGCTACCAATAAAGTTTCTGGCGACCAATATCCTGCTGGCCCGCCAAATTCTACAGGAGGAGCAGACTCCATGGCGTTCAGGCCAGTACTTTCGAGGGTGACGTTGCTAATGTTGCTTGCCCTAGCCTGGACGGCGTAATAGTGGGGAAGAGGTTGGCTCGTCATTTTTTACTAAAAAATTATGTATCGATACAATCATGGTAGCGGTGATTTTCTGGGATGCTCTACTGGGGCTGTAATTTGGCCGTGAGTTCCTGGCGTAGTCGGTGCAAAATAGAGTCTCGATCCAAAGATTCAATGATGTTTTTAACGACGACTTTCGGATCAGCGTCCCCCCAGGAACCACCATTGGCTAAATAGGTTTGGGTGCTTTTGCCGATAATTTGGGTCGTGAGTCCGGCGATCGCCCCTTGGGTCACCGCCACAGAAAGGTAAGGCATGACCGATAATCCTCCCGTAAGTGGCGCACTAACCCCCAGGGCGGTTTTTAGGGAGCTGAGGCCAAGATTTGCCAACACTTCCCCAAGACTAATCCCCCCCATACTCAAGACAATTTTCTGGAGCAGGGCGATCGCCTCCCGTTGGTTTAAGGGCAAACCATACCACTGGGCCAAACGAATAATCAGGGCCACATCTACCACCGCCCCACTAAATACATCCACAACTGTCACGGGATTTAAAGCCACAGCAACCGCTTTGGTGAGCATCGCCCGTTCAATGAGGCGATCCGCTGCCTGGGCGCGCAATAGAAGTTTGCGTTGGGTCAGTTGGCCATGGAGCCGATCCACAAAGAGCATGGAATTGAGCGCTAAAAGGGCTTTTCCCTCCCGGTCGAGGATTTCAAGAATTTTTAACTTGAGATCAATTACATTCGCGGTGCCCCGTTCCCGAAGGATGTGGCGTTGTCCTGTGGCATCGGTAGTGATTTTGGTGACAAGGGGAGCCGCCGAAACCATGACAATTTCTGCGGGGGAGAGTAATTCTTTCACCCGGCGATCGCAGATGGTTTGGTAAATCAAATCTCGGTCAGTGCTGGGGTATTGATCTACCTTGTTAAAAACCAAGATCATCGGCTTGCCCACGTCCCGGAGTTGGGACAAGGCTTCAAACTCGACCCGTGACATATCTCCAGCGATGACAAACAGCAATAAATCCATTTGCTTGGCAATCAATTTAGCGAGCTGTTCGCGGGTTTCGCCGTTCACCTCGTCAATACCTGGGGTATCAATCAACTCTAAACGTCCCTGGCCTTCCCGAAAAAAAGTCGCCCGCTGAATTTCGCTATTGGCGATCGCCTCCGTCTGCAATGTCCAAGGCACCTGCTGAATATCCGTCGTGACACCATGGAGGGCCCCGGTCTGAAAAACCTCTTTCCCTAACAGTGCATTTAAGACCGAGGATTTGCCTCGTCCCACCAAACCAAAGGCCGCGATTTGCAGACGGGTTTGTTCTAATTTATCCAGCATCTGTGAAAGCTGGGCAATTTCTCCCTCTAGGCCCTGTTGTTCTGTCTGGGTGAGATCCAGATGTTGCAATGCCTGGCGGAGTACATCCTGGGCGTGTTGGTAATTGATTTCCGTTTGAATCTCTGAAAAGTTGGCGATCGCCCCTTCCAAATCCGTCTGTGACCAGTCCACCATCGCTTTAATACAACTTTTCCATGACTATCTAGGGACAATCTCAGTTATTCAAACACATCTTTCAACGCCGTTCTGGCCGCCAAATGATTTCTCGTAGAAGTCAAAATTTCCACCTCCCGCCGCAATCTTTCCTGGGTGTCTTGTAATTCCAACAGGGCCTGTTGCTCTTCTGCAACGCCATACAAACTACCCGCAATCCAAAAAGACAATTCCCGTGGCAGATCCGGCAATTCCTCCGGTAGTTCTAGATCTTGACCGGCGAGCTTAGCGGATAAACCCACCACATCCATCAACACCTGTTTCGCATCCACCGCCAAAGAAGATAAATTTCCTGTCGTGGGATCATCTTCGATCCATTCCACCAAACCGACCCGGTAGGGCTTTTCACGGACATAATCTAAAACCCGAAATCGCTGTTGGCCAATCGTCAACATTTTCATTCGGCCATCGGGTAATTTTTCACAGTGGACAATTTCTGCGCAACAACCCACATTGGCGATCGTGCCATCAACAGGATTGACCATTAATACCCCAAAACGCCGATCATGCTCCAAAATCGTGTTCATCATAATGCGGTACCGAAACTCAAACACATGGAGCGGTAAAGGCCGCGATGGAAACAGCACCAATTCCGGTAACGGGAAAAGCGGTAGTTCTCGGACAGCAACGGAAAAAGAGGTCATGGGCGGTGACAAATACGATCTGTTTATACTGTAGCGGATATACAAAACCTAAGGGAAACGGAAAGGGTCTTCCCCGAAATAAATTCAGAAAAGACCCAGATTGAAGATCATTCAAAGATGACTTTTTTAAGGTTGAAAATACTGGCCTTAGCCTAGAGTTTCACTTCGATATCTACCCCAGCCGGTAGGTCGAGCTTCATCAAAGCATCGATGGTTTTGGAAGAGGGCTGGTAAATGTCAATAATGCGACGGTGAGTCCGGGTCTCGAAGTGCTCCCGGGAATCTTTATCGACGTGGGGAGAGCGGAGCACACAATAAATTTTACGTTTCGTGGGAAGAGGAATTGGGCCGATCGCCGTTGCGTTGGTACGGTTAGCGGTATCAACAATTTTTTCGCAAGATGTGTCGAGTAGGCGACGGTCAAATGCTTTCAAACGAATCCGGATTTTTTGCTGTTGCAGAGTTGCCATTGTTTTTATTTGTCAAGGTGCAGGATAGATTACAAATCACACGTCGAAAAAGCGGCTGTGTAATTTTACCAAGCTAGGTTTTGAGCCTGAATGGGGAGTAGGCGTATGCTTTAAACCCGCTCCCCACCAGTGAATTCAGCCGTTAGGCTTACTTCAGGATCTTAGAAACGGTACCAGCACCGATAGTGCGGCCACCTTCACGGATTGCAAAACGCATCCCTTGCTCAATGGCAATGGGGTTGATGAGTTCTACGGTCATCTTGATGCGATCGCCAGGCATAACCATTTCAGCGCTGGAGCCATCATCGGCGGTGAAAGCAGAGATGGTACCAGTTACGTCAGTTGTCCGGACGTAGAACTGAGGACGGTAGTTGGGGAAGAAAGGCGTGTGACGACCACCTTCTTCTTTAGTCAAAACGTAAACCTCAGCTTCGAAGTTGGTGTGGGGGGTGATAGAACCGGGCTTAGCAAGGACCATGCCGCGCTCGATATCATCTTTTTGTACACCACGGAGGAGTACACCAACGTTGTCCCCAGCCATCCCTTCATCGAGGGTCTTCTGGAACATTTCAACACCAGTAACGGTGGTGCTGCGGGTGTCTCTGATTCCAACGATTTCGATGGTTTCGCCAACTTTAACGCGACCACGCTCGATCCGACCGGTGGCAACGGTACCACGACCAGTAATGGAGAAGACGTCTTCCACAGCCATCAAGAAAGGCTTGTCAACATCCCGCTCAGGAAGGGGCATGTATTCGTCAACGCTGTCCATCAGGGTCAAAATTTTGTCAACCCACTTGTCTTCGCCACGCTTGATATTGGGGTTAGCAACGAGGGCTTCTACAGCCTTGAGCGCAGAACCAGTGGTGATCGGAATATCATCGCCAGGGAAGTCATATTCACTGAGCAATTCACGAACTTCAAGTTCAACCAACTCAAGGAGTTCTTCGTCATCAACTTGGTCTTCTTTGTTCAAGAAAACAACAAGGCTAGGTACACCAACCTGCTTGGCCAAGAGGATGTGTTCACGGGTCTGGGGCATCGGGCCATCGGCTGCAGAAACCACAAGGATACCGCCATCCATTTGTGCTGCACCAGTGATCATGTTTTTCACATAGTCAGCGTGACCAGGGCAGTCAACGTGAGCATAGTGACGATTTTCTGTCTCGTACTCTACGTGGGCAGTGTTGATGGTGATACCACGCGCTTTTTCTTCAGGAGCCGCGTCGATATCTTCATAGCTTTTCGCTTTACCGCCACCTTGAGCCGCTAAGGCCATAGTGATCGCTGCGGTTAGCGTTGTTTTACCGTGGTCAACGTGGCCAACAGTACCAATATTGGCGTGGTCTTTGTTTCTTTCAAACTTAGCGCGTGCCATGAGTTTCGTTATTCCTTAATCGTTAAAAGTTTGCGTTCCCTTTGTTTTTTGCGATGATGGCTTCAGCCACATGGCGAGGCACCTCATCGTAGTTGCTGAATTCCATCGAAAAGATACCACGTCCTTGGGTTTTTGAACGGATATCGGTAGCGTAACCAAACATTTCTGCCAGTGGAACCTTTGCAGAAACCTTGGCCAGGCCTTCTTCGGAATTCATACCTTGGATGTTGCCCCGACGGGCATTGAGGTCACCCATGATGTCACCAAGGAATTCCTCAGGGACTTCGACCTCAACCTGCATGACAGGTTCTAGCACCACGGGAGAGGCCTGGTCAACGGCATTACGGATTGCGATAGAACCGGCAATCTTAAACGCCATCTCTGAGGAATCTACGTCGTGGAAAGAGCCATCAAGCAGGGTGGCTTTGAGATCAATCATCGGGTAGCCTGCGATGATACCAGATTCGCATGCTTCTTTCATCCCCTGTTCTACAGACGGGATGTATTCACGCGGAATGGCACCACCAACAATCTTTGATTCAAACGCAAAGCCACTGCCTTCATCTCCAGGTTCAATCTGGATGACAACATGGCCGTATTGGCCTTTGCCGCCACTCTGACGGATAAATTTACCTTCGGCATCTGCTTTCTGGCGAATTGTCTCCCGGTAGGCGACTTGGGGTTGACCGACATCTGCCTCAACTTTGAATTCTCGCAGCATGCGGTCCACAAGGATTTCGAGGTGAAGTTCTCCCATCCCTGCGATTACTGTTTGGTTGGTCTCCGGATCGACACTGACACGAAAGGTCGGGTCTTCATCGGATAGGGCTTGGAGCGCTTTAGAGAGCTTCTCCATATCTTGTTTGGTCTTCGGCTCGACGGCGACGGAAATGACAGGTTCTGGAATGTAGAGGGATTCGAGGATGATCGGGTCATTTGCCTCGCAGAGGGTATCACCAGTCATTGTGTCACGCATGCCGATGACGGCACCGAGATCGCCGGCACGAAGTTCGTCAACTTCAATCCGTTCATTGGATTTGAGGACAATTAGACGAGAAATTCGTTCTTTTTGGTCTTTTGTGGAGTTGTAGACATAGCTGCCTTTTTCGATAACACCGGAGTAGACACGGATAAAACTGAGTCTACCGTAGGGATCAGAGGCGATCTTAAAGGCCAAAGCAGCAAAGGGGGCTTCGTCATCGGCTGGGCGATCGCCTAGGGTGCCATCGGGGAGTTCCCCTTGGATGGGGGGGACATCTAGGGGGGAGGGCAGGTAATCGACAACGGCATCAAGGAGGAGTTGTACACCTTTGTTTTTAAAGGCAGAGCCACACAGCAAGGGAACAATCGTCCCGGCAATGGTTCCTTGCCGGAGTGCGGCCATGATTTCTGCTTCGGTAAAGGCTTCTCCTTCTAGATATTTTTCCAGGAGGCTTTCGTCACTTTCGGCGATCGCCTCGATCATAATCGTGCGATATTCAGCGGCTTTATCCTGTAGTTCTGCGGGAATTTCTGTGATTTCAATGTCCTGACCAATATCATCTTTGTAGATATGGGCCCGCATTTTCACCAGGTCAATGATGCCTTGAAATTCGCTTTCGCTACCAATGGGAATCTGAATCGCGATGGCATTGGCTTTGAGGCGATCGCGGATTTGCTCATAAACTTTAAAGAAATTTGCGCCGGTGCGATCCATCTTATTGACGAAGGCAATCCGGGGCACGCGGTACCGGTCAGCTTGACGCCAAACGGTTTCTGATTGGGGTTGCACACCACCGACAGAACAGAAAACTGCGATTACACCATCGAGCACCCGCATCGAGCGCTCTACTTCAATAGTGAAATCAACGTGTCCAGGGGTGTCAATAATATTAACTTTGTGGTTACGCCAGCTCGTGCTGATCGCGGCAGCGGTAATGGTAATGCCCCGCTCCCGTTCTTGTTCCATCCAGTCGGTCACTGCGTTGCCATCGTGAACCTCTCCGATCTTGTGGACAATCCCGGAGTAGAACAAAATTCTTTCAGTTGTCGTGGTTTTACCCGCATCAATATGCGCGGCAATGCCAATGTTACGGACTTGTTCTAGGGCGATGCTACGTGGCACGATGACCTCCTGCAAACTGATTTTCTAAAGGCGATCGCACAATCAAAAAAAATCTCTTTAAAGTGTGCACGCCGAAAAATGATGATGAAAACAGTTGCTTAATACTTCTTAGCAATGGCGACTCATTATTATAGTCTTGCTGTTTCGTTTCGTCTAGCACCGGGGGATTTTTTGTTGTGAAAAACAAACTGAAATCTTCCCCGGCATAGATTGTTTTTAGTAGCGGTAGTGGGCAAAAGCCTTGTTCGCTTCCGCCATCCGGTGGGTATCTTCCCGCTTCTTGATGGCGCCGCCCGTTTCGTTGGCTGCATCCATCAATTCGTTGGCAAGCTTGATCGCCATGCTTTTACCGGAGCGTTGCCGAGCATAACCGATTAACCAACGGAGGGCCAAAGCAGTACCCCGGCCTTGGCGGACTTCCATGGGCACCTGGTAGGTTGCGCCACCAACACGACGGGCCTTAACTTCCACGAGGGGAGTCAGGTTACGGATTGCTGTTTCAAAGACTTCGATGGGATCGCTGCCAGTTCTCTCTTTGATGATGTCGAGGGCATCGTAAACAATCCGTGCTGCCAAGGATTTTTTGCCGCTTTTCATCACACGGCGGATAGTCATGCTGAGAAGACGGTTGTTGTACACGGCATCAGGCGGCACAACACGCTTTTTAGTAACTGAGCGACGAGACATATTTTTCTATGCTTTTACAGATAGAGGGTTTTCTTAGAGTGGTTGCGCTAGGTGGTCTAGGCGCAATTTTTAAAATAGGGGCAGCAATTTTATATAAAGGGAACACTCCACCGGTAGTCGTGAGCTTTGGGAGGTTCGCAACAAGCTTAAATAAATTCAATGGAGAATCTAAATTCTGGGAAAAATTGGCGATCGCAACTCTTGCCAATCATTCAACCGGATAGATTACTCTTTAGGACGCTTAGCACCATATTTGGAGCGGCCTTGCTTCCGATCCTTAACGCCAGTCGCGTCGAGGGTACCACGGACAATGTGATAACGGACACCAGGTAAATCCTTCACACGACCGCCCCGGATGAGGACGACGGAGTGTTCTTGGAGGTTGTGACCGATGCCAGGAATGTAAGCGGTTACTTCAAAGCCAGAAGTCAAACGTACACGAGCCACCTTCCGAAGCGCAGAGTTCGGCTTCTTGGGGGTAGTGGTATACACACGGGTGCAAACGCCACGACGCTGGGGGCATTGCTTAAGAGCGGGGGACTTAGTCTTTTTCTTGAGCTTGTAGCGCTCTGAACGAATAAGCTGTTGGATAGTTGGCATGGACAATTGCCCTACGCGGATGGTTTAACGTAGGTCATTAACATTGACAAATTACAATCTTAGTGACAAAGATCGGCTACTGTCAAGGTTCTTTCTGAAAGGACTGACCACAGTTGCAGGTTTTGATTGTGTGGGGATTTTTAAACCGAAAGCTTCCCCCCATTAAATCTTCGGAGTAGTCAATGCTGAGGTCTTTGAGCTGCTCGACATCATTGTGATTAATCAAGATGTTGATATTGCGGATCGTTTCTTGGCGATCGCCGCTCTGGGGTTCAGCATCTAGAGAAAATTGGTAGATGTAGTCTAAACAGCCGCCAGACTGCACAGTGATCCGGAGATAACTATCAGTCGCTTGGCGACTACGCTGGATACGTTTAATTTCTTGGGCGGCGCTCGGAGTGATTTGAATCATTTCAAAAAAAGAAAAGCCAATGGTAACCAAGCTCTACTGGCGAGCATAGTCATCCTGGAAGCGAATAATATCATCTTCGCCCAGGTACTCACCATTCTGCACTTCGATCAAGATCAAGGGCACAACGCCAGGATTTTGGAGGCGATGCTTGGTACAGGCCGGGACGTAGGTGGATTGGTTTGGGGTCAGGAGTTCAGTTTTGTCGCCACATTCAACGTGGGCCGTTCCAGACACAACGATCCAATGTTCACTACGATGGTGGTGCATCTGGAGACTGAGGCGATGACCGGGTTTCACTTCGATGCGTTTGATTTTGTAGCCTGGCCCTTCATCGAGAATCGTAAAAGTACCCCAGGGTCGAGAATCAGTGGGGCATGGTTGAGTTGGGGCCGTGGTGGTAGAGCTGCTGGATTGTCCCGTCAAGATCATGGGCACTCAAAAACCGTAGATGACAACATAAATACTTGCCTCCCATTATGCGTCAGGGACGGCAATTGTGTTGAAACCAATTCTGGAGAAGTTGCCGACATTCCATTGCTGCGATCCCACCAAGAACTGGGAAAGAATGATTAGAAAAGGGAGCATCGGGAAAATTAGCCATACTGCGTAGAGCGCCTGTTTTCGGATCATCAGCACCATAAACGACTTGCTTAAGACGGCTGTGAATCATCGCTCCGGCACACATGGGACAGGGTTCGAGGGTGACATAGAGGGTGCAGTCCTGGAGATGCCAATCTTGGCGCATCTGGCTGGCAGCACGGATCACCAGAATTTCGGCGTGGGCGGTGGGATCTTGGGTTTTTTCTTTACGATTACCACTCTGGGCAAGGCATTGATTTTTGCCATCAACAATCACAGCACCGACGGGGATTTCTCCAGATTGTCCGGCAACTTTTGCGAGGGCGATCGCCTTTTGCATCCAGTGATAATGGCGTTGATATTCTGCTTGGGTAATCACTGGCGTAGTAATACGTTTAGTTCGCCTTTTTGTTCAAGGGCAAATAAATCTGTACAACCGCCGATGTGGGCGTTATTGATGAAAATCTGGGGGACAGTACGCTTGCCATTGGCCCGCTCTGCCATTTTTTTACGGGCAATCTCATCCCCATCAATTTTGTATTCCGTGAAATGTACCCCTTTAAAAAAGAGCAACATTTTCGCTGCAATGCAGTAGGGACAAGTCCGCCAAGTATAAATTTCAACCTTGGCATGAATCCCCGTTGCTTTTTTTCCAAATAGCGACTTCAGGCAATTAAACATTTTTGACGTTCTCCCATACCCCTAATTATTGCTTTGCCGCCAATTATGCCCATTTACACTCAACATGGGACTGACAAAGTCAATGGACTTAAGGTTAAACTTTAGAATACTTTAAACACTGCTGATCCTAAGGGAAAATTCTATCTGAGCCATGCGAGCGAGTGGCATGATTACCGGATCGATATATTTCTAGATCAGCCACAATATATTTTTAATCACTTTTCTCTGGACATTAAACTCAACAGCAAAACTATGAGCACTTCAACCCTCACCCGTGACTACAAGGTCGCCGATATTAATTTGGCAAGCTGGGGCCGCAAGGAAATTGCGATCGCCGAAGGCGAAATGCCCGCCCTCATGACCATCCGGAAAAAATACAGTGCAAGCAAGCCCTTAGCTGGGGCAAAGATTATTGGCTGTATCCACATGACCATTCAGACGGCGGTGCTGATTGAAACCCTGGTCGAACTAGGGGCCGAAGTGCGTTGGTCATCCTGTAATATTTTCTCTACCCAAGACCATGCCGCAGCGGCGATCGCCGAGGCAGGCGTACCCGTCTTTGCGTGGAAAGGGGAAACCGAAGAAGAATACATGTGGTGTATTGAGCAGACCTGTCGCACCCCTGACGGCGAACTTTGGGATGCCAATATGATCCTGGATGATGGTGGTGACCTGACGGGCTACATCCACACTACCTATCCCGAAATGCTCTCCCGCATCCATGGCGTCACCGAAGAGACCACCACTGGCGTCCATCGTCTCTACGAAATGCTTGAAAAGGGCGAACTAAAAATCCCCGCCATTAACGTTAATGACTCCGTTACCAAAGCGAAAAACGACAACAAGTATGGGTGCCGCCACAGCTTAAACGATGCGATTAAACGCGCCACTGACCACCTCCTCGCCGGGAAAAAAGCCCTGGTGATTGGGTATGGCGATGTGGGCAAAGGTTCCGCCGCGTCTCTCCGTCAGGAAGGCATGATTGTCAAGGTCACTGAAGTTGACCCCATCTGCGCGATGCAGGCTTGTATGGATGGATTTGAAGTGGTTTCACCCTTCATTAACGGCATCAACAATGGGCCAGAGAGCATCAATAAAGATCTCTTAGCGAATACGGATCTCTTGGTGACGGCCACCGGTAACTTTAATGTTTGCGATGCCAATATGCTTGCTGCCCTGAAGCCCAGTGCAGTGGTTTGCAACATTGGTCACTTCGATAATGAGATTGACACTGCTTACATGCGGAAAAACTGGCAGTGGGAAGAAATCAAGCCCCAAGTTCATAAGGTTTATCGCAGTGATGATCCCCAGGACTTTTTGATTCTCTTGGCGGAAGGTCGTTTGGTCAACCTGGGGAATGCGACAGGGCACCCCTCCCGGATTATGGATGGTTCGTTTGCTAACCAAGTTCTCGCGCAAATGTTCTTGTTTGAGCGTCAGTTTGCCAACCAAGATCCCAGTGAACGCAAGATTACGGTTGAGGTGTTACCGAAGCATCTTGATGAGGAAGTGGCCCGCTACATGGTGCAAGGTTTTGGCGGCGTGATCACCCAACTCACCCAAACCCAAGCGGATTACATCCATGTACCTGTGGCAGGGCCTTTCAAAACGGAAAGCTACAAGTACTAAAGCTTGATTTCTTTTTAACTTGAATAAACATGACAGGGGTTGATCTGGGTCAACCCTTTTTTGATGGCGGGTTTTAACCTAAAAATGTCTTGATCACTTTGCCCGTGAGCGTTTTTTGCCACCAAGGGGTATTGGTCTGGGGACAGTGGAGATTTTCGTGGTTAACCTGCCAGGTTTTGCTGGGGTCAAAAAGGATTAGGGGTTGGCAATTTTCGGGGGCAATCGCCTTTATTTCCTGACTTAAGCATTTCTGGGGATTGGTACTGAGGGCTTGCCAAAGTTGGAGGGGTTGCCATTCTTGGGAAACAATAAAATTTTGCCAGAGGATTGGCAGGGCAATTTCTAAGCCAATCACGCCGGGAGGGGCTTCGGCAAAGCTGACGGTTTTTTCTTCGTAGAGATAGGGTTGGTGGTCAATGGCGATCGCCTCAATGACCCCAGTTTTCACGCCCTCGATTAAAGCCTGTTGATCTTCGGGATTACCAAGGGGCGGATCCAGGCGGAGATTCGGGTCATAGGTGCTGAGGGCCTTCGTATTCCAGAGCAGATGCATCCAAGAAACACTGGCAGTAATTGGCAATCCCCGTTGTTTGGCTTCCGCAATTAAGGCGACCCCCCGGGCGGTGGAGATGCGCATGAGATGGACAGGGGTTTTCAGTTCGGCCACCAGTTCACAGATCGAGGCGATCGCCGTGGTTTCTACTGAGACTAATTCCTCCACGAGGCCATAGGCTAAACTCGCTTTGCCGTAGCGGGCCGTTCCCCCGTTATGGAGGGCTAAATTTTGCGGGTAGAGGGCGATGGGTTGGTGATGGGGGCGTAAATATTCAAGGGTACGCCGCAGCAGGAGCCAATTGCTTAACGCTTGGCCATCGCTAAATCCGGCAATGTTTGCGGCCGCGAGTTCTCCTAATTCCGTGAGGCTTTCCCCTTGGCATTTTTTCGTCAGGGCAGCCCAGGGTAAAAAATTTGGTTTGGGGCCGGGTAATTGCTGGATGAGTTGTTGAAAGCTTTGCAGTTGGCCAAGATTATCGAGGGGAGGCTGGGTATTCGGCAAAATCCCCACTTGGGTAAACCCCCCAGCGAGGGCTCCTTGGGCGAGTTGCTTTAATGTTTCGCGGGATTCGTACCCAGGTTCGCTACTGTGGCTATAAAGATCCACTAAACCGGGCGCCAGGATTAGATCTGCGGCTTCGATGGATTCTACTGCGGCGGGGAGATCTGACAATTGGGGGGCGATCGCCTGGAGCTGACCATCCTTAAACCAGACATCTTGGCGATGATCCAAGTTGGCCACGGGATCCAGAACCCGCACCTGCCGTAAAACAACGTTATCCATTGCCGCGCTTACCACCGAAATATTCCCCTTCCATGAAAATCCGTCCCCCATTCTACTGTTTCTGCCCCAAATCCCCCTGGACTTTGTGAAATTCAACAACATTTACGACAAAAGCGAATCGGTCTCACTATGATGATTTTGTGGTGATTTTGGAGTGAATCAAAAATGAGTGCATTGCGAGTGGGCATTGCGGGGCCAGTGGGGTCAGGGAAAACAGCCCTTTTAGATGCCCTATGTAAGGCGCTGCGCGACCAATATGCGATCGCCGTCGTCACCAATGACATTTACACCAAAGAAGACGCCCAGTTTTTAACCCGCTCCGGCGCACTTCCCCCAGAACGCATTATGGGAGTTGAAACAGGGGGCTGTCCCCACACGGCGATCCGTGAAGATGCGTCCCTCAATTTGGCGGCGATCGCCGAACTCGAAGAAAAATTCCAGCCCTTGACCCTGATGTTCGTTGAAAGTGGGGGCGATAATCTGGCGGCGACCTTTAGCCCGGAACTCGTGGATGTGACGATCTATGTGATTGACGTGGCCGCAGGTGACAAAATTCCCCGTAAAGGTGGCCCTGGTATCACCAAATCGGATCTGTTGGTCATTAACAAAATCGATTTAGCCCTAGCAGTGGGCGCTGACCTAGACGTGATGGATCGCGATGCAAAAAAAATGCGGGGGGATAAGCCCTTTATTTTTACCAATCTCAAGACCCAAACTGGCTTAGAGGCGGTGCTTGATTTCATCAAAAAACATATTCTTGAGTAACGTAAAAAACAAAATAATTCTAATTCAAAGAACTATTTTTTTTGTCTCCCAAATGAACTCATAAGCGGTTTTAAAATTTCTCTTGATGGCATTTTTCGATACTTATCCAATTTAAATAATGGCGGCTTTTTAGGCGATTTGAAAAGTAAAAGAAGCCTCTTTCAATAATGTCTTACTTTTTTTCCTGGTTTATCGGTTTTTGGTTCATTCTCTTTGGGGGAATGCTCCTTAAAGCAACTATTGGTCAGCAACTACGTCCTTTACTGAGCTACCGTAAGCCTCCCCTGGGCCAAATTCGCCCTGGTGAGAAAATTTATTTTCAGGGACAATATAGCGTCGGCAAAAGTATTCTTTCTCCTTTAACGAAAACGCCCTGTCTAAGATGGCAATTAATGGTGATAGAAACCCAAGGGAAACAGTCGAGACGCCTCATCGATCAAACTTCTCAAAGCACTTTTTTTGTCGCCGATCAACAACAAATCCTAGAAGTGCTCCCCCGTCAGCAACAGTCTGGTACGGCGATCGCCATCGGAAAAAGTCGGGTTGTGCTGTCGTCTCCCCAGCAGGAACTGGATAACTACGTGGGCCTCGGCAAATGCCATTACCAAGTGCAGCAAAACATTTTCATGCCCCTCAAAGATCCCCAGGCGATCGCCTTTTTAGAAGCGAATCACATTAACCCCAAAGGCCCCCTGGGTAATCGTCGGGGGCTGGTTCTACGGGAATACATTTGGGTGGCGGGGGATCCGGTTTACATTTATGGCAAGCTGATCCGGCGCGATCGCCAGCACAAAATCCTCATCCCTTGGGTGATTACCCACCAACCCCGCGCCCGTATTGTGATTATTTTGGGGAGCTTAGGGCTAATTGGTTTGAGTTTATTAATTGCAGGGATTACGGTGATTCTTCAGGGGGGGTTGCCGCTTTAGGGGGAAGTTGCACCCAGAGGCTCCGGGGTACCGCCGCAAACTGGGCCGTGGTTATTTCCTCTAGCAATTCCCCATCTAACAGGAGAGCCTGGGGCGACGTGGTGGTTACCGTTAACTCGGCGGTGCGCCAAGATTGGATATGGGGATGATCAGCGGGATTGTCTTGGAGAGCTGCCTGGAATAATTCGTAGGATGCACTGAGCAAACCAAAAAGCTCTCCCTCGTCAGCCATGGTGAGAACGGTGACATCGAGTAGGGCATCTTGACCTGAGGCCCCGCCCGTTCCCTGGGCCAAAATTGAAGTGCTGGGGGCCAAGTTCGCTACGGTGATCGCGAGCACGTCGTCAAAGGTCTGTTGGCGATCGCCAAAATCGAGGGTCGCCTGGAAGGGTTGCAGCTTTTGCAGTTGTTGTACCGCCGTGGACAAATAGGCAAAGAAACCAAACCGTTGCTTACTATCCCGGTCAGTTTCGCCAATGGTCGCCGCCTCTAGGCCAATCCCAGCCAAAAGAATCATCGGTTGACCATTGCAGGTGGCGCAGTCGATCTGTTGGGGCTGCCCCTGCAAAATCACATCACAGGCTTGGTCGATGGCCGTGGGAATATCTAAGGCCGCCGCGAAGGCATTGGCTGTCCCCCGGGGAATAACGGCTAGGGGAATATTACTGTGCATCAAAACTGTCGCCACCGCTGAAACAGTGCCGTCGCCCCCAGACGCAATGATGAGATCAGCTCCCTGGGCGATCGCCGTTTCTGCCAAGGCCGTTGCACTTTCTTCGGGGGAGGTAAATTGAACCTCAAGCTCAACCTGATCGAGGAGCTTGGCTCGAATTTGTTCCAGTTCCTGGGGGGCATGGCCCGCACCGGATACCGGATTAAAAATGAGATGCACTTTTTTCATCGCGTTCTACGAGGGGATATGAAAAGTTCGCCCTAGACTTCCTAGAGTACCGTGGCGATCGCCGCTTGGAGTTGTTCCTGGGCGAGGTCAGTAATGATAAAAACCTCCTGGACCGATTTTCCCTTGCGGGCAATGACCTTAAAGCCCCCTTGCAATGGCACAGACACCCGCAGTTTCAACCGGGGAATATTGCCTCTGGTTCGACTAAGGGCACCGGGTGTGATCGTGCGAATGCCCTCACAGTTGACTAATTTTTCGAGCACCGGGATCAGCCCCTCAATGTGGGTCGAATGATTCCAAACGAGTCTTCCTTTTTCCTCTGATGCCATCTATGCCGCCTCAAGGGGAGCCATGGTCAAACCTTCCCGTCGCAATTGTTGGTGATAAAGTTCCGCTGGCTCCTGGGGGCCTACCCAGACAATGGCCTGGCCATCGAAATGCACTTGATTGGTTAAATTCCAAGCTTGATCCGCCGTCATATTCGGGATGTAGGTCATTAGGCAATGGGCAACATGCTCAAAGGTGTTGAAATCATCGTTGAGGACAATCACCTTAAAATTTGGGTAAGGCTTACGGACTGTTTGGCGATCGCTTTCTTTGAGAATGCCGGGAGCAGGGGCCATGGTAACCGAATCAATCCTTTGGGATAGACGAAGAACGTTAAAACAAATGTGTAAAAAAATTTATGACAGAAGCATTTGGTTTAGTAACCAGAATCACTTCCTCTGGGGGCAAAAGTTGCGCCGATAATGCCCCTTATTCTAGAGAGAACCCCCCTGCTTGACAAGATGTGGGTGGCCCATTGACTCGGTTGGCGACATTTTTCAGAAAAAAGTTAACGCAAAACCTTGCGCTTTCAAAAATTCGGTGCTACATTGTATAACTGTGTTGAAAAGCACGACGGGTCGTTAGCTCAGCGGTAGAGCACTCGGCTTTTAACCGATTGGCCCAGAGTTCGAATCTCTGACGACCCATTTTTTAGGAAGTCCTGCAAGCATCACGTTTGTGGGACTTCCTCATTTTTTGCTCTACATAGCCTTTGGGAAAGGTTCCGGTATGATGGGCTGTGTTTGTGTTTTTGAGTAAGCTATGGTTTGGCAGCGTCCGGATAATCGATTCTTCGATCAACTGCGTCCCTTTAAGTTTGAGCTAGATTTTACAAAATTTGCCCAGGCTTCTGTTTTAACAAGCTGTGGCGATACCAAGGTTTTATGCACGGTTTCCGTGGCGGAAGGGGTGCCGCCATTTTTACGGGATAGTGGCCAAGGCTGGCTCACCGCAGAATATCGGATGATGCCCGGCGCAACCCCAGAACGGCAACGGCGCGAGTTTATGAAATTGTCGGGGCGCACCCAGGAAATTCAACGGCTGATCGGCCGCAGTTTACGGGCGGCCATTGATCTCAAAGCCTTGGGAGAACGGACAATTACCATCGATGCGGATGTGCTCCAGGCCGATGGGGGAACACGGACCACGGCAATCACAGGGGGTTATGTGGGCTTGGCGATCGCCTGTGAGCGTTTAGTCAAGGCAGGCATCCTAGGGAAATCGCCGATTATTGCCCCAGTGGCGGCCATTTCCGTGGGTCTCATCGCCGGGCAAGCTTACCTCGATTTGAATTACCTCGAAGATGTGGCGGCGGATGTGGATTTCAATGTGGTGATGATCGGCGGCCAGGCGTTAAATCTCATCGAAGTGCAGGGCACCGCCGAGGCAGGCAGTTATAACCGCGCCCAACTGAATCAAATTCTCGATGTTGCAGAAAAAGGGATTCAAACCATTATGACCCTACAAACAAAAGCCATTCACTAATGGATTTTTTGGGAAAAGGCGATCGCCTATTTCTGACCCTACTGCGGATTTTGGAATTGTTGCCGGAGAGCTTGAACTGCTTCTAGCCAGGGAGTCTGTTGCTGCTGGCCGTAGAGGGAATGGGCATAGTCCAACAGGGGCATCGCGGCGGCACGTTGGTTATTTCTGATCAGAAGTTGGGCCGCTGCAAAGTAGGCATTGGCGTAGGTTGGGTCCCGCTCGCTACTGGCCCGAAAAGCGGCGAGGGCTTCCGAAAAATCCCCCCGCTGGGTGAGTAAACGTCCCTGGAGATAATGCACAGCGGCGAGGTTCGGCTGATTTTGCAAGAGATCTTGGATCAAGGGTTGGGCTGCTTCGGGGCGATCGCCGGCGAGGTACAGCTCCGCCAGTTGGATGGTAGCGTCAGGAAAATTGGGAGCCAGTTCACGGGCCCTTTGCCACGCTTGGATTGCGGCGTCCCGGTTGCCCCGGTGACGCTGAATTAAGCCGAGGTTGTAATGGGCGATCGCCAAATTGGGATCTAAAGTTAAAGCCCGCCGCAGATAGGTTTCTGCCTGGGGCCAATTTTGACTATCAATGAGCACTCCCCCTAAATTGCCATAGGCCACCGCAAAATTAGGCTGAAGGGCAATGGTTTCGCTAAAAGCCTGGGCTGCGCCTGGTAAATCACCCCGTTGCCCCAGGGCTAAACCCAGATTGTAATGGGCCTGCCACAGGAGCGGATCAAGGGCGATCGCCTGTTGAAATTGCGCGATCGCCCCGTCTAAATTTCCCCGTTGGATGAGGGCTAATCCCTCACTGAGCTTAGCTTTGGCTGCCGGAGTTGTTGGGGTAATGCTCGGCCATGCTTGCGGCACTGAAGTCTGGGGAACGTCTTGGGCGATCGCCCCTCCCCTCGGCCAACCCAACAAGAGCAGCGCGATCAAAACATTGCGAAGCGTAAACAAATTCAGCACAGATTTACAGATATTTATCCAACTTAAACTTAAACGCAAAATACCTTACGAGACATATCAGTTTTACGCGGCAGGCTGCCAAACGGCGTTAGGCTTACCACTAGGGCGTATCTTGTCCCTCTTACCCAAGAAGATTAGCTTTTCCCATAAGTTCCAGCGTTTTTCAGCGGATCATCTCCTACTTCCCCGCAAATATTGCCCCATTGCGCCCCCTGCTTCAATCACGAGACGAGAAAATCATGACCAGAACGACCGAAAATATCCGTAACATCGCGATCATTGGCCCCTATTCTGCGGGTAAAACCACCCTCCTCGAAAGCCTACTTTTTCTCACCCAAGCCACTACTCGCAAAGGCCGCATCGAAGACAAAAATACCGTTGGTGACAGTAGCCCCGAAGCCCGTGACCATACCATGAGCGTCGAACTGTCCATCGCCAGCACAAAATATCAAGATATTGAACTGACCTTTCTCGATTGTCCCGGCTCCATTGAATTTCTCCAGGAAACTTACAATGCCCTTGTAGGCGTCGGCACCGCTGTGATTGTTTGTGAGCCAGAAACCGAAAGAATTCTCACCCTGTCGCCCCTGTTTAAATTCCTCGACGATTGGAATATTCCCCACATCGTTTTTATCAACAAAATGGATCGGGCCAAGAATAACTTCCTCGATGTTCTCGCTGCTCTCCAGGAAGCCTCGAACCGTCCCTTGGTGCCCCAACAGTACCCCATCCGCAAGGATCAGCAAACCCTCCTGGGTTACATCGACTTAGTTTCAGAACAAGCCTATCACTACCATCCCGACTGTCCAGCAGATCCGGTCCCTTTCCCGGAGGAACTACACATTGAAGAAAAAATCACCAGGGAAGAAATGCTAGAAACCCTGGCTGACTTTGATGATGAACTTTTAGCAATGCTCCTGGAAGAGGTCGCCCCTTCTTCAGAAGAAATTCTCCAGGATCTCCGCAAGGAACTCAGCGCAGATCAGATTGTGCCCGTGGTGTTTGGGATTGCCAGCGAAGATTATGGTGTCCGACCACTCCTCGATATTTTGGTGCAGGAGGCCCCGGCCCCTGTGGACACCACCGCCCGTCGGGAACTCAAAGCTTCCCCCCAGGAAACCGTTGTGCAGGTTTTAAAGAACTTCTATACGCCCCAGGGTGGAAAACTATCCCTAGTGCGGGTTTGGCAAGGGGAACTCCAGGAAGGGATGCTCCTCAATGGCCTCCGACCAGCGGGAATTTACCAACTGATGGGACACCAACAAAAGCCGATCCAAAAGGCGATTACCGGAGAAATTGTTGCCCTGGCTCGCCTGGAGGATATCAAGGTCGGCGAAACCCTCAGTAGTGGTGATAAACCCCTTAAACCGCTCCGGACAGCCACGGTGATGCAACCGGTTTATGCTTTGGCGATCGCCCCAGAAAATCGCAAAGATGAAGTCAAGCTGAGTAATGCCCTCAACAAACTGGTCGATGAAGATCCATCCCTGGCCTGGGAACAACATGGTGACACCCACGAAGTCATCCTCTGGGGCCAAGGGGATATCCATCTCCAGGTCGCCCTTGAACGTCTCCGCCGCAAATATAACCTGCCGATGACGACCCATTTACCACGGGTGCCCTACAAAGAAACAATCCGCCATGGTGGTAGCTCCCATGGTCGTTACAAACACCAAACCGGGGGCCATGGGGCCTTTGGGGATGTGTACCTCGAAATTAAACCCCTCAATCGGGGCACGGGTTTTCAATTCCACGAAACCATCGTCGGTGGCGTTGTCCCCAGACAGTACATTCCAGGGGTCGAAATGGGAGTGCGGGAATACTTAACTCAGGGGCCTTTGGGCTTCCCGGTGGTGGATGTGGATGTGACCCTCACCAACGGTTCGTATCATGCCGTGGACAGTTCTGAGCAGGCCTTTAAACAAGCGGCACGCATTGCCATGACGGAAGGGATGCCCCTCTGTGATCCTCAGTTGCTAGAGCCTATTTTGCTGATCAATATCTATATTCCCAATGAATTTACCTCCAACGCCTTGCAGCTCATCAGCAGTAAACGGGGTCAAATTCTCGGCTACGAAAGTTTGACCGATTGGCGCGGTTGGGACCACATCACGGGTTATTTCCCCCTCGCCGAAATGCACAATTTAATCATCGAACTGCGATCGCTCACCTTTGGGGTCGGCTTTTTTGATTGGCAATATGACCACCTCCAGGAGGTACCGGATAAAGTTTCGGAGCAGGTCTTGGCAACCCTAAAAGATCATTAAATCTAATTATTGCCAAAAAGTAATAGATCCCTGGTGTGTGTGGCATTGGGGATTCTTTTTGGGGGCGATCGCCTCTGGGGATCTCGCTATACTAAAACAAAGTTCCGTAACCCCTGGAGGTGCGCCCCATGTGCATTTGCGTGGACTGTGAATATGTTGACCGCTGCGAAACCTACCATGTCGTTGAAACCCAGCACCAACAACCCCACCTGACCGACCAGCCCGATTTTTCGCCCATCGAACCGACGATCAACGTCAATATCCGCTCCGAAGGGGAAGTGATCGAAATGGAATGGGATGTGGTGGGTTGCGCGAGTTTTTCCCAAGAAAAAGGAAAATGGGCGCGGCTCCGACCGGGGGAGGCGATTCCCACTTGAACAATCGCTTAACCCTTGGCAAAAGTCCACGGGTTTTCTCCAGTAAAATATGGGCGTGAACATCGCTGTGAGGAAACATCCGATGAAGATAAAGGGTTTTGTTTGGGCCTGTGCCTTGGCGGGAATGCTCCTACCGGGGTCAAAGGCGATCGCCCAGGCCAATATGAAAAATGGCTTTCTCAATGTTCAGATGCGAGAAGCCCTCTGCGGGCAAAACTGGCCCCGGGCGATCCAAGTCCTCGATACCATGAAGCGCATTAGTCCCAAAGATCGGTCTAGTCTGGAGCGATACCGGTCTTTCCTCGTAAATTTCCGCAATAATAATACCCGCATTGCCGCTTGGCCCGCGTCTGATTATTGTGCGGGGACGGTGGAGGCGCTGCCGAATCCCAATGCAACCAACCCCAACTCCAGTTCAGGCAGTAACCCCAATATGCGCACTGATACGGTGCCGACTTTTTAGGGTTATTTAAGTTAGCAAAATCAATCGTTAGTTCTTTTGGGCGATCGTCTCGGAATGGGTTTCGGCACCGTGGGCGAAAATAATTGTGCTGTAGAGGTGCCAGGCCGGATCCCAATAGGTATCTTGGTGAGTTTCCTGGCGGAATAGATTCACTTGGGGTTGGATTTTACGCAGCAGTTCCGGAAAGTCACGGGCATTATTTGCGAAACTCTTAAAGTCTGACCATTTTCGACTATGGCTCAGGTGCTCAGCAAGGCGGTGTTGCATCTGATTCCAGTTGCGGCGGTTACTGAGCTGTTCAATGGGATTTTGAGTTGCTTCGAGAAAAGATAATCCCTGCTGGAATTGGTAGTGCTGGTCATTCAGCCGGAGAATCAGTTGGCGATCGCCCCAATGTAAATCGCAAAATTGGGCATAATCAAGGACTTTTGTTTTGTAATAGGGTTTGCCGCGACCGTCTTTTTCTAGGGATTCTTCAAAAATTGGCAACATGCCCGTTACCCATTGGGAAATCTCCGACCAAGGCACTGTATACTCAACGGTCTGTTGGGTTTCATCAAGGCCCCGGAGCACCAAATGAGGATCGAGTTGCTCAATGGTCTGGACTTGGATCACCGGAATATTTTGTAACTGCACCAAAGAGAGACAAAAACTGGGAATATTGCCCTGGGTGAGGGCTTTCTTTAAAAAACGGAGCTCCCCCAAGGCACCTGTGCGGAATAAGCGCCAAGATTTCAGGGGCAGTTGTAATCCCGCAGAGTAGGCATCGGTGCGTAATACTGTCGCGAAATATTGGGCGGCCGTTTTCTTTTGTTTGGGACTAATGGGCTCTAACACCATCAGACCATAGACATCTCCGCCGGGGGCGGCCTTTTCCTTGGCGATCGCCGTCTGGGTCAGAGCTAATGCTCTTGCTTCAAGTCGTGCCAAACCCTGCCGTGCTTGGGTGACCACTTTGGGCACAGTAACGCCTTTGAGTAACCGCCGATAACCTTTTTCGGCCTTTTGCCATTGTTCTGTCGCTTCATACCACCGCGCTACATATAAGCGAAACCAAGGATTTTTTGGCTCTACTTTTTGCCATTGCAACAGCAGTTGACGCATCTGGCTGTAGTCCTTTGCGGCAAGGGCAACCTGGATTTGTTTGAGGATCGGAACAGACTGGGCCATAGCAATACAAAGAAAAAGGCGATCGCCTCTGAAATTACCTTCATTCTAGCCACTCCCCCCACAAAAAAAGGGGCATAGTTGCCCCTCTCTCAAACAATGAACTTTGCAATAAAAATTGCCAAATAATATTTAGGCCATCCGGGAGTAGTATTCCACCACGAGTAGCTCGTTAATTTGCAGCGCAACCCATTCCCGTTCAATGATGCCGTTAACCTTACCGGTCAAAGTGGGTTTATCAAATTCCAAGTGGCTGGGAATATTCGCTAAACCAGGAAATTCCATGTTCGCCTCGACTAATTTTCGAGAGCGATCGCGGTCACGCACTGTGATCACATCTCCAGGACGACATTGGTAACTCGGAATATCCACAACCCGGCCATTGACCAAGATGTGACCATGGTTTACCAACTGGCGCGCCCCAGGAATAGTACCGGCCATCCCCAGACGGAAGACAGTATTATCCAAGCGCATTTCTAACAACTGCAGAATGGTCTGTCCCGTAGAACCAGTCGTCCGCCGCGCTTTACGCACATAACGAATGAGCTGCTTTTCAGAAACACCATAGTTGAAGCGTAGCTTTTGCTTCTCTTCCAAACGAATTGCATATTCAGAACGCTTGCGGCGACCCTGGCCATGCTGTCCCGGGGGATATTCCCGACGGGCACTTTTACGGGTTAAACCCGGTAGTTCTCCGAGTCTACGGGTGATGCGTAGACGTGCTCCACGATAACGAGCCATAAGGTTTTCTTTCTCCTTACAAGTAAAAAATGAGTGTAGAAATAAAGACCCCAAACCGCTTACTACGGCTCTTTTTGAGATTTTTACCCACGGGAGGGAGGTCGAAACTTGACGTCCCACGGGCTGTAAACATTCCAAAATTTGACAATCTTTTTCCTAAAGATTATCAAGGATTCCAGAAAATTCCACAATTTAACAAGCATATCATGCTCCCACTCGAAACGGTGACTAAATTGTCTTTCTGGGGCGATCGCCAGAGGTGAATGCTTGTCGAAACCTAAAAACTATGATTTACTTGTAAGAGTGCCCAAACGGGGGTGTGGCGGAATGGTAGACGCTGCGGACTTAAAATCCGTTGACAGTAAAATGTCGTGAGAGTTCAAGTCTCTCTACCCCCATCAAAAGTCAAATTCGTACTTTCAGATTAATATTTGTGTCACGACCCTCAGTGCTTTTCAAAGGAAACTGGGTCTGTTTTGAGCTGTACGGTATCGGAGAAATCACTGGACAATGTGATCCGATGAAGTTCAAATAATTCCGAGAACGAAATATTTTAGAAACGCTCAATACTACCGAGAAATACAGGTTCTACCCGAATGGCCTTGATGCTAGAAGGGCGAACAACCATAAATTCTCCCTGCATATTCTTAATCGGCACATTGATAAAGTCGTCGGCCTCAGCCTTGGGAATTAGAACACTGCTGTACCATTTTTGAAATTCTTTGATGTCGCTAAAGCGAACTTCCTCGCGGTGACCACCTTCGATCAGGAAAAAAATAGCGTATTCGTCTGCTTGTCTGGGCATAGGGTCTTGTACTCAGCAGGGGTCAAATTCAGGAAAACCAAAGGGTAATTGATTCTTGACCTAGTGTATCTCAGGTTGTGGGATCTGCCATAGGGCTGTGTTTCTCATTGGCAGTACATATTGATGTCTTCACCGGTTTCGGCGAGGAAGGTGAGGGCTCGGAAGCGGAGTGCGACCAGTTCGTTATAGAGGGGGTTGAGTTTACACAAGGGCGGAATACTAAATAAAACGCGCCCTAAAAGGCTCACATCGCGGGCAAAGGGACATTGGGCGGGAATCAAGCGGCAGACGAGGTGGGCGGCTTCGGGGGTCGTGAATTCGATGGCATTGAGCCAAAATCGTAGGGATTGGAATAAATCAAAGCGTCGGTTGCGAAAAAGGCCAGAATAATGAAGGTGATGACGATTACTAGGAGAAGAGTGCATTGAGATGATCCCTTGATAAAAATGATGGGTGTGCGGAGCGATGATGGGAAAATTTGGTGTAGGGGATTTTGGGGTGATCGCCAAACAAATGCTGACTTGTTTCGGGGGTTAACTCTATTTTAGTATCGATAAATTGGCTTGGAAAAAACGTGATTGAATTGACAATTTTCCGGCAAATCGAGATTTTTTCTGGGATTCTCCGCTGTTTTTTGAACTTTAAGCGCGTTTTGAGGTCTGGGGTTTGATGTTCTCGCCTGAGGCGATCGCCGTTGTATTGCCTGCCCTGTGGATTTCCCTCAAGGTGGCCGGATTCGCTACAATTTTATCGACGTTTTTTGGGGGAGGATTGGCCTATGGCGTCGTGCGCTATCAGTTCTGGGGGAAATTTTGGCTAGAGGCGATCGCCACTTTACCCTTGGTGATGCCGCCCACCGTCGTTGGCTTCTATTTACTACAACTCTTGAGTCAACAGAGTTTACTGGGATTCTGGTTAGCTCGATGGTTTCAAATTCGCCTAATTTTTTCCTGGCAAGGGGCCACCATCGCGGCGACGGTCATGGCTCTGCCACTTATGTTCAAAACCACCAAAGCAGCCCTACAAAGCGTCAATCCTATTTATTTGGAGGCAGCGGCGACCCTGGGACAATCGGAATGGCAAATTTTTTGGCGGGTGTGGCTGCCGTTAGCAAACCGTGGCGTTTTAGTGGGAATTTTGCTGAGTTTTACCCGGGCCCTCGGTGAATTTGGCGCAACCCTGATGGTAGCTGGCAATATCCCTGGGTTAACCCAAACGATGCCCATGGCCATTTATGAAGCGGTGCAAACGGGCGATCAGACCCTTGCGGCCATATTTGTGGCGATTTTGACAGGGATTTCTTTCCTCAGCCTATTAATGACCCAATACCTAGAATCTCGTACCGCGACTAAACCACAATTTTTCCGGTAACAATCCCTTGGGGGAGAAGAGAAAAAATTTATGATTTTTCTGGTCAAAGTGACTTAAAGATGCTAGATTTGTGTGAGTGTCTAAACCGCTTGCGGGTGTAGTTTAGTGGTAAAACCTCAGCCTTCCAAGCTGATGATAGGGGTTCGATTCCCCTCACCCGCTTAGTTTACAGGAAACCAAAAGCTGCAATTGTTCGAGAAGGCATTCTAGGTTAGATAATTTGTGCTGGCCCAGACTAAATTTTGCAACTAGGCAGGGCCAAACTCAACCTACTTGCCGCTATAGGAAGCCATGGGTTCTTTGATAAAGCGAATGTAGAGGTGTCGAAAAGTGGACTTGAGAATGCGGGGTAGGGCAAAGTCGATGGGCATTAGGGCTTCGGGGAGTTTCCAATCGGCGATCGCCAACTGTTGCGGCGTCGCTAGGGGAAAGTGAATGTTTGCCAGATCACCACAGAGTCCTAGTTCCATGGATTTCGCCACCGTCGGCACTAATTCCGGTTCAACGCCTAAAATATCCACCATCGCCCGGTCTAGGGCAAAAACGTCCGTAGAAGCCCCCAATACGCCCAATTGCTTCGGTTCACCACCACTGGGGCCATTTCCCTCATGGCCAATAATCCCATCAAGAATTGTCAAATCCGGGGCGATCGCCTGGGCCGTTTCGATGAGCATCGTCGCAAACTGTTCGGGATCTTTGCCCGCTTCCATGTGCCACCAAGCTTTCATTTTCCCAGGCACACAACCAAACAAATTTTTTACACCCAGGGTCAGGGTGAGTTGCATGTGGGATTTTACCTTGGGCAGATTAATCACCACATCCGCCTCCATTGCTTCCTTCGAGAGGCGTAAATTTTGGTAGTTGTCCCCTGCCGTGCGGTACCGTTTGCCATGGAATTCCACCAGGGGAATCCCCAACTCTTCGAGCAAGGGTAAATAGCCGTTATTTTTCGCGACCCCCTGGGCCGATCCAAACGCCGGACTGTCACCAATAAAGGGTTTGCCGCCTGCTTCTAAAACCACCTGGGCGACGCAGTAAACCACTTCCTTACGGGTAATGCATTCTTTGGTCGGTCGCGCCCCGGTGAGCATATTTGGTTTTAGCAAAACGCGATCGCCTGGTTTCACAAAAGCCGCCATCCCCCCCAAAGGCTCCAGCAAAGTTTCAAGGGATTGGCGCAGTTCGGGCAGTTCGTAGGCTTGGGCCGCAAGTAAGCTAACGGTAGACATGGCAAATGAACGGAGATAATGGGCGATAAAAAAGCATTTCCCATAGATTAACTAGATTAACGTAGGAAATGCCAGGACGTTATGTTTATCTCAGCAGTAATGACAGTAATGCCGGAAATTTTGCCAATTATTTACCAAGGGTCAACTCATCTTTATTCCCCAAAATTCCCTGGGGCCGCCATACCATCAGCACCATCAAAATTAGACCAATCACCATAATCCGTAATGCGCCGAGGCGGGCATCATCCACCAAATTTAACTGGGGCAACACAAACCGCGTCAGGGAGTCGTAGGCAAAGAAAATGAGCGCACCAATTAAAGTACCGGGATTCGTGCCAGCGCCGCCCAACACCACAATCGTCCAAGCGTTGAAGGTGACTAACGGATCAAAATTAGCCGGATAAACATTGGTCAACTGCCACGCATAAAAAGAACCCGCTCCACCGGCGATCGCCCCACCGAGCATAAAGGCCTGCAACTTATACCAAAAAACATTTTTACCGAGGGCACGGGGAATTTCCTCATCTTCGCGAATCGCCTTCAGCACCCGACCCCAGGGGGATTGCACCAGATATTCCAGACCGGCATACACCAAAGTCAAGGCAACCACCGACAGCAACATCAGCCCTGCTTTGTAGTTGTAATTTTGGAGGGCAATGCAGCCATTGATAAACAAACTGGTGATGATGCCGCCCCCAAGGATGCCCCAGACAATCACCCCTAAACCAGATTTTTCCTGTTTTTTGAGTTTTTTCCAGCGCCAGCGCAACCCCCGCCACAGTTGCCATGCCGCAAAAATTGCAATGATCGTCAACCAAAAAATCAAAGAAATCTTACCCACTTGGTTCGGTCGAAAACTTCCCAGGGGCAACGGATAACCCTGCACCCCAAAGGCTCCCCTGGTTAACCATTCTTCGTTGAGGGCCACCAACCGCACCAATTCAGACACCCCAATGGTCACAATTGCCAAATAATCTTCCCGCAGCCGCAGGGTTGAGAGGCCAATGAGCAGCCCCAGTAAAGCCGCGACCCCAGCCCCAATGGCGAGAGAAAGCAGTAAGGGTACGCCTTGGCTGGAGAGTAAAACTGTGGTGTAGGCACCGACGGTCATAAAAGCCACATGACCAAAGTTAATCAGGCCCGTAAAGCCCCATTGCAAATTGAGGCCCAGACAAAAAATGCCATAGGTTGCCGCTGAGATGGTGAGATAGACGAGATAGCCGACCATAGTGATTTGTGATTTTTATAGGGATGGAGATTAAAAAGCTTGTTTTAAAAAGACGAAGGAAAGCCTCAAACTGCCCCATCATATAGCATCCATTCCCCCCGGTTTGTAAACTGGGCACCGGGTTGATCAATGGCGATCGCCCCCCAATGATTTTGATCCGGCTCCCCCAAAAATAATGACCAAGATTGCGGGGCGGGGGTAATGAGTTGGGGCGTGGGTTTTAGGTGCACTTCAACGGCATCTAATCCCCCCTGTAAGCCCAAACCGGTGCCTTTTAGATAAGCTTCTTTGGCTGTCCAGAGTTGTAAAAAGGCCGATTGTTGCACTGTTTCTGGGAGCTGTCGCAGGAAATCAAATTCTGCTGCTGTAAAAAATCGGTTTGCAAGCCCTAAAATGTCACTTTTTCGTCTTTTTGCTTCTAAATCCACCCCTAAGTGACCTTGGGGAACATCTAAGCTAATGGCACAAAGGGCTAATTTTTTTGTGTGGGATAAATTAAACGCAATGTCCGGCAATAGCGGTTTCCCGTGGTCACCATAATCAAAGGCGATCGCCCTTGGATCTCGCTGGAGATAAAACCCAAGGATTTGCCGTAAACCAGCCCGTGCCAGAATAAAACGCCGTTGCAAGTCTAGGAATTTAAACTCCTTGGCCCGCTGTCGTTCGTCATCGCTCAAGAGCCACCACAGTGCCTTCGACTGTCCCAGTTTTTCCAGGGAAATTAACCAATATTCCAACGACACTGCCATGGACGGTCTATCAAAAACTCAGTTTAGAGAGGGCCTGATCTCGGCTATCCCGTACCGAAGCCGCAGAGCGATGCAATTGTGCCAGTTCAGCATCGGTCAAAGGGATCTCAACAATTGCTTCTACGCCCCGGCACCCCAACCGACAGGGCACCCCCAAGAACAAATCCGTCAAACCATACTGACCTTGCAGATAAACCGAGGCAGGTAACAGACGAGATTGATCCTGAATGAGGGACTCAATCATGTGACAAACAGACGAAGCCGGGGCATAGAAAGCACTGCCCGTTTTAAGGAGGGACACAATCTCTGCGCCACCGTTCTGGGTGCGTTCAATTAACCCTTGAATTTTAGTGGCATCCATCAACTCAGTAATTGGGATACCACTCACCGTACAGTAGTGGGGCAACGGCACCATTAAATCTCCATGGCCCCCAAGGACGAGGGTTGAAACATCCCCGGTACTGACCCCTAGTTCCATCGCAATAAAGGTGCGTAAACGGGCTGAATCTAAGACGCCTCCCATCCCCAACACATGGTTCACTGGCAAACCCGTCACTTTCCAGGTGAGGTAGGTCATCACATCCATCGGGTTTGTCACCACGATAAAAATGGCTTGGGGGCTGCGCTCCATAGCTTCCCTTGCGGCATGGACAACGATCTTGGCATTGTAATGGAGCAGATCTTCTCGGCTCATGCCGGGCTTGCGGGCCAGCCCAGCGGTAATCACCACAATGTCGGAACCCGTTGTATCAGCATAATCATTGGTGCCGAGAATGGTTTTATGGTGCCCTTCTAAACCCTGGGCCTCGTATAAATCAAGGGCAATGCCTTGGGGAAGACCTTCAACAATATCGAGCAAGACCACATCCGCGAGGTTTTTTTCGATGACCCGTTGGGCTAGGGTACTACCGACTTTCCCGGCACCGATCACCGTCACTTGGGGCGCTTTACAGGAAATGGAAGGGACGGCGATCGCACACATGGGACTATTCCAAATTTAGACAGCTTCGAGTTGATCGAGACGGAGCCAAACACTGGGGGTTGGGGTATAGAAACGCACAAAGGCGTATTCATCGTCGAGATCGAGGATTTCGCCTTGGCTTCCGAAAAAGTAGGCGGGTAAACGGGAATCACTCGCTTTCGCTTCGAGGCTATTGGTGAATTGTTCTTTAATCACCCGCACAAGGCTTCCTTTCTTTAGTTTAGCCGCCATAATTTTTGCTTCTCTCCTAATTGTGATGAATTTTATTTTAGAGGTTAATGGGGTTGAACTTCCCCAGAGAAATTGTTGATCTTTTCAAACTCAAACGCCCCTGCCAGGGAGCCCCAGAGGATTTTATCGGTAACCGGATCACGACCGCGATCAATACTGATCAAGGCGTTATCGGTGATTTCAAAGCTGTTATCGAGGTAGCTCTCTTTGTTATAACGCACAACCCGGCAGCCTTTTCCGGCCTGGACAGTGCCCTTAAAGCTCGTCCCACTCCAGGTGACGATCATGTCGCAACCGGGCATCGGGTCTAGATCGGCCATGTCAAAGTGCTGCATCATGGCAGGGTTGCGGGCAGCACCCATATATTTGGTTTTGGCATCATCCTTGGGTTTGTAATGCACCAGTTCCATGTGGTCATCGACGGGCTTGATATGAAACAAGCGCAAACGGTAAGGAGCAGAGGTATCAGAGCTGTAGGCCTGTTCGAGGTAGAGGCCATAGCCATCGAAAAATTGATTAGGCAGGGGGCGCATACAAACTTTGATGTGAGCCCAGAGGGGCGGATTGGCGAGGGCCTGGGCTTCGTTAGAAAATTCTCCTGCCATCCAGCGGGCAAGGGTATGGGCATCGGTAGAGTGGGACATAGGAAATTGCTTTGATAATTTGATAAATGGTTTGGTAAAGGATTTTCTAAAAAGATTGGGGTCAGCTTTGGGGGCTGATTGTCTAAGCTTAGGAAAAAGGGGGACAGCTAGGCAACATTCGTCGTCTTGACTTTCCCTAGCAGAAATTGACGGCTTAGGTGGGGCGATCGCCCCTTGGGGAGTGCGGCATCCTCCCTTTCCTTTTCGTCGACCATCTCAGACAATAAAACATCTTGAGGTTTAATTTTTGCAATCGTTACATCGTTACCCGTCCAAATAAGCCCCCGTACACCAATAAAATTTAGGAAGTGAATGGTCAAAGCAATTGAACAGGTTCGTCGAGATTTAGCCACCATTAGTGAGCGGGTAGTGGGGGTGCGTGAAGCCCTGACCAGCGCCTATGGCGATTACCTCAATTGCCTCGGAGATAGCCTCAAACGTCAATTGGTTCTCGCCAGTTACCAACTCTGCACCCAGATTTATCCTCAAAAGTTTTTGCAACTTTCCCATAGTCAGCGGCAAGCCCTACAACAGGAACTGCGTCAATTGGGAATCGATCTCCAGACACGCCTACACACCCTCCTAACGGAGCCAGAGGATCAGCCGAGTGAAGCGGAATCGGAAGTAATGGCCGAATTTTTTGTTGATGCTGGCGACATGGAAAATAGCGAGGATCTTGATCAAGAATTGTTTGAAGTTTTTGAAAGCCTCGATCAGGCGATCGCCACCGATGAGCAGCCAGAAGACAAAATAGATAAAGATGATCAACTACCAACCCAACTCGAAGACAAAGAAAAGCGGCGGGAATTGTCCCAGTTGGCAGAGCGCATCGCCGATAGTTTGGCCGAAATGATGCAGGGGCCTGCGGTCGAAGTCTCCACCGATGAAAATAGCCCAGACTATTGGCTCGAATGGTGCAAAACCACTGAAAAACGTATTCGTCGCACCCTTAACCAAGTCTCCCAAACGGTTAATCACCAGCTCCAGGACGCCAAGATTCTCCCGGAAAATATCCCAACCACCGTCCTCGATATGGCGATCCAAGCCGATAATCAACAGCATGGCGGTCAGATGCCGAGCCATTTAGTAAACGTCGTCATCGAAGCTGAACTGGGTAAAAAAAAGAAGAAGAGGAAGCACCGTACCCACCTAACGGCCGTACACCTCAAAGTTTCAGAAGTCGAGTTTACGGAACCGGAAGTGTCGGCCCAGCGCCGCCGTCTCCGGGAACAGGTTGATAAGCTCCGTAATTTGCAAAAGTATTACCAAAAGGCAAAACAGGATTTGGCGATCGCCGAAGCCGAGGCCGCCTGGCGCGCCAGTTGGTACGAAAATTCCTAGGCGACTGGGGTAAACTTCCAGCTCAATTCCTGGCCAGCCCAAAGGGGCACAAGACTTGATTCCGGAAAAGGCAACGCCTCAGGGATCTGCCAAGGGGTTTTCGTCAAAGTAATTTTTGCGGTGTTGCGGGGCAGTTGGTAAAAATCTGGCCCATGGAAACTGGCAAAACCTTCAAGTTTATCTAAGGCATCTGCTGCTTCAAATACCGTGGCGTATAGCTCTAGGGCATGGAGTGCCGAATAACACCCCGCACAACCGCAGTCACTTTCTTTGCGATCGCGGCCATGGGGCGCACTATCGGTGCCGAGGAAAAATTTTGGATTGCCAGAGGTTGCCGCTTCTAACAGGGCTTCCCGGTGGGTCTCTCGTTTCAAGATCGGTAAACAGTAGAAATGGGGCCGAATGCCGCCCTGGAAAATACGGTTGCGATTGAACAGCAAATGTTGGGGGGTAATCGTCGCCGCCACTTTTTCATCGCTCGCCAGGACAAATTCCACCGCATCTTTGGTGGTGATGTGCTCTAAAACAATGCGTAGCTGCGGAAAGCGTTCCTTCAGGGGACGGAGATAAGTTTCGATAAAAACTTTTTCCCGGTCAAACACATCCACCCGATGATCGGTCACCTCTCCATGGAGCAGCAGGGGCAGATCAACCGCTTGCATCGCCTCAAACACAGCATCACATTTGCGGATATCTGTGACGCCAAAGTCAGAGTTGGTTGTGGCACCAGCGGGATAATATTTCACCGCTTTCACAAACCCGGATTCTTTCGCCGCCTGAATTTCAGCAGGACTGGTATTGTCCGTGAGGTAGAGGGTCATCAGGGGTTCAAAGGTTTGCCCTGGGGGAATGGCGGCCAAAATGCGATCGCGGTAGGCAGCGGCCTCAGCAACGGTCCGCACGGGGGGCTTGAGGTTGGGCATCACAATGGCCCGGGCAAATTGGCGCACCGTATCGGGCAAAACAGCCTTGAGCGCTTCCCCGTCGCGGAGGTGCAAATGCCAGTCATCGGGGCGAGTGAAGGTGAGTGTTTCCATTATTTCAAGATAAATTGGTCAAACAAGGGAAAAAAGCGGCGATTTAACGCTAAAAATTAGATTTTAGGCTTCAAGGCAGTGGGTAAACAACGACGTAGCAGTTCGGGGGTAATCAAACCCTGGGGATAAAAAATCGTCCCCAGCAGCAAAAGCAAACCGAAAAAGATCAGCCGCGCATCCCCTAGACCCCGCAGCACTTCCGGGAGAGCCGTGAGGACAATGCCCCCCAGAATCGGCCCTAAAAAAGTACGACTGCCCCCGACCAACACAAAGGCTAGGTAGGTGATACTGGCATCAAAGGTACCCTGGCGCGCATTCCAGGTGTTGAGAAAATGGGCGGCGATCGCCCCAACAACACCCGCTAAAATTGCCCCCAGTACAAACGCCAACACCTTATATTGAGTTGGGTTAATACCCATGGCACTGGCGGCGAGTTCGTCCTCACGGATGGCGTTAAAGGCACGGCCCACCTTCGTATTTTCTAGACGCCACACTAGAACGCCCACGATGATTAGCAATGGCCCCACCAACCACAGATAACCGAGGGGACTGCGAAAGGGTTGGGGAATGCCAAAAATCCCCACAGCGCCCCCGGTAATGGGCAAATTTAGCGACAATACCCGGACAATTTCCACTAAAGCAATGGTGGCGATCGCCAAATAAATCCCCCGCAACCGCAACACAGGCACGCCAATGATCAGAGCAACAATCCCAGAGGCTAACCCCGCCAAGGCCATTTCCCCCAGGAGCCAAGGCAGTGGAAAGGTTGGCCCCGTAAAGGCGATCGCCTGGGTCGAGAGGATCGCCGCAATGTAACCCCCCAGGGCATAGAAACCCGGTGTCGCGAGAGAAAGCTGTCCCGCCATCAACGGTAGGTAAACCGATATCCCCAACAGTGCCCCCAGGAGAGTCGAGACGATCAAATAGCCATAGGTACTCAAAAATGTCGCCATCTCACACCTTTTGAATCGTTTTTTGGCCCAATAACCCCTGGGGCCGGAGCAGCAACATCCCAAACAGTAACGCAAAGGCGATCGCCTCCCGATATCCTGAAAAATCCGCTGGAATAAACGCTTCTGCCATGCCGATAATTAAACCGCCCAGCACCGCTCCCGGAATATTCCCCAAACCCCCTAGAACAATTACGCCTAATCCCTTCAAACCGTAGCTAATGCCGAAATAAGGCCCCGCAATGCTCACGCTAGAACCCACCAATGTTCCCGCCAGTCCCGCCAAGGCACCGCTCACAAAAAACGTCACCCGCACCACCTGTTCCGTATTAATCCCCAACAAGCTGGCAGTCGTACTATCCTCTGCCACCGCTTGGATCGCTTTCCCAAATTTCGTTCGGGTCATGCCATAGGTCAACAGGGTCACAACCAGTGCGGAAACCATCAAGATAATGAGCTGTACTGTCCGGATCAGAATCGGTCGCTCTGGAGAGCCAAAATTAATCGACTCCGGCAAACCACCGTAAATATCCGCTGGAAACGTATAAATCTCTGCGCCCACCAACAGCTGAATCCCATTCACAATCACCACGGCAGCCCCCAGACTGGAAACCAAACTCAGGAGGGGATCGGCGCCCCGGAGGCGTAAAGGACGAAACGCGAGCCATTCTACTAACATCGAAACGCAGCCCGCGAAACCGCAGCCAATTAACAACGCCAAACCAAAGGGTAGAGCAAAGGGTAATTTCACCTGGGCCAAGAAGCCATTGAAGCCAAATTGTCCCCCGGCAAAGAGATAAGTGAAGTAAGCGCCTAGGGTAAAAATCGCTCCGTGGGCAAAGTTAATAATGCCAAGAATCGAAAAAACAAGGGTATAACCCAGGGCAAAAATCGCGTAGACACTACCAATGGAAAGACCATTGAGAAGTTGCTGGAGGAACAGGGTAAGATCCATGTTGTCAGGCGAAGAACGGCACGGTGGTTTCTAAATAGTAATACCACCAATGGGAAAGTCCTGCCCCATTCTCAACGCCATCATCCTGAGTAACCCCTAGCAAATAACGGCGATCGCCAAAAGCACCCGTATCAAAGCATGATTTGGATTCCGATAATCATTGGCTGTGGCACAGCAGGCATTATTTGTTTCACCTGGCAGCAGCGCCAAAAGCAACAAGTCCGACAAATGCTTTACTCCTACGGTGAACATCCCAGTGACGAGCTTCTCTTTGCGCCCCTTTCTTCCCTCCGCCGGGAACTAAAAAGCCTCTACGAAGAAAAACAAGAACTCCAGGCAGAGTTAGACCAATGGTATCGGGTGATCGAAAATGCCCCCTTTGGGTATCTGCGGGTTGACATGGATAATCAACTCATTTTGTGCAACCCAAAGGCCCGACAGCTCCTGTGCTTGAATCGTTGGCAGCCAGGGCAAATTCGTCTCTTGCTGGAATTAGTCCGCTCCTATGAGTTAGACCAGCTCATCGAAACCACCCGCAGCGCTCGCACCGCCCAAAGCCAGGAATGGGAATTTTTTCCGAGCCATGACGCCCAAACCCGTGCTGAAGGCCCCAACCAACCGATACACCTGCGGGGAAGCACTATCCCTTTAAGTCGTGGCGATGTGGCGGTTTTTTTAGAAAACCAAGAGCCGATTCACATTCTGAAACGTTCCCAAGAAAAATTACTGTCTGATCTGACCCACGAATTGCGGACGCCCCTAACGGCGATGCGGCTCCTCGCAGAAACCCTAGAACAGCGTCTAACGGGCTTGGAATTGAAATGGGCTGGTCAAATTCTTAAGGAAATTAATCGTTTGTTTTACCTTGTCCAGGACTGGCTAGAACTGAGTCGACTAGAGTCCCACCCCCATCAGGTGCTGAGCTACCAAACCTTTGATCTGGTGCAGTTGATTAACGATGCTTGGGAAACCCTCACCCCCCTCGCCCAACAAAAACAAGTCACGCGACAATATCAGGGGCCAGACACATTAAAAATGACCGCCGATGGCGATCGCCTGACTCAGGTTTTTCTCAATCTTTTTGACAATGGCATTAAATACAATCCCGTTGGGGAGGCCATTTTTGTTACTGTATCTCCCCCTGAAGTCGATTCAGACTTCGTTACCGTAGAAGTGATCGATCAAGGCGTTGGCTTTGATCCAGAAGACTTGCCATTTGTGTTTGAGCGCTTGTACCGGGGCGACCAAGCAAGAACAAGACCGGGAGATAATACCGATTTGCGCCAGGGGAGTGGGCTAGGCTTAGCGATCGTGCAGCAAATTATTACTGCCCACGGCGGCACAATTACCGCCCGCAATCACCCCAAATATCGAGGCGCTTGGCTAACCTTCACCCTACCGCTGCAACTGCCTAATGAGGATCTTGATATTTAATTTTCTCCCACAGGATCGTGAATAGATAAACAACGATCAAGAAATAAATTTGCACTGGCATATGATCTTCCCCCACATATCTGAACTAGATGGTGTCTCTCTGTGCTGGACAGAGACAATCAACTGCAGCGAAAAGTTGCATTCCGAAGCACCAACTTTCCCGGTGGTTAATCTTTATGCCACAGGTAAAATTGCTTTTTTGTTCCCCATAATCCGAAATTACAACTGGAAATTACGCTAAGTCCTCAAATTTTTCCCAAAGGGATCGACCTGAGACTATTATTCGCTTTTCTTTACAGCTTTAATATTCCCATTCTTCGCTTTTTACACACACATTCAACGAAAATAAAAGCCACAATTAGGCCGTATTTTCCCGAACCAATTAAGATCTAAAATAGATCGACCCACTTAAGGGGGACTCCCCAAGGCAGCGCCTAAATGGCATTCTGCTTGGGCTTAAGGGGTTATTACTCTGTGTAGAAAACTAAAGTTTCAAAAAATTTAATTATCCCTATCCAATTTTATCCTAACATCTAACCCCCCCCTCCATTCAAGGGGGAATTTCCAGGATAAGGTCTTTTGAGGGGCTAATGAAACTCATTTATGCCCACAATGATCGCTCTTGTTCCTAGGAAAAATATCGTTCATTTGTACCTGATCATGAGGGGGAATCAGTAGATCTTGGCACGGTTGTCCCAGGCAACACTCCGTAAACTTCTATGGCAGACTCTGATTTTTGAAATATTTTCTGTATCATTAAATACAAAGTATTACTGTGATTAGACTGACTAATCATCTGCTCTCTGCATTTCAAATGCTTGTCTCGGAGGAAATCCTAATGCAACGCACCCCTTCCCTTGATTTATCCAGTATTTGCTACTGCCCCAACACAACGGAACACCCCTTTGATACGACTTTTGCGCCGGCCCAAGCAAACAGTGATTGGGTTAAGCTAGCCCAAACCCCTGAGGCGATCGCCGAAGAAGAATATGCGCTTTTGTTATGTCCCCACGGAGAACAATCCTGGGTCGCTTGGCTCCCGTCCCAAGGGGAAGTTGTGCTCCATCAAGATCAACTGTGTCGCTTGATTTAGGGCCAGACTGATCGGCGAGTTTCCCTCCGAATGACAACGGTTTTTCTCGGCCACGGTGATGGCGCAAAATAAAATCGGTTGTCCTTAGCGTTTCCCTGTACAATTGCAGCCAACAAGGGCGATCGCCCCCAGGCAATGTTCAGGTAATAGCAGGATTTATGAGCAGTTCGGAAAAGGTTTCGGTCGGGATTGTCGGCGCGTCGGGCTATGGTGGTATGCAACTCGTCCGTCTGCTGAGTGATCATCCCCAAGTGGAGCTGACCTATCTAGGGGGCAACAGCAGTGCCGGAAAACCCTACGCAGAACTTTATCCCCATGTCGGCCACCGCATCAAAATGATCGTTGAGCCCATTGATCTCGATGTGATTGCCAGCCGTTGCCAGGTGGTTTTTCTCGGTTTGCCCAATGGCTTGGCCTGTGACCTTGCCCCCCAACTGATCGAACGGGGCTGCAAAGTCCTTGACCTTTCGGCTGACTATCGCTTCAAGGATCTCGACACCTACCAGGCTTGGTATAAAACAGAACGCACCGACCAAGAGACCAATGCGATCGCCGTTTATGGTCTGCCAGAACTCTACCGGGATGACATTCGCCGCGCCCAACTGGTGGGTTGTCCTGGTTGTTATGTCACTGCTAGCCTCTTGGCCCTGGCCCCCCTTTTCAAACAGGGCTTGATTCAGCCAGAAACCGCAATTATTGATGCCAAATCCGGCACATCCGGCGGGGGTCGCCAAGGGAAAATTAATTTACTCTTAGCTGAAGCCGATGCTTCCCTGGGAGCCTATGGAGTAGCCTCCCACCGCCATACCCCAGAAATTGAACAAATTTGTAGCAAACTCGCCAGCCAAGATATTCGCGTGCAATTTACCCCCCACCTCATCCCGATGCCCAGGGGCATTCTGGCGACGGTCTACGCAACCCTCCGGGATCCGGGTTTGGTACGCGATGATTTACTGACCATTTACAGCGCCTTTTATCGAGCGGCTCCCTGTGTGGAAGTTCTACCCAACGGTGTTTATCCCCAGACGAAGTGGGCCTGTGGCACAAACCTCTGCTATTTGGGAATTGAAGTAGACCACCGCACGGGCCGCGTCATTGTGATGTCCGCCATTGATAATCTCCTGAAAGGTCAGTCGGGCCAAGCCGTTCAGTGTATGAATATTATGCTGGGCTGGGAGGAAACGGCAGGCTTACCGCAGTTGGCGTTTTATCCTTAAATTTTTCCTTGTAAAACGTCAAAAATTGGACAGGGTTTCTGGGACTGCAATGAACTTTGGTGGGGTTTAAAGGTACTCCAGGAAAAGGGAGCTTGTTTAGCCGCAGAAAGCCACAGGAGTCGTTTGGCGCGGGTCATGGCCACATACAGAAGTCGGTATTCTTCTTCGGTTTTAAGCTGTTGGGCTTCTTGCCAAAGGGTAGCGATCGTCGCTGGTGTCGTTGGCGATCGCCCCTGGTCTTGGCCATGGACAAAATGACGAATTTGGGCCCGGGCCACCTGCGCCAGGTTGTAATCACCAAGGAATTGCGCCCCACTAGGCACCCAACTCATGCCGGGGATTTCGGAGTCGTGCAAAAAGGGAATAAAGACATAGTCCCAATCTAAGCCCTTCGCCTTGTGCATGGTGATCACCGTAATTTGCTGCGGGCGAGTGTAGCGGGCGTCGGTGTCGAGTTCAATGCCTTCAAAACCATCCCGGAGGAGCATTTCTAAAACTTCGAGGCTCTGGCGCAAATTTTTTTGGCCCTGGGTTTGCTGGGCGATGCGTTCGGCGAGTTTTTGCACTGTGGCGAGTTCGACATCGCGATAGTCTAGGGTCATCGCCAAAAAGGGTAAGAGTTGGTAGTGGGGCAGTTGCCAGCGGGCCTGGAGCAGTTGAACACAGAGGGTTTGGGCGGCCTGGGCGGGGCCAGAGGCGAGGGCCGGGTCGAGGGGGCCTGGATAGAGAAATTTTTCGGGATAGGTGGCGAGACGGGCTAAATCCTGGGTGGGGATTTTTTGGCGATCGCCTAAAACATCGAGGGCACCCTTCAGGCAGTCAGGGGAGTGGGGCCGTTCTAGAAACCGCAAAATTTGGTAAAGCTCTAGCACCAGATGGTTGGCATCGTTACCGCTGCGGGCGTCATAAAGGCGAATCGTTGTTGGCTGAAATCGCTCCCTTAATTGCTCGGTGATAAATTTGGCCTGACGTTGTTTGCGCACGAGAATTGCCGCACTGTGGTCTGGGTTTGCGGTTAATAAAGTTTCGAGGCGATCGCCAAGTTGTTGTACCGTCGCGTAAATATCCTGGGGGTAATGGCGTTCTACCCCCGCGCCAATGGGATCAGGATTGGCATTTTGTTGGGGGTCATGGCTGGGCACCGGGAAAATTTCTTGCCAGCGAAACGCAAACCGATCCGGCGGCGAAAGGGTGTGGCTGGCCCAGTGGAGCATCTGATTCGCCGCAGTGATAATTGGCAGGCTAGAGCGGCCCGCGTAGTGAATTTCGGCACAGTCTACGGCCTGACAAAAGCGATTGAAATAAAACGGATCAGCGGGGGTAAAGGTGGAATTGATCGCCTGATTTGGATCGCCCACCCGCACGAGGTTACATTCTCCAGATTCGGGAGCTGTGGCCAGGAGGCGGATCAATTGCTCTTGGAGGGGGCTAGAATCCTGGGCCTCATCTTCAAAAATCCCGTAAATTTGTCCCTGCCAATATTGCTGTAACTCCGGCTGTTGCAGCACCCGGATGGCCCCTAACACCAGATCGTCGTAGTCAAGGACATTGTTCTCCTGGAGCAGTCGTTGGTAATTCTGATAAATGCCAGCGGCGATCGCCAAGGATTGGTAGGGATCGTCCAGGGTTTTTCCCAGTTTGGCTACGGCCTGGGGCGAGAGATTAGAACTTTTACTTTCATGGATCACCGTATGGGCAAGGTCTGGCAAAATTTCTGTGCTGAGGGCAAAACGGCGGCGCAGTTGCTCCGTTTTTTCCTGATCAGAGCGTGCTCCCTGACAAAGACGTTCATATTGTTCCCCATGGGCTTGAATCCACTGCTCAACGGCGGCGCGGAGGATGGGGTGATTTGCGGGAATATCCTGGAGAGAAAGGCTATCTAGATCCACGCCAGAAACCTCCGGGTGCCGACTGGCAATTTGCAATGCTAAACCATGGATTGTTTGTACCGAAAAACCCACGATAGGTAACTGGGCGGCCTTGAGGTGGGTCAGAATTTTTTGCTTAATCCCCTCGGCCGCAGCTCGCGTGAAGGTCACAATGACTAACTGTTGGCCGTGGTGCAAAGATTGCCGGGCAAGGGTGAGGACAGCGGCAACGGCTAGGGCATGGGATTTTCCGGAACCGGGAACGGCGGCGATCGCCATTTCTCCAGACCGCCATTGGGCCAACGCATCTTGGCCAGGGCGGAGGCCAGCGGCCAGTTGCGTTAAAAATTGCTGTTGATGCACACTAAGGTGGTTCATGGGTCTCACTTACTGCCTGGAAGTTTTGTAGCGGAACGAACAAAATAGCGGGATTTTAAATTAGCTTTCGTTATCAGTGGCGATTTTTTGCATTAGTAAAAACATTAAATAAGAAATCATAATGTCGTGTTAACCAGAGATTTGCCCAGCGGTGCCTAAAGGTGGTCATAGTAAGCGCCTGGAAGAATTTTTGGGATGACGGAGGGGGGGATTTCCTGTCAATTCAGCCTCGGATTGTCGCTGAAGGCCAACTTTTTTCGGAAATTCATGGGCTATAAAACATAGAGCAATTTATCTGATGAACCTGCAATGTGACGCGGCACCTAAAACCCAGTTTCAGATTATCTCTGCTAAACAATGGGTGCTGTCTGTGATTTTTAGCTTTTCTTTTATTCTGTATGCATTTACCGAAATTCACAGGATTATTATCTACTTTGGGCGCTTCCCTGGTGATGGGCCTCGGCGCGGCAGCCGTTAACCTCGCTCCCTTTCAAACTAAGGCGATCGCCACCAGTGCCGACCCAGTCAAAACAGTGAGCCTCAACGCCCAACGGGAAACCCTGGCCGAAAATCCCCTGTGCCGTTTAGCGAGTACCCTGGATAAGGCCCCGGAAGCGCAACTCGTGGCCGATACAAACCCGGAACAACTCACGCCCCAGGTCTCTAAGTGGTGGGCCTTTAATTTATTTCAGCGATTTACCCAAAGTCTGGGCCTCGATGCTTTACTCCAGTTAGAAGTGCCGCTGGCCACTGCCCCCCTCGTCGCGGTGGTGCCTACGCCGGAAGCAATACCCCAAGCTGCTGCTGAGTCTGGGGCACAGCTGATTAGCTACGACGCAGACCGCCCCACCACCAACCCCCAAAGCCATCAACTTTGGCTTCAGAATAAGCCCGTTGCCACCATTCGTTCCCAACAGGAGGCTGAACGGTTGGCCCAACGCCTTGAACAACTGGTGGCGATGGCGGAATTCCAAGCCACGGCGATCGCCCCGACGTTACATGAAGACAAACCGGCGATCGCCTTTGGTGATGACATTCTTTTAGTGGTGGACGAAACAATTACCCATGAGAACGTTCTCAACCATGAGATCCTCGCCATTCAGTGGGCGAATAATCTCCGTCTCGCCCTCGGTGTCCCGGCGCTGGATATGGTCACCGCCCAGCAGCAAATGTACCAGCTCGAAGAAACGGGTCAATCCCTTGAAGGACTAGCCTCCTGGTATGGCCCCTACTTTCACGGTCGCCTGACGGCCAATGGGGAAACCTATGACCAATATGCTCTGACGGCGGCCCACCCTTCAATGCCCCTCAATACCTACCTCAAGGTCACCAACCTCAACAATGACCGGAGTGTAATCATCCGCCTTAATGACCGTGGCCCCTATATTCCGCCCCGGAGCCTGGACTTATCCCTTGGTGCCGCCCGCTGTCTCAATAGCGTGGAAACGGGTGTGATTCCTTACAAGGCCACGATTATGGAACAAAAATCGCCCGAACCAGAGGCGATCGCCCCTGATATGATCTAGGTCTATCTTGAGTGCTGCCTAGGCCCGTTCCCTGACCATGCCAATTATTGAAGTCGATTCCCTCAGTAAAATTTATCCCGTCGCCCTCAAGCAACCCGGTTTTAAGGGAACCCTCAAACACTTTTTCCAGCGGCAATACCGACAAATTAAAGCCGTTGAGGAGATCACCTTTAACATTGAACCCGGCGAAATTGTGGGCTTTTTGGGGCCAAACGGGGCCGGCAAAACCACGACCCTCAAAATGCTCACGGGGCTAATCTATCCCTCCACGGGGGTAGTACGTGTGGCAGGGGCGATTCCTTTCCAGCGGCAACGGGCGTTTCTCAAGCAAATCAGCCTGGTCATGGGGCAAAAACAACAGCTTCTTTGGGATTTGCCTGCCCTCGATTCCCTCCGCATTAATGCTGCTGTCTACGACATTCCCGAACCTGTTTTTGAAGAACGCCTGGCAGAACTCAGCGCGATGCTCTCCCTAGAAGGGAAGATGACCCAACCCATGCGTAAACTCTCCCTAGGAGAACGGATGAAGGCGGAACTCCTGGCCGCCCTATTGCACCATCCCCAGGTGCTCTTTTTGGATGAGCCGACCCTTGGTTTAGATGTAAATGCCCAGGTGGCGGTGCGGGACTTTCTGCGGGAATATAACCAGCGTTACGGGGCGACAATTCTCTTAACCAGCCACTACATGGCGGATATTACCGCCCTCTGCGAGCGGGTATTGCTCATCTACCAGGGAAAACTGATCTACGATGGCAATTTAGAAAAGTTACTGGATCGCTTTGCACCCTATCGAGAAGTGCGGGTCGAATTAACAGAAACCTATTCCCGCGAGGCCCTGAGCTTTTTTGGGGAAGTGGAACACATCGATGGTCAAGCGGTACGTTTTTTGGTGAAGCGAGAAAATTTGACCCAGAGCATCGCCAAAATTTTAGAAAATTTGCCCGTAGCGGATCTCAGCGTCAATGATCCCCCCGTTGAAGAAGTAATTGGCCGGGTGTTTAGTGAAGGCATCGTCGCCTAGGGGCAAAGTACAGCATTTTTTCGGTGATATTTTCAAAAAGGCGATCACCTTTTTGATTTCTAGAGAAAAAGGGCTTAGGGTAGTAACCTAGAGACTAAATTTTTCTAACGTTCCGCCCCATCGGCCAAAGGGTGAAACCTACCATAGGAGTAGAAGTAGCGACCACTACCGTAAGGGTCAGCCTTTTCCCAGCATTACTACCTATGACTATTGCATCTCCAGGCGATCGCCATCTGCCCTATGCAGGGTTGACGGCCGCACAGGTTCAGGCGAATCGTGCCGAATATGGCGCCAATGTTTTAACCCCGCCCCAACGGCGTCCCTGGTGGCAACTTTTTTTAGAGAAATTTACTGATCCGGTGATTCGCATTCTGATGATCGCGGCGGCGATCGCCCTTGCGGTGGGGGTGTTGCGGGGCGAATATGCCGAAGGTCTGGGGATTATTGTCGCGATCTTGCTGGCTACTGTCGTTGCTTTTTTTAATGAATTTAAAGCGAACCAAGAATTTGCCCTCCTCAACCATGTTTACGATCAAGTCATGGTCAAGGTGATTCGCGAGGCTCAATATCACAGTCTGCCGCGCCAGGATTTGGTGGTGGGCGACATTATCTACATCGAACAGGGCCATGAAGTTCCCGCCGATGCCAAAATTCTTGAAAGCGTTTCCCTTCATATTGATCAAGCAAAACTCACGGGGGAATCAGAACCCGTTAACAAATCAGCCCAAGCGGATCCTTTCCAGGTAGAAGCCGAGCAGTCCGCTTACCCGTTTAATTGTGTCTACCGCAGTACCATAGTCACCCAAGGCCATGGTTTTTGTGAGGTCATTGCCGTTGGCGATCGCACTGAAATTGGCAAGTTAGCCCAAGCGGTGGCCACCGTTGAAGATGATCCCAATACGCCCCTCAATCAACAACTCGAAACTTTGAGTAAAGCAATTGGGGTGGTGGGTTTAACCGTAGCTCTCCTAACGTTTATTGCTCTGTTAATCCGGGGTCTCCTCACCCAAGAACTGAGGCTAACAGGTTCCCAGGGTTACGTGATGGCCTGTTTACTGGGGGCGATCGCCATGATGTCAGCACCCGTGTGGCTGCCGGTTCTCGAAGATGGCCAAGAACTACTCGAACGCTTGGGGAAGTTACCCGAAGTTTTCGCTGTTCCAGCCCCGGCGGCCCTAAAAAATACCCCCTTGATGTTGCTTGGGGGTAGCCTCTGGTTAGGGGGGAGTCTCGGCTATGGTGTTGCTACCCACTGGCTATCCCCCACAGTGAGAGAATGGCTTCCCCTAGATATGGGGCTGACGCTCCTCAATTACTTCATGGTAGCCGTGACGATTATCGTGGTGGCTGTGCCAGAAGGACTGGCCATGAGTGTCACCTTGTCTTTGGCCTACAGTATGCGCCGCATGACCGCCGAAAATAATCTGGTGCGGCGGATGCATGCCTGTGAAACCATTGGCGCAACCACCGTGATCTGCTCCGATAAAACCGGGACATTGACCTGTAATCAAATGCATGTCCATGAAACCTGTATCCCTGGGCTGGTGGAGGCTGAACCGGCGCAAGCCACCCATGTTCGTCAGGTGCTCGCCGAGGCGATCGCCGCTAACAGTACCGCCGACCTAGAGTACGCCACCCAAGCGCTGCCCACGGTCATTGGGAACGCCACAGAGGGAGCCCTTTTGCTCTGGCTCGATCAACAAAACCTTGACTACCTCGACTACCGTTACAATTTTGACCTCAGTTCTCAGGGGGCATTTTCTGCCGAAAAAAAGTACATGACCAGCCTCGGCAAATCGCCCATTTTGCAGGAGGAAGTTCTCTACGTTAAAGGCGCTCCAGAAGTTGTACTCAAACGCTGTGATTATCAATTAAGTGCTGGTGGGGTTATGCCCCTCACCGAACGGGCTGCCATTATCAAAACGCTCCAAGACTACCAAAGCCGGGGGATGCGGACCCTGGGTTTTGCCTACCGTCCCCTGGGGGATCTCAAGCATTTTAAAATCACAGAGATCGAACGGCACCTGGTATGGCTTGGTTTTTTTGCGATTATTGACCCCCTGCGGGACGATGTCCCTGCCGCCGTTAAAGCCTGTCTCCGTGCCGGCATTCAGGTCAAAATTGTTACCGGTGATAGTCCCCAAACGGCGAGGGAAATTGGCCGACAAATTGGCCTCTGGCACCAAACAGAAGAGGTTAACTTTAAAGCCTTGCACCTGACGGGGCCGGAGTTTGCTGCGATGGATGATGATACCGCACGGGAAGCCGTGAAGTCCTTAAAGATTCTCTCCCGCGCTTGCCCCCTAGATAAATTACGCTTGGTGAAGTTGCTCCAACAATCGGGAGAAGTGGTTGGTGTGACGGGGGATGGGACGAATGATGCGGCGGCCCTCAAACAGGCCCAGGTGGGTCTCGCCATGGGGAGTGGTACGGCGATCGCCAAGGAAGCCAGTGACATTATTCTTTTAGATGATTCCTTTAGCAGCATTGTGAATGCGGTGCTCTGGGGGCGATCGCTCTATGAAAATATTCAAAAATTTCTTCTCTTTCAGCTCACCATTAACGTGGTAGCCCTGGGGACAGCTCTTTTGGGGCCATTTATTGGCATTGAGCTTCCCCTAACGGTGACCCAAATGCTGTGGGTCAATTTAATTATGGATACCTTTGCTGCCCTGGCCTTAGCCACGGAACCGCCCAATCCAGAAGTCCTAGGGCGATCGCCCCGCCAAGCCGAGGCATTTATCATCACCGGGGCTATGGCCAAACAAATTGCCTTCTTAGGGTGTGGATTTTTGGTGCTGATGGTAGGCATTTTGGAATATGAAATGCGCGATGGCACCATCAATACCTACGAGCTTTCCGTCTTTTTTGCGATTTTCGTCTTTCTGCAACTGTGGAATTTATTTAATGCCCGCTGTTTTGGCCTCTCGATTTCTGCGTTTACAGGGCTCTCGAAAAATCCAGCTTTTAGCGCGATTATTGCCACCATTTTTATCGGTCAAGTGGCTATGGTGCAGTGGGGGAGCAGTGCCTTTCGTACCGTCCCCCTGGCCTGCCGCGATTGGCTATGGATTATCGGGGGAACCTCTTTTGTGTTGTGGTTCGGGGAAATTTGGCGCAAAGCGCAAGGTTCGTCTCAATAATTTTGACTATTGTCGCCAGCCAAACCAGCTCCGCCACCGTTGGAAGCGATCGCCCTGGCGTTTTTGGGCCATGTGCTGCGCCAATTCTGCCCGTTGGGCGAGGGTGAGCACTTCACGAATGTCTAACATCTGCCGGAAATGGAGGTCTGCTAAATCTTGGCGCAGGTTTGTAATGGTACGGTGTTGGGCCTCTAATTGATTGCGGGTAGTCGTGCTATTGCGCATTAATGTCCGCATGGTATTTTTTGCCTGTTGAATTGCTGCCCGTTTGGCTCCCATTTGGCTACGGTAATTGGCGCGAATTCCTTGGATTTGTTGTCTCTGGGCGGTACTGAGGTCAAGCCGATCAACGAGATCTGCTTCCCGCTCATCCCCTTGGCTCATGAGGACTGGTGCTGGGGCAACGGTGAAGTGGGTGGCTTTCGTGGTTGAGTCGGCGATCGCCATTTCCCCTGTCAACGAGAGGGCCACCGCAGAAGCCATTAATACTTGTTTTTTAAACATGATTAAAATTCATCTCCAAAACTAATCACAGATTCCGCTAGGACGGCATTAGCCCAGTGTTGAAATTTAGGAATGTTTTGCGAGGCACTAGGGATCAGTATTGACAACAAAATCAACGTACTCGTAGGACAGTTCCTGTTCCTGATAAAGGTTCTCCCCAAAGGAGTAAGACCAGCTTTCTTCAAGAAAGGCCTCCAGTTCTTCATCGGCTCCCCCGGCGATCGCCTTTGGCTGGGGTTGTTCAACTCTCCCCCAATACTGTTGCGGCATCACCTCTGGTAGCGACCCAAATTCCTGGTGCAGTTGTCCATGGCCAACCACGAGCACAAGCCCGGCAGCAATCACTGTCGGAACCCACCATTTCCCCTGGGGCGAAGCTGTCATGTTTGGCGGTTCTGTTTGGTTGAGTCGCGCCAAAAGCCTTTCTTCGTGATCCCCTGGTGGCGGTGGCCCGTAGGGTTCGTGGTTCTTTAAAAACCGAATTAAGTTGTCATGGTCATGGAAATTCATAGACTGACTCCTTGGGTTTCTAAAAATTGACGCAGCGATCGCCGGGCATGGTGGAGGCGAGATTTCACCGTTCCTGGCGGAATCCCAAGAATTTCAGCCACCTCCTTTTGGGGCAGATCCTTGAGATCATGGAGCACCAAGACCGCCCGGTGTTCCAAGCTTAGCGACTGCAAACCCCGCTGCACCAAATCTTGATAATAAATTTGACTCAGCCCCTCCGGCCCCGGATCTGCTACCGCATCAATTTGCGCCTCTAAGCCTGTGATTAAGGTCATCTGCTTCGCAAAGCGTCGCCGTTGATCCGTCGCTACATTCCAAGTAATGCGGTACAACCAGGTGGCAAAATAGTCCGGATTTTTGAGGCGCGGGAGCCCCTGCCAGGCCTTTAAAAAAACCTCTTGAACTAAATCATCCAAGAGCGCCACCCCACAGAGTTGATACAGAGTAGACCGTACCTTTTGGTGATAGCGTCGGTACAGGATTCGGAAACTTTGGCGATCGCGTCGCCCCCGAATAGATCCTATTTTCCCTTGGCAAAGACAAACCAATTCCCTATCCGAAATGGCAGTAGGGTGGTCAACAGCTTGATCGGGCATATCCCTCTCCAGTCATCGCACGTCCCTTTAGACTGAACCTTGGCCCAAAAAGTTCAACCAGTTCAAAAAAAACTTGAACCAAGGTATTGCCAAATCCAAAAACTGTGGCTACAATGTTAAACCGTTGGAACACAACGCTCCACACAATCCTCAGTAGCTCAGCGGTAGAGCGGTCGACTGTTAATCGATTGGTCGCAAGTTCGAATCTTGCCTGGGGAGTACAAGAATTAAGTCACCCGATAGTCCTGCTAATTGGGCCGTAGAATTTTCTGGTTCTGGAATTTATCGGTTTACGTCAGGATTTCAAAAAACTGTAGGCTGCTGTTCTGCTTTATGGCTTCAGTGGGATTTATGCTGAATTTGAAGGATAAGGGTAGTCTAGTAGAAGGTTTTTGATTTCCGCCTACAGCACGATGACATCACCCTCTTCCCAACGCCTCAAACCGAAATCCTTTGCGGATTTAGTGGCCCAATTGCGTAATTTTCCCAAACCCCAAAGCGAAGATTCCGTACTGCTGCGGGCCTTGGTACAGCTATTGGTGGTTGTCGGTATTATCGCGACGGATGTGGCTTCAGAAGGAAACATGATCTGGTTTGGCTGGCCGATCAGTGTTTTAGCGGTGCCCTTAACGCTCCTGGGGGGAGTCTGGAGTTGGCAAAACCGTCAGAAGGCGAATGTGGGGGCAAAATTTTTTATTGCCATCGGCATGTTGGGCATGCTGCTGCTCTTTTTCCGGAATCTGTATGCCAATTTAAACGATACGCGTTTGGTGCTAGCAGAGCTCCTCATTCAACTGCAAATTCTCCATAGCTTCGATTTGCCCCGCCGAAAGGATCTGGGTTATTCGATGGTGATCGGCCTTATTTTGTTGGGGGTGGCAGGCACTGTTTCTCAAACCTTGACCTTCGCGCCCTGGTTAATTCTATTTTTGGCGATCGCCCTCCCAGTTTTAGTTTTAGATTACCGTTCACGCCTTGGCCTAGCTGGCTTGGAGACGATCCTTTGGCCGCAGCGCTCCAGTGCCCGTAAAGGTCGCGCTGACCTCCTGAAAAATTCTCCCCTGTCACCCAAACGCCTGGGCGCAATTTTGGGGATCACCTTGGTATTGGGCTTGGGACTCTTTAGCATCATGCCCCGTTTTCCTGGCTATCAACTCAGCACCTTGCCTGTGAGTTTGCCCGCCGATGCCCCTGAAAATGAGCGTTTTAGCCCGACTAACCTTAGCCTCGTCAATCCCGGTTATGAGAATGAGAATCCTGGCGGCGAAGGGAATGAAAATACCGATGGTGCGACCTTTGGGAATAGTCCCGCAGGCACGGGTGAAGGCAGTAGTCCCAGCGAAGGTCAAGGAGAACTCGATAAAACCCAGTATTACGGTTTCAATAGCAAAATCAACCAAAATCTCCGGGGTGAGATGGAAAAGGTGCTGGTGATGCGGGTGCGATCGCAGGCCCCTGGTTTTTGGCGCGTGATGTCCTTTGACCGTTACACAGGCCAGGGCTGGGAAGTCACCAATGCCGATGATTTGCAACTCACGGAGCGTTCCCGCTGGGCAGGACGTTTTTTCCTAACGCCTTTTATCCCCAACCCAGTGGAAAAGAAAAAAATTATCCAGAGCTATACCGCCGTTTTGTCTTTGCCGAACATTGTCCCGGCGATGCAGTATCCGACGGAGCTTTATTTTCCCACGGCGGAGATTGGCCAAGATCCAGAGGGAAATTTGCGATCGCCTTTGGGACTTTTAGAAGGCTTAACCTATACCGTTATCTCTAAAGTACCCTATCGTAACCGGACGGAATTGGCGGCAGCAGGGACAGATTATCCGCCCTTTGTCACCGAGAAATATCTAGATATCCCCCCAGAAATCAAAGCGGAGGTACGGGCCGTTGCCGAAGAAATTCTCTCCCAGGCCAATAGCCCCATCACTTCCCCCTATGAAAAGGCCCTCTATCTCGCCCAAGGGTTGAAGCAACGCTTCCCCCAAGCCCAAGAAATTCCGTTCTTCGCAGACGATGAAGATCTCGTTGAAGCTTTCCTGTTCAAATACAAGGGGGGCTATGCCGACCATTACGCCACAGTCCTTACAATCATGCTGCGTTCTATTGGGATTCCGGCCCGGTTTGCAACGGGATTTGACCAAGGGGATTTCAATCCATTTACGGGCTATTACCTCGTCCACAATACTGATGCCCACGCTGTTACAGAAGCCTATTTTCCTGGTCAGGGTTGGTTTGCGTTCAATCCACTGCCGGGTTATGAAGTTGTCCCGCCTTCCTTTGAGGATGGTGGTGCTTTTGGCGTATTGAGATCATTTTGGCGTTGGGTTGCGGGTTGGGTGCCGTCGCCGATTCTTGGCTTCTTTGAAGGGTTATGGTTTACCACCCTGAAAATACTAGGCTACGTGGTTTCGCGGTTGTGGGGCTTTGTTTCCAGTGGCCTCGTTGGGGCCATTACGGGGACGATCGCCGTTGCTGTCGCCAGCATGGGCGGTTGGTTTGTCATTAAACAAATTCGCAACTGGTTTCAACGACGCCGCTTTGCTCGATTACCAATGATGGAACAGCTCTACCAACAAATGCTCCTGCTGCTCCAAAACAAAGGGCACCAAAAACAACGTACCCAAACCCCCTGGGAGTTTTTGCGGACGATTCAACCGCAATATCGTCCTGAAACCTTAGAAATTTTGACGGAACTGACCGAAGCCTATGTCAACTGGCGCTATGGTGAGCAACCTGCCAATACAGACTACCTCCGGCAGCAACTCAAACGTCTACGACGTTCCTTTTATCGAGGTCAATCCTAAAACGGAGAGGGGGGGATTCGAACCCCCGACTGAGTTGCCCCAGTAACGGTTTTCGAGACCGCCGCATTCAACCACTCTGCCACCTCTCCAGGGGCCTAAACTATTCTAAGCACAATTCAGGGTCTTGGCTAGTCCGATTGCCATAAAGAATCCAAAAGTTACTGGCTCCCCGCAAGCACTCCGGGGCTAACAGTTCATTCGTTCTATGATTGTATTAATGATGGGTTACTCCTTCTCTGACAAAAGGTAAAATTCAAGCGATTCGGTATTAATTCATTGTAATTTTTTACGTCATCGGAGTTTTTGAGTTTGTTTTTTTGAAAGCTATTTCTTCGAGAAATTTAATTTTAAAATGACGTGACTTAAATACATGAGATATTTTTGATTAAAATATTATTTCCATGATTGAACAATCATCCTCCAACTCGTAGTCATAATTGAGATGGTTGATTTGTTGAAAAAGAAATTGCAAATCGGGTGATGAATGTGATCGAGCATAGGACAAGATTAACTGACGCCAGTTTTGTAGCCCAAATATGTTTTTGTTTTCATTGATAAAAAATTCATAGGTGCCATCGCTAAAAAGAAAGAGTCGACTTTTCTTCGGGACTTTAATTTCAGCCGAAACAAAGGGAAAGTCAGAAAATAACCCCACAGCAATATTGCCCGAATTAAGCCCTTGAATTTCATAGTCTACCGTCTGTTTATTTGGAGTCAGAAGCAAAGCCTCAGGATGGCCCGCTGAAGCATATTTTAAAATATTAGACTCTGTATTCAAAACTCCATACCAGATAGTAAAATAATCTTCACCACTCTCACTGATTTGAAATAATTGATTTAGGCTATCTAAAACAATTCTAGGCTCATATAAATCCATATTTGTATAATTTTGTTGGCGTAAGATATTCAAAATTGATACCGAAAGTAATGAGGATTTAATCCCATGTCCTGAAACATCTAAGACATAAAACATCAGGTTCTCTGGATCAAGCCATGCATAATCAAAAATATCTCCACCAAGGGCATTGGAAGGTTTAAAAAGTGTTTCAATTCGTACTGAAAAATGGGTTAAACTAATGGTTCTATGGGGTAAGAGTGACTCTACATAACGTGCTGCTTGGTTGAGTTCAAATTGTAGTAAATTATTTTTTTGTTGCAACTCTTTTTCTACTTGCTTTCTTTTAAGATATTGTCCAATTTGTTTTCCTAAAACCTCTAAATCTCTGGAAAAAACATTATTGTTTTTCTGTTGCTTGGCATTAAAAAAAACCATCAGACCTAGTGTTTCTTGACTTTGGTTGAGAATGCAGCTTTGAACAGATTTAAATGAAATAGTCTGACAAGATTGAGAATCACTCTCAATTTTAATGATTTCTTGTTGGGACTGAAGTTCACTGATGTGAGATGTAATATCATAAACACTCTCCATCCAATCTTCTAGATAAAAAGAGTTTGGCACATCGCTTGAATTTTTGATTTTGTATTGTTTTGAATGCCAGCGAACGGTTCTTTTTAATTCTTGTTTTTGAGGATCTAATAACCAAAACTCTGCAAGCGAAAATCCCAAATTCCCACTAATTGCTTGTAATATGTATTGAATGGTTAAATCAATGCTATCAGAGCGAGAAATTATTTTATTGATTATATGTTCTAATTGACGATAGTTTTCATTGTAAAAATCTTTAGTAATATCGTATAATCTTCCAGCTATCCCAGATGATTCTGGTGATTGTTTTTCAACTTTTCCAGAAACCTGAATATTCACCCAACGAACTTCCCCTGACTTTGTAATAAAACGAGTTTTATAAGACCTTATATTACTATTTTCTAGTACTTTTTGAAGCTTTGTTTTATTATGATTTTTTTCTTTGGGATGAAGAAAATCGAAGAAGTTCCGACCGATTGTTTCATTTGATTGATAGCCCATAATTTTATACCAAGCCGGATTTACAAAAGTAATATTTCCTTCCGGAGTAAGGTGAAAGAGAACTTCTTGAAGGCTGCTGACAAGTGTCTGATATACTGCTTTGCTGTCGCGTAGTGCTTGTATCGTATCAACTAGCTTTAACATATGTTGAATCCGGCCAAGCAATACCGAAGTGCGAATAGGTTTTGTAATAAAATCGCTTACACCTATTTGAAATGCTTTGTCGATAGATTGATTGTCCCCAAGGGAAGTCAACATCATTATGGGAGTATCCTTGCCTTGTGGTGATTCTCTAATGATTTGACAAAAATCAAAGCCATCAAGCTCTGGCATCAAAGCATCTACTAAAACCAAGGCTGGTGATCGCTCTTGAAAAAGTGCAACACCTTGCTCGCCATTTTCTGCTTCAATCACTCGATAATTCGCTTTGATTAAAATATGTTTAACTAGTTTTCTGGATAGAGAATCATCATCAATAAGAAGAATTTCGGCGGTTGATTGCATTTTATATTTAACAGAACTTAGTGGATAATATAAAAAAGAAGTGCAAATATTTTGTTGACTTAATCAAGAAATGTCTAAAGGCTATTTTTTTCTTAAAATTTAGTATTCTTGCCGGTGGCATTATCGCGATTATCAACAAAAAGTAGGCAAAAACAATTAATATTTATTTCATCGAACTCAACTCCACAAAGAATAGTTTGATTAGCATTCTATGACTTTATTAATCAGAATGTTTGAGAAACTAAAATCTTGTTATACTATCATTCTAATTAAAAGTCAGTAAATAATGGTAAACCATTAAAATATTAATTATTTTTAAGCATTGCTTGACATCTAGGGAGGACTCAACTCTTTCAGGCGTATGGATGATGAAAATTTTGAAGCTCCTCCGACAGTACTTGTCATAGGTACTGTGGTAGTGGGTGTGCTATCTGGTGTTGGACTGGTTATTCTCTTGGAATATTTAAGTAGAAAAATCCCGCCCCAACCGAGTTCGACTTTTAATCACCAAGTTATTTCTACGGTCATTCTCCAGGGTGATTGTTCTTCATCTTCATTCTTCGGTCAGCTTCAATCTAGGTGTGACTAATATTTCCTTTCTGTTACTTGAATAAGAACGCATGTCTTTTTCTTACATGATTCGCAGAGCGAAGGGTCTTCTCGCTTGTTTGGTTTTAGGTCTTTTCTTATCCTATGGGCTGAATTTTATGCCAACGTCACTGGTGAAAGCACAACCCGCTCCAGAAATGTGTGGTGCGATCGCCGCGCCTCTGACTCCCGAAGAGCAAAAATATGCCCAGTCTGCCTGGAAATACTTTGTCGATAATGTACAACCCAGTACTGGATTATCGAATGCTGCTGGGAGTTTCCCGGCTAGTACGATGTGGGATTTAGGCAATTACCTAATGGCCATGAATGCGGCCCGGGGAATGGGGCTGATTAACCAAGGGGACTTTGATAGTCGGTTAAATCAGTTTTTGACGAGCCTCGCCGAACTGCCACTCTTTGAAGATACCCTGCCCAATAAAGTCTATAACAGCGCAACTAAAGAGATCGTAGACTATGGCAATAATCCCATTGAACGAGGCATTGGCTGGTCTGCCCTCGATATGGGCCGTCTCCTTGCTGCTTTTCATATTATCCAGATGTGCCATCCTCAATATTCAGACTGGGTGTCCGGCATTGTCTCAAGTTGGAATGTTGCTGAGTCCGTTGAAAATGGCAGCCTCTATGGTGCGATGGTTTTACCCGACGGCTCGACTCTCAAGGTACAGGAGGGACGTCTTGGCTATGAGGAATATGCGGCCCGGGGCTATTCCTTCTGGGGATTTGAGGTGCCAGCGGCGATCGCCCACGAACCTTTTGAATTTGTCGATATTTATGGCGTACAAATTCCGGTTGATACCCGCGATTACTTTGAGACCAATGCTAATAACTATGTTGTCAGCGAAGCCTACATTTTAGATGCCATCGAATTTGGCTTACAGGGAGAACGAGCAGACCATGCTCGTCGGGTATTTGAAGCGCAGAAACGTCGTTATGAAGAGACGGGACTGCTGACCTCTGTCTCAGAAGACAACATTAATCAAGCCCCCCACTTTCTTTACAACACGGTTTATGCCAATGGTCAGCCCTGGGCTGTAATCACAGAAAACAACGAATCATATCCAGAACTGCGTACCCTCAGTTCAAAGTCGGCATTTGGTTGGCGTTACATTTATCCAGACGATGCCTATGCCCAGAAAGTTTTTGACCATATCAAAGACAGCACAAATTCCGGTAGAGGTTACTATGCGGGGATTTATGAGTCGGGCCTCTATGATCCGCAGCCACCCCTCAACGATATTTTAACGGGAAATACCAATGGGTTGATCCTTGAAATTCTCTATTACAAAGCAAGAGATTTTAAACCGATGGTTGAGGGGCAAAGCTCAGTCCCTAGCTCCTCTGCGCCAAGGGTTTCAGTTGCTCCCATTGCGCCATCTATCAATAGTGCTACGGTTAGTTGCGCACCCCAAGCTGAGGAAATTGATGTGGCGGTGCTCGCCCCCGTCCGCTCAGTGAAATCCAGTAATTGTCCCACCCCAGGCGAGGAAGTAAATCCTACCGATCGTCGTTACGCAGAAATCGCCTGGCAATATTTTGAAACCAACCATCGAAAAACAGGTCTGGTGCCAGATCGAAGCGATTTAGAAGGCATAACCGCGTGGGGAATGGGAGATTATTTGGCTGCACTCCATGCGGCCCGTACCCTTAATATAATTTCCCCAGAAACCTTTGATCAGCGCGTGCGCCACTTTCTCGGTGCCTTGCAAGAAATGGAGCTATTTGGGGCGGAGTTGCCCTACCGCGCCTATGATACTTTGACCCTGAAACCCATCGACTATGGTGGTAACCACAGCAACAATGGTTGGTCTGGCTTAGATCTGGGTCGGCTTTTGACCTCTCTTCATGTTTTAAAAACTTGCCACCCGGAATATCAAGAGGCAGTCGATCAGGTAGTTTTAGATTGGTCGTATCTACGGGTTGTGCGCGATGGCCAAGTTGCGAATATCAGTGTGGAGAAAAATAACCGGGGCAGACAACAGCGTCTCCAAGTTCAGCCAGCTCACCTGTTTGGTTATGAAGAATATGCTGCGCGAGGATTTCAGCTTTGGGGTTTTGATGTCCATCGTTCTGCCATTGGGGATGATTATGTAACCCAAACGGTTGCTGGGGAAAAAATTCCCGTGGCGCGCTCTCAAGTAAACCAGGGTCAACAACAGAAGAGAGCCAGCACTATCACGAATCCCTTTCTGCTTTATGGTTTGGAATTTGGTTTTGACCCCCAAAGTCGTAATTTTATTGACAGTATCTATCGAGCAGAGGCAAAACGCTATGGAGAGACGGGGAAGTTGAGCGCATCGGGAACCACGCTAATTCAGGAACCCCCCTATGTGATCCACAGTACGGTCATTAATAATGGGAAGCCTTGGGCCGCAGTGGATGACGGGGGAAACCTGGTACCACAAGGCCGTGTTGTCAGTACGGCGATCGCCTCTGCTTACCATGCATTGTTTCCAGATGATGACTATGGGAAAACCCTATGGCAAGCAACGTTAGACCTATACGATCCAAACCTAGGCTATTACGAAGGTTTGTACGAAGAGAGCGGACAGCCTAGCCTCGGACTGACCAGCGGTACAAATAGCTTGATCTTGCAGGCTTTGCTCTATAAATACATGGCTCAACAACCGATTATCCGACCCCATCAAAATCTAGAAAGTCGCTGGTGGCAGGAAATCAAAAATGGCGATCGCCATGGCTTAGGACTCCCCAGTCGGAGCTTTCCTCGCATCGAACTTAAAGGGACTGGAAATCGCCAATATTGGGATCTCAAAACTAATGTAAATGACTAACTATAAACGTCTCATTTTTATTTCTATTTGTTAAGTAGAATCTTCTTTTTTCGTGTCTCAAAATCTCAGAAATCATTAGTTAAAAAATCAAAGCTGTACCCGCAATATTGTTCTCCATGTTTCGCTATTATATCGACTGTTACTGTTGTCTCCTAAAACATTACTAAAACGATAATCTAGATCCCAGAAAATATCTTCAGCAAGTGTTGTGGTACAGCGACCACCATAGCCATATACAAAATCCCATTGTCCTTGGAGGCGTTGCTGGCCAACAGATGCGGACAAATTACAATCCAGCCAGGAAAAAATATTTTTATTCCAAATCAATTCACCATTGATAACAAGAAAATCTTCTGGTGAAAAATAGCCACTTTCTATTTCTTTATCTTCGCGATAACGCCAGTTAAAAAGATTCGCTGCTAGCTGAAATTCACCGCTAGTATGTTCTAATCGACTAAAGGATTGTTGTTCATGATTGCCATCACTGTAACGACCCCAACGAACCAAACTAAAAAAACTTGTATCTGGAGAAATTTGCCAGAATAGATTGGGGCCATAACGCCAATTTGTGATTTCATTTTCAACGGTTTTTGCATTAAATTTATAGGGAGCATGTTCGACAAAAAAAGACAAACTGGCTCGTTCACCGATATTCACACGGCTATTAGCCCGAAAACTAAGAGCTGGCGTAACGCGATCAAACCAATCAATTCCAGTCCCAATAGCACTCTCTAAACCAGCAATTTTTCCTTCCCAATCAAACTGTAAAGGAATATTTTGGATCGAATCAATCTCTGGTTGCTGGAATCGATTAAAGCCACTTGTCAAACTCAGGCGATCGCCATTAGGTAAAGTACCAGTAATGCTGGGTTGAATTAAAAGATTATCCTGCTCAAAATTGGTGGTAAAGTAGCGAAAATCTATGGTGACTGATTCCAAATCCCAAAAAGATGTTAGATTTTTTGTCTGTTGTTCTTCATTGTCTGTAGAAGAAGTCTCAAAAATAGTCTGTAAATCTTCCGTTACATCTTCAGAGGATGTAGATGTTTCTCGTAAACTAGGGTTTAAATTTTGCGGTGCCGCTAGATACCAAACCTTTTTTATCTCTCGTTCTTCCCTCTGGATTGGTACTTCAATCGGGGTGGTATTGCTGTCAATATTCAGTAACATAGTGAAGATAGACAAAATGATTTATAAATATTTTTCTTAACAGAGATTATAAACTGTTTTTTTGGATGTAATATAAACTCAATTTGAGTGTGACTTGTCTAAGGAAAGCCATAGGCAATAAAATCACTGCTAATACATACTAACTAAATGAGTAAGCAAATGATCTATCTAGAAAAGATCAAGTCAAAATTTAATTGGCTATTTTTCATGAAAATCGTTCTTCTTACTAGAAAATTTTCTTGTTATTAATAATCTTAGGGCAAGGTTTTATGGAGGTCATGCAAGAGAAATGCAGTGTTTAAGAAAAGAATACATTCTACAAAAAAATCAATTCAAAAATACAATCGACTTGTCTCATAAAACACTATTTTTTTGAGTCAAAACAATATGTAATTGAACTTGGGCACTAGACTAAATCGAATTTATTTTTCTTTGATTTAACTTCTTGGCAAGCTTGTTTTTATTCATTTTATTTATCAACCATGTTGGAACTAGTCCCCTCATTTAAAAACAAACGAGTCACACTCCGAAAGCATACATTGTTAATGCGCTATATGATTTTAATCAATCTGATTATAGGTGCTTGGTATTTGTATTGGCGTTGGACAGAGTCATTAAATCCTCAGGCATTATGGTTTGCCATACCTCTCGTTTGTGCAGAGACCTATATGTTTCTTGGAGGAATACTCTTTTTCTATTCTATATGGCGACCGATTGAGCGTAATAATAAAAACTTATCTGCTCTCAAGCCGCAGTTTTTATCAAAAAATTTCCCCTCAGTTGATGTTTTTATTACCTGTTACAATGAGCCGAGTGAAATGGTCTACACAACGGCTCAGGCAGCACTATCAATGGACTATCCATTGGAAAAACTCCGAGTCTATATTTTAGACGATGGTAATTCTCCCGAAATGAGAGCAATGGCTGAAAAGCTCTGTCTTCAAGATTTACAGCGGCCGGCCCTACAAGAAATAGCAGAAACAATTCAAATACAAAAATATTTACGTCAATCGCATATTGCTCAATTGAATGCTATTAAAAAAGATCTAGTCGAGATAGAAGGATTTATTAATAGCTATCGCTTGATTATTCCTAGCGATCACCAAGAATTGAAGAATGTCCTTGATTGGCTTAATGATCTTCGTCCAAATACAATTTCAGATCGAGACTGGATAATTTGTCAAACAATCCTCGGAGAGGGGTTAGATAATGCTATTGTCCATGCCCATAAAAATTCACCTCAAGAGCAGTCAATTACTTTAGAAATTGCGATTTTCAATTATGCTTTTGTTCTTAGAATTTGGGATAAAGGTGATTTTTTTGATTTAGAAAGCCATCTAAAAGATCTCAATGATGTCGAAGAGGACGCTGAACATGGGCGAGGCATTTCTATTATTTATCAATTGGCAGATCAATTCTTCTATATTCGCACTGACGATGAACAAAATTGTTTGATTGTCGTCAAAGAAATTTCTCCTGTTGATGCCCAAGACGAAAAAGAAAAGTATCAAAATTATCTTCAAGGCCTTAAACAGTTGATATTGAGTGATTCCACAAACTCTCAAAGTATAATTGATGTTTATGAGAAAAAAATCAAAGAATTAGAAGACGAAGTTAATAGGTATACGCAGCAACTGATCGATCTCCCCAGATGTCGCTACATTGCTCGTCAAAAACCAAAAGGTCGTCCCCATCATGCCAAAGCTGGCAACATAAATCATGCAATTTTTTCTGGAGAAACCAATGGCCAATTGATTCTCACTCTGGATGCTGATCATATCCCTAAACCAAATTTTTTACAAAGAGTAATTCCACATTTTTATAGATTCAATATAGAAAATGGCTGTTATGAATTAAATCATGTCGCTTTTGTACAGACGCCTCAAGCTTTTTCAAATCTTCCCAGTGATGATCCTTTTGGTCATAATGCCCACTTTTTTTATGGCCCTATCCAACAGGGAAAAGACGGCATGAATGCAGCTTTTTACACGGGAACAAATGCTGTTCTAAGACGAGAAGCCTTGGTTCAAATGGGGCTGCAACATTTTTCTGATGATTATATTAGTAATGAAAATAAATTAGAAGAATTTGAAATGATTGGGGCTTTGTCTAGCATTAGTATTACTGAAGATATGAATACAGCGATGCGTTTACATGCGACAGGGTGGAGATCTATTTATCATAATGAAATTCTTGCAGAAGGTTTGGCTCCAGATGATCTGCGATCTACGTTGCAGCAAAAACTACGATGGGCTCAGGGCACAATTCAAGTCTTACTTCGAGATAATCCTTTATTTAAAACTGGTTTAAGTTTTGGACAACGTATTCAATATTTCCAAACTATGTACAGTTATTTTTCCGGTTTTTTTGTTTTGATTTTATTATCTTGTCCGCTAATTTCTTTGGGGACAGGACTAATTCCAGTGGGCTCCTTTGGAGTTGATTTTGCGTGGCATTTTATTCCAGCATATATGTTAAATCGAATAACATTATGGATTTCCGCTTGGGGAATATCATGGCGTGAGCTTTGGCGTAATGAACAATATATGATCGGTCTTTTCCCTTTGCAGATACAGGCTGTTTTGAGCGTTTTTACTGGAACATCGATTAAGTTTGAAGTCACCCCAAAACAACGCCAGTCTGGTATATACTTCAGTCTAATTCCGGTTCAAATATTTTTCTTTTTGGCAACAATAATGGCCTTGATCTGGGGAGGATTTCAGTTATTATTCTATGATGGACTTTCTGAATTGACTTACTTCATTAATGCCGTATGGTGTGTATACCATTTAGGTCTTTTGTGGAGTATTATCAGAGCTGCTTACTGGCAGCCAGAAGAGCAATAGCTTGTTTTAGGAGACAAGTAAGTCATCGTTATTTGCATTTGGAGAAAAGCTCATGTCTAAGGAATTTGTGATTCTTGAACCTCAGGGGATATTAGATGGCCCCAATACAAATGAACTGAGATTGCAGATAATTGATCTATTAAGGGGAGAAATAGATGGTATTTTGCTTGACTTAAATCAAATTGAGTTTATGAATAGCTCAAGTATCGGTGCGTTGGTCGCTATTCTGAAAGTAGTTCGTGCCGAAAATAAAAAATTATACTTATGCTCGTTGACAGACCAAGTAAGTATGATTTTTGAGCTAACAAAGATGGATCGTATTTTTACTACCTTTAAAGATCGTGATGAATTTAATAGGAAAGTGATTGAAGCTTCTGAGGCATAGTATTTTTGTCTTCTTGAGTTTGGTTTGTTATTGGTGATTGCTGCTAAAAAAAATCATGATAGGTAGGGCTTTTAAGCAGAGTATATCGAGCGGCAACAAGACTGAATCAAGAGTTCCAATTACATATTTTGTCCTAAAATTCTTTTGTCTATTCTGTAGGGTGTGACTGCTTGACAGACAGAAATCAAAGGAGTATTGGAACATGATTTTGCTTCTTATCCATTACTAAAGTTCTTTTTTACTACTTTTTGATCAGCTTGATTTTAGTTGTGCTTGAGTCTCCTCCGTGTGCATCACTATTGGAGATTATGGGCATCATTGCACCCAAAATAGACGGGAAAAAACCTAAAGAAGTTAAAAAGATTACATTTCCCCAGTGATCCCCGCGCTAGGTTAGCAATACCCTCCGATTGCTTATCAAGCTAGACCGTCCTCACCCAGTGGCGGTTTTTTATTGCCGCAGTGGGCCTACCCCCCTTGGGAAATTAAGGCACAATAGTTAAACGTTGCACGCCATCATCCTCTTTTCCCATGAGTCAGCCCCACATCGTCATTATCGGCGGCGGTTTTGCCGGACTGTACACAGCCCTGCGTCTGTTGCAATTTCCCTGGGAAGCCAACCATTATCCAGAAATTACATTACTCGACCAGCAGGATCATTTTGTCTTCAGTCCACTGCTGTATGAACTGATCACCGAGGAGATGCAGCCTTGGGAAGTGGCCCCCTCCTACACGGATCTATTGCGCCATGGCCCGGTAAAGTTTATCCAAACCCAGGTGCAAACCGTTGACCCGACCCAGAAACAAGTGATCTGTGGCGATCGCCAAATTCCCTACGACTACCTGGTGATTGCGGCTGGGGGCACCAACAAAACCCTTGATATTCCTGGGGTAAAAGACCATGCGATTCCCTTTAAAACCCTCCAGGATGCCCTGCGGCTAAAGGAAAACCTACGGGTTTTAGAAACCAGCACGGCCGAAAAAATTCGCATTGCCATCGTGGGCGGCGGCTACAGTGGTGTGGAATTGGCCTGTAAATTGGCAGATCGCTTGGGCGATCGCGGTCGGTTGCGGATCATTGATCGCGGCGATGAAATCCTGAAAAATGCACCTAAATTCAACCAACTGGCCGCCAAGGACGCCCTAGAAGAACGAGGAATTTGGATAGACTACGCCACGGAAGTCACGGAAGTTACCACCGATAGCCTCAGCCTCCGTTACAAGGGGGAAATCGATACGATTCCGGTAGACCTGGTTTTGTGGACTGGCGGAACGGCGATCGCCCCTTGGATTCGAGAGTTAACTCTTCCCCATGCTGATAATGGAAAATTGCAAGTTAATTCCCAGTTGCAAATTAGCGATCAACCTGAAATCTTTGCCCTCGGTGACGTGGCCCAGGGAACCGATGATCTGCCGATGACAGCCCAAGTTGCCATTCAACAGGCCGATGTGTGCGCCTGGAATTTGCGGGGCCTCATTGCCAATAAGCCACTTCTGCCATTTAACTTTTTCAATCTCGGCGAAATGCTGACCCTCGGCGAAAACAATGCCACCCTCAGCGGTTTAGGCATTGAACTCGAAGGTAATCTCGCCCATGTAGCCCGTCGTTTGGTCTACCTCTATCGTTTGCCCACCTGGGAACACCAAGTACAGGTTGGTCTAAATTGGCTTGTGCAACCCCTTGCAAAATTATTGGCTCAGTCAGCAAAGTAAAAAATAATGGAAACACAGCCGAAGGTCATTTTTTTTGATGCGGTCGGAACCCTCTTCGGGGTCAAGGACGGGGTCGGGGCCACCTACGGGAAAATCGCCCAACGCCACGGTGTCAGCGCCGATCCAGATCGTCTGGAACAAGGGTTTCGTCAATCTTTTAAGCGTAAACCAGCCCCTGCCTTTCCGAATATTGATGCTGATTTGATCCCGAAACAGGAATTTCTTTGGTGGGAGGCGATCGCCCAGGAAACGTTTACTGCTGCCGGGGTGATTGAACAGTTTCCCGATTTTCGCGCTTTTTTTACGGATTTGTACCAGCATTTTGCGACGGCAGAACCCTGGTTTATTTTCACAGAAACCTTGGCTTCGGTGCAGACTTGGCACACCCAGGGCATTGAATTGGGTTTGATCTCCAATTTCGACTCCCGCTTGTTACAAGTTTTAGACGCCTTAGAATTAGCCCCCTATTTCCAGAGTGTGACTATTTCTTCTCTAACCGGGGCGGCGAAACCAGACCCCAAAATTTTCCAGGCAGCCCTCGCTAAACATGATTGTCAACCAGAAGAAGCGCTCCACATCGGCGACAGTCGCCTGGAAGATTACGAAGCAGCAAAACGATTGGGGATGCAGGCGCACCTCATCGAACGGGATCGGCCTTTTCCCTACAGTCGCCAGCCTTAACTCCCTCAAGGGACCCCCCTCTAACTCCCCTCAAGGGGAGAATGTTGGTCAATAGGTCTGCCAGACGCGGGACAGGGTTGGTAGTTGCGGGGAATAGAGCGATCGCCAATTTTGCCAAAGGGAGATAAACCAGCGTTTTACTTCCGTGCTGGAGTGGCCCCGGTAGCGACAGAGCACGCCTTTGGGTAATTGTGTGATCCCGCCCAAGCCCTGCTGAATGGTGGCCATGGTTTGTCGCAATTCCGTAATTTGGGCCTCGCTAATCTCTAAACCCACCAAAGCCAGGCTTCCCACCACCGGCTGATTATTGAGACCATTCCAGGCAGCAAAGACTTCTGGATTTCCCGGTAGCCATTGGCGATCGCCCCAGAGCAGTTCATCATCTTGCCAAATTTCTGTCAGCCCCCGCCAGTTACCAGAGATGAATTTTTCGCCCCGGGCCGTGCGCCCAAACCGAAGAACTTCCCAGCCACACCACACCGCACCGGGAGCCAGATTGACCCGCAAGCTCTGATGATATTCTGCCCCATCGAAAATAATCATTTCCTGGGGAAAATATTCCAAAATGCTGCCCGGTGCTTGGTGAATAATGCCGTCCTGCTGCGCCGTTTCCCCGTTAGTACGATAAATTTTGTTGGCCGCCGCCGTTGTGAGGAAAACATGACTTTTGGGATGTAGTTCGAGATCCAGAGATAGGCGATCGCCGCCGACAATGCCCCCTGCCGTGTGGAGCAAGACCGTGTGACACACTCGATTTCCTTCCGGATAAAAAGGCCGCTGGATGCGAAACGGCGCTTGGGTAAAACAGCGTTGCATTTCCGTCTTGCCCTGGCGTTGCCCGTAAATTAAGCCCACCTTGCCGTGCCAGGGCTGCGCTTTGTGAATCACCTGTTGTTGATCTTGCATTTTTGTCTGAAATTGATGGGATTAGGGGGACTAAAAATTGCTGCCAAAACAGCCCCCAACAGCAGTCTATTTTCCCGATCATCCCACTGATCCGGGCAGGCCCAACGGCGATCGCCAAATATTTTGTTCCTAAAACAATGGAGCAAACAAACCTCAAGAATCCTAATCAAACTTCCGCCTCCGTATAGTTGCCGCTCACAGACAGATGCTTTATCTTTGAAAAAATTTTACGAATTTCCCATTCTTTCAGAAACATAAGGAGTCCCTATGTACATCGTCCAGATTGCTTCGGAATGCGCCCCCGTCGCGAAGGTAGGTGGACTTGGAGATGTGGTTTACGGACTCAGTCGCGAGCTTAGTCTGCGCGGTCATTGTGTCGAAATCATTTTGCCCAAATATGATTGTCTCCGTTACGACCACATTTGGGGGATGCACGAAGCCTATCGGGATCTTTGGGTACCCTGGTTTGGCGGTGCGATCCACTGCACCGTTTTCTATGGCTGGGTCCATGGCCAACAATGTTTCTTTATCGAACCCCACTCCGGTGATAACTTTTTCAGTCGGGGCTTTTTTTATGGAGCCTTAGACGACCACATGCGCTTTGCCTTCTTTAGCAAGGCGGCCCTCGAATTTTTACAAAAATCCAACAAACGTCCCGATATTATCCACTGCCATGACTGGCAAACCGGTCTCGTTCCGGTGATGCTCTTTGAAATGTACAAGTGGCATGGCCTGTGGAATCAGCGGGTGTGCTACACCATCCACAACTTTAAACATCAGGGTATTGCGGGCGCTGACGTCTTATGGGCGACGGGTCTCAATAACGAAGGCTACTATTTCCACTACGATCGCCTCCGGGATAACTTTAATCCCTTTGCCTTAAATTGCATGAAAGGGGGCATCGTCTATGCCAATGCGGTGACGACCGTTTCTCCCCACCACGCCTGGGAAGCCCACTACACCGATATTGGTTGTGGTCTGAGCCATACCCTCCATCTCCACCAAGACAAGTTCAAGGGAATTCTCAACGGCATCGATTACAGCACTTGGAACCCAGAAGTAGACCACAATATCGAGCTGCAATACAGTTGGGATAGCCTCGAAAATAAAGCGAAAAACAAAAAAGCCCTACGCGATCGCCTATTACTTGAAGACAATGACCGACCGATCATCGCCTACATTGGCCGTCTCGATGACCAAAAAGGCGTTCATCTCGTTCACCATGCCATGTACTATGCCTTGAATCGGGGAGCCCAATTTGTCCTGCTTGGTTCCGCCACCGAAGGCTCGATCAACTCCTGGTTCTGGCACGAGAAATTCCACCTCAACGACAACCCCAACTGTCACATCGAGCTGGGCTTCAACGCCGAACTGTCCCACATGATCTATGCCGGGGCTGATATGCTTGTCGTCCCCAGTAACTACGAACCCTGTGGCCTGACCCAACTCATTGCCCTGAAGTATGGTGTGGTGCCCATTGTCCGTGGTGTCGGTGGCCTCGTGAGTACCGTGTTTGACCGGGATCATGATGATAAACATCCCCCCGAAGAACGCAATGGTTATGTCTTTTACCAAACGGATAACCATGCCCTCGAATCCGCCATGGAACGGGCCATTGGTTTATACACCGTGTACCCAGAAGAGTTCCGGAAGCTGCAAATCCAGGGAATGAAATATGACTATTCCTGGAACAACCCCGGCAATGAATACATCGATCTCTACGAGTTTATCCGTGCCTGATGGGTGCTGGGCAAAGACGTTTTGAGGTTTAACCGAGAGCCCACCTGGGAAGTTTGTCCCAAAAGCCTAAACCGAGGTTCCTAACAATTCCCAGGGAAGTCGCTACCATGGTAGGCAAGTTTCTCCTTTGTCCGTGCCTATGGATGCCTTTAGCCCCTATCCGCCTGAGTGGATCAAAAATGCCAGTCATGCCCTCAGTTTCCATTGTCCTAGCTGTGAAGCGCTCCCCCATGATGCGAAACGGGCTTGGTTAAATCGCTATGCTCCCGTGACCGATGCGCTGCACCGTCGCCGCTGGCAGGAGTTTTATGAATGTCAATGTGGCACCGTTTGGTGGGCCTGGAGTAGCGATCGCCCCCCATCCCGTTACCAAACAGATGACCGGGGTGAAAATGACGAATTTCGCCAGGGCTTGTTTTAGGGGAATCGTGAAAGTCTGTTCCGGGGCGATCGCCGCTTGCCGAGGGATACCCCTTACCATGATAATGTTGGCTACCCATCACACTGGGGACGCAAACGCCAACGGAACACCATGCAGTTTTCAAAGATTCTCATCGCCAATCGCGGAGAAGTTGCCCTACGCATTATCCACACCTGTCAGGAGCTCGGCATTGCCACAGTTGCCGTCCACTCCACCGTAGATCGCCAAGCCCTCCACGTTCAGCTCGCCGATGAGAGCATTTGCATTGGCCCGCCCCAGAGCAGCAAAAGCTATCTCAACATTCCCAATATTATCGCTGCGGCCCTCAGCAGTAACGCCGACGCAATCCACCCAGGCTACGGTTTCCTCGCCGAAAATGCCAAGTTTGCAGAAATTTGTGCCGACCACCAAATCACCTTCATTGGCCCTTCCCCAGAAGCAATGATCGCCATGGGGGACAAATCCACTGCCAAAAAAACGATGCAGGCGGCAAAAGTCCCCACCGTACCCGGTAGTGCTGGGTTGGTGGCCTCCGAAGAACAAGCCCTAGAAATCGCCCAACAAATTGGCTATCCTGTGATGATCAAAGCCACGGCGGGTGGTGGCGGCCGGGGGATGCGCCTTGTGCCCAGCGCTGAGGAGTTACCCCGTTTGTACCGAGCGGCCCAGGGGGAAGCAGAAGCAGCCTTTGGGAATGGCGGCGTTTACATCGAAAAATTTATTGAACGGCCCCGCCACATTGAATTTCAGATCCTCGCGGATCAGTACGGCAATGTGATTCACCTCGGCGAACGGGATTGTTCGATCCAGCGACGGCACCAAAAACTCCTCGAAGAAGCGCCCAGCGCGATCCTCACCCCCAGACTGCGGGACAAAATGGGGAAAGCAGCGGTCAAAGCGGCTAAATCCATTGATTATGTCGGGGCGGGAACGGTGGAATTCCTCGTAGATAAAAATGGGGATTTCTACTTTATGGAGATGAATACCCGCATTCAGGTGGAACACCCGGTCACAGAGATGGTGACGGGACTAGATTTGATCGCCGAACAAATTAAAGTTGCCCAAGGCGATCGCCTCAGTTTGAATCAAAATCAAGTGAACTTAACTGGTCATGCCATCGAGTGCCGGATTAACGCCGAGGATCCCGACCATGATTTCCGACCGACCCCAGGCAAAATCAGTGGTTACCTTCCCCCCGGTGGCCCTGGGGTACGGATGGATTCCCACGTTTACACCGACTATGAAATTTCTCCTTACTACGATTCTTTGATCGGTAAATTAATCGTTTGGGGGCCAGACCGAGATACCGCCATTCGCCGCATGAAGCGGGCACTCCGAGAATGTGCGATTACTGGAGTATCGACCACCATTAGCTTCCACCAAAAGATTTTGAATCACCCGGCTTTTTTGGAGGCCGATGTCGATACAAACTTTATCCAGCAGCACATGTTGCCCTAGGGGCGATCGCAAATAGTCTCTAACCTTGAGGGCAACCCCCATAAGCGACGATTGGGGAAGTGCCCTTACTTCTTCGCGATGACTTGCACCAAAGTCTGGTCTTGGTCTGCGTAGATCATGATTTGGGAAGCGCGCTCTTGCTTTTGAAAGCCAAACATCGATTGCCCGTTGACGTCCATGGTCATTTCTTGAGTCCAACCGTTTTTGGCCATTTCTGCGGTGTATTTGTCCTTGACAGCGGCTACACTTTCATTAGTAACAAAGGTGACAGAAACCCCTTCCGGTAAATCCATCGCCATTCTAATTTCCGCATTTTTATCGAAATAAATGTCCTTGGGGAAGGTGTCGGGGAGTTTGACATTGTCGCCGCTGCTGACAGACAGATTCCCTTCGTTGGTTTTGATATCGACGGATTCTTTGGACATATCGATATCGACTTTTTCGCCGGAGCCAGCTTCAATCGCTTTTTCAAAAATTATTTCCTGAACCATACCGCAGCCACCGAGGCTGAGGGCACAGAGGAAGAAGGCAGGGAGAATCAACTTTTTCACGGCTTTTGTCCTTAAATTTTGTTTGTTGATCATTGGCTTGTGGTACTTGCCATGGCCCTTTGGGTTATGTGCTTTGGTTTTAAGGGCAATGGTCAAAACAAACCGCCAATAATAATTTATAGTGGGCACCCAGGCAGACTGATGCAGTTTCTGAAAATCCCAGGTCGTTGCCCCCATTTTCAATGGGTTCGGTAAAAATCAAGGTCGCAGTTAAGTTAAATTAAGTCTTAACGCAATGAATTTTTGGTGAATGCGATGTCTTGGTTAGCTGTGACAAGTTTGGGGCTCAATCTGCTGTTGGGCGCGATGACTTTATTTTTTATTTTCCGCATTGTGCTCACTTGGTATCCCCAGGCGGAATTAACGAAACTGCCCTTTAGCTTGGTGGTATTGCCGACGGAACCGCTTTTGGCCCCGACCAGAAAGCTGGTGCCGCCCCTGGGAGGCATTGATATTTCTCCGGTGATTTGGGTCGGGATCGTCACCCTCCTGCGGGAGGTACTCTTGGGTCAGCAGGGTCTATTGGTGATGCTATTGCGTTAGGTGGATTGAAGGGGCGAGCCGTTGGAACCCCAGGCTTTTGATCCACGTCTAGCGAGGTAATGCTGGAATCAAAAAAGGATATTCGATATGTGGCGACGGTGCTTATTGGCGTTAACGGGGGCTTGGGGGATGGGACTGGCGATCGCCCCGGTGATGGCCCAACCGTTACCAAAACAAGCCATTTTTGAAAATCTCCAGTTGCGCCCTAATTTTGCCCCCAATCCCCAGCTATTACGGGGGGTCAGTGGGGGAAGTGAACCCGCCGCAGAATTTTTAGGAATCGAGGATACTCCCACGGGGTCTTGTGTTGGCTTTATCGATAACCATGCCGACCATCGCCTCAGCCTCATGACATTTTTTAATGATTTAGAACTGAGCGTTGAAAGTGCCGGAGATACGGTGCTCGTGGTCAAAGGCCCCGGTGGTGTATGGTGCAATGACGATGCGGTGGGTCAAAATCCGGCAATTCGCGGCGAATGGCAAAAAGGACTGTATCAAGTCTGGGTTGGCTCCCGGGGACAACGGCAATATTATCCCTATATTTTAGAAATTCACCATCGGAAGTAGTTGATCCCTAAGTTGGGAGATCAGGTAATGGGGGATAATGGAAACATTATCTTGATGTTGCACTAGAGAAAACATTGTGGCTATCGGAATTGGTTTACTTGGCTTAGGAACGGTTGGCACGGGCACCGCAGAAATTTTGCTGTCGCCCCAAGGCCGCCACCCGCTGTTGGGGGAAGTGGTTTTGAAACGGGCAGGGGTGCGCTCCCTAGACAAGCCCCGCAACATTGATTTACCAGCGGGTTGCCTAACCACTGATCTAGAGGCCATCGTCAAAGATCCAGAGATTCAGGTGGTGGTTGAGTTGTTGGGCGGCCTGGAGCCAGCGCGGACTCTCATCCTGGCGGCGATCGCCAATGGGAAACATGTGGTCACGGCCAACAAAGCAGTGATTGCCAAATATGGCGAAGAAATTTACACCGCAGCGAACCAAGCGGGGGTCTATGTGCTTCTCGAGGCGGCGGTGGGCGGTGGCATTCCGATCATTAAACCCCTCAAGCAATCTTTAGGAGTGAACCGCATTACCCGTGTCATTGGCATTATCAATGGCACCACCAACTATATCCTCACCCAGATGGCCCAGCACGGAGCGGACTTTGGGGAAGTATTAGCGGAAGCCCAAAAATTGGGTTATGCCGAAGCCGATCCCAGTGCCGATGTGGATGGGGGCGACGCGGCGGACAAAATTGCAATTCTTGCTTCCTTGGCTTTTGGCGGCAGAATTAATCGGGAAGATGTCTACTGCGAAGGGATTCGTTCCATTAGTGCGGCAGATATCAGTTTTGCGAAAAAGCTCGGTTTTGTGATCAAATTATTGGCGATCGCCGAACGACCAGACCTCGAAGAAGATGCCCTACAGTTGCGCGTTCACCCGACTTTGGTGCCAGAAGATCATCCCATCGCCAGCGTCAATGGTGTCTTTAATGCGATCCTCGTGGAAGGGGAACCCCTCGGCCAGGTAATGTTCTATGGCCCTGGGGCTGGGGCTGGGGCAACGGCCAGCGCCGTAGTTTCTGACATTGTTCATGTGGTGGGTCTGTTGCATTCTGACCAAGTGATCCAGAAACTCAACCCCCTCCTGGGCTGCACCCACGAGCATTACAGCAAAATTTTACCCATTGATACCCTAAAAACTCGTTTTTATGCGCGCTTTTTATCGCGGGATTTGCCCGGTGTGATCGGCGATCTGGGGACTTGCTTTGGGCAGCACCAAGTGAGCTTGGAATCAGTTGTTCAGATTGGTCTTCAGGATGATTGCGCTGAGATCGTCGTCGTGACCCATGATGTCCATGAGGCGAATTTCCGGGAAGCCATGCGAGAAATTGAAGGCCTAGAGGCAATCAAGGAAGTGCCGAGTATTCTCCGCGTCCTTTAGTAATCATTCAACTGCAAAATTCTTGATCCTCCAAATTTCTGGAGGATTTTTTGTTAATTTGTCTACAATTCTGACGATGTTTTCCAGAGTTGGGCTAAGTTAGTGAATAAATGCCTCTTTAGCGATACTTTTTGAGGATATCGAGAAATAATGCCTTTAAGTTGGAATGAAATCAAAAGTCGGGCGATCGCCTTCTCGAAGGAGTGGGAATTTGAGGAGTCAGAAAAATCAGAAGCACAATCGTTTTGGAATGATTTTTTTCAGGTATTTGGCATTTCTCGTAAGCGAATCGCAACATTTGAGAAGTCAGTTAACAAATTAGGGAATAAGAAAGGTTCTATTGACCTGTTATGGAAGGGAAATATCCTTGTTGAGCATAAATCGCGGGGAAAAAGTTTAGATAAGGCGTTTGAACAGGCAAAAGACTATTTTCCGGGGTTAAAGGAACATGAGTTACCTCGATATATTTTGGTGTCGAATTTCGCTCAATTCCGGCTTTATGACCTCGAAACGGATCAGACCCATGAATTTCTCCTAAAAGATTTCGTCAATTATGTTCATCTGTTTGATTTTATTGCGGGATATGAGCAGCGAACCTATAAGGATGAAGATCCGGTTAATATTCACGCGGCGGAGTTGATGGGTAAGCTGCATGACCGTCTCAGGGAGATTGGTTATACGGGTCATGATCTAGAAGTTTACTTAGTGAGGTTGTTATTTTGTTTATTTGCAGATGACACAGGCATTTTTGAAAAGGGAATTTTTGAGGAATATCTCGATATTCATACCAAAGAAGATGGTAGTGATTTGGCGATGCACTTGGGGCATATTTTCCATGTGTTGAATACGCCACCGGAGAAGCGGTTAAAAAATCTGGATGAGAGTTTAGGGCAGTTTCCCTATGTGAATGGCAAGTTATTTGAAGAGCAGTTAGCGCCTGCGGCTTTTGATCGCAAAATGCGAGAAATGTTATTAGAAGCTTGTGGATTTAATTGGGGGAAAATTTCTCCGGCCATTTTTGGGTCAATGTTCCAAGCGGCGATGGATCAGCAGACTCGACGAAATTTGGGGGCGCATTACACGTCTGAGAAAAATATTCAAAAGGTGATTAAGCCTTTGTTTTTGGATGAGTTGCACGAGAAATTTAAAAAAGCAAAAGGCAGTCCAACGGCGTTAAAGCGGCTCCATGATGAGCTTGGGGAATTACATTTTCTTGATCCGGCTTGTGGCTGTGGAAATTTTTTGATCATTTCTTATCGGGAATTGCGAGATCTAGAGTTATTGATCCTCAAAGAGCTTTACAAGAAGGAGGAGGGGTTTATTGATATTCGTTTGTTCCTGAAGGTGGATGTGGATCAGTTTGGGGGCATTGAATATGATGAGTTTCCGGCGCGGGTGGCAGAGGTGGCAATGTGGCTCATCGATCATCAGATGAATATCAAAGTGAGTAATGAGTTTGGGCAGTATTTTGTCCGGTTGCCGCTAAAGAAGGCTGCCAGAATTGTGAATGGGAATGCGTTACGGCTTGATTGGGAAGAAGTGATCCCAAAGGAAAAGCTAAATTATATTCTCGGTAATCCGCCTTTTGTGGGTAAGCATCTACAATCCAAAGAGCAAAAATCTGATATGGAATTGGTTTTTAAAGGCTCAAAAGGTTGTAAAACTCTGGATTATGTTACGGCATGGTATGTCAATGCAGCAGAGTTGATTCAAGATACAACTATCAAAGTTGCTTTTGTAAGTACCAATTCGATTTCTCAAGGTGAACAAGTAGGAGATTTGTGGAATGTTCTGTTTAACTCATACAAAATAAAAATACATTTCGCTCATCGAACTTTTTCATGGACAAACGAAGCTAAAGGAAAAGCTGCTGTTCATTGTGTAATCATTGGCTTTGGAATAGAAAACATAAAAAGCAAAAGAATTTTTGACTATGTAGATATCAAGGGCGAACCAGTCCAAAAAAATGCCCGTAATATTACTCCTTATTTAACAGAAGGTGGTGATTTATATTGTCAAAAGCTTTCCCAGCCAATTAGTCACGTTTCTGAAATGGTTTATGGGAGTAAACCTGCCGACGGTGGAAACTTACTAATGTCCAATAATGAAAAAGAAACTTATCTAAAGCAAGAACCTGCTGGTGAAAAATTCGTTAAGCCTTTTATCTCAGCTAGTGAATTTATTAAAAATAAAAGCCGCTGGTGTTTTTGGTTAGTTGACATCCAGCCTAATGAACTTAAAAACTTGCCTATACTCCTAGAAAGGGTGAATGCAGTTAAAGCTATGCGACTCTCAAGTACAAAGCAAGCAACTGTAAAGTGGGCTGATTTTCCAACATTATTCACAGAAAACAGACAACCAAATACTGATTATATTTTGATTCCTCGTCACTCTTCTGAAAACCGTAAATATATTCCAATTGGTTTTTTCTCAGTAAATAACATTGTTGCTGATAGTTGTAACTGTATTCCAAATGCTGATTTAAATCTCTTCGGTATTTTGACTTCAGAAATGCACATGACTTGGGTGAAGTATGTATGTGGAAGAATCAAAAATGATTACCGTTATTCTAATACTATTGTCTATAACAATTTTCCTTTTCCACAGGACGTAACCGAGAAACAAAAACAAACAGTCGAAAAAGCAGCGCAGTTAGTGTTAGACACCAGAGATAAATATCCCGATAGTAGCCTTGCCGATCTTTACGATCCGCTTACTATGCCCCCCGACCTGATGAAAGCTCACCAAAAACTCGATAAAGCAGTGGATCTTTGTTACCGTCCCCAAGCTTTTACCAGCGAACTCAACCGCATCGAATTTTTATTTAACGAATATGAGAGGGTGTTTATAAAGTAAAGATAAAGAGAACAGGATTGTTGCCCGTGAAGTCGTTAAGGTCAAGCATAAGCGTAACGACACAGGAGAATAGCACCAATGTCTCAAGCTTCTTACCCCAGTGACCTGACCGATGCAGAATGGGCTTTACTAGAACCCTTGATTCCTGCTCCAAAGTCCGGCGGTCATCCACGTACTACTGATATGCGACAGGTCTGCAATGGGATTTTCTATCTCCTCAAAACCGGTTGTCAATGGGCCTATCTGCCCAAGGACTTTCCTCCCTCCTCCACGGTGTACTACTACTATCGCAAATGGCAGAGGCAGGGAGTTTGGGAAAACATCAACCATGCTTTGCGGACTCGCTGCCGTCAAGCAGTGGGGAAAACCCCAGAACCTAGCGTCCTGATTGCCGATAGCCAATCGGTCAAGACAACAGAAAAAAGGGCGATGTCTATGGCTTCGATGGCGGGAAACAGGTCAAAGGAAGACGGAGAAACTTGCTAGTCGATAGTTTAGGGTTACTTTACAAAGTGATGGTCTCCGAGGGAAATAGCTCAGAACGAACCTTTGCCCTTGCTGCAGTGATGGAGCTAAGGGAGCAGCAACAGCAGATGTTGAAGCGATTGCGGTTGATGTGGGTAGATGCTGGATATCGAGGAGGACGCTTTGCCTTAAGTCTTTGGTTAATGGTGCAAGCAAAGGTGGAAGTGATTAGCAGAAACAGTAAAGAATTCATGGTACTCCCGAAGCGTTGGATTGTTGAACGTACATTTGGTTGGTTGAATTATTATCGTCGCCTTAGTAAAGACTATGAGCAATTATCAGAAGTGTCGGAGGCAGGGATTTATGCTTCCATGAGTCGTCTGATGTTACGTCGGCTAACATCCTAAAGATTTACTTTATAAATGGCCTCTGAGAAACTGATAACACCACTCCTACAAAGTACAAAACAGAAAAAAGCCCGCAAAAACAAAACATCTTAATTTTACATTGAATAATGAGAACAATGACCATCAAAGAATTATTACAAGACCAAGAAAGACTCTATTTCTACTATCAATCAGCGTTGAAAAAGTCACAAAAAAAATCAGAACTCAACAAAAATCATCAGAAAAATAGTCTTTATTTAGCCAAGCAAGCAGCAATAATCTTAAAAGAAAAATTTAATGCCTCTAAAGTTGCTTTGTTCGGTTCAATTCTTGATTTAGAAACATTTACCCAGTGGTCAGATATTGACATTGCTTCATGGGGACTAGAGCCAAGTGAAACGTTGTTAGCTATGGACACAGTACAAAGCCTCAGTGACGAGATTGAAATCAATCTGGTCGATATCAACACAGTCAAATCAGAAGTTTACCAAAGCATTCTAAAGAACCACCAGGAAATATGATTTCTTCTTATTTGAAAGTCGCAGGACATATTAATGATGAACTTGTTAGCTTAGAAAAAACCTACCAGAGAATTCATCGTGCTAATCAAGCTCGACAATCGAATGCCCTTGATAGTGACTTATTGATCGATGCGATCGCCTAATTATTCACTATTCTCTGCCGTTAGAATTACATCAGCATAAATATCTGCCACTGCCCACTTAAATTCAATACTTGGAATCACCAGCGTATCGTCAACCCCGAAATCTCGATAACCCCACATTTCTCCCGTTTGCCGTTGATAAAGTTCTACATAAATATGCTCAGAATCAAGCAAAATATATTCTTCTAGGCTAGGCATTTGTCGATAATATTTCAGCTTCGTTTTGCTGTCATAACTTGAAGTGTTTGGCGATAAAACTTCAACAATTACTTTCGGATACTGAATCCATTTACGCGCTTTGAGATCTTCAGGATGACAACTGACTACCAGATCCGGATAAAAATAACGCCGATTTGCTTTCCCTTGCACTTTCACATCAGATACATTTACTCGGCAACCTCGCTTCTTCAAATGGGGCCGCAAGAGGCTATAAAAATTGAGTGCAATATCATTATGGGGTAAAGTACCTCCGGTCATTGCAAGAACTTCACCATCAATATATTCATAGCGAAGTTCCTGCTGTTCTTCCCACTGGAGATATTCCGCAGCAGTCATTTTTTCTGGAAACTGAGGTGTTGCAATCATCGTTATTTTCCTCAATCTAAGCTGAGTGGCTTGGCGAAAAACTAGCGACCCATTTTTTGCTTCATTTGCCGAATTTGTTCGTCCATTTCCCACTTTTGGAACTGGGCTTCGAGGGGATCAGTGGCACTGTTGTAGGTTTGGCGATCGCCACTGGTGCTACTAAAGTTTTCCCAGCTGCTGGTGTAGGCATCCTCCACCTTTTGAGACGCTTGCAGTTCATCCATTTTTTGCTTCACTTCCTGGCGTTTCTGCTGGAGCTGCACCAAAAGAGACTGGGCCTGTTCAATGCGTTTTTTAGTGCCTTGCATCTTGCCCCAGAGTTGATTCCCCTGGCGGAGGAGAGCCGCTTCCCTAGCTTTGGCCGCACTGGCGAGATCCGGTCTCCGACCTGCTTCGGCCTGTTGTACCCGCTGGTGCCAATGTTGGATATCCTGGGCCACCTGGGCGATCTGTTGCTCCACCTGGGTCAGTTGCCGTTGTAGATCCTGGGTGAGGCGGTTGGCTTCCCGTTCTTGTTCTTGGAGTTGCTCGGCGATCGCCTGGAGTTCTAACTGGGGATGTGCCTTGAGAAATTCCTCTAATCGCGTCTCAAAAAACTGCCCAACTTCGCTAAAAAGACCCATAATTTCGCCGTTTTCACAATTGCTGACTTTAGGTTAGCTTTTTTTAGGGAGGTCTGCTACAATCATTTATCGTCACGCCAGGAGAGATGGCTGAGTGGTCGAAAGCAGCACATTGCTAATGTGCCGAGTCGTGTACGCGGCTCCGAGGGTTCGAATCCCTCTCTCTCCGTACCAAAATCAACTAAATATATTCCCCTGTATTTCCCGCAACTCCCTACGATTGGCGGGATTTTTTAGTATTTCCCCGGTTCCTTGGGCTTTCAGAAGAAATGTGTGGAGTTCTATCGATTTATAAATTCCCCAGGGGCGATCGCCAGAAAATCAAAGGGAATTCGCTATTTATTAAAGACAGATTATCCCGTTGTCCGTTGAAGGATTTTTCCCATGAAACCGACCCACAAGTTTCAGGTCAAAGCCGTTTTACCCCCTGTCCTGGAACCCCTACGCCGCCTCGCCCATAACATCCACTGGGATTGGAATGTCGCCGCAAAAAGTCTCTTTGTTCGCCTCGATCCAGACCTATGGCAGCAGACGAGCCACAATCCGGTGGCGATGTTGGGTCGCGTTGACCAAGCCCGCCTCGATGAACTAGCCAAGGATGACGGTTTTATCGCCCATATGGAACGGGCCATTGAACAGCTCGATGACTACCTCCAACAACACACTTGGTACCACAAAGCACGGGGCGAAACCAAAGGGAAAGAATGCTATGCCTATTTCTGTGCGGAGTATGGCCTCAGCTACTGCCTGCCGATTTATTCCGGGGGATTGGGGATTCTTGCGGGGGATCACCTCAAATCCGCCAGTGATCTCGGTTTACCCCTAGTGGCCGTTGGTTTACTGTACCAGGAGGGCTATTTCGCCCAGTATCTCAACCATGACGGCTGGCAACAGGAAGAATATCCGATCAATGATTTCTACAATATGCCCCTCCATTTAGAAAAAGATGACCAGGGAAATGAACTGATCATTGAGGTGGAATTTCCGGGGCGGATGATCTATGCACGGGTTTGGCGCATCGATGTGGGGACGGTGCCCCTCTATATGTTAGATACCAACATTGAGCAGAATACCAACCCCTACGACCACGACATTACCGATGAACTGTATGGAGGCGATCGCGATCTCCGGCTCCACCAAGAGATCCTCCTAGGCATCGGTGGCGTGCGCATGCTCGAAAAACTAGGCTACAAACCGACGGTCTACCACATGAACGAAGGCCACAGCGCCTTTTTGATCCTGGAGCGCATCCGCAAACTCATGCAAGAGCAGGGCTTAACCTTCCGCCATGCCCAACAGTTTGCCCTCTCGACCCAAATGTTTACGACCCACACCCCGGTTTCTGCTGGTTTCGATCTTTTTTCCCCGGAGCAAACCCTCCATTATGTGGGCCACTATGCCGAAAAATTTGGCCTCTCCCCAGACCGCTTCCTGGGCCTTGGGCGAGAAAATACTGGAGATCTAGAAGCGCCCTTTAATATGGCGATCTTTGCCCTCAAACACAGTGCTTTTATCAATGGTGTGAGTCAACTCCATGGCCAAGTTTCCCGGGAAATGTTCCATAGCTTATGGCCTGATTTTCCCCGCGACGAAGTCGGGATTACTTCGATCACGAATGGTGTCCATGCCCGCAGCGTCACCGCCCCCGCCACCCAAGATCTCTACGACCGCTACCTGGCCCCCACCTGGGATGAAGCCCCCGCCGAAAGCCATATCTGGGAAAAAGTGAGCACCATTCCCAACGAAGAACTGTGGCGTAACCACGAGCGTCAACGCTCCGATTTGGTTGTCTATATTCGGCAGCACCTCGCCAAGCAACTGCAAAAACAAGGAGCCACTGAAGCGGCGATCGCCAAAGCCCGCCAGGTGCTCAAACCCAACCTCCTGACCATCGGCTTTGCCCGCCGTTTTGCCACCTACAAACGGGCTAACCTCTTTTTGTATGACATTGAACGCATTAAAAAAATTATCCTCGGCAATCCAGAGCGTCAGGTGCAATTTGTCATCGCCGGGAAAGCACACCCAAAGGATATTCCGGGGAAAGAGCTGATCCGCAACATCATCCATACCGTCCAGGAAGAAGGCCTCGAAGATTACGTTGTCTTTTTACCCAACTACAATATCCACATTGCCCGCAAAATGGTTGCCGGGTGCGATGTGTGGCTCAATACCCCCCGACGACCCCGGGAAGCCTCTGGCACTTCCGGGATGAAAGCGGCGATGAATGGCTTGCCGAATTTAAGCGTCCTTGATGGCTGGTGGGATGAGGCCGACTATACCCGCACCGGTTGGGCGATCGGCCACGGGGAAATTTACGATGATCAAGATTACCAAGACCGGGTAGAAGCCAGTGCCCTGTATGAACTGCTAGAAAAAGAAATTGTGCCGCTGTTCTATACGCGCAACAGTTTCGATGTCCCCGAAGGCTGGGTCAATAAAATGAAGGAGGCCATTCGCCTCAATTGCCCCATGTTTAATACGTCGCGGATGCTCCGGGACTATGCCCAGAAGGCTTATTTTAAATTGAGCGATCGCCATTTTGAACTCAGCGACAATCGCTACCAAGCCGTCCAAGAACTCGCCGATTGGAAATCCCAACTCTTTAAGGCCTGGTACAATATCCGCGTCGAAGCCTTTGATGTCGGGGAGTCCGCCGAAATCGACATTCAACAGCCCGTCCATGTCAAAGCAATTCTCGATCTCGCGGCCCTGACCCCAGACGATCTGGCCGTGCAAATTTACCTCGGCACCATCAATGACCAGGACGAACTCATTAACGGCGAAAGTTACCCTATGACCTTCCAGGGCCTGACCACCGACCAAAAAGCAATCTACCAAGGCGTCGTGCAATACAAAAAAAGTGGCTACCAAGGCATGGCCCTACGTATTCTTCCCCACCACCGTCACCTAGATGATGCTACCGAACCCCGGCTCATCCGTTGGGCCTAGAACAAACCGTCCAAGAGACGATGCCAATGGCAATTTACCCCTATACTGGGGAAGAACTTTCCCTGAGAGAGTTTACGTTTCTTAAAATTATCGGGCAATCATTAAAGCCCGAATGCCTTGTGAGACAATAGTCTAAGCTATTAAACTAAGCAAGAATCCATTTATTAAAACAGCAATAATATGAGCGTCGTTAGTCAAGTTATCCTGAGAGCCGATGACGAACTCCGCTATCCCAGCAGCGGTGAACTCTCGGGGATTAAAAACTTTTTAGCCACTGGGGCGGTACGGATCCGCATTGCGGAGGCCCTTGCCGACAACGAAAAGAAAATCGTTGACCAAGCCCAAAAGCAACTGTTTAGCATTCACCCAGAATATCGAACCTCGGGCGGGAATGCAGCCACCACGAAGCAATATAACCAATGTCTGCGGGACTACGGTTGGTACCTACGTCTGGTGACTTACGGTATCCTCGCTGGCGACAAAGATCCCATTGAAAGGATTGGTTTAATCGGGGTGAAGGAAATGTACAACGCCCTCGGTGTACCGGTGCCTGGGATGGTTGATGCGATTCGCTGCCTCAAGGATGCCGCCCTTGGTGTGCTTGATTCAGAGGAAGCAAGAATTGCTGCTCCTTATTTTGACTTCATTACCCAAGCAATGTCCTAGGGTTGAGTTCTGGGATTGCGGTCTAATTCAATTCAATTATTCCGTCGGGGATCAGGGTTGTTTGCGCACCCTGATTTTTTATTGCTTTCGAGCCACCCCTCTAACTCCCCTCAAGGGTCATCCCTCTGCTCCCTTCAAGGGCCACCCCTCTAACTCCCCTCAAGGGGAGAATGGCACCCTCCGGCTTTCAGCCACCTTCCCCAGGGAAGGATGGTTGTTGGGTATCCTAGCAAGTAACAGGATTTGTCCGTGGGTAAAGAATAGAGATGACAGCATCACGAACCCAAAATTATGGTTTTCCTTGGATTTCCTTGGGACTTTTTTGTTTGGCCTATGGGGTGTTTGGTTGGCTGGTGGGGGAAATGATTCCCGCGTGGCAGGCATGGCTCTTAGGGCATCAGACATGGTTTTTCTGGCCTATTGATCAGGCGATCGCCTTTAAGATGGCCTGGGGATTTGGCGGGGGACTTGTGCTGCTTTTGATGGTGGTCTTAGTGGCTCCTCTACGAATCATGCAATTGTTATTTGGGACTTGGTTGCGCTCCGATGCCAAGGCCTTTACATCGGTCTTAGCCTGGGCCTTTGCGGCGGTCTTGATTATTTGTTGGCTCGAGCAATTTGTCCGCTTTTTTGTGTTGCTTTCAGCGGGGATTTTGTGTCACTTAGATTTACAGATTCGCGGTTATCGGGTGTGGCAGGTGTTCCTCATTCTCAGTGGGATGGGCCTGGGGAGTTTTGCCTTGGGGGGATATTTATTTTCTCAGTTTCAAATTGAGATCGCCCAATTCTGGTCTATTTTCCAAGCCGCTTAGATATTTTCCCTGGGAAGTCAGTTTTTTATTTGCGACCTTTCTCCAGGGAAGAGATCTCTCTATCCTATGGCATCTCCCCAAGGGGAAATTGGTTTAGGCTTGGGCAAGAATCGGCGGAATGCAGGGTTTGCCGCTGGGGGTGGCGAGGCTGGGGCTTGAGGTTTCAGGGCGACAGTGAATTTCGGCAGCGAGAATTGGGGGTTCAAAGGAGGCGATCGCCGCTGCGACGGTTTGAAACGTCACCCCTTGGGCGAGAATTGGCGGAATGCAGGGTTTACCACTGGGGCTACTCACCAAGACGGGGGTAGAGTCGGTGCGGGGTTGGATGGTGGCGGCCAGGATCGGCGGTTCTAGGGTATCCGGGATGGTGTAATCCTTCGGGCTTGCTGTTTCTGCCGGGGCCGGATTTTTTGTGGCGGCAAGTTGCGCTTCCAGGGTGGCAATTTTGCCTTGATACTCTTGCTGTAAGGTGGCGATCGCCTCTCGCAACCGTTGCTCGTGGTTGGTTTCGCTGGTTTGTAGATCCCGTCGCAGTTGACTCAGTTCCGTTTCTAAAGTGCCCAGCCGATTCAGGTCATCTTTTTTGACGAGGTAAAACGCCCCCGCACCAACACCACAACCAATCACAAAGGGAATAATCCACATAATTTCAATACACTCCAGGCAAAACCACTAAAAAAACAGATCGATTGTGACCTTTTTGCTGTATTTCAAGGCAATCGGCTTTTGATTTTAGCGAATTTTTCTGGATTTAGGCTGATTCGCTCGCATTCAACCCCTGTAAAGCCTGCATTAACCCCTTTTGACTGGCCATGCCATAGACATAATTGAGGTAACTTTGGAAAGCTTGGGCATCCTCTGGATTGAGGGCGATCGCCCCCAAAAGATCGAGGCTCGTGGTGCCATCGGTGGGCGGCGTAATCACAACCAAATCTGGATCGAGGGGATGGTCATATTGCCAGAACTGTTTGACATCGATGGTTTCAGATGCCTGTTGCGGTTGGACTGTCTCAAGTTCAGCCTGGTCATGGCTGGGTAAATTGGTCGCAGTTGCCGTGGCGAAATGTTGCCGTCGGTAGTCCCGGAGTGCATCTAGGATTTGTTGCTTGGTGCGGCCCCGCAGTTGAAAAATCACAAAGGGATCTTCGTTAAAGCGATCGCCGAGTTGATAATAAACCGCGCCAATGTGCTTACAGGGGTTGGCTTTATCGGGGCAAGTACAGCGGGAGTGGATATCTGCCAGGGTAAAGGGAAACAAATTCAAACCATTTGCCGTGAAGACCTGCTCAATGGCCGCCGGCATTTCCCCGGCTAGCAGTTGGGCCGAAAAGAGCGCTTTTTGGGCTAAACTTTCCACCACATAGCCCCAAGCTTCGTCACTAAAGGGGTCTAGTTTCAGAGAAACGCGGTAGGGTTCTGGTTCGCTCCCCTGCACGAGGGCGATCGCCTGGGCTTCGACGAAATCAATTTGCAACACATTGCCCGCTTTGGCATAGATACGCGCCCGTTCGAGGCGTTTTTTAAAGCGGTAAGAATCCAGTAATTCTAGCCACCGTTGTACCCACCAACGCTGTTGATCGAGGGTTTCTACCATGATCTAATGTTCCTCTGAGAATATGCGCACATCACCTTTTTCTCTCCCAATCGTTTCCCAAGAAAAGGGCTACGGATTCAAATTGCGGGATTTGTAAAACGTTTCCAGACTATCTTGATCCCCCACAAAGCGCCAATGCCAAGGCTCGTAGGCGATGCCCTGGGGATTATCTCGCGGGAAAGACAACTCAAAACTATAACGGGCGGCATTATTTTGGAGCCACTGAAACGCCGCTGTATTTTCAAAGTTTTCCTGGAGGTGGGTCGCTGGCAAATTTCCATCCCCTAGATCAATGGCATAGCCCGTATGGTGCTCACTGTAGCGGGGGGGCGCACTCACCTCGGCCCGTTTGGTAGTGTCCTGGGCGCGCTGCTCTTTAATGTCAAAAAATAAATATTGTTGCTCTTCGATGGTGCGAAAGGCCGAGAGTAAGGCTAAGTTGATCCCGGCTTGTCTGGCATCGGCCTGCATTTGGAGAAACTTTTCGGCGGCGGCGGGGCGTAATTTGAGGCGACCATCGGCACTCACGGCGACCAGTTCACTGACCTCGGCTTCGGGGTAGGGAAAATGACCGAGAATTTGTTCGCTGGTTGCGGTATCATTGCTGCCTGATTCGGACGGAGAAACATCGCTGGCAAGATCCTCTGGAGCAGCGGGATCTGGGGTGGCCTGGAAAAACTGGCGTGAGGCGATCGCCCCAAACCCGACAATGAGGATTCCCCCCAACCCCAACAAGAGGCGTTGCTTGGGGTTAGATCCCGTGGTTTTTTCGCTTTGTTCTGGATCTTCGTCCCGCACGACCTCAGGAATATCAATGTCATCCAGGACAGAGAGGTCATCAAATTCTTCGGACACGCTCAATTCCTACCGCTGCACTCCCTAAATATTTTGTGGTTCTATCTTATGTTGCTTTCTTCGCAATGGGGAAGTTCTCCGGCAAAATCATCATCTGGTGTTAGGCTCAAACAAGGATCAAAGGTTAGGGACTCTATGGCAGAATTGCTGCTGCAATTGGCGCTCATCTACGGCAAGTTGGGGCTCGGCATTGGGGGCGGTTGGCTCCTGGGGAAATATCTCCCCGCATCCCTGGGGCGCAATCTGGGCAAAGGTCTATTTTGGTTTGGCATTCCCTTGAGTGTGTTTGGCTTTGTGCGCCAGGTGGATTTGACAGGCACTCTCTGGTTTGCGCCGGTCGTTGCTTGGTTGGCAATGGGACTCTGTTTTGGGGTGGCTTGGCTCTGGTTGCGCTACCGTACCCCCGATTTATCGCTCCCCTCCCAGGGCAGTTTTCTGTTGGTTTCGAGCATTGGGAATACGGGCTATCTGGGCTATCCGATCAGTTTGGCGATCGCCGGGCCAGAAACCTTTGCCTGGGCTTTGTTCTACGACTTACTGGGCAGTCTGTTGTGGGGCTATGGGGTCGGGGTGATGGTGGCCACCTACTACGGCCAGGGGGAAAATCAAACTTGGGGGACGCGCCTGAAAAATATGGGTACCCAGGTGGGCATCAACCCTTCCCTCTGGAGTTTGGTGTTGGGGTTGGCCTGTAAGCCGCTCGTTTTTCCGGAACCTTTGGAATGGAGTTTAGAAATCGCTTCCTGGGTAGTCATTGGTTTGGCGATCATCTTGATCGGGATGCGCCTAGGGGAATTGGAACCGGGCCAAGAAATACCGCCAGTGCGCAGTAGTCTTTTGATCAAAATGGCGATCGCCCCGTTCCTGTTCGGCTTGATCTTGCCCTTTTTTAATCTGCCCAACGTTATTTGTCTAGTGTTGGTGTTGCAGATCGCGATGCCGCCCGCCTTTGCCACCCTGATCGTCAGCGAAACCTATGCCCTCGATCGCCAGTTAGCCGTTAGTTCTCTGGCCACTGGCACCCTACTTTTGTTGGGAACACTGCCCATTTGGCTCTTGTGGTTTCGTTAGCTGAGTGTGCGACACTGCCCTTGGTGCCGCAAGAGATGATCACACAGCACGAGGGCGACCATCGCTTCCACCATCGGTACGGCACGGGGTAACACGCAGGGATCATGGCGGCCTTTCGCGGCGAGGGTTGCTTCTTCACCGGCTCGCGTCGCTGTCTGTTGTTCTTTCCCAATGGTTGCAGTGGGTTTAAAGGCGACCCGCAGGACAATGTTTTCGCCGTTGGAAATGCCCCCTTGGATACCGCCGGAACGGTTGGTTTTAGTGCGGATCTGGCCCTGGTCATCCACGGTAAATTCATCGTTGTGTTCTTGGCCCGTGAGCAAAGTGCCCGCAAAGCCAGAACCAATTTCAAAACCTTTGCTGGCCGGGAGCGACATGGCCCCTTTGGCTAAATCTGCCTCGAGCTTATCAAATACAGGCATCCCCAAACCGACGGGCACCTTGCGGGCCACACATTCAACCACCCCCCCAATGGAATCCTTTTGCTTGCGAATCTCATCGATCAGGGCAATCATTTTTTCCGCCGCCGCCGCATCGGGACAACGAACAATATTGCTTTCTACTTGTTCGAGGGTGACTTGATTTGGGTCAATATCAACGGCTTCACAGTCTTTGATCCGCTTGACATAGCCGATAATTTCTACCCCGGCCACCTGCTGGAGGATTTTTTTGGCGATCGCCCCTGCTGCTACCCGACCGATAGTTTCCCTCGCCGAAGAGCGACCACCCCCTTCATAGTTGCGAATGCCATACTTCGCATCGTAGGTAAAATCCGCGTGGGAAGGACGATATTTTTCCTTCATCTCCGAATAATCCTTGGAGCGTTGATCTTTATTGCGCACCAGGATTGAAATGGGGGTTCCCGTTGTTTTTCCCTCAAAGACCCCAGACATAATCTCACAGCGGTCGGCTTCGTTCCGGGGAGTTGTAATGCGACTTTGGCCCGGACGACGGCGGTCTAATTCCGCCTGGATTTCCGCTTCAGAAATTTCCACGAGGGGCGGACAACCATCAATCACGACGCCAACGCCACCCCCATGGGATTCACCGTAGGTTGTAATCCGAAATAAATGTCCGAAGCTGTTGCCCATAGGTCTGATCGCAATGATGAAAGAGAAAAATTTGTGCCGAAATTTCAGAAAATTTCGAGACTGTATTGTAACCCAGTTCCCCAACCCTACCGCCTGTCATAACGTTAATTCCCCTCACTAGCCCAGAATAATTTTTCTGGGGAACGACCGCAGTTTCCTATAATTTTTCCAGTTCTATCTCTCCCCACCCATTGCCCATGGCTTCCCGCAGTAAAGCTCTCCAGTACTACATCTTGGTGCGTCTGCTCCTGGCTCCCTTGATGTTGTTAACCATTATCACCGTCGTCTTTCTGCTACTCCGGGCCACCCCAGGCGATCCTGCTGATGCAATCCTCGGCAACCGTGCCCCTGAAGCGACCAAGGCCCTACTTCGGGAACAACTAGGCTTAAATCTGCCCCTCTGGTTACAGTATGTCCGTTACCTCGGTAACCTATTGCAATTTGACTTGGGGACATCCCTCACCAGTCGCGGCTTACCGGTGTGGGAGGTGATTCAGCAGCATTTTCCCGCAACCGTAGAATTAACCTTGTTTGGCATGATTGTTGCGGTAGTGGTGGGGGCTGGCGTGGGGATGATTGCAGCCTCCCGCCAAGGCACTTGGTTTGATGTGGGCGGGCGATTATTCGGGATTGTCACCTACGCACTGCCTTTGTTCTGGATGGGAATGGTAGTGCAACTCATTTTTTCGGTGCAGTTGGGGTGGTTTCCCCTGGGGACACGCTTTCCGTTGGATGTTCCCCCCCCGCCCACCTTGTCGGGCCTCTATACCCTCGATAGTCTGCTCACGGGAAGTTTTTTGCAACTCAGAACAGCTTTGTACTATTTGGTGTTGCCCTGCTGTACGTTGGGAATCCTTCTCAGTGGTATTTTTGAGCGCATTGTGCGGGTTAATCTGCGCCAAACGTTGCAATCGGACTATGTCGAAGCGGCACGGGCCAGGGGTATTCCTGAACGAAAAATTCTCTGGAACCATGCCCTGAAAAATGCACTCATTCCGGTAATCACGGTCTTGGGTTTAACCTTCGCAGCTTTGTTGGGAGGAGCGGTTTTAACGGAAGTGACATTTTCCTGGCCAGGTTTAGGCAACCGTCTTTATGAGGCAATTTCCTTGCGGGATTATCCAACGGTCCAGGGGATTATGGTGTTTTTCGGGGCAATTGTGGTGGTAGTCAGTCTGGTGATTGATATTGTGAATGCGTTGATCGACCCACGGATTCGTTACTAACTAGCCCCAGAGGAAGCGCAATGACCAAAAGGGCAGCAGCAACACAAGGATCAGCCAATCCCAACGGTGGAAGCGCAGTTGATGCCAACGGACAAGGTGCTGGTTTGGACTGGTGAAGCCCCGGATATCCATTGCCGTTGCCATTTGTTCGGCTCGCATCAGGAGATTTTCGAGGAGTTTTTCGGAGACCATCAGCCACAGTTGAGCACTCTGTTTGAACCCTAGGGTCTTCCAGGCGATCGCCCTTGTGCGGACTGAACGCGTTAAATTCTGAATTTCCTCTAACACAAGGGGAATAAACCGGAGTGAGAGGGTCAGGGTGAGCAAAATTTCTGTCACCGGAACCTTGAGTCGGCGTAGCGGCCCCAGGAGAAACTCTAAACCCGTGGTAATTTCTTCCGCTGCCGTGGTCAACAGATAGAGATTGGTGCTGTAGAGCAACGTAAAAATTTGTGTACTGAGCTTAATGCCCAAATCGAGTTTGAGGCGCGTGACGGAGATAAATTTAAACTGCCACACCACATATTCGTAGTTTTGCTGAATATCTAGATCCTCTGCCGGTAAACGGGGCTGATGATCAAGCACCAAGCCATCGGGAGTGATTAACGTCACCCCAAACAACACCAAACAAAAAATCAACAGCAACCCCATCTGCTGTTTCCAGACCCGCAGGGGAATTAATGCCGTTAGGGTGATCGCGATTAATAATCCCACCAAACCCAAGCGCCACAGGTTGTTCGCCAAAATCGGCCCAATCAAAAAACTCATCAACCAAGCGAGTTTCACCCGGGGGTCTAGTCGGTGGAGCCAGGTTTGGGGCTGCTCCAGATATAACCCAATGGGCAGCGATCGCATCAAATCCATCGTGGTGAAAATTCCGTAAAAAAATCAACTTCTATTATGTAATAAGCCTTAAAATTTCCCGCCCTCAGAAGGGAGTATGCTGGATCCTAGGGATAAAAGCCCATTTGAAAAACCCCGTTAACAGTCGTCCCATGATTAGAAAAATTCTCTTCGCTGATTCTGGCACTGGGCAAGTCCAGGATATGTTGAAAAACTTGCTCAAGCTCCCTGCCTTCAAAGACACTAGCATTAATATTCTCCATGTTGTGAAGGAAGAGCTGACTCCCGACATCGAACAAAAAGGCTACGAAACCGGTGGTAAGCTCCTCGCCCAAGCGATCCAAGACCTCAAGCTCGATCCTGGCAACGTTAACACCATCCTGCGCCAAGGGGACCCTAAAGACGTGGTCTGCAAAGTCGCCGATGAGATTGATGCCGACCTAATTTTGATGGGCTCCCGGGGACTCAAACGGCTACAGTCGATCCTCGCTAATTCTGTGAGTCAATACGTCTTCCAGCTCACCAATCGCCCGATGCTCCTGGTTAAGGATGACATCTATGTGCGCACGGTCAAAAAAGTTATGGTCGCTATCGATAAGTCCGATGCGGCGATGTATGGTTTGGATCTAGCCCTGCAAATGCTGCGGGACTATGGTGGCTGCGAACTGCTACTCCTGCGGGTTAACCCTGATTTACCAGGGAATCTTTCCCTTTCCCAAGCAGAAATGGACGCGAATCCGGCCCTCGCCCCAGCGATTCAACGGGCTAAACAAATGGGCATTGCGTACAAAACGTTAGTCGTTGGGGGTCGCCCTGGGGCCACGATCTGCAATGTCGCCAAAGACCAAAACATTGACTTGTTAATCCTAGGTTCCCCAGATCGCCGTCCTTCCATTGCTAAGAGTATGCCTGACCTGGATCGCTTGCTGGGCACGTCTCTATCGGACTATGTGCGGGTCAATGCGCCTTGTCCTGTGCTCTTAGCTCGGACTGATGCCAGCTAAAAAGAAACCCGATTCACAGCCATAAAAAAGGGGGCGATCGCCAAGGATCTGTCCCCCATTGTTTTTTATCGTGTTTTTTTAAAATGGTTTTTCTTAGGAAGCCGTTTTGTTGGTCTGGATATAAAGGATCAACAAAAAAACGGTGGGTACGAGTACAAAAAGAATCGTTGCAATGAAACCGAGATCGTTAACTTGCATTGAATAATCGCCTCTTCATCGAGCTAGATCACAATGATATCAAGAATATCACCTCTGGCTCCTTACCAGGGGCGATCGCCACGGGGATTCCCAAAGAATATCTTCCTAAACAAAAAACCAAAGAGGCTGCCCTTAGGGTTTGGTTTTTACAACAACATCCCCATGGGCCAAGGTTTGGCAAGCAAGGCGATAGCTGGGGGGCTTACGCTTGAGACGCCGCTTCTCAAAATCAGTCTTGGGCGACAGGTTTTCCATCCCCTCCAGAATCTCGACAATGCAGGTTCCGCATTGGCCAACACCACCGCAATTCATCAATTTTCCGCCGAAAGTGTACAAATCTACGCCATTTTGCAGGGCTTTTTCCCGTAAATTTGCACCATCTGCCGCAATCACGTCCTTATTTGCCGGAACGTAGGTGATATTAGCCATGAACCCTCCTATCTTGAATAAATGATCAATTCTATTTTAACAAGGTTAAGTTTTTATAAGAAAAATTACGAACCCAACGCTGTTTTCTCGATCCTAAGGCCTCTCCCTTGGGCAAATCAAAGCGGGTATGATAATCCAGAGCGACATCACCCCTCACCCATCTGTAATTTCCATGGAAGAACTGCTTTATCTCGAAGTCCCTACCCCCGACACTGACAAAGTTTGCCATTGGCTACAGACCAGTTGGCAACCCCGACACGGAGAAAAGCAGCAGACCCCCACAGGCATTCGCCTAGTCGCCAATGGGGCCGAACTCTCGATTTTCACCTGGAATGTGCAGCGTACCACCTACTTAAAAGTATTTGCCTGGGCGTCAGGATTTCCCCAGCCCCAGAGTCTCTGTCACCAACTCAAATCAGATTTAGAACAGGCTTTCCCCAATCAGTACCCAGCCCCCCCTGAAATTCAACCAGGCCAATCCATTTTTGACGCTTTGGCCGCAGATTATCCGAAAACAGTCGAATATTTCCAGAAATTTCCCCAGGGAGAGTTTGACTTGCAGCGGGCCTATTGGTGGGAAAAACGCTGGCGAGAAACGGTGAAAAATCCCCAAGCGCCCCAACCCGTTATTTTTGAAAAAAATCAGCCCGCCGATCCCCAGTTCGCCCAATATGACTTGGTTTACATTGGTGGCGCTTTAGGGGTGATTCATGCTGCTGTTATGGCACGACTGGGTTACAAGGTGTTGCTAATTGAGCGGTTGCCCTTTGGGCGGATGAACCGGGAGTGGAATATTTCTCGCAGTGAACTCCAAAGCCTGATTAATCTGGGCTTATTCGATGAAGCAGAAATTGAAACCTTAGTTGCCCGTGAATATAAAAACGGATTTAACAAGTTTTTTGATGGGAATAATCCGCCCCACCTCAAGGCGAATATTCTTTACACGCCGACGGTGCTGAATATTGCCGTGGCTTCGGAACTGTTGCTCGAAAAATGTGGTGAAAAACTACGGGCTGCTGGGGGCGAAATTTGGGATCAGACGGAATTTATCCGGGCAGATATTGGCCGGGAACGGGCGCAGATTTTCACGAAATCATTGGCGACCGGGGAAGAAAAAATTGTTCAGGCGCGGCTGCTGATGGATGCGATGGGGACGGCTTCTCCCATTGCGGCGCAGTTGAACCAGGGACGTCCTTTTGATAGCGTTTGTCCGACAGTAGGGGCCGTGGTGAAGGGGTTTGACCCGGCGGTGTGGGATAGCGAATATGGGGATGTTTTAAATTCCCATGGGGATATTTCCCGGGGCAGACAGTTAATTTGGGAATTGTTTCCGGGTCAAGGGGACGAGATGACCATTTATCTGTTCCATTACCACGAGGTAAACCCGGAGAATCCGGGGTCTTTGTTGGAAATGTACGAAGACTTTTTCAGCATTTTGCCAGAGTATCGCCGCTGTGACATGGCACAACTCACCTTTGAGAAGGCGACGTTTGGTTATATTCCGGGTTATTTCAATGTGGGCGCAGGCGATCGCCAAGTGGCCTTTGATCGACTCCTCGCCATTGGGGATGCGGCTTCCCTCCAGTCTCCGCTGGTCTTTACGGGGTTTGGTTCCCTCGTGCGCAATTTAGACCGTCTGACGAAACTGCTGGATATTGCCCTCCAAAAAGATCTCCTCGACCAGCAGAATTTGAGCAAGATCCGTGCCTACCAAAGTAATATTGCGGTGACTTGGCTTTTTTCTAAGGGGATGATGGTGCCGACGGGGATGAAGTTACCCCCCCAACGGATCAATGCCATGTTGAATACCTTTTTTGGGTTGTTGGCTGATTCTCCCCCAGAGGTGGCTGAGACCTTTATCAAGGATCGCACCAGTTGGCTGATGTTTAATAAGCTGGCCCTGGTTGCGGCCCGCCAAAACCCGGCTTTAATTATGTGGATTTGGCAAATGGCTGGGGCGAAGGACTTTATCCGCTGGGTCGGTGCTTACTTTGCCTTTAGTTTTGATGCGGTGTTGAGTCTGCTGTTGATGGGTTGGTTGCCCCAGTGGCTCGAAAAATCCGAAGCTTGGCTATCGGAAAAATATCCTTCCCTCTGGCTGAGTCTGCTCAGTTTAAAATATCGGCTCACCGTCGGCACCTAAAATATTATTGACTTTGGCAACGGATTAGCAGCATTTACGATGATTACAGTGCAAGTGGGCGATCGCCTTTTTGAAAACATTACGGGGATCATTTTCGATAAAGATGGTACCCTCGCCGACTCCCAAAACTACCTGCGGGAACTGGCCCAAAAACGCGCTCGGTTGATCGATGCCCAAATTCCTGGGGTGGGAGAACCGCTCCTGATGGCCTTTGGCATGGTGGATGGAGTGCTCGACCCGACGGGCTTAATGGCGGTGGGTAGTCACCCGGAAAATGCGATCGCCGCCGCTGCCTACATTGCCGAAACGGGGCGCAGTTGGTTTGAGGCCCTTGACATTGCCAAAAAAGCCTTTGCCGAAGCAGAAGAAATCCTTGGCGATCGCAGCGACACATCACCGCTGTTTACCGGCAGCCTAGAGGTGCTGAAATTTTGCCATGATGCTGGGTTGAAGCTGGGCATTCTCTCCATGGACAGCACCGCCAATGTGGAAATCTTCGTTGAAACCTATGAGTTGCAAGACTATATTCAGTTAAAAATGGGCGCAGAATTTGGCCTCAAACCCGATCCAGCCTTATTTTTGCAAGCCTGTGCAACCTTAGGCACTGAGCCACGTCAAACCCTAATGATTGGCGATGCCCCAGGGGATATTCAAATGGCCAAGGCGGCAGGGGCCGCGGGCACCGTGGGAATTTGTTGGGGAGATGCCACCCAAGCACACCTAGAAACAGCGGATGTGGCGATCGCCAACCTCGATGAAGTGAAAATTTTGCGGGGCTAAAACCAATGCACGGGAATCGACGACAGTTTTTAACCTATGGGGGCTTGGCCCTAGGGAGTTTACTTATTTCGCGTGGGATTATTGCAAAATCTCAGGCGATCGCTAATCCTACACCGACTGCACTTAATGCCCCAGCCCCAGGAGAGACGCGCCTGGTTGTGATTAGCGACCTGAACAGCGCCTATGGTTCCACGGAGTATCTGTCCCAAGTGAAACGGGCGATCGCCTTAATTCCTGATTGGCAACCGGATCTCGTCCTCTGTGCGGGCGATATGGTCGCAGGTCAAAAAAGCAGCCTCACCCCAGCCCAGCTCGCCGCCATGTGGCAAGCCTTTGAACGATACGTTGCCCAACCCCTGCGCCAAGCAAACATTCCCTTCGCCTTCACCCTAGGGAACCACGACGCTTCCGGCTCCCTGCGCAATGGACAATACGCCTTTGCCGCAGATCGTCAGGCGGCCAGTCAATATTGGCGCAACCCTACCCATACCCCGACCCTAGACTTTGTTGACCGTCGTCATTTCCCTTTCTATTACAGCTTTACTCAAAACGATATTTTTTACTCAGTGTGGGATGCTTCCACCGCCCGCATTAGTCCAGCACAGTTGGCTTGGATCGAAGCCAGTCTCGCCAGTGACCAAGCCCAACGGAGTCGTTTACGGTTCGCCCTAGGGCATTTATCCCTCTATCCTGTCGCTTCGGGCAGCCGCTCAGAACCAGGAAATTATCTCCATGATGGCGATCGCCTCCAGGCTCTGCTCGAAAAATACAACGTCCACACCTACATCAGCGGTCACCAACACGCCTATTATCCGGCTCACCAGGGGCAATTGGAACTGCTCCATACTGGTGCTTTAGGAGATGGGCCGCGTTCTCTAGTTCAAGGCAATCTTTCCCCCTACCGGAGCCTCACGATGATTGATATTCCCAGGGGCGGCACAAACTTGCGCTACACCACCTACAACATGGATCGCCTGACTGTGGTTGATCACGGCACTTTACCCGGCAGTTTGAATACTCCGAGGGGACATTTGCAACGCCGCGATCTGCGGGCCACTTGAGCAAGATTTCTGGCGATCGCCAACCTGGATGCGCTAAAAATTACCTAGACTGTCGGGATTTGAGGAGAAAAACAAATGCAAGTTTGGTTAACGAGTGTTGTCGTCCTGTTTATCGCAGTGCAAATTTTTCAGCTGATCAAAGGATTTTTTGTGCCCTTGCCTTTCTACATTTTGGGGGGCGCTTTTTTGGCGATCGCCTCCAACTATGACAAAGGCATCATGACAGTCTTCAAATCAAAGGAATCACCCGACGACCAAAGCAACACCAAATCCTAATCGCTAAGGCAATCTGCGCGAAAAACTTATGTTAGCTTGAAGGCAAGGCAAGCGGTAAAGTCCCAGGTAAAAAAACCATGACCCCACAAACATTGGCAAAACCCATTTCCCCCGAAGCCTATTTAGCCCAAGAAGAACAGGCAAGCGATCGCCACGAATATATCCAAGGAGTGATTAAACCTATGGCTGGTGGGACACCTATTCACAATGAAGTTAGTGGCAATTTATATATTGCTTTAAAACTAAGACTCAAAAAAAGTCCCTATCGAGTTTTTCACATTGATCAGCGACTCTGGATTCCCTCCCAGCAAATTTATACCTATCCCGATGTGATGGTCACTGGCAAGCCCTTGGTGTTGCAGGAGGGGCGAAAAGATACCGTTTTAAATGCCTGCCTCATTGCCGAAGTGCTTTCCCCTGCGACAAAAAACTATGACCGCAGCGAAAAGTTCCATTACTATCGCTCTATCCCAGAGTTTCAAGACTATCTGCTCATCGAACCGGAGCAGTTATTTGTGGAGCATTACCATCGCCAAGGCCCAAAACAATGGAGCCTCACGGAATATACGACCATTGGTGAAGTGATTCACCTTGTTTCCATCGACTGCGATCTGGCCCTAGCCGATATTTACGAAGACATCGAATTGTAATTTTGCTTATTCACCATGGCAAATGTGTGGGAATGCGGTAAGTTAGGCGATCGCCACCAATCATCAAACTAATGCAAAGTCTTAAGGACGGGAACTTAACGCTGTCATAGCCCTCTAAGATGGAACTAGGTAACTATGCGCAGCCCCGAACGAAAATTCCCATGAACAGCAGCACCCCTTGGATCCTTTTGGGAACAGTCCTCCTCCTCGGCTCCGGCACCCCCGGATTGTCCCAGACTGCCCCTGAAACAAACAATAACGCCACCAACGCGATCCAACGGTATAACGCGGGGGTCGATGCCCTCACCCAAGGGAATTTTGAGGAGGCGATCGCCGAATTTTCAGCGGCCATTAACCTCGACGAATCCGACCCCGACGCCTACTACAATCGCGGCTACAGCTACCATGTCCTGGGGGAATACCAGGCGGCCTACGATGACTACAGCCAGGCGATCCAGCTCAAGCCCGAATTTGCCGACGCCTACGGAAACCGCTGTTACGCCGCCTATTTGCTCGACAACTACGAACAGGCGATCGCCGATTGTGACCAAGCGATTATCCTCAAAAATAACAATCCAGATTTTTTCATTAACCGGGGCAACGCCTACGACGATCTCGCGCTCCAGGCCCGCAACGCTAACCAAACCGAACTCGCCAACGGTTACCATGCCAAGGCGATCGCCGACTACAATGCAGCCCTGACCCTCCGACCCAACTATTTCAAGGCCTACTACAATCGCGCCCTGGCCCACAACCGTTTTGAAAATCACACTGCCGCCCTCCAGGACTACACCGCTAGCATTACTGGCAATCCTGAATTCGCCGAAGCCTACTACAACCGCGCCATTACCCACTACAAACTCGATAATCTCGAACAGGCGATCGCCGATATGACCCAAGCTGTCTCCCTTTTCGAGCAGCAAAACCAAGCCACAAACCAAACCCAAGCCCTCAAAATTCTCGAAAGCCTCCAAGGTCAGCTCTGAAATTCCCCAATCGCTCCGATAAAATAAAGGGCAAATATTGTTAACAATCGTGGCGCAACCTAATATATATAGATTGTCGGGCCACACCAAGGAGAATCAAAAAACGCATGGGTAGAGTAGTCGGCATCGATCTAGGAACCACAAATTCCGTCGTTGCAGTGATGGAAGGCGGCAAACCCCTTGTCATTGCAAATTCCGAAGGAGCCAGAACCACCCCCTCCGTCGTTGGCTTTAACAAAGATGGCGAACTCCTCGTCGGCCAAATGGCGCGCCGTCAAGCCGTACTCAACCCCCAAAACACCTACTACGGCGTCAAACGTTTCATGGGTCGCCGCTACAGCGAACTCACCCCCGAATCCAAACAAGTCCCCTATACCATTCGTCGCACCGAAACCGATACCGTCAAAATTCGTTGTCCCCGTCTCCGCCAAGAATTCGCCCCCGAAGAAATTTCTGCCAAAATTATCCGTCGTCTTGCCGACGAAGCCGAACGTTACCTCGGTGAACCCGTCACAGGCGCCGTAATCACCGTACCCGCCTACTTCAACGATGCCCAACGCCAGGCAACCCGTGATGCCGGACGTATTGCCGGTCTCGAAGTCCTGCGGATTATCAACGAACCCACCGCCGCCGCCCTTGCCTATGGCTTGGAACAACAAGGCAGTTCCTCGATTCTGGTCTTTGACCTGGGGGGCGGGACCTTTGATGTCTCCGTCCTAGAAGTGGGCGATGGCGTTTTTGAAGTGAAAGCCACCAGTGGCGATACCCAGCTCGGTGGGAACGATTTCGATAAAAAAATTGTTGATTGGCTCGCTGAAAAATTCCTCGAAGCGGAAAATATTGATCTGCGCAAAGACCGCCAGTCCCTCCAACGACTCACGGAAGCTGCTGAGAAAGCCAAAATTGAACTGTCTGGGGTCACGGTCACTGAAATCAATCTTCCCTTTATTACCGCCACCGAGGAAGGCCCGAAGCACCTCGAAACCCAACTCGACCGTGCCACCTTTGAGAGCCTTTGCGGAGAATTGATCAGTCGTTTGCGTCGCCCCATTAAACGCGCCCTCCAGGATGCAGGCATTAGCCCTGTGCAAATTCGAGAAGTAGTTCTTGTGGGGGGGTCTACCCGTATTCCCCTCGTGCAGGGTCTCGTGCGGAGTTTCATTGACCGCGAACCCAATCAAAACGTCAACCCCGATGAAGTAGTGGCAGTGGGAGCGGCGATCCAAGCGGGGATCCTCGGTGGAGAAGTCAAAGACATTTTGCTCCTTGATGTGACGCCTCTGTCCCTGGGCCTAGAAACCATTGGAGGAGTGACAAAAAAGCTGATTCCCCGGAATACGACAATTCCGGTGCGGCGTTCAGATATTTTTTCGACGGGAGAAAATAACCAAACCGTTGTCGAGATTCATGTGGTTCAGGGGGAACGGGAAATGGCCCAGGGGAATAAATCCCTCGGTCGTTTTAAGTTAACGGGAATTCCACCAGCGCCCCGTGGGATTCCCCAGGTTCAGGTGTCCTTTGATATTGATGCAAACGGTATTTTGCAGGTGTCGGCGCGGGATAAAACCACTGGACGGGAACAGAGTATTACGATCCAGGGTTCCTCCACCTTGACAGATAGTGAAGTGAACCGGATGATGCGGGATGCGGAACAGTTCGCCCAAGAGGATCGAGAGCGACGGGAGAAGGTTGAAAAACGGAACCGGGCCAAAGCTTTAACGGATCAAGCCCAACGCAGATTGAAGGAGGTCACCCTTGATTTTGGTAGCCAGTTTGCGAGTTATTATCGTCGCCGCATTGAGAGTTTGTCCCAGGAAATTTTAGAGAGTCTCAAACAAAATGACGATCGCCGTTTGGATCGCGCCCAGGCGGATTTACAGGATGCGTTGTATGAGCTTAACCGCGAGGTACGCCTCCAGTATGACCAAGGGGAAGATGATTCTTTCTTTGACACGATTAAGAAAACCTTGATCGGTGATGACGAGGATGATTTGTACTATGATTCCCGTTCTAACTACCGACCAGGGGCTGGCTACCCACCCCAGCGGGGCTATGATGCGCCACCACCCCAGCGCAACTATGATTACGCCCCCCGGCCACCCCAAAGACCGCAACCGACCCGCAATTATGATTATGGAGCTGCCCAACCACGTCAAAATTATGGGGGCGATCGCCCACTAGATGACCGTTACGGGAATGGTACTGCCCCCCGTCGTCCCGTGGAACCGCCCGCTTCTCGACCACCGCGACCCACCAGTCGCGATCCCTACGAACAACGGAACGTCTCCCGCAAGTATTACAGCCAAGGCCAAGGGCGCAATATCCCCTACGAAAATGATTGGGACGAGGACGATGAATGGTTCTAGACAGTTGTTTTACTTCGTAATTCCGGCATAATAAACATCACATCTGGGAACAGTGCGCCATTATCTAAGGAGAGAATTCCTCACTCTGTCGCCTAAATATGAACAATTTGCGTAACTATTATGAAATTTTAGGCGTTCCTCGTAATGCCTCTAGTGATGAGATTAAGCGCTCCTTTCGACGGTTAGCGCGGCGCTATCATCCGGATGTCAACCCAGGGGATAAGGTAGCAGAAGAAAAGTTTAAGGATCTCAACGAGGCCTATGAAGTGCTGTCCGATGATGGGCGGCGATCGCAGTATGACCAGTTCACCCGGGCCATGGGGGGAAAATACAGTCGCCCTGGTTTTAACCGCACCAATCGACCCCAGCGCAACGATTTTAGCCAGTTCGCCAATATTGGCAGTGTCAATCCCTTTGGGCCGAAAGACCGACAGCAGACCACCGCCCGGGTCCGGAGCAATAGCTACGAAGATTTTCGCCCCGGCACCACAAAAACAACCAAAGTGGCTACCCCAAAATCCCCTGCTAAACGGGATGTGGAAGCACGTCTCACCCTGCCCCTGGAAAAAGCCTATCGGGGGGGACGGGAACGGATTCGCCTCGAAGATGGGCGATCGCTCGAAGTTGATATGCCGCCCCACATGGTCGATGGCCAGCGCATTCGGTTGCGCAATCAGGGCATCAATGGCGGTAACTTATATCTCAAAATTACTGTGGCCCCCCATCCTTTCTTTGAAGTGCAGGGTGCCGATATTTACTGCCAAGTGCCCCTCAGTCCTAGCGAAGCTATTTTGGGTGGTTCCATCGAAATTCCGACCATTGACGGCCTAGTAAAAATGACCGTGCCCAAGGGGGTTAAACCGGGTCAGCGATTACGTTTGGCGAATAAAGGGTATCCTCGTAGTTCCGGCTCTCGTGGCGATCAACTGGTGGAAGTGCAGTTAGTTTTACCACCAGAAATTACCGAAGAAGAGCGGGCTTTGTACGAAAAATTACGGGAAGTCGAAAGTTTTAATCCCCGCAAAAATATTTATCAGTATTCGTAAAATTTGTAAAATGCTCAATCAAGGCTGGGTCTACCGGGATCGCGTGAAACCCTCCCAAGCGGGCCTAGCGGTCTTGGATTTTTATGCAGAATTTTATCGCCATTCAACGCGACAAGAATGGGCAGAACGTTTTGAAAATCAGCAAATTTTTGTAGACGGCAAACCGGCCACTGCCACACAACGTTTAGCAAAAAATCAACGGCTAGAGTATCATCGTCCCCCTTGGGAAGAGCCAGATGTGCCGTTAAATTTCCAAATTTTGCACCAAGACCCCCATTTTTGGATCATCGATAAACCAGCGGGTTTACCGGTGCTGCCAGCGGGAAATTTTTTAGAAAATACGTTGTTAGCGCAACTCAAAAGGCAATTTCCTGACGAAACACCAGTGCCGATTCATCGCTTGGGACGGGGGACTTCTGGGTTGATGATCCTGGGGCGATCGCCTTTGGGGCGGCAGTCACTAACACGCCAATTACGAGAACATCAAATCACAAAAATTTATCGGGCCGTCATTCCAGCGGGCGATTATCCTGATCAAATCACCATCACCACGCCCATCGGCAAAATCTGTCATCCTAGTCTGGGGAAAATCTTTGCCGCCACAGCAGATGGTTTATCTGCCCATAGTGAAATGCGAGTTCTAGAACGTCTAGCAAAAGTTTCACGGGTTGAGGTGCAAATTTTCACTGGACGTCCCCATCAAATTCGGATTCACATGGCAGCAATGGGCTTTCCCCTGGTCGGCGATCGCCTTTATCTTCCAGGGGGCTTACCGGCTATTTACGAAGATGCCAATCACAGTCCTTTGCCAGGGGATTGTGGTTATTCTCTTAATGCTTATTACCTAAAGTTTCAACATCCCCACCAGGACAAACCAATCGATTTTTTCTCGCAGCTTCAGGCGTCTTGTCTAGATTTCTGATTGCAATTGCACAGCCAAGGGAGTGAGCTGAATTGTTTCAAAGGGCATATCAATCCCTGCTGCGGTTAAAGCGGTAAAAACTTTTTCTCGGAGGGCAAAGCGTTCGGGAATATGGGTGCGCTCATTGCGTAACCAAACCTGAAGTTGGAGTGCCACATTATAGTCATTGAGAGCCGTCACCACCACTTTAGCGGGCGGTGTGTCAGTAAATATGCTGCGATCATCGACCAAAGACAAGAGGATCTGTCGTACCCGCTCTAGATTTTCATGGACGGCGACGGTGACATCAATATCGAGGCGTAACTGCGGAAAATTGGTGTAAGAGATCACCGTTGAATTGATCACGACAGAATTAGGCACCGCTAACATCCGGCCATCAACGGTCACAATGCGTGTGCTCCTTAGGGTGATTGTTTCGACGCGACCATAGAGACCATTAATTTCCACGAGGTCATCAATCACAAAGGGCCGATCCCAAAAAATGAGCAGTCCAGAAATCAAGTTAGAAAGGGCATCCCGGGCAGCAAAACCGACCGTTAATCCCACAAGTCCCAGGCTGGTGACGATTGCGGCCATGTTAATCCCAACTGCATTGAGGGCTTGGATCGCGCCAAAGGTCAAAATGGCGTAGCGAACGAGGGTCCTTAAGAAGCTGGCGGAGGTTTTATCGAGTTTTGATTTTTTGAAGGACGCATAGAGGGGCACATCAACAATCTTCCAAAGGCAGTAGAACACCGCGAAGGTAATGAGGGCAACGACGAGGTTGATTAGGCCCTGGGCAATTTGGTCACCGATAACCTCTAGGTTAAAAACGTTTTGGAGGCGATTGGCAATGCTGGTGAACAGGGTTGACATGGTGCTGCGTGGTGGTAATGACTTTAGTGTAATGGGGCGATCGCCTCTCAAGAAACGGACAGAAAAGATTATTTGCAGCTTTAGTTTCCGCAAGCCTTGTCTTTTTTAGAAACGGTGCTATATAATCAAAAGGTGATTAAGCAATAAATCGATTGAGCGATTTGCTTAGTCCCCAGTACTTTAAACTGGTACACGCAATTATGACTACACTTCTACAACAGCAAGGCTCTGCCAATCTTTGGGAGCGCTTTTGCCAATGGGTCACCAGCACAGAAAATCGTTTTTATGTGGGCTGGTTTGGGGTTTTAATGATTCCCACGCTGTTGACCGCAACGATTTGTTTTGTCCTGGCATTTGTCGCCGCGCCCCCGGTTGATATTGACGGGATTCGCGAACCGGTTTCTGGCTCTTTGCTGTATGGCAACAATATTATTACCGCCGCCGTTGTGCCGAGTTCTAATGCGATCGGTCTGCACTTTTACCCCATTTGGGATGCGGCGAATCTGGCTGAGTGGCTTTACAACGGTGGCCCCTACCAACTAATTGTGTTCCACTTTCTGCTTGGCATCTTTGCCTATATGGGGCGGGAATGGGAACTGTCCTACCGCTTGGGGATGCGTCCGTGGATTGCGGTTGCCTATTCTGCTCCGGTGGCGGCGGCGACGGCGGTACTCTTGGTTTATTCGATTGGCCAAGGATCTTTCTCGGATGGATTACCGTTGGGCATCTCTGGCACCTTTAACTTTATGTTTGTGTTGCAAGCTGAGCATAATGTGTTGATGCATCCTTTCCATATGCTGGGGGTTGCAGGTGTCTTTGGTGGTGCGTTGTTTTCTGCAATGCATGGTTCCCTCGTGACCTCTTCTTTGATCCGCGAAACCATAGAAACGGAGTCCCAAAATAGTGGCTATCGTTTTGGTCAAGAGGAAGAAACTTACAATATTGTGGCGGCCCATGGTTATTTCGGACGCTTGATCTTCCAATATGCTTCTTTTAATAATAGTCGCGCCCTCCACTTTTTCCTTGCTGCTTGGCCAGTGATTGGTATCTGGTTTGCTTCTTTAGCAGTGGCTTGTTTTGCCTTTAACTTGAACGGGTTTAATTTCAACCAATCTCTGTTAGATTCCCAAGGACGGGTGATCAATACTTGGGCGGATATCCTCAATCGGGCAAATCTGGGGATTGAGGCCATGCACGAACGTAATGTTCATAATTTCCCCCTCGATTTAGCAGCCGGAGATCAAGCGCCTGTCGCCCTCCAAGCCCCGGCAATTAATGGCTAACTGGAACTTTGAATTTGGGATTGCAGTGGCATGATGATTGCTTTGAATAATCTTGGTTTGCTCTGAATCCTGAACGAAAAATATACTCTAAATGCTCTTAGCCTCTGCCATTCAAGTAGAGGCTTTTCTTGAATTTTAAGAAGATTTAATTATTAATCCTAAAAAGCAAATTTTTCCTGAAAAATTGACTAAACTATTGAATAAAAAATGGAAAAAATACAATGAAAACTTTGCGTTTTATTCTTAAAAACAAACAATTCAATGTGAAAATGAACAGTGGTCAAAAGTCTTCACATTTTCTGATCGGCATTCTCATTAGTGTCTTGGCGATCGCCACTTTGGTTTAGCCAATTGTCCCTGTGCAAGCAGCCCCCAATCCCCCGGATTTTGCCCGTGCGGTGCAAGCCATCGAAGATCTCGACCAAATGCGGTCTGAGTTGGCCAAAACCATTGACCCGACTGCAGACATTACGCCGCAAACCATGCAGGAAGTGTGTAAGCCAGTGGGGATGAAAGCGAGGCAACTGAGTCAAGACAATGGTTGGCAAGTTAAGCAGGTGGCTAAAAAATATCGCAATCCAGACCATGCCCCCCAAAATCTCCAGGAAACCATGACGATCGCCAAATTTACGCAACATCCCGAACTCCTGAGCTATAGCCAAATCCAAGGCGATCGCCTCCACTACTACCGCCGCATTAATATCGAAAGCAGTTGTCTGGCTTGCCACGGCCCGAAGGACAATCGCCCCAATTTCATCAAAGCTAAATACTTAGATGATCTCGCCTACGACTTCAAAGCTGGCGACCTACGGGGACTGTATTCCGTCATTATTCCTAGCCTAGAAGCGGCTCCAATTAACCCTGAGTAGACCCCTCACCCCAGATTCAGCCAATGTTTTTTCTTAAAAAAGGATTGATTCTTCTCAGCTTAAGCCTGATTCTCTTGGTGAGTAACGGCGTTTGGGCAGAACCCAGTTTCGCCAGTATCCGCCAACAGGAAGAAGCCCCTGGACAAATCCTTTATCAGTCTCGCCAATCCATCCAAGACAATCACGGTCAAACTTGGCAGGTGGTGCTGTTTAAACGGGTTAAAGATAGTCGTGTCGAAACCGTTGATCTACGCCTTGTGGCCTACCCCGGCCAGGCGACTTTTATCCATCCGGGTTCTTTGAGTTTATCTGCTCCCAATCAAGCGATCCTCACAGCACCCGATCAATTTGCCACCGAAGCCCCTGCGCCCAATGTGGGTCAATTTGATTTAAAAAAGATTTTGCCCCAGTTGCCCACCGATCAAAAAGTTCAACTTAGCTTGCCCCTCAAGGAACAGACGACCATCGAGATTCCCCCGGCAGTTCTCTTGGAGTGGCGACTTATGGCCTAGGCTGAAATTTTCGTACAGGTAAACAACTCCGGACAAAGGGGAGGTCTGGGGAGGCTTCGTAGCGATGACTACTTTTTTATCTTGGTTTTGCCTTTTATATTGTCTTTATGAACTTTATGAATTCTTAGAATTCACAGCATCTTAAACATTTGATGAAGTTGTCTTGGCTTGATCGTGATAGATTTCAGCTTGGACACAAAGCTCGACACCAGCGAACCTCTCCTTGCTGGACGACATATATGGTTGTCCTACGCTTGATTCAAAAAGGTGTGACGGATAAAAACTGACTATGGCAACTGTATTCCCCCAAGAACGACGTTTTTTAGAATTAGCCCTTGCCCAGGCGATCGCCCGCCATCAGTTGACCGTCGTTTACCAGCCCCAAGTCAATCCTCAAACGACGATGGTGACGGGATTTGAAGCTCTACTTCGTTGGGATCACCCCCAGTTCGGTTCGATTTCTCCCACGGTATTTATCCCCATTGCTGAAGAAGCGGGTCTGATCCACGAGCTTGGGGACTGGGTCTTGCAGCGGGCCATAAAACAGTTAAAAAAATGGCATCAACAGTCCCAGCAAACCTTTCGGATGGCCGTTAATATTTCGGTACATCAGGTCATGGCTCCTCACTTCTTTGAGCGGCTCCAGGATCTCCTGGTGTCCCATCAAGTTGCGCCCCAACATCTAGAGCTAGAGATCACGGAGTCAGTTTTGATTGAGGATTTTCAAAATATCTGCGCCGTTTTAGCATCACTGCAAAAATTAGGCGTCAAGATTGCCATTGATGACTTCGGTACAGGCTATGCTTCTTTTAATTACACCAGGTTGTTTGGCTGGGATACCCTGAAGTTAGACCGCTGCTTCATTAAAAATTTACATTGTAATAAAGTGAATTCGGCGATCACCAAAAATCTCATTAATATGTCCCATGATCTGGGGTTTAAGGTGGTTGCTGAGGGCATCGAACATCCAGAAGAATTGGCAATGCTCAGGCAGTTTTGTTGTGATGAAGTCCAGGGATATTACTTTAGTCGCCCCCTCATGCCAGCTCTACTCGAAATTCAGCAGATTACGGGTGGTCATTTGATGCCTGGGGCGATCGCCTATTTAGCTGCCTGAGTTAAACATAGATCCGTTGCTGTAAAGCCTCGTGACAGATCACTTGTTCGATTAAGTGTGATGGTGATTACTCAAAATTGATCAGCAAAATTTTTCAGAGAACATAGATTCAGCGGTGACATCACGGCAATGTGCATCGGTAAATGGTAACGCCCACTATGATTTGATTAGGCTGAAATCGTGCTGGGCGATGATTTCATGCTTTTTCCCAGGAAGAGATCTACGTTGATGTCTAGGAGCGTCGGGAATAGGAAATGTTTAAGCTTGGGACAATTAGCCAATTTTTTTCGCTGTTGTATTTGGGATTAATGCCTGGGGCGATCGCCGCGCCGCCGGATGCGAGTCAAATTGTCTCCCTCACGGGCGATCGCCTAATGATGCAGCAGGGTAGTCACCGTCAACAAGCGGCCCAGGTGGGCGATCGCCTCGAAAATCACAGCCAAAGTTTGATCGTGCCGGGTAATAACCACTCCTTTGCGCGTCTTGTCCTTGTGGGCGATCGCCAAACCTATGACGGACTGCTTTTACAAACTGGCCCAGCCCCCCAACAGACCCAATATCGGTTTCCCTGTGTGGTTGAAGGGGGCACCATCACCTTGAGTTGGCAAAAAGGTCAGCAACGGGGCTGTGCTGAAGGTCTCCGCATTCGCCCAAACCCTGAGGGGCGATCGCCGACCCAACGTCTCAAAATCTTTGCCTATCAAATGGTGCTTTCGCCCGCCGCTGCCAGTGCTATCCCCACCGATTCAGAACTCGTCATTCAGCCCAGTGGAGAGACACCGATCTGTGTTCGCGTCACAACCCAAGACAAGCGCCAAATCGTTGAAGTGTTGTGGGGCGAAATTATCCTCAGCAGCCCCAATCACCCCCAGGGTCTAAAAATCCGTAAGGGGACGCAATACGACCAAGGCGAACTTCAGTTTTTTGATCCGGATACTCGTCTCGCAAGCCCCGCAATGCAAGCATTCTTTTCGGCTGCAGCTTGGTCAAATGCAGCAACTTCTACACCTTTGTCCGGCGAGATTCAAAATCACGTTGACGTGATCCGCACGGCTTTTGCCACAGCACAGTAAAAGATTGCGATACTGCCCTCATTGCTTTTTGACACAAAAAAAATACAAGAAATTCATCAAATCTTCTTTTTTTTGCTGAGTATGTTCAATTGATAAAGAAAAATAATTGAATATGCTGAATGTTTCTAAAAAAACCAATTGTTTAAATTTTTCATAGTAAAAATATCTGACAAACCTAAAGGGATTTACGCAAAAGAGGTTGGAATCGCATTATTCGACATCTTCAGTCAAGCCCTTGAAAAAAAAATTTACACTTTATCTTTTCCGCAAACGGTATTAATATTCCCTTCACAAAGTTGAGAGAAAGCTTGTTTAAATCTTTAAAAAGAGCAGCTGTGCTCGACCTAACTGATGGGTAATCTGAGAAAGCAAGCTGACAGGCAATATGAAATCGTTGCTTATTTACACAAAACCAACAAGTTAATTTTCATCTATGGCGCTCGCAAGAGAGTAGGGCTTCTTGTCCGCTCTTGACTGTTAGCGAATTTTTATTTGAGGAATTTTTAAGTGAACAATCAAGTTTGGCGATCGCCAAAGTGCAAAACCCCCAGAAAAAATACAATCCGTAAGCTCGCTAGTCCCTTGGTGATTGCGGGCCTCATGGCCGCCGGTCAATTCCAGCTCATCCCCCAGGCGATCGCTGTCGGGACAGCTGCTGGCACCACGATTAATAACACCGCGACAGCAACATTCAATGATCCCAGTGGTAATTCCCTAACAACCATTTCTAATGAAGTCACTGTCACCGTCGCTGAAACAGCTGGCTTGACTAACGTTGCCCAAACACCTATCGATCCAAATGGCGGTAGTGTCATCCCTGGTGATACTGTTCAAATTCCCTTTCTCATAACCAATACAGGGAATAATCCAACAGATATTTATATTCCCGACGTTACCAACATCACAGTCAATAATTTAAACTCTCCGGGAGTTTATCTGGATCTTGATAATGATGGTATACCAGACTATTTCTTGCCTTCTGGCGGTGGCACTGGTGCTCAGGAAGTTATAGTTAACGGGGATGATTCATTTAGTCCTGGTGCAGACACTACTGATCCTAATCCGCCGACCTATCAGACTAATGGTTGGGTTGTTCCCGGTATCGTCGCCGACGATAGTATTACCGTCATTGTTCAAGGAACAGTACCGACGGATGCAGATCCTGGTGATCAAATCACTGTTGTTTTAGGTAGTACCGGTTCCAACAATTCTGATGACGCTGATAGTCAAAACCGACCAGATGATGGTACTAGTGCCGATGCTTCTGATGGTGGTACAGACACTCTGGCTGCAGTTGATGAAGTTCGCACAACCAGCGAGGCGGGTGGCGCGAATGGTAACCGTGAAGCTGCCGACACTTCCGACCCCCTCACTGTTGGTCAAGGGGCGGATCAACCCCTCGCCCTCGTCACCGCTGAGAAAGAGGTCGATAGTGTTGACCCAGGCGCAACAGGTGCAATCAGTGATGACATCATTACTTACACTGGTGGTTTTGTCGTCGGCGATGAATTACCCTTTGGCTATACCGGTAACTACGCTCCTGCTGCTCTAACGGGTACTCCACTTAAGATTGACAGTTCTACCGCTGGCGGTAGCTATATCCTCGTTTCCGACGCGAAACCTCAGAACGCAGCATTTGTAGATCCAAACACAACTCCACCAACTGGTCCCAATGCGAACTGGACAGTCGTTTATACAACAGATGCTTTAACTATCGCCCCCACTGATGCAGAATGGAGTACAACTATTCCTGCAACTCCAGCAAACATCACCCGGATTGGTTTTATCTATAACACTAGTAACCTTAGTCCGATCGCTCCGGGTACGAGTGTTGGTCCATTTACTCTCTTTGCCACAGGAGCAACAGCTTCACCGGTACGGAACCTAATCCAAGTCTTTGGTACATCAGCGGGCGATCCTAACGACAACATCGTCTTTGATGAATCCGGCGACCAAAACCCTAACAACTTCTTAGGTGATACGCCTAAGGATGGTGATCCCTACGGTGAATATGATCCCGCCAATGATCCTGAGGATCTCGGTGATCCGGCAAATGAAGATGGTTCTGACCCCAATGACGGCACGCCGAACGATGGTGGCGGCAATGACACCCCAGATGGTGAACCGAATGAATTGGTTCTCACTCCTACAACCGGAGCCTTAGTCAATGGCCCGTTCAATGTCCCCGCGGCGATCGGTCCAACCAATTTCAATGATGATTTCGTTGAAAAATCTATTACAGAACCAGTCACCACCGGCGGGTCAATTGCTGATCCAAATGCTGTCGTTTTTGACAACTCCGTTAAAAATGACTCAACAGTTCTCCTCGAGAATGTTGTGTTGCGACCTATTGATCCAGCTGCTGCAGCCACAGTCTGTGCAACCTGTGACACAGCGGGTAGCTATGACAGTATCGATGAAGCAGGGGATTCCATCGACATTCCTGCTGGAACTATCGTCACTATTACTCTACCGGTTCAGCCGGGTGTAACTACCCAGCAAACGGCTACCTACTCATGGGATGCGGTTAATGATGAGTTTGACCTGACTAGTGCGAGCCAAGTTTCCATTCCAGCTCTAGCTGCTGGTCAGGAGTTAGACTATAAAGTCTCCGTAGATTTACCCAGCGGTGGTGTCGTTAACGCGTTTGATGTATTCAGCATCCCGGTTGTGGCTTACGTTAACAACGATACGAACACTACCTTTGAACCCGCGAGTGAAACTATTCGCAACCTCAAAGTGGATCGCCTCTATGCTGGCTATCTGAAGCTCAGCAAAACAGTGCAGGTATTCTATGCCGATGGTAGTTCAAGTAGTGTTTCCAGTACAGGTACCGATATTTCTCCTCAGCCCGGTCCTGGGGACGATTTACAGTATGTAGTTACTTACGAAAACATCGCCACCACTGCGCCAACTAGTCCTGCAATTGGTAATGTTCTTCTCCCGGCCAATAATGTGGTTATCCGTGAAAATGGCTTAGGTCTTGATCCAAATGCCGCTGGCAATAATTGGGCTTTAGACAATGACGGCAATAGCATTATTGACACCAGCAACGTAGTGGGTAGTGCTGTAGGTACCGGTTCGATTCAGTACTTTAATGGCAATCCTTCTATCTTAGGCTCTGAGCCAGCGACGCCTGGCACTACTGCTGCCACTGATGTCACTGAATATCGCAACAATGTTGGCGTTGTCGCCCCTGGTGCTAGTGGCACATTTACCTTCCAGCGGAAAATCAACTAACTGTCTAATTACTCTCTGTGAAGTCTGCTGGTTAGGCTTCACAGAACTCTTTGTGATGACAAGGTTCGTCGTGACAGTTGCCCAAATTTTGACGGCGAATCCATTCAATCCTTCATTTACAACAAGCTTTCCTGGATCATGAAAAAGTCTCTTTTTACAATCTTGGCTGGTATTTCCTTAGGCGTTGGCGTTGTTCCCCAGATGATGCCTCAAATTTCTCCCCAGCCTGTCCTCGCCCAAACCCAGCAGAACCTTGATGTTGAGCTAGCTGGCCATCTGCGGGTAATCGAAAAAAACTGGCGCGGTGAACAAAAAGTTGCCTGGCGTAGCCTAGAGGGTGGTTTTATGCGGCCCGCCCCCAGGGTCAAACCCGGTGACACCATTCGCTACACTGTCAGCGGCAACAATCGCACCGAACAACCCATTTCCGGCCTTGTCCTTACCGATGATCTGCCCGCCAATACTGTCTATGTGATGGGGTCAGCAGCCTCTGTGGGTGGCGCAACAATCACTTACAGCATCGATGGCGGCAAAACCTACAGTGCCAACCCGACGATTCGCGTCACCTTGCCCGATGGTCGTGTGGAAACGCGCCCGGCCCCAGCGGAACGCTATACCCATGTGCGTTGGACCTTCCAAAATGCTGTCCCTGCAAGGGCTAGCGTGAATGGCCAGTACCAAGTCCGCGTTCAATAAACGTCAAACATTCACTGGTCTTTACTTTTTTGGAGGCCTTCGTTGGCCAGAGTCTTTTTAATGCCTAATTTTCTTGACCATTCACGACTAATCCTCAAGCGATCGCCAGTGGCGATCGCCCTAGTTAGCGTTGGCTTGAATTTAGGTATGCCTTTGGTTTTAGCCCAGGCCCCGGAGACGGTAGAAACGATCACCCTCCTCAACCGGGCTGAAGCCAGCTACCAAATTGGGGAGAATGGCCCAGCCGTCAACACCACCAGTAACCCAGTGAGCACTGGTTTTGATAGTCCTCCCCCGCCACCACCCATTGACCCCTTTGGGCGTGTCCTTGGGTGTGGAGGAGAACCCCTAGAAAATTACAGTGGTTTTCTGGTGGGACTCTATGAAGCTGCTGGCCCCCTGCAAACTGAAATTGGCGCGTTGCTTTCCCTCGATCCGCTTACGGGGCCAGTGCCACTTCCCCCTGGGGTGGTCAATGTCAACGAAGATAATGACAATCCCTTTGACCTTGGCGTCACCGAAACTCTGGGAAATCCGGATCTGCGGGGCCAGTTTAATTTCTTTTTGCGGCCCGACCAGTTAAACGTGGGAAGTGTCTATATCTTGGTCATTCGGCCGCCTCTGGGTTCGTTCTTTGATGAACGACGGATTCAAATTCGGATCATAGCGGTCGAACCGGACTCCTTTACCTATGTGGCGAATTCCCTCGATGGGTTGCCCCTAAGCTTGAATGACCCAAACTTAACGAGCCAAGAGGTGACTATCCCGAAAGCAGAAACCGCTGCCTTGATCGTTTTCAGTACGGCGGTGCTTTCCGTCTGCCAAAACGAAGCGATCGCCATCCAGAAAACCGCCGACCGAGCCACCGTTACACCTGGAGGCATTGCTGTTTATCGCCTGAGTATCAATAATCTCAGCACAAGCAGTTTCGAAAATGTTGAGGTACGCGATCGCCTTCCCCTCGGTTTCCAGTTAATTGAAGATTCCGTGCAAGGGATCATTGGCGACAGTCCGGCGATTCTGGAAACCCAGGTGAATGGTCGAGATATTACCTTTACGTTTCAAGAGCCCTTACCCGGTGGAACCCCTCCCGAAAATAACCCCCTGGCCCGCATTGTCTATGCCGTAGAAATTACCCCCGATGCCCTGCGGGGTGATGGGCGCAATATTGCCTTTGTCGAAGGCGATCGCCAAGACAACAATTTCACCGTCCGGGATGGCCCCGCTGTTTACAACGTGGGGATTCGCAACGGCTTAATTTCCGACCTCGGCACAATCATTGGGCGAGTCTTTGAAGACAAAAATTTCGATGGGGAACAACAGTACGGTGAACCCGGCATCCCCAATGCCGTTGTCTTTATGGAAAATGGCAACCGCATCGTCGCCGATGAAAATGGTCTCTTTTCCGTCACCAATGTTCTCCCCGGTTGGCATACGGGCGTTCTGGATCTGACCAGCGTCCCTGGCTATGCCCCCGCCCCCAACGAAAAATTTATCGCCGAAGACCGCACCTACAGCCGTGCTGTGCGCCTTGAACCCGGTGGCATGGCCCGGATGAACTTTGCAGTGACTCCTTTCGCCCCCGGAGAAGACGAATGAAACGACGTTTCTCCATTCCTTTAACAACCCTCATCCTGGCCCTCAGCGGTTGGTTTAGTGAAGTAACGGCCCAAACGCCAACGGTGACAACGGCTGAAATCAGTGGGGTTGTAACGACTCTGACGGAAACAGGCCCCCAGGAAACTGAGTTTCAAGCGATCCTTAATAAACCGTCTGCGGCAAGTGAGATCCAGGGAGAAATCCTACTGGCCCAATCATCCCCGACTGTACCCGTGGCGACTGAACCGCTAGACAGTCGGGAGACCCTGACGCCGGTCATTGAGTCTACTCCAATGCCAACGGCGATCGCCCAACCCACCGTGCAATTTATTAGCCCTGGGTCGGGGGCAATTTTAGAGAAAAATGCCAGTGCCGTCGTGATCGAAGTGCCCACAGGCAGCACCACCACCCTCAGCGTTAATGGTGTCGAAATTGACTCGAATCAAATTGGCCAACTGGAAACCAACGGTAGTACGGGGATGGTGCGTCAAACCTGGTACGGGGTGATTTTTAGCCCTGGGGAGAATACCCTCAAGGCGACGGCCACCCTCAATGGCACCACGGTTAGCAATGAAATCCAAGTGCAAGCGCCGGGGGATGTGGCAAATTTACAGCTCTCGACCGTTGAAACGCGGGTGCCCGCCGATGGGCGATCGCCTGTGACAATCCAAGGGATATTGCTCGATAAAAATGGCAACCGGGCCAGTGGGGGCGGTCGAATTACCCTCGAAGCCACCGCCGGCGAATTTCTTGGGGAAGATGCCGGGCCTGAAGCACCGGGTTTCCAAGTGGATGCCAAGGATGGGGAATTTACTGCCACCCTCCAATCCTCCCTTGACAGTGGCCCCGTCCAAATTCGCGCCCGCCTCTTTGAACTAGAAGCCTATACCCAAGTCCAATTTGAAACCGCCCTCCGTCCTAGCCTGTTGACGGGGGTAATCAACCTCCGGGTCGGGGCAGACAATACAGACTATTTCAGCAGCTATCGCGATTTCCTCAACCCTGATGCTGACGGCGACACCGTCATTGATGTGGATGGCGCAGCCTTTGCCACAGGTACGATTGGGGATTGGCTCTTCACCGCGGCTTTCAATGGCGATCGCCCCCTAAATGAAGCCTGTGAAACCTGTACCAATCGCCTCTTTCGCGCCGATCAAGTTTCCGAACAACCCTATCTCACTTACGGTGATAATTCCACCGTCCGCAACCTGACCCCCTCCCAAGACAGTCTCTACCTCCGCCTCGAACGCACTCCGGATATTGAAGGCGCGACTGACCCCGACTACATCATGTGGGGGGACTACGGCACAAGTGCGGAATTTGCCACCGCTTCCCAGGAGTTCACTGCCCTCAGTCGCCAACTCAACGGCGCGAAACTCAACTACAATTTCGGCGATCTGCAAATTTCTGCCCTTTATAGCCAGGGCGGAGAAGCCTTCCAGCGGGATACCCTCCTCCCCGATGGCACGAGCGGTTTTTATTTCCTCACCCAACGTCTGGTTGTCCCCGGCAGTGAAGAAGTGTACTTTGAGCTAGAGGAACTCGAACGACCCGGTACGATTATTTGGCGCGATCGCCTATTCCGGGGCCAAGATTACGAAATTGACTACGACCGGGGCAGCATTGTCTTTAACGATCCCGTACTGCGCACAGAAATAGGCGACAACGGCGAAATTCTTGTGCGGCGGATTGTTGTCACCTACCAAAATGAAAGCGGTGAAGACAATAAAGTATATGCCGGACGACTACGCTACCATTTCAACCGTGACCCAGGGCAAGCCAGTTGGATCGGGGCGACCTACTTCCGTGAAGACCAAGGAGAGCGAGATCTCGAAGTTTATGGGGTTGATGCTCAAATTCACCTCGGTGAAAACTACAAATTTATTGGCGAATACGCCCAGAGCCAAAATAGTTCCGCCGAGTTAGGGAATGTTTCCGGTTCTGCCTACCGCTTTGAATTGGATGCTAAATTTGCCGATGGTTTTACCGGACGGGCCTACTATCGCCATGCCGACACCGGTTTTGCCAACCGTTCCACCATTAGTTTTGTCCCCGGCCAGACTCGCTATGGCGTTGACCTGAATGCCCAGCTCTCCCCCAGCACCCAAGTGCGTTTTAACTACGACCACGAAAAAAATCAGGGGGTGAATATTCGCCCCATCATTACCCTCGGCGATCTGATCAACGCCGGCCAAGAGGGGATTCCCACTGGACTGGTGGACAACGAACTCACCACCATCACCGCCGGCCTCGCCCAGCGTTTCGGTAAATCTAATTTAAACGTCGATTTACTGTTCCGCGATCGCCTTGATTATCTCAACCCTGAAAACGATGGTAGCTCTACCCAACTGCGTACCAATTTCACAACGCCCCTCAGCGATCGCCTTAAACTGCGCCTCCTCAACCAAACCACCCTCTCGGCGGAGTCCGATGCCGTATTTAGCGATCGCAGTCAAATTGGCCTGGACTGGAAGATCGCCCAGGGCGTCAACCTAAACCTGAACCAAAACTGGTACCACAGCGGTACCCTCGCTGGCCAAAGCACCACCAGCATTGGCCTTACTGGCGAATACAAACCCTGGCACAACACCATCCTCAGCGCCCGTTATGACATGGAACGCTTTAGTACAGGGATGCAGGATGCAGCGACCTTTGGCATTAAACATAACTGGGCCGTCTTCAAAAATTTTGACCTCGATTTTGCCTATGAAAAAGTTGTGGGTAATCTTTTTGTGGGTAGTGATGGCGCAGTAGGTCAAGGGGCATCCCGTTCGACCGGCCTACGTGGGGGCGATAGTCTTAGTATCCGGGGCCGCTATCGAGGTGGGGGCGATGGTGAAAATTTCCAAGCCGAAGCGGGCTACGAATTCCGCAATACCAACGGCAGCAGCACCAGTAACATCACAGCTTCTGTCCGGGGCAAACTATCGCCGTCTCTGACAGCCCTCGCTAATTTTGACCGACGTTTCGCCGCAGGCCAAGCGACCCGTGGTTTACCTCCCACCACGGAACTGCGTGTTGGTCTCGCCTACCGCAATCCCTACGAGGATAAATTTAACGCCCTCCTCCGCTATGAATATCGCAAAAATCCGAACACCATCCCCGAAACCCTCCTCACAGGCAGGGGGAACGACGTCACGGAACATTTATTTGCCGCCGAAGCGATCTATGCGCCTAACTACCGTTGGGAATTTTACGGCAAGCTCGGTTATCGCCATTCCTCCCTCAAGCTCGCCGAAGACTTTGAAACAACGACTTCTGCGACCCTCGCCCAACTCCGGGCCACTTACCTCCTCAACCGACAGTTTGATCTGACTGGTGGGATTCGTTGGATTAATCAACATTCAGCAGGCTATAGCGAAATGGGTTGGCTCGCGGAGGTGGGCTATTATGCAACACCAAATCTCCGCTTTGCGGTGGGCTACAGTTCTGGTCAGGTGAATAATGATCGGGATTTCTCTGGCAGTCGCTCGGATGGGGGTTTGTATGCGGGGGTTACTCTCAAGCTGGACAGTTTGTTTGATTTTGGTCGCCAGCAACCCGTTGCTGCTGTGCCAGAAACCCGCAAATTAATGGTCGAAGCCCCCAAACCCGATGCTAATTTACAAGCGGCTTTAAAAACGCCCCTGCGTTTGGATGTGTCCCAGGCCATTGATTTTGAGCGAGGGAAAACCAGTGTTTCCCTAGAAGGACAAATGGTACTCGATAGTTTGGTCACTGTTTTGGGTCAATATTCAGACCTAAAATTGGATATCCAAGGTATTCTGCCGCCCCTGGCTGAACTTACCCCCGATAATCTCGAAGCCCGTCGTCTGCAAACCGCCCGCCAATATCTCCTCAGTCGCGGGATCAGTGGCGATCGCCTCACACTCCGATCCCTAGGCAACAGTTCCCAAAACAAAGTTCCAGAACAGCCGATTACCTTTACCCTGAGTGGTACTGCTGCTACCTTCCAGGCCATTTCTACCCAGCTCGGTGGCAATCCCATTGTGGGTAACTTAATCAACACAGAATTACCCCAATTAGCGACGTTACCGCCTGATCTCCCCCAAAACACCACCAGTACAGTGAATCGCAACTCTCGCCAGGAACGGCCCCAAAGTTTTTCATTGAACTTATCCCAGGCTACCTTTACCCCCGACGATACAAATCTCCAAGTCCAAACCTATAACCGCACCGATGCTGACCTCAACCCCAACTTTACCTATCTGCCCTACTGGATCCTCGGTTTTGTGCCACTTGCTGATCCCGATACCCTCCTCCTTGCCGATGTTACGCCGATGAATCCGATCACCGAATTTGTCACGAGCTTGATGCCAGAATCTGACCCCATTGCAGAGATCCCGACAGAACGGCTCCTCACCCGCAGCGAACCCCAGCCCAGGCCCCAACCAGAGGCGCAAATTCTGGGCGATCGCCGTTTAGATGAATCAGCAGCCAATGAGTTGATCACGAATAGTACCGAACCGCTGATCTTTGGCGATCGCCGCTTGGATGAGTTGAACGAGACCGAACTCCAGGCCCTCGCCCCCGAAATTTATGATGCGGTCTTTGGGGGGGAGATCCAGGCCCGCCGCCTCGATACCGACGACAGTTTCCTCTTTGGTAATGCCAATACCGAACCGCTGATCCTTGGCGATCGCCGTTTAGATGAAAACACTCCTGAGCTTCCCGCCCTCGAACCCACCTCGAACTTCCTCAGTGCTAGAGAAATTCGTCGTTTAGAATCAGCGCTTTATTTCCTCCTCAGTGAAGATCTAAGCAACCTAGATAATCTTTTCCAAATCAGTGGCCGCCAACGTAGCCGCCAACTTGGTCAAACCATTGACTTAGATCGTCTCTGGAATGCCAATACCTCCCCAGATTAATTCTTCTAAAAAAATCCAATGAGCTTAACTTTGTCAAATCATAAAATATTTCCCTGGATCAAACTACTTTTCTTCCCATAGAGGCCATGCAATAAACAATATCCCTTAAGTCTTTTGTTTTCGTATTCTCATCGCAATACCCTCCTTAAAACTCCATGGCAAAGAGTACCAATTTCCAAAAAAATCTTAAAATAATGTGCTTTAAATCTCTTATTAAAGTACTATTACTGCCCCTATCCTTTCTTGTTGCCATAGGAGATTTTTGCCGATTTGTAGTTTTGAAAAAAAATCCCAAAGAACAACCTCTTCAAAATTCTTTCCCTACCAATCCAGTTCGGAAAAAAACACAAAAAAGAAAACATCAAACCCAGCGCTTTCTATTTAATTTTTTCGTTACATTAATCCTGACCATCCAACTATCTGGCTTACATCTTTTATTCCACATACAGCCGGCGATCGCCTCTGGCCCCCTGAGTATTGAACCCCTCACCTGGGATATCATCGGCCTAGATAGTAATAATCCCAATGATGGTCCCGACAAATTTCTCGTGGGCGCCAGGGTTTGCAACCTCAGTACTACGACAGCAGCCCAAAACCTCAGAATTCGCTTTGTTCGCGAAGGTGCTTTTAATCCTCTTATCAGTGTGAGCACCACAGGACTTTACAAAGATCAATGGCTTGTGCCGAGCCTGCCTCCATCAACTACAAGTACACCCCCCCTAAACCATCACCAACAAACAAGCAGGCCCAAAAACTGCTTCGATGCCTACTATGTTTTGACCTTAACTCGTACTTCGGATATTTATAATCGAGTCCAACGTTACCGTATTGAAGCTTTCGCTGATAACGCCGCCACTGTCGATACCAATAGTTACCCCGATCCTTACCAAGGCACTATTAATGAGTACGATACAGGGCACCCCCGCCAGATTTATATCGAAAAAATTCTTTCCCAAGCTCGTAATAGTGTGACTGGTTTCACTCAACTCGCTCCCACAACGGCGGCCAGTATTTTTGGGATCAATGCCAATGATCTTGATACTGCGAGTGGTGGTGGTAGCAGCTACAGTGTGGAAGTGGGCGGAACCTATGCCTTTGAGCTCACTACTCGAACCGCAACGGCCTATCCCCAGTTAACCGTCAGTTCCGACTTTCCCAATGCTGTCTTTCAAATCCTTGATGTCCAGACAGACTACAGTAACGTTGGCGGCAACCCTGACAATTCCAGTATCTATGCCAATGCCTGTGGCTGGATTAGTGACCCCACAGTGACAGGATATTTGGCAAGTTCTAGCGTATGTGAGTACGAAACAGTAGCCCTAAATGGTACCCCAGACCAATATCCAAGCACTGCCGGCAAGGTGGGTAACACCGTTAGAACGCGCTATCTCTTCAAGATTCTTGGGGGCAATGGTAACTACACAATTAACCACCTGATCCTTGATTTTTCTGGTGGTAGCTTTCACTACAATGGCGGCTTTGGGTCAGGTCTTGGGGTTGTCGATTTTAATGTCACAAACCCTAGCGCTGATTTAGTAATCAACAAAAGCCATATTGGCAACTTTACACCGGGAGACAACATCTATACTTTCCAAGTGACCAACAATGGCTTGGATACAGCCCGTAGTGATCTTGTTATCACAGACACATTACCCCAAGGTTTTATTTTCAATCCTTCCAATTCCAACATTGGCGTAGAAAGTCAATCAGGGACGATTGTCGGTTGGACTTGTATCGGTGCAGGAACACGTAATATCACCTGTGCCAATCCTAATGACTTAGCAAATGGAGGAGTAACAACCTTAAGTATCCGTGTTAATGTTGCTGAAACTGCCGCAGCGAATACCTTTAACCAAGCAACAGTAAGTAGTCCAACCACCGATCCTAATCTTGCCAACAATACAGATATTGACCCCACGAGCATTATCCAAGCCACAAATCTGAAACTCACAAAAGCAGATAGTAGTCCTGATGCGGCCGCAAATCCAGCCAGTAATAATGCCCCGGTGGTTCTCTCTGGATCTCCGATTACCTATACCTTCACTGTACAAAATCAGAGTAGCCTAACAGCGGCAGCGCCAGTGATCATTACCGATACGCTACCGGAGGGACTTACTTTTAGCTTGGCTGATAATCCGAATATTCCTACGGTCTGGAATTGTACGATCGATGGTCAAAATCTAACCTGTACCTACGTTTCTGGTACTAATCCTATCCCTTTACCCGGCAATACAACTGCGACGGCTTTACCCTTGGTTTTTCGGGCAAATGGTGGTGTGATTACTTCGGGTACTAGCGCCGTTGTCAGAAACACAGCGACCGTTACCAGTGCCACGACAGAAGCAAATAGCAGTGATAACACCAGCAGCGATGATTTTCTGATTACATTGCCAGTTTCTGATTTGACGATTACAAAAAATGATTTTGAGGCAGCTTTTACTTACAATCTTTCTGGTCAAACTTATACCGGAGAAAATTTAACCTATGAAATCGCTGTAAGAAATAATGGCGTTGCACCAACTGTCGGCCCCATCGCCATCACTGAAACTTTGCCGAACAGCAATAACAATATTATTGAATTAGCTTCAACAACCTTTGCTGGAGTAGGGCCAGATGGTTCAGTTATTAACTGGACTTGTAACCAAGGGATTAATAATCCAGTTTTACCCGCAAGTGGAACAACTTGTGCTGTTGGCAATAGCGGACTTTTTACATTTGTCTATCCTGGAACTTTAAATCCTGGTCAGACTGCAACATTGCGCCTAATTGTGCGAGGAAGACAGACAAATACAGTCCCAGGGACGAGTACTGCGCTGATTAATACGGTTGGAGTTTATAGCGCTAATGACGGGGTAACACAATCAAAGACAGCAACTGAATCTACACCTGTTTTGATTGGTAATAATGACAAATACAACATTGGGATTCGGAAGCAATTAACTCAGATTAACGGAGTCACTCCAAGTCCTGCTTGTACTTTATCTGGTGGAACTAGCAATTATGGAACCACCGAAAGCTGTACGGCGACAGTAAGCCCCGGCAATCCCATTCAATATACTGTTACGGTCGCTAATAATAATAACGGTGGGCCAAATGGTGTTAATGTGGCTATTTCAGACTTTATCCCGCCTGAAATTAACATAACGGGGGTAACTTGTTCTGCAACTGGTAGCCAGGGCCAAACCTTAACAGTCTGTGATAATCAAGTTGCTAATTCAGGGCGCACAAGTCCCATAGCCGTCAATTTTAATTTAGTGCCTAATACTAATCCCCCAAGATATCAAGTTGATAAAACAGCTTTTTTAAACAAAGGTACGGGGATTGTTACTTATACATTCACTGGCAGCATTAAAACTCTAGCTCAATTACAAGCATTAGGTATTGTCAACAGCAATATTGTTAACCGAGTTAGCGCACCGAAGACTGATGGAACTTTTGTTGATACAGATTCAAATGATAATCTTTCTTCTACTTCGATTCGTTTAAATGTTACTGATCTGAGTATTACCAAAACAGATGCAATGGATGGAACAACAGATCCTGGTACGACGAATTTCACGACTGGAGGAGAAGGTGTTTATACTCTGAGGGTGAACAATCTGGGCACTAATGCTACGGTTGATGACATCAATGTGGTAGATGATGTGCCGGATCGTTTTCAAGTACTTGAGGCATCTGGAACAAACTGGAATTGCCTGGTTGAAAATCCAACCCCTGCTAATCCTATTAGTAATCCGGCAGCAGATAGCATTAATAACAATATTGTGCGTTGCGCTCGTAGTACGGCTATGGCGGCTGGTACTTCTAGTACGATCAGGATTCGTGTCAAGCCCATTGCTACTTGGATTCCCGCCGGAACCGAAACGTTACCACTTAGTTTTAATAATATTGCCCAGGTCACAACAACGGGGGATACGAATACGGCGAATAATGGTTATGCACCAGGTACAACGACTGGATTAGCAGAATTTTTTGGCTATGAACAAACTCTAGTTGTGGCACCAAATTTCGATCTCAAGGTTACGAAAAGTGTCCCTGGCGGTAGCTTTGCTATTGGACAGACGTCTTCTTATCGGTTGGATATTCTTAACAATGGCCCAACGGAGGCGATCGCCTCGACGACAAATCCGATTACTGTAACGGATACCTTGCCGACAGGTTTTACTTTTATTTCCGGCACCGGATCCGGTTGGACTTGTACTGCTTCCGGTCAAAATGTGACTTGTACGCGAAGCAGCAACCTCGCAGCAGGCGCAACAACATCGATTAACCTAAATGTTTTCGTCGATGGTACTGCCACTAATCCCACTTCAAATACTGCGCAAGTAAACCTAACAGGAGAACCCAGCGCCAATATTGTTTTAAATGATAATAATTCCAATAGTCGAAATCGTCATACCATCTCAACAGCCGTTCAACAGGCCGCAGACCTCAGCATCACTAAAACATTAATTTCGACGATCACAAATACCTCTCCCCCCCCAGAAACTATTCCTGGTTTAGTTGCCGGAGAACAAGCAGTCTACGAACTAGAAATAACGAATAATGGCCTTTCTAATATTTCTGATGGCGAAGCGATCACTGTTATAGATAATTTGCCAAGCAACTTGAATTTTGTTTCCGGTTCTGGCGATGGCTTTAGTTGTAATGCCTCTGGTCAAGCTATTACTTGCACGAAAACTAACGGCCTAACAGTCGGCCAAAACGCTACGATCACTTTAGTTGTCAATGTAAATAGCGCCGCCACTGGCACTATTACGAATTTAGCTAGCGTCGATGCTGCGACCACTCCAGATCCCAACCCCAATAATGACAATAGTAGTACAACAGATCCTGTACAAACCCGCAACCTTGATTTGGCGCTCACCAAAAGCCACCTGGCTAGTAGCTTTGCCATTGGTCACCAAGGAACCTATAGCTTAGAAGTGAAAAATGTCGGCAATATCACCATTACAAATCCGATCACCATTACAGACACGCTTCCTCTGGAGTTGTCCTATAACAGTGCAGTTGGTCAGGGCTGGAGCTGTAGTGTTACAACCCAAGGAAATACCAGTACCCAAGAGGTCGTCACTTGCATAAGTAATGATGATTTGGCCCCCGGTCAAACAAATACCGTTGATATTGTTGTAGATATCGGCCCAACTACACCAACAGGGACTAATTCCATCACCAACAGTGCCATCGTCACAACGCCGGGAGATGCTGATACGAATAATAACACTGACACCGATCCCACCAGTATTACAGGCAGTGCAGATCTGTCTGTTGACAAAGCTCATAGCGGCAATTTCACAAAAGAAGCCCAAGGAGTTTATACATTGACCGTAAAAAATGAAAGCGCCAGTACAGCCGACGCAACAGGGATACAGTTAATCGATCAGTTGCCTGATGGTCTTTATTATGTTTCGGGCACAGGCACAGATTGGACTTGTCCGCTTGTGAGCTTTACCGCCCCAGGCCCGCCAACCCCCGAAGATCTGAGGGATATTGAATGCAGTTACAACGGAACCCTTACCCCAGGAGCCACGGCACCAACCTTGACGATTACGGTGTATGTCCAAGACACCGCCCCCAGTACTCTCGAAAATTTTGTTACAGTCTTTGGCGATCAACCCGATCCCAATGACGACAATAATACGGATTTAGACCGGACAACGATTACTGATGGTGTTGCTAACGCTCCTGATTTAATTCTTGTAAAACGTATTACTGCGGTTATCAGCGAAAACAATACTACAAATTACACTGTGTATAGGGATGATACGAGTAGTGACAGTACCGCAGCTAATGATAATGCGCCGTTTTGGCCTGGTTATAGTGCGGGCAATCAAAGTAACACCTTCACAGTGGGAGAGTTAGGCCTTGAGGCTAAACCGAATGATACAGTTGAATACACTATTTATTTCCTCAATCAAGGCAATGCCCCGGCCAGCAATATCAAAATTTGCGATCGCCTATCCCAATACTTAGATTATTCGCCAGATGCTTACGGTTCATCTATGGGTATTAAACTGAACTTTAACAACAGTGAAACCAATTTAACGGGCGTTGCTGATGTTGATGCGGGACAATTTTTCGGCCCTGACCTTACCCCTAGCGGATGTATTCGTCCAGACAACCTACAACCCATGACCGCCGCCGATAATCCAAATGGAACCCTGAGAGTTGAGCTAGCTAATGTTGACCCCGCGACTAGCCCTGCAACTCCAGCTAATTCCTATGGCTATATCCGCTTCCGGGCTCGTGTGAAATAATTCAGCCGCCAAAAAAGGCCCCAGCACATCCTTCTCTGGGGAAGGTGGCCGAAGGCCGGAAGGGGTCTAAGGAGAAACAAACCGTTTGCGGAGTGATTCGGCCCGTTTTTTCGCTGTTTTATTCTCTGGTTCTGCTTTTAGGGCAAGTTCATAGGTTTCCAGGGCTTTCGCTGTCATTTGCTTTTTTTCGTACACATTGGCCAGATTGTTTAAAGCTGTGACGTAATCCGGGACTTCCTTTAGGGCTGCTTTGTACTGGCGAATGGCGAGGTCATATTGTTCCTGGGCGAAATAGGCATAGCCGAGGGCATTGTAAACGAGGGCTTGGTTTTCCGGTTCCAGCTCATTCTCAATTTTCAGGGCTTTTTGCAGTAGCTGGGCCGCTTGGACGTAGAGTTTTTTGTCGAGATAGAGACTACCCAGTTCGTAATACTCCTTTGCAGTGCCAGATCCTTGCTTGAGCTTGGTTTGTAGCTTAGAAAAAGTGTTTTCAACGCGGCGGGTCTTAATAACTTGACGGAATAGGAAAAAGGCTAATCCCCCTAGCAGAGCAACGAGGATAGACAGATAAAAGATTGGCAGAAACTCTTGATCCATAACAGGAAATGATTGATAGCAGGTTTTATAAAAAATTTTTATTGTTCCCTAAGTCTGCTGCGGCAAAATCAACAGAAACTTAAGCCCTGCTAGTGTATCAGGTCTTTAGGGGCGTCCCCAATGATTGATACGTTCCGTTAACCATCCGCTGCTTTGCCGTGGTTTCTTGTTGGGTTTAGCTGAGGCTTTGGTAATACAACTATAGATCTTAGTGAAAAGCACAAAAAAAGGTGCATTACCCTTAAGCAATACACCTTATCTGATTAGTTTCAAATTCCTATCGACTTAATTTGTCTAGGATCACTATCAGAGATTAATTAGGAGCATTACCCTCTACAAGAACAACGTCGCCAGTGCTCGGATCAAAAACAACAAAAGACTGACCACCATCGCCGATATTGTTTGCTTGAGCAATACCAGGATTAGTATCGTCGCCCTAAGTACAGGACAAAAGTTGTATGGGGTGAAACTCTGACCCAAGTAGAGATTGGGGAGAAGCGGTAAAAAAGCGACGCAATAAGTCAAAGCCATAGCGAAACAAACTCCGAGCTCGACGGCCATGGGCCTTGATGATACGAATCGGCTTTTGGATATGTCGCCATAAACCCGCTTTCATCGCCCAAACAAAGCCAATGGCCAACAGAGCCAGCAGCTTCGACAAACGCACCTTATCGGTAAAATGGGTCGATTCCAAGCAAAAGCCACGGGTCTTAAGAGCTCCAAACAGGGTTTCAATTCCCCAGCGACGACGGTAATCTGCTAAAGCATTTTGAGGGTCATGGGTGGTGATGATAATCAGAAACTCATCCTCATTTTTACTAGCTCTTCGTTTCGAGTCGAGACGAGTGCCCATGACATAGACCTGACGACCCCAGACCCACCGTTTTCCTGGCAGTATTCTTGTTTCGCCAATGGCTAAGGAGCGAAACAGATGTGACCCCGCGATGGCGGGTTGACCTTTGCCTTTACTTATTTTGTCGGTCTGACGTAGGCGCAGACGAAAGGGAATAGGCTTATCGAGCATCAGATACGATAACCAGGGCTTGCCGATAAACTCTCGGTCTCCCGTGAGATAGGCAATCTCGATATTGGGAAATAAGGTTTCAAAGCGTTCGAGCAAATCCATCCGCTCTGTACTATTGCTGTTGCCCCTCTTCTTTTTGAGCATCGTCCACATCAATGGATAGCCGATACCCTCATGGACGACGCACAGCATTAGGATGTTGAAGTCAGTTGTCCCCAATGACCAGTTGGTGCGGTCGATGCTTAAGACCCAAGGTTGCGGGATAGCCGCGATATTCATTACCATCCTGGCGATTTTGTCCATGTTGACGTCAAAGGACTGAAAGAATCGCTGCATGCGTTTGTAATTAGACTCTTCTGCTGCATTGCCTCCCCAGACGGTGGCGAGTTCGGCGAGATTGACGGTTTTAGCCCGGAACAGTGCCACCAGGAAGAGGGCGATAAATGACAGTCTGGCTCCATGCCATCCGAGATGAGGTCGCAATTGGCGGCGAATTTCGCTAATCTGATTCATGAGGGCTTGATTGATTTGTGCTTATTTCCATCAAACCCTCTCCCTCTATCCTTTTCAAGCTTTTTGTCCTGTACTGAGATCGTCGCCACCTTCAAGGACAGGATTCGGTGCTACGTTACCAGCGCCAAGTGCTTCGGAAGAGGCAATACTGTTGACTGTAATGTCTCCAGAACCACCCAGTGCATAAGCTTCAGTCGTGGCGATTGCCGGACCTGCAACATCCACCAAGACAATAGTTCCAGTTCCAGGGATTCCCTGACCAGTGGTGACATCAGGAGTTTGACCTTCCTCAATAGGATTACCGCTACCATCTGTTGCTACTTCTTGCAAAATAACATTGCTAATATTGCTTCGGACAGCGACAGCAGCAGATTCCTTACCGACAGCGGCAGCAACAGAAAGGCTAGTCAGATCACCAGCATCAAAAGTGGCAGCGGCACCGGCGGCGATCCCACCTTCACCAGCTTGGGCAGTGGAAGCGAGACCGAGGGAGAGCGCACTAGCGGCGGCTAAAGCAAAAGAAAATTTTTTCATGGATTTAGGATATTTCTAAGTTGAGTTGATTGTTTTGTCATGCCTAGCAGTGACCTAATTGATAGGAAAAAATCACTGCTAGTTCTGAAGACGTAAGTATATGAGCAGAAGAGCGAACAATAAAGGATAAAGTATCTAAAAGCCATCACGACTTTTAGCATTTAATCTTGTCCTCTTAGACAATATACCCATTTATCATAAAAATACAACAGCATTTGAGCTTGGTGTTCATATCTTAAATTTTTGTCTTTCCCAAAAAAATGATTTCTTGCTGTAAGTCCATCTAAGATATTGCTTTTTTCAGCAAATTTAGCTATCTTCTGGCGAGAGACATCATTGATACTGTTGTTTTGATAAGGTTAGCTTGTCGATAACTCAAATTTAACATTGTGAAATATTATCGAGTAATCTTTGCCTTGAATTTTATCGATTGGCACAGCAAAATGGTGTTGAGCTAAAAGCAAAGCCCAACTTCAGGCCCAGTTGTATTGCGCCGTGCTACTTTTGTGTTTCTGTTGTAGATCTTTCTAGTGACCATCTATTTTTTACAATCCACAGCAAAATGACCTTGCCTAGATCTCGCCCCATTCTCCGTAGCCTTCTTTGTGCGATGGCCTCCACTCCTTTCGCCACCCTCGCCGCCGCAATGGAAGCGACTAATGTCAGCGTTGATAATTCCCTTGAGCAGGTCAATTTATCCCCCACTTCTGCACCAGAAGCCCAAGCAGTCCAGTCTCCAGCAAAAGTTTCAACCGTAGTTCAGAATACTGTCCCTGGGCCTAATCCAAAGCAGCAACTCATTGCCCGCGCCCCTGCCACCACAGCACAAGATGAATCAAAGCCATCAGCCGCAGCTCCTCCAACAGCACAACTAATTGCCCAAGTCCCTACCACAGGTAACTCTGGAGCCCCAGCAACAGGTCTCTCGTCGGCTGAGTTAATCCAGTTAGCCCAGCTCCTTTCGCAGCTCGGCGATCTCTCCGCACTCCAAGAACAACTCAGTAATATCCAACAAGAGTTGGGTGAAATTCGATCGGTAGTTCGTGATCTCCAACAGGAGAGTGTCATTAACTCTCAGACACCCCCTCGCTTATCTGAACCAATACAGCAGCAAGAGAGGGTTATGACGAATCAAGAAAATTCGCGTCCTGTAGCAACATCGTCACCAGTTTCTAGTACAGAAGCCAGCACAGAAACAGACAGTGACGTCGCGCAAATTCCTGTCTTAACGCCAGATCCAATTCCAAAAGAAGAGATACCAGAACCTGAGACTGACGATTTTCTTCAAAAAATGCCTCTCAATCGTGTTAATCCCTTAATCACGACACAAAATCTGGATGGCGTACCGATTTCTCATTTTTCCGATTGGGAAATTGCCGCCTCTGGCCTCCTGTCCGATGCCACAACGAGCGATGTGAATGTAGACGGCTTTGCTCGGCTGGATTCTGACATTTTCCAAGGAACGACCGCTGATAACGTGGCGGTGACAGATTTTCGGGGAACTTACGTACGCCTGCGATCTGCCGCCCAAGACCGGGAGGTGGAAACTGAGATTGATCAGGCTGTAACTCTGGGGGGCTATTTATACCAGTTCACCCTCACAGGAGGATGCGACATTCTTGATCCCGGAGGAGGAAACAGTGACGAGACTTGTAGTTTTTTACCCCCAGTTGCCTTCGATCCCCAAAGCTATGACCCAGATACCCTTCTTCCTAGTCGGCTCCTAGATTCGGGTATTGCTTTTGGTGGGGTCGTTTCAGAAGAAAACTTAGCCTTTATCAAGCAACCTGGTTTCCAACGGGGATTACCCGGTCAAGAAGTCGGTATTGAACTAAACGTACCCAATTCTGGAATTGTTGCCGTTGGCCCAGAGACAGGTCGCCAGGGCCAAACCATTCGTCGCGAAAATTTAGATAATACCTACAGTGTTGGAATTGCCAATGTACGGCAAGTGCTCAAGCAAAATGACCAGGAAGCCGTTTTAGGGCGAACAGTACGCGGGTTTGCAGCGATTCCCAACGATGAAGATTTTGGCCTCGATAGTGCAGTGCAGCTAGCAACCTTACTCTTGCCGGATGTTGACCCAGCCCTAGAAGGGGGAGATGCACCACCAAATCCGAATGTTAATGCTAACTTGTTTAGCGCGGCGAACAATTCTCGCTTACCTGCCAATAGCTTCACAGCTTATCAAGGGAGTGTTTCCCGTGCAGAAAGCGTTACGGATCTAAGTACTCCGCCAGAGGATATTCCCGCAGCAACCTCGAACAGTTTTTGGGTCGGTCTTTCTCCTGTGGTTGATCGTGAGATTGAAATCTTAGAAGATGGCAGTCGTTTTAAGGATTTTAGTGGGCCGCGTCTGGTGGCAGCCGCTTATGGTGAAGGGGGTGCCGAAGTTGCAGATAATCTGAGTGCTCAAGTAGCAGCGACATTACTCAACGAGGTTGGTGGTGTTGATCAGCAGCTATTGTTGGACTTTGATGATATTCAGGATGCCTATACTCAAATTGGCTTGGCCTTTTTTGAGCGTGATGCAACACAAATCATCAAAACTCGCTACAGTGAGCGAACAAATTATGTGCCTCACCTCAGCTTTACAGGCAACCGCACAGATAATCGCAACCGGACTCGCTACTATCTAGGGGCTTTAATTGATTACACAGCCGAGGACACTCAAGACTGGCTCAAGGCCTATGTCGGAGGGGATTATCGCTATCAAAATGTGAATGCTGGGGTGCGCGCAGAAGTGGGTGGTATTGGCTACCTCAATCCTGATAAAGACTACTACAGCCGTCTCTGGGGCAATGTTGCAAAAACTTTTTCGGCAAATAATGGCAATTCGTTTACTTTAGCGGCAGGCTTGGATTACGCGATTGACCAAGATCAACAAATTGGCGATATTTTTGTGGGTTCGACCGGGAGCCGAGCAACGGTAAGTGCGGCGGCCCGACTTGGGGGAGTGACTTTATCGGCAGATCAAAACTTCGGCGGTCTTTTGCCCAACTCTGATGAAAGTAACTTGACGCTCAGGTTAGGAACTCAATTAGGAGATAACTTCTCTCTGTCTGGTTATTACACACCTTTTGATGAGGATACTGTGGTTGCTAGATATGGTGTGAACGCAGGAATTAAATTTGGATCTTTTTACAATAGTCCCAGCTTAGTCTTTGGTTGGAGTCAGGATGAGTATAAGTTTGCCACAGGAAAATTTACGGATGATCGTTTCACGGTCTCCTTTAGCACGGGTCAGCCTAATGCTCCTTTTGTGACGGGCACTCGCCGCTAGTTACTTTTGAGACTAAGTTGCTATTGGGGTAGACCCCAATAATTGATACGTTCCGTTAACCAATTGCTATTTTGCCAATCGGTTACTGTTTTCTGGAGGGCTTGGCTCAGGCTTTGGTGTTGTCTTCCCTTGGGAAAGGCGATCGCCAAGGGATTTCCCGTGAGCCAAGCGGGGAGGAGTTGATATTCTGAATATTCCTGTACCCAACCCGTGAGGACGGAATGATCCCCTGCAAAGAGGGCGGTTTCGTTATTTTCGAGGTAATTTAACGCCTCTTGGTAGGAGTTGACGCCAACGAGAGTGACTCCTGGAAAATAGGCGCGCACGGCGACGATCGCCTCGGAACCTTCCAGGACAACGACCCGTTGATCACTGATTTGATTTAGGGATTGGATCTCGCGATCCCTTGTCACGAAGCCAATGCCATCGAGGTAATAGTAGGGACTAAAATTCACGAGCCGTTGACGGGAAGCATTAAGACCGAGTTGGGCAATGACGAGATCCACTTCCCCGGTCAGTACCGCATCGAGGCGTTCCTGGTTGGTGAGGGGAATGAGTTCTACCGCTTGGCGATCGCCTAATAATTCCGCCGCCAGTTGGTGCGCAATCTCAATTTCTAAGCCCTGTAAATTTCCCGCTTCATCCCGAAATCCTAAAGGCCGCACATTTTCCTTGACCGCGACCCGGAGAATTCCCCGTGCTTGGATGGTTTCAAGGGGGGTGGCTTGGGTTAAAGATGTTGACCCGAAAAAGAAGCTAGCGGCGATCGCCAACCCATATCCAAATACTCCACCGCGCGCCATGAGTTCCCCCTAACAAAAAAACCCCAGAATGGCTACTCTGGGGGCTAATTCAATTCTTCACTTTTAATAATGCCACAACCTACGAAATGGTGTTACTGTCTAGGCACTTTTTGCCACTTCAACCACCTGGGCAAAGGCTTGGGGGTCAACAACAGCCAGTTCAGCCAGCATCTTCCGGTTGATCTCAATGTTCGCTTTTTTGAGTTGGTGGGTAAGTTTGCTGTAGCTCAGACCATTCAACCGAGCTGCGGCATTAACCCGCACGATCCACAGACGACGAAAATCACGCTTTTTCTTGCGGCGATCGCGGTAGGCATTCCGGAGTGCCTTCATGACCTGCTGGTTTGCAGTGCGGAAGAGCTTGGAGTGGGAACCCCGGAAACCTTTCGCTAACTTAAGGATTTTTTTACGACGCTTACGGGCGACGTTACCGCGCTTTACTCTTGGCATAAACTTTACCTATATATAATTTAAGTAATAAAACTCTCGATTTTTCAGAAACCAGACAGTTTCTACCGTTCGTTGTCTCTAGGCGTAGGGAAGCATCAGACGAACATTTTTCTCATCGCTCTTGTCCACGAGGGCCATCCCAGACAGACGACGACGCTTCTGTTCTGCGCTCTTATGGTTCAAAAGGTGATTCTTAAACGCTTTGCGACGGGCGATTTTCTTGCCGCTGCCAGTCAGCTTAAACCGTTTCGCAGCTGCACGGCGAGTCTTTAATTTAGGCATATAAGTTTCTATAAATCGACACAGCTTACAATAATACCTCGTTTATGCCAAATCCTTCAAGGCCCATGGCAGTTTGATTTGGTTTACGAATCTAGCCCCGAATCATTAGCTACCTAAATGATGAACCCTAGCAAGTTCGCCTAAAATTCGATAATGTGAAGCGATGTAAAGTTGTCCTAAAAAGCACCGTGACTAACCTAGAAGCCGTCTCCGATCAAGTCCGTACCACCACGACCCCACCGCCCCGTCAACGCTCTGAACTCGCCCATCTTTGGGGTGATACCCTCGGTGTTTTTTGGGGGGACTGGTTAAAGTTGCGGGTGCGCCTCAAACAGGTGGCAGCAACGGGTTTGGTTTCGCCACTCATCTATATTTTGGCCTTTGGTCTGGGACTCGGTAGTGCCCTAGATCAAGCGATCACTCCCCCCGCCGGGGATACCTACCTAGAATTTATCTTGCCGGGGATGGTTGCCCTGTCTTCGATGACCATTAGTTTCGGGGGGACGACCTTCTCGATCTGTGGCGATCGCCTCTACAGCAAAACCTTTGAAGAATTGCTCCTGTTGCCCGTCCATCCCCTCGCCTTACACCTAGGGAAAATGATGGCTGGCATCCTGCGGGGACTGATGACGGCGGGGTCGGTGCTGATTGTGGCGATTCTCTTTACGGGCAAAGTTTTTAGCTTTATCAATCCTCTGTTCATTCTGTTGCTGCTGTTGAACTGCGCTGTGTTTGCGGGGTTAGGGGTGATTGTCGGTCTACGGGTCAAATCCCTGGAAAGTGTGGGGATTTTTAATAATTTCTTGATTGTGCCGATGTCCTTTTTGGGGGCGACCTTTTTCGACCCGGAAACTTTACCCCGTCTGTTCCGGGCGATTGTCTATTGCATTCCCCTCACCTACACCACCACCGGACTGCGGGCGGCGGCCTATTTGCCTCTCTCAGAATTTCCCTGGCACGCGATTCCCATTTTGGCGGGGGTGGCGATCGCCCTAGCCTTTGTCGGTGCTTACCAATTTTCCCACCAGCGGGATTAAAACTATGACCTGGCAAACGGTGACAGGCTTGCTTACACGGGGTCATCAAGTGGCTTCGGGGCAAGCAAAAAACAGTCCCTATGAAGCGGGTACCATTGCGCTGCAAACACCTCATTTTCGTAACCTGGGCCTAGATTTATCCGGCTATTTCCCCGGCACCCTCAATATTTCCATTGCGCCCAAAACCTTTACTCTGATTCAACCCCGTCACACGTTCACAAATCTGCAATGGCACCCGGATTTTCCTCCAGAGACCTTTTCCTTTAGTCCCTGTTACATTGAGCACCGCCAGCAGCGGTATGATGGCCTAATTTATTACCCGCACCCTGAAACGAAACTGGGCCATTTCCAAGCGCCTGCCACCCTCGAAGTCCTTGCTCCCCTGATTCTGGATCTCACCTATGGCGATCGCCTCCAATTATCGCTGCATCGGGCCGAGGTCAGGATAGAATAGGCGGCAAAGACGGCTGCACCGTTGATTTCTCTCCTCCCGCATCCATCCCCCCTAACCCCTTTGAAATCTATGCAACTGTCCCCTTCTCCCAGTGGTGAATACTTTTGCCTGCAAACCCTCGATCTATATGACGACGCCGAATGTCAGTCCCTCGGTACCCAAGCTGCCGCTGGTCGTCGGGTGCAAATGCTCAATAAAGAAACAGACCAGGCTGTGCGGGTGATGACCGTCGAAGATGGCTATTGTACCTGGCTCAAAAAAGCAGATTTACAACACCTCGAAGTCGCCGAAGAACCCTACGAATTTGTCCCCGTTGATCGCCCGGAAATCGAAGCGCGCATGGAAAATATTTTGATCTTTGCCCACGCTGCGAAACGAGTGAGTAATACCTATCTATGGGGGGGCACCACCGCACCGAATTATGATTGTTCTGGGTTTATCCAGGCGGCCTATGCTTCCCAGGGGATTTGGTTACCGCGCAACTCCTATCAACAGGGGGATTTCGTGGAGCCTATTTCCCAAGAAGAACTGGAACTCGGTGATTTGATTTTCTTTGCTAAAGAGCAACGCATTGATCACGTCGCCCTGTACCTCGGAGAAGGCTATTATATCCATAGCTCCGGCATCGAGATGGGCCGCAATGGCATTGGCATCGATCGCCTCTGGGAGCCGTGGGACATGATTAGTCGCGCCTACCACCAGACCCTCTGTGGCTTTGGTCGTGTCATGGAAAGTTACGCCCCACCGTCCTTAGCCTGTCAAATTTAACCACCATTGATGTCTAGCCCTGCCCCGATTACCGAAGCGCCTGCCACCACGCAAACCCTGTCGATTGTGGTGCCCATCTACAACGAAGTGGAAAGTTTGCCCCACTTGATCCAGGCGATCGCCTCGGTGATGCAAGCCCACAACTATGCCTACGAAATTATTTGTGTGGACGATGGCTCTAAGGATGGCTCCACGGCACTCTTAAAAAAATTAGCGACCGAACGGGAAGACCTGCGGGCGATTATTCTGCGGCGCAATTACGGCCAAACCCCAGCGATGGCAGCGGGATTCCAACATGCCCAGGGAGAAATCATTATTTCCCTCGATGCAGATTTACAAAATGATCCGGCGGATATCCCCAACCTACTCCAGAAAATGAACGAAGGTTATGATCTCGTCAGCGGTTGGCGCAAGGAACGGCAAGACAATCAATGGACACGGCTGCTCCCTTCAAAAATTGCCAATGCTCTCATCGGTCGGGTGACGGGGGTCAATCTCCATGATTATGGCTGTTCCCTCAAGGCCTACCGGACGGAAATTTTAGCAGATCTCAATCTCTATGGGGAACTGCACCGCTTCATCCCCGCCCTAGCGTTTATTGAGGGAGCGACTATTTCTGAAATTCCCGTGCGGCACCATGCGCGCCAGTTTGGCAGTAGTAAATACGGCCTAGACCGGACGTTTCGGGTGCTGCTGGATTTGCTGACGGTGTGGTTTATGAAAAAATTCCTCACCCGCCCGATGCACGTTTTTGGCTACCTCGGCATTATTTTTATGCTCGTTGGCTTTATTCTGGGGGGCTATTTATCGTTCCTCAAGCTCTTTTTAGGCCAAGCGATTGGCGATCGCCCTTTGTTGCTCCTGGTAGCGATCCTTTTATTAGCCGGGGTGCAACTCTTTGGCTTTGGCCTCCTGGGAGAACTGCTGATCCGCACCTACCACGAATCCCAGGGGCGGCCCATTTACCGGGTTCGTTCGATTGTTGGGCAGTCTAAACATTTTTCGGCCCAATAAAAAACTCTCCATTCCAGAGACAGAACAGAGAGTTGGATGATTTTTATTTAAAGGATTTCGGGCAGTCTAGGCTGCAAACTTAATCTTCAGGAAATCTTCCTCTATCTTTGCCCCAGAGGGTTTTAACGCTGCGAGGGCTTGGGGTAAAACTAAATTCCGGCGGTGGTTGCCGATGCGGATATTCAGTTCATCGCCCGTTTTATTGAGCTGGATTTGTTCCTTGGGAATGCCGGGGAGGTAAAGTTCGAGGCTGTAACCGCCATCCCCTTGGATCATCCGCACCGTATCTTCTTTGTAATAGACCTGGGTCGGATCTTCCTCGCCATAAAGGGTTTCCTTGAGTCGTTCGAGGGCCGCCAAACCACATAATTCTTCCTGATAAAGGGGCACTTCCTTCACGGGGAGGGGGTGGAAATTGTCGTGAATTTCCTGCTTATAGGTCTGTTGATTGTCTTTCCAGTTGGCAAAAAATGGATCATTGACACTGTCGGGGATAATCCGGTTGGCCACCACCATATCCGTCGAAACGTTGTATAAGCTCAGATAGGCATGGGCGCGGAGGGATTCTTTGATCACCATCCGCTCAGGGTTTGTGACCAGGCGCACGGAAGTAACGGTGTTATCCGTCAGCACTTTTTCGAGGGCTTCGATCTGCTCATAAAATTCATAGGGCGCATCCATTACTTCTTTGTTAGGCAACGAAAAACCCGTGAGGGGCTTCCAAATGGGTTCAACGAGGGGACGCAACGCCACGGACATCCCTTGGAGGGGCTTATAGAAGCGACGCATATACCAGCCGCCCACTTCCGGCAGACTCAATAAACGCAAAGCAGTACCCGTGGGGGCCGAGTCGATGATCAAAACATCATAGGTACCTTCGTCGTAGTGGCGTTTCATGCGCACCAGGCCAAAAATTTCATCCATGCCCGGCAGAATTGCGAGTTCTTCTGCTTGAACACCATCAAGGCCGCGCGCTTGCAAAACTTCGGTAATGTAGCGTTTCACTGCGCCCCAGTTGCCTTCCAGCTCCCGCAGGGCATCGAGTTCTGCGCCCCAGAGGTTTGGTTTCACTTCGATGGGGTCGTGGCCAAGCTCTACATCAAAACTATCGGCGAGGGAGTGAGCGGGATCGGTACTGAGCACTAGGGTACGATAGCCCAACTCGGCACAGCGGAGTCCTGTAGCTGCTGCGACAGAGGTTTTGCCGACGCCTCCTTTTCCCGTCATTAAAATTACGCGCATGGTTGCGTTTGTCCTTTGCTGAGAGGTTTTTACATTTCTTTACTGATTATCTCCCATTGCCTCGGGTTTTCGCTATGGCTCGACTTTTAGCGGCAGCGAAGGGCAATCTTTAGACCACGCGTTTAAGCAAACGGCCAGGCTTTTACAATTAAATGCCAAACTCTCAGTAATTTATCTTGACATGCCTTAATTAAAAATAATATTAAGTGCTACTTAATTCTATCTTGACCCAAATATTCTAGGAGTGCATTGATTCGTTTTATTCTTCGAGATCTACTTTTAGTACCAGCGCTCATTGATATTTTATATTCATTGATTTGGGGATTATCCTCTCTATTTCTTAGTACTTCATAAAACTGATTAAGCTTTGTATCAATAGCTTCAACTTTAATATTTTCCGAATTCAAATACCAGCCTAGTCCAAACAACCCATATAAATGACTGACGCCATATATTTTGTATTTTTCGAAATCCAAATCGAACGAATTAAGAATTTCTGATATTGATTCAAATTCACTTAGAACCTTGGCTTCATCACTTAATTTGTTAGTGGCATATTTTAAAAAAAGATCGTCAATTACCTCTGTACGATCACCCGTAAATATATTGTTTTCAAGAATTATAAATAACAATTCGGAAGTGAATTCTTCATGTTCAAGTCTATTTTTTTGAAGCTTTTCGAATGGCTGTTGCCAGAAATCAATATTAACTGCTTTTTTAATTAATCCATAAAATTCAGAGTCATGATACTTTGCACGCCGTAATTCTTGATGTGTTAAAGGTTCTCCATTTCTATTAAGCCTGTCAAATATACTGTTCACAATCTCTAATTGATCAGTGTCAACATATTCAATAGTCAATTCATATTTCCAAAATCCAATCAATTAAATTTCGTTCATCAAAGTCTTGAAAGGTTAAGCCATTCAATTTTTCATCTCCATAGATACCATCACTAAAATCATCTGGTACGCTTATTCTATTTTCTATAAAATCAATTATTGTAGTTAGTCTTTGTTTGCCATCGATAACATCGTACACAGTCTTTCCTGTACTATTGTCAATATGTTGGTGTAAAAATATGGGTGGCATTGGAAAGTTCTTTAAAATAGTATCAATCAAAAAAGCTTTCTTAGTATATGCCCAAACATCTGATGATCTTTGGTAGGCAGGATTATAATTATATTTGTTTAATTGGTGGTTTTCCCAAAACGTTGCAATATTAATATTATTGCTATTTCTGTCTAAGACTTTCATGTTAATCGCTCAATGAATTCGAATCATTATAAAAAATTACGTTTTTAAACAGTGTAGTCATTACTGCATTTAATACTCTTGGAGGATAAGGATTTATCACTTGAACATTGCTTATGCTAGGAGATATATTAGTTAATATACTATCGATCTCTAATCTATCTACATGCCAATAAGATATACCACAGAATATCATTTCATCTTTTTCGTTTAATTGTTTTGCCGCCTCTTTTGCTTGTTGCCTGACTTCTGAAGCCCATTTAAAATCTAATCTACTTGAATCCCCTGCTGGAGGTATAATTGCATTAATTTTATTCAGTACATTTAAATCAGTATATTGAATATTAAATTCTTGAACATTTCCATCATTGGTATCTGTGTCATAGTCGATTTTAAAATCATCGATTACTTTTTTGACTTTGTGAACGAAACTAACCGACCCATGAGGTTTATATATTTTGAACTTTGAATCATGATTCTTGAAACAAGAAATATTGAAATCAATATTTAGCTTTTGGAGAATTCTTTCAAGCCAAATATCATGATTTAAGGTAACAATGTGAACTTCAGAGATGTTTGGATCATTAAATATTTTCTTTAGGTAATTTCCCCAGCCCCAGCCTGTTAAATCTATATTTGGTACATCTATTTTATTGTCATAATAAACAAATAAAGCATATAAATATGTAGCTAATTCTCTGTAAGCTTTTGTGTAAATATTTGCCTCGTCTCTCTTGTTTTTTGGAGAATATTGGCGCAGGTTATGATGTCTTCAATTAATTCAGTTGTTTGGTTTAAATCAGAGTTAGGTCTTGCTCCTAGATTCCATAAATTTGGACAATATTTGTAAGACAAAAAGCCGATTTGATTATTTCCAGGCCAACGTACTTTTTCTCCATTTTAAATAGATTTCTTACATCTATTACATCAAGTTTTTCAACATTATTTAAAAAATCGATAGTAAAACCATTTCCGAGCAAAATATAAATTTTTTTTGTCATGCAATGCAATTAGTTGCTTGGGTGATTTCGTTTGTATTTTAAAACTTACCTTTAAAATACTTGGATGGTCGTAATTAAACACTACATTATTTTCTTCGATATGACAAATCAATCATATTACTTAAAGTATACAGAAGAATTGAATATATAGAGTCAAAAAGTGCAATTCTGACAGTAGTTTATACAAATGCTCTAATGTCAGAGTTTTTCGTGATTTTTAATGATATGTAAGTCTTCAAAATCTACTCCATTTAACAAAGTTTATATTTAATATAGATTTACCATATAAATTGTTGCATAGAGAAAAAATCATATTGCCTTCTAAATTTTATCCATTTTTATTGGATTACGGATTACAAACAATCCCCAACCTTTCTGGAAAGTTGAGGATGCATCCCAAAAATATTATGAATCTAGTGGTTATCTGGAGCAGACATATCAAAGTGGATGCCTGCTTTTTTCCAGAGGCCGATCGCATACCGGAGTCGATCAACTGGGGCGATTAAACTCATCCGTACATAACCTTCCCCACCAGCCCCAAAAGCACTGCCTGGAGTCACAACAACCCCGGTAGTTCGCAATACATAGAGCGCAAAATCTGTGGAATTCATACTCGGCGGACAGGGCACCCAGAGATACATCGTCGCTTTGGAAGGTTTAATATTCCAGCCAATTTCCCCCAGGGCTTCGATCAAGGCATCTCGCCGTTCCCGGTAGCGTTCTTGTACCCCTTGGATATAACTGTCTGGTAGTCCCAATGCTGCTTCAGCAGCCTTTTGAATCGCTGAGAAAATGCCGTAGTCAAGGTTGGTTTTGAGGGTACGCAGACCTTGGATGATGTCTGCATTGCCCACCACAAACCCGACGCGCCAACCTGCCATGTTGTAGGTTTTGGAGAGAGTATGAAACTCCACGCCGATCTCGTTCCCTCCAGGAATTTCGAGCAAGCTGGTGGGCTTGTAACCGTCAAAAGAAAGCTCGGCGTAACACAGGTCATGGACGAGCATTACCTGATACTTGTGCGCCCACTCTACTACTTCCTCAAAGAAAGACCGAGGGGCTGTGGCGGTGGTGGGGTTGCTGGGGTAGTTGAAGTAGAGAATTTTGGCTTTTTTCGCTACTTCTTCCGGGATGCTGCTGAGATCAATCACCCAATCCTGTTCCGGCTTGAGGATAATTTCGTGGATCTTCGCGCCAGCAATTAATGGGCCGCGAAAATGAGCCGGGTAAGCGGGACTCGGCACTAGCACCGTATCCCCTGGATTAACGTAGGCGAGGGCCAGGTGAGCAAGACCTTCTTTCGATCCCAACAGAGGCAGAGCTTCACTATCGGGATTTAGTTCAACGGCATAGCGGCGTTTGTACCAAGTGGCGATCGCCTTACGAAAGCTAGCAGTCCCCTCAAAGGGCGGATACCCGTGAAATTGGGCCGTCTCAAAGGCAGCGATCGCCGCATCAATGGCTTCTTGTGGGGCGAATCCGTCTGGATTACCCATCCCCAAGTCAATTAAATCGATACCCTGTTCCCGTGCCCTTGCTTTCAGCTCATCTAACCGGGCAAACACATAGGGCGGTAAAGCACTGAGACGATCTGCTCTCGTAATCCAATCTACACTCATCGAAGCCGGAAAAAATAGATAAAGGTATAGCCTATCATCATCGCACCGATAGTCCCCAGGATGTATTTTTCCTTAAAGAATTGCCGCCGAATTCGCTTACCATGGGTCTGCTCACCCTTTTAAAGACCTATTCCCTTGAAACGCCGTCCCCGTTCTAGCTATTTCCAGTTATTGCCCTATCTTAAGGCCGAGCGGCTTACCATTGGCCAAGCTCTTATTTGCACCGTCGGCTTCACCGTTTTTTGGCCGATTTTGGCGATCCTGGCGGGTGATATGGCCAACGATATTGGTGCGGGGAATATCCAGGGCATCGTCAACTTAGCAGGCCAGGCAGCAATTATCTTTTTGATCCGGGGGGCGGTGCAATACGGCCAAGATACCCTAATGGCCAAGGCAGCCCTAAAAATTGCCCTCCAACTCCGCACCCAGGTCTATGGCCACCTCCATCGTCTCAGTTTGAATTACTTTGAGGGGGCAAAAACGGGCGATCTCTCCTACCGCCTCACGGAAGATGTAGACCGGGTGGGGGAAGTAATCAACAAAATTTTCCATCAGTTTGTGCCCAGCATTCTCCAGTTGATCGTGGTGCTGGGCTATATGTTCTATGTCAACTGGCAACTCACCCTGGCGGCCTTGATTATTGGGCCATTAATGGCGATTTTGATTGGTTCCTTTGGGGAAAAACTTCTGGATTTTTCCCGCCGCAGCCAAACTCGCACCTCTAACCTTTCTTCTCTACTGACGGAAGTGTTTAATGGGATTCGTCTTGTGCAAGCCTTTGCCGCTGAAGATTACGAGTTGCAACGGTTCACCGAGGAAGCCGAACAAAACCGTCGCGCTAAGTTCCGCACTGCCCAGATTAAAGCCTTGCAATTTGTGGTGGTGGGTTTCCTGGAAGCGATGGCGGTGATTTTTCTGTTTTTCCTGGGGGGCTGGCAGATTGCCCAGGAAAATTTAACGGCGGCGGAATTCGTCAGTTATGTGGCAGCAGTGGCCTTGCTGATTGACCCAATCCAAATCACCACCAGCAATTTCAACGAGTTTAAGGAAGGGGAAGCCTCCGTTGATCGGGTATTTGAACTGATGGCCGTGCAGCCAACGGTTTTAGAAGCAGCCGATGCCCAGGTATTGCCCGCTGTGACGGGGAAAGTAGACTATCAGAATGTTTCCTTTGCCTACGAAGCAGATAAGCCCGTCTTAAAAAATATCAATTTGACAGTGCAACCGGGAGAAATGATTGCCCTGGTGGGATCGTCGGGGGCGGGCAAAACGACCTTAGTCAATTTATTACCTCGTTTTTATAATCCGGTGGCCGGAAGAATTTTCATCGATGGCATTGATACTAGCACCGTCACCCTCAAAAGTTTGCGTCAGCAGATCGGCATTGTCCCCCAGGAAACGGTACTTTTTTCCGGAACGATCGCCCAAAATATTGCTTTCGGTCAAACGGAATTTAGCTTAGAACAGGTAGAGGCGGCGGCCAAAATTGCCAATGCCCACCAATTTATCTCGGAATTCTCCCAGGGTTACCACACCTATGTGGGGGAACGGGGCGTTAATCTCTCTGGTGGTCAACGGCAACGGGTGGCGATCGCCAGGGCTGTTTTACTCAATCCCCGCATTTTAATTTTGGATGAGGCCACCTCTGCCCTTGATGCCGAATCCGAAGCTCTGGTACAGGAAGCCTTGGAACGGATTATGCAAGACCGTACCGTGTTTGTAATTGCCCACCGGCTGGCCACTGTCCGCAGCAGCGATCGCATTATCGTTTTAGACCAAGGGGAAATTGTTGAATCCGGCACCCACGAGGAATTACTCGCCCACCAGGGTCGCTATGCCCAATTCCATGCCCAACAGTTTGCCTAAATGGTAAGGGCAATTTTTCCTGTGCTGGAACCCTGTTCGATGATTTGGTGGGCTTTTGCTGCTTCAGCCAGAGGAAACGCTTGGCCTAGGTGAATATTGAGTTCCCCGGCCTCAAACCATTGGGTACATTGCCGCAGAATATCGGCCTGGTGCATTTGTCCGGCCACATCCCCAGTAAGCATCGGTGTTAGCATCAGTTCTAGGCTAATCCGTAAATTTTTTAGCCGGGCCTGTTTGAGATTGCCAAGCTGAAAATCTGGTTCGAGAATTGTCACCAAATCGCCGTAGGTTTTCACCGCTGGCACTGTCTCCCAAAAGACTTGGCCGCCGACAGTATCAAAAGCCACATCAACCCCAGCCCCGTCGGTTAACTTGTGTATCGTTTCGGCCACATCCACGTCGCGGTACAAAATTGCTTCATCGGCGCCATATTGCCGGGCCAACCGCGCTTTGTCGGGGGTACTCACCGTCGTGAAGACCGTTGCGCCCCACAGTTTTGCCAGTTGAATTGCCACATGGCCCACACCACCCGCTCCGGCGTGGATCAGTACTGTTTGGCCAGACTGCAACCGGGCGCGATCGCCTAAAGCTTCCCAGGCCGTGATCAAGACGAGGGGAGCCGCTGCTGCCGCCGCAAAGGATAAATTTTCTGGTTTTTTCGCAATGAATCGGGCATCGACCACCGCATATTCGGCGTAATTTCCGGTGCCTGCTTTCCCCAATCCGCCATCGCAGAAATAGACAGCATCACCCACGGCAAAATTTTCGACATCACGGCCCGCCGCCTCAATTATCCCGGCCCCGTCACAACCGAGAATTGCCGGGAGGGGATCATCATAAAACGTGCCTCGACTACGGACTTTTGTATCAATGGGATTCACCCCCGCCGCCTGGAGTTTCACAAGGACTTGCTGGGGGGTTGTGATTTGCGGCTGCGGCACCTCAATAAGCTGGAGGACATTGGGGCGCCCCGCTGCGGTCATGGCGATCGCCTTCATTGCGGATTTTTAAAAACTAAACTGCGATTTCAATCTAAATCAGATCATAACGGTGACAAACCATCGCAAACACCGCCGCCATCAGGGTAATCCCCAAGGCGATCGCCGGATGTTGCCCCTGGCCCACCGCAAAGGAAGTGGCCACCCCAGCCCCTAAACCAGCCACAAGGCCAGCTTGGATATAGTCTTTTTTAGTATTGCCGTTATACATAGGAATTAATCTTGAAATGGACGAATTAAAGCGTTTTAAAAGGATTTTCTAACGGGAATTTCGCCCTTCAAATTAACACCCGAACTTTGCGGCCTCAGCGACCACGCAATTAAGGTTTAGATTTAGCGACATTTCTTAATAAGCGCGGCGATCCTTTAAAATATGTAGCGAAAGAAACCTTAAAATAATTGTTAAAATCCCCCCTATGACCACCTCCTATAAAGTAGAGATTAAACATCGCGGCAACACCTACACCATCGACGTTCCAGAAGATCAAACAATCCTCGATGTTGCCCATGCCAACAACATTGATCTCCCCACCTCCTGTGGTGCTGGGGTCTGTACGACCTGTGCGGCACTGATTACCGAAGGCAGCGTCAGTCGTGAAGAGGGGATCGGGCTTTCTCCTGAGCTACAAGACGAAGGCTATGCCCTGCTCTGCGTTGCTTACCCCCGTTCTGACGTCAAGCTAGAATCAGATAAGGAAGAAATGGTCTACGATCGCCAATTTGGTAAGAGCGCCTAAGTTCTTTCTCCACTTCAACCCATCCAATTCGGGGAGTGATTCCCCATTTTTTTTAGCTGAGATCCGTATGGTTACTGTGAAACCGCTGCCTCACAAACAGTTCAAGTATGTATTGTCCCGTTGGCGTCGTTGGATCCGGTATTGGTACCTCAAAGTGTTACGGCAAGAAGGCACACCAGAGGCGATCGCCAGGGGTTGGGCTTGCGGGGCATTTGCCGGGAGTTTTCCGCTTTTCGGTCTCCAGACAATCATTGGTCTACTTCTGGCCACGGTTTTTAATGGCAACAAACTGACGGCAGCGGCGGGCACCTGGGTGAGTAATCCCTTGACCTATGTGCCCATTTTTTACTTCAACTTCCAGGTGGGAGAAGTGCTACTCCAACAGCCGATCACCTTTGATGAAGCCCAGCTAGAATCCTGGTCTGACTTGAGTCTGGCGGGGATGAATTTTATCAGCACCCTATTTATCGGCTGTACGGTGGTTGGTGTGGGTTTGGCGGTGGCGGTCTATTTCCTCTCTCTCTGGCTAATATATCGTTGGCGATCGCTCCGGGCGACCCGGCAGTTCCAGCGGCGGCAACCTCCCCATGACCATCATCGATAGAAAATTAATTAATCAACATCTCAAGGATTTTCCTGGGGCCTCGTTCCCCGACAAGCGATTCCTCAAGCCAACATTTCTTTTCTTCTCAAGCTCATGGCATTCTTGAACTTTGCAAAACCCGGTTATCCCCTCGTCCTGGCAGCCTTTAAGGACAATCCAGAACAGGGACACCGTCAACTCATTAACGCCCTCCATTGGTTAGAGCGATCGCCGGATTTGCTTTGGAGTCGCCTGGCAAAGGAGCAGATGGTCGCGGAATTTTGCGTCCAAGATCCGCGCTTAAGTCAGACCCTCTGGGGCCTCGATTTTCCGAATCCGGTGGGACTTTCGGCGGGCTGTGATAAAGATGCAATGGCGGCAGGGATGTGGTCACGCTTTGGTTTCGGGTTTGCGGAAATGGGCGCAGTGACGCTCCATGCCCAACCGGGAAATCCCCTGCCAAGGCTGTTTCGTTTACCCGCTGACCAAGCGGCCCTGAATCGTTTGGGCGCGAATAACCTAGGGGCCGCTGTGATGGCGAAAACCCTAGGGGAAAGTTGGCAAATCGAACCCCGCACCATTCCCATCGGTATTAACCTCTGTAAGTCGAAAGTGACGCCCCTTGAGGCCGCAGCCCAAGATTATCTGGGGAGCTTTGAGGCATTGCAAGCGGTGGCCGATTACTTTGTGGTGAATGTGAGTTCTCCCAATACCCCAGGCTTGCGATCGCTCCAAGGTGGGGAACAAATTCAACCGATCCTTGAAGCACTTCAGCAAGCAAATACAAAACAACAGCCGATTTTTATTAAAATTTCCCCGGATCTCGACTGGGAGGCGATCGCCAATATCGTAAAAATTGCCCAGGACTATCAACTTGCTGGGATTATTGCCACCAACACCACCACCAGACGGGACGGCCTCAAGACTCAAATCCTTGAAAAAACTGGCAATCCCGTCACCGAGGAAGCGGGGGGGATCAGTGGTGCGCCGGTACGTCAACGTTCCACCGAAGTAATTCGTTTTATCTACGAACAAACCCAAGGCAGCTTGCCGATTATCGGTGTTGGGGGGATTTTTACCGCTGACCATGCCTGGGAAAAAATTACGGCTGGCGCGAGTTTGTTGCAGCTTTATACGGGCTGGATCTACAAAGGCCCTTGGATTATCCCCAATATCTTGCGGGGTCTGTTGGAAAAATTAGAGACCCACAATCTCAATCACATTTCCGAAGCGATTGGGATGGCCAACAAGCACAACTAGCAAATTACTGTTGACTGCCATCTGTCTATGGCAAGATAGGAGTGATTTTTTCGGACATGATTCTATGTTTCGTCGCTCCCAACGTCGTCATCCGTTCAAGACTTATATTGCGGAACCTCTGGTGAATGCTTTGGCCCCCTGGTGGGGGATCGATTGGTGGCTCATGACAGTCACCGTTGGCCTCACGGTCTTGGCTGGTCTGGCGATCCGCAGTGCCCAGCTCAATATTGGTTCGACGGACTGGTGGCAACATTGGGTCACTGGTGGTGTGGGTCTAGGGGTTTGTTTGGCGATCGCCCGTTCCCGCTACCAAACGATGATTGTCGGCCATTGGTTAGTCTATGGCCTGAGTATTCTGTCCCTGATCGCTGTGTTGTTCATTGGGGTGAGTGCCAACGGTGCCCAGAGCTGGATTAATGTGGCGGGCTTCCACGTGCAACCCTCGGAATTTGCCAAGGTGAGTTTAATTCTTTCTCTGGCGGCGACTCTCCACCAAGATACGGCGGCACGGTTGCCCATGTTACTGAAGGTGTTTATGATTGCGGCGATCCCTGGCAGTCTAATTTTGCTCCAGGATCTTGGCACCTCGCTGGTTTTCGGGGCGATCACCCTGGGGATGCTCTACTGGGCCAATGCCAATTTTGGCTGGATTCTCCTGATTATCTCGCCCATTGTGTCAGCTATTTTGTTTGGGGTTGCTTTTCCCGTCTGGCTGATTTGGTTTGGCTTAATGGGGCTGACGGCTTGGTTAACCCTCCCTTGGCGCTGGCTCGGCACCGTTGGGGCAATGGCGGGCAATGCGATCGCCGGGGTGGGGGCTGGCATCCTCTGGAATATGCTCCAACCCTACCAAAAAGACCGTCTCACCCTTTTCCTCAATCCAGAACAGGACGCCCTTGGGGGCGGCTATCACCTCATCCAATCGCGCATTGCCATTGGCTCTGGTCAACTGTGGGGCACGGGTCTTTACCATGGCTCCCAAACCCAGCTTAACTACGTCCCGGAACAACACACGGACTTTATTTTTTCGGTGGTTGGCGAAGAATTAGGCTTTATGGGGGCGATCGCCGTGATGTTTTTATTTTGGCTGTTGTGCCTACGCCTGATCCGCATTGCCTGCAAAACCGAAGATAATTTTGGTTCCCTGATCGCCGTCGGGGTGCTGTCGATGGTGCTGTTTCAGGTGTTGATTAACGTGGGGATGACCATTGGCATTGCGCCGATCACCGGGATTCCATTGCCTTGGCTTAGCTATGGTCGTTCTTCTCTTTTAACCAATTTCATCGCCATTGGTCTGGTGCAGTCCGTCGCCAACCGCACCCCCTAGAGATCCCCAAAGGCATCTATTACCGCTTCGAGGGCGATCGCCGCATGGGTGTAATGGGTGCCCCCCTGGCAAAAGACAACATAGGGCTCCCGCAGTGGCCCATCCGCTGATAACTCCGAGGTACTGCCATCAATAAATGTCCCCCCGGCCATCACTAAATCACTGGCGTAACCGGGCATTGGTGCTGGCACCGGATCGAGGTAAGAGCCGATGGGTGAAAATTTTTGCCAAGCCCGACAAAAGGCCAACAATTTCTCCGGAGAACCCAAGCGAATCGCCTGAATTACATCCTGGCGTTTTTCTAGGGGATTGGGCTGCACCTCATAGCCCAAGTCAGCAAACACCGTGGCCACCAAATGAGTGCATTTCACAGCCTCAGCTACCATCTGGGGCGCGAGAAATAATCCCTGATATAACAGCCGATTTTGATCATAGGTTGCCCCCCCGTGACTCCCAATGCCCGGTGCCGTAAGCCGACAGGCCGCTTTTTCAACCAGATCTGCTTTACCCGCTAAATAACCGCCGCCCGTGACAATGGTTCCCCCCGGATTTTTGATGAGTGATCCCGCCATGAGATCCGCGCCTACGGCGGTGGGTTCTTGGGTTTCGATAAATTCTCCATAGCAATTGTCCACAAAGCAAACGGTGTCCGGATTTTGGGCCCTGACAATTTCAACAATGCGCTGAATTTCTGCTGTAGACAAACTTTTGCGCCAGGAATAGCCACAGGAACGTTGAATCAATACCAGCCGTGTTTTTGGCTTTACTGCCGTTTTGAGGGTTTCCCAATCGATTTCTCCCGTGGGGGTGAGTTCTAACTGCCGATAGCCAATGCCAAATTCTGCCAGGGAACCTTGACCTTCCTCCCGCAAACCAATCACTTCCTCAAGGGTGTCGTAGGGGGCACCCGCCACGGCGAGCATTTCATCGCCCGGACGCAAGACACCGTACAAGGCAGCGGCGATCGCATGGGTGCCTGAAACCAACTGCACCCGCACCAGAGCCGCTTCTGACCCCATCACCTCCGCATAAACTTGATCGAGGGTATCCCGCCCCAGATCTCCGTGGCCGTAACCGCTGACACTGCTGAAATGGTGGACGCCCACCCGATATTTCTGAAAGGCTCCCAAAACTTTGCGGAGATTGGTTTGGGTTTGTTGGTCAATGGTTTGGAAGGTGGGGGTCAGGGAGGCGATCGCCCGGCGAACAATCTCAGCAGAATTCATAAAAAAACGAACAGCAAAAAATTAAGAGCGAGCCAATCATACCAAGCCCCAAACTTCTAACCCAGGGAATGGACGCCCCGATAATTCCGCGCTAAAATTCAGCAAATCTTGATTAAATTCGTAAATAAATGTTAAATTTAAATCTGATTTAACGAAGAAAATACCCGGTTACATCTAAAAGTAAAGTTTAGAAAACACCCAAGCGCTATTTCAGCCCAAAGTTCCGAATTTTCAAGATTTTTGTGCTTCGCTTTGAAAGACTTCTCCGACGATAGGCACCGTCTTTCTAAAGTGTTCTTATCTTCCCTTTGCTGAGCCGTGCTTGTGTTTATCATGTAGGACAGTGGAAAAAATACGGAGCCTCCGCATACCATGTCCCACAGTACAATTTCCAGAAAGGATATTTCATGACTGTTGCCACTTCCCAAAAACTCCCCCTAGATTGGACAACGATTATCTATTTCAGCTTGATCCATCTAGTCGCCCTCCTTGCCTTTTTACCCGGTAACTTTAGTTGGCAAGCCGTGGGCGTCTTTTTATTGTTTCACTGGATTACCGGTGGCATTGGAATTACCCTAGGGTTCCATCGCCTCGTGTCCCACCGTAGCTTTGAAGTACCAAAGTGGCTTGAGTATTTCTTGATTTTCTGTGGCACCCTTGCCTGTCAGGGGGGGCCGATTGATTGGATTGGGCTACACCGCATCCACCACAAACACTCTGACCATACTCCTGATCCCCATGACTCCAATAAAGGCTTCTGGTGGAGTCACATCGGTTGGATGCTGTTTGAAATTCCTGCCCGTGGCGACATTGATCGCTACATCAAAGACATTAAGGACGATCCTTTCTACAATTTTTGCCAAAAATACATGGTTCTCATCCAGGTGGCCTTGGGTTTAGCCCTTTATGCCTGGGGAGAAGCCTGGGTCGGTAACGGCTGGTCTTTCGTGATTTGGGGCGTGTTTCTCCGCCTTGCCGTGGTTTTCCACTGTACCTGGTTTGTGAATAGTGCCACCCATAAATTTGGCTATAAAAGCCATGAGTCCAACGACCACTCCAAGAACTGCTGGTGGGTTGCCCTTGTCACCTACGGCGAAGGTTGGCACAACAATCACCATGCCTATCAGTATTCCGCGCGCCATGGTCTCAACTGGTGGGAAATTGATATGACTTGGATGACAATTCGTTTCCTACAAGCCTTGGGATTGGCCAAAAATATTCGCCTCGCTCCGGCTAAGTAACAAAAATAACGACCATCCTGGAAAGTTAAGTTGTTGTAGATGTCCTTTGAAAAGGGGGCATCTTTTTATTTTTTTGGCAAGACTCATTACTTCTTGGATATTGAAGAATCTATGCCGCCCCAAAGCCCCGCTCCAACGCCGTGAACAGCGGTGTCATTTAGGGGCGAGATCAAGGCAATTTCAAGGGTCTTAGGGGAGTGAGGGCGGCAAAAATATTTGGCAAAATCAGCCTTTATCCCCTAAAATAGGTTATTAAGAAAGGTAAACTTTTCTCACATTTGTCTAGATTCACTATCATTTTTTGCCTAGAACCTAGACGAAAGTAAGGTGTTTCATCAAATAAACACCCGAAATTATATGTAATTTTTTGTTGCTTACTATTTTGGAGACTTCGTCCTTATGACTATTGCAGTCGGACGCGCGCCCCAGGAACGAGGCTGGTTTGATGTCCTCGATGACTGGTTGAAGCGAGATCGATTTGTCTTCGTCGGTTGGTCCGGTATCCTCCTGTTCCCCTGCGCCTTCATGGCTCTCGGTGGCTGGTTGACTGGCACCACCTTCGTTACTTCTTGGTACACCCATGGATTAGCATCCTCTTATCTCGAAGGGTGTAACTTTCTGACTGTTGCTGTATCCAGCCCTGCTGACAGCCTCGGTCACTCCCTCCTTTTCCTCTGGGGCCCCGAAGCCAACTGGAACTTTGCTCGTTGGTGTCAACTCGGTGGACTCTGGAGCTTTGTTGCCCTCCACGGTGCTTTTGGTCTGATCGGCTTCATGCTGCGTCAGTTTGAAATTGCCCGTCTGGTGGGTATCCGCCCCTACAATGCGATCGCCTTCTCTGGCCCCATCGCGGTATTCGTCAGTGTATTCCTGATGTACCCCTTGGGTCAGTCTAGCTGGTTCTTTGCCCCCAGCTTTGGTGTCGCTGGTATCTTCCGTTTCATTCTGTTCTTACAAGGTTTCCACAACTGGACGCTCAACCCCTTCCACATGATGGGTGTTGCAGGGATTCTCGGTGGTGCGCTGCTCTGTGCGATCCACGGGGCAACGGTAGAGAACACCCTGTTTGAAGACAGTGACCAAGCGAATACCTTCCGAGCGTTTGAGCCGACCCAGGCAGAAGAAACCTACTCGATGGTGACCGCGAACCGTTTCTGGTCTCAGATTTTCGGGATTGCGTTTTCCAACAAGCGTTGGTTGCACTTCTTCATGCTGTTTGTACCGGTGACTGGGCTATGGATGAGTTCTGTGGGGATTGTGGGTTTAGCATTGAACCTACGGGCCTATGACTTTGTATCCCAGGAAATCCGCGCGGCGGAAGACCCCGAATTTGAAACGTTCTACACGAAGAACATTCTGTTGAACGAAGGTATGCGTGCATGGATGGCACCGCAAGACCAAATTCACGAACAATTTGTATTCCCTGAAGAAGTTCTACCCCGTGGTAACGCGCTCTAAGAACATTTTTCAAAGATTCAATTGTTTAGCCCTTACCCTCCAAGTTGGAGGGTTTTTTCTTGGAACTTTTACTTAGGAATTTTAAAGAGTGGGCTGCCATTTGCCATGGAAGCTGGGGGGAATAATTTCAGGAAATTCTAGGATACAAAGGGGTTCAGCCTCCAGGCGATCGCCATCGTAGATTCTGAGTTCACTGCGCTGCGCTGGAGCATTAAAGACAACGGTTAAGAGCCAGATTTCATCGGGATTCTGGGGATTTTGGACGGGGATGGGTTCGGAGGGGTAATGGTTGGCGCCCATATCTGCCATAGTGAAGGTTTCTGTACGGTGGTCAAAGGCGGCGATCACATTAATGATCTCATGACCAATATCTGATTCTCGGCGGTGGACACCCATAAAGGTTTTGGGCCAAGGTTGCCCGGTGTGAGATTCGAGGGTGATCGGAAATTCACAGGAGCGATCGCAAATTTCGTAGGCTTCGATGACCTTGGCTGTTTTCGGTGCCAGTCGATAGCGCCAGAGGGTGCCCTTTGTATAGGTGTGAATTTTGCCCTGGGGAATTTCGATGAATTGTTGGTTGCTGGCAAAATCTGGAAACCGCACCATTTCCAGCACAATTTCGCCATGATCATCAACATAGCCATTGGTAAAGTGCCACTGGAACCAAGCCTCCTGTTGGCAAAAGCTAATCGGTTGGAGGGTATTGCGATCAATGATCACAATCGTCGTTCCCAGTTCTGGCCGCCATTGAAGGGCATCGCTAACGGTTTTTAGGCCCAATAGCGTCGGCACCATTTGGAGGCGCACCGGCGGAATACAAAACACGAGGTAATCTCCGGCCAAGACAAAATCATGCACCAGCGGCAATCCCTTTAAGCCTGGTACAGAAAAATGAGTCTGCTGTGAAATTTCGCCCTGGGGGTGACAACGGTAAAGCTGGAATGTCGCCTTGGGGCCGAAGGTCACGCCAAAATTGTAAATTTCCCCAGTTTCAGGCTGAATTTTGTGGTGGGCCGAAAAGGTATCGCTAGAGTGGGCAAAGCCAAGATCCATCTCTCCCAAGGTTTCGAGGGTTTGGGCATTGAGGCCATAGGGTTTCCCCCCTTCCCACAGGACTAAAAGGCGATCGCCCAGGGGTAACACAGAAGTATTGGCGGAGTTTTTAGCAGGTTTCCCCCACCGCTGCCAAATTTGTCCCGGAGCAAGGGTGCCATAGTTAGGATAGAGTAAGCTTTCTGCTGCTGCTTCCTGCTGAAAGTAGGGGGTTTCTACATAGCGATATTGGGCCTGGGCACCTGCTTCTGTAAAGTACACCCCTAGAATGCCACCATCGCCGTCAAACCAATGGCCCATGGCCTGCCCTCCCCGTGTCAAACGTCCGGGGCCATTGCGAAATAAACTCCCCCGCAATCCTGGTGGAATTGCCCCCTCTAGAACGGGCAGAGGCGTTAAATCAAACGGTTGGGCGGGGTTCGCAAAAAGTCGTGACCAAGCCGGTTGGGTCGATAGTTGTGGAGAATTTGGCGCAGCAACCATAGTCAGTTTTAACCTCAAGCAATGTTAACTATTGTAAATCGCCTTCTCCCCTTTCTTGGGGTTGCATCCTGGGGTTTGTGCATAAAATGAGGGGGATTTTAATCTTTTTTTGAAAAAATCTGAACCATGCAAACATCGAAATTTAATTTGGCGATCGCCCTTTCCCTGGCGGCGATCGCAACCTTCACCGGAGCCTGCCAAGACACCACTGCCCCCACCGATGGTAACGGCGAAACCAGTACAAATACCGGCGCTGAGGGCCTGAAATTGGGCTCCCTGACCCCCACCACTGGTGACCTTTCCTCCATTGGGCAAAATATGCCGATCGCCGTAGAGCTGGCCGTAGAAACGATTAACGCTTGCGGGGGCGTCAATGAGCAACCCGTTACCCTCATCCAAGAAGATTCCCAAACAGACCCCACCGCCGGAGGAGCAGCGATGACAAAGCTGGCGGAAGTCGATAGAGTCGCCGGGGTTGTGGGGGCCTTTGCCAGTAGTGTGTCTAGTGCCGCCGTTGATGTTGCGGTGCGGAACCAAGTGATGCTCGTTTCCCCCGGCAGTACCAGTCCTGTGTTTACAGAACGGGCTGCGAATGGTGATTTTGATGGCTATTGGGCTAGAACTGCGCCCCCCGACAGCTACCAAGCCCCTGCTTTGGCTGTTTTAGCGCAAAAACAAGGCTTTGAACGGGTTTCTACCGTGGTGATTAACAACGACTATGGCGTGGGCTTTGAGCAAGAATTTATCAAAGCCTTTGAAAACCTTGGGGGCACCATTGTCAACAAAGATAATCCGGTGCGCTATGACCCGAAAGCCGCCACCCTCGATAGTGAAGCGGCTGCCGCTTTTGCCGGGGAACCCGATGCTGTCCTTGGGGTGCTCTACGCAGAGACTGGTAGTTTATTGCTCAAAGCCGCCTATGAACAAGGCTTAAGCGAAGGGATCACTGTTCTATTAACCGATGGCGTCTACAGCGAAGACTTTACCCAACAGGTAGGTACGACCGCCGCTGGCCAGTCAATTATTGCGGGGGCTCTGGGGACGGTTCCCGGTGCGGATGGCCCGGCCTTAGAAGCTTTTACAGCTCTCTGGCGCGAAAAAACAGGTAAGGAGGTTACGGCCTATGTGCCCCATTCCTGGGATGCGGCGATCGCCATGATGTTGGCCGCCGAAGCAGCAGATGTGAATACTGGCGAAGGCATTAAAAATCACCTCCGGGAAGTTACCAGTGGGGACGGCCAAGAAGTGAGTGATCCCTGTGAGGCGATCGCCCTTGTCCGCGAAGGCCAAGCGATTAACTACCAAGGTGCCAGCGGGAACGTTGACTTTGATGAAAATGGTGACGTGGCTGGAAACTACGACGTTTGGACCGTTAATGAAGATGCCAGTCTCTCGGTGATTGATACCGTTAACCCCCTAGAAGCCCTCTAGGGTTATCTGGGATACAACATAAAAAAGGGGGAGCATTTCCCCCAGTTCATCCCCATGAAAATCGAATGTTCAGGCTTTGATTAACAGCCCAAAGAGTCAGCCGTGGCAATCCCCGTCACCGGATTGACCCCTGTGGCGGCGGCACAGAGCTTTTTCTGTTGTGGCCCGTCTAACACAGCAAAACTGAAATCTGCGCCATCAATCTTGGCATTCTCAAAGGTAGATCGCAGGAGAATCGCCTCCACAAAAATCGCATCGGTCAAATCGGCCCCAGTAAACTTAGAGAGATAGGCGATGCCATTGGTAAAATCGGCCCCGTGGAGGTTGGTCGTTTCCAATAACGTGCTGTTAAAAACAGCCCCCCGGAGATCACTGCCGCTTAAATCTGCGTTGGTAAGGTTCACCTGGGAAAATTCAACTCCCTGGAGGTTTTGCCCCGCAAAATTGCTGCCGGCGAGATCTTCACTGTCGATCGCCGACCGGGATGTGGCCGCAGGACTGGCCCCGTAAGCCGGTGTCCCCCAACAAAGCCCGAAAATGACGAAACCTAAAACAACAATGCGCGCTAAAACCTTCATAACCCTCAACTCGCCTGACATTTAACAAAATTTTTCCAAAGGATATTCTAAAAGATTCTCGGAAAGGGAGGAAATCCGATAGAGTTTTTGGAAAACCTCTCTAGCACGTTTGCCTCGAATCTATGACAACTCCAAATTGGTCTGCTCTCCTCCAACAACTCATCAATGGCGAATCCCTAAGCCAAACCCAAGCCTCTCAACTCATGGAAGGTTGGCTACAAGAGGCGATTTCTCCAGCCCTATCTGGAGCTATACTTGCGGCCCTACAAACAAAGGGGGTTTCGGCTGATGAGCTGACGGGGATGGCCCAAGTCCTCAAAGCCCAATCCCGACAGCAACAGCTATTAAGCCATGGGCAACCGGTGATTGATACCTGCGGCACCGGGGGAGATGGTTCTTCTACCTTTAATATTTCGACGGCGGTGGCCTTCGTGACAGCAGCCGCTGGGGTCAAAGTTGCCAAACATGGTAATCGCTCAGCTTCGAGCAAAGTCGGCTCTGCGGATGTTTTAGAAGCCCTAGGGGTCAACCTTGGCGCTCCTACGGAAAAAGTCCATGGGGCCCTTGATGCGGTGGGCATTACGTTCCTGTTTGCCCCTGGCTGGCATCCGGCGATGAAAAGTGTGGCCCCGATCCGCCGCGAACTCAAGATTCGTACAGTGTTTAATCTGTTGGGGCCGTTGGTCAATCCCCTCCAGCCCACAGGCCAGATTATTGGTGTTTATGATTCACAGTTTATTGAACGGATGGCCCAAGCGCTCAATCAACTGGGAACCCCTAAGGCGATGGTTCTCCATGGTCGGGAAGGCTTAGATGAAGCGGGCCTTGGGGATAAAACGGATTTGGCCCTTGTGAATGGTGGTGCAGTCACGACTAGCGTTTTAGATCCAGTTGCTCTGGGTTTAACGCCTGTTTCCTTGCAAGCGTTGAAGGGCGGCGATGTGCCTGTAAACCAAGAGATTTTAACGAATATTCTCCAGGGGAAAGGAACCCAAGCCCAGCGGGATGCGGTGGCTTTGAATGCGGGGTTGGCGCTCCAGGTTGCAGAAGTCGTGCCCTGGGGGGATCATCTCGCGGGCGTTCAAAAAGCTCAAACGGTAATGGCTAGCGGGGCAGCTTGGGACAAACTCCAGACCTTAGTCAATTTCTTAAAATAATTTTTATGGCGATCGCCGCCCTGGAAAATCTAGTGCCCAATGGTTGTGACTACCACAGCTAAATTTTCACTGGATAAATTTTCACCGAAAAACCATATACCAAGGATGAATCCCCTTTTTTTATGACTGCCCAAGCCGACATTTTGACCCGTGCTGTTCTTTTGAATTCGCAGCGGCGACCTACCCCAGAGGCCCTCACGGCACAGTTGCTTGGCCTGGAAAAAACAGCCAAACGGGAGAAGCGGACTTATCCTTTTGTTTCTCTCTTGGGTACCTGGCAGCTCACCTTTATTACGGGCACCAAAAAAGCCCAAAAACAAGCGGGAAAAGTGCTGGGTCAGGGACGCTATTTACCCCAGTGGGTCACGGTGGCGATCGCCTATGACGCTCTGACGGAGCAAGACCCAACAACGAATTGGCAGCGGGGCAGCGTTACTAACAACGTTCACTTGGGGCCACTGCATTTATCCTTAACTGGCCCAGTGAAATTTCAGACTCAAAAACGGTTACTCGCCTTCGACTTTACGCAAATAACCATAAGCTTGGGTGGGTTGAGGCTTTATCGAGGCCAAATCCGGGGCGGTGAAACGGCCAGGCAAGATTTCTACGCAACAACCATTGGGAAACAGGCCTTTTTCAGTTACTTTTACGTCTCCCCCGATGTGATTGCGGCCCGTGGTCGTGGCGGTGGTTTAGCCCTCTGGGTTAAAGCGGAAACGAGTTAGACAGTTACTTTTACGGCTAATTTAACGGCCCAACTTATTCGGAATTCCTTCACAGCCCCCAGGGATCGTGGCCCGACTTTTTTCGCCACACCAAGCACAGCAATAGTAACGTAGCTCCTCATTCATTCGCTTTATCCCTGTAAAGTCGGCATTTTCCACCACAGCCCCTGTATATTCGCCAGTGCGGTAGTTGGGTAACTTTGCTTTGATGCGGGGACTAGCCGTTTCGAAGGGGCCATAAAAGAAAGTTATGCCTTTCACGTCCGCAAGCCGGAGGTTTACATCAACTAAGATGGCGCGAGAAAGATTTGCCCGGACTAGGTCGCAATTTTGTAAATTTGCCCGGACTAAGTTGGCTTCACTAAGGTCTGTCCAGCGCAGATCCATATTGGCGAGATCGGCCCCTGCCAGCATCACTCCTAAATCAATCACGCGGACGCCCCATTCTCGGTCTTCGGCGTAGCTGCCTGTTCCGTCTAGGATCGCTCGCCCCAAACGACCATCTCGCTTCAGGGGAGTCAAAAATCGAGATTGGGAAAGAAATCGCAAGATTTTTGCTTTACCACCAGCATCGACACTGCTCAAAATAGCGGCGGTTCTCCCTTCGGCGATCGCCCTTTCTTGGGGCCAGTCTTCTAGGAGTCCTTCTTCGTTCAGGGCGAGGTCAGAAATCCCCTGGAAATAGGTATCAATGGTTTGCTGCTGGGTAATACGGTTTTGTTGGATGGTCAAATCGCGGGAGATAACGTATTGTTCCCAGGCGACATAGACGGCCAGCACGGCAATCATAATTTGCCCCAATGCCCCCACCCAGTCCGCCCAGGAGCCAAATTCATCCCAGACAATCTGGTTGAGCCAATAGCCTACCAATCGATAGAAACCGAGAAATCTCAATAAACTGGCGATCGCCACCACAAAGGCCACTACACCAATGAGGGTGCGACGTTCTTCGGGGGTCAAAAAAGTCCCTAGCCAATTTTTTAGGGAGGGCAAAATAATCCGCAATGAGAGCAAGAGGGTGACGAGGGTGCCGGACAGTCCAAGCCAAAGCCAATGGCTTAATAGCCCCAACATCGTCACGGCGATCGCCGTTGAAATAAGCCAAGGACTACCAGGATCAATTTTGCGCAGATAAAAGTGCCGCTCCGCCAAATCCGAACGGGGTGGCGGAATTTGTACAGGTTGAGATCTCGCCTGTTCCGAGGCCGTTGTTAATTCAGATTCGGGAGGCTTCCCCTCAAGCTCAGTCCCCTCAGGCGATGGATTTGGTTTCGCTTGGCTCATAAACCCCTGAAAACAGAATTTTTAAGCAATTGTAGCGGATTCATCCCTTCGCAATCCCCAAAAAAATTCCCCCTTCCGTGACAGAAAGAGAGAACACTGTAACTCAAAAACAAAACCAAAATTTAGGCTTTAGATGCTATTCAAGACAACCTTAGCTGCGGCCAAGGTTTTTTCAATATCTTCATCAGTGTGGGCGAGGGACGTAAAACCAGCCTCAAACTGAGAAGGAGCGAGGTAAATTCCTTGTTCTAACATCCCACGGTGATAGCGGCTGAACTTGTGTAAGTCCGATTTCTTCGCATCTTCGTAATTACGGACAGGCTCTCCCGTGAAAAACATGCCGAACATACCACTGATGTTGCCCCCCGTGACTTCATGGCCCGCTTCCCGAGCAATGCTCAACAAGCCATCAATTAACCTTTTCGTGATGGTTTCCAATTGTCCATACATGCCAGGACGTTGTAGCAATTCAAGGGTTTTAATGCCCGCTGTCATCGCCAAGGGGTTCCCTGAGAGGGTACCTGCTTGGTACATCGGCCCCGCCGGAGCAACCATGGACATGATGTCTTTACGGCCACCATAGGCTCCCACAGGTAGCCCGCCACCAATTACTTTACCCAGAGTGGTGAGATCTGGGGTCACGCCAAATTTTTCTTGGGCACCACCATAGGAAATCCGGAAGCCCGTCATCACCTCATCAAAAACCAGTAAGGCGTCATGTTCCTTGGTAATTTCCCGTAATCCTTCGAGGAAACCAGCATCGGGAACCACAAACCCAGAATTACCGACCACGGGCTCTAGGATCACCCCGGCAATTTCACCAGGGTTTTCTGCGAATAATTTTTTGACGGCTTCAAGGTCGTTGTAAGGGGCAGTCAATGTGGCAGCAGTGGTGGTTTTGGGCACACCAGGAGAATCGGGTAAGCCGAGGGTCGCCACCCCAGATCCGGCCTGCACCAGGAACATATCCGCATGGCCGTGGTAGCAACCTTCAAACTTGATAATTTTTTCTCGCCCCGTAAAAGCCCGCATCAAACGCAACACCGACATGCAAGCTTCTGTACCAGAATTTACAAAGCGCACCATTTCAATGCTGGGCACTGCATTGATCACCATTTCAGCCAAGATATTTTCTTTGAGGCAAGGGGCACCAAAGCTTGTTCCTTTTTCGAGGGTTTCCCGGAGTGCTGCATTGACTTCATCGTTGGCATGGCCGCAGATGGCAGGCCCCCAAGTGCCCACATAGTCAATGTACTCGTTGCCATCGACGTCCCAAACGCGGGAGCCTTTGACGCGCTCAAAAACAATGGGCTGTCCGCCAACGGATTTAAAGGCCCGCACCGGGGAGCTAACACCACCAGGCATTAGCTTTTGGGCGGCACTAAAAATCTCTTCGGATTTGGTTGTGTTTAAGGCTGTAGTCACCAAACGTTTTCTCCTTGTCGCAAATTTTCTTAAAGCTTATTTTTGTTAAAATGAGTGGCTTCTGATGGCTTCGTGGAAAGCATCCCAATGCAGGGAGCCATTATAGCGGATTATCATTTTACGCAGTAACGGTTCCTAAAATGTTTTCCGATGGAATTCTTGTCGCCTGTGGTTAGCGGGGATTCCCTAGTTTAGTTTATTGTCTTCAACTCCTGGAGTTTTACGCTTTTATGTCCGCGATCGCCGTTCGCTTTATGCCCAATGATGTTACCGTCACTGCCACCGCAGGGGAGCCGATGATTGAGGTGGCCCGGCGGGCTGGGGTGGCGATCCCCACAGGCTGCTTGATGGGCTCATGCCATGCCTGTGAAATAGAGTTAGACGATGGCACAAATCTTTGCGCTTGCATTAGTGGCATTCCTGGCGATCGCCCTGAGATCACCATTCATCTCTTCAGTGACCCCGTTTGGTAAATTACAACAGCATTAGTAAACGCCTTTGGAAAGGCTCACATAGCAAGGGTTAGAGCTGTTCTAATCCCCCCTTTCATCTGTCTGAAGCGTATCATTTTATACAGAATGTTAGTGGTAAACATTTTAAAAACCAGGGTGCCTTAGAATAACCGCAATCAGTCCTTAAACTTGCGTTGGGATTTGATTTTTTGGAAACATCTTTGCTCTGAATAAATGTCAGCAAGTCCTCAATGGTGAAAACCCCAAATCCCATCACCATGGAAACTTTAAGGCCCTTAGGTGCCAGACCAAGCTTGGTGCAGCTTCAGACCATAGATGATTTTTCGGCAACTTTCGTTGATGGCTTTTCAAAAGGTTACTTCTGCTACCATTAGCGAATTTTGCTTGTGTTATTCCATTGAGTGAATGCCTAAACAACATCTCAAACTAATGCCTAAGTCAACTTTTCAACAACGTGGATGGGCACGGGAAGACATGCGGTCTCCACACACAACAGATAACAGTGTGGTGCTTCGCTTGGCCCGTCAGCTCTCCCGTCATTTCTCCCCTGCCTGGCTTGCCTGTATTCCCTTAGCGGCGATCATCACCGTCGTTTGGGGGACTGCAGCAATGGCCCAAAGCGACGTCGCCATTGATCAAGCAGGTCAAGTGCAAATTATTCTAGACACGATCTTCCTGTTGATTGCGTCCGTCCTTGTTATTTTCATGAATGCAGGGTTCGGGATGCTTGAAGCGGGTTTTTGTCGTCAAAAAAATGCGGTCAATATCCTTTCCAAAAACTTGATCGTCTTTGCCGTTGCCACCATTGCTTATTGGGCGATTGGTTATGCCTTTATGTATGGTGAAGGAACAAGCTTCATTGGCTTGAAAGGCTTTTTCTTCAACGGTAGTAGTATTCCCTACACTGGCGAAGAATGGTATATCGAAGAAGCTATTGATGGTGAAACAGTTCAAGTTCTTCAGTTCGTACCGGAAAGTGTTTCCTTCCTGTTCCAGGTTGCCTTTGCCGCCACCGCCGCCACCATCGTTTCCGGAGCCGTGGCAGAGAGGATTAAATTCGACGCCTTCTTAATCTTTAGCTTCCTGCTCGTTGCTGTGTCTTACCCAATCACGGGTCACTGGCAATGGGATGGTGCTTGGCTCTACGAGTTTGGCTTCCATGACTTTGCTGGTTCGACCATTGTTCACTCCGTTGGTGGCTGGGCTGCCCTTGTGGGTGCTGCGGTAGTCGGGCCTCGCCTCGGTAAATACCGCGATGGTCAAGTCCATGCCATTCCCGGTCACAACATGAGTATTGCGACCCTAGGGTGTCTAATTCTTTGGATTGGCTGGTTTGGTTTTAACCCCGGCTCTCAGTTAGCGGCAGATGCCCACGTACCTTACATTGCAATCACCACCAACCTTTCGGCTGCGGCTGGGGGAATCACAGCAACCGCAACCTCTTGGGTAAAGGATGGAAAGCCAGACCTGTCCATGATTATTAACGGCATTTTGGCAGGTCTCGTTGGGATCACGGCTGGGTGTGACGGCGTCAGTTTCCTTTCTGCTGTAATCATCGGGGCAATTTCCGGTGTACTCGTCGTTTTCTCTGTGGCCTTCTTTGATGCCATTAAAATTGATGACCCGGTTGGTGCGACTTCTGTGCACCTCGTCTGCGGTATTTGGGGCACCTTAGCCGTGGGCCTATTTACCCAAGAAACCGGGCTTTTCACTGGCGGTGGCATCCAACAACTGATTGCCCAAATCGTCGGTATCCTTTCTATCGGTGGCTTTACCGTCGCCTTTAGCTTCATTGTTTGGTACGCCCTATCGGCAGTCCTCGGTGGGATTCGCGTCGAAAAAGACGAAGAACTCCGGGGTCTCGACATCGGTGAGCACGGCATGGAAGCTTACAGTGGCTTTGTTAAAGAGTCTGATGTCATCTTCCGAGGCACTGCTACTGGTTCCGAAACCGAGGGATAAATCCTCCCAGGAAATCCTTAAAATAATCTAAAGAAATCTTTCATAACCTTCCTTAATTCAAGGGAGGTTTTTTTATGTGAGTTCACATTTTGTTACGTTGCCTGATTGACCAGAAAAGTCTGGCACAGGTGAGAAAAGCCGGTGAGTATATTAACTTATTAATCCGGTCTTTCCGCTTGGTTTCCTGAGTTGATTTTCTGCGAAATTTTGAAAATTCAGAGATCTAACCTAAGGGGGAGTCCACTTAAAAACTGCTTTGCTCAACCTTGTAAATGCTTTACTCTTCTTCTGTCTAGCCCAAGGATTCCCTGAGAAAATTAGCGGCGATCGCCTATAAACATGAAGTTTTGTGACAGATCTTTTTACAAGATGTAATGTTTAAATGCCGGCAGACGTTGTATAACATTTACCTAAGATTAAGAGTCACTCGCAGTACTCCTTAGAAACCCCATAGGTTCCAAGGAACTAGCATGAACTTTATCTGGCAACTTTGAGAATCTGAAAAATTCAATGAATGTAAAGTTTCTTAAATGCCAAGGTGAAAAACAAGCAAAAATAGCTGACACTCTTAATTGGCTTTGGGGATTAAGTTTCCAACTCGAAAACAAAACCTTTTATCGACTCTAGGATTTTGTTTTCAGCAAGAGAGCCCCTCAGCACTTGCTTCACTCTTGTTAGTAAGCAAACCGCACAAAATAAATCCCACTCATCAAAATATAAGTAGGAGATAAAAACATGTTTGATATTTTTACCCGGGTTGTTTCTCAGGCTGATGCCCGAGGTGAGTTCATTTCTAGCGACAAGCTCGAAGCTCTCAAAAAAGTTGTTGCCGAAGGTACCAAGCGTTCTGATGCCGTAAGCCGCATGACCAACAATGCGTCTTCCATTGTTACCAACGCTGCTCGTCAACTCTTCGCTGACCAGCCCCAACTCATCGCTCCCGGTGGAAATGCTTACACCAACCGTCGCATGGCTGCTTGTCTTCGCGACATGGAAATCATCCTCCGTTATGTAACCTACGCAACCTTCACTGGTGATGCGTCTGTACTCAACGACCGCTGCCTCAATGGCCTCCGTGAAACCTACGTTGCGCTTGGTGTTCCCGGTGCTTCCGTTGCTGCTGGTGTACGTGCAATGGGTAAAGCTGCTGTAGCGATTGTTATGGATCCCGCTGGTGTAACTCCCGGTGACTGCAGCTCTCTCCAACAGGAAATCGAACTCTACTTCGAAACTGCTGCAAAAGCTGTTGAATAATCTTTTTTAATTCAACTCTGACATTTTTCGTTTTAAGTCTTACCGATACTGTAAGGCGCCCTTTTAAAGAAAATTATTGATAATCCATAGGGAGATAATCTGACAATGAAAACCCCTCTTACCGAAGCAGTAGCACTCGCTGATTCTCAAGGCCGTTTCCTCAGCAACACTGAGCTCCAGTACCTCTATGGTCGTCTTCGTCAAGGTGCTTTCGCCCTTGAAGCGGCTCAAACGTTGACTGCAAAAGCTGACACCCTCGTTAATGGTGCTGCTCAAGCGGTTTACAGCAAGTTCCCCTACACCACCAGCACTCCTGGCAACAACTTCGCTGCTGACCAGCGCGGTAAAGACAAGTGTGCTCGTGACATCGGTTACTACCTCCGCATGGTTACCTACTGCCTAGTTGCTGGTGGTACTGGCCCCATGGATGAGTACCTCATCGCTGGTGTTGACGAAATCAACCGTACTTTCGATCTTTCTCCCAGCTGGTATGTTGAAGCTCTCAAGCACATCAAAGCAAACCATGGTTTGACTGGCGATGCTGCTACTGAAACTAACAACTACATCGACTACGCAATTAACGCCCTCAGCTAATTTTGCTTAGTCTAGGCCCGGATGGGTAAGTGGTTTTCAGCTTAAGTGTTGGGTTCTACTTACTTCTCCGGGTCTTGCTCTATCTAAAAACATTGGTTTAACAAGGAGTATTAGGCAAATGCCAGTTACTGTCGCTGCCTCTCGCTTGGGAACCGCTGCGTTTGACCAATCACCCGTCGAACTGCGCGCTAACTATTCTCGAGATGATGCACAAACCGTCATCCGCGCCGTTTATCGCCAGGTTTTAGGCAATGACTATGTCATGTCTTCTGAGCGTTTAACAGCTGCGGAATCTTTGTTCACGAATGGGTTTATTTCTGTGCGGGATTTTGTCCGTGCCGTGGCCCAGTCTGAGCTATATAAAGAAAAGTTTTTATACAACAATTTCCAAACCCGTGTGATTGAACTGAACTTCAAGCACTTGTTGGGTCGGGCCCCCTACGATGAAGCAGAGGTGATTGAGCACCTCGATCGCTATCAAAATGAAGGGTTTGAAGCTGATATCAATTCTTACATTGATAGCGCTGAATATACGGAAAACTTCGGGGACAACATTGTGCCCTACATCCGTAGTTATGTTGTTCAAACTGGACATCGTACCGTTGGTTTTACCCGGATGTTTAGTCTGCAACGGGGCTATGCCAACAGCGATCGCGCTCAAATTGCGGGGAATGCTTCTCGCTTAGCCCAAGAGCTCGCTCGTAATACTACCTCTGCGGTGGTTGGGCCTTCTGGTGTTAACGAAGGTTGGGCTTTCCGGTCTGCGGCTGATGATTATCATCCTGGTCAATCCCTTGGTGGTTCCACTGGCTTGAGTGCGGATGACCAAGTTGTTCGGGTTGAAGTTGCTGCGTTGTCTACGCCCCGTTATCCTCGGATTCGTCGTAGCAGTCGCGTTTTCTTCGTACCGGTATCTCGTCTGTCTCAGAAGCTGCAAGAAATTCAGCGGATGGGCGGTAGAGTCGCCAGTATTTCACCTGCTGGCCAGTAAAGGTTAGAGGTCTCGTTTGCGCGTGATCTCTGAGTTGTTACCGGAGTGGATAATTGATGAAAATCAGGGACAAAATTTGAGAGGGGGTCTAAGCTTCTCGATTTTGTGCCTGGTTTTGGCGACTTTACCTTAAGCGTTTATTGTACATAAATCTTTTACGGAGTTCCAAGAAAGAACCATGTTGAGTCAATTTGCGAATGGAACGGAAGCGGCTTCGCGTGTTTTTACCTACGAAGTGCAAGGGCTGCGCCAAACAGAAGAAACAGACAATCAAGAATATGCCTTTCGTCGCAGTGGCAGTGTTTTTATCAATGTGCCCTATGCTCGGATGAATCAAGAGATGCAACGGATTTTGCGTCTAGGCGGCAAGATTGTTTCGATTAAACCTTATACGGGTGCGACTGCTTCTGACGAGGAATAATTTTGTTGTTTCTTTCTGTCGCTGAATAAGCTTAATAACATTGTTGTTTTGAATATTTTTTCTAGACGGGGTAGCAGTGCTTTGGTTTTAGTGCTGTTGCTCCGACTTGTTGTGGGGGCTATTTAAAGGAGAATTTATGTCGGACTGGCAGATGGCTGAGGCCTGGACCCTAGAGGAGGCGATCGCCAACATCCAACAAACGGAAGATACAGGCAAACGTTATTATGCGGCTTGGTGGTTTGGCAAGTTCCGGGTGCAGGATGAGCGGGCCGTAAATGCGTTGCTAGCAGCGTTAAAAGATGAGACGGATCGGTCGCCGGATGGAGGTTATCCCCTACGTCGGAACGCAGCAAAGGCGTTGGGCAAGCTGGGCAATCCGGCAGCGGTGCAACCGTTAATTGAGAGTTTAGAAAGTCCTGATTATTATGTGCGGGAATCGGCGGCCCAATCGTTGGAGATGTTGGGAGACCGGCAGGCAATTCCCGCGTTACAAGCGCTACTCGCAGGTGGCGTCGCGGCGGCAGTCAAGGCTGAGGGCAAACCCCATTTAGTGCAGCCCTATGAAGCGGTGATTGAGGCGTTAGGGACGATTGGTGCCACGGCGGCGATCGCCGAGATTGAGCCATTTTTAGATCACGAATTCGCAAAAATTCGCTACGCGGCACTACGGGCCTTGTATCAACTGACTCAAGAAGCCCACTACGCTGAACAGTTAATGGAAGCCCTGAATGGTAACCAGCTACAGTTACGACGGTCTGCGCTGTTAGATTTGGGCGCTATCGGCTATGTTCCGGCGGGTCAGGCGATCGCCAAAGCCTATGCCGAAAATAGCTTAAAGTTAATTTCCCTCAAGGGCATTCTCGAATCCCATTTACAACGGACAGCCGCAACCCTCGATGCGGACGGTTTACAATTGCTCGAATTAATGGATAGTCTGCTCTAGGAACCTTTAAACCAAATCCCTACATTTTTTGCGATCGCTAACTTCTGAACCCATGACCGTCGACGTTTTAATTCGTGCCGTTAACAACCCCACCTCAGCCCAAGACCTGGTCAAAAATGTGGCGCAACTCGCCGCAACAAAAGATGAACAAGCTATCCCAACTCTAGTAGAAGTGCTGAAATTTAATAATCCGGGGGCGGCCGTCGCGGCGGTCAATGGTTTGATCAATATTGGCGAGGCCGTTGTACCCTACCTCCTCGAAAATGTCGATGGCTATAACTACGGGGCCCGGGCATGGATGCTACGAATCTTTGCCGGGATTGGTGACCCCAGAGCCTTAGACCTGCTAATTGAGGCGGCGAATAAGGATTTTGCCTTTAGTGTGCGGCGCTCTGCGGCCAAAGGGTTAGGGAATATTCAATGGCATAAAGTGCCAGATTCTGAGCGAGAATTGCAGCAGCAAAAAGTCTGTGATTGTCTATTCCTAGCCCTTGAAGACGGAGAATGGGTGGTTCGCTATGGGGCGATCGCCGGACTAGAGGGTTTGTCGCAAGCCATTCCAGAAGCTAAAAAAATCGTCATCAAAAACAAACTCACCGAATTTCTCACCACAGAACCAGAAGCCGCGATCCGTGCCCGAACTCAGAAGGCCATCCTGAGTCTTCTCTAAGCAAAAAAATCCCCCTGACCCAGGAGGATTTGTGGGAATGTCATTCTCCAAGCGAAACTACTTCACAAATTGGGGCATCATATCCGCCGCTGTGAAGATGCCTGTTAAACCTTGCTTTTGCAACCAAACCCCCGTTTTGAGATAACCGAAAGCGGGGCCACAAACATTGGCGGCCATGCTAGTTTCATCCCCAAGGGTAAACGTATGGGTTGCAATCTTGCCTTCAAAGGTACGGCCCGTCAATTGCACATTGGTGCTGAGGGGTTTTTTCGGATTGCGCGTATCTACCACACCGCCGACACTAACTTGATTACGGGAACAAATCCCGGCCAATTCCAGCATGAGATCATCGGCATGTTCCATATTTTCGAGGGAAATAATGCCATTGGTTTCATCCAACAGGGCTTCCACTTCTGCATCGCTCATAGCCCGCGCTTTGTCCACATCATAACCAGGCATGTGGGCAATATCTTCCCGGATGGTCGCCCGGTAAGCTTCCCAGTTCGCAATACCCACCCCGAAGGTGATTTTAACGCTGTGAACCTCTGCATAGCTTTGGGCCGCGATCGCCGCCGCTGCCGTCAACAAACCAGGCGTCGCGCCGCAACCCGTCATGTAGGTAATACCTGCGTTTTTCACCTCGTCCTTGAGGGAGAGGATTTGTTCCATCGCACTGGTGCGCTTCAGGGCATCCACCAACACCCCTTGCCAACCAGAAGCAATAAATTGCCGGGTCACATCAGCCATAAACGTGTTGGGCAAGTTTGGCAGAGCGAGGAAAAAACCATCCACTTGAGCATTAGCGATCAGATCGGCAATACTGTTTTGACTCAGGACGCCATATTCTGGCACATGACCCACGGAACCCTGCTGATTGTAGGTGCTGATGCAGGCTTGGGTATCGAGGCCTTCAGGATTATAGATATAACCTTTATGGTCGGCAGCGGCGACGAGGCGCATTTCTGATTTTGGAGCTAGTAATCGGGCTGCAGCTTGACCGAGGCCCCCAAAGCCCAGGACACCCACGCGAATAATATTACTCATAGTGATTTTCGATAAACGTCAAAATTTTGTCTGTTAGTCCAGCATAGACTGTCTATTATCGGCAGAAATGGCCTTAAATCCCACGAATTTTCTTGAAGACTTCTTCCACGGCGGGTGGCAATTGGCGCATGATTTTGCCTTTTTCTCGGTCAACGCTAACCAGGGTCACTTGACCGGTGAAGTACAGTTCTTGCCCGTCTGGGGATTCAATGCGGTAGTCCCACTCCATGCGGACACCTTTCATTTCTTGCATGCGGGTTTTGATAATCGCGGTCATCCCCATCTTCAGAAAACTATGGTAGCGGGTTGATAGGGCGATCACGGGTAATTCGCAACCCAGTTGAACCAGATCGGCGTAGTCGAGGCCAATGGATTGGAGGCAGGCGATCCGGGCTTCCTCTAGCCATTTAATATAGGTGCCGTGCCAAACGACGCCAGCATAATCGGTGTGATGGGGATAAACCGTAATTGGATAGTCAAACCAGGGTTCACTGGTGGCATGTAAGGCCGGGGAACGGGCGATCGCCGTTGTGGGGAGTTCTTCTTGTTTAGGGGCAACCATAAAATATCAATCCTTCTTCCTAAGCACACAGCATCAAAAATTTTAAAGGGTCTGACCCCGTTGGAGACGTTTCATGTGGTTAAACAATCGCCAAGAATAGTCGCGGGAAAGGCCAGCGGTCATTGCCCCCCGCATCACAATATAAAAATACCAATCGTCTGGGGGAACTTCCTGGGGTGTTTTATTGACGACGACGTAGGTACGCACCGAGGGGAACCGCTGGCCTTGGCATTCAACGGTCACCTGGGTTTGGCGATAACCATTGGTGGGGACTTCCTCCCGCAGATCAAGCTTTTCACTGACTCGCCAGGGCAAATGGTAGAGAACACCTTCCACATGACTGCCTGCGTGGGGCACCACATCCAAAACACCACAGCTTTTACGTTTGGGAGAAAGGCGATTAAACGCCAGACGATAATCCTGTAAAATGCCCCGACCCACAACGAATTGGTGGGCATCCTCCTCAATGGTGCGGGCCAAATCGACAGGACACATACAAGACCCATAGGCGAAATAATAGAAAGCCCTGTCTGTGTGGGTGATGGTGCGGGGTTGGGACGCTGTGTGGGTTTGGAAAGGGGGCGCAGAAGGGTCAAAGGACATGGGCCGCTACCTCAAGGGAATAAAAGCCTGGGGTTTACGCTACAAGGATTTAGCCAGGAGGCCAAGCTAGGGGGCGATCGCCGAGGAGATGCAGATGGAGATGGAACACCGTTTGGCCCCCATCTTCACCGGTATTAATCACGACACGGTAGCCTTTATCGAGGTTTTCCTGGCGGGCAATCTTTTTAACGGTCAATAATAAATGACCCAAAAGCGCTTGATCTGTATCATCGGCCGCTGTCAGCATGGGAATTGGCTTTTTGGGAATCACCAAGATATGCACAGGGGCTTGGGGGTTGACATCACGGAAAGCCAGGGCTAGATCGTCCTCATAGACAATATCCGCCGGAATCTCTCGCCGAATAATTTTGCCAAAAATCGTATCGCTCATGGGCTATCGCCTTGTGAAAGTCTCTGGGGAGTTATTTTATCGGGTTGCTCGCCTGGGGCGCTTGAGTATTAAGTTCAGTGAAGCAAATCCCCGCTACCGCAAACAAACCGAAAAAGATATTAAGATTCTTGCTTAATGCAAAAAAGCACAGTAGGATATGGGCCTTAACCTTATCAGTTCCACTTTTTCGTTCACCATCGACCTAAATAGGGCCTCTAGGTTTGCCGGTGAAATTTGGTTCTTTTTATCCTAACCAATCTGGGGTTGCAAAAACAGAAACAGCACACCACAAGGGAAAAACACTCCCTATAATCGGGGAAACTTATAAAGGCTGGAGTATTGATGAGCAGAGCGTGGGTCACCTTTTTTTCACTGAGTTCCCATCTCCCTAGGCGAAATCTAACCCCTTGTGATCTCTACTACAGACTTATCAAAAATTCACCTTTAAGATAATGTTTGTTTGTCTCAAAGTCCTTTAGGATAATTTCAATTTTCCCCTCACCCCAGTCAACGCATATCCTCCTCTCCCTCACCGCTAAGTATTAGTGAAATTTCCATAAGTTATGGAGCGCAAAACCATATATGACGCCGATCACCTACTCAAAATTTATTCACTTCCTGCAAGAAGAACTGGCCATCCCTGGGGAATCTATTTCTGTGATGGAACGCCATCGGAGTAATACCTCTGCCCATCATCCTTTACCCATGGTGCTGTGGCAGTATGGCCTGGTGACCCTAGAGCAGTTAGACCGCATTTATGAATGGCTGGAGACAGCGTAAAAAGAATTCAAGCTGAATTGGATTGACCCAATCACAACGAATGATACGTGATGCAGGTTCTCGCAAGAGTGGGGCCTGCTTTTTAGTGAAAAAATCCTTGGGGAGATGCTGTTTCAATTTTGTAACGCCCCAGGGCAGCGGCGGTTAACTGTGGTTAAGCTAGGGGCAAATTAGGTTGAAAATTTAAGGGCCTATGCTTGCTGCGCAATCGACCTCTTCGCCGATCATTGACCAAATGGCGATCGCCACCTTTAATTTGACGAAACAGTTTGACCGACAGGTGGCTGTGAGTGATGTGGAACTTCAGGTACAACCGGGGGAAGTGTACGGCTTGATTGGCCCCAATGGTGCTGGGAAAACCACATTAATTCGGATGTTGGCAACGGCAGAAGAACCCACCCTCGGCGAAATTTATATCCATGGCGATCGCCTCCTGCGGGATGACAGCAACCCCCACCTCAAGCAGCACCTCGGCTATCTCCCCGATGATTTTCCCCTCTACGATGACCTCAATGTTTGGGATTATCTAGACTACTTCGCGCGCCTTTATAATCTCCACCAACCCCGTCGTCGGCGTCGTTTAAGCGAAGTCCTAGAGCTGGTGCAACTTACCCACAAGCGGGACGACAAAATTGCCACCCTTTCCCGGGGGATGAAACAACGTCTCAGCCTGGCCCGCACCATTATTCACGAACCGCTCCTATTGCTCCTGGATGAGCCGGTGTCGGGTTTAGATCCCATTGCGCGGATGCAATTTCGTGAAATTATTAAGGTGCTCCAGGAAGCTGGCATGACCATCCTGATCTCCTCCCATGTCCTCAGTGATTTGGCAGAACTCTGTTCTTCTGTGGGCATTATGGAATTGGGTTATCTCGTCGAGAGTACCTCCCTAGAGGATTTGTACCAGCGGCTTTCCCGGCAATATTTAGTGGTTAGTACCCTGGATAACCTAGACGGACTCGTGGGAGAACTAAAGCAGCAGCCCCTGGTTCGGGGTTGGGAAAGCTGCGCTCCCAATCGTTTGCAAGTAGAATTTGCGGGAACTCCCGCAGAAAGCACGGCACTTTTAAAGGATCTCATTGCCGCAGGAATTCTAGTGTCTGAGTTTTATGGCAAAACGGAGGATCTAGAAAGCATTTTCCTGAAGCTTGGCCACCAACAAACAACCTAGCAGTGGTTGCTTGAATTTATGTTTGCCTACATTTTTTAATCGTTTATTGATCTCCATCTCCAAAACATCATGGTTTTTCATCAATGGCTAGACCGCATCGGTGACTGGAATCCTCAGCTTTTTCGGGAGCTAAAAGGCCGACTGTCTAAAAAAGCCCTCGGCTTAGCGGCGATCGCCTCTTTGTTCACGCAGGGAATATTTTATTTAAGCCTGAGAATCGCCCTCCCCAGTGCTGGGATTAGCACCACCAACCATTACTGCATCGGTCGCGCCCCGGCAGATTTTGATCCCAATAGCCATTTGATCCATAGCCAAAACTTTTGTGTGGCTGATGCGGCGGGAAATTTAAACCTAAATTGGCCCCTGTGGTGGACTGACCTATTTATTACCCTCAGTGTGGTGGGATTTTTCGTGGCGCTGTTGGGGGGCGTTTATTTACTAATCCAAGATTTGGGCAAAGAGCAAAAGGCAGGCACTTTGAACTTCGTCAAATTGAGTCCCCAGTCGGCCCAGGCGATCGCCATTGGCAAGATTTTAGGTGTGCCAAGTTTAATTTATGTCGGTCTGGCCTTGGTTTTCCCCTTACACTTTTGGGCCGGACTCAGGGGCGGCATTCCGTTGCCGTTAATCCTGCTTTTCTACGGTGTGATAACAGCTAGTTACGGCTTTTTCTATAGTGGTGCGGCGCTCTATAGTTTGGTGAATCCAACCCAACCCGCCCTCAAAGCTTGGTTAGCGACGGGGGGACTTTTTTACTTGATGATGGGGAGCACGACGTTTCTCCTCCAGGAAAATAGCCACGTCGGCAATCTTATCGATGGCGTCAATTTGTTTAATCCGCTGCATATGTTGGTGTATTTGGGTCAAGCCAGTGCCGCTGCGGAACAACTGCTCACGTTTAACTACGATAGCCTCGCCGATGTTTCTTTTTTCCGGGTTTATCTTTGGGAGAATGGGGCAATCGCCGGTTTGATTTATCTGTTGCTTTATGGAATGGGGATCTACTGGTTTCTCCAAGCGTTCCGCCGGAAATTTCATTATCTCAATGGCACCCTCCTTAGCAAGAAACAGAGTTATAGCCTAACGGCGTTGCTTACCATTTTTGGGCTTGGCTTTACGGTGCAATCTCCCCTGGGGGCGATCGCCAACCACAACGATTGGTTATTTAATTTTCTACTGCTTTCCCTGGCCGGTAGTTGTTACTTATTTGCTCTGATGGCGGTGCTTTCGCCGTCGTTCCAGTCCCTCCAAGATTGGAGCCGTTACCAAAAAGGAGAATGGCAAGATTGGTTCTTTGGGGAACGAAGTCCTGCCATTGGTGCGGTGATGGTGAATGTTGCCATTGTCACCGGGGCGATCGCCTTGGCCGTGGCTGTAATTGTCGCTCCCCCTTACAAAATCTCCTTTGCGCTTGGAGTGGTGATGCAGGGCTTAATGGTTGTTCTGCTTTGTGTTGTGGCCCAGCGGGTACTCCTGAAAAAAGGCAAGCGGCAAGGCATCGGCGCCACGATTCTCGTCACCAGTGGGGTGATTTTGCCCTTCATTTTCCTCGGTATTAATGGCGTTAACCCAGAATTACAGGCGGCCCCTTGGTTCTGGACAATTATCCCGATGGTCGCCACTGAAAACGCCAGTTTAGCCAGCATTTTTCTCACCATTTTGGGCCAAGTCGGGGCGATCGCCGTGCTGCATCGGGTTGTGGGTCGCCGGATTCAGCAGCTTGGCACCTCAGAGCTAAAGCAAATCCTAACCCCAGCAGGTTAATCTCTAAACTACCTGAAGTCTCGTCGGTCGAAAATGCTTCTCCCTTGATAAGAATCATAATCCCAGGTATCAACCATGGATAGAATCCTCAACCCCCTCGGTGATTGGAATCCCCAACTTTTTCGGGAATTAAAAGGCCGCTTCACCCGTAAAAATGTGGCGATCGCCTTTGGTCTTGCTTGCTTTACCCAATTCCTCCTGTACCTTTTCTACTTGGGAGAATTGCCAAATGCCCTGGTTGATCAACCCTACAACCGTTACTGCACCGGCCCGGAAGATGACTACTGGCGGTCTACCTATCAATGTTTGAGGGATGGCAACGACTGGCTGATCAACTGGCAGTTATGGCATTTTGACCTGTTTTTCGCCCTGACCCTAGTGGCCCTGGGGATTCTCCTGGTGGTTGGTACCCATTTAATTGGGGCCGATGTCGCGAAGGAAGAACAACGGGGCACCCTGGATTTTGTGCGCCTCAGTCCCCAACCCGTCTCAAAGATTTTGCTCGGTAAGCTTTTGGGAGTGCCTAGCCTCATTTACGTTGGCCTAGCTTTTGTCTTGCCCTGGCACCTGTGGCTCGGTTTTCAAGGTGGCATTGCTCTGGGTTGGCTAATGGTGCTTTATGGGGTGGCGATCGCCGCTAGTTTCACGGCCTTTACGGGGGCGGTTCTATGGAGTTTCGTGGGGCGCGAACTGTTGGGGGGCTTCCACACCTGGCTCTATAGTGGTGGCCTTGGTCTGTATCTCTTTGGGATGTCTGTGGCTTGCTTTGAGGATAATTTTCCCAGCTATACCCCCTTTGATTGGGTGCGGCTATTTTATCCAGGTAATGTCTTTTATTACCTCGTCGACCAAAATTTCCTCGCCCCGGAAACCATCGGTTATTTCTTGCCCCATAACTGGTTTCAGACCCAATGGTATGGCTCTTCCCTTTGGGTGATCGGGCTGGGGGGCCTTGGGTTTATGGCGATCCATTATGCTCTTTTAGGGGCCTTGGCTTGGCAAGGGATTCGGCGGCGTTTTTATGATCCCCAGGCCACGATGATCACGAAGGCCATGGGCTGCGGGGTCGCCATTAGCAGCACGATTTTTATGACTGGGTTTGTTTGGGCTGGCGATCGCCCCGAACGTCTGTTTGCCAATTTTCAAACCCTACAAGGCTTCTATTGGGTGGTAATGTTGGGGTTAATTCTTTTGTTAACACCGACCCGACAGCGGGTACAGGATTGGGCAAGATTTCGGCACCAGGATGTTGCTCACCGACGGTTTAAATGGGCTTTTTTCAGGAATGATCGCTCTCCAGCCCTAGGGGCGATCGCCTTGATATTGCTCCTCACCACGGGCTACCAAATGGCCATTGTCCTCTTGTCCCCCCTGCCCAGCCAAAAATTGCTCGTGATCGCAGCTTTAGGACTCCAGGGAGGTTGCCTTTTCCTTCTGGCCGTTTTAACCCAATGGATCTTTCTCCGTCGTCAAAAACGCGCCATTTGGTTTGGCATTGCCGTCATTGGGCCTAGTGTTGTCCCTTTTATCCTCTTCATGGTCTTCCATGGACGCTTTACCTTGCCCATTACCCTCGGCCTTTTTTCGGCGTTTCCCCTCGGTGCCGTTGCTATGGCGGTGCCCAGTATGGTGATCTGGAGTGCGATCGCCCAGTGGGGCATCATTTTTGGCTGTCTTTGGGGACTGCAACAACAGATCCAACGTCTCGGACAATCCGACCTGAAAACTTTTCAGCCGACCCCTACCGAATGATCTAAAACATGTTATTCTTGTATTCCTGTATGGGCACGTGGCTCAGTGGATAGAGCATCAGATTCCGGTTCTGAGGGTCGGGGGTTCGAATCCCTCCGTGCTCGTGAAAAAAAAGAAAAAACATTAACGACTTGTCTTCCGTAAGGTGCAGGTCGTTTTTCTTAAAGGCCCCCAGGTCTAAGGGAAATTGATATACTGAGGGTCAATCCGCTACTGTGCACCTTCTCCGCAATTTATATGGCTGAACCGATTCCGCCGATCACCTTACCACCGATTACTGATCCCGCCATTGAGGGACAATGGTTAGAAAAATCCCTACAGCATTGGCTTGATACGGAGTTTTTACCGGAACCAGCCAACGAAAAAATTGCCAATCGCGCCCGGGAAATTTATGTGCGTCAACGTCTCGAAGGGGAAAATGACCTTGGTTCCCTCGTGATTGCCATCGTCACAGAAATGCGCTCATTTAATTTTAAAGAATCGTTTTACGGCGAATTTGCGGTGGCCAATGCCGTGAGTGATTTAATCCTTGATAGTCTGGGCATTGACCGTTGCTGCGGTAATTAAAGCTTTGTTCGCGATCTAGGCTGGAATATCAAACAGCACCTGGCTCATATAGCGCTCGGCCCAGTCAGGGTTAAAAGCCTTTTCTAAAACACGGCGCGTTTTGTCATTCCGCTGCTGTTCTTGGCAATAGTGCCGTTGTCCCGCCAGATAAATGGCCTGGTCAGCGGGAGAAAGCTTTTCTAAACCCAAGGCCAACTGACAATGAATCGTCAGAAATTCCCGCACTCGTTCCAAAAACTGCTGTTCTTCGCTGGGATTGCTGGGACGAATAAAGAGGCAGAATTCCGAAAAAATTGCGCCCCATTCCGGGAGATCACGGGGCTGGGAAAAGTTTAAGTTGTCTTGATTTTGTCGTAGTCGTGTTTGGTAATCTACAGACAAAGTTTTATCGGCGCTAGTCGGGGATAAATCGGCGATCGCCGCACTCACACCACGGGGATTACCGACTAAATCACAGCCAAACATTGGTAGAGCATATTCCGCGCGGGGAAACATCACACAATGGAGAATATCGAGGTTTTCGCCCACTTTGGCCATTTCCAGGTGCATTTTACGGAAATGCTGGCTCTGGTAGCAGGTATTTTCGATGGTGAGCCGTTCCTCTTCTAATTTCCCTTCGATGTAGCCGAGGCCCTCCGGCAGGGTAAAGGGTTCTAGATCTAAGTGTTGATGCCAGGTTTCGAGGATGACACCAGCGAGCTGTTCGATGAGGGGATAAAATTTTGGCTTGGTTGCAGGGGCAGTCATGGGCGAAAAAGCAATCTTAAAAAGTGGTTTAAAACAATGTTCTAGATCCCTGTAGGTAACGCGAGCGGTGACCTAGACCCAGAATTTAGAACCAAAGATATACTGGAACCGCCGCAAATGCGGCACAATTGTCCCATAAATTAATGTTTGTGAGGGGTACGCCCATGTTCGGCTTAGGTTGGCCTGAAGTGTTGATTATTTTAGGGGTGGTGGTGTTGATCTTTGGCCCAAAGAAAATCCCTGAAGTGGGCAGTGCCCTAGGAAAAACCCTGCGGGGCTTCAAAGAAGAAATGGAAACTCCGGAGACGGAAGAGGATTATCTTGACTCCGACCAACGCTAGGCTCAGTTATTTGGGGTTGACGAAATTTTTAGTGCACCATGATTGAAGTTGAGCAGCTTGGCAAAACCTATGGCCAAACAGAGGCGATCGCCGATCTCAGTTTTCGGGTAGAAACAGGGGAAATTGTCGGTTTCTTGGGGCCAAACGGCGCAGGGAAAACCACGACCCTCCGCATTCTCAGTGCCTATCTACCCGCGACAACGGGAACCGCGAAAATTGCGGGCTACGATGTCCACACAGAATCCATGGCAGTGCGGCGACACCTGGGCTATCTCCCGGAAAATCCGCCCCTCTATCCCAATATGACCGTGGCTGGCTATCTCAATTTTGTCGCACAGCTCAAAGGGGTCAATGCTGGCGATCGCCCCCACAAAATCCAAGCTGCCCTCGCCCAGTGCCAATTACAAACCAAAGCCAACCACCACATCCGTAATCTGTCTAAGGGCTATCGGCAACGGGTCGGCATTGCCCAGGCGATCGTCCATGACCCCCCAGTGATCATTCTCGATGAACCCACCGTTGGTTTAGATCCCGCTCAGATGATCGAAGTGCGGCACCTGATTAAATCCTTAGGCGGCGATCGCACTATTTTGTTATCCACCCATCTCCTCTCAGAAGTCAGTCTCACCTGTGACCGGGTGGTAATGATTAACCAAGGCCACCTCGTCGCCACCGATACCCCCCACAATCTCCAGAATCATTTCCTCAATCACCACGGTTACGAACTAGAGACCGACGGCGAACTGGCGCAAATCCAACGTCTCCTCGATCCCTTACCTGGTGTCATTCATATCGAATCTTTAGCATCAATAAATCCCCGTCGTCCCCGCCTCCGGATCACCACTGCGGACAATCCCGAATGGGGTAAAGACATTGCCAGAATCCTTGTCAATGCAGGGGTCGGTCTCTATGAAATGCAGCGACTGCGCCCCAGCCTTGAGGACGTTTTTTTAGAATTATTAGACGCTGAGGCGAACGATCCGATGTCTGAACAACTCCATGCTGATGCTGAATAACATTGTGGCGATTTTTCGCCGGGAACTACAGAGCTACTTCACCGCTCCCCTTGCCTATATTTTTGCGACGTTGCTGTGGTTTTTGGGAGGATTTTTTTTCCTAACGCTCCTGATTGGCCCCCAGGGCATTGTCACCTTTGTCGTGACCCAAGAACAGATGGGCGTTGCCTTACCTCCCATTGATGTAGCCACAGAATTTCTCCAGGCTTTTTGGGGCATCCTGGGCATTTTAGTGTTGTTTCTGTTGCCGTTGCTCTCCATGGGTCTCTATGCCGAAGAACGCAAACAGGGCACTTTGGAACTTTTAGCGACTTCCCCGGTAACGAACTGGGCGGTGGCAGTGGGCAAATTGTTGGGAGTCGTGACCTTTTTTTCGGTACTGTTCTTGCCCATGGTGCTGTGGGAACTGATTGTCTTAGTGAATGCAGCCCCAGCTTTTCCCCTCAGTCTTTTTCTTTTAGCGCATTTGGGCTTGTTGCTCTTGGTGGCCGCTATTTTATCTTTTGGGATGTTCGTTTCGTCTCTCACAGACAGTTCCCTGATTGCGGCGGTCTTGACCTTTACCCTAGTGCTGATGTTGTGGCTGTTGGATATGCTGGGCGATCGCCTGTCGGGGCCGTTGGGTAATGGCCTCAAACATTTCTCTTTACTGAAGCATTACAACAATTTCCTCGAGGGAATTTTCGATAGCAGTAGCCTGGTCTTACTCCTCAGCTATAGCATTCTGGGGGTTGTCCTCACGGCCCAATCCATTGAAGCTTTGCGCTGGACACGGCGTTGATGGTTTCTTGATATTGTTAACAGAGCATCATGCAACGATTTTCACGATATTTTATCTGGTTCGGCTTGACCCTGGTGGTCGCGGGCGCTGTCGTCCTGGGGGCCACGGGAGAAGGCTTCGCCTATGGCTTGATTCTGGTTGGGTTATTGTTGTTGGGTTGGGGGATCAGTCATTTTCCAGGTTTGGGAACGGGGCTGCAACGGTTCTGGCGCAAGCGATCTACCCAGATGGGGACGAATGGGGTTGTCGGGGCGATCGCCATTTTGCTCATTTTTTGTCTGACGAATTTTTTAGCTGTCCAGCTCCCTCTCCGCATTGATCTCACCGAAAACCAAATCCACACCCTCTCTAGCCAAACCCGAGGGGTGCTGCAAAATCTATCTCAACCTCTAACCCTGTGGCTCTTCCAGGAAACGGACGATGCGAATTTAAAGCCCTTTTTAGACAATTATCAACGGCTCAATCCTAATAATTTTCGCTACATTTTTGTCGATCCAGACCGTAATATCGAGGCGGTACAGCGATTCCAGGTCGAGAGTCGCGGCGAAGTTCACCTTGAGTATGGCGATAAAACCCAACTGCTGAAAGTTTTAGCCCAGGGGGAACCCCTCACAGAAAGTCAACTAACCAATAGCATTCTGCAAATCCAAGGCGATCGCCAACCCCACCTCTACGTCCTCCAAGGCCACGGCGAACCGCCCCTCGACCAAATTCCCGGAGGGCTAGGGCAAATGGCCCAACTTTTGACCACCCAAGGTTATGCAGTCTCTCCGCTAAATTTCACCCAAGCTCCCGCAGTGCCCCCAGATGCCGATCTGATTGCAGTCATTGGCCCCCAAACGCCATTTCTCCCAGGAGAAGTTGCCCTCTTGGAAACTGCCCTTGCGAATAACCAAAGTCTCCTCCTTCTGCTTGATCCCCAAACGGATCCCCAGTTAAATTCGCTTCTGGACAAGTGGGGCCTCAGCCTCGATCAACGGCTCATTCTCGACCAAGGGAACCGGGCGGACTTCCTCGGTTTAGGACAATCGACCCTTGTCCTCAATCAATACGGCGACCATCCGATCACCACGGCCCTTGCTGGACAAAACTCCATCTATCAAGCGGTGCGCCCCATTTTCAGCGACACCACAGAGGCGATCGCCGCCACCGCAATTCTCCGTACCGATGACCAGGCCTGGGCTGAAAGCCAACCCGAAATCCCGGATCCGACCTTTGATCCCCCAGGCGATCGCCCCGGCCCCCTGACCTTTGGCTGGGCCCTGGAAAAAATAGATTCCCAAGCTACAATGAAGGCAACTCGCCTTGTGGCAATTGGTAACACCACCTTTGTGACCAATGGTTGGCTAGAACAATACCTAAACAGCGACCTTTTGCTCAATACCGTGAATTGGCTGGCCCAAACGGAAGAGGCGCCCCTCGCAATCCAACCGAGAACCCCCCAAGAGCGACGTCTAAATCTCCGTCGTTGGCAAATTGCAACCCTTGCCTGGTTTGCCCCCATCCTATTTCCCCTTGGTGGTTTAGGCGGCGCAATCTTTTGCCTTTGGCGACGCCGTTAGAAAAATATGTGAGATGACCGATAAATTTACGTAAACTTTGAGAAAACAACATTAAAACATTATTAATTTTCGGGAATGATAGTCTAAATTACAGAAAGTGATATTATCGATTTGCATTCCCCCGTACAGACACCCACAATAGAGGAAAGAATTCATCATGGCGAACGCACCTGTATCCCCAGTGGTGCTCGTAATCTTAGATGGCTGGGGCTACCGTCAAGAAGCTAACGCAAATGCCATTGCGGCTGCCAATACACCAAATGTCGATGCCTTTTTCGCTACATACCCTTCGACATTAATCCATACATCCGGAAAAAGGGTGGGGCTGCCAGATGGCCAAATGGGGAATTCTGAAGTCGGTCACTTAAATCTTGGCGCAGGACGTGTCGTCCCCCAGGAACTGGTGCGTATTTCCGATGCCATTGAAGACGGTTCCTTCCTCCGCAATGACGTCCTCGTTAGAGTTTGCCGAGAAACCCGCCAAGCCGGAAAAAAATTACACCTTATCGGTCTTTGCTCAGATGGTGGTGTCCACTCCCATCTCAATCATCTCCTCGGTTTGTTAGACCTAGCCAAGGTTAACGGCATTGCCGATGTCCATATCCATGCCATCACCGACGGGCGCGACACCAACACCACCGAAGGGATTAATTACCTCCAACAGATCCAAGCGCACATCGATAAATTTGGGGTCGGCTCGATCTCGACGATCAGTGGCCGCTACTTTGCCATGGATCGCGATCGCCGCTGGGATCGCGTCAAGCAAGCCTATGACGTGATGACCCAAAACGGTAATCTCGACCAACGTTCCTTCGCCGAGATTCTCCAAAGCCACTACGACAACGGTGTGACCGATGAATTTATCCCACCTGTACGCCTTAAGGAAGGCGCCATTGAACCAGGCGATGGGGTGATTTTCTACAATTTCCGACCCGACCGTGCCCGCCAACTCTCCTATGCCCTAGTAGACAAAAATTTCCAAGGGTTTGAGCGGGAATTGATTCCAGATCTCAATTTTGTCACCTTTACTCAATACGACGCCAATTTGCCCGTACAGGTCGCCTTTGCACCCCAAAACCTGACGAAAATCCTTGGGGAAGTGATTGCGGACAATGGCCTGAAGCAATTCCGCACCGCAGAAACAGAAAAGTATCCCCATGTTACTTACTTCTTCAATGGTGGCTTAGAGGTTGCCTTCGAAGGAGAAGACCGAGAGTTAATTTCTAGCCCCCAGGTGGCGACCTACGACCAAAAGCCGGAAATGTCCGCTAAGGCAGTGACGGATGCGGCCTGCCAAGCCATCGAAAAAGGTATTTATAGTCTGGTGGTGATTAACTATGCCAATCCAGACATGGTCGGCCATACTGGAAAACTCGAAGCGGCGGTACAGGCCATTGAGACCGTTGATCATTGTTTAGGCCGTTTGGTGGCAACCATCGGCAAAATGGGCGGCACGACATTAATCACCGCTGATCACGGCAATGCAGAATATATGGCCGATCAAAATGGGAAGTCTTGGACAGCGCACACAACTAACCCTGTGCCATTTATCTTGATTGAAGGGGAACGCCGTAAGGTGGTAGGTCATGGTGCTGATGTGGTGTTGCGGGAAAATGGCTGTCTAGCAGATGTCGCCCCGACGATCCTCGATATTCTTGGCATTGACAAACCACAGGAAATGACGGGTCAGTCTCTCATTGCTCCGGCCCCCTATGCCGTGACCCGACGTCGATAAATCGGTTATCCTAAAGTTTCCCCGCTGAAATCAAACATTTATTCGTTCGTCATTGATCTATGTTGGAATCTATTTTGCAAATTGTGTGGATGGTCTCCGCTGTTGGCCTTGTGCTTCTGGTCTTACTCCATAGCCCCAAGGGAGACGGTTTAGGGGGCATTGGCGGTCAGGCGCAGATGTTTACCAGTACAAAAAGTGCCGAAACAGCTCTCAACCGTGCCACTTGGATTTTGTGCATTACCTTTATGAGCTTGACAGTCATTCTGAGTGCGGGTTGGTTAACACCAGTCGTTGGCCAATAGGATTCTTTTGGCTAGGTTGGACGATATTTTTCGTGCTTGGCGGCGTCACCTTTGGGGGTGGCGTTTTTGGTTTGGTCTCCTTGGGGGCCTGGCGATCGCCTTAGGGATTCAGTGGAGCAGCTATGGTTTAGGCCCAGAATTACTCACGCGGTTACCCCAAGCCCAAATTCATCCTTTGCCAGAAGCCCTCCAAGGGACGCCAGACCCGATAACTGCGGCAGATTACTTTGAGGCCGTCACCCCTTCCCCCCTGGGTCATTTGATCTGGTCGGAGTTTCCGGTGAAAGTTTATGTGGTTCCCCTTGATCCGGCAGCCAGTCCAGCGGCCCAACAACGCCAACAGCAATGGCAACGGGCTACTTTTGCGGCGATCGCCCAATGGCAAGCATACATACCGTTGTTAACGGTAGAAACAATAGAGACTGCGGATATCATTATCCAGCGCCAAGCTCCCCCAATTCAAAGGGAGACCGACCCAGAAACAGGCGAAATTCGTTATTCCCTGGGCCGCAATGCCGAAACTCGCTACGAATTTTATATCGATGACAACAATATCCTCCGCCACCGCATGACCATCCTGCTGAATGATCACCAAGGGGCGATCGCCACCCAAAACACCGCCTGCCATGAATTGGGCCACGCCCTTGGTATCTGGGGTCATAGTCCCAATGCTGCAGATGCGCTTTTTCTGAGACAAATGGGCACCCAAGCAAGGATCTCTGCCGCTGATATCAATACCCTCCGCAAAATTTACCAACAACCGACCCGCTTAGGTTGGCCAATGCCTCCTTTTGCCAATAAAAAACTCGCTGATCCCCACAGCCTTAAAGAAGGTCAATAAGATTTCTTTTGTGAAGTATTATGAAGGCTTTTTCTGACTTTACAGTGGGCAGATGCCTATCCTATAGTTAAAGGCTAGAGAAAATTTTGAGGCAATCTACATGGCAAAAAAGAAACGTAAGACCACTGGCAAAAATGCTGTTACCCTATCCCTTACGTCCCAAGCCATCGATCGCCTTGCAGAAATGGCTCAAAAATCTGGCTTTTCCCGGTCTGCCTTTGTCGAGAACCTAATGGCGGGTACTGTCTCAATCACAGCACCGGAAGCAGAAAAGAATCTTTTGGTGTCCGTTGAAAACGAGGCCGAAGACACCGCAAAAGTACAAGTAGATTTGGCCGAAACCACTGCCGCTAATACCAAACCAACGGCCCCTGATCCCGATGCAGAATTAGCAGAAAAAGTGGCTTCTCAAGCGAAGATCATTGCCGATCTAGAAGCTAAATTAGCAGAGGCTTCTCCTCCCCTTAAACGGCCAGTGGCTCGTCCCAATACTGTCGAAAAATCAGCCCCGACAGTCACCGATCAGTCTCCAAAAATTGCGACCCTCGAAAAGCAAATTGCTGATCAAAAAAATCAGATTCAAGACTTAACAAAACAGTTAAATGAATCAGCAAAAAATCTTGCTGTAACCAACGAAAAAAATAAAGCATTACAACAAGAACTTGACCAAGTAACGACCCAGTTTGAAACAATTCAAGGGGAAAACAAAACCCTTGTTCAAACCCTTGAATCTCAGAAAGCAGAGATTGCTCAACTCCAGCAACAGGGGGTAGCGGCACAACAAGCCCAAACTGAACAAACCCAACTTCAGGAACGCCTTACGGCTCTGCAACAAGAAACAGCAACACTGCAACAGCAACTCCAGGCAGCCAGTACCGCTGAGGCAACGTTACAAAGCCAAATGACCCAGCAACGCCAGGCGATCGCTCAACTCGAACAGGCGCTACAGTCTAGTCGAGCACAAATAGCCGCCCAAGCGGACCAAGCCCAGGCGATCGCCAGTTTGAAACAGGCCCATGCGGATTTGCAGCAACAATACAAATTGCAAGGCGATCGCCTCCGCGCCTTAGAAGCCCAGACTCACCAAGCGACAGGCGTTGCCAGCATCGGCGAATTCTATCTCAACCGTTGGCGTAAATACTAAAAGGCGAATTTTTGTCCTTAGATGATCTCAAAATTTCAGTTCCCAGTGGATTCAATAATCTGCTGGGAACCTTTTCGGGTGTTTGGGGGGGCTGATAATTGTTTCGAACTGAATGGAGCAAAACCACTCAATTTTAATCCTGGGAAATAATCTTGATTTTCCAAGTCAAAGCGGATGATCGGACTCGAACCGACGACATTCAGCTTGGGAAGCTGACGTTCTACCACTGAACTACACCCGCGTAATTCGATTTAACAGTATATCCTGAAGTTTTTCCTGGTAGCAAGCTTTTGACCATGGCGGCGCGAATGGCCTGGGTTTGACCAAAGATGCTGTACATCATTGCTTCGCGATAAAGACGTTGGGCCGGACTGGTGAGTAAATTTCCTGCTCCCCCGGACCAAGTAAGGGCAATTTGGGCGAAGGTTTGGGCCATTTGGATCACGCTTAGACGCAACGCCAATTGGGTTTGGAAACTTTCTGTTTGGGGTTCCTCAATGGCACGAAACAACTGATCATGGAGTGTCTGCCAATGATCTTCTAAGGCCGCTAAATCATCAAATTCAACCGTTGCCAACCAATCGAGTACCCCCCGCGCGCAACCGAGGGCGAAAAAGCCATGGTGCAAGACCTGTTGGCGATCGCCTTTGTGGATCGTGCCAGGGGGCTGAATTACCAGAACATCTGTGGCAGGAACTAACCAATTTTGGAGTTTGACCGTCACCGTTTGGCTCACTCCCATGGCGGCGAGGGGGAGGGGTTGACTACAAAAAATTTCTCCCTGCTCCGACTGTTGGCACGTTTCGAGGGGAATCAGACCATACCATTCTGAGCCGCCGGGTAATGTGGCTCCGGCGATCGCCTGTTGAAAAAAACCATAGCCCGTCACCCAAGGAATCGTCCCCGTTAAGCAATAACGATCACCCTGGGGAATTGCCTGTACTGCCGGTTCACCCCGCCGCCGGAGATGGGAAAAACCCACACCAATCCGCACATCCCCCCTGGCCATTTGGGGTAATAATCGTTGCTGCTCAGAGTTGCCGAACCGGGCAATGCGACTGGCCGCACTCTGGTGTTGGGTTTGCAGAAAAGCTAAAGCGCCCGAAGCCGCCGCCATCGCTACCGTAGCTTGGTAATATTCCACCGTACTCAGCCCAGAACCCCCTAAATTTTCGGGCACCCGGAGCGCCAGGAGGTGGCGATCGCCTAGATCATCAAGGGCTCGACCGAGAGCAAGGGGATCTTGATCCAGCTTTTCCGCCTGGGGCGCAATCGATAAACGGAGATATTCTGCTAAATTTTCCCAGGTAAACTGACCCATTGATCAAAAATAATTTAACCCTACTTTTTTACAGAGTCCCTGACCATTAGCATCCTCAATTTTGCGGTTGCCCTAATTCCCAAAGGAAACTAGAAGATGGCGGTACAATAACTAAAAATCTTAACCTAACACCCTTAACTTCCCCGTCAATCCACTCACCCAACCACCTATTTCCCAGGTTCCTATGGCACTCATCATTAGTACCGTCAACATGAAAGGGGGCGTTGGTAAAACCACCCTCACCGTCAACCTCGCCGCCTGCCTTGCCCGCCAACACAAAAAACGCGTACTTGTTGTTGATCTCGACTCCCAGATTAGTGCCACCCTCAGTTTGATGCCTCCCCAGGATTTTGCTCGAATCCGCAAAGGCCGCCGTACCATTAGCCATCTCATCGAAATGGCCATCAAGCCGACCCTCAAACAAAGCCTGGACATCAACGACATTATTTGCCCTTACATTGCCAACGTCCAGGGCTTAGACCTCCTTCCCGGTGACATTGAGCTTTATGACGAATATCTCGTCTCGGAAATGCTGCACCAAAAAGCCCATAAAGATCCCAGCCTAGACTTTCAAGCCATCTGGAACAATTTTGAGCTGGTCTTAATTCGTAAGATCCTGGCCCCGGTGATGGATAAATATGATTTCATCATTATGGACTGTGCCCCCGGCTATAACCTGGTAACCCGGAGTGGTTTGGCCGCCAGCGATTTTTATATTTTGCCTGCCCGCCCCGAACCTTTGTCTGTGGTGGGAATTCAACTACTGCAACGGCGAATCCGTGCCTTACGGGATAGCCACCAGGATACTGACCCTAGAAATATTGATCCGATTAAATTAGATCTATTGGGCATCGTTTTTATTCTCTCTGGTGGGAGCCTGCTCAATCGCTACTATAACCAAGTGATGAAACGGGTTAGTGACGACTTTACCAGTACGCAAATTTTTAAATACAAAATCCCCATGGATGTGAATGTCGCTAAGGCCCTGGATACATTTCAGCCGGTCGTTGTTTCGATGCCAAATACGGCTGGAGCGAAGGCATTTATGAAACTCACAGAAGAGTTCCTGGCGAAACTCAAGGAAGCAGGGGGCCTCGCAGAGCAGCGTCCTTCTCGAATTAACCTCGCGGATATCGAATAGACCTGGGCAAGCTCCTATTTTTTGGGGTATGGTCTTTAGCGGATGGTATGTATTCCTACAAAGTTTGAATTGCTATGACAGATCTGGCTGTGCTTAAAACAAAAATTGACGCGATCAAAGGTAAACGGACGGTATTACTTAAGCTGCTTGAAAATCCGAATATTGGTACCCTACGGCTCGATGTTAACCAAGCCCTCGAAGAATTAGACGAATTGATTATGGAGTTGGATCAAACTCTGTAGGCCATGATCGCTAGGCACCTTTACGGATGAAATATTGGTACGAAACGATCGCCGTTAGCCAGAGAATCTTATTGGAGTTATGGCGGCGACGACGGAGCTTAATTTTTTGGATTTTATTTCCGGTTTCTCTCCTCTTCCTCAATGGGTTTATTTTGGCGGAACGGGCAGGGTTAAGCTTGGCTGAAGCCATGGAATTTGCCGCCCCCTCAACGCTGGTAGGAGCGGCTCTATTTTTCAGTTGCTTGGGGGGGAGTATTGCAACGGTCGTTTCGGAACGGGAACAACATACCCTCAAGCGTTTATTTATCTCTCCTTTGAGTGGGACGGCCTATTTTCTGGGGATTTTCCTGGCCCATTGTTTGATAGGGATTGGTCAGGCACTATTGGTCTTTGCGATCGCCATTTTTGTGGGCGCGACCTTTACGGGGTCGGTGGTGGTGGGCATTGGGATTATTTTCCTGAGTATCATCGCCTATGTGGGGGTTGGCTTTATTCTAGGTACCCAACTGGCGAAACGCACAGAGGATGTGAATGCTTTAGTTGCGACCTTCGGCGTACCGTTACTGATCCTTGGAGGCGCTTTTTTACCGACTTCCCTCTTCCCGGAGGCTTTGCTAAATGCGGCCCAATACAATCCGATTTTTCACATGAATGAGGCTTTGGTGGGTCTTTGGGCTGAGGGAGAAACCATTGGGGCGATCGCCAATCATCTATGGTTTTTGGGCATCTTTGCCCTGGCGATGATTGCCGGGGGATGGCTGTCCTATCGGCGAATGATCCAAGTAGAACGGCAACTGTAGACTTTTAGCGAATTTTTTCAGTGGCCGTTTGAACCCATTGGGATAAATTTACGACGGGAATCCCCTGCTGTGTAGCGCTAGATCGCTCAGGGGCAGTGTTATAACCCCAGTCCGCGAGAAACAGTTGCAGGGTGTTTAATTCAGGTTGCTGTTGGACTTTTTCTAAGGTTTTGAGGCGATCTTCAATGAAGCAAAAAGTCTCTACCTCTGGTGAAAGCAATTGTTTTAAAGTGACGGTTTTGGGCTGTTTTTGCTCTTTGCCAAAAATCTGTGCCGCCGGGAAATCGACATTTTGGTGCTGGAGTAACTGTCGCGTAAAACGGGCTTCCTTCGTTGTGATGATGTAAGGCGTTACGTCATCCTGATCCAGTAAGTTTTGCAGTAAAGCCACCATTCCTGGATAAAAATGATGCCGCCCCAGCCATTGGTCTAATTGGGTTTGCAGTTGGCGATCGCGCACTTGATCAAGAGCTTCTATTAGCTGGACAGCATTGAGATTTTCCTGCTGTAAAATTCGCTGAACAATGGCTGACCATGCTTGCCAAAGCTGAATAGTGGGAATTCCTTGCCGCAAGGCTCGCAGGAGGATAATCATTTCCCAACCCGTTTCAATCAGAGGGCGTAGATCATTGAAACTCGCCTGTAAGGTTGCTGTTGGGGTTATGGGTTCGTCCGGCCAAATTCTTTGATAGCCAAGCCAAGCGGAATGAAAGTATTCAGGACGTCCGTCACAGATCACCCCATCGAAGTCAAAGGCGATAATTGTTTTTGCTGCCATTAGTCAGGGATTTGGGCCTTCATGCGTTCGAGGGTCAGATTCATCTGGTCAAACATTTGTTGGGGGGTCATGCCAAACTGACCAAGCTGGGTTTTCATCTGCTCAACGGCCATTTGAGCCATAAAGTCATCGGAGAGTTCAAAGCGTTTCATGAAAATTTTGTAGCGATCCATGACGCTTTCCATCTGGTCGATGTACATTTTTTTGCCTTCCCGGTCGAACTTACCAAAGTCACTGCCGAGTTGGACTAAGTTTTGGTAGTCTTCAAATAAAGTTTTGGCTTCCTGCTGGACAATTTCTGAATCAAAAAATCCCATCATTACTCCTATGCACTGCTGCGGCTTGGATAAGTTGCTCTACCATAGGGGGTGAGTGTCTTCCTTAAATTTTAGTGGAGGCATTTCCCGTCGCAAAGTATGGTTTTCCACATCTAAGCTGCCATGAAACAGGCGATCGCCAAATTTTTGACCCAGCCCAAAGACCGAAAAGTTGCTGTCGGTCTCGCCCTCCTTGGTTCGGTAACGCCCCTCTCCGGCGTCCACAAATTTTATGTCGGGCAACCAGTCTGGGGCGTTGTGTATATTCTCCTCTGGTCAACGCCGATCCCCCAAATTGCCTGTGCCATCGAAGCGGTCTGGTACCTACTGCAAGATTTTGACTCGTTCCAAGCCCGGTTTGGTCTAACAAAAGCTCCAGCGTCTGACCAGGCGATCGCCGCTGTCCAACAAACTGCTGCCATTGGCGAAGCACTCCGGGAGCTGGAAAAGCTCCGAGTAGAAGGACTGATCACCGAATATGAATTTGAGCAAAAACGCCGCCAACTCTTAAACTAAGCATTAGTCTGATCTTGGGCGATCGCCTGCTGTTTAATCAATCGTTGCACCGCCATCAACGCCCGGTTTAGCTCCACATTTTGGCGTTGGGGATTTTCTAGATAAGCCTTTTGTTCTTGTTCGATCATCAACACATCCTGTTTCACCAAGCCATCCAATAGCCCTTTGGCTGCATTGAAACAGAGATCCTTTACCCAACGGCGGAACGGCACAGGTAGCTTGTGGAGTCGCCAGAAGGCATTGAGGGAAGTGAAATGCAACAAATAAGCGCGGGTGCGAGTGCTGTGGGTCGGACAAAACAAGCACATAATCTTAAAATCATTCCCCAAAGTCGCGCTCCAGTTGGGGTAAACATAGCTCACATCCAACGGTTCCGGGTGGAGCTTGCGCAGGGCCGGAAAAAACAATTGGGAGATCGACCAAATCTTATCAATTTTGTAATAGCTCTGGGCTTCGTAGTGGGCATCTACCCGCTGCTCAGTTACCTGGATATCCTCCAACTTTGCCGAGGCCCATGCTTGGTAATTGTCATGGAGGTGACCATGGTACATATCCATCAAGTTTTCAATCAGATAGGAAAAATGCCCCTCACAGTCGATGGTCGTCACACTGACGATGTAATTTAAATGATCCCATTCTGGAATCGGCAATGGTTGAATGGCCTCGTCGGTTAAATGTTCGGGATCCCCCGGAAAGACCCAAATAAAACCATCCTGTTCCCGCACGGGTAGGGTGCGAATCTTACAAGCGGGCCGCTTCTGATTTTCCGCGAGATAGGGCACATGGGCACAGGTACCAGACGCATCAAACTGCCAACCATGGTAAGCACATTCCAAGTTATCCCCAACCACTTGACCAGAACTGAGCTTCACTTGGCGGTGGGGACAGCGGTCTTCGAGGGCTTGGACTTGACCGGCTTGATCTCGATAGAGCACGAAATCTTCATGCCAGAGGGTAAAACCCAGGGGCTGATCCGTTAACTCAGCACTGCGGGCAGCCACATACCAATGGTTTCTATTGATGCCACAGGCGCGCACATCAAGCTTTTGAGAGGTAGCAGAACTCGAACTAGCGACGGCTTGGGGGTGGCGATTGTGCATGGGGAAGCGGCGTACCGGAGGATATTTTGATTCTAAAATTTAAACAAAAATCCTGACAAAATTCACCTTTCCTCACAAATTTGCAATTCTTATTTTTCCTGCAACAATTCCCCCAATGATTCCCCATGGTTTCCCCAATCTATTTCATTTTTTCCACAACTTTCCCCAGGTTTTCCACAGCTCAAAACGATTTTCTTGGGGCTTCGCATGGGTCTGGGGAATTCTCTTTTTGAACTCGAGATCCACACCGCAAGGGCGTGTAAACATGAAGAACTGTAAACAAAATGCCCTTGAAACCCTTGATTTTTCGTGGATGACTAAAAGGCGATCGCCTTGGCGTAACATTTTGCAATATTGACAAGCCCACCCCTTTATAGACAACAATAGGGCGACGACCGACGAAACCGAAGGAAACGCCAAGACCCTTTTTCAGCAATTTCCAGATCCGTTCCTTCGTCCCTCGCTAGTTTAATTTTTCAGTCCCGCAGATTCCGACAGAGCTAAAGTTAATGATGAACCCCACCGTGAGCATTTTGGCCGAAATTCCCGAAGCCCTACACCAATCCCTAACCGACTACCTAGAAACCCATCCCAATTGGGATCAAGACCGGGTTTTTGCGGCGGCATTGTCCCAGTTTCTGCTCCAAACCGGGGAAGGACAAACCCCACGGGAAGCAGAAAATTACCGTACCTGCGCCAGAGTATACTTAGAAACGCTCTTTGAGCAGTCGAAGTCCTACTAAGTATTTTGTGAGGTTATGGGTCAAGACAAACCACTCGTCATTCCCCAGTTGATTGTGGGACTGGGAAATCCAGAACCAAAGTACGATCACACACGCCATAACATTGGTTTTGAATTTGTCGATCGCCTCGCCGCAGATTGGGGTGCGACCCTCCAAGACAATCGAAAATTTCAAGGGGTTTGGGCTGAGGTGCGCCGCAATGGCCAGAAACTCGGTTTACTCAAACCCACTACCTATATGAACCGTTCTGGACAGTCTTTACGGGCTGTGATTGATTGGTACAAAATTCCCCCGGAATCGGTGCTGGTGGTCTACGACGATATGGATCTCCCCCTAGGACGACTGCGGTTGCGCCTGCAAGGATCAGCAGGGGGCCACAACGGGATCAAATCCATTATTTCCCACCTCGGCACCCAGAAATTTCCCCGCTTACGTATTGGCATCGGCAAAACCCAACTCAAAGGAGACCGACCGACTATTTCCCACGTGCTTGGGAAGTTTGCACCAGCAGAAAAGCCTGTTTTAAATGATGTCCTAGGGCTTGCGGAAGAAGCATTGGCCCTAAGTCTCCGGGAAGGGGTGGAGAAGGCCATGAGCCTCTATAATGCCCGCAGTGTTGAATCGAGTCAGTCATAAGGGTATTGCAGGAATTTTGAAAGGAAAGTTATCGCGGCTCAAGCCCTATTTGCGTTGGTTTATTGTTGGCCTGACGCTCTTTTTTTTGTTGGCAACCCTCCGGAACCATTGGCAAGAGGTGGCCCAAATTCGTCTGGATCATCGGGGGTGGCTCTTGGTGGGAACAAGTATCTTAGTAACAACAGCATCCCATGTGTGGTCGGCGTTGGTGTGGGGACGGATTCTCGCTATCTTTCGGGTACCCCTTGGTTATGGGGAGGCGATCGCCTTATATCTGCGGACGAATATGGCGAAGTATTTGCCGGGGAATATTTGGCATTTCTACGGACGAATGACCCGGATTGTGGCGGTAGGAAGTCCCTGGGGCGTAGCGAGTTTAGCAGTGCTATTGGAACCGCTTTTATTGGCAGCGGCGGCGGCGATCGCCATGGTCTTGGGGTTGGGGCTTAGCCTCGCGCAACTGGAGCAATTGCCGCTTTTAAAACTATTGGTGCCCCTGGGCTTGATTGGTGTCCTCGGTGGCATTCATCCATACTTTTTTAATCCTGTCATCCAAAAAGTTTCCCAAGGGAAAACCCAGGATCATGACCCGGTGCAGCTGAACATTTATCCCTGGCAACCCCTGCTGGGAGAACTGGTTTTCATTGGCTTACGGGGGACGGGATTTCTTTTAACTTGGTGGGCGATCGCCCCCCTGAGTGCCTCCCAGATTCCCCAACTGCTGGGGGTCTTTAGTGGGGCGTGGTTGGCCGGATTTATTATTCCTGGGGCACCGGGGGGATTGGGGGTATTTGAAGTGGTCGCCCTGGCCCTTTTAGAAACAGTGGGAAATACAAATGTCGGTGTTGGCAGCCTGTTAACCATCGTGGCCTTGATGCGGGGGGTCAGTATTCTGGCAGAAATTTTGCCCCTGGGAATTTGGGGTTGGCGATCGCCCGTCCAAAAGTTGCCCCCGGAGCTCTGATATAGTGAGACCTCAAAGTCTGCGCAATACTTTTTGATTGTTATGGAACCTTTACCCTTGCCTTCCCACATCCACTACGAAACGATCCTGCAAATTTTGGAGCGCAAAGCCCAACGGGTCGCTGCCAAAGATCCCATGACCCAGACCCAAATCCAACAATTGATCCTCACTCTACGCAAGGCTTTTTCCCAGCAAAAGCAACTAGAGCGTAGTTGTGACCAGCTCCGTATCCCCTACGAGTACCATTGGTCCCTCAGTAATCAAACCCCAGATCACACCCCAGAAGCATAGAATTTCAACACTCCACCATTTTTTCAAATCGAAAAACGCTATCCACAGCACATTTTTTGGGCAAGCTAGGTTGGCATTTTCCCGCTGGGCCTGGAGGACTCCCCTTTATAATGGATTTTGAACAAAAAATTCATAGCATAAACAGTTTTTTGATTTCGGTAGACCGAATTCGTTAGGCCAAAGTACCGGATCAGGAGCAAAGGTGGGTTAGGTTGCAAGTAGATTTAAATCAAGTTTTTCCGTTTCAGTTAGATCAATTTCAAAAACAGGCGATCGCCGCCCTCGATGCCGACAGATCCGTGGTGGTCTGTGCGCCGACTGGCTCCGGTAAAACTGTCATTGGCGAATATGCGATCCACCGGGCCCTCGCCATGGGGCAACGGGTTTTTTATACCACTCCCCTGAAAGCGCTCTCTAACCAAAAATTCCGGGATTTTGGCGAAACCTTCGGCGAAAAACAAGTGGGTTTGATCACGGGCGATATCATCATCAATGCCCAGGCGACCATCGTCGTCATGACCACGGAAATTTTCCGGAATATGCTCTACGAAACCCCCATTGGTCAGGTGGGCACGTCCCTGGAAAATGTTTCAACGGTCGTCTTGGATGAATGCCACTACATTAGCGATCGCGGTCGCGGCACCGTCTGGGAAGAATCAATTATTTATTGTCCCTCAGAAATTCAGATTGTTGGCCTGTCGGCGACCATCGGCAACCCAGAGATTTTTACCGCCTGGATTAACAAAACCCGCCAAGCGGCCCACGAAGACCACCCCAACAGCAAAGAACACCGCTGCGAATTAGTCGATTCTGACCACCGCCCCGTACCTCTAGAGTTTCTTTACAGCAATAAAAAAGGCTTGTACCCGCTCCTGGATCAGGGAGGGAGCAAAATGAATTCGCGCTTGCGATCGCGTACCAATGCCCCCCAGGGTAAGCGCAAAAAACGCCAACGGGAAGATTGTCCTAGTTTATTTGCCATTGTGCGCCAACTCCGCCAGAAGGATCTCCTGCCCGCGATTTACATTATCTTTAGTCGGCGGGGCTGCGATCGCTCGGTGACCCAACTCAACGACATCACCCTCGTTTCCCCAGAAGAAGCCAAACTCTTGGAAGCGACCCTGCTGCACTTTTTCTTAGATAACCAAGGGAAGCTCCAGGAAAAGCTCCTCAATCAATGTGATGACACCCCAGAATTTAAAGCCCTGGTGCTGGATTTCATCGCCAAAAATCCCTTTTCCACCGAAAAGTTAGTGGACTATCTCCAGGAAAATCTCCCCCTGCGCGAACAGCTTTGGCAATACCTCGCCCAACAGTCAAAATTCGCCCGTCCCGAACAGGTGGAACCTCTACTGCGGGGCATCGCCGCTCACCATGCGGGGATTCTGCCAGCCTGGAAAGAACTGGTCGAAAAGCTGTTTGAAATGGGCCTCGTGAAATTGGTGTTTGCGACGGCGACTTTGGCCGCAGGGATCAATATGCCCGCCCGCACCACGGTAATTTCTGCCCTCTCGAAACGTACTGATGAAGGACACCGGATGCTGACACCTTCGGAATTTTTGCAGATGGCGGGTCGCGCGGGTCGTCGGGGCATGGATAAAGTGGGCTATGTGGTCACTGTGGAAACGCCCTTTGAAGGGGCAAAAGAAGCCTCTCGCCTTGCCCTCTCCAGTGCAGAACCCTTGCGCAGTTGGTTTACGCCTTCCTACGGTATGGTGTTGAACCTTTTACAAAAACATAGCCTGGAGGAATCAAAGGAACTCTTATCCCGGAGTTTTGCGGAATATCAGGTACAACAACAACTCAGCCCGGAACAGGAGGCGATCGCCGAACTGACTACGGAAATTGCCCGCCTCGATATTGACCTCGCGGCCTTTGATGAACGGCAGTTTGAACGCTACAGCAAACTCAAGGAACGGCTCAAGGAAGAAGAACGGCTATTGGGGATTCTCCGGGAGCAGGCGGAACTCGAAAACCGTAAACTGTTGGCCCCTTTGTTGGATCAGCTCCCCCTCGGCTCCATTTTGCACCTCAAAGGGAAAAACCTGCGGGTCAAAGAAGCGGTTCCCGCCGTCCTTGTAGAACAAACTGAGGAACAGCAGTTTCTGTGTTTGGGCACCGATAAACGTTGGTACCTAATTAAAGAAACGGACGTGGTGGCCCTCAATGAAGGTCTTTTTCCCGCCGATCAACTGGCGCAAATTCCGTTACCCATTGATCAAAATCTTACCCTTGGGAAAAATGGCAAAATTGATGCTGAAGCTTTTCCCCTCGTGGCGGCGATCGCCGATTACCTTCTGCCCCTCACCGAAGCCCCTGAAGTAGAAGCCCAAAAACAACGCTTCGCCGCTGTTCAGGCCAAATTTGCCGCTTCTCCCCTGAGCCAGCAGGACAAACCCGGCAAACTCCTCAAACGTCACCAGCGGCGCAAAGACCTCCGCAAAGAATTAAACCGTCGCCAAACCCTCTACCGTCAACACGCCAACAAACGTTCCTATTACTGGCAAGATTTCTTGAACCTGATTGAAGTCTTACAGGAATTTCGCGCCCTCGACGGCTATACACCAACGGTTTTGGGGCGTACTGCGGCAACAATTCGTGGGGAAAACGAACTATGGTTGGCGCTGTGTCTGCTTTCTGGCCAATTAGACCACCTCGCGCCGGAACATTTGGCCGCCGCTATCTGTGCGATCATCAGCGAACCGCCCCGGGGTGATAGTTGGACAGATTATTCTCAACCCAATGCCGTTTTAGAAGTGCTGGGCATCCGCAAAAAAGACCAAGGCCATAACCCCGTTAGCCTGTGGGAATTGCGGCGACAACTGTACCAAGTGCAAAAACATTGCGGTGTGACCATGCCCGTTTGGCTTGAAAGTAAATTTATCGGCCTAGTAGAGCAGTGGGCCTTGGGGGTCGAGTGGACTGAACTCTGTGAAAATACCAGCCTTGATGAGGGAGATATTGTGCGGATGTTGCGGCGCACGGTCGATGTTCTCTGGCAAATCCCCCAAATCCCGGAGATTAAACCTGTTCTCATGCGCACTGCCAAAGAGGCGATCGCCAAAATGAAACGCTTCCCCGTTTAGATTCGCTAATTCCATCAACAGTAGTTCAAAATCACACTTTCAAGATAAGATTGGCTTAAATTGATTGAGAAGCTTATTCATGCTCAAAAAAACTTTGTACGCAACTTTTTTGGCTTTTTCAACTATTCCTGTACTAGGCCTGCCTGCCCAAGCAAGCAGTTGTCGCTTTTTCGATAATGGATATAGTCTGTCTTCGAACTGTGAATTTCCTAATAGAGGTGGTGTTTTTAGAAATGGGGAATGGGAAATATCTATTGCACGTGTTCAAAGCGAAGGCTTTGGCTATATGTATAAAGGCCGTAATAGGAGAACAGGAGATTCTTTGTTTTTAGAGACGTCAGAGGTCATCGGTACTACAAGCAGAATGCAATACATTTTTCGCAATGGAAATTATAGATATACTGTAACCATTCGACCTTCAGAACCCAATGTCATCCGCCTAGAGGTTTACCAAGGAAATAGAGTCCTTCTCAATCAATTATTAAGTCGTGTTGGTAATTTAGAGAGCGCCTATCAACGGATATTTTCTCCGTAGTTCAACGCATGAAAAAATAGAGAGCTTGTATGCCTTTCCCAAGTCAATGGAAACAGTTCTGCGAGTGGAATAAGATTAATAATAAAAATATTCCTGATTATATCAATTTGTCAGAAATAAATAGATTCGCGGCTAGGTATCGTCTAGCAAGTGGTTTTAAAGGTCTTGATGTAGAAGGTTTTCGTCAAGAATCAACAGTTAATGGATACAGTGCTACTTTCAAGGTTTTTTTGGCATATACTGCCCTTGAACAACTACATAAAGCAACAAGATCGAACCCGCAACATCTCCATGAACGTTTTGGAGAATCTCAACCAATCTTGGCAGCAAAACTAAGAGATTTTTCTAATATTTTGAACTTTCTTAGGGAACAATTAGCGTCTGAAAAGCTAAAAAAAGAGTTACAAAACTTTATCGATGAAAAACATGATGTTTGTCTTTATGTCGCAACAGGTCTACGTCATGCGTTTAGCCACGGCTTTATGAGTGTCCATGCAAACAATACAACACCCCAGCAAACAATTGAGTTTTGTGAGGTGCTCAGTACAATGCTTTTGGAGCTTGCAAATCGCGAATTTTCTGAAATCACTGATTCTCTTTGTGAGAATAGTGTCGAATAAACAGAATGTTGAGTAATCAAAAATAATCGCCAAAATGAAACGCTTCCCCGTTTAGGTTCACCCTTGCGGAAGCCAATCATCTGTGAGTAATTGCCCCAAAGAGGAAGGCAGGAATTTTCCCATTTCTACAAAATGTCTAAAGGGTTGTTATGGTTACGATTCGTCCGTTTCAAACTCAGGATATTCCGGCGATCGCCCAACTGTTCCACGACACTGTCCATACCGTCAATGCCCAGGACTATTCCCCGGCCCAACTGCGAGCCTGGGCACCCGATGACCTGTATTTCCGCGATTGGGAAACCCGTTGTCATGCTTGCTTTACCTACGTTGCCGAAGAGGATACACAAATCCTTGGGTTTGCGGAACTTTCGCCAGCGGGTCACATTGGCTGTTTCTATTGCCACAAAGATCACCAACGGCGGGGCATTGGTCGCCAACTCTATCAGGCACTCCTCGCCCAAGCGCAACGGCTGCAACTCAGCACCTTAACCGTCGAAGCCAGTATTACCGCGAAACCTTTTTTTGTAGCCTTGGGGTTTCGGATTCTCCAAGAGCAACAGGTTCAACGCCACCAACAAACATTAACGAACTACCGGATGATCAAGCAGCTTCGTTAAAATTTTCCACAAAAAAACCCCTAGGGGATAGGGGAAATGGTTTGGCGATCGCCATTTTTTAATCGCCACTTTGTAAAGTTAGTCGAGGTAGCCGATCAAAGTCGCCATATCATCGGTTTCGTTGGGGGCCACGGGGCGATTCCCCATAATGACGATAGTGTCGCTGACCTGGAGGTGGCTGGCCATAATCGGGCGATTCCCAGAAACGGTCATGGTGCTAGAAATTTCCATTGTGCCAGCGGTCACCGGGCGATCCGCACCAGAGGAACGGTAAGTATGCATCACCTTGAGATGGCTGGGTTCAATGGGACGATTATTGGGGAGGCCTAATTTGGCAGGCTCTTTTACAGAGAGAGCAACCACCTCGTCTTTTTTCGCCGTGCTACGGGAACGGGTGGGACTTTTAGTTGTGCTATCGTTCGTGGAAGTCGAATTTTCGGTGGTCATGGGATTTCTCCTTGAGGTATCTGAGCCAACACCTACTGAATCAAAATTTTGAGTAGGATTATGTTTTAAGAATTTTTTCGTTACTTTACTTCAATTATCCCAAATGATGGGACAAAGATTCCTTGCTGATCTTAGACACACTTTGTCATAAATTCGCAACATTGTTTCTAAAGTATCTCATTAATTTAAGTTATGTCTAACGGGAGTAATGTTTTGTTTCGTCTCCATGCCCCTTTTGAACCTACTGGTGATCAACCCCAGGCGATCGCCAAATTGGTGCAATCCTTAGAATCCCAAGCGAAATATCAGACCCTCTTGGGGGCGACGGGTACGGGCAAAACCTTTACGATGGCGGCGGTGATCGCCCAGATGCAGAAACCCACCCTCGTTTTGGCACATAATAAAACCCTCGCGGCACAGCTTTGTAACGAGTTGCGGCAATTTTTTCCCTACAACGCCGTGGAATATTTCATTAGTTATTACGACTACTATCAACCGGAAGCCTACATTCCCGTCACCGATACTTATATTGAAAAAACCGCTTCGATCAACGACGAAATTGATATGTTGCGCCACTCCGCCACGCGATCGCTGTTTGAACGCAAGGATGTGATTGTGGTGGCTTCCATTAGTTGCATTTACGGGTTAGGGATTCCGAGTGAATATTTAAAGGCAGCTATTTCTCTCAAAGTAGGGGAAGAATTGGATCAGCGGGCGGTACTGCGGCAACTGGTGACCGTGCAATATAACCGCAATGATACCGATTTAAGTCGCGGCAATTTTCGGGTGAAGGGCGACATTTTAGAAATCGTTCCTGCCTACGAAGATCGGGTAATTCGCGTCGAATTTTTCGGGGATGAAATTGATGCAATTCGTCTCCTTGATCCCGTCACGGGTGAAATTTTACAAAGCCTCGATCAGGTTAATATTTATCCCGCCCGCCACTTTGTTACGCCCCAAGAACAGTTGGCGATCGCCTGTGAACAAATCAAAGCCGAATTAGATAGTCAACTCACAGTTTTAGAAGCAGAGAATAAACTCCTCGAAGCCCAGCGTTTAAAGCAGCGAACGAGTTATGATCTCGAACTTTTACAGGAAGTTGGTTATTGTAATGGTGTCGAAAATTATTCCCGTTTCTTAGCGGGTCGGGAAGCCGGATCGCCCCCCGAATGTTTAATTGATTATTTCCCTGAAGATTGGCTTTTAGTGGTTGATGAATCCCATGTCACTGTGCCGCAAATTCGGGGAATGTATAACGGTGATCAAGCCCGCAAAAAAGTCTTAATTGACCATGGCTTTCGGTTACCTAGTGCCGCCGATAATCGTCCTTTAAAGTCTGAAGAATTTTGGCAAAAAGTCAATCAATGTGTGTTTGTTTCTGCGACCCCCGGTAATTGGGAAATCGAGCAATCAGAAGCGCAGGTTATTGAGCAAGTCATTCGTCCCACAGGCGTTGTCGATCCAGAAATTGATGTGCGCCCCACCGACGGACAAGTGGATGATCTATTAGGGGAAATTCGTCAGCGGGAAAAATTAAAAGAACGAGTTTTAATTACCACTTTAACGAAACGAATGGCGGAGGATTTAACGGATTATTTCAGTGACCAGGAGGTAGCCGTGCAATATCTCCATTCTGAGATTAAATCCATCGAACGAATTGAAATTTTGCAGGCGCTCCGCAAAGGTGAATTTGATGTTTTAATTGGGGTCAATTTACTCCGAGAAGGTTTAGATTTACCGGAGGTTTCTCTCGTGGCGATTATGGATGCCGATAAGGAAGGGTTCCTGCGGGCGGAACGGTCTTTAATCCAAACCATTGGGCGGGCCGCCCGCCACGTGCGGGGTCAGGCGATCCTCTATGCCGATAATCTTACCGATAGTATGGCAAAGGCGATCGCCGAAACAGAACGCAGACGCAAGATCCAGATCGAATACAACAAAAAACACAACATCACCCCCCAACCGATCAAAAAACGCGATGAAAACGCAATTTTATCTTTTCTCGATATTTCCCGCCGCTTAAATACCCAGCAATTACAACAAGTTGTTGAACATATGGAGGAAGTCCCCCTCGAAAAAATTCCCGATGTGATTAAGCAGCTAGAAGAGCAAATGAAAGAAGCCGCCAAAAATCTCGAATTTGAACAGGCCGCTCTACTCCGCGATCAAATTAAAAAACTCCGCCATCAACTTTTAGGGAGTCACGATAACTAGCGAACAAAAAAGCTGGAGAGAATTTCTCCAGCCCTGAGGATGTAATGTTATGCAATCAAAAAATGGTTTACTCGTCTTCTTCTAGACCAAAGACGCGGGCGACAATTTTCTGGACTTTGTAACCAGAATCAATTGATTCAAGGGGATCTTTCCGCAGACGGTGTCGCAGACAAAGGGTAACCACCCGGCGAATATCATCCACGGTCACTTCGGTGCGGCCTTCATAGGCGGCGAGGGCTTTGGCGGCGCGGTTGGTGACGATATCACCCCGGAGACCATCCACATCCGCTTCGGAACAAACTTCGGAGATCTTCACCTTTAGTTCTCGATCAATGGTGACCTGGGGTAAAAGTTCCTGGGCGCGGACAAGGCGTTCCTGTTCTGCTTTTTGCTCGGCGTCGTATTGTTGCAGAAATTCTGTGGGATTTTGGTCAAAGGCCGAACGACGTTCGACAATTTCAACGCGCTGTTCGGGATTGCGTTCGGTGCGGATCTCAGCGTGCATCCCGAAACGGTCGAGAAGTTGGGGCCGCAGTTCTCCTTCTTCGGGGTTGCCGGAACCGACAAGGACAAAACTGGCAGGGTGACGAATGGAAATCCCTTCCCGTTCAACGGTATTCCAACCGCCAGCGGCGGAGTCGAGGAGAACGTCTACCAGGTGATCATCGAGGAGGTTAACTTCATCCACATAGAGGACACCCCGGTTTGCTTTTGCCAAAAGACCCGGTTCAAAGGCTTTTACCCCTTCGGAGAGGGCTTTTTCGATGTCGATGGTGCCACAAACCCGGTCTTCTGTTGCGCCGAGGGGCAGGTCAATCATCGGCACTTTTTTGCGGGCGACTTCGATTGGTTCGTTGTTTTCGAGTTTTTGCCGCACTTCATCGCCCATGAGTTCAGGGTTTTTGGGGTCGCTGTTAAAGGGATCGTTGGCAACCACTTCGATTTCGGGCAGGAGATCGGCTAAAGCACGGATGGTGGTGGATTTTCCGGTACCGCGATCGCCCATGATCATCACGCCGCCGATCTTGGGGTCGATGATGTTGAGTTTGAGGGCCAGTTTCATTTCATCTTGGCCGATTACCGCCGTAAAGGGGAACACCACACGACGTTTTACTTTTTCTTGGGGAGGAGCTTCAGCCGTTACTGTCATATCAATAGAAACTTTTGTAAGGGAACGTAATTTTTTATCTTAAAAATTCACAATTTATGATTGCTGATCACCCATCGTAACAGGTGCTGGGACGATAATGTAACCGGAGTGGCGATCGCCGAGGGTTTGGTTTTTCGCCTGGCCCCAGTACCACCAGTAGGCTCCCACATAGGCACAAACTAAGGCATCGATGCGGTCTTCGATTTCCTTGAGATCACTGCCTTTGGCCGTTGGGATCGGTTGAACGAGATCGTCCCAGCGGTGATTTAAGCTCAATTGCGGGGTAAGGATCGTCAATACTGCTTCAATTAGACTCACCAAACGTAATAATTCCTGGCGGCGATCGCCTAACTTTCCTTTTTTGTATTTGATGATTCGCTCTAGCTGAAATAGACGCACCATCGCCGGGTGGGGAAACACCTCAATCTGGTAACGGCCCGGTTTTCGAGCGTCAATTTCCGGGGCATGGCCAAAGCCTAAGGCTTCAAGGTCCAAGCCCAATTGGGTGGTGCGGGGCGCAAAGGGGCGGTTTAAATTGGCTGGATAACAACCCGCGTGGTATTTCCCAAAATATTTGTGGGTGAGGCGATCCGGGAGGCGTGTTCCCGTTTCATTGGGGATAATTGTCGGCGCATCAACGGCAACGAGGCCCATTGTTTCTTTCGGGAGCAGTTGATCAACCCAAGTGACAATTTCGGCGGGATCAAGAAGCAGATCAAACTGGGCGATCGCCAAATGCTGATCTTGTATTTCTAGACAACACAAACCACTGGCACCGGACGTCCAACCAAAATCAACCCCCAGAAATTTCACTTAATTACCCACATCAAGACCTTCGGGGAGAATTGTCCCATCAAAAATCGCGTTGTGGAAATTTACTTGATCCACCGTTGCATCCAGCAGTACGGCCCGGGTCAGATTCGCACTGGTGAAATTTGACCAATAAAGCTTACTGCGGAAAAGTTGCGCCTCACTCAGATCCGCCCCCCGCATGGTCGTCCAGGCCATTTGTACCTTCCGGAGTACCGCATGGCGCAGTTTAACGTTGGTAAAGTTGGCGCTATTAAGTTTCGCCTGGCTAAAATCTGCGTGGTCGGCGATCACCCCGGTGGCATTGACCCCGTGCATAATCGCGTGGGAAAGGTTGGCTCCCTTTAAATTCGCGCCGATCAAAATCGTGCTGGTGAGGTTTGCATTTGCAAGGTTGGCCCCTTCTAGGTTGGCCTGGGTTAAGTTCGCCCGCCCAATAAAGGCATCCGTTAAGGTCGCATTGGTCAGGTTAGCTTCCCGCAAAATCGCTTCGTTGAGGGTGGCACAACTGAGATCCGCTGAGACCAGTTGAGCATTGGTTAAATTGGCTGCCCGGAGTCCCCCATAGGTGAGTTGGGCGGTGGTTAAATTCGCGTCGGTCAGGTCACAGGAAATTAAATTCGCTTCACTGAGATTGGCTTGGAGACTGCTATTGGTAAGATCTGCCTCCCGAAAATTTGCCTGCTTAAGGGATGCCCCCGTGAACACAATCCGGGACAAATGACTTTCCCGCAGATTGATCCCATCAAAGTTGCCGCCCCCCAAAAACGCCCCTTCAAGGTCTACTTCCCGGAAATCCCGTTCTCCGGCCGCATAGCGTTCTAATAATTCTCCCGCATCCATTCGTTTCAAAATGGTATTCCTCCTGAGACTGTGACTGGGCCAAGGCTGTGACCCAAGACATGGCGAATATGAACTTTATGAGTTTTATGAATCTTTAGTCTGCTTTATCGCATTGTAGAGTTACTGGTCTGGGGATTGGCGATCGCCGCAATGAAAAGATAATTGTCAGATGAAATTTTCCCCAATAAAAATCCCACAGACGATCCGGAGTTGTAATCAAGCATCGATCTATGGGGAACCTAATGGAAATGGGCCGAGGCCACAAAAGTCGGTTTTATTCGAAGGTTTCTGTGGGGGTGATGAGCGAACTTTCCTCCGGAGTTCCATTAACAGCAGAGGTTTCGGCTTGTTTTTTCTGACGCCAATATTCCTGTAGTCGGGAGCGATAATCGGCAGCCGCGTTATTAATGTTGGAGTTTGTGCTCTCGCGGAATTGTTCTGGATCCTTATTGCCTAAGCGCATCATGTGGATCAAATCATAGGGATTGAAGCCATCTGTGTTGCCATAGAGGGAAGAATTTTCGCTTTGTTGATAGTTCCCTTCGAGATCGCTGGCAGTTTGAGCTTGGCTCGGCGCGAAGGGCACACTGGCGATCGCGACACTAAAACCACAGATGAGAGTTAGTAGAGCAGGTTTTTTCATGAGCTTATCGGCAATGGAGTTGCGCATAGATCGTCTTTGATGACCATTGTGCCGCAAAAAAGTTTCAGGCGTGAGGGTAATTACCCTCGGCTTATGGTGAAATTTTGGCTTTGGCGCACCGACAAAAAACGTCCCCCCACGGGAGACGCCTCGGTGGTCTAATTGGGCAGTTAGAAAAATGTGTCCTAGGATGCGGGACGCAGTTCATCCCCAAAAAACCAAGTGGCGGTTTTATCATCAAAGGTCACGATCGCCCCAATGCCGCTACCGTCGGTGACGCGAAAGTCTGTGATGGTGCCTACTTTACCGAGTTTATCGGCGAGATCTTTACCAACACGATCCCGCAAACGGTAGATTTGTACTTTTTGCCCGATTTCCATGCCAATTATCGCTGTACTAATAAGGGTTTAGTTGAATTAAATCATTCATCAGTGTATCGGAAACTGGTCGAAAAAATGAATTTTAACTGGATTTGCCAATCGTCACGGCTAGTACGGTGGAGTTGGATTTGTTCGATAAATTCCCGCAGGTAAAAGCGTCGCTCGGCTTCCGATAGGTCATACCAAAAAGATTCGAGGGTAATGGTTTTGGCGATCGCCCCCAGGTTAGCGGGGGGGAGTTGGTTTAATTGGGTTTGCAGTTGGCTAATTTCGCTGCGCAGCACATAGCGGCGTTGGACAGCCGTTTCTGGGTCAAAAATGCCCTGGGCCGTGAGATCCGGGAGGGCGGCAATGAGGCTTTCCTTTTGTTGAATCTCCTGTTGAATCTGGCCCTGTTGCTGATCCAGGGAGGGGCCTTGGTATTGCTGGGCGATCGCGGGGAACTCCTGGCAAATGCTTTGTACGGTGGCCCGGAAAATTTTGTCGTAGGCGATCGCCCGGCATTTGGGCTTGCAGGGGCAGGCGAGGGGACGCAGGTATAGATAGGTTTTGGAATGATTACGCCGACTGACACGGCTAATGGTGAGGGCACTGCCACAGGTTTGACATTGCACCAGCCCGGCTAAACAACGGGGAGCACTGGCACTGCGGGGGGCGAGGGGACGATTGCGGCGCAGGAGGCGATCAATTTGGGCGGCTTCGTTGTCGGTGAGGATTGCGGCGTGGGTTTTGGGAATGGTTGTTCCGTCGCAGTAATGGAGCTGCCCCCGGTAGACGGGATTGCTTAACCAGTTGCGCCCGGTGGATACGGCAATTTTTTTCCCAAAGCGCTGTTCTAGGTGACGCACGGCCCCCCGCAGGGAACCGAAGAGAAGGAAATGTTCACAAAAATCTTTCACCACAGGGGCGGTACTGCGGTCGATGAGGTAACGGTCTTGGCCCCGTTTGTAACCGTAGGGGGCTTTGCCTGGGGGTGGCAAAAATTGGCGGCGGTTTTTGGCGTGGCCCCGTTGAATTTTTTGTTGTCTGAGGCGATCGCCAATGGTTTGAAAGAGTTGACCCAGGGCTTTTTGATCCAGCGGTTGATCGCTTTGGTAGTTTTGTTCGGTGGCGATAATTCCCACACCATAATTTTCGATGTGCTGGAGGCGATCGCCAATCTCGCTGAGGTTATCCCCCAATTCATCGAGGCGACGTAGTAGTAAATAATCAGGGCGATCGCCGGTGTCGAGATCCGTGAGTAACTGGATGAGCTGTTGCCGTTGCCCCCAATCGCTATAAATGCGATCAACTTCGACCCCCCATAGTTCCGGTTCTGGGGCGGCATCCAGGAGTGGGTCACTGTAGCTGTAGACAAAAATTGTCATCCGCCTTGAACCCTCCTTCGGTTTAGCTTTCCTCTGGGTTGGCGGATTGGCTGTGGCGAATTAAATCTTCGGGGCTGAGTTGATCGACAAAGGCGCGAAAGGCTTGTCGTTCTTCTTCATCGGCATCTCGGTCTACGGGAATTGAAGCCTCAGAAATCACTTCCTCCACAACCCAGATCGGACTTTCGGTGCGTAGGGCAATGGCGATCGCATCACTGGGGCGACAGTCAATTTCTTGGGTTTCTTCCCCCTGGGAGGTACAAAGCACCGCATAGAAAGTGTGTTCTTCTAGGGCATGGATAATGATTTTATCGAGGGTGAGATCCCAAGCTTCCAATAGATCCGCAAAGAGATCATGGGTGAGGGGCCGTGGCGGTGTTTTTTGCTCCAAGACATTCATAATTGAGCGGGCTTGATCCTGGGCAATATAGATCGGTAAGGCACGCCGTTCCGAGGCATCCTTCAGGAGAATGATCGGGCTCCGAGTAATGGCATCAAGGGCAATGCCAGCAACGTGCATTTCAATCATGGATCTGGGCCTCGGGGTAGGGATGGCAACGGGAGCAATATTTGATTCCCTTACTAACTAGTATCCTACAGCTTCGATATTCTGGGGGGATGTTGGGCCTGATTTTCGGTCAATTCCCGCTACAATCGAATGGCCCTTTTACTGCGATCGCATCACGCCCTGTGTTTACTGGATTGATTCAAGCCCTTGGTACCGTTAAAGCCCTTGGTGGCGATCGCTTTGCCATCGATATCCAGGGCCATGGGGCCAGTCAAGTGATGTCGGATCTGGCCCTCGGTGATAGTGTGGCCGTAGATGGCGTTTGCCTGACCGTCGAAACCATTGCCGAACAGGGGTTTGTTGCTACGGCCTCCCCCGAAACCCTAAAACGAACCATCCTCGGTGATGCCGTTTCCCGTTCCCATTGGGTGAATATTGAAACGTCCCTGCGGGTGGGCAGTAAGATCGGCGGTCATTTTGTGTCAGGCCATGTGGATACCATTGGTGCTTTAGAAAAAGTTGTCGAAACTGCCCGTGCCTGGGAATTGTGGTTTACGGCGATCGCCGATTATCAAGCGACTTGGGACATGAATATTTCCCCTTGTTTGGTGTCTAAAGGCAGCATTGCGGTCAATGGCATTAGTCTAACGGTGGCCGAATGCGATCGCCTGGGCCAGTGGTTCAAAGTAGCCGTGATTCCCCATACCTACGCCGAAACGAATTTGGCCTATCTCAAGCCGGGCAGTTGGGTAAACCTAGAAGGGGATATCCTCGCAAAATATGTCCAGCGATTTGTCAGTTACCAACGGGAGCAAAAAGCCCCGGACATTGGCCTCGACTTCCTCCAGGAACATGGCTATCTATAACGACTGAATTGCCAGTTTTTTCTGGTGGGGCGTAACCTGGGTTTCTTCGCCCACAACGCTCGGTAATTGTGCCTCGGCTGCTTGGGTACGGGGCCGCATCCGAATTAGATAGTAGCCTTTTTCTCCCAGGGGATCACAGGTCAACTTTTCGGTGATTTTTTGCCAACGCAGGGGAAAACTAGCGCGGTTATAGAAGGTGAGATAAAAATCAAATGTCTGCAGCCAAGGTGATTGGATGGTAATTTCTAAATGTTCTGCTGCATCTAAAGCGCCGTAGAAAAATTGGGTATCGGTGGCGCCAACGGGCAGAAATTCTCCTTTGACAAAAGCTGCGGGTAAGACATCCCGAAATTTAAATAGCGTAAAAATGTAGTAGTGGAGCAGACGAAAATAAAGATTTGTTTTCTGGGCTAGGGTTTGATAAAAGTCGTTATTTTGGGGCGAAACGACCAAGGTCGCTACGGTTAGATCTAGGTCTGTTTTAACTGTCGGAAAGCGGGGATTCACCTTGGGGTGGTAGTAGCGTAAACCGACGGTATATTTGCCCTTGGGTAAGGAGATCTTGAGTTCTGTTTGGCTGGGATCGTCGGTAAGTTGCGTGAAATTCAACACCGTGCGATAGCCCGGAAAGTCGTAGATACAACCGACCCAAGCTTCCGTGGACTGACGGATGGTTTCGAGGTTAATGGTGAGTTCTTTTTCCACAGAAAGTGGCCCCAGGGTACCGATAATGGCGTGGGTATTCCAGCGGGGTGCTTTGGTCATTAAAACGGGTAAGCTGAGGAATTTTTGGAGGGATTTTTCTCCAATAATGCGCCATTCTTTTGCATTTTTTTTATTCAGCGCCAAATACAAAGTGTAGAGATTGCCAACTAGGAACTTGTTGACTTTATAAAAGCCAAAGGAAAAGATTGCCAAGGGCAGTTCTAACCAGGGTTTGCGCGCCATTATTTATCAGAAAAATTGTGTCCTAGATTCTACCGTAGTGGGCGATCGCCCTTTGGGTTTGCCAGGCCCAGAGCTGATCCCCATAGGAAAAATGCCACCATTCGTTGGGGTGAATCACAAAGCCTGCCTGTTCCATGGCCTGCCGAAGCAGTTGGCGATTGTGATGGTACTGCTGCTCTGAGGGACTGGTGGCGGCGGCATAAAAATCTGGGTAGGAGCGATCGCCAATGTCATCAATCTCTCCTCCCATCGGCAGAGGTTCCTGAGCGCGGTTTACCAAACGGACATCAAGGGCCGCGCCGGTACTGTGGGGCGGTGGGGTCGCTGGATCGCGGCTCGGCACGGCCCAAAATTGCAACACCTGCTCCCAAATCTGGGTTGTTTCGGGGGGAGTTAGGGGGCGATCGCCTTTTAGCTGGGTGAAAGTGTAGTCCACCATAAACTGCTGCACCGGGATCGGTCGGTAGGCATCAAAGATCTGAATCCGTAACTCTGGATGGGCGGCCTGTAAAAAATCCTGGGCTTGGATGAGCTTTTCAAGCACCTGACGGCGCAAAAAATAAGGCGATCGCCCCCCATAATCAGCCCCCAAAGCCATGTAGGGGTGGGGCGTCACCAAAGAAAAAAGACCTGCGGGGATTGATACCAGGGGGTCATCACTGGTTGCGATGGGGATCCGTTGATAGGGTTTGGTCATGGGACGGGGCAACTTAGGACAACGGTAGGCGATGGATCGCGTCATTAGTACCAATCACCATCATCATTAGCGACTTATCCAGGCGATGCTCTGGCCCAGGGTTAATTTCAAAATGCTCTTCATTGCCCACTGCTAACACATTCACCCCGTAGTTGGCCCGTAGAGACAGTTCCGCTAGGGTTTTATCATGGAAAGCCTCTGGGATTTTAATCTCAACAATGCTGTGTTCTTCGTCAATATCAAAGCGGTCGAGGATTGACGGTTTTGTGAGGGTCATCGCGAGGGCGGCCCCGGCTTCATATTCTGGGTAAACAATCCGGTCGGCCCCCACCCGTTTTAGGAGCTTGCCATGTACCTCCGAGGAGGCCTTAGCCACCACATGTTCGACGCCCCCTTCCTTCACGTTTAGGGTCGTGACAATGCTTTCTTGGAGGTAATTCCCAATCGCCACAATGACGGTGTCAAACTCAAAAATGCCCGCCTGACGCAGGGCCATCACCTCGGTGGAATCCAACTGCATTGCGTGGGAGACGAGTTTTTCAGAAACCACCTGGGCGACTAATTTCGGGTTGATATCGGTGCCAAGGACTTCGTAGCCCATGTTGTGTAATTTTGTGCAGACGGCGCGACCAAATCGTCCCAGGCCAATGACCGCAAACTGACGACTTTCTTCCTGCCGAAAACCCTGAAAGAGAAAATTCCAATTCCGTAAATTCACCGTTTGTTTTACTCCAAAACCCAAATGGTTGTTAACTCGTGGCTAATGTGATTGCGAAAGGTTCAAAATGCTGTGGAGGCGATCGCCGCATCTTAACCGATGATCCTACTCGAATTTCAAGCGCTGGTGAAGCCTTGGGACATTCCTCTGGCCGAGGTGCTGCGGCTCAACCCACCAATAAATTTTCTTCGGGATAGCTAATGCGGCGTGGGGTGATTTCTCCGACGATGGCTGACATCAGCAAGAGCACCCCGACCCGACCACAGTACATGGTGGCAATTAGGGTCAGTTGACCGACAGCGGAAAGGCTGGCAGTAATCCCCGTGGACAGGCCAACGGTGGCAAAGGCCGAAATCACCTCAAACAAAATCGCAATCAATTCGATCTCAGGGTTGCTGATGGAAATAATCGCCGTGGCAATGGTGATCACGGTGGCAGAACCGAACACAACGGCGATCGCCTTAAAAACGATACTCTGGGCAATTTCACGGTCAAAAACAGTGACGCGGGTTTGACCATAGAGCACGGATTTGGTGCAATTCGCCAGGATATTAATGGTGGTTGTTTTGATCCCGCCCCCGGTGCCACTGGGACTCGCCCCAATAAACATCAAACCCATGGTGATAAACAGTCCGGCGGTACTCAGCTTGCCGATGTCAATGCTATTAAACCCAGCGGTGCGGGTGGTCACCGATTGAAACCAAGCGGCGATCGCCTTATCACCCCAACTCATCCCCGCAAAGGTGGTTGGATTGGCCCATTCCACAAACAAAAAAGCCACAGTCCCCAGACCCAGGAGCCAGAAGGTGGTAGAGGTGACCACTTCAAAATTCAACGAAAAGGTAAAGCGTCGGCTTTTGCGCTGGAGACGGTGCCGCAGCCACAGATACATTTCGATAATCGCCTCATAACCAATGCCACCAAAAATGATCAAGCCAGAGATCGCCCCGTTCACCAGGAGAGAATTTTGATAGCCCACTAAACTATCCGCAAACAAACTAAAGCCCGCATTGTTCCAGGCGCTGATGCTGTGAAAAATTGCGAGCCATAACCCCTCACCAGGATCAAAATCTCGACTAAACCGCCCAAAAAGCAGGAAAATCCCCGTCAGTTCCCCAATTAGGGTCGTGGCGATAATCGAACGAATTAAGTTGCGCGTCCCTTGGTTGTAGGGTTGGTCAAAGGATTCTTTAATGGCAAATTTTTGGGCCAAGTCAAACCGACGCCCCAGCAGCAACATTAAAAATGTCGAGAGGGTCATGTAGCCTAGTCCCCCCAGTTGGATTAACAGGAGAATAACTCCCTGGCCAAAGTTGGAAAAGGCTGTGCCTGTATCCACCACAATTAATCCTGTAACACAAACGGCGGAAGTCGAGGTAAATAGGGCGACGAGGGGACTATTCCATTCCCCGGAGGCGGTGGAAAAAGGCAACATTAAAAGCAACGTACCCAATAGAATAGCTCCGAGAAAGCCGAGGCAAATGGTTCTGGCGATGGTCATGGCCGATCAAGATTACAAAAAAGCATTTATAAAAGATCAAAAAAATGAAATGGCATTAGGCGCGCCACCGGGCAAGTTGTTGGCGGAGGGCTAAGCGGAGGCGCACCAGGAGAGGATTTTGTCGCTGGAGTTGGATATTGCCTGAGTATTGGCCTTGGTAATCAAAGAAATGATTAACCTCCTGGAGAATGGTGGCAAACCGGATCAGAATCGTTTCGGTGCGGTATTCCTGCAAGAGGGCTTGGGCATTGGTGGCGGCTGGGGGATTGTTGAGGGCGGCCAAAAGGCGATCGCCATCGTATTCGACACAATAGGTACTGATTTTTTGACAATTGAAGCCCGGATCTAAGTAATCTGCTAAAGCACCGTTGACGCTACTAAAGACCTGACAACCACAGGCGATCGCCTCTAGGGGTGGCAAACCAAAGCCTTCACTCACCGCATTATTCAGCCAATATTCCGCCGAATCATAGAGATAAATTTTACTGCGATTAAAGAGGGCCGCAAGGTCTGGCACGAAGGAATTTATCACTTCTACGCGACATCGTTGCTGGAGGTAGGGCACCAGTTGCTGAAGCACATAGCTAGAAGTTTTGCGGGTTTGCACCAATACATCAATATCCCGTTCTTGCTGCCAGTTCTCGAACTCCGGGGAAATTTGATTGGGTAGATAAAACAAAGGATTATTCGGTGCCCGTTGCCCCCAATAGCCCAGGGAATTGCGACTCACCGCCCAAATGGGAATACGACTGGGCAGTTTAAACCCATAGCCCGTGCTGTGGGCATGGTAAACCACCGGATGCGATCGCAGTTGTTTGACTAGACGCGAAATATCAAAGCCCCAACTGATCACAAAAATAGCTTCCTGGGGCAGCACCTGGGGCAGCAGTTCCGGTAAATAAAGGTGATCTGGGGATTTTTCTCGGTAGGTGACTAAATGGGCCGATTGCAGTTGTTGGGCCAGTTCACAGGTCTTGATTTCGGCAAAGAGGCCACCGCTGGCAAATTTTTTACTGACACCGGGGACGAGGAAATAAAGCGATCGCATAGTAGCCATTGGAAGAGTCTCTAAAAATATACTGTTTATCTGGAAAAATACTCGGCAGGGCCAGAAATCCCCTTAAAATCAGAGGGTCAGTGTTCCTTGGTAAGTTCGTCATGACCCCTCCTCTGCTTCAGGTTCAAGATCTGCACATCGCCTATCCCGCCCAGGGTCAAGCTTTACAGTGGGCCGTTGCTGGGGTGTCTTTTCAGGTGAATCAAGGCGATCGCCTCGGCCTCGTGGGGGAATCCGGCTGCGGTAAATCCACCATTGGTCGCGCCCTGTTGCAACTGCTGCCACGGGGTTCCCAGGTAACTGGCAATGCCACTTTTCAAACCAAACCAATCCTCAATTTACAGGGCGAAGCCCTACGCCACTACCGGGGCGAAGTGGTGGGGTTGATTTTCCAAGACCCAATGACCAGGCTCGATCCCCTGATGACCATCGGCAACCACTGCCTCGAAACCCTCCGTTGCCACCGCCCCGACCTCAGCGCCCAAGCCGCGAAACAAAAAGCCATTGAAACCCTGGCGGCTGTGCGCATTCCCGAAAACCGCTGGCATCAATATCCCCACGAATTTAGCGGTGGGATGCGTCAACGGGTGGCGATCGCCCTGGCCCTGCTGCTCGATCCAAAATTCATCATCGCTGACGAACCGACCACCAGCCTCGATGTCACCGTCGCCAACGAAATCCTCCAGGAACTGACCCGTCTCTGCGCCGAACGGGAGATGGGCTTGTTGCTGATTTCCCACGATCTCGCCATGGTCGCCGAATATTGCACGGACATCGCCGTGATGCACCAAGGTCAAATCGTCGAAACTGGCCCCGTTAAGCAAATCTTCAATGACCCCCAGCATCCCTACACCCAATCCCTCCTGGAAGCCGCCCTCCACCTCCACAGCGATCAAGAAATTTCTTCTCATCAAGAGAAACAACCGATCCTCTCCCTCGAAAACCTAGAGCAACATTACACACTGGAGAGCAACCTGTTTCAACGGTTAATCACCGGCCAAAAAACCCAGGTGATCCGCGCCGTCGATGGGATTAACCTTGACATCTATGAAGGGGAAATTTTGGGCCTTGTCGGGGAATCCGGCTGCGGCAAATCTACCCTCTCCCGGACAATTTTGCAACTGATCAAACCCACCGGGGGCAGAGTTATCTTTGCAGGGAAAGAATTAAACCGACTGTCGGTGGGACAAATGCGACCGGAGCGGCGGCACCTCCAGATGATTTTTCAAGATCCCCATGCTTCTTTAAATCCCCTGATGACCGTAGGGGAAAATATCGGCGATCCCCTCCACATTCACCAGTTAGCGACGGGGCCAGCGGTTAAAGAAAAGGTCTTGCAAATGCTCGAAAAGGTCGGTTTAACGCCCGCTGAAGAATATTATGCTCGTTATCCCCGGCAATTGTCTGGGGGGCAACAGCAACGGGTGGGCATTGCCAGGGCTTTGATTACCGAGCCGCGCCTTGTGATCTGTGATGAACCCGTGAGTATGCTCGATGCGAGTATCCAGGCCCAGGTTTTAGATTTAATGCAAGCCCTAAAAGCGGAGTTTAATCTAACTTATCTATTCATTACCCATGATCTGTGGGTGGCGAAATTTTTGTGCGATCGCATTGCGGTGATGAACCAGGGCAAAATCGTTGAATTAGGCCAGACTACCGACATTTTCAATCATCCCCAACACCCCTACACCCAAAAGCTCCTGGGAGCAGCCCCCCTCCTCCACTCTGCGTAATTATTCCGCGCGTTCAATTTTGTTTGGAAGCACCATCTAGCTCTGAGACGGGATGGCTCAAAAACGTAAAGTAAAAAGAAGCCCCATAACTCTGGGGATCGAGTTCACCGGGGGTAAACCAGTCTGGCGGTGGATCACCGGCCAGCTCACCATTGCTCTCAACCCAAATTTTGCCACCCATGAGATTCACCAGACGTTTGGCGATCGCCAACCCCAAGCCACTACCCCCGTAGCGACGACTAATGGAAGCATCAGCCTGAATAAAAGGTTGAAATAGTTGATTGAGTTGGGCAACTTGAATACCAATGCCCGTATCTAAAATTTGAAAACTCAGTTCCTCCGTTGGGGGATCGCTCAGGGACGGCACCGTGTGGCTTGTGATAACCAATTGCACAGATCCCGTTGCCGTAAATTTGAGGGCATTACCCAAAAGGTTAAACAAAATTTGCCGCAGCCGTAGATCATCCCCCATCAAAATATTGGGAATCGAATCCGCCACGCAATATTGCAAATCAATATCCTTTTGGTCGGCCTGCACTTTCAGGAGGGTAAAGACAGATTTCAACAGTTCCTGAAACGAAAAACAACGGGCTTCTAAGCGGAGGCTGCCCGACTCAATGCGGAGAAAATCAAGGATATCGTTGATGATATTCAGTAGGGTTTTACCACTGTCTTCAATAATGGCGACCAATTCTGCTTGATCATCCTTGAGATCCATGGTTAGTAGCAATTGGGCCACACCAATCACCCCATTTAGGGGCGTGCGAATCTCGTGGCTCATGTTGGCGAGAAATTCACTCTTTTCCTGGGCCGCCATTTCTGCGGCTTGTTTAGCCTGGATAAGGTTTAGTTGCCGTTTTAGGGCTTGATTATATTTAACCAAGAGATTTTCCCGCTGCTGATGGGCCAATTCTTTCTGGGTTGCCAGCTCTTCGAGGCGTTGATTTTGGCTGGCAAGGGTTTGATTCATCGCCTTGAGATCGGCTTTGGCTTGCTTTTTTTCGTTTAGTACCGCAATCAACATCAACGTCATCAGGCCAATGCAGGCAATAAAAAATTGCGAAAGCAGCAAGGAATTACGTAACGACTCCCCCACAAAGGTGCCATAGCCCTGGACGGTGCTGATCGCCACCATCAAAACGATCATCACCATCAGGAGTGTTGCGCCAACTTCTTTAAACTGAAAGGTTGTCCACACCAGGAGAGGGGCAAGGAGATATTCACCGTGGTAGCCGTTGATCACCAGGTGACTAATGCCGAGGGTCAGGGCGGCGATGCTGATGGCCGCTAACCAATATTTTTTGAGGTGATGGATAAATTCACGGTAGCCATGCTGGGTGGCAATAATCAGAGGCGCAAAAATGAGAATGCCAAAGCTGTCACTGAGAAACCAAGTCCCAGCAATTTCTGGGTACAGCGACCAAGGGGCTTTTCCGGCCAGGCAAACGATGAGGGCACAGGCGATCGCCACAGGGAGGTGGCTCAGGATACAACTGTAGAGGATAAAATTTTGGGTCGTCTCCGGTCGGTCTAAAAAATAACGGTGTTGGTTGCGACATTGTAACCAATAGGCTGCTAGGACTTTTCCGGCGGTGGCGATCGCCGTAATGCCGAGGGTCATCAACAAATTAGGCAAGCTGAGCCAGGCTTGGTAAATGACGATCTCTGCGACCAAAATGCCCCCCAAGACCCCCCACCACATGGGTAGCCCCCAAACGACCAGGAAGCCCACCGCTAGCCCCCCCGGAATCCAAATGGGCGTCGAACCTGTTTCTGGGTAAACCGTAAAATTGTGAGAAAACAGGGCCGTAACACAATAGGCGATCGCCACGACCACGTGCTTCCACCAAGGTTCCGGTTGATGAATCAAAAAACGGGAAGACAAACGAGATAATGACGACAAAACCATCACAGAGAAAAGATTAGGGGAAATAATTGGCTACCGATGACTAGATTCTATTGTGGGGTGTGCTTGAATCGTTCATGACACCTATGCAATGAATCTCTAAGTACCTCGTCACCGAGCCAATCCCCCCAGTATTCTAGACGCGACAAAATTTGCGGTCATTATCAAATTGTGGTTCCTGCCAAGAGTAAGCAAAATGACTCACTTGGGTAATGTCCGGGAAGCTAGCTTTGATGGCGGCCATTTGATCCTTGAGGGAAGGGCGATTGTCCTGGGCACGGTTCCAATCTCCCGCCAAGGCCGGAATAATCTTTGTCCCCGCTGGCGCAAACTGACGCACCCGGTTAATTTCGTCAACGATGCAACTGCTGTTGCCACAGACGGCATAGGCCATGGGGTGCCACTCCATCGAACCAGGAAATTTATCCCAAGGTTGGAGGCGAGAATCAAAACCCCGTTGGCCAACAGGTTGATTACCCCCCGGGAAAAATACGGCCCCCGCAGGAATATTACGACTTTGGGCCTGGGCGGCGGCGCTATTCACAAAATCCACGACCCCTTGGGCTGCATGGCTGACGGTGAGATACCAAAGTTCAGCGACAAGGCGTTGATGGAGGGCATTGACGTCTAGATCGGCTTCATCTCCCAGGATTTTTCGACCCTGCCACCGGGGCGTACCTTCTTCGGGATATTGGGCTAAAACTGCCGCCACATCCCCGACGGTAATGTTGCCTTGGCGGAGATATTTTTCGATGAGGGTTAGACCCTGGCGATTTTCGGCGCGGTCGTAGAGGGCTTGGGCTGAGGCAGGGCTATAGATCCACAGATCCGCCACGGAAGCTGCCACGGAACGGGCACCGGTGCCACGGGGGTAACGGATGTAATCGAATAAAATGCCATCGGGTTGCCGCTGGAGCATTTGATTGACAAGATTTTTATAGTCGGCCTGGGCGATCGCATTGTAGGGATCTGCGAAGGCTTGGGCACCATCTTGGACAAAGTCGAGGCTTGTTTCACCGTAACCATTCCGGGCCATGGCACTTTGGCGATCGCCCCGATTTCCATAGACATAGCCGTAGTTCATCCCAAATAGCCAAGCATAGACCTCTAGACCACGCGCCCGACCTTTCTCGATGATTTCAGCCATCACATCGCGATTTTCGAGGCCGGGGGTTTGGATGCGGGACGGCCAGGGGGTATTGTTTTGGTTTTTGGGTAACAGAGCCTGGCTATCAGCAAAGACTTCGAGATAGAGCTGGTCATAACCTTTATTGACAATGTCGTCGAGAATCCGCTCAATCATCCCGGCTTTTGTGTCGCAAGGATAGACGCGGAGCCACATGGCCTGGTGCCGTGGCCAATAGGTTTGTCGGCAACGCTGCAGTTGATCTTTGTGTTGTTGTAGGAGCGCTTGGTACTCGGCTTGGGCGCTACGATCGCCTTGGATAGCGGCGGCACGCCGTTGATCTTTCGCGGCGATCGCCCCAGCATTGAGGCGGCAATATTCGTCTAGTTGATTATTGACTTGGGCCTGGGCGGTGAAGGGATCGATACCGAGGGAAAGGCCACCCAAACCAAGGGCGAGACAAAAGGCCTGGAGACGGTGACGCCAAGGTTGCTGTCGGGCCTGGGTAATTTTTTTGGGGCAAGTTCCCGTTGATGGTGGCCGCTGATCCATAAAATACTCACACTTGAAACAATGACAAAATAACTAGAAATCGGAATCGTGGCGATCGCCTTTTGCCGTCTTAAGGATAGCCAAAATTTCCAGGGACTACACGACCCCGTTGCAGCGCAAAGAATTCAAAAGTGCTGCAATTGTTCCCCAAGGTCAGGCTAGGGGCGCTGGGGGGATGGGATTTCGATGGTGTCCGGCAGTTCAAACCCGGAGAGGTCTAGGTTTCCAGGTAAAGATTCCTGGGCATATTGGAAAGAACCGGGCAAAATTTCTTCAAAGAAAAACAAGGATAATTCTTCGGTGAGGGCCGCCCCAAGACTTTCGCCTAATTTGTCACCTAGGTTGAGGTTCGTCACCCCCGTAAGGCTAACATCCGGTACGGTAATCTGCCGGGCGATCGCCTGCTCCTGCCAGGGCACTGTGAGGTTTAAATTCACCTGGATATTTTGCACCGCTAGTTGATCCACCGTAAATGTCGTGGTGGGTTGACCATCGGCCGTGGTGGAAGCTTGGATCTGTGGCTCTAGTTGTTCGATCAATTGGGCGATGTTGACATTGGGTAGGGCACCCACGAGGCGCGGATCCGGCAAGTCATTTAGATCGCCTTCGATGTTGACCGTGACCCCTTCGAGGTTGGCGATCGCTACCTGGAGGGGTTTGCCTTGCAGTTGGGGGTTTTGCAGTTCGATGTGACGAATTACCAATAGATTTTCCCCAGAAAAGCCCGGCACATTCGCAAAGGCCAAATCATGGAACATCACCCGGCGTTGGAGGAGTTGCACCTCGGTCTGACCCACTGCTGCCTCAATGCCCATGCTCTCGGTGAGTTCGCTTTCGAGTTCCGTTTCCAGGCGCTGGCCTAACCAGTTTTCCGTTGCTAGCAAAGCTCCACCCCCCACTACACCGAGGGCCAAAATTGAACTCGCAATGATCAGGATGGGTTTTTTCATCAAAATGCTCCGTTATGCCAGACAAACCGAGTAGAACGATTCTTTGCCCAAGGGTAACATCACCAAGATTCTCCAGATTCGAGGGCAGGCCAGTCTCCGTTCGTGGCTGCGGTTGGCAACACCTGACAGTCTTGGCTCACTTTACGGCTTTCTTGCTGGGAGTGGGGGTCAAGGGCGATCGCCTCAAACCTCAACGCCAAAGCACCGGGGGGAATCGAAACCACTTGGCGACAATAGAGCCGTCCTTCGGGGCCTGGGGTAAAGGTCATTAGTTGAAATGGCCCGGCTAAAAGTTCCCGCGTTTGGCGATCCTGGAGCCACAGTTGTCCATGGAGGCGATCGCCCCCGGCGGGTAAACTCAATTCAACAACGGCTAAATCTGCCACCTGGTAAGCCGTTTTATCAAGGTGCAGCTGGGGTTCTGGGACTGGTAATGGTGGTGGGTCAGTTTGTGTTTCTGGAGCGAAAGGCATTTCCGGCTCAGGGAATTCAGACGTCGTTTCTGGGGTAGCTTCCGGTACCTCTTCTGGGCTTTGGACTTCAAGTTGTTCATCCCAGAGGCTATCGACAACAATTTCCAAGCGGGGCGATGGTGTCGGTGTTGGGTTCTCTGCTTCTAGGGTTGCTTCAGGGGGGACTGTCGGCGGTTCCGGCTCCGGCATTAACCAGGTGGAATCTTCCCCATCCACGGCCAGGGCATTTAACCGGGTAAAAAACCGTGAATTCCAATCCAAATCCTCTGCCGGAGGCGTTTCTGAGGCTTCGGCAGCAGGGGGATTAGAGTCTTGTGCAGCAGTATCTGTGTCTATTGCTGGTGCCGCTGTCTGGGGGTCATTATCTTCTAAGGCTTTGAGGGCATGATCCGAGGAGCTGACAGGTGCTTCATCGGTCGGTTCAGTTTGGTCTGACGGGGGAACATCAGGCACAGTTGCCTTGGCAGTGAAGTTGGGCAATTGCAGGCCCGTGGTTGACTTTTGACCTTTGGTTTTGAGCTTGGGGGGCAGAATGGTCGGGGTTTGCTGACTTTGGGGCTGGGGACTAAGGGCCACGGCCTCAGGGGTAGGAAGCTTGAGGGGTTTGGGTGTGGGCGTAGTTGGCGCTGAGGAGTCTGGTTTTGGGGGCGCGGTTGCTTGGAGTTGGTTGGTGATCGCCCCATAATCTGCCATGAGGCTAAAGGTTTGCTGGGCGAGTAATACCTCTGCCTCTGTGTGTAGGGTGATTTCTCCGACCAGGAGCAGGGTTGTCAAAGACCCATCGATGGTAATGGTTTGGCTAAAGGCACAGGGAAAATCATCAAGGGCGATCGCCGCCGTTAAGGTGGTTACCACTGTGGCTGTCTGGGGATCCCGGAGGGTAAACCTTAGGGTGCCAGGCCCAGAAATTGGTTGGCGATCGCCAGCGGCGGGATTGGGTTGAATTTCTCCCCGGAGTTCTGGTGCCTGGGTTTTATCCCAGGGATAAACGGTTTGCTCTAGGACAATCCGATAGGGGAGTGGGGCCGGAGGAATATCCAAAGTGGGCGGCGCAGATGGTGCAGCGGCAATTTGAGCTTGGGCCACTTGATCCATTTCTGCCCAAATCGGCTCTAATTCTTCCCTGAGCAGCTCATCCAATGCCGTGAGGGAATTTTCTAGCAGGGCGGTGGCGTGTTCCTCTTCACGCAGTTCTGGGGATGCTGGTGGTGTGGATGTTCCTAACAGAGTGGGAGCCTCATCTACTCCGGCTAATTCTTCTAACGTTTCATGGTTCGCCGCACTTTGGTCAGCGTCGGCCAAAGAATTCATCACGGGTGTTGCTGCCGTTTCCTCCCGTGGAGATGGAGCATCGTCGCTTGTTTTTTGGGTAGACTGATCGGCTGTTTCTGGGTGACTGTCTGCCAAGGAAAACGTTGTTTCAAAGGAAAAGACATTGGGGTTTGGGGGCAGCGGCAACGGCTTAAATGTTGGCTGGGTGACCTGGAGCGTGAGACGTTTCTCCCAGGGGTTAGTCACCTCAAGGCTCCGGCAGATGATCACCCATTCTCCAGTGCCGAGGTGTTGCAGGGGCATGATCGCAAATAAGCCCTGGTCGGTGGTGACATCTGTGCGCTGCGACCTTTGTCCTTGGGGGAAGCAAATCTCACAGTGAATTTCTACTTGGGCGTCGCCCCGGGCAGCTAGACGATACTCCCCAGGCGCTAAACTCAGGGTCTCGGTCTGGAGGATGTCCCAATTGCGATCGCCTTTTTTTTGTAGCAGAAATTGCCAGTGCACCATCGACGCCTCCTCTGGGGTTCTAATGTTTTGCCTGCTGAATTTTTTGACGCCACTGCTCAAGATTTCCCAACAGATCCGCTTGGGCCAGGGTTTTTTGGGCCTTGGTCTGGAGCCACTTGAGTTGTACCTGCTGGTTGGCGGCCTCTTCATCGCCGAGCACCAAACAGGCGATCGCCCCACTGCGGTCAGCCCGTTTAAATTGCTTCCCAAAGGCACTACCACTGAGATCAAGCTCCACCGAGAACCCCGCAAAACGCAACTTATGGGCCAAAATCACAGCGGCGGCCTCGGCCTGCTCTCCTTTGGAAACGAGGTAAAAATCTAGTTGGGGGCCGGAGGCTTCTCCCAATTGTTGTAACAGGATCACCAAACGCTCCAAACCAATGGCCCAACCCACTGCTGGCGTTTCGGGGCCACCCAATTCCGCCACGAGGCCATCATAACGCCCGCCTCCACAGACCGTGGCCTGGGCACCGAGGTCGCTGGATTGGATTTCAAAGGCGGTGTGGGTGTAGTAGTCTAGGCCTCGCACGAGGCAAGGGTTTAACACATAATCAATGCCCAGGGCCGTGAGGGAAGCTTGCACTTGGTCGAAATGTTTTTTTGAGTCATCCCCCAGATAATCCAGGATACTGGGGGCATTTTGGGCGATTTCCTGGGTTTTTTGATCTTTGCTATCCAAAATGCGCAGGGGATTGCGCTCGAGCCGCTCCTGGGAATCGGCATCGAGATCCGCCTTAAAAGGGGTTAGATAGTCTACTAACGCTTCACGATACCGTTGGCGATCGCCGCCATTACCCACCGAGTTTAATTGTAGGCTGAGATTTTTCAGGCCGAGTTTCTGCAAAATTTCCGTGGCAATCGCCATCACTTCCACATCGGCGCGGGGATCCGCACTGCCAAGCACCTCGACCCCCACCTGGTGAAATTGCCGTTGGCGGCCCGCCTGGGGTCTTTCGTAGCGGAACATCGGCCCCGTATACCACAGCCGCTGCACACCACCCTGGGCAAACAATTTCCGCTCGATATAGGCCCGGACTGCCCCTGCTGTCCCTTCAGGTCGGAGGGTAATCGGGCGATCGCCTCGGTCTGTGAAAGAATACATTTCCTTACTGACCACATCCGTCGCCTCACCGATCCCCCGCTCAAACAGGCTGGTCTGCTCAAAAATGGGCGTGCGGATCTCCTGGTACATCGCCCGGCCGAGGCAATCGCGCACCACCGCCTCCACCTGCTGCCAGTAGGCGATCTCCGGCGCAAAAATATCCTTTGTTCCTCGTAAAGCTTGAATTGTTGCCATTATGTCTAGAAAAAAGTACCAATCCCAGCTTATCGGGATGGGGCGTTGTTATTGTTCAGCAGAGGTAAAACTACCATGTATCCTGCCCCAAATGCTGTCAAAATCATGGCGATCGCCGCTACCAAGAGCACCCAAGCACTCACCCCAGCATCAAAATCCGTCCCACTCTCAAACTGCTCCGGCGGTACCGTCGTAAACTGCCGTACTGGTTCTGGCGTCGGTAGAGCCGCGACCACATTATTCACAGTTGGCTTTCCCTGTGGGGGACGGTGGTGGGGGGTAACCGGTGGCAGTGGCTCAATGCCAAAATCATGGCGGTTGACCATTTCCTTGAGGCGTTCTGTAGATTGCACCACCTGATGCACCTGGTTATATAGCTTCCGGTTATGCACCCGCAACTGTTGATTTTCCTGCTGGAGGGCTGTCATCTCCGCTTGGGTGGCCCGGAGTTTCTCGGCTAGTTGTTGATAAACAGAAATGGGTACCGAAGCACCACTCTGGGGTAGGGGCGTAACGTTATCGAAGCTCGGAGAACTAGAAGGATTGGCAATCATGGTCAGCTCACACCAAAAAGAGCAAATATCCTTACATTATGATCGAATTCCAGGATTGTCATCTGTCGTGGGGAGCCAATCCACCTCAGGGGCCGTAGGTTTCCGACAGGGGACGGGCATAGGGTTGTAAGGTGCCTTGGTTTACCGTCAAAATTTGCGAATGCTTTAGCCAGTCTGCCCCAAAGGAATTGAGGTGAGTGGTTGTAATCAGGGTTTGGAAACGGGTTTGAATCGTATCCAGCAGTTGATTTTGGCGGGAGGGATCAAGCTCAGCCAGGACATCATCTAGGAGTAGCAGGGGGGGTTCTCCGATGATCGTCTCAATGAGTTGCAGCTCGGCGAGTTTGAGCGCTAAAACCAAGGTGCGTTGCTGTCCCTGGGAGCCATAGAAGCGGGCGGGGGTGCCGTTAATGGAAAATTCGATTTCGTCCCGGTGGGGGCCAACCATGCTGCTGCCCTGGTGTTGTTCTGCTTGGCGGCGTTGTTCTATTTTGTCGAGGCAGGCCTGTTGCACATGATAGGGGTCATCCTGTTGCCAGGGAATATTGGGGCAGTAGGTGATTGCTAGGGTTTCAGTTTGGCTACTAATATCATGGTGCCAAGCTTGGGCCAGGGGCATCAGTCTAAGCAACCCCCGCGATCGCCTTCTGGTGACCCGCGAACCGGTGGCTGCTAACTGGAGATCCCAGAGGGTCAACTGTTGGGTCAAATCAGCGGGGATCGCCGCTTGGTTCCGGTGGAGTTTTTTGGCCGTCCTTAAGAGGGCATTGCGTTGCTTCAGCACCTGTTGATACTCCTGCAAAATCCGAGCATAGACAGGTTCTAACTGGATCAAAAGATTATCAATCCATTGGCGACGACAGTCAGGCCCACCCCGCACAAGGTCTAAGTCAAGGCAGGAAAATTCCACGGCATTCAGGGTACCGAGGCCATCGAGTTGGCGACGGAGGGTTTCGCCATTGAGCTTGAGGGTGCGTCCCCCCTGGTTGCGGAGCAATAGATCAAAGTCAACGGTGCCATAGCCGCGCTGAATTTGGGCTTGGATGCGGGCGGTGGCTTCCCCTTGTTTCACTAGGTCGGCGTCCCGGCTGGTGCGGTGGGTTTTGAGGCTGGCCAGGAGTTCAACGGCTTCAAGGAGGTTTGATTTTCCCTGGGCGTTGTTGCCGATCAAGATGGTTTTTTGGGCCGAAAAATCAATGTGCTGATGGTGGTAGTTGCGAAAATTACGGAGGTGCAAGGTTTGCAAATACATTCTTTTTCTGTCGCCCAAGTCCCGAAACAGAACCCTGATTTTAGCGTGTTATGCCCAGGTTAAGGCAGTGGCGATCGCCTGGGGAATCGTAAACCCAAAATTGAGCCTGATTAATCACAGAAACGGTAATTAATGTGACCACCAGCTTCGGCCATGACAGATGTCCAGGCGTAATCCTGCTGAAAGGGAATATAAAGCCAAGTTCGCCCGGTGGTGTCTTCACTGAGGTAGGCGGGCGATCCTGTCACCATAATCTGGCTACCGTTGCTGAGAAAGCCCACAACTGGCGCTGAGACAGTGGGTTCCTGCCTAACATTAAGACCCGTCCCCAAATCACTCTGGACGATCAAACAACCGCGAGAGGGCTGATCATTTAAGGTGGCTGTACTGGTGTGCTGGGCAACGACTTGATCATTGACGAGGCAGCGATATTGCACCTGACCTGTGCCAATGGCTTTCACTAAACTATTTAAGCGATATTCAAAAACGGGTTCTTGCTCCGCTGCTGTGGCGGCTTGGGTGCAGGTATATTCGTAGTCCATGTAGCCCCCCAGTTCCAGATTAGAAAACCCCGCACTAAACGACCAGTTGTCGTCTTCTGTTTCGTTGGGTCGCCAGGGTTCCCAGCCGGGTTCCGGATTGGCGATCGCCCCTGGGGTAGCACCCAGCCAACACCCGATCGCCAAACAAAATAAGTAAGGTTTGACTCGCACCATGTTTTTTCTTCCTTCCCTTGCAGATGACTTTGTTTCCACATTAGAAGGAAATCTCAGATCTGAAGCCCAAAACCGCAGATAATGTCCGGAGCTTAGGACAAAGTCAAGGCGGTGGCGATCGCCCAACCATCCACGAGGCACAGCAGCACAGTAAACCCCAGCAAAATCATGTACATCCACGGTTGAGACAGGGGCCGCACATCGCTGGTATCAATATTGGTTTGTGCTTCAATCAAGCCCACCATCTTCGCAAAACCTGCCACCCGCATCGGTAACAAATAAGCGCGATCGCGTTCTGGGGTGGCGAAATAATAAACCAAGCCCCCTTGACCGGTGGTGCGCATTTTCAGTTGGTCGATTTTTTCCCAGGGCAATGACCAGCCCTTACGGGTCAGCCAGCGGAACCAAGTCGGATAGGTGACGGTAATTCCGGTTTCATCCAGACAGACTTTTTCACTGAGGGCACCATAAAGAAAAATCGCCCCCAACCCCAAACCAACCCAGAGGAGCACTGGAGAAACAGGAGCTTGGGTGACGTCCGCTAAAAACGGAATCGGGACTGTGAGTGAAACATAGAGACTCAATAGGGTAATGCGGATGAGGGGGGAAAGATTAAAGGTGGTCGCCATCGTCATTGCATCAAAATTGCTTGATTTCCTAAAACGTTTGGTTGAGCCAATCGCGAATTAAAGGATTGACCAGTTCCGGTGTGTCGTCGTGGGGACAGTGGCCGGACTCCAGGTAATGTTCCACGAGGCTAGGACAGTGTTGTTTAAACTTTGCGCCCCGCTCCCGCGCCCGAATCCAGGGATCTTTTTCGCCCCAAATCATCAATAACGGTCGATCTAGTGCTTCCAGGAGATGATCGACTTTGGCTCCTTCTGGGGTGTTAAAAACCGCCGCGAAAACTTTGGCTGCTCCCGGATCGTTAGAAGGGCGCTGAATTTCGTCGATCAAACGTTCGGTCACCGCCCCTTGGTTGACGTAAACCTTTTGCAGGGTTTTGCGGATGGTGGCGCGCCGTTTGGTGTATTGGAAAATAAGCTGGGTCGAAAGGGGACTAAACAGAACCTTACGGAGGGCTTTTTTCCAGGGAGAAGGTTGGGCTTTTACTTGGTCACTGAAGGGGCCAGCACTATTGAGGAGAATTAACCCCTTGGCCACCTCTGGACATTGGGCTGCTGCACAAAGGGACGCATAACCCCCCAGGGAATTCCCGGCTAACACCACGGGTTCACCAATCACTTCGTTAATAAAATCCCGCAGTTGATCCCGCCACAGAGCGCCGCTGTAAACAACGGGAGCCTTTGGCGATCGCCCGAAGCCGAGTAAGTCAATCGCCCACACCGAAAAATCCCCTTGCAGTACCGTAATGTTTTTGCGCCAGTGATCTGTGGAGGCCCCAAAGCCATGGACTAGGAGCAAAGGCGGTTTGCCTTGGCTGGTGCCGGCCTGGACATAGTGGATGTCGTAACCCCGCCATCGCCAAAACTGACTGGGGGGATTTTCAGCGAGAACATGGGGGGAAACGGTCGCACTCATCGGAGATTTTTTTGTAAATAAATGTTAACTACTGCCATTGTATCGTTTTCTTCCGGGGGGTTCTGGGGCGATCGCCGGGTGAGGTTCCCGTGAAATTTGTGCTATAACCTAAGCGACGGTTTTTGATTGTGACATTGTTTACTGCGGCAAAAACTCAACAGTTGCCGAGACAGTAAAAGTTCATCTTTTCCCTTGAATCCAATATTGCCTAGGAGGTTTCTTCATCATGTCTACCGGTGTGATCGAACAACGTTCCACTTCGACCATCCGTAAACCAGCCCCCCGCTACCGGGTACTGCTCCATAACGACGACTTTAACTCCATGGAACATGTGGTACAGACCTTGATGCAAACGGTGGCCGGTCTGACCCAACCCCAGGCGGTCAGTATCATGATGGAAGCCCACACCAACGGCATTGCCCTGGTGATCACCTGTGTGCAGGAGCACGCGGAATTTTATTGTGAAACCTTGAAAATGCACGGCCTCACCAGCACCATCGAGCCGGACGAGTAGAAATATTTTGCCTTTTTAATCAAGGCGATCGCCAGATTGCGGCCCAGAAACAGATTAAATAGAAAGTGGCAAACCTCAACGACTTTTTCCCTTGAAACGATTTTGGCATCTCTGTAAAACCACCCCAGCACCCCTGCGGCTGGGACTTTTTTTCTTGAGTTTGGGGATCATCTGGCTTCCCCTCGCGGCTCCGTTGTACCTGATTTTTCGCGCCGACGAAAACCTGACCACCATCCTGACCATGGGACTGTTGTTTGTGGAATTTTTGTTTTACCTGCCCTTTTGGGTGAAGCAAGTCCACGGGGAAACGCAACCCTTCCGGCGTTATGGTTTGGTATGGCAACGGGCGAATGGCGTGGATTTGGTTACAGGTTTGGCCTATGGCCTGGGGTTCACCTGGGCTTTGCTGATTTTTGAAGATGTATTGGGGTTTATCGACATTATTCCGCCTACAACGGCCTTGATTCGCATTGCGATCGAAGGAGCCTTGAGCGGTCTGGGGGTGGCCCTCGCAGAAGAATTGGTCTTTCGGGGCTGGGTTTATGACGAGCTAGAGCGGGACTATGGCTCAAAAATAGTGCTTTGGGGCAGTGCGATCGCCTTTGCGGTTTTACATTTCCTGAAACCCCTCCCGGAGATGATCCGAACGCTCCCGGTATTTCCCGGTTTGGTGCTATTGGGATTGACTTTAGTTTGGGCGAAGCGATCGCGCTTTGGTCGCCTCGGCAAACCCATCGGTCTCCATGGGGGCTTAGTTTGGGGCTATTACATTTTTAATGTGGGGGGTTTGATTCAATCCAAAGAAGGCGTTTCCCCTTGGCTAACAGGCGTTGATGGCAATCCCCTCGGTGGTCTCTGGGGCATTCTCTTCCTGGCCGTTCTCGCCTGGATCATGACCCGTGCCGCCCAAAAATCCCAAAAACCTTCTCCCCTAGAGGGGAGCTAGAGGAGTGGCCCTAGAGGGGAGTTAGGGGGGTTTTTAAAACTGGAGAGAACTTAGAAAAATGTCTCTACTGCGCTTTGTGACCTTTCCCGAAGAATTTCGGCGGTTCCGCTAGGGTAAAGACTTCGGTGTGGGTGGCGATCGCCTCGCGGACATGGCGGAAAGTTTGCAACATCCCCAACAGGGTTAAGCCATCGATAATCTTAAAGCCACCGGTAGTTTGTTCAGCTAACAGTTGATCCACGGCTTCCGGGTCGGGGCGCAGATTCAAATCCCCATCGGTGCAGATCGCAAAACCCCAGGGGGAGCCGTAGCTCGAAATGGGCGTCGAGTAGGAGGAAACATTGGTGTAAACGGCCTTGAGGGTGTTCACCAGCCGGGCATGGAGCCGCAGATTCGCCGGAGCCGTGGGGCCAGCCTGCACTGCCACAACCCCACCGGGCGCGAGCACATCCTTCAGTTGCGTGAAATATTCCTTGGTAAAGAGCTTAAAGGAAGGGCCTTCCTCGATGGGATCAGACAGGTCAGAAATGATCACATCCCACTTCTCGGTGGTGGTTTCTAAAATCTTAAAGGCATCTTCAATGCGCAGATCGAGGCGTGGATCATCAAAGACCCCCTGGTGCATCTCCGGCAAATATTCCTTACAGGCTTCTACTACTTCGCCGTCGATATCGACCATCATCACCTTTTCGACGGACTGCCAGCGCAGCACTTCCCGCACAGTTGCTCCTTCCCCAGCACCGAGAATTAACACTTTTTTCGGCGCACCGTGGGCAATCATCGCCGGATGAACAAGGGGTTCATGGTAGAGAAATTCATCGCCGGTACAGGACTGCCATTTTCCATCCAGCACCAGGGCTTTACCATAGGCACCGCTTTCAACGATCGCCATCTCCTGAAATTGGGTTTGTTTATAGGCCAAAATCTTGGTGATCCCGTGACTATAAATATCCCAGGGCGTAATGTACTCATTAATCCAATAGTCGGCTTTGACTTCGCTACCTGCCATAATTTTTCCCTTCTGACAATTGACCGGATACCAGTATCGCAGACTTTTTCATTTTTTTAGCGATCGCCCCCCAAAACCTTGTCCGGTAAGCTTTTTAAAACTTTATGCTTCCTAAAACTCCGGGGATTGAACCCGCGTCAGTGACTCCCTCGGCCAAAAGGCGATCGCCAAAAAGACAATCAATGCATTGATCCGTAAACTTGCCGTGAATAACCATTGGGAATTAACTTCATTTCTGCTGTCTCGAACCCACAGCTTTCCATAAAAACTGAAAGTACAATATTTTCAAAAAAAGTACATTACTTTTTAGTCAAAATGAAACTATTTTTTTGGGCATAAAAACTATTTTACGATTGCTAAAATAATGCTATTGTAAACTGGTTTTTCGCGATTTAAGTCAGTCCTTCAAAAAAAGATTACTTCTTGAACCATCAACAATCTAAATGCCTCCCATGCTGCCCTGAATGTCGCCCAAGATTTTTAGCAGTCAAATCAAATTAAACTGTTCACTGCCTTGATATTTGGCTGAAAATCTCCCCCTGAATTTACCTCGACTTTTGCAAAGATTAACCTTCATTTAACCTCCCTAAAAACTTTGCTTAAGGCTGATGGACTTTTTGGAGAGAGGAGAGAAAAAACAAACATAAATTCTGCATTGATTTTCTGTAGTTATGGTATAAACATCTTGAAAAGTTTTGTGAATCTCAATTCATTTTTTCGAAGGTTTACAAATTCATCAGAGCTTCAGAGAGTTTAAGCCTAGAAAAATCGCTCTAATCTTAATCTCTGACTAGCAGTCAATGCCTGAAAGCCTCAATCTCGCTAAAAAGTTTTAATCCATCGCTCACTTACGCTTAATTGCACAGTACACAATAGAGGAAACTATGAAACAGAGCGCTACTCGCCTCCGTACCTTATCTTTGGGTCTTGCTGGCCTCACCCTTACCGCTGCACTTGCAGCTTGTAACACTACCCAAACACCGACTGAAGGCACTGGCACAACTGATGCTCCTGCAGATAGTGCGTCTGGTTTGTCTGGCGATGTCCTCATTGATGGTTCTAGTACCGTTTTCCCGATTACCGAAGCCATGGCCGAGGAATTCCAAATCGCAAACCCCGATACCCGCGTAACCGTTGGGGTTTCCGGGACTGGTGGTGGCTTTTCTAAGTTCTGCGCTGGCGAAACCGATATTTCTAACGCTTCCCGCCCGATTTCCACCGAAGAAATCGAAGCTTGTGAACAGGCTGGCATCGAATATATCGAAATTCCCGTCGCCTATGATGCGATTTCCGTGGTTATTAACCCCGAAAACGATTGGGCCACTTGTTTAACCACCGAAGAATTGGCTAGCATTTGGTCTCCTGATTCTCAAATTAACAACTGGAGTCAAGTACGGGAAGGCTTCCCGGATGCTCCCCTCACTCTCTATGGGCCAGGGACTGACTCTGGAACTTTCGACTACTTCACCGACGCCATCAATGGTGAAGAAGGGGCTAGCCGGGGTGATTACACTGCCAGTGAAGATGACAACGTTGTTGTCCAAGGGGTTGTGAATGATCCCAACGCCATGGGCTATTTCGGTTTGGCTTACTACGAAGAAAATGCTGACAACTTGAATGCGGCTGCCATTGATGACGGCGATCCCAGCAATGGTGATGGCTGTGTGGCTCCTAGCACTGCGACGGTAGACGACTCTACCTATCAGCCTTTGGCTCGCCCAATTTTCATCTACGTTAGTGCAGCGTCTTTGGATGAGAAGCCCCAGGTTCAAGCCTTCATGGACTTCTACACGGCTGAAGAAAATTCTTCCCTCGTTTCTGAAGTTGGCTATGTTGCCCTCAATTCTGAAATCTACGCCAAGGCCCAGGAACGCCTTGCTGCTCGCACTACTGGTTCGATCTTTAATGGTGGTTCCACCGTCGGTGTTCGATTAGGTGAAGTTCTCTAGGTTTTATTTTTAGGTTTCGCTGGGGAGTGGGGCAGATTCATTCAGAAAAGGCCCGACTCCCTTTATGCTTTGAATGAATACCGCTGTTTTGCAGTGGTGTTGGTAGATAAATCATAAGTATTTAAAAATTATGACAACTAGTCCTTTCCCCCCCCTTGCTGATGCGGGACTCTGGCGGACAACACGGACATTTAGTAAATGGAGCCAACGTTTAATCGTGGGGCTTTTTGGTTTATTTGCCCTGGTGTCAGTGTTAACCACGTTTGGGATTGTCATCACATTGGTCGTCGATGCGGCGGGCTTCTTTAATGAGGTTTCCCTGTTTACTTTCCTAACGGATACCCGCTGGACGCCGCTATTTGTCGATCCACAATTTGGTATTTTTGTACTGGTTTCTGGCACCCTGATGACGACGGCGATCGCCATTTCCGTGGCCTTGCCGTTGGGTCTGTTGGCCGCTATTTGCTTAAGTGAATATGCTTCCCCTGGGATCCGAAAATGGCTCAAGCCTGCCCTCGAAATTCTGGCAGGGGTGCCCTCCGTTGTCTATGGTTATTTTGCCCTGTTATTGGTGACTCCAGCGCTACGGGCGATTATTCCAGGGCTTTCTCCCTTCAATGCCTTGAGTGCCGGTTTAGTGTTAGGGATTTCAATTTTGCCCTTGGTTGCCTCCCTCAGTGAAGATGCAATTTATGCCGTGCCCGATAGCCTACGCCAAGGTTCCTACGGACTGGGGGCCACCAAACGAGAAACCATCGTGAATGTCGTCTTACCCGCCGCCTTGTCCGGGATTGTTTCTTCCTTTATTTTGGCTATTTCTAGGGCCGTCGGAGAAACCATGATTGTGACCATTGCCGCTGGTTTAAACCCGACCCTCACCCTGAATCCCACGGTGCCCATCGCCACCATGACTGCTTTTATTGTTCAAGTTAGTCTTGGGGATGCCCCGGCTGGCAGTTTGGCTTTTAAGACCATTTATGCCGTTGGTTTATCTTTATTCTTGATCACCCTGACCCTAAACATCCTCAGTTACTGGGTTGTGCGTCGCTATAGACAGAAATACGAATGAATAGTAACCCTCCCAATTCTCAAAATACGAACACCCTGTTCGATACTCGTCTTAAAACCCGTTACCGCTGGGATACCGCATTTCAAACTCTCAGTTGGATCGCTGTAATTTTAAGCATTGTGGTGCTGGCCGTTCTCTTGATCGACGTTTTTTTCGATGGTCTGCCGCGCCTCGATTGGAAATTGTTAACTTCCTTTCCCTCTAGACGCCCCGAAGATGCCGGCCTCAAATCAGCCCTTGTCGGGACAATTTGGTTGATGATCTTAACTGCCATAATCACCTTTCCCATCGGTGTGGGTGCGGGGATCTTCCTAGAGGAATTTTCCGCTGAAAATACTTTCACGAAAATCATTGAAGTCAACATCAACAATCTCGCTGCCGTTCCTTCAATTATTTATGGTCTTTTGGGGCTACAGGTTTTTGTCCGGCTCCTTTCTCCAATGACAGGGGGACGCAGTGTTTTAGCTGGTGCTTTGACCCTCAGCCTATTGATCTTGCCGATCGTAATCGTTGCAACCCGCGAAGCCCTCAAGGCTGTACCCGATAGCCTCAGACAAGCTGGTTTAGCCCTCGGAGCGACCAAATGGCAAGTGGTGCGCGAACAAATTTTTCCCCTCGCCCTACCGGGGATTTTAACAGGGACTATCTTGGCCCTTTCCCGTGCAATCGGTGAAACAGCCCCGCTGATTACCCTAGGGGCCTTGACCTTTATCGCTTTCTTGCCTTCTTTATCCCTAGAAGGGCTCCAGACGCCATTTACGGCGCTGCCGATTCAAATTTTCAACTGGGTTTCCCGCCCCCAAGAAGAGTTTCACACGGTGGCAGCAGCGGGGATTATTGTTTTGATGGTGGTGTTATTGGCGATGAATGGCACAGCTATTTTTCTCCGGAACAAGTTCCAGAAATAAAGCTCTAAAACAAAATTGAGATTGATAAATTAGATCCTCCAGGGTATGGAGGATTTCTTTTTGCGCTATTCGACGAAAGCTTTTATTTTTCTTCTGGCAAGAGCCATGTCCGCAATCCCAAAATGAGCAAAAAGGCCATGACATCAGCGGTAATGAGAAAAGCAATCCAGTTTTGATCCATGGTGACTGAGCTCCGGTGTCCTAGATATTGTTTTTAGGCTATGCAATCTAGGTAAACTATACTCTTATACCTATGGATTGGAGCAAAGGAAAACCTCAAAAATTTTGAGGGCTGTGATTAGATTTTGTTATTTATTGGGGGGTGGGGTTAGCCAACTGAACGAACATCGCCCCCTGGATTTGGCGATCGCCGGTTTGAAGTTGGAGAAAGCGGGCCGTTAAACCCCGGTCTTGGAAGATCCGCAGATTGAAGCGGCGGCTAAACCCCTGGGCAAAGCCATTAAGGAGGGGCGGAGGGAGGGGTTGATCATTCACTGCCCCTTCAAAGTCTGTGAGTTGGAATTGGCTACCAGATGCGAGGCCGAGGGTAAAACTGAGTTGGAGCGTCGCCCGCTCTGCTTCGCCTGTTTCAGGATTGATCTGGAACATTTCTCCGGTGAACTGGAGACGGTTTTCACCGAGGAAATCGACGGTGGCATTTTCTAATTGGAAACGGGGTGGATTGGTGCTACCGGGACGGGTGAGCAGACGATTAATGAGAGGTTGTATCAAGGCCGTAACTTGTGGAGACGTTAAGGCTTGATTTAGATCAGTTTCGGTGAGAACAAAGCGCACGCCTGCCTGGAGGGGCTGATCCAAAACACCGGGGCCAGGTTTGCCACTGCGAACTTTAGCCAGGTCAAAACTGAGGGGATCGGTTTCAAGTTCTAGAACCTCAAAACGTAGGCCAGGAAAAAGTTCAACGCCACGACTAGCAATCTGAACGCGGTCAATTTTGCCCTTGAGAAGTTGGTGACTAGGAACATTATCGACCCGCACTTCAAAGGTTTCTGCGGCTTGGAGGCGATCGCCAATGCGTTTACCGCTGACTTCCTCTAGGATCAAGCCCACTGGGGAAAGGGCCGTCAAAAAACCGGACATTAAGATTGCGAGAAATTCCATGGTGCGCCCCAGGCTGATGGTTCGTCCTTAACTTTAGCTGAAAATTTCTAAGAGACAAGCAATTTTAAATCCGCATTGACCGCAGACACAGTCGCTTGCCGCTGATCATTGCGAGTATGGCTCAATTCAATTTGGTAATAAGATTCCGGGAGATAGGGTAAGCGTTCTGACCATTCAATGACCGTCAGGCCAGGGTCACATTCTTCGCCTTCCCAGTAGGTTTCGGGATAGAGACCATCGACTTGGGCAGGTTCAAGGCGGTACAAATCCAAGTGATACAGGGGAATCCGTCCGGTGTGATATTCGTTCACCAGGGTAAAAGTCGGACTGGCGATCGCCTCAGTAATTCCTAAACCTAAACCAATGCCCTGGGTGAGGGTCGTTTTTCCGGCCCCCAGATCGCCCTTGAGCAAGATCACTGAGTTTTTTGGCAACCTTTGCCCCAGTTTTACCCCAAGAGCTTGGGTGGCGGCTGCATTTTCTAACAGAATAATTTCTGCCATTGATCGCTTTAATTTACCAATTGTCTTGATAGTCTTCGAGGAGCTTGAGCAGATCCCCTTGGCCGGCGGCGGGGATCAGTTGGGCCAGGGTGACAAAAGCTTGTTTACCACCCAGGGGAACTTGGATCGAGCGTAAAACATCCATCACTTTTGCTTCGTCCACTGTACGGTCTTCAATGGCCGGGAAAATTTTCTCAGCGACGGTGGTATGTAAATGGGCATCGGCTAAATATAAATGCCACCCAGACACATCGATATAAATATTTTCACCAATCTCTGCGGCGAGTTTTTCGATTTGAATTGTGCTAGCCATTGGAAGCCTCCGAATAATCGGCGATCGCCGTAATGTAAAGCAGGTGTAACCCTAGAATGCCCAGCCAAACAAGGCTAAACGGTTTTACCCAGGGACGCTCTACCGTCGTTTGAATCATGGCAGTAAACCAAATGGGCGAATTAATCGCGAGGTAGACCATCACATGGACAATAAAATTCATCCGGTCTTCGGCGCGACGGAATTCAGGATCAGTTTTACGGTCAGGTTTGCGCGGCCAACTGCGAGGCATAGGTTTTACCCATCACATTTACGGAACACAGGTGATCCTATCACAAGGATTTTCTTCAGGCTTGCCGGGTATAATCGCCGGATTTGCCCCCGGTTTTTTTCAGCAGTTGAATCTCAGAAATCACCATCCCTTTATCCATTGCCTTCGCCATGTCATAAAGGGTTAAGGCCGCTACGGAAACCGCCGTCAACGCCTCCATTTCGACACCCGTCTCGGATTTGGTCGTCACACTGGCCTCGATGCGATAACCGGGTAAGTTTGCGTCAGCAATAAAATTGACTGTCACTTTCTTAATCGGTAGCGGGTGGCACATGGGGATTAAGTTCGAGGTTTGTTTCGCTGCCATGATCCCAGCAATGCGAGCTGTACCTAAAACATCACCCTTGGGGGCATCTCCCGCTTGGATCGCCGTAAAGCAAGCGTGGGTCATGGTGATTATCCCCGTGGCGATCGCCTCCCGTTTCGTCACATTTTTTTCAGAAACATCCACCATCTGCGCTTCACCGTGGGCGTTGAGATGGCTCAGGGGAGGGAGGGAAATCTTTTTTTCAGAAAACTCTTGCATTTACCCAAAACGTCTGTTAGATTAGATGACTGTTGGTCAAACAACACAACTCTTCTCCATGGGTCTGTAGCTCAGCGGATTAGAGCAGCTGACTACGGATCAGCAGGTCGGGAGTTCGAATCTCTCCAGGCTCGTAAGAAGAGAAAACAGCCCTCCTAGGTTAGCCCAGGGGGGTTTGTTGTGGCAAGAATCTGAAGAGTCGTGATGTTTTGTTGACAAGCCCAGAGGGAAACGCAGAATATGACAAGAGACCAGTCAAGCTGCACTCTTTCAAACAAACTCATTTCCCTCCGTCATGACCAAATTTTTAAACTATTGCCTATCTGTGGCTTTGGCGATCGCCGTTTGTTTTGGCGTGACCCAACCGGCCTCAGCTTTACCGCAACCGAGTTTCACCCTCGCCTCCCTCGCCCAAGGGGATGCGATCACTGATCCCGAAGCCATCCTCCGCTACGCCCTGCCCATTGAAAATCAGCCCATTCGCCGCCTCCAGGACAGCATGGAATTTATGTCCAAGGATCTACGGGCGAAACGCTGGGGGCCGATTGCTGCCAATGCCAAGAAAGCCAGCCGCGTCCTATCCATTAGCCAAGATGGCATCCTCGAAGATGTCGTACCGAGCTTTAAGGAACAGGCCCAAACGCTCCTAGATGAAATGGAACAGGATGTCGCCACCATGAGAGAGGCGATCGCCGCCAAAGACCGTGAAGTGATCTGGACAAAACGTCGGGAAATCCTCAACAAAGTCGGTACGATCGAAGAAAATATGATCGCCGAATATCCGACCACGATCCCCGAAGACTATGCCAATCTACCGCGCCTATTGGGTCGGGCCACCGTCGAACTCGAAACCACCCAAGGGGACATTACCGTTGTCGTTGACGGTTACAACGCCCCGATCAATGCCGGAAATTTTGTTGATTTGGTGCAGCGGGGCTTCTATGATGGCCTACCATTTAACCGGGCTGAAGATCTCTACATTCTGCAAACGGGTGATCCTGAAGGTGATGCCGATGGTTTCATTGACCCGAAAACCAATGAGTACCGCGCCATCCCCATGGAAATTATGCTCACTGGCGACCATGAAGCGACCTATGGGGCAACCCTAGAAGACCTCGGCATTTACCTAGCAGAGATCAATCTTCCTTTTAATGCCTATGGTGCCTTGGCTCTGGCCCGTCCCGCCGATGATGCCAATGGTGGTTCTTCCCAGATTTTCTTCTTCAAATTTGACAATGAATTAGCGCCGCCCGGATTTAACTTAATGGATGGTCGTTACTCTGTGTTTGGCTATACCGTCGCTGGCCAGGATGTTCTCGAAAGCCTCAGCAAAGCTGACAAGATCATTGCGGCTAAAGTTGTTAATGGCTCAGAAAATTTAGTTGTCCCCAACTAGACCGATCACCCTTTAATTTTTCGATTTAAAAAAAACACCCTTTACCAACAACGGTTTGGGGTGTTTATCCTTTTGCAGGTTAGTTTTTAAAAGTTATGCCATCGTGTCAGCACTATATTGATTGGGGCCCGGTTGACTGTCGGAAGCAAAGAAGACAATTAAGACAATTACACCAATAATTGGTACAAATCCAATTAAGAGCCACCAACCGCTGCGGCCAGTATCATGCAAACGCCTGATGCTAAGGGCTATTCCAGGTAAAATAAAGGCTAAGGAATAGATAATACTAACCAAAGAGGCGATCGCCCCAAGAAATGTTTCCTGGAAAACACCCAAGATAAGGGAAATCAAAAGGTTGATGATAAAAACATACCAGAATTCTTTGCGGCGGGCTCTACCACTAAAGTTTGTATAATTTTGCCAAGCCTTAATGTAATAATCGATAAATTCTTCAAATATACTTTTATCCATTGTTTTATTATTGTATTAACAATTGATTGGGCTTTTATTCTACATAAAAGATTCATAAAGAATTCAAGTCAATGCTAAAAGTCAACATTTTGTAATTATTAAATTGACACAAAAACAACAAGGTGACGGAAGCGTGAATTAAATGCTTTTCTATGCAATATACCTTTGAAATACAAGATGTTCTGGGCTAATGATCGCCTTCAAAAATTTAAAGACTCTTGATATTTCTGATGACAGAGGTCAATGCCTGTTAGCATCTGTAGAGATTATCTAGACATGCCTTTGGTCATGATTGTTTTAGCAGAACTTGCAGAAGCGGCGATTTCAACAAACTTGCAACAGTTTGTGTTGGTTTTATCGATCTCCCTAACCGTTGCAACCTTTTCACGGATTTTTAGTTGGTTGCGTCAGATCCCCTATACCCTCTTGTTGGTGATTGTGGGGCTGGGTTTGGCTTTTATTAATGTGCGTTTAGTGAATCTTTCGCCGGAGCTAATCCTTGAAATTTTCCTCCCACCGCTCTTGTTTGAAGCTGCTTGGAATATTCGTTGGCGCGAACTCCAGAAACAATGGTTGCCGATTGCGTTGTTTGCCTTGGCTGGGGTGGCGATCGCCATCTTTGGGATTGGTTTTGCCCTCAGTCAGTGGACGAGCTTGGCCCTGAGTTCTGCCTTGCTAGCGGGGGCGGCCCTCTCGGCGACGGATCCGGTGTCGGTGGTGGCTTTGTTCCGGGAGTTGGGGGCCAGTAAAAAACTCACGATGGTGATGGAAGGGGAAAGCCTCTTTAACGATGGAGTCGCAGTCGTAGCGTTTCTGTTGCTGGTGGGAATTCCCCTCGGTACCCAGACTTTTTCGATGTCGGCGACGGTGGCAACTTTCCTAGTCTTTGTGGGCATTGGTGTCGGCTTCGGTTGTTTGATTGGTTTTGGCATTTCTTTCTTGACCCAACGATTTGATATTCCCCTCGTGGAGCAATCTTTAACCCTGGTATCTGCCTATGGTACTTACCTATTGACGGAGGAATTGGGCGGTTCTGGGGTAATTGCGGTGGTGACTGTGGGGATGATTTTGGGGAATTTTGGCTCGAATATTGGGATGAATCCCCGCACTCGCCTAGTCGTTTCGGAATTCTGGGAATTCCTCGCGTTTTTTGTGAATTCAATTGTGTTTCTGCTGATTGGTGATCAGGTCAATTTTGGCACCCTGGGGGAAAGCTTAGATGCAATTTTTGTGGCGATCGCCGCTGTGTTGGTGACGCGGGCCATTTCCGTCTATGGTTTGGGTTGGCTCTCCAATCAATTTAGCAATAACCCCTTGAGCCTCTCTGAACAAACGGTGCTGTGGTGGGGCGGTCTGCGGGGATCAGTTTCCATTGCCGTAGCCTTAAGCGTGCCTGTGGTGCTCGGCGATCGCCAAGAAATTATCAACATCATTTTCGGGGTGGTGCTATTCACTCTCCTGGTACAGGGCCTGACAACCCAGTGGGTTTTAGAAAAACTCGATTTGATTGGTGATCAACCGATTCGCCAGAAATATTCTGAGTATCTTGCCCGCCGCGTCGCCCTCAAACGAGTATTAAATTACCTCGACCAGTTAAACCTCGCTGCCGATGTGGACGAGGAATTTTACCGCTATGAACGGGATCTCGTCGAAGGGGAGCTAGAAACCATCGAAGAAAAAATTGAAAAACTCAAAGGCAGCCATCCCCAACTGCAAGAACTGGATATGAAGCAGTTGCGCGATACCCTCCTGGATATCGAGGCGGACACCTATGCCGAATTTATCCGGGTGGGCCGTTTAAATAAAGATCTTTCGCCCCTCCTCCAGGAGACCTTGATCAAAGCCACCGAAAAAACAATCCAAAGCTAGCCCCCCTTCGCAAAACAGATCATCACAATAAACGACAGGGCCAACCCAGGGCTAAGGAGGGTCGCCAGGGTTAAAAGTTCTTCGCCGGACATAAAAATACCTGTAATTGTGGGGATTCCTTTTCACGTTAAAGGGTTTTTCTGGCGATCGCCCACGGGTTCACAGAAATTTAATTGTCTTGGAACCAAGCTGTCGCAGTCCCCAAAAAGCCTGTGTTACACTCTCCAACAACATTTTTCGGGAGAGAAAAGCCCATGACCGTCGGGATTTGGGTACTGGGGGATCAACTGTGGGCCACCCAAGCCGCCCTCCAACAACGGGAAGACCAACGCTCAACAACGCCGGTTCTGTTGATCGAAGCGGCAGACTATGCCCGCCAACGGCCCTACCACGGTCAAAAGTTGGTGCTGGTCTGGTCGGCCATGCGTCACTTTGCCCAGGAGCTAGAACAGGCCGGTTGGTCTGTCCATTATGCGATCGCCGCTGATTTTCAAAGTGCCCTAACCGACTGGATTGCCACTGCGGGGATCACGGAATTGTGGGTGATGCAGCCTAGCGATCGCCCCTTCGAGACTTTTATCCAGACCTTAGATTTCCCCTGTTCCCTCAAGTTCATTCCTAATAATCACTTCCTGTGGTCGCGGGCAGAATTTCACAACTGGGCCAAGAATCGTAAACGCCTCGTCCTCGAAGACTTTTATCGGGCGGGTCGCAAACGGTTTAATATCCTGCTCGATGAAGCGCAGCAACCCCTTGGGGGTCAGTGGAACTTTGATAAGGACAATCGCAAGCCTCCTAAAAAAGACCTCAATCCTCCCCGACCGCTGACCTTTGCGCCCGATGAGCTGACCCAAGCCGTGATCAACCGGATTAAAGATTTAGGTCTTGTCACCTACGGGCAGCTTGAACCTTTCCGTTGGGCCGTGACCCGCACCCAAGCCCTCCAGGTCTTTGAGCATTTCCTCGCTACGGGCTTAGAAAAATTTGGCACTTTCCAAGACGCGATGGTCACGGGGGAATATACCCTCTGGCATGGTCTGATTTCGCCCTATCTCAATCTGGGTCTGTTGGATCCCTGGGAATTGATCAAAAAAGCAGAGGCAATCCGAGAACAAAAGGCGATCGCCCTCAATAATCTCGAAGGTTTTATCCGGCAAATTTTGGGCTGGCGGGAATATCTCCATGGCTTCTACCATTACGTGGGCGCTGATTATGCCCAGAAAAACCATTTCAACCACCAACAGCCCCTGCCGGATTTTTATTGGGACAGCCGCAAAACCGATCTCAACTGCCTCAAACAAGTCTTACAACAAGTAGAACAAACGGGCTATGCCCACCATATCCAACGCTTGATGATCCTCAGCAATTTTGCCTTGATCTTGGGAGTCAATCCCCAAGCCCTAGAAGCTTGGTTCCACGCCGCGTTTATCGATGCCTACGATTGGGTGATGCAAACCAATGTCATTGGCATGGGGCAGTTTGCTGACGGGGGAATCCTTGCCAGTAAGCCCTACGCCGCCTCCGCCAACTACATCAATAAAATGAGTGATTACTGCCGCGACTGTCGCTACCACAAAGGCGATCGCCACGGAGAAAATGCCTGTCCTTTTAATACCCTCTACTGGCACTTCCTCGACCGTCACCAAGGTCAACTCCGCAGCCAAGGTCGGATGAATTTAATCCTCAAAAATTTAGAACGGCTCTCCCCAGATGAATTGCAGGCCATCCGCGCCCAGGGCCAAACTTGGTCAAACCGCCTAAAGCCCGCTCCACAAGGGGAACTACCATAGGCGATCGCCACCGATTGTTCGCCATAACCACTTCATAAAAATCATAAAAATCAGGGAACTTTTTTTGCCCATTGATATCTTTCTTTATATTTTTCTTAGAAAGAAAAGTACATCAATATTGCTTTTTTGAAAAATTAGTAAAAATCGAAAAAAACACGGGAAAATCGATCAAGGCGCGACTACAATACCCCATAATGACAACATCTTTTGTGTGAGGCGATAGAAAGTAGATATGGCAGTTGCACCTCGACCCTGGCAGGTTTCCCCCTCCCGTCCGCAAAAATCCAGACCCCTCAAAGTGGTAGAGTCCAAGGTTCGCAGCTTGCCAGCGCGGCCAGAACAGCCCTCTACAACCCCTTTGGTACAAACGCTCCGAATCAGTAAGCAGGTGACCCAATGGGTGGCGATCGCCGCCGTGACAACGGCCATGGGTTTATATGCCGGGAAAGCCTATTACCAAAAGGGCTGGAGTGAAGCGTTTAGTCACCTCCTCCAACTCCAAGATTACGAGGCAGATCTCATCGCCACCAGTGCCAGCCTCGGCGAATTTTTCCAGCACCAGGCAGAGCAACCGACCGCAGGACTTGTGGCGCCAACCCCAGCCCACAGCGTTTATGTCAAAACGCCTACCCAGGTCTCTCTCCCCGCCGCGCCCCAAGATACTCTCCCCCACGTCCGCGAACAATCTCCCATTGGCTATTAATCATTGGTTTCTTGGTAGAGTGTTGAGCAGATTTGCCCTTAGCAATCAGGGGTCAAACCGATGACCATGCCTTCCCCCCACTCCCACCAACAACGACGGCAACTGTATCGGCGCAAGCAACAAGCCATCCGGTCTCGGCCGCCCGCACCGAAGCTGCTCCAACGGCGTTTATTCCTCGTCTGGGGCATTTTTGTGGTGGGGTTATTGGCTTTGGCTGTCCGGGTGTTCTACCTACAGATCATTGACTACGACAAGCTAGGGGCGATCGCCCAGTCCCAGCATCAGATTACCCTCCGCCCCTACATTCCCCGGCGGACTATCGTTGACCGCGAAGGCAATATTCTGGCCCTAGACCGCATTTCCCATACCCTCTACGCCCACCCCGTCGGTTTCCGACTTCCCCAGGAGCTAGTAGACAATCTCCCGGGGGCGATCGCCCCCACAGACCTCCCGAAGGCCGTTGCCCATTATCTCGCTCCTATTTTGGGGGATATTTCCCCCGCAGACCTAGAGACCACCTTGCGCCGCCAAAAAAGCGGGATCTTGTTGCGGGCCAGCCTCGACGCCACCAAGGTCAGCGCCATTCGCCAATTACGCATTGATGGCTTAGAACTGGTGGAACGATACGGTCGGTTCTATCCCCAGGGGGACGCAACCGCAGAAATTACCGGCTATGTCCAAAAAGACGACCACCTGGGCCGGGCTGGCATTGAACTTGCCCAGGAAAGCTTAATCCAACGGGAGCCCATTTCCCTGAGTCTCCGGCGCAATGGCAATGGGGCGATCCTGCCAGGGAACCTCCAGGCAGAGGCGATGAAATATGATGACTGGGAATTGGAACTGTCCCTCGATCTCCCCCTCCAAAAGGCCGCCCGCCAAGCCCTGCAAAAACAGATGGCTGCCTACAAAGCGAAACGGGGTGTTGTCATTGTCATGGATGCCCAGTCTGGGGAACTGCTGAGTCTGGTGACAGAACCCAACTACGATCCCAACAATTACGCCCAAGTTCAGCCTGAAAATTATGGTGTTTTTAAAAATTGGGCAGTCACAGATCTCTATGAACCGGGGTCTACCTTTAAACCGATCAATGTCGCCCTCGCCCTCGATGCCGGGGTGATTACCCCCAACACGTCAGTGAATGATCCGGGATCAATTCAGGTTGGCCCCCACCGGATGAAAAACTACAACGGTGCCGGAAACGGTGTGATTGATGTGGCAGGGATTTTGCGGGTTTCTAGTAACGTGGGGATGATTCGGTTGATGCAAAATCTGTCCCGGGATGATTATTATGACCGACTGCAAAGCTTGAGACTCACCGAGCCCACAGGCATTGATCTACCGGGGGAAGTGACAGGCACCCTCAAGAGTCGCGAAAAATTCACCGCTAGCCCCGTTGAAGCAGCCGTGAATTCCTTTGGCCAAGGGTTAACTGTGACGCCCATCAAGCTGGTGCAACTCCATGGGGCGATCGCCAATGGTGGCACCCTCGTCGAACCCCATCTGGTGCGGGGACTATTCAATAGCCAAGGAAAACTCCAAACCGTCACTCCCAAAGCAGAAATCCCCAATAGTGCCCAGCAGCTTGCGGCAACCACGGCAGCCTCGGAGAACCCACAAATTTTTTCCCCGGCGGTGGCGAGAACTGTACTCGATATGATGGAAACCGTTGTGGACGATGGCAGTGGCGAAAAATCAAAAATTGCCGGCTATCGGATTGGTGGGAAAACAGGCACGGCCCAAAAAGCACGCAACGGCCAATATATTCCGGGGGCTTACATCACAAGCTTCGTCAGTATCTTCCCCATCGATAATCCCCGCTATGTGGTCTTTGCCGCTGCCGATGAACCCACAGAGCCCAATTCCTTTGGGGGGACTGTCGCCGCTCCCGTCGTCCATGATGTGCTCCAGGCCCTAATTGTCCGCGAAAAAATCCCTCCCACTGGCCCCACGGTGGTACCAGAAGATTCCACAGAAACATCCCCCTAGAGAAAAACCAATTACAATTCCCGACACCGCGATAATTGCAGGAATTTCTGGAGAAATTCTGTGTATCCCGCAACCGCTGGTTCCTTGAAGGGATACACTAATAGAGCACACAGGTTAAACTAATATGCTGGCACGCTTTGACCCAGGCTGCTCACCTTTATCTGCATTTTGTATCGACGCTATGAGTCCCCGCAAACTAACCGACCATGACAAAGAAGAATTACTCGTTGCCTACCGTGAAACGGCAGAAACGACTTCTACTTTGGCGTCCCGCTATGGCGTGAGCAGCTCTACCATTAGTCGCTTTCTTAAGAGTCGTCTCAGTGCCAGTGAATATGAGGAATTGATCCAACGCAAACGCCTGGGTCGTGGCAACCGTGGGACAAAATCAACCCCCGAACCGGAGCCATCGACGGCTAAAACCGTGGAAAAACCAAAGCTAGTCAAACGGGTTGAAACAACTCCAGAATCTACCGATACAGCCGAGGACACGCCACCCAAAACGGAACGGCGGCGCACCAGACGTAAATCCCGTGACCCAGAGCCAGAGGCAATCCCAGAGCTGGACACCTCCGATGCAGTGACCGCATTGGCCCTAGAGGATTCTGAGCCTGAACCAGAAGCTGCAACCTTTGAGGAGATCGAAATTAATCCGGATTTACTCGCCCTAGCCCAGGAAATTCAGTTGGGCGATCGCCAACAGGCCCTCAAGGAATTATTGGGGGAAGACATCGGTGATGACGATGAATTTGATGATGATGACGACGATGAGGAATTTGATGATGATGACGACGACGATGAAGAATTTGATGTGACCCCGGTCGCCCACTCGGAAACGGTGGAAATTTTGCCCCTCGAAGCAGCCCAGTTCCCCCGCAATTGTTATGTGGTGACGGATCGTTTGTCGGAGTTGATCGCCCGGCCAATGCAGGATTTTCAGGATTTAGGGGAAATTCCCGACGAAGAAATTAGCCAAAAAACCCTCCCCATTTTTGATAACCACCGTGTCGCCAAACGGTTTATCCGGGGGCGCACCCAAAAAATCATCAAAATTCCCAATGGCGACCTTTTCCTCAAAACGAGCGGTTGTCTCGCGGCCAAGGGCATTACCCGCCTACTGCTCGATGGCAAGGTTTACCAACTCCGTTAGGATCAGCGATTACGTCTCAAGGCCGCAAATCCGTGGAAAATAAGCCCCGGATCGTAATTCAAAATAGGTAACTGTTGGACCAGCCACGCCCCATCCCCCCCAGTGCTGAAGATCTGACCCTGGGGAAACTCGGCTTGCCAAGCGCGGATAAAATCTTTGACCCCAGCAAGGACTGTGTAGGTAATGCCACTGGCGATCGCCCCGGCGGGATCATTGGCCCAACGGGAGGGCAATTGCGTCGGTAAATGGACTTTGGGTAAGGCGGCAGTGTGCTGGGTGAGGCTTTGAAACTGGAGGTTTAAACCCGGTAGAATCGCACCACCGATCCATTGGCGATCGCCGTTGGCCGCTGAAAAGGTTAAGGCCGTCCCCCCATCAACCACTAAACAGGGAAAGCCATACCGTTGTCCGGCCCCCCAGACCGCAAGAGCGCGATCAATCCCCAATTGGGGATAGAGATTTTCGAGGGGAATATCGGCCAAGGTAATGGGCTTGGCGGTGGGAAAATGAGCCTGTATCCAAGTGGTTTGTTGGGGGACGACCGAGGCCAGATAGTGCAACTGTTTCACACCAGGGGGACAAGTGCCATGGGCTGTGTGGTGCACCGTTTGCAAGGTATCCCCCGTAAATGTCGCCCAATGGAGACGGGAGTTGCCAATCATTAAGGCCCACCATTGATCCATAACCCTGGACCTAACTCGGAAACTCCGTAGGCTGGACGGTTAACTGCCGCATTTTGCCCCGGCGCTTGAGATCAATGGGTAAATCAGCACCGATGCTACTCCGTTCTACGACATCCTGGACATCAAAGGCGGTCAGGACGGGTTGATCCCCCACCTGCTTGAGGATATCTCCCACCTGGATATTGGCGATCGCCGCCGGAGAATCTGGGGCAACCTCAATCACCAACACCCCTGTTTCCTGATTTAAATCAAGCGTCTGGGCCATGGCGGGCAGGGTTTCCCGCAATCGATTTTTCCCTTCTCCGTCCAATGCCAGCATCCGAATCCCCAGGTAAGGGTGGGTCGCTTTCCCCTCCGTAAAGAGTTGCTGGGCAATGCGTTGGGCGGTTTCGATGGGAATGGCAAATCCCAGACCTTGGCCATCGGCGCGAATCGCTGTATTTAAGCCAATCACTTCCCCCCGCACATTGAGGAGGGGGCCACCGGAATTACCAGGGTTAATGGCGGCATCGGTTTGGATAAAGCGTACCCGTTTGTCCGGAATGCCGACCTGGGCACTGGGGCGGTCAAGGGCACTGATAATGCCGACGGTGACACTGTTGTCAAAACCGAGGGGATTACCAATGGCGATCGCCCATTCCCCTGGGGTCAGACCCGCCGCATTCCCTAGCGTTGCGGTAGGCAACCCCGTGGCGTCGATTTTAATCACGGCAATATCTGTTAGCTCATCAACACCCATCACTTGTCCTTCAAAGACCTGGCCATCCTTGAGAGTCACCTTTACCTTAGAGCTATTTCCCACCACATGGGCATTGGTCACCAGTTGGCCATCACTACTGAGAATAAAACCGGAGCCTGTGCCTTGGGGTTGGCGATCGCCGTCAAAGGTGGGAAATCCTTCTTCTAATTGAAAAAACTTCTTAAATAATGGTGTGGGTGATGCCGAGGCCTCCGTCTGATCTAGGGCATCAATGCGCACAACGGTCGGCCCAACGGTTTTGACCGCTTCAGCAATAAAATTTACCGAGTCTTGGTTGAGATCCAGCGCAGCCAGGGATTGCTCATATTGACGAAACTCACCATAGGCCTGCAAAGATGCATTTAGCTGTCTTTGGAACCAATAGGCATGGCCCAAAAACCCCAGGCTTCCCCCGAGGATAAGGAAAGTCGTGTAGAGGCTCCACTGACGAAAAGATTGATTTAGCATGGGTGTGAGGAGACTGGAGGCGCAAAGATAAACGCAAGCTTGCCTTAAAATTATGGCAAAAATCTTGCTTGATTCCCTACTTTAACCAGCCCAGAAAACCTCTTTTGTTAATTGCGGTCAATTTTTAAAAAACTTTTTAAAAAAATCGGCTGCCAACGGCCTGAATACTCCTGCCACTCCAAGGAATATCTAGATTCAGAAAAAATCTCCCCAGTCACTTTCGCCAACAAAAAACCAGAGCTTGCTGACTCTGGCACAATATCAACCCCCGACAACTCGCCAAATTGTTACTGGCTGGTATGTTGGTAAACCTGGATTGAAGTACGGCTCGAACTTTGAATGTGGGATTCCTTGGGGTGGCTCGGATCGATCTGAGCGCCAGTTTGGATAATTCGCAGTTGTTGCACCTGCACCTGGGCCGGTTGTCGGCTGAGATCCGCGAGCGTTGGGAGGTGGATATTTTTGGGTAAACAGACACGGATCTGGGGATTGAGTTCTTGGGTATGGAGACGCCATCCCTCTGGACAGGTCATTTCTGTGGGGGTGGCGATCGCCGCTGGGGCACCAGACAACAGCACCATCAACCCCAAAGACAGACCATCCAACAACTGTACGCCGATACCTTGTGTTGATTTCATGGTTTTGCTCCATTGCAAAGGAGAATAAATTGAGAGATTAGGGACTAACCTCCACGGGGTTGTAGTGGCGGCCCCCCAGAACCTATGCAGTTTGTTCCCCAAGGCCGTTAAGATCGCTACCGAATTTGTCCTGGGCTGTCGGTGAAAATTTTGTCTTTTGTTGCAATCTAAAAGGCTTCTGGGAAAAGCTCACTATACTAATGGAGCAGATTTTCGGGCGGCGGAAAAATCCTGAAAAGTGCCCCCAATGCTGTTGTGATTATTTGAAATAAAGTATTACTGAGGGAGAAAGCTGTGATGTTCCAGGTTTTGCGTCGTTATCTGAGTGCCAGTGTGGGCCTTGGTTGTCTCATGGGGCAAATGATCTGTGCACCAGCCCAAGCTAATCCAGTGGGAATTCAGTTCCAAGGGGATGCCAATGCCGTCTTTGTGGCCCAACAGCTCGGCTTTCCTCCTGTCCCCCCCAATACTGGGATTATTGGCCCTTTTTCCGATGATCAGGGTTTAATTTATCTGGATGCCCAAGGACGAATCAGTTATTTTTCGCCGAGTCAGGTGACGGTTTTTTTCGCCCAGGCCAACGCCAATAATGACCCAAAAATTCTCTATGCCCTGACCCCCACTGCCACCTACACCATGCAAAATAATCAGGCGATCGCCGTTGACCCAAACACTATCGAAGCGGCGATTACCCCTTGGCCTTATTCGGGGGTGATGGTGAATGTTTTAATCGCCTACCTCCAGCAATACCAAGCCCAGCTAATGGCGAGTGGAGGCGTTACGGTTTCCGCCGAACAGCAATCCTATGTCAGTTCAATGCTCCACAACACCAGCATGAATATTTTGAATAATATTGGCAGTGAAGGTTGCACCGAACACTACGAAGATGTTTACTACCTCGGCTGCTGGTAAGGTGAGTACATTGCGTTCGGCCCCAAGCACAATCATTTGCTTGTCATTGGGTGCGGAGCGGCAAATATCGCTATCGTAAAATCGCAACACATTTTTGGTAATGGGCTCCCAACTCCTCAGCCTCGTCCCAGCAGATGCCTATAAGCTTCTGGTGGTTTTATTTTTGTCGTTTCTCATTGGCCTTGAACGGGAGGAACACAAACTCAATAAGGGCTATGCCTTTGGGGGCGTGCGCACCTATCCGCTCATTGGTCTGATTGGCTATAGTGTCGCTTTTTTGGCCCAAACCCAAATGCTGGCAGTGATCGGCGGTTTGGCGGTAATTGGTGGCTTTATGATGATTTCCTACTGGCACAAGGCGGAAACGTCACGGGTTGGTCTTACTTCGGAGATGGCGGGTTTGGCGACCTATATTCTGGGGGCGCTGGTCTACCACGGGCATTTTTGGGTGGCGTCTTCCTTGGCGATCGCCAGTTTGATTTTGTTGGAACTGAAGACTTTTCTCGAAGGATTAGCCGAGCGGTTTTCTGAGGAGGATATTTTCACCTTCACCAAATTTCTGCTGCTGACCATCGTTATTTTGCCTATTTTGCCCAATCAAGCCCTGACCACCTTTGATCTCAACCCCTTTAAAACTTGGCTGGTGGTGGTGGCTGTGAGTACCGTTTCCTACGGCAGCTTTCTGCTCCAAAGGCTCATTAAGGGTCAAGGTAGCATTCCGCTGGCGGCCCTTTTGGGGGGAGCCTATTCTTCGACTGTGACCACCGTCGCCCTGGCGAAACGTTCCAGCGTCGATCCCGCAAATTCCCAGCGGTATGTGGGGGGAATGGTGATGGCTTCGGGGATGATGTATTGGCGCTTAATTCTGCTGTTGGAATTGTTTAATGGAGCTTTGTCGGAACGGCTGATGGGTTCGTTTTTCCTGTTAGGGCTGGTGGGAGTTGTGGGGGGCTTGGCGATCGCCCTCCGGAAAAAAAATGGGACTGATCCCCAGGCGATCGCCGCGACCCATCCCCAGGGCAACCCCTTGGAATTGAAGGCGGCCTTTAGTTTTGCGCTACTCTTTGTGGTGATCTCCCTCTTGACCCGGTACATCGTCGATTATTTAGGCGATCGCGGTGTGTATTCCTTTGCGGCGATTATGGGGATCACCGACGTAGATCCCTTTATTCTGAGCTTGACCCAATCGGCGGGCCAGTCCTTGTCTTTACCCCTAGCCAGTATTTCGATTTTGATTGCGACGGCCAGTAACAATGCGGTGAAAGGCATTTATGCCCGCTCCTTTGGTGATCGCCAAACGGGACAACAGAGTTTGTATTTTTTGCTGGGCTTTAGTGTGTTGGGCTTACTGCCCATTTTGACCCAGCTATTTTGAAGTCATCTTCACCGCTTGGGAGGGGATAGAGGGGTCGGTTTTTAACCTTTGAGATGAATCAACTGGTCGGGAGCCACAGCGCCTTTTTCTGTAATGATCGCCGTAATCAGGTGGGCCGGGGTTACATCAAAAGCCGGATTATAAAATTGCACCCCTTCCGGGCAAATGCGCGTGTCACCAATTTGATAAACCTCCTTAGGATCCCGCTCCTCAATGGGAATTTGCTTACCATCGCTGAGGGAAAAATCCACCGTCGATAAAGGAGCCGCCACGAAAAAAGGAACATTGTGGGCCTTCGCAACGATCGCCAAACTGTAGGTGCCAATTTTATTCGCGGCATCGCCATTAGCCGTAATCCGGTCAGCACCGACCACCACCGCATCGATGCGACCCTGTTGCATACAGTGGGCCGCCATGTTGTCACAGATTTGCGTCACCGGAATCCCTTCCTGGACGCATTCCCAGGTGGTGAGCTTGGAACCCTGGAGCCGAGGTCGGGTTTCGTCAGCATAGACCATCCCTAAACGATTTTCTCGCCAGGCCGAACGAATTACCCCCAAAGCTGTACCATAACCCGCTGTGGCTAAACCACCCGCATTGCAATGGGTGAGGAGCGTTAATTTTTCGGGGGTTTCGGGAAGAACCACCAACCCCTGATCACCGATCGCCTGGCAGGTGGCGAGGTCTTCATTGTGAATCGCCTTGGCGGTATCAAGAATTAAATTTTGCAACTCAGGAATACTACCAGTCGCATCTTGAACCGTTGCCATTACCCGATCAATGGCCCAAAAAAGATTGACTGCGGTGGGACGGGTTTGCCGGAGGGTTGCGGCGATCGCCTCTAATTTTTCCAGAAAAATGGTGCGATCTGTGGTTTGGATCTCCTTTGCCCCCAGGTATAGACCATAGGCCGCCGAAACCCCAATCGCCGGCGCTCCCCGGACAATCATCGTGCGGATCGCCTCAGCCATAGCCTGGTAGGTTTTAATTTCGACGACTTTATAGGCGAGGGGGAGCAGGGTTTGATCCACGAGGAGGACGCGGTCTTCTTGCCAAACGATGGGGTTAATGGAGTTGCTCATTAAACTGGGAAAATTCCAACGGTGAAAAATCTTCACTATTGTGGCCTGAGGGCGGACGAAAAAAAATACATTCGGTAAATTTCTCCGGCGATCGCCTTGCATCTCCGCTACCATGGCCATGTAAGTAAAACCCCCTAATGGTTTGGAGAAGCGGGAAAATGAGTGAATTCGCTGATTTTATAAGCATCATGCACGATGACCTTGGCGAACATTATCAACGCATCATGATGACCTACAAGGGGAATATTACCCCCGATACAGCGTTCCAGGCAGCGGCACTCCTCACGGCAGCCCAGAGTAACGCGACTTATACGAGTCAGCTCCAGGGGGAAATTGAGTCCCTCCGCAAAACCTTGATCGCCATCGAAAAATCCCGGCGGGATTCCCAAAGTTAAATCCAGTTAATTCCCCGGACGACAGTAACTATTCACTAAGGCGATCGCCGTAATTGATGCTGTCACGGCCCGCAGGATCGAATTTCCCAAGGAAACGACTGGAATACCTTTGGCGATCGCCTGTTGGATTTCCGTTTCTGTCCAGCCCCCCTCCGGCCCGATCAGTACCGTAATTGCTGGCGGGAGCGTTTTAGGTAACGCATCGAGGAGATGCAGCGATTTCTCCCGTGCGCCACAGAGATAGGTTTGCTCTGGGGAAAGGGTTTCTAAAAGTTTTAAAAAAGGTTGGGGTGCGGCAATTTCTGGCACAATCGCCCGTTCCGATTGTTCTGCGGCTTCGGTGGCAATTTTGCGCCAACGTTTTAACTTATTCTCACTCGGTTTTAAAATCGTCCGCTCAGAAATTACTGGATAAATATGCGTCACCCCCAATTCTGTGCAGCAACGCACCACTTCATCGAAGCCATTTTTCGGCAGAGCAGCCACTAATTTCACTGGAATCGGGCATTCTGTTTGGAGGTGCTGGGATTCGATTAATTGAATCTGCTCAGTCTCCGTCAGTTCACCAAGCCAAGCTTGGCCTAAACCATTTAACACAACCAGGCGATCGCCCGCGCGCAACCGTAGCACACTTAGCAGATAATGCCGTTGTTCTGTTGTTAAATTAACCCTAGAAAGATCAGTAAATTGCGCCTCAGAAACCACCAAACGCTGCATTAAATTAACCGTCTCCGCCCTATTTTTTCGAGCAATAGCACCATTGAAATCTCACCTTTTATCTCTTTGGGTAGATTTCTGTTAGTATTCTTACCTAACACAGGCCGATTGAAATAAAAGTTTATATTTTCCCCAACCCCAGCGAACCCATGGTCAATACCCAACTCCCCAATCTCACCCCCCAGACAGACAAGCATAAAGTGGTGATTATCGGTGGCGGTTTTGGTGGTCTTTATGCCGCGAAAACCCTCGGTAAATATGAGGCTGCCGTGGATGTCACCCTGATCGACAAACGGAACTTCCACCTGTTCCAACCGCTGCTGTACCAAGTAGCAACAGGTACCCTTTCCCCGGCGGATATCGCCTCGCCCCTGCGCGGTGTCCTCAGCGGCAACAAAAACACCCATGTGCTCCTTGATGAAGTTGTAGACATTGATCCCGACAGCAAAACGGTGGTAATGAACGAAGGGATCGTCAACTATAACAGTTTGATCGTCGCCACGGGGGTCAGCCACCACTATTTTGGGAATGACCATTGGAAACCCTACGCACCGGGCCTAAAAACCGTTGAAGATGCCCTCGAAATTCGCCACCGCATCTTTATGGCCTTTGAAGCGGCGGAAAAAGAAACAGATCCGGCACTCCAACAGGCTTGGTTGACCTTTGTGATCGTGGGTGGTGGCCCGACGGGGGTAGAATTGGCCGGGGCGATCGCCGAAATTGCCTACAGCGTTCTGAAAAAAGATTTCCGCAAAATTGATACCACCCGCGCCCGGATTATTCTCCTAGAAGGGATGGATCGGGTTTTACCCCCCTACGATCCAAGTTTGTCGGCAAAAGCGCAAAAATCCCTGGAAAATCTGGGTGTGCAGGTACAAACCAAGAGCCTCGTGACGAATATCGAAGACCACCTTGTCACCTTTAAGCAGGGCGATGACCAGCTTGAAATTGCCGCGAAAACTATTGTCTGGGCCGCTGGGGTGAAAGCGTCTGGCATGAGTAAAGTCCTCGAAGACCGTTTAAGCGCGACCCTAGACCGAGCTGGTCGGGTCATCGTCGAGCCGAACCTAAGCGTTGCGGGCTACCCCGATGTCTTTGTGATTGGGGACTTGGCCAACTTCCCCCACCAAAATGAACGGCCTCTACCTGGGGTGGCGCCAGTGGCGATGCAAGAAGGGGAATATGTGGCAAAACTGATCAAACAACGGGTCAATGGTCAGGAGATGGCGCCTTTTCGTTATATGGAATTGGGTAGCCTAGCTGTTATCGGCCAAAATGCCGCCGTTGTGGATCTCGGTTTTGTGAAATTCTCTGGGTTCCTGGCCTGGTTAATTTGGATCTTCGCCCACGTTTACTACCTGATTGAGTTTGATAACAAGATGGTGGTGATGCTCCAGTGGGGTTGGAACTACTTCACTAGAGGTCGGGGTGCCCGTCTGATTACCGGAGAAAAGGATCTCGTCTCTGGATTCAAGCTCTACCAAGAAACTGCTGATAAGGAAACGAAGGTCAACATTAAAGTCGAAGCCTAAAGTCAGACTCAATAGCGCATTTTTATTGAAATTCCCCTGCGAAATTGCTGGTTTACAGAAGTTTTGTGGGGGTCTTATTTTGCTGTGATAAATTATCCTTCTGAGCAAGTCAGGGATTTGTCGAAGCATCTACAGGGGCATTACGAACTAGGCCTGCTAAATCTAGCAAATCCTGACCATTCCGGGGACGTAGCTTATCTCTGAGGGCGCTCTGGACGAGGCTAGAGGCATTTTCTTCGGGGTGAGTTTGGAGGTATTGATCAAGCTCCTGCCACAGCTCATCCGAGATGTACAGTGTTTTTTTTATGGGCGCTTGACTCAAGCTGCAGGGTATGACTTTTATCATACTTGCTCATAGTGAATTCTGTCGGTGGTTTTTGGGTGGATGGTGTTGGGGTTGGGCGATACTATGGAGGAATCTTTGTATTGTTTTTTCTTGTGGGCTGAGTGACCGATGGCAGTAACCCGTGATTCTCTCCAGGCGTTTGTAGATTACTGTAATGCCTATATCCAGGGGGATGAGAAGTCAGAGGCACAGACATTTTGGAATGCAGATTAGACAAGATAAGAAATCTAAGAAATGTAACAGTTGCTTATACTTGCTGTTATATTTCATCCACTTAATAGATAGTGTGTTATTTTGGTGCATATTCAAGTATGGTAATTTAAAGCAAATTTATGGCGAAAAGTAAAAGAAAAACGCGCCCTAATATTAATTACGTCAAGGAAAAAATAGCTGATATTGCTGATAAATATAACTATGATCCTAGAGTATTGTTAGAGTTTGCTGAATATGTAAATGGAGGCAAATTTAAGCCTGTTGAGCTGAGTATGCAACAGCTAAAAAATGCGGTTGTGAAAGCATTTAACTGTAAAAATTATCAAGAATTGAAAAAAAATGGGAATTTCAAACTTTATGTTAAAGATGAAAACTTAAAGTTGAATCTAAAAACATCGTGGAAGAAAATTTATCGAGAGTGGGTTGACATCCCAGAAAGTGAAAAAAATGATATTGGTTATGGTTGCATAAATGGGATTAACATATTTAAAAACTTTAGACCTTGGGAAGTTTTTGAACTGAATCCCCAAGAAGCATCCGCTGAAGATATTAAGACGGCTTTCCGGAAGCTAGCATTAAAATATCATCCTGATCATGGTGGAGATCAAAAAATATTTGCAAAACTTCAACATATGCGAGATAGTCTTTTAGCAGCATATTGATGATTAAAGTGAAAACGCTATGGCAAAAACACAATCTTTTAATATTAAAGATAAAGAATTAGCAGAGGCATTATCTATAAACTTGGAAAGGCTATATGAAATATGTGATTTCTTCGATTCAAATGATGAAGATGAATGGGACTTAAATTATGAAGAACATTTTATATGGGTCAATCAAAAGCTAAAAAAGAGAATTTTTAGTCCTCAAGGTGCTTATGCTATTTGTAAATACATTGATCAAAATGAGGGTAAAAACTTATTAAGAAAACTACAGCGTTGGGTTACCGGACGAGATAGACGCATTAGAAGCATGCTCGTTCAAAAAAAGATTATAGATATCGTAGACGAAAAAAATGCAGTAATATTTCAGTCCGGTAAAGCTTTCATCACGCAAAGATATACAAGAGAAATATTAGGCTTAGGTCGTAGACAAGATACATTAAATAAAGCATTTGATGCAGAAATGAAAACGCCTAACAGAGAACCACTTCAACTAGATAAGCACTTTATTATAGATGAAAAGGATCATAAATGTTTTAGTGGTGTCGGTATCGCTAGAGTAAGTTCAAATCTCGGTCAAACACTGACAAATAGGCATCGTAGGGAATGGTGTAATTTAGTTTCTCAGCAAATCGGTGGTGAAATTAAGCGTTTGATGGAAGATCGTGAGCAAAGAGACAAGAAAATCAAGTCAGCCATGCAAAAAGCTAAAAATAGTGCAAGAGGTGTTTGTCAGATAACAGGAGAAAGAAAAACTGCTGCAAATCCATTCAACTTAGCAGTACACCACGTTTTTGACAAAAAAACATACCCAAATTTAGCCGATCATCACAATAATTTAATTGTGATTAAAGATGAAATTCATCAGGAATTCCACGCATGGATGGGCGGGACAAAAGAACCATGTGATGTTGAAGATCTTGAAAAATTTATCATCGAATTTTCTAACGATTTGTTCATGAAACATGGAGCCTCGCAGATGAGTAAGACTCTTAAAAAAATCAAGAAAATTAAATTAACAATTAAGCCACTTCTTTAATTGAAGGAGCACTCTTTTGCCTATGAACTCCATAATCCAGGAGATTTGATATGAAGCAAGGTCTAAAATTCTGGCACCAGATGTGGTGAAGTCGAGAAGATTTATCCTGCATTTCGGATTCCTAGTAAGAGTTTCAGCTATAAAAATCACAAAAAGCTCGATGGATGTCCTTATGCTCAAAGCCTATTGCTTCAAAAAAGACGACGATATCCTCGAAAAACCTTTATGGTTGCACCTCACACTGGCCGAAGAAAAAAATGGCGAAAATATAGTTGGCCCCTGGGCGATCGATAACCCACCAAAATAATTAGTTCAACCAAACTCTATAATCTAATAAAACGTTTTATTCATCAATTTATGATTCGGAATTATGGCCAAAAATGATTATCGATCAAATTAAACATAAGCTTAAAAAAGGAAAATTTGAATTTAGTCGTCATGCTTTTAAACGGGCAGTTGAAAGAAATATCAGTGAACAAGAATTAAAAGAAATAGCCGACACCATAGAAATCATTGAAGATTACCCTGACGATAAATATTCCCCTAGCTGTCTTTTGCTTGGGTTCACCTATAATAATCGCGCTTTACATTTACAAGTTTCAAAATTGGAAACCAACTTATTAAAAATAATCACTCTATACGAACCAGATTTAAACGAATGGGACAATTACAAAATAAGGAGAAAGTAGAAATGTTTCAATGTCATGTTTGCCAATCTAAGCATTCAAAACAAGAAGTGACCAGTGAAGTTTTTCAAATCAACGGTAAATTTTATTTAGTTGAAAATATCCCTGTGGAAGTCTGCCAACAATGCGGAGAAGAAACTTTTAGTCGTGAAACAACAGAAAAAATCCGCAAAATGCTCCATGAAGATCAACAGCCAGCAAGAACAATCACAATGGACGTTTTCTCCTATCAAGCCGCTTCTTAGAATCTTGTTCTGATCAATGGAAGGATTATACAAAATGCTTATGCAATTTGATGTTACTGGATTGGCTGCTGAACAAATTAATCAACTTCAAGTTATCATTAATGCTTTCAAGTCTAAAAAACAACTGAAAAAAAACACCTCTCATCATCAAGAAAAAGACATCTTAGAAGCACTTACAGAAAGACCCATTGAAGTAAGTGGATTCTTGAAACGTGAAGAAATCTATAATTGTCATCCAGTGAACCTTAAAGCCGTTGACTAACTTTTTTCAAACGTAGGGCATTGGTCACCACCGAAACAGAACTAAAGGCCATGGCCGCCCCAGCGATCATCGGGTTCAGAAAAATTCCCCAAGCACTGAGAATCCCCGCAGCGATGGGAATGCTGGCGACATTGTAGAAGAAGGCGAAAAAGAGATTTTGTTTGATATTGCGGAGGGTGGCGCGACTCAGTTTAATCGCCGTTAAAATTCCTGCTAAATCCCCAGAAATGAGGGTGAGATCACTGGCGGCGATCGCCACATCAGTACCCGTGCCGATGGCAATCCCTAAATCCGCCTGGGCCAGGGCTGGAGCGTCATTAATGCCATCCCCCACCATGGCGACCACTTCCCGTTGATTTTGAAATTGTTGCACCACAGCAGCCTTTTGGTCGGGGCGCACTTCTGCTTGCACCTGATCAATGCCCACCTGTTTGGCGATCGCCGCGGCGGTGCGGGGATTATCTCCGGTGAGTAGGACAACCTTTAAACCCAATTTTTGTAACTGTTTGACGACGTTGGGGCTAGTGGGTTTAAGCTGGTCAGCCAGGGCAATCAGGCCCGCGAGTTGGTGGTCGATGGCGACCCAAATCACCGTTTTCCCTTCGTTTTGCCAGGCTGTTGACTGGGTCTGTAATTGTTCTGTGTCAATGCCTAGATCCCGTAGCCAATGGGCCGTACCAATGTAGATATTTTGCTGCTGAATTGTGGCCTGTACCCCTTGCCCCGTTTGGGATTGAAAATTTTCCAGGGAAACGAGGGGCACGTTTTTGATCTGGGCGTGCTGAAAGATCGCTTCCCCCAAAGGATGCTCCGAAGATTGTTCCACGCTGGCGACCCAAGACCACAGTTGCGCCTCATCAATCAGGCTGTGGCAGTTGGTGACGCTGGGTTTCCCCTGGGTGAGGGTACCCGTTTTATCGAGGACAATGGTGCTGAGGTGGGCGGCGAGTTCCAGACTTTGGGCATCTTTAATCAAAATGCCGTGCTGGGCACCAACCCCCGTACCGACCATAATCGAGGTGGGCGTCGCTAACCCCAGGGCGCAGGGACAAGCAATAATTAAAACGCTCACTAAAGTCGTGATCGCCAGGGAAAGATTACCGGCGATCGCCCAAAGGCTAAAAGTAACCAGCGCAATCACCAGCACGGCGGGCACAAACCAAGCGGTCACTTGATCCGCTAACTTTTGGATCGGTGCTTTGCTCCCCTGGGCTTCCTGGACGAGGCGAATGATCTGCGCCAAAACCGTATCTTCCCCCACATGGGTCGCCTTTAGGATCAAACGACCTGTTTTATTCAAGGTTGAACCAATGACGCGATCGCCAACGGTTTTTTCCACGGGCAACGATTCTCCCGTCACCAAAGCTTCATCCAAGGTGGAATCTCCTTCTAAAATTTCGCCATCCACCGGAATTTTTTCCCCCGGTCGGATCAACAGGCGATCGCCCACCTGTACCTGTTCTATGGGAATATCAACGGTAGTTTCACCCCGCAGCACCCGCGCTGTTTTCACTTGCAAGCCCATCAGCTCCCGGATCGCTGCCGCCGTTTGCCCCCGTGCCTTCCGTTCGAGCCATTGGCCCACAAGAATGAGGGTAATAATCACCGCAGCAACTTCAAAGTACACTTCCCCAATGAAGCCCCAGGCTTGAAACTGAACCGCAAACACCGTCGCCAGCACCGAATAACCATAGGCCACCCCTGTCCCCAGAGCCACCAAGGTATTCATATCGGCAGTGCGTTTTTTGAGGCTTTTCCAGGCACCAACGAAAAAATCTCGCCCTGGCCAGACCATAATCGGCGTTGTCAAAGCCCACTGCAACCAGGGATTGTGCCACCAATGGGCAATTCCCGGAATTTCTGTCCCCAGCATCATCGGTAAACTGCCCACCACTAACACCGCACTCAAGGCCCCCGCCAACCAGACCTTATGGGCTAATTTGCGCAATTGCTGTGCCCGTTCCCGTTCCTGTTGGTCGAGTTGACTTTGGCGATCGCCTTCCATGAGGGGAATCGCTTCGTAGCCCGCATCGCTGACCACCTGCTGGAGAGTTTCACCATTCAATTGGCTGCCGTCAAATTCCACCCGCAGTTGCTCGGCGGCAAAATTTACTTGGGCAACCTGTACCCCGGCGGTGTTCTGGAGGGCGGTTTCGATGGTGGTGGCACAGGCAGCACAGCTCATCCCTTTGATCTGAAACTGGCGGGTTTCCATGGCGAACTTTCCTCGATGATCCAAACGCTACTTTTTAGGGTAAAAGCTCTAGTGCACTAGAGAGTCAAGGCCGAAATTTCACATTTTATGAAGCGGGTAGAATTTCCAATTGGCCCATCATGCCGAGGTCTTCATGGTCGAGAATGTGACAGTGGTAAACCGTCTTCCCTGCAAAATCCCGGAAAGCGATTCTGATTTTGACCGTTTCCCCGACCCGCACCAGTACCGTATCCGCCCAGGCGATATTTTCTTCCGGTACACCGTTGCGGCTCACCACTTGAAAGCCATTCACATGGACATGGAAGGGGTGATCCATTGTGCCCGTATTCACAATTTCCCAATCTTCCACATCGTTCAAGCGGACGGTGGTTTGGGGTTGATCCCGGTAGGCTTCCCCATTGATCAAAAAAGCCATTCCCTGTCCTGGCACCATGCCATGGTTCAGGGTAAAACGACGGGTTCGGCTCGGCTCCGGTAAAGGTTCAACGGGAATTAATTGGGCGGGAATTTGCACCGGGGCGAAGGTTTGAGCACTGGGGGTAAAATCGGCGATCGCCACAGTGGCATTGTTGTATTGCTGGCCCATCATCCCCATCTGGGCGCGTTGATAAGGAAGGTTGAGTAAATGGATCGGCGTTTTCGGTAGATCCTGGGTTTTGATGAGCACCTCCGCCCGTTGACCTGGGGTTAAAAGTAATTCATCCCGCTCCAGGGGCTGAGAAAAAGCGCCGCCATCCCCAGCAATTTGAATGAGCTTTTGGCCGTAGAGTTGGAGGCGATAAAACCGCGAGGGGGACGCATTCAGTAACCGCAGCCGCAGCAAATCTTTGGTCACGGCAATTTCTGGGTGAAAAAGGCCATTGACCGTAATTAGATTCCCTTCTCGACCCGCCATCAAATTCATGTGGGAGCCCATCATTCCTTGGGGTGGGCGATCGCGGTTAAAATCCTGGAGAACAAAAAATTCCTCTTGGGCGGCGCGGATTTCTGGCAGTTCATCCAAGTCCCCCCGCACAACGATCAGCCCAGCTAACCCCTGAAATAACTGTTCGGCGACAAAACCATGGTGGTGGGGGTGGTACCAGTAAGTGCCAGCCCGCTGTTGGGGATGAATTTCCAGTTCGTAGTGAAAAGTTTCCCCTGGTGCGATGTGGAGGAACACATTATCTTGGTTGCCTTGTGGGGAAAGGTGCAGTCCGTGAAAGTGTAGATTTGTCGGTTGATCGAGGCGATTGGTGAAATGAACTGTGAGGCGATCGCCCGGTTGAACTTCTAGGCGGGGGCCAGGGATTTGACCGTTGTAGGTCATCATGTTGCGCGTGGGTTCTCCCCCAAGGATTACATCTTCATAGCGGGCTTCGAGGTTAATTTCCAGGGAACCCCCTTCACTGCGATAAATCTCTGGTATGGGGGCGGCTAAAGGACTAGAGTTTCGGCTTCGGAGGAGATTGCGCTCCTGCCAAAGCAATGCTCCTGTTGCGCCCAAGGCCGTTAAACCGAGAAACTCACGCCGCTTAATGCCCATTGTCTGTAACCCTTAATTACCTGGATATTCCTGAAAGACAGAAGTCGTGCCATCTTCATGGAGTGCCAAAACTTGGTAGGGCTGTTGGCGATCGCCTGCTTCCATCCCCGGAGAACCGATGGGCATCCCTGGCACGGTTAACCCAACAACATCGGCGGGCGGATTTGCTAAAAACCGTTGAATATCGGCGGCGGGAATATGACCCTCAAACACGTAACCATTGGCAATGGTGGTGTGACAAGACGCAAGTTCTGGGGTGATGCCAAATTGTTCTTTGATCGCGCTAATATCCGGCTGAATATTATCTGTAAAGGTGAAACCATTGGCTTCAGCATGATCCACCCAGGCACCACAACAACCGCAGGTGGGCGTCCGGTAAACCTCTGCGGCGATCGCCTGGCTAGGCACCGGTATTTGACTTTCAACAAGGCGGCGTTGATCTCCCTGGGCCTGGGATTGACTAAAGGCCGCGATCCCACCAACGCCCAGTAAAAGAGCGATCGCCCCGATGGCAAACCAATATTTTTTCACCATTACTAACACCGCAAATACAATTGCTTTCATCATAGACTCTCCCCTTAGCTAGAAAGTCAACGGGGTCAGGCGATTCAATAAGATATTGAAAAATAAGTTTGGTTTTCGTGATGGATCTTTTGACAAATAACTGGCTCGTGGCGATCGCCTTAAATTCAACCCTGATTTTGCTTGCCTTTTTGGTGCCGAAAAAATTACTGACCCCCTGGGGTTATCTCCACGCTTGGCTGTTGGGGGTGCTGGTCTGGGGTTGTCTCGGTTGGCAGGGCTATGGCGTCGTACTGTTTTATTTTTTTGTGGGGGTAGGGGTGACAAAAATTGGCAAAAACATTAAAGAAGCCGCTGGGATCGCTGAAGGTCGGGGTGGTTTGCGGGGGCCAGAAAATGTTTGGGGGTCGGCCCTAGTCGGGACAATTTGCGCCTTGGGCACTCTAATTGCCCCAGAAAATATCCAACTCTTACTCTTGCTCGGTTATGTGGCGAGTTTTTGCACAAAGCTCTCTGATACAAGCGCCAGTGAAGTGGGTAAAGCCTACGGGAAACGCACATTTTTAATCACCACTTTCCAAGCCGTCCCCAGGGGTACAGAAGGGGCCGTGAGCTTAGAAGGAACTCTGGCCGGGATGGTGGCTTCGGTGGCGATCGCCTTGGTGGGGTATGGCGTTGGTCTGATCGATCTGCTAGGAATCTTCTGGTGTGTGGTGGCGGCTTTTGTGGCGACGAATATCGAAAGCGTAATCGGCGCAACGGTTCAAGAAAAATTTGCGGTTCTTACCAATGAGGTGGTGAACATTCTCAATACTTTGGTGGGGGCAACGGTGGCGATCGCCTTAGCTTCGTTATATTGGGCGGTAACTTCTTAGGTTTTAAATCCTCTTTTTTAAAAATTATTTTGTGCAGTACCGATGACGACTTTTAACCCAGAAACCCAAATCACCAAGCCTTCTCCCCTCTCGAAAACCAAATTTCTTTCCATTGGCATCTCCGCCCACGGCACCATTGCAATTGGTATCTCTGCCCACGGGATCGTTGCGATTGGGGTCGCGACCCACGGCATTATTTCCCTAGGAGTTGTGGCGATGGGGGTGATTTCCTGTGGCCTGGTTTCCATGGGAGCCTTGAGTGTGGGGGCCGTTTCCATGGGGCTTTATTCCTTTGGGCGGCAAAATATGACCCTCAACGAACCCCACCAGCACAGTTTACCGAGCGAAAACTCAACAATGCCCACCGCTGCACCGCTGGCAGAACCCAGCCATGACCACAGCCACTAGGGACTATTTTTGCGGTTAGCTTTCAGGGCGATAATTTCTTCGCAACTCACCCGCTTCAGGTTCATATCCCGGCCATTGCTAAACACATTCCGATTCAACGTCCAGGTTTCCTGGGAGTTTTGCACATCGTTTTCAATGTTGGTGACAACGGCGGCGCTTAGGGTTTCTGTGTCCAAGACCCCGGCAATTCTCTGGTTATAGGAAGTGTAGTAGCCCGCTGCATCGTTGGTAATCGTCGCTTCCAGGGTGCCACTGACATCGTTTGTGGGTTCTACGAGCAGTTCGGCGATCGCCTGGATGGTTTGCTCTTCGGTGCGGTAGCAATAGGCCCCGGCCTCTAGGGTCGTTTTATTGGTGATCTTGGGGGCGGCACTGTCGGCGGGCGCATTTTGGATCGGCTCCCCCTGCACCACCAGATTATCTTTGGGGGGGCTATTGTTATTTTTCGCGTTAGGAACTTGGGGCGCATTTTCTACGGGGATTTCTTCCGTGGGCAGGGGTTGAGACTCAGGGACAACGGCCTCTTCTGGGGAATTTTCACCACCACCACAACTACTCAGCAGCATCAAAGTCAGCAGCAGAACTGGCCCCCAAAATTTTGTCCTGTGTTGGGCAGAGAACAACGCAACCATAATTTTCCCAAGGTAAATCGTGACTCTATTTTATCGAGCGGCATGGGCCGAGAGCGGTGAAGTCGGGGAAATATTTAGGTTTGGCCCAGGGCAGCCCGTTGGATTTGGGCGGCCACCTGGAGAGCGTACAAACTTTGTTCTGGCTGGATATAGAGAGGTTTGCCTGCGGTTAAATGATCCAGCACTGCCACCGTATCCTGCAAGAAAACGCCGCGCCGACTGCCCGCATCGAGGTTTGTCTGGCGATCGCCTTGGCTTAGGGTGCCTTGGTTGCCGTTGAATTCTAAAGTGCCTTTATCGCCATAGAGACTAAAACGGCGATCGCCTTTGGGGATCAAGACTCCTTTACCGTAGGTGAGGTGGGCAATCACACCACTTTGAAACTTCAGTTGCGCCGTACAGAGACAATTTTGATAATAGCCGGGCAACTCCGCCGGGAGAAATTGGGCCGCCCCGGTGACTGTTTCGACCGTGCCAAAGAGATCCAGCAATCGGTTTACCCGCGAGAGCGCTGCCACAAACGGAAAACCATAATCCTCGTAATGGTATGTCCAGTAGGGTAGGGTTTTCGCTTTGGGAGCAAGGGTAATGTAATGGCCATAGGTGATCGCGCCCAGTTCCGGTAAGGTCTGCCGAATCGTTTGGTGCAGTCCCCCCAACAGTTCAATATGCTCCACATGGAGGAGTCGTTTTTTCGCCTCGGCCAGTTGAATCAATTCAGCCGCTTCGGTGGGATCGAGGGACAAAGGATATTCCACTACTACGTGTTTCCCCGCTTCGAGGGCCGCCCGCACCACTGCCCCATGGCGTCGGTTGACCGTACACACAACGATTAAATCCAAGTCGTCCCGCTGGATTAGGTTTTCCCAGGTGGCGATCGCCGCTAAATCATAGTTGCTGGCGAACTGCTCCCGTGCCGTTTGCCATTGACCCGCCACGGCCATTAGTTTTGCCCGTCCATCCCGTAAAAAGGCCTCTGCCCGCCGTTTAGCTGCGTAACCAGTACCGACAATGCCCACTCGAAATTTTGCCATCGCCTAACGCTTTTTCCTCAAACTGCTGTGTGCTTGCTGGGGCAGGTATTTTCCCGGAGCCCCCAAACGGGTTTAATGGAAACTGAAAACCCTAGTTGCAAAATTACATTACCGCAATGGCAAGTTACGAAGTTACTCTGAAAACCCCCGAAGGTGAATATACCGTCAGCGTTCCCGATGATATGTATATCCTCGACGAAGCCGAAAACCAAGGCATCGATATTCCCTATTCCTGCCGAGCCGGGGCTTGTTCTAGTTGTGCCGGGAAACTTATTTCGGGCACCGTTGACCAGAGTGATCAAAATTTCCTCAGCCCTGAACAGGTGGCCGCGGGTTATGTGCTCACTTGCATCGCTTACCCCACATCTAACTGTGTGATCGAGACTCACAAAGAAGAAGATCTCTACTAATTGGGCGATCCATCGGCGATCGCATAAGTATTCCTGATGCAGTTTTAAAGGAAGATGACAAGGGGCGATAACCACATTCCATGACTTAGGTCGCTGAAGCACTCGGATTTGCAAGCTATAGGGATTCTTCTATTGCTCTAATTTTGTTGCTCCAAAAAACATAAGTCAGTCTTATATAAAGTGTGTGGGCTAACTTCATTCCTAATGCGACATTCGTTCTCTTTTGTTTTCCTTTATCATCAGAAAATGATCCATCAATTTCAGAAGGCATTTAGTGGGTTGCCCAAGGCTTAGGCCCAAGCACACTCTACGAATGGCCGGATGAAATCCTTGTAAACACCCTGTTACACCAGAGGAAACACTAATGGCTACATATAAGGTTACACTCATCACTCCCGACGGCGAAGTATCCTACGACGCTCCCGATGATGAATACATTCTAGACTCCGCCGGTGATGCTGGTTATGACCTTCCTGCATCCTGCCGTGCCGGTGCTTGCTCCACCTGTGCTGGTAAGATCGTTTCCGGTACTGTTGACCAATCCGAACAGTCCTTCCTCGATGATGATCAAATTGAAGCAGGTTACGTTCTGACCTGTATTGCTTATCCTCAATCTGATGTCACCATCGAAACTAACAAAGAGGAAGAACTCTACTAGAATTTCTCGGCCCACCTTGGGCAATTAGATAAATAGAACATTTAGAAGTGTTTCCCCTGGGAAGCGCTTCTATTTTTTTGCGCCTCGGGTTCAAGCACAAAAAAATCCCCGACGGATCGGGGACTTAGGAAGATTACTTCATTGAAAACTGCACACAGATTTAGCGCAGGGGGCTTAATTCTGGGGCTTGTAAAGCGGCGATGGGTTCGCTGGGTTGCTTGGCGATCGCCTGGGCCTGACGCACACTGGTATTGAGGGTTTGGGTTTTCGCATCGTACATTTGCATCAGCAGTTTCGGATAGAGTCCCACGCCGATAATCAAAACGGTAAAACAAGTGGCGATAAAGATTTCCCGGGGCCGCGCATCTTCATAAATGGCATTGCTCGGTAATACGCAGTCATTCCCAAAACACACGGGGGCATTCCCGGCGATCGCCACATTGGTCGGTTGACCAAGATCGCAACTGAGATCCATCTCGCGGGTGTAGAACATTTCCCGGAGCATCGAGAGCAGATAAATGGGCGTGAGGATTACGCCGACGGCGGCAAGGAAAACCGTAATTGTACGGAAGGTTGCGCTATAGGTATCGCTGCTGGCGAGGCCCACAAATACCGAGAGTTCCCCCACAAAACCACTCATGCCCGGTAGTGCCAGGGAAGCCAAAGCCCCCACCGTAAACATCGCAAAAACCTTGGGCATAACCTGACCAAGGCCCCCCACTTCCGCGAGGACCATCGTCTTCGTGCGATCATAGGTGACTCCCGCGAGGAAAAAGAGCACCGACGCAATCAGACCGTGGGAGAGCATTTGCAGCATCGCCCCATTGATCCCTAGATCCGTAAAGGAGGCAATGCCAATCAGGACAAATCCCATGTGGGACACAGAGGAGTAGGCGAGGCGGCGTTTCATGTTGGTCTGGCCAAAGGAACTAAACGCACCATAAACAATATTGACCACCCCCAAAATCACCAACAGGGGCGCAAACCGCACGTGGGCGTCGGGTAGCAGTTCCATATTGAAGCGCATGAGACCGTAGCCCCCCATTTTCAGCAGGACGCCAGCCAGGAGCATGGAAACGGGAGAGGAAGCTTCGCCATGGGCATCGGGCAACCAGGTGTGGAGAGGAAAAATCGCTAACTTCACGCCAAAGGAAACTAACAGCCCAGCATAGAGCCACATTTGTAATCCCAGAGGATAATCCTGTTGGGCGATCGCCCCTAGATCAAAGTTCGGGCCACCGGGAAGATTCAAGCTCAGGGCCAGGGCCGCAACGAGAATGAAAATAGAAGCTGCGGCTGTGTAGAGGAGAAACTTCATCGCTGCATAACGACGACGTTTCCCACCCCAAATACAAACGAGGAGATACACAGGGATCAGTTCGATCTCCCACATTAGGAAGAATAAAAATAAATCCTTGGCGACAAATACTCCAATCTGCGCCGAATAGAGCAGCAGCATCAAGGCATAAAAAAGCCGGGGGCGTTGATTAACTTGCCAGGCCGAAAACATCGCGAGGGTCGTCACAAAACCAGCGAGGAGAACAAGGGGCGCGGAAATGCCATCCACCGCCACACTCCACTGAATTCCCAAGGACGGCAGCCAACGATAACTCTCTGCCAATTGAAACTCAGTCGCCTGGGGGTCAAAATGTTGCCAAAAAGCAAAGCACATCAGCGCAAAATCGACTAAACCGACGATTAGGGCGTACCAACGTACAGTTTTTCCTTCCTTATCAGGAAGCAACGGGATCAATAGGGTCGAAAGAGCTGGCAGGGCAATGATTGCCGTCAACCATGGGAAATCTGGTGCCATGAGTTGTTCGCTTCTATATGTAGAAATGTTTAGAATCCCAGCATCATACCAAAGAGGCGTGCTTTCTCCGCAAAATGTCGCAATCCCCCTGCCCAAATCCTCCCTTGAGGGAGGTGGTCGAAGACCGGAGGGTGCCATTCTCCCCTCGTAGGGGAGTTAGAGGGGTGTTCTCAGTCAACCCACCCGTAGCCCCTCCCAGGAGCTTATCTTGTAGGGTTTTGAAGGGGAGAAACCTTAGACTGTTCAAAACCCTGTTTAATGAAATAAAAACGTTCTAGGGCTTGCCCTACGACTTTAGTTCCAGGCAAAGGTTGTCGTTTTGACGGTGCAAAACCCACTAGTTTCCCTAACGCCACCATTACATCTTTCGCTGTCCCGACTTTTCGCCTTGTTACTCTCTCCAGCAATGCCACTTCTTCTTCTGGTAGTACCTCTGTCGCTACTTGCTCTGGGTTTTCCCTTACTTGATAGGTGATGGCCATTATCTGCCACGCTATCACAGAGTAGAAACTTAAAGCATTAGTCAGGGTATGCACATCGTCAAACTGTAATTTCTCTACCCTTAACCCTCCTGATTTCAACGTGAAATGAAATTGCTCAATGCGCCAACGCATGGCATAAAACTCCACTACTCTTTCCACCTCCTCCCGATTGCCCACAGCTAGACTCGTCAGTAATAACCAAGATGTGCCTGCGGCCTCTTGCTCCACTCTCTCCTGAGTTTTGACATCCACACAGTCGATTTCCTCTGCTATCACGACCGATAACCCTTGAGTTTTATGCCTTGCTGGACTCAAGTCCGCCCGGGGATATACATTCACCTCCCCTGCTTTTAGCCTTACTCTCACTGCTACTTCTCGATTCTTGCGTCGTACCTGTACTGTTTTTTCCCCATATTCCGGCAGATATTGACTCAACTCTGGCAACGATGTCACCCTACCATCCCTGACCAATTCCAGCTTTCTCGGTTCATGCACCCTGACTAATAGTTCTATTTTGTCGCCTCGTTCCGCTTTGAAAAAGTCAAATATATCTGCCTCTCTGTCTTCCACTAGCACTATCTTGTGTTCTACCTCGGTGGTTTCCTCTCTCAAGGCCTCTAATCCTTTAAACCATTTTTCACTTTCTTTTTCCCCCTCTGCCAAGTCCATACTGCCTCCTTTTCTTGTCCAATATTCCTGATAGAACACCCCTAACGGCATCCCTTGTTGATTGAGCAGCATGAGGTTGTGTTGTAATAAACCCTTGATTTTTCCTTGGATTTTGCCAATGCCTGACAGTTGTTGATGTCCCGTATAGTTGTAATAGGTCGTATCTTGGACAGCGATGATGTACTCACCCTCACTCTTGACTGCCCGTTTGATTGTCTCCTGTTGATGACCTGATAGCATGACCTTTGGCGTGAGTTGGTTTCGAGCGAATATCCCTGCAATTGTTTGCCGAAAGCCATTTCCCAAGGCTTGGGAGAATGATAAGCCTGCTTGATTGGTAATCAACTGGCAAGCCCGATGGAGGCTTTTTTTATCTGGGGTCTGAGTTGGGTCAAGGTAAGGTTAAATTCCATTTTTGCTCTTATTATCTTTTTGTTGACGTCATTTTTCTCTTTTGGGCTTTGTGTTTTTAAACCCCTACAAGATAAGCCCAGGAGGGGATAATTAGCCGGTGCACTGGAAAGTTCTAAAAATCCTCCCTAGAGGGAGGTGCCGAAGGCGGAGGGTAGACTATTCCGTTAGGGGAGTTAGAGAGGTGTCCCTAGAGACAGTACCAAGCAGGATTTGATTGATTATTACTAGCCCATCATGAATAATGTTGGGTGATTCAACCGCAGCAAAGCAAAGTCCGTGCTAGACATTAAACTCCTCCGCGACAATCCGACCCTTGTCCAAGAACGCCTCGATGCCCGTAAAGCGGGAGAATACGATATTCAACCGATTCTTGATCTAGATATTCAACAACGCACCCTCGAAGGCGATCGCAGCCAACTCCAGGCCCGCAGCAACGAAATCGGTAAACTCATCGGCCAAAAGATTAAAGGCGGTGCCGATCCCAAAGGCGAAGAAATTGCCACCCTCAAAGCGGAGGGGAATGAAATCAAACAAAAGCTCGCCGACCTCGAACCCCAGGAAAAAGAACTCAAAGCCCAAATTTACAATCTGCTGTTAGCGCTGCCGAACCTGCCGGATCAAAGCACCCCCGTAGGAACCAATGAAACTGAAAATGTCGAAGTGCGCCGCTGGGGAGAAGAACATAAGCCCACCAATGAAAACATCTTGCCCCACTGGGAAATCGGTGAACAGCTCGGTATTCTCGAATTTGCCCGGTCAGTAAAAGTTGCCCAAAGTCGCTTTGTGAGCCTCGTCGGTGCGGGGGCAGCCCTAGAACGGGCTTTGATCAACTTCATGTTAGATCAGCAAATTGCGGCGGGCTATGTGGAAGTAATGCCCCCGGTGTTGATTAATAGTGACTCCCTTACTGGAACAGGACAACTGCCAAAATTTGCCGAGGAAAGTTTCCGCTGTGCCGACGATGATCTCTGGCTAACTCCCACTGCTGAAGTGCCCGTCACAAATCTCTACCGTGATGAAATCCTCGAAGCGGAAAATTTGCCCATTTACCATTGTGCCTACACCCCTTGTTTTCGGCGGGAAGCGGGTAGTTATGGCAAAGACACCCGTGGGCTAATTCGGCTGCATCAGTTTAATAAAGTCGAACTTGTAAAATTTGTTCATCCTGAAACCTCGGCGGCAGAACACGAAAAACTCGTTGCCAATGCCGAGGCGATTCTCCAAGCCCTCAAGCTGCCCTATCGCGTTCTTGAACTCTGTAGTGGCGATCTCGGTTTCAGTGCCGGGAAATGCTATGACCTGGAAGTGTGGCTCCCCTCCGCAGACATCTACCGGGAAATTTCTAGTTGTTCTAATTTCTATGATTTCCAAGCGCGACGGGCGGGGATTCGCTTTAAGGAAGCAGGGAAAAAAGGCACCCAGTTTGTCCATACTCTCAACGGTTCTGGCTTGGCGATCGGTCGCACCATGGCGGCAATCCTCGAAAATTATCAACAACCGAACGGAACGGTGGCTGTACCAGAGGTGCTGCGGCCCTACCTTAAGCGTGATTTTCTCTAGTCCATACGAGGTCACTGGTGCAACAACTGATTCTCTGGCAACTGATTAATTCAAACTTTCCCCTTGGAGCTTATAACTATTCGGAGGGTTTGGAATATTTGGTAGAGTCGGCTGGATGTCCTGAAATAGAAAGCTTTCAGGATTGGTTGGGGTTGCACCTGCGTTATGGTTCGATCCGCGCTGAAGTGAGCGTTATGCTGCGGATTGTACAGGCGATCGCCGCTGATGATTTGACCCAATTGCAGTATTGGAATAGTTGGTTGAATGGGACGCGGGAAACCAAGGAACTCCGGCAACAAAGTATCCAGATGGGCAATAGTTTGTTGAAACTATTGGGGGATTTAGACGAAAACAAACGACCACAGCTAGGGGCTTGCCGGGAGCAGATCGGCAAAAACTGCCATTATGCGATCGCCTTTGGGATAGCGATCGCCCTCTGGGACATTGAGCCGCAGCAAGCTGTTTTAGGTTATCTCCATAGCTGGCTGAGTAACTTGGTGAGTGCGGGAGTAAAAATGATCCCCTTGGGTCAGACCCAGGGCCAACGGATCATCTACCAGTTACAACCCCTAATTATTGAGACGGCAGAAACTTTGGTGACGCAAAAAGAGATGGATCTTTATGCCTGTACCTGGGGTTTAAGTTTGGCGAGTATGAACCACGAAACCCAATACACCCGCCTTTTTCGGAGTTGACCCCCAGGGGTTAAGATAAGGGGCATTCTTTTTTTCGGTGAATGGCTCAATGACGATGCACCTCAAGCTCGGCTGGCTCTACCCCACCCTCATGGGCACCTATGGCGATCGCGGCAATGTGATTTGCCTAGAAAAACGGGCCCAATGGCGACAGATTACCGTTGAAGTGATCCCCCTCGATAAAGAAGCGCCCCTAAACGTTTGGGAAGAAGTAGATTTGATTGTGGGCGGCGGCGCCCAAGACCGCCAACAGGAGATTGTCATGCGGGATCTCCAGGGGGCCAAGGCAGAACAATTAAAAGCCCTCATCGAAGATCAAGTGCCAGGGGTCTTCACCTGCGGCTCACCACAACTGCTCGGTAAATATTATGAACCTGCCCTCGGCCAACGCATCGAAGGTCTCGGCATCTTAGATCTTGTCAGCAAACATCCAGGCTTTGGGGCAAAACGTTGCATCGGGAATGTCGCCTTTGAAATCACGGCCGAACCCCTCGCCACAGAATTAAAGGCCAAGCTTGGCGATCGCCTCATTGCCATCGGCTTTGAAAACCACGGTGGGCGTACTTACTTAGGAGAGGTGCAACCCCTAGGCAAAGTCCTCAAGGGCTACGGTAACAACGGCGAAGATGGTTGGGAAGGGGCATTCTACCAAAAGGCGATCGCCACCTATGCCCACGGGCCACTGCTACCGAAAAATCCGTTCCTGGCCGATTGGCTCCTCGAAAAAGCCCTGGAACGGAAGTACAACACCGAAATTCACCTTGATCCCCTCGACGATCAACTGGCCCGCCAAGCACGCCAGACCATGTTCCAGCGCCTCACATTGTCTGTATCGAGCAGCCCCATTTAAGCAACCCCGTTTAAACTTAGCAAGTAGACCCTTCTCACCAGCACTGCCTGACAAAACCAATGGAGAAAGATGCGAAAAGCCCCTTGATCCTGATCATTCCCTGCACCCTGTTAATGACTGTATTTTTCAGTGTTTGGACGATCTGTGTGGTGGCGATCGCCTGTGTGGTGGCCTGGTATCTCTGGCAACAGTACCGCTGGCAACAACTCTCAATCACCCTCACCCCCGATTTCCGTCGCCTGATCGAAGCCAACCAAGGGAAAATTACCGTAGCCGACTTAACCCTGGCTACGGGCTTATCGGGGAATGATGTCCGTTGGTTTCTCGAACGCAAAGCAAAAGAGTACGCCGCCCAGGCTGTGGTTTATCAAAAAACAGGCATTGTTTATTATTTTTTGACGAGCGGTGCCCTGGGCAGTATGTTCAATGGCAGTGATCCCGAAATCCCAGAGCCAGATCCCCAGGAACCCACGCCACCACCCTTAACTCCAAAATCACCGCCAGCACCGATGATTCAAACGGAACTCGCGAAACGTTTTTCCGTACATCCCAGTACCCTCCGCAAACGCCGGGGCCGTGATAATTTTGCTGAATGGAGTCAGGCCAAAGATCCCGATAATATTTCCTGGCGCTACGATCCCAATACCCGTCAGTTTTCGCCCCAGCAATAACCCTGTTCATTTTTACCCCCATAATTTCATTCATTCTCCCATGCCCGATCTGCACCAACATCGCCAACAGTTTCCTGCCCTTGCCCACAAAACTTACTTTAACTACGGTGGCCAGGGGCCGTTACCCCAGTCGAGCCTTAATGCCATCCTCGACAGTTATCACCAGGGCGAACAACAGGGGCCTTTTTCCCTCGCCCAGGGTCAATGGGAAACGGGCATCATTCAAAAATTGCGGGGGGTGATCGCCGCTGAACTCCAAGCTCAACCCCAAAATATTGCCCTCACCGAAAATGTAACCGCTGGCTGCAACATTGCCCTCTGGGGAATCAACTGGCAACCGGGGGACGAAATCCTCCTCGGTGATTGTGAGCATCCAGGCATTGTCGGCATTGTCCAGGAGATTGCGGCCCGCTTCGACGTGAAGATTCGCATTTGTCCCCTCTTTGACACCCTCAATGGCGGTGATCCCACGGCGGCGATCGCCCAACATTTAACCTCCCGAACCCGCCTCTTGGTGATTAGCCATCTTTTTTGGAATACAGGCCAGATATTGCCTTTAAAGGAAATTTGTACCCTCTGCCATGGCCAAAATACCCTGGTGCTGGTGGATGCGGCCCAATCCTTCGGGATGCTACCCCTCGATTTGCCAGCCTTGGGGGTCGATTTCTATGCCTTTACGGGTCATAAGTGGTGGTGCGGCCCGGCTGGGGTCGGCGGACTTTATATTTCCACCGAGGCGATCGCCCAGCATCGACCGACCTTTATTGGCTGGCGGGGGGTAACCCAGTGGGAGAAAACAACTGAAGTAGCCCTCGCCCAGGATGCCCGCCGTTATGAAGTCGCAACTTCCGCTTATCCTCTCTACGTTGGCTTAATGGAGGCGATCCATTTCCACCAACAATGGGGCGATACGGCCAGCCGTTATCAACAAATCTGCGATCGCAGTGCCTACTGTTGGGAAAAACTCAACGCGATCCCCCAGGTGCAATGTCTCAAGGCTACGCCACCCGCTTCGGGGTTAGTCTCCTTTCAAGTCGATACAGCCCAAAGCCACAGTGATATTGTCAAAGCCCTCGAAGCCCAGGGGTTTTGTCTCCGGACGATCCGCTTCCCGGACTGTATCCGCGCCTGTACACACTACTTCACTACCACCGCAGACATCGACCAATTGGCGATCGCCCTCACCACCCTCACCTGAGGCTCCCAAAACCTTTTAGATGAAACAGCGCTATATCTACTCATTATTGTTTCTATTACCTGGCTTCTCTGTCTCTCTACTGGGTACTTGGATAATAATGGGTACTGTCTTCGGAATACTCTGGTTATATGTCTTTGGCGACAATCCATGGCCAACGTGGATAGAGCCGCTGATATCTGTCTTGTTTTTGTTAATATTCTCTGGCTCATGGCTAACAATTACCGTAGCGGGCTACCGTGTCGGCAAAAAATTAGAGGCGAGGTCAGGGTTTAAAAGCAAACACCTTTGGCTATCTCTATGGGCAACCTTACTACCAATCGCGATTATCTTGCTCCATCAGTTGGGTAATGGCAACCTCGGCCCCAAATCTCCACAAGAACGTTGTCACGACTATTGTCGTTATCATGGCTATCAATCCAGCAGCACATCGCCACAGAACTCTGGCGGACAACCCTGTAGTTGCCTGGGACAGTATGGTGCGGTGGAAAGCATACAGCCGATTGATCAATTGCCACGCTGAAGGGCGGAAGCGGTCAAGGCAAAATCCCCAATTCCTGTAAACAGCGACGGGTAACCTCCAGGCGAGCGGAACCATCTTGGGGACTGTTGATATCAATGTTGGTCGCAAAAAAGTACACATCATCATAGCCCACATACCAACCGATATTCTGAACTTCGGGGTTCCCAAAACCAAACCAGCCTGTTTTTGCTTGAATCGTGTAATTGGGGGTTTGCTCGGCGATCATGATTTCCTTGACCGTGGCGATCGCCTTAGCTGAGAAAGGTAACTCATTGGCATAGAGACGGCGCAAAAAGTCCACTTGACCTTGGGGCGTGATTTGTAATGTGCCATTAAGCCAAAACTGATCAATATTCTCTGGAGTGCCAATGGTTTGATTACCATAGGCGATCGCCTCGATCCACTGTTTCATCCGGTCATGGCCTGTCCTGCGGGCCAAAACTTGATAAAACCATACCGCCGAATATTTGAAGGCTTCCTTTAGATTCAGATCTCGATTCCACACCGGTAATTCCCGCGTAATCCCATCCCAGGTGAGCAACGCCAGCTCATTGGGGATTACCCCCGTTTCGAGGGCAATCAAGGAATTGGGAATTTTAAAAGTTGACGCGACCGGAAAAGCGGTGCGGTTGCGGTGGGCATTGTACTGAAAAGTCCGGTTGGCTTTCAGATCGTAGATTAGGATCGACCCCTCGACTTCCAGGGCTTGGAAATGCTGCTGGAAATCAACCGTCTCCGGTACTGTGGTGAGGGATGGTGGAACTGCTGCCAATCCTGGTAAATCGCTAGACAGGGTGTATATCCCCATGAAGGATAAGGAGGTGCCCATCAGCAATGCTACGGTTCGAAAGGGGATCAAGGCAGGCATGATTGTACAGGGTAATCGCTTATCACTTCATCCTAGGGCCAAAGAGTTACGGTGAATTTGGTTTCATGCCTTGTTTGTCGATGTTCCCAAAGAATCATTCAAGGCGATCGCCTACAATCAAACTTTGAAGATTCCATTGGTTTGTCGTTGCTATGAATTATCTGATCGCCGTATTCCCAGACCGTATGACCGCCGAAGAAGCCTATACCCAACTGGAAAAAGCTAAAGTTCCCACCAAAAATCTAGCTATTGTTGGTCAAGGCTACCAAACCGCCGATGAATTTGGCTTTATCGATCCCTCTAAGCAGGGGCGCAAGCGAGCAAAATTGATGGCCTATTGGCTAATCCCCTTCGGCTTCTTTGGGGGTTTTGTCTTCGATTACATTACGGGGTTAGATACCTTCGCCTGGGCTGGCACACCGGGTAATCATATTGTCGGGGGTCTCGCTGGGGCTGTTGGCGGGGCCATGGGGAGCTATTTCGTCGGCACAACCGTTGGCTTGGCGGTGGGGAGTGGCGATGCCCTACCCTATCGTAATCGCCTCAATGCAGGGAAATACCTCGTGATCTATAAATATGAGTTGAATAAATATCGCGATTTGGTGACCCGTCTACTCCAGGAGCAAAATCCGGAAAATCTCCAGGGCTATTCAGAATCTGGAGGGATGTAAGCATTTGCCATGGCCGACACCCCTTCACCCGAAAAATTAGCGGCCCTTGCCGTTGGTGAGCAGGGAGAGCTTTTTGTAAAGCAGCACCTCGAAAGCCAAGGTTGGCAAATTGTCGCAACCCGTTGGCGCTGTCGTTGGGGAGAATTGGATTTGGTGGCGTTCCATGCCCAGACAAAAATTCTCGCTTTTGTAGAGGTCAAAACCCGACAACAGCGCAGTTTAGACCATCAAGGCTTACTGGCGATCACCCCCAGCAAACAACGCAAAACCATTCGGGCGGCAATGCAATTTCTCGGCAATTTTCCCCAATATGAAACCTACGGTTGTCGCTTTGATGTGGCCCTTGTCACCCATAGCAAAACTGCAACCTTCCCCCAGGGTTTCCGCCTAGCTACTTACTTGGAAGGGGCATTCGAGGCCGATGCATTCTAGAATGTAGGGTGTTTTCCGTGATTCTTAAAGCCCTGTGGCGATCGCCCCATGACCACTTCTGAACTTAGCTCTACCTCCGCGCAAAATTTACCCACTGTTGGCCCCTTTACCATGTTTCGCCTGGGACTTTTTAATCTGGGCTTGGGTCTGATGGCGGTGTTGACCCTGGCGGTACTCAACCGGGTGATGATTAGTGAGCTGGATATTCCGGCGACGGTGACGGCGGGGGCTTTGGCGGTACCACAATTTATGGCCCCCGCGCGGGTGTGGTTCGGGCAACTGTCCGACAGCAAAAAGATTTTTAAGCTCCACCGCAGTGGTTATGTCTGGATTGGGACGGTGTTGTTCGGTTCGGCGGTTTTTGTGGCGGTACAAATTGTCTGGCAGTTGGCCCTAGCGGTGCGGGAAAATGGCGGTTGGGCCTGGTCTGGAGAGATGTTGCTATGGGCGATCGCCCTGGGAGCAGTGCTCGGTTTCTATGGCCTTGCCCTCAGTTCTACATCCACCCCCTTTACGGCGCTGTTGGTAGATATTTCCGATGAAAATAATCGCTCAAAAATTGTGGCGGTGGTCTGGTCAATGTTGTTGCTGGGGGTTGTGATTGGCGGGATTAGTGGCAGTATTTTCCTCGATCAGGTACAACAGGCCGGGGTCATCCTGGGAGCCAATGCCGGAGCGATCATCACCCAAGGGGAAAAGCTCCTGAATACGCCCATCGAAAGTTTACAGGGGCCAATTAATTCTCTGTTTCTAGTCGTGCCGGCGATCGCCTTTGGTTTGGGGCTACTCGGTATCCTTGGGATCGAACGCAAATATTCTCGCTTTAGTCGGCGGACTGCCCCCACAACGCGGGAAGACCAAATCACCTTTCGGGATTCTATTAAAGTCGTCCGTAGCAGTCCACAAACAGCCATTTTCTTTAGCTTTCTGGTAACTTTTACAATCAGCCTATTTATGCAAGAAGCGGTGCTGGAGCCCTATGGCGGTGAAGTGTTTGGGATGTCCATCGGCGAGAGTACCCTGCTTAATTCCTACTGGGGGATCGGTGTCCTCGTGGGGTATAGCGTGACCGGATTTTTGGTGGTGCCGCGCCTAGGGAAAAAAAATACTGCCCGTTTAGGTTGTTTGCTCACAGCGGCTTGTTTCTTTTTAATCATTTTGGCAGGGTTCACCCAACAGCCGCAGATCCTCAGATATGCCCTCGTTCTCTTTGGGATGGCCACGGGGATCGGCACCATTGGCGCGATTAGTTTAATGCTTGATCTCACGGCCGCCGAAACCGCTGGTACTTTCATTGGCACCTGGGCGCTGGCCCAAGCGATGTCCCGGGCGATCGCCACTTTAATGGGGGGAGTCGTGTTAGATATTGGGCGGGCAATTTTTCAAACCCCCCTCTTGGCCTACAGCTCTGTTTTTGTGCTCCAAGCCGTGGGGATGTTCAGTGCCATTTTTATTCTCAATAACGTGAATATCCGCGAATTCAAAGAAAATACCAGGCAGGCGATCGCCACGATCCTCGAAGGAGAACTAGATGGCTAGACAAAGTGTCTATCTCTCGCTACCGTTAGGAAAACCATCTGAACAGTCATCGTTCCAGAACTAACCATGCGAATTCTAGTGACCGGCGGCGCAGGGTTCATCGGCTCCCATCTCATTGATCGCCTGATGACCGAAGGCCATGAAGTCATTTGCCTCGATAACTTTTACACAGGCCGCAAGCATAACCTTTTGCAGTGGATTGGCAACCCCTACTTTGAAATGGTGCGCCACGACATCACCGAACCGATCCGCCTCGAAGTGGATCAGGTTTATCACCTCGCTTGTCCTGCCTCACCGATCCATTACCAGTTCAACGCCATCAAAACCGTTAAAACCAATGTCATGGGCACCCTAAATATGCTGGGGTTAGCCAAACGGGTCAAAGCGAGAATTCTGTTGGCGTCTACCTCTGAAGTCTATGGCGATCCAGATGTCCATCCCCAGCCCGAGACTTACCATGGCAATGTGAATCCAATTGGGGTTCGTGGGTGCTACGACGAGGGGAAGCGGATGGCGGAAACCCTGGCTTTTGATTACCACCGTTCCAATGATGTTGATATCCGTGTCGCCCGAATTTTTAATACCTATGGCCCCAATATGTTGCCGAATGATGGGCGGGTGGTGAGTAACTTTATCGTCCAAGCCTTGCAAGACAAACCACTGACGGTCTATGGGGATGGTTCCCAAACCCGGAGTTTTTGCTACGTAAGTGATTTGGTCGAAGGTTTGATTCGTTTGATGAACCGAGACTTTATCGGCCCTGTCAATTTAGGGAATCCCGATGAGTACACGATTTTGGAGTTGGCCCAAACGATTCAGAATATGGTCAATCCTGATGTTGAGGTGGTCTTTGAGCCGCTGCCCCAGGATGATCCGCGTCAACGGCAACCGGACATTACCCGTGCTAAAACCTACTTGGATTGGCAGCCGACGGTGCCCCTCAAGGTGGGCTTAGAAAAAACGATCGCCTATTTCCGCGATCGCCTCGCAGAATAACTAACGGACAACAACACTAGAAATTCACTAGAGATTGCGATGAAAGTTTGTGTAATTGGAACGGGTTACGTGGGCTTGGTCACAGGGGTTTGCCTGGCGCACATGGGCCATGATGTCATTTGCATTGATAATAATGAGCAGAAAATCAAACTCATGCAGGCGGGGCGATCACCGATTTATGAACCCGGTCTAGCGGAACTAATGCAGCAAGAAATGGCCACCGGACGCTTGCAATTTAGTACAGACCTCAGTTTTGGTGTCAATCATGGGGAAATTCTGTTTATCGCTGTGGGTACCCCAGCCTTGCCAACGGGGGAAAGCGACACCCGCTATGTGGAGGCCGTGGCGAAGGGTATTGGTGAACATTTACCCGCCGATAGTTACAAAGTAATTGTTAACAAATCAACGGTTCCGATTGGTTCAGGGGACTGGGTGCGGATGATTGTCCTCGATGGAGTCAAACAGAAGCAAAACGGCCATACGGTGCAGTTTGATGTGGTTAGTAACCCCGAATTTCTGCGGGAAGGGTCAGCAATTTTCGATACTTTTAACCCCGATCGCATTGTTCTAGGTAGTAGCAACTCCAAGGCGATCGCCTTGATGAAACAGCTTTATGATCCCCTCATCCAAGGGCAATTTAGCGCGCCAGAACATCCCAAACCGATTCCGGTGGTGGAAACCGATCTCAATTCCGCCGAAATGATTAAATATGCCGCCAATGCTTTCCTCGCAACGAAAATTAGCTTTATTAATGAAGTGGCGAATGTGTGCGATCGCGTGGGGGCAGACATTCTTCAGGTGGCGAAGGGCATCGGCCTCGATAGTCGCATTGGTAATAAATTTCTCCAGGCAGGCTTGGGTTGGGGCGGTTCCTGCTTCCCGAAAGACGTGGCCGCTTTAGTACACACTGCCGAAGATTATGGCTACCAGGCGCAACTCCTCGAAGCGGCAGTGACGGTGAATAATCGGCAAAAATTAATCGTCGTCGAAAAACTCCAACAGGAATTGAAAATTCTTAAGGGGAAAACCATTGGTTTGTTGGGGTTAACCTTCAAGCCAGACACCGATGATATGCGCGATGCTCCATCCCTGAAGCTGATTGCAGAACTTAATCGTCTAGGAGCACGGGTGAAAGCCTACGATCCGATTGTGTCCCAAAATGGTATTGGCCACGGCCTATCAGGAGTAATTATCGAAGATAGCCCAGAAATGTTAGCAGATACCTGTGATGCTCTGGTTTTAGTCACGGACTGGCAAGAATTTTTGCACCTCGACTATGGACAGTTAGGCGATCGCCTCCAAAATCGGTTGATTATCGATGGCCGGAATTTCCTCGACCGAGACGCCCTCGAAACCCTGGGGTTCCGCTATGTGGGCATTGGCCATTAGTGTTTTAAGTTTCAAGTTGAGGTTTGTGACATCAGTTCTGTGGCGGTTTCGCGCATAGCCAGGGCAATATCCTGCAAATCCTCGCGGTTCGTGAGGTAAGTATCTAGGGCATTCATCGGATCGAGGGATTGACCAATGCCCAGTTCCGGTAGACGGGGCCGGGACAGTTGGCTCACCAGTTCCGCTTGAATGGAAGCTTGGTGGGCGGCTTTGAGGGCTTTTCTGAGGGCACGTTGGTCGATGAGTTCTGTTTGTTCGGGACGAATTTTGTAGATGAGACGGACAACGGTATCGGTGATCGAAACCTGTGCAATTTCGTTGAGAATTGCGGTTTCTGGCTCGTCTGCGTCGCTCACATCGATTTTGATCGTGCGGAACGCCCGGGCCGGGAGGGGCACAAATTCCCAGTTCGCGTGACCTTTGCGGAGGTTGATTAAAACATAGCCTTTTGCTTCTTTTTCCTCGCTAAAATCAACCCGTTCAATGCTGCCAGGATAGATGATGGGGGGATCATTGCTGGGGTTGAGGTTTTGGTGGCGGTGTACATGGCCGAGGGCCACATAATCAAGTTCGGAACGGTTCAAGAAAGCCACTGGAATATTAAAGCCTTTGCCTACAGCGAGGAAGCGCTCGGCCCCTAGGTTGGCGCGGTCGGCCATGAGATGACCCACCAGGATCGCGGGAATTTCGGGATTGAGACGACGAATTTCTGCTTCGAGAATCGGTTCGAGTTTCTGAAGGAGGATCTGGTGGATTTCGTTGAGGGTTTTGCCTTCGGTTTGTTGCCGGGTGAGGAGGGTGGCTTGGTTCAACCAGGGCAGGGTAATGATTTGCAGGGGGCCTTTGGGCAGTTCGAGGGTGTGGGTGCGGAGGCGATCGCCCACGATAAAGCCAGGCACCGCCAGGGTGCGATAGATATTTAAACTAGCGCCCCCATTGCCTTGGGAATATTGGTCATGGTTGCCGACGACGAGCACTGCCGGGATATTGTGGGCGACGAGGCGGCGAAATTGGCCCGCAAAGGCTTCGTGGATGTAGGGGGCGGGGGTGGCATCGGGGAAGGCATCCCCAGCAAAAATAACGAGGTCTACGGGGTCGGCGATCGCCCGGTCGATACAAAGCCCCAGGGTCTGCTCAAAATCTTCGAGGCGGGAATTGAGGCCGGTTTCTGGGTTCACCCGACCATGGGAAAAACCGCTGCCCATATGGATATCGGCGAAGTGAAGAATTCTGAACATGGTGGCGGTGGTTTATTTTTTCATTTCTTACAATGGAAGGCGATCGCCCCTCCCATCACCCCCAATCATAGTATGAAGCGTCACCGTGAGTCCGCCACCACTGTTTGTGAACGTCCCTCCCTCAAACGCCCCCGGCAACTGCAATGCCAGGCGATCGCCAATGATGATGTGGGTTATTTGCAAGCTTTTTTGCGGGCCGCCGGATTTTTACCCCGTTCAGCGGTGATTGACGGCATTTTTGGGCGCACCACGGAAGCGGCGGTGCGGTCATTTCAACGGGCGAATAAATTGCCGAAAACAGGCACCGTTGATCCCCGCACCTGGCAAACCATTGAACGTTACCAACAATTATTTTTAGCTTCTCCCGCGACGGCTGAACCTCCACCCCAACAGACCCCGAAACCCGCTTCCCTTTTACAACAAGATCGGCCCGAAAAACTGCTGTTGCGCCGGGGGGCTGGCTTTGAAATTTCGCCCCAACAGCAGGCCGTATATTACCTGCAAAAATTGCTGCAACGGGGTTTATTTATCCCAGAAACGGCTAAGCTGGACGGAAAGTTTGGTCGGCAAACGGAAAATGGGGTGAAGTTTTTTCAGGTGCGCCAAAAACTGGTGGCCGACGGCATTGTGGGGCTGTCCACCTGGGAAGCTTTGGAGAAATTCGTTTGGGATCAAGAGGCGATCGCCAAAAAATATGCTGATTTGCAACATTTTGCCACTGGGGACTTCCAAGCCAGTGACCGCAAATATCCCATCCTTCACTTGGGCGATGGTTTAGCGACGCCTCAACTCCACGCCTCGGTGCGTTATTTACAACGCTTGTTGCAGCGGCTGCTGTCCCTGGAGCATTTCCCCATTGATGGTCACTTTGGTTCCCAAACCGAACAGGCGGTTAGACGCTTTCAGATGATTGCGGAATTAACCATTGATGGCGTCGTTGGTGCTCAAACTTGGATGACGCTTTTGAATCAATGGGTGGAAGTTTATTTGCCCCTACGCCCCCTCAAAAGCTGTGGCGATCGCCTGATTGCCTCCTTAGAAAATTATCCCCATCAGGATGCCGCCCGCAAAACGATCCCGATGCTTTTAGAAACTTGCCAACGTTGCGGGATCATCGAACCGACCCAGGTGGCCTATATTCTCGCTACGGCGGGCCATGCAGGCGATTTTGGTGCCAGTCTTGTGGAGCCGACCCCAGACCCAAACCTCGAAAGTCGCCGCGATTTGGGGAATATCCAACCGGGTGATGGACTGCGCTACCAGGGCCGGGGCTTCGTAAAAATTGCGGGTCGGTTAAACTATACCCGGTGGGGCGATCGCACCGGGGTTAACCTTGTCGATCACCCAGACTTTGCTGCTGAACCTCACCTCGCGGCGATCATCCTCGTGCTAGGGCTACGCGACGGTTCGTTTACGGGCCAAAAATTAGACGATTACCTCAATGGCGATCGCCAAGATTTTTACCATGCCCGGCGCATTGTCGCGGATCTCGATCCCGCCGCCGCAATAATTGCCCAATCTGCCATTGATTTCCTCAAGGTACTCCATTGAAACAGTTACTCAACCTCCTCATTCCCGAACCCAAAAAAGCCCAAGTGGGCCTCCCCCGTCGCCGTAAAAAAAGCAAAGTCAAAATCAAAACCGCCGCTGAAATTGCGATTATGCGGCAATCGGCGCGGATTGTCGCCACCGTCCTTAAGGAAGTGAGTGAGATCATCAAGCCAGGAATGACCACCCTCGAAGTGGATGCCTATGCCGAACAGCGGATTCGCGAAATGGGTGCGGCACCAAGCTTTAAAGGGTACTACGGTTTTCCCGGTTCGATCTGTATCTCGATCAACGATGAAGTGGTCCATGGCATTCCCCGGGCCGATAAACGCATCCACCAAGGGGATATCGTCAAAGTCGATACAGGTGCCTTCTTCAATGGCTACCATGGCGATTCTTGTATTACCGTCGGCGTTGGCAAAAAGATTAAACCAGAGGCCAAACGGCTAATGCAGGCAGCCGAAGAAGCGCTCTACAAAGGCATTGAGCAGGTAAAAGCAGGCAATACGCTCCTGGATATTGCCGGGGCCGTCGAAGACCATGTCCACAGCTACGGTTACCAGGTGGTGGAAGACTTTACAGGCCATGGGGTCGGCCAAGCGCTCCATGAGGAGCCATCGGTGTTTAATTTCCGTACCCGTGACCTGCCCAATGTCATCCTAGAAGCGGGCATGGTGCTGGCGATCGAACCGATTGTCAATGCTAAAACCAAGGAAACCATTACCCTCGAAGACAAATGGACGGTGATTACCCCCGATAAGTCCCTGTCGGCCCAGTTTGAGCATACGGTGCTGGTGACGGAAACAGGCTACGAAATCCTCACGGATCGTAATCTCGTGTAACTACCCAAAAAGCGAAAAAACTCAATACAATGGGCGGCAATGTGTGTGGAATGTTGGTATGTTTTTTCCCTTCTTTGTTGCCCAAGCGCCGCCCCCAGTTGAAATTGTCCGTCCCCAGGAAGTACGAGTTTTACCAGGGCAGTTAGACCAAATCCCTGTGTTTAATAGCAACAGCCCAGAAAAGGTGTTGGGGGAAGGAATTCTGCTGTCCACATTTCCCGCCACTGGCAAAACCCATCCAGATGCCCACCTAGATTTTCCTTTTTCGGGACGGTTTGATCTGTTTGCCCACCACGTCGCCCAGGGTTCCCCGGAGGATCTACGCAGTCTGCACATTGGGGCGATCGCCTACAATCCGAGCGATCAACCCGTTACCCTTTATTTTCTCAATGGAGCCAGTTATTTAAGTCAACCGGATGCCCCTTTTATTGCCCTCGATCCCCAAGTGCCGAATCCGAGGGGGACTGTTTACGCTGGGCCAGGCAGTCGGGTAATGGATAATCTGCTGCGCCGTCGTCTCCAAGAACAGTTCCCGAAGCAGTTAACGATTGCTCCCAATAGCTACCAGATGATCTTTGATTTACCGATTCCGGTGCGGGAGTTGGAACCGCCCCTCAATGGCCGCTCGACCTACCTAGAGTTAAACAGCACTGGCCCCGTGTATGTGGCGAGTTTAGCCCTCTTTGAAAAACCCGATGGTCAAGGTGATTTCCGGCCTCCCACCCTGGCAGAATGGCAAGCGCTCTTAGAAACCGGGGAACTTTCTAGCCCCCGCGATCGCCCTCCCTCCGTTCCCGGTGCTCCAGGGGGATTAATCTATGGTCGGGTGGCTGGTGTTTCTGAAGGCAGCACTTGGAAAACCCAAATTTATGACAGTCCCACCTGGGATCTCACGATTCCTGCCCCAGGGGAAGCTTTTTCCTACGGCATTAGCACCCTCGTCGGCGGCACCCATGGCACGGGCCAAATCCAAACGGCAGAAATGTTGCGCCGCTATCCTGATACTGCCTATGCCGCCCACGGCAACTATGGGGTGCTCTACGATTTGACCCTGCCCCTCCACAATCCCACCGAGGCAACCCAAACCGTGGCGATCGCCCTTGAAACACCCATCAAACAAGATGCCACCGACGAGGCTTTGCGCTTTTTTGATCCCCTGCCGACGGCGACCTTTTTCCGGGGGCCAGTGCGGGTCAACTACAAAGATGATACGGGCCGTTTGCGTACCGACTATTTCCACCTTGTGCAAAAGCGTGGCCAAGCCGGAGAACCCCTCGTCACCTTGGAAATGCCCCCAGGCGATCGCCGTTTAGTGAATATCCAACTGCGCTATCCCCCCGATGCGACGCCGCCCCAAGTTTTAACCGTTAAAACCCAATAAAAAAAGAACCATCATCTTGATGATTCTCCTTGTTTAGCACTCAAATTGTGGGTGTTATTCAGGTGAGCACTTCTTCGCGGACTAACTTATCCCAGCCCAAATCCTTGAGGTTTGTATTGCGGCGTAGGGGGCGCGTGACCAGTTCAAGAATATCCCGCGCATTGGTAAAGCCGTGAATCTGGGCAAAGGTAAATTCCACTGACCACTTCGTATTGATCCCGCGCGCTTCCAAAGGATTCGCATGGGCCATGCCCGTAATCACCAAGTCCGGTTGCAGGGCGTTAATCCGTTGAATTTGGTTGTAATTGTCGGGTTTTTCGACAATTTTGGGGATCGGCGTTCCCATTTCTTGGCAGGTGCGGGCGAGGAAATCCAGTTCTGCTTTTTGGTAACGCTTGTCCATGTAGGGAATGCCAATTTCAGCGACGGTCATGCCACAGCGGATCAGGAATCGGGCGAGGGAAATTTCCAGTAAGTTGTCCCCCATAAAAAAGACCGATTTGCCGCGAATGAGTTGTAGATAGTCTTCTAAACTCTCCCAGATTTGTGCTTCCCGTTCTGCCAAGCCCTGGGGTTCGATGTCCAGCACGGAGCAGATTTTTTCAACCCAGGCTCTGGTGCCGTCGGGGCCAATGGGGAAAGGAGCACCAACGAGCTTACATTTGCGGCGACGCATCAGGGTAGTGGCAGTGCGGCTGAGAAATGGATTCACTCCCGCCACGTAATAGCCTTCTTGCACAACGGGTAATTCTGTATAGAGCTTGGTGGGGAGCCAGCCCGAAACTTTAACGCCCTGCTTCTTCAGTTCGTGTTCTAGGTTTGCCGCCACGGGATCGGGTAAAGAGCCAAACAAAATTAAGGGATGATGCTCTTTTTGTTCTGTGGCCACAGAGGGCGCGTCTTCTTTTTTCTTGAGGCCCAAATTCAAAAGTTTTTGGAAGCGAGTGGCGGCAGCGGCATCTTCTTCTTTTTCTTTTGCTGGGGCCGGGGGTTCGCTGGGACAACGATTCGCCATTGCTGCGAGGACAGTATCTTCGCCTTGGGTGAAAGCATAATCTAGGCCATTGGCACGGGCGACTACGATGGGAATGCCGATTTCTTCTTCGAGGCGCGGCGAAAAGCCTTCGAGATCCATTTTGATAATCTCGGTGGTGCAGGTACCGATAAAGACAATCACGCTGGGATTGCGATCGCGTTTAATTTGCAGACAGAGCCGTTTGAGTTCGTCGTAATCGTTGAGTTGGGCAGAAATATCGCTTTCTTCGAGTTCAGCCATGGCGTAGCGGGGTTCGGCGAAGATCATTACGCCCATGGCATTTTGTAAGAAATAGCCGCAGGTTTTGGTACCGATGACTAGGAAAAAGCTATCTTCAATTTTCTGATAAAGCCAAGCGACACAACTGATCGGACAAAAGGTGTGGTAATTGCCTGTTTCGCAATCAAAGGTTAAGTTCGGGGTTTCTTGAGCAACGGTCATGTTGTTTCTCCACTATTTTGTTTAATTTGTTCACGAATGTCGTCTAATTCAGAAGAAGCAGGTATTAAAGTTGCTTGTTGATTTTGACTAAATTTTCTTCTTTCAATCTCTAAAAAAGGATCAAAGTCTAAATCTAATGATTTGATGATTGAAGTTCGATCAGTTGTAGCTGTCATAATCACTTCAATAAATTCACATATCTGAGGAGAAAGTATCGAAACAACTCCAATCATAAAATCAGAATTCGGTCGGGAAGTCTGCCAATTTGCATCAATGAAGCTTTTTAAATCTTCCTCGATGTTTTCTTGGGTTTTAACCCAGAGACGATGAGAATCCATTAAATTGAAAATCCAAGTTTCGTTACGCTCACAGTAAACCAGCCATTTTTCTTTAAGTTCTTTCTTTAAATCTGTAAAATCTTTAGTGATATTCATAATTGATGGGAATGTGGATGATTTATTTTAGATCCCCCATATTTCAGGGGGATTATGTAAACTATTTGACTACTCGGTTGGCATTGAAATCTGAGCAGGAGTAGGAGGCGTAATCATTGGTTTTGCTGCCGCTCCTTTTTCCTCTAGGTTTCGGAGTTCCAAGAGTGGGTCAAAGTTTAGCCCTAAAACATCAACAATCGTGTCAAAATTCGCTTCAACTAAAGAAAACAGATAAAGACTTTCGGCGAGGCGGGGTTCCTTGGCGCTGATGGCACCGAGAACCACAGAACCTTGGGGACGACGGCCACCGTCGGGGGTCGCTACAGATTCGCCACGATCCATCAGGATATTTAGCCAGTCTTGGTTATTTTCAAAGTAATCTAGCCATTTGGTTTTGATGCTGGGTTTAATTTGCTCGAAAAAGCTCACAATATTTACTCTCCTCGTAAATCAACTGCAAGGGTTGTTTGACATTGGCGATCGCCTTTTTTGATCATTAGTGCCGTTTAGGGCGATCGCCTCTATTTTGAAGCAAAATTTAACCCATGAGGACGATCCAGGTGAGCGATTGCCGGATCAGCGATTTCGAGACCAAGCCCAGCATCCTCTGGCCTAGACCATCATCAGATCCAGCTCATCCTCTTGGGTCTTTTCGACGGGCGGATTGAGATAATAATCCGAGAGCAAACTAAACAATTCCCGATCCGAAGCTTCGCTGGGCACAACTCCCTCTGGAGCCGCTAAGACTTGATCAGCAATATTGAGATAAAAATCACAGACATAATCCAACATCGAGTCCCCTTCTGCCATCTCAAAGAGGGTCTTTCCCTTCACCCGCGACACCCGGATATCTTCGATGAGGGGCAACACTTCCAGCACAGGCATCGGCACATGGCTTACATATTTTTCGATCAAATCCCGCTTCGAGGTGCGGTTCCCAATTAAACCAGCCAGTCGGAGGGGGTGCGTCCGCGCTTTTTCTCGCACAGAAGCCGCAATGCGATTCGCCGCAAACAACGCATCAAAGCCATTGTCCGTCACGATCAAACAGTAGTCTGCGTAATTGAGTGGTGCCGCAAAGCCCCCACAAACTACGTCTCCCAACACATCAAACAGAATCACATCGTATTCATCGAAGGCATTGAGTTCTTTGAGGAGTTTGACCGTTTCCCCGACCACATAACCGCCGCAGCCAGCCCCAGCCGGCGGCCCACCTGCTTCCACACAATCGACACCGCCATAGCCTTTGTAAATAACATCCTCCGGCCAAATGTCTTCGTAGTGAAAATCTTTTTCCTGGAGAGTATCGATGATCGTCGGGATCAAAAAGCCCGTCAAAGTGAAGGTGCTGTCATGCTTGGGGTCACAGCCAATTTGGAGAACCTTTTTACCGCGTTTGGCGAGGGCGACGGAAATATTACAACTGGTGGTAGATTTGCCGATGCCACCTTTGCCGTAAACCGCGAGGGTCATTGTCATGGGATTGCGTGCTCCTAAAAAATTCCGTTAGCTGCATTATTGGCAATCCTTGGGGGAATGGAAAGGTGCAACGGTTTGGGATTTAGCGTTCAAACAGACCTAAAGAGACTTAGAGTTTTTTTAAAACCCTTAAAAGTCTAAAAATCACTCAAAACTACGATAAAAACTTTTTAGACATTATTTATGTCTTTGATTTATATAAATAAAGACAATAAACAAAAAATGGATTTACAAATAAACCTGAGTATAAATGCGGGGTCTGTCCAAAAAGGCGATCGCCAAATTTGATGCCCCCACACAATCCCCGCAGTAGGTGAATCGCCTTCCATAGACGAAAGCCAGCTTCTGTCTTTTGTAAAATCTGAGATTCAAAACAATGTTTGTGGCAACGATCCTTCTGGACTACCCCAGGCATTTGTTAACGAAACGTAAATTTTTCGTTGTTTGATACAAAACGCAACCTTGCCCAATATTAGGCAATAAAAAAGACGACCACCTCATAGGGCAGAACGTCTATTTCACTGGACGGCGATCGCCTCACACAAACGTCGTAGAGTACTAAGTTGCCGTCATGTTGAAACATGGAAAAGGCCAAAAAAATTTAGGCGATGCGCTGTACCGATTTCAGGGCAAATCCCCGTTGTTTTAATTGGCTGCTGAGGGCAATTTCATTTTCGACGCGATCCACAAACATCACCCCATCGAGGTGATCCATTTCATGCTGAATCACCCGGGACAACAGCCCAGAAGCTTTGATACGTTTGGGTTTACCCTGCTCATCCCGATAGCTCACTTCAATTTCGTCCGGGCGGATCACCCCAAGGTAGACTCCTGGAATGCTCAGGCAACCTTCTTCCATAGAACAAAGCTGTTTACCTGTTTTTTTAATTTCAGGGTTGATTAAAACCAGTGGTGCATTGGCCGGATTTTCTGGATCGGTATCAATGACAATGATGCGTTTGTTAACACCGACTTGGGGCGCAGCCAGACCGATTCCCTGGGAAGAATACATGGTTTGCAGCATTTCCTTCGCCAGGGTGCGGATTTCGTCATCTACTTTGGCGATGCGTTTTGCTTTTTGGCGTAGCACTTTGTCGCCGAGGTAATGGAGTTCTAAGGGAGGAGTATCTTGCTTTCCTTTTTCGACAGATATACCAACAGTCATAAATTTTCTAAAGTTTTAGGGTAACGACAATTTTTCTTGATATCATGTGCTTCCATTTTAACAAGGATTCCTATGGCTTCCTGTAATTGGCGGATTGCGGAGTTACCCGGTCTGAGCAAAGAACAACAGACCCAACTCGCCGCCCAAGGGATTCGCACCACCCATCAGCTTTTGTTAGCTACTCGCACACCCCAGGCAAAACAACAGTTAGCCCGTCGCCTCAAAATTCATCCCAATTACGTTTTGAAATGGGTGGCCCTGGCGGATCTGGCGAGAGTACCGAGTATTGGCACACAATATTGCGGCCTAGTATTGCACAGTGGCGTGGCATCGGTAAATCAGCTTGCCCAAACATCCTTTTCGCGACTCCACCAAAATATTATGAAGTTACAGGTGGCGAATCTCCAGCGTAAGGATCTGGCGCCGCCCCTGGGGTTGGTCAAGCAATGGGTGACAGAAGCACGACAGTTCCTTTAGACATTGGACTAGGGATTTGCTCTGGGAGGAAAAACACTGCAACCCAGAATCATTAAGCCTTGTGTGTTCTTAATCGGGTTTTAAAATTGCACCTCTTAAGATCGAGGTGGTGAGATTGATTTGGGCATAAATGATGCAGCCACCCCAAACACAAAGTTTTGGCGATTGGGCACATAAGGCGATCGCCAAGCATTACAAAAAAATCCTCAGCCACGAAGCGGGGGTTTTAGCTGACCGTGATCCGGAAGAATTGCACCAAATGCGGGTGGGGATGCGGCGCTTGCGGAGTGTGTTGTTGGGGTTTGCCCCTGCCCTGGTTTTACCGGAAGCTCTGACCCCGAAACAGGTGGGCCGTTATGGTCGGGTTTTGGGGAAGTTGCGGGATGTGGATGTGATGACCCTGACTTTTCGGGAGCGATATCTGCCCCAACTGCCGACCGTTGAAGTCACAATTCTCGAAATTGCCCTCAAAAAATTAGCCAAGCGTCGTCAAAAACAACTGACTAAGGTGCGGAAATTTCTCAACTCAGCCCGTTACGGGGAATTCAAAGGGGCGACCCAGGCCTGGTTAGATCAACCCCAATATCAGGCGATCGCCTCGGTGGATATTCAGCTGATCTTGCCGGATTTACTATTGCCCCAACTCAGCGAACTGTTGCTCCATCCCGGTTGGTGGGTCGGTTACAGTCCGAAGAAGCTTTCCAAAAAACAATTAGAAACACTTTTTGCGACCGACAGCCCAATTCTCCATGACCTCCGCAAGGCCGCCAAGCGATCGCGCTACACCATGGAAATTTTTGCGCCTTTTTATGGCGAAGATTATGCTGATCAGCTCCAGGCGATTAAGAAAGTCCAAACCCTCATCGGTTTGCTCCAGGATGATGCAGTGCTGCAAGCATTTCTAGAAAAAGCCCTCGGTAAAACGTTCGATCAGGAGTTGCCTACCCTCTGTCAAATTTTCCACGATAATCGCCACCAAACTTGGCACCAGTGGACAAAACTCCAGCACCAATTTCTCGATGCCGAATACCGCTATCAACTACACCAAACTCTCTGCCAACCGCAGCCTAGGCCACCCGTCGCTCAAAAATCAACGTCGAACTAACCCATTCACCCCGGTCATTGTAATTGCGCATGATCCGTTGTCGTTCGTTGTCGCTGACGAGCCAACCTGCTTCCACAAAAAAAGCTTGCCGCTGGGCCAATTGGGGCGGCACATTCATCGAAGCCCCATCGGGTAATAGCACCAGATTGCGGGGCGTACTGCCTTCCGTGAAGCGGATTGTGTTGCCTTGGATCTGTCCTTTGGAGGCGATGGCTTGGTGTTCTAATTCGAGGGTCTGGTGGAGATAATCGCCTTCTTTGCTGAGGGTTAAGCGGCTCTGGTGCACCTTGGGGGGATCAAGGTCGGGGGTGTAAACGTGGTATTCCGCTTCCCAGGTACCCAAAAGTTGTTCCACAGTCAGTGGTGGTCGTTCCTGGGCATTGCTTCCCTCGCGAAATTCTCGGATAAAGACCAATTTATTGAAGGTAAAGGCATCGCCATACATTTGCACCATCCGCATCCGGCGATCGCCTTTGATAAATCCATATTCGGCAATGAACGATGAGATGGACGAGAGACACATGGAACCTTTCGAGAAAGAGCCCGTATCGAAAAACATCGTGTGCCGCCCCAATCCGGTAAACTCCTGGGACATATTGCTGGTGGGTTCGCTGTCATAGCCGCCATTTTCAAAGCGCCGCAGGGTAAACAGCACCTTATCCCGATTCTCGTCGATGAGTGATAGGGTCAAAATAGAGGGGACTTCCGTGGTGATCTCACCATCTAGATTGACCCCCCCAAAGGAACCGCGCCAGTTCCCCAGATTTTTTAGAAAATTTTCCCACTGACTGGCCATCGTTATGTTTCCCTGACTAAACTGCACGGTCTTCTATTGTGCCGGAGAAAGAAAAAGGAAAGCAACTCCAGCATGGATCCATGCGGGAAGGTCAAGGTTAACAATGCTTCAGCATGGCTCTAATTCCTTCGCCTAATTAAGACATTATCCCCTTGATTTAATTACTTTTAGTTGCACCTTAGCTAAAAAATATTTGACTAAAAAACAATAATAAAATCACAAAAAATAGTCTTTACAAAATCTAAAATTAAACTTTGCTTAGTTTCTTTTTAATTCAATCAATTCTCTTTCCATTGTATCGTTGGGGTCGTGGTATTAATCAGATAAATATTAGGTAATGAACTTAAATAGTGGTGTGAAAAGCTTAGTGGCATCAATGGTGAAGCCCAAGCTACAAACTGGTTTCAAGTTAGCTCTCTTATCAACTCTTGCCGGCCTTCCATTGGGCACGCTAATCTTTCCGCCCCAAGCGATCGCCCAAAACGCAACTATTCGAGGTGAAGTTGTTTTCACATTAACGGATCTCGCCGGCGCAGAAATGCTCGCTGTCACAAAAGATGGTCGCCACGCCCTTGTGGTCGGCGCAAAAACAGCGACCTTAGTGGCGATCGAAGATAATGCCTTAACCGTCGAAGGGACTTGGACCCTAACGGACGAATTTTTGCCCGCAGGTTCTGCGGACGCCGAACTCACTGGAGTTTCCATTAGCCCAGACGGGGCCTTCGCACTCATCGGGGTCAAAGACGCAGATGACGCAAATCTGGATACCTTTGACGAAATGCCAGGCAAGGTCGTGGCCCTCTCTCTCCCCGATCTAGAACCCCTTGGGCACGTAACTGTAGGTCGCGGCCCAGACTCCGTGGCGATCGCCCCGAATGGTCAGTTTGCTGCCGTCGCCAATGAAGATGAAGAAAACGAAGAAGATCTGACGAACCTAGAAAACGGCGCTGGAACCGTTTCGATCATTGATCTCCGACGTGGCCCCAATCGCATGACCCAGGTCGAGGTGCCCATTCCCCCCGACAATATTCCCTTTTTCCCCCACGACCCACAGCCTGAGACGGTTCGCATTGCGGCTGATAGCTCTTTTATTGTCGCCACACTGCAAGAAAATAATGCTGTCGCTCGCATTGAAATTCCCTCTCCTTTGCCCAGACGTCTAACCCCTGATATCTTTTCGGTGCAAAACTTTGATGTCGGCATTCGTACGGGTTTCGGTTTAGTTCAAGATAAAGTTGGAGAAGGAAGCTGTCGTTCTGGCAGCTATGACCGATCCCTCAGACAAGAATTCACCTCTGCCCGTGAACCCGATGGCATTGCCATTACCCTAGATGGTCGCTACTTTGTCACCGCCGATGAAGATAATTTGACCAATGTCAATAACCAGTCCTACGAAGGAATTCCCTTAAGTCCCCATGGTACCCGCAGTATTAGTGTCTTTGACGCAACCACGGGTGCACTTTTGGGAGATAGCGGCAATTCCATCGAAGAAAGCATCATTGCCCTCGGCTTGCCCCAGCGCTGTAACAGCAAAGGCCCGGAACCTGAGGTTGTTTCTGTTGGTGTTGTAAATGGTCGTACCCTGGCATTCGTGGCGATCGAGCGTTCAGATGCGATCACAATCCATGACATTTCCAACCCCAGAAATGTTCAGCTGCTCGATACTGTCGTTCTCAACCCTGATGTTGTTCGGGCCGATCAAGAGGCTGGGTTTGAGCCAGAAGGGATTGAATTTATTCCTGCAACGAATCAAGTGATCGTCTCCAACCCAGAAGGCAACGCCATGAGCTTGGTAAACATCAATGTGATGCCACGCTAGGCTTTTTCTTGCGTTGAGTTTAAACAAATAAATAGTTAGAAGCTCAAAACCCTGTGTTAGAGGCTTAGAAGCTAACACAGGGTTTGTTGATGAAGATGAATTTCAAAGGCGTTTAAACACGAAAAGTCAAACGTTCATCTTTCACATCGACTGTAATGGCACTGCCTGCTTTAAATTCACCCTTGAGAATCCCTTTGGCGATCGCCGTTTCAACATATTTCTGGACGGCCCGCTTGAGGGGTCTCGCACCATAGACCGGGTTATAGCCCACCTCAGCAATGAAATCATAGGCTTCTGGGGTGAGTTGAATGCTGATCTTCTGTTCCGCGAGGCGTTCGGCAAGGCGATTCACCTGAAGTTGAACAATGGAGCGCAGTTGATCCTTTTGTAGACCATGGAAAATAATCAGTTCATCGATGCGGTTGAGAAATTCCGGCCGGAAGTTCGCATTCATCGCCTCCATTACCCGATTGCGCATTTCCTCATAACGGGCATCATCGCCGGCAATATCGAGGATAAATTGGGAACCAATATTACTGGTCATGATGATCACCGTGTTTTTAAAGTCCACTGTCCGCCCCTGGGAATCGGTCAAACGGCCATCATCCAGGATTTGCAGCATCACATTAAACACATCGGCATGGGCCTTTTCAATTTCATCAAAGAGAATCACCGAGTAGGGACGGCGGCGAATTGCTTCCGTTAACTGGCCCCCTTCTTCATAGCCCACATAGCCTGGAGGCGCTCCCATTAAACGGGAGACGGCGTGTTTCTCCATATATTCGGACATATCGATCCGCACCAGGGCTTCTTCGGTATCAAAGAGGAATTGGGCGAGGGCTTTGGCGAGTTCCGTTTTCCCGACCCCCGTCGGCCCCAGGAAAATAAAGCTAGCCGTAGGACGGTTCGGATCGGCGAGTCCGGCGCGCGATCGCTGGATCGCTTCGGCAACGGCGGTAACGGCTTCTTCTTGGCCGACAACCCGACGGTGGAGTTCTGCTTCGAGGTGGAGCAGCTTTTCTTTTTCCGATTCGATTAATTTACTAATCGGGATACCTGTCCATTTTGAAATGATTTCAGCGATATCCGACTCGATCACTTCTTCCCGTAGCAGAGATTCTCCGGTCACCTGTTGGGCCGCAAGATTACTCTCGATATCTTTGATTTTCTGTTGCAGTTTCGTCAACTTTCCGTAGCGCAACTCTGCCGCCTTATTGAGGTCATAATTGCGTTCGGCCTGTTGAATTTCTAGGTTGGTTTTATCGATTTCCTCCTTAAGAAAGCGAATTTTGTCGATAAATTCTTTTTCCGATTGCCACTGGGCGTTGAGTTGGGACTGCTCTTCCTTAAAATTGGCCAATTCTTTTTCCAGCTTGGCGAGTCGCTCGAGGGAAACTTCATCTTTTTCCTTTTGGATGGAGAGTTTTTCCATTTCCAACTGGAGAATTTTCCGGTCAATTTCATCCAGTTCTTCTGGCTTGGAGGTGATCTCCATCTTCAGTTTGGCAGCGGCTTCGTCCACCAGATCAATCGCCTTATCCGGTAAAAAGCGATCGCTAATGTAGCGGTTGGAGAGCATCGCGGCAGCAACGAGGGCTGTATCGGCGATTTTGACCCCGTGGTGCACTTCGTAGCGTTCCTTCAGACCCCGCAGAATCGAGATGGTATCGACCACATTGGGTTCGTTGACCATCACCGACTGGAAGCGCCGTTCCAAGGCCGCATCTTTTTCGATGTATTTACGGTATTCATCGAGGGTCGTCGCGCCAATACAACGCAGTTCCCCCCGGGCGAGCATGGGTTTGAGCAGGTTCCCGGCATCCATTGCCCCCTGGGTCGCTCCAGCGCCGACAACGGTGTGGATTTCGTCGATAAAGAGAATAATTTGCCCTTCGGAATCGGTGACTTCCTTTAAAACAGCTTTGAGGCGTTCTTCAAATTCGCCGCGGTATTTTGCCCCAGCAATGAGCGACCCCATATCCAAGGCGATCAGGGTGCGGTCTTTTAGGGATTCGGGGACATCGCGGTTAACGATCCGCTGGGCTAATCCTTCGGCGATCGCCGTTTTCCCGACCCCTGGTTCCCCGATCAAAACCGGATTATTTTTCGTGCGGCGGGAGAGAATTTGAATCGTGCGGCGAATTTCATCATCGCGACCAATGACCGGGTCTAGTTTGCCGTTGCGGGCGAGACTCGTTAAATCACGGCCATATTTTTCTAAGGATTCGTATTTCCCTTCCGGGTTTTGGTCGGTCACCTTTTGATTACCTCGAATTTGCGTAATGATCGTCTTTAATTTATTTTCTGTGAGGTCAAATTCTTTGTAGAGATTTTTGCCAAAACGGTCATCTTTGGCATAGCTCAAGATTAAATGTTCAACGGAAATAAAGTCATCCCCAAAGGATTTTCGGTGTTGATCGGCGCGGTCTAAAAGGAGGTCTAAACTCCGGCCTAAATAAACCGATTCGCTCGGTTGGGATATTTTCGGTTGCTGGGCAATAAAAGTCGCTGTGCGGTCTCGCAATTTAGCGAGGGGAATCTCCGCTTTGGTAAAAATACTTTTCGCGAGGCCGTCTTGCTCTAACAATGCCTGTAGCAGATGTTCAGATTCGATCTGCTGCTGCTGATTTTGTTTGGCAAGATCCGGCGTTTGGGCGATCGCCTGCCAGGCTTTTTCGGTAAATTGATTTGGGTTAGTGGGTTGCATAGGACAGAACAATAAATATTAAGATAAAGTCCCATCGCTTCTCCGAAAAGAAACCCTAGAACTTACCCATTTATTGTATTTTTGTCTGGAGAATTTGACAGTAGGGGAATCCGTCTCGAAAAGTTCAGGTTCCCCATGGCCAAAAAGTGTTTTCAAAAAAATAGCCCGCCGAATTTTTTTCAGCATCAACGCCCAGGATAAAATCTAAGCATTGAGGGCCGCCAAGAGTTTTTCGCCCATGCCTTTGCAACCCAGGAGAGTCATGCCCTCGGACATAATATCGCCGGTGCGGAAGCCTTGATCGAGTACCGTTTGTACCGCTTGTTCGATTTTGGCTGCTGCTTCTGGTTGGTCAAAAGAATAGCGCAACATCATCGCCGCACTGAGCACCATCGCCAAGGGATTCGCCTTATCCTGGCCAGCAATATCTGGCGCAGACCCATGGACTGGCTCGTAAACCCCAGGGCCATCCGCCCCCAAACTAGCCGAGGGCAACATCCCGATACTCCCCGTAAGCATGGCGGCCGCATCGGAAAGGATATCCCCAAACAGATTCCCCGTGACGATGGTGTCAAACTGCTTGGGGGCGCGGATGAGCTGCATGGCGGCATTATCTACATAGAGATGGGACAGTTCCACATCGGGATAATTTTCGGCCATCAAATTGAGGCGATCGCGCCATAGTTGCGACACATCCAGAACATTCGCCTTATCCACAGAACAGAGACGTTTACCCCGTTTTTGGGCAATGTCAAAGGCGACTTTCGCAATGCGATCCACTTCCGATTCGTCATAGACCATGGTGTTAAAGCCCCGTTTCTCGCCCGTTTCTAAAGTGACGCTGCCTTTGGGCTTCCCGAAATAAATACCGCCAGTAAGTTCCCGCACCACCATGATATCGACCCCTTCAACCACGTCCCGCTTCAGGGTAGAGGCATCAATGAGCTGGGGCAAAATCGTGGCCGGACGCAAATTTGCAAACAGACCCAGGCCCGCCCGCAAACCCAATAGACCCGTTTCTGGCCGTTGCGCCCGGGGCAGGTTATCCCATTTGTAGCCACCAATGGCCGCAAACAATACCGCATCGCTGGCTTTACAAGCATCTAGGGTCGCTTGGGGGAGGGGTTCCCCGGTGGCATCAATGGCCGCGCCCCCCATCAAAGCTTCGGTAAAAACAAACTCTAGATCAAATTGTTGGCCAATGGTTTTTAAAACGTCCACTGCCACGGCCAAAATCTCGGGGCCAATGCCATCGCCAGGGAGGAGGGTGATCCGGTATTGCTGGGTCATAGGAGGGTGTTGATCTAGATATTTTTGCAACTGTTTATGATAGCGGGTTTTGGGCGGCCCCAAGGGGCAAATGTTAAACTAGAGACGTTATTTGACCCGGTGTGTCGCCCTGTGAATCGCTCCAATTCTTCCGGTGTTCTCTACCTCTTTATTACTTGTCTCGTCTGCTTTTTATTGCTCTGGATTTTGCGGGGGTTTGGGGTGCCGCCCTTTACGCTACTGCCGGGGGGCATTATCAATATCATGTTGCTCCTGACGCTCCTTTCTGGGATCCTCTATGGGCTGGAGTGGACAAAGAATTACTAACAAACCATGGCAAGATTAATCGTCGTTGGGGGTGGTGCGGCGGGTTTTTTTGGGGCGATCGCCGCTGCCCGGACGAACCCAAAGTTAGAGGTGATTATCCTCGAAGCGGGTAAAACATTTCTCAGTAAAGTAAAAATCTCTGGGGGCGGCCGCTGTAATGTCACCCACCACTGCTTTGATCCCGTGGAATTAGTCAAGGCCTATCCGAGGGGCCAGCGGGAATTGCGGGGGGCCTTCAGTCAGTTTCAACCCCAGGACATGATTGCTTGGCTCAAGGCCGAAGGGGTCAAGCTCAAAACCGAAGCCGACGGACGAATGTTCCCGGTGACGGACGATTCCGAAACGATTATTCGCGCCTTTCTCGCAGCGGCAACTACGGCAAAGATTCAATGTCGCACCGGGGCTGTTGTGCAAAGCATTATTCAAGATGAAACAGGACAATTTCAGGTGAATCTCAAGGGGGGCGATCGCCTTTTTGCCGATTTTATTTTGTTGGCGACGGGGAGTCACCCTTCCGGGCATCGATTGGCCGCCACCTTGGGCCATAAAATTATTCCGCCGCAACCATCGTTATTTACCTTCCAGATCAATGATCCCCGACTTCAGGGGCTAGCTGGAGTGAGTGTGCCCAAGGCCATTGTGAGTATTAAGCTGGATGCCAAGAAAAAACTCGTGCAAACGGGGCCACTGCTAATCACCCATTGGGGCCTGAGTGGGCCAGCGGTTTTAAAACTCTCGGCTTGGGGGGCGCGCACATTAGCCGAACACCGTTACACAATGCTTCTCACAGTGAATTGGCTCCCGGACATCAATCCAGAAACCCTCCGTCAAGACATCCAAACTTTTAAAACTCAACATCCCAAAAAGAAAATTACGACCCTTGCTCCAGTAGACCTTCCCAAGCGCCTATGGCAAAGTTTGACCCAAGCTGCGGGGATCAGTCCTGATCAAAATTGGGCGGATCTGGCGAAAAAACAATTGAATATCCTCTGCCAAGAATTAACCCAGGGCCAATACAACATCCAAGGGAAAGGCATTTTCAAAGAAGAATTTGTCACCTGTGGCGGCGTTTCTCTGAAGGAAGTGAACTTCAAAACCCTCGAAAGTCGCCGTTGTCCTGGCCTCTTTTTCGCCGGGGAAGTGCTCGACATCGATGGGATTACGGGGGGCTTCAATTTCCAGAGTGCTTGGACGACCAGTTGGCTCGCGGGTCAGGCGATCGCCCAAAATATTCATTAAGATCACAACAACCTCATTCTTTTTTAAACCATGGTTCAAGCCGTGCCTCACCCCCAGCACATGACGTTTAGCGACCTCGCCCAGGCCGCCATTCAGCTAATCCGAAACCAGGGTTGTGAGTACGGCGAAATTCGTCTTTGTACCTATCGCAAGCAGCGACTCTGGGCCCAGGATCGTTCCCTCAAACGCCTCAGTGATAATGTGAGCGCTGGTTTTGGGGTGCGAGTCCTATGGCAGGGGGCCTGGGGATTTGCCGCGAGTCACCGGCGGACGACCGCAGAAATTGTGCGCGTTGTGCAGTTGGCCATTGATATTGCTAAAGGCAGTCGCCTCAGCCAACGGGAACCAATTCGCTTGGTGCCAGTGCCAGCCTACCGCGATCGCTACGAAACGCCGATTCAAATTGATCCCTTTGCGGTATCCCTCACGGAAAAGACAGACCTCCTCCTCGATTTAACGGATCGGTTCTTAGGCCATGATCCCCAGATTAAAAAAGCCTATGCCTATTTGAGCTTTACCCAAGAAGATAAAATTTTTGCGTCGACGGAAGGGTCGTTAATTGAACAACGGCTCTATCGCAGTGGCGCCGGGATGGGTTGTACGGCGGTGGCCAATGGAGACGCCCAGGGTCGCAAATACGAGCGATCGCCTTTGAACCTCGGCTACGAACACATCGAACCGGAAACCCTCCGGAACAATGTTGCGCGCGTCGCCCAGGAAGCTATTGAGAAAGTCCACGCCCCCGAAGCCCCCAGCGGTGAAACCACCTTGATCCTCAAGCCGAGTCATCTCTGGTTGCCGATCCATGAATCTGTCGGCCATCCCACGGAGCTAGACCGGGTCTATGGCTATGAGGCAAATTTTGCCGGGACGAGCTTCGCCACAACAAATCATCTCAATCAACTGCAATACGCAGCCCCTTGGGTCAATTTCAAGGCCGACCGCACCCAACCCGGTGGCCGCAGCACCACTGGCTATGATGACGAAGGAGTCAAGGCCCAGGAATGGTACGTGGTCAAAGATGGTATTTTGACGGATTATCTCACCGACCGGGAAACCGCCCATCGCCTTGGCCGCCCGGAGAGTAATGGCTGTGCCTTTGCCGATAGTTGGGCCAGTGTCCCCATGGTGCGGATTCCGAATTTGGGCCTCGAACCAGGGAAACCAGGGGGCGATCGCACAGCAACCCTCGCGGCAATGATCGCCGATACCAAAGATGGTTATCTCATCGACGGGGATGATACTTTTTCCATTGACCAGCAACGGCGGAATTTCCAGTTTGGCGGCAATGGCGTCTGGCGGATTAAAAATGGCCAGCTTCAAGGCATGGTCAAAAATCTCACCTACCAGAGCATGACCACAGAATTTTGGAATAAAGTCGAGGCGATCGCCCCGGCCTCAGAATTAGAACAGCGCGGCACCGATATGTGCGGCAAAGGCGAACCGATGCAGATTGCCCAAATGACCCACGCCTGCGTCCCCATCCGGGTGGGGAACATCACCATTGGTCGTTAAGCCGACGAAATTACACCGGATGTCGTGGGTAAACGATCAAGGTCAGCCCACGCTTTGGCTTACTTTTGTCAAGGAATTTCGACATCCGCCTTTGATTTTAGGTATTTATGCGGGGAAACAACACCTGCTAAGATTTGTAAAATATGACTTGCAATTTTCCTGGCTTTTTAGAAACCAGCACTCCATAATCTATGGCTGAAAGGGTGCAAAAAATTCTCGCCCGTTGGGGCATTGCGTCACGGCGGGGCGCAGAAAAACTCATTCTCGCTGGACGGGTGACCCTCAATGGCAAACCTGTTCAATTGGGTGATCAAGCCGATCCAGAAGGCGATCGCCTTTGTGTTGACGGTAAACCCCTCAAGGCAACCGAACGCCCGCGACATTACTATTACCTGATCCACAAACCCAAGGGGGTGGTTTCCACCTGCGCTGATCCCAAGGGACGATCGACGGTTTTAGATTTGTTGCCGCCTCCGCTCCGACAGGGAAAGGGAATCCATCCCATCGGCCGCCTCGATGCCCAATCGACAGGGGCGTTGCTGCTGACCAATGACGGTAATTTCACCCTGGCCCTGACCCACCCCCGCTACCACATTCCCAAAACCTATCGCGTTTGGCTCAAGGGGAAAGTGCCAGAGCATGTCCTCGACCAGTGGCGTCAGGGGGTAATGTTGGGCGATCGCCGTACCTTGCCCACCCAAATTCATCTCAAAACCATTACCCAAGATAAAACCTGTATTGATATCATGCTTACCGAAGGGCGCAACCGCCAGATCCGTCGGGTCGCTGAACAGCTCGGTTTTCCTGTGGTAAAACTCCATCGTCTCGCCATTGGTAACCTACACTTGGGCGATCTGCAACGGGGCCAAGCCCGTCCCCTAACGAAAGCGGAGATCAAACAGCTCCGATCCCAATATAATTCTAATTTCCCATTCCATTCATCCGCCCCAGTCCGGGAGTACCAAGCATGAAGGAGACAGCGATCCATTCCCCCATCCCCCAGCAAGAATACCTCGCCCAAATTGGTGTCCAGTTGCAGCAACAACGCCTCGCCAAAGACTGGTCCCTCGCCTTTGTGTCCCGTAAAACGAACATTCGTCGGGCACTCCTTGAAAATATTGAAGCGGGTCGCCTAGAGCAACTCCCAGAACCGGTTTATCTCCAAGGTCTCCTGCGTTGCTATGCGGAATGTCTTGGCCTCGATGGAACGGCGATCGCCCAGGAATTTCCCCAAGCCGAAACCCAGAACCGTTGGCACATTCCCCGCTGGAGCCAATTTATTTACCATTTCCAGTTGCGGCCGAGTCATCTGTACCTTGCCTATTTGTTGATCATTGTTGCCACGGTGCAATCCCTGGGCAACATCGTCCGTAACCAAAACCCCAGTCTGACGCCCCAACTTGATCCAGCTCTCCTGGAGAGCACAACCCCAGCCCGCCAGGAACGTAACACAGCCCAGACCACAGCACTATCCCCGTCAGTCACCGCCCCGATCGACTCCAACAACAATGGGGCAGATGTACCAGAGTCCGTGGTGGTGGATATTCGCGCCCAGGAAATGGCCTGGATGCGCGTCGAAATCGATGGTCAAACGGCCTTTGAAGGCACCCTCGCCAAGGGCACCCAAAAACAATGGATCGCCGATGAAAGTGTGCGCGTCCGTTCCGGCAATGCAGGGGCCGTTTATATCACCATCAACAACCAGCAACCCCACCGTTTAGGGGAACCCGGTGCTGTCGAAGAATTTACTTACCAGGCTAAAGCAGACAACAACAAGCCCAAAACCCAAGCGTCTTCCTAGAATTAACCCTCTAGCTCTGTGCTGAGTTGGTAAATGTGGCGGCGGGATAAATTCAGCTGTTGGGCGAGGGTGCGACTGGCCCCAGAACGACTCATGCCCTGTTGCATTAACGCCTGAAGTTGGGCCAAAATTTCAGCATCGGTCAGTGCCTCGTGGTCAGTTTGTGGGCTTGCTCCGGCCAAGATCAAGGTGAATTCTCCCTTGGGGTTGTGCTGTTGGTAATGGGTGAGGGCGGTTTCGAGGGGGCCGCGCCAAAATTCTTCATGGAGTTTTGTCAGTTCCCTGGCACAGACAAGGGGGCGATCGCCTTCAAAATGTTCCAGCAAATCCGTTAAGGTTTTTACCAATCGGTGGGGCGCTTCGTAGAAAATCAGGGTGCGGGGTTCTTGGGATAACTCCGTTAGTAACTGATGGCGATCCTTCTTTTTCGGGGGTAAAAAACCTTCAAAGACAAATTTTTCCGGTGATAATCCAGAGGCAATTAAGCCCGTGAGTCCGGCACTAACCCCAGGAATGGGCACCACCGTAATTTCTGTATCGATCGCACTGGCGACCAATTCAAAGCCCGGATCGCTGATCCCCGGTAATCCGGCATCACTCACGAGGGCAATATTTAGCCCACTGCGTAATTTTTCGAGGAGTTGCGCCTGCCGTTGATGACGGTTGTGGTCGTGGTAGCTAATTTGGGGGGTGGCAATTTGAAAATGCTTGAGAAGTTTGCCGGTGTGTCGGGTGTCTTCGGCGGCGATCAGATCGACGTTTTTGAGGGTGGCGATCGCCCGGAAAGTCATGTCATCGAGATTGCCGATGGGGGTGCCCACCAAATAAAGGGTGCCGGAGGTCGTCATGGTTTACGTGAGAAAAATTAGGGACTGGGACAAACTAAAAAGGAATGGTTTCTGGGGCCAGGAGCCAATCGCGAATCGTTAGGGCCGTCGCTGGGGCCAGGAGGACGCCATTGCGGTAGTGGCCTGTGGCCAGGAGGATATTGTCGTAACCCGCTAACCCTTTGAGAACGGGAGCACCTTGACCGTTGGGCCGGGGCCGTTTCCCTGACCAATGCCGGAGAATTTCTGCATTTTTTAAAAGCGGATAGAAGGCGATCGCCTTTTGGAGCACTTGATCAGCGAGGGTGATGTCTGGAGTGATTCCACCTGTTTCAGAAGGAAATTCCACCGTCGCCCCCACCCAATATTCCCCTTGGCCCAGGGGTACCACATGGATATCTTCAAAGCTAACCACGGGTTGAAAAGGGGTTTGCGGTTCAAGATTTTTTGGCACGCGCAGGTGAAAAGCTTGCCCCAACACTGGCCCCAGGGACAGGCTTTCGCTTAGATGTTTCGTAATTTCCAGGGAACCCAGACCCGCTGAGACAATGAGCCAATCGCAAGGATAGCTGTTTTGATCTGTGCTGATTTTTTGACAATGTTGATCTGTGATCTCCAACCTGGGTTGGGAAATGCCAAAGTGGCAGTGCGCACCATTCCGTTGGGCGACGGCTAGTAGGGCTTCGGTGAAGGGGACGGGCTGCACCTGAAAATCCTGGGGCGAAAAAATGCCGCCAGCGGCTTCCTTGGCTTGGAGGTGGGGACAATGTTGTTGGATGATTTCTTGATCCCAGATTGCCAACTGCCAACCCGATGCTTGGCGCAATTCCCGGAGGCGATCGCCTTTTTCTAGTTCTTCTGGTTCCCGCAATAATTGCAAAATGCCGTGGGGATTGTGGGGTACTGGCTGACCTGCGACGGCGAGTTCTTTTAAAAGCTCAGGAAAGCGTTCCATACTGCGGCGGCGTAATGTCCAGGCGCGTCCCTTCGTTTTGCGACTGATGATCCCCATCAGCACCCCCAAGGCAGCCCCCGTCGAGCCCCTGGCGGGTTGGGCTGTGTCCAAAACCGTAATCTCGAACTGATCCAGTTGACTCAACTCATAGGCGATCGCCGCCCCAACAACCCCCGCCCCTAAAATCACAACCCGTTTCACCATCGCTTAATCCCTGACCTTGGCAATAACCGTGCGGTGACGGACGGTATTTTCTTGGATGAAGGGCGCTTCAAACCCAGCCCGCTGCAACTCCTCGGCCACATCGAGGCTGAAATATTGATCCAGATAGGGTTCTGTACTTTTGAGCAACGTCAAAATATAGGGGGGCATTTTTTTATAAACTTCCGCCTGGGGGTTCATGTCCATCAACGCGAAGTAACCGCCGGGCTTAAGGAGTCGTTTCGCTTCCCGGAAAATGGCGATCGCCGCTGTTTGGGGAAGCTCATGGAAAATCAAAGAACAGGAGACTAAATCAAACGATTGTCCAGGCAGGTTGGTATCCTCTCCAGGAGCATGGCACCAGGTAAAACGATCACCCAGGTTTGCAGTGCGATACTTAGCTACGGCCAGAAAATAGGGCGACAAATCTACTCCCGTCAATTGCGCTTGGGGGAAAACCTGCTGCAATGCTTCCGTACTCATGCCCACACTGCAACCAATATCGACAATTTTTTCAGGGGTAATATCAATGTTAAATTTCAAAATTTGGTGATAACTGTCCCGCAACAACGCATCCCCTTGGACGTTCGGTTCCCCAAACAAGGTTGAATGGACAGAATAGGCCGCCGACTCGACCTCTAGGGCCGGCTCCCAACCCAAATTTCCGGACTCATAGGCATGGAAGGAACGCAGGTAGTATTCGGGATAAGCTAAATCTGGATTTTCAACCGCCGCGAGATCTGCTTGCCAATCCCGTTGTTGCAAGGTCGCCACATTTTCCCGCCAGGGCACCCCTAACTTTTCGGCCCGTTGAATCATCATTGCCCTAGCACGGTTTTTCGCCAGGGCGGCGATTGGTCGGATCGCTAAAAGGCCGTTGACTAGCTTGACACGGAAATCAGTGGGTTGGCGAGGCGGGCTTACGGTCATCGTCGAAATGAATACAACAGGGTTTGTGGGCGTAATCTATTTTACAGGTGATCTTCCCTGGGGAATTTTTGGGGGCGATCGCCCTCGTGATTTACACCATTGGCCCCTAGCGCTCTCCCTAAGCTCTCCGGCTACCCACCATGTACAGTCTGATAAATAAAAGCTAAAGTGGGGGGTGAGCAGTAATATTTTCGGACTAAGGAATGATTTTTAACTCTGACTTCTTTTCCGCCGACGTTGACGAACAAGCCGCAAACAATTTAATGGAATACTTGCAACAGCAAAATCCGGACGTACTTGCACGGGTGGCCCAGTCCGCTAGCTCGGAGATAAAAGATATCATCGCCCACAATGTCAGAGGCTTAATCGGTGTCTTACCCCCAGATGATTTTCAAGTGAGCATTACCACCGACCGCGAAAATTTAGCAAATCTCCTGGCGTCCGCCATGATGACGGGTTATTTCCTCGGCCAGATGGAACAACGCATGAACCTAGAATCTAGCCTCGTTGAATCTGGCTCCCTCCATGCGGACTTGGATTTTGAATAGTCGCTGGCAAAATTTGCCCAAAAAAAAGATGGTCTAAAAAACCACCTCAAATAATCAAATTCTTTGATTCCGGTTAACAAGGGAAACTTTTCCCTTATTTTTTATGCCTTAAACCAGATTGAGTTTTTTGCGGGCTGCCTCTACCCGTTCCTCGGCATTGGTTTGTACTGTGTCAAACTGTTCAATCACTTCACCGGGAAATTTTTCGAGGGCCTGGAGGGAAAGGGAAATGCGATTATTGTTTTCTTCGATGTCCGTGATCAGCACCCGCACCGTTTGGCCGATACTAAAAAGGGCTTCGAGTTGGTCAACGGGCTTGGCGCTAATTTGACTGCGGTGGAGCAGCCCGGTCATGCCATCAAGTTCAATGAAAACGCCGTAGGGTTTAATGTTCACCACGGTGCCACTGACTAAAGCCCCAATCGACAGGCGACGCATCACTTCGGCTTGGGCGGCATAGCGCTGGGACAGAACCAATTTGCGACGCTCTTGGTCAAACTCCAGGAAGTTGACCGTCAGGAGTTGTCCCATCAGATTATCAATATTTTTATCGACTAGGTGGGAGTTGGGGATAAAGCCCCGCAGGCCTTGGACATCGCCAGTGACGCCGCCCCGATTGCTACCTGTGACCCGCATCTGGACGGAGTTGCCAGCTTCGGCGGCTTGGGCGAGATCTTCCCATACCCGCTGTTCGGCTAATTTGCGGCGGGACAGGGTGACTTGGCCTTCGGCATTTTGGCCCCGGACAATCAAAAATTCAACGGTTTCGCCCACGGGCAGAGCTGTATGGGCATCTGTTTCACCTGCCAGGAGTGCGTCCCGGAGGGGAGAAAACCCAGGTGATTTTCCACCAATATCCACGAGGACGCCATCGGATAGATGTTCAAAAATTTTCCCTGTGACCACTTGTCCCTGTTCGAAATGGTAGTCATGTTCAGTGAGGGCATGCTCAAAGTCGTCCATGGAAAAGGCGATCGCGGGATTAGGCTCTGCAGTCATTGTGAATAAATGTCTGATACGAAAAAAGTTTGGAATAGGCTTAATCCTATCGTACTCCGGTTCTTTCGTAGCGTCAGGGTCGGAAGCTAGGCGGGATTAGGCGAGATAGGACATGGCTCGTAAAAGTTTTGGTCGGTCTGGAGCATGGCTGTGAATTTTTCGGCAGGCACCGGCGGACTAAACAAAAACCCCTGGATCTCGTCACAATGTTGCGTCTTGAGGAATTCCAATTCAGCCATGGTTTCGACCCCCTCAGCAACGGTGGTCAGTTCGAGTTGTTTCGCCATCATGATGATGTGTTTGACGATGGTGGAGTTGGTAATGTTGTGGGCGACGTTGCAGACAAAGCAGCGGTCTATTTTGAGGATATCGAAGGGGAAATTTTGGAGATAACTCAGGGAGGAGTAGCCTGTCCCAAAATCATCAATGGCAATGGGAAAACCGGAGTTTTTTAGGGCTTGCAGATGGGCGATCGCCAACTCCACATCCGAGATCAAAATACTTTCAGTCACTTCCAGTTCGATTTGGGCCGGATTAATCCCATACTGCTGGGTGATTTCAACCAGATTTCCGACCAGTTGAGCTTGATAGAACTGTCGTCCAGAAAGGTTAACAGCGATTTTAGGATAGATAATTCCCCCTTGCATCCACTGTTGAGCCTGATGACAGGCGGCCCGAAACACCCATTCCCCAATGCTGGTGATCAAACCATTTTTTTCAGCGAGGGGAATAAATTTAGCTGGTGAAACCATACCTAAGGTGGGATGAAACCAGCGAATGAGCGCTTCTGCACCAACAATTTTGCCCGTCGTCGTACTAATTTTAGGTTGGTAATACAGGGTCAGTTGATTGTCTTGGATCGCGTCGTAGAGATCCGCATCAAGCAGTAGATTTTGGTGATTGGCATTAATTTGCGCTTCTTGGAAATGGAAATAATAGTTCGTGCTGCCCCGTTGCCGCGCCGTCTCCATCGCCTCTTTTGCTTGGTTGAGGTACTTATCAAAGTTGTATTCCCGGTAGGGCATGGTAATCATCCCGATGTACCAATTGATCAAGATCTTTTGCCCATTGACCGTCAGGGGGCTGCCAAAGGCTTCTAGGATCTGCTCTGCCATTTGATTGAGTTCGGCCTCATGCACTGCACAATTGGGGGGATAAATCACCACAAAATCTGTGTAATTTAAACAGGCTAAATAGGCCTCCTCCGCCACCACCGTCACTAACTGGCGCACGATATGTTTGAGGACAGCATTACCAAATTGATAGCCAAATAATTCGTTGATTTTTTCAAAGCGATCAACGCTCAGATAGAAAATGGGAATTTGCCACGACTCATGGGGTTGGAGTTGCTGCTGAACGAACGGTTCCCACTGTTTTAGGAGGCGGTTGAGGTCATCCCGGAGGGCGAGTTGATTGGGAAGCTGGGTAATGGGATCGTGGGTAACGGCGTAGTTGATTTGTTGGCGATCGCCAGCTTGTTTTTTTTGCTGAAAATACCCCTGCCAGGAGCGATGTTTCCGCAAACGTGTTTTAATGGCGTCAAGTAACTCGTAGGTGGTAAAGGGCTTTGTGAGGTAATCATCGGCCCCCAAGTTCATCCCTTGGCGAATGTTTTCTTTCGTACCTTTGGCCGTTAAAAAAATGAATGGAATCGTTTCGGTTTCTGGATCTGCTTGGAGCACTTCTAAGACACCATAACCGTCCATGCCCGGCATCATGATGTCGCAAATAATTAGATCTGGACGATTTTCAATGGCAAGGCCGACGCCAATCTGCCCATTTTCTGCTTCTAGAACCTGATAATCTTCGGCAATGAGCAAGGTGACGATTAGTTCTCGGATCGAATCTTCGTCTTCAATGACGAGAATGGTGGGGGAAAGTGAGGAGGCAACCATAGTAGATGTTTCTCATGGGACTTGATGCGTCAGTCAGGGTTTACTCACGAAAGAGCAGGGAATTTTAACGCGGAATGTGGTGCCAGAATTCACGAGACTTGCGACCATAATCGTACCATTGTGTAAGTCAATGTAACGTTTCACAATGTGTAGTCCTAAGCCTGTGCCTGGAATTTTGCCAACATTTTGAGCCCGGTGAAAGGGTTCAAATAAATGGGGTAAATCGGCTTGGGGAATGCCAATTCCCCGGTCAGTGATGGTGATGCTGATTTGGCGATCGCCACAACAAACTGCCAAGCTGACGGCTTCACCGGGAAAAGAGTATTTGAGGGCATTCGAGAGTAAATTAGACAGAATGTGGCGGATAATCTTGGCGTCTAGGACGGGTAAGAGGCGGCGATCGCCTTGGTATTGGGGAACGAAATCAAACTGGATCGGGTGGGTATGGCCAAACACCACTTGCAACTCTTCGATAATGTCCTGGCACAGCCCTTCAAAATGCACGGGCGCTGGCTCTAGGGTGAGTTGTCCTGCATCGACGCGACTGACCGAAAGGACATCGTCAACGAGGGTTTGGAGCCGTTGGGCCGCCCCTTTAATTCGCTGTAGATGCCGCCGTTGTGCTTCTGGGTTGAATTTGTGGGCGTATTGTTCGAGGAGTTCAGTAAAGCCCAAAATCGAGGTCAAAGGGGTGCGGAATTCATGGGAGGCAATGTCAATGAAGCGGGTTTTCAGTTGATTGAGTTCTTTTTCGCGCATCAGGGCATTGTGCATATCTAGCTCTACCTGTTTGCGATCGCTAATGTCACGCATCACCCCAATTACCCAAAACTGATCCGAATCTTGCGCAGTAATATCCTTGGGCACTCCCCGGTCTTGGATCCAAACATAGGAACCGTCATGGTGCTGAAACCGATAGTCCAACTCGTAGGCTTGCTGTTGGGCGAAGGCTTGTTCGAGGGTGGCCAAAACTTTCGTTTGATCGTCCGGATAGAGCCGCTCTAGCCAAGTTTGACAATCATTACCCATTTCCGCCGCCGAATACCCCAAAACCCGCGTAAAATCCCCGTACCAAACCATTGCACCTGAGGTTAAACAGCGTTCATAGACGATGTCGCCGAGGGCTTGAATTAGAGCAGGATTATATTGCATGGGCAGGGTGGAATAAGACGCACAGAAAAAAAAGGAAAATCAGACGAGAAATGATGGGGGATTGCTGATCCCTAAACGGCAATCAATCCGAAAAGTTTGATAAGAAAGCCCCTGGAAATTAGTGTAATACTGATTAAATAAACTCATGAGTGCTTTGCAACTAAGCTTTAAGGTTGGGCAATGGTAATGGTTCGAGAAAAAAATTTTTGGGAAGAAAAATATCAAACGGCTCAACATCGCTGGGATCTCGGCCAAGCAGCGCCACCGCTCCAGGATTTTTTCGCAAAGACAACACCATTACCCCAAGGGGAATGGGGGGTTTTAGGTTGTGGCCAGGGCCATGATGCTGTGTTTTTAGCAAAACAGGGGTTCTCAGTAACGGGGGTTGATTTTGCCCCAGCGGCGATCGCCGCCGCGAAAGCATTAAGTCAAGATCATGGTGTTACTCTTACTTTACTCGAAGAAAATATTTTTGATCTTAAAAAAAGTCATAAAAGTCACTTTGATTATCTGTTCGAGCATACCTGTTTCTGTGCGATCGCCCCAGAGCAACGTCCCGACTACGTTACCTTGGCGGCCACAATCCTTAAACCAGGGGCCAAACTCTACGGCATTTTCTACACCCACAACAAAACGGGAGGCCCGCCCTTTGGCACAACCCCCCAGGAAGTGATTCAGTTGTTTTCCCCACAATTTAAGATTCTTGCCCTCGATCCAATTCAAAATTCTGTGCCGAGTCGGCAAGGGGATGAACATTGGGGGATCTTGCAAAAGAAATAGGCGATCGCTTTAATGCATCACCATGCCACCATCCACATTAAAAGTCTGACCTGTAATGTAAGCAGCGGCTGGATCAGCGGCGAGGAAACGAATCATTCCGGCAATTTCTTCCGGTTGACCATAGCGGCCCAGGGGAATGTACTTGAGAATTTCATCGGCTTCGAGGCCTTCGGTCATGTCAGTGGTAATAAAACCAGGGGCCACGGCATTAACCACGATATTCCGACTAGCCAGTTCCTTAGCGACAGTCTTCGTAAAACCAATCACCCCGGCTTTGGCGGCACTGTAGTTGGCTTGACCAGGGTTCCCCATTAGTCCGGCCACAGAGGTGATGTTGATGATTCGGCCCTGGCGTTTTTTCATCATCGGTTTGGTGACGGCTTTAGTGCAGAGAAAGACGCCCGTGAGGTTGAGGTCAATGACAGCCTGCCAGGCATCGAGCTTCATCCGCATCAGTAGGGTATCTTTTGTAATCCCGGCGTTGTTGACAAGGATATCGATCTGGCCCCATTGGGCGAGGGTTTTTTCGACGAGATCGTTGACTTGATCTTCCTGGGACACATCGGCTTGGAGGGCGATCGCCTCGCCTCCGGCGGCCTGAATCTCCGCGACCAATGCCTCGGCGGCGGCACTGGAACGGGCGTAGTTGATCACCACCTTTGCACCTTCTGTGGCGAGGGCGATCGCCGTGGCTTTACCGATCCCCCGAGACGCCCCGGTGACGATGGCTACTTGATCCTTCAGACGTTGTTGCGCGGCGGGTAAAAGCTCCATTGCCTATCTCTCCAAAAGTCTTTGCGTTTTGATGACTGGGTTATCATAGAAGTTACGGTCGTGCGATCGCAACAATTCCCCTCGCAATCTCGTTTCGGAGCTATTTTCCATGGCTGTCAAAAAACAATTTTCCAGTTTTGAAGCAATGTTACAGGCTGCCGAAAAGCCTGTTTTAGTCGATTTTTATGCAACTTGGTGTGGCCCCTGCCAAATTATGGGCAAAACCCTCGAAGAAATCAGTCCCCAAATGGCCAATGAAATTCAAATCGTTAAAGTAGACGGCGATCGCTATCCGGCCCTTGCCTCCCACCATGGTGTCCATGCCTATCCCACCCTCGTGCTCTACAACAAAGGACAATTAGTTTCCCGCATCGAAGGGGCCGTTGCCGCGCCACAACTGATGCAACAAATCCGCCGCGCCCTCCAAAATTAAGCCTTCAATATCACTCTCCTGGTGGCGAGCTTAACGGTTACCGCTCAAAATATTCAATCTAAATCCCAGGGAATATTTACATTTCTTGACCCGGCCGGGTCTTTTTTTGTGAGCAAAAAATCACATCGTAAACTTATGAGAAGAAAGGCTTTTTTCCCCTTCCATTAGGGTTTCGATTTACGTTACAGTCAGAGATAAGGAAATCAAATAAAGTCACAGAAAAATTTTTGCCAGTAATCCAAAAATTGGGGAATTTTTCGGGACATAATCGAGATTTTTGGCAGTTGATAGAGATTTAGGGAGCGCAATATGGTGTGGCAAACGTTAAGAAAATTCGCAGGGCATTTCGTGGCGCGGCCAGTGGCGTTGCTGCTGGGTTTAGGTCTGACGGCGATCGCCCCAAATTTAGCCCAGGGAGCAACCCTCGAACACCGTGCCCTGAGTCGGAGTGAAAACTTTTTTGCATCCCTAAATACCCGCTTGATTGCCCAGCAGCAAAGTGCCGTCTTTGTTTATGGAACTTCTCCCGTTGCCCAACAATTAGGCCAGGACTACATGGTGCTCCAGGTGAATGACAACAACCGGGTGCAAGGGGTCTTTTACCAAGTGAATTCGGAATATGCTTGCTTTTCGGGCGCGATTAACAACGGTAAGTTAGATTTAGCCGTCCTCGATCCCTACGAGCAGGTGGCCTACGATTACCAATTGGATTATGTGGCTAAGGGGTTTGTCGCTGCTGGTGGCGATCGCCCGACGTTGCAGATGGTTCCGGCGGGTTTCCAACCGATCAATGTTCCTAGTGAGCTAGATTATGCCCTGCTCAAAGAATGTGCCGATTTCCAGGCGCCAACTAAGGCCGTTGTTGATATTTAACACGCTTTTAAACCTTAAGATTCAGTCCCCCTAGATGAAAAAATTTAGGGGGATTTTTGATTGAGAAAGTGGGCGAGGCTTAATCCTTGAGGAGGAGATAGTAAAGATTACCCGGATCGTTGACGAGACCAGCGCGGGTTTGGGTGTTTTGCCCGGTGCCGAGGAAAATATCAACCCGGCCAGCCCCTTTGATCGCGCTGCCTGTGTCTTGATCGAGGACATAACGACTAACGGGGAGTTTTAACCAGTCTCCATTGGCCCGCTGGTAAGGAAGCTGGGTCGCAATAAAGGCGATCGCCCCTGGGGGAAAAATGCTTTTGTCGGTGGCAATCGATCGCTCTGCTAAGACAGGCACCCCAATACTACCGATGGGCGGCGACCCGAAGGTTTCCCGGAAAAAGATAAAGCGATTATTGCGGGGAATGTAATTACTGAGTTCTGCGGGGTTCGCCTCAAAATAGTCAATTAATTTGGGGAGGCTCAATTCTTCTGGCTGAAAAATCCCTTCATTAATCAATTCTTTGCCCAAGCTGACATATTCATAATCGGTACTGCCATCAAAACCAATGGTCATGGTGCGGCCATCGGTCAGTTGCAACCGGGCGGAACCTTGCACCTGGATCAGATAGGCTTCGAGGCGACTTTTTAGCCAAACCAATTCATGCCCCCGCAAGGGACTATCGCTGGGGGGAATACCATCACGGCCTTCTAAGGCCACACGACCGGGGTGGGGTTGTGACCAAGTTTTAAAACCGGGGGGCTGACGATAGAGGGGATATTGAAATTCGTTAGTTTTAACGGGGCTGGCGACGTAGGCTGGTTCAAAGTAGGCGGTAAAGTCCACCTGGCCCATGCCATCTTTACCCACAGACCGATAGAAGACAAATTCCCGCTGGATCGCTTGGTGTAATTGGCGGGGGTCGGGATATTGTTGCACCAACTGCCGAAAGCGCACTAGCGATCGCCGCACCTTTTCTCGACTGAAGCCGGGGACTTGTACCGCTGCGTAATCCGCTTGGGCAGTATTGGTATCGATGTAGCGCAGGCTATGGTCAATGGCGTTGAGTAACTTTTGGCGTTCTTGGTTTTGCCACAGGCCGTAATCCGGTAAGGCGATCGCCGCTGGGGTTGTGGTCGGTTGGAGTACCTGGGCGAGGCCCGGCTGACTGACTAAACTTGCGCTGGCTCCCAGGGTGGCAATGGTTAGGCCTGACCAAAAAATTTTCATAACATCTCCTTTCCTTAGACGCCCCACAAAGTTTTGCCATTGTAACTTGAAGCCTAGAAATCTCCCTATTGCGTCAGGCCATAGGCGATCGCTACCCTATATTTTGTATAAAAAAAACTTATCCAATTCATCAAAAAGATAGTTTTCCCAATGGAGACAATTGGTAGGGGGCTATGGTTAGATGTTAATCAATACAAAATAAATTTTTCATAGATATTAAACTATGTTCTTGTTGTGCTAACAACCCAGCCCATAATCAGCAGGCCCAGCAAGGAATCCTATATGGTTTGTTTAATCACTTTGCTCACTATCAATCTGACAAATGCGTAACCATGCAGATAACCAACAAAATTCACTTTAGGAATATCCGAGGCGATATTTTTGGGGGTCTAACGGCGGCAGTCATTGCGTTGCCCATGGCCCTAGCCTTCGGGGTGGCATCCGGTGCCGGTGCCGAAGCCGGCCTCTGGGGTGCCGTGCTTGTGGGCTTCTTTGCCGCCCTCTTTGGGGGAACCCCGACCCTCATTTCTGAACCCACAGGGCCGATGACGGTGGTTATGACCGCTGTGATTGCTCACTTTACAGCCAGCGCCGCTACTCCAGACGAAGGTTTGGCGATCGCCTTTACCGTCGTGATGATGGCAGGGGTGTTCCAAATTATTTTTGGCGCCCTCAAACTCGGCAAGTACGTCACCATGATGCCCTACACCGTTATTTCTGGCTTCATGTCAGGGATTGGGATCATCCTGGTCATTTTGCAGTTAGCGCCCTTCCTGGGACAGGCGAGTCCGGGGGGCGGCGTAATCGGCACACTCCAAAATTTACCGACACTGCTGAGTAATATTCAACCGGGCGAAACAGCCTTAGCTTTAGGCACTGTGGCGATCATCTGGTTTATGCCAGAGAAGTTTAAAAAGGTAATCCCGCCCCAATTGGTAGCCCTTGTCTTGGGAACGGTAATCGCCTTTTTTGTTTTCCCGCCAGAAGTAAGCGATCTCCGTCGCATCGGTGAAATTCGTGCCGGGTTCCCAGAACTGGTCAGGCCGAGCTTCAGTGCGGGTGAATTCCAGAGGATGATTCTCGATGCGGCGGTGCTAGGGATGCTCGGTTGTATCGATGCCCTCTTGACGTCTGTCGTCGCCGATAGCTTGACCCGTACAGAACATAATTCCAACAAAGAATTAATTGGTCAGGGTCTAGGGAACCTCTTTTCTGGCTTATTTGGCGGGATTGCCGGGGCTGGGGCCACCATGGGAACTGTGGTTAATATCCAGTCTGGTGGTCGATCCGCACTTTCCGGATTGGTGCGAGCCTTTGTGCTTCTGGTTGTGATCCTGGGGGCTGCGAGTTTGACGGCAACCATTCCTCTGGCTGTGTTAGCTGGGATCGCCTTTAAGGTCGGGATTGACATCATTGACTGGAGTTTCCTGAAACGAGCCCACGAAATCTCCCCCAAAGGTGCCTTCATTATGTACGGCGTTATTCTGTTGACGGTCTTGGTTGACTTGATTGTTGCTGTGGGTGTGGGTGTCTTTGTGGCTAATGTGCTCACCATCGAACGGATGAGTAATCTCCAGTCCGAAAAAGTCCAAACGGTCAGTGATGCTGACGATAATATTCGCCTGACTGCCACTGAAAAACGTTGGTTAGATGAAGGCCAAGGCCGCGTTCTTTTGTTCCAACTCAGTGGGCCGATGATCTTTGGGGTCGCAAAAGCGATCGCCAGGGAACACAATGCGATGGGTGATTGTGACGCCCTCGTCTTTGATATCGGTGAAGTACCCCACATGGGGGTGACCGCCTCCCTAGCCTTAGAAAATGCCATTGAAGAGGCCCTCGACAAAGAACGTCAGGTTTATATCGTCGGTGCTGCGGGCCAAACCCGTCGCCGTCTGGAAAAACTCAAGCTCTTTAAGCGGGTTCCCCCCGATAAATGTTTAATGTCGCGGGAAGAAGCCCTCAAGAATGCTGTGCTCGGAATCTATCCCCATTTGGCGGATGGTGTGACGGCTCCCAGTTCAGAGATGGGTTAAGGCCCTGATCTGCGGTGGGTCTCTGGCTATCTTGGTCTAACCTTCCGGCTTATCTTAGTGCGGTATGGTCGGCAGATAGCCCTCTCCGGGTTCGATGCAACCTATCCCTTTTCACTTTTGTCCCATCCCTGCAATATTTGCGATCGCTTTTTACCACAACGTTTGAGGCAAAAATTCTATGCTAAGTCCCACAATCTTTTCTGGTAGTCTGCCAGGATTGACGGATTTCGTTCCTTCCCTGTCCCTGGCGACAACCCCGGAAGCTGACTATGGTTCATTTGTTTTAACCGGCGTTTTAATGACCCTGGTGGTGATCTATGCCATGAGTAAGTTGGGGGGAGAACTCTCCAAACGGGTCGGCTTACCCCCTGTATTAGGGGAACTGGTCGGAGGTGTTCTAGTTGGGGTCTCGGCGCTCCACCTCATCGTCTTTCCGGAAACAGGGGCCACGGCGGCCGACTCAAGTTTAATGCTGTTTTTGCAGCAGCTTGGTGGTTTAGATGGCACTGCCCTTGAGCATATTTTTGCCAGCCAAAGCGAAGTGATCTCGGTATTGGCAGAGCTTGGGGTCATTGTGCTGTTATTTGAGATTGGCCTTGAGTCAGATCTCCGGGAGCTGAGTAAAGTGGGTTCCCAGGCTGCGGTGGTCGCGATTGTCGGGGTGGTGGCACCTTTCCTCTTGGGGACGGTGGGCCTAGTGACGTTGTTCCATACGCCGATTATCCCTGCTATTTTTGCGGGGGCCGCCCTCACGGCCACGAGTATTGGCATTACCTCGAAGGTGCTATCGGACTTGGGTCAGTTGAAGTCCACCGAAGGCAAAATTATCGTTGGTGCGGCGGTAATTGACGATGTGCTGGGGATTATTGTTCTAGCGGTCGTCGCGAGTTTGGCCAAGACCGGGGAAGTGGATCTTCTAAATGTGGTCTATCTGATTATTGGGGCCAGTGCTTTTCTGTTGGGTTCGATTCTGCTTGGTAAATTCTTTAACCAAGGTTTTGAGGCGATCGCCGCCAAATTAAAAACCCGTGGCGCGCTGTTGATTCCGGCCTTTGCCTTTGCGTTGGTGATGGCGATCATTGCCAACCTCATTCATTTAGAAGCCATTTTAGGGGCCTTCGCGGCGGGTCTCGTGTTGGATGAAACGGATCTCCGCAAAGAGTTAGACCGTCAGGTAATGCCCATTGCCGACTTTTTAGTGCCGATCTTTTTTGTGACCGTGGGAGCAAAAGCAGACCTCGGTGTTCTGAACCCCTTCGAGTCCGCCAACCGCGCTGGATTAGTGATTGCTGCGTTCCTCATCATTGTGGCGATTATCGGGAAGGTAATCACGGGCTGGGCTGTCTTTGGTCAGCCGGGCGTGAATCGCTTGGCCATTGGTTTTGGCATGATTCCCCGGGGAGAAGTGGGCCTCGTGTTTGCGGGCATTGGTTCTGCCAGTGGTGTGTTAGATAAGCCTTTAGAAGCAGCCATCATTGTGATGGTGATCTTGACCACTTTCTTAGCACCGCCGCTCCTCCAGGCTGTTTTAAATAAGCCCCAGGATCCGGATGTGCCTGCCGACCGGGAAGCCCTTGAGAAAAGTTTGTCGGTGTAGGAAATCATTAATGGGGGATTGTCGTCAGGGACATCCCCCACTCGGACGGAGGGAATTCAGCCATGTCGATGTCTACGCTCGAAGCCTGTGTGTTTGCGGTGATTTTCATTGGGTTTTTCGGCATTATTTTCAAAAAAAATCTGATTATGAAAATCCTGGCCATGGATGTGATGAGTACGGGGGTGATTGCGTATTACATTCTTGTGGCGGCCCGGGGGGGAATTTTTGCCCCCATTGTGGATGCTGACCAGGGGGCGATCGCCTATGCCGATCCGGTGCCCCAGGCCGTGATTTTGACGGCGATTGTGATCGGATTTTCGATTCAGGCCTTGATGCTCGTGGGCGTGATGAAGTTGTCACGGGATAATCCGACCTTAGAAACCAGCGAAATCGAGAAAAGCCACACACCATGATCGACGACATCACAATTATTTGGATTTTGTTGCCGTTTGTTGTGGGGTTCAGTATTTATCTCTTGCCCCGCTGGAACCGTTACTTTGCTTTGGCGATCGCCGCTCTATCGGTGATCTATAGTATCGGTCTGCTTTGGAGTCTAGAGCCTTTTACCCTAGAACTCTTGGATAGCTTCGGCGTCACCCTGATGTTCGATGAACTGAGCGGCTATTTCATTTTGATGAATGGGCTGGTGACGGGGGCTGTACTCCTTTATTGCTTTGACAAGCAGAAATCACCCTTTTTCTATACCCAGCTGGTGATCCTCCATGGGGCCGTGAATGCAACATTTTGCTGTGCGGATTTGATCAGTCTGTATGTCGCCCTAGAGTGCATTGGGATTGCTGCATTTTTATTAATCACCTATTCCCGCAGCGATCGCTCCCTCTGGGTCGGCCTGCGCTATCTCTTCATTAGCAATACCGCGATGTTGTTTTATCTCATTGGTGCGGTATTGGTCTACCAGGCGAGTAATTCCTTTGCTTTTTCGGGTTTGGCGGTGGCCCCCAAGGAGGCGATCGCCTTAATCTTCCTCGGCTTACTGACCAAGGGGGGCATTTTTGTCTCTGGCCTCTGGCTCCCCCTCACCCATGGAGAATCAGAAACCCCCGTATCTGCCCTTTTATCAGGGGTGGTGGTTAAAGCCGGCGTTTTTCCCCTGGCTCGCTGTGCCCTATTAGTACCAGAGCTTGATCCTGTGGTGCGATTATTCGGTGTGGGTACGGCTCTGTTGGGGGTTGGTTATGCGGTTTTTGAGAAAGATACAAAACGAATGTTGGCTTTTCACACCGTTTCCCAATTGGGTTTTGTATTGGCCGCGCCAGCGGTGGGGGGGTTTTATGCCCTCACCCATGGCCTCGTTAAAGGCGCGCTTTTTCTCACGGCGGGACAGTTACCCAGTCGCAATTTTAAAGTTTTACGCGAACAGTCGATTCCCCGGGCGTACTGGTGGGTCTTGGTGTTAGCCTGTGCTTCGATCTCTGGCTTGCCCTTTTTGGCGGGCTACAGTTCTAAAATTCTGACGATGAAAAATATTCTGCCTTGGCAAAGCTTCGCCCTCAATGTGGCGGCGGTGGGGACAGCGATTTCCTTTGCGAAATTCATTTTCCTCCCGAAAAAAACAGACCCCAGCCTCAAAATTTTGCCGAATTTTTATGGCGCGATTGTGCTGCTCCTGGGGGGGTTGTTTGTGACCAACAGCTTTTACCTGGAAGCCTATCAACCCAGTAATATCCTCAAGGCGTTAGTCACCATCGGCATCGGTTGGCTGGCCTATGGGCTGATTTTCCAGCGGATTACGGTCAAGCTGCCCCGGGTCGTGGAGCAATTTGAACATCTGGTGGGGGTGATGAGTCTGGTGTTGACGGGTTTGTTTTGGCTGGTGTTGGCTTAGGACAACTCTCAGTGGTCGTTAGTTTAGGGAGGACGATAACCATGAATGAATTGACCATTGGCTGGGTAATTTTTCCCTTTGTGGTGGGCTTTAGTATTTATTTACTACCCAAGATTGATCGTTATCTGGCGATTTTTGTTTCTATTGGTTCGTTAATCTTTGGTCTTGTCCAAATTTTTCAGCCGGAACCCTATAGCCTCAAGCTCCTGGGGATGTATGGGGTGGATCTACTGGTGGATGACCAGAGCGGCTATTTTATTTTGACCAATGCGGCGGTGGCGATCGCCGTGACGGTGTACTGCTGGAAAAGTAACAAAAGTGCTTTTTTCTTTACCCAGTTGGTGGTTTTGCACGGGGCCCTCAATGCCGTTTTTGTCTGCGCCGATCTGATTAGCCTCTACGTTGCCCTGGAGGCCATTAGCATTGCGGCTTTTCTGTTGATGACCTACCAGCGCACCGACCGTTCCATTTGGATTGGTCTCAGGTATTTATTCCTCAGCAATACGGCGATGCTGTTCTATCTCATTGGGGCGGTGCTAGTTTACCAAGCAACAAAATCCTTCGCTTTTGCGGGTCTGGCCGAAGCCCCCAGCGATGCGATCGCCCTAATTTTCCTAGGCCTACTCACCAAGGGAGGCGTCTTTATTTCGGGATTTTGGTTGCCCCTAACCCACTCCGAAGCAGAAACCCCCGTATCGGCGATGTTGTCCGGTGTCGTGGTTAAAGCGGGAATTTTCCCCCTCCTGCGCTGCGGCATTTTGGTGCCAGACCTGGATCTGTGGCTGAGGCTATTCGGGCTGGCCACTGCTCTGTTGGGGATTACCTTTGCCATTCTCGAAACCGACGCCAAACGTTTACTGGCTTTTAGTACCATCTCAAAATTAGGATTGTTGCTCTCAGCACCAGCAGTGGCGGGTTTGGCGGCCCTCTCCCATGGTTTAGTGAAATCTTCTTTATTTTTGATGGCGGGGCAATTGCCCACCCGCAATTTCCAGGAACTGCGCCAAACCACAATCTCTCGCAGTCTGTGGCTGCCCTTGGCGATCGCCTGCCTGTCGATGGTCGGGATGCCGTTACTGCTCGGCTTTAGCTCAAAGGCCCTACTGCTTAAAAATATTGCCCCCTGGCAGGAAATGGGTCTGAATATTGCCGCCGTGGGGACAGCCCTGGCCTTCGCCAAATTCTTGTTTATTCCCCATGACGCCGCGACGAAATTTACTGCAAAAAGTGTGACCTTTTGGGGGGTGATCGCCTTTTTATTAAGCGGTGTCATCCTAGGCAATGGTTTTTATCTCGAAGCCTATGAATTTTCTAATATCCCCAAGGCCTTGATCAAAATTGCTGTTGGCTGGGTGTTGTACTGGCTGATTATGAAACGTCTCGAATTTAAGCTGCCCCGGATCTTTGAAGAATTTGAGCAGCTGATCGGCGGCATGAGCGTCGTCTTAACTGGATTATTTTGGATGGTGACCCTATGATCGGCATTCTCGATGTTTTTCTGATTTTAATGATCTGGTTTCTGCTCACGGCAGACCTGAGTGCCGCCAATATTCTCATCGGCGTGATTATTGCGATCTTGATGCCCGGTAAACGCTTTGATGCGGCTCAGATCAAAGATTGGCTCCATGTGTTTTGGGAAATTATCATTGCAATTCCCCAGGCCTATTTTGAAGCCTTTGAAATGATTTTTCGCCCCCATCTCTATGAAACTGTCACCATGGAGCGGGTGAAGCCAAATCGGACTCCAGGCTTAATTTTTCTCGATATTTTTCTGATTACCTTTACCCCGAAAACGATTGTGCTGCATTATCACAAAGACGGCTGGTACGAAGTTCACCGTGTGCAAAGGAGGAAACTCAAATGACCTGGATTTTTGGGGCGATGATCGGCGCGTTACTGCTGCCGATTTATGAAGCAATACAGGATCAAGATATTTGGCAAAAGCTCCTGGCCTTCGCCAGCATTGCCAGTAAAACCTCAGTGATGATTTTGGTGATTTCGGTGCTGCGGGATGACTGGACGGTCGGGGTTGTCGGTGTCCTAATTTTGTGCGTCGGCAATGCGGCGTTAATGCTATTAGCTCACATTTTGAGGCGGGTGAATTTACCATGAGCACTTTGATCAATATCCTCAGCTACGGCTGCATCATTGTGGGGGTGATCTTTTGGTTTTGGGGTACGGCTCCCCTGCTGGGCAATCGTTCTGTGTTGTTTAAATTACATACTCTGTCGGTCTCTGACACCTTGGGTTCGATGGCGATTATGGCGGGGCTACTATTAAAAATTCCTAGGGAATGGCCCCTGCTGATTTTGGCGATTATTGCCCTCGCCATTTGGAATACGGTACTGGGGTATGTGCTGGCCTATTGTTCGAGTCGTGGAGGCGGTGATGAACGGATCTAATTTTGACTGGTTTGTGGGGGCGATCGCCTTGTTATTGCCCGTGACGGGGGGATTATTGGTCGCCCAAAGAAATCCTTACTATGCGTTGGTGATTCGAGGGATCCTGGGGGCGATCGCCGCACTCCTGTACGCGATGTTCGGGGCGGCGGATGTGGCTTTAACCGAAGCGTTGGTGGGGACGATGCTGTCCATTACCCTCTATGCGGTGGCCGTGCGTTCTTCGATGAGTATGCGTTTAGGGGTTTTGGCCACTGGCACAGATACCGTTAATCTCATCCAAAAAATCAACCCGCTGCTCAAGCAGGTGCTGGGTAAATATCATTTACGCCTGGAACCCGTGGTATTTGAAGATACCCAAGCTCTGGGTCAAGCCCTGGCGCAGAAAAATGTGCACTGTATTTTGCAGGTGGATGGCGATGGGCACCTTCATGTCCTGAAAACCCGTGTACCACGGCTCTATGAAATCTTTAAAACCTCAGCCCTGACGGATGTGATCGAACTGCAACTGCTAGAGCTACAGCCTACCCCTGAAGTCGTTGGGCCGTCGTCGCCGCAATCCCTTATGGAGAATCATTAATCATGAAGTGGGTCTACCTTGCCTTTGGTATTTCTTTATTTGTGAAAATGCTCGTCTTCCCGAATTTTGCGATGGAAGGGGAGATTGGGGCGATCGCCGAAGTGGTGGCCGCCGAAGCGGGGGTCCCCAATGCCGTATCGGGGATTATTTTGCGCAATCGCCTCTACGACACCGGCTTTGAAGTGATGGTTTTTACCCTGGCGATCATGGGCGTGCGTTTTTTACTGGCCGACGAACACCCCTCGAAGGAAGTTAAGCAATTTACCGATTCACCTTCCATTGTCCTGGCGCGGTTGGGGGCGACCATTGCGGCCCTGATTGGGATTGAACTGGCCATTCGGGGACACCTCAGCCCTGGGGGTGGTTTTGCCGCTGGTGTTGCGGGGGGGACGGCCATTGGTTTGGTGGCGATCGTCTCTTCGCCCCAATGGATGGATGCCATTTATAAAAAGTGGAATGCAGCGATTCTCGAAAAAATTTCGGTACTGGTCTTTTTCCTCTTAGCAGCATTGTCCCTGATGGGCTTTCAGCTCCCCCACGGTGAATTTGGCACGTTATTTAGTGGTGGTTGGATCACGATCCTCAATATCATCGTGGCGGTCAAGGTTGCCCTGGGTTCCTGGGCGGCGATTTTAATGTTTATTCGCTATCGCGGTTTACTGTAGCCCACGGGATCAACTTAAGACCATGGTTTTTTGCTGGGATTCTAGAAAGCTGGTGATCCATTGTTTGAGGTGATGGGTTGCCCGACAATCATCTTCGTTGTAGCGGACAATGGCCTCTAATAATTGGCGATCGCCCGTTTCTAACCACTGGTCATACCAACAAACGGTTTGATCGCCGCTGACCCCCTGTTCGCGCCATTGGTAACCGAGGCAATTGGCCAGGGCCTTGAGGGAATAACTTTCTACGGGAAACACGAGATATTTTGTCACCCATTGGTGAATATCCATTAGGCGACCCACAATTTTTTGGAGTTGCTGGGGCGGTGTGCCGTATTTTTTCCCCAGGCGATTGAGGGTGTCCCGTTCATAGGGGGAAAAATGAAAAATCGGTGCTTCGGGAAATTGCGTGACAAATTCCACAAATTCTTGCCAAATTTTGCCTTCTTCCTCTAAAGTTTCTGCCACAAAACCGTAAAACTTTTCCCTTTGGTTTTGGTGATCGACCAGATACACCCCCAGGAGATAATCAACGTTGCGGTCGGGTTCTGCTTCGATATCAAAAAAAAGTTCGACGCTTCCCTGGGGAATGGGCTGGGTTTTGTTGGGACGATTGATGCGCCAGACGACTTCTTGGTGGACGATCGCCCGCGCCTGTTGTTGGAGTTGCATGGCGATATCGGCGCCTAGGTGTTGGCCCAGATGTTTGGGGGAGGTTTGGGCGAGGGATTCGAGGGTATTGACGCCGATGCCCTGGAGGGATTCGTAGCGGTTGGGGGTGACGCCGGGCACGAGGGATAAATGGTTATCCGCTTGGGCGATCGCATAGCAATGGTTGTGCCAAGAGCAGAGGTGACAGCGTTGCCGGGAAATAAAAACTTCTGGCTCTAATTCGGGTAATAGGAGGTTAATGCAGTCGGTGATCGTCTCCTGGAGTTTGTCGGCCCAGAGGTCTACGTCAACGCGGTGGGGCCGGCGAGCCCGCAAAATGAGTTGGGTTAAGCGGGGCGATCGCCCTTGGATAGCCTCTAATAGAAAAGTGTGGAACATCGCCACCAGCTTGTATTCTGGCTTTGGTTTTTGGCCTAATTTGACGCTGATCGGTCGATAATGCCACTTGCCCCAGCGGGAAGGGCCAGCCTGTCGCAAGAGAACCGTGGGTTTCCCCACCAGGGTTAACTGTTCAACAGGGGTACCGGGCCATTGGTCGAAGTGATAGAGTAAGACCCCCCGATAAATGCATTCGACCCCTGCGGCCATCAGGGCTTCTGTTTCGGCAGCACAGGTTTCCCAATCGGCGGCGGCGGGTTCGTGGTAGGGGCGTTGACCCAGATATTCCTGAATTTGGCGCTGGTTTTCTTTGCGTAATTTTTGGAGAAAATCTTTTTCCGATGTCTGCTCAGTGCGATCGCCATACAAGTCTAAAAAAGCCCGACGTTCACACCGCTTAAAATTCAACAACAGATCATCGCTCAGTAACATGTAGCACTCGGAATAAAAGAATCTCCTTGGAAAATAACATATCCCCCTGACCTCAGGCTGAGTAAATCTTTGCGGACTCCCTTAACCCAGGGGAGATTGGTGAAACAACAGGAGCGATAAAAAGAAATCCAACATAAAAATACCGATCCAAGTCGTCACCACCGCTGAAGTGGCAGAGCGACCCACCTGCTGCGTACTGCCGACGGTTGTCAGACCCCAACTGCAGCCGATAATCCCCACCAATAGCCCAAACAGAATCCCTTTGACGCCGACATTAATCAGGTCTCGGGGCTGAAGAAAAGTTTGTACGGACGTTAAAAAATTAATGGGGGCAAGATCATAGAACTGATAGGCGGCTCCGGTACCCCCGATCACCCCCACCACCAAGGCAAAGACCGTTAAAATCGGCAACATCAAACAGCAAGCCACCACCCGGGGCATCACCAGATAATCAACGGGATTAGACCGGAGCATATACAGAGCATCGATCTGTTCGGTAATTTTCATCGAGCCTAATTCCGCCGCAAAAGCCGACCCCACCTGACCCGCAATGATACTCGCAGTCAAAATCGGGGCCAGTTCTCGACAAAAGGCGATCGCAAATGCTCCCCCGACAAAACTTTCGGCCCCAAAGGTAGTGAGTTCCCTTGCAGTTTGGATCGTGAAGATCATGCCCCCAAAAAAAGCGACCAGCAACACTGGCACCAACGCCTTCGGTCCCGCCGTTAGCATTTGTTCCGTGATCTGGTCACGCCGGAGTTTCCCGCACAGGAGACGCCATAGCACCTGGCCCAGCATTAAGCCTGCGCAGTAAAGCCGATACCAGAGACTCGGATCGCGTTTTTCCTCGATGGGTTCCATCTACTTTTGGCGATCGCCTTCAAAATGATGCGACTCTGACAAACTGAACGATCTCCAAACCTGCCTTAAAGCTCGAAATTAAAGCCAGCCTCCTTGAGCCGTTGATATTTAGCCTCATCAAAGGAGTAAAGCCGTGCCGCACGGTGGGCGACCCCAGTTTGCAACTCATCTAATTTAATCAGGAGATCCATTTTAAGGATTTTGCGCCGGAAGTTCCGTTTATCCAACTGGGTTCCTAAAATCTGCTCGTAGAGTTTTTGGAGTTGGGTCAAGGTAAATTTGCGGGGCAGCAGCTCAAAGCCAATGGGTTCATAGCGGAGTTTACCCTGGAGCCGTTGGGTCGCCACATCAATGATTTGCTGGTGATCAAAAGCGACATTGGGCAGTTCATCCAGCGAGAACCAAGCCACAGCATCGGCATCCGTTTGGGCATGAATTGGATGATCCTCTAGGTTAATCAAAGCATAGTAGGCTACGGTAATCACCCGATCGCGGGGGTCACGATCCGGAGCCCCAAAGGTGTAAAGCTGCTCTAGAAATATTTTTTCGACGCCCGTTTCTTCCCGGAGTTCGCGCATGGCCGCTTCTTCGAGGGATTCATCAAGGCGTACAAAACCCCCCGGTAAGGCCCATTCCCCTTTAAAGGGTTCAACGCCCCGCTGAATCAGCATCATTTTCAGAGTGTGGGTGGCGTCGAGGCCGAAAACAACACAGTCAACGGTAACGCCCGGTTTTGGATATTCGTAAGTGTAAGACATAGGATTTATGGGTTTTATGGGTTTCTTTTAAAAAGTAGAAGTAATGGTTAGCTCGCTTGGGCCTGGGGAATCAGGTTTTCGCGGTAGACATGGAAGCCCCCCTGTCGGAGTGCCAAGAGGGCCTGGTGATCGTCCTCGACCCAATAGTCTTGCCCAAGGCGAATAAAGGTGCGATCGCCGCCCCTCCCAACGATCACGATCACCGGGATCCGCCCCCGCTTCTTCTTATCCCCAGCCTGCTGTGACAAAATTTGCTTCAGTCGCTGCTGACTTTGGGTGTGATGAAGCTCACTCGGAGAGAGGCGAATCATCAACATTCGCACCTCTTCAATGGGTTCGAGATCGTCCACAATCAGTTGCGTTCGATCCTCTTTTTGTTGCACTTTGCCCCACACAATGACACGGCTATCAAGCTGTAAGAGTTGCTCAACTTTCTGATAAGTGCGGGGAAAGACAATCCCTTCTACTTGACCCGAAATATCTTCTAATTGAATAAAGGCCATAGGTTCATTGTTGGCCTTCGTAAAAATCTTGCGCATATCCGTGAGGATCGCCACGGCGCTGACTTTTTTATTGATGTGGTTGGCGATCGCCGTAAGGCTAATGGGCGATAAAATCGGCGAAATCGTTGACCGCAGCTTTTCTAAAGGATGCTCAGAAACATAAAATCCCAGCAATTCTTTTTCTTGCCGGAGCTTTTCTTCTAAGGTTAAATCAGCCACTTTGGGTAACACAGGGGCTTCATCAAATGCCGCTGCCGTATCTCCCAGACTTTCAAATAAATTCGTTTGACCACTGGCCTTTTCTTTCGCTTTCAACTGCGCCCAATCCATCATTAAATCCAGACCCTTCAGCATTGCCTGGCGATTATCATGGAGTGAATCCAGTCCACCACAGGTAATTAAAGTTTCTAGGGCGCGGCGGTTCACAACACGCAAATCTAACCGAGAACAGAGGTCAGACAAACTTAAAAAAGGCCCCGCTTCCCGGGCCGCTAAAATGGCATTGATCGCATTTTCACCAAGGTTTTGAACCGCTGACAAACCAAAACGAATCCCTTGACCTACGGGCTTAAAATCCAGGTCTGACTCGTTAATATCCGGTGGCAAGACCAGGATACCCATGCGCTCGGCATTTTCCCGGTACTTGCGGACTTTATCCTTATTTCCACTGCTGGCACTGAGCAGTGCCGTCATGTATTCAACGGGATAGTTCGCCTTCAGGTAAGCAGTCTGGTAAGTGACGTAGGCATAGGCCGTTGAGTGGGATTTATTAAAACAGTTAGCCGCAATAAAACCCTGACCCAATAAGAAATTATGGTCTTGACTGAGTCCAATATCATAGGTCGGCGCATGGCCAATGAACTTACGGCGAATGATTTTAACCAAAACTGCGAGAACCTTAGGTCGAGATCAACCCTATTCTATATAAAAAAAGTCATATTTTTCAGTTTTGTCTTGGCACACTTTCAGCCGACAGCGACCCACTTGATCCCGTTACTTCATCTTTTTTGTAAAGTAAGTCTCCGCATTTTCACGGAGTCACAGAGGACAAAGGGCCAATTGTTCTATTTTTTAGTTTGCGCAAGCCACCAGGCAATAAAAAATTCCCTTTTTCGATAGTTTGGCTTTAAATTTTAAGCATTGCTATGGCGACATCATAAACAAACTTTTTCTAATCTTTAAAAAAGAGAGAGGGTGACTCCATGAAAACTTTTCGTTTTTAACAAAAATGGGGGTCAGCCACGGGAGATGGCAAAGGGAGACGACGGCATTGAAGTTGCTGGAGAGGTTTGATTTGCAAAGAATTTTCGCAAACCCCATTTAACCAGGCGCTCAACGACAACGGCTGCAATCAAAATCAGAAAAATAAAGGGCACTAGCAAAAGTAAGCCAAGGAGAGGACTTTCCCCTGCTTTTGTTTCAGGAGCTGCCGCCGGGGCAGTCGCAAGGGGGCTGGGTTGGGTTTCCTGAAGTTGGATTTTTTCTGGTGTCTGGGAGGTGACTTCGGGCATGATGTTAGTAGTCATCTCTTGTTCTAATGCAGCACTCATACGTTTTGCTCCACAAGCCTTATAACGTCCTTTGTCAGTTTACTGATAATAGCCCCCAAGGGTCACAGCGGCAAACGTTGAAGGATTTTGTGCCTGTGCCAGATATTTATTCCGCAGGCCGTTTGGATTTGGATAGCGAAGGGCTTTTATTATTGACCAATGATGCTCCTTTGAAGCATTATCTTTGCGAACCGAAATTTGCCCACCCCCGCACCTATTGGGTACAGGTGGAAAATATTCCAGACGGGCAGGCTTTAGAACAGTTGCGCCAGGGGGTAATGGTGCAAGGGAAAAAAACGCGGCCGGCGATCGCCAATCTTTTGACCCCTGAGCCAACCATCCCCGCACGAGAACCCCCGATCCGCTTCCGGAAAAATGTCCCGACAGCCTGGTTAGAACTGACCCTAACGGAAGGGCGAAATCGTCAGGTGCGCCGGATGACCGCCGCAGTGGGGCATCCCACATTACGCCTTATGCGCGTCGCCATAGGTACAGGGCCAGCGAAATTAACCCTCACTGGTCTAGGGCCGGGGGAATGGCGGCATTTAACGACGGCGGAAATTGGAGCCTTACAAAACCTGGTAAAAAAAGCCAAGCCAAACCAGCGATCGCCCCACAAAAAAACAGCCAGCCGCAAACCGAAGGGAAAACGCCGCTGACTATTTTGGTCTTGAAAGATGTTTGGAACGAATAACGAAACTTGAAGATTTGCTGGTAGTTTCCCACCAGATCCCTATTGAGAGGGGCGATTAATAAGCGAGGGTCTCTAGGGTTTCCTTGAGGTAAATGGTGACTTGCTGATCGACGCTGAGGTTCTCAAGGGCGAGGATTTCGCAATGGTTTGCATACCAGCGCTTGAAACCAGAACTGCGGGCGATCGCCTGCTTCAGGCTATCCCAAATGGCGTGATCTGGGGATGCTTCAGTGTAGGCAGTGGTCGAGTGCGGCATTTTTCACCTCAGGAATAACGCTCTGTATCTCACACTGTAACGCAATCGCCCAGAAAAGTAATGCTATCTAGTACACCGTTAGGGGAAATTTCCCGATAAAAATTTTGGCGCTAAATAGAGAGGAATTCGGGCAAAAGCAGCATTTTTTGCGCTTAATCGTCCATTTGCCAGGGTTCCCGGAGGTTATTCTCATCGAGAATTTTTTTCGGGCGCATCACCAAGAGGACTTGGCCTAAAATTTTGGCGATCGGTACTTCGGCAAACCAACCCAATTCCACCTTGCCGTCGGCATCCACCGCAAAATAGCTGTTGTCATTCCAAACAGTTTGTTGACGATCGAGCAAAATCAAAACGGGTTCTGGCTTACCAGGAATGGGCTGGGGCAGTTGATCGGTTTGGTGGAAGATCACTACCGGATCCCCCGCTGTCAGCACATTTTGCCAACTGGGTAGCGGCACCAGACTTGTCGCTGCGGCAACTGTCACGAAATTAAAAGGAGACGCTTGCTTGAGGGGGGGCACGCTTAACAGGCGATCGCTTTCTAACGGTAAAGATCCCGCCACCGGAATTAGCAGGGGAACATTGGTATCTTCGTCGTAACGGTAGAGGGGGAGGAGTGGAGCCGCCTTGGTGGGGCTGGTGGTGAGGTCACTGAGGAGTTGCTCGATTTTTTGCCGGGCGGTGGCAGAATGGGCAAATTTTAATCCCTTGGCGATGAGGCGGGTGCGGTCTTGTAAATCTTTTTTTTGCTTGGCGGAGCGCCAGGCTTGGTAGGCAACGGCATCCCCAGGGTGTTCCGTGAAACCATCGGGAATTTGGGGTAAGCGGGCAAACTCTTGCATCGCCCGGGCCAGTTCCTTTGCTCCATCAAATTCAAGGCTTTTGGCCTGGCACACCTGGGCGGCGATCGCCCTTTGGCTATGACTCAAGATCCGTAGCTCATACAGCACATCAGAACGGGGGCCACGGCAATAGGCCAGCAGATCTTCGGGCACACCACTGCTTGCGATGCTTTGGTACACCTGGGCCGCCACAATGATCATATTTTGCTGGGCCGTCTGGAAACCTGTCTGCTCGAAAATTTCCTGGGCGCTATGGCCTGACTGCTGGAGTTGTTGGCAACCAACGCCCCACTCGACCCAAGTCCCTTCCTTGTGGAGTAGTGACCGGAATAAAGCGTCCGTTTCTTCAGGGGAGAGTTTGTGTTCTGGAGATTGCGGTTGTCCAATCATAAAGCCGAATCAAAAGTGGAATAACGTAAAATGATAGGTAAATCAGTATTTGCCCGATAAACTTAATCATAAAGCGAGACTGTTCTAAACCGATCCTTCCCCCAGTTCCTATGAATTTTCCTGCCCGTCGGCAACCCCTCCGCCAAGCACCCCACCGTGCGCATCCGTTTCAAGATTGTGCCTTGGGACTCGTTTCCACTAAGAGCTTTCCGGCAATTGTGGGCACTGCGGACATGATGCTCAAGTCAGCGGCAGTGACCCTTGTCGGCTACGAAAAAACAGGGGGCGGCTACTGTACAGCCGTGGTTCGGGGGAAAACAGCAGATGTTCGCCTGGCCGTCGAAGAGGGGGCCCGCACCGCTGCTCAGTTTGATCAATACGTTTCTAAATTAGTCATTCCCCGACCGTTGCCAAACCTCGAAGCCATTTTTCCCATTGGGAGTCACTTGGCAGAAATTGCCCAACAGCAACGGGGCTATAGTCGCCTGAGTAATCGTTCTATCGGTCTGCTAGAAACCCGTGGTTTTCCGGCGATGGTGGGGGCCGCCGACGCGATGTTAAAGTCCGCTGATGTACAACTGGCCTCCTATGAAACCATCGGTGATGGGCTGTGTACGGCGATTATTCGCGGTACCGTTTCCAACGTAGCGATGGCCATTGATGCGGGGATGCACGAAGCAGAACGGATCGGTGAACTCCACGCGGTGATGATTATTCCGCGACTGCTAGAGGATCTAGAGCACACGTTACCGGTGGCGGAATACTGGCTAGATAAGGCAGAACCAATGCCAGACCTTGTGAAAGAAAAAGCACCCCAGCGCATCGCCTTACCGGAATTAGAACCCGTGTCGGCTCCTTTGGTCATTGAGGCGGAACCAGAAATTGAAAAGGCCGTTGAAGTCGAAATTGTAGAACCTTTTGATCCGGGCCAGGGCTATTAATTCTGAGACAGGGCTGCTATGGTGACCCTGATGTTTTTTTGACGAACCAATGAGGCTGGTATCCTTCGGCTATGGCTGTTTCCTCCTGGGAACAGTGGTGAGCTATTGGGGTTTGGGACGGTTTTGGCCACCTTTGCAACGCTGGCTGCTGCTACTGGCTAGTGTCTTGTTTTATAGCCTGCTACAACCACAGTTTTTACCATTGCTAGTGGGTCTGACGGTCTTGAACTTTTTTTGGGGTAAACTCCTTGTGCGCCAAGGCCCAGCGGGCGATCGCCCCCAGTCTTTGCGGCAAGCTTTTCGATTGTGGCAATGGCAGCCTGGGTATTGGCTGGGCTTAGGTATTTTTCTAAATCTGGCGGTGCTCTTTGGGTTTAAATATATTCCTTTTGCCCTGGAGAATCTAGCGTGGCTCTGGCCCTGGCCTGGACTAGAACAATGGGCGATCGCCTTCCCAGAAACCCTAATCGCACCCCTGGGGATTTCCTTTTTTACCTTTGAATGTATCGCCTATCTAGTAGATGTGTACCGGGGTGCTCCTGCGGCCCAATCCCTATTGACATTTAGCAGCTATAAATTATTTTTCCCTAAACTCCTGTCGGGGCCGATTACTCGCTTTCATATTTTTTCTGGGCAAAGCCGTAGAACCGCAGGCTTATTACTCGACGAAGGGGTCGAAGGATTATGGCTCATCGCCAGTGGGGCGGTGAAAAAAGTCCTCATCGCCGATAATCTGGGGGTTTTTGTGGAACTCTGTGCCAATAATCTCGAACGGGCGGGCAGCGGTGATCTGTGGCTTTTTATCCTGGCCTATAGCCTCCAGCTTTACTTTGACTTTAGCGGCTATGTGGATCTCGCCCTGGGTAGTGCTAAATTGCTCGGCTTTCAGCTCCCTGCAAATTTTGATTTTCCTTACTTTTCAACGAGTTTGGCAGAGTTTTGGCGGCGTTGGCACATCAGTTTAGGAGATTGGCTACGCAACTATCTGTATTTTCCCCTGGGAGGATCCCGGCGAGGTTTGGGGCGCACCTGTACCAATCTTTTCGTGGTGATGTTTTTAGCCGGACTATGGCATGGGGCTGCCTGGGGTTATGTCCTCTGGGGCTGTCTCCACGGTTTGGGCCTAGGGATTCATCGACTGGGACAGTGGTTTGCGAATCGTTGGCTGTGGTTAGAGAATTTTTGGACATCGCTCCCAGGAATATTGGGGGCATGGCTTTTGACCCAGGGGTTTGTGTTCTTGAGTTGGATTCCCTTTCGCTTACCAGATGGCCCCCGTGCTGTCCTGCTTTTGCGGCATCTATGGCATTATCCGGGGGATCTACAATTTACCCAAAAAATTTATTTGGAGGGGCTTGGTTTAGCAAGACCTGATTTTTTGGTGTTGTTGGGCTTACTCTTATTGGGGATGGGAGGAGCCTATCTGGTGCAGCGTCAATGGAAACTCCAACTAAGTTGGGGCCTCAAAGTGGCACTAATTCCCCTCTGTTTTTACGGTATTTTGATTTTTGGGCCAGAGGGGAATATCCCTTACATTTACTTTGATTTTTAGGATTTCCAGTCGGTTTGGGATTGCTGGAGAACGTATTGGGAGACGGCCTGGATTTCTTCGGGACTGAGTTTGTCACCGTAGGCTGACATGTTGCCTTTCCCCTGGGTGACAAGATTGGCGATCGCCTCGAGATTGGTATAGCCATTTTTCGCCATGGCCCGTTTTTTGAGATTTTTGCCGCGCCGGACGATGTTGCCACCGTTGAGATGGCAGCCAGCACAATGGGCCTCAAAGATCTGGGCTCCCTGGTCAAGATCGGCACCAAAGGCAGGGGTCGCCAGGAGGGGCACTAGCAACAGAACGATCATCACAAAGACAATGACTTGGACAAGGCGTTTATTCATCGGTAATTTGGGCAGGGATTAGCGTGCGTCGGTTCTATTCTAAAAACAAGCCGATGCCGTTGTTAACCCGTCCGGCGGTGGTAGGGTGGCGATCGCTTAAATTAGCACCAAGGGCGAGGGCCGAAGATCCACCTCCATCTAAATTCAAGGCATCCGTGGCCCCCAGACGGCGGAGAATATTCGCCCATTCGTTGAGGGTTGCCCCGGCCGTTTCTTCTGCCGCGCCGTGGAGGGTCACCAGCAATATTTTGTTGTCTCGGGTTTTGGCGATCGCACTGCGGGAAGCTGACTGAATATTAAAAGCCGTACTAAACTGTTCTGCTTGGCCATTGAGAACAACCTGACCATTTTTCAGAAGGAGCGGCCCACCACCGACAATATTCGGTAACGTCGCAAAACTATTGGGGGTAAATCTGGGTCGGCGTTCTAGGGTCACCCCCACGGGAAATTTGGCCGCCCCAGTGCGAAAGGAGCGGAAGACCAACAAATAACCACCCTGGGGAATTTCATAACTGTTTTGGCCCGCTTTCCCCGCCGTTTCCTGGCGAATGACCTGGTCGCGGCCCCCAGAGGTCATCACCGTCAGCACAATTTCATTGTCAACGGCTGTGGTGTAACGACTGCCCCAGGCGCGGTCATACAGGGCGGCCCCGGCTTTCACATAGCCGCTATTGATCAGTTCAACCCTGACCTGTTCACCATTGCCCGCAACAATATCGGTTTCGACTTTGAGGCGGTCAAATTCCCAGCGGCCCGCATTATCCCAGGCCACTGCCCCCCGATTGAGAATCGGCCCTGAACGCAAAGCTCGATTGCCTTGGACAATGCCCAGGGGATACTGGTTATTGCGGTTAAAAAAGCCCGCATTAATGGCGGCGATCGCCTGATTGGTGTCTGCCTGGATCAACAGGGGCGCTAACCCCACAATTGTGTTGTTATCCGGGGTGATTGGCTTAAGCTGGAGTTGCCGTTGGGTGGGGTCAATTTCGAGCCAAGTCACCCGCACAGGCCCAGAACTGGCCGCAAAATTTTCCTGTCGCCACTGCACCCCAGGGAGCCATTGCACAGACCGATTTTGATTTTCTGGTTGCGATCGCAAATCGACCACTAGGCGGGGGGGATTCGCCAAACTAAAGACCTGGATCTCTGGGGCCCCCGCTTTAAAGACAAGTTCCGTTAAACCGTTGCTATCGTTGAGGGTAAACGGCAGTGCATTCGCCGTTAATTGCGCCCTAAGCCGTTGGGCCGTCACTCCATAATCACTCTGGAGCCGCAGTTTTGTGGGGCTCACCTTTTGCCAGAGTACAGGCCGGTCTAGATCAATGACCAAGCGCGTGCCCCAGGTCTGTTGCCCCTGGCGGACACTCAAAATTTGCCCCTTAGGCGTCGTCAGCTCAAGGACATTGCCGTTGGGCCGAGCCTGCCACCGTTGTGCTGCGGCCAAAGCGGTCACATCAAGGTAACGGTAGGGAGCGGCAAAGCGAATCGGCAATTGGTAGGGAGTATTGTCAAACCAGGTGACTGGTTGTTGTCCCAAATCGAGGCCATTCCCCAATTCCATCCCCAGGGTTTTTTCCAAGGTCATCGACTCAATCCCCAGACGCACTGTGCCATTTTCTGACCACTGAGCCCAGGCTCCCCGGAGGGTTTGCCCATTGAGGCGAATTTGACTGCCCTTGGCTTGGATTTGGGTATTAAGGCTCACGGGATTGGCGATCGCCCGTGGACTTGCCAAGTCTCCCACCAGCAAATTAGGTGTCCCAAAACTCAGCCCAAAACAACCCACTGTCCCCAAGAACCATTGCCAACGACGTAATCCCATCAAAGCCTACTCTTTCCTTACAACATCAACAAACACTGACTTTATCCCAGGGGAAATGTTTCACGCCCCCCAAACGACTGCCCTTTAACGGTATTCCCTATTGTTAAATGAATTTATTTCCTATAATATTGCTACGCTGTCTTTAGCGCAGATTTTGTCAAGTTAAAAATTAAAGAGCGTTAACGTCATCCCCTGGGGAAATGCAGTCGCTAAAATCCTGCCCAAAGCCACGAATGATCAGCAGTGGATAGAGATCATCGTCCCCAAAACTTGACGTCCGACAAAATATCGCTATTCTAAATAAGCCCAACGGAGATTTCTAGTCAAGCATTTCCAGTGGGTTCGTGTAGAGGCCAGTCGTCCCCAAAAATACGTCCCCTCCCCACAGCACACCAGGTTTTTTCTACCCTAAAATTCCTAACCTATGGACCGAGACATAATGAACCATCAAGGCACCTTCTCCCAAAACAATCATCAAGAAACAACAAACTACTACACTGGTCCCCGTTGGCTTGTGGAAGAACGGGATGCCTGTGGTGTTGGCTTTTTGGCCTATAAAGATGGTCGCAAAACCCATAAATTAATTGAACAAACCCTGACGGCCCTCGGCTGCATGGAGCACCGGGGTGGTTGTACCGCCGACCGTGAATCCGGTGATGGTGCAGGGGTGATGACGGCGTTGCCCCACGAATTATTTGCTGAATGGTTCCAAGCAGAGGGGATTACCCAGCCAGCCCCCGAAACCTACGGCGTTGGGATGGTGTTTCTCCCCCAGGCTGAAGCAGAATGTGCAGCGGCAAAAGCGTTAGTTGAAGATGTGCTGACCCGTCGTCAATTCAAAATTTTAGGGTGGCGGGATGTACCTGTGGCCCCAGAAACCCTAGGTATTCAGGCGCGGGAAAACCAACCCCAGATGAAGCAGGTGTTTGTGGTCTCGGAACAGGGATTGACTGGCGATGAACTGGATAAAGCCCTCTATATTGCCCGCTCGGAAATTGGGAAACACCTCACTGATGTTTTCTATGTGTGTACTTTGTCCTGTCGCACCATCGTTTATAAGGGCATGGTGCAGTCGGAAGTCCTGGGCAAGTTCTATAAAGATTTAACCAACCCGCTGTATAAGAGTGAATTTGCGGTTTACCACCGTCGCTTTAGCACGAATACCATGCCTAAGTGGCCCTTGGCGCACCCGATGCGTTTGTTGGGTCACAACGGAGAAATCAATACACTCATCGGGAATATCAACTGGATGAAGGCCCGGGAAAATATCCTCGAAATTCCCGGTTGGAACAAGGATGATATTGAAGCCCTCCACCCGATTGTCAATACCGATAATAGTGATTCTTTCAATTTAGACAGTGCGATGGAGCTGTTGGTTCGGGCCGGGCGATCGCCCATGGAAGCGGCGATGATCCTCGTGCCAGAAGCCTATCAAAATCAACCCAGCCTCAAAGAACACCCGGAAATCACCGATTTTTATGACTACTACGCGGGTATGCAAGAACCCTGGGATGGCCCGGCCCTCCTCGTATTCAGTGACGGTAAAACTGTCGGTGCAACCCTAGACCGGAATGGTTTACGCCCGGCCCGCTATTGCATCACCAAGGACGGCTATATTCTTGTGTCTTCGGAAGCGGGGGTTGTGGATGTCCTCGACGAAGATATTGTGGAAAAAGGTCGCCTCGGCCCTGGCCAGATGGTCGCCGTTGATTTCCAAACCCAAGAACTCCTCAAAAACTGGGAAATCAAACAGCGGGTTGCTGAATCCCAACCCTATGGCACCTGGCTCAAGGAAAATCGTCAAGTCCTCGAATCCCAAGATTTCGTTGGCGATCGCCAGCAAAGCGAAACCGATCTGCTCCGGCTCCAAACGGCCTTTGGCTACACCGCCGAAGACGTCGAGATGATCATCAATGCCATGGCGGAGATGGGCAAAGAACCGACCTTCTGCATGGGCGATGACATTCCCCTGGCGGTACTGTCCGACAAGCCCCGTCTGCTCTACGACTACTTTAAGCAACGCTTTGCCCAGGTCACCAACCCCCCCATCGACCCCCTGCGGGAAAGTCTGGTCATGTCCTTGAACATGTACCTCGGCGAACGGGGTAATCTCTTGGATTGCGGCACCGAAGATGCCAAGGTGCTCAAGCTGAATAGCCCCGTCCTCAACGAAGCAGAACTGCAACGGGTCCGGGATAGCCAACTGGGGGGCACGACCCTGGCAACGACCTATGCGATCGCCAATGGCCCCGATGGTCTCCGGGGTGCCCTCACAAGCCTCTGTGCAGCGGCGGAAGCTGCCGTGCGGGCTGGCAATAAAATTATTATCCTGAGCGATCGCACCGACGGCACCGTCGATCAAGACCACAGCTTTATTCCGCCTCTCCTCGCAGTGGGGGCTGTGCATCACCACCTCATACGCGTTGGCCTCCGCTTGAGTGCCTCCATTGTGGTAGATACAGCTCAATGTTGGAGTACCCATCACTTTGCCTGCCTCGTGGGTTATGGGGCCTCTGCCGTTTGTCCTTACCTCGCCTTTGAAGCCGTCCGTCACTGGTGGCATATTCCCCGGGTCCAGAAGCAAATGGCCGCCGAGCAAATTCCGGCCATGACCATCGAAAAGGCCCAAGACAACTATCGCCATGCCATTGAAGCAGGGCTACTAAAAATTCTGTCCAAGATGGGGATCTCCCTGCTCCAGTCCTATCATGGTGCCCAAATCTTTGAAGCGATTGGCCTCGGCATGGAAGTGATCAATGTTGCCTTCAAGGGCACCACGTCCCGGGTGGGTGGCATGACCCTCGCCGACCTATCCCAGGAAGGGATTGCGTTCCATAGTCGTGCTTTCCCTGAACTTTCCGGCAGTAAACTGGCCAACTATGGCTTTGTGAATTACCGCAAGGGGGGTGAATATCACATGAATTCCCCTGAAATGACCAAGGCCCTCCATAAGGCGGTGGCAGCTTACAACGACGATCAGCAAGAAGCCTTTGATCACTACGGCAACTATCAGGATTATCTAGAAAATCGCCCTGCGACGGCACTCCGGGATTTACTTGATTTCGAGAGCGATCGCCAAGCCATTGACCTTAGTGAAGTCGAGTCCGTAGAAAGTATCGTCAAACGCTTCTGCACCGGTGGGATGTCTTTAGGCTCCCTCTCTCGGGAAGCCCACGAAACTTTGGCGATCGCCATGAACCGCCTCGGTGCCAAATCCAACTCCGGCGAAGGGGGCGAAGATCCCGTGCGCTTTAAGATCCTTGATGATGTGAATGCGAGCGGCGATTCCCCCACCTTGCCCCACCTCCACGGCTTGCGCAACGGCGACACCGCCAACTCCGCCATCAAACAAATTGCCTCCGGCCGCTTTGGGGTGACCCCTGAATACTTAATGAGTGGTCGTCAGCTAGAGATCAAGATGGCCCAAGGGGCGAAACCTGGCGAAGGGGGACAACTACCCGGGAAAAAAGTCAGTGAATACATCGCGATGCTGCGAAATTCTAAGCCCGGTGTGACCCTCATTTCCCCGCCGCCCCACCACGATATTTACTCCATCGAGGATCTCGCCCAGCTAATTTACGATCTCCACCAGATCAATCCTGCCGCGAAGGTTTCCGTAAAGCTGGTTGCCGAAATTGGCATTGGAACCATTGCCGCTGGGGTCGCCAAGGCTAATGCCGATGTCATTATGGTTTCTGGCCATGACGGTGGTACCGGTGCCTCGCCCCTCAGTTCCATTAAGCACGCAGGTTGCCCTTGGGAATTGGGTGTGACAGAAGTGCACAAGACCCTCATGGATAATCAATTGCGCGATCGCGTCATCCTCCGGGCCGATGGCGGTCTCAAAACCGGTTGGGATGTGATTATGGCGGCGCTCATGGGGGCCGAAGAATACGGTTTTGGTTCTATCGCGATGATTGCCGAAGGCTGTATCATGGCGCGGGTTTGCCACACTAACCAATGTCCCGTCGGGGTCGCAACCCAACAACAGCGCCTCCGCGATCGCTTTAAGGGCATTCCTGAGCACGTGGTCAACTTCTTCTACTTCATCGCCGAAGAAATTCGTGCCATCTTGGCCAAACTCGGCTACCGGAGTCTCAATGAAATTATTGGCCGCGCCGATCTGCTCAAGCCCCGTGAAAACGTCAAGCTCACGAAGACCAGTGGTCTCGTCCTAGATTGCCTGACCAACCTGCCAGATGTCCGCGACAATCGCGACTGGCTGAATCACGGTGATGTGCACAGTAATGGCCCTGTCCTAGACGATGAGATTTTGGCAAATGCAGCGGTTCAACAGGCCATCCGTGAACAAGGCTCCCTGAGTCAAGAGATCAAGATCATCAACACTGATCGCTCCGTCGGTGCCCGGGTTTCTGGTTTTATCGCCAAGCAGTACGGCAATGAAGGTTTTGAGGGAGAACTCAAATTCAACTTTAAAGGCTCTGCTGGTCAAAGTTTTGGGGCCTTTAATCTCTTGGGAATGACCATGCACCTCGAAGGGGAAGCCAATGACTATGTGGGTAAAGGAATGAATGGTGGTGAAATTATCATCGTTCCCCCAACCCAGTCCCAATATGCAGCGGCAGATAACGTAATCATCGGCAATACCTGTCTCTATGGGGCTACCGGCGGCACCCTCTATGCCAATGGTCGTGCGGGTGAACGTTTTGCGGTGCGGAATTCAAAAGGTAAAGCCGTTGTTGAAGGGACTGGCGACCACTGTTGCGAATACATGACCGGTGGCGTAATTGTGGTGCTCGGTGATGTGGGTCGTAATGTGGGCGCAGGGATGACCGGTGGCCTCACCTACATTCTCGATGAACACAACACTCTCCCCGAAAAGATGAATACAGAGATTGTGAACATTCAACGGGTCGGTACCGCAGCAGGGGAAAAACAATTGAAGGATCTGATCACAGCCCACGCCGAGAAAACCGGTAGCCCGAAAGCCAAGGCAATTCTTGCAAATTGGGCTAGCTATTTACCCCAGTTCTGGCAAGTGGTTCCTCCTTCTGAGGCTGATAGCCCTGAAGCCAATGTTAATGCGGCGGCAAAGCAACTCACTTCTGTTTAATGTGAATTATGTGAATTACGCCTAATTAACCCGTAAATCTCCCGGTAATCATCGGGGGATTTTTTTTGGTGATCGCCTACCCTTCCATCGACAAAAAAAGCGCACCATCAAAGTACGCTTGCCGAGTCAAAAATCTTGGTGAACCCGGAAGGTGGCGACGTTATTAAACCAAGGCGGCTGGACGACAAGATTCTTCCCGCCATTGCTCCAGGTCAGTGAGGGAGCGATCGCGATAAACGCCATACCGTTCTTTCTTGCTCCGTACACGCTCTGTTAGGGGCGGAATAATGCCAAAATTGGGGGGCATCGGTTGAAAATGCTTGGGAGAAGCACTGTGGATAAACTCGAAGAGAGCGCCCATCATGGTGGTTTCCGGCAAGGTCAAAGGTGTTAATCCTTGGGCTAACCGCGCGGCATTGGTTCCGGCGAGCCATCCCCCTGCTGCGGCCGCTGTATAACCTTCGGTGCCAATTAACTGGCCAGCGGCGAGGAGGGTCGGGCGTTTTTTAAATTGCAGTGTCGCTTCGAGTAACTCAGGGGAATTTAAAAACGTATTGCGGTGCATCACGCCCATGCGGACAAATTCAGCATTTTCTAACCCAGGGATCATCCGGAACACCCGCTTTTGTTCGCCCCAACGAAGATTGGTTTGGAAACCCACCATATTCCAGAGTTGACCTTGTTTATCTTCTTGGCGCAATTGCACCACTGCATAGGGACGTTTGCCTTTATTTTCGGGGGCGCGAAAATCTCCAAGGCGAGCGTCAAAGAGACCCACGGGTTTTAGGGGGCCAAAACGCATGGTATCTTCACCACGGCGAGCTAATTCTTCGATGGGAAGACAGCCTTCAAAAAATTTCGCGGTCTCCAGTTCAAAATCTTTCAATTCTGCTTGCTCTGCTTCACAAAGGGCCGCCCGAAACGCCTGGTACTGGGCTGGATCCATCGGGCAATTGAGATAGGCAGCTTCTCCCTTGTCGTAGCGAGAGGCGAGAAAGGCAATGTCTTGGTTGATGCTTTCACCAACAATAATCGGACTGGCGGCATCAAAGAAGCTCATGTATTCCAAGCCGGTGAATTGTTGCAGTTCTGTGGCGAGGGCAGCGGTGGTCAGAGGCCCAGTCGCTAAAACAGTAATTCCTTCGCTGGGGATTTGGTCTAGGGGTTCCCGGCGAAAGGTGACGAGGGGATGTTCGGCAAGCTTTTGGGTGAGATCTTGACTAAAAACGCCCCGGTCAACGGCTAAGGCTCCCCCCGCAGGAACCCGGTGTTGGTCGGCGGTGCTGATGATCACGGATTGGAGGCGACGAAGTTCCTCGTGAAGCAATCCGGCGGCGCGATCGCTGGAGGCCGCCCCAAAAGAATTACTACAAACCAATTCAGCGAGGTCGGCGGTATGGTGGGCTGGACTTTTTTGGACGGGGCGCATTTCATAGAGAGTGACCGGAACCCCGGCTTGGGCAATTTGCCAGGCGGCTTCTGTGCCAGCGAGGCCACCACCAATTACAGTTACAGAAGGCAGGGTCTTAGTCATGGGCGGTCAAGGTCAAATAGAGTTAGGAGCGGTATTCTATCTTACATTTTGGCTTTGGGGTTTAACGATGGGGGAAGACAAAATAAAACCACCCCGGAGGATGGCTCGTGGCAAAAATTTAAGGAAAAACTTAGGGGGCGATCGCCACTGGTCTAGCCGCAGGAATATCTTGATTTACCGGGGCCGGCTCTGGTTCATCTGTTTCCGAGCCAGTTTCTTGCATTGCCAGACGATAGCAGGGGATCGTATCCGACAAAATAGCACTCGCCATCATCCCCGTATGAATTTCTAAGATCGCCTGGGGCATGGCTTCAAACATTAGCCGTTGCCCGGGAAAAACAACCCGCTCAAAATACCAATCTTCGACATTCGTAATACGCGCAACTTGAATTTGACTGGTTGCATTTACATAGCAGCAAAGTAGAGCTTTGTTGTCATCATTTGGGATGGGATCAAGAATTTGAGCCATGGTCTTCCTGGGTAAGTATTTAAATAGTCTTTTATATCTCTCGATGATAAGCTAACACCGATTGATCCCCAGTAGTTGTAACCTCTACTACAAAGACATAAGCTAAGCATAATAGTTCTTCTTGAAAGTTTGATATTTCTTTATCTATTCGCATTTTGACAGGATATTTTTCGATTTTTTCTTTTGTAATTCAAGTAACATTTTTTGCTGCAAAACCTTACTTTTAAAAGGGTTTCTAGAGACCCAGAAGAATCTTAAGAAAAAATTAAGTTCCCTAAGTTACAAAATAACGCTTGGGGCCAAGACGAAAGCCAATGGGCAAAACCCGACAAATCATCAGGAATGCCATCACCACAGGCCGTTAAGGCGGGAATTCTTTGAATTCGTCCCCAGAGTCTAGGTATCGATCCGGCGATCACGGTAATATCGACTGATCGAACCCGTCATTTTGCTGATTTTTTACACCATGCCTGAGTTGGAATCTCCCCGTGCCAGGGAACCTTTGAGTAGTTTGATGCTCTACCGTGCTTTCAAATGGGGCTTTGTGAACCCGGTGTTTAGGACGTATTTTCGGGGCCGGGTGTATGGGGTTGAGCATGTGCCCAGGGAGGGGCCATTTATCGCGGTGAGTAACCATGCTAGTAACTTTGACCCGCCGATTTTGTCCAATTGCCTCTGCCGTCCGGTGGCTTTTATGGCGAAGGAAGAATTATTTCAGGTGCCAATTCTCAAGCAGGCGATCGCCCTCTATGGCGCTTACCCAGTGAAGCGGGGGGCCGGGGATCGGGGGGCGATCCGCGCGGCGATCAAAGCCCTCGAACAAGGTTGGGGCGTGGGTATTTTTCTCCAGGGAACCCGGACTCCAGACGGTACAATCACCGATCCTAAACCCGGTGCAGCCCTCATTGCGGCGAAAGCCCAGGTTCCCCTATTACCCATTAGTCTTTGGGGCACTGAGAAAATTTTAGTCAAGGGAAAGAAAATGCCCCAATCGGTACCTTTAACCGTGCGCATCGGTGAGGCGATCGCCCCACCCCCAGCCGTGAAAAAAGAATCCCTGAACCAAGTAACCCAAACCTGTACCGAGGTTATTAATCAACTGCACCACCTAGGTCGTTAATCTGGTGATCCAAATCACGCCACGTAAGTGATGCAAACCCCCTAAATCGATGGCAGGGTTTGTTAGTCTAACGGTAGCTATTCTTACTATCTTGCTTGTTTTACCAATAGAAATGCTAGCCGCATCGAAGCCCTAGGGCAGTCTTAGCATCGCCAAAAACCAACGATCTCAGGCAAGACACCCTTCCCACGTCAATTCATTTAATGTTCACGTAATATTTACGAGCCATGGCCCAGGCCCAGACGGAATTTAAGATCAAGTTTTGGGGGGTGCGTGGCAGTATTCCTTGTCCCGGGCGAGAAACCGTCCGCTACGGGGGCAACACCTCCTGTGTGGAAATGTGCGCGGGAAATCAACGCCTAATCTTTGATGGCGGTACGGGACTGCGCCTGCTGGGTGAAGCGTTAGTCGCTGAATCAGTACCGATTGCTGCCCATTTATTTTTTTCCCACTCCCATTGGGATCACATCCAGGGGTTTCCTTTTTTTACGCCCGCTTTTCAGCCGCAAAATCGTTTCAATATCTATGGCGTCACTGCGGACGACGAAATCCCGATTCAAAAACGGCTCCATGACCAAATGCTCCATCCCAACTTTCCGGTGCCTCTCCAGGTGATGCGGGCGGAGTTAAATTTTGTTGCCTTAGCCCTGGGGGAAACGGTGTCCCTCGGAGAAGTACGAGTCACCAATGGGCCTTTGAATCATCCCGGTGGCGCGGTGGGTTATCGGGTCGATTGGCAAGGCTTGGGAGTTGCCTACATCACAGACACGGAACATTACGGCGATCGCCTCGATGATCAAGTGCTACGGCTCGCCCAGGGAGCCGATGTCCTCATTATGGATGCGACCTACACGGACGAGGAATATCATGATCCGCGCCATAGCAAAGTGGGCTGGGGCCATAGTACCTGGCAAGAGACGGTGAAGGTGGCCCAGGCCGCCAACGTTAAGCAATTAATTTTGTTTCACCATGATCCAAGCCATGGTGATGATTTCCTCGATGGCGTCCAAGCAGCAGCCCAGGCTATTTTTCCTCAAACGGCGATCGCCCAAGAAGGAAAGACCATTATTTTGCAAGCTTCCGGAGAAGGAAATCCTGGGCTGCCTGGGTCTGCCCAAGCACTATCCGTCTGATATCGGTATAAAATACGGTCAAATGTTTCGGACTGTAAAGCGTGCGGGTAATCTCATCAACAACTGAAGCGTTAACACCCACTTGCCTTGCCCTGGGCAATTTTGACGGGGTTCACCGGGGACACCAGCGGGTCATTGCCCCGGCGGTTACCCAAGCAAGGGCGCTGTCCCAAGGGGTTGTGGTGGGCGATCGCTTTTCAAATTCTCCTAAAATCCACGCCACCGTTGTCACCTTTGACCCCCACCCCCGGGAGTTTTTCTCTGGGAACCCCCAACATCTCCTCACGCCCCTCCCGGAGAAACAAGCCTTTCTGGCGCAGTTTGGGATCGAACAATTGGTGTTACTCCCCTTCGATCGGGAACTCGCGGCCCTCTCTCCCCAGGAGTTTGTCGCCGAAATCCTCGTCAAACAGTTACAAACCCAGTCCATTAGTGTCGGGAGTGATTTTTCCTTTGGTCGAGGGCGGAGTGGCAGTGCCACTGATCTCCAGGCGATCGCCAAAAGCTTTGGGATTGATGTTCATATCACGCCCCTGTGCCGGGAAGCCGAAACAAGAATTAGTAGTTCTGCCATTCGCGAAGCCCTGGCAACGGGACAAATTCAATACGCAAATCAACTGCTCGGTCGTCCCTATTCCCTCCAAGGCACCGTAACCCATGGTCAAAAATTAGGCCGTCAAATCGGTTTTCCCACCGCCAATCTCCAGGGAGAAGCGACGAAATTTTTACCGAAATACGGAGTCTATGCGGTGCAAGTCACCAGCGATGTTTTGCCCACCGCCCAATGGGGCATACTAAACATTGGGTGTCGTCCCACGGTCACAACCACTGCCCTGCCGACGGTGGAAGTGCACCTCTTGGATTATCACCAGGATCTCTATGGGGCCAACCTAAAGGTTGATCTCCTCCATTACCTGCGTCCAGAACAAAAATTTGCCTCCCTCCAGGCCCTCCAAAATCAAATTCACCAGGATGGCGATCGCGCCCGTACCCTGCTCACCACCACCTCCAATCAGCATGAAAGAACGCATTCGTGACCTCACCGATAACCTCTCGAAAACCATCGTCGGTAAAGAAGATGCCATTCGTCTTGTCCTCGTGGCGATGTTAAGTGGCGGCCATGTGCTCCTCGAAGACGTCCCCGGCGTTGGCAAGACACTTTTAGCAAAATCCCTCGCCCGTTCTGTCAATGGCCGCTTTCAGCGGATTCAATGCACCCCCGATCTCTTGCCCAGTGACATTACAGGCACCAACATTTGGAACCCCAGTAGTCGTGAATTTGAATTTTTATCCGGCCCTGTGTTTGCCAATGTCCTCCTCGCCGACGAAATTAATCGGGCCACCCCCCGCACCCAGTCCGCACTTCTTGAGGTGATGGAAGAGCAACAGGTGACCGTCGATGGTGAAGCCCGTAAAGTGCCTAAACCTTTTTTCGTGATTGCGACCCAGAACCCCATCGAATACCAGGGCACCTTCCCACTTCCAGAAGCCCAGATGGACCGTTTTATTCTTTCGCTTACCCTCGGCTATCCTGGCTTTTCTGAGGAGGTAGATATGCTCCAACTCCACCAATCCCGCATTGCCCCAGAGGAACTCAAGCCCTGTATTTCCCTAGAGGAGATGCGTGAACTCCAAAGTCTTGTGAATCAAATCCACGTCGAAAAATCGATCCAGGAATATATTGTCAAAATTGTCCAAAAATCTCGCAATTACGAAGGCATCATTCTGGGAGTCAGTCCCCGGGGCACGGTAGCGCTCCAGCGGGCGGCCCAGGCCTATGCGTTCTTGGCGGATCGAGATTTCATTACGACCGATGATATTAAATACCTCGCGCCGTTTGTTTTAGCCCATCGGGTGATTGTCACTGGTGGCAAAGGCGCGAAGGACGTGATCAAGACTTTGGTGGCGACAATTACTGATCCTTCCACGCCCAATAGCGATTACAGTTTGCCAACGACCTAAAATCACCGTGTTAAGATTAGTAACGTTTTGTGTTTTTTAGGATTAATGGGGCAACTGGATGTTCGGCAAAATTTCCCTGGGTAGTGTGGGTTTAGTGGTGGGAGGTATTCTCTCGGTGGTCGGCTTTGCGGCCTATGGCTTTGGTAATGCCACCTTGAATTTGGCGGGAATGTTCTACGGCATCCCCATTCTTTTGGGGGGGTTGGCCCTCAAGGCAGCGGAAATTAAACCGATCGCCTACAGCAAAGCGCTTTCACCGGAATTAGAAGCACTGCGGGACAGCCAAGCAACGGCAACTCAACAGCAAATCAGAAAAGATGTGACCCGGTATCGCTATGGTCAAGATTGTCATTTAGATGATGCCCTAGAACGCCTGGGCTTAAGCCCGACGGACGAAGAACGACCCCTGTTACACCACATCCGCGAGGAATCCCGGGAAGGACGCTATGCACTGGTACTGGAATTTAAGTCGCCGTTATTTTCCCTGGAAGATTGGCAGACACGCCAGGAAAAAATTGAACGGTTTTTTGGCCCCAACGTGACGGCGGCGATCGCCCAGCCCACAGAAGATGAAATTGAGCTGGCATTGATTCGTGCTGAGTAGCCGATGGGGGCGATCCATTTATAAAACTTTACGATGTTGCTAAGTATTGCAAAGGAAATAAAGCAAAGGCTCAGCTTTGGGCAAAACTAGGGACAATTACGCTAAAAAATCCAAAATTTATTTAATCGTTATTTAGGAGTCAAGATTTATGTCCCTTGCCCTTACCGTTGCCGCTGCTGTGCCCACCACCATGGCCTGGAGCCCCAAAGTCGCCGTTGTGATGGTGATCTGCAATGTTTTGGCGATCGCCATTGGGAAAGCCACCATTAAGCACCCCTCCGAAGGCCCCGAATTGCCGATGCCTGATATGTTCGGTGGCATGGGTCTCCCTGCGCTCTTAGCAACCACGAGTTTCGGACACATCCTCGGTGCTGGGGTAATCCTCGGCCTAGGTAGCATGGGTGCCATCTAAAAAACCTGTGTTTGCTGGTTTGATTTGAGCTTGTCATTATTTAAAATTCGTCGTTTTGTCTTTTGTTTTGGAGAAGGTTGTTGGATCCCCGGAGTTTTTCTGGGGATTTTTGTTGTGGGGTGGTTTAAAAAAATCCAGGGGCGATCGCCGTCAGTGAGCAACAACTCCGAGCAACGCCAGCAAATTAGCTGTTTTAAAATAAAAGGCTAAACCTCCATTGCAACTGCCAGTCCAAAGTTGACCGCCCCTATGCTCGCCGAAATTAAAAGCCTTGCCGAAACCTTAGCGCCCCGTTTAATTGAAATCCGTCGCCATATCCACGCCCACCCCGAACTGAGCGGCGAGGAGCAACAGACAGCGGCCTATGTGTCTGGGGTTTTGTCTTCCTGCGGCATTGCGGTACAGGAGTCCGTGGGAAAAACAGGGGTGGTTGGTAACCTCCGGGGCCAAGGCACCGATCCGCGCACCCTAGGGATCCGGGTCGATATGGATGCGCTGCCGATCCAAGAATGTACAAAATTAGATTACGCTTCTACCCGCATGGGGGTGATGCACGCCTGCGGCCATGATGTACACACAACGGTGGGTCTGGGAGCAGCGATGGTCTTGGCCCAACTTCCGGAGGCGATCGCCGGTAATATTCGTTTTTTATTTCAGCCCGCCGAAGAAATTGCCCAGGGAGCGAAATGGATGGTTGATGACGGTGCCTTGGTGGGGATCGATGGGGTGATTGGCTTACACGTTTTCCCGACCATTCCCGCTAAAAACATTGGGATTCGCTATGGTGCCCTCACGGCTGCCGCCGATGATTTAGAAATTTTTATCTACGGTGAATCGGGCCATGGGGCGCGACCCCACCAAGCCATTGATGCGATTTGGATTGCTGCCCAGGTGGTTACGGCCCTGCAACAGTCGATCAGTCGCACCCAAAATCCCCTGCGACCCATCGTCCTCACCATTGGCAAAATTAACGGGGGCCGGGCCGCCAATGTCATCGCCGATGAAGTACACATGACTGGCACCGTGCGATCGCTCCACCCAGAAACCCATGCGGATTTACCCCAATGGATTGAAAATATTGTCGCCAACATCTGCAATACCTACGGCGCGAAATATAAGGTCAACTACCAGCGGGGGGTGCCTTCGGTGCAAAATGATCCCGGTTTGACGAAAATCCTTGAACAGGCGAGTCGGGAAGCCCTGGGTGATCGCCATGTAGAAATTTTGCCGGAGCCTTCCCTGGGGGCCGAAGATTTTTCTATGTACCTCGAAAATCTCCCCGGGACGATGTTTCGCTTGGGGGTCGGCCACCAAAACCGCTTGAACTATCCCCTGCACCACCCCCTCTTTGACATTGATGAAAGCGCAATTCTGACAGGGGTCGTTACCCTCGCCTACACGGCCCACAAATATTTCCAAACCACAGCCCCGGCCCAAGCCCACCAATCTCTGGAAAACATCCCACAATAGAGGGGATTATTTTTCGAGGTAACAGCAGCTATGGCTTTTCCCCAACGCGATCTCCGTCAAATCCACCGCCGTCTTGTGCCGATTATGGTCGCGCCTCTGTTGATTACGGTGTTGACGGGATCCCTGTTTCAAGTGGCTTCTTTGACGGGCAATACGGCGGATTTTTATTGGTTACTAGAGCTCCACCGGGGACATTTTGGCCCTGTGAATTTAGAGGTGATCTATCCTTTTCTCAATGCCCTGGGCTTGCTTTTGCTCCTGGCCAGTGGGGCGATGATCTGGTGGACGACGCGACCACGGCAGCGGCAACGCCCTTAAAAATTGGTAGGATTGGAAACATTCGCAGATTGATCGTCGGGTATGACCATAAAAATCGCTCACCTTGGGCCAGCGGGCACCAACGCCGAAGCAGCGGCACAGACCTATCAAGGATGGTTGCAGCGGGAACAATCGCCGGCTGTGGATCTAGTACCCTGCCAAAGCATTGCCCAGAGTTTGTATGCCCTCGCCCACGATGAGGTGCAATTAGCGGTGATCCCGGTGGAAAATTCGATTCAAGGGTCGGTGGCGATCGCCTTGGATTTGGTCTGGGAATTGCACCCTTTATCCATCTGCCATCAAATTATTCTCCCCATCCACCATGCCCTAATTTCCTTCGCCCCAGACTTTAGCGAGATCAAAGAAGTCCGCTCCCACCCCCAGGCCTTGGCCCAATGTCAACGGTGGCTGGAAAAACATCTGCCCCATGCGGCCCTCATTGAAGCGAATTCAACCACGGCGGTCTTGGGTAGCCTCAAGGACAATCCTCATCTAGGGGCGATCGCCGCGCCCCGGGCAGCACATCTTTACCACTTACCCATCGTGGTGGATGCCATTGGTGATTTTCCGCAAAATTGCACCCGGTTTTGGGTTTTAGGGAAGGACATCCAGACGGCTGGGGATGTGATTTCCCTTGCCTTTACCCTGCCCGCAAAAATTCCTGGGGTTCTCGTGAGTGCCCTAGAGGTCTTTGCCCGCCGCAAAATTAACCTCAGCCGCATTGAATCGCGCCCCACGAAACGCTCCCTGGGGGAATATTTATTTTTTGTCGATCTCGATGGTTGTCTCACAAATCCCGATGTTCAGGCAGCCCTGACGGAACTCCAGACCCACACAGAAATTTTAAAAATCCTCGGCAACTACCGCACGATTCCTTTAGTTTCCCTGGGGGCAACGCCCGCCTCTGATCTCCAGGCGTAGGATGCTCGTTTTTTGTTTGAAAAATAGGTGAGTTACAGACAAACAACCCCTTAACTAGCGATGGAGGGAGAATTCACAGGAGCTTCGGAAGAGACAGTCGCCGTCCCATTCAGGCCAGGGTTAGTTTGGCTGGGTAGGCGCTGCTCAATCATGGCGATCGCCCTGGTCACACTTTCGGGGAAAATCACCACCAGAGCCTCCTGGGGCGCTTCATCGAGGGCAACATTCAAGGCCCGTTGTTCATCAAGAATGGTTTCGTATTGGCAATTGGGATTTTCTTCTTGAATCCCCTGGCGGATTAAATCTGCCACTTCCCCTGCGTGGCGGCCCCGTTTGTCATCGTCTTCTTTAACGATAATTCGGTCAAAAACCGCAGCGGCAATGCGCCCCAACAAAATTAAATCCTCATCGCGGCGATCGCCAGGGCCACCCACCACCCCGATTCGTTCGCCGGGCCAGTTTTTCACAAAGGCACCCACGGCCTCATAACCCGCCGGATTATGGGCATAGTCCACCAGCGCGTGGTGCGTTCCCAAATCAAAAAGGTTCATCCGTCCTGGGGTCTGGGCTGCCGAAGGCTTAAAGGTGCGTAACCCCTGGCGAATATGTTCAATATCAACGCCCTGGGCAAAGGCGGCCAAACAAGCAGCGAGGGCATTGGCGATCATAAACGGAGCCATGCCCCCCATTGTCACCGGCGCGTGCTTCACATGCTCCACTTGTAGCTTCCATTCTCCTTCTAACAACGTCAGATAACCATTGTCATAAACCGCCGCCAGTCCACCCCGTCGTATGTGCTCTAAAACCACGGGATTATCCGACTGCATCGAAAAATAAGTGACCTTACCCCGCACCTTTTCGGCCATGGCGGCAACGAGGGGATCATCCGCATTCAGAACCGCATAGCCGTCGGGACTGACCGTTTCAGCAATCACGCCCTTGACTTGGGCCATTTGCTCAATGGTATTGATATCCCCTAGACCCAGGTGATCTGCTGCGACATTAAGGACGACTCCTACATCACAGCGATCAAAGGCTAAACCAGCCCGTAAAATACCGCCCCGGGCTGATTCCAGGACGGCCACTTCCACCGTTGGGTCTTGGAGAATCATCGCCGCACTTTGGGGGCCAGTATTATCACCCTTTTGGGCGAGATAATCACCAATGTAAACCCCATCTGTGCTGGTATAGCCCACGACTTTTCCCGTTTGGCGATAGATATGGGCCGTTAAGCGGGTGGTAGTAGTTTTGCCATTGGTTCCCGTCAGGGCAATGATGGGGATCCGGTTGGGGGCACCATCGGGATAGAGCATATCCAGTACCGGGGCCGCCACATTTCGGGGTAAACCACGGCTTGGCGCCACGTGCATCCGAAAACCAGGGGCCGCATTGACCTCCACAATCACCCCATCGGTATCGGGGAGGGGCTGAGTAATGTCTTCAGTAACCACATCAATCCCGGCAATATCCAAGCCAATAATTTTGGCCACCCGCTCAAAGAGCCACACATTGTAGGGGTGGATATCATCGGTACGATCAACAGCAATCCCCCCGGTGCTGAGGTTCGCCGTGGCTCGCAGATAGGCAATTTCTCCGTCCTGGAGTACGGTGTCCAGGGATAAGCCTTGGCGATCAAGCACTTTTAGGGCTGTTTGGTCGATGACGATGCGGGTGAGGACATTATCATGGCCGTCGCCCCGATTTGGATCGCGATTTGTTTCTTCGATGAGGGTTTCAATGGTTGAGTGACCATCCCCGACCACATGGGCTGGTACCCGTTCGGAGACAGCAACGAGCTTACCGTTAATAACCAATACCCGGTGGTCACTGCCTTTGTAGTAACGTTCTACGATGACGGAGCGGGTTTTTGAGGCTTCGCTGGCGAGATCGTAGGCGTGCTCTGCGTCGGCCCAGGTTTTGATATCAATGGTAATGCCACGGCCATGGTTGCCATCGAGGGGTTTAATCACAATGGGATAGCCACCGACATCTTCAATGGCATCCTCAAGGTCATCTAAATAGCGAATCACGGTACCACGGGGCACGGGGACACCCGCATCGGCCAGAATATTTTTGGTGCCTTCTTTGTCACAGGCTAATTCAACGGCTAAAATGCCAGATTGGTTGCTGAGGGTGGCTTGCAATCGTCGCTGATGTAGGCCATAGCCCAGTTGAATCATGGAACGGGCACTGAGCAATGACCAGGGAATCCCACGGGATTCGGCCTCTTTGACGATGGTTTCGGTACTGGGGCCGAGGGCTGAGCTGGCACAGAGATCTTTGAGATCGGCGAGATCCTGCTCTAGTTCTTTGGGGGAATAGCGCCCAGTATCAAGGATGGATTGACAGAGACGTACGGCAGCCCGTCCGGCATAACGTCCGGCTTGTTCGTAGATATATTCAAAAACGACATTGTAGACACCGCGATCGCCAGTGGCCCGGGTGCGACCAAACCCAACGGGCATACCCGCTAATTCTTGGAGTTCGAGGGCGACATGTTCCACGATGTGACCCATGAGGGTTCCTTCCCGGACACGGCTTAAAAAACCACCCCGGCAACCGGGGGAGCAATGGTGTTCGATGAGACTCGGGAGGGTTTCGCTGAGGGCTTCGTAGAATCCGCTAATTTCGTTGGAGGGGATTTCCGCAATTTCTTCGAGATCGAGACGCATGACGATCAACTTTTTGCGTCGAATACTCCAATAATTGGGGCCTCTGAGGGTTAGGGTCTTGAGGATTCTCATAGGTTGGCGTGGTTGAAAGTCTGGTGGGGCTGGGCGCAAATGCCGCTGGGTGGACGATAAGCGGCGTTAGACCAATGCTATCCGCAGCAGTGGCCTGTCAAGGGGAAATGGTGAACTGGAGTATGACATTTGGCGATCGCCCTAGAATTGCTAATTATTCTAGGACAATTTGTTCGTGGATTATTTGTCGGTTAGTGACCATCATTTAAAGGTTTCCGGACATTGGCCGATGGTTTTTGAGGTCGTAGCGATCGCCATGGCAGAGAATATGCAGATGCAAATTATGGAGACTCAGCGGTTCCGATGTATCGACACGGGACTGATTTGTGTGGGTCAAATCCTGGGCATCAACAATGGTGACTGTCCCCCGGCCCAGGACTTCTAAGTACCCTTCCTGCTCGAAGACCGCCGCCGTATCTTCGTCAATGCCGATCCCCAGGCGGTCTGGATGCACGGCGATCGTACTCAGGAGACGCACCATGCGATTGCGGTTGTGAAAATGCTGATCGACGATAATTTCTGGAATCATCCCCAGGCCCATGGCCAAATCCACCAGACCCCGGTTAGGAGATTCGCCGCTACTGCCCCCAGCGATCATATGGTGGCCCATCACCGCGGCCCCGGCACTGGTGCCAGCGAGGGTGATTTCGCCGCTGTGAATTCGTTGACGGATGCGTTCCATTAATGGCGTATCTGCAAGTAGACCACAGAGGCGAAGCTGGTCGCCGCCCGTCATAAAGACGCCAGTACAATCTTCAACAAATTCTTGGTAATAGCGATCTTCAGCATGGATGCGATCGCGCACGTCCAAGACCTTAACCTTTGCGACGCCCATATCCTCAAAGATCCGTTGGTAGCGATCGCCAATCAGTAACGGTTCGCGGGATGCCGATGGAATAATAGCGATCGCCGCCCCAGTGCCCCCAGACCGTCGGAAAAACGAAGCGAGAATTTCCTTACCATGAACCTTATCTTCCGCTCCCCCAATGACAAGGATGGAACTCTTAAAAGAAGTTTGCTGAGCAAGAGAAGTTTCTGACGGCATTAGTTTAATCTTGAGGACAGGTGAGAGGCGAAATTCCAGATCCGTTTGCACTTGGTGAAGCCACCATTGGGGCCGAGCCATTGACCAGATTCCTGCGGTCTGAACCCTTACCAAAAGAACCAGAGAAATCCAGAAAAATCCCCACAATTATTGCATAGTCCTTGTCATTCTCAAATTAGCTGATTATTCTTTTTTAGGTCAAAAAACCATCACTTTCACTCCCCCTTTTTCTATGGCTTTACATTTCGATCTTGTGACCCTTTTTCCGGATTTTTTTACCTCGCCGCTCCAGTCCGGCCTCCTGGGAAAAGCTTTAGGGAAAGGCATTGCCACCGTTAACTTCACCAACCCCAGGGATTTCACGACGGATAAACACCGGAGTGTTGATGATGAACCCTATGGGGGCGGTGCGGGGATGTTATTAAAACCAGAACCCCTCTTCGCCGCTGTCGAGTCTTTACCCGTGCAACCTAAGCGGGAAGTGATCTTGATGACGCCCCAGGGACAACGGCTCGACCAACAACTTTTGGCGGAATTAACCACCTATGACCAGTTGGTTCTAATCTGCGGCCATTATGAAGGGGTCGATGAACGGGTGCGGGAGCATTTGGTAACCCGGGAGATTTCCTTGGGCGATTTTGTCTTGACCTGTGGTGAAATTCCGGCGTTAACGTTGCTCAACGGTGTGATTCGCTTACTGCCGGGCACGGTGGGCAAAGAAGCATCCCTGAAAGCCGATAGTTTCCAGGTGCCGCTGTTGGACTATCCGCAATATACGCGCCCTGCTAAGTTTCGGGAGTGGGAAGTACCAGCGGTCTTGCGGTCTGGTAATCACCAAAAAATTGCGGAATGGCGTTTGGCCCAGCAAATCCAACGCACCCAGGCCCGACGACCGGATCTTTGGGAAGCGTGGCAGGCTTCCGAAGGGGAGGTTCAGGAATGATTGTGAGTCTTTATCACCGATTATTGGGCATGATGTTGGCGATCGCCAGCCAATTTGAGGGCCATGACACCTCGCCCCTGCTCCTTCCAATGCAGACCCTGATGAACCAATACAGCGAAACCGGCACACTGGGCAGTTGGCGGCCCCCGTTCACCGAAGAACCCTTAGAAAATGCGTTTTTGTTGTTGCCACTGTTGGTGTTTTGCCATGAAGATCCCCAGGATTTAGGCGATCGCCTGGGAAAATTTGACCTGCCCCCGGCGCAGTACCCTATGGTGCTGGATTTGGCCGGGGCCTTGAGTGCTTGTTTCCGAGAAAAACTCACCCCTGGGACATTCCGCACCCACATCGCGCAATATTCCCCGGTCGGCACACTACTACCATCCCCCTGGACTCCCCAACAGACCTGGACAAGCTTCAGTCGGACGATTCGAGCCGAAAAACAGCTTGATCAGGCAACGCGACAACTTTTGCTAATTTATGGGGCGATCGCCTATGGTGACGGGCGTTGGTCAGAGAGTTTCGCCCTAGTCCGGTCAGAATCGAGTATTATCAGCCTTTGGGTCGCCATTTTTGTCGGTGTCCTCCGGGGCGATCGCCATTTATCCCTATGTTTACGGCTACACCATGATTTAGAGGCAATGGAAACCCAAGTCTTACAGTTTTGGAGTCGCTGGTCGGGACTTCCCCCAGAAAATCAGTTACAGTTGGAGCAGGTACCCCTTATTGCAAGTCAGTCCGTTCTCCAATATCGTCCCCAGCTTCAACTTATTTCCCAACGCCACCTTGTTTAGCATCCCGCGATCGATTGCATCTTTCTGCACTGGGTGGACGTCTGAATGAATCGCATCTTTTTTCAATTTGCATATGAATTTTTGGTCTAATTCCAAACAGCATCGGGGCCAAGGGCAATCTCCCACCCGGCGGAAATCGCCTAGTCAACTTTCTGCTTCGGTATTGGCAGTGGTAGCGGTTACATCCTTGACTAGCGTGATTGGCGATCGCTTTTATAACCAGCCGCAACTGGCGGTGGATACCATTGCCCCGAAGACAATTACAGCTCCTAGCGATGGTGAATTTGAGGATACCAAGACCACTGAGGCAAAACGCCAGGAAATTCGCCAGGGCGCAATCCCTAGTTTGAAGCGAGATCCAGAAGTTACGCCAGCTATCAAGCAAGACCTCAAAACCCTCCTCGATGACATTAGTCGAGTCCGTACCATTTCTGGCGAATTTCCCTTTCTCGATCCCCAAATTTTATCGATTCCAAGCCAAACAACACTCCGCCAAGCCAGCGCTGCCCAGTGGGAAACAGTATTGGCGATCGCCGATCAACTCGAAATTTCTCCCCTGCCGCCCCTTGATACCCTGCTGCCCACAGATGCAAATTTGGCGACCCCAACCCGGGAACTCTACGCCTATGCCGGGGGAGCTGGCCCTGCGGCAGTGCAAAGGGTGATCACGACGATCATGGTGGCCCGGGAAGGCTATCAACAGGCGATCGCCGAAGCCCAAACCACCTTTAACACCGACCTGTTTCAAACCCACCAAACCTTTTTACTCCGCCTGTCTGACGCAGAATGGGAGCAAGTCCGTAATGATATTCTCCAGGCTGGCGATCGCATTCTGACCCAAGGGATTCCCCCAGGCATTTCCCCAAGCCTCCTCCAAGAAACTATCCAGGTACAACTCGAAAACGATAGATCCGGGCGCGCCTTTGCCATCGACACTTTAAGCCAAACCCTGCGCCCCAACCTGATCGAAGACCGCGAAGAAACCAAACGCCGTTCCGAACAGGCAGCCCTCGCCGTAGAACCCGTCGTTGTAAGCATTGATTCGGGCGAGGTAATTGTCACCAAGGGAGAGCAAATTAGCCAAGAAGATTTTGTGCTACTCGATGGCTTTGGCCTCAGCGATCGCCAAATTAACTGGTTGGGTCTCGGCGGTTATGCGCTCCTGGTTAGCGGTGGCGTTGCCATAACCATCCTTGTCGTTACCAAAACCAAGAAAAACCTACGGCGGCGTGATTGGGTGCTGCTGCTGCTCATTAGCCTGAGTACCCCCCTCCTGGGCCTAACAAAATTTCCCTACAACAACAACTTACCAGCCGTCGGATTACTCACCGGTAGCCTCTACCATCCCCACATTGCGATCACCCAAGTGGCCCTCTTATCCGGGATTACGGGCATTAGCAACGAAAACATTAAATGGGATCACCTCATTGCGGCCACCGTCGGCGGAATCATTGCCGCCCAACAGAGTGGTAAATTGCGATCGCGCGAAGAACAAGCCAGCCTTGGCTTCACTATTGGGGCCATGCAAGCTGTCGTCAGCCTCGCCTGGAATCTCATTGCCAGTGCCAGTGCCGAGACCCTCTGGTATGTCCTCTTGCCAGAGGCATTAATTTTTGGCTTCTCTGGCACCGTCTGGATTATTATTGCCCTCGGACTATCCCCCTATCTAGAACGCTTCTTTGAACTGCTAACCCCCATTCGCTTAGCTGAACTTTCCAACCCGAATCGTCCTCTGCTCGCCAAGCTTGCTAAAGAAACCCCCGGAACCTTCCAACACACGCTATTTGTCGCCTCCCTCGCCGAAGCTGCTGGTCGCCAATTAGGCTGTGATGTGGAATTAATCCGCGCCGGAACCCTCTACCATGACATTGGCAAGACCCACGACCCCGAAGGCTTTATTGAAAATCAGCAGGGTGGCCCCAATAAACATGACCAACTCAGCCCCTATGAAAGCGTCGAGATTATTCGCAAGCACGTAACGGAAGGGGAAAAAATGGCCAAAAAACACAAGCTACCCAAGGCAATCCGTGACTTCATCCCAGAACACCAAGGGACGATGCAAATTTCGTATTTTTATCACCAGGCCCGTGCCCTTGCCGAAAAAGAAGGCCACCCCCCAGACAGTGTGGATGAACAGTTATTCCGTTATGCTGGCCCGATCCCCCAATCAAGGGAAACAGGGGTGGTAATGCTGGCAGATAGTTGTGAAGCAGCCCTACGTTCCTTGAAAGAAGCGACCCCAGACCAGGCGGCAATTATGGTCAATCGTATATTTCGAGCCCGTTGGCAAGATGGTCAATTAGCTGAATCTGGCATTGCAAAAAATGAGTTGCCGTCCATTGTGGATGTTTTTGTAAAAGTATGGGAGCAGTACAACCATAAGCGTATTGCTTATCCCCATGCCGTATTGGAGTCTCGCCGTTAACCCCAGGGCAGAAATTGTTAAGATCTGTAAATAAGTACTCTAGGCTGACCCATGGAATTGACATACCTCGACAGTAATAGCTGGCTCATTGAGATGGCCGGAAAGCGTATTTTGCTAGATCCTTGGCTAGTGGGTTCGTTGATGTTTGGGAATACGCCTTGGTTATTTAAAGGCGATCGCCCCCAGGATCGTCCCATTCCCGAAAATATAGATTTAATACTCCTGTCCCAAGGGCTACCGGACCATGCCCACGTACCTACCCTAGAGCAGTTGGATCATGCATTACCCGTTGTCGCTTCCCCTAATGCGGCCAAGGTCGTGGAGTCTCTGGGTTATCAAACCATCCACACCCTAGAGCATCACCAGAAATACACCATTGATAATTTAGAAATTCTGGCTCTGAAAGGGTCTCCGGTGGGGCCAACCACTTTGGAAAATGGCTACCTGCTCAAGGATCTCAGCACTGGCCAAACGCTCTATTACGAACCCCACGGCTATCATTCCCCGGAGTTGAAGCAGTACGCTCCGATTGACGTTGTGGTGACGCCATTGATTAATCTCACCCTGCCCCTCCTCGGCCCCGTGATCAAAGGTCAAGCCAGTGCCCTACAGGTTTGTGAATGGCTAAAACCCCAGGTCATTTTGCCCACTGCCGCTGGTGGAGATGTCAACTTTGAAGGGCTGGTGATGAAATTCCTCAAACCCCAAGGTACGGTCGCTGACTTTAAGCAGATGCTCCACGAAAAACAACCCGACACCCTGGTTTTGGAGCCGACACCAGGGACTCCTTGTACGGTTTTGGCTTAAAAAATAACCCCATCCAAAGTCCTGCCCGAATCCTGAATAAGCTATACTAAAAAGCTGCTCACATATCCGTAGCGATCGCCTAGTTTTGACTATGAAAAATCCTTCCCTGCGCCAAGAACCTCGATACGCGCCTGCCTCCGTGATTGCCCTCGAGCAAAAGACATCATTACTAGAATGGCTAGAAGAAAACGGTCGCATTATTTACCGCGAGAAAAAAGACGACTTGATCGATGAGATGGCAGACGATCAAGATTTATCTGAGCTGATGGATGAAGATGGCTTCGAAGATGATGACGACGATGATGATACTGACCTCGATTAAACAGAATACCCAAAAATAAATCTCTACATTATCTCGTTGACCCCCAATACCATAAAGATATTGGGGGGTCGCTTTTTATATTCAATTATTGTTTTTACTTAAAATCGGGATCAAAGTTTGTCGATAGGCTCTCCACTGCTGTTTTGAATCAGGTGTTGAACTTTTTCCTTTTTCTAACAGAATAACGCCTTCTTTAAAATCAATAATGCCATATTCATTTTGGTCAACAATTTGATCAATTACCCCAACATAATCTTTCAATCGTTGCCAATCCTCATCAAAAGCGACTTGATAACGCACTAGACGCCATAGATCTGCCACAATAAAATCAACTTTTTCGATGTTTTGTTGATCGTTTTTAATTTCGATGCCGGGTAAACGAATAATTTCTCGACGACTAGATAGATGAGGAATGATGTAAGTTGTTGCGGAGACGCTTGCATCCTGAGGAATACGGCCAATCATGCCCTGAATATCAACACTGCGAGACCATTGCTCAATCGGGGACACATAAACCCAGGGAGATAAAGAATCCGGAATCATAAAGTAAAGTGTCCGGTTAGGATTAGCTGTGATGGTAAAAGCGATAGATAAGGTTAAACAAGTAATCCAGAATTTTTTAAAAAATGGGCTGATTTGTCGGGGATGACGGGGCTGGTTTTTCCGGAAAAAATTATTAAAGCCTTCCCCAGACCACCATAGAATTACCCCATAACAAATACCTGGTACAACGGCAAGGGCATAGCGAATATTAATCGAGAGAACAGACATCCCTTTTCCTAACAGAAGTTTGAGCAAGGGAAATCCGGCGATCGCCCAAGCACTCGGAGCCACTGCCGGGACAAAAGCAAATGGCAAAAATTGTCCTGCGAGATATTTAATTGTCCGATCAAAAGGAGTAACCAGTTCCCTAAGAAGTAACAATGGATTGGAGAGCATTGCCAATAAAATATCAAGGGTGGAAGCCTCTGCCGCGTCTGTATATTGCCCAAATCGTTCGAGCATAAATCGCTTAGAAATATCCTCGGAAAAGATCGGCATAATTAAATTAGTTAGCAGCAGAATATACCCAAAGCTAAACAAACAGACCGCCGCTCCGATTTTTGGAAAACGACGACTAAGGATCATATAAGCACCCACCCCGAAGAGAACAATACCGCTATCTTCACGGATCATGACGATCAAAGGACACATAATTCCAAAGAGCCACCACCAACGTTTTTCCATGGCTAAAAGCAACGTAAACATAAAAAGAGGCAACTGGAAATTATCGTGAAAATTACATAAAGTTGGGCCAATTACAGCATTTGCACCGTAATAGCTATAGGTAATCCAACGGGCAGGAACTGGATCTAGATAATGTCGTGCTAATAGGTACAGAACAAGACCCGCTGCCGATAGCATGGTAACTAGAAGTACGGCTAGGGTTGCAGCATGGGGAAAAAAGAAATAAATCGGCAACCACAGAAGTAGAGCAGGAGTGAAGTGTTGCCCAAGGCGATGGTAGCTGACATCTGGGACTTCCCCTGCATGAACAACATTGGTAGATAACTGTGAAGAGAGGCTACTTTGAAAAAAACGGCCATGGGCTCCATTCCACATGACCTGATTGAAGATGCCTTGGTCATAGGAGGAATAGAATGTGAAATGACGGTGCAGCACCAAAGCCATACAAATGATAAAAAAGATGCCGCTAACAATCAGGATAGGCCGCCATTCTTCCTGTTTAAAGGGGGTTTTGACGGGTCTGATGTCCTCAAGATTGACCATAGAACACTGCCTAACAATGAATCTCCAAAATCTTATCAGAGTTAGGAATCGTCGGAATTGATGGCTAAAGTGTGGCGGTCATGGGAGGATTGAAAGCGATGAATATCGATACCGAGGGGAACAATGCCGCTGGGGTTGAGGGGGAAGAGGGAAGTGTAATATTCTTGCTGGATTGTTTTGAGGGGGCAGGTAGCAGCAACACCTGGCAGTTGATAGATATCCCGTAGATAGCCCCAGAGATTTTTGTAATCGCAGATGCGGCGGCGATCGCACTTAAAGAGGCCATGGTAAACGAGATCAAAGCGGATGAGGGTAGTAAATAGGCGGATATCGCAGAGGGTGAGTTGGTCGCCTAGAAGGTAGCGGCGATCGCCTAGGCGTTGGTCTAACTGATCCAAAGTTTGAAAAAGTGCCGTTGCCGCTTGGTCATAGGCGGCTTGGGTGCGGGCAAAGCCACATTTATAAACGCCATTATTAACAGTGTGATAGATGAGGTCATTGAGGTGATCGCCTTCTGGTCGTAATGGTTCTGGGTATAAGTCTCGCTCTGGGAATTTCGCAAACCGATTAAAGGCATCATTGAGCATCACAATAATCTCTGCGCTCTCGTTATTAACGATTTGGTACGTCTGGCAATCCCACAGCACCGGCACAGAACAGCGGCCACTGTAACCCACCTGGCCCAATTGATAAAGCTCTTTCATGCTGCGGCAGCCCGTGGGGTCATTTTCCAGACGCCAGCCCCCCACTGACACATCGGCGATCGCCACACTCAGATCCACAACGTCCTCTAGACCCTTGAGGATGCGGGTAATGGCTGTCCGGTGCGCCCAGGGACAAGTAAGGCCAATGTAGAGTCGATAACGATTTGGCTCTGGCGGAAACTCTTCAGAACCGACCCAATGGCGAAATTGACTCTCAACCCGCTGAAAATTGCCCGTTGGGTCGCTGGGGGCCAATTGAGACATCAGGGTTTGCCACAGGCGATGCCAGACAAATTGTGCCGTTTGAATCAGAAACTTCGGGGGAACTGCCATAGAGCGATTACTTATTCCAGAGTTGCGCCAATTGTTGGGTTTTGAGTCCTGCTTCGATGGCTTCTAGCACCCTGGTCATGCCTGTGGTGTTGATAATTTCATATTTTCTGTCTGCTTTTTTACAGGCTTCCATGGCCCGCTCCGTCATGGAATGGCTGGCGTAGCCCGTGATAATGAGAATGAGGTCAACATTGGTAACCTGGGCTTCCCCCTGGGCCGAAAGTTGTAGACCATCCTGTTCGCTATACCATTGCAATTCCACCTGGGAACTGCGCAGGCGATTCTTTACAGCGGTTTGGAGGCGATCATGTCCACCAAAAACTAAGACTTTTCCAACTAAGTCTGCATACAGTTCCGGGCGTTTATCCGATTTGCGGTGGCGGGATTTGGGTTGAATATTGGGATGGTGTTCTGTACGGGAACGGTTTTCGAGGGCTTTGTTATAGATAAAGTTTAGGGTTTGTTCATGGGTTCCCCGCAGTCGCGCCACGGGGCCTTCTTCGCTGTGTTCGTTTATTTGGTTAATTAGGGCGTCAACCACTTCTTCGAGGGAACCTATTTCCTTGAGGTCATCCACATAGCCTTTGATGGCGATCGCCGCATCGGTGGCACTAAAAAAGTCTTGTTGTTCAAAGATCATATCGAGCAGATCGTCCCGGAGATCCGACTGCCAGCGTTGGACTTTTTCCCGCGCTTTTTCTTCTAAAAGTCTTTCTTCCCGGAGAACAAGCTGGGCATCGACAATTTCTGTGGCCTTTTCGGGTATTTCTGCTATTTCACGGCGAATATCATCGGCTTTTTCTTGTAATTGTTGAATTATGTCGGCATGATGATATCCCTCCGCCCGGTAGGTGCTGATCATCTCTTCGACTTTTTTGAGCAGGGGGTGCAGTTTTGCTTCCCGTTGGCGCACAATATCTTGGTATTGTTCGTCCCGCTGCTGCTGTAATTTTTTTTCTTCGAGGTGGGTCTTCGCCGCAGATAACAAATTTTCAACGGAGGCCTCTAGGTTTTCGAGTTCGATATCCATGGGAATTTAGGGGGGTTATGAATTTTATGATTTTTTGGGCTAGCTATAGATCTTAGCTAATCGTTTGGGGGGATAGGCGATTTAGGGTGCCTTTCACGAAATTCCCGAAAAATTGTGATCGCTGATTTTGCTCAAAAACTCGCTTAAGAATCTGGCCGAGTTTCTCGAAATTAAGAGATTCAGAGGCAGTTTGGGGGTTTTGTTCTTGGAAATACTGGATTAAACTCAGCCCCGCAATGTGGGTTAGATAGGCGGCACTGACCCCCTGGACAGCACCCCCAGCAAGATAGGTGATCGCGTTGGTTTTGAGCATCCCGCCGACGGCTTGGGTGGAGAGTTCCACAAGGCCAAGTTGGATCATTTGTTTGCCGAGGGTGGTGGCGATCGCCTGGGCCTGACCCAGAGAAAGACGCTGTTGATAGACCGCTCCCACATCCATAATCATTTGTCCTGTTACGGCTGCCGTGGCGAGTAAATCTAAAGCAGCGACGGGATTGGCAAAGGTCGCCCCAGCCGCCAACCACTGATATTTTTCGAGGATCGGTAAAGCCCGTTCCCGTCGGAATTGATTGAGGGTTTGCTTGGCATTGTGCTGGGTGAGCCGTGCGGTGCGCCAGATGGTTGACCAGAGCAGTTGTTGTTGGGTTTCGGGCTGACTGAGGAGAGTTTGGAGTTGATGTTGTAGGGGGGCAACGACCGGATCAGGACGTTCAAAATGCTCGGTGGCGGTGCCATCGGCTTGGATTTTTTTAACTTTGATGGCCTGGGGTGCGGCGGTGATGGGGAGGATATTTTGGGGAGCGATCGCCGGCTGACAATGGTTCCGCAGTTGGTTCAGGATCAATTCCCGTTGCTCCGGCTGATATTGATCTTGCTTATTAAAGGCGATAAGGATTGTCTGGCGAGCTTGGTGCCAATGGTTGAGGGTTTGCCATTGGGAGGCCATCAGATCCCCATTCACCAGGAAAATCACCAGGTCGGCGGCAAAGACTTGGTTTTGGGCCGCTTGGTCATAGCTGGCGAGGTCGGTAAATAGGGGCGGTGTTTCCTGGAGGGTATAAGTTGGTGCGGTGGCTTGGAGCTGCCTGAGGAGGGTTGTTTTTCCAGTGCCCCGGCCACCGGCGATCGCCACGGTGAAGTGGTCCCGTTGAAATTCTTGATTAAGCTTATCCAGGGTTTGCCTAAGGGTTGTGAAATCTTGATCGGGCACTTCTTGCTGGAGCGCCATCACCCACTGTTGGGCGTTTGCAATGGCTTGGTCAACGTCTTTTCGTTTGAGGGGATTTTGGGGATTGTCCTGGGGGTGTTGGGGTTGTTTTTTCTGCCAAAGCAGGAGGCCGCCCCAGGCGATCGCCCCCCAAAATAGCCATTCGCCAAGGTCGAAAATATTGCCCTGCCAGCGACCCAAAACTGCGAAAAATAAGGCTAAACCTAAACCGCCAACAAGAATGGGTTTTTGCATTGTTCTTACCCCGCCACATACAACAATTCGTCTATCTATGCTACTGCGAAAGGTGCTGGCCCTTAAGGGTAGGGGGCGATCGCCGGGGATCTTTCAAGAAATATTAAGGGTCAAGCTTGGCTCATATTGGGAAGGATTTCCAAAAAACAAGGGAAACTAGATAATGGTCTCGATTTACTGCTTGGTACTGTGTGATGTCCGCCTATCTTCTGACTGCCCCCGCAAAAATTAATCTCTACCTGGAAATTTTGGGCGATCGCCCCGACGGGTTCCATGAGTTGGTGATGGTGATGCAGACCATTGGCTTATACGACCGGATTGAGGTGCGACAAAACCGCAGTGGCGATATCAATCTCTATTGCCAGCATCCCGAAGTCCCCCTCACCGCCAGCAATATTGCCTACCGAGCCGCCCAGTTAATGATGACGCGCTTTGCGGATATCTACGCCAGGGTGGGTGGTGGAGTTGACATTACCATCGAAAAAAATATCCCCGTGGCGGCGGGACTGGCTGGGGGGTCAACGGACGGCGCAGCGGTATTGGTGGGGTTGAATTTGCTCTGGGATTTGGGGTTAACCCAACCGGAATTACAAACCTTAGCAGCAGAATTGGGTTCAGATGTGCCCTTTTGCATTGGTGGGGGGACGGTGATCGCCACCGGACGGGGAGAAATTTTAGACCCATTGCCCGATCTCGATGGCATCCCGATTGTCCTCGCAAAATACAACAACATTGCCGTTTCTACCCCCTGGGCCTACCAAACCTACCGCGCTCAATTTGGGGAGCATTATCTCCAAGATGCGGCGAGTTGGGATGCCCGCATAACACAAATCCATTCCGGCGGCCTAATCAAAGCCATTCAGCAAAAAAATATCCAGGCGATCGCCCATGAACTCCATAACGATCTCGAAAAAGTCGTTTTACCCGCATTTCCCCAGGTGCAACAACTGCGTGACTGCTTTACCAAACATGGGGCGATCGGCACGATGATGTCCGGCTCCGGCCCCAGTGTGTTTGCCCTCTGCGAAACCTTCGCCCAAGCCCAAGCCCTCAAAGTCCAAGTTGCCCAAGAATTAAACGACCCAGCCCTCGATCTTTGGGTGACGCACATTGCCAGCCCCGGCATCCAAGCGGACTTCCGTTAACTTTCCATGACTTAAAATAGTCACTTTTGAGTAAGTCCCTAAAATAACTAAGAGGCAATAAAGCAAAAAGCAATCTACCTGAAAGCAGTTAGATTGCCCCCATATATGCTCCCTATCAAATCTCTTCAATGTTATTTATAGCATCATGATTATTAAGTACTGTTGTCGCTTATCTCCACTATCTCAGTTTAATGCTTAGTTTTGCCGCCCTATTTGCGAAATCTCTCTTTTGCAAAAAAGAAATATCCTAATTGTTGGTATCGCAGATGATGTATATGGCATTGCAGCAAGCACTATTATTATGAAAATTCTCCGGGTGCTTTATTTTGCCAAAGAACCAGAATGCTACCTTCTTCACACGCTTTTCGTCCAGAAAAGCGCTATCTTTATTGTGGTAGGACTACTCTAAAATCACTTTCATTTTCTGGTTAATCAAAGACTTAATTAAAGAGCATTCCCCGCAATTATTCTCACCTAATATACTCTCATTACCTGGTCAATTTGCACTGAATTTTCGGATTTTGGCTCATTCTCCTGATAGCTAAATTTACGACACGAGTAACGATATGATTAATATCAACTACTCGTAAATATCCTTCCTCCAGTTTGGATTTTCCTCTTTGAGCTTGTAATATGGATAAGTTAACGTTTCTTTGTTTACTATTTTTAAGTAGCTTGGGGGCAACATATTTTCTTTGGTTTATTTGTCACCTCAATGGCCAATTATTATTTTATGGCCTCCATCTATGCAACAAGAAATGGCAGCCTAATACAAGTACAATTACCTCTCCCGGGCTGGATTGCTTTTATTTTAGGCCACTAGGCTTGACAACGGTATACTTAGTTGGGGCAATGCCAATTGCTGTCTTAAGTTTATCAACAGCCTATCTTAATCATTGCTTTAATGCTTTCTATGGAACAGTAATCCTTGAATTAGTCTTTGGACTGGTATTTTTATTATTGCCAAATACTCAACGAAAGGCTTTTGATCTATTTGGATTTCGCTTAATCCAACGCCATCGTCATTTGGTTATTTATACGAGTATTTGGTGCCTTGTTTTTTCAATATGGGTCATGGTTACTCGTCATTCTAATTTAGATACTTTGGTATTAAATACAAACCCTGATTTTTGGGCCTATGTTCGTCGTTATGGCGCAATGACTACAACTAATCTAAATTTTTATGGGATGACGGATAGTTTTAAATTTCCTGACAATTCTGCTTGTGCCTATTTTCTTGGTAGTCCCAAAAAGTTTAGTTCATTTTTAGGGGCAATAGTTTCGTATCTATTTTCTGATCTGTCCTTTGGAATTACAGTATTTCAAGGCATGCTAGGAGCAACTCTATTCATGGCCCTTTTTAAAGACTGGTGTGCCACTCCCCTTGACCAGAATCAGTCCTTGAATTTAAGTGATCTTGCTTTAGTGATTTGGGCAGTTTCTTCCCCCCAATTATATTGGCTTTTAGTAAGTGCTTACTTTTCAAATACCTTGTTTATTATTGTCATTTCTTTGGTTCTTCGTCAAGCCCGAAATGCCTCTTTACATGAGAATTTATTTAATGCCCAAAATTTCCTCTGCTTGTTTTGCATTCAAGTAGTTGTTTTTTCTTTTTATCCAGCATTTTTGCCAATTACTATTGCTGTATATTTTTGCACAACTTTAATTTATTTAAAATACAGCGAAAGAAGTCCAAACCAATTATTTTTTGATTACAGCAAATATGCTATTTTGATTTTGATTTGTGGCTTAATCTTTTATACACTGTTCAATTCTCAATTTATTCTTGATGAAATTCAAAAGAGCATTAATCCACTGAAATCCCATGGAACGAATTTTGTACCCCTTAATCCCTGGAGTCTTTTTCAAGAAAAGCCGAAACCTATGGGAGCAAACAAGGATTTTGGCGTTTGGTTCAATGTGGTTTTAGGTTTATTATTTAGTGTCTATTGCCTTTGGCAACTCTATCGAGCCTACAGCCGCAACAAAGATTTTGTAATTAAACGTGATCTTTTGGCTGGTTGTACTGGTATGGGTTTATATAGTTTCTATTTGCTGGCTTATATTCCATTAGAATCCACCTATCGTCTTGGGAAAATCGCCATCAGTCTCATTTATCCCCTCGGAATTTTTGCTTTGTTACCAGTTGTGGTTTGGTTAAAGGATTATTTCCGCCAACAGGCAAATTGGCAACGCCAGGCTGTTTTGGGTTTGGCGATCGCCCATGTTGTTTTCCACATTTACAAAATTACTGATGCGACGACGTTCCCCTCTGGTCAGGTCACCATGCCTAGCCCAGCCCAACAAAAAGAACTGTCGCAGTTAAACTCAATTACGATTATCGGTTGCGAACGGGTACACCAAAGTCAATTTTATGAACGCCTTGTGGGATTGCAAGTAGCTAAGCAAAACCCTCATCTTCAGGTAAATGTAGTCAATGAACCCGCCAACCTGACCCCAGATATCATGGGCGATCGCTTAGTATTCGGCCAAATTATTCCTGGGCCAACCCCACGCTACAATGCTTGCAAGTTCGATTTTTAAGTTCCAAACCGTCCCCACAGGTTCGGGAACCTACACTATCAAGATCCTTAAATCGCACAGCACTATAGGAATAGTCATATGAACGAACCTAGAATATCTAGTCGTCATACTTGCACCAATATTTGAAAGTCTTATTCAAGTTAAATCGCTGATCTTTGGAGTCACACTGCTATGGGAAAAGTCGTCGGTATTGACCTCGGAACCACCAACTCTTGCGTATCCGTTATGGAAGGCGGTAAGCCGACTGTAATCGCCAACGCAGAAGGATTTAGAACTACCCCCTCCGTCGTTGCCTACGCCAAAAACGGAGACCTGCTCGTAGGGCAAATCGCCAAGCGTCAAGCCGTGATGAACCCTGGCAACACCTTTTACTCCGTGAAGCGTTTCATCGGCCGCAAACACAGTGAGGTCAGCAACGAATCCACTGAAGTTGCTTACAAAGTAGAACGCGACAGCACCGGCAACGTAAAAATTGATTGCCCTGCCAAAGAGAAAAAATTCGCCCCCGAAGAAATCTCTGCCCAGGTACTCCGCAAGCTGATCGAAGACGCCAGTAAGTACCTCGGTGAACCCGTTACCCAGGCTGTTATCACTGTTCCTGCATACTTCAATGACTCCCAACGTCAAGCCACTAAGGACGCCGGGAAAATCGCCGGGGTAGAAGTGCTGCGGATTATCAACGAACCCACCGCTGCCTCCCTCGCCTATGGTCTAGATAAGAAGAGTAACGAAACGATCCTCGTCTTTGACCTTGGTGGTGGAACCTTCGACGTTTCCATCCTGGAAGTCGGTGACGGTGTCTTTGAAGTTCTCGCGACTTCCGGTGATACACACCTGGGTGGGGATGACTTCGACAAAAAAATCGTTGATTTCTTAGCCGAAGAATTCCAGCGTACCGAAGGCATTGATCTCCGCAAAGACAAGCAAGCCCTCCAACGTCTGACCGAAGCTGCTGAAAAAGCAAAAATCGAATTGTCTAACGTTACCCAAGCAGACATCAACCTCCCCTTCATCACCGCGACCCAAGATGGCCCGAAGCACCTCGACATGAGCCTAACCCGGGCGAAATTTGAAGAGCTTTGTGCTGACTTAATCGACCGCTGCCGCATCCCCGTTGAAAACGCGATCCGTGATGCCAAACTCGACAAGTCTGCCATCGATGAAATCGTTCTCGTTGGGGGCTCTACCCGAATTCCCGCCGTGCAAGATGTCGTTGAGCGCGTGCTGGGTAAAAAGCCCAACCAGACTGTGAACCCCGACGAAGTTGTGGCGATTGGTGCCGCGATCCAAGGTGGCGTCCTTGCGGGTGAAGTTAAAGATATTCTCCTCCTCGACGTTACGCCCCTATCTTTGGGTGTAGAAACCCTCGGTGGCGTGATGACCAAGATTATCCCCAGAAACACCACCATCCCGACCAAAAAATCAGAGGTCTTCTCCACCGCTGTTGATGGTCAAACCAACGTCGAAATCCATGTCCTGCAGGGTGAACGGGAAATGTCCAAGGACAACAAGAGCCTTGGGACCTTCCGTCTCGATGGCATTCCGCCGGCTCCCCGTGGTGTACCCCAGATCGAAGTAACCTTTGACATTGATGCCAACGGTATTCTGAACGTCATGGCGAAAGACAAGGGCACTGGTAAAGAACAATCCATCAGTATTACTGGTGCATCGACATTACCGGACGATGAAGTAGAACGGATGGTTAGCGAGGCAGAGGCCAATGCCGCAGCAGATAAGGAACGCCGCGAAAAAATTGACCGCAAGAATCAGGCAGATTCCCTCGTTTACCAAGCTGAAAAGCAACTCGAAGAGCTCGGTGACAAAGTGCCCGCCGACGACAAGAGCAAAGCTGACCAAATGATTAAAGATCTCAAGGAAGCGGTTGCCCAGGAAAATGATGAGAAAATCTCGACATTAATGCCGGAACTGCAACAGTTGCTCTACACCATTGGCAGCAACATCTACCAACAAGCTGGTGGTGATCCTTCCGCTGCAGGGTTTGACCCGAATGCGGCAGCGGGTGGTGCTGCGCCCGGTGGTAGTGGCGGCAACGATGGTGGGGACGATGTCATTGATGCAGAGTTCTCTGAAACCAAGTAAGCGATCGCCATTGTGATTTCAATCGTATTGGCAATGTAAACAAACAGCGGGGGTAAGTGATTTACCCTCGTTTTTTTATGGGTGAATTTAACGGGTCATCTGCCGCAGGGCACGGGTTTGTTCCAGAATGTCTTCGACATCTTCTTCAGAGAGTCTCTCAACATAATTAATCTTGACTTCTTCAAGGAGGTCATTGATCAATGATTCCATTTGGGCAAGGCTTTCTTGGCCTTGGATCTCGGAGGTGATGCTGCTGGTGAGTTGGGTTAAGAGTTCTTCGAGCAGCTGTTCAAAGACGGGGTCTTCTTCGAGGACTGCTTTGAGGGTGTCTGCGGTGACTTGATAAAGTTGATGGGAAAGTTGTTTGGCCAGGGTGCCTTTAAGATCGCCAATGCCGGGCAGCATCTGTAAGCCTTGGTAGGCAGGGGACATGGAAATGACTCGATCCAGGGTATGGCGAATGACGGCTTCGGCCTCGGGCTGAATTTTGGGTAAGACTTGGTGGACTAAGAGGTTGGCCATGAGCTTTGCGAGCTCGACGGGTTCATTAATGTCATTTAAATCGACATATTCTCGGCTGGTGGTTTGGGCCAAAAGAGTGGCAAATTCACCCCGGTGGATGGAGCCTTGGATTTGATTGATAATCCGAATGACAACGACTTCGGTAATATCTTCGGCGATGCCAGCAACAAAACCTTGACTGGCTTGCTTTTGGATTGCGCTGAGATCAATAAGGTCGGCTTGATTGAGACGAACGATCACAGGAATCACCCGTAACCAACGGAAAAGGGGAATCAGCAGAAAGATATCGTACCAACGCCAGAGCATGGCATCAAACCAACTTACGCCTGTGCGACGCCGACTGATGTACCAACTCCGGGCCAGAAATTCGAGGAGGAAAGCGAGAAAGAAGGGAAAATCGAGAATGCCAAAGTTATCAATGTATTTGCCGTTTTCGCCAATGGGACGGAAATAGTTGGTTTCTAGGAGGGGTTCGATTTCGCGTTCGTAAAAGTTGAATTCTTCACGCCAGCCATTTTCTGAGAGATATTCACTGCTCCAAAAGAGTTGAAAGGCATCTTTGGAGGAGGCAGAGGCATCGCCAAAAACGTGACGACGCATCCGGTTTTTTATCTTCTCAAGGGTGCCTGTTTTGTTGGCGATTTCAAAGGGATTGGTATCCACCATCTCAACGCTCAGTTCCCGGAGTTCGGCAAGGATGGCTTCTTGTTCTTGGTTGTAGCGACGGAGTTGGGTGGTGATGTCTTGGCGATCGCCAGAACCGACAATGCCATTATTTGAACCTGTAGACCGGAGGGTCAGATCGTTAATCTGCTGAATTTTTGCTTGGAGATCTTCGACCCGTTGGAGATAGTAGGCGGTATCGCGATTTTCTTCGATGCCCTTTACCCAGTCATAGGCGTGGGTTACATTAACCGGGAGAATGCGCACCGGCTCGGCGGGAAATTTCCATTCATATTTAGCGATGCGTGCGTAAAATTGAACTCGGCCCTGTAACCAGAAATTACGCAGGGGGATGTAACTCAGGTCAAAGAGGACTAACACCAAATTCACAGAGGCCAAGAGAGCCATACCTCGCTCAAAAAGCAGACTGGTACGATTACGTTTGGCACGGCCGGGTTGTCTGCGTGGTGCAATAGTCATGGTAAATTAAGGGCGATTTTTTGTGAATTTTGAGCAGTATTGAATCAAATTTTCAGTTTATTTTATCGGGTTCTATGGGCAGGCGGACTAAATACAAGGTGTGTTTGAGCACTGAACAACGGGAAAGACTCTGGGCGATCGCCCGTAATGGTTACCAACCAGCCAAGAAAATGCTCCATGCCCGTATTCTACTCATGGCCGACCGCGCCCACCCCGATGGCAACTGGCAAGATCAACAAATCGCCCAAGCCCTGAGCGTTCATCCCAATACCGTCGCCCGTGTCCGTAAGCTTTTTGTCAGCGATGGCGAAACCCAAGCCCTCGGCCGTAAACCCAGGGCGCAACCGCCAATCAAACCCAAACTCAGCGACGCTAAGATCGCCAAACTTCTTGCCCTCTACCACGACGGGCCTCCCCCTGGCCACGACTATTGGTCCCTCAGTCTCCTGGTGCGAGAACTCAAAGCCCAAAAAATTGTCAAACACATTTGTCGCGAAACCGTGCGTAAAATTCTCAAAGAACAGGGGATTCGCCTTAGTCGCCGCAAACGAGCCTAAATCCCTCGTTAACTTTCCAGAAAATTCTCCCCAAATCCGTGGCAATCCCGGCTCCTTCCCTCGTCTTTCCGCGATGAAGGCTCCCTTCATTAGTTAAAATAAGTAAAGTTTTTCAAAAATTAGTGGATCTTCCATGACTGACGTTCCTGTCTCTCGTATTCGTAATTTTTCGATCATTGCCCACATCGACCATGGGAAATCAACCCTGGCAGACCGAATGCTCCAGGACACCCAAACAGTGGCGCAACGGGATATGAAAGAACAGTTCCTCGACAACATGGAACTGGAGCGGGAACGGGGAATCACCATCAAGCTCCAGGCCGCACGGATGCGTTATGTGGCGAAGGATGGCGAAGAATATATCCTCAACCTCATCGATACCCCAGGCCACGTTGACTTTTCCTACGAAGTATCGCGCTCCTTGGCCGCCTGTGAAGGGGCGTTACTGGTCGTAGATGCCTCTCAAGGGGTTGAAGCCCAGACCCTTGCCAACGTTTACCTCGCCCTGGACAACAACCTAGAAATCATTCCCGTTTTAAACAAAATCGACCTGCCCGGTGCTGAACCTGATCGAGTTACCGAGGAAATTGAAGAAGTGGTCGGTTTAGATTGCACTGACATTATTCGAGCTTCCGCCAAACAGGGCCTCGGCATCAACGATATTTTAGAGTCCATTGTCCAACAGGTACCGCCCCCGGCCGATACCATCGATCAACCGTTGCGGGCGCTCATTTTTGACAGTTACTATGACCCCTACCGTGGCGTAATTGTTTATTTCCGGGTAATGGATGGCGAAGTTAAAAAAGGCGACAAAGTGCGCCTGATGGCCTCCAAAAAAGAATATGAAATCGATGAACTGGGCGTCCTCGCACCAAACCAAGTGCAAGTAGACGCTCTCCACGCCGGAGAAGTAGGCTACTTTGCGGCGGCGATCAAATCCGTTGAAGATGCACGGGTCGGCGATACGATCACTTCTGCTGTCCACCCAGCACCAGCACCGCTACCAGGTTACACCGAAGCGAAACCGATGGTTTTCTGCGGTCTTTTCCCCACCGATGCCGACCAATATTCAGATCTGCGGGACGCTCTCGATAAATTGAAACTGAACGATGCGGCCCTTTCTTTTGAGCCAGAAACTTCCAGTGCCATGGGGTTTGGTTTCCGGTGTGGCTTCCTGGGCCTTCTTCACCTAGAAATTGTCCAAGAACGTTTGGAGCGGGAATATAACCTGGATTTGATTACAACGGCGCCTTCGGTGGTTTATCGAGTCACCACGACGGATGGGGAAGTGATGGAAATTGATAACCCTAGTCAATTACCAGATCCCCAGAAACGAGAAAAAATCGAAGAACCTTACATTCAAGTGGATGTGATTACCCCGGAAGAATTTGTGGGCACCATTATGGATCTGTGCCAAACGCGACGGGGCATTTTCAAGGATATGAAGTATTTCACCGAAAGCCGCACAAATATCATCTATGAACTTCCCTTGGCGGAGGTAGTGACAGACTTTTTCGATCAGTTAAAGTCCCGCACCAGAGGTTATGCCAGCATGGAGTATCAGCTCATTGGCTACCGGGTTGGGCAGTTGGTGCGCCTGGATATTTTGGTAAATAAAGATTCGGTGGATTCCCTCGCGATGATTGTCCATCGGGACAAGGCCTACAATGTGGGACGGGCAATGGCCGAGAAGCTCAAAGAATTAATCCCCCGTCACCAGTTTAAGATTCCGATTCAGGCGGCGATCGGTTCTAAAATCATTGCCAGTGAGCATATTCCAGCCCTACGCAAGGACGTTTTAGCCAAGTGCTACGGTGGTGATATTTCCCGGAAGAAAAAGCTGCTCCAGAAACAGGCGAAAGGTAAGAAGCGCATGAAGTCGATTGGTACGGTCGATGTGCCCCAAGAGGCGTTTATGGCAGTTCTCAAGCTAGATCAGTAATTTTTTCTAAATCCCCACACTCACCCACTCAAAAAAGCGCGATCCTGTGGGGATTTAACTCGGAAATCAAGCTAGATCAAAGCGATCTGCATTCATCACCTTTGTCCAGGCCGCAACAAAATCCTGGATAAATTTCTCGTTGCTGTCGTCTTGGGCATAGACTTCGGCATAGGCCCGCAGGATAGAGTTACAGCCGAAAACGAGATCAACCCGCGTGGCTGTCCACTTGACTTCACCGGTGTGGCGATCGCCAATTTCATAAAGATTCTTACCGGCTGGCTTCCAGGTATATTTCATATCCGTCAGATTGACGAAGAAATCATTGGTCAATGCGCCCTCGTGGTCTGTGAGCACGCCATGCTTGGTGCCGCCATAATTGGTGCCCAGTACACGCATCCCACCGACCAAAACAGTCATCTCAGGGGCGGTCAGTCCCATCAACTGTGTGCGGTCGAGCATTAATTCTTCGGGGCTGACCACATAGTCTTTTTGGAGCCAGTTCCGGTAGCCGTCGTGGAGGGGCTCTAACACTGCGAATCCCTCGACATCGGTCATTTCCGCCGTCGCATCACCACGGCCTGGGGCAAAGGGCACCGTAATCTCCACTCCCGCCGCTTGGGCCGCTTGCTCAATGCCAACATTGCCTGCCAGAACGATTACATCTGCGACACTGGCTCCAGTCTCGGCGGCGATCGCCTCTAGTACTGGCAACACCTTAGCCAAGCGGGTCGGTTCATTCCCTGCCCAATCCTTTTGGGGAGCCAAGCGAATTCTCGCGCCATTTGCCCCACCGCGTTTGTCTGAGCCCCGAAATGTTCTCGCACTGTCCCAGGCCGTACAGACCATTTCACTAACGCTTAAACCACTGGCCGCAATTTTTTCCTTAACTGCTTGCAGATCGTAGTCCGTCTTGCCCGCTGGAATCGGATCTTGCCACAACAAATCTTCCTGGGGCACATCCGGGCCAATGTAGCGGGACTTCGGCCCCATATCCCGGTGCGTGAGTTTAAACCAGGCCCGGGCAAAAGTTTCGGCAAAATAAGCCGGATCTTGGTAAAACCGCTCAGAAATCTGTCGATAGTTCGGATCCATTTTCATGGCCATGTCGGCATCGGTCATAATTGGCTTGAGGCGGATCGATGGATCTTCAACATCAACGGGTTTGTCCTCTTCTTTGATATTGATTGGTTCCCATTGCCAGGCCCCTGCTGGGCTTTTTTTCAGTTCCCAGTCGTAATTGAGCAATAGCCGAAAATAACCGTTGTCCCATTGGGTTGGATAGGTCGTCCAGGCTCCTTCAATGCCGCTAGTGACGGTGTTACGACCAATGCCACGTTGGGTCTTATTCAGCCAACCCAAACCTTGGTCATCGAGGTCGGCGGCTTCGGGCTCTGGGCCAAGTAAGGTTGCATCCCCATTACCATGGCACTTACCCACGGTATGGCCGCCAGCGGTAAGGGCGACGGTTTCCTCGTCGTTCATCGCCATCCGCGAAAAAGTGATACGAATATCATGGGCTGTTTTGAGGGGGTCAGGGTTGCCGTCTACGCCTTCAGGATTGACATAGATCAAGCCCATCATTACCGCAGCTAACGGATTTTCTAGATCCCGCTCACCAGAATAACGACTATGGGGGTTATCACTGGGAGCCAGCCATTCTTTTTCTGAACCCCAATAAATATCTTTTTCAGGATGCCAAATGTCCTCACGGCCAAAGGCAAAGCCAAAGGTCTTTAGTCCCATGGACTCATAGGCAATGGTGCCAGCATAGGCAATCAAATCGGCCCAACTCAATTTATTGCCATATTTCTTTTTGATCGGCCAGAGGAGGCGACGGGCCTTGTCTAGGTTGGTGTTGTCGGGCCAAGAGTTGATCGGGGCAAAACGTTGATTCCCTGTCCCAGCACCGCCCCGACCGTCTGCGATCCGATAGGTGCCGGCGGCGTGCCAAGTCATCCGAATCATCAACCCACCATAATGTCCCCAATCTGCGGGCCACCAGTCCTGGCTGTCTGTCATTAGTGCATGGAGATCCCGCTTGAGGGCGTCAACGTCAAGGGTTTTGACTGCATCTTGATAATTGAAATCTGCGCCCATTGGGTTGGTTTTGTGGTCATGCTGGTGCAGAATGTCCAGATTGAGGGCTTTTGGCCACCACTCCATGTTTGTCGCCATGCTGCTCGTGGTCAGGGCACCGTGCATTACTGGACATTTGCCGCCGGTGTTCGTGATGTGGTCATGCATTAATAATTTCCTCTTGCGAGTCAACACAGAGAGAGATACTTGTTGCCATGGTTGGTCTCACAATGGTGGTAATCCCAAGCCATCACCCTGGCCAACAGCCAATCCCTGTGCACTACATAACTAGAAATTATAGGAATGATTCTTTTGTAATGTCCCAGATGATACTTTTATTTTTACTTTCTGGAGTGTTCCTCGGAGGTCGGTAAACAGTTAGCGATAAACGAAGACGGGAATACGACTGCTCCGGAGAATTTGGGCGGTGGTGCTGCCAATGACGAAGTGGCGAATGCGGCTATGGCCATAGGCACCAATCACTAACAGGTTTATTTTGGCTTGGTCACAAAATTGGGCGATCGCCGTTTCGGAGTTGCCTGAAACGAGGTGGTAATGGGCCTCAATGCCAGCGGCGCTCAAGCGTTGTTTGGCCTGGGTAAGGCAGGGATTTGTCGTGGCATCACCGGGTTTTTTCGTGACGGTCAGCACATGGATTTCTAAGGCTTTGAGGGCGGCACATTCACTCAAAAAGTCGAGGAGCTTGCGGCAACTGGGACTGTCATCGTAGGCGACGAGGAGGCGATCGATGGGTTGAAATTCGCGGGAGGTGACCAGGCAGGGTTTATGGCTCGACCGAATCAGACGCTCTAAATTAGCTCCGAGGTGATCGGGGGCGATATTTTCTGATTCCCCTCGCTTGCCCAAAATAATCAGATCGGTATTTTGTTCTAGGTGTTGGAGACAATCAATAAAATAGCCCACTTCATGGAGGAGTTTTGCGGGGGGCTGGCCAGCAGCGGTGAGGGTTTCTTGGGCTTCTTGGAGAATTAATTTTGCTCGTTCATGATCAAGCTTGGCTTTTTCATGTTCAAGGGCGACCAAACGTTGAAGGAGACTTTCAGACGTTCCCAGGCCAATGCTGCCACTAAAATTACGGGCATCGGCGGCGGCCCTACTCCGGGCATCGGTGACATGGAGTACGTCGATGGTGGCCCCCAGGCGATCGCCAAACCAAGCGGCATATTGATAATTGCTCTGGGCAAAGTTAGAGCCGTCGGTGCATAACAAAATTCGTTGCATGGTTTTTCAAGCTTTTCAAGAAACGTCTACGGGGGCCGGGGTTACTTTCGCGGTGTGTTTTTTACTATAGGTGGCCAGCTTATCTACCAGTTTCGCACTTTCAGCGTTGAGGCCCAGCAATTCCACCTCGGCCCCGGTGCGGTGAAACTTCGCCACGATGCGGTCGAGCATTTCCACAGCCCCTTGATCCCAGAGGTGGGCGGCGCTGAGATCGATGACGACTTGATCAACGACTTCTTCAAAATTAAAGGCGTCAAAAAACTCTTCCTTAGAGACAAAAAAGATTTGCCCCCGGACAGTATAAACATGGCGATCGCCCCCAGCTTCCACCCGCTTGTCTACCAAAACAACCTGGGCAATCTTATTGGAGAAAAAGACCGTACTCATTACAATGCCCGTCGCGACTCCCAGGGCAAAATTGCGGGTCAGGATAATTACTGTCATCGTCGTTAGCATCACCATGGATTCACTGCGCGGCAGACGGGACAAATTTTTGAGAGAAGACCAGCGGAACGTCCCAACGGAGACCATAATCATAATCGCCACCAAAGCCGCCATGGGCATCTGTTGCACCCAATCCTGGAGACCCAAAATCGCAATTAACAGAAAAATCCCCGCACATAGGGTCGATAAACGCCCCCGGCCACCGGACTGGACATTGATCACCGATTGGCCAATCATGCCGCAGCCCGCCATGCCGCCAAAAAAGGCCGTGAGAATGTTGGCAAAGCCCTGTCCCTTCGCCTCTTGATTCTTGTCACTGGGGGTATCGGTCAACTCATCCACCAGGGAAGCCGTTAAAAATGAGGCCAGGAGACCGACAATCGCCAGGGTGATTGCGTAGGGAAAAATAATCTGCAGCGTTTCCCAGTTCAGGGGCACCTGGGGTAAACGGAAGAAGGGCAGGGCCGTGGGCAGTTCGCCCATATCGCCCACCGTGGGAACGTCTAGATTTAAGGCGATCGCCGCCACCGTCATCACCGCCAAAGTCACCAAGGGTGAAGGCACCACCGTCGTCAGCCGGGGCAAACCATAGATAATTACCAGGGATAACGCCGTGAGAAGATAAACCATTGGCGATTTCCCGATCAGTTGGGGCAGTTGGGCCAAGAAAATCAACACCGCTAAGGCATTCACATAGCCCAGAACCACCGCTCGCGGCACATATTTCATCTGCCGGCCCAGTTTGAGGAACCCAAAGATCACCTGAATCACGCCCGTCAAAAGGGTCGTCGCAAAGAGATACTCCAACCCGTGATCTTTCACTAAATCAATCATCAACAGGGCCATCGCTCCCGTGGCCGCCGAAATAGAACCGGGTCTGCCCCCCAAAAAGGCTGTCATCACCGCAATGATAAACGAGGCATATAAGCCCACCTTTGGATCAACCCCAGCAATAATCGAAAAGGCGATCGCCTCCGGGATCAACGCCAATCCCACCACTGCACCAGCCAGAATATCCGCCCGCACATTGGCAAACCATTCCCGTTTTAAAACGCTTAAATTCAATGTGTCTCCGTAACAAAAAGTTCAAGCCAAAAGCGTTAGGATGCTACCACAGAATTTGAAACGCGTGACAACAAAAACTAATCCAAGCTGTCCTGGAGAGCCATCTGCATCAAAATATCGTGGGTGCTGTCGCTGTGGCCATCGGCATGGGGTTCTTTTTGGTGGTAATGGCCGTCCTGCTGGAGCTGCCAAGATAAGCGATTATCGGACAACATAATCCCCAGGATCTCGTTGAGATCGCCAATTAACTTGGGATCCTCTACGGGGGTCACCGCTTCCACCCGACGACTCAGGTTACGGGTCATCCAATCGGCGCTACCGATGTACATTTCCTCAGCCCCATCGTTTTGGAAATAGTAAATGCGCGAGTGTTCCAGGAACCGCCCAATAATACTGATGACGCGGATATTTTCACTGAGGCCCTCGACACCGGGACGGAGACAACAGATCCCCCGCACAATTAGATCAATTTCCACCCCCGCTTGGGACGCCCGATAAAGAGTTTGGATCATTTCTAGATCGACTAAGGAATTCATTTTCGCGACGATCCGTCCACTGCCGCCATTTTTGACATGGGCAATCTCCCGCTCGATCATTGCCACCATGCGAGACCGGAGGGTGACGGGGGCCACCAATAACTTACGGTAGGAACTTTGGCGGGAATAACCCGTGAGGAAGTTAAACAAATCCGTGAGATCTGCCCCCAAATCCTCACGACAACTCAGTAAGCCTAGATCCGTATAGAGGCGGGCGGTTTTCGGGTTGTAGTTGCCGGTGCCAATGTGCACGTAGCGGCGAATTTTTTTCTCTTTCTCTTGGCGCACCACCAGGACAATTTTGGTGTGGGTTTTTAGCCCAGCCAGGCCATAGACCACATGAACGCCTTTTTGTTCGAGGGTTCTGGCCCAGTTAATATTATTTTCTTCATCAAAGCGGGCTTTTAACTCGACCAATACCGCCACCTGTTTGCCATTTTGGGCGGCTTCGATGAGGGATTGAATAATCGGTGAATCACCGGAAGTCCGATAGAGGGTCATTTTAATCGCCAGCACGTCAGGATCCTTCGCCGCTTGGGTAATGAAAGCCTGAACGGTGGCAGAAAAAGAATGGTACGGATGGTGCAAAAGGCGATCGCCCTGGCGAATCAACTCAAAAAAATCCGACTCAAAATCTTCCGAAGAACGGCTCCCCTTCCCCGCATCGAGCCAAGCCGGGGCAGTGGGTGACCAGGGTTTGTCCTTGAGGTGTTTGAGGGGCAAACCGAGGAATGTAAATAAAGAATCTAGACCAATTAAACCCTCTACTTCATAGACATCAATGTCCTGGAGATCCATTTCCTTGATGAGCATTTGCCGCACATCTTCCGGCATAGAATGGTGAATTTCGAGGCGCACCACAGAACCGCTAAACCGCCGCTTATGTAACTGTTCCTCGATGGCGATCATCAAATCATCGGCTTCGTCTTCTTCCACCGAAAGAGACGCATTGCGAGTGACCCGAAAGGCATAGCATTCTTGGATATTCATCTGGGGAAAGAGGGTATCCAGATTATGGGCGATCACCTGTTCGATGGGTACCCCCACCCAAATCACTTTTTCTTGATCGGGGTAATAGCAAAGCTCTGGGGGTAATGTGACAAACCGGGGAAAATTCCCTGGCACCTTGACCCGGGCAAATCTTTCTTGTTCTTCGTTTTCTGGTTCTTTGATCACCACCGCAAGGTTTAGGCTGAGGTTAGAAATGTGGGGAAATGGGTGACTCGGATCAACGGCGAGGGGCGTCAGGACGGGGAAAATATGCTCCTGGTAAAAGTCATGGAAATAGTTCCGTTGTTCCCGGTTGAGGTCGAGGTAGTCAACGAGGTGAATCCCTTCCTGGGCGAGGAGGGGCTTAAGGGTGTGTTGAAAATGCTGATCCTGGAGTTGGACGAGGGGTTTGAGGCGTTCGTAAATGTCTTGGAGTTGTTCGGCTGGATTGCGCCCATCAAAGGAGAGTTTGCTGACCCCGGCCTCCACTTGTTGCTTCAGTCCGGCAACCCGCACCATGAAAAATTCGTCGAGGTTATTGCTAAAAATGGCGAGAAATTTGAGGCGCTCTAGCAGTACGTTGCGGTCGTCCAATCCCTCACTGAGAACGCGGCGGTTAAATTCAAGCCAACTGAGTTCCCGATTAAAATAATATTGCGGATTATCGAGGTCAGTTTTGAGTTTACTGGCGGTTTTCGCAGAGGACATATACTTTTTATGCAGAGGATCGAAACTGTGACGGGAAGCCTTTCTCGCCATTGTTAATAGAGTAAACCCCATGACCAATTGTTATCGCAAACTTTTGCTTTTTCTTAGCCTCAGCTTAATGATGGGGGCCGGGCAGGTTTCGGCGGCATCTCTGGTAGGGCCAATTCAGGATCCTTTACTCCCAACCCAGCAGGGCGATCGCCCCTTGAGTGAGTCCCAGGTGGCCCAACTAACCCAGACAATCATCACCCTAGAGGCTGAGGGGTTCGAGCAATGGGCCGCAGGAAATAAAGAGGCGGCTTTTTCTCGGTGGTGGCGGCAACTGCGGTTACGGCAAGTCTTACCGGATCGCCAAGCCGAAGTGGAAAGCCTGGGGCGGATCGGGGCGATCGCCTGGGAAGACAATCAAACGGAGCCAGTACAGATCATTACCGAACGTTTGGTGGCCATCGAACAACAAAATTTCCCCCAAGACTATAATCTCCTGCTGCCCCTGGCCACGGCCTATGAACAAATTCGGGATTCCCAACGGGCGATCGCCCTCTATCGGCAGCACCTAGAGACCCTCGAAGATCCCTACAAACCAGAAATTTTGCGCCTAATTACCCAATTGGCCCTAGATTGGTTTAACACCAAGGCCGCCCTCAATGCCCTAGAAGAAATCGCAACCCTCAACGCCCTCACGGACGCAGACCGGGAACAACTCGCCGCCCTCTACGAGCAAACCCAGCAGCCCGAAAAGGCGATCGCCCAGCAACGGCAACTCACCGCTGTTTATTTCCAAGAACAAAACTTGCCCCGACTGATCCGTACCTACCAACAAATCGCCGAAAATTACAGGCAACTCCAGGACTATCCCCAGGCCGTAAGCTTTAGCCGCGATGCCTTTACCCTCGCCTGGGAACTGGAGTATTTTGACGCCGCCGAAAGTGCCCTCACCCAGTTGGCGACCCTTTACCTGGCCCAAGAGAAAAACGCCTCCGGTCTCCAGGTCTATGAACAACTGATCACCGTCCAGGAAGCGAGCTATAACCGCTTTGGGATGATGGAAACCTACCGCACCCTTGGCACCCTCTATGAACAGGCGGGCCGCTACCCCGACGCCCTCGTTGCGCTCCAAAGGGGATTGGCGATCGCCAAAGAATTGAACCACAATATCAACGACTTCACCCAAGCCATTGCCACCCTGCCGCTTCAATGAAATCTTTGCTCAAAAATCTTGCCGTTTTAGACCGCTACATCATCGGTGAACTCAATCTAGCCTTTGCGTTTGGCTTGGGGCTATTTTCTGCCCTGGGAATCGCCGTCGGTAGTCTCTTTGATCTTTTGGCCCAGGTGCGAGAATCTCGGTTGCTCTTTGATGTGGCTCTGAAGGTCATGGCTCTGAAAATGCCGGAATTTATCGGTTTTGCCCTGCCGATGGCCGTTTTGCTGGCGACCCTCATTGTTTACAGTCGCCTCTCTGGAGACAGTGAAATTATCGCCCTCCGCAGCCTGGGGATTAGTGTCTATCGCCTCGTTTTACCGGCCCTCATTTTCAGTATCTTGGCCACAGCAATCACCTTCGTTTTTAAAGACCAAGTGATCCCCCTCGCCAATGCCCAGGCCACCCAAACCCTTGAACAAGCCTTTTTACAAAAACAAGCGCCCTTTCGAGATGAGAAAATTATTTATCCTGAATATGGCGAGGATGATGTCCTCAAGCGCCTATTCTATGCCGCCGAATTTGATGGGCAACAGATGAAAGATCTGACAATCATCGACCGCTCCAACGGCAGCCTGAATCAAATTGTCACCGCCGATGCCGCTGGCTGGGATCTCGCCCGTAATCAGTGGAACTTTCAAAATGGCATTATCTACTTCATTGATATCGACGGCTCCTACCGGAATGTGCTGCGCTTTGACCGCCACCAAATTCAACTCAGCAACGAGCTACGGGTGGACGAAGAATTACCCAAGCACGAAGATATGAGTCTAGCCCAGCTCCGACAATATATGCAGACCGTCGCCGCTGACCCTGACCGGGATGAGGCTTGGCTGCGGAAGTTGCGGGTGCGGTTCCAAGAGAAAATTTCCTTTCCCTTCATTTGTCTCGCCCTGGGTGTGGTGGGAGCTGCCATTGGTTTACGGCCCCAGAGTGCCGGAAAAGCTACAGGGTTTGGTCTCTGTGTGGGGTTAATCTTTGGGTATTATTTTCTCGCCTTTATGATCAGTTCCGTGGGCGTAGCCGGGTATCTGCACCCTATTTTGGCGGCTTGGTTACCCAACTTGATCGTGATGGCGATCGCCTCTGGTCTTGTGCTGCAAAGCGCGAAGTAAGCTCATTGCACAGCAATTTATCCTGGGCTGATTGGCTAGGCCTGAACGTAAATATCTTTAGTGAACTCTTATGACAAAAAAGCGCCTCTTCATTGGAGTTGAAAAGAAAATTATGTATGTAGTCTATTTGTAACTGGCGACATACATGAAGAAATACATTGCAGAATTTCTAGGGACATTCTGGTTGGTTCTGGGGGGATGTGGCAGTGCTGTTTTTGCCGCCGTCGTTGTCCTATCCGACGCTGACCTTTCCAACGGCTTAGGTCTGGGTTTTCTGGGGGTTTCCCTGGCCTTTGGTTTAACAGTTGTGACTGGCGCCTATGCTTTCGGGCATATTTCTGGTGGCCATTTTAACCCGGCAGTTTCCTTTGGCCTCTGGGCCGCCAAACGCTTTCCTGGGCATGAATTACTTCCCTATATCGTGGCCCAGGTGTTGGGAGGAGCTTTAGCTGGCCTTGTCATTTTGGTGGTCGGCAGTGGCAATGGCGCCTTAGACTTATCCGGCTCGAATCCCCTAGCTACCAACGGCTTTGGGAGTCATTCTCCAGGTGGCTATGGCTTACTGGCGGCTTTGATTACCGAAATTGTCATGACCTTTATGTTTTTGATGATTATCTTGGGTTCCACAGATCGCCGTGCCCCCGCTGGTTTTGCCCCAGTTGCCATTGGTCTCGGTTTAACGTTGATTCACCTGATCAGTATTCCAATCACCAAATACTTCGGTCAATCCGGCTCGGAGTACGGGCGTCGCTCTCTTTTGTGGCAACGTCGAATTAATCGGTCAGCTATGGCTCTTTTGGGTAGCACCTATTTTTGGGGCGATCGCCGCAGGATATGCCTACAGTGCTTTCTTTAGCGAAACAAAAGATACAACGGGTACTGGGGCACCGACGATCGCTTAGGCCTATACCAGACATAATCTTTACCTGATATTTCCCCCATCGCTTGATTTTTCAAAATTGGGGGGATTTTTTATGGTCAATCTCTGGAATTAAGTCCGCTGGAGACAGGGAGCCTAATCACCAACATCCGCAATCCGAAAACCCATCTGGCACTCATAGGTCGTCGCCACCTTGGGAAAATTGCCATTGATGAGATGGCCGCAACATAATTTGCCCTGGCGTACGCGGGGGGTGCCACTTTGATCGGCCATTAAACAGCCCTGGCACACTTGATCAGTGGGTAAGATCTGTCCATCCGTAAGGATCATCAACATCTGCGCTTGCCTCCCATGGGACCCAACAACCACTCTTGCTTAATTTTTATTGTAAAGGGAACTGCTGATAAATTCGTTAAACTTGCTACACTGCTTAACCTTGGGGGCCATAGCGCCATTCACCTAGTCCGGCCCGCCGAGGAATGTTTGTTAAAATTTTAGCGATGCCGATGGTATAATGCGCCATCCGCAGGAAGTATTTTTAAATTTTATTTGCGATTGCGAAAGGAAGACCTCACCGTGACCCAAACTAACCTTGATTTCTTAGCCCAAACCGATAGCGTTGTTGCTGGGATGATTGCCAGTGAACTCAACCGCCAGCGGGTACACCTCGAACTCATCGCCAGCGAAAACTTCACCTCCCCAGCGGTGATGGCGGCCCAGGGTTCTGTCCTCACGAATAAATATGCCGAAGGTCTTCCCAATAAGCGTTATTACGGTGGCTGCGAATTTGTCGATCAAGTAGAGCAAATTGCCATTGATCGCGTCAAGGAACTGTTTGGAGCGGCCCACGCCAATGTTCAACCCCACTCCGGCGCCCAGGCAAACTTTGCGGTGTTCCTAACGCTCCTAGAACCCGGTGACAAAATTATGGGGATGGACTTGTCCCATGGGGGCCACTTGACCCACGGTTCGCCAGTGAATGTGTCGGGGAAATGGTTTGAAGTGGTGCAGTATGGCGTGAACAAAGAAACAGAACGCCTCGATTATGATGAAATCCGCGAAATTGCCCTGCGGGAAAAACCGAAGCTGATCATCTGTGGTTATTCTGCTTACCCGCGCATTATTGAGTTTGATAAATTCCGGGCGATCGCCGATGAAGTAGGTGCCTATTTGATAGCGGACATTGCCCACATTGCGGGGTTAGTCGCAACAGGCCATCACCCCAACCCAATTCCCCACTGTGATGTGGTGACGACTACCACCCATAAAACGCTCCGTGGCCCCCGGGGGGGGTTGATCATGACCCGTGACGCCGACCTGGGCAAGAAATTTGATAAGTCGGTGTTCCCCGGTAGCCAAGGTGGCCCCCTTGAGCATGTGATTGCGGGTAAAGCGGTGGCCTTCGGCGAAGCCCTCAAGCCGGAATTTAAAGCCTATTCTGCCCAGGTAATTGCTAATGCCCAGGCGATGGCCAATACCCTCGTCAGCCGTGGCTTCAAACTCGTTTCTAACGGGACAGATAACCACCTGATGCTTGTGGATATGCGCTCCATTGGCATGAACGGGAAGCGGGCTGATGCTTTGATCAGTGAGATCAACATCACCGCCAACAAAAACACCGTTCCCTTCGATCCTGAGAAGCCTTGGATTGGGAGCGGCATCCGTCTCGGTTCTCCGGCGATGACCACCCGGGGCCTCAAGGAAGTGGACTTTGCCGAAATTGCCAACATCATTGCGGATCGTCTGTTGAATCCCGATGATGAAGCGGTGAAACAGGATTGTCTGGGTCGCGTTGCGGATCTTTGTGAAAAGTTCCCCCTCTACCCCCATTTGCAGATTCCGGTAGCGGCGATCGCCTAAATTCTTTAATATCTTTTTAAATAATGGAAAGCTCAGGTTTAATGAAAAAGGTAACCTGGGTTTTTTCTTATTTCGGTTTTGCTCTACTCTCTCTGTTCTTAGCCAACGCCAATATGCCGAAGGAATTGTTGTATTTAGTCACGAGTCTAATCGCCCTGGTTGTGGTGCTGATTAGTACCCCCATTGTGAAAGCGATTGGCTTACGGAGTGGCCGGGTAGACCGACCCAACGAGCGGAAAGTCCATGACCGACCGATGGTGCGCTTGGGTGGCGTGGCGATTTTTATGGGCACCCTCGTCTCCCTAGGGACGGCTTGGCAGATGGATTGGTTCCCCCCTTTGTTTCCTGGGGAACAATGGCCGATCCTGGGGGTGCTGTTCGGGGCGATCGCCTTTTTTGGGATTGGCTTTGGGGACGATTTATTTGAATTAAGCGCCTTATCTCGACTGTTGATGCAATTCGTCGCAGCGGGTATCGCCTGGTTAATGGGGGTACAAATCGAATTTTTGACGATTCCGTTTACCGGGGAAGTGTTTTCTGTGGGCTGGTTGAGCCTACCTTTGACCCTAATTTGGCTTGTGGGCATGGCCAACGCGATCAATTGGATTGACGGCCTCGATGGTCTAGCGGCGGGGGTTTCGGGGATTGCGGCGGCGGTGTTGTTAGTGACGACCCTCTATCTCAACGAACCCATGGTGGCTTTTATTGCGGCGGCCTTAGCGGGATCGGCCCTCGGCTTTTTGCGCTACAACTTCAACCCCGCCCAAATTTTCATGGGGGATGGTGGCTCTTATTTTATGGGCTTTACCCTGGCGGCGATGGGGGTGGTGGGCCTCGTGAAAACGACGGCGGCGGCAGCGGTGCTCTTGCCCTATGTGATTTTGGCAGTGCCCTTGATCGATATGACCACGGTGGTTTTTTCGCGGATTAGTAGCGGCTCTTCCCCCTTCAAACCGGATAAACGGCACCTGCACCACCGACTTTTGGCAGCAGGTTTTTCCCATCGCACTACGGTTCTATTTATCTATGGCCTTACCCTCTGGGCAGGGAGTTTGGCGATCGCCTTTTCGGGGCTTCCCAGCGGCACCCTCTATGCGGGGATTACGTCCCTAATTGTTGGGGTTTGGGGGTGGCAACTGTGGCGCAGGCGCGATTTTCCCGTCCACCGCAAATAGTACCAATGGCAGATTCTCCTTGGCAGCATTACAACTCCGCAAAAGCAAGCCTTAGGCAGACCATTTGGGATCGCTTGGCAACGGCTGGAGCAACGGTAACGCTTCCCCATGGCCATATTCCGAATTTCGTCGGGGCGATCGCCGCCGCTGAGAGGTTAACTGCTTTGGCAAGTTGGCAACAGGCCACGGTGATTAAATGCAATCCCGATCAGCCCCAGGCCTCTGTACGTCACCAAGCCTTAGCTGCGGGAAAAACCTTGTATATGGCGGTGCCGCAGTTGGTGAATGAATCTTGCTTTGTTGCCATCACGCGGGAGCAGCTACCCCAAGGTCTCGATTTGGCGATCGTCGCTAAAAAAAACAACATCCTCAAATATGGCCGTCCCGTTAGATTCGCGGAAATGAAAACCATTGATTTGGCAGTGGTGGGCTGTGTAGCGGTGAGTGTGGCCGGCGGGCGTACGGGGAAAGGAGCAGGTTTCGCCGATTTAGAACTAGCGATGCTTCAGCACTTTGGCCTGATGAACGAAAAAACGACCATTGTGACCACGGTGCACGATTTGCAGGTGGTGCCCCCCGCAGCGTTACCCCTAGAAGCCCACGACTGGCCCCTGGATTGGCTTTGTACCCCCACAACTATTTATCAAACGCACCACAACCAGCCGCAACCCCAAGGCCTTGATTGGCAGCAGATTCGCCCCCAGCAGTGGGAAACAATCCCGATTCTCAAAAAGCTTTATCGAGAAAGTTCGCCCTAGTAGGCACCGTTATTTTTCGGGAACAGCATCACAAAAACAGTTTTACAGACAATCCACAAATCCATAAACCAATGGCGATGGTGCACATAATAAGAATCCATCCGTACCCTTGTGCCGTAGGGAATATCGTTGCGCCCAGACACCTGCCATAGCCCCGTGAGACCCGGACGAATGGTCAAAACTTTGTCGATGTGGCGACCGTATTTATAAAGCTCTTTGGGGACGAGGGGTCGGGGGCCAACAATGCTCATATCGCCTTTTAAAACATTCCAAAATTGGGGAAATTCATCGAGGCTGGTGAGGCGTAAAATATGGCCAATGCCAGTAATGCGGGGGTCTTTTTTGAGCTTAAAATCCTGTTCAAATTCGGCGCGCAACTCTGGCGATCGCCGCAACATTTCTTCGAGTACGGCGTCAGCATTAATGACCATCGTCCGAAACTTGATGCAGCCAAAGGGGCGAAAATCTTTACCGACCCGCCGTTGTACATAAAAAACAGGGCCGGGAGAGGTGAGTTTAATAATCAGGGCGATCGCCAAATAGAGGGGAGAAAATAGCACCAGAACGCCGAAGGAAAAACAAATATCAAAGCTGCGCTTCGCCACCGCCCCATCGAGCCAGCGCCGCAGGGACAGGGAGCGATGATCACTGGGAGCAAACAAAAATTCTGAGCCTTGTCGTGCTAGCCCAGCTACAAATTTCAGCGCATCAAACTGCCGATAAACTGCCATTACGATCCTCTCCACACACCAAAAACTGCCTGGCCGTTAGGGTCACGCCTCACCACTGGTCGAACCCTGGAAAAATAGAGCGGGGCAATCGCCATTTGCGCCATTTTTCTTGACAGTTGTCTACAAATTCTACATAGCTTTGCCGAAAAATGTTAGCGGCGAATTGCTGAGCTCTCACAAAACAAACTTCCGGCTGAATATCTTGGGCCTGGGCTTCAAAACGCTCGACTCCATTGGCGATCGCCTGGGCCGATTGCTGGGGAAACAAAATCCCCGTTTTCCCATCGGCGACAATTTCTGCCGCCCCCCCGCGATTGAAGGCAATCACTGGCGTACCGCAGGCCTGGGCTTCGACTAAAACAATGCCAAAATCTTCACAGCCCGCATAAACATAGGCCTTTGCCCGTGCCAGATAATCTTCCACTACTTCATCCGGTTGCCGCCCCAGGATTTGCACATTGGGTTTTGCCATCTTTTGCAGCTTTTCTAATTCTGGCCCGCCACCAATGACCACCAAATTTTTGCCTAACTGGTTAAACGCTTCTACAATCAACGCCACTTTCTTATAGGGCACCAACCGCGACACCGTCACATAAAAATCATCCTTTTCCTCTCGGTAGGCAAAGCGCTCCAAATTTACCGGGGGATAAATCACCGTCGCCCGTCGCCGATAGCAGCGCCAAATCCTTTGGGCTGTCCAGTGGGAATTGGCAATAAAATAATCCACCTGGTTGGCACTGATCACGTCCCATTGCCGTAGTCGATGGAGAAAATACCGCGCCAAAATTCCTTTAACGCCCTTGCCGAGGCCAGAATGATCTAAATAATCAAAGGTCAAATCCCAGGCATAACGCATCGGTGTATGGCAATAGCAAATGTGTAGCTGGTGGGGTCGTGTCAAAATTCCCTTCGCCACCGCATGGGACGATGACAGAATTACGTCATAAGCTTCGAGGTTAAACTGCTCAATCGCCAGGGGCATTAGCGGCAGATAGTTTTGTAAACTGTACTTGACCCGGGGAAACTTTTGTAAAAAACTCGTGGCGATCGCCCGACCATAGAGATAGCTATCAGGGTTAGACGACTCAAAATCAATCAGAGCAAAAAGATCCGCCTCAATGTCCTGGAGCATTTCTCGCACCACCAGCTCTGAACCCCCCGTGGCGTAGGGCGTCAACCATTCATGAACAAGCGCGTAACGGGCCATGGGGACTCCCTTCTCCAAAGCAGTGGTCAAACCGAAAATGCCAGCTTCTAGCGAATTCCAGACCTTTTAGTATATTTCACCCCACAAAATCCTCAAACCGGGAACCCCAGCAGGGGACAAAAGCGTCAATATATGTTTAAGTGCAGTGAAGTGCATCAGTGTCAGTATGCGGCATATACACACAAGCGTATAAATATAAGGGCAAGCATACGGCACCATCCAAAACTTTGTCCTTATTCCGTAGCATCTGAAAGAAACCCATGAAAACCAATCAGCTTTTAACATCCGTAAGTCGCTCTACTGCCCTGGCCTTTCTCGCACTTACCCTAGGACTTGGGGGCGAAAAAGCACTGGCCCAGTGGCAACCGACTATTTCTGTCCCAGAATTTAAAAACGAAACCAATGGCAGCTATTGGTGGTGGAACAGCAGCACCTCCCAAGAACTAGCCGATGCCCTCAGCAATGAGCTTACTGCCACTGGCAACTTCCGCGTCGTTGAACGGCAAAACCTAGGGGCCGTCCTGTCAGAACAGGAATTAGCTGAATTGGGAATTGTTCGCCCAGAAACGGGAGCCCAACGGGGCCAAGTCACAGGGGCGCAATACATCGTGCTCGGTCAGATCACCTCCTACGAAGAAGGGGTCAAGGAAGAATCGACTGGCTTTGGGCTCAGTGGTATTCGGATCGGTGGCGTCCGGCTCGGCGGTGGTGGCCGTGGCTCTAGTGAAGAAGCCTACGTTGCCGTGGATCTACGGGTTGTTGACTCTACCACTGGGGAAGTTCTCTATGCGCGTACCATTGAAGGACAGGCAAAATCTGATTCGACTTCCGGAGGTGCAACAGCGAGTTTTGCTGGCATTAATCTTGGTGGCGATCGCACCGAAACAAATCGCGCTCCCGTTGGCCAAGCGCTCCGGGCGGCCTTGATTGAAGCCACTGATTATCTCAGTTGTGTGATGGTCGAACAAAATGGCTGCATGGCCGAATATGAAGCGAAGGACGAGCGCCGCCGGGAAAATACCCAGAGTGTCCTTGATCTTTTCTAGACCGTTGAGCTCGTTGCCCTTCCTTTAGGGACAATCAATGTATAAGTCAGCGATCGCCGCTGATTTTTTTTGCCCATTTTCAGAAGACTTGTACCCCAAAAAAGCCCTTGAATCTTTGACGGTGGCTACATATAATATAGAAAAGATAGTTTCTGTATCAAAAGTAACTAAATCAAGTTTTTCTTAAAGGGAGTTTAAGGCTATGCGGATGCGTAAAGAAAAAAATGAAACCCTCCGGGCGATGGAACGGGTTTGGGCGAGACATATGCTCAAGCAGCAAGATGCCCAGAACAAAAATGCGGATGCAGTCCGGGAAGCAAAGGAAATTCTTAACGAATACGGCGAATAAGTCAGTTAAATAATTTTTACGGTAGGCATATGTGTTCAAACATATGCTTTTTTCATGACCTGAAACTCCAGAATGGGCTAGCCTAACTCAAAACTGGTCACCCCAAAAATGTTTTGGACAGGAATTGTTGGGGGCGCTTGGGTATACATCCGTGCTGTTTCAAACACGGGCTGTAGTTGGTAGCGTTGGGCCAGGGCGATCGCCTCTGGATTAACCATGGGCACATCGAGGAAAAGTTCACTACCAGCGGGAAGACTGCCTTTGAGGGCGAGAAAGAGAATTTCTGCAATTTCAGCATTGTCAGCAAAGAGGGGGCCAATTTTATAACCCCGACGACAGGGACGCACCATGCCATAGCCTGTAATTTCAGTATTATTGACCATCACCCAGGTGGTGCTGTCCGGTTGCTGCAGCCAAGCTTTTAAAAAGGAGCGGCGATCGCCTGGAAAAAACCGCTGATCATACTGAAAAACTTCTTCAAGATTGACCACTGCCAAGGGCTTCAAGCCCGGAGATTCCGAAACCTGGCCACCACCGAGGCCACTGTAACGCACGTTGTTATAGGCCAGATTAAAGCCCGATTTTTTGTAATTTTCCTGCTGGGCGACGACCCCATCGAGACCAACATTGCGACCAGCCACGGAGGCGATCGCTGCTTGCCAAATTTGCCAACCATAACCCTGGCCACGGTACTCTGGTTTGACGATATAGAAACCAATGAACGCAAAATTTGGGGCATATTTCACCGCCGAAATACTGGCGATCGCCTCCCCATCGAGCAAGCCCACCAGAAATCCCGTGGGATCGGCGGCATAGAAACTGGCGGCATCCTGTAGGCCGGGATTCCAACCTTCCTGGGCCGCCCACTCAACGGCTAAATCCAGTTCCGTTCGGGTCATGGTTCTGATGGTGTAGGTTCCGCTCATCGGCGATCGCCCCCGTAAATTTTTTTCAGTCTAGCTTGGATATTTTGGCGACTTTTTGCTCTGTTGCATTTCCTGATAATTGCGTAGGATAAAAACAGTTTTTGGAGCGACATGGCGATGATTCCAGGCGAACTACGCCCCCAAGCCGGGGAAATTGAACTGAATGCAGGCCGAGAAACAAAGGTGGTTACGGTGGCCAACACGGGCGATCGCCCCATTCAAGTGGGATCTCATTTCCATTTTTTTGAAGTCAATCGTGCCCTGCGGTTTGACCGGGCGGCTACAAAAGGAATGCGTTTAAATATCCCGGCGGGCACAGCAGTACGCTTTGAACCCGGTGACGAAAAGGACGTAGAATTAGTGGCCTTGGCGGGTCGTCGTCATGTGTATGGTCTGAATAATTTGGTAGATGGAGCATTGGACTAGATGAGCACAGTGATTGGGATTGATCTGGGGGGCACGGCCATCAAAGGGGGGAAATTTAGCCTCGCTGGTCTTTGTTTAGCGGAAAAAGCAGTACCTACGCCCCAACCCAGTACCCCAACCGCTGTCGCCGAGGCGATCGCCAATTTAGTCAATGAACTCAACTCAGATCGTAGTTGTAAAGCGGTGGGGATCGGCATTCCTGGCCCGGTAGATGGTACAGCGCGCATTGCCAAGGTTGCGATCAATCTCAGTGGTTGGCAGGATGTGCCCCTCGCCGATTGGGTGGAAGCAAAAACAGGTTTACCCACCACGTTAAATAATGATGCCAACTGTGCCGGTCTGGGAGAAGCATGGTTGGGGGCGGGGCGCGATCGCCAAAATCTCCTGCTCATTACCCTAGGAACGGGAGTCGGTGGGGCGGTAATCCTCAACGGAAAACTTTTTACGGGCCATTACGGTGCCGCTGGCGAGTTGGGCCTGATTACCCTCAATCCCGATGGCCCCCCCTGCAATAGCGGTAATAATGGTTCCTTCGAGCAATATTGTTCGATCAATGGCGTTAAGCGGATTTCTGGTAAAGATCCTGGGGAATTAGGAGAACTGGCCCAGGCGGGAGATGCTGAGGCGATCGCCCATTGGCAAACCTACGGCAAACTGTTGGGGGCCGGGCTGACGAGCTTAATCTATATTTTCACCCCGGAAATGATTATTCTGGGGGGCGGCATCAGTGCCAGCAGTGACTTTTTCCTCCCAGCGGCGATCGCCGAAATTGAACGGCGGGTGCTGCCTTCTTCACGGGTGGATTTAAAACTGACCAAGGCCCAGTTAGGTAACAATGCCGGTATGGTCGGCGCAGCAAAACTCGCCCTCGAAAAAATCTCAAATACCCTGGACAATTAGGGAGAATTATTGATGCCATCTCTGTTAGCTTGATCTTTTTAAAAAGCCTCCGCCAAAATACGGAAAACACCATAAACGTCATAGAAATTCACTGCAATTAGTTAAAAAACGAGATATTTGCATTTGTTTAGGGGAACTACAACTAAAGTAATCTCGTCCCTTAGTTATCCTCCTGGAATCCCTAAACCATGGCTTTCTACAAACAAATATCTGCTTTTTGCAGTGCCGCTTCTTTGTTGACAATTCCCCTGGCGATCGCCCCGGCCCAAGCCCAACAAAGTTACCCCCTCGTCTGTCGGGGTGGTGGTGGCTTAAGCATCGTCAATACGGGCAACAATAACGTCAGAATCAATTTTCGAGCCGCTGCTGGTAGTGCCCCCCAAGGTCTACAACCAGGGGAATGCAGTTGGCAGGATCGCGCCTTTCGTTCCGGGGAGCCGACTGTCATTTGTGATACCAGTGCCCGGGCAGTGCAATATGTCAGCAAACTTGTCCAAAGCAATGAATATGCAACCCTCCAAGTTTTTAATAACAACCAGGGCTGTATGCAAGCTAATGCACCGATCCTTAACAACCCCCCTGTGCTCAATGTCCCCCCTGGAATCCCAACGGCAGTACAATTTCGCCCTAACTTAAATCAGATTTGGCAGTCTAACTATGGCAATATCCACTGGCAAGAAGGTTGGTATCGCAACCAAACCCAGACCATTGCTATCACTTCCCAAGGTTGGGACAGTAATCGTAATGCCTATGTTGTCGAAGGGCGTTGGGGTCGCACAAATAGTAATGATGCCGGGCCATTTGAAATGACATTTAGCTCCGCTTGCGAGTTTTCCGGTAGCTGGAGTCGCCCTAACGGCACAAGTGGCGGCTGGACTGGTTCCTGTCAATAAAATGGTTGTGGCCTAATCGCTGCTTGGCTGAAAGATGCAGGGGGAATTGAAATAGGCTTCAAGCTTCTCCTCTGCATCGCTTTTTGTTTTTTTGTCCATGTCATTATCTTGAGCATTATTTTGGAGACTGAAATCGATGTCTGTCTTTAAAGAAGCCTGTGCCTATCTGGGTATGTCCTCTCTCCTAATTGTCCAAGGGGCGATCGCCCCGGCCCAAGCCCAACAAAACTATCCCCTGACCTGTCGAGGTGGCGGGAATTTAAGCATTACCAATACCAGCGGTAACAAGGTGAAAATTGTCTTCCGGCCAGCAACGGGCAGTGCTCCCCAAGGCCTGCAACCGGGAGAATGTAGTTGGCAAGATCGCGCCCTTCGTCCCGGAGAACCGAATGTGATTTGTGATACTGGTGTCCGTGCTGCCCAGTATCTCCCCAAACTCATGCAAAGTAGCGAATCTACGACACTCCGAGTGTTTAACGATAATACTCAAGGCTGTATGCAGGTGGTTGGCTTAGGCACGGCTCCGGTACCCCCTACCACCACCAACGCCAATGAGCGGGCTCGTAATCCTGGCACGCCGAACACGAATAATAATAACAACTCGTCTAACACCGGAAATACCGCAAATACGGGAAATACTGGAAATGGTTCATTTACCAGCGGAAATCCTTCTGGTTCTGGGCAATTCCGGCCTGCTTTAAGGGGAATTTGGGAAACTACTTACAGCTATACCAATGGGGAACTGCAGGGCTCTATCGATTGGGGATTGTCGACGGTCTTTGGCCCGGATAGCACTGATTTCATGACTATCACCACAGAGGGTTGGGATGCAAATCAAAATGCCTATGTAATCAAAGGAACTGTTCAACTAGGACTCCTTGGTGCCCCTTTAGGTGGCCCTGTGAGAGATTTTGAGATGACCTTTACGACGCCTTGTCAGTTTGAAGGGGTCTATGGCAACTCCCTAAACCGACCAATACCCTGGTCTGGCACTTGCCCTTGATCACAAGATTTTTTGACGGTGCAGAGAAATTTCCTTTAGGATAAAACCAGTTTTTCTGCACTGTATCTAGGTTGTGCCATGGTGGGCCGAAAGCTTGCTTTTAACCGTAATGCCGCTCTTGAAAAGGCAATGGAATTGTTCTGGGAAAAGGGCTATAGCGCCACAAGCCTTGCGGAACTTTTGGACTACATGGGGATCCAGCGGCAAAGTCTGTACAATACTTTCGGCAATAAACATGATTTGTTCCTGGAGGCGATCGCCTACTACGGCAAAATCGCAGTGCGCCAGCTAGAAGAGCGGCTCAATTATTCCGCTTCCCCCCTCGAAAATCTCCGAAATTTGTTTTATCAAACCGCCGACAATGCCAAACTCCTCGGTTGTCGGGGCTGTTTTGTCGTCAATGCAATGATTGAACTCGCGCCCCACGATCCCCAGGTGGCCGCCCTCGTGGAAGATATTGCCACCAATGTCGAGCAAATTTTTACGAGTACCCTCAATCAGGCGATCGCCAAAGGAGAACTGCCCCCCGCTTTTGACAGCCCGAAAACTGCCCGTTATCTCTACCATGTCCTTCTAGGATTAAACACCCGCATTAAAGGCTTGCCTAACCCCGAACACCTTAGAGAAACCCTCGATCTCGCCCTGATGGTGCTGCAACCCCAATAAAAAAGCCCCCTGGCCGATGAACCAGAGAGCCCATTCTCCCCAGGGGGAGATGTCGCAGACAGTGGGGGCTAACTTCCCCTGGGGGAGATGCCGAAGGCAAAGGGGGTTAGTCTCGGCTATTGATGGCAATCAACAAGCGCAGAATAAACACAAATAGGTTGATATAGGTCAAATACATCGACAGAGCAGCCGAGAGATATTGCTCATTACGGTAGGCACGAGGCAACACATAGAAGTCAACTACCGCCGAACCAGCAAATAATAGTGTCCCTAAGCCAGAGATCCCGACCTCTAACCAACTGGGCGTGTAAACTCCAAAGAAAGCAAAACCAAGCTGGGCCAACAGCACCACAAACAAGGCAATAATTCCGAGGCGTACTGTTTGGGCCAGGGCTAAACCATCTTCATCGGAGAGGTTTGAGCCAATATTGCGCCCAATGATGAAAGTAATACCACAGCCGAGGGCTGCGATCCCAACCCCTTGGATCCCAACTCCTGCAGTACCAATGGCGAGGGCAACAATCCCTGTGAGGGTGTACCCAGAAAGTAGACTGTAGCCGGCCAAGAGAGGGAGGGCGACGCTATTATTTCCCTTTTCAGCGACGCCGCGGGCAACGAAAAAGAGGGCCAATTCAGCGATCAGGGCAACCCAGAAGGTGGGCATAAAGATGCTAGGATTGTTTTGGATTACTCCCAAACCACCATAGGTTCCGAGGGCTGTCAGGAGTAGGCCGCCCCCCAAGTAGGGTAGGGCATTTTTAATGACTTCTGGGCCAACCAGGGCTTGACCTTTGGCCTGCCGAATGGCGTCACGAAAATTACTGGTGTTGCTCATAAATAAGTGATTTGATGCTTGAAAAGTTAAAACTGCTTACTTTCTATTTTGGCAAAACTTTTCGGGGGTGGCAGTACGGATTCCTTTACTGTTGGGGAGGCTTCCGGGGATAATAGAGTTTAATTTGTGAACAGTTGTCAGTGAATTGAACTCACCATGCCGAAAACGGAGCGCCGGACGTTTCTGCTTGATTTTGAAAAACCTCTTTCGGAATTAGAATCACGCATCCATCAAATTCGTGATCTTGCTGCGGAGAATAATGTTGATGTTTCAGAACAGATTCAACAGCTAGAGGCGCGGGCAGACCAGCTTCGGGAAGAAATTTTTAGTACCCTCACCCCGGCCCAACGGCTGCAATTGGCGCGGCATCCCCGGCGTCCCAGCACCCTTGATTATGTTCAAATGATGGCGGACGAATGGTTTGAACTCCATGGCGATCGCGGTGGATCTGATGATCCGGCTCTCATTGGCGGGGTGGCCCGCTTTGATGGTCAACCGGTGATGATGCTAGGGCACCAAAAAGGACGGGATACGAAGGATAATGTCGCCCGGAATTTTGGCATGCCGGCTCCTGGGGGCTACCGTAAGGCGATGCGGCTGATGGACCATGCGAACCGCTTTGGGATGCCGATTTTAACGTTTATTGATACTCCTGGGGCTTGGGCTGGTTTAGAAGCGGAAAAATTGGGCCAAGGGGAGGCGATCGCCTTTAACCTCCGGGAAATGTTTAGCCTCGATGTGCCGATTATTTGCACGGTCATTGGCGAAGGCGGTTCCGGTGGGGCCTTAGGGATTGGCGTCGGCGATCGCGTCTTGATGTTAAAAAATTCCGTTTACACAGTGGCGACCCCAGAGGCCTGTGCCGCCATTCTCTGGAAAGATGCCGGGAAATCAGAGCAGGCCGCCGCCGCCCTAAAGATTACAGCAGAGGATTTGAAAAGCCTTGAGATTATCGATGAAATTGTCTCAGAGCCAGCCTCCTGCGCCCACGCCGATCCCATTGGGGCCGCCCAACTCCTGAAAGCAGCGATCCAAGATAACCTCCAAACCCTGCTGAAGCTGACGCCAGAACGCCGCCGTGAATTGCGCTACCAGCGGTTCCGGAAAATTGGTGTGTTTTTAGAGAGTTCCTAACTTTAGGATCTGGTTTGGCATTCATGGGTACTGATTCTAATCATTTAGCAATATTTTGTAACATTTCCGAAATTTTGCTAGGATAAGAAGCCGCTGAGCCCTAATGTGAACTATGGGACTTTCCCCCAATTTTGTTCTCCCAAAAGGCAGTGAAATCACCAATATCCTTTCGTCTCCATTGGTAAACAGAGTTTAGGTCGTGGACATTTTTTCTGGGATTTTCTATGGACTAAGCTAATTTTTTTGCCCACCCATCGCGCTATGTTGAGTGCAGTTCCCTGCCCATGATCTCTTCTGTCCACCTTTGGCGATCGCCTCTGCCCCTAAATTCTTGCAAACCCTTGGCCCTTCTTCCTTCCTTTGCGATGGCAGCCCCCCTGATATCCAAGCTCAATGTTCAACAGCATGGCAGGTTCGGGATTTTGTTTAACGCCTCATCCATTGCCATTCCGCAACTCCTGATCCCCAGACCCACCCGGCTGTGCCGTCATCGAATGACGCAGCTTAGTCATGTCTGGCTAAAGTTTTGGCCGCTCCAGGATTTTTATTTCCGAAAGCGTCCCCAAAGTATTCTTCAAGGGATTCGACCATCCGTTGAGCCCAGTATTGAAGAATTGACCATGATCTCTAAAGCAGGGAATCCAACAGTTTATTGTTAGCGAGGATCTACTCTCCCCTGCCCCAGTTCCTTTTACTTCTTCATTCCATACCGAATTATGACAACATCTTCTTCAAGCGGCTTCAATGGTTCTACAAAAACCATGGCGACTGATGCTCTAGGTCGTGACCTCAATGATCTGGTGACTCGGCCAGACCGCAATAGCCACAATGGCAAAGCAGCAAGCATCCGCCCTGCCACAGAAGAAAGCCAGCAGAAAATGGCAGAGGCTGTGCATACGATGCTAGAAGCCGTTGGCGAAGATCCTGACCGTGAAGGTCTCCTAAAGACGCCGCTGCGGGTGGCAAAAGCCATGCAGTTTCTGACCCAAGGCTATAACCAGTCCCTTGAAGACATCGTCAATGGTGCAATTTTCGATGAAGGGCACAATGAAATGGTATTGGTGCGGGACATCGATTTCTTTAGCCTCTGCGAACACCATATGTTGCCCTTTATGGGTCGTGCCCACGTGGCCTATATCCCGAATCAAAAAGTTGTGGGCCTCAGCAAATTAGCACGGATCGTCGAAATGTATTCCCGCCGCCTCCAGGTGCAAGAACGCCTGACCCGACAAATTGCAGAAGCGGTCCAAGAAATCCTTGACCCCCAAGGGGTTGCGGTGGTGATGGAAGGGATTCACATGTGTATGTCCATGCGGGGTGTCCAAAAGCCCGGTTCTTGGACAGTTACCAGTGCCATGATTGGCTGCTTCCAGAAAGAACAAAAAACCCGTGAAGAGTTTCTCAACTTGATTCGTCACCAACCCAGCTTTATTTAAGGCAATTTGAGATTGTAGTGTCGCAATCTCAAACATAAAAGAAGGGCAGCCCTAGGGCTGTCCTTTTTGCTAAATTGCCTATCAGCAATGGAAATCGACCAGCATCCTAGGCGGCATAGGTCGGGAAATCGGTATAGCCTTCCGTGCCTGTGGGGGCATACCAAGTGGCCATATCTGCATCGGGGTTTAAGGCCCAGTTATTGGTGTAACGTTCAACGAGGTCAGGGTTACTAATAAAAGGACGGCCAATGGCAATTAGGTCAGCTTGCCCAGTGGCGATCGCCGTTTCCGCACTCTTTTGATCATAGCCACAATTGCCCATTAGAACACCATCATAAACGGCCCGGAAATCGGCCAAGGTCAGCGGCTCTCCCAATTCATGGAAGCCAAAGGCCAAACCATCCATGACGTGGAGGTAAGCCAAATTGTACCGATTCAGTTGACTAGCAGCGTAGGTAAACTGCTCACGGAAATCGGGCGAACCCATATCATTAAAGGAACCATTGGGGGAAAAACGAACACCCACACGACGGGAATCCCAGACCGTTGTTACCGCATCTAAAATCTCGAGGAGTAAACGACAACGATTCGTGGCGCTACCCCCATAGGCATCCGTGCGATGATTCGTTTTCGATTGGAGGAATGTATCGAGTAAATAGCCGTTGGCGGAGTGAATCTCAATACCATCAAAGCCCGCTGCTTTTGCCCTGATTGCCGCCTGACGATACTCCTCAATAATCCCAGGGATTTCTTCTGTTTCAATGGCCCTGGGGACTTCATAGGGCTGTTTGCCAAGGGGCGTATGAATTTCTTCGCCGTTATTAATTTTGATTGCGGAAGGGGCGATCGGCAATTGACCCCCATGGAAACTGCTATGGGAAGCGCGGCCCATGTGCCACAATTGCAAGAAAATCTTGCCGCCTTTGGCGTGGACGGCTTGGGTGGTGAGTTGCCATCCTTCAACCATGGCGTCCGTGTAAACACCTGGCGATTCATTCCAACCATTGGCCTGTTCTGAAATGGTTGTGGCCTCTGCAATAATTAGACCCGCCGAAGCCCGTTGGCCATAGTATTCCGCCATGAGCGCGTTGGGAATGCGGTCTTTGCCGGCCCGGGCCCTGGTCATGGGAGCCATTACTACACGGTTTGTCAAAGGGAGATCCCAGAGGTGAAAGGGTTCTAGCAGGGTTGCAAAAGTCGTTGTCATGGATTTAATCGTTCTTTTTGACTACTTGGTCAATAAAATATTTATTTATTGTAAACTTTTTTAACAAACTTCCTAAAAGCCGAGATCCGCTTTCGCTAAATCCGCCTCGACAAATAAGGTTTCATCCGTCACAGTTTGCCAGTCATGGCAGCCAATTTCTTGGTAAAACGTCTGGTCATAGGAGCGCGTCCGCATCACTACTGGCATGGGGAGGGCATGGCCAAGCACGAGGGCCTGTTGTTTGGAATCTAATTTGGCCAGGACAGAGCGTAGGTTGCCGCCCCCAGAGACCCCCGTAAAAATCGCATCAATATCTTTTTCGTCATTGAGCAAACAAGTTACCCGCGTGCCAATTTGGGACATGACTTCGTTGTCGATGCCGGAAGGACGCTGATCGACGACCAGGAGGGTAACAAAATATTTCCGCATTTCCCTGGCGATCGTGCCAAAAATAGTTTGGTGGACAATTTTAGAATCTAAAAATCGGTGGGCTTCTTCAATGGTGATCACCAGGGGCGTCGGTTTATTCTGGACGTTTTTGGTTTGTAGGTACAGATCTGCTTTTTTCACATAGGCGGCGTGAATGCGTCGGGTAATCATATTTGTCGCCAACATGTACGACAGCATATTAGATTGAGAGCCAAATTCGATGATGACGTGTTTCCCTGCATCGAGGCTCTGAAGCAGTTGGTCGATGTAGTTAAAGGGGCAAGTTTGGCGGATATATTTAAGGTTTTCGAGTCGTTTTAATTTCCGCTGCAGAGCCATAATAGAACCAGCATGGCCTTGGCGTTCTTCGCAAAAGAGGCGGATATCTTCATTGCTCATCTCCAGAAGTTTGACAATCCAGGTACGACCAAACTCAGAATAGAGGACGTTGGCATTATCGAGACTCGCCTCAGATAGCCCCAGCTCAAAACCAACGAGCCGAATATCTTCAATTTCAATTTGATCGAAGCTGAGGTAAAGTTCCTGGGCATCGCGTACCCCCCGCCGTTGGGTGGATTCTGAATCGAGGGTGTAGATTTCAACTTGACCGGGGAAAAGCTGCCGGAGACCTTTAACGGTACTGACGCCTTTGCCCTCTTCAATGGCCTCCCAACCGTATTCAGAATGCATATCAAACATCAGGTTTACGGCGGCCCGTCGCTTGATAATGCCAGATAGCAATAACCGGGTTAGGAAGGATTTGCCGGTGCCAGACTTACCAAAAATGCCGTTACTTCGTTCCACAAAGCGGTCAAGGTCAAGGCAAATGGGCACATCCATATCGAGGGGACGGCCAATGGCAAATTTTTTGTGGTGGGGATCGTCCTCCCAACCAAATACTCGTCGAAAGTCCTGTTCGTTGGCTTCGTAAACTTGACTGAAGTGACTGGGGATCGTTTTTACGGGCAGTAGTTCAAGGGTCTCAAAGTTTTCTGTTTCGTGCTCTTCTGCTTGGCTGGGGGTAAACATTAGCATCGGTGCGAGTTCGACGGTGCCATAGGTGCTGGTTCCGGCAAGGACGGCTTGGAGGAAATCGTCGTTGGGATTGGGCGGATCGGCGAGGATGCGGGGGCTAGAGGTGCCTAGGGAAACATCGGTAAGGAGACAGAAAAATTGGGAGCGGCTCCCTTTGACGACGAGAAATTTACCGACGCGCATTTCTTCGACGGACACATCGCCATGGAGACGGACTTCGAGGCCTTGGCTTAGAGAACCTTGAATTACAGAGCCAAGGGGGTGTTCGGTGGTCATGAGCAACTGAAGAAGGGGGGCTTAGAGGTTGGTCGGAACGTCGATGGTTTGGGGACTAGGGCTGGGGGTGGTGAGACGTTGCCAGGTGTTGATTTGGGTTTGGGCGGCGTCGTAGGCAGCGGTATTGCGGGGGATTTGACGAGCGGTGGCGATCGCCTGGGGGATTGAGATATTGGCTTGGCTCTGGGCTACAGAGAGGATCCGATAGCTCCATTGGTCAGCGGCCTGTTTTCCTTCGGCCCGCAGTTGGCTAGCGCTGCTGGGAATTTCTTGGGTAAGGTTAATGGCTTCTACCCAGGCAGAGACAGAGTTACCATTGGCCACTTGGTAGGCGCGATTGAGATTATTGATCGCGGTTTGTTCTTGACGCCAACTCCTGACCCTAGACTGCATTTCGTCATAAAGAACACGGTTCGGGGCAATTTGGTTGGCAACGGCGATCGCCTCATCGAAGCGTTTTTGTTGGCCGAGGGCCACAGCTCGGTCAAAGATCGGCTGATCTTCAGTCCGTTCAATGGTGTTGCGCCACTGACGAATATTTTCTTGGGCTTCGTTGTAGAGGGCGCGACCGGATTGGATCGTGCGGGCTTCGGCGATCGCCTCCTGGAGACGATTGGTCGCCGCTAAATCTTTTGCATAGGCCAGGGTGGGAGAGTCTTCGGCGATTTCAATTTGGCGACGCCATTGGCGAATTTTTTGGCGGGCTTCATCGTAACGGGGGTTGCCTGAGGGGACACGGTTGAGCTGGGTGATCGCCCGTTCATAGTCGGCGATATTTCCCCCCTGGGCCAATTCCTCAGCCTGTTCTAGGAGCGCCACGTCCTCAATTTCCCGTTGCCAACGACTAATCAGACCTTGGGCCTGGTCATAGACAGCACTGGCGGGCTGAATACTTTGGATTTGCACCAGGGCTGTTTCGAGATCCTTAACGGTTCCTTGGTTCGCCCTAAGGCCAGCTTGGGCCAGAATTCGCCAATCGACCACCACGTTGTCGAGGTTCAGTTGATCCGGTAGGCGATCGCAGAGGGCCAGTAAGTCATCCCAGCGGCGTTCATCAATGATGTTGTCGGTGTAGTCAATGATTTTTTCGCGGGCGTCACTAATTAAACGTTGGGCCTGGGGGTAAGCATAGCTATCTTGGCTAATGTTGCTCGCCTGGGCGATCGCCTGGAGCCAATTTTCTAAACCGCCCCGACGCAGGGCTGCATAGGCCCCTTCTAGCTGCTCCGTTTCCTTGCGAGCCAACTGAATTTGCGCCATGGCCTCATCGTACTTCACCGTAGCCCAGTAGCGATTGTCTAAATAACTGAGTTGGACGACTGTCCGCATCGCCTGGCTTAAATCTCCTGCTTCGAGTTGCCGTTGCAGGCTAGCTAGAATCGCTTCTCCCTCTTGCCAAATGTCTTCCCAGGCCGTGATTTGGGCCTCGATTTCTGCTTGAAAACCGGCCTTTTCGGGAATATCGCGCACCATGGCGATCGCCTCATCTAACTTTCCCGCCTGGAATTCCACCTCAGCAAGGGCAATAATTTGCGAAACCCACACCTCAATGTTGCGGTCAATATCCGCCCGGAGGGGGTGATTCTCCGAAAAACCACTCACCATCCGAATCGCCTTTAGGTAGCTGGTAAGGGTCTGTTTCTCCGCTTCGATCTGGGCGCAATATAAGCGGGTGGTGGCGGAGGCTAAAGGCAAGAATAGGGCACTGCAATTGTTGCTGCCATTAAAGCTCAAGAGAACCGATGTCGCTAGAAAACCGACCCCCCCTGATAGGAAAATTAAGAGCAACCCTAACCATTGCCAATTGGGGAGAAGAAATTGGCGTTTACGCGGAACCCCAAGGATTTCTGTCTCTGTCTCTGCCGTTGCTTGCTCTGGATCCCCATTGGCGATTGCCGTCGTTTCCATGCTTAAATCTTGCGTCCCAGACACTTCCGATAAACCTGCTTCAGTCGATAACACTGGCTGCGATTGGGTGCCAACGGGAGAAACGGATTGCACTTGCGAGGGATCAGGTTTCTGGCTCATATAAACCGGAGGCTAAAATTTTGCAGACATGGATAGCTAAGATCTATGATACGTTCTACGCGATTTCATAAAAATTGGCATCATCATAGCATAGGCATCTTAAGCGTTTAGGCGCAGCACAAACCAAAAAATTGACAGCCTTTCCAAAGTTCTTTTCCAATAAATTAAGGAAGAGATATCGCCAAGGCCATTTTATATCAGCTATTCTTGATTCTCTCGGTAGGATGTAGACAGAGATTTATAGATATGTCTGATAATATGGGCATCATTCGTCCCTTACTCAAAATCTGAAAGGCACCTCCGCTGCATCCTAGTGAGACTGCCCCATCACCACTCTGTACTATATAAATCGTTAAGGATAGGTTTGAAAGATGGAACAACAGCCTGAAACCCAAGTAGAAACTGGTACAACTCCGTTTAACAACGAAGCACCCGGTCCCATGACCTCCCCCCAAACCGAGCAGCCTTGGCAAGAAGCAGTCAAACCCATCACGGATTTTCTGTCTGAACTGCCTGAGGAGCTAGGGAAATTTTTCGCCGACTATAAGCAACCCCTGATCACCGTCGGTTTGATCGTGGCAGCTTTGATCACCGTCAAGCTGACCTTCGCACTAATCGGTGCCATTAACGATATTCCCCTATTAGCACCCACCTTTGAGCTGATTGGTATCTCTTACACAGCATGGTTTGTCTATCGCTATTTACTTAAAGCTTCAAACCGTGATGAATTGCTGGCAGAATTCAATTCTCTTAAGTCTCAAGTGTTGGGTAAAAAATAAACCTGAATTTCTCGTCTGGACTTGACTCTCCTCGGCATGTGCCGAGGAATTTTAATTTTTAAGAGAGATAATCAGTAACAGCTTTCTCTAATCGTGAAAATAGAATTATAAAATTAAAAATCCAACTATGCTCTGTTGAAAGTTTTGTTAGATTAAATAAATTCTTATAAAAGAATCTTCATTACATGTAGTTCTGAAAATAAAGTCGCAATACTCTTATATTTTATTTGGAACCGCTATATTTTAACTCCTTTTTTTTTATAAGTGTTCTCTAGAAAATGAAATTCTCCTTAATCACCAGCACATTAGGTGAAGATAGGCATGATAAAATCGTGCGCCTAATTCACTCTTTAATAAAACAAAAACATCAGGATTTTGAATTGATTATTGTCGATCAAAATGAGACTTCAAAACTCAAAGTAACATTAGAAAGTTATTTTAATGAGATCAATTTGATTTACCTGAAGCATGATCAAAGGGGGGTGTCAGCGGGGAGGAATTTTGGATTTAGGTATGTATCTGGTGAAATTGTCAGTTTTCCTGATGACGATTGCTGGTATCCAGATATACTTTTAATGTCAGTCAATACTTGGTTTTTAAATAATATTAATTGGGATGCTTTAAGTGGTTGTACCATTGATCTAAAAGAAAATTTGACAACAAGCAGATGGGATAAGAATCCAGGAGAAATTCATAAGTTTAATGTCTGGCGTAGAGGAATTACTTCATCCATTTTTTTGCGAACCTATGCACTTGCAAACGCCCAAGGTTTTGATGAGACACTTGGACCAGGTGCAGACTCTCCTTGGCAATGCTCGGATGAGACTGATTATCTTCTAAACTTGCTATCACAAAATAAGAAACTATATTATGATACAGAAATAAAAGTCTACCATCTTGAACCAATTACCCAGTATAACCAACAAGCATTGGCACGCGCAAAAAGGTATGCTCCAGGAACGGGCCGTGTATTAAAAAAGCATAGTTATCCATTTTGGTTTGTTGCAATCGCTTTATTAAGACCAATTTTGGGAACTTTATATTATGCAACTAAAATGCAGGGATGGCGGGCTAAATTCCATTGGCTTATTTTTCAAGGTAGATTAAATGGTTGGCTTTCTTCTAAATAATTACTCCTAACGCGGCTTAAAAAAGTAGATCAAAAAACAAGCCCGAAAATCAACTTAAATTCCGGAGAATTTGTCTAGTTTCTTGTCCTGTTTTTTCCCATGAAAACATACTTGCTCTTTGGAGTCCTTTTTGCATTAGATCAGCATAAAGATTATCATCTTTGGTGATGCGTTCCATCGCACTACGTATTTCTTGAACATTTTTTGGGTCTACTAAGATGGCAGAATCTTTTGCCACTTCGACTAATGAAGATTGATTAGATGTGATGACAGGTAATCCGCAAGCCATTGCTTCCAATAAAGGGAGGCCAAAGCCTTCCCAAAGGCTTACAAACATTAAACAAAATGCTTGATTAAGAATCATAGGCAAGTCTTGAAAGGAAACATAATCTTTAAACAAGACTTGATTTTCTAATTCTAGATTTTTCACCAAATCAATTAACTGTGGCGTGTAACGTTTATCTTTAGGCCCAATAAGCCAAAATTCATAATCTTCTTTATCCTTAAGCAGAGAAAATGCTTTAATCATTCTAGGGAGATTTTTGTGTGGGTTATGGCGACCCAAGTATAAAAAATAAGGCTTTTTAGATTTTGACTTATTCGATTGCATGTAAAAATTTTTAGGATTATAAGCAAGATAAATGGGTGTAATTTTAGTAGCAGAAATATTGAAAAAATTCATCAAGTCATCTGCAGTTGCTTGGGAGTTACAAATAATATGCTTACTTTGATCTAACACAATAGGTAAAACAAATTTCTGATAATAGTGTAATGGAGAGCGCTTGTCTGGATGGCGTAATGGAATTAAATCATGAACCATAACAACAGTTTTAGCAGTGGTATAAATAGGTGATTCTGGTAAAGGAGAAAAAATCAAGTTTGATTCTAGTTTTTGATAAATCTTTGGCAAATTAAACTGAGTCCAATATAGCCGTTTAAGATGTCCCTTTAAGCCAAAATCTGGACTAAGTTCTTTTGGAATTAAATAAGAATTAAAAGTTGTAAATTGATTATCAAAATTACAAACAAGAAATTTAGAGTTTAGTTGAGAAAGGTATGGTGATATATTGCGAGCATAAATACTAATCCCTGTCGGCTTTTTAGATAAGATAGATAAGTTTACGAGTATCATATTAAAGACGCATTTTAGGTGTTTTTGTTGATTTTTTTTGGAAATTTTAATGGATTTAAAGTATTTAATTGAAGACGAAATACAATTCTTGTCTGTGAAAAAAAAGCGTTAATTAAAAATCCAGAAAATAACTGAGAAATAACTGTAGAAATTGCTGCACCGACGCCAGAATATTTAGGAATCAAAAAGATATTTAGAATGATATTAAGTAACGCACCAGAAAAAGTTATCCAGAAGGAATAATTGCTTAGTTTCTCTGCAATAAACCATGGAGAAATTCCTGTTCCCATAAATACAAATAATGTTGCCCAGATATGAATTTTCAAGATTGTCCCTGCAGCAAAATATTCTGGCCCATAAATCATCAAAATAAGAGGAGATGCAGTGAACAAAATGGGAAGTGAAATCATCAAAGATAGACGAATCAAAAAGGATAGTAAGTCTTTGATTTTTTCGTAATATTGTTTTTTGTTTTTTTCTTTTGCTGCATAAATTGAAGGGGAAACTGAAGCAATAATTATATTAGGAATAAAATACCATATTTCAGATATTTTAGTTGCGGATGAATAAATGCCAACTGCTTCTTCTCCAACAATGCTCCCCAACATTACTAAGTCTGTCTTCATATATAAGATGATGCTCAAACCAGATAAGATTAAGGGCCAGCTTTCATGAAGTAACGATTTTGCAATTTCAGTATTCCATTCAAGTTTGAACGGGCATTTTTTTAATTGATAAACTAAGACAAAACCACTTGCTTCCAGAGCAGCTTCTCCAAATATAATCCAGGCAAAATAAATCAATGGAACTTGTAGAATTAAGAGCGCAACTTTACTGAGAGTGACAACTATGAATACAAGAATTTTAATGGCAACTATATATTTAGATTGAACTTGAGCAGAAAACCAAAAATTAACGACTTCAAAAGCTTGAAATAAAATACTTGAACTTAGTATTAGAAAAATCAAGCTAAATTCAGTATTGTCTGTTCTCAAAAAAAGATAAACTCCTGTAGCAATAAGCCCAAGTGAAATAATGCTGGATATCACAAGTTTGAGCCAAAATACAGTGCCTAAAATTTTATTTTTTTCTTGAGGAAAATTAACTAGAGAACGAATAACTAAAGTATCTAATCCAAGCTTGGATAGGGGGTGAAGTAAAATAATAATTGCCCCGGCATAATTCAATGTACCTAATTGAGCAGCTCCTAGATATCTTGCCATCCAAGCACTCATAAAAAAACCGATTATCATCCGAACAGCATATTCAAATGACAACCACGAAATGTTACTCAAAATGGCTTTTTGTTCACCTATCAACTGCTTTTTGAATAACGACAGTCTTTTGAACATAAATGAGAGAAGTCGAGTCAGATGATGGTGTTATATTTAAGCGAAATGATAATATCAATTAAGCTAGATTAAATATCTTCAGATAAGTACAGAGTAAAGCGGTGTACCTTAAGCAATTTTATATTTTGCTGACTCATAGTATGCATCATATAAAGAATATGATCTGCTTGTAATAAAGTGCCATCATTGCGGCAACTACCTCGATAGCGGAGTTGGACTTGGGTGGGGCTAATGACTTTTTCGAGGGCGATCGCCGTTAACATTTCTCGGAGATTCAGTTGCTTAATTTTGCCAGACTTTGTTTTCTTTTCGAGGAGAATTTCCGGAGTCTGACGGATGGCTTCGAGCCAGGCTTCCCATTGTGCTGGAGAAACAGGTTCTTCGGTTTCAAGATCAATTAGGTATTCTGCTTCCGTAAGGAGCGCAGTGGCGGCCTTAGAACGGACGGGCACTTCCTCGACGCGATAGATCGGCATATCGATGGGCAACTGTTCAGCGAGTCGTCGCCGGAAATCTTCTAGATCCAAAACTTGGCGCAACTCAAAATCAATAATTTCTCCTGAGCTGGTGGCTCCTAATGATAGGGCATTGGCGATGGAAATGCGGGGGCTAGGATGAAAGCCGTTGGTAAAGGCCACGGGAATTGAGGCGCGGCGCACGGCTCGATCAAATAAACGGACTAAATCGAGGTGACTAACCAGGCGCATATCCCCTTGCTTACCAAACCAAACCCGGAACCGTTGTAGGCGTTCTTGATCCTTTTGGAATTGGCCGACAAATTCGGGAATTTCGGGCGGTTGATAGACGACATTATGGCCAAAATCGGTGCTGCAGACGCCACAATGGGAACAACCATCAAAGGCACAGTCGGGAATGGTTGCCGCTTCGAGGGCTCGCTTTAGATCGTCCTTGAGCCACTGCTTGTCAATGCCTGTGTTGAGGTGATCCCAGGGCAAGGGGGCGTCGAGGGGATCATTGTCGGTGGTTTCAAAGATATTCCACTCGCCACTTTCGACTTTGCGGTATTTCCAGGTGAGGTCGGATTCGGCGATCGCCTGTTCCCAAGCGCCATAGGCTTTGTCTAAATTCTCCCACCAGGAATCCATGCCAGCCCCCAGTTCCCAGGCTCGGCGGACGACTTTACCCAAACGGCGATCGCCTCGGCCAACGAAATCCTCCATGGCTGAAATGCGCACATCGGTATAGTTTACCTTCACGCCGCGAATCGGTCGAAAAGCTTCCCGCAACAGTTCCTGTTTACGCTTAAATTCCGTCGTTGAAACCGAATGCCATTGGAAAGGCGTGTGGGGTTTTGGGGTGAAATTAGAAATGGTGATGTTGAAGTTTAAACGGCGATTGCTCAGGGACGCACATTCCCGCCGCAGCCATTGCACCGTTTCCGCAATGCCCAACACATCAAGATCCGTTTCTCCGGGGAGACCGATCATGAAATAAAGCTTGACCTTGTCCCAACCCTCTTTTACCGCGGTTTGGATACCCCGTAGCAGTTCTTCATTGGTCAAACCCTTATTGATCACATCCCGCATTCGTTGGGTGCCTGCTTCTGGAGCAAAGGTCAAACCCGCTTTACGCGTCCCACCGACAATATTGGCAATATTTTCATCAAAACGATCCACCCGCTGGCTGGGCAGAGATAGGGAAATATTTTCGTCCTTGAGGCGATTTTTAATCTCGACTCCTACCGCTGGCAACGAGAGATAGTCAGAACAACTGAGGGAAAGTAGAGAAAATTCGTTGTAACCTGTCGCCCGCATTCCTTTTTCGATAGCATCGACGACTTTCTCTGGTTCGACATCCGTCGCAGGTCGCGTTAGCATTCCCGGTTGGCAGAAGCGGCAGCCCCGGGTACAACCCCGGCGAATTTCCACCGTCAGGCGATCATGAACTGTTTCCACATAGGGCACGAGGCCGATGGAATAGGCAGGAATTGGCGTGGCGACACGGCGCAGAATGCGTTTGGGCACTTCGTCACGAATTGGGTGCACAGAACCATCCGCCGCCATTGCATAGAAGCGAGGCACATAAACCCCCGGCACCTGGGCCAAATCTAAAAGGGTTTCTTCTTTAGTCAAACCGTTCACCTTGGCTTCTTCGAGGATGAAACCCACTTCGGGCAAAAGTTCTTCGCCATCGCCCAGAACGATAAAGTCAAAAAAATCGGCGTAGGGTTCAGGGTTGGATGTAGCGGTTTGCCCCCCCGCAAAAATAAAGGGATAATCCCCCATTTCCCGTTCCTGCCAAGTGAGGGGAATCTGGGCAAGGGTAAGCATTTCCAGAATATTGGTCGCCCCGAGCTCGTAGCTCAAACTAAAACCGAGAATGTCGAATTCCAACAGCGATCGCCTGGATTCGAGGGCAAACAGCGGCAGATTTTTTTCCTTTAACTTCTCGCTCAGATCAGCGGCGGGTAGATAAGTGCGATCGCACAACTGTCGAGGTTGGGCATTAATCACGTTGTAGAGCAGAATATGGCCCAAATTTGAGGAACCCACCTCATAGACTTCCGGATAGGTCAGCACCCAACGCACCACCGCCCCTTGCCAAGGCTTATGGATTGCCCCCAGTTCATTACCCAAGTAGCGCGCTGGTTTGAAAATATCCGTCGTAATCAGCGCTTCGTAATCAGCCGGTTGAGGAAGACAGGGAGCCGTTGCCACAGGTAATGAACCTCCAAGGGAGTCGAGGGAAACAATTCAGTCCCCCATTATACCGGAGAGCTTTCGAGATGCTAGGCCGCGAGTAACTGGGATGTCTGTGTCAAAAATGCGGCTTCATCTTTGAAAATGCGCACAAACTGCTCCATTTGGGTCAGCTCCAATACCATGCGCACCTGGGAATTGATCCCACAACAGCCGAGGCGTTTACCATGGGATTCTGCCAATTTTGTGCCCTGACTGAGCACCACCGCCGCCGCACTGTCGATAAATTCTACCTGCTGGAGATCGACTAAAATTTCTCGACTGAATTCGTCGTTAATGGCCCCATGGAGCGATCGCCAAAATACGTCAAGATTTGAGGTTGTCAAAGCACAATTTGGGCGCAGAATAACAGGCTGTTGGTTTTTATCCATCGGTAGACTCTCCCCAGGGGAACTTCCCTGTTTACCCATCGTCTTAGTCACAACTTTTATACAAAAATCAAACAACTTTTTCGGTTGAGAAAACCCTGAAAAGGCTGCTAAACATTTGATTTGGGATAGAACCATTGTATGGGGGAGACTCAAAAATCAGGTGTGATGATAACTTATCCTGAACAAAAACATCTCGTTACCAAAAGATCCTTTATTGCTTCGAGAACGGTATGTTTGTTTACATTTTTTCTAAAAAAAGAAGCCCGAAGTTTAAAAATTATTTAAGACCGGGGAGAAATTGTGTAAACACCTCGAAAATGGAACCATGACCTAAACAAATTCCACCACTTTACGCTATTTAGACCATTCATTATTTACCCTTAATCAGCGACAATAAGAGAATCTTTCTTTTGTAATGAAATCAGTTCCTCATTTAGGGAAACATTACTATTGTGAGTACGCCATTTATGATTCGTCGTTTAGTGGAAAAAGCCCTTTTCATTAAACAGATGACCCCCGAAATTGAAAACGCGATCAACTCCGAGTTGACACGCCTTGGCCATGTTTCCGATGCGGATTATGAAGCCCTCGAACTTTTGATGGCAGAAATGGATGCGGGCCGGATTCAGCTTGTGCCTAGTCGCTTTATCTTTTGATGAGAGCTTTAAACTGGCTGGGGTTTAGGGGCTGAGGGACAAAGGTTGGCGATCGCACAAATCTCACATTGAGGTTTTCTGGCATTACAGACGGCACGACCATGGTAAATCAGACGGATCGACCAGTTTTCCCACTCCGGCTGGGGAATTAATTTCATCAAATCCCGTTCAATTTGTACCGGATTCTCAGATTTTGTCAGGCGCAAACGATTACTCAGCCGTTTCACATGGGTATCCACCGTCACCCCCGCACAAATCCCAAAAGCATGGGCCAGAACAACATTGGCCGTTTTCCGGGCCACACCGGGCAAGGTCAGAAGCTCTTCCATGGTTTGCGGCACTTCCCCATTGAAAACCGCCATAATTCGCTGGCAAGCTCCCTGAATATTTTTCGCCTTATTTCGATAAAATCCCGTTGAGCGCACTAGCTGTTCAATGTCTGCCACGTCTGCTCCCGCAAAGGCCGCCGCATCAGGAAATCGGGCAAAGAGCGCCGGTGTAACTTTATTTACTCGCTCGTCGGTACATTGGGCCGAAAGAATGGTTGCCACCATCAATTGCACGGGGGTTTCATAGTCCAAACTACAGGTGGCATCGGGATAGAGTTCGTGGAGTTTTTCGAGAACGGCGATCGCCCGTTTTTTCTTACTACGCGGGTAATGAATTGCCATGGGCACTATTTTTCCTGTGGCTTCACGGTAAACTAATCAAGATTCATTATTGACCTGATTTCGTTTCCCATGGCAACCTACCTCATTGAAGTTGGTACAGAAGAACTCCCTGCTGATTTTGTCGCGGCGGCGATCGCCCAATTAAAAGACCGCGTTTCCCATAGCCTCACGGAGTATTTTCTCACCCCAGACGAAATCGAAGTCTACGGAACCCCCCGACGCCTGGCTGTGTTAATCCAAGGGTTGCCAGACCAGCAGGCTGATCGGGAAGAAGAAATTAAAGGCCCCCCCGCTGCCGCCGCATTCAAAGAAGGTCAACCCACCAAGGCCGCTGAAGGCTTTGCCCGCAAACAGGGGGTTGAACTCTCCGCCCTGGAGGTGCGCCCCACGGAAAAAGGAGACTTTGTTTTTGTCCAAAAGAAAACCCTCGGTCGCCCCACCCCAGAAATTTTGCAGGAACTGGTTTTAGGTTGGTTTACGGCCCTCGAAGGGCGGCGCTTTATGCGGTGGGCCGATGGGGATCTGCGCTTTCCGCGGCCGATTCGCTGGCTGGTTTCCCTTTGGAATGATGCTGTTTTACCCCTGGAATTGGTGAATGGCTCCGGTAAGTTAGAAGCGGGTCGTATTTCTCGTGGGCACCGGATTTTACATCAAGGGGAGGTGACCCTGAGCAATGCGGCTGATTATGTGGCGACTTTGCAACAAGCTTTCGTGGAAGTTGATCCCCAGGTGCGGGAAGAAAAAATTGTTGCTGGCGTCAAAGCGGCGGCGGCAGAGATTGGTGGTGAAGCAGAAATGCCCGCTGATCTCCTCGCTGAAGTGGTGAATTTGGTGGAATATCCCACGGCAGTGGTCGGGGACATTGAAGCGGAGTTTTTAGAGCTACCCACAGAGGTGATTACGACGGTGATGGTCACTCACCAGCGGTATTTTGCGGTGCGCGATCGCCAAGATAAAACGAAGCTTCTTCCGAAATTTATTACGATTTCCAATGGTGATCCTAAGAAATCAGAGATCATCGCTGCGGGGAATGGTCGGGTGATCCGGGCGCGGTTAGCCGATGGTCAATTTTTCTACCGGGCCGATTGCGATGAACATTTAGAAACCTATTTGCCCCAACTAGAAGCCGTCACCTTCCAGGAAGAACTAGGGACGATGCGGGACAAGGTAGACCGCATTATGGAAATTTCCCAGCAGATTGCGGAACAGCTTGGCCTGTCTGAGGCGGACAAAGAAATTATTGCCAGCACCGCTATGCTCTGTAAGGCGGATTTGGTGACCCAGATGGTCTATGAATTCCCAGAACTCCAAGGCATCATGGGTCAAAAATATGCCCTGGTCAGTGGGGAAGCACCTGCCGTGGCCGAGGGGATTTTTGAGCATTATCTGCCCCGCAATGCTGATGATATTTTGCCCCAAACCCTTGCGGGTCAAGTGGTGGGCATGGGCGATCGCCTGGATACGTTGCTTAGTATTTTTGGTCTGGGGATGATTCCTTCTGGTTCCTCGGATCCTTTTGCACTGCGACGGGCGGCCAATGCAATTATTACCGTCGCTTGGGACGCGGGTCTGGAAATTGACCTTGGAGAACTGTTAGCCCAGGGGGCGAAGGATTTTGTTACGGCTCACCCCGATAAAACGTCTCCCCTCGAAGCCCTGCAAAGCTTCTTTATTCAGCGGATTCAGACTCTGCTCCAAGATGAAAAAGGTATTGATTATGACCTGGTGAATGCGGTGCTCGGTGATGATACAGAATACACTGAACGGGCCTTAACGGATTTACTGGATGTCGGCGATCGCGCTGCCTTTTTACAGAGCATTCGTGACGATGGCCAACTCGCAAAAATCTACGCCACTGTGAACCGTTCTGCAAAGTTGGCCGCCAAGGGGAACCTCAGCACGGATAGTCTCGATCCGACAGGGGTAATTAACCCGGAGAAATTTGCGCAAAATTCCGAGCGCGATCTCTACGCCGGCTTAGTGGAACTCGTACCTACCACCGAAGCGGCCCGCACCGAACGGGATTACCAAAAACTGATCGATGGGTTAGCGGCCCTGGCACCCACGGTTGAACGGTTCTTTGATGGAGAGGATAGTGTTTTGGTGATGGCAGAAGATCCTGCTGTGCGGGAAAATCGCCTCAATCTCCTTGGGCTGTTGCGGAACCACGCGCGGGTTCTGGCAGATTTCGGGGCGATCGTTAAACAGTAGATCCTTGTTTATTTTTAGAGTCATGGCAGAGACAGCTTTCTGTCTCTGTCAGGGTTTCCCCTGAGAAGCAATACAGTTCAATTTTTGGAGCGATCTAAAGTTCGGGAACCCGTACATTATCAGGAGTTGTCTGGATTTAATTTTCTCCGCTAAATTAGCACTCAGAGATTGAGAGTGCTAAACTTCAATCTAGCTAAATTTAGTCGTTTATTGATCTGGAGAAATTATCCATGGCAGCAATTAGCATCAATGTTTCTACCCTCAAGCCCCTCGGCGATCGCGTTTTCGTAAAGGTTAGCGAATCTGAAGAGAAAACTGCTGGTGGGATCCTCCTCCCCGATAGCGCCAAAGAAAAGCCCCAAATCGGTGAAGTTGTGGCTGTTGGTGAAGGGAAGCGCAATGATGACGGTAGCCGTTCCGCCGTTGATGTCAAAGTTGGCGATAAAGTTCTCTACTCCAAGTACGCTGGTACTGATATCAAACTCAGTGGCGATGACTACGTGCTTCTTTCTGAGAAAGATATCCTCGCAACCGTTGCGTAATTATTTTTAGGTTTGACCTAAGCAATCGTTTCAGATTTTTCTATTTTTTCTCGTAAAACGCTCAACCTAGAAATTCAATCATTATGGCTAAATCTATTATTTACAACGAAGATGCTCGCCGCGCCCTCGAAAAAGGGATCGACCTCCTCGCTGAAGCTGTTGCGGTAACCCTCGGCCCCAAAGGTCGGAACGTTGTGCTCGAAAAGAAATTTGGCGCACCCCAGATCGTGAATGACGGTGTGACCATTGCCAAGGAAATCGAGCTCGAAGACCACATCGAAAACACCGGTGTTTCTTTGATTCGCCAAGCGGCTTCTAAAACCAATGATGTGGCCGGTGACGGAACCACTACAGCAACGGTTCTTGCCCACGCCATGGTCAAAGAAGGTCTCCGCAACGTCGCGGCTGGTGCGAACCCCATTGCTCTCAAGCGCGGTATTGATAAAGCGACTGAATTCCTCGTTGGCCGCATCAAAGACCAGGCACGTCCGGTAGAAGATTCGACGGCGATCGCCCAAGTCGGTGCCATCTCTGCGGGGAACGACAAGGAAGTTGGTGACATGATCGCCAAGGCCATGGACAAAGTCGGTAAAGAAGGTGTGATCTCCCTCGAAGAAGGGAAATCCATGGAAACCGAACTCGAAATCACCGAAGGGATGCGTTTCGACAAGGGTTACACTTCCCCCTACTTCGTCACCGACACCGAGCGCATGGAAGCGGTTCTTGAAGATCCCTTCATCCTCATCACTGACAAAAAAATCACCCTGGTACAAGACCTCGTTCCAATCCTCGAACAGGTTGCTCGCCAAGGTAAGCCCCTCGTGATCATCGCTGAAGATATCGAGAAAGAAGCCCTTGCTACCCTCGTGGTCAACCGCCTCCGGGGTGTCCTCAACGTTGCTGCGGTTAAAGCGCCTGGTTTTGGCGATCGCCGTAAGCAAATGCTCGAAGATATCGCTGTACTCACCGGTGGCCAACTGATCACCGAAGATGCAGGCCTCAAGCTCGACAACACCAGCGTTGATATGCTCGGTAAAGCCCGCCGCATCACCATCACCAAGGACAACACCACCATTGTGGCCGATGGTAACGAGCAGGCAGTTAAGACCCGTTGTGAGCAAATCCGCCGTCAAATCGAAGAATCTGATTCTTCCTACGACAAAGAAAAACTCCAAGAACGTCTCGCGAAACTCTCCGGTGGTGTCGCTGTGATCAAAGTCGGTGCAGCAACCGAAACTGAGATGAAAGACCGCAAACTTCGTCTCGAAGATGCGATCAACGCGACCAAAGCAGCCGTTGAAGAAGGGATTGTTCCCGGTGGTGGTACAACTCTGGCGCACCTCGCTCCCGAATTGGAAGCTTGGGCGAATGATAACCTCACTGCTGAGCAACTCACTGGTGCTTTGATTGTGGCCCGTGCCCTGACTGCCCCCCTGAAGCGCATTGCTGAAAATGCTGGCCAAAACGGTGCGGTAATCGCTGAGCGTGTGAAGGAAAAAGACTTCAATACTGGTTTTAACGCAGCAACTAACGAATTCGTTGATATGCTCGCCGCTGGTATCGTTGACCCCGCTAAGGTAACCCGTTCTGCAACCCAGAATGCGGCTTCCATCGCTGGCATGGTTCTCACCACTGAGTGCATCGTTGTTGACAAGCCTGAAAAAGATAAGGCTGGTGCGGCTCCTGGTGCCGGTGACTTCGACTACTAAGACTGAAGTTTCAACTCCAAAATCTGCAAAGCTAATTTAAGTTAACTTAATCCCTCTGATTCATTTCAGGGGGATTTTTATAGATACAATTAGATTTGAGCACTAAATTGATAGATAAAAAAGTAAAGAAAAGCAATTGTTTTTTATTGAAAAATGTTGGACTCTAGCTACTATGAATTGGCAAAGTTATATTTATTCAGATTCTAATGTTTTAGTCGGTAAGCCTGTAATTAATTAAAGGAACCAGAATTTCTGTTGAATTCCTTTTAAGTCTTTTTGCAAATGGATGGTCTGAAGCTGAAATATTAGAAAATCATCCATCCCTCACATCAGAATCAATTCGTAAAGTCTTTGCTTTTACTGCTGAATCCATAAAATTGCTTAATGTTGCTTTTGATGTCAGTTAAGCTGGGGTCTGCTATATATTTGGGGTAGATATGGAGGGACTATAAATTTATGGATGCAGAACAGGAAAGAAATTGGGCGATCGCCTGCCATCTGTCGAGTTTGGCTTGGATCGTCTTGGCCTTTGTCGGCATTGGGGCGATTCCCTTTGTCAATGTGATTGCGCCGGCGGTGGTCTGGTATCTCAAAAAAGAGGAGTCCGAGCTGATCGATGCCCACGGAAAGGAATCGGTTAATTTCCAGATTTCGATGACCATTTATGGTTTGGCGGCGGGAATTATTCTTAGTATTTTGATCATCGCCGGAGTTGTTTTGATGATCCTGTTGGGCATTGGTGGCAGCAATAATCCCTTTGCTGCCCTGGTGGCAATTGTGACGGGGATTGGTTTCTTTATCTTTTTGGCGCTGATTGTGGCGATCGCCATTTTTCAGATCGCGGTGGTGATCTTGGCGGCGACCAAGGTTCAAGAAGGGCAAATGTATCGTTATCCCTTTAATCTCAGACTACTGAAATAGATAATTTCCATAAAACAGCCCCCCTGGAATGATTGGCCAAGGGGGTTTTTAATTAAACTTTTAGATGCAAAAATTAGCTCAGTACCCAATGCACAAGGGTACGCACCGGGAACCCTGTGCCGCCTTTGCTGTAAATGTCGGCGTCTTTTTCTGACCAGGCTGGCCCGGCAATATCGAGGTGTGCCCAGGGCGTGTTTTCGACAAATTCCTTGAGGAACAACGCTGCCGTAATCGAACCGCCTTCCCGTGGCCCGGTGTTTTTCATGTCGGCGATGGGAGATTTTAAGCCTTCAAAGTATTTTTCTTCGAGGGGCATCTGCCAGAATTTTTCGCCCGCTTTCTCTGATGCGGTGGCGATCGCCTGGGCCAAATCATCATTGTCACTCCACAGGCCACAAATATCGTCACCCAAGGCAATGACACAGGCTCCGGTCAAGGTGGCAATGTCCACAATGGCATCAACTTCTAGCTTTTCAGCATAAACGAGGGCATCGGCGAGGGTGAGGCGACCTTCGGCATCGGTGTTGTTCACTTCGATGGTTTTACCGTTGGAGGCCGTGAGAATATCCCCCGGACGCATCCCCCGACCACTGATCATATTTTCAGTAGCCGCACTAATGAAATGCACTTCCACATCGGGTTTGAGTTCGGCGATCGCCTTTGCCGCCCCAAAGGTTGCCGCTGCGCCCCCCATGTCCATTTTCATCATCGCGATGCTGGGGCCAGAGGGCTTGATGTTATAGCCACCAGAATCAAAGGTTAACCCTTTGCCGACGATCGCCACTTTCTTCCGGGGTGTGCCTGGGGGTTTATAAACGAGGTGGATAAATTTTGGGGGTAAATCCGAGGCCGCCGCCACCCCAAGAAAAGATCCCATTCCTGCTGCTTCGCAGTCTGCTTCTTCGAGGATATTCAGTTCCATACCGTAGGTGCTGGCGAGGCTTTCCACGGAAGCGGCCAGGGTCACAGGGTTAATAATGTTAGCCGGAGCGTTAACCAATTCCCGCGCATAGATCACCCCTTCACAAAGACTTGTGCCCAAGGCGATCGCCGCTGGTTGGTCGCCAATGCCAAGGATTTCAACAGCTTCGAGGGCTGGGGGGTCTTTTTGTTCTGATTTGAAGCGATTATCTTCATAAAAGCCCAGATACATCCCTTCTGTGACCATTTGCGCTGTGATCGCCTCAGTTTCGGCCACTGGCAACTGCAAACCCAAAGTTGTGATGGCTTTGTCCCCTTTCACAGCCCGGGCGATCGCCGCTGCGGTACTCCGTAAGACGGCACTATTCCATTTCTCGGCATTGCCCAGACCCACCAAGAGTAATTTCTTAATTGGCGCACCACTCCCAAGACGGGTCACCGATAGCTCGCCGGATTTACCTTTAAATTCCGTTTCAACGATTACTTCCGAGATCACCCCCGATAAGCGTTCGTCCAGGGCCGTCAAACTTTCGGGTACCGTGAGTACCGTTTCACTTTCAAAAAAACCCAAGGCGATCGCCTCACCAGCCCAAGCCGCTGCCGTTTGCGAACTACCGCGAATTTCCATAACTAAACCTCAAAACTTGTTACTGTCCTTTAGTCTGACATTTCCGGCAAACCCTGTCCAAGAAATTGCCCAGAGCAACATTACGAGGAAGAGCACAACTTCTCTAGCACCTCGAAGGAGTGACCCTGTAGCAAATCTGTTGCTTGATCCAAAGAAACAGGCCGAGAAAATAAATAACCCTGACCAAACTGGCAATCCTGGCTCTTTAACCACTGGTATTGCTGTTTCGTTTCGATACCTTCTGCCACAGTTTTAATCCCAATGGATTTAGAAAGGGCGAGAATCGATTCTGCAATTACCCGGTTGCGGTCATTCAACTCAGAAATATTTACAAAGCTCCGGTCAATTTTTAGCGCATCAATGGGGAGCTGGTGTAAATAGCTTAAACAAGAATACCCCGTGCCAAAATCATCAACGCTAATAAAAACTCCCTTGAGGCGAATTTGGTTTAACAAACGACAAGTGATGTCGATATTTTGAATTGGCATACTCTCAGTAATTTCTAATCCTAAGGTGTTAGGAAAAACCGGATAGCGTTCTAATAATCGATCCAGTGAAAATAACAGCGAATCTTGGAGTTGTTTAACCGATAAATTGACATGGACTTTCAGGGGCGTTTTAAACGCTTGTTGCCACTCAAATAATTGACGACATGCCGCGTCTAAAATCCATTCACCAAGGGGAATAATGAGCCCTGTTTCTTCGGCAACATCAATAAATTCATAGGGGGATAACAAACCCCGTTGGGGATGTTGCCACCGAATTAATGCTTCAAACCCTTCAATGTTGCCTTGTTCTAAATTAATAATCGGCTGATAGTACAAAACAAATTGCTTTTCTTCAATGGCAGATCTGATTTCCCCTTCTAATTGGAGACGCTTCATCGCCTGTAGGTGCATCTGGGGATCAAAAATTGCGTACTGTGACTTCCCATTTTGTTTGGCCCGGTACATGGCAATATCGGCATCCCGGAGCAGATCCTGGGCTGATTCATGGCGAGAGTCACCGATGATAATTCCAATACTCGTCGTGATAAAAACGCCGTAGTTAGAAATCTGGAAAGGCATATTCAATGTATTGAGGATGCGATCGGCAATATGCACAGCATCTTCTACCCCGTGAATTTCCTCTAGGAGAATGACAAATTCATCTCCCCCTAGGCGGGCGGCTAAATCTGTATCGCGAATAAAAGATTTGAGTAAATGGGCGACTTCGATGAGTAATTCGTCCCCAACAACATGGCCCAGACTATCATTGACTACTTTGAAATTATCCAGGTCTAAAAACAGGGCTGCAAATTCATGGATGGGATATCGCTTATAACGTTTTAGGGCTAGGTTGAGCCGTTCAATTAGTAGGTTACGATTGGCGAGGCCAGTAAGACGATCATGGAGGGCGTCATGTTTGAGTTGTTGCTCCATTTTGATCCGGGTACTGATGTCGGTAATGGTCGCAACATAGCCTTGGGGTTCACCCTTACTATCAAGCTCAGCGGTGCCCTGGCCATATACCCAAAGTATCGAACCGTCAGAGCGCTGAAATCGATATTCTAGGGTAAATAGTTCTTGGTTAGTAATAGATTTTAGCCATTGTTCTCGAACGTAGTCAATGTCGTCGGGATAGACTTTTTCTAACCAGCCTTTATGGAGAGCCTCTTCGGGTTGAATTGCCAGCAGTTTACAATAGTAATCGTTGACATAAATACATTCATGACGCAAATTAGTGCGAAAGATCCCAATGGGAACGGTATTAGCGAGGTTGGCGTATCGCTGTTGACTTTCAAGGAGATTAGTCTCAATTTGATTGCGTCGTTTAATTTCTTTTTTCAGGCTATAGTTACGGAGAATAAACCATCCTAAAAAGAGAAATGGTAGATAGACAATTAGGCTAAAGAAAAAATTTTGTAAGCTGATCCAATTAAATTTTTCGGGCGGCTCTAACCATTGGGCGATCGCCTGATAATAGACAGAATCACGATCTTGTAAGAGGCGACTCATTTGCCGATCAATGCCAGGCAGGAGCTGCTTGGGATCGCCTTCGGGAACGACATAATGTAACCGGGCCGGATTAAACAGAATATTGGTTTTATTGACTTGATAGTCGGGACTAAATTTATTCCCAAAAAAATTATTGACAATGGCAGCATCAACTTCCCCTGTCTCTAACTGCTCAAACATCCCGGGATAACTATCGATGGGCACCAGTTCTGGCTGAATGCCATAGGCTTTAATTCTTTCTCGGAGGACTTCCTGTTGAATCCCAGAGGCGAGGATGCTGACTCTCCGTTGGTCGAGGTCTAAAATCGTCTCTAAATGAACACCTCGTCGTGCATAAATCTGTGACCAACTTGACAAAACGATGATGGTATTAAAATCAAAGACTTCATCTCGCGTGTCGGAATAGGCGACATCCACCATCAAATCGAGTTGCCCCTGTTCAATTTGTTGGAGACATTGATTCCATTCACAGGGAACATAGGTCACTGCCCAATTTTCCACACGCCCAATGTCACTCGTAATATCTACCCAAAAGCCCCGGGGCCGCCCACCTGAATCGATAAAAACCTTGGGATCATTTTGATAAACCCCCACGGTAATCGTTTTTGCTGGCTGATTTTGGGCGATCGCCTCTGTGCCGGAGAGCATCGCGGCAAGACCTAGAGCCAAGAGCACAGTGCTTTTATTCATTAAATTAGGAAGTTAGTAGATGGCAACTGAGAAAACAGGCTTCTTAAGTATAATTAAGATAAAAAATTAACGGCAACACTATTAAGTAACACAAATATTACAACGCCATTATTCGTGAATTTTTGCCAGTGAAGTATATTGTTTATGGAGTGGTGGCTAAATAGCCAACAAGTGATTGATTGTCGGCCCTAAAGTAAAGTTGGGCACAAAATTTGTAATTTTATTTTCGACTGTTTGACGGTTGACGGCGCTGATTTAAAGGTTTGTTTTCAGCTAGATTTTGCTTTTTCGCCCCGGTTCTTTTTAAGAATTGGTTAAGAAAATTGATTTGCTGGATCGGGTCGCTTATCTTTATAGGGACGATAACATTTTTATCTTTGTTTGTCGTTTTTAATCCATCACTAAGGGATGAGCATTTATGGCAAAAAAAAGTAGTTTTTGGAGTGATTTCCAAGCCTTCATCATGAGGGGAAATGTGATTGATTTGGCAGTGGCCGTCGTGATCGGCGGGGCCTTTGGTCAAATTGTCAATTCTTTAGTTGCAGATATTATTACGCCGGCGATCTTACAACCCGCCTTAAGTGCAGCTAATTTAGATGCCCTGGGCGAATTGTCTTTTAATGGCATTAAATACGGTCTTTTTTTGGCGGCTGTAATTAACTTTTTGGTGATTGCATTTGCGATTTTCTTGGTTATTCGGGCCATCGAAAAAATGCAACGGCGATTTAACCGAGCGAAAGCCATGGAAGAAATAGACGCGCCGCCACCTGCACCCGATCCAGCAGTTGTGGCCCAAGAAAACCTCACGGCGGCCATCGAACGTCTGGCTAATTTAATGGAAAATCGTCAGCAATAGAGCTGAATTTTCACAATACCTGACGGAAGGATTGCCTCCTTTGGTGGGGGCTTTTTTATGGGTGAGAAGAGGTGCCATCAAAGCCGATGTGATCGGAGCTATAGGCTTTGGGTTCGATGTGAACGGTGACCCTCGCTGGGGCAAAGACTTGTTCTAGATGGCGTTCAACCTGTTCACTAATGGCATGGGCAGTGGCCACATCCTCAGCGGCGGCAATAAGGTGCATTTCAATAAAGACTTGCCGACCGCGCAAACCCCGTGATGCAATGTCATGGCAGTTAATCACCCCAGGAATTGTCATCACTTGTTTGTGGATTGCTTCGGGGGCGATCGCCATTTCATCGACTAACCAGGGCAAATTATCAGTGAGCACTTCCCAGGCACTTTTAAATACTAAAGCGGCCACGGGAAATGCCAGCACCACATCTAACCATTGCAGTTGTGGCAGCCCCCAAACCTTCGCTTGCCAGACCCCTAAGAGACCCAACATCACAAGGATCGTCACCCAAATATCGCTCATGGTGTGTTTGGCATCGGCGAGTAAAATCGCACTGCCTACCCGTTGGCCTGCCCGCCGCTCATAGAATGCCACAAAAATATTGATTCCCAGCACGACAATGAGCCAACTCAGTTCCCCCAGGCTGATGCTGATCTCACTTTGCCCAGCAATTAATTTGGTGATCGCCCCTTGTAAAATTTCAAAGCAGGCAATCCCCAGAAACATCCCAATCCCCAAAGCGCCGACTGCTTCAAACTTTTGGTGGCCATAGGGGTGATCTCGGTCGGGTTCCGGCGAAGAGAACTTATTGGCAAATAAGCCCAGTACATTATTCGCACTATCCGTAAAACTATGGAGAGCATCCGCCTGGAGACTCAGGGAACCTGTGATCAAACCGACCACAGCCTTTAACGTCATCACGAGCAAGTTCAGCCACAGCGTTAACCACAACACCCGCCGTACCTCCCGACGATTATCTTGGGGCAAGTGGTGCGAAGAATGACTATGCTCTGGCATGGCGTTTATGGAAAGAATATAGATCGAATCGCAAATCCAGCGTAACCGAAGTTGATTAATTCACCCCCCTCACCGCTGTAAACTGGCTTGCAGTTGAGTCGTCAATTGGCTTTCGCTGTGGCACGGTTCTAGGCAATTTAACCCCTGACACACGAGGGCGATACTCCCCGTTGGCAACTCCTGGGTAGGCTTGAGCACCACCGTATTTAACAGAGTTTTTCTGAGCTTGAACAGTTGCGCCGACTCCGCTTTCACAATGGTGCCATGCAAATACCAATCCAGGGCTAAAAGTAATGTGGGGCACTGTTGCGGGGATTTTTCGAGCACAGACCCAAAGGCCTGCAACGCATCCGTGGCTCGGTCGAGGTACTGGGTGTTTTCTGTGAGCAAGAAAAGACGCATCAAATTACAGATGGCAACGCCGTTGGCCGCAGGGGTGGCATTGTCTTGGTAACTGCGTTCTTGGATTAAGAGTTCGGGACTTTGGCGATTGTTGAAATACCCCTTCAAATCCGTTGACCAGAACTGCTGATCGAATTCTGTCTGGAGGGCGATCGCCTTTTCGAGCCAATGCGTCTGCTCAGGGTGATTAGTCTGCAAATCCAACAAAGCTTTGATGAGGAAAGCATAATCTTCCGACTGGGCCATCCCGTCTGCTTCCCCGTCAAAATTTAGCCGATATAAACGCCCCCCTTGCCACTGGTGTTCGAGGACAAAATTGACACAGTTGACGGCTAATTCCCAAGCTTTTTCGAGACCCAAAACCCCATAAATCCGTGCCAATCCCGAAATCATCAAACTATTCCAGGCCACAATTAATTTCGTATCTGTAACCGCCGGAATTCTGCCGGGCCAAGCTGTTGCCTTTGCTTCGGTGTTATCGCGGGCGGGGGGAAACTGATCGAGGGTCTGCCGGGGCGTACCATAGCGCTCTGTAAATAATTGATCAAGAATGCCTTGCAAGCTCTCCGAAATTGCTGTGGATTGCCGTCGTTTTAAAACAATTTTCCCCTCAAAATTACCGTCCGGCGCAATAAAAAATGCCTGTTCCAATTCAGCAAATTGTGCCGCAGTGAGTTGCGTCTGGAGCTCGTCATAATCCCAGACATAGAAAGCGCCTTCTTCTGGTTCTGGGTGCCCGGCATCGAGAAAACTATCGGCATCCTGAGCCGCGTAAAAATAGCCTTGGGGGGCTGTCATTTCCCGGGCGAGCCAAGCGACGGTTCCCTCTAGGGCCGTTTTAAAGGCCGGCTCCGTCACCCCCTCCGCCCACAGATTGGTGAGAAACTCAGTGATTTGCCCGTTGTCATAGAGCATTTTTTCAAAATGGGGCACCGTCCAATGGGGATCGACAGTATAGCGATGGAAGCCGCCCCCCACATGGTCATAAATTCCCCCCAGGGCAAGGTCTAAACCCCGTTTGGTACTCACTAACAAACCGTTATGGCGCGCATTCGAGGTAAAACGACTTCCCTGTAAGGCGATCGCCCCGTAGGGGATCATCGGAAAACTTGGCCCCGCATCACCCCGGCCCACAATGGCAGTACAAGGCTCTAGACCTTTGAGAAACAGATTTTGATCGAGGGGCGCTTGGCCCTGGGGCAGTTGAGCAGAACGGTCTAAAATTGTGAAAATTTCAGTTTTAATCTCCTGGAGTTTCTCCGGCTCCTCATCAAAGAACCGTCGCAGAGACGTCAGCACATCCAAAAATCCAGGGCGATTATACCGGGGGGAAACAGGAAAATAGGTACCCCCATAAAACGGCATCAAATCAGTCGGCGTCAGGAAAATATTCAACGGCCAGCCCCCTTGGCCCGTCATCAGTTGCAACGCCTGCATATAGATGCTGTCGATGTCTGGCCGTTCCTCGCGATCCACCTTAATCGGCAAGAAATGAGTATTCAAATAAGCTGCAATTTCTGGATCAGAAAACGCCTCCCCTTCCATCACAGTGCACCAATGGCAGGAAGAATAACCAATGGAGAGAAAAATGGGCTTATTTTCTGCCTTTGCCTGGGCCAAAGCCTCATCACACCAATACCACCAGTCGATGGGATTATCCGCGTGTTTGCGGAGATAGAGACTTTTGGTGTCGGCCAAGCGATTCGCCATGGAAAGTGCTGCTCCTGGAAAGAATTTCTAAAGGCATTCTAGCGAATGGATTCTGTGCCAAATTTGCTGGAGTGATCAGTTAGAATCGAACAGCAATCTTTTGCCATCTATCTGCCCTCGGCCCCCTTTGGATTCATGTTAGACAAAAGCCTCGCTAGCCCCAGAGACCAATTCTTCCAAAGCTTCAGAAATTTGGGTGATTATGCCCGGCGTCCCCAGGGAGCAGCCGTCATCGGTTCCATTGCCTTGCATGGGTTGGCGGCAGCGACGATTCCCCTGTGGGCCAGCTTTGACAATGCGCCCCCAGAGTCCCAGGAGCGTTCGGTAGTGAGGGTGGTGGATTTACCCCCGGAGGTGCAAAATCGTCTCCCTTCGACAACAGCATCTTTAGATTTATCAATTTTCGAGGCGAGCCCAGATTTTAATTTGGACTTGTCTGGCTTAAATGGTCAGGGAATGACTCCCAACGGGACGTACATTACTGGCCTCAATACCCTACCAACACCCATGGCTCCCAGTTTAGGGCAAGATAGTTTTTCCTTTATTCCCCTCAGTCCACCCCCAATCTCCAGTAGCTATACCGGGTTTGCACCACCGCCGCCCCCCCGGAATATGAGCTTTTTACCGCCACCACCGAACGTTCCGAACCAGACCAGTTCCCAGCTTCCTAATGCACCAACAGAGACAGAGCGGGGTGCTTTACCGACCTTGACACCCCCCAGACCCAATGGAAATTCTGGCCAACAGCAACAGTTCACGATTCCCACCAAACCCGACCCGGAATTAGTGGAACGGCAACGGCGACTCGAGGAAGAAGCGGCGATCGCCCTCCAACCCCGCACCAATAACCCCAACAGGGGCGAAGTGTACTTTGATGCCGATCTGCTTAAACCACGGGAACTGCGCAATAACAATGGCAGTAGCAATAATAACGGTAATAGTGGCACGAATAATACGAATAACCGCCCTCCTACACCCAGTGCCAACACACCGCCCCCAAGCCAAACGGCGGCCCGCAATACAGCGGCAGTCAATCGTAGCCTGACAGGAAACTATCCCAAGGGGGCCTGTAGTAGCCAAGCTAGCGGTACCGCGACTTACAATGTCACCGTGTCCCCAGAAGGTAGTCCTTCCCAATGGAACCTGGTGCAAAGCTCTGGGACAAATGCCTTGGATAACCAAGCGAGTCAAGATATTCGTAACGCCCGTTTTGATGGGAAAAATAGCAACTACCGGGTCAGCGTGAACTATAGATACGAACCTGCTTTTTGTGCGGCGTTTATGCCAAAACCCCAACCTGCCCCCACCAATTCAACAAACTCGACTCCGGCTAATCCGCCAGCCCCAGCGCGTACGACCCCGAAAGCACCGGAGGCTTCAACTGAAACTGAGGCGATCGCCCCCGATGAAACTCCCTAACTTATCCCTGCAATGACCCCAGCTTTTTTCCAAAAACTACAGGCGCACCAGGATCGCCTTAATGCCTGTCTGGCTGATTTTCAGCGGGTTAAAGTGCTCGTCATCGGCGACTTAACCCTCGATGAATTTTTGGTAGGTGCCGTGGAGCGACTATCTCGAGAAGCTCCAGTGTTAATCCTCCGCCATGAGCATACCCAACAAATTCCAGGCGGTGGAGCCAACGCTGCCTACAATCTTGCAAAACTTGGTGCTCAGGTTAAAGTAGCTGGGATTGTCGGCCAGGATTCCCAGGGAGAAGCCCTTTGCCGAATTTTTGCTGCTGCGGGTATCGATACCACTGGTATTATCCATGAAGCCCAGCGTCCAACCGTTACCAAAACCCGAATCTCAGGCCATGCCCGCCAGTCTGTCACCCAGCAAATTGTCCGCATTGACCGTAAATCCGACGCCCTCCCCAGTCACGAAATTCAAAGCCAATTAGTCGCTTATATACGCAGTCAAATTCCCCACGTTGATGCGGTGGTCTGCTCTGACTATGGGGATGGTGTTTTCAACGCAGCTGTTATTGAAGCTGCCCTTGAGCACCCCCATGTGATTGTCGATGCCCAAAGGGATTTACACCGTTTTCGGGGAGCGATGGTTTTTACACCGAACTTACCAGAAGCAGAACAGGCCGTTGGACAACTCATCGAAACCCCCACTGCCCTCAATCAAGCGGCTCAAACGCTTCTAGAGCAAACTCAAGCGAAATTTATGTTAATTACCCGTGGGGAAGATGGCATGAGCCTTTTCCATTCTGTAGATAATCAACTACAGGAAGAATATATTCCAGCCTTCAATCAGACTGACGTTTTCGATGTTACAGGCGCTGGGGACACGGTGGTCGCCGCTTGGGTTCTAGGTTTTTGTGCTGGGGCAACACCTTGGGAAGCAACGGTTTTGGGCAACCTTGGTGCGAGTATTGTTGTGAGAACTTTTGGCACAGCGACGACTTCCGTAACAGAGATGTAGGAAACTTTGCAATTGTTGCTGGATGAAGGTCTGGAAAATTAGTCTTCCAGCAGCTCTTTTGCGCAATTAATTGGAGAAAATGAGCAAACCCAGGCCGGGCAATCAGGTTAAAATATAGGACGCCATTATCTATTTTTATCCTAATACCGCCGAAACATTTCTCCATGAAAAGTGCCTTCCTCGATCGCCTACATAGTCCTGAGCGTCCTGTCCTTGTGTTTGATGGGGCAATGGGCACCAATCTGCAAGTACAGAATTTGACGGCGGCAGATTTTGGGGGGGCCGAATATGAGGGCTGTAATGAATATTTAGTCAAAACCAAGCCGGAAGCCGTGGCGACGGTACATCGTGCTTTCCTGGCGGCTGGGGCCGATGTAATCGAAACGGATACCTTTGGTGGTACATCGGTGGTGCTCGCGGAATATGACCTTGCTGACCAAGCCTATGAGTTGAATAAAGCGGCCGCAGAACTCGCCAAAAGCGTCACGGCAGAATTTTCGACTCCCGAAAAACCCCGTTTTGTCGCCGGATCTATTGGGCCAGGGACAAAATTACCGAGCTTGGGCCACATTGATTACGACACCCTAGAAAATGCCTTTGCGGAACAGGCCGAAGGTCTCTATGATGGCGGCGCGGATCTGATGCTCGTAGAAACCTGTCAGGATGTATTGCAAATTAAAGCGGCCCTCAATGGCATTGAACGCACCTTCACGAAAAAAGGCGATCGCCTGCCGATCATGGTCTCGGTGACGATGGAAACCATGGGCACGATGCTGGTGGGCACTGAGATTGCCGCCGCCGTTGCCATTCTCGAACCCTACAAGATCGACATTTTAGGGTTGAACTGTGCCACTGGCCCCGACCTGATGAAGGAACACGTTAAATATTTGTCGGAGCATTCCCCCTTCATCGTGTCTTGTATCCCAAACGCTGGATTGCCCGAAAACGTTGGCGGCCAGGCCCACTACAAGCTCACCCCCCTCGAAATGAAGATGGCAATGATGCACTTCGTCGAGGATCTCGGTGTCCAGGTGATCGGCGGTTGTTGCGGCACGCGCCCCGAACATATTCAAGCCTTAGCAGAAATTGCGGCTGAACTCACGCCAAAAGAGCGTCACCCTGAATATGAACCCGCTGCGGCCTCGATCTATAGTCCCCAACCCTATACCCAAGACAACTCCTTTTTAATTGTTGGCGAGCGCTTAAATGCCAGTGGCTCGAAAAAATGCCGCACATTATTAAACGAAGAAGATTGGGACAGCCTGGTGTCCCTCGCCAAATCCCAGGTAAAAGAAGGTGCCCATGTCCTCGATGTGAACGTCGATTATGTCGGGCGGGACGGGGTGCACGATATGCATGAATTGGCTTCCCGCTTGGTGAATAACGTCACCCTGCCCTTGATGCTTGATTCCACCGAATGGGAAAAAATGGAGGCTGGTTTAAAGGTGGCTGGCGGAAAATGTATTCTCAATTCCACCAACTATGAAGACGGCGAAGAGCGTTTTTATCAGGTGCTTTCCCTGGCGAAAAAATACGGGGCCGGGGTGGTAATCGGTACCATCGACGAAGAAGGAATGGCCCGCACCGCCGAGAAGAAATTTGAGATTGCCAAACGTGCCTATGATGCGGCGATCGCCTATGGCCTTCCCGCCCATGAAGTGTTCTTTGATCCCTTGGCTTTACCGATTTCCACAGGGATTGAGGAAGACAGAAACAACGGACAGGCAACCCTCGACGCGATTGAAAGAATCCACAAGGAATTGCCCGGTTGTCACATTATCCTTGGGGTTTCTAATATTTCCTTCGGCCTAAATCCGGCAGCGCGCCAGGTGTTGAACTCTGTCTTTTTGCATGATGCGATGCAGTTGGGGATGGATTCAGCGATTGTGAGCGCCAGTAAGATTTTACCGATGGCAAAAATTGATCCAGAGCATATCAAAATTTGTCGCGATTTGATTGGCGATCGCCGCGAATTTGAGGGGGAAGTTTGCACCTACGATCCGCTAACAAAACTCACTGAATTATTTGCTGGTAAAAAAGCGAAAAAATCCGAAGCCATTGATAAAAATCTGCCTGTTAATGAACGCTTAAAACAGCACATTATTGATGGCGAACGACTTGGTTTAGAAGAGGCTTTAACTGAAGCTCTGGAGCAATATCCACCCCTTGATATTATTAATATTTTCCTGCTCGACGGCATGAAAGTTGTTGGTGAACTGTTCGGCTCTGGCCAAATGCAATTACCCTTTGTTTTGCAGTCAGCCCAAACCATGAAAGCTGCTGTTGCTTTCCTCGAACCCTACATGGATAAAGAAGAGGGTGATGATAGCGGCAAAGGCACATTTATCATTGCCACCGTGAAGGGCGATGTCCATGATATTGGTAAGAATTTAGTCGATATTATTCTGTCCAATAACGGTTATAAAGTGATTAATTTAGGTATTAAACAGCCCGTTGAAAACATTATCCAAGCCTACGAAGAAAATGGTGCAGATTGTATTGCCATGAGTGGGTTGTTGGTAAAGTCCACTGCCTTTATGAAGGACAATTTAGAAGCCTTTAACGAAAAAGGCATTACCGTTCCCGTGATTTTAGGGGGAGCGGCCCTCACACCAAAATTTGTTTATCAAGACTGTCAAAATACCTACAAAGGACAAGTAATTTACGGGAAAGATGCCTTCGCGGATCTCCATTTCATGGATAAACTTATGCCCGCTAAGGCCGAGCAGCAATGGGACGATTTTGATGGTTTCCTAGGGGACTATGCCGAGGCAAACCAGCGCACCTATAGCGGCGATGGCGAAGAAATTACAGTCGAAGAAACCAAATCCCAAGAACCAGAAGTTATCGATACCCGTCGCTCTGAATTTGTCGAGGATAATATCGCCCGTCCCCGGCCTCCCTTCTGGGGGACAAAAATTCTCCGGGCTGAAGACATTGATCTAGAGGAAATTTTCTGGCATCTCGATCTTCAGGCATTATTTGTGGGTCAATGGCAATTCCGCAAAACCAAAGAACAATCTAAAGAGGAATATGACCAGTTCATTCAAGACACCGTCCATCCGCTTTTAGAACAATGGAAACAAAAGGCGATCGCCGAAAAAATCCTTGATCCGACAGTGATTTATGGTTATTTCCCCTGCCAATCGGAAGGCAACACCTTGATCATTTATGATCCCGACGAATATGTCAGCGAACAGACCCTTAGCGAAGTAGCCCGCTTTGAATTTCCCCGGCAAAAATCCGGCAAACGCCTGTGCATTGCCGATTTCTTTGCGTCTACCGAATCGGGAGTTTTAGATGTATTTCCCATGCAGGCAGTGACCGTGGGGGAAGTTGCGACGGAATACGCCCGAAAACTCTTTGCCGCCGACGAATACACCGATTATCTCTACTACCACGGCATCGCTGTCCAAACGGCGGAAGCCCTTGCAGAATGGTGTCACGCTCGGATTCGATGGGAATTGGGCTTTGGGGATGCTGAACCCGGCAACATTAAAGATATGTTGAAACAGCGGTACCAAGGCTCTCGCTACAGTTTTGGTTATCCGGCTTGTCCGAATATTTTGGATCAATACACCCAGTTAGAGCTCCTGAAAACCGACCGCATTGGCATGTACATGGACGAAAGTGAGCAAATTTATCCCGAACAATCCACTTCAGCGATCATTACCTACCACCCCGTTGCGAAATACTTCAATGTTTGATCAAGCAAAACCGATTATTTTTTTTGACGGGGAATGCAATCTTTGCAATGGTTTTGTGGATTTGATGCTTAAAATCGACCCAGACCAAAAGTTTTATCTCGCCCCCCTCCAGGGGAAAACGGCCCAGCAATATTTACCACCCCTCCCTGAAGATCCAGAAGACTGGGCGATCGCCTATTTTGATGGAGTGAACACCTATTATGCGTCCGATGCTTGCTTAGCTATCTGTCAAAGGCTGGGCGGCCCCTGGCAACTGTTCACCTTGGCTCGACCGTTACCGCAAAATTTCCGGGATTGGCTCTATCGGCTTGTGGCGACTAATCGTTACCGCTGGTTTGGCCAACGCACCTGCCGCACCATGGATTTTACAAAACCGTCCCCATTTCTGCCCTGAAACCCTCAAACTCGATAAGATAAAGGGCGCACTTGTTTTCAGTTCCTCTACCTCAGACTTGATCAACGACCATGCGTATTAAGGAAATCCTCAACACCGCTGCCATCAACAGCACCATCACCGCCGAGGGATGGGTCAAAACCAAACGGGAATTAAAGGGATTTTCTTTTATTGAAATTAGCGACGGCTCTACGATGAATGGCCTCCAAGTGATTATCGATGGCAATCTGGCCGACTACGAAGCCATCATTAAAAAGCTCAATACAGGGGCTTCGGTCACAGCCACGGGCCTAGTGGTGGAATCTCCGGGGAAGGGGCAACGCATCGAACTCCAGGCCAAAGAACTCACTGTTCACGGGGAAGCGGATCCGGAAACCTATCCCCTCCAGAAAAAACGCCATAGCTTTGAATTTTTGCGCACTATCGGCCACCTGCGGGGCAAGACCAACACCATGGGGGCAGTGATGCGGGTGCGGAATGCCTGTGCCACCGCAATTCACCAATTTTTCCAGGAACGGGGCTTTATCTGGGCTCACACGCCGATTATTACCGCCAGTGATTGCGAGGGGGCCGGGGAAATGTTTGCGGTCACCAATTTTGATCTGGCCAATCCGAAGCGGACAAAAGAGGGAGCCGTTGACTATGCCGAAGACTTCTTTGGGCGACCGGCTTATCTCACCGTCAGCGGTCAGTTGGAAGCGGAAGTGATGGCGATGGCTTTCAAAGATGTTTATACGTTTGGGCCGACCTTCCGGGCAGAAAACTCCAACACTTCCAGGCACTTGGCGGAGTTTTGGATGGTGGAACCGGAGATGGCCTTTTGCGATATTGTCGGCGACCAGGATTTGGCCGAGGAATTTTTGCGCTACATCTTCAAGTATGTGTTGGAAGCTTGCCCTGAAGACATGGAATTTTTCAACAAGCGCATTGATAATTCTGTCCTCGCCACGGCTCAAAATATTATCGAGAATGAGTTCGCCCGCATTACCTACACCGAGGCGATCGCCCTTTTAGAAAAAAGCAATAAAACCTTTGAATTTCCAGTGGAATGGGGGATCGATCTCCAGTCAGAACATGAGCGCTATCTCGCCGAAGACCTATTTAAAAAGCCCTTGATCGTGAGCAACTATCCAAAAGACATTAAGGCTTTTTATATGCGCCTCAATGATGACCAGAAAACCGTGGCGGCCATGGATGTGCTCGCGCCAAAAATTGGCGAAATTATTGGCGGCTCCCAACGGGAAGAACGGCTCGATGTGCTGGAACGACGCATTCAGGAGATGAACATCGAAGCAGCAGATCTGTGGTGGTATCTCGATCTACGGCGGTTTGGCACTGTTCCCCATGCGGGCTTTGGTCTTGGTTTTGAGCGCTTAGTTCAATTTATAACGGGCATGGGTAATATTCGGGATGTGATTCCTTTCCCCCGTACCCCTCTAAATGCTGAGTTTTAAGGTTTGTTCTTTAGTTTGCGATTCACAAATGAATTCAATCAAGACATGTTGATCTTGTTGAAATCTATGACATTGTTAGGGTGCAGAATAGCAGGCGATCGCCACAATAAATAAACTTGGAAATTTGGTTAGCTAAAGGTGTGATCGGATTAAAGATAAACTTCAACCTTTAGCTACATTCCAGTTGTCAGGAACTATGTTTATTGGGTCTTTAAGGCTTCTGTGATTCGCACCAAATCGTGTACCAATTCTGCTAACCGGGTTTCAATTGTTTCATCTACAATTTTCCCTTCCGCAAAAGCTTCCCGCGTCGCGTAAACAAAACGTGGCACGATTAAACAGCGGAAATCTAACATCAAATTGTTCGCAAAGGACATCACAGACATATAGCTAGATTTGCCCCCCGCAGCACAGAGAAAACCCACCGTTTTTTCTTGCCAAGACTGACCAGTGAGTTCCAAGAAGTTTTTGAGAGCAGCATTCACATCGTAATTGTAAATAGGAGTAGCGACGATGATGCCCTCGGCTTCGGCCACCATTTCATTCAATGGAGGCAGGCTTGGGTGATCGTAGGTGCTTCTCCCGGCACAAAAAGGTAAATCAAGCTTTCTAAGATCCAGCCATTGGGCAGATTTTCCTTGATTTTGCAGCAGTAATTGTGCCTGTTCTGCGAGAATTTGACTGCGGCTTTCAGGATTAAGACTCGCACCAATAATTAAATAACTCATTTGTGATCTTGCTGATTTTTATGACATAGATGACAACGTTTCTAATATAGCTTCTAAAACTCTATGATTGGGGACGGCGCGTGCGGCGATGATTCATTAAGAGGCTCATTAGGTCAGGAATTTAGACATTTTTATTGCGTCAGCAACATAGAAATTTATGCGATAATTTGCAAAATATTTTTAGCTGGCAGTTTGTTTTTAAACCAAATAATTGGGTTCGGTAAATCGTCGAATTTTACGCCCGCTTTTTGAAGGTTGAGACGGTCTGAAATGGCAATGATTAGATTGGGTTGTTCAGCACGACGAATCTGAGCGAATTTTTTCTGAAGATATTCCGGTCGCCAATAACCGACAATTTCTAAAAGATATTCCTGGCCATCGGGATGCACGAGACGAAAATCGGGAATCATTACACTCCCCGGCAATGGGATCAAATCAACTTCCCGTTCAAGTTGCCATTCGGTTTTCAGCTTTTGCCAGCCTTTCACGAAAGAAGCTTCGAGCATGCTGTCGTAGGGTTTACCGGGAGGATAGTGGCTCACGAGATTACAACTGTCATCGAGGCTAAATTGTCCCTGGCGCATGGTGTTGCTGTAGGTGTCTTTGTATTGCAGGTGGGCCTCTAGTTGCCATTTGCTCACATGGAGCAAGGCCGGAATCATTTTGGCGATCGCCAAGCCATAGCGGGTACTGGCCTTAAATAAACTGGTGGGGCCATCGATGGTGATTGTAAAGCCCGTGTCCGCATCCCCTTCGATGTAGGTCATCAGTTGAAAAAGCTTTAGGTAGCGGAACAGCAGCTTGTATTCCCCTGGGTCATTGCGGTGGGCGTGGATAATGAGCTGGCTCGCCTTGTAAAAAATGCCCTGGACTTGGGAGAGGTTATAGCGGTCGATTAACGTTTGGGGAGTGGGAGCCGAAAACTCCGTGAGAATGTGATTTTCGGGTAAATCGGCATAGAGACCCGTGGCAACGGCTGCGGGGGTGACGGATTGATCCGGGGTTTGGCTAAGTTCGGTGGCGATCGCCTCCAGGATTTTGAATTGTTGTTCGGGAATTGGCATCGTTACAGCGGCCTGGGCAAATACCTTTTCCCGCAACATCTGGGGTTCGAGGGGACTGACAATTTCAAAGGTGCTGAAATGATTTTTCAACAGGTGGGCTAAACCCCGCTGCACTTTAAAATCGGTGCTATCTCCTTCGATTTCCTGGAGTTCCGCCTGGAGGACTTTTTTCGCTTCCCCCTGACACCGTTGAAAACAGTCTATTAAGGTTTCAGCTAAGGCGATCGCCTGCTTGTTGGGAGCTAAATATTTCGGGATGAGGCTCTCCCCCTGGCGACGGTGCATGAGTAAATCCGTGGGCAGCATAAAAATCGTAAAATTTGTAACAAAACGTCGGCGCGAATAATCCGTCCCAATGGCCCGTTCAACCGGGCAAAATCGCCCAAAGCAGGTTAAATCTAGACTTCAGATTACCTTAACAAATCCGTTATCTTAGATATAGAAAAATTATTAATCTGCCAAAAAACGCAAGATTACTGCCTGGGATGGAAGACTTACTCACCGTAGCCCGCACAACCTATCGCCCCCTAGAATGCCGTCCCGACAGTTACAGAGGTTGGTATCAGCAGGGACAACTCCGCTGGCTCGAAGGCAATGTCGATGAAGCGTTGCTCTGCTACCATCGCGCCCTGGAATATTATCCCAATGACTATTGGGCCTGGTATCACCTGGCGATTGCCCATGAGAAATTAGGCCATGTGGATGAGGCGATCGCCGCCTACCAACGGGCCTGTGCCATTGGCCCAGAAAACTATTGGTCTTGGTATGACCAGGGTTGCCTCTACATGGAAGTCCTCCAGGTTTACACCCAGGCGATCGCCTGTTTTGAAAAAGCCCTCGCCGCCCAACCCAACGACTATTGGGCGATTTATCGTCAAGGGGAATGTTGGCGACTCCTGGGCCGTCAGGATCGTGCTGTGGCTGCCTATGACCGTGCCCTCGAATTTCGCCCTGGAGATTATTGGTGTTGGTATCGTCGAGGCGATGCCCTCCAAGCTTGGGGAAAACCAGAAGCGGCCCTGGCCAGCTACGACCAAGCCCTCAACGCGAAACCCAATGATTTTTGGGCCTGGTACCAACGGGGAAATACCCTCGCAAGTTTGGGGGATTACCCAGCGGCGATCGCCGCCTTTACCCAAGCCCTAATTGATGCCCCCGACGATGCAGAAACTTGGTATGCCCAAGCCCGCTGTTTGGCCCAGATCGGTGATGAACAAGGGGCTTTTCGGAGTTTAGAAAAGGCGATCGCCCTCGACCCGCTGACCTATTTCCCCCAAGCAGAAACGGCTTCCTGTTTTGCACCGCTACGCTCCTTAGCTCCTTGGGAAAATCTCCAACAATTAGCTCAGTCCACCCAAGCCTAGACATGGTTTTACTGGCGGGCGTTGATGAAGTGGGCCGGGGCTGTTTGTTTGGGCCGGTGGTGGCCGCGGTAGTGGTGGTTAATACAACCCAGGAACAAGCCCTGGGGGAGCTGGGCGTTACTGATAGTAAAAAGCTGTCGGCCAAACGGCGAGAAACCCTCGTACCCCAAATTCAGGCTCTGGTAACGGACTGGGCGATCGCCTCGGCGTCAGTGGCCGAAATTGACCAGCTTAATATTTTGCAGGCGACGTTTCTCGCGATGACCCGTGCTGTTGAAAAATTACAAATTAAACCCACGGAAATTTTTGTTGATGGCCGCCAAACTATTCCCCGACTGCCTTACCCACAACAGGCGATTATTCAAGGGGACAGCAAAATAAAGGCGATCGCCGCCGCCAGTATCCTCGCCAAAGTGCAACGGGATCAAGACATTATTCAATTGGCAGAGCATTATCCTGAATATGATTTAGCTAATAACAAAGGCTATGGCACCCAAAAACATCGCCAGGCCATCTGGCAACACGGACTGACGCCCCACCACCGCCAAAGTTTTAAAATCCAATTTCCATGGTAATAACCGGGACGAGCACATACTAAATTGACTTCAACGAAACAATAGGTTTTTAGAGATTTCTTCGTCAGATAGAAAGCCCAAAATTCTCAACAAGTCATCAAAACCAATGGTGTTATTGAAAATTTCGGGGACTGCATTTGCCTTGTTGTCTTCCCTCTATGCGAGAGTCGTAGCAAAGAGGGCTCTTCACGGCTCTGGAAAAGTAGAATTATGATCCATGCTGTCAAACCAGACACTGCCTCGCCATCCATTTTCTGTTTTTTCAAAATTGACCTTCCCCGTGGCAGTTTCTTGTTCTCCTGGTTCTCGTCTAACCTGGCGGCCAGGCATTAAACAACTTGTTACAGCTTCTATAGTAGATAAACGACCCAAACAGTCAGTGTTCCAGCCTTCTGGGTAGGCGAGTTGAGCCTCAAATTCTAAGGCATAAAGTTCAATCCCCATCATCTCCCCAGACTGGCCGTTAGTTTTCTCGAATTCAACAATACTGATTGGCGTATTTGTCGTATTCAAACGATTTTCTAAGACCCTTCTAGCATCTGCTGCTGAAGGCGATGATAAGCCACTACAAGCTGAAAGAAGTAATGCAGGTATTACAAATCCAATTGGCAAAATTTTTGTAGAGTCCATTATTCAATATTTTTGGCATACTTTCAGGTGCTTGTTAGAATCTTATAATTTTTATTTAATTCCGCAAGTAAATTTTCTTTAAACCCTTTATTTCCGTAATTTTGTTTGGTCTGCCCCCATGAAGCTTGCAACGACCCTAGAGGCAATTCTCTACATCAAAGCCCAACCCCTGAGCCTAGAAGAATTGGCCGATACCGCTGGACAACCCCGGCACCTGGTGGCCGATGCCCTTTTGGAATTGATGGATGATTATGCCCACCGGGACAGCGCCCTTGAAGTGGTAGAAACCCCCACCGGATTTAGCCTGCAACTGCGGGAAAGCTTTCAAGCCCTCGTGACGAATCTCATCCCCACAGAGTTAAGCATTGGTGCCCAAAGAACCCTGGCGGCGATCGCCTTAAAATCACCAATTTTGCAAACGGAACTGATCGAATTGCGCGGTAGCGGTGCCTACCAACACATCCAGGATCTGCTGGCCCAGGGCTTTATTAAACGGCGACGGCAGCAGGAGGGGCGTTCCTATTGGCTCGAAGTGAGCGCGAAATTTCACCAATACTTTGAATTTGATGCTGAGGATCTAGGGCTATCCCCCAACCTTCCAGAAACCCCTTAATCTCCCCTTAAAACCGCGATCCATTGTCAAGAAATGTCACCCCGTCTGATACCCTACAGACAAACTATTTTCTTCGTTTGCGATCGCCATGCGTATAGCTCTGTTTACCGAAACCTTTTTGCCGAAAGTCGATGGGATTGTCACCAGACTGCGCCACACCGTAGATCATCTCCAACGCAGCGGAGATCAAGTAATGGTATTTTGTCCCGACGGTGGCCTACGGGAACATAAAGGAGCCGTGGTCTACGGCGTTAAAGGCAATCCTCTCCCCTTATATCCCGAACTAAAAATGGCATTTCCTGGGCCTTCGGTGGGGCGTGCCCTAGAGGAATTTCAGCCGGATCTCATTCATGTGGTCAACCCCGCAATCCTTGGCTTGGGGGGGATTTTCTTCGCGAAAAAACTCCACATTCCCCTGATCGCCTCCTACCATACCCACCTGCCCCAATATCTCCAACATTACGGCCTCGGTGCCCTCGAAGGCTTGCTCTGGGAACTCCTCAAAGCGGCCCATAACCAAGCGGAATTAAACCTCTGTACCTCCACGGCAATGGTCGAAGAACTCCGCAGCCATGGCATTAAAAACCTGGATCTGTGGCAGCGGGGCGTAGATACAGAGATGTTCCAGCCCAGTTTGAAGTCTGAGAAGATGCGCGATCGCCTTTCCCAGGGACATCCAGAAGCGCCCTTACTGCTCTATGTTGGGCGGGTGTCTGCGGAGAAACAAATTGATCAAATTAAACCCGTCCTCGAAGCGATCCCTGGATCACGCTTGGCGATCGTTGGCGATGGCCCCTACCGCGCTGAACTAGAAGCCCATTTTGCGGGTACCAATACCCACTTTGTCGGTTATCTGCAGGGTTTAGAACTGGCGTCTGCTTTTGCTTCTGCTGATGCTTTTGTGTTCCCGTCTCGCACAGAAACCCTTGGCTTAGTCCTCCTCGAAGCGATGGCGGCGGGTTGTCCGGTGGTGGCAGCTAATTCCGGTGGCATTCCTGATATCGTCACCGATGGCGAAAATGGCTATATGTTTGACCCCCAAGATCCTGACGGAGCCGTAAAAGCAACCCAAAAACTCTTGGCGATGGATGCAACCCAACGGGAAATGCTCCGGGTACAAGCCCGCCAGGAAGCGGAAAAATGGGGTTGGGCAGCAGCAACGGCACAATTACAGAGTTACTACCAGCAAATTTTGGAAAAAAGTAAGCCCCTTTCCCTAGCTGCCTAGGCCAGACTGCCGACATTTTTAGCCCCAAAAAGCGTTTGCCGCTACCCTAAAGGCATTTAGCTGTGATTGCAGGTGGTTTCGATTGCAATGTTTATTAATCTTCTGATTTTCTGTGGGGTGGTGGCGATCGCCTTTGGTTTGTTTCGGGTCGGTCTGCCGCGCTTCAAAACGTTTAAAAATTTTGCCCAGCGTTTTTTGCCCGCAATTGGTGTTTTGATTCTCCTCTTGGGCGCTAATTTACTAGGGGCTTACCAAGCAAAGCAAACCTTACAATTCACTGCTGATTTACCACCGATTACGACCTTGGCAACTCTCCGGGAAATTGAAGCAGGCCAACCTGTGGCGGTGGTGGCGGTGGCTAGCCCTGATAACCCGGTGCGGGGTCGAAACAATGAATATCTGGCCTATGTAGATGACAATGGTCTTTGGACGCCCCAAAGGATTCTGTTCGATCTCGATGATGCTCAGATTGCCATGGACGATGACGCCTATAAAGTGCGCAATTGGCCCCTAGACCGAAATCTACGTTTTCTCAATCCTCGGCAACAAGTGGTGATTATTGGCGAAAAAGAAGAATTTACGCGGGTTACCGGCCCCCAAAAAGGTGAAGTTACCCACAGCGTTGAGGGGATCTTAATTTTTGCCGGCTCCCACCAAGCCTTTTTACAGGATCTACAGCGGCGGATCTGGGGGCCAAGGATCATGGTAGGACTGAATGCTTTTGCCCTGGGGGCGATCGCCCTCTCGACCCTTGTGGCTGCTTTTCGGGTGACAGGTCGCAAACTCCCCCAAGATGCCCAAGAAACCCCAAATTTTTGAACCTGAAATTTTTCAACGGGGCAACCAGAGCACCAAGATAGAGGATTCCCTAGGATCAAGATTGCTTTTAGGGCGATCAACATTAACTTTTTTAACAAACTTGTTAAGGTCTATTGCGAGATTTTCTGAAACCTTGGCGATCGCCTGCACGCCCCAGATAGTCCGTGATACCATGCCCAACGTATAGTTCATCACGAGACGAGGAGCAAAGCCTTGGTACTACGGGTCGCTGTTGTGGGAGGAGGGCCAGCCGGTTCTTCCGCCGCCGAAATCTTAGCTAAAGCTGGCATCGAAACCTACATTTTCGAGCGCAAACTGGACAATGCCAAACCCTGCGGTGGGGCGATTCCCCTCTGTATGGTTGACGAATTTGACTTACCCCCAGAGATCATCGACCGTCGTGTGCGGAAAATGAAGATGATTTCCCCTTCCAATATCGAAGTCAACATTGGTCAAACCCTCAAGGACGACGAATACATCGGGATGTGTCGCCGCGAAGTGATGGATAGCTTCATGCGCAACCGAGCCGCTGACCTCGGCGCAACGCTGATCAATGGCACCGTATTTAAGCTTGAAATTCCCAACAACAACACTGATCCCTACGTTCTCCACTACTCCGACCACTCCAACGGTGAAGTGAAAGGGGAAATGAAAACCCTGAAAGTGGATCTGGTGATTGGTGCTGATGGGGCCAACTCCCGTGTCGCCAAAGCCATCGATGCTGGTGATTATAACTATGCGATCGCCTTCCAGGAGCGAATCCGTCTTCCCGAAGACAAAATGGCCTACTACGAAGAACTGGCCGAAATGTATGTCGGTGACGATGTATCCCCTGACTTCTACGCTTGGGTCTTCCCGAAATATGACCACGTGGCTGTTGGGACTGGCACCATGAAAGTCAACCAAGCCAAAATCAAGCAATTACAAGCTGGCATCCGGGCCCGCGCGGCGAAACGCCTCGAAGGTGGCGAAATCATCAAAGTAGAAGCCCACCCCATTCCCGAACACCCCAGACCCCGGCGCGTTGTCGGTCGTGTCGCCCTCGTTGGTGATGCAGCCGGTACTGTCACCAAGTCCTCTGGTGAAGGCATTTACTTTGCGGCCAAATCAGCGCGGATGTGTGCCGAGGTGATCGTCGAAGCTTCTAACAATGGTCAGCGCGTTCCCACCGAAGCTGATCTCAAGCAATACCTGAAGCGTTGGGATAAGCAGTACGGTGCGACTTACCTCGTCCTGGACATTCTCCAGCGGGTTTTCTACCGTTCCGATGCCACCCGCGAAGCCTTTGTGGAAATGTGTGCCGACATCGATGTGCAGAAGCTCACCTTTGACAGCTACTTGTATAAGACCGTTGTCCCCGCTAATCCCCTTAAGCAGATGAAGATTACCGCGAAAACCATTGGTAGTCTGCTGCGGGGTAATGCGTTAGCACCCTAGTTGTGCCTGTGGATCTCAAATTAACAGATTAAATAGTTGACTTTTCGGGGGGAGCATTTTTATGACCCCCTATTTTTTGTTGTAAATAAAAAACAAGTAAACCTTGATTTCTATCTTTGGTGTCCCTAGGCTAAACAACAGCATCCCCTAGCATTATCATTTAGGGTGCATTGATCGCTTTGCCACGAGATGAATTATCGGCAACGTCTCACTATTTTCTATGGATTTGCCCTATTGTTTGTGGGGGGGGCTAGTGAGTGCCCTGGTGGGTCAACAGGCAATTGTTAGCAATAAAGCCGCCGCCGCCGAACATCTGGGGGACATTAATCGTCAGTTTGCGAGTCTGCTGGATCTGCGGATGTGGGCAAGGCTCAATGAAGTCAAAACCCTCGCGGTGATTCCTGTATTTGGCGATCGCCAACGGGATCCTGAAGCCAGACGGCTCTTGGAACAAGCCCAAGAATTCGTACCCATGTTTACCTGGATCGGCTTTCTCGATCCCCAGGGAACCGTCAGCATTGCCACCGACCGAATCCTCGAAGGCCAGTCCATTGCCAGCCGCCCAGTTTTTCAGGAGGGCCGCCAAGGAGAATTTATCGGGGATGTCCATGACGCAGTGTTATTGGCCAATAAATTTCCCCTTCTTCCCAACGGAGAACCAATTCAATTTGTCGATATTGCAATACCAGTCGAGAGCATTGATGGGGTGTTCCAGGGAGTCCTCGCCGCCCACTTAAGCTGGGAATGGGCCGATAATACCCAGTCAACTTTAATGGAGCCCATCGCTGGGGAAAGGCAAAAAGAACTCTTCATCATTTCTGCTGAGGGAAATAAACTGCTTGGCCCAGAGGAATGGAGTGATGGAACATTGATGGGTTTTTTGCCCCTTGAGGAGCTCGCCCCAGGTGAATCCCGTTCCCTCGTGTTGCGTTGGCCCGGCGGCACCCGTTATTTAACGGATATTCGTCGCACCCAAGGTTATCAAAATTACCCTGGTTTAGGTTGGTTTACGGTGGCCAGACAACCAGAGGCGATCGCCCTCGCCCCAGCCCGCAGCTTAGCCCGCAATATCTGGGTGTATTCCTTAATGATTGGCAGTTTATCCATTGTGGGGATTTGGTATTTATCTGGTTGGCTGAGTCGTCCTTTGCGCCGTCTGAGTCGCATGAGCCAGCAAGCATGGTCTACACCAGAAACGCCTATTTCTTCTCGGCATCGTGCTCCAGATGAGATCCAGACCGTAGAGCAAACCATCCGCCACCTCCAGTACGAAGGCGAACAGCAAAAAAAAGCTCGGCAGTTGGCAGAACAAGCCTCCCGCCGTGACCCCCTTACAGGTCTTACCAATCGTGAAGGTTTACGGTTGTTTCTCGCGGATTACCCAGAAGGGGCGATTCCCAATGATCAAGCCCTGGCAGTGCTGGCCCTCGATCTCGATGGGTTTAAGCAGGTCAATGATCACCATGGCCACGGCGTGGGGGATGAACTTTTAAAAGCGGTGGCCAATCGGTTGCGTATGGAATTGCGGGTTGGCCAAGCCGGGGTTCGACTTGGGGGCGATGAGTTTTTATTGTTATTGCCTCTGCCCATGACGCAAGCTGAAAATATTGCGAGGATCATTGCCCAAAAAGTTTTATTCGCCCTGACCCAGCCCTTTGAACTGAGTCACCATACCGTCGAAATTGGCACGAGCATCGGTTTAGCCATCTGGCCCATTGACCATGAAGATGTGTTGCTGGTTTTAGACTTCGCGGATAAAGCGCTTTATCAAGCTAAACAGGCTGGCAAGCGCCGCTACATCCGTTGGAAGGCCATTTAAATCCGCTTAAACTTGAATTTTAGTATTCGTAAATGATTCATCAAGTCGATGCAATATCTCATGGCCGTTACCACCGTCAGCAGTCGCCAGGAAGCCCAGGCGATCGCCAAACAAATTATGGATCTCCGTCTCGCGGCTTGTATTCACATTAGTGAAGTTGAAAGCTTTTATTATTGGGAAGGTCAGCTACAGCAGGAACCAGAATTTCGACTCCTTTTTAAGACCACTGCGGCCCAATATGCTGCCCTAGAACAAGCGATCAAAGCCCACCACCCCTACGAACTACCCGCCATCTATGCGATCGCCCTTGATCAAGTAGAAACCGCCTATGGCCATTGGATCGATGCCAGTGTCACCTCCGAGCATGCCTAACCAAATCACTTCTAGGCCATGGTCTTTAGCCGCGACCAAAGGAGTTGTGTTAGCATTTTTGGGGTACTGTACTTCGTCACAGGAAACACTAGGGACGCGCCCACCGGGTGAATTCATCGCGTCTGTACCGTGAATCTTGTTAACGTTTGATAAAATTTTCTTTAACAACCCTGGGGAACCCGCTTTAATTCTTTTATTGAAGCCCCCAGCCGTGAGCTTGCAGTTTTATGTCTTTGTCGCGAATCATTAGTGGTGTAGTGGCGATCGCCCTGGCCTTGACCCTCATTGTCTTGGGGGGATGGTACTTTACCTTGGGAATGGGCATCCTCGTCTTTCTCGGCCAACAGGAATACTTCCGGATGGTTCGGGCAAAGGGATTAGCACCAGCGGTAAAAACCACTCTAGTCGTGTCTCAATTGCTGCTTGTGATTGCGACCTTGAGTCCGAGCCTTGCTGACGCCCTTTTTCCCCTCGCCGGGACGTTTATCTGCTTTTATCTTCTATTTCAGCCCAAAATGGCAACTATTGCCGATCTCTCCACCTCAATTTTGGGACTCTTCTACGGCGGTTATATGCCCAGCTACTGGGTACGACTGAGGATGGGCAGCCTCGCAGAAACGGAAGCAGTCAGTAATTTACCTTTCTATGGCTATCTTCCGGCTTCCTGGGGAGAGTGGTTTAATTTGCCCCAAGCCCTCAAGTTGACCTTTGTTGTGATGGTTTGTATTTGGGCCGCCGACATTGGGGCTTACTTCATGGGCAAATGGCTAGGGAAAACGAAACTCTCGGCCATTAGCCCTAAAAAGACCGTCGAAGGGGCTGTTTTTGGAGCCTTGGGGACTATCTTCGTGGCGATCGCCGGTGCTTGGTATTTGGATTGGTCATGGTGGCCCATTACAGGCGCACTCCTGGGACTGCTCATTAGCGTCACCACCCTGCTCGGAGATTTAACCGAATCCATCATGAAACGGGATGCAGGCTTTAAGGATTCTGGACAGTTAATTCCGGGCCACGGCGGCATCCTCGACCGCACCGATAGCTATGTCTTTACTGCGCCAGTCGTTTATTTGTTTGTGACCATTTTTCTGCCGATTTTTGGCTCCTAAACAGCAACCCTTAAAAAGTATGGGTCGTCAAGCAAAAGAGATCTCCACCCATTCGGGAGATCCATGGCAGTCAGTCCGAAAATTGAGGAGAAATTAAAAAATCGTTTCTAGACGAAGCAATTGAACCAGGGCCTAGAGGGTGACCAAAGAGTCAGATTCAGGACGCTGGTAAGAAAATTCTTTGGGCAGTTCCCGCTCGTACTTGATCATGTTGGCGAGCTCCTGGAGTTGGCTGATCGCTTCTGCGCCTTCTAGCTTCATCAGCTCCCGCTCATCACGCATTTCTGTCCAGGTGATGCCGTAATCGGAAACGAGAAAACGAATGAGATGATTTTCGCCTAGACTCACCATAAAGGAAGCGCTATTGAGTTCGGTGCCGCAGGTATAGCAGGACGCGAGGTAACCACGGTTCTCAAGGGCGATCGCCAGGGCCTGTAGACTCATGACGAGGTCTTTTACGAAATCACGATGTTGTTGAGCCAGTCGAATAAACACCTTATTGTCTCCATAGTGACACACCTATTCTAAACCTTATTAATACTTTTTTAAGATTTAAATTTACCGTGTAAAGTCAGCAAGATTGATACGCTACGGTTATCATACCCAAATGGGCCGCAAACCCTGTCTATACCGTTACTTATCAGTAATATGACGTTAGAAAACTTAGACATTGTATTTAATATTACAAACTTATTTGTATTGCCCTTTTGGGGATTAATGGTCATTGCCCCCCAATGGCAAGGCACCCAAAAACTCATGGATTCCCTGGTGCCCTTTGGAATTCTGGCCGTTGTATATGTCGGTTTGTTCGCCCTTTCCCTCGATCCAGACCAAGCCGCAATCTGGTCAAATCCCACCTTGGGTGATTTAGCGGCTTTATTTTCGTTACCGCCGGTGATGGCCACTGGCTGGACGCATTTTCTCGTGATGGATTTGTTTGTCGGGCGCTGGATTTATCAACAGGGGTTAGAAAAAGGCATTTTTACCCGCCATTCCCTCGCCCTATGTCTTTTTGCGGGGCCGGCTGGGTTGTTGTCTCATATTGTGACGGCTGGGATCACTGGTATTTGGCGAAACCAAAGTAAGGTCGCAGCGACCGATGCCCCAGAATCTTAAAAACAAATAGCGATAAAGAAACTACACCTCGCCCTTTCTACCGACAAAATTGCAGCAACCGTTGCGGACTACACAGCTCGTTTAGGGACAGCGCCTTGCTTATTTATTCCGGGGGAATATGCCCTCTGGAGAACCAGCAGTTTAAACATCTCAGTGCGCCAAGATTCTACCTGCCCTCCAGGTTCCCTGAGACATTTGGGTTGGGAAGATCCTATGGCAACGGAATTTACCCAAGAAGTGGATGTGAATGGCATTATCTGGGAGCGATTTAATGCCCAGCACCAGGCCGATGAGATTAATGAAATTTGGCCAGCGGCTGATTATAAACTCAACCACAAAACTGAGGAAAAGCGTTAAAAGTATGACTAGCGCCAAAACACTATATAAATCTGCGCTTACACCATCTCATTAGGGGGATCTACAAGCTATGTCACTGGCGGCTTCTGAATCTTGGATGTGCGAGCATGTGCCGGAGGGGGAATATTATGTGTACCAGGGCGGCAGCCATGCAGACGGGACATTTATCCGGGTGTATGTCCCAGAGTCAGCCTCAAATCCTGGCACAAAGCTGAATGCCATTCTTTATCTCCATGGATTTGCCCTCTGTATGCCTTCTTTTTATGAGGCCCATCTGGTTGAGTTGGTAAAGCAGGGATACATTGTCTTTTTTCCTGATTTTCAGCGGAGTTTTTATCCGAATACGCCTCCTCAAGCGCCAACGCCGCCCCGACAATCTCAGCCCCATATTCAGCAATGGCTAGCTGCTGCGACGCAAACTCAGAAGTCAGCCCAGAAGACCTTAGCAACAGAAGATATTCACCCTCTATTTTCAGAAATTTACGAACAGAATGATACGGGTTTAAGCCGTGGCCTATCTGCCTTTACGACGGGAGATTTGCGCCGCGTGGCCTGGGCTTTGGTTGTGATTATTTTGCTGCTGACTGTGTGTAGCTGGTTTCGGCGGGAGTATGGGAAAAATTTGATTCATCTTTTGTCTACGGTAGGTTTGAGCCTAGTGCATTCACCAACGGAATGGCTGAGTAATGCGATCGCCCTCCCGGAAGATGCTTGGAAATATTTAACGACCCAAGAACGCTATACCCACTGGAATCAGGAAAGCTTAGAGACCTTTGCCTTTGGTCATTCTCTGGGGGGATTAATTGCCTTGAGTCTCCCCTCTGTGCTGAAAGATTCGCCTAGCAATCGCTTTTTCCCGAAGCAAATCGTCACAGCCGATCCCGCTGCCAGTACGGAAATGGGCATCCCCAAAATTGCGATTTGGATCTTGAAGTTGTTCCGGTCTCCTTTTACGGCAGCCCCGATTTTGATTCAGGATACGGGGCCAGATCTAAAGCAACCCGTGACCATCTTGCATGGGGGTTCTGATACCTTGGTGCCGCCCAGCCAATGGGTTGATCCGATGCGGGGGCAAGCTACTTCTAATTATGAGGCGATCGCTAGTGAAAATAAGGCGATTTATTTTTCCTATTCCAACCCAGAAAACGATCCGCCCCTGGTCGCTTTTCATAATCAAGCCGTGACTTCGACGCAATATTATGACGATGCTTTATTCAAGGATTTTGGCGGCGTTAAAGATGGCCCCAATGCCTACAATACTGATTATGTTTGGCCTGGAGTTACGAAAATTTTTCAGAATATTGCCACGCCGGAAAATCTACTTTCACATCTCTGTACGCCAAAATTTCAAGTCGAACCCACTCCCCCAGTTAAGCCTGACTCAAAGTGGACAAAGTTTGCGTGGATTGCTGGAATTGCTCTATTGCTTGGCGTTGGCTTTTGGCTTTGGAAAACAGTTGGATAAGTTTTTAGAGATTCAGCAAATCAAGGCAGTAATCATCTGTTGAGGGGCGATCGCCACCATCCATCACTAAGGGAATACTCTCTCGATATCCTTAAATGTTTGGAGTCGATGCTAGACTTAGCACAAAAATATCAGGAGGGCGATCGCCGTGGCTTCTATTACCCTTGACCTTTCAGATACCCAATTCCAAAAGCTGCAAGATTTAGCTACCATGCATGGGATTGAGATTGAAGTTTTACTGAAGGCAAGCCTAGAGGATTGGCTTAATTCTCAAAAAACGGGGTTTGTTGATGCAGCCGATTATGTTCTCACAAAAAATACTGAGTTGTATCAGCGGTTAGCATAGTGCGTTTTCTGACGTTAATCGAGGTACTGGCATTACACCACAGAGTCATTGAGCAATCCGGTGGGGCATTTGGCATTCGAGATTTAGGCTTGTTGGAGTCGGCGATCGCCCAACCTCGTATGACGTTTAGTGGAGAAGATCTATACCCAAGTTTGTTTGAAAAAGCCACAGCACTAGGATTTTCGATCATCATGAATCATCCATTCGTCGATGGAAACAAACGTACAGGTCATGCTGTGATGGAAACTTTTCTTGTCCTGAATGGTATGGAAATTAACGCCTCTGTGGATGAACAAGAATATGTGGTGTTGGCGATCGCATCGGGTGAGCTAGGACGAGAAGCATTAGTAGAATGGTTAAGAGGAAACACTATGGCTCGCTAACAAATCATTAGTGCAATAACGATCGCCACTATCCATTACAAAGGGAGTATCCTCTCGATACCCCCTCCAGCGAAATGCTAGGGATTGGTCAGAAGATTTTGGGCTTCGGCGATCGCCTGTTTCACCTGCTTGAAACCTGTACCACCATAACTATTCCGCGCTGCAACCACCTGTTTCGGGGCGATCGCCTGATAGATATCTTCTTCAAAGGCAGGATGCAGCGCTTTCCATTCGTCCATCGTTAAATCCTTGAGTAATTTGTCAGCGGCAAGACTGGTTTTCACTACTTTGCCCACGAGATTGTAAGCCTCACGGAAGGGAACTCCTTTACTAGCTAAATAATCCGCCACATCCGTTGCATTAGAAAAGTCTTCGTTTACTGCTTCCTCAAGGCGTTGGGTGCGGAATTCAATCCCTTCACCGAGCAAGATTGTCATCGCTTCGAGGCAACCCTGTACTGTTTTAACCGTGTCGAAAATCCCTTCCTTGTCGTCCTGGAGATCCTTATTGTAGGCGAGGGGTAAACCCTTCATCAGCACCAACAAACCTTGCAAATGACCGAAAACGCGGCCCGTTTTACCGCGCACCAACTCAGGGATATCCGGGTTTTTCTTTTGGGGCATAATGCTCGAACCCGTCGCACAACTATCTTTTAAGCTAATAAAACTAAATTCCTTCGAGGCCCAAAAAATCATTTCCTCCGATAAACGGCTCAGATGCACCATGATTAAACTGGCGGCGGCGGAAAACTCGATGGCAAAATCGCGATCGCTGACCCCATCGAGACTGTTTTGATAGAGGCGTTCAAAGCCGAGTAAATTCGCGCTGAAATGGCGATCAATGGGAAAAGTTGTCCCCGCCAAAGCGCCACAGCCAAGGGGAGAAGTATTGGTGCGCTTGTAGACATCATCCAACCGTTCATAATCCCGTTGGGCCATCTGGAAATAGGCCATCAAGTGATGGGCGAGGCTGATTGGTTGCGCCCGTTGCAGGTGGGTATAGCCGGGAATCAAAGTCTCCACATGGTTTTCCGCGTGATTCAATAAAACCTGTTGAAAGTCTCGCAATTGTTGTTGAATGCCGCGAATTTTGTCCCGCAGATAGAGACGAATATCCGTGCCTACCTGGTCATTGCGCGATCGCCCTGTGTGGAGTTTTTTGCCCACATCGCCAACAATTGCCGTCAATCTTTTCTCAACCGCGAAATGGACATCTTCATCTTCGACGCCGGGGTGAAAGTTGCCCTCGCGATATTCCTGGCGGACTTGTTCTAAACCTTGGACGAGGATTTCACCTTCTTCGGCGGAAATAATCCCCGTGTGGGCGAGCATCTGGGCATGGGCCACTGAACCCGTAATGTCATATTCGATCAGTTCAATATCAAAGCCGATACTGGCATTAAACACGGCGATCGCCGGATGTAGCGATGTATCAAAGCGATCGCTCCAGGTTTTTTTAGCTTCTGTCATAACGGCACTAGCCCTCGCAGGAAATCACAATCAATTCTCTCGGTAAATCTTACGGCATCAAGCCATTCCCCTAAACGCCGATCTTCCCCAAAGCGGTGAGGAACTGACGATATTTTCCCCAAGGCGATCGCCACAAAACCATGGATGTCAGCTAAATCTAACTTGGCTTGCCGTTCCGCCCCAGATCGCGTTAAGAATCGGCATCAGAGCAGATAGAATGATTGAGACAATTTCGAAAGTGAACGTAGTAGCCCTATGCCTCGCCGCGACGATATCAAAAAAATTCTAATCCTTGGTTCTGGCCCCATTGTGATTGGACAAGCCTGTGAGTTTGACTACTCCGGCACCCAATCCTGTAAGGCGTTGCGGGAGGAAGGCTATGAAGTGGTCTTGGTCAACTCCAACCCAGCCACGATTATGACGGATCCAGAAACCGCCGACCGCACCTACGTTGAGCCAATCACCCCCGAAATTGTCGCTAAAGTGATTGAGAAAGAACGGCCCGATGCCCTGCTCCCCACCATGGGCGGCCAAACGGCCTTAAACACAGCGGTTTCCCTGGCGAAGAACGGCACCCTCGAAAAATTCAACGTCGAGCTGATCGGTGCGAAATTAGAAGCGATTGAGATGGCCGAGGATCGCAACCTCTTTAAAGAAGCCATGGCCCGGATCGGTGTCCCCGTTTGTCCTTCCGGCATTGCCAGCACGATGGAAGAAGCACGGGAAGTCGCCATCGAAATCGGTAGTTACCCCCTCATTATTCGGCCAGCCTTCACCATGGGCGGTAGTGGCGGCGGCATCGCCTATAACCAAGAAGAATACGAAAAAATCTGCAAGTCCGGTTTAGAAGCCTCCCCCGTATCCCAGATTCTCGTGGAAAAATCCCTCCTCGGTTGGAAAGAATACGAATTGGAGGTGATGCGGGATCTCGCCGATAACGTCGTGATTATTTGCTCCATTGAAAATATTGACCCGATGGGGGTACACACGGGCGACTCGATCACCGTGGCTCCGGCCCAAACTTTGACCGATAAGGAATATCAGCGGTTGCGAGACTACTCCCTGAAAATTATTCGTGAAATTGGTGTCGAAACAGGGGGCTCCAACATTCAGTTTTCGGTGAATCCCCTCAACGGCGAAGTGATTGTCATTGAGATGAACCCCCGCGTGTCCCGTTCTTCTGCCCTGGCTTCGAAGGCAACGGGTTTCCCGATCGCCAAATTTGCGGCGAAGCTGGCGGTGGGCTACACCCTCGATGAAATCCCCAACGACATCACGAAGCAAACTCCTGCCTCCTTTGAGCCGACCATTGACTATGTGGTCACGAAAATTCCCCGTTTTGCCTTTGAAAAATTCCCCGGTTCAGAACCGATTCTCACCACCCAAATGAAATCCGTGGGCGAAGCGATGGCCATCGGGCGCACTTTCCAAGAGTCTTTCCAAAAGGCGTTACGCTCCCTTGAAACGGGCCGTTATGGTTTTGGCTGCGATCGCCAGGAAACATTACCCAGCCTGAGCCACATTTCGACAAGTTTACGGACACCGAATCCCGACCGGATTTTCACCATTTATCAGGCGTTGAAATTGGGGATGACCGTCGAAGAAATTCATGATTTGACGGCGATTGATATCTGGTTCCTGGACAAAATGGCAGAATTGCTGGTCACGGAACGCTTTATGAAACAAACGCCCCTAACGGAAATTTCGGCGGCGGATATGCGGGTGATTAAGCAACAAGGGTTCAGCGATCGCCAAATTGCCTACGCCACCAAAACCAACGAAGATGCCGTGCGCGCCTACCGGAAATCCATCGGTGTCTTACCCGTGTATAAACTCGTGGACACCTGTGCGGCGGAATTTGAAGCCTTTACCCCCTACTACTACTCCACCTACGACGGTACCGAATCAGAAGTCAAACCCAGTGATCGCCCCAAAGCGATGATCCTCGGCGGTGGCCCTAACCGCATTGGCCAGGGGATCGAATTTGACTATTGTTGCTGCCATGCCGCCTTTTCCCTCAGTGATGCGGGCTACGAAACGATCATGGTCAACTCCAATCCCGAAACCGTTTCTACGGACTACGACACCAGCGATCGCCTGTATTTTGAACCCCTCACCAAAGAGGACGTACTGAATATCATCGAAGCCGAAAACCCCGAAGGCGTAATCATCCAATTCGGCGGCCAAACCCCGTTAAAATTAGCCGTCCCCCTCGACAATTACCTCAACGCAGGCGACTGTCCCGTCGATACCAAAATCTGGGGCACCCAGCCCGATGCGATCGACACCGCCGAAGACCGGGAGCGCTTTGAAAAAATCCTCCACGACCTTGAAATTCTCCAACCCGCCAACGGCATTGCCCGCGACTACAAAGAAGCCCAAAAGATTGCCAATCGCGTCGGTTATCCGGTAGTCGTGCGTCCCTCCTACGTGCTTGGTGGACGGGCAATGGAGATTGTCTATTCCGACGAAGAACTCGACCACTACATGAAATACGCCGTCCAGGTCGAACCCGATCACCCGATCCTTGTCGATAAATTCCTCGAAAACGCCATCGAAGTGGATGTGGATGCCCTCTGTGATCACACCGGAAAAGTCGTGATTGGCGGCATTATGGAACACATCGAAGAAGCTGGGATCCACTCCGGCGACTCTGCTTGCTCAATCCCCCACACTTCTCTCCCCGATGAAGTGATTAATACCATCCGCGAGTGGACGGTGAAATTAGCCCAAACCCTTAAGGTTGTCGGCTTGATGAATATTCAGTACGCCGTCAAGGATAACCAAGTCTATATCCTCGAAGCGAATCCCCGTGCTTCCCGTACTGTGCCTTTTGTGTCTAAGGCCACTGGGCGGCCTTTGGCAAAAATCGCTTCTTTGGTGATGTCTGGTAAAACCCTCGATGAATTAGGCATTGACGGTGAAATTACCCCGAAACACGTTGCTGTCAAAGAAGCCGTCTTACCCTTTAACAAATTTGAAGGAACCGATACTCTCCTCGGCCCCGAAATGCGCTCGACCGGGGAAGTGATGGGCATCGATGTTGATTTCGGTAAGGCTTTTGCTAAAGCGGAGATTGGTGCTGGGGTGGAACTGGCAACAGAAGGAACAGTCTTTGTCTCGATGAATGACCGCAATAAAGAAGCCGCCGTGCCTGTGGTTAAGGATCTCATGGAATTGGGATTCCGGATTGTGGCCACTTCTGGTACCCGCCAAGTGCTCCTAGAGAACGGTATTGAAGATGTGGAGTTGGTATTAAAGCTCCATGAAGGGCGGCCCCATGTGGTCGATTGGATGAAAAATGGCTGGATTCAGTTTATTATCAATACCCCCTCTGGGGAAGAATCCCAAGCCGATGGGCGGATGATTCGTCGCACAGCCCTCGATTACAAATTGCCGATTATCACGACTTTGGCAGGAGCTAGAGCAACGGTGGCAGCAATTCGGTCTCTCCAAGAGCATCCCCTCGATGTGAAACCGCTCCAGGAATACATCAACGCTTAATTTTTCCAGTTCTGAATTGCGATCGCCTCTCGTTCATTCAAGGGGCGATTTTTTGTACTTCTGTTTGGAGGAATCAGCCTGTTTCTACGGAGCATAATTCCTGCTTTTGTGGCCCCAAAATACGAGCCTAGACTCTACACTCGATAAAATAAGCAAAAAATTCTTATCAAAATTGGAGCGATCGCCTGTGTTAGATGGAGAACAGCTATCCCATATCGTGTCCCAAGCGTGCCGTCATTATCAGTTTTCTAAAGCGATTCGCCAACGGGCCTGGGTAGAAATTGACCATCAAGCGCTGGCGGCTAATATCCGTGCCCTCAAGGACATTCTCGCGCCCCAAACGGCATTGATGGCGGTGGTAAAAGCCGATGCCTACGGCCATGGTGCAGTCAAGGTCGCTGAAACGGTACTCAAGGCGGGGGCCAGTTGGTTGGCGATCGCCACCTTAGGGGAAGGGGTCGAACTGCGCGAAGCCGGGATTACTGCGCCGATCCTCGTTTTGGGGGCCACCAATACCACCGAAGAAATTGAGGCGATCGCCCATTGGGATTTGCAACCGACCCTCTGTAACCTGTCCCAGGTGGCTATTTTTAATGAAACCCTCGCCCGATTAGGGAAAATACTTCCTGTACACCTCAAAATCGACACCGGAATGTCCCGTCTCGGCACCCGCTGGGAGGAAGCGCTACCCTTCGTTGCGGCAGTTCACCAAGCTCCGCACCTCAACATCGCCAGCATCTACTCCCACTTTGCCACCGCTGACGACCCAGACCCCACGACGATGGATCAGCAACACCAACGCTTCCAATCGGCGATCGCCAAGCTTGAACAACAGGGAATACCGATCCCAAAACGACATATCAGTAATTCCGCTGCCACCCTCCACAGCCGCAATCTCCACTATGATCTGGTGCGTTTGGGCCTTTCTATTTACGGTGTCTATCCAGCGCCCCACCTCAGCCCCAAAGTCCGCCTCAAACCCGTGCTCCAGGTCAAAGCTCGCATCACCCAGCTTAAAACGTTGCCCCCCGATACTGGCGTCAGCTACGGCCACCGCTTTATTACCGCCACAGACACAAAAACAGCCGTGGTGGGCATTGGTTACGCCGATGGTGTGCCCCGTCGCCTCTCCAATAACTTAAAAGTCTTGGTTAATGGTGCCTTTGCCCCCCAAATTGGGGCGATTACGATGGATCAACTAATGCTCGACGTTAGTCATCTTCCGGACGTCCAAGTCGGTGATGTGGTGACGCTCATTGGTACAGATCATGACCAGCAGCTAACCGTTGACCAATGGGCCAATCAATTGGGGACAATTTCTTGGGAAATTCTCTGCGGTTTCAAGCATCGCCTACCCCGGATTAACCTCTGAGATTTGCACACGCTTTCTAAACTATTAAGGTTGTAATTCCTCAAGGATCGTAAACCGCACATGGTTCAGGGCCAGATCTCCTAGGGAAACTTGCTCTTTCGGGACAATTTCCCCCTGGCGGTACAGTTTTTCAAAGGGGACGCCCTTCACCATTTCTGCGTGGTACCAAGCCAGTCCCATGAAAAAGCGGGCTGGGTATGGCCCTCCCTCGCACAGATCATCGGGGTTCGATTCCATGGGTAGCCAACCATAACCCGGCAAATAAAATTCCATCCAGACATGATTGTAATCGGGTTGGAGAGGGAGATTTCTCAGGTGGGCGTGGGCTGGACATTTGTAGCGACCCACCGTCCGGCTGGCGATGCCGTTGAGCCGAGCCAAAGCCAAGAGGACACCTAAATATTCACCGCAGGAGCCGACCCCCCGCCGGAGGGCAATATCTGGGGTGTCGATGTGGGGCTTAATGCCATAGGAGAGATGGTCATAAACGTAGTTGCGGATGTTGTACATTTGGCGGAGCAGATTGGTTTCGCTCCCCACGGCATCGGTTGCGGCTCGTTGGATAATCTCTGTTTCCATGGCCAAATTTTCGTTATCCACCAAATATTTTGCTTGGAGTGCTTCTGGAATCGGTGCGAGGTTTTCGCAGTCCGGCGGCGTAAATTGATATTTGATGCCCCACACTTTGAGAATGGCCCGCCAGCCAAAGATATGGCGGTGTCGGTCATTGAGTTGGTCAAATTTAAAGACGGCGATCTTTTGGCCTTCTTTTTCTTCAATGGTGAAGGGGAGACCGACGGGTTCGATGCTAACCACTTGCTGGCGATCGGTCTCGGCAGGGAGAGCAATTTTCCATTCGAGATCCTGCAATTCAACGGGATCGAGGGGGGATAATTCTTCGACGTAGCTCATCTCCAGGAGAAAGCCATTGGAGAGGGCATATTTTTCCTCTGGGTCATAGCGGAAATAGAGGGGATGCAGAAAGGTAACGTCGCGGTATTGGAGTTCGTAGTTGGGGTCGGCGTTGGGATTATCGCGAATGTAGGGTTCCTGGGAGGCATAGGCAACATAGAGAATGTCTGGGCCTCCTTCCGGATTTGGGTAGAATGTCAAACCCGTGGGGGATTCAAAGGGGGTCAGTAGACTGAATTTTACTTCGCCAGTGGCCCGTTCCAGGCAATAAACGGTTTGTTCGAGGCTATCGGAAACCCAGAGATCTTCGCCGCGAATCACGAGGTTTTCAACGCCAATGCCAGGGGCATAAAGGCTAGTGATAGAGCGGCCATTGGTGGCATCGTAGATGAAAATTTCACCCCGTTTTTGGCAGGAAATATAAAGGCTATTGCCAGAAATCGCGACGCCATTAACGGTATCGGGAAAGCGGGTAAAGAGTTCGGGATTCCATTGGCCGTCGGTCATGGCGCATTTGTAGAGGCGATCGCCGCTGGTAAACCAAAGAATCTCGTTTTGGATCGCGAGGCCCGTCGCCCCAATAAAAGCTGACCAAGTGCGGGAGTTGATAATTTGTGTTGCATCGGTTTGGGGATCGATCCGCATCAAGTAGCCATTAATATTTTCAATGGCCCAAAAATAGCCGTCGTGGAATGCCACACCGTGGAGGGCATAGGTTGAAATGGGGCGAATGGTGCGGTGGTTTGTCGGGGTGGCAGTACTCAAAATCCCAATTTCCGGTCGTAGGTTGTATTCTTCACTAGGATTATCACCCATGAAACTCCTTTCGTTATCGTTTTAGTAAGGGAGATTTAGGGGGTTTTGTACAAAGATCTTGATGTTTCGTCGGAGGAGTGGGGCTGCATGACACTAGATCGAGGACAGGTGATCAGTTGGTTGCAAGACAATGTTTCGCGCGATCGCCTAGAGCATATCCTTGGAGTGGAACAAATGGCCCAAGCCTTGGCCCAACGCCACGGAACAGACCCAGACCAAGCGGCCCAGGCGGGATTATTACATGATCTCGCTAAGTTTTTTCCGCCACCTAAATTGCTGCAAATCGCCCGACAGCACGGTTTAGAGATTGATTCGATTTGTGCCCATGTGCCCCACCTCCTCCATGCAGATGTGAGTGCAATTGTGGCGCGGACGGAGTTTGGGATTCAGGATGCGCAGATCCTCAGGGCGATCGCCAACCACACCCTCGGCCACCCTGGCATGGATCAATTAAGCTGCATTATTTTCGTAGCCGATGCCCTAGAACCGAATCGGGGTGATGATAAAAAACTGCAAAAACTGCGGCAATTAAGCGAAAAAAATCTTTATCGAGCCGTGGCGGGGGTCTGTGACTATATGTTGAAACACCTCATTAAACAGCACAAAATCATCCATCCCCGGATGATCTTGACCCGCAATTGGGCTCTGCAAACTAAAGGCGATCGCACCGAGTCATCTATTACTTAAACCCGGTGCTGCCGATAAAATACTTCCCTAGGAAATCAACGTATGATTCTCTTTTTCTTGGGGATGACGCCGAGAACGGTGCCGCTGTGAGACGACTTGCTCCGGATCAATCCCGTCAAAGGTCGGTGGCAACCAAACGCGAATCACCAACAGCGCCCCTAAAACCAACAGAAAAATACAAGCAACCAAAACCTGTGTCCAAGGCGTTTCTAAAACACCGCGTACAATAATTTCCCGGAGCACAGAAACAATCGACACTTCCACCGCCACACCGATAGAAACCCGGTGTTCTTGGAGGTAGATAATCAGCAAACGAAACAGCTCTACCAAAATCAGTAAAAAGAGAATATCAGAAGTAACCGTCTGAAATTGCAGAGGCGGCAACAACGAAAGCACCATCTCCCGCAGTTGCAACACCATAAAGCTAAACAGCCCAACACACAGGCCAATCACAATCAGATCTTGAACCGTTTCTAACAACCGCACAACATATTGGCTATTGAGCCAGCGGTACCAAGGGAGAGAGAAAGTTTGAGGCGTTTTCATTGGCATTAAATTAATTTAAAAACTACGTTGCTGGATGAACCCGCGTCGCTTGGGCCGTGCAGCGAAATAAGGTGGAATACGCTCTGATTGGTTTCAGCTTGACCATGGATTATCCTCGTCTTCATCATTCAGAAGTCCTGGGGCAGTTCATCATCCTAAGGAGCAAACCAAGAGTTGGACTTTCAAGATTGGCAATTTGGCCAGCCTAGAGCGTTAGCAATAGCGACAAACTTCGCTCGGACATTTTTCGGCGAGGTAACAAAGGGCTCTAAATCGTAGGCCGATGACTTCTTCGTAAAGGGGATTGAGCTTACACAGTGGCGGAATTTTAAAGTGAATCAGACCCGCTAAGGAAATTTCTTGGGCAAAGGGGCACTGGGCGGGCACCAGTTGGCAAATCAATCGGGCGCGATCTGGATTACAAATCTCTAGGCCATTGAGCCATTGACGGAGAGGCTGGAACAGATCGAAAGATGTCGAGGGCAAAAACCGCAGTTGCTGATTGGGATTTTTGAGAGAGGGTCGGCGGGAAAAAAAAATCATGGCAAGTATTTTTGGGGAAGTAGGCGAAAAACCTTGTTCTTCTACAGTCTAGTAATAAGCTCAAAGAATATAAACCCTAAAATCATATAAATCTTGTTTATGTTTAATAATGTCTGCTTAACTAAAGCCTGTATCGGGGCGTCGCAAAAAAAGTTGTTGTTTAGCTAAGTTCATGTTCCTTTAAGCCCCAGAAAAGAAGCGGTTATGATGGGGGTAAGTTTCGCTTCGGTTATCCCCTTGCCCTACTCTCTCCAACCCGATCCGGTGCAATTGTTTACGCTCCCCAATGGCCTCCAGGTGGTGCATCAATATTTGCCAGGGACGCCTGTGGTGGTCACCGATGTATGGGTTAAAGCAGGGGCGATCGCCGAACCGACAGAATGGGAAGGAATGGCCCATTTTTTAGAGCACATGATCTTTAAGGGATCGCACCAAGTCTGTCCCGGTGAGTTTGATCAAATTGTTGAAACTTGCGGTGGGCTGAGTAATGCCGCCACCAGTTACGATTACGCCCATTTCTACCTCAGCACTACAGGCGATCGCCTACCAGAAACTCTGCCCTACCTGAGCGATATTTTACGCAATGCCACCATTCCCGACGCCGAATTTATCCGGGAACGCCAGGTAGTACTCGAAGAAATTAGCATCAGTCAAGATGATCCCGACTGGCTCGCCTTCCAAGCCTTGAGCCGTCTTTTGTACGAAAATCATCCCTATGGCCGCTCGATTTTGGGCAATGCCGAACAACTGTGTGGCTATACCCCCAACCAAATGCGCTGTTTTCACCGGACCCATTATCAACCCCAAAACTTGATCATCAGCATGGTTGGTAATATTCAAGTCGCCCAGGCCTTGGATCTCATTCAAAGCAACTTTAGCGATTTTCAGGTTCCCTCTGAATGTCCCCCCTTTGAGGTGGAGGCAGAACCCCCTCTGATCGAGATTCGCCGCAATGAAATTCAAGTGCCCAATGTGGAAATGGCGCGCTTAATCTTCGGTTGGTTGGGGACGGGGGTCGAACAATTTAACGACGCAGTCGGTCTAGATTTACTGTCGGTGATCCTGGCCGGGACAACTTCCGCTTGGCTGGTGCAAGAGCTGCGGGAAAAACGCCAGTGGGTTCTGGATATTAATAGTGGTTTCTCTTTGCAACGGGATTCTAGTTTATTTACGATTCAGGCCTGGCTCGATCCAGAACATTTAGACGATGTGGAACAGGTGATTGGCGATCGCCTCGCTGATCTGCAGACCCAATGTGTGACGGAAGCTGAACTACGCCGGGCGAAACGCATGCTGTGTAATGAGCATATTTTTTCGACGGAAAGTGCGAGTCAGTTGGCCGGGCTCTACGGCTATTACCAAACCCTCGGTAACCTTGATTATGCCCACCACTATCCCCAGATGGTCGAAACCTTTACGATTGAATCACTCCAGCGTTTAGTGCGACAATATCTTTCTCCGGAACATTACGGTATCGTCACTTTAACCGGCACCTAAATGGCACAACTCGCAACGGCAGAAAACGGCTGGGTGGACACAACAAAAGCCACCGATCCAGAGGCGATCGCCCTCGTCAAAGAGTTACTCGAAACGCAGATTTACTGCAACCTCAGCACCTGTTCGCCGCTTGGTTGGCCCTGGAGTAGCCCATTGCTCTTCGTGTGGGATCAGGGCTTAAACCTCTATTGGTCATCGGCGATCGCCGCCCAACATTCCCAAAATCTTTACCAGAACCAAGGCCGGGCGATGGTCACAGTTTATGATCCTCGTCGCATTAAGGCCGTCTTTTTCGCGGGTACTGCCACAGAATTAACCGCATTAGAACCCCTACGGCAAGTTTTAAGCCGATTCGACCAACGCGCCAAACGACCGACACCCAGGCAAGCAGCAGATTATCTCGGCGACTCCCCACGCCGAATGTACCAATTCACCGTACAGCAAGCCTGGATCAGTGGCGATCGCCTCTTATCCCAAGGGCAACTGATTGACACCAAAGTCCAGTTAGATCTCGACTCTCTCAAGGATTATTTTTCCCCGTAAATATGCACCACCACTTCCCTGGTATGGCGATAACTGCGGTGTTCCCAGAGATAAATGCCCTGCCACGTTCCCAACACCAAGCGACCATTGGCAATGGGAATTTGTTCCGAGGTCTTGGTTAGCACCGAGCGGATATGGGCAGGCATATCATCGGGGCCTTCGGCGCTGTGAATATACGAACGGCCATCCTCTGGTACCAATTTCGCCATGAAATTTTCTAAATCTAACAGCACATCCGGATCCGCATTCTCTTGAATGATTAACGAAGCCGAAGTATGGCGCACAAACACAACACATAATCCTGCTCTAATGCCCGATTCGGCCACATAAGACTCGATTTTGGCCGTAATTTTGTGGAGAGATTTTCCTTGGGTTTGGATTTGTAAGGCGCGTTGATGTTGGTGCAGCATAGGGGACAGTAAAAAAATGCGGGCTAACTCATTTTAGAATAGGGAAAAATGAGCCAACAGCCACCATGTCCACCTGGTCTAATATTTCCCTTGCCACCCCTGATCTGAGCCAAGCGGCCTTTGTGGCCTCGAATGCCACCGTGATCGGCAATGTCAGCCTCGCCGAGGGATCAAGCATTTGGTACGGGGCGGTGGTGCGGGGCGACCTAGAGGCGATTCAGATTGGTCGTTTTAGCAATGTCCAGGATGGGGCGGTACTCCATGGTGATCCGGGTAAACAGACGGTGCTTGAAGATTACGTCACCATCGGCCATAAAGCAGTGATCCACAGTGCCCACATTGAGAAAGGCTGTTTGATCGGTATTGGGGCGATTGTTTTAGATGGGGTACGGGTCGGCGCTGGCAGTATTATCGGCGCGGGTTGTGTCGTCACAAAAGATGTCCCAGGGCGATCTCTAATGGTGGGCATTCCCGCCAAACGCCTCAAGGATGTGGGGGAGACCCAAGCAGCGGAATTAATTGACCATGCCAAAGCCTATTATCAGTTGGCGTTAAAACATTCAGCATTATCGGCCTGAGTCTGACAGTCGGCGCAGAGGCCAAAGAATTCGAGGGTATGGTAATAGACCTTGAACTTCTGGGTTTGGCACCAGTCGGTAATTTTTTGACTAATGGGACAACTATCGAGGGGGTAAGATTGGCCGCAGTTGACGCAGTTTAAATGGTGGTGGTGGTGTTCGGTCATGCCAATTTTGCTATAGAACGATTCTCCCTCTGGGGTGACCCGCTCTTGGATTTTGCCCTCGACTTTCAGTAATTTCAGGGCGCGATAAACGGTGGCCAAGCCGATTTTTAGGCCCGTTTGCTGCATCTCGAAATGGAGATTTTGGGCGCTGGTTTCGGTTTCTTTGGCTTGGATGAGCTGGAGAATGGTGCGTTGGTTTTTGGTGAGTTTCTTGGACATTAGGCTTCTGGTTGGGTAGATTGGCGATCGCCGTAGGCTTTGAGTCCGAGGCTCAGGAGATAGGCAATCCCTGAAACTAGGATAATCGTTGCCCCCGAGGTCAGATTAAAGCGATACGAGAGCCAGAGGCCCGTCGTCGTAAAGCTAATCCCTAAAAGACTGGCTAAACCCATCATCGTCGTGATTTTTTTCTGCCATTGGCTGGCGATCGCCGCCGGAATTGTTAAGAGGGCAATCACCATGATCAAACCAACGATTTGCATCACCATCACCACCGTCAGGGCAATTAAACCCACAAGGACGAGGTACAGACTCCGCACGGGCAAATTACGGGTCGTGGCAAATACTGGGTCAAAGGAAATGGCGAGGAGTTCTTTGTAAAGTAAGGCAATGAGGATGATAATCACGCAGTCAACCCCAAACATTAGCCACAGATCTGACCGGGGCACCGCCAGGATACTGCCAAATAAATAACTCTCTAAACCCGCTTTGTAACCCTCGGTAAAGTCGATCAAAATAATGCCGATGGCCATGCCAATCGCCCACATCACGCCGATCAGGGTATCACCCCGTTGCTTGGTTTGTTGTTCAACCCAGCCCATCCCCAGGGCAGAAATCAGGCCAAAGGCGATCGCCCCCCAGATGGGATTAAATTGAAAAAAATAGCCCAGACCAATACCCCCATAGGCGGCATGGGCAATGCCCCCACTAATAAAAACAATGCGATTGACGACGACAAAAGTCCCAATAATGCCACAGGCGATACTGACGAGGATTCCCGCCATCAGGGCATTTTGCATAAAGTCGAACTGGAGGGCGTCAAGCATGGTCGCAGGATGAAGAATGGTGGTGGGTTGAGGTCGGGGAGCCATCACTGTGATCTGGAAAAACCCGGTGGGGAATGCCGTGGGCGATCAGATCCACGGGGCATTGGTAGGTTTCTTCGATCATGGTGGGGGTGATCAGGCGATCATGATGATAATGCAAGCGGCGATTCAGGCAACCCACGGTTTTGACATAGGTAGAAATCGCGCCAAGGTCGTGGGAGATCATCATAATCGTCATGGATTGATTAAGCTCTTTGAGCAGTTCGTAAATACTATTCTGCACCTGGGAATCAACGTTAGCGGTGGGTTCATCGAGGAGCAGAATTTTCGGTTCTGAAGCCAAGGCCCGCGCAATGTAAACCCGTTGTCTTTCCCCCCCAGACAACTCTCCAATGGGGCGATCGCCTTTATCAGCCATGCCCACCTGCACAAGGGAACGCTGGACAATTTCCCGGTCCTTGCGGTTGTAGCGGTGGAATAATTTCCGTTTCCCCAAACGCCCCATGTTTACCACATCCCGGACTTGGATCGGGAAATCCCGGTCAAGTTCTAGGATCTGGGGCACGTAGCCGATGTAGCGGCGGCCTTGGGTGACGGGGCGCTCTAAAATTTTGACCGTCCCCCGTTGGGGTTGCACCAAACCGAGCAGCACTTTCAGCAAGGTGGTTTTCCCGCCACCATTGGGGCCAATCAGACCAATAAAATCCAGGGCTTGCACCTGTAGGTTAATGTCTTCGAGGACGGGGGTTTGAGGATAGCCCGCCCAGATTTGTTCGAGGGAAATGACTGTTTCCATGGGAGGATTATTCCGTAGGGTTGGGGCGACTGGCTTGGACAAATTTATCGGTCATGGCCAACATATTTTCTGACCAGTTGGGGGCTAGATCATCAAGGAGGATCACCTCAGCGTTAATTTCCTGGGCGATCGCCTCGGCGGCCTGGGCGTTCAATTGAGGCTGCACAAAAATGGTGCGAATTTGTTTTTCCTTCGCGGTTTGGACAAGTTGGGCAAGTTCTGCGGCACTGGGTTCCTGGCCTTCGACTTCGATGGAAATTTGCTCTAGGTCGTAGTCCGCTGCAAAATAGCCCCAGGCAGGATGAAAGACCAAGAAGGTGCGATTTTCTAAAGGCGCTAACCGCTCGCGGATGGTTTGGTCAAGTTGATCTAGTTCCACTAAAAACTGATTGAGATTATCAGCATAGATGGTTTCGCCGTCGGGGTCGAGTTGGACGAGCAGTTGATAAATACTTTCGGCCTGCTGTTTAACCCGCTGGGGGGAGAGCCAAATGTGGGGATCGAGTAGTTCGCCTTCGTGGTCATGGCTGTCGCTGTGACCGTCATCGCCATGGTGGTGGTGATCGGCGAGGGGTAATTTTTCGATGCCCTCGGCGGTGTCTAACCAAGTCATTTCTCGGTTGGCGGAGCGGAGGCGATCGCCCCACACTTCTTCAAAAAAGATGCCAATGCCAATGTAGGCGTCGGCCTCACTGAGATCCTTTAACTGCTGGGGTTTGGGTTCATAATTTTCTGCTTCGATCCCAGGGCCAACCAAGGTCGAAACCTGGACGCGATCGCCACCAATTTTTTCGACAAAATATTGCTGGGGTAGAACACTAACGGTAATCTTCAGGGGTTCCTGCTGGGGGATCGTTGCCTCTGGGGTTACGGGACTCGAAGTGGGCGTTTCCGTCTGGGTGGCGGGGTCTGCACCACAACCGAAGAGGAGCCCCAGACAGCTTAGGGCCGCGAGGGAAAAAGTTATTGGCGATCGCACGTTCGTTTCTCGCTTTCTTGAAATGATAATCGTTCTTATTTTAAGAGAAAGGCGATCGCCCCGTAAACCCCCAAGCCCTAAGGAGCAAGTTTCGCCATGGTGAGATAGCCACCAATGGAGGGCAGGGTCGGTAAATAAAATTCTTTGAGGGTCTCCACCTGAAAGCCCGCCGCCTTGAGGAGCGCCCCCATCGGTCGGTTTAAATTACAGCCGCCGCCGCAACAGTTCATTACGCCATTTAGCCGATGTTGCCATTGGGCGATCGCCCCGTCCGGACTCAAGCCATGTTCTAGGGTCAGAAAGTAGCCATCTTTTTTCAGGACACGACGAATTTCCCGGAGCACTTGGGTGGGTTCCTGCACCGTACAAAGGGTAAAAGTGCTCACTACTGTATCAAAACAGCGGTCTTCAAAGGGGAGCGCTTCTCCCCGCAGGCCATGCCACTCGACCCGTAACCCCGATTGACGAATCCGCTGCTCGACCCGTTGTTGCAACATTCTTTCCGGCTCTACGACATGCAAAGTTTCTACTCCCCTTGGGTAATGGGGAAGATTGGCCCCGGTGCCGAAACCAATCTCTAGGACCTTGCCCCGGGCCGCCTGAAGTAATGTTTGCCGTTGTTGGGCGATCGCCTGGCGATGCATCACATAATCCAGCAAAGAGGGAAGAATAAAGCGGTTGTAAATATGCATATTTTTTTCCGTAGCCTTGGCCACACCGCCATGATTTTATTGTGAGGTGGGGTGATGATCAGTATTTTTACTTAAGAAATATTTTCTTTTTTGATGATGCCATGATTAAAAATATGAACAATATGACTTTTGAAAAATCGAGAAAAGTCATACCCTAAACGCCAACATTTTCATGGTCACCATTTGAGAAAACGGCTGATTTTCGAGTCATCGACCGCTAAACTCTCTATTTTTTAAAATGTAAATTAAGTTCTATAATTCTAAAACTCCACTGTCTTAAAATGTAGGCATTTCCAACCAATCAAAAGCAGCATTACCTGTTCCCCATCGATTTCTTAAAGTGAGCCTTAACCTAGGCCCCTGACCACTGCATCTAAACCCGGTATTTATGGAAACTCTCATTCAAACCCTAATCCAGGCGGGGCTTTTAAGTGATACCCAGGCCCAAGTGGTGCGATATGACCGAGAGTTGCATCCAGAAATGTCCCTCGGCGAAATTCTCGCGCTCCGGGGTTGGGCAGTCGAAGAAACCATTGATTTTTTTGAACTACTTTGGGAAATGCGTCACACACAGCCCGAACGGAAAAATATTGGTCAATATCTGCTGGAAGCCCACCTCATTGACGAAGAACAGCTAGAGGATATTCTAGCTGCCCAAAAACATGATGCCTGGGGACGCTCTCTGCGCTTCGGGGAAATTGCGGTATTAAAGGGCTATGTCAATCAACATACGATTCATTTTTTCATTGAACATTTGTTCCCGGATCAGTTGTACGCCACCAACAAAACCCCCTTCGCTCGGACTTCCTTGACCTCTCGTCCTACAAAAAAGCCTACGCCGCCACGGAACACAGCAACATCAAAAGAAACCCTGCCCCAAAAACCACCGAAACAGGCTCCCCCCAAGCCTTCCAAAAAACTTTTGAACCGCCAGGCAGCGAAAAAAACAAACCCCCAACTCAACCCACCGAAAAAGCCCGCCTTCAATCCGGAGGAAGCCTTTGCGACCAGTTTTGATTTGATCAAGGCTGAAGACTTTGACCCCAAACAGCTTTGACACAGTCGTCTCAGCCAATGCCCTCTACACCAGCATCAAAATCAGACCACGGCAGGAGATTGCTAAATTCCGTAATAGTTGTGGGAGTAAAACCTTAGCAAAGGTTACGATTAAGTTAATTTTTTTGGCAACAGAGGGTTGAGTTTAGTGGGATAGATACAGTGCGGTCTGATTTGGTGTAAATCGTCAAAGTTCTTGTTTGTCATCCAACCCTAGCCCAGAAATTACGAGCTGCAACGCATGGTCAATATTCCAGTGAACTTTGCTGCCCTCAAGGCCCAGATTATTGATCCGAGTCGAATGCCAACTTTTCCGCCGACGGCGGCGATCGCCGATGTGTTGGCGGGATTTCGACCGTGGACAGTGCCCCAGTGCGTCGGGTTGCAGATGGTGGCCCCCTGTGTGCCGATTGTGCAGGCCGATCAATTGCAGGGTTTGATTTCGCCCCAAACGGTTTTGAAGCTGATTACGGAAGATGTTGATTTGGGGCAGACCCTGGCACGGGATGTGATGACGGCTCTCCCCAAGGCGATCGCCCTGGCAGATCTAGAGCATCCCTGGGTGGGCCTCAACCGTATGCACCAGGAGCAGCGGGATCTCCTGCCAGTGCAGGGAGAGAACGGATTTTGGCTTGGTTTTGTGGAACGTCTTTCCCTCCAGCGCCTCCTGTGGTCGGAGCCTCTCCTGCAAATGCGACAAGTCCAGGATGTGATGGTGACGGATTTGTCCTTGATGCCTTCCCATAGCACTCTGTTGATGGCGGCCCATCGTTTACACCAAAAACAACAGTCCCTCCTGATGGTCATGGAAAAAGCCAGTGCCATGACAGCCCCCTCATCCAATGGCTTGTGGGCGGTGACCCTATGGGATGTTTTACGGGGCTATGGTAAAGGGAAAGAAGGTCTCACAACGGCGATCGCCACGGAGGGGAGCCATGATTTTCAGCGGGTCAAACCCACGGACTCTCTCTGGTCAGTGGCGGCCCATTTAGTCGAAACCAATGGTAGTTGGGCCGTTGTAGTTGACGAAGAAGAACAATTGCTGGGGAAGGTTTCTTGGCGAGAAATTTTGCAGGTCTTAGATCCCGTCGCCCTCCATTGGCAAACCCATAGCCTCCAACAACGCTTAGACCAAGTGGCCCGGCGTCCCCAGAGGGCGATCGCCCAGGTTGCGACCCTAGAACCCCACCCAAAAGGATTACCCCAACGGGTGCTCTTGGTCGAAGGCCTTGCCACCGAGTCGGTGATCCTCCAGCATCTGTTGCATCCCCCCCTGGGCAGTACCCTAACCTTTCAAGTGACCCAGGTGGACAGTCTGCCCCAGGCGATCGCCCAATTAAAAACGGACACCTACGACCTGATTATTTTCGATATCAACATCGTTTCTTCTGGCAAATTAGAAGCCTTTATGCGCTTACAAAACAGCGCTGCCCAACGACCTATTTTGTTACTCACCGATGATCGCCAAGAAGATATCCAACTGGCCCACCAATGCATCGAGCTGGGTGCCCAAGATTACCTCCTGCGGAGTCTGTGCGCGGGAGAATCCCAAACGGAGCGGGAAATTTTGATGCGTTCGGTGCGCTATGTCCTCGAAACAGCAGGGGCCAAACGTTCTCTCCAGCAGCAGGATCAACGACTGCAAAATTTAAATCAACAACTAAAGGAAGAAAAGACTGCTAAACAGGCAATCGCCCAACAACTGAAGCTGACCGATGTCCAGATGAAAGCCTTGTTTGAAGCGATCACCGACATTGTCTTTGTGATCAATCCCCAAACTTGGAAAATCAAGCAGGTGACTGCTCCCCAGAATAACCATTGCTGTGGCCCCCTAGATCTCTGCCAGGGGACTTACCAGTTTTTACAAGCGCACCAAAGCCGCCTCACGCCATACCTTCACCAGGCGATCGCCAAAGGCACCACCCCAGATCATGAACCCTTGTCAGGGGAAAGCGTGAAGTATGAATATTCCCTGCAGCCAGATCCCCACCTCGCCCCCGTGTGGTTTGTCGCCAAAATCGTCGCCATTAACCAGCAGCAAGTGGTCTGGGCCGCCCACGATGTCACCCCCTTCAAACTCTCCCAACAAAAGCTGATCACCGATCAAGAAAACCTCACTACCATCATCCAAGAGCGCACCAGGGAACTCAAAGCCCTCAATGCAACCCTCAACACCGAAATCCAACAACGGAAGCTCACGGAGGTAGAACTCCGCCAGGAACAGGATTTCCTCGAAACCCTATTTGACCTCACCCCGGCCCTATTCATGGTGCTGAACCGGGAGGGGCGCATTATCCGGTTTAACCCGGCCTGTGAGAAACTGACGGGCTATCAATTTACCGAGGTGGCCCACCAGTATCTCTGGGATCTGTTGTTATGGGATCGCCACGATGTCGCGGAGATTGTCCAGGAATTTCAACGCCTCCTCCACCAAAAAAAGCCCCGTACCTACGAAGTGGACTGGCGCGCTAAATCGGGGAAAGTGTACCGCCTACGTTGGTCCCATGGCGTTCTTTTGGATAAACAAGGAAATGTCCATTATGTGATCGCCACGGGGATGGATATGAGCGATCGCCAAGCCTTTGAAACCACCCTCAAAACCCTCAACCAAGAACTAGAGTTCCGGGTGGAACAGCGCACCCGTGTGCTAGAAAATATCGAACAAAATCTGCGGCGTCAGTTGGCGGCGGTGGATGCGGCGGTAGATGCGATCGCCATTTTGCAGCGGGAAGAATTCATCTCAGTTAATCCCGCTTTTTTGGAACTGTTTGACTATCCCCACCGCTTAAGCTTGACAGGGCATTCCTGGAAAGAAGTGCTGTTTGCCCCCAGTGAGCAAAAACGCCTAGAAAAAGATATTCTCCCCCACCTCAATCGCCACAAATCTTGGCAAGGAGAGGCGATCGCCCAACGCCAAAATGGTCAGATTTTCACCCAAGAAATTTCCCTGACCATCACCAGTGACGGTGACTATATCTGCGTCTGTCGAGACATCACCGCCCGGAATCGCGCCGCCCTCAAAATCCGTGAGACCGAAGCCCTTCTTCGTTCTCAATATCGCAACTTTCCCATTCCCACCTATACCTGGCAGCACCGTCAGGGAAACTTTTACCTCATTGACTACAACAGTGCCGCCGAGATTGCCAACGATGGCTCCCTCCAGGATTTTCTCCATTGCCCCAGCCACGCCATTTACGGCGCCGACCACGCGATCCACCAGAATATTCGCCGCTGTTTCGACTTTAAAACGACCTTTGAAGAGGCGCTGCAAATTCCCTCTCCCGATGACCCTGAGGCATTTCAACGCTATTTTCTGGCCACTTATATTTATATCCAGCCGGATCTGGTGATGGTACATACCCAAGACCTCACGGAGCGCAAACGGGCCGAACGGGATCTACAACAGAGCCAAACCTTTTTGCGTCTGGTCATCGATAACAATCCCAACTTAATTTTTGTCAAAGATAAAGATGGTCGTTTTTTGTTGGTGAATCAGGCGATGGCGAATTTCTATGGCACCACAGTCAATGAATTAGTCGGGAAACGAGAATGTGATCTACATCCCGACTCTGAGGAAGCGGACTGTTTTATCCAGGCCGATCAGCAGGTGCTCCGGGAACAAAAAATCGTGGTCATTGACGAGGCGAAGGCGACGGATTTCCTGGGGGCAACCCGTTATTTTCGGACGGTGAAACTGCCCCTCCAACTCCCTGGCGATCGCCCCCAATATCAAGTGTTGGGCGTGGCCTCAGAAATTACCCAACAGCGCCGGGCCAAACGGGAGCTCGAAAAAGCTCTCACCCAGGAACGGGAACTCAACCACCTGAAAACCCGCTTCATTGATACCGCTTCCCACGAGTTTCGCACGCCCCTAACGGTGATCCTCGGTGCGGCCCAAATCCTCAGTGCTTACCACGACCATCTCCCCGAAGCGCGGCGATCGCAATATCTCAACAACATTGAAGATAGCGTGATCCGACTGCGACAACTGATCGATGATCTACTGACCATGAGTCGCCTCGAAGCCGGAAAACTGGGTTGCCAACGCCAAGCGGTGGATATTGTGGCCCTCTGCCAAGATCTCATCGCCGAACTCAAAATTGGTCTTGGGAAGCAGCACCATTTCAACCTTGAGACCACCGGGGCGATCGCCGCTCCCCTGGCCCTCGACCCCAATTTGTTGCAACACATCCTGAATAATCTTCTCGGTAATGCCTGTAAATATTCAGCCCCCGGCACCACGGTGACCGTCCAGTTAGGCAGCAGTGCCGAAGCGTTGACCCTAAGCATCATTGACCAAGGGGTCGGCATCCCCCCAGAAGATCAACCCCACATTTTTGAATCTTTCTACCGGGCCAGTAATACCCAAAATATCCCCGGCACAGGTCTCGGCCTCAATATCGTGAAAGAATACGTGCAACTCCACGGCGGCCAGATCGAACTCACAAGCCAACTCAGCAAAGGCAGTCAGTTTACGGTAACCATTCCCCTCGCCGAGGGCAGCCCTGAAACAGCCAGAAACTGAGCAAGTTTCCCAATCAATCCGGTTTCAATTAGGAGAATAGAATGCTTAGGTCAAGAAAAATTAACGGCGATCGCCCCTGGGAGCGGTAGAGAAGGGAACGGATCAAGTAAGATTGAGCAGCAGAAGTTACGCATATATCAAAGGTCAATCCGCCCATGTCTCTTGTGAAAGCAAAACCCGCCCTCCTTGTTTTAGCCGATGGCACCACTTACCACGGACGGTCATTTGGCGCGACAGGTACCACTTTTGGGGAAGTCGTTTTTAATACAGGCATGACGGGCTACCAAGAAGTCCTCACCGATCCCAGTTATCGTGGTCAGATTGTGACTTTTACCTATCCGGAGCTGGGCAATACTGGCGTAACTCCTGAGGATGAAGAATCCAGCCGTCCCCAAGTAAAAGGGGCGATCGCCCGGAACATTGCTCCCCGACCGAGTAATTGGCGTTCTACCCAGGCCCTACCCGATTATCTCAAAGAGCACCAAGTTGTGGGCATCTATGGCATTGATACGCGGGATCTAACCCGTCGCCTGCGGGTATCTGGAGCGATGAATGGCGCGATCTCTACAGAAATCCTTGACCCCGAAGAACTCCTCCGCCAACTCCAAGACGTCCCCTCCATGGAAGGCCAAAACCTCGTCAAGGATGTCACCACCGCTAGCGTTTATGAATGGACTGAAATTACCGATCGCCATTGGGAATTTAGCAGTAGCGCAACTGAAGCCCAGGAACTCACCGTCGTTGCCATTGACTTTGGTGTGAAACGCAATATTCTGCGCCGTTTGGCGAGTTATGGCTGCCGGGTGATCGTTGTTCCCGCCGACACCCCCGCCGAAAAAATCCTTGCCTATAATCCCGATGGCATTTTTCTTTCCAATGGCCCTGGGGATCCAGCCGCCGTCACCGAAGGCATCGCCACGGTTAAAGATATTCTTAAGGCTGAAAAACCCACCTTTGGCATTTGCATGGGACACCAAATTCTGGGGCTTTCATTGGGGGCCGAAACCTTTAAGCTCAAATTTGGCCACCGGGGTCTCAACCAACCCGCTGGTCTCAAGCAAAAGCAAATTGAAATTACCAGCCAAAACCATGGGTTTGCGATCGCCGAAGCCTCCCTCGCGGAGGATGTCGCCATTACCCACCTCAACCTCAATGACCGCACCGTTGCTGGCTTAGAACATAAAACCTTGCCTTTCTTCTCGGTGCAGTATCACCCTGAAGCGAGCCCCGGTCCCCACGATGCCGACTACCTCTTTGAAAAATTTGTGCGTTCCATGAAAGCCCACAAAAATGCCTAAAGGCGACGGTACCGCATCCCTGGCAGTTGGGTAATGAATCCTTCGAGTTCCCATTGCAATAGGGTCGCCGAAACCTGATCTGCCCCCATGCCAGACTGGACAACGATCAAATCAAAGGCCGTGGGTTCAGGGGCGATCGCCTGCCAAAGGGGAAGTAACTCTGGGGAAATTTGCCGAAAATCTGTGCTGGGCTGTGGGGTCGGCTCAACCGTTGGCTCTGGGAATGACAAACTAAGCTGGGGGGAAGCTGCATCCAACTGGGGCAGTCCGCCCAACTCCTCGATCAGTTGTGTCTCCCCTAAAATCATGCCCGCTCCCCGCCGAATCAAGTCCAAACACCCCGTGGCCGCTTGCTGTTCGGGGGAATTGGGCAGGGCATAAACCTCACGGTTAAAATCCATCGCGTAATGGGCCGTAATAAGGGAACCAGAACGGCTGGGGGCTTCCATCACAAGAGTCGCCCTGGTTAACCCGGCAATAATCCGGTTTCGGGCGGGAAAATGGCTCCGGTCTGGTCGCGTCCCCGCCGGATATTCACTCAAAATTAAGCCCTGGGCCAGGATTTCGTTGTATAAATTGCGGTGGCTCGCGGGATAGATTTGATCAATGCCAGTTCCTAGAACGGCAATGGTGCGTCCCCCCGTTTTGAGGCAGGCGCTGTGGGCAACACCATCAACGCCTTGGGCCATACCCGACACAATCGAAAAGCCCACCTGGGCAAGGGCCTGGCTAATGCGCGCTGTCCAACGTTTACCATGCTCCGAAGGATGCCGGGTGCCCACCATGGCGATCGCCGGAATTTGGCCTTGATTTTCTAACAGCTTGACTTGGCCTTGGTAATAGAGCAACGGTGGCGGACTGGGAATTTCTAACAATAACTTTGGGTACTCTGGATCTGCTGGCGTCCAAAATTGCAGATTTTTCTCAAGGTGCTCATGGTAAATACGCTCTGGATCAAGGGGCGATCGCCCAGCCAAAATCAGACGAATCAACTTATCCCCTAAACCATCCACTGCCCCCAGTTCCTGGCCAGAAGCCTGCCAAGCTCGTTCCATGGAGCCGAAACAGTGCCAAATTTTTTTGAGGCGACTTGGGCCGACCCCCTTGATTTGTGACCAGGCCACCCAGTAATGCTGTTCCATCTTGATGACTAATTTAATTAAAAAACAAAAATGTATTGAGAAGAAGTTGCAGTAGCTGCTAAAATCACCATTACCTTGGAAAACATAACATCATCTCTCGATTACAACGCTTTATGAAATCCCGTTCCCTGTCCCTCTGCGGACTTTTTCTTGGCTTGGCGATCGCCACCGGTTGCACCCCAGCTACCAATAACAATGGTGCCACCGATACAACCACTGATCCTGATGCTCCCTCCAGCGAAGCAACCGGCGAAATTAACCTTTACTCTTCGCGGCACTACGACAGCGACGCAGAATTATACGAAGCATTTTCCGAAGCTACCGGCATTGAGGTGAATCTCATCGAAGGCAGTGACGACGAACTCCTAGAACGAATCAGAACCGAGGGCGAAAATAGTCCCGCCGATGTCCTGATCACAGTAGACGTGGCCAGACTCTGGCGCGCCCAACAGGATGGTTTACTGCAACCCACAGAGTCCGAAGTGCTGACCAGTGCCATTCCCGAAAATCTGCGCAGTAGCGACAACACCTGGTTTGGTCTGACAAAACGGGCGCGGGTTATTGTGTACAACACCGAAACCGTTGATCTGGCTGAACTGTCCACCTACGAAGACCTTGCTGATCCGAAATGGGAAGGCCGGGTTTGTGTTCGCAGTTCCAGCAACACCTATAATCAGTCCCTCGTGGCTGCGAAAATTGTCGAAAAAGGCGCTGAAGCCACCGAAGAATGGGTACAAGGTTTAGTGGCAAACTTCGCCCGCGAGCCGGAAGGGAACGATACCGCCCAAATTCAAGCCGTCGCTTCTGGGGTTTGTGATGTCGCCCTGGTCAATAGCTACTATGTCGCCCGTTTGCGTGCTTCTGAAGATCCCCAAGATCAAGAAATCGTGGCAAATATTGGAGCATTTTTCCCGAACCAAAACGAAGGCGAAGGTGGCACCCACATCAACATCAGTGGGGCTGGCATTATCGCCAATGCACCGAACGTCGAAGCAGCCCAAGAATTTCTGGAGTTTATGGTGACCCCAGAAGCCCAGGAAATTTTCGCCAACAATAATAATGAATATCCCGTGGTGGATAGTGTTGCCCCCAATGATGTGGTGGCTCAGTTTGGCGACTGGACAGCTTCGGATCTCCCCCTCGAAAGTTTTGGTGAGCAAAACGCCGAAGCCGTCATGTTGATGGATCGCGCTGGTTGGAAATAGATCCGGCCCCCTGCACCATTTGTTTTTCCTCTTATTGATGTACATAGCTGTAATCTTCCTTCAAGACCTTTGGGGGAAGATTTTTTTTGCAAGAGGCTCCATCGAGGCCCGTTCATTTCTGTTATTTTTCAGGAGATTGACTTTTTCCCATAACCGCAATGAGGCGAAGATTTGATGGCGATCGCCACCGAAAGGAAACCAAAACCGAATCAGTTTCTCAGCAGATTATTCAGGGTCACAAACATTAGCTATCCCCGGCGAAAATTGCCCCCAATCTCCAAGGCCGAGGCGCCCAAAAGCCCGTCTTATCCCAACGCCAAGCCCGCGCAAGTCTGACAAAAAACACGTCGATTTTCTCGTAAAAAAACTTAATAGCATAAACCCGTAAAACCAGTTAACCTACGAAACTGAGCAGTCTTTTGATTTTGTTAACTTTCTTTAACAAACCTTTTAATATCTATTCATTTTTAGTAAGAACAAGGGACTTATTTCTATGGTCGCTAACCTAGCAACAATGTTGAGAGAGGGAACGAAAACTTCCCACACGATGGCGGAAAACGTTGGCTTCGTGAAATGCTTCCTGAAGGGAGTCGTGGAGAAAAAATCCTACCGGAAGCTTGTGGCAGACCTTTACTATGTTTACTCAGCGATGGAAGAGGAGATGGAGCGCCTCAAGGATCATCCCGTCGTCTCCCAAATTTATTTCCCTGAGTTAAACCGTAAACAAAGTCTCGAAACGGATCTACGCTATTATTTTGGCCCCAATTGGCAGGCCGAAGCAAAAATCACCCCCGCTGGTCAGGCTTATGTGGATCGCATCCATGAAGTGGCCCAGACCGCACCGGAACTCTTAGTCAGCCATTCCTACACCCGCTACCTGGGCGATCTCTCTGGGGGGCAAATCCTCAAGAAAATTGCCCAAAATGCGATGAACCTCGACGGCGAAGGGACGGCTTTCTATGAGTTTGAGAATATCTCTGACGAAAAGGCCTTTAAAGACAAGTACCGGGCGGCAATGAACAGCTTGGATGTGCCGGAAGAAACGGCAGAGCAAATTGTGCAAGAAGCCAATGATGCCTTTGGCATGAATATGAATATGTTCAAGGAGCTAGAAGGAAACCTCGTTAAGGCCATTGGCGTAATGCTTTTCAATACCTTGACCCGTCGCCGCACCAAGGGCAGCACCGACGCTGATCTATCTCCGGCGAGCAACTAACAAGTTTCGTCTAAACCTCAAACAATGAATTCCTCAGTCGCGGTTGTGATTGGGGAATTTTTTTAGCTATGGGTTTTGGGAAGCGGGAGGATTGGTCTCTGTATCAGTGGTTTGGTTACTTTGGTTCGAGGTTTGGCGATCGCCACGGGCAGTGGCAGCAGATAGACCCTCGCCTTGGTAGCCGAAATACCACAGGGCGATCGCCGCTTCCTGTTGAGTGACCGTTTTTTGGGGTTGGAAGAGGGTGGTATAGCCAAATACCCGCCGCACATTGGCTTGGTCACCGTTTTGAAAGTCCACGTAGAGGGCTTGGAGGGCTCTGGTGTCAATTTTGGCGGCATCCTGAAAGCCCCAGGTTTCGGCGATATTGTCGAGGCTGGTTTGGGGGAGAGCCTGGCGACGGTCGAGGGGTACTTTCCAGGCGATCAGGCTTTCCCGGGTGAGGGGGGCATCGGGGCGAAAGGTTGTAATGGTGTCGTTGGTGAGGCTTGAGGGAATAATTCCGGCTTCGGCCAACCCTTGAATGAACGGAAAGTCGGGGTCGCTGGCCGGTACATCGGTGAAGATGGGTTTACTGCTGGCATTGGCGCGGCGAATTTGTTGGTTTTGGCGATCGCCATAGATCGCGTTGTGGGCCTTGAGGAGCCAGCGGGCAAATTGGCGTCTGGTGATCACCGTATCGGCCTGAAAATCCGCAGCGGTAAAAACCTGGAGGGCAACGAGATCTTGTACCTGGGTAGGAAGTTCCGCATTTGCGTTATCGGTCGGTACTGGATCGTTAGTCCCGGTGGTGCTTAAAGTTCGGTAACTGAGGACAAAGGTGGTGCCCACGACGGCCTGGTCGGAGTCATTGGTAGTGGGAGAAGCAGCTTCCGACAAAGACAGGGTTACTTCCAGATCGCTGGTACGGGCGACAATTTCTAAGAGATTATCCGTCGCGGCAGTGGGGGACGCGACAATTTCCCAGGGAGCTTCGCCAAAGGCTTTACGGTAAAAGGCTTCGAGGCTCTGGACATTATCGGCGATCGCCCAAACGGTGGTCTTGTCTTCTGCTTGAATGAGGGTTGCTTCGGGGTAGAGGGGAATTTCTGCCGGAAAATCAGCCGGTAAGGACGAATCTGCTGGGGGGTCGGTTTCAGCGGCCTGTTCCTGTTGTTCTACGAGGCGCGGATCGGGAGCTAGACTCTCTTCTAAATTGCCCAACTGGGCACAGCCCCCCAAGAGAACCAATAACCCACCCAAAAGTCCAAATTTCTGCCAACTGTACTGCACGCCTGGTTTGCCGCTAAATTCACATCGTTTGTGATCGTAGCGTATTCCCTCGCTCGGTTGGCGATCGCCTTTTTGAAAAATCGAGTTTAAGAATCCCTGAAAAAATTACGCCCCTTCAGAATCTTTTGCCTCCTTGGGCAACGGGACAAAAGTAGTGGGTAGCGATGAAGTTTCAGAGGATGTTGTCGTTGTCTTTTTCTCCTTTAACTCGTCCAAGAGAGCTTCCACATTTTGCAACACCTCGTTATTGCTGGTGTCTGCATCGTTATCCTGCAACAGGCCTTTCACCTGGGCCAACAGCGTCCCCAATTTACCGTCTTCTAAAAGACCATTGACCAACGACAAACCGCTCGTCGAGAGCAACAATTTATTAATCTCCCCCAGGCCAGCCCCATCGCCATTGGTTCCCGGAAAGGCAAATACTTTTGCATCGCCCAGGACGCCGGGTTGGGGAGCGAGGGACTTCATAATGTCTGGCAGTTGGTCGGCGAGGGTCGGTAAAAAGAGCTTCATTAATTCAGCAGTGCGGTTGGCATTGCTCAGGGCATTTTCTGCTTCGATTAGAGCCTGTTTCCCCTGGGCCTCAGCGAGGGCTTGGTAGCGGTTGGCATCGGCCAGGGTGCGGATCGATTCGGCCTCTAGTTCCGCCGCTTGACGGGCAATTTCTGCTTGACGTCGCCGCCGGAACACATCGATTTCCACTACGTTTTGGTCGGCAATGCGTTTTTGATCGGCTTCTTTTTCAGCATCAATGATCGCCAGGCGTTGTTCCCGGTTGGCCTGTTCGACGGCCTTGGAGGTGGCCACAGCTTCTTCGGCCCGGGTGCGTTCGGCCTCTGCGGCGAGGCGTTCTTTTTCTTTATTGGCAATGGCGATCGCCGCCTGTTGTTGGGCGATTTTGGCTTCCTCTTCTGCCTCCGCCATGGCAATTTTGAGGGCTTTATTTTGCTGCTCGAGGGAAATATCGGCGGCAATTTGATTTTGCTGAATCGAAAGTTTCTGTTGAATTTTCTCCTCTTCGACGGCCTTTTCCTGAAGAATACGATTGCGTTCAATCTTGGCTAATTCTTGATCCTGGGATGCCTGAATTTCCTGGGCCTGTTGTGCCTTGAGGAATTCAATTTCCTTCGCTTGATTGAGCTTGGCTTCTTCCTTCGCCTTAGCCAGCTTCAGGGATTTTTGTTCGGCGGCGAGCTCCTGTTCTTCGATTTCTACCTTGGTGTTGAGTTCTAGCTCCCGCTTTTCCTTCAGCACCGTTAGCTCAACATCGAGTTTTTGTTTAATGGATTTTTGGATTGTCTCCGTGCGGAGGCGGACCCCTTGGGCATCGAAGAAATTATTTTCATCGTAGGTGTCGCTTTCTTCGATCTCAGAAATGGCAATATTGTTGAGGGTCAAACCTACTTTCTTGAGATCCTGCTGAATTAGATTCAAAACTTCGTCAGCAAATCCCAGTTTGTCAGAATCAATTTCGGCAATGCTTTTGCGTTTAGCGGCGGCCCGAATTGCGTCATCGGCTCTTTTCTCCAGGGCTTCTTTGATATCTGCTTCGGAAATGCGTCCCTGCTTGGATAACCGGGCGGCGGCGACTAAAACATCTTCTTCATTGGCATTGATACAAACGTAAAATGTGACCCGCATATTTGCCCGCAAGTAATCTTGGGTGCGGACAGCGAGGTTTCCAGTACGTTCGACATCGATGGAAATTTCCCGCAGCGGTACGCGAGTTAACTCGTGGAACCCCGGTAGAACAATGCAGCCCCCGTTAAGAATGACCGTTTTCTTTTTGCGAATGACGCCCCCGGTACGGACAAAGGCTTCGTTGTTGGGGGTAATGACATAGACCCTGGTGTAGGCCCAAATGCTCATCAAAAAGAGCACAATCAGGGTGACGATAATGCCTGGAAAGATCAACGCGCCACTAACGGGGAGTTGGGCGGGGGTCAGGGTGGCCGAGACCGGGGAGGTGGGATGCGGATCAAGCCGCAGTGCCTGGGTGTCGATTTCGGAATCGAGTAACTCTACATCCATGGTGCTCAGTTCAGGCAGAGATTGGAGCAGGGTAAACCAAAACTTCATGGGGCACGCATCCTTTGGTAACGGGCATTCTGTTTTTATTTTGCCCGTGTCCCCTGGGAATCAAGCGATTCACGCAACAATATTTACATCTGTCCGATGAATGGGCTTTTTGCGATCGCCAGTTCCAAAAAAACAGTGCGGTAGGGAGCCCATGGCTATGTACAATGGAAAAACTGTTTGCTCTCCAGAGAGCTTTAGAGATATTTGTACGAGAGAGGACAAGAAAGGTTTATGAACGTTGGCGATCGCATCCGTGTTACGGCATCTGTCATTGTGTACAACCACCCCCAAAACCGGAAAAAAGCCTTTGATCTAAAAGGTATGGAAGGGACCATCGAAACGATTATCGGCCGCCCGATCACCGCAACGTTACCAATCAAAGTCCGGTTCGACCCGAAATATGCGGCCCACCTCCGGGAAGAGGAAATCGAAGTCATCTAAAACTCAGTCAGGGACGATCGCCGGCCCAGCTATAAATTAACCCAACGAATTATTTGTTTGAGGGTGCTCTCGATGGGACATTAGGACTGACCTGGTGTCCTTAAGTTTTTAGATTCACTTTGGTCTGTAGGGTTAATATCCGCCTCTGGGGTAAGTTCTCCAGTGCCGCCACACAGGGGACAGGTCATTTCGTATTGGGCTTGGCCACCACAATCGCGCTCGATAATAAAACCTTGACCCGCACAATATTGGCACAAAAGAGTTGTGGTATCAGTTGTCATGGCACAGAAGAAAATAAAGAGCCTGCTCCATTGAACACCAAATTTCTCGCCGCTGACACCACAAAACGCAAAACAAATAGACTCTAATAAAACATTCAAGACCACGCAAACCTTGGAACCCAGAGGATTATGGTGACAACTTCTTCTCGCTGGCAATTTTGGATTGATCGAGGTGGCACCTTTACGGATATCGTCGCAAAACGCCCCGATGGCAGGCTGGCTACCCATAAGTTGCTGTCAGAAAATCCAGAATGTTACCCCGATGCGCCGGTGCAGGGTATCCGGAATTTATTGGGTCTCAGTCCGGATCAATCGATCCCCACTGAAAATATTGAAGTGATCAAAATGGGGACGACGGTGGCAACCAATGCCCTCCTAGAACGCAAAGGCGATCGCCTAGTTCTCGTGATCACCCAGGGCTTTCGGGATGCGTTGCGCATTGGTTATCAACATCGCCCGGATATTTTTGCCCTAGAGATCAAGCTGCCGGAAATGCTCTATGAACAGGTGATCGAAGCGCCGGAACGAGTCGATGCCCAAGGCAATATTTTGCAGCCATTGGATCTCGATCAAGTGCGGCAGGATTTACAAAACGCTTTTGACGCCGGGATTCGCAGTTGTGGCGTGGTGTTGATGCATGGCTACCGTTACCCTGACCACGAACGAAAAATTGGGGCGATCGCCAAAGAAATTGGGTTTACGCAAATTTCCCTATCCCATGCAGTCAGCCCGTTGATGAAGCTCGTCAGTCGGGGCGATACGACGATGGTAGATGGTTATTTATCGCCAATTTTGCGCCGTTATGTGGATCAAGTGGCGGGTTATCTCCAAACGGAAAGCCAGGGGCCAAAACTGATGTTTATGCAGTCCAATGGGGGATTAGCGGAGGCGACGCAATTTCAAGGGAAAGACAGCATTCTCTCCGGGCCAGCGGGGGGCATTGTCGGCGCGGTAAAAACCTGTGCGATCGCCGGCTTTGAGAAAATTATCACCTTTGACATGGGGGGGACGTCCACCGATGTTGCTCACTACGACGGCAGCTACGAACGCAGCTTTGAAACAGAAATTGCTGGGGTTCGCCTGAAAACGCCGATGATGGCGATCCACACTGTCGCGGCGGGGGGCGGTTCCCTGGTGCAATACGACGGCGCACGGTTTCGGGTCGGGCCAGAATCTGCCGGGGCGCATCCGGGGCCAGCCTGTTACGGCAAAGGGGGGCCACTGACGGTCACGGACTGCAATGTGCTCCTGGGAAAAATTCAGCCAGATTTCTTTCCGCAGGTTTTTGGCTCAGACGGTAAAGCTCCCCTAGATCGCGCCATTGTTACAGAAAAGTTCCAAGCCCTCGCCCAAACTTTAACGCAAGAGCCCGCCGAGATTGCCGCTGGTTTTTTGGCGATCGCCGTGGAGAATATGAGCAACGCAATCAAGCAAATTTCCCTGCAACGGGGCCACGATGTGAGTGACTATGCCCTCTGTTGTTTTGGGGGGGCGGGGGGACAACACGCCTGTGCGATCGCCGATATCTTGGGGATTAAAACCATTGTGATCCATCCCTTTGCGGGGGTATTGTCCGCCTATGGCATCGGTTTGGCCGAAATTCGCATCTTAAAGGAAAAAGCCATTGAAAAAGTTTTAGAAGTATATCTTTTCCCTGAACTAGAAGCAAAATTCCAGCAACTTAAGCACCAGGCGATCGCAGAGCTTAGTCAACAACATCCCCCAAGCGAAGCCGAAATTTTTGAGGAACGAAAAGCCCATCTGAAATACCAAGGCACCGACTCGACGTTAATTGTCACCTTCGCTGATCAAAAAACCATGGTGGCAGAGTTTTCCGCCCTCCACCAACAACGCTATGGGTTTACTCTGCCCGACAAGGCACTGATCGTCGAATCTATTAGCCTGGAACTCATTTGCGCAACCCAACCGGCCACGGAAACCCCCCAACCCCAACGCACTGCTGGCCCTGTAAAACCGATGGAAACAGTTGCGATGTACAGCGGTGGTCAATGGCAACAAACCCCCGTTTATGACCGCGCGACCCTCCAGCCCGGTGATGTTATTCCCAGTCCTGCCCTGATCATCGAAAAAACTGGCACAAACGTCATCGAACCCGGTTGGCAAGGCCGCTTAAATGAATACAATCACTTGATCCTCGAAAAAGTCAGTGACATCTCTCAGGAAATTCAACCTGTACCCACAGATTTCCGTCAACCAGATCCCGTCATCCTCGAAATTTTTAATAACCTCTTCCGGGCGATCGCCGAACAGATGGGGGTCACCCTGCAAAACACCAGTTACTCGGTCAATATCAAAGAACGGCTCGATTTTTCCTGCGCGATTTTCGATCCCCAGGGTCACCTCGTCGCCAACGCCCCTCACATTCCTGTCCACCTCGGCTCCATGAGTGAGAGCGTTTACAGCTTGATCCAGGCCCACGGAACGCACCTCCAACCCGGAGATGTGTATATGTCGAATAATCCCTACAATGGCGGCACCCATTTACCCGACGTGACGGTGATTACGCCCGTTTTTTCGCCAAACGACGATACGCAGCCGCTCTTTTTCGTCGCCTCTCGTGGTCACCATGCCGATCTAGGGGGGATTACGCCGGGGTCGATGCCACCCCAAAGCACCCAGATCCAGGAAGAAGGGATTTTAATCGACAATGTTTGCCTTGTGAAACAGGAGAAATTCCAAACGGAAACTGTGGCGCAATTGTTCACGGACGCGGTTTATCCCGTGCGCAATTTAACGCAGAATTTAGCGGATCTCCAGGCGCAAATTGCCGCCAACGAAAAAGGACTCCAGGAACTGCAACGACTGGTGCGCCATTACGGTCAGGGGATGGTTTTGGCCTATATGCAGCACGTGCAAGATAACGCCGAACAAGCGGTCAAACAGCAGCTTCAACGACTCCAAGACGGGGAATTTACCGTCAATCTAGACAATGGCGATCGCCTCCAGGTCAGCATCCAAATTAATCGCGAGCAGCAAACGGCCACGGTGGATTTTACGGGTACTTCTCCCCAATCAAAGACGAACTTTAACGCCCCCAAAGCTGTGACCCAAGCAGCGGTATTGTACGTTTTTCGGAGTTTGGTACAGGACGACATCCCGCTCAATTATGGTTGCCTCAAGCCCATCAAAGTGATTGTTCCCGCAGGCTGTTTGCTCAACCCCCAATATCCGGCAGCGGTGGTGGCGGGCAATGTGGAGGTATCCCAAAATATTACCGATTGTTTGTATGGTGCTTTGGGGGTGATGGCGGCTTCCCAGGGAACAATGAACAACTTCACCTTTGGCAACGCCCAGTATCAATACTACGAAACCATCTGCGGCGGCTCCGGCGCTGGCCCAAATTTCCACGGGACGGATGCGGTGCAAACCCACATGACCAATTCTCGCCTGACGGATCCAGAGGTCTTGGAATGGCGTTTTCCGGTGATGCTCGAGGAATTTTCCATCCGTAAAAATAGTGGTGGCCCAGGGCAATTTCATGGCGGCAATGGCGTGATCCGTCGTTTGCAATTTCGGGAACCAATGACCGCCGCGATCTTGTCCAGTCGGCGATTAGTAGAACCCTTTGGGCTAGAGGGGGGCTTACCGGGCGCTTGTGGGGAAAATAAAGTGATCCGCAGCGATGGCACTGAAACAATATTGCCCAGTACCGTTGAAGTGGCGATGGAAAAAGGCGATCGCCTAGAAATCCAGACCCCTGGGGGCGGTGGCTATGGCTCCCCTGGTTAAATGCCCTTCGCCCCGGTAATTTTCGTCTGATCGTTCACGTAGGCAAAATAAAACTTTGTGCCACTGAGATCGGTTTCGCGTAGGTTACTCCCCAGAAAGCTGGTGTTGTGGAGCACCGCATCCTGGAAATTACTGCCACTGAGGTCTGCCTGGTCGAAATTGGTATTTTGCAGGCGGGTATTGCTGAAATTTGACTTGGGAAAAACCGTTTCGATGCAGGTGGCACAGGACAAATCCGCCCCAGAAAAATCAATGCTGCCCTGATAATAGGGATATTTTTTGCTGCCTTGGGTGGCACTGCCATTGAGGTTCGTGCCGCAGAGCCGCGCGCCGATAAATTTAACGTTCGACAAATTGGCATTAGCCAACTCCATCCGCTCCAGATTCCCTTGGGAAAAGTCCGCATCTACCAACACCGCCCCCTCCCACTGACTGTTAGTAAAGGTTGTTGCCGTAAAGTTGCCTTTTTTGCCGTTGGTTTGGTTCAGGATCGCCCCTGCAAAGCTCGCCTGGAGACAATTAGCTTCCCCTAGGTTGCCCCCGCACCAGTGCACATTCTGGAGATTTGCCCCCTGGAAATTGGCGCGGTAAGCATTGGCTTGATTGAGGGTTGCAGCGGTTAAATTGGCTTGGTTGAAATCAGCGTTCACTAGACAGCTATCCGTTAAGTTCGCTTCCGTGAGATCTGCTTGGCTAAAGTTAGCCAACTCGCCATTGATGCCCGTTAAATTCGCTTGCATCAGTTGGGCCTGGCTTAAATTTGTGCCTCCTAGGTTTGCCTGACTCAGATCGGCCCCTTGTAAATTGACCCCCTGCAAATTGGTCTGACTGAGATCCATGCCGCTCAAATCAGCACCGGCGAGGTCGGGTAAATAGGTTTCATATTCCCGGAATTGGTTCCAAGCTTTGATGCCAGCTTCCCCGGCTTTGAGGAGTTGGATCGCGCGCTTGGTGCTGATCAGGTTAGATGACTCTTGGGAAGGTTCACTTTCGGGCGGATGTTGGGTAGTCTTTTTTTGTTTGGCTGTTTTTTCAAAGTGAGCAAGAAGTTGTTGGATCTGCTGTTTGATCTGGGGTGAGTGCACCACCGATAGGGCTAATTCCAGATAGGTTTTAATTTCTGGGGCGATCGCCACCGGATTGTTGTCGAGCAACTGGCGGCTGTAGAGCATTAAAACTTCGCCGTAGAGATCGGCGCATTGGGGATCGGTGGGAAATTGCCCGTAGAGACTCTGGGCCTGGGCGATCGCCGCCTGGAAATTTTGTTGATCCCGGAGTTGCCGGACTGTGCGCAATCGATCTGCTTTTTCAGTGCCTTGGAGGTCTTGGTTATATTTTTGTCGCTGTTCTGGATTAGATAAAATTTCGTAAATCTGATTGAGTTCCTTAAAGTCTTCCTCCGCTTGTTTCCGTTGGTCGGCGGGGGTATTGATCGTCAGGGTGTCTGGGTGGAGGGCGATCGCCTTGCGTCGGTAGGCCGTTTTAATTTCCCGTTGGTTGGCCGTAATCTGAATCCCCAAAATCTCGTAATAATTCATAAGTGCCCTGCTGCGACCGATGATTTTCTATCCTAGTGCCCACCCTTTAACCCGTCGCAAGGGTGCCGTGATTTATCAACTAAACGTTAAAAATATTTATGCTTGGATACGCAATCGTTATGATCTGAAGGAGTGACAAATAACCCAATCTTTTTTGAATCACCTCATTTTTACTGCCGTTCCGTAGCCCCCGATGCCCCACCAACCTCTACCGATCCAAACCGAAAAACCCGTTTATTCTTGGGCTGGCCATGATTTAGCCTCCCAGGAACTGCAAATGGCGAAAAATGTGGCCTCGCTGCCGTTTGTATTTAAACACGTTTCCCTGATGCCCGACGTTCACCTAGGGAAAGGAGCCTTGGTGGGTTCTGTCATTGCCACAAAAGATGCCATCATTCCCGCAGCAGTGGGGGTCGATATTGGTTGTGGGATGGCCGCCCTCAAATTGCCCTTTAAAGGCGATCGCCTCGATGGCAAACTCAAGCAAATCCGCAAAGACCTCGAAGCCGTGATTCCCGTTGGTTTTGAAGAAAACAAAGACGTTGATAAAACGGTGAGTAATTGGGGTGGTTGGCAAAACTTTAAAGATCTCCATCGGGGCGTGAAAAACCTCGAAGGCAAAGCCCTGAAGCAAATGGGTTCCCTCGGTGGCGGCAATCATTTCATTGAGGTGTGCTTGGATGAAGAAAATAATGTGTGGTTAATGCTCCATTCCGGTTCGCGGCATATTGGCAACAAACTTGCCCAATGTCACATTGGCACCGCCAAGGATCTTCTGAAACTCGCGGAAACTAAAGTACCAGATCCCGATCTCGCCTATTTCGTGAAAGGCACGCCGGAATTTGAAGCTTATTGGCGCGATCTCCAATGGGCTCAAAATTATGCTCATTTCAATCGCGATGTGATGCTGGCGCGGTTTAAAAAGGTCATCGAAAAACATCTCGCTGGTGGCAAACCGACAAAAGCCCTAATGTTTGTGAATTGCCACCATAACTATGCCGAACAAGAAACCCATTTTGACGAAGAGATTTACGTCACCCGTAAAGGGGCAGTGCGGGCACGCCAGGAAGACTACGGTATTATTCCCGGTTCCATGGGCGCAAAATCCTACATCGTTAAGGGCAAAGGCAATGTGATGAGCTATTGTTCCTGTAGCCACGGTGCGGGACGTTTAATGTCGCGGGCCAAAGCCAAAAAAACCTTTACCTTAGATGACTTGGTGGCCCAAACGGCTGGGGTTGAATGTCGCAAAGATACTGGCATCATCGACGAAATTCCCGCCGCCTACAAACCCATCGAACAAGTGATGGCGCAACAGGCAGATTTAGTGGAAGTGGTCGCCACCCTGAAACAAGTGCTTTGCATCAAGGGCTAGTGGAAAGGGGACATCGGAAACTGACTGAGGTAGTCCGACGCGACGATCATCGAGCCAATGCCATCGTTGGTAAAGATTTCGAGCAACAGAGCATGGGGAATCCGTCCGTCGATAATGTGGGCGGCTTTAACGCCTTGGGCCAGCGATCGCACACAACAGGTCACCTTGGGAATCATTCCCCCGGACACAACACCTTGATCAATTAACTCCCGCGCCTGCTGCAGATTCAAGCGGGGAATCAAGGTTGCGGGATTATGGTAATCCTCTAGAATGCCAGGGGTATCGGTGAGCAGGATCAGCTTTTCAGCACTTAGGGCGGCGGCTAATTCCCCGGCGACGGTATCGGCATTGATATTGTGGGCTTGACCTGTTTCGTCGGCGGCAACACTGGAAATGACGGGCACATAGCCATTTTCCACGAGAGATTGAATCAATTTGGTATCAATAGTGGTCACTTCCCCGACAAAACCAACCCCTTCTTTCCCGACATGGCGAGCTTGGATCATGTTGCCATCTTTGCCACAGAGGCCCACGGCAGCGCCGCCTTCTTGGTTGATTAAGGAAACAATTTCTTTATTCACCCGACCCACAAGCACCATTTCCACCACATCCATGGTGTCGGCGTCGGTAACCCGCAGGCCATCTTTAAACTGGGGTTCGATGTTTAATTTGGCCAGCCAGGTATTAATCTCTGGGCCACCGCCATGGACAACAATCGGCCGCATACCGATACAAGAGAGAAAGACAATGTCGCGAATCACTTTATCTTTGAGGGTGCTGTCTTTCATCGCAGCGCCACCATATTTCACCACAATGGTACGCCCCGCAAATTGTTGCATATAAGGGAGGGCTTCGCTGAGGATGCGGACGCGGGTGGCTTCGACTTCTCTGATGTATTCGCTTTCCATGAATTGTTGTCGTTTCTAAGGATGGACTGAGCCCGGTGATGCGGCTCGACATGGGTCGGTATTGTACGGGATCGGCGATCGCCCCATTTGTTCCCGATTAGCATTTTTAACGAATTTTTAGGTTTGAGCCTTAATTCAAGGGCGATCGCCAATAAATTCTGGCGGTTTTCGCAGCACCGAAGGAATTTGGGCGATGATGTCCTCTGCCACGGCCCGGGGGGGACGATTGCCGGGAATTTGGATATGTAAATCTGCCTCCGCATAACGCGATCGCCGCTGTTGGAGCAGTTGCGTTAATTTGCGCTCAAGATCAACATTTTGCAAAAGGGGGCGCGATGTATCACTCCGCAGCCGTTCTACCAAGATTGGCACTGGCACATCCAGCCAAATGGTCAAACCCTGGCGCAGATAATACCAATTGGCCTGGGACACAACGATGCCGCCTCCTGTCGCTACGACCGTCCGTGTTTGCACAGCAATTTGCTTCAGGACTTGGGTTTCGAGTTTGCGAAATTCCGCCTCTCCCATCTCGGCAAAAATCTCACTGATCGACTGCTTTGCCAGGGTTTCAATGATGCTGTCCGAATCCAAACTGCGGTAATTCATCAACTCCGCAATAATTTCTGCGAGGGTGCTTTTCCCCGTGCCCATCATGCCGATGAGATAAATATTTAAACCTTTGAGCAAATCATCCATGGATTAGCGAGTCCAAACCGACAGACAACCATCATAAAGGGTTTTTTCCCACTGCCCTAACGACGAGAGCCGAGGGGAATTAAACTGCCCAAAATCAGACCCAGCCCGACCCCAATGGCGAGTAAGATGCCGAAAGGTAAACGCACCGATTGCCACAGAAGAAAGCGGATCGACACCAGTTCAATATTCTGGATCGATACCACCGCCACCACCACTATCACAGCAGCAAGAAGAGACATGGCAATCAAGCGGCCTAGGGTCTGCATGGGTTATGCTCCGCGACTAAACAGCTTGAAATAGCTTGCCACAAAAAATTCCTTGATGGGAAATAGCAGATAGGTGAAGGGGTTGATGGTGACAATAATGTTGCGAAAATCTCGCCTAGCCCCACCGACGATCCCCTTCGCGACCCAGCGGGCTGACATCACGCCCACGGGATTTAAGGCACTCTTGAATGGCCCTAAAATTAGCTTGCGGATCACGATGGGAGAGTCCAAGCGCTGTAAAGTAACGAGATCGCCTAAAGCCCGCTTACTCAGTTCATAGAGAGGACTAACGGCGGGACTGACTTCCGCTTCGGAGGTGTTTACCCAAATTTCTTTGCGTACCCGGTCTTGGTTGGTTTCCACGGTGCTAAGGAACAGCTCAATTAAACGCTGCTGGGAAAAGGTATTGATCGCGTAGGATTTGTGGATGGCTGCGGGGGTGCGATCGCCATGGACATTGATCCCGTGGTTAAGGACAAGAATGTCAACTTTTTTTAAGGTTTCTAATAAATCTGCTTCTGCGCCGATCTGCCAAGGCACCGTTTGCAGGGGGATTTCTTGATTCTTAATTGTCAGGGAAATGGTTTCTTGGCTCGAAGTGAGGGCGATCGCCTTGGCTCCAGCCTGGTGTAGTTCCGTGAGGAGAGCATGGCCCAGGGTCCCCGAAGCGCCGGTTACAGCGATGCGTTTACCTTTTAACGAAAGTGCTGTGCCCATTAGTTTATCCACGAGGGTAAAGGTGCCACAGTAATAGGCCTCCTGGTTATCAAAATGGTGTCGCCAGTGGTAGGGGCGATTCACAAACCAATCCCCTGGTAACTCGGTAAAGTCTCCGGGACGGTGGGTCAGATCCGTCAGTTCATCCACGTAGGGTAAACCCAAACCCCTGGCGATCGCCGCCCCCAAAAACGAGAGCGTGTACAAGCAGCCCGCCAATCCCAGCCAAGCCGTCGGCACTGCCAGCGCAACCAATAGCCCCCAAAGCAGTAACCCAAAACTGAGCATCACCAGCGCCTCTGGCACATCATTGTACCAATGGGCTTTTCGGTAAATTTCCGCGTTGACTGGCGTTAGATCCCGCCGGAAAACCCGATGGTGCCATCCATGGAGGCGGCCCACTGGTTCCCAAACATGGGCAAGGACATGGTACAAATCCCGCACCAGTTCCACCCAAAAGACAGACCCAAAAACCAGACCACTACCGAGAACAAGTTGGCTACTGCTGATCATGCCCAAAGAATTACAAAAGAATTATCGAGAGTTTTTGCTACCCAATTGTTGTAGCATTGTTTCTTTTTCTTGGGAACTTCAGACGTTGCCCAACCTTCCCAGGCTAACAACCCAAGCCCTCCCTTTGGCGATCGCCTTAAACCCCACCACACCCTAAACTTGATGTCTGCCAATTTGTACTTGACAAAAATAAAAATCAGTGGATTTTAAAGTTATTTTTGATCGCGATCCCCGCAAGCTTCGACAAAATAAGGCTTTAGGCAGCTCCGTAAATCTTAAGACACCCTGAATTTTTCCCGCTGATTTGCAAGACAATGTATTAGAATGGAGCCAAGTTAACAAAAATTAAAATATGCTGGTTCCAATTCTCATCTTTGATGTTGCCTTAGTTGCGTGGTCACTCCACCTGATGCAACAGGCATTTGACCAACAGGAGTTTTCTCTGATGTTGGCAGGAACCTTAGTTGCCGCCGCCGCCGCTGCCATGATGGTTGTGTACTTTTTGATGAACAACTGTCTCCATCATTTGTTGTTGTCCTGAGAAGCAAGAAATAAAACTCCTAACATAAAGCCCCCCATGCACGATGGAGGGTTTTATTTTGGCCTTAACCGAAGCTGCTGGCACGAAATTTTAAGCTTCTACGCCCACAACAGCACCATCGAGGGCCTCGACTAATTGGCGCACCATTGCCACCATCGCCAGGGGATCGTTGAGTTTGTTGATTGCAGAGCCGACGCCAATCCCAGCAGCACCAGCGGCGATCGCCATGGGAGCTGTCACATCAGACAACCCAGACGCACACATCACAGGGACATCTACCGCGCGGGAAATGGCATGGGCTGCAGCCAAGGTGGGCGCCGCCTTTTCGATTAAACCAAGGGTTCCAGCGCTGGTGGGACGGCTGGAAGTACCCCCTTCTGTTTGGATAATATCTGCACCCGCTGCCACGAGTTGTTCGGCGAGGGCAACCTGCTCATCGAGGGCAAGGATATGGGGAACCGTTACCGAAAGGGTTACGTTGGGTAATAACGCACGGGTTGCTTTAGTGATCGCGAGAACTTCCTCAGCCTCAAAGCGAATCCCCTGGGCGTAGAATGCATCAAAGTTCCCAATTTCCACAAGATCAGCCCCCGCTTCAACCGCATCAGCTAAAACTTGAGCATCAACCCCAGACACGCATACAGGCAGAGAAATGACTTCTTTCACCTGACGAATCAAATCTGCATCGGCGGCAATATCGACGAATGTTGCGCCACCGGCTTCGGCTGCCCGGGCCACAGCGAGAACATTGGTCGCATCAAAGTTATTCAAACCACTAATGACTTTTAATGCCCGACGTTGAGCAAAGGCATCTTTGAGCATGGGATCCATAGAATCAAACAGTTATTCAAAATTTTTGCTTCCCTCTAGTGTATCCTTCAATGTCCCTTCCTTATGTCACTTGGAGTACATGACCAAAATAATGGGATACAAGCCCCGGCCCCTCGGCAAGCTCATGACAAGCCTTCTAGGACGGCTTTTTCTTGCTCTTAGAACGAATGAACTCTCGCAATACGTCTGTTTGGGTTCTGCCTACATCTTTGCAGTAAGCCTCAAACCCTATTTTTTCTTTATCAGGAAGTCGAATTGTTATCGTCGCCATGATGCAATATGCAGTACAATGCCTACATGAAAGCACGATATCAGTACAGAATCTACCCAACGACCAATCAACAAGTCGAACTGGCGAAGCTGTTCGGCTGCTGTAGGGTTGTTTGGAATGATGCACTGGTATTGGTCAAGGCTGTGCCGAAAGGCAAGCAATGGCCAAGCAATGCTGAGTTGCAAAAGCTCTGTATCACCCAAGCTAAAAAGACTGAGGCACGGAGCTGGCTCTCGGAGGTCAGCAATATTCCATTGCAGCAGTCGATTCAAGATTTGGGCGTGGCTTTCAAGAACTTTTTCGATTACCGCAAGGGTAAGCGAGAGGGGCGGCGAATTGGGTTCCCTCGGTTCAAAAAGAAAATGAGCCGACAGTCAGCCCGATTCCGCAAAGGTGGCTTCTCCATCAAGGCAGAGAAAGTTTACCTGGCCAAAGTAGGAGATATGCAAACCAAGTGGTCTAGGCCGTTGCCCTCTGAGCCTAGCTCCGTAACGGTCATCAAAGACTGTGCTGGCCGCTATTTTCTAAGTTTTGTGGTGGAAGTTGAGCCTACCGAAGCCGAACCCAAAAACCAAGGGGTCGGCATTGATTTGGGTCTTGAGACTTTAGCCACGTTGAGCACTGGTGAGAAGGTGAAAGCTAGAGACACCAGTGATTTAGACCTAAAGATCCGTAAAGGTAAGCGCAAACTTGCCAGGGCGGTAAAAGGCTCGAAGCGGCGTGAGTCATTGCGGGTCGCTGTCGCTCGGATGGAGGCCAAACAACGTGACATCCGCAGGGACTGTAATCAAAAGCTAGCGACTCGCCTGGTGCGAGAGAACAGCGTCGTCGTGCTCGAAGACCTGAATGTTTCAGGCATGGTGAAAAACCGCACGTTAGCCAGGACAATCAGTAGAGCTGGCTGGCGGCAACTCAGAACCCTGTGTGAGGCTAAGGCCAAAATGATTAATGAGCGAGAGGTGCGGGTTATCAGCCGATGGGAACCAACTTCTCAATACTGTTCTTGTTGTGGTTATCGTTGGGGTAAGCTCGACCTTTCTATCAGGTCGGTATTGTGCCTCAACTGTGGCACTGAGCACGATAGAGACAAGAATGCTAGCAAGAATATCAAAGCGGCAGGACATGCCGACTCGAATAGGCAGGCGCTAAGCAGTGTCAGACCCCAGTCAGGGGCAGTTGCTTGTCTGCCCACCCAGCAGGAGGCCATCTAAATGGTCAGACTAAGAATCCCCGTGCCTTTAGGTTAGGGAGGATGTCAATCGGTAAAATTGTTCGCGTCCCCCTAGAGAATCTTGGTAATGGCAGAACAATGTGATGCAAGTTTGAAAGTCTGTGCGCAGAATCTTGGCCTCGACCGAATTGATCGCCATGTGTTTATCTGTGCCGATCAAACGAAGCCCAAATGTTGTGATAAGCAGGCCAGCATTGACGCTTGGGATTATCTCAAAAAACGCCTCAAAGAATTGGGATTAGATGCTCCCAGTGACGCTTTACCCCACATTTTCCGCACGAAAGCGAACTGTCTCCGGGTCTGTAGTCAGGGGCCGATTTTGGTGGTCTATCCCGATGGCATTTGGTATCACAGTGCCACACCAGCGGTCATTGAACGGATTATTCAGGAGCATTTAATCGGCGATCGCCCCGTCCAGGATTATGTATTTATGGCCCATCCCCTACCCAAACCATCACCAGTAAACCCCGTCCCAAATCCCTAATCCCAGCCAAAATTCCTTTGCTAAGATTTGGCTAACCCTGATCTTTGCGACCCTATTCCTGCCATGAGCGATTTTCCTAATCCCCAAGGTACGACTCTACTCCTGATTGATGACGATCCCAATCTCATTTTGTTAGTGCGCGATTATCTCGAATTTCGCGGCTACGACATGTTGACCGCGGCCAATGGTGTCGAAGGCCTGCAAATCCTCGAAGAGACAACCCCTGACTTAATCATTTGTGATGTGATGATGCCAGAAATGGATGGTTATACCTTTATCCAAAATGTCCGTCAAAATTCGCAAATTAGCTGGATCCCGGTAATTTTCCTCTCGGCAAAAGGGCAAACCCGCGATCGCATTGAGGGCCTGAACCAAGGGGCGGATGTGTACCTTGTGAAGCCTTTTGAACCAGAAGAATTAGTCGCCCAGGTGGAATCGTCGTTAAACCAGGCCCGGCGTATCCTGAGTCATTCTGGGGCGACAACCTCGTCCATGGCCTTTCAGGTGCCGAGTCATGTGGAGCTTACCCCCACGGAAACTAAGGTTGTGAGCTTTGTGGCCCAGGGACTTTCTAATCGAGAAATTGCCGAGAAGCTCAATGTAAGCCAGCGCACCATCGAAAGCCATGTGTCGAATATGTTGAACAAAACCAGCTTAAATAACCGCACGGAACTGGCGCGGTGGGCCATGGACAGTCGATTGGTGTAAAAGGCTTGACAATTTCCGGTGCGCTTTTGCTATACTTGCATACGGTTTAGAGACCAATGCCCACGTAGCTCAGTTGGTAGAGCAGCTGATTTGTAATCAGCCGGTCGCAGGTTCAAGTCCTGTTGTGGGCTTCTAAAATTAAATGTTTACCAAACAAATGAGGAAAGGCGATCGCCTTTTACTGAAGGAGTACCATGGCGGCGGAAATTATCTGTGTCGGCACCGAGATTCTCTTGGGAGATATCGTCAATAGCAATAGCCAGTACCTTGCCCAGGAGTTCGCAAAGCTTGGCATCAGCCATTATTTTCAGTCTGTGGTGGGAGACAACATTGCTCGCATCCATTCCCTCCTAGAGATTGCCGTGCAACGGGGGACAGAAATTATCGTCTTTACAGGTGGCCTTGGCCCCACCCCCGACGATCTCACCACCGAGGCGATCGCCGCCTATTTCCAAACGCCTCTCATCGAGCGACCAGAGATTGTCGCCGATATCACCACAAAATTTGCCCAACGGGGGCGCACCATGACCCCCAACAACCGTAAACAAGCCCTTTTGCCAGAGGGAGCAGAAATTCTCCCGAATCCGACGGGAACTGCCCCTGGTCTGATTTGGCAACCCATTGAGGGACTAACAATTTTTACCTTTCCGGGCGTCCCTGGGGAAATGAAGCGGATGTGGCAAGAAACTGCTGTCCCCTACCTCAAGGCCCAAGGCTACGGTCAGATTGTGATTCACAGTGAAATGATGCGCTTCCGGGGCATTGGTGAGTCGAGTCTAGCCGCTAAAGTTGACCACTTTTTTGCATTGACGAACCCGACCGTAGCTCCCTATGCCTCTAAGGGAGAAGTCAAGCTCCGGGTGGCAGCCCGGGCAGAATCCGTTGCCGCAGCTAAAAAATTAATGGATCCGGTGGTTGCAGAAATTAAGGCGATCGCCGGATTGGATTATTTCGGTTCCGATGGGGCCAGTCTCCCCCTAGTCATCGGCGACTTACTGCGGGCGCGCCAGGAAACCCTAGCCGTTGCCGAATCTTGCACTGGCGGCGGTCTAGGCGCACTAATTACAAGCGTTTCCGGCAGCTCCGACTATTTTTTAGGGGGCATTACTGCCTACGCCAATGCGGTAAAAATCAACCTTCTCGGCGTGAATTCTGCCGACCTGCAAAACCAGGGAGCCGTCAGTGAAACTGTGGCCCAACAAATGGCGCTGGGAGTCAAACAAGCCCTTGGTAGCGATTGGGGCATTGGCATTACAGGCATTGCTGGCCCGAAGAGTGATGACTCCGCCAAACCCATCGGCTTGGTTTGTATTGCCTGGGTCGATCCCCAAAATCACGTATTTAGCCACACCTACCGCTACGGCACAGACCGAGACCGGGAACTGATTCGTTACCTGAGTGCCTGTGATGCCCTCGATGGCCTCAGGCGATATTTAAAGAGCGACAAATCTTAAAGTTTTGTTACGAAATATTATGGTTTCTGAGGAAAAAGTTTCGGCCCTAACTAAGGATTCGGCGATCGCCCCCCGAAAAGCTTGTGTTATTCTTAATATATCTATAAGAACAACGTACCAAAGACGCCAAGATTTATGATGAATAAATCAGAGCGTGGTACATCGAGTTTACAGGAGTCGTCTTTTTGATGGGCTATATCGAAAAAGTACTGGAAAAACTCAGAGAGTGGGCGGGCAAAGTCATTGAAACCCTCCTTGGGCCAGCGGCCGAACCTGAGCCTGAACTCATCCCGATCCCTGTCCACGACCGTCAACGTCGCCGCTACTAAAGGCCTCGGACGTTGGGATGCTAACCTTATTAGTTAATCTGCGTTAGGTTCACCACCGTTGTCCACCCTGAATATCCTTGTGCTCCACGGGCCCAATTTAAATCTGTTGGGCTTACGGGAGCCTGAAATCTACGGCGCCACAACCCTCGAAGACATCAATGCCCGCCTCGAAAAGGAGGCAAAAATTCTTGGTGTTTCTCTGCACTGTTTTCAATCCAACCATGAGGGCGCGTTAGTCGATCAGATCCAGGCCGCCCTCGGTAAATTTTCTGGCATTTTGATTAATCCGGCGGCCTACACCCACACCAGTGTCGCCCTTAGGGATGCTTTAGCGGCGGTAAATTTACCCACCATAGAGGTGCATCTCAGCAATATTCACCAGCGCGAAACCTTCCGTCACCATTCCTATATCGCGCCCATTGCAGTGGGTCAAATCTGCGGCTTTGGGGCGGAAAGTTACTATCTCGGTTTACGGGCTTTGGTAAACCATATCCGCGCTAGATAAAAATCGCCATGGTGCAGCGGAGTACAGGAATTTGGCTGGCGATCGCCTTGGGACTTGGGGGAATCGCCTGGGCTGTTACGCAACGACAAAATACCTTAACACCCTCAGAATCAGGTTTCGTTGCCGCAGATGCTGAGGTGCTTTTTCCCTTTCAGGAAGCGGAGATCCGTTCTTTGTCTTTAGAAATTCAGGGAGAAACCCTCAACTTTGAACAACGCTTTGCACCCGTCCCTCAATGGTGGCTGACTAGTCCCGTTGAAAAACCGGCAAATCGGGGGGCGATCGCCTATTTGCTCAATTTACTCATCGAACCCCAGGGTTACGCTAGTTTTTCTGTGGCCTCTGAGGAACTCGCCGATTATGGCCTCCTTGAACCCAAAGCTGTGGTCACGCTCCAAACATCGGCAGCACGACCCTATCAACTGAGCCTCGGCACTGAAAATTTTGACCAAACCAAAATCTATGGTCGCCTGAATGATGAAAATATTGTTTTAGTCTTACCGCTGGAATTTCGTCATGCTGTAACCCGGCAGTTTTCGGAATGGGTGGATGAAAGTTAAGCACCAACATTCTAAAGAAATTGTTAGGATCAAATTCCTTTTGTGGTGTATGTTAGGGGTTTCTAACGTGAACGTTCGGGCAATGAGAAGATGGTGAATATTGCGGTTGTTGACTACGACATGGGGAATCTCCACTCCGCCTGCAAAGCCCTAGAAAAAGCAGGGGCCAGCCCCACAATCACGGATCAATCGGAACAAATCCTGGGGGCCGATGCGGTAGTTCTACCGGGGGTTGGGGCCTTTGATCCGGCGATGCAACATCTCCGCGATCGCCATCTCGAAGCTTCCATTCACCAGGCGATCGCCAGTGGCAAACCCTTCCTCGGCATTTGTTTGGGGATGCAAATTTTATTTGACAGTTCCGCCGAAGGCACAGAAAAAGGTTTAGGCATTATTTCTGGCAGCGTGAAACGCTTTCAGCCAGAGCCAGAGATTACCATTCCCCACATGGGCTGGAACCAACTGCAACTAACCCAACCGGATCATCCCATTTGGCAGGATTTACCGAAAGATCCCTTCGTTTATTTTGTGCATTCTTTTTATGTGGCCCCGACAGATCCTAAAGTAAATGCCGCCACCGTCACCCACGGCCAGCAAACCGTCACAGCGGCGATCGCCAAAGATAACTTAGTTGCGATGCAATTTCACCCCGAAAAATCCTCAGCAATTGGCCTAAAAATCCTCGAAAATTTTGTGCACTGGGTTAAGCAGCAATGAAATTCTTCAAGTCTCCTGCAGAAAAATGATTTAGAGATTTATTAAAGTCTCCCTTCCGAAGAGAGATTTAGAGGGATATCCCCCTTCCCAATCAACTTTCTTTACCTTTAGCGTTCTCCTTTACCATGGCCCAAATCAAACTGATGCACGCGAAACTCCACCATTTGCGGGTGACCCAGGCTGAGCTAGATTATGTGGGCAGCATCACCATCGACCAAGCCCTGATCGAGAAAGTGGGAATTTTGCCCCTCGAAGAAGTCAATATCTGGAATGTCGAAAATGGTAACCGCCTGACCACCTACGTTTTGCCCGGTGAGCGAGATAGTGGTGTCGTCTGTCTAAATGGTGCGGCGGCCCATCTTTGTACTCCCGGCGATCGCCTGATTGTCGCAGCCTATGAATTACGCGATCGCCACGATGTTTTAGCGCAAGGTCATACGGCAAAAGTGATCCTAGCCGACGAGCAAAACCGTTGCCAGACGTTTTTTGAGCAACGCCTCGATCCCCAGGGGGTCATTGGCAAAAATTTATCGGTGACAACACCTAGCTCTGTGCATGAAGCCCAGTCATCTCATTTATACTTTCCTCAAGAATTAAGCTGTTAGCTCACACTGTCCTAGGAGATGGAGCAAGGGCACCACACGGCACCGAGCGAAACTTTTGCTCTCCAAACTCTAACAAAGCCATGAAACAAGCCCTCTCCTCCCCTAACCCGAACCTCTCTCGCATCCTTGAACGACTCCGTGACCACTTCCAGAAAAACTATCAAGATAACCTCGTTGATATAATTCTCTTTGGTTCCCAAGCCCGTGGTGATGCTGCCCCCGACTCTGACATTGACATTTTGGTGCTGCTCAAAAATCAATTTGACTCCTACCAAGAAAACAAGGCAAACAGTCAATTTATCGCCGACATGTGTCTCCAATACGATACTGTCATTAGTTGCTTTTTGATGAACTTCGATACCTGGCAGAATACGAATAATGCCTTTACCCGCAACGTGCGCCAGGAAGGGGTGAGCCTGTGAAAAAAGAACAAATTAGCCTCATCCAAAAAGCAAAAAAAAGCCTTGATGCTGCCAAGGAACTAAAAGCGCTTGGTTACTATGATTTTGCCATTTCCCGTGCCTACTACAGCATGTTTTATCTTGCTTCTGCTTTCCTCGAATCCCAAGAACTCAACTTTTCGAAGCATTCTGCTGTGATTGCCGCCTTTGGGAAACACTTTGCCAAAACCCAGATCGTCAACCCCAAATATCACCGTTATCTCATCGATGCCCAAAAAGCGCGATCGCAAGCCGATTACAACACCAGCATCGAATTTTCAGAAGCAGAGGTGAATGATTATCTGCAACAAGCCGAGGATTTTCTAAGCCTGATTCCCATTCTTGAACATCTTTAAGAGGCGATCGGCGATCGCCTAATTGTCGCAGCCTATGAATTACGCGATCGCCTGGATGTTTTAGCGCAAGGTCATACGGCAAAAGTGATCCTAGCCGACGAGCAAAACCGCTGCCAGACGTTTTTTGAGCAACGCCTCAATCCCCAAGGTCAACTCGGTCAAAATCTTATGGTGAGCGATCATCACTCCATTCGGCCTCAACGCTCCGAATTTTTCCCTCTCTAGCCCTGATCAGGAAACCCATTGGTAGCCCGGTAAATCAGTCATACTTATCGCTTAAGACCATCGTGGGCCTTAAATGTTAAAGTGTTTTTTCTTTTTGAACTCTAAAATTCTGTATTACAATTAAGACTGTAAATTTTTACCCAAATATTTTTTAGTAAACTTTTGCTTCCATTCTTACGTAGACGTAACTTTACGAGACGATATCAAGTGACAAAAGTATTCTAGAAACTGAGGTAAAAACAGACTTTCTCGTGTGAGGAAAATATTATGAAGTCTAGCTTTTTCAACTCCAAGACCGTCAAACTCTCCCTAAGCTTAGCTTTTGCAGCTGGCTTGGTTGTTCCTGTTCAGCAAGCCAATGCTCAATCATTTGTCGACAATGCCCCTAACAGTGCCAGCATTGATCCTGATGGAGGCTTCGATGAAGTGATTGTTGATGCACAGAATGACATTTTTAGTGTTGATGCCGATGGTCTCAGTAACCCCGAATTTGTTATTGACAACGGAGCTGGATCAATCACTTTTGATCCAGACGACAATGGTCCTGGTGACAATGAGTTAATCATAACTGGCCCAACATCCACTTTCAATAATGATTTGGTCGTCAATGGTACCTCAACGTTAAATGGTGCTACGTCAGTTACGAATGGTGGATTGAGTGTTGTTGGCGGCACAACTACTGATTCATTAACTGTTAGCGGTAATTCAGATCTCAATGGAAATCTAGATGTGGATGGATTCACCCAGCTTGATGGACTCAATGTTGATGGTGTAACTACTCTTGACGCTACAACTGTCGATGGTCAATTTACTGTCAATGGCTTTTCTGACCTCAACGGCAGTGCAAACATCCAAAACAACTTGACTGTCCAAGATAATGTCACTATCCAAGATGATCTTACTGTTTGGGACGATACGACTTTGGGGAGTTCCTCTACAGATACCCTCAATGTTAATGCCGGTAATGTCTTTTTTAATAATCTCCCAAGTAGTAACTCTACAGATCTTCTTGTCATCGAGAGCGATGGTCGTGTTGGAGTAAACAACAACATCATTGATGATCTCAGATCCGGTATTGCTGCCACCATTGCAATGGATAATGCAGAAGCTGAACTTCGTCCTGGTCATCGTTTTGCTGTTGGTCTTGGTTTCGGGGTTTATGAAGACGAAACTGCGATTGGTACCTCTGGTCTAAGTACAGGACAAAAATTGTATGGGGTGAAACCCTGACCCAAGTAGAGGTTGGGTAGAAACGGTAAAAAAGCGACGTAATAAGTCAAAACCATAGCGAAACAAACTCCGCGCTCGACGGCCATGGGCCTTGATAATGCGAATCGGCCTCTGACTATGTCGCCATAAACCCGCTTTCATCGCCCAGACAAACGCAATGGCCAACAGAGCCAGCAGCTTCGACAAACGTCTCTTATCGATAAAATGAGTCGATTCCAAGCAAAAGCCACGGGTTTTGAGGGCTCCAAACAGAGTCTCAATCCCCCAACGCCGACGGTAATCTGTTAAAGCATTTTGAGGCTCATGGGCCGTGATGATAATCAGAAAATCATCATCCGTTTGCTTCGATTTTTGTTTCGAGTCAAGACGAGTAGCGATGACATAGACCAGACGACCCCAGACCCACCGTTTTCCCGGCAGGATTCTTGTCTCACCCATGGCCAATGACCGAAATAAGTGAGCTCCCGCAATCGCTGGTTGTCCTTTACCTTTGCTAATCTTGTCGGTCTGACGGATGCGCAGACGAAAGGGAATGGGCTTATCCAGCATCAGGTATGACAGCCAGGGCTTACCAATAAACTCTCGGTCCCCTGTAAGATAGGCAATTTCCGCATCGGGGAATAAGATTTCAAAACGCTCGAACAAATCCATGCGCTCTGTACTGTTGCTGTTGCCCTTCTTCTTCTCCAGCATTGTCCACATCAGTGGATAACCGATGCCTTCATGGACAACACCCAGCATCAAGATATTGAAATCCGTTGTTCCGAATGACCAGTTGGTGCGGTCAATACTCAGGACCCAAGGTTGCGGGATAGCCGCGATATTCATCACCATCTGGGCGATTTTATCCAGGTTGACCTCAAAGGACTTGAAGAATCGCTGCATGCGCTTGTAATTGGACTCCTCAGAGGCGTCACCTCCCCAGACTGTGGCGAGTTCGGCGAGATTGACGGTTTTCGCCCGGAATAATGCTATCAGGAACATCGCAACGAAGGAGAGTCTGGCTCCATGCCATCCAATATGGGGTCGCAATTGGTCGCGAATTTCGCTAATCTGACTCATGAGGGTTTGCTTGGTTATCTTCTAATTCCTATCAAACCCTCTCCCTCTATCCTTTTCAAGTTTTTGTCCTGTACTGAGACCTCTGGTAAGTTTCTCTTTACTGATCCCAACAGTACCGGAACCGCCGTTACTTTCAAAGCGAGCGCTGGTTTTGGTCTTACTACTGATAGCTTCGCTGCTGGTGCAGGTCTTGGCTTCAGTTTCTAAGAGCATAGTTAAAAACTAGGCCATAACTTAAGTGAAGTAACCACTCAAGCTCATATCTCTTATCAATCCTTATAGCCCTTGGTTCTCCTGATACTTGTTATCGGCGGAAACTGGGGCTATTGTTTTTGTCAATATTTTCAAAATTTATCGCAATGAAAAAGTTTTCAATGAAGCTTATCTCTAGTGTTACGGGACTTACGATCGCTGGATTATTTAACGTGATGCCCCTGGCCCCTGCCTATGCCCAGACAGAAACCCAGACAAATTTACGTCCTGCTGTACAGACTGAAGGCGATCGCCTTTTATTATTGTCTCTCCTTAAAAGCACATTAATTGCGGTTAATAATGCCAACCTCACCGGAAATTACAGTGTATTGAAAGAATTAGCCGCACCTGCTTTTCAAGCCCAATTTAGCCTAACAAATTTAGCCGATGTTTTTGCGCCAATGCGTCGTCGAGATTCAAACATTGCGGTGATCACCCAGCTGGAACCTGTTTTTTCTGAACAACCCACCCTTGATGAACAAGGTATTTTACGCATGAGAGGCGCATTTCCGACCAATCCCAATACCGCATTTAACCTTGCCTATGCCCAAATCGATGGTCGCTATCGCCTTGTCAGTCTTTATGTTGATATTTTGCCGGAAGAGCAATAATTTTCAAAACCTATACCAAACTGCAACGCAGACAAGGCTAAATTTTCGCGGTAGGATAACAGTTAGTTCTAAGCGTGCTTTTTTATACCGAAAAACTATGTTAAAGAAATTTTTATCTCGCCTTGTGGCGATCGCCCTGGTGATTATGGTGAGCGTAACCGGACTAACAGCCTGTAGCGGCACCAGCGCCAGTGGCCTAACCGGGAAATATGTAGATGATACTTTGCTCGTCGTCGAAAATCTGACTGAAGCCATTCAACTACCTGCCGATGCCCCTAACCGCAGCGAAGTGCAGGCAGCGGCCCGCTTGCAAATGAATGAATACATGTCCCGCTATCGTCGTGACCCGAAAACCTCTGGGTTGCGTTCTTTCACTACCATGCAAACTGCATTGAATGCTTTGGCTGGTTACTACAGTTCCTTTGGTAGTCGCCCTTTACCTGAAAAATTAAAAACACGTTTAGCGACAGAATTTGAAAAAGCCAATATTGCTGTGAAGCGTGGTATCTAATCTTTTAATTAAGCCTTACATTGTTGAACTAATATTTTGTAATCTCTCCTTGAAAAGCTTGGGGAGGTTTTTTTATTTCAGCAGGTCAAAAGCACTAATCCTAGCGGAGATATTTTTGTAGTGCTTTAAGTAATTCGTCTGGTGTACTTGTCTTTGAAATAAAGTCTGTGACCCCAGTTAAGCGCCCTTTAACGCGATCAAAAAGACGATTATTATCGGTCATGAGCAAGACTGGTGTTTGACGAAATAGTGATAGTTTTTTCAATTGGGTGCAAAATTCAAGGCCATTTGTGTTGCCATCAAGCTCTAGATCTAAAAGAATTAAGTTTGGTTTTTCTGTTAAGAGATCCGGCAGTGCCTTGGTGAGATCGGCGATCGCCAAATAACGATAACGCTGTTGCTTGAGGATTTGACGGAGGTGCTGATGTTGTTTGGAGTCTAAGCTTAGATAGGCGATGAGTGGCTGATTCTCAGCAATCACTGGCTTTGAAGCCGTCGGCTGGGGGGGAGCATTCGTCAGCGGTGACGACAGATCATCTAACATCTTGACATCAATAAACCCTAACTTCATGTAGGGCACCAAGAGTCGGGCGACCTGGGGCACATCCTGTTTGAGACGGATCGATAAATCCCAAAAGGTTCGCCGTCCTGTGACCAAACTTGTTAGTAACTGGTAATTGGCTTCCGAAGAGCGTGCCTGTAACAGATCTGGTTTAACAATAACAGGGGCAACCTGGGGCGACAGGTGGGCAATCTCTAGATTATTCCACCGTTCAAAGAGTCGCCAAGCTCGCAAAATACTTTGGGCTGGGTCAATTAAAATCAGCGGATCTTCCTGCTGCTCTGTGACGGGGTCGAAATGGTAGGTGACTTGCGTACTCTGGCTGACTTCAAAAAAAATCTCGGTGGCGATCGCCTCAATCATGCGACGAATTTGATCCCGCGTAATCCGTTGTTGCCCATGCCAAGTTTGAATCAAATCATATTCCCAATGCAGTTTAATCGCCTGGGATGTAATGGCCGATAAACCCTGTTGCAATAGTTGCGTATTGGCCGCGATGTGGGGCATTTGAGCCGTCAGATGACGCCGCCAACGCCGTACCGAGTGGGTTCCCCCCGAAGCATAGACCAGACGACCAAAATACAAGAAAAAAGACCATTGATGCGATCGCGGGTCCGTCAAGATCAAGCGACCCGTAAACTGGGGCATTTTGAGGGTCTGGAAAAGGGTTGTTTGCTTCGCTGCATCAAAATTGCGAATCGGAATTTCCGGGGGCAAGTTGGCATTTGTCATCGCATAACCCTTAAGCTTCAAAATAGAAACACCACTGCAATATTAATTGACAAACAAACCGCAGTGATTGCCTACACTAATACTCAATACTAAGTCATTTATTCTGTTCCTATCATCACCATGACACACCAAAGTACAGATTTTTCCCGTTTAGCCAAACACCTCGAAGCCTATACCCGTAAGTATGCCCATGAAGTGCTGCTACTTCACCTCGGCCACGGGGAAATAGAAGACCAAATTATTATTTTTAAAGGCTTTTCTAGTTCTTTGATGCAGCCAACAGACTATAATCCCGATAACCCAGTTCTAGCAGAAATGCCAATTCTCAGGATTGATCGTCTCCAAAGTCCCTACAATCCAAACCAGCCTATTTTCCTCGAACAAAATCTTTCCCTAGAACAGATGCAGCAATACCTGAGCGATGCCGACATCTGTTAAAGGCTAATTTCTCTAACCGACAAAAAAAGGAGAGCCACCTTGTGACTCCCCCAATCATCAGGGTGCATCTACTATCTTTAATATAGCCCAGTCTACCTGGGGGGACAATCCCCTCACCCCAAGAAAATTTCTAACCACGCAGTTTCTGGGCCAGGATTTGGTTGAGCAGTTTCGGATCAGCACGGCCGCTAGTTTTTTTCATCAGTTGCCCCACAAAAAAGCCTTGTAGCTTTGTTTTTCCGGTGCGGAATTGTTCTACTTTCTCAGGATTGGCAGCCAAAACTTCGTCTACCATGGCCTCTAGGGCACCTGTGTCTGAAATTTGGGTCAAGCCGCGACTATCAACAATTGCCTTGGGCGAACCGCCTTGCTCCAACAGTTCCGGGAGAATTTCTTTGGCAATTTTGCCGCTAATGGTGCCATCGTGAATTAAATTGACGAGTTCAGCTAATTGCGTTGCCTTTAGGGGAAGCTCAACAATCGTTAGACCGACATTTTTATTCAGGTGGGCAGCGATGTCTTGGGTCACCCAGTTGGTCACTTGTTTGGGATCTGCCCCAGCCGCCACAGCCGCTTCAAAGTATTCAGCTACGTCGCGGTCGTCGGTTAAAACCCTCGTGTCATAGGAAGACAGACCATACTCGGTTTCGTAGCGCTCTCGCTTTTGGGCGGGGGTTTCGGGGAGTTCGGCAGCCCATTTTTCTAGTTGTGCTGGGGTCACTTCAATGGGGGGCAGGTCTGGCTCTGGAAAATAACGGTAATCGCTGGAGCCTTCTTTTTTCCGCATACTAAAGGTGCGCTGGCTACTTTCATCCCAGAGGCGCGTTTCTTGGTAAATGGGTTCCCCTGTTTCGACGGCTTTGATTTGTCGCTCGATTTCGTAGTCGATCGCCTTTTGGATCGCACTGAAAGAGTTCATATTTTTGATTTCGACTTTGGTGCCGAATTCTTCTTGGCCGACAGGACGAATGGAAATATTTACGTCACAGCGGAGAGAGCCTTCTTGCATGTTGCCATCGCCGATGCCGAGATAGCGGACGAGGCGGCGCAATTCCTGGGCGTATTCAGCGGCTTCTTTGCCAGAACGAATATCGGGTTCTGAGACAATCTCCAGGAGCGGAATCCCGGTACGATTAAAATCCACTTTGGAATAGGTAGAACCCGCGAGGCGATCGCTCCCAGCATGGACTAATTTTCCGGCGTCTTCTTCCATGTGGAGGCGGGTCACGCCAATGGTTTTTTTGACGGGGGGGTCACTGGGTTTGTCGGCGATTTCAATTTCTAGGTGACCATGCTCAACAATGGGCAGATCGAATTGGGAGATTTGATAGTTTTTGGGTAGGTCAGGGTAAAAATATTGTTTCCGGTCAAATTTGCTGTAAGGGCTGATTTTTGCCTTGAGAGCCAGGCCCATTTTCACCGCCGATTCAAGCACTTTTTCGTTTAAAACGGGCAAAACTCCGGGATAGCCTAGGCAGACGGGACAAACGTTGCTGTTGGGGTCGCTGTCAAATTTAGTAGAACAATGACAAAAAATTTTGCTGGCGGTATTGAGCTGACAATGGGTTTCGAGCCCAATAATCGCTTCATACTCGGTTTTGCGGGGTGCTGCAACTGCCATAGGACTTTTTTATTTAGGAAACGTACAAAAATCAATAGCCTCTATTCTATCCTTGGCGGGCGGTGTTACTGGAGATTAACGGCTCGCAATTTGGGCGAGGTGCCAATCGGGGCGGAGGTTTTGGGCGTGGCGCAGGTAAGAATGGTAAATCTCCGCCTGGGGTTTGGGGGTATTGAGGTGAATTAAGACGCGAATACAACACTCCAGGCTCCCTTGGACAGCCATTTGCTGCACATCGAGGAGGGGCACATTATCCCAGTTGGGTCGTTGCCGGGCGATCGCCGCCGGAAAAATAGCGTCCAAATCGGCAGTGGCAGTGAACACCACACTGATAATTTCTTCGGGGTCTAGTTGGTTGCGGACTTCAATGTCATCGAGTAGTTCCCGCACCGCATCGGCGATCGCCTCCTTGGTATTGGCCGTTGCTGTAATTGCGCCTCGAATAGCCCGCACCTTCCAGTCCACGTTGGTTTCCTCCGCCTCAAGCATCAAAAATTTTCGAAATTAGGGTCGATAGAGCCACAGGGGTTGTCCCGCCGTTGCCAGTTCAAATTCTACCCAATTAAGGGCGTTCCCCACGGGCGAACTCAGTTGATTGCGACTCAAAAGGCGAGTAATCAGGGGTTTGGGTTCCTCAATGGTGCGACATTCTGCCTTATCTGGATCTAAGCCCGCTAATTTTGCGGCCCAAATGCGTGCATCTTCTTCGGTGCCGAGACGATCAACGACACCAAGTTCCTGCGCTTGCTCTCCGGTAAAAATGCGACCATCGGCAAAGGTTTTCACTGTTTCTACATCCAGATTGCGGGCCTCGGCGACGGTTTTGACAAATTGGCCATAGCTGACGTCGATCATTTCCTGGAGAATATTTTCTTCCGCCTCGGTCAACTCCCGGTCAAAGGACAAAATATCCTTGTAGGGGCCAGACTTAATCACCTTAAAAGAGACACCAACCTTTTCGAGGAGCCGCTCTAGGTTATTGCCCCGCAAAATAACGCCGATGCTGCCTGTAATTGTCCCTGGATTTGCAACGATGTGCTGCGCTCCCATGCCGATGTAAACGCCCCCGGAAGCCGAAATATTGCCGAAGCTGGCGACAATCTTTGTTTTTTCCTGGAGTTTTTTGAGGGCGTAATAAATTTCTTGGGAGTCGCCCACGGTGCCCCCAGGGGAATCGATCCGCAACAGCAGGGCCGGATATTTTTTCTCTTCGACTTCTTCGAGGGCTTTCAGGACTCGTTTTCGGGTATCAGCGGCGATCGCCCCGGTGATTTCAATACGCGCAACTTGTTTACGGGTTTTCGGAGGAAACGGCCACACCATAGGGATTTGTCAAAAATAAATAATGAAATGTTAGCAGGCCCTGCAGATTAGACGTTGAGGGCACTAATCCCCTATGCTAACTGATCCGCTGGGTTTTACCGTGGTTTTTTCGGCGGTAGTGGGCAAGTTTTGGGGGCCAGTGGCGGGGGGACTGTACGGGAAAGAACAACAAAAATTATAAATTTCCCCTATGCTTAACATTACTACACATTACCGCGAGTCTTTATAGTTGCCCTGAATTTATGGCCCTCAATCTCTCGAAGTCGAACTTTAGTCAATTTCCCTTGGTACTGATTGCGCCCTTTTTCCTGTGGGGTACGGCCATGGTCGCAATGAAGGGCGTGATCCCCCAAACCACACCTCTTTTTCTAGGAGGGTTGCGCTTAGTGCCAGCGGGATTATTGGTGTTGCTGTTCGGACTCCTATCGGGACGCGATCGCCACATTTCTTGGCAGGGTTGGCTCTGGATTGGCCTCTTTGCCCTAGTCGATGGCCTCATGTTCCAGGGCTTTTTAGCAGAGGGACTCGTGAAAACAGGAGCAGGATTGGGTTCCGTGATGATTGATTCGCAACCCCTCGCCGTGGCCCTTTTATCCAGCTGGCTATTTGGGGAAGTGATCGGCCTCTGGGGTTGGCTAGGGTTAGGTTTTGGGATTTTGGGGATTAGCTTAATTGGCATTCCTGATGCGTGGATTTTGGCGCTGTTCCAGGGAGATCTTTCTTTTTTTCAGTGGGAAAACCTGGGGATCAGTGGTGAAGTGTTGATGCTGGGAGCTTCCCTATCGATGGCAGTGGGCACGATTTTGATCCGTTATGTCAGTCGCCATGCGGATCCGGTGATGGCAACGGGCTGGCACATGATTCTCGGCGGCATTCCACTTTTTATCGCTTCGGATCAACTAGAAACCCTGCAATGGCAATTTATTAGCACGTCAGGCTGGTGGGCCTTGGCCTATGCAACGATTTTTGGCAGTGCGATCGCCTATGGTTTATTTTTCTACCTGGCGTCCGAGGGGAATTTAACCAGTCTTAGCGCCCTGACGTTCCTCACCCCTGTTTTTGCTCTAATTTTCGGCAATGTCCTCCTCAACGAAAAATTGAGTCCCCTGCAATGGGTTGGGGTGGGCTTGACCCTGGTGAGCATTTATTTAATTAACCAACGGGAAAAAATTGCCGCTTGGTTTTCCCAAACTGAAGCTGTAGCAGGGGTAGGCACGCCCCAGGACAGTAAAATTCCCGTCGAAAGCAGTAAACAAAATTAGGTTTCCTTCTGAAGCAAATGCTGGTTTAGAAACTGAGATATTCGGGCCAAGGCGATCGCCGGAATTTCGTGGCCCCCAGAAAATTCAAAATAGTCGAGGGGGACGCCCACTTGATCCAGTTGGGTTTTGGCTTGGTGGGCTGCTTGGATCGGCACCACGGGATCTTGGGTGCCGTGAATTAGTAACGTCGGCGAAAAATCCCCTGGCCGTCTTTGGGGTTCGTAATGGAGATAGCCGCTGCAACTACAAAGGGCCGCAAAATTGAACTGTAAACCGACATCGAGAGTCATCGCGCCTCCCTGGGAAAAGCCAATCATCGCGGTTCGTTCCGGAGGAATGCCCGTATTTTCTGGTAGGATTTGCAGCCACTGAAAAAGGCGATCGCGCGCCTCTGGCAAACCCTGAAAATCTTCCCGTTCCAGGGCATACCAAGCCCGCCCCTGGGGACTTTGGAAATGGGGAAAAGGTGCATTGGGGAAAAGAAAGTGACAGTGGGGAAGATCCAGCATCCGGGCCAAGGGCTTGAGGTCATGGTAGTTGGCCCCCCAACCGTGGAGCATCACCACCAAATATTGCGCGGTCTCCGGTGGGCAGTTGGCAAATTCTAAACTTTCTAACGGGGCGATCGCCATTTTTTTTCGTTCTCCAAATTTTCAAAACTATTAAATACCGCAAACAAAAAAAGAGAGCCGCCATAGCCCTCTTTCACATTTCTCACTCAGAACAATTAACGGTCAACGGAACCCATAATCACGTCAATGCTACCGAGAATTGCCATAATGTCCGCCACTTTCACGCCCTTTAGCAGGTGGGGCAAGATTTGGAGGTTATTGAAGTCCGCCGAACGAATTTTCCAGCGCCAGGGGAACACATTGTTATTGCCCTGGATGAAAATTCCCACTTCGCCTTTGCCACTTTCGAGACGGACATAATGTTCACCGTCAGGAATTTTAAAGGTCGGCGCAACTTTTTTCGCGATGTATTGGTAATCGAAGTCGTTCCATTCGGATTTTTTCCCTTCTAACATCCGCTTGGCTTCGAGGTTTTCGTAGGCACCACCGGGCATTCCTTTCAGGGCTTGGCGAATAATTTTCACTGACTCGCGCATTTCCCGGATCCGCACCAGATAACGGGCAAAGCAGTCCCCTGCAGTTTCCCACTGCACATCCCAGTCAAAATCGTCATAGCATTCGTAGTGGTCTACTTTGCGCAGATCCCACTTCACCCCAGAAGCCCGCAGCATCGGCCCTGACAAACTCCAGTTGATCGCTTCATCGCGGGTGATCGTGCCGACCCCTTCTACCCGGCGGCGGAAAATGGGGTTATTGGTGATTAGTTTTTCGTATTCATCGACTTTGGGATCGAAATAATCGCAAAAATCTAAACATTTATCGTTCCAACCGTAGGGCAGATCGACGGCTACACCACCAATGCGGAAATAGTTGTTGTTGATTAGGCGCATTCCGGTGGCGGCTTCCCACAGGTCATAGATCATTTCCCGTTCCCGGAAGATGTAGAAGAAAGGCGTCTGGGCACCGACATCCGCGAGGAAGGGGCCAAGCCAAAGGAGGTGATTGGCAATGCGGTTCAGCTCCAGCATGATCACGCGGATATATTGGGCGCGCTTCGGCACTTCGATATCGGCGAGTTTTTCGGGGGCATTAACGGTGATCGCTTCGTTAAACATCCCTGCGGCGTAGTCCCAACGACTCACATAGGGGACATACATGACATTGGTGCGATTTTCGGCAATTTTTTCCATACCCCGGTGCAGATAGCCGATGACGGGTTCGCAATCAACGACGTCTTCCCCGTCAAGGGTGACGATCAAGCGTAATACGCCGTGCATGGAGGGGTGGTGAGGCCCCATGTTAATCACCATAGGTTCGGTACGAGTTTCAATTCTTGTCATGGATCCGCAGGTCTTCCGTTATGCTTATTTAAATTAAATCTGGTGATGGGGTGAGATGGTTTGTTTGTGCATTGCGTTTTTCCAATCTCCTGAATCACCGTTGCTTATGAGTTGCAGTGATTGGCTTTTAGATGGTTTGACGCTAGGTTTATTTACTCTCTGAACATTATAAAGTTTCGCTTAACCATGACAAGCTTGCCTCCCTTTCGGCGATCGCCTCTTCTGTTACAGGCGTTGACCCACCGCTCCTTTGCCAACGAACAACCAGAGACAATCCAAGACAATGAGCGCCTGGAATTTTTAGGCGATGCGGTGCTCAAGTTCATCATGGGAAAGCTGCTGTATGAGCGTTATCCTGACTTTCAGGAAGGGGAACTGAGCCGACTGCGGGCCAGTTTAGAAAATAATCGCCACCAACTGGCTGAATTTGCCCAGGCCTTGGGTCTCGATCAGATCTTGCGCCTCGGCAAAGGGGCCGAAAAGGAAGGGGCCAGGCAAAACCCAGAAATTTTAAGTAATACCTTTGAGGCGGTCGTCGGGGCTTACTTTCTAGATGCGGGGATTGAAGCGGCGATCGCTTTTGTTGAAACCTTAGTCATTCCCGTGGCCGATCGCCTCGTGCAACAACCAAGTGATCCCCTCGCCCAAAATTTCAAAGGCCAATTGCAGGAGTGGGCCTTAGCAAACCACGGTGAAATCCCGAAATACAAAACCCTAGATGAATCCGGGGCCGACCATGCAAAAACTTTTACGGTGGCGGTTTATCTCCAAGGACAGGAATGGGGCCGGGGTCAAGCGGCCTCGAAGAAGCAAGCCCAAAAAGCTGCAGCCCAGGTTGCTTTACAAAAATTAACCCCTTCATCAGTGCCCACCGAGCCGTCTCCTAAACCACCTGCAACAGATGATCGTTTTGCCCTCCTCCAAGCCCTTGCCACCCAAATCACCCCGCGCCAATCCCCTTAATTGGGCGAGAAAATGGCTGTGCTTGATCCCCGATGCAGACTTGGTTTGGTGTCGCTGCGAAAAATTTCGATACAATATAGTGTGATTTACTTTACAAAACCACACAATTCATTGACGGCGAAACCACTGTGACCCAGTATCCTTCCGTTGCCCCCGACCACAAACTTGGTTCTACCACCTTGACCCGCTATGACGCCAAGGCGATCGCCAAACATTACCGTTGGCGACCCTGGCAATCCCTGTGGCGGGCCTTTACGATTATTTGGTTATTTGGGTGGTTTTCCTTCAAATTGTGGCTAGATAGTAAACGCGAAGAAGACCCCGAAACCCGGGCCCGTCGCGCCAATGAACTGCGTGAAATTCTAACCCGCTTGGGGCCGACATTTATCAAAGTGGGGCAAGCCCTTTCAACCCGGCCAGACTTGATTCGTCCCGACTTTCTCGAAGAATTAATCAAGCTCCAGGATCAACTGCCTTCTTTTGATAATGAGATTGCCTTTGCGATTATTGAAAAAGATCTCGGTCGTCCCGTCGATGACATTTACCAAGAAATTTCCCCCCATCCCGTCGCGGCAGCCAGCCTCGCCCAGGTCTATCGGGCACGTTTGTATAGTGGCGAAGAAGTTGCCGTTAAGGTACAACGTCCCAAATTACTCCCGCTGCTGACCCTTGATTTGTACCTGATGCGTCTAGGGGCAAGCCTGTTTGCCCCCTATCTTCCGCTCAACTTGGGCCATGACTTGACGTTAATTGTTGATGAATTTGGCACCAAGCTTTTTGAAGAAATTGATTACATTAACGAAGGTCGCAACGCCGAGAAATTTGCCGCTAATTTTCGCGACGATCCCACCGTTAAAGTCCCTGCCATTTATTGGGAATATACAAGCCATCGCCTTCTCACTCTGGAATGGATTCAAGGTTATAAGCTCAACGAATTAGACCGCATCCGCGCCGCTGGCCTAGACCCTGACAAAATTATTGAAATTGGCGTAACCACGGGACTGCGACAATTGCTTGAACATGGTTTCTTCCATGCTGATCCCCACCCAGGTAATCTGTTTGCCACCCTTGACGGACGCATGGCCTACATTGATTTCGGCATGATGGATCAGTTGGATAACACCACCAAAGAGACCATTGCTAGTTCCGTTGTCCAGCTGATTAATCAGGATTATCAAACTCTGGCGAAGGATTTTGTGGAATTGGGTTTCCTCGCCCCTAAAACAGATATCCGTCCGATTATTCCGGCCCTAGAAAAAGTATTGGGGAAAGCGGTGGGGGAAAGTGTTGGTGATTTTAACTTTAAGACGATTACCGATGAATTTTCGGCGCTGATGTACGAATATCCGTTCCGGGTGCCGGCCAAGTTTGCGCTGATTATTCGCTCCCTTGTGACCCAGGAGGGATTGGCCCTAAGTCTGAATCCGGATTTCAAGATCGTCGAAATTTCCTATCCTTATGTTTCCCGACGCTTGCTAACCGCCGAAACCCCAGAGCTACGCCGCAAGCTTCTAGAAGTACTCTTTAAAGACGGCAAGTTCCAATGGCATCGCCTCGAAAATATGTTGGCGATCGCCCAGGCCGATAATCAGTTTGATATTTTACCCACGGCCCAAATGGGTTTCCAGTATCTAATGTCCGAAGAGGGTGCAGAAATTCGGCGGATGATCCTCCTGGCCTTAACGGAAGACGATCGACTCCACACCGAAGAAGTACAACGACTCTGGGCGCTTCTGAAAGACGAATTTCAACCCCAAAAATTACTGGGGGCCGCCTGGTCAAACCTCCGCCAATTTTCCGGTGAGCGTTTAACGTCTGTTTTGCCGAGTTTCGCCCAATCTCGGTCATAATGAAGGCTAGTTAATAAAGTTTTGTTAAAAAATCCATGGAAGAATATTATTACTACTACATTCCGCAGCCGCCGTTTTTGTTGGTAGGCCTTGGCTTGTTTATTGCCCTAACCAGCGGCTTTGCGTTCCAGAGTACCCTGAAGCTCAAAGCACGGGGGATTGTTGCCAATAACGACGATATTCGCAAACAGTTATCCACCATTGATTTACAGCTCCCCCTATTTGGCATTGGTATGGGCATGAGTATTTTTCTCGCCAGTGGTTTAGAAGTCTTTTTTATCCCCGCTTGGTTTGCCTACAGCTTGTCTTTACCTTTAACTATCGGCACTGTAGGTCTTTTATGGAAACAATTGGAGCGAGTCTTTGCCATTCTCCGGGAAGGCGGGTCAAAAGCCTTAGAAGTTGATTCTTTCAATATTTTTTAAAGCCAATTTAGCGCCCAACACAACCGAATTATCGCTCAATCGCCTCCTTTAGTCCGGGAAAAAATGCACCAGGTTAAATCCTGAGGCTCGTCCCAGCAGTTCAAAGGGAGGCAATGCTTCTTTTAGGGCCGGTTGTTCTGTCAACAAATCTTGGTGAATGAGCCAATATTGCTCGCCAACGGGCGCTTCGAGGGGCTGGGGACGCACAGGGCGATCGCCATAGAAATCTAAGCTGGGCCGACTGTAATCGAAGGTGGTGAAAATAATCGCATCGGCTGGGGTTTCCGCCCGAATAATGGCGGCAATGGGTTTGACCGGAAAAGCTTCGTTAATTTCCCAGACCCAAGCCTGGGAGCAAAACAGCAGAGCTAAACCGCAATACATTCCTCCCACCAAAATATAAAGAGCCTGGGGCCGGGGCCAAAGCCAGGTAGTCACGGCAAACATCCCCCCTAGGGTCAAGGCCATTAAAATTAAGGGAATCTGGGGATCTGTGAAGTAGAGATAAATACCTCCCCCCAAAGCGGCGATCGCCAACAACCCAAATAGCCCCCGCAGAAACATCGCCTTGCGTGGTGGTGCATCCCAGAATTTCGCTAAGTAATGTCCCAGCGCAAGGGCCAAAAACGGGTAAACCGGCATCACATACCAGGGCAATTTTGTCCCCATCGCAGAAATTAAACCCAGATAAAAGATGCTGCCCGTCAAAATTAATTTGCTGCTGGATATTTGGCGGGTCTGCCAAATATATTGATAACTTTGGGGTAGAAAAAATAACCAAGGGGCCGTGTATTTGGCTATTTCTAATAAATAAAACCAGGGGGGCTCTTGGTGACTTTCAACGGTACTGGCGACCCGGTCAAACCCTTGATTGAAAAAATGAACCTGAATAAAAGTCGCACCATAATGCTGAATTTGCGCCCCATACCAGAGAAGCACCGGGCAAGCGCCGAGACCCAACCCCAGCCAAATATAGGAATTTTTAAAAATAAACCAGCGGCGATCCCAAATCACAAACAACAGGGCGATCGCCCCCAGGGGAAGCATTAATAACCCCTTGACAAAGGCAATGATACCCAAGCCCAGACCGAAGCCCAGTCCCCAGATGGGGGATTTTTGCGCCTTGAGTAAACACCAGAGACTGAAGATGAGGGCCGTTAAAACCAGACCATCAAGCATCAGCAGACGACCATGGCGTACCATAGGTAAGAGGGTGAGATAGACCAAGGCACTCCACAGGGCAGGCGATCGCCCCTGGAATAATTGCCGTCCGAGGCAGTAGAGGAGAGGCACTCCCAGGGCACTGCCGAGAGCCCCCGGTAAGCGACTTGTCCATTCATTCACGCCACCGAGGGTATAGCTACTGGCCACGAGCCAATCCATTAAGGGGGGTTTCAGCAGGTAAGGATCGCCGAATTGGGTGGGATGCAACCAGTTGCCGGTACGGAAAATTTCCCGCGCCACCAGTGCCCTGGTGCCTTCATCCCAATCCCGGATGGGCATATTTCCCAGATTCAGGCAAAACAAAAAAAGGGCCGCTAGGCTTAAACCTAAGATAATTTGGCGATCGCCAAGGGTTTGGCCCCAATCTTCCCACCGACGCTTGCTATGGCTCATGAAGAAGTTTTTGTTTTACGGCTGGTGGTTTTTTTTGCTGTTGTTTTCTTTTTTGTTGTCGAACGCTTCTTGGTTGCTTTGCTACCCGCTTTTTCGGCGATTAGTTCGAGGGCCTTTTCGAGGGTAATTGTTTCTACGGTTTCTCCTTCTGGCAAACCTGCATTCACTTTTAGGTGATTCACGTAGATACCATAAGGGCCTTCATAAACATTGACTGGTTCGTTATCAGCGGGATGTTTCCCCAGTTCCTTCAGGGGCGTCTTTGTTTTGCCCCGGCCACGGGAACGCTTTGGTTGCGCTAACAGTTCCATGGCCCGTTCAAAATCGATCGTAAAAAGATTGTCTTCTTTTTTAAGAGACCGATAATCTTTACCTTCTTTCCCTTGGTCATGAACAACATAGGGGCCAAAGCGACCGAGACCCACTTTAACGGGTTTGTTGGTTTCGGGGTGTTCTCCCAATAGGCGCGGTAATGCCAGTAGATCCACAGCCATCTGTAGGGTGAGCTCTTCAGGCTTAACGGTTTTGGGGAGGGAAGCACGCTTGGGCTTTTTCTTCTCTTCAGTGACTTCGCCTAGTTGAACATAGGGGCCATAGCTACCCACAAGTAAATAGATGGGATCGCCTGTTTCAGGGTGCGTCCCCAATTGTTCGGGGCCTTCGGTTTTTTGTTTGAGGATTGTTTCAACCTGCTCCGGATCGAGATCAGCGGGGGTTAAGTCCGCTGGTAGGGATGCAGTGATCGTTTCTTCGCCGTTAGCAGCTTCAATGTAGGGGCCAAAGCGACCAATTTTGACTTTCACGGGGAGGTTTTCGATGGCGATCGCCTTCGCGGTGGCCGGATCAATATTTTCCTCGCGCACTTTTACTTGGGTACCCAGGCCATCATCTCCGAGGTAGAAATTTTTTAGATAAGGCAACCATTGGGCTTTGCCGGTGGCAATCTCATCGAGGGTTTGTTCCATTTGGGAGGTGAAATCTGTATCCACCAGATTGGGGAAATGTTCCTCCAGAAGGGCCGTCACCGCAAAGGCTGTAAAGGTGGGGGTCAAGGCTTTATCGCGAATTTGCACATAACCGCGATCAACGATGGTGCCGATAATTGTGGCGTAGGTGCTGGGGCGACCAATGCCTTTGCTTTCAAGGGCTTTGACCAAACTGGCCTCGGTATAACGGGCCGGGGGTTGAGTATTGTGATCGACTTCTTCTAGTTTTTTGCAGGTGGGTTGGTCGCCTTCCTTGAGATCGGGAAGCACCACTTCTTGGTTTTCGAGGGCAGCATCGGGATCATCAGAGCCTTCCACATAGGCCCGGAAAAAGCCCGGAAAATCAATGCGTTTACCAGCAGAACGGAACTCGGCATCATCGACCTTGAGAATGACAGACAGTTGCGTGAGACGAGCATCGGCCATCTGACAGGCGACGGTGCGTTTCCAAATGAGGTCATAGAGGGCTAACTCTCGACCACTGAGACCCGTTTCCTGGGGCGTGCGAAAGCTGTTGCCCGCAGGCCGGATTGCTTCGTGGGCTTCCTGGGCACCTTTACTTTTCGTTTTGTATTGGCGCACCTTGGGGCTGAGGTATTCTTTGCCGTATTTTTCTTCAACACAACTACGCGCCGCGGCGATCGCCTGTTCGGAAAGATGCACCGAGTCCGTCCGCATGTAGGTAATGTAGCCCTCTTCGTAGAGCTTCTGGGCGGTACGCATGGTATCCCGCGCCGAAATACCGAGTTTGCGGTTGGCTTCCTGTTGCAGGGTAGAGGTGGTAAAGGGGGGCGACGGGCGGCGGGTACTGGGTTTTTCTTCGGTTTTGCTGACCGTCCAGGGTTGATCTTGTAAACGCTCCTTGAGGGCGATCGCCTCTGCTTGGGAGAGGACAACAACTTTTTTCCCTTTGCTGAGTTTCCCCGTGGCCGCATCAAAGTCACTCCCGGACGCTAATTTCTTGCCGCCGAGGGTGATCAGCTTGGCCTCAAATTTTGATTTCTTCTGGAGTAATTCTGCCTTGAGGTCCCAATAATTGGCCGACTGAAAGGCCTGCCGTTCCCGTTCCCGTTGCACCAACAAGCGTACAGACACCGATTGTACCCGTCCCGCCGAGAGGCCCTTGGCAATTTTGCGCCAGAGTAAGGGCGAGAGGGTGTAGCCCACCAAACGGTCTAAAATCCGGCGGGTTTCCTGGGCATGAACGAGGTTTTCGTCAATTTCCCGGCAATTGGTTAAAGCTTTTTGGATCGCCTCTTGGGTGATTTCATGGAAGACCATCCGTTTAATCGGCACCTTGGGCTTGAGCACTTCGAGCAAATGCCAGCTAATACTTTCCCCTTCGCGGTCTTCGTCCGTTGCCAGGATTAACTCATCGGCTTCTTTGAGGGCTTGCTTGAGTTCGGTGACAACTTTCTTTTTTTTCTTCGGCACGATGTAGAGGGGTGCGAAGTTATTTTCCACATTGACCCCAAGCTGAGACCAGGGCTGCCCTTTTTGTTCCTTGGGGATTTCCTCGGCAGAGGAGGGTAAATCGCGGATATGGCCCATGGATGCCGTCACATGATATCCCTTCGGTAGATAGTTCCGAATGGTACGGGCTTTGGTCGGGGATTCAACGATGACAAGGGTAGACATGGGCTGTCAAAAAAGTGAGGGTTTAGGTGTTTAGGCTTCTGATATACCTTACATATCTAATCAATGGCCCATAAGCCCCTGTTTCGTCAAGGATTAAATTTTTCTAAGTCTCCGGGATAGAACCGGGAATTCAGGCGTTTACCCTGTTTTTAAGGTTTTGTTGCACGGCAACGGGTTGAAATCCCCGTCCTTTGGGGCGTACCATGGGTTGATACATCTTGACCACTGCATCCCGCAGCGCAAATTTAAGCCCAGCGGGTCGTGTCGCAAGAGAAAGTATTGGGTCTGGGGAACCCGGACGCCTGCCTGTGGAGGCAATGTAAGACCAAAAGAACGACTGAGATCTAGAGGCCATTGCTGTCGAATCAGGAAGCTCTGCCCGTCTGTGGTGGGGTAGTTCACTGGAAGTTGGTTCACTAAGCCGAAGAGCAAAGATGGATTTTTCAAGCACTGTGGCAAGCCAGTTGTACACTGGGGCAATTCTGCCGGAAAGTATCGTTATTTTGACCCTCATCGTTGTTTTGGTGGGGGATTTAATTGTCGGACGCGCTCGTTCGGGTTGGATTCCCTACGCGGCGATCGCCGGACTGTTGGGGTCAGTATTCGCCTTGTACCTCGGTTGGGATAATCCCCATCCCGTTGCCTTTTTGGGGGCATTTAACAGCGATAACCTCAGTATTTTATTCCGGGGCATCATTGTCCTGTCTACGGCCTTCACGATCATGATGTCGGTGCGCTATGTGGAACGTTCCGGCACCGCCCTCTCTGAATTTATCTGCATCTTGCTCACGGCCACCCTGGGGGGGATGTTCCTCTCTGGGGCGAATGAGTTGGTGATGATTTTTGTCTCCCTCGAAATGCTTAGTATCTCGTCTTATCTACTGACGGGCTACATGAAGCGAGACCCCCGTTCCAATGAGGCCGCCCTCAAGTATTTGTTAATTGGGGCCGCGAGTTCGGCGATTTTCCTCTACGGTGTGTCTTTGCTCTACGGCCTATCGGGTGGCAAGACAATTCTCAGTGAGATTGCCCTTGGATTTACGGATCCCCAGGGGGGCCAGTCTCTTGCGTTGGCGATCGCCCTGGTCTTTGCGATCGCCGGGATCGCCTTCAAGATTTCAGCGGTGCCCTTCCACCAATGGACGCCTGACGTTTACGAAGGTTCGCCTACCCCCGTTGTTGCGTTTCTCTCGGTGGGTTCCAAGGCCGCTGGTTTCGCCCTGGCGATCCGTTTATTGGTGACTGTCTTTAACCCCGTGAGCGAAGAATGGCACTTCATTTTCACAGCTTTGGCGATCCTCAGTATGGTCTTGGGGAACGTGGTGGCCCTGGCGCAAACCAGCATGAAGCGGATGTTGGCCTATTCTTCCATTGCCCAGGCGGGTTTTGTGATGATTGGCCTCGTTGCGGGGACTGATGCGGGCTATTCCAGCGTAATTTTCTATCTGCTGGTGTATTTGTTCATGAACCTCGGTGCATTTACCTGTGTGATTCTTTTCTCTCTCCGGACGGGCACAGACCAAATCGCGGAGTACGCAGGACTTTACCAAAAAGATCCGTTACTAACCCTCGGCCTCAGTGTTTGCCTACTCTCCCTTGGGGGCATTCCGCCATTAGCTGGGTTCTTCGGGAAAATTTATCTGTTCTGGGCAGGCTGGCAAGCGGGCCTCTATGGCTTAGTGCTGTTGGGTTTGATCACCAGTGTGATTTCGATCTACTACTACATCCGCGTGATTAAGATGATGGTGGTCAAGGAACCCCAGGAAATGTCTGATTCTGTGCGCAATTATCCAGCGGTCACTTGGACGGCTGTGGGGATGAAACCTTTACAAGTGGGTCTGGTGCTGTCGGTGATTATCACGTCTTTGGCGGGGATTCTCTCGAATCCGTTGTTTGTGATTGCGGATCAATCTGTCACCAGTACACCGATGTTGCAAGCGGCAAATCATCCTACAGAACAGGTCGTTGCCCAAGTAGACAGCGAGCTGGTTGGAGTGGCGATCGCCGATCACTAGACAACGGCAAAACAATATTTTCAGTTCAAGATGATGACCCTCTGCCGCAATTGGTAGGGGGTTTTGATTAGCATGGGAGCAGAGTTCGACTGAGCAAACGACATGACCCGTACAGTGTTGATCTGTTGTCACCATACCTGTCCAAAACAGGGTTCAACGGCGATTTTGGCCGCCTTCCAAGCCCAAGCGCCGGCGGATGTTGAAGTGCGACAGGCTGGTTGTTTTGGGGAATGTGGCAATGGCCCCCTGGTGCGCGTGCTGCCCGATGAGGTGTGGTATGCCCATGTGCAACAAGCCGATATTCCAGCAATTGTTAAACAGCATTTGCGCCAAAACCGACCCGTCAAACAGAAGCTCTATGGCAAATTTCACCAACCCAATCACGGGGCGATCGCCGCTCTCTTTTTATTTTTTTCCTTTTTCGGCTTTCTGATCGGGCTATGTTGGCTCTTGGCTAGTCACACGGAAGTCTTTTGAAAATCATGAAAATAAGCTGGCCGCCAGTGATGTTTACGCGCCAGAACTCGCTAAGATGAGGGGCGATCGCCTTTTATTCCTGTTAAACCGCTCTAAAAACTATGGATCTAAAATCCCTGATTCGTGACATCCCCGATTTCCCCAAGCCCGGCATTCTCTTCCGCGACATTACTACCCTCCTCAACCACCCCGAAGGCATGCGCTACACCATGGATGCCCTAGTGCAACTCTGCCTTGAAGCCAACCTCAAACCCGATCATGTGGTGGGGATGGAGTCTAGGGGGTTTATCTTTGGGCCGACCCTCGCCTATAACCTCAATGCTGGTTTTGTGCCCGTGCGTAAACCCGGCAAACTCCCCGCCGCCGTCCACACCGTTGAATACGAACTTGAATACGGCACCGACACCCTTGAAATTCACCAGGATGCCGTGGGGTCTGGGGACAAAATTGTCATCGTCGATGACCTGATCGCCACCGGAGGCACCGCCAAAGCCACCGCAGAACTGCTTACAAAAATTGGCTGTGACATCATTGGTTTTGTGTTTATCGTCGAACTCCTAGATCTTAAGGGCCGCGATCGCCTGCCAGACGCCCCCGTGCTTTCCCTCATACAATACTAGGCAGGATTTGGAACACCCGATTTAACCCCCAATGAGCATTCGTAATCCCCTAACGATCTTTGACCGAGAAACGATTTTTTATATCTTAAAGCGCCTACTCCAGGCGATTTTTACCCTATTTTTGGCTTCGATCCTGAGCTTTGTGATTATCCAATTGGCTCCAGGGGATTACCTTGATGCCCTCCGGCAGAACCCGAAGATGACCGAGGAGACGCTCCTAGACCTCCAAAGTCGTTTCGGCCTCGATCAACCGATTCTGACCCAATATGGCCGCTGGCTATGGCGGGTGGTGCGCTACTTTGATTTTGGCATTAGTTTTGAATCCTTCCGGCCTGTCCATGAGCTGCTCCTAGAACGGATGCCCGCCACCCTACTCCTGGCGCTCACGTCAATTATCGGTACCTGGGCGATCGCCATTCCTTTAGGGATTCTCAGTGCCGTGAAGCAAAATACTGTCCTCGATAAATTTTTGCGGGTGATTAGTTACCTCGGCCAGGGTTTGCCCAGCTTTATTACGGCCCTCGCCTTACTGATGGTGGCCCAACAGGTTTCCCCATTACTCCCGGTGGGGGGCATGACCAGTATTAATTTCGTGGATCTCCCCTGGTACGGCAAAATTCTCGATATCGGTTGGCACATGATCCTGCCCACTATTGCCTTGAGCTTAACGGGCTTTGCGGGGCTGCAACGGCTGACCCGGGGTCAACTCTTGGATGTGTTGCGGCAAGATTATATCCAAACGGCGCGGGCCAAGGGCTTACCAGAAAATCGTGTGATCTATGTCCACGCCCTCCGCAATGCGATTAATCCCCTCATTACCCTGCTTGGCTTTGAATTTGCCAGTCTGTTGAGTGGCTCGTTTATTTCTGAATTTTTCTTTAACTGGCCGGGCCTGGGAACTTTGACGTTACAAGCGGTGCAATCCCAGGATTTGTATTTAGTCATGGCGGCCCTGATGATGAGTGCAACCATGCTCATTGTGGGGAATCTCCTGGCAGATTTGATGTTAAAGTTTGCTGATCCCCGCATTAAATTAGACGATTTGAAGTAATTGCATCATGGCCTCCAGAAGGCGCCACAGCAGCAAAGATTTATGACCAAGGTTCCCCCGTTGGGGCTTCTTTTCCTAGAGTAGAGAAAACGACGGGGGACTTATTTTATGGTGCGTTGGCTGAAGCGTCTTTGGCGGAATCTTGTCCGTAAATCGACCCATGTCCGTCAGGCACCACTCAATAAAGTGAGTATTGTGATCCTGATTTTGATCGACATTTTTGTGTTGATCAACGTGTTTCAGGGTCTTGATAGTGTTGGTAACTGGCCCCTTTCGCCCCAGGAACGGTATCCTTGCTACCGGGTTTATCAGACCTATCAAAATAGCGATAACTCCGATAAAGACTTCACCTGGGTAATGGAGATGTTGGGGGATTATCCTTCCCAAGACATTCAGCCCGTTGAAACAGAAGGGCGCTTGGGGAAAGTTTCTGGCCAGTGCGATCGCCTTTTGGCCCTCACATCAACGGTAAAAAATCCGGAAACCCTGACTTTATCCAAAGAGATTCAGAATTTACAAACCCAAATTAATGAAGTCAACCAACGCATTGCCACCTACAAAGAGCAATATGATTCGACGCTTTTAGAAGAAATTGCGGGTCAAGATCCGAATCAATCGATCAACGAAACAACGGCAGCCCAAACCAAGGCGGAGATTGAGGCCGCCGAAGCCCAAAAAGCAACCCTGACCGGGACCCTAGATCGTAAAAAAGCCGAGCTTCTTAATCAATCAGAGGTACAGGCTTATTTAACGGCCATTGGCGATCGCCAATTTTTTGCGACTTTAAAACAGGATTTTGAACGGGCTGAATTTTGGCACCCCAATCGGCAATTCTTTTTGCAGACCCTTTTCCTCTTACCGCTGATTCTCATTAGCTATTTTTGGCATCGTCAGGCTGTGGAGCGGCACCGGGGAACCCAGGCGCTTTTAAGTTGGCATTTATTACTTATTTTCCTGATCCCCCTGCTAATTAAAATTCTCCAATTTATCCAGTTTGGGAATCTAGTGCGGGCGATTTTTGATGTCTTGATCGCAATTTTTGGTGGCTTAGTTTTTATTTCTAGCTATCTGCTGATCTTGATTATTCCGCTGTTGGGCTTTGGCTTGATTAAATTTCTCCAGCGGTTTGTTTTTAATCCCAAAGTCCAGGCGAAAAGTCGCATTCAAAAACAGCGCTGCATTCAATGTAGTAGTCGGCTCCGCAAAGGCGATCAGTTTTGTCCTTTTTGTGGATTTGAACAATGGATTAGTTGCCCAAACTGTGCGGCAAAAACCTATAAATACACAGAATATTGTCGCCAGTGCGGGGTGGATTTATCGGATTCTCTGCCCCAGTAAATTTAAAATTATTCAGGCCGCTCTAGGTTTTCTGGGAGGTCAATAAAGACCCGGTCTTCTGGGGTGACGCCCCGGACAATCTGGGTGCGATCGCCGACGGTCGCCCCGATGATCACAGGCTTAAATTGGGGAGTGTTATTCGCATCAGGAATGAGCACCCCGGTTTCGCCATTTTCTGTGGCGATCGCCACCGTGGGCACTGTCATCACATTGGTTAAGTTTTGGCCAACGAAAGTAACGTCAGTATTCATCTTCGAGCGGAGAAATTCCCGACCCGATAACAGGGCAATGCGCACCTCAAAGGAAGTCACATTATTTTCGACAATCGCTTCCGGGGCCACCAACAACACCCGTCCCCGAAACACCTGGGCGGGATCCGCATCGGCAACAATTTCCACATCTTGGCCCGGTTCAATTTGCTGAATATCCACCTCCGGCACCCTGGCGACCACTTCCAAACCCCGTGCTAGGGCCAAAATAGACGAAGAGGTGGCCGAGGCCGTACTCGATGCGGCAGTCGTTGGCGTTACAAATGCCCCTTCGGTGGCGAATTTTTGGGTGATCACCCCATCAAAGGGCGCCCGAATAATGCTGTCTTGGAACTGTACCGCCGCAATTTGTCGCTGGGCCTGGGCCTGTTCGAGGGCCGCCGTCAGTTGGGTCAGTTGGGGTTCGGCGTTGCGTTCGAGGCGATCTAGGCTCGCTCTGGCCTCGACGGTGGCAGCGGTAAGGGCTTCGAGTTCGGGATTAGCGGTATTTCTGACCTGGGCTAACCGTTGCTGAGCTTCAAAAAATCGGGCGCTAGCATTGTCAAATTCGTTGCGGACATCGTCATAGGTTTCCTGGGCGATCGCCCCACTGTCGAGGAGTGTTTCAAAGCGTTCAACCTTGTCCTGGGTGCGCTGGAGATTGGCTTGGGCTGCTGCCAGTTGCGCATTGGCTTGATCAATTTCTTTGGGAATGCGTTGTTCCGCCTGTTGCAGTTGGGCTTCGGTGCGAATGTAGCGGGCGCGGGCTTCTTCAATTTCTCCCTGGATACGGGTTTCTGTGGCCCGGAGTTCGGCAATGCGTTGTTTCGTCAGAGATTCAGCACGAATCCCCTCGGCATACAATTCACTATTGTCCATAATTGCCAGTTCTTGGCCTTCGGTGACAACATCTCCCTGTTCCACCAGCAGTTGGGCGAGGCGACCGGGGGTTTTGGGACTGATGTTAACGCTCTGGATCGGTTCGACAATGCCGTTGGCCTCGATGCGCACCGCTAAATTTTCCACTTCAACGGGAACGGTCAGGGCTGCCAGTTGTTCTTCATTCACCCCTGCTTGGCGATCGCCAAACATTCTCGCCACCGGCAGACCAATGAGTAGCACCCCACCAGCTAAGGCCGCCAAGGACAAAACAACTTTTTTGGGGGTGACAAGGGCACCAATCATAGGAATTTTTGCGGGGGGTTGAGTAAACAGGACTAATCCGTAGTCTACTGTAATCCCTCAAAATTGAAATAGTCCCCCGTGGGGAATCTTTTTACAATGGTTTTACGTCAATTGCGGGGGAAAGTCGCTAGACTTGGTTTTAAGAATCGTTGTTTCGTGAAGAGTTGAACCGTGCCTAAACATCGTTGGTTAGTTGCCCTTGGAGCCTGTGTTAGTGTGTTGTGGATGGGAAATAGTCCTGTGCGATCGCAGGCGGTACTGCCCCTGAGGCGGGATTTTGACCAGGCCCAAATGGAACAACAGGGGCTGATGCTCATCGAAGATGCAATTCAACTTTCTCGCTTCCAACAATATGAATGGGCGATTCCCCGGGCCAAACTCGCGACCCAACTGGTGCCAGAACGTTTTGAAGCTTGGTACATTTTGGGCACCCTCCTCGTGCAAGAGCGGGAACTTGATGCCGGGATTCAGGCCCTCACCACAGCAAAACGACTCAATCCCCGTGAAAGTGGTGTCCATAGTATTTTGGGGTCGGCCTATTTCCAACAGGGAGATTATGAAGGGGCACTCCGGTCGCTGAAAACGGCTACCCAGCTTGGGGACAATTCCATCGAAACCCTCTTTGATCTCGGTAATACCCAGTACAAACTCAAGCAATATGATGCGGCGATCGCCACCTACAACCAAGCCGTTGCCCTCGATGCCACCTTTTGGCCGGGGATTAATAATATTGGCTTGATCCAGTACGAACAGGGTAAAGTTGATGCCGCCATTACCAGTTGGCAAAAAGCGATCGCCCTCGACCCCACCGCCGCAGAACCCCAACTCGCCGTTGCCGTGGCCACCTACACCAAGGGCGATCGCGCGAAGGGCTTAGAACTGACCCGTACCGCCCTAGATCTCGATGGTCGTTACGGCGAAATTGATTTCCTCGTGGAAAACCTCTGGGGCGAAAAGTTGATCCAGGCCACCCAAGCTGTATTTGATACACCAACTGTCCAGGCTTTCTTTACAGAACTCGACCGCCGGGCATTTCAACCGGAGATTGAACCCTAGGGACAAGGGTGCGATACCATAAGCATCACTGCTTCTCTGTTGATGGGAAAACATTGCCGTGGCCCAGGTTGTACTCAACGATATTCACAAATCTTTTGCGGATCGCTCCACCGGAAAAATGACCGCCGTCTTGCGGGGGATTAACCTCCAGATCCAGGCGGGGGAATTTATGGTGCTGGTGGGAGCTTCTGGGTGCGGCAAAAGCACATTGCTGCGCCTCATTGCGGGCCTCGAAACGGTGACAACGGGACAAATTGCCATTGGCGATCGCCCGGTGAATGATCTTCCGTCTAAACAGCGAGACATTGCCATGGTGTTCCAAAATTACGCCCTGTATCCCCACCTCAATGTCTATGACAACATTGCCTTTGGGTTGCGGCGGATGCCCACGGCAGAAACGAAAAGCCATTGGCTGCAAAATACTTGGCGGGGCGTCACCAGACCACTCCCAAAATCCCTGCGTTACCAACCGACTGCCGAATTACAGATCCGCCAAAAAGTGCAGCAGGTCGCCCAACTGCTACAGATTGACCATCTCCTCACACGACTCCCGAAACAATTGTCCGGCGGCCAAAAACAACGGGTTGCTTTAGGGCGGGCGATCGCCCGCAATCCCCAGGTTTTTCTGATGGACGAACCCCTTTCTAATTTGGATGCGGCCCTGCGCAGTGAAACCCGCGCCCAGATCGTTCAACTCCAGCGTCAACTGGGGATTACAACGATTTACGTGACCCATGATCAAACCGAAGCAATGACCATGGGTGATCGCATTGCGGTGATGCACCAAGGGGAAATTCTCCAGGTGGCCCCGCCCCTTGAAGTTTATAATCGCCCGGTGAATCGCTTCGTGGCGGAATTTATTGGCTCGCCACCGATGAACTTTCTGTCAGTGCAGTTGACCGTCGCTGGTATTATTGAACATCCCCAATTCCGCTTTCCCATCCCAGAGGGTTGGCGGCCATTACTCCAGCCCTACCAGGGGCGATCGCTCCTCCTCGGCATCCGGCCCGAACACCTCAGCCTCAGTACCGCCGCCCCCGAAAATCTTGAAGTGGCGATCAATCTTGTCGAAGCCCTGGGCAATGAAACCTTCCTCTCGGCTCACCCCGTTGACTTGCCGCTACAAAATCTCAAGGTGCGCATTCCCCCCAAGGCTAAGGTTGCCCCCCAGGAAAAAGTCTGGTTGGCCTTTGATTTAGAGCAACTCCACTTTTTTGATCCAGAGACGGAATTTAGCCTCGGTCAACCCCACCCCAAGGGTGAAGCGGAACAACTGATCCGCTAAACTTTGGGATGTTGAGTCGTGTGGCGATCGCCCCAGCACCCTATGAATGAATTGCTGACCAAAATTCAACACACTACGCGCCACGCCAAACAGGTAGGGGCGCTGCATTCTTTGACCACGGCCCAGGAAGTGATTGTTGACCATGGGATTCCCTTTGTGGTGCGCATTTTAGAACAACTCGACCGCAAGGAAAATTATCAAGCGAAACAAGAAAAAGCGAAGGTGAATCCTTTTTTGCCCTACGAGCAAGATTTATTCGTTTGTGATCTGACGCCCCACCATGTCTGTCTGCTGAATAAATTTAACGTCGTTGATCACCATATTTTGATCATCACCCGGGAGTTTCAGCCCCAGGAAACCTGGTTAATGGAGGCGGATTTTACCGCCCTGGCCCATTGTCTCCAACGCCTTGATGGGCTGGCTTTTTATAATGCGGGAGCGATCGCCGGGGCGAGTCAACCCCACAAACATTTGCAATTGATCCCTTTCCAGAGCAATGGGGAAACCTTTTCAGTGCCCATCGACCAAGTGCTGTCCCAGCTCAATGATCGGATGCAGCCCCAGCAAATTCCTCTCTTTCCCTTCATGCACGGGATTATCCCCCTACCCCAGGATTACGACGGCAAAATTTTGTTCGATTGTTACCTCGCCCTGCTGCGTTTTCTTCGCTTTATTGACGGGCCGCTCAACCCCGGTTGGCAAACCCAAGCCTATAATCTCCTCGTTACCCGCCGTTGGATGTTGCTGGTGCAACGGGCCCAGGATCAGTATGAAAAAATTCCAGTGAATTCCCTGGGGTTTGCGGGGGCTCTTTTGGTGCGTAATCAGATGCAGTTAAGCTTGCTCAAAAAATTAACCCCCCTGCAACTATTAGCCTCAGTGGCGGCACAGGGGGATTTATCCCAAAGAGCGATCGCCCCCTTTGAATAAGCCAAAAAACTGGCTATGTGGGCTGTACCAAATCATCCAGGGAAGCCGTGGGCTGGTTGTACATTGCCTGGAGCACAAGGGCCGGATCGACATAGTTCCCGGAATATTTCAAGCCCCAGTGGAGGTGGGGGCCAGTGGTGCGTCCGGTCATCCCAACACGACCAATGCGAGTGCCAGCGCTCACTTCCTGACCAAGCCAAAGCTGAATGCCACCGTTGCGATCCATGAGGAAAGTCCCTTGACCAGAGGAAGAAACATAGCCACTGAGGTGACAGTAGATATGTTCCCAATCACCGGATTTAATCTGGATCATTGTGCCGCAGGCGGTGTTATCCGAAAGGCCCACAACTTTACCACTCCACCAGTTACGGATGTAGCTGCCGAGGGGGGCGGCAATGTCTAAGCCTTGGTGAAATTGGCGTTGGCCACTGGTGGGCGACGTGCGATAGCCAAACCCAGATGTGTAACTTTGAAAATTTTCGACGGGAAAGGAAGCCTGTCGCCAACTGTTGTTGATACTAACGCGGGTTTGGGCCTGGGCGATCGCCAGGGGTGTTGATTGTGGCTGGGGCAGGAGATTAAACCCCAACACAAGGGCCAAGGTCACAGCCCCCAGCAGGATTGGTTTAATCCAGCGGCGAGCACGACGGAGATAAAACTGTAGGTTAAGCATTTACATCAAAGCCTAAAATCCATGGTAAGGGGATGTCCCAGACAAAAAAGATCATGTTGACAAACCATTGTAAGTCTAGTCTTTAGTCTGCGCACTTTTGTTTCACAGATTTTTGACCTGTACCACTGCTGGCATGACATTTTAAGACTGTTTTTCCGACTGGGAACCCACCAAATTCGGTTCTACCGTCGGGAAAAGGGCCGATTCTGTTCCCGAAATCGCCGCGTGGTGTTCGTAAAGTTCCACTGAGGGCGTGGTGTGTTCTTCAAGATCAGCCTGGGGATCCCCTGCCGGGAGCCATTTCAAGAAGACGAGGGGCAATAGGGTCGTCAAATTCGTGATCGTGACCAAAAGCCAAAGTCGGTCAAAATTGGTTTCTGTCACTCCGAGCCACTGGGTGAGAAGAGCCCCCAACTCATGGGAGAGTAAACCCGCCAGGTTCCAACTCGACATCAACAGGGCAAACATGGTCGCCTCGACGCCGGGCGGGCACAGACGCGCTGACAACACCAGAATGGGCATCAGGGCAATTTCGCCGGTAACGGTCAAAATCAAATTATCCCCCAAGCTAAACCAGCGATCATCAATGCCCAAAGCACGGTTGGCGTGGGTCACAAGAATAAGGGTGGTAAAACCAAGGACGGCGGAAATGACGGTACTCCACCCCAACATTTTCCGGAACGAAACTTGCTTGAGATATTTTTGGTAGATGGCAATCCCCGCCAGGGCCGCAAAGCTAGTGACTAGGCGCACCCGCCCTAAAAATTCCGGGTTAAAGTCTAGCTCGTTGGTGACAAAAAAGAAAAAGGCTGAATCGGCACTGGGGGTTGCCTGCCAGAGGAAAACAAAGGCCGTGGGCAACAGAATTTTTTTCTGCCGTACTGCTCCCCAGAGGGTTTTCATCTGGTTGCCAATGTTATCGGTGGTGGCTTTTAGGGATATGGCTTCACGGGGTTGCTCAATAATTAACAAGGCGATCGCCGATACCAACAGCGGAAAAATGGCCGTAATCCCAAACACAACCCTGGTACTAAATTGCTCCAGTAACCAACCGCTCAAGTAGGCTGTTGTTAAACTCCCCACCGCCGCCACGGCCCAGGTCAAGGATTGGAGTGACCCTACTTTATCTAAAGATTCGGCCCGGGCGCGTTCGACCACTACCGAATCAACAATCACATCACTAATCGCCACGGAGATGGAACTCAAGACAATCATCGTTGCCGCCAACCAGGGTGCTTGGACAATGCTGGCCATTGCTGCCCAAGCGCCACAACCGAGTAAGCCCGCCAAGATTAAGTAGGAGCGTCGTCGATACCCCAAGATCGGAAAGCCATCCGACAAAAAGCCAAAAAGGGGCTTGACGACCCAGGGAAATGCCGCGAGTCCCGTGAGGGCTGCCACTTCTGCCGGGGTTAGGCCGAGGTCATCTTTGAGAAAAAAGCTCACCGCAAGCCGGGAGAGGTTGAGAATCCCCTGGACGAAATACACTGTCAACAGGGCAAACAACTCTGGGGTGACAGGGTGGCCGAAGAGGGTGGGTTTTTTGAGATTGTCGAGAAAGGTCATCAAGGGAACGCTTATGATGAAGTTTTGTAAAGTCTTTTCTCAGTATAGACAACCTTTTCTGAAATCTGTTTAGCGTAAACCGCACCCTAAGCGATTAAATTCGGCTTTGGTTTCTTCCGATAAGGAATGTGTAGTCAGGGTTTTGAGCAGAGCAAAAGGAACGGTGATGTGGTCTGCCCCAGCAATTATGGCATGGGTGACTTCGGCGGCGGATTTAAGGCTGGCGGCCAGAATCGTGGTTTTACTTCCTTGTAACAGAGCTTTCATGGCGCGGAGAAGGCTACCACCATCCCCCTGGAGGTTTGTGGCGCGGTTCACGTAGGCGATCGCATATTTGGCGCCGCCTTCTGCAGCGATTAACGCTTGGGTCGGCTGATAGATGGCGGTGACAGAGCAGCTTATTTCTGGAGAGAGTTTGGGCAAAGCCTGAAAGCCGTTGAAAGTGGCGGGAATTTTAAGCACGAGCTGATCGCCAATGATTTCCCGTGCCCGGTGGGCCTCGCGAAGCATCCCCTCACAGTCTTCACTGACTAACTGGTAATAGAGTTCTCCAGGCGTGATGGCCGCCAAGGTTTTTAGGGTAACTTCCGGGGGCGCGTCACTTTTGGCCAGGAGGGTGGGATTGGTGGTAATGCCCTTGACCCAACCCCAGGCCACGGCTTCGGTGGCTTCGGTGGCGATCGCCGAATCTAAATAAATCATGGTTCCCTTTGGACGCAGTGGTTTTGTATGCCTTGAGCCTAGCCAATACTGGCGAGGGTATCAATATTTGCCGTGGCCATGTCTTTGCAGGTGCGTTTAATTAAGCCCGTTAACACTTTACCGGGGCCAATTTCTACGGCCTCTGCAACTTCTAGGGCGCTCAGTTGCTGCATGATTTCGAGCCAACGGACAGAACCGGTCATTTGGGCCTTGAGGCGCTCCTTGAGGGCGGCTGCTTGGGTTTCCGGTTGGGGATCGACATTGGACAGTACGGGTACCTGGGCATCGGCAAAGGTAACGGCATCGAGAATCGCTTCAAATTGGGCGGCGGCTTCGGCCATAAACGGGGAATGGAACGCACCAGAAACATTCAGGGCGATCGCCCGCTTGGTTTTGACACCATTCATAATCGCATCAACGGCTTCTGGGGTACCAGAGATGACAACTTGTTGTTCGCTGTTGTCGTTGGCGAGGGTTACTCCCTCGGTTGCCGCAATTTTTTCCATTAATTCAGTACGGTCAAACTTCATCAGGGCCGCCATTTTCCCCCCAGACGCTTGATCCATCAGTTGGGCGCGCTTTTGCACTAATTGCAAACCAGCGGCGAAATCATAGACTCCAGCCGCATAGAGGGCGGAATATTCACCGAGGCTGTGACCCGCCACAAAGTCTACCTGGGGCGCTTTCTCCCGGTAGCGATCGCAGAGAATTGCCTCTAGCACATAGAGACAGGGTTGGGTGTAAAGGGTGCGGGAGAGGGTCGCTTCATCCCCCTGGCATTTTTCGAGAATTGACCAACCGAGGATTGCCTCTGCTTCAGCAAATCTTGCTTTGGCGACGGGATGTTCGGCGAGATCGACGCCCATGCCCACCGCTTGAGATCCTTGGCCCGGAAAGACCCACGCAATTTTACCCATTACACACGCTCGTTATTGTTGCTACAAAAATTTTCCAGACTTGATTATAGGGGATGGCGATCGCCCCTCATTTTTTCCCAGGCTTACAAAGCTCCGGCTGCCGTCTGATCAATCACCCCAAAGCCGAGGTGCGACGTAATATTTAGCGCCTGGAGTACCGGTTCACTGTCTGCCCCCTGGAGGTAGTCAATCACCGTCACTGCACAGTTCCCCTGTTTCACCGCCCAAATATCCTGGGGTTGCAGTCCCATCAAGCGACAGAGAATCACCTTGTTAATGGCATCATGGGCGACCACTAAACCCACTTGATTCGGGGTTTGGCTATACTGCGCCACAATCTCATCCCAGGCTTCGTTGGCTCGGTCCCACACCTGTTGGAGATTTTCCCCTTCTGGCATCTGGACTGTTTCTGGCTTGGTTTTCCACTGGGCCAGCATGCCGGGAAAGCCCGCTTCAATGTCAGCTTCTAGTTTGCCTTCCCAGAGACCATGGCCAATTTCTTCTAATTTAGGGTGGGTGCCCAGTACCACCCCAGGGTGGGCTTGCAGAATGATTTCAGCGGTTTCCTTGGGCCGACTCATGGGGCTAGTCATGCCGAAATGCAGGGTCACATCCTTAAGGAATGCACGGGCTTTGGCGGCTTGGGCTTGGCCATTCTCATTTAACGGAATATCCATGGTGCCTTGGAAACGCCCTTCCTTATTCCAGTTAGTTTCCCCGTGGCGCACGAGCAGCAAACGGAGACCTTTGTGGCCCGGACGGTAGCTGGGGAGGGATAGGCCGAGGTGGGCCGTTTGGTTAATCGATTCAAATTGAACAATGTCTCCCAACTGACCGACAAAATTCAGCACATTAATACAGCAGTTGGATTGTTGAATGCTCTGGTACTTACTGGGGGGGATGCTCGCCGCACTCATCAGTAAACAGCGGTTGATGCCATTGTGGGCGACAATTAGAATAGTTTCCCCTTGGTGTTTGGCGAGGATTTCCTGCCAAAATTGTCGGGCTTGGTCATAGAGGTCTTTAACCGGAGAGTGTTCGCTCCCATCAGCATGGGTCATCACAAATTCAGCGGGACTTTCGTGCCAGAGGCGATAGGCTTGTGGATATTGTTCTTTGACGTCACTTTTGAGGAGTTTTTCCCACTGGGGCAAATTAATTTCTAGCAGACCCTCACTGGTGATGGGGGCGGGGGCTTTGTCGAGGTGCTGGTGGATAATTTCAGCGGTTTGCTTTGCCCGTTGGAGGGGGCTGCAATAGATCGCAGCAAAGTCGATGCCCTGGAGGGTTTGGCCTACGGTGGCGGCGTCGGCACAGCCTTTGTCGGTGAGTACTGATTCATCACAACGGCCCTGGATCATTTTGAGGGCGTTATAGCTACTTTGTCCGTGACGCACGATTATGACGCGGGTTGCCACCTTGGTTTCCTCCATTATTTGGGTGTGGTGTTGCGAGGGGGGATTTTTGCCTACACCATAGTATCTGGTTCGGGGTCAGGGGAAAAGGTGAAGTTCGGGCTATGATTTTGGGGCATGAATACGGGGAAATTTTTCGCAATGGAACGGGCTGTGGATGTGGCGATCGCCCTCGGAAGTAACTTGGGTAACTCCTTAGAAATTTTAGAAAATGCCATTCAACATTTGAGCGAACATCCGGCGATCGCCCTAACAGCTCGGTCTACTTGGTACCGCACAGCCCCGGTCGGCCCGCCACAACCAGACTACATCAATGGTTGCGTGACTGGTCAGGTGCGCAATCTCAGTCCCGAAGCTCTCCTCGAAATCCTGTTGGCGATCGAGCAAGTATTTGGACGGGAACGGCGAGAACGTTGGGGGGCGCGGACGTTGGATTTGGATTTGCTTTTGTATGGCCAGGACATAATTTATCTGCCCCATTTGCAGGTGCCCCACCCCCGGATGCAGGAACGGGCCTTTGTGTTGGTGCCCCTAGCAGAGATTGCGCCCCATTGGTGTGAACCCCGCACCCAGCAAACGATCCAAGCCCTCAAGGAACGGCTTCCCCTCACTGGAATTCAGAGATTAGATAGCGAAACTACGGGGAACCATTATTGATTGTAAATATCTCCCCCTAGGAAAAGCAGCGGCAACGGTAATTCTGACTATGATGGAAGATATTGGACGAACGGCAATATTTGGTGGAGTGTTCCCATGGTGCGTATTTTTTCTGGGCTGTTGGGTGGTATGGGTCTAGCCTTGGTTTTGGGAGGAACATTAACGCCGGCGATCGCCCAAGCGCGCCCCTGTGGTTCGACTCCTTGCCTCTTCGCCCAAGGTGCTGGCATGACCGCCGATTCAGTGGATGAATTGGTATTCCAGGGCAATGAATATTACGACCAAGGGCAATATGAACTGGCCCTCGCGGCCTACGATGCCGCCTTGATTTTGAATGCGAACGATGCAGAGCTTTGGATCTGGCGGGGCGTTACCCTAGGGGCCTTGGGGCAGCACGAAGAGGAATTGGCCAGCTATGATCAGGCGATCGCCCTTGACCCCGATCAAAACCTGGTGTGGTACAATCGGGGCGTTGTGTTAGGAGCTTTAGAGCGCTACGAAGAAGAACTGGCCAGCTATGACCGCGCCCTGGAACTGGATCCGGGGGATGTGGACGCTTGGTATAACCGGGGTATTGCCCTGGGCTTTCTGGAACGCTATGAAGAAGAATTAGCCAGCTATGATCAAGTACTAGCATTAGATCCCGCAGATGTGGATGCTTGGTTTAATAAAGGCTATGTTCTGGCCGATTTAGGTCGCCATGAAGAAGCGATCTCCACCTATGCTGCCCTCCTAGAACTCGATCCCGACGACGCCGAAGCCTGGAATAATCACGGTATTTCCCTCGAAGCACTGGGGCGCTATGCCGAGGCGATCGCCAGCTATGACCAAGCCCTCGCCATTGACCCAGACTACGAAGACGCTTTGATTAACCGAGAAATTGCCCAAGCTGCCCTAGAGCAACTTTAAACTTCAACTAAATCAATCTTTATCAAAAAAAATACCCAGCTTCGGTGATGGGTATTGCTTCAGCTTATAAATTTGGCTCAATTTCTTTCTATTGATGGCTCTATTGGTGACAAGTACAGCCCCCATGGCCACAGCCTTCACTCCCTGCGGGATGGCCATCGGCACAGGCTTGGCTGCAATAGCTCTTACCTTCCTTTTGGATAGCGCTATTGAGATCCACGATGCAAAGGCAAGATTCACAGGCACACTTCATTTGGGTCACAGTTACCATGGTTTAAACCTCCAAGGTATTGTCTTAAATAGTTGAACGATTGTTCATATTTTTAGATTAACACATGAACAACTATTCAGGTATTGTTTAGATCAGCGAACCATGACAGACCACAGTGGCAAAATCTTGAACCAAGCCAAGGCCCAACGGATGGCCGAATTTTTTGGTGTCTTGGGGGATGCCAACCGCTGGCGTATTCTTTCGGCCCTGGCCACTGGAGAGATGCGGGTGGGGGAACTCGCCGCCGCCGTTGAGATGAGTGAATCGGCTGTCTCTCACCAACTAAGAACCCTGCGCACAGCACGTTTAGTGAGCTATCGCAAGGAAGGGCGGAATGTGATTTATCGCCTCAAGGATCACCACATTCTTAATCTCTATCGTGACGCTTCGGAGCACCTAGACGAACCAGAGGATGGACACACCCACTAATCAACGCGGCTGCCGGTTGCTTGGCGGATATAGGCTTGATCTGCTTCATAAAGTTTGCCCATGGCTGGGTTGTGGGGCGGTAAACCCAGAATGGCAAGATCTGCTTCGACCATGATCCCGACGAGGGTCGAAAAATCAATACTCGGCTCCCAGTTCAGTTGTTTTTTCGCCTTCGTGGAATCGCCAATGAGTAAGTCCACCTCGGCAGGGCGGAGATAACGGTGGTCAAAGGCCACATAATCTTCCCAGTTCAGATTGACGTAGGCGAAGGCTGTTTCTAAAAATTGGCGGACTGAATAGGTTTCCCCCGTGGCAATGACATAGTCGTCGGGTTTGTCCTGCTGCAACATCAGCCACATCGCCCGCACATAGTCTTTTGCGTAACCCCAGTCCCGCTTGGAATCGAGGTTGCCGAGGTACAGTTTGTCCTGCTGTCCGGCGATAATTCTGGCGATCGCCCTGGTGATTTTCCGGGTAACGAAGGTTTCCCCCCGGCGTGGCCCTTCATGGTTAAACAAAATGCCATTGCAAGCAAACAGATCATAGGATTCTCGGTAGTTCACCGTTTGCCAGTAGCCATAGACCTTGGCGCAGGCGTAGGGACTGCGGGGGTAAAAGGGAGTGGTTTCCTTTTGGGGCACCTCTTGCACAAGGCCAAACATTTCCGACGAACCGGCCTGGTAAAAGCGCACTTCATTGCCCGTTCGTTCCTGGTAGTCCCGAATCGCTTCTAGGATACGCAGCGTCCCCATTGCCACGGTATCTACGGTATATTCTGGCGAATCAAAGCTCACCCGCACATGGGACTGGGCACCCAGATTGTAAACTTCATGGGGTTGAATTTTTTCGATTAATTTTCCTAGGGACGTGCCATCGGTGAGATCCCCATAATGAAGAAAAAACCGAGCATCGGGGGTATGGGGATCGACATAGAGATGGTCAATGCGGTCGGTATTGAAGGTAGAAGCGCGACGGATAATGCCATGAACTTCGTAACCTTTTTCGAGGAGTAACTCCGCCAAATAGGAGCCATCTTGTCCGGTGATCCCTGTTACCAGTGCTTTTCGATTACCCATGGCGCTCGTGTTTACTCAACATATCAACTAAGCAATTTTAGAACAGTATTCACCGATATGGACTTTAAGACGCCATTTACATGGTGCCCTTAAAAAGACCCTGGGGCCGTACCAACAGCAGGACCACCATAATGAACAGCGCAACCCCTAGCTTGTAGTCTGGGCCGAGCCAAGCCACACTGAGTTCTTGGGCAATGCCAATCACAAAAGCACCGGCGATCGCCCCGTAGGGATTGCCAATGCCCCCCAGGATCACCGAGGCAAACATCGGCAAAATTAAAAACCAGCCCATATTCGGTCGCACCGTGGTGATCAGCCCGTACATACTGCCGGCGATCGCCGTTAAAGTCCCTGTAATAATCCAAGTCCAGAGCACCACCCGCTCCACATCAATGCCAGACACCCGTGCCAGGTCAATATTGTCAGCCACTGCCCGCATCGCTTTGCCAATCTTGCTATTTTGCAGGATAAAATGCAGCCCTAAAATTACTAAAACCGTCAGCACCATCACCACGACCCGATAGTAGGCGATGCGCAAATCTGGCACCGTTTCCGGAAGTCCCACAAGTTCGGTCAAGTTAATGGCCCGCACCACCGGGAGATCATATTGTTGATTGCCACTGCCCCAAATAAACAGCACTGCACTACGGATAAACAGTGCCAAACCAATGGAGATGATGATCAAGGTTGTCGGTGTCGCCCGCTTATCTCGCATCGGCTGCCAGAGTAATTTTTCTGCCACGAGCATCCCACCAATGGTGCCAAAGGCCCCTACCACCATCGACAGCCAAATATTTAACCCCAGGGAATTACTCAACCAGGTAATGTAAGCTCCCAGGGTCATATAGTCCCCGTGGGCAAAATTGGATAAGCGCAGAATCCCGTAGGTTAGGGTCAGTCCCACGGCAGCAAGGGCCAGGATACTCCCGACCGACAGACCATTGAGAACGAGTTGCAGGGTGTCCATGGCGAAGGTGAAGGTAAGGGCTAAGGAAATAAAAAATGAATCGATCTTACCAAGCCTACCTTGGCAGGGGAAAACTGGGAACGCAGAGGGGAATGCTACAATTTGAAGCCATAAAATCTTCCCTATTTAAACCCATAAAATTCCCCCTCCGGTGCTATGCAAGAGTTTTTTGAGAACGTCCTCCGCTATCCCCGTTACATGATCAGTCTGATCCTGGGGATTTTTATCAGTGTATTTGAATGGCTGAAGCCACTATTTTTCAAAAATAAAGCAACGGCCACCGCCACGATTGGGCTTTTGGTGGGTCTCTTTGCGTTTCTCTATTTCACCCTGCGAGCAATGCTTGGTTTAAGTGTTGTTTAGCTTTTTTGTAAGCTGGACAGAAAATTTTAAGATCAGACGTAGGGTGGTCAAAAACAATCCTATAAGTTCGATCTGGGCAAAAAACGGTGCATAATCCTTCTTTCCAGACCTTTGCGGCATTACAACAGCAACTGCGCCAGCGTTGGCAAGATTCTGCTGATTTTGAGGCGGACGATCAAGATATTTTAGTGGTGCCTTCTTTTAGTGTGGATCAGCGGGTCGGCCAGAAGGTGCCTGGATTTTTGCACTATGAAGAGCGGTTACTGTTCTCACTGATTCGCCTGCGCAATCCCCACACGCGCTTGATTTACGTTACGGCCCAACCCCTCGCTCCCTTAATTATTGATTATTATCTCCAGCTCCTATCAGGAATTCCGTTTTCCCATGCCCGCGATCGCCTGCTGTTGGTGACCACCTATGACAACTCCTACAAACCTTTAACCCAAAAGATTTTGGAGCGGCCCCGGCTGGTCGAAAGAATTCGCCGCGCCCTACGGCCGAACCAGTCCTATATGGTGTGTTACAACTCAACGCCCCTAGAACAGGAACTGTCAGAAAAACTGCAAATTCCCCTCTTTGCCGCCAGCCCCAGCCTGAACTATTGGGGCTCGAAAAGTGGCAGTCGCGAGATCTTTCAAACGGCGGGTGTTCCCTTTCCCGATGGCAGTGCTTTGGTAAAAACGGTGCCGGAGTTGATCCAGGTTACGGCGCAACTGTGGGAGCGGCAACCCCACCTCAAACGGATTGTAATTAAGCTAAACGAGGGGTTTTCAGGGGAAGGGAATGCGGTGTTAAAGTTACCTACTGTGTCGCCAGGAGACAGTTTTACGGAACGTTGTGAACAGATTGCGGCGGCTTTGCCCAAGCTCAGTTTCCAGGCCAGCGGCGAAACCTGGGATAATTTTGCCTCGCGCATTCCCGAACTAGGGGCGATCGCCGAAGCCTTTATCGAAGGAAATCCAAAGCGATCGCCCAGTGTCCAAGGGTTAATCACGCCCAGTGGCGAAGTCCAAATCCTCTCGACCCACGACCAAATTCTGGGGGGACAGGATGGTCAAATTTACTTAGGATGCCATTTTCCAGCCGCCAGCGAATATCGCCTACAGTTACAGGAACTGGGCCTAAAAGTCGGCAAGATTCTCGCTGAAAAGGGAGCGATGGAACGCTATGGCGTCGATTTTATCGCCACCGAAAACCCCGACCACAGTTGGGATCTCCAGGCCATTGAAATTAACCTCCGCAAAGGGGGCACGACCCATCCGTTGATGACATTACAACTGTTAACCAACGGCTTCTATGACTGCGCTACAGGGTCATTTTTCACGCCCCAACACCAGAAAAAATACTACATCGCCTCTGACAATCTCCAGAAACCCCAATACCAAGGCCTCCTGCCCAGTGATTTGATGGATATCATCGCCGCCCATGGCCTCCATTTCGACAGCAGTACAAAAACAGGGAGCGTGTTCCACCTGATGGGCACCCTTTCAGAATTTGGCAAATTAGGGCTGACCAGCATTGGCAATTCCCCCGAAGAAGCCGCCCAAATTTATCAACAGGTCGAGCAAGCTTTAGATTTAGAAACGACCAGTCAACGCCCTGCAACGGTCACGCTTCCCTTGACGTGGTGAGTCTTTTCTAAGGAACCTCAATCCGTATTTTTGGGGAACATGCCACAGCACCATCTTTGAGAAGGGCTGAAGGCTTCAATACTTACGCTCTTTGGGTTCAAAACGATTAATGACGACGGGCATATACTCAATCGTTACACCTGTGTCATTGCAGAAACTCAGGGTATGGGCTAGATAGGTTTGATCATCCCTGGTGGGAAAATCTTCCCTGGAGTGCGCCCCCCGACTTTCTTTGCGGTGGTAAGCAGAGGTAAGAATAGCTTCTCCGACTTTTAAAATGCTCTGTAACTCTAGGGCTTCAATCAGTTCCGTATTCCAATGGATATCTTTGTCATCGAGAAAAAGATGATTGTATCGGTCTTTCAGGTGTTGGATTTGTTCTAGCCCTGCCGCCATGGTTGCCTCAGTTCTAAAGACACCACAATGGTCGCTCATGGCGTCTTGAAACTGCTGCCTGAGATTATGGATGCGCAGATTGCCGGATTGATTGAGGAGCTGCCCGATGCGATTTTTCGCTTCGTCTAAATATTGTTGTTCGTTAATCTCTGGGAAAGGGCGATCGCCAATATAATCGGCAATCTTGCCACCGACCCGCTGGCCATAGACCACACATTCTAAAAGGGAATTACTGCCGAGACGGTTGGCTCCATGGACGGAGACACAGGCACATTCCCCTGCCGCAAAAAAGCCCTCGGTTAATTCGGTACCATTGCGCCGCACCCGACCATCGGTATTCACGGGGATGCCGCCCATGGAATAGTGAGCCGTGGGACGCACAGGCATCGGTTCATTAATGGCATCAACGCCGACAAGACGGTGGGCTTCTTCCCAACAAAAGGGCACCCGCTCCATAATTTTTTCCTTGCCCATGTGAGTCAGGTCGAGATGGACAAAATTTCCCCCGGCACTGCCATCGGGATGAATTCCTCGTCCTGCCCGAATTTCTAGGGTAATCGCCCGGGAAGTAATATCCCGTGGGGCCAATTCCATCTGCTTCGGGGCGTACTTTTCCATAAAGCGATCGCCTTCACTATTGCGCAGATAAGCTCCCTCACCACGCACCGCCTCCGAGATCAGAACTCCCACTGGAAAGAGCCCCGTTGGATGAAACTGCACAAATTCCATATCTTCTAAGGGCAACCCCACCGCCGCCGTCATCGCCAGACCGTCTCCGGTGGAAGCAAAATCATTGGAGGTCGTATTAAATACCCGGCCATAGCCCCCCGTTGCAAACATCACCGCCTTCGCTTGAACAATTTCTAAATGTCCTGTTTCGATGTGATACATGACAATGCCCTTCGCCTGATTTTCCTCAAAAATCAGATTCATCACGTACCATTCGTCGTAAATTTTGACCCCGTTTCGTCGCAAATTATTCACCAGTTCATGGAGGATCGCGTGACCCGTTTTATCGGCAGCGTAGCAAGTCCGTTTATGGGAATGACCCCCGAAGGCGCGTTGGGCAATGCGGCCATCTTCGAGGCGCGAAAACAAAACCCCTAAATGTTCCAATTCGATAATCACATCGGGGGCTTCTTTCGTCAGAATTTCGACGGCATCTTGATCGGCGAGGTAATCAGAACCTTTGACCGTATCGAAGGCGTGGGCTTCCCAATTATCTTCTGGATCAACATTTTTCAAGCTGGCAGCAATCCCCCCTTGGGCCGCCACGGAATGGGAGCGGATCGGGTGGGTTTTCGCGACGAGTCCCACATCAAAGTTTGGATTTTTCTTTTTAATCTCAAGGGCAGCGCGGCAGCCAGCCAAACCACCACCGACAATAATGACGTCGTGTTGCAACATATCCACAAAGATCAGGGGTTATTCTTTCTATTGTGGGTTAGAGGTCGGGAAGAAAGGCGATCGCCCTTACGGTTTTTTACATCTTTCTCTCCTGATCAAGACTTTCCAAAGGGAAAATTAGAGCGTTACGATAAAGGGGTGAAGCAATCTCTTTTTCCTGCCCAATCCCTCACCGCTGGCCACTGGTTCAAACTCATCTGTGGTGCGAGTTTTCAGCATCTCCCCGCCATCCGTGATTTGACCCTCGTCTATAGCTTAGTGGGTGCCGATTGCATCGATGTAGCGGCGGATCCGGCGGTGGTGACCATGGCCCAGGAATCGCTCACCCAGGCGGAGGCGATCGCCCGTCAAAATCCCGCAAAATTTCCCCAATGGCAGGGCAAACCCTGGTTGATGATTAGCCTCAATGATGCCGAAGATCCCCATTTCCGCAAAGCGTTTTTTAATCCAAACCATTGTCCCGCCGATTGTCTGCGCCCCTGCGAAACCGTTTGTCCTGCCCTAGCGATTGATCACACGGGTGTAATTGGCGATCGCTGTTATGGTTGCGGCCGCTGTTTGCCTATCTGTCCTTTGGGTTTAATCGAAGCGAAAAATTATATTTCCAGTCCCCACATTGCGGCGGAAATGATCACAACCATGGCGATCGATGCGGTGGAAATCCATACCCAAGCGGGCCATTTTGCCGATTTTCAGCGACTCTGGCAGACCCTCAAACCCGTCCACCATCACCTCAAATTACTTGCGATTAGCTGCCAGGATCATCCCGATGTGTTGTCTTATCTCGAACAATTGCTCATAGAAATTCAGCCCCTCGACTGTCTCCTCCTTTGGCAGACCGACGGACGACCGATGAGTGGCGACATTGGTAAAGGGACAATCCATGCCAGTATTCAGTTTGCCCAGAAGGTACTCCAGAGCGGTTTACCGGGATATGTGCAACTGGCGGGCGGTACGAATAATCACACCTTCGATAAATTGCGACATCTTGGTCTATTGAATGAAGGACGATCGCCTTTTATTGCTGGGGTTGCCTTTGGCGGTTATGCCCGAAAAATACTCCAACCGATCCTTGAAAAGGCCGTTGAAATGCAGCCGCAACCCCTCGAAAGCGATCCCGAACGGTTTGACCAGGCGATCGCCCACGCCACCCAGTTGATAAATCCATTAAAATCTTCGTTAAACCCAAGCCTTAGTCTATGACTGCACCCCAATCCCCTGCTTTTCCGGCCCACCGTCGCCTCGTGACGGACGATCTCGAAAAACTGCTGACGATTTTGCCCGATGCGATCCGCGATCGCCTCGCTGACCACCCCAATAAAAACGCCCTGATCGAAGTGGTGATGGATCTCGGTCGCATCCCTGAAGCTCGCTTTGAAAATAGCACCGAAGATCTAGGCGATCGCCCCATTAGCCGCGAAGATTTGCAATATTCCGTGGAGCGGGTGGGGATGTTTAGTGGCGACAACCGGGCGGGTATCGAACGCACCCTGCACCGGATCAGTGCCATGCGCAACCGCCAGGGGGACATCGTTGGTTTAACCTGTCGCATCGGTCGCGCCGTGTTTGGCACGATTTTGATGATCCAGGAACTCGTTGAAAGTGGTAAATCGATCCTCTTGTTAGGACGGCCTGGGGTCGGTAAAACCACAGCTCTGCGGGAAATTGCGCGGGTTCTCGCCGATGACTTTGGTAAACGGGTGGTGATTATCGATACTTCCAATGAAATTGCCGGGGACGGTGATATTCCCCATTCCGCCATTGGTCGCGCCCGCCGGATGCAGGTGGCTACCCCGGAACTGCAACATAAGGTGATGATCGAGGCGGTGGAAAACCATATGCCTGAAGTGATTATCATCGATGAAATTGGTACAGAACTTGAAGCCCAGGCCGCCAGAACCATTGCCGAACGGGGTGTTCAACTTGTCGGGACGGCCCACGGCAACCGCATTGAAAACTTGATTAAAAACCCCACCCTTTCGGATCTCGTCGGCGGCATCCAAGCCGTTACCCTGGGGGATGAAGAGGCCCGAAAACGGCGATCGCAAAAAACCGTCCTCGAACGAAAAGCGCCTCCAACCTTTGATGTGGCCGTAGAAATGTTAGAACGGCAACGGTGGGTGGTTCATAGTGATGTGTCGATCACCATTGATACCCTCTTGCGGGGTCACCAACCGTTACTGGAAGTACGCACCGTCGATGATCAAGGCAATGTGAAGATCACCGAGGAAATGGAGCATCCCGTCGAGATTCCTAACTGGAACCCCCAAACAAAGATGGCCCCTGAACCCAGCCGTCCACGGGGACTGCGTGCTTCTGGCAAAATGGCTCCTCTCCCTTTCGGTAGCCAGAAAAAAAAATTAGTTTCCCCTAGAAGCAACGCCCTCGATCCCCTCATTGATCAATCTTGGATTGCCCGTGATCCACAACAGCAGGAGAAAGTGCGAGTGCCTGGCCCCAATGGAGAGGATTATCCCGTGTATGTCTATCCCTATGGCGTCGGGCGATCGCAGCTAGAGCAGGTGATCGAAATTTTGCGGCTGCCCATCGAACTCACCAAAGATCTCGAAGGAGCCGATGCGGTTTTAGCGTTGCGATCGCAGTTGAAAAATCATTCCAAATTGCGTCAAATCGCCCAAACTTGCCATGTGCCGATCCATGCGGTGAAGTCCAATACAATCCCCCAAATCACGCGGGGTTTGCGGCGCATTTTGAATTTAGATGATCCCCAAAACCAGGAACCGACAGATTTACGGTTATTTGCCCAAAGCAATAGTGACGACGAAATCGATGCCCTCGAAGAAGCCCGCCTGGCGGTGGAGCAGATTGTCATTCCCCAGGGTCAACCCGTGGAACTGCTGCCCCGTTCGGCCAAAATCCGTAAGATGCAACACGAATTGATTGAACATTACCGTTTGCAATCATCGAGCTTTGGGGAAGAACCCAATCGCCGTTTGCGGATTTTCCCCGCCTAATTCACCTCTAACGTCGAAGAAGTACTTCTGCCGAAGGTTTCGGCGTTGTATTGCAGTGATACTTCAGCCCCAGGATAGTCAAAGCTGCCGGGGGTGATGGCGCGGACTAAATAGTGCAAATTGTAAACGCCCGCATTCAGGCGATCGCCGTAGGCAACGACTTTATCTTTATAGACTTTTTGGTAGCTGAGTTGCCATGCGTCCTGTTGGGGTTGGTAATAGGTGGTGGCGGTTTGGAAGGCGGTATCAATGGCCTCGAAGCCGGCGGGGAGGGGATCGCTAATCAGCACATGATCGACGGGGTGATCGGTAATTACTTCTAAGCCAATGTCAAAGACTTGTCCGGCTTCGACGCTAAAGGGTTCTTTGAGGTCGTACAGTCCGTATTTACGAATAACTTCGGTTTGGTTAGCGGGGCGGATATAGCGGGTAATGCGCAATCCATTTAATTTGCCGGGTTGGCTGCCCGGGAGACGGTAGTTAAATTCGCTCAGGTAATGGAGTTTGCCGTCGCCGTCTTTTTGAATGATCAGTTGGCGATCGCCTTTGGGGAGATCCTGCATCGGCACATCGACGGTGGCACTGGGGTTTTCGTAGCCTTGGAAGTTAAATTCACCCAATTGTTTACGGTCAAGCTTGATAGCGCCACTCAAACTGAGCGGAATCGATTCCGTTGCGCTATAGGCAGTTAAGGCGGTGAGGGCTTGGGCATTGTCATAACTGGTTTGCCAGGTGCCATCGCGCCGTTGATCGAGCAACCCTTGCAAGACTTGGCTGAGGGTGGTGGGGGTTTGCTCAATGTCCACAAAAAGCCGGAGGGCTTGGGACTGGGCGGTGGTGTTGGAGTGATACCAAAACCAGCGTTGGGGCAAATTAATCTGGGCGGTGCGTCCGGTTTGATAAATTAACTCGTTGATTTCATCAGCTAACTTCTGGGCTTGGATTTGCCAATCGAGCAGTTGGGAAAGGTGGCGGGCTAATTTAATTTTGCCGACGGTATCAAACTCCTCGCGGGCATCGTACAAAGTTGCCGCAAAGTCGCCCCGCACATCCCCCAGTTGATCGAGGGCTAAGAGGGTTTCGAGGCGGACGGTATTTTTACAATTGGTGGTGCTGCATTCGCTAAATTGGGCGGGGTTGGCAAGGGTTTGATCGAGGTATTGTCTAAGCTTATTCACCACATTTTCATCAACGCTCAATCCGGCTTGCTGGGCAAGGGCGATCGCCTCGGCGGCGTAGGGGGTGACATAGGGATCGGGGGTGTCGTCTCCGGGGAAGGAGGCAAATCCACCGCTGGCGAGTTGTAATTGGGTGAGGTGGGTGAGGGCTTGGCTCGCTTCGGTTTGGATATCAAAATTCTCGAAGGCTTCACCATAACGCTGTTTGAGGATTTCTAAATTGGCGGCAATGAGCAACTGGCTGGCAGTGGGTTCGAGGAACGGAAAATCGTCGTTGTAAAACGTATCTTGGGCCGGGGCGGTTAATTCTGGGATTAGGGTACTGGCAACGGTCACCGTTAAACCGCCTTGGTTGGGAACCACCTGCCGATCGATGTTCAGGGGAATTTTTACTTCGTCCTCGGTCAAAATCCCCGTGGCGATCGCCTGTTCTTTGACGCTTAATTGTTTGACTTCGAGGGGCACTTCCACGGCATCGGCGACCCCATTTTTCTGGGTTGTAAATTTAAAGGTGGCGGTTCCGGCTTCGTTGGCAACCATCGGAAAACGGTACACTTCTGTACCATTGCCAATTTCGGCGGTTTGACTTTGCCGTTGTTTATTCCCTTGGGCAAATTCCATCGCCCCCTGTACTTGGGCTTCAATATTTAAGCGACCTTTGGCACCCGTGGTATTGGTGACCATCACGCCCCCCTCAAGGCGATCGCCCACCCGTGCAAATTGGGGGAGAACGGGATTGGTGAGCAGGGGTTGGGTTACGATAAAGGTTTCGTCGCCATTACCAAAACGCATTTGATCATCCGTCGCGACGACTAAGACACGCCAGGTGGTCAGGTCATCGGGCAGCGTGAAGGAGACTTCTGCTTGACCCTGTTCATCGGTTAAAACAGCCCCGTTATAGTAGGCGATCGCCTTAAAATCGGTGCGGGTGCGGGTATTTGCTAAAGCCGAGGATGCGCCACCGCCATAACCCCAACCTTTTGCTTCGGTCGAATCCATCGGCGCAATGTTCACATCGGGGCGATTATCAGCCCAGCGGGTGGTGATCGGTTGGTCGCGATAAATTTCAGCCAGCAGATCGGGAGGACGATAGCCCGTCAATTGCAAAATCGCTTCATTGACCACCATCACCGTTAACTGTCCGGCAACGGGTTGATCCCCTTGATCCTTGAGTTGCAGATTTAAGGTTTGTGCGTCACCGGGCATCACTTTATCTTGCTGCGGCTGAATGGCGACGGTTAATTTTTTCTCCGCGAGGCTCGTGCGGAAATCATCAAAGCCAATTTTCATCAGCTTATCCACGCCATTTTTGCGGGCAGCTTCAATGGATTCCCCCCTATGAATCAAAACGGCTTCCACCGCCGCATTGGGCAACATCTCCGGCGTGACGGTAAATTGCACTTGGGGCGCGGCTCCGGTCACGGTTTGCTGGGTTTCGTACAGTACGCCGTGGCGAATCACGGAAAAATACAGTTCTGCTTCGGGGTAGAGGGATTGAATTAATGCTGTCGCGGTGTCGCCAATTTTGTATTCATCTTTGTCGAGGGTGACTTCGACGCGGTTATTGTCGAAGCGATCGCCCCAATTAAACCAGCCCGCACCGCTGACCCAAATGAAACTATCGGTGGCGGCGGCATCGGGTTGCCCGCTAATCGTGGCATGGAGTCGATAGGAACCACTGTCGGGGGCAGTCAGTTCAACGGTTTGGGGTTTGGCGGCAGATTTAATAGTTTGACTGGCGATCGCCTCGTATTCCACTTGGGGGCGTTTAACTTGAGATCCCTCGATAATTTGGGAAACTTCGCTGTAATTGACCTTCTGCAATTCTAATTTGACCGTTTGCCCATCAATCGCTTTCCCGTCGGGACTGGTGACAATCACTTGGGTTTTAAAGGGTTTTTCCGCATCGGCAACGAAATCATGGTTGATCCCAATCAGGCGATCGCCGGGCAACGCGGTAAAGGTTTGGGTATTGGACACGGACAAATTCGCCGCATCGGTCACTTCTGTTTCCACGCGATAGGTCACCGGATAGGGCAGATCCCGCGCCACGTCGATGGTTTGGGAACTTTGCCCGCCATCGTTTAAGGTTTTTTGCGTTTGCAGGACATCGCTACTAATGGACGGCTCCGTTTCCGACCAATGCCACTGCCGCCCAAACTGGAATTCGTCCCATCCCTCCGGTTGAAAATAACCGCGACTGCGGGTGACGTAATAATTCACCTTGCTGTTGCTCACGGGCGCACCAAACAAATAATCGCTCTGGGTCGTAGCCGTCAGGCGATCGCCCATCTTTGCAAATTTTTGATCGAGCTTGAGATCCACTTTGAAATTGGGCGGCCGGAATTCAGCCACCCGAAAATCCCCGTAAATATTCACCCCATTGGCAGCTTCGGCGCGGAGGTAATAATTCCCCAAATCCTGCGTTTTCGGCACATCCCATTCCACCGTAAACGTGCCGTAGCGATTCGTTTGGAAGTTGCCTAAAGTGGTCTCTTTCCCCTCTGGGTTACTCAGGATCACCTTGTAATTTTGGTTAATATCTTGCCGCAATTTCCCATTTTTTAAATAATAGGCAACCCCCGTAAAATAAGCCTTTTCGCCCGGTTGATACAGTTGGCGATCGCTAAAAATTGTGCCCCGCCCTTGGGTTTCCCCATTATCCCAATCGGCATAAATCCCGTAACCGTAGGAACCGCTGTACTCATCAGTACGCGTAAAAGCCCAGTCCGAATTTTCGCGGGCAATCACGAGTAATTGCGGCGCATAATCCTGACCCTGCAAACAACTCCGCCAGCCATTTCCCGTAACGAGTAAATTACCCCCCGCATCGGTCTGCCCCGTAAAACAAGCTTGCGGTGTGCCCTTCGTTTTTTGATCTAACTTGGATTGATAAATTTCGATCTGGACATTAGGGACAGCCTCCCCCGTATCCAGATGGTGTACCCGCACGATGCCCGACTCCGGAAACCACTGGGCAAACACCCCCAAATTCGTCAACTGCACCAAGCCATAATATTGCGGCGATCGCCACTGGGTTTGATTATTCTGATCCTTGTAGGTATTGGTTTTTGCCGTAATCCCGTAAGCGAGTAAACCCGTATTCCCACCCAATTTTTCCCGAATCGGAATCGGCGTTTTCACCAACTGATTTTTCGGTTGTTTGACTGTAATGCTTTCCCAACTGCTTTCGGACGGCACTAAATCGGTGCGGTTATTTTGCGGATAAGCCGTCGCCGCGTAAACCAAATCCGTCGGTTGCACCACCCGATAACCCGCCTGAAACTTCCCTTCCGGTAAATTAATCGTTTCAATATCAAGATTTAGATCCGTCCCCGCCGGAAAAATATTCAGATCCCGCTGCGCCCAAATATCCGCCGCCACATCACCGGGATTATAGGTAAGGGTTTGATCCTTGCCGAGGGTTTGCCCGTATTGATCCTTAAGATTTTTGCCGAGGGTAATCGTGTAATCGGTATTCGGTTGGAGTACCCACGGATTCAGATCCACCGAGCGACTACCGGGATAGGTACGAACGGCGAGATCATCCCCCTCCGGTTTTGGGCTAATCGTAATATTTTCAAGGGCAGAATCGGCATCCAAACCATTATTAAAAACCAGTTGGGCGCTCCCTTTTACAAAACGACCATAGGCTCCCCCCGCATCCGGCTGCCCATAGAAAGCCATTTCTTCATATTGCAACGGCGCATAGGTTTTAAAGACGGAGCGAAAGCTTTTTTCGGTGGGCAAATTGCCTTGGTCTGGGGCGATTCCCGGTTGAAATTCTAGGGTGTATTGACTTGCTTTCTGTAAAGGCTGACGGGGTTTGACAATGTATTGCCAGGTTTTTTCTGGATCGAATTGACCGTCTGAAAGAATATCTGCTGGCGGTTCCTGCATCGTAACAGTTGCCTTAACTTTGCTCTGGCCGCTGACAAAAACAGTGTGTTGCTTGAGGGAGTCGAGGTCGAGTCGGGTGTTGCTAGTCACTGTGCTTGCTTCCTCAAGACCCAAGGGTTCTGCATCTTCGGGCAAAGTGCCGACAACCCCAGGTAAATTGCTGAGGCGAATTTGGGGTGTTTGGAATGTCCAAGCTAAATCTTCCGTGAGTTGATTATTTTCGAGATCCCCTAAACCGGATTTGAGAGTGACTTGGAAACGGGTGGCTTTGGGCAGGGGTTGGTCGGCTTGAAAACCAATCATTTTCGGCGTGAGAAAGCGAAATTGCCCAGAAATGGCGGGAATCAGTTCAACATTTTGGAGGAGGGCTGTTTCCTGGGGGCTTTCGAGTTGGGCGACGGGAATCAGGGGATGTTTAAACAGAATCCTGATTTGGGCGAGGTCGGCGGCTTCTCCGGTGGGGCTAATTTCGGTGATCCAGTCGGGTAGTTCTGGTAAAGGGAGCGCGGCAACGGCGGGAAAAGGCGCGGCTTGGTTGGTGACCTGGCTGATTTGGAGGATTTGTTGGCACCCAGACAATCCGGCGATCGCCAACAGACAGCTTAAACAGGCCAGTAAGAGAAATTTAACAAAGCGACGTGGAAACCCCATACAATGCCCTCTGATTCTCTCTTCTGTAATAACGAATCACCCTGGCAATAAACGATTTTTTGTATATTTCTTAAAAACGACAAAGATATTAATTTGCGACGAAATTGTGGCGATCACCGGGGGAGCCATTGGGTAAAATGACGCAATCTTGATGAAAAAGTCGGCTGCTCTGCAAATATCCCCTAAAATGGCGGACAAATTGTGAGCAAATGGGCTTGATAACGATGATTCCTCCGGGAATGGATTGGCGATCGCCCCGCAGCTTTTTCCTACCGATGCCATGGCACCTCTTTTTGTTGACTCCCTCAAACAGCAGTTCCACACCTGGTTTACCCAGCAGCAGGCGACCACGGAAGAAGCTGCCGACTTGGTAGAACTCCCCGATACCCTGTCCCTCCAGTTGGCGCGTCAACTGGAAACCCTGGCGAGTCCAGAGGGCTATTGTGCGCCTGTCAAAGCCTCCATTACCGAGGCCATTGAAACTTGGCAGACGAATTTGGAAGCCCCCAATAGTTTTGTGCTTCTGGGCAATCCCGTGGAGCCGCTCCCCAAAATTTTGAGTGAGAGTATCCCCCGCCAAACTTTTCCTGATCTGGAAATCCTCACTCCCCTGGATTGTCTACAGCGCCCCCTCCACCCCAGACACATTAGCCAACAGATCCAAAAAGCCCTAGAACTTTATCCCCAGATTGATCTCAGCCCAGGCGATCGCCAAGATCAGCCCACTGTGGATCAGCTAGAACAACGGCAAACCCTGGTGATTATTCCCTGTCTAGAGCAATGTTTTCTCCGGTGTATTGGCGGTTGGGAAGGCATTGAGACCCTCCGGGATATCACCATTCAAAATCGCCACTGTTTCTGGATCATGAGTTGTAACCATTGGGCCTGGGACTTTCTGGATTTTGTGGGACAAATTAGCGCCTATTTTAGCCATGTGGACACCCTCCCTAAGTTAAAAGGGGAAATGCTCCAGACTTGGTTAGAACCCATTACCCAGGTGGTTTTGCCGCCGCCCCCTAGTGCCCCCGACGACTTTCCAGAAGAAGATTCTGAATCAGATTCCCCTAAAGGCGAGCGTCTCGATGATTGGCAAAATCTCGCTAGTCAAGCCGACGGTACAGGTCAAATCGCCGCAAATCTTTGGCTCCAAAGCTTACGGATTCACCAAGAGCAAATCGAGCAACACCCAAACCTCCAATTTGATTTCGACGCAACAGATCCGCACCAACAGCCCCTCACCCTTGAGAGCGTTAAACCGTCTTTGCCTAGTCTCCCCAGCTTAGCCAGTGGTGATCTTTACATTCTCCATTCTGTCTTGATCCATGGCCAAATTAGCCGCGCTCACTTGGCCTTGAGTTTGGGGGAATCCCGGAATCGCATCCAAGCGCGGATCCAGTGGCTCCTCCGCCAGGGGGTGTTGCGGGAAAATCAAGGGGCTCTCTCCATTCAAGCGGCCCACTATATCCGCCTCAAAAGTGAGCTGGCCAATAACAATTTTTTCGTGGGGGAAGATTAATCGATGGGAGTATCCTTTGTGCCGATGTCTGAATGGTTCACCCTCTTCGCCCAGGTTGACCCGCCTGAAAATTTATCCCAAAGACTTTTAACGGATTTCACGATCCAAAAAATCCTCCGGGCTGTGCTGGCGATCGCCATTGCTTACGGCACGATGGCCCTGATCCAAGGCACCATTAACTGGTTGTCGGAACGGGTGCCCCGGCGCTTGCGGCTCTTGATTAAACAATCAATCCCCTTCTGGAAAGGCTTGATCCTGATTTTAATCCTCGCTTATCTGCTGAATTTGTTTTTTAATCTCTCCCAAAACAACCTCATCGCCCTAACCGGCACCATCGCCGTGGCCTTGGGTTTTGCCTTTAAGGATTATGTCAGTTCGATCATTGCCGGGGCCGTGGCCTTATTTGAAGCGCCCTATCGTGTTGGCGATCGCATTAAAATTGGCGAACATTATGGCGAGGTCGTTGGCTATGGCTTGCGGGGGATTCAGCTCCAGACCCCCGACGATAACCTCGTCACCATTCCCCATAACAAAACCTGGACAGAGGCGGTTTCCAATGCCAATAGCGGCCAACTCGAAGCCCAGGTCGCCACGGACTTTTTCTTTGGCCATGGCGTTGATGTGGAGCAGGTGATCCAAATTCTCTACCAAGCGGCCTACAGCAGCAAATATACCCAGCTTAAGCTACCGATTGTGGTGGTGATGCAAGAAAAAATGTGGGGCACCCAATTTAAGCTCCGTTGCTATCCCATGGATGCGAGGGACGAATTTATCTATAAAACAGATTTAATCCGTCGCGCGAAACAAGCCTTCGCCCACCAAGGTCTGCCTTATCCGAGGCTTGTCCCCCAAACCATGGATGCAGAGGAGTAAGTCGAATTATATTGATCTAAAAATCCGCCCGTTAAAACCCGGCGATCGCCTGGGGAAAATCCAATAGAAAGCACGTGCGGTAATCATTGCGGTGAGGATTGGGGTCACTAGAAACGGTAATGCTACCTTCTAAATGTTCAACAATGGTTTTCACAAGGGCGAGACCAAGACCAGTACCAGGAATGGCCTGGGCCGTGGCTCCGGTGCCCCGACGAAATTTATCAAAAATTTGGGATTGTTCTTCGGTGTGGATGGCGGCTCCATCGTTACAAAGGCGAATTTGAATCCGGGCTGGCGATCGCCCCAAATATTCAACGCTGAGGGTAACGTTACTCTTGGGGGTGGCATATTTCCCGGCATTGGTGAGGAGTTCACTCATGGCATTGAGAAACTGTTCGGGGTCCGTCTCAAATTGCAATTTTGTGCTGAGAGCCTTGGGCTTAAACCGGAGGTGAAACTGGAGTTGTTTGAGGGGAGTCCAGCGATCTTGGAACTTTTGCACAAGCTCTGAGAGGGCCGGGCCGAGGGCGAGGCGTTGGGGTTTGAGGGCAAATTCACTGGCCTCTGCCTGTTGGAGCTGGAGCAGGTCGTGGATGAGTTTGCTTTCTCGGTTGAGTTCTTGATCGAGAATGTTTAAATAAGTCCGTTGTTTTTCTGGCGATCGCCCCGGTTGTTTGAGCATTTTAATCGCCAGCTTCATCGTTGCCAGGGGAGTATTGAGTTCGTGACTAACGGTGCTCAAAAAATCATCCTTCAAGCGATTAAGGTGCCGCAGTTGTTGAATTTGGTGCCGCATCTGTTGACTAAGTTTCGCCTGGACTTCAAGGCTCCATTTCAATTGACTCGTGCGTTCTTCGACCAGGGATTGCACCTGCCGGAGGGCCTGGTGGTGGATCATCGTGCGGCCCAATTGGTGAGCAATGCTGGCCATGGTTTGAATTTCTTCGGGGAGCCATTGTCGGGGCGATCGCTGGGCCAAAATCACAAAGCCTAAGACTGGTTGACTGTGCTGGGAAGACAGTTGCCCACCCATTAACGGAGCAAAGAGTAGGCTACGGACTTGGGATCGCACCAGAGGAGATTGCCAGGGATGGGTTGTGGTATCGGCGATCGCCCACACCAGAGGCGCTTTTTGCCAAGCCACCTGACAGAGTTCACAGTCCTGGAGCGACCATTGGGTCGGCAGCTCAGACCAGCTAGACTTAAGCTCCAAAGTATCCGTCGGATCAGGTTCCTGTCGTTGACGGAGGGGATTCGCCGATTTGAGTAAAAGAATACCTCCCTGCTCGACGCCGAAAATTGTTTGGAGTTGGGTACTGGCGGCCTGAAATAATTTTGGTGTGTCCTGAATTTCATCAATGAGCTGCTGAATTTCCCGCTGGGCCTGTTGGTACTGTTGGCAATTGACGATGCGGTTTTGCTGGGCCAAGATTCCAAGGGCCAACTGGAGCGGTGGACGGAGTGCCTCAAGGGTATTTATCTGGGGTAAGGTTTGGGACTGACAACCGAGCCATAGATAACCCTGGGCCTGCTGTGCGGGGAGGGGCACAGTGGCGATCGCCTCCAGACCCTGGGCCATCAGAGCGTGATAAGGCGTGTGACGTAAATCGGTATAGGTGCAAATGTCAGGGTGAAATTCTTGGGGTAGAACAAGATTGACATCGGCTAGGTTCGTGGGCCAGGTCTCGGTCAGGCTTTGGGATGGGCTTAAATCGACCCTCAAACAAACCCAATCTACCTGTAACTGCTGGGCGATCGCCGCCGTTAGGCGGGTTAAAAGGCGCGGGGATGAGATGCCAAATTCTAAGCAGTCGTAGAGGGCAGCGGAGACCATGGTTTCGCCTGAAATATCTTGCTCTACTTTTATTCTTCCCCGTCATCCTCAGAATCATTCTCTAAAGCTTCTGACTCCACCGCCAAAAACTTTTCCAAAATAAACTGTAACTTCGGCCGCGCAATGTAGGGCCATCCCCCTTCTGTTTCCATGTCCCGCAGGATGTTGTACAGATCCCGCCGCCGTTCCGGGAGACTCGGATAAAAATAATCTTCAGAAATTTGACGATGGGTGAATTCTAGTTCGCGCAAAATCTCCAGGAGCCTTTCCCCGTTGCCTTCATATTGGGCGGCGATCGCTAATAATTCCTGCTGGATACGGTCAAGTTGTTCAGAGAGATTAGCGGCAGAATCAGGGGAAACCATGGGCATCGAAAATCAAAGATAGGACAAAGTAGACCCGTCGATCTTACTATTTATTCCCGCCAAAATTTGCCAAGGAGTCGCCCATTTCTCCGGTTTTCAGGGGATCAATGCCGCTATTTTCCGATCTAACCCGTCGGGCATTCCAAAAACTTTCCTTTAGAATAGGACGAGAATATTTTCTTCAAGATCATCACCAAAAATCTCCATGTTTAAAGGGTTGTTCCGTCGTAGATTACTCGCCAGTTGCTTAATCGCCGTGATCAGTTGGCAACTTTCCCCCGCCATCAGTTGGGCCCAGGTTCCTGGTGTGACCCCCTCGATTCAACCCTACCTCGACCAAGTCATTGAAAATATCACCGAATTTACCCTCGACAATGGCCTGCAATTTATCGTGCTCGAAGACCGGAGCGCCCCCGTCGTTTCCTTTGTCACCTATGCTGATGTGGGCGGCGTCGATGAACCCGACGGCAAAACAGGGGTGGCCCACTTCCTCGAACACCTCGCCTTTAAGGGCAGCACAAACCTCGGCACCACCAACTACGAGGCCGAACAAGTCCTATTAGATCGCCTTGATCGACTCTTTGACCAAATGCAGCAGGCCAAGGAAGCTGGCGACATGGCCCAGTTCGAGACCCTTGAAACCGAATTTCAGCAGGTGCAAGCAGAAGCCAACGAATATGTCATCCAAAATGCCTTTGGCCAAGTGGTTGAAGCCGCTGGGGGGGTTGGGTTAAATGCCGCCACGTCCGCCGACTATACCCAATACTTTTACAGTTTCCCTAGCAACAAATTGGAATTGTGGATGTCCCTCGAGTCGGAACGCTTTTTAGATCCTGTTTTCCGGGAATTTTATAAGGAGCGGGAGGTGATCCTCGAAGAACGGCGGATGCGCACGGATAATTCCCCCATCGGCAAAATGGTCGAAGTCTTTCTTGATACGGCCTTTTCGACTCACCCCTACCGTCGTCCGGTGATCGGTTATGACGAAGATATCCGTAACCTGACTCGCCAAGATATTAAGGATTTCTTTGCGGAACACTACACCCCCGATAACCTCACCATCGCCATCGTGGGAGATGTAGACCCCACCCAGGTCAAAGCCATGGCAGAGGTTTACTTTGGTCGTTTCCCCAAAGCTGCAGCCTTGGAGGAACCGCCGCTTCCTGTGGAGCCGCCCCAAACAGAAACCCGTTCTGTCACCCTCGAACTCCCCAGCCAACCATGGTACTTGGAAGGCTACCATGCGCCCCAGTTAACGGATCCAGACTATGTGGTGTACCAAATTATCGCTTCGATTCTCAGCAATGGTCGCACGTCCCGTTTGTACAAGTCCCTCGTGGAAGAACAACAGGTGGCCCTGAATGCGGAAGGGTTTAATGGTTTTCCCGGCGAAAAATATCCGAATATTATGTTGCTTTATGCCCTCACAGCTCCCGGAAAAACCGTAGATGATGTGGCTGCGGCCTTTGCGGCGGAATTGGAACGCTTGAAAACAGAGCCAGTGAGCCCTGAGGAGCTAGAGCGGGTAAAAACCCAAGCCCGGGCCAGTCTGTTGCGATCGCTAGATTCCAATATGGGTATGGCCCGCCTACTGGCGACCTATGAAGTGCAAACGGGAGACTGGCGGGAGTTGTTCACAGAGCTAGACCGCATTGCTGCGATTACCGCAGAGGATGTGCAACGGGTTGCTCAGGAAACCTTCACCCCAGAAAATCGCACCGTTGGGAAGTTGTTGTCGGCACCGACGGAATAGAGACGGAATAAAGAATAAAGGCGATCGCCGAGGCCAAAGTAATTCTTGGAGAATAGGCGATCAGGGGCGGTCATCATCAAAAAGGCGATCGCCCCCAGTTAAAAACTTAAACAAAAACGATGCCTACTGTTTTAAGGATTGGCCCATATCGTCTGTACTTTTTCAGTCATGAACCGAATGAGCCACCTCATATCCACATTGACCGCGATGCTGTGTCAGCTAAGTTTTGGTTAGAGCCAGTTAGTCTTGGAAAAAATATCGGTTTTAGTGCCAAAGAGCTACGCAAACTGTACAAAATAGTGGAAGAACATCAAAAAATATTATTGGAGGCGTGGTATGGGTATTTTGGCGATTCAGGCAGATGAACGAGTTAAAGATGTCAGCTTTACAATGGAAACGATTAGTGTTGCCTTGATGGATGGGCGAATAATCACTGTTCCCTTAGCTTGGTATCCGAAACTCCTCAATGCGACTGAAAACCAGCTTCTTAATTGGGAGCTTTGTGGTGGTGGCTATGGAATCCACTGGGAGGAACTTGATGAAGATCTCAGCACAGAGGGAATGTTGCGCGGTGCACCTTCACCATTGTCAAACTCGACGATGCCATAGCCAAGGCGATCGCCTAAACTCATAGATGTTTTGTGGGACTATGAGCGAATTGTCTTTAAATCAAGAAACATCAAGGATAATTACAGATTATCACGATAATTTACAGAACAGAATTTCATGCCCATCTAGGCACGAAATCAAAGTGTTGAGACAAAGATATTGATGGGATTTGGACTTTTCATAACAAATAGTAATCAAGAGCCTAGTTTATCTAGCTATTCACCACCTCAAATCAACTATTTTGCCAAATAAATAAAAAGCAATCAGTCTAAGGGTAGATTTCCGATCGTCTTGAATTTTTGATGAAGAGTGATTGAAAAATAAAGTAGCTCATCTAATATGTGAAGAATATTGTTTCACTTGTTAAATAAGTTTGGATTCTCTCGGATTTTTCGGGAAGTCTACGTAAAATAGAAGCATAATTTTGGTGTGTGGGTATGAACTTCAAGAATTTAAAACAAGTCAAAGGTACTAGGGCAGTAGTCTATACTGCGATCCTTCTATCTTGTGGCCCTATCTTCGCGGCTTCAGCGAATCCGGCAGAGCATCTTCTCTCAGACTCCAGCCCGGTCATAGAAAGACAAGAAAACAAAAGACGCGTCAAACCTCAGTCAGTCCCTGAGTTTGAAACTCGACAGCAGACAAGTTTGATTGCTCAATCTGGTAGTGGTGCTTCATCGACAGGCCAATCCTCGTTACCAGGAGTCACTGGTGGTGTCGAAGATACGAGTGTTTCAGAGCCTGGCTCCCCTTCTAATATTAGAAATGTTGATGAACAATTAGAGCAACTGCTCTCTGAGCCAGACGAAGTATCGCCAGACGCAGAAGTTGATGACGAGACTATCGCCGGAGAAGAAGATCCAGAGCAAGAGCTAGAAGATATTCTTTCTGAATCAGACGATCAAGATGAAGACACTGGTGTACAAGTCATTTCCGAAAGTCAATTACGGTCTTTAAATCCGCGCTATTCCACTGTTTATTTGGATACCATGCCGGTCTCTCATCTTTCGGATTTGGAGGTTTCGACGAATATTCTCAGTGGAGACTTTACTGTTCGTGATACTGGGTTTGAAATTCTGCAAAATTTGGGGTCTGGGATCGGTGCAACAGTAGAGGATAATGTTTTAACGACAGAATTTTACGGTAACTTCCTCCAGGTTAAAACGGCTCAGCAGTTGAGGGAAGTGACAACAACTCTAGAGGTGCCCATTACCATACAAGGTTTCCGGTTGAGACTTAGCTTAACTGGTTCTTGTGATCTAGTCCCCCTCGATGAACAAAGCCCAGAGGCGCTAGAAGACGGTGCTGTTTGTAGCTATATTCCCCCTATCAAACTCGTCTATGAAGACACAGAGCCGACCAACTTAATTCCAGTTGATATTCTTGCTGGAGAAGATTTTGAAAGTTTTCAAGGGGGAGGTTTAGAGGCATATCAATTTGGAGAGGTCGTTCCTGCCTCCGATGCTAATGGAGATCCTATTGAAGGGTCACTACTTGGTCGTATTCAAGCAGAAGGCACTGACTTTTTTATTGGCTCGGAAGAAACCTTGGAACCAGGAGAAAAGCAACTGGGTGTAGATCTTGACGTACGCAACTCTGGTTTTGCAGAAAATACAGAACGTAATCGATTTACTAGAAGATCTGAAGAAATTGATTATGTGGTAACAACTAAACTCGCCAATGTCCGCCAAGTTATTAAGCAAAACAGCGAAGAAGCTGTTTTAGGTCGCACCGTCCGGGCACTTAATATTATCCCCAATGATGAAAGTGTCGAGTTAGATATTGTTGCTCAACTTGCGAGTATTTGGTTGCCTGATGCTGAACCCACCTTAGAAGGGACTGAGAAGCCTTACAATCCCAACATTAATACCAACTTATTCAGAGCAGCTGATGCAGCAAGAATTCCAGCGAATAGCTTTGCCTGGTATCACGCGGGTATTGCTAGAGCAGAAAGTGTTCCTCCTTTAGCACCGGGTGAAGAGCGTGAATTATCAGACATTCCAGTTGGCCGCTACAACGGGATCTGGCTTGGTTTATCGCCTGTCATTGAGCGTAGTTTTAGAGTTACTGAGGATGGTAGTCTCTTCAGAAACATTTCTGCACCACGCTTGACAAATTCTGCTTTTGAAGAAGCCGGTTCAGGGAATACAGACATCAATATCGATGTTTTTGGGGTATTTCTAGACGAATTTGGTGAAGTTGAAGACATTGTCGATATTGACTTTAATGATGTCCCCAATGCATACACCCAGATTGGTATTGACTTCTTTGAGAGAGATGCGATCGCCCCCAATACTGTTGTATATCGTGAACTGACAAACTACATTCCCCATATCAGCTTCACAGGAACTAAAGTTGATGCCCGTAACCAAAAGCGATACTATACTGGACTGCTTTGGGATTACACCGAAGGTGAATCAGGGCAAAAGTTTCGTTCCTATGCAGGGGCTGACTATCAGTATCTCAACCCTGAAAGAGGCGTGCGAGCTTTTACTGGTTTGATTGGTTACATTAATCCTGACCGAGACTACTACAGTCAGGTTTGGGGTGAAGTTGCCAAGACGTTTACTTCTGCGGATAAAAATACTGGCTTTACTTTAGGAACGTCCCTTGTTTATGCCATTGACCAAGCAGATGACGTTGGCGATGATATTTTTGTTGATGCAGACGCCAGTAAATTTTTACTGAGTGCGGGCGACCGTGGGCGGGCTGATCACTGGCAAAGATTTATTGCTCATTGCCACCACCTTAGCTGGGGTAAGGCGACTACGGCGCTTAGTGGAAAATGCCGAACTAGAACTCCCCCAATTAAGCCGCCTGGTGGAGCAGGTGCGCACCTACCCAGAATTAGAACAAGACATTCACCATTGCATCGATGACCGGGGGGATGTCACAGACCGAGCTAGTCCCAAACTCGAAGGGATTCGCGTCAAAATCAAAGGGGCTAGGGAGCAGATTTACCAAACTTTGCAGCGGATCATGCAGCGGCACAGCGGCTCAATCCAAGAAGCGGTCATTACCCAACGGGGCGATCGCTTTGTGTTACCCGTCAAAGCAGGACAAAAGGAACAGATTCCTGGCATCGTCCACGATATTTCCAGTACGGGCTCGACCCTTTACATCGAACCGAAAGGGATTGTGGAGTTGGGCAATCGCCTCCGTCAGGCGGTGAAACAAGAGGAGCGGGAAATTGAAATTGTCCTGCGTCAGCTCACCGAAAAAGTAGCTGAGGTCGTCGAAGATCTCGAAAAACTCTTGGCGATCGTCACCACCCTCGATCTGGCCATGACCCGTGCCCGCTATAGCCTTTGGCTCGAGGGGCACCCGCCCAAATTTATCGCCCCCGATCAACCGACGATACTGCGGCAGTTGCGCCATCCTTTGCTGGTGTGGCAAGAGAAACAAGAAGAAAGCCTGGAAGTGATGCCGATCAATGTGCAAATCCGCCCAGAAATCCGCGTTGTGGCAATCACAGGCCCCAATACTGGCGGCAAAACTGTCACCTTGAAGACTCTGGGAATGGCTGCGCTCATGGCGAAAGTGGGTTTGTTTATTCCGGCGATCGCCCCAGTGGAAATCCCTTGGTTTGACCAGATTTTAGCTGATATCGGTGATGAACAATCTCTGCAGCAGAGTTTATCGACCTTTTCCGGTCATATTCGCCGTGTGGGTCGCATTATTGAAGCTTTAGACCAGGACAATCAGAATAATCTTGTGCTCCTCGATGAAGTGGGGGCCGGAACCGATCCCACCGAAGGTAGTGCCCTAGCAATCGCCCTGTTGAAATATTTAGCAGACCAGACCCAGCTCACGGTGGCCACCACCCATTATGGCGAACTAAAGGCCCTGAAGTATGAAGATGAGCGCTTTGAAAATGCCTCGGTAGAATTTGATGAATATTCCCTTCGGCCCACTTACAAGTTACTTTGGGGGATTCCGGGACGTTCCAATGCCTTGGCGATCGCCAAGCGTTTGGGCCTAGATGCGGAGATTGTGGAAACGGCCCAGGATCTGTTGGGGAATACCAATACTAATGTTAACGAGGTGATTGCGGCCCTTGAAGCCCAGCGGCGGGAACAGGAACAAAAAGCAAAGGAAGCCGAAGCTCTCCTCAAACAGACCGAACGTTTCTATACGGAAGTTTCTGGCAAGGCCGCCGATCTCCAACGCCGGGAAGCAGAACTCAAACTTGCCCAAGACCAACAGGTACAAGCGGCGATCGCCGAAGCCAAAGCCGAGATTGCCCAGGTAATTCGTACTCTACAAAAGGGTCAGCCCACCGCCCAAAAAGCCCAGGCCGCCACCGAAGCCCTGGGGGACATTGCTGCGAGCAAAGTGAGTCAACCCAAACGGAAAAAACCGGGTTATCAACCACAACTGGGGGAAAAAATTCGCATTTCTAAACTGGGGCAAACCGCCGAGGTCATCGAACTAGACCCTGAAAATAAAACCCTTGTTGCCCGTTTTGGGGTGATGAAAATGTCCCTCGATTGGACAGAAATTGAATCACTCCAGGGCCAAAAAGTCGAAGCAGAGCCCAAGCCAAAAACCCCGAAAAAACAAGCCACTCCCAAAGCAAAAACACCCGAAACCGTGACGGTGCGAACTACACGCAACACCATCGATATCCGGGGACAACGGATGCACCAAGCAGAAAGTAGCCTCGAACAGGCGATCGCCAATGCCACCGCTGCGGGTTCCCAGGTCATTTGGATTATCCACGGCAAAGGTACCGGCAAGCTCCGGGAAGGCGTCCACGAGTTTTTGAAATATCATCCCCAAATTCAGCGCTACGAACTCGCCGATCAGAAAGAAGGGGGGGCTGGCGTCACCCTGGCCTATTTTTCCTAAGAAGGCCGCATACTACAATGTTTCCCTGGGAATCCTTTTGTATCAGAACACCAATCTAGCCCCAGGGACTCAATGCTCAAGCTCTTTAAACGCTACGAAAAATTAATGATTCAAATCTTGCTGGCGATGATGGCGATCGCCATTGGCTTAGCAACCCTAGATTTTGGTTGGTTCCTGTTCCAAAGTATCGCCGCCCCCCCGATACTGTTGTTAAACGCTGACCAACTGCTAGAAGTTTTTAGTCTCTTTATGCTGATCATCATCGGCATCGAACTCCTAGAGAGCATTATCAACACCTATCTCTCCAAGGGACGCCCCCATTTTGAGGTGGTTTTATCCGTCGCCATTATTGCGATCGCCCGGAAGGTAATTATCCTAGACATCAAAACTACCGATAGCGTGAGTTTATTTGGCATTGCCGCAATTATTCTTTCCCTGACGGTGGGCTATTACTTCATGAAACAAAGCCACCCCGAAGATGGGTATTCCCCCGACCTAGACCCGACCAAAGACCAAAAACCGCCCCAGTAGCGTTCTCAAACATTGAACACGGAGCGGTAATTGACGCTATTTAGAGATTTCACTCAAACAAAATTAGCCGGACAAACTATAGACCGTTAGCCTGGAGAGGCGCATCTTCAACCTTGACCCGGTGGGTGGTGAGCACCATGCCATCACTGCGTACCACCAGGGCCGAGTACCACATATCTCCCGCTTCGGTGGGGGCTTCTACCCGTTTAAAAATGCCACCAGCAGGGAGGATATTCAGATCAAAAGCCTCTGGATTCGTGTAGGTGCTGCTAGTAATCGGTTCTTCGAGGGCACCACCCAATAAAATCTCTTCCCCCAATGGATCCTGCACAATCACATCAAAGCCAAAATCAGCGGCAGGGGCGACGGTTTCTGGAATGAGAACCTTGAGGGCCGGGGGATTGTCACCACTGGTGAGGGTTGACGCTTCGGACAAAATATCTTGGCTAATGAGTTTGTCCCCTTGGAATGTCTGTTGGGAACGGATTTTACTTTCGTAGTGCACCCAGCGACCTGCTTGTTTCTTGAGGCCCCGCACTTGGGTTTCGGTTTCGGCCACAAGGCGATCGCCCGTTTGCTCCCAATTGAGCAGCTTGGTGTTGTAGCTTAGGCGGGGATATTCTTCCCAGAGTTGGGTTAACAAATCCTGTAGATCAGTCTTAGTTAGCCCGTCGCTATGGGTGAAATTCTCACCGTAGAAATTTAAGAGTTGCTCTAATTGCTGGTCATTGGCAGCTTGGTCAATGTCTACCAAAAGATCCGTAAGGGAGGCTGGGGCAGTGGCCGGAGTGCGGGCCTCGCTGCGTAAACCAAATCCCAAGGTCAAAACTCCCGTGGCGATCGCCATGCCAAAAAACCGTTGCCAAGATTGCCAGTAGCCCATAAATTTTCCATCACTCCTTCAAACGGACAAGTTCCCATCAGTTGATCGGAACGTGTAATCTATTCTAGAACCTGAGACGAAAAACGACTGAAATTGTGGCAAAGGCAGTGACCCGAATCTTGATGGCGGCCAGTGGCACCGGGGGACATCTCTTTCCGGCCCTGGCGGTGGCAGAAAAATTAACGGACTGTGAGATTGAATGGCTGGGGGTGCGCGATCGCCTCGAAACGGATTTAGTGCCTAATCAATATCGCCGCCATGCGGTCACGGCCAAGGGACTCCAGGGCAACCCCCTTCAAAAGCTAGCCAATGGTTTGCAGTTGCTCGCGTCTATTTTTCAAACCTACAAAATTTTAGGCGATCGCCAGATTGATCTTGTCTTTACCACCGGGGGATATATTGCCGCTCCGGCAATCCTGGCGGCGCGACTGCGACGAATTCCGGTGATCCTCCACGAGTCCAATGTACTTCCCGGTAAAGTGACCCGCCTGTTGGGGCAATATGCCACTGCTGTGATTGTAGGCTTTCAGGAGTCGGCCCAATATTTACCCAAGGCAAAAACCATTCACCTCGGTACCCCAGTGCGAGCCGAATTTCTCACGCCCCAACCCCTAGAGTTGGATCTTCCAGGCGATCGCCCTTTGATTTTGGCGATGGGAGGCTCTCAGGGGGCCGTGGGGATAAATCAATTGGTGCGTCAATGTGCGGGCCGCTGGCTCGAAGCCGGAGCCTCGATCGTTCATATCACCGGGAAAAACGACCCTGATGTTAGTCAGTTCCAAGCCGAAAACTATCTCACCTTACCCTTTGTTGAGAATATTGCTCCCCTCCTGCAACGGGCGGACGTGGTGATTAGTCGCTCCGGGGCCAGCGCCCTGACGGAATTAACCATTACCAAAACGCCGGCCATTCTGATTCCCTATCCCTACGCCGCCGAGGATCACCAAACCCTCAATGCCCAGGTTTTTGCGAAACACGAAGCCGCACTGTTAGCACCCCAGGCTGAATTAACCCCTGAATCCCTCACGGCGATGGTCTTGGGTCTATTGGAAGCACCGGGGAAACGGGAGGCGATCGCCGCCAATGTCGCCGCTTTAGGGATGCCAGAAAGTGCCGAAAAAATTGCTTATTTCCTGCGTACTACTCTACGTTTGTAGGGGTTTCAAGATTCGGATCATCCGGTTGCGTCGGTAGAGGTTCACGGTTTAACAGCCAGTTCAAACCAAAGGCCGCCAGGACTAACATCAGAAGAATCGCCACTAAACTCACCAAAATTAAGGTGAACTGGGACAGACTGTTTTCCGCTTCTGGTTCCGACGCCAGTTCCGCCTCAAGGGTTGTATCTAGGGCCAGATCTGGGGGGACAAATTCCGGCTCAAAGTCTTCAGGGGCGGGAGCCGTTTCAAGTTCCGGGGCCTGGGTGAAGGTGTCCGTTGTGAAGCGGTAGAAGGCGATCGCCGCCGTAATATTGTCCCCAGGATTTTTGGCGATCGCCTTCTCAATCAAGCTCTGGAGCAGGGCTGCCGGGGGCAAATGACCCTGGATCATCACCGGGGCGAAGGTCTGCCAATGGGACTCTAAAAATCCATGGTCACTCAGGCCGTCGGAACAGACCACCAACACCCCATCTTCAGCAAACACGAAGCGGCGAATCACAGGATGGAGGCGATCGCCCCCTTTAATCCCTAAGGCTTGGGTGAGGGCCATGTGATCGGGGCGCTGTAACCCTTGACGATAAATAGCCCGGCCCGCCTGGACTTCCCGACTGAGCACATCATCATCCACCGTTAAGCAAACGCATTGATCTTTAGTGATCCAATAGGCCCGGCTGTCCCCCACCTGGGCAATGTAGAGTTCGTGGCTGTGGCTATCCTGGAGTTCGTCGGCCTTGGGTCTTTGGGGTACCTGGAGGGCAAGGGTTAGAGTAGTGGCCATGCGATCGCCCCCTGTGCGTCCTTCTTGATCGTTACGTTCGGCGATCAAGTTATTTGTAATGCGAATGTAGGCCGCTAGCTGTTGTTCGATGACCGCCGGGGGCACCACTTCATCGGTATCAAATAGCCCTTGGAAGAAACCTGTCAGTTGCAACTTAAGGGACTGAATTGCCAACTGACTCGCTACTTCACCTTGGCCATGGCCTTCAACGCCGTCACACACCATTAATAAATGATCACTCAAGGCTAGGGTTGCCGTAGGGGGAGCGGCTAAATCCTGGGTTGTAGGGTAGTGGGCATCTTGGTTGCTTGTAGGGAGTTTTCCCTGATCGGTGGCACTGGCGATCGCCATTTGCAGATGTTGCTGGCTAGACTGCTCTAAAAGGAGTTGATTTAACCGGGGCAAAATGATCTCTAGATCGGCATTCGGATCGTTGAAGCTCTCAATCATTTCCGTCAGCAGTTCTTGGAGTGGTGGCGCGCTTTCGGATAAGAGCGATCGCCAGGGAGTTGCTAAGGCCCCTAAGGTTACAGGCTCACCAGGGGGATCGGCCAATAATTCCATCAGTCGGAGTCGCCAACCATCGACCCGGATATTTTCTAATGGTAAAAGACTGGTACCCATGGCCACGACCGCTAAATCTTCCCAAAGATCGAGCATTTGCCACAGCCAATTTAACTGTTGCAGGGGAGAAGCATCTGCCCAGACCGATCCTAGGGCAGGCAGCAGTTCCCCTTGATTGTTAATTGGGATGTTGTCGAGGAGTAAAATTTCTCCTTCCGGGAGAGATAAAATATCGTAAACGCGGGGCAGGTGCAGTTGACGGGAATATAATTTGCCATAGCATTCGGCCAGGTCATTGGGGGCTGTGCAGTCCGGTGGTGCTTCGGGCTTGGTGTCTTGCCAAATTTGCGGCGCAACCACCCAGTAGCGATCGCCAACAAGATCCGCTGCCTGAAAGGTTAACGCCAAGGAACCCGATGCTCGGAGATAAGGAAGAGTAATAGACATAAACTTTAAAAAACAGTACAGCGCACAAACAGCCCAGGCCCAGTAGTCAAGCTATGATGAAGTCAGCGGTCAATGGTGCTGACAGACGGAGGCCATCCCTGATCGAAATTATATGGCGAAAAATCCCCAGTATTAGGGTCTCGGTGAATGCTCAATCCTTTAATGATCTGGTTAATTATTGGCGCGGTGCTTTGCTCCCTAGAGTTTATTTTTCCCACCGCCTTCATGGAGTTTATGCTAGGGCTTGGGGCCGTGGCCGTGGCTGTCATTGTGTATCTCATTCCGAGCCTGAATCCGAATATACAAATTTTTCTATGGCTGCTGTTTTCGACCATCGCCATTGTGAGTTCCCGCCGTTTTTTTACCCCCAAAACTTCCATGCGGACCATCAGTGATGCTGCCGATGCCGAAACCCTAACGGCGATCGCCCCCGGTGAAGCTGGCCGCGTTTTGTACGAAGGCAACTCCTGGCGCGCCCGCTGCGCCGACGAAACCGTCACCATTGATCCCCATCAGACCGTTTATGTGCTGCGTCGGGAAGGCACAACCTTAATTGTTATGCCCCGGCATCTCCTTGAACCCTAGGCCCATGTCCCTAACTCAGAAGAGGTTTAGTTAAGCTCAGTTAACCTGTAAGCAATTCTATAATTTGAGAAGTTTTTCACCGATAAAATACATTTAGATTGCAGCTTTTTTCCGACACCATTTCTTACCGCTCTAGCCATATCTATGTACCAGTCCCTTGCTGCCCTATGTGCCGCTTTAATGTTAACGGGCATTGTCTATGTCCTCGTAAAACATGATCAAAAAATCGCGATGCGGCAACAGGACTATCGCTACATTATTTTTGGTTGCATCCTGTTAGCTTTAGGGCGTTGGTTATCTTTTTTGCAATTCTCCCAATACCTCGGTACCCAGTGGCAATCTTTAGGAACGGTCTGGCAGTTCGGTGAGCGATTTATTAGTGAAGGTGTTGGGCTGATCTTCGTTGGCGTTGGACTGGTGCGGTGGTTGCCAACTTTAACGACGTTCCAGCGGCGGGCCTCTGCCTACAGACAGACCAGTGAAGCCTTAGAATCCGAACGCAATATTCTCCAAGGATTATTTAATAGTCTCCAAGGCGCGTTGTTCGTCTGTGATGGTGCGGGCAACTTTATCCGTTGGAATCGTTTTTATCAAGAAGTGCTCGGTTTTAGTGATGCAGAAATGTCTCACCTCAAGGCGATTGAGACAGTTGTGCCTGAAGATCGAGAGTTTGTGCAGCAACAGTTACTAGAAGTTTTTAGTCAAGGCTATGCAGAAGGGGAATTTCGAGTCCGGACAAAACAGGGCAACACGTTAAGGTTATATGGCTTTGCGTCGCGGGTTGAGCTTGATCTCGATCAAAATGCTTCGGGATTTACGGGCATTGCCATTGATATTTCTGCCCTCAAACAGGTCGAAGCGGAACTGCGACGTTCCCAACGGTCTTTGCAGATGCACAATTGCTTCTTGACCTTGGCCCATGCCCTTACCCAGCGGTTACATGGCTCCCTAGAAATTGAAGATATCGCCCGGGAAACCACGACAACGCTACATCAATATTATGCAGAAACTTGTATTGGTTTTTATTTATTAGAAGGTGCAACTTTTGAGGATGGCCTACTCAAGCTCCAGAGCCATGCGGGTTTTTCGTCGGAAAGGCGCGTTGCCCTCAATCAACTCACCGCCAGCCATCGTCTTTTTCGCTATGCTTTGCAGGATAAAACGCTCCAAATTTTAGACGCTGCGGAGTTAGCTTGTTTTTGTGATGATCTCAGTCCCCAAAGTGTTGCCCTGAGCAATGCGGCAAAGGTTTTAACGATTCCTTTGATTTTCCATGAACAACAGTTTGGCTTGCTGTTGATGCTATTCCAAGAGGATAAAACCTTAGCTTCCTATGAAATTGATACCCTCCGCGCCCTGGGTCAGTCGATTTCTTTGGCGATCGCCAATGCGCACCATTTCAAAGAACTGCGCTACCAAGCCCGCTACGATAGTTTGACGACCATCGGCAATCGCAATCTATTCCACGACACAATTCAGGAGTGGTTAAATACTCCCTCCTTGGGGTACGAGTTAATCATTGTGATGCTGATTGACCTAGACCGTTTCAAGGATCTCAATGACACCCTGGGCCACAAGCTTGGGAATACCTTTCTGCAACAGATTGCCCTGCGCTTACTCTCGGCCCTCAGTCCCTACCAGGGGATTGTCTGTCGTTTGGGGGGAGATGAATTCGCCGTTGCCTGTCCGATGATGCACAGTGAATGGGAAGAAGCCTGTCAGCATGCGGTGGAATTGGCCGATATTTTGCAGGCAGCGATCCAACAACCCTTTGTCACGGCGGGCAATGTGATTCACATTACGGCGAGCCTGGGGATTGCGATGTTCCCCAACCACGGGACAGACAGCCACGCCGCCCTCCGCAGTGCCGAAGTGGCGATGTATGCGGCAAAACAAAAACGTACAGCCTATGAGATTTACCACGAAGATATTGACCACTACACCCCGCGTCGCCTCGCCATTCTCTCTAGCCTCGGGAAACCGAGCGCCCGCCAACAATTCTTTTTATGCTACCAACCGAAGTTTGATCTCCGGCAAAAAAGACTGATCGGCGTAGAGGCTTTGGCCCGTTGGCACCACCCTACGTTTGGGCTTATTTCCCCCGCTGAATTTGTCCCCCTCGCGGAACAAAGTGATGCAATCCACGCGCTGACCTACTGGATTTGGGAAGAAGCTTTCCAACAAAAAAAAGCCTGGCAAAACCAAGGCCTTGATTTGGCGATCGCCCTTAATCTATCGGCCTGTAGCTTGCTCGATCCAAACTGCCTGACCACCTTTGAGTCGCTCCTCCAGCAATATGAAATCATCCCTGCACAGGTTGAACTCGAAATTACAGAAACCGCCCTCATGAGTGACCCGCGCTATGCCCTAGAGCTATTACAATGCTTCGCTAATCTGGGGGTGCATTTATCCATTGATGACTTTGGTACCGGATATTCTTCTCTGAGTTATCTACAGCGGTTTCCGGTTCATGCCCTAAAAATTGATCAATCCTTTGTGGTGGATATGCTCACCAACGAACAAAGCCTGGTGATTGTCCGCTCGACGATTAATTTAGCCCACAGCCTCGGCCTAGAAGTGGTGGCAGAAGGGGTCGAGAATCAGGCCATCCTGGATTTACTCAAAGAAATGGGGTGCGACATTGCCCAAGGATATTTTCTCGGGCGTCCCCAAAGAGCCGAACAGGTCCATCGCTTCTCCGCTGAAGGCCTCAAGCGAGTTGTTTAGAAAGACACTACTTGGGCTTGCCGAAAACCTGAAAAATAAAGTGGTGAAATGTAAACTTTTTCGACTTTCTTGTAGCCACCACGACAGGCACGCCGTCCCAAAGAGATATATTGTTACAATAACTTAAAGAAAATACCAGTAAATTTAATTTGTATCAGCTATGGGTCGTGTTGGGGTCTTATTACTTAACCTAGGTGGGCCAGACAAATTAGAGGATGTCCGTCCTTTTTTATTTAATTTGTTTGCTGACCCCGAAATTATTCGTTTACCCGCGCCATGGATGCAAAAGCCGCTTGCTTGGCTCATTTCCACGCTCCGGGCCGGCAAATCCCAAGAAAACTATAAAGAAATTGGCGGTGGTTCGCCCCTCCGACAAATCACCGAGGCCCAGGGGACAGCCCTCGCCCAAAAGTTGGCGGAGTGGGGTCAAGAGGTCAAAGTTTATGTGGGGATGCGCTACTGGCACCCCTTCACCGAAGAGGCGATCGCCGAAATTAAACAAGATAACCTTGATCAGCTTGTGGTATTGCCCCTTTATCCCCAGTTTTCCATCAGCACTAGCGGGTCTAGCTTCCGGGTGCTCGAAGAAATGTGGCGCACCGACAAAGACCTCAATCAACTCGATTACACCCTCATTCCCTCCTGGTATGACCATCCCCAATACATTGCTGCGATGGTCGATCTCATTCGCCAAGAGCTGGATCAATTTGAAAACCCAGACCAGGCCCATATTTTCTTTAGTGCCCATGGCGTCCCCCAAAGCTATGTCGAAGAGGCAGGGGATCCTTACCAACGGGAAATCGAAGAATGCACCAAGTTAATCATGGAAGCCCTTGGTCGTCCCAATGACTACACCCTGGCCTACCAAAGTCGTGTTGGCCCCGTAGAATGGCTCCAACCCTACACCGAAGATTCCCTCATTGCCCTGGGCGAAAAAGGCGTGAAGGATTTGGTGGTGATTCCCATTAGTTTTGTGTCTGAGCACATCGAAACCCTCCAGGAAATCGATATTGAGTATCGGGAAGTTGCCGAGGAAGCTGGCATTGAAAATTTCCGCCGCGTTCCGGCTCTGAATACCCATCCATTGTTCATCGAATCCTTGGCGAACTTGGTCACCGATTCCCTCGAACAATGTCCTCGCACCTTTGGTCAGGTCACCCACCCCAAAGAAAATATGAAAATGTATCCCCAAGAATTGTCCTGGGGCATGAATACCAGCGCCGAGGTTTTAAATGGCCGCCTCGCCATGATCGGCTTTTTGGCGTTGTTGTTGGAGTTGATTAGTGGCCAAGGCCCGCTCCATTTTGTTGGCATTATGTAAATAACATCCCCCTAGCTCCCTCTGCGGAAGTGACATCCCCCTAGCTCCCCCTTCGGAAGGGGGACTTTGTTTATATTTAGATGACGCGCTCGTTACCGCCATCAAGGGGAATTTGGGCGGCGGTTGTTTTAGCGAATAGATCACTGCAAAGGGTTACGGCACATTCGGCGACGTCCTGGCTAGTGATTTCCACCTGGAGGAGATTGTTTTTCTTGTAATCTTCAATGGTCAGGCCGTAGGCTTTGGCGCGTTTTTCGAGCACTTCAGGTGTCCAAATTCCTGTATCGAAAACGGCATTGGGATGGACGGTATTGATCCGAATCCCGTCTGAACCCCATTCGAGGGCGGCCACCCGTGCCAGTTGGTTGAGGGCCGCTTTGGAAACGGAATAGGCAGCCACCCCTTGACCTGGGGCAGCAACATTTTTCGAGCCAATGATCGCGACCCGGCCCCCTTTCGGTGCCAGTTTCAGAAAAGGATGGCATTCCCGCAGCAGAACCAAATTGCTGTCGAGATTAATGTCGAGTACCTGTCGCCAGTGGTCGGTGGAGAGATTGGCGATCGCCTGGCTGGGGGGGAAAATCCCGGCGTTAAGAATTACCATGTCCAGACCACCAAAATATTGGACTGCTTGCTCTAAGGCGTTTTTAATTTGGGTTTCGTCGGTGAGATCGCAAGTCAGGCCAAAAAAATCGGGGCGATCGCAGAGGGTTTCGATGGCGGGGTTGATATCCAGAGCTACCACTGCAGCACCTCGTTTGAGGAGAGATTCAACGCAGGCTTTGCCAATGCCAGAGGCGGCCCCCGTCACCAGGGCAATTTCGCCGGTGAATTCTGGTGGATTGCCCCCTTTTTTTAGTTTGGCTTGCTCTAGATCCCAATATTCCATGTCAAAAATGTCCTTTTGAGAAAGGGCTTGGTAACGACTGAGCTGTTCAGCGCGGGAAATAATTTCGATGGTGTGGCGATAAATATCTGCAACGATGTTTGCGGCTTTTGCTGTTTGACCAATGGTAATTAAACCGAGTTCCGGATCGAGAATTACCCTGGGGGCTGGATCGAGCATGGTTTTGGGTTCCTTGGCCTGGGGCGCTTGGCTGGCAAAATAGGCTTTGTAAGCGGCGGCGAACCCTTGCACATCGCGACCAATTAGGGGCACAGGTTTGGTGCGGATCACATGATCAGGGGTGGCGGGATTTTGTTGGGAAATGCGCCCTAAGTCTTCCCGTTGGGTAAAGTTCAAAATTTCCGGGCGGTGATCACCTTTAAGAATCACGGGGAAACCTGCCACCTGGGAAACGTCGTAACGGAGCTGCGCTAGGGTTTCGGCGATGGGAGTGTCACTGGTTTTTACAGAACGTTGGGGAATCTGCCAAGCCCCTTGCTGCTGGAGATAGGTTTCTGCTTCCTGGACGAGGGCAATCATCCGCTCGTAGGATTCTTTGGCCGTCGCCCCAAAGGAGAAAATCCCGTGGTTTAACAAAATCATCCCCTCGGTTTGGGCGTGGGCGGCGGCGGCAAATTTTTCGGCACAAAGGCGAGCGAGGTCAAACCCCGGCATGATATAGGGAATAATCACCAGGCGATCGCCATAAATTTCCTTGATGCGATCCAGTCCCTCCGGTGTGTTGGTAATCGTCACAATCGCGTCGGCATGGGTGTGATCGACGTATTTGTAGGGCAAGATCGCGTGCAAAATCGTTTCCACCGAGGGAGTCGGGGCGGTGGCGACGGTCATTTGGGTCTTTAGTTCGTTGACCATCTGGGGGTCACTTAGGCTGGGTAACTGAGCCAATTTCAACAAATGCTGCATCCGCACCGGGGCAAAACCGGCTGCTTCGATGGTCGCCAAATCCCAACCGCTCCCTTTGACGTAGAGGATTTCTTCGGTTTCGCCGACCAGGTTCGTTTCTGTAACCTTGACGGAGGTATTACCACCGCCATGGAGTACCAAAGAGGGATCTCGCCCTAACAAACGCGACGTGTAAACCCGCAGGGCCAAATCCCCCTGGTAGGTGGCTGCTTCTTGATCATTCCAAAGGCTTTTCATGTACTGAGTTCCGCTAAATTACACAGTACAAATCTTAGGCTGCTTCGGGTTGCGGAGCTAAAATTTACGGCGCTAAGCGTTGCCGTTGCCAGGTGCGATCGCCTTGTAAGGTAAACACAAGCCGGTCATGGAGCCGACTGGGACGTCCTTGCCAAAATTCAATTTTTTCGGGCTTCACCAAAAAGCCGCCCCAATGGTCTGGCCGGGGAATCTCTTTATCGGCGTACTCGGCTTCGAGGTCTTTGAAGCGCTGTTCGAGGACTTCCCGATTGGCGATCGCCTGACTTTGGGTAGAGGCCCAGGCCCCAATTTGGGATTTACGGGGGCGGCTGGCGAAATATTCATCGGAGCGTTCAGGAGGCAGTTTTTCGACGGTGCCTTCGATGCGTACTTGTCTTTCTAGGGGTTCCCACCAAAATACCAAAGCCGCATATTGGGTTCCTGTTAGTTCCAAACCCTTTTGGCTGGTGTAGTTGGTAAAAAAAGTTAATCCAGCGTCACTAAAATCTTTTAAAAGCACAACCCGCGAACTGGGTTTCCCGTCAGGGCCGACGGAGCTGAGAACCATCGCATTGGGCTCACGAATTTCTTCGGTTTCCGTTGCCTGCTGAAACCAAGTGGCAAATTGCACCATGGGGTCATCGCTCACATCATCTTCATGGAGACCCGCTTTGGTGTAATTTTGGCGGAGATTGGCAACGTGCATAATCATCGGCGGCACCAACGAACTAACGGTAATGGACTTAAAGGACAGAACAAAAGTCGCTTTGTATTGTAGTGGAATTTTTTCCAGCGGGTGGTGCGCTCAAAAAATCAACCACCACTGACGGGAGGAATCAGAACCACTTCATCGCCCTCCTGGAGCACTGTTTCCGGGGAGACAAATTCTAAATTCACGCCAAAGCGGGTGACGGCCTGCCATTCTGCCAAACTGGGATATTCACTGAGAATGCGCTGGAAAACGTCCATAACTGTGCTGCCAGGGGCAACTTGCCAATGTAAAACTTCGGTGCCGTAGGTTTCCTGGTAGATTGCGAAGAGCTTAATGGTGATTTGGAGCGGGGCAGACATTGAATGTTTTCGGGTGAGGGGGAGTTGTGAGGACATTTTCAGAGGATCATAGCGGTGTTGTTGGGGTTTCGCCAAAGGAATCACGCTGACAGGATTTTTTTGGGGTATCCTTGGGTTAAATTTCGCCTCCTTCCAGATAACAACCATCGATGAATCTCCTTGAGTGCTACAAAATTTTAGGGTTACGGGTTGATGCAGAGCTGGAAGCAGTAAAGGCGGCCTATCGTCGTTTGGCGCGGCAATGTCACCCGGATGTAAATCGTGGCGATCGCCAAGCGGAATACAAATTCATCCAGATTACCCAAGCCTACAAAGTCCTAGCAGAAATCCACCGTTCTCCGGACAAACAAACTTGGCTCCCATCCCCGGAACCACAGCAGCCCACGGGGAAGGCGATCCTTTCTCCTCTAGATCAGCGGCTGAAGTGGCAGAGCTACCAACGGCTCCAGGACTGCCTACAACAACAGCGCTATGCTAGGGCGATCGCCTTAATGGAAGGTCTAGCCCAGCGGCTCCCCCAGGATCTAGAGGTGCGCCAATGGCAAGGGATTACCTACCTCAGTTGGGGCCGCCATTTACTCCAACAGGGGCAGCACCACAAAGCCCGCACCTATCTCCACAAAGCACTCCTGGCTGACCCCCACAACCGCAAACTCCGCCAACGGGTAGAGGAACTCTTGCAAACTATTTTGATTCCTGCGATTTAATCGAGGCCGCAAAAAGTGTAGTAACCGCCGTCATTGCACCTTTTCTGGTGGGTGGGTGGCTGTTGGGGACTTGGACATATTTGACGAAAACTGCTGGCGATCGCTTAATGAGTACCACAAAATAGGTTTAGCCTTGTTTTAAGACGAATCTTAACCCTGGATCGGCTCAGCCAAAGACATCTGCTGCCAAAGGCTGACAATTAAATTTTGTAATCCTGGGTGCGTCATCTGTCCAAAGGCAGATCGCTAGATAGACATCGTTAAGAAATGCAGATATGATGAAAGAACAGTAAAGAAAAACCATCTTTTTGTAATGAAAAAATAAAGTACATATACTTACTAGCAAAAGTAGCTCTTAAAAAAAGGCGATCGCCGCTAGAGCTTGTCGTTAACAAAAACATTTTTTCTGCGCTGTTATCGGCCAGTTGTTGTTCCAACTGACCCAACAAGATTCAAAAAACCAAATAAGACAAAGTTTATTTTTTTAGAGAACTTCTTTAAAAGAAACTGACTCAGGTGTCTTTTTTTGATCAAGAAGATGCCCTCTTTGTGGTAAAAAAAATCAAAAGCAACCCACAAATTGCTCGATTTTTGCCGACGATTTTGTGTGCAAATACAAAATATTTAATCCATTTAACTTGATATCCGTAATATCAACTAGGCATTCTTGCCTGGTACTATTTTAACCGTAAAAATACCTAAAAACGCCCTTAAAACCACTGTACTTAGGTGTAGTTAATATCTTTTAAAAAATATAAATCAGTGAAAATAACTGCCTTTTCTTGTGTTTTTACCTGAAAACAATGGACTTTGTGAACTTTTGTATTTTTGTTTTTTTGCTATTAGGTTTTGGATCTCTTTTGGGTATGATTAGGAGTATAAAGCAAAAAGAAATTTGTCAAGCCAGACGATCACTGCCTCAAATTCAAAAATGCTTTACAGGTCAAAAGTTTTTTGTTTTAAAACTGAGGAAAAGCCATGAAATTCTACAACGTTTTTAGCACCAAATCTGCCAAGCTTATTGTTGGTGGTACGATCTTTGTCTCAGCCATTACCGCTGCTAACTTCACAATGCTGTCAGCTTATGCTGATCCAACGGATGCTAATGATGTGGCATCTTTCTCCGGAACAGTCGATGCTCAATGTGCTATCAAGACGAGTGCAGGCTTTGATGCAACGGCTGTTGATTACACACCAGACAACGTGACGGTTCTTGAAAATACCGGACTATCCGCAAGTGACCAAATCGACTTTGACTGTAACAGTGAAACAGTGAATATTTCACTCACTAACATTACTGCCACCTCACCTACTAGCACGAATACTGGCGCTGACACCCTCGAAAGCAGTGTTTCTCATACTTTCACTCAGAGTATTAATGGTGCAGGAGCAACTGCATTTAGTGATGGCTCAGGTAATAATCTTACTGGTGAAATTACTGATGCAAATGGAGATATTAGTCTTGTAATTGCTTCGGCTTGGTCTACGACTGCTGATGAGTTAGTCGCTGGTGCTTACTCTGCATCTGTGACTGTAGACATCACCGCACAGTAGTTTCTAATCTTTCCTTGATTGTTTTGTTGTATCAGAAAAGTTTCCTCTCATTTCTTGGGGGAAACTAGCCTCACTTTTGCACATTGAACTAAATCTGTTTTTTCCGGTAGCTTCTAAAATATCAAGCAATAACGTCATCGGATCACACTTCAGGTAATGAATTCTCAAGCCGTTCCATCTCCCAAGTGGTGGTTTCAGATCATCTTCCTCTCTCTGTTTTTGGGGGGATTCCAAACAAAGCAAGCCTCCGCCCAAACCCCAGGATGCTTTACGACGAATGTCCCCTCTTCCCCTCTCAGCTACGATGTCACCAGCACAACCCAAACCGAAAGCTACGCCGTGACATTTCGCTGTACCGATGATGGCACGACCGGAGGAAGCAACCTCAGCAATGTTGATCTAGATGTGACGCTACTGCCGCTCACTGCACCAACCGCTGGCCCGGCTAATCTGGATCTCGGTTCTCCGAATGGTGTTACTCATACGATTTCGATTGGTTCGGGTGGTTCCTTTACGAATCTGGTCGATACTCAAACCACCGTTAATACCAGTGGCTCAACCAATTTAGTCGTGTCAACTGCTGGTGGTAAAGGCGAAAATCTCTCCCTCGATGGTACCGGAACGCTCACCGTCAATATCCAATCCCGCTTTGCCCTCCAGGGGAGCGCCTCCGAATTTGCCGCTGGCACCTACACCACCCAGTTTGAAGTTGATGCAACCCCGGTTGGTGGGGGCACTATTGCTAATGAAACTACCACGATCAGTAATACAGTCAGCCCTAGTTGTGTACTCGATAATGTGATTCGCTTCCGGGAAACAGCCACCCCCTATATCAAAACAGGCAGTGAGCCCAATGTTTCCCAGCTTCAAGCCAGCGATACAGCGAAGTTTGACTGTAATGCCACCACCGTCGATATCAACTTCAGTGTAGACAGCGCTACCTACACGCCGCCAACAGGGGGGGCAACCAACCTGACCGCGACCCATCAATTCGCCTATGAACTCAATGGCAACGGCTTCAACAATTACAGTGGCCCAGAGCTTATTGAAAACCAAAATACAGATGACAATGGTGATGCAACCTTAACGATTCGCTCCACCTGGACGCCGAATAGTGATCAACTGTTCGCTTCAGAATACAACGCCCAAACCACTGTCACCATTACGGCTAAATAATACACACATAAGCAATTTGTAAGCAGCCTTTCTCCGTAGATTGCTTCTAGGCCATCATCTTTTCATTATCCATTACTTCTTTTCTTCCTTGTCCTATGGCTTATCCTGTTGTGTCTTGGCGCAAAAACCTTAGCTGGGCGCTCTGTTCTTTGGCTTTACTTTTGCCACTCCCCCTCAACGCCCAGGTGCAAGTCTCTCCCATGGTGATCAAAACAGAAACCAGCCAGGGGATGGCGAATGGGGTGATCAGTCTAACAAACCAGGGAACCCAATCCCAGCGGGTACGCCTCTCGGCGGAATCTTTTACCTACACGCGCACTGGTTTTGCCACCGCAGAGTCCGATCCCTATGACCTCAGTCCTTATTTGATGTTTTCCCCTAGGGAGTTGGTTCTAGAACCCGGCCAAACGAGACGAGTGCGACTGATTACGCGAATGTTGCCTTCGACGGCAAATGGTGAATATCGGTCGGTGATCTTTGCTGAACCCCTGCGAGAACGAGATGAAGCGGGGGGCGGTTTGAGTATTCGGGCCCGTGTGGGGGTGACAGTTTACGTGAAACATGGCCAGGTCAATTTTGCCTTGACTCCCGTTGAGGCGAGCTACGATCCAACGAAACAAGAATTTCAACTTTTGGTGAGTAACCCCAGCAATGGTACGGTGCAATCAAAAGGCACCTGGACATTGTCACAAAATGATCAGCCTTTGCTCCAGGCAGATATTGATCAACGTACTGTAATTGCCGGAGGCGATCGCCTTTTCCCCCTAGAGCTGCCCCCAGACCGGACTAACTTACCAGCGGGAACCTATCAAGTAGCAGGGCAGTTGCAATGGAGCGAATCTGGAGCAGTGACCACAACGCCATTTTCCTTTGATGTCACGGTGCCTGCCGCACGGTAGCGTGCCTTAACCCGACCCTCACCAATGGGAAAAATAAATTCAGCCAGATGACTTATTTTGTTGTGAGAAACTGTGGCGCACTCTAACCTGAAAAAGTCTCACATTTTTCCCCGTCGTTTAGAGTATTTACCCTTGACCTTTCGGCTACTACTATTCAGCTTTTTCATGCTTTTCCTATTGGGTGCTGAGGTTGTTGATGCCCAACAGGACAGCGAGCCTGCTGATAATGGTGCAACGGAAACCACGTCGGAGACTTTCCCTGCATCCTTTGATTTGATTCCGGTGGGGATTAAGCTTGGCGATCGCACTGCCAATCCTGGCACCTTGGTACGAGGTTCAGAAAATGGCATTCAAGCCATTGATTTTTCCAACTGGGCGATCGCCTACAATGATGTCCTCAAAGCGCTCCAATTTACGGCAACCCCCCTTGCCGATGGCACCATAGAATTGCGGTCTCCGGCAGCAGTCATCAGGCTCGATCCCAGCCTTCTCGATACAGATCCACAATTGGGCTTGGTATTCACCGTCACCCAGATCCGCGATCTGCTACAAATTCCGGTGGAGTTTGATATTTCTGAATATGCTATTGTTCTGACCCCTGAGTGGCTGAGGGCATCAGGTTCTTTGGGATTAACTGGGCGATATTCCCTCCCGGAGCGGACCATTGTGTTGGAGGGTTTACCCCGCATTGAAGCCCCGAATTTGTCTTTTAGTGCTATTGGTCAAGAAATTCGTGTGACAGGAGGAGGCGATCGCCCCACAGAATACGAAGGCGATCTGGTTGGCATCGGGACATTTTTTGGGGGAAGTTGGTACAGCAAGATTGATCAACGCGATTTAACCGATCCCCGCAGTTGGCAACTCGAAGAATTTCAATACCTACGCCAAACCCCTAGCACCGACTATGTCATCGGCGATCAGCGTACCTTTTGGCCAGAGGGCAGTGGTCGCTATACAGGTGTCAGTATCGTGCGCCGCTTTGGCTTTCAACCTCCCACCGAATTTACCAATGCCAGCAATGGCTTTAATCCCCAACAACGTCTCAATAGCGATCGCCTAGAGCGTGATATCCGAGGCCGCGCCGAACCAGGGACTCTTGTTCAACTGGTCAATAAAAATGGCAATTTAATTGTTGGGGAACAACTCGTTGATCAGTCTGGCATCTATCGCTTTGAAAATATTCCCAGTGCTTCTACCAATAAAGGCAGAGGCGGCATAGCCGGTAATCGCTACGAACTTCGACTTTATCCCAATGGTCAACTGAGCGCCTTCCCAGAAATTCGGGCCGCTGAATTTTCTTCTCTGCCTGGGCAGCTGAGTAAAGGCACCTCAGCCCTCCTCCTCTCTGCTGGCTTTGAACGGCTTCGACAAGCGGATACTTTTTTTGGCTCCCTCTCGGATGATCTCCAGGGAGGATTCGCCTACCGTTGGGGCGCCACGGACAATCTCACCCTCGGTACGGGTCTTTTTTACGATGGTCAACTTAAAGGTCTAGGGGAATTTTTCTTTCAGCCCGGTCGATTGCCCCTGCGGATCACGGGAGCAGCAACCTTTAATAGCGACGAACAACAATCTGATCTCCGCTACGATCTAAATGTCCGCTTCAATCCAGGCCAGAGGTTTGATTTTGAGTTTGACAAAGATGAACTGTCTGAGCGCATTCGCACCCGCTGGGATGTCAGTGACAATTTTCGTCTTGCCTTCAACAGTAACAGCAGCGATCAAATCGCCCAGGCCACTTGGCGGCTTTTTCCGGGTTTTAGTACGCGGGTTGGTTGGAGCTTTAACAATAAAGCCCTGGAAGGTGGATTCGACCTCAGTGGTGCCCTTGGGGATCTTTTAATTCGCAATAGCGTGACCTTTAGTGCCGACCAAAGCCCTGATTGGCGATTGTTTTCCCGCTATCAAAACCTCACCCTAGACCACCGGCTGCGTGACCGTCAGATTGCAACGGAAGTAGAGTATTTTTTCCGTAATCCTGAAGCCCTGGTGGATACGGGTCACTCGGTCTTTGCGCGCTACCAAAGTAGCCCCAACGAGGACAACGAGGCCCGGACGAACGAGCTGCTCGTGGCAGGGTGGCGCTATGAAATGAATTCGACGGTGGGCGATCGCCTTTCCGACTGGATCGTCGATCTTGGCTATGGCGTTGGCACCCAGGGAGCAGGATGGCAAATTGCTGTAACCACCAATCAGCTTTTGGGCCTGAATCTAACCGCGCGGTACCAAGATATTTCTCTTACGGGTAATGAGTCAAGCTTCAGCCTCCTCATTGGTTCCGATGCAATCCTTTCACCTAATTTCAGCCTAAAACCCAGTCGCTTTGAACGTTTACGAACAGAGGGTGGCATTGTGGTGATCCCTTTTATCGATGCCAATCGGAATGGTGTCCAAGATGAAACAGAAACGGCCTATTTGCAAGGGATTGAGGCGGAAACCGCAGACTTTTTATTCTTGATTAACGAACAGCCCATTAACCGCTTTAGTGAATATGAGCCGGATTTGCGACGGAGAGGAATCTTTGTGCGACTGCCACCGGATACCTATCGCTTCGATGTAGATCCGGCGGGCTTGCCCCTGGGCTGGCAGACAACGCAGTCGGCCTTTGCAGTAGAAGTGAGTGCTGGTAGTTACACGCCTATTTATGTGCCCCTTACCCGTGCCTACATTGTCGCGGGCACGGTGGTCAATGCCCAAGGGAAACCACTGGGTGGGGTAAGGGTCGAAGCAGTCAACCAAAACAACCCCCAGGAGCGATCATTGTCGGTGACCAATGGCGCAGGTATCTACTATCTAGAATCTGTAGGAACTGGTGTCTATGACCTATTCATCGATGGCAAACCCGCTAAACCGGGCCAGCTCCGCATTGAGATAGATGCTGAAGAATTTACAGAATTGGATTTGCGCCTGTAATCTTGGTTTGCGGTTAAGCCTCGACATATTGGGCGATCGCCTTCAGGAAGCGCACCGGGTGAAACGGTTTTGTGAAGTAATCATTGGCACCGAGATCCTGGGCTTTCTGACGGTGGAGATCATTATCGCGGGAGGTGAGCATTACGAAGGGTAAGTGGTCCCATTGGCTTTGGCCCCGCACCATTTGCAAGAGGGTAAAGCCATCATAACCAGGCATTTCCAGGTCACAAATTGCGAGATCAAAGGTCTGTTTTGAGCGGTTGAGGAGGTTCCAGGCCTCTTTGCCATCCCGGCACTGCTGCACCTGATAGCCGACTTGATTTAATAGTTTATTGAGGGTACGGCGGACAGCAACAGAGTCATCAATGACCAAAATCGTCGGTTGGCGCTTGGGTTGTTCAGGGGCGGGGCTAGAAGCTTGGGGTTGCTCTGGGCTGGCCAAGAGTTGCTCAAAGGCATCGGGTAAAAGCACCGGAATCACTTCCCCAGAACCCAACACGGTACACCCCGCAACGTAGGGAGGATAGGCCACGGTATTGTCTAGGGATTTCAGCACCAGTTCCCGTTCCCCAAGGATTTCATCCACGGCGATCGCCAAAGATTTTTTCCCCTGACGCACGATCAGACCGATGGTGGGGGCTGGCCGCTGTTCAGGGGGCAGGAGGAGATTGCTTTGGGGATAGGGCAGCAGTTGATCGAGGGCATGGAGTTTGAGGGGGGTGCCCTGCCAATCAAGAAATTCTGGATACTCTAAATTGTCTTTGTTAACCAGCGAGAGCACAGCCTGGACAGTCACCGAAGGAAAGGCGATCGCCTGTTGCTGGCAGCGGCAGAGGAGCAACGGCAAAATATTAAAGCTCAGGGGAATGCGGATCGTAAATTTTGTGCCCTGGTGCCGCTCACTACTGGCGATAATGGTGCCTTTGAGTTGGGCCAGTTCGAGGCGGACAATATCAAGACCTAGACCCCGACCAGAGAGATCGCTGACGGTGTCCCTCGTCGAAAAGCCTGGGGCAAATAAATATTCAAGGATTTCGGCTTCAGTTGGTTGGTGATTGGGCGCACAAAGTCCCTTGGCGATCGCCTTTTGTTGCACCCGGTTTAGATCAATACCCCGGCCATCGTCTTGCACCAAAATTTCCACCATATTCCCCCGCAATTGCGCACTGAGGCGAATGGTTCCCGTCTCGGTTTTTTGGGCTTGGCGGCGTTCCTGGGGCGGTTCAATGCCATGGTCAAAAGCATTCCGGATTAGGTGGGTCAGGGGCGTGCGCAATTGTTCCAAAATTGCTTGGTCTACCAAAACCTGTTCCCCCTCAATCACGAGCTGTGCCATCTGGGGGTAGCGTTTACTCAAGGTCTCCAAGGACTGACGAAAACGGCGTGCCAGATTACCAAAAGGCATCAGGCGCGATTGGGTCAGATCCTGGTTGAGATACTCTAACTGTTGCCGCACCCCTTCTAAAGATTCTTGGAACTCCCACCGCATTAGTTCCAAATCTTCCTGGATCTCCTGCACCTGCACCATTAGTTCCTGGAACTGCTGGAGTTGGGAATGGGCCTGGGTGTATTGGTCAAAGTGGAGGGTGTCAAATTCTGTATGGGTCGTAGTGGCCAATTCTAGGGACGGTTTTTGGCTGCCACCATTTTGGCCTGAACCAGCGGTAGCCACAGCCAATTTATCGTAGAGGGCTGTCACTTCATCGCGGATCGGGTTGAGTTGCTGGGTTCTTTTTTTAAGATTGCGGCTGGCCCGGAGGAGTTGATCTTGGTGCCGGGTGAGCTTTTCGTAGCCAATGAACAGTTCCCCGACAGCATTCCCCATGCGGTTGAGTTGCTGGATCGGCATCCGAATTTGCAGGCTAGAGGTTTGTTTGGGAGCAGGTTTTGGCGTGGCATTAACCGGCGTGGCAGGAACTGGATCGGGACTGGGGTCAGCCTCGGCTGGGATCTCAAGTTTTGGTGGTTCTGGAACGCTTAGGAGAGCTTGGAATGATTCGCTAATCTTGGCCTCATCAGGGTTGGTTAGGTATGCCTGGGTCAGACGACGGATTTCGGCGATCGCCCCTTGGCTGAGGGTAACGGAATCAATGGCCGTACTATCTAGGGCTGTTTGGATCAGGGTGGCAATGGCCTTCAGCCAGGGAACCCCAAGGGCATCCCCTAGGAGGCGGCATTCTTCTTCGAGGGTTTTGAGTTGGCGGGCGGCGCTGCGGGGGGTGGGATCGTGGGTGAGGAGTTTTTCGAGGCGCTGCACACAGGCTTCGAGATCCACCTTGAGGGCGGTGGCGACAAATTTACTGGGGGCATTACCAGCAGGAGCAATGGCTTCGGGTGCAGGGGTTTGGGCCTGACCGAGAAATTCTTGGAGGGCGATCGCCATTTGTGCGGCCCCCGGACTGTCCCCTGGGTGGTCGTCGTCCCGGGCTGCCAAGTCGAGGCAATGTTGCACCTCCTCCATGGCGAGGCTGATCAAATCCAGTGCAGTCTGTTCTGCTTTAATCCGGCCGGCGGCGATCGCCTCTAAGAGATCCTCCATCTGGTGGGCTAGGTTGTGCAGGGTCGATAATTCTGCGATGCCAGCGCCTCCTTTGATGGAATGGGCAGCGCGCACCAGATCTTGGTATAGCTTTGCCTGATCGTGGCCTGCTGGTTGTTGGAGTTCTGCTTGCAACAGCCCCATACTTTGGTGGAACAACTCAACAAAATCCGGGGCATCTTCCAGCAAAAAGCAGTGGCGGGCTTCGAGGGCGATCGCCTTTAAACTAGCAGCATCCAACATGGCAAAGATAGTAAAAGAACATTAAAACAGCCGAAAAATAAAAACGTTACTCAATCTCAAAGCGGGACGAAGAATCCTTCAGGGCGATCGCCACCTGGGTTAGCGCATCCAACTGACCAGACATCGTTTGGGATTCTGCCGCCGTCTTTTGGGCCACCTCCGCCGCCGATTGCATAATTTTCGTGACCTTCCCAGACACATCCCGCTGGGAGACCATCGCCTTCGAAATCCGCGCCAGCACTTTGTCAATTTCCTCACTAATGCGGGACACACTCTGGAGCGTCGTTTTCGTCTTTTTCACCAATTCTGTCCCCGTGACCACCTGGGAAGTACTTTCCTCCATCATCTGCATCATCTGGGCCGTTTCTTCTTGGATCCCGCCGATCAACTGCTCCACTTCCTGGGCTGCTGTGGTGACCTGTTCTGCCAAGCGACGTACTTCATCAGCGACCACTCGGAAACCTTGGCCATTTTCCCCAGCCCGCGTTGCCTCAATGGAAGCATTAAAAGCCAGGAGGTTCGTCTTTTCGGAAATGTCAGAAATGATGTTAACGATCTTCGAAATTTCCTGGGAAGATTCTGCTAGACGTTTCGCTTTCTTCGAGGTATCTGCCACTGAACCCCGAATTAGATCAATACTTGTCACCGTTTCGTCCATGGTTGCCTGGCCTTCCTGGGCCGCCAAACGGGATTTTCGGGCAATTTGGGCTGCCCCCTGGGCCGATTTCGCTACCGCTTGAATGGATTGGGCAATGCCTTGTACCGAACGTTCCGCCGATTGGATCGCCTGTTCCTGGACTGTGGCTTCCGTGGAGAGGCGCGTGATCAGGTCATTGTTGACGATCGCCAAATCATATACCTCGTCTGCCGAAGATTTCACCTGGGAAACCAAGGCCCGCAGACTCCGGAGGGTGGCATTGAAGGCATCGGCAATGGAACCCACTTCCCCTTCGTCTACCATCGCCTGTACCGTGAGGTTCCCCTGGCGCACCTCTTCAATTTGGAGCAGCAACCGAATCACCCCTTCCTGGAGACGTTCCCGCTCCTGGCGCTGGAAGGCTGCCTCTTGATCTTTAGCTTGAGCTTGGGCTTCGACGGCATCGGTAATGGAGCGAATTTGCGCTGCCATATTATTAAACGTGGTGGCTAACTGTCCCACTTCATCCTTGGCAAAAACCTCGGCCCTCGCATCAAGGTTCCCGGCCCCAAACTCAGTGGTTACCTTTTGGAGGCGCTTGATCGGTCTTGTGATCGTGCGTCCCAGGAGCCACGCTAGACCAGCCGCCACAAAGACCCCAATTAAACCCACCGTTGTCTGAAGCAGTAAGCTGTCCTGGATTAGGGCATTGAGGGTATTTTCATCGGTGCCCCGGACAATGATCGCCACGGGTTCCCCGGCGCTATTGAGAATGGATTCCGCCGCGAGGGTGTAGGAGATGCCATCAATCACCTGGGTATCGACCACGGTTTCCCCCCTAGCGTTGACGGCGGCCGTCAGGAAAGAGAAATCCGGTAGCGTGAGCAGATCAGGGGCATTAAGGGAGGTCTGGATCACCTTACGGGTACTGTCTTCCCCTTCTTCCTGGGCATCCTGTTGGTAGAGGGCACTGGCGAGCTGGAAACCACCATCGGGGTTGACTTGGTAAATCGCACTGTAACCGCCATTGAACGCACTGACAGTATTCGCGGCAATATCCAATTTGGCATTGAAAATCACATCGCCGGAAACCAAGGCCCCAAGAAGATTATCGTTGCTGCCGATCACGGGGGTAACGGTGTAGCGGACGAGGGCAAATTCGCCTTTTTTGGTGCCAATGGGGAATCTGGTTACTTCTCGATTCAGGTCATCCCAAGGGAGTAGTTCGCTGGTTTTGAGTTGCTGTCTCGTCTGGAGGGCTTGGGTGACGAGGCCATTGGGGTCAAATACTTCCCCTTGGCGATCGCCGTTGCCGTTGGTGATAATCCGGAGATTCGTACTGACCAGGGTGGCATATTCGATATTACGGGCTTGGATTTCGTTTTGGAGAATGGCCTGCACCTGGGCGAGCTGCTCAGGGGGAACGGTACCTGTACTTTGGTAGGCCGCTGCGGCGGCGATGATTGCGGCGTTATCCGATTGGCCCCGGAACCCAAAACCCATCTGGTCAATTTTGACGTTGTAGTTAATGTCGTTGACCGCGAGCTCTGAGGTGGCCTGTTCCCGGAGCTGCGATCGCCCAGAAGTAACAATAATCACCGCCCCTGCTGCCACCACTCCGGCGATCGCAATGGCACTGGAAGCAAAAATACCGATGAATTGTTTCTGGGCAATAGAAAGGTTCTGTAATCGCTTCAGGGGAGGGGAGGTGACATCGACATCGGTATAGTCAACATCGTCGTAAACCAGGGCAACGGGTTTGGGGGTTTGGTCTGGAAGCGCGATCGCCGAGGGGTCATCGGTCTCTGGATCGGGCTGGGGCAACTGTGCCTGAAGATCTTCAAGGGCTTTGGCGGCACTGGCGGCAAAAATGCCTTCGGGATCTTGGTCAATGATTTGCTGATAGCTGGCGATCGCCTCTGGAAAAAAGCCTTCACTTTCGAGGGCGCTGGCGAGGCTAATTTGGGCGACCATGTCCGTGGGGTCAGCGGCGATCGCTGCTTGCAATGCCACAATCTCTGGGCTGTATTCTTTCGCTTCTGAGACTTCTAGGACAATGGGAGATTCCGGTGGGTGGGCCGTAGCCGCTGTTCCATTCCCGTTGGTTGATGCCGCTGAGCGATCGCCATTGTTACCATTGCCATTCTTTACCTCTGGGAAATCCATCGCTTCCCCTAGGGCAAGGAGCGCCTGTTGGGCACTGGCGGCAAAGACGCCGTCTTGATCTGAAGCCACGATGTCGCGGTAAACTTCCGCCGCCTCCGGCAAAAAGCCTTCGGTTTCCAGTTGACTCGCCAGACTGATTTTCATCACAATATCTGTCGGATCAAGGGCGATTGCCGCCTGGAGTTCTTTGATTTCCTCAGAAAAAGCCGGAGAAGTTGCCGTGTTCATGGTCTGTTCTGTTGTGCCCATAGGTAGTGATTCTGTGAAATTGACGTTGAAAAAACTCAAAACTTACTGATTGACCGGAACGCCCTGTAGGTGGCGGGATAAATGGCCCATGGCCAATGTAAATCCCGTCTCTGGCCCCTTGACCAGTTGGCGATCGCAATGGGGATAAAATCTCTGCCAAGCCGTCGCCACCGGAGCCGCCTCCCCCAAGTCAAACGGCGCAATGCCCTCAAGCTGGGTCACCACAAAGCCCACTTGCCCTGCATCCCCCTGGCCCAGGAGCACCACCGTTAGCTTTTCCTGGGGATTGGGCCGCGCTGCAGATGTTCCTAATCCCGAAGGCGATCGCCGATCCACCACCCAAATCAACTGCCCCCGTTGGTTCGTCACCCCCAACACTCCTGGAGCGACCCCTGGTACCGGGCAAATGTCTTGGCGGGGCAGGGTCATCACTTCCAACATATTCTCTAGGGGAATCAACAAGCGCGTTTGGGCAAGGGGGTCAGCCCCAGCAGGATACAGTTGAACCCGGAAAAAATCGGTTTGGGTAGGGGGAGCGACCATGGCAAAATCAGACCTTTATCGAAGAAAAAACAGCACTATCTAAGCCAAATACTCTTTGACTGTTTTCATGAATTCCATCGGACTGTAGGGTTTCGTTAAATAAGCGTTGCCCCCTTGACGTAACGCCCAAAAACGGTCGAAGTCCTGGCTTTTGTTAGAGCAAAAAATAATTGGCACCTCCTCGTAACCCAGACTTTCGCGAATTTCTCGGCATAAATCGAGGCCATTGAGCCCAGGCATCACAATATCGAGGAAAATTAGATCCGGTTGGTCATGGTTGCGCAGCCAAGTTAAGGCTTCATCGCCATTGTCCGCAAGGCTGACCTCTAGGCTCATTTTTTCCAGGAGTGCCCGGACAAGGGTTTGTTCCGATTTAGAATCATCAACAACTAAAACTTTTTTCATCTTATTTTCTTGATCAGTGTCAGTGTTAGAACTTGGCGCAATTTATTCTGAAAATTGAGTTTAGAGATTATGAAATACAACCTCTAGGGCGTAGATTGCGCTGATGTTTGCTCCACATAGGACTGCACCATCCGTATCAAATCCTGGGGATTGAACGGTTTAGCGATGTAGTCAGAAGCCCCCACCATCTTGGCACGGAGGCGATCAATAATTCCATCGCGCCCCGTAAGCATCACCACGGGGATATCCCTAAGCATTTCGGATTGGTTGAACAGGCGACAAAGCTCGTAACCATCGATTTCGGGCATGTTGATATCCATCAGAATTAGTTCTGGCCGTTGGCGAGCAAAGGTACTCAGAGATAAAGCAGGTTCAGTGACCCCGATAACCTCAAAGCCACTGGCTTCTAGGGTCATTTTGACGACCCGCTGTATTGATTTGCTGTCATCAATACAGGCAATGCGGGGTTTGGGTTTTTGGGGAACGCCCGCATAGGGAATAACTTCAATCAAGCCTGTTTTGACGAGGGGATGGAAGAGTTGGCTGAGTTCGAGGGTAGAACGGCGGGTGTGGTGACTCAGCTCATAGAGGGTGACTTGTTGGTCGAGGGGCTCCCGGAGGCTTTCCATAAATTGATAGTCCTGGAGGTTTAGCCAGGAGCGGCTCCGGATTTCACGGAAATCTTTGACTTGTAGGCGCTGGAAAGGGGAAGCGATTTCGGGGCGGAGTTGTACCCATTGGCGAACGGTCGGCTGGATTGGGCGCACCATTTCCTTGAGGGACAAGGACAGCAACAGGGGATCTAAATTAAGGGCGCGTTCAAATTTAATGGCAGCGCGGGGCAGGGATAGAAATTGGGCGATCGCCTCTTGGGTCGTAAAAAATAAAACTTGGCGGACTTGCTGGAGGGATAATTTCCCCGCCTTCCAAATTTGACAAATGTAATCGTAATCTTGGGAAAAGCTATCTCCCATGGGAAATTTTGCTTTCGGAAACAGTTGCCCTAAAAGATACGTTAAGCGCTCCCGTTTACCCATACCACTGGTGGCAAAATGCAGCTTCCCGCCCCCAAAATAAAGCTGCCAAAATACCGATTCATCTAAGGGATCGTAAATTGTCATGGTCCCCGACATTTGCCGTTGGATCAGGGATTGGAGGACTTGGCCCGGAATCACAACGTTTTTGGTGGTGGCATCTTGCACTTTCATATGAAACACACTAGCGGGAATTGATTTGAAGAGGGTTTAGCGCCTTTGGTCTTTACCCATGGCTGGGAAACATGGATCGGGAGGGTAGTGGGTAAGCGCAGCGACAGAATTATGTCAGGGGCAATTTATTCTAGATCGACTTTATCGCCTGAAAAATATGGATTTCATAGTTTTATCGGGCTGCCTGGTGGCCGCATTGAATGGGACGACTAGGCTCAAACCGCAGTACAAAAAGCTTGAATAAATGGGGCTAGGGCAAGATTGAAAATTCATGGTGCTTGGGGGCAACTCTATTAGTTAATCTGAGCAATACTAATGCTACAGAAAGAGATTATTTTCTTACCATAAAGACTTGGTTAAAAGTAGTATGTTTAGCTACGAAAAGACTTTGACCCCACCGATCTTGACGCCCCATTCATGTGATTCAAACCTAGATATAGCAAGGAATTTTAGGATTTTCACCTTGTGCTGTTCCAATGGTGTCTAAATTGAAATTGGGGGAGCCTATTAACGACGGATTAAGTGATCGAGGCGTTCTTGGATGAGCAGTTGGAGGAGGGCGCGGAGGGTTTGGAGGCCAAAGAAAAATACGGTGAGGGCGATCGCCCCGATGAGGAAGAGAGAGGTCGCTTGACTCCAGACTAAAATACCGACCACGCTACTGAAGCCCCAGAGGATGCCGTACATCATGGTTTTGATCGCGAGGTAGATGCGGCGCAATTGGCGATCGCCTTCAACGGATTTAACACGAAATTGTAGTTCGCCCAACTCGATGCGTGATTCGAGGCGTTTAATGGCCATTTCGGTGCGGCTGGGTTTCTGGAATTGGTACAGGACGAATTCTTTAGTCTGTTGAGCGAGGCTCCCCAGGCGATTTTCCCCAGGTTTGTGACTCACGGCCAAGCTACGAATAAACGGTTGGGCCGCCGCCATGAGATTGTATTGGGGGTCGAGGGCGCGGGCAATGCCATCGAGGGTGGTGAGGGCCTTGATGATAAAAGTCATTTGGGGCGGCAGGCGAAACGGTTGCTGCTCAAACATCAGGTAGAGCTCGTTACTAATCTGCTCAAATTCCTGGAGATCAATGGGGCGATCGCGGAACCGATCTAAAAGAAACGCAATCATCCGTTTGACTGGGGTCATATCTGCCATCGGTTCGATGAGGCCCATGTAAACCAGAGTTTCGACCACCTCGTCCGTATCCTTGCGCAGCACCGCAAAAAAGGTGCGCATCATCTGGGTTTTTTCCATGGATTTGACTTCGGTCATCGTGCCGAAATCATAGAAAATCAGCTTCCCTGTGGCATCGACGGCCATATTGCCGGGGTGGGGATCGGACTGAAAAAAGCCATCCTGGAGCAGTTGTTTGAGGTAAGAAGAAATGCCGAGGCTAATCACATGGTCTGGGTCAATATTGCTTGCTTCGAGGGCGGCCCGGTCGTCAATTTTAATGCCCGGTAGATATTCGAGGGTTAAGACCTTGCGGGTGGTGTATTGCCAATAAACCTTGGGCACGAGAATTTGCTGATCGTCGGCGAAATTTTGCCGAAAATGATCACCATTTTTTCCTTCATGGATATAGTCAATTTCTTGGTAGAGAAGCTCGAAAAATTCCCGGTAAATTTGATTGAGATTGTATTTTTTGAGGTCTTTTAAAAAATAACTGGCCCAATGCAAGAGTTTTTCGAGGACTTGCATATCCACTTGGAACAGACGACTCAGGCCGGGGCGCTGAACTTTTACAGCCACTTCTTCGCCGCTGTAGAGGGTGGCCCGGTGCACTTGGCCCAGGCTAGCGGAGGCGAGGGGTTCTAGTTCAAAGTCCTTAAAGAGGGCATAGATAGATTTGTTAAATTCTTGCTCGATGACGGCGATCGCCGCTTGCCCCTTAAATGGCGGCACCCGGTCTTGGAGTTGGCTCAGTTCCTCGATGTATTCGATGGGAAATAGATCCGGGCGGGTTGACATGGCCTGGCCAATTTTGATGAAAGTTGGCCCCAGATCCAGGAGGTGATTCACGAGCCAGCGGGCTTGGCGGTGGCGTTTGCGGGCGGGGTTGCCACCGGGGAGTCGGTCTTTGCCGAGCCGGAGGATAAACTGGGCGGCCACGGTAAAGATTTCCAGTTGCCGTTGCCTGAGACTCAGTTTGCGCCGTTGCCAGCGGGGAGTTTTCACGATTGATTTTGCCCTAGATTTCGACCATCCCTCATCATACAGAAAAGCTTCAACCCAAAAACGTGTTTAGGTAGAGTTCGATCAGGCGATCGCCCCAAAAGAGACTACTAATCGCCCCCAGAGCAAGAAACGGCCCAAAGGGTAAATGTTGTCCCCGTTGGTGTTTACCGAGGCCCATGGCCCCGCCGATAATCATTGTGCCCAGGGCGCAGGCCAAAATTACTGTTAAGAGGACGTTTTGCCACCCCAGCCAGGCGCCAATCATCGCCAAAAGTTTCGGATCACCGCCCCCCATGGCCTCTTGGCCCAGCACCGCCGAACCAATGACACCAATGCCATCTAGTAACCACAGTCCCAATACTGCGGCCCCAATGCCACCCATTAACCCATAGATCGCGCCAGGGAAGCCATTCGCCTGGAAGCCTAGCCCCATCTGGAAGAGGAGACCGAGTACGAGGCCCGATTGGGTTAAGGGGTTGGGCAGGGTAAAAGTGTCGTAATCAATGAGGGCCAAGGCCACCAACCAAAACAGCAGGGTAAAGGCGGCGATCGCCTCTAGGGTCAACCCAAATTGAACCACCGTGGCGACACAGAGCAAACCCATCAGCGCTTCAACGAGGGGATACCGGGCGGCAATGGGCGTTTTGCACCAGCGACATTTGCCCCCCAACAGGAGCCAACCCAATACTGGAATATTTTCCCGTGCGCCCAGTTGGTGGCCACAGTGGGGACAGCGGGAGGGGGGATGTGCCAGGGATAAACCCGCTGGCAGCCGATAAACCACCACGTTGAGGAAACTGCCGAAACAGGCTCCCCAGATGAATAGAAAAATAAAGGCGATCGCCAACAAACCGGACTGTTGTAAAAGCGCGAGCATGGTGATGTCTCTCAAACCCTAGCCAACCAGCCCCATTATCCCCTTAGGCGATCGCCAAATTTTCAAAAACCCTAAAACAATCTTTTTCCTAGGGATTGACTTGAAGAATCAGGTCATTGGCCAAGGTGAGATCAAGATCCGTATTGGTTTCTACCACCAACAGATCCACGCGATCAAGGCCCAAAAATTGGGGGATCAAGGTTGCGAGAATACCAGCACCAGCACCAATTAAGAGTTCCTCTGTGGCGATCGCCCGGTCTCCGGTAATGGCGGCGATCGCGGCAGCGGCCCCCGTACCTAAAGCCGCATTTCTCAACAGATTACCCACATCAGTGCCCCGACGCACACTCTCCGTATCTGTGATCACCTGGGAGGCCGCGTTGATATTGTACATTTGGCCGTTGGGTAACTCTAGGCGTTGGGCGACAAAGCGCGTCCCATTTCCTGACGGTCGGAACTCCCCTTGAATTTCACTGCCCTGGGGAATCAGCACTATCCCCTGGGTATTGACAATATTGGCATCCACCGTGAGGGTCACCGGTAAAATTTCATCCTGGGTTAAGAGGATTTTGTCAGCGGTGTAACTAATTGGAATAATCGTGCCCGCTGTGATGCGATAGTCCACAGCCACCACATCCTGGGTGACGATATAAGGGGAATTTAGTGCCTGTACCTGACCCTGGGAAAAGAGAGCCTGATAAATAAACGCGGCCACCTCAGCCCGTGTGGCATTGCGCTTGGGATTGAGTTGTTGCAAATTGGCATAGTTCACCACCATCTTTTGTTCTGTCGCGGCGGCAATGGGGCTCCGGGCAAAATCAGCAATATTCGCCGCATCCTGGTAATAGCCGAGGGTGGTATTGATGTTGTTACGGGCTGAATAATTTAAACCATTGGCTAGGGCGACTAAAACCTGCTCCCGGGGAATATTTTGTTCGGGGCGGAAAACCTGACCTGGATATCCCGAAAGAAAGCCCATCTCGTAGGCATTATTAATCGCATTAAAAGCCCAATAGCTGCTGGGGACATCTACAAAATTAATCGCATTGCGGTCTTGGCTCTTGGGGAGGGCTTTCTGCACCATGGCCGCAAACTGAGCACGGGTCACAGGCGCATCGGGCCGAAAAGAACCATCAGGAAAACCGGCAATGATCCCTCGGTTCACCAATTCATTAATAAATCCTGTGGCCCAATAATTACTCGGAACATCTGGAAATTGACTTGTTTGGGCCACCACCGCTGCGGGTTGCAGCAACGATCCCTGGAAGGGTAATGTACTTCCTAGTCCGAGGGATAAGGCCAAAAGAAGAGCGGTGGATTGCTGGGTTCGCTTCATAGAAGGCATATTATTTTTCCTTGCGTTTCAGATTAGGGTGACTGCTTATTTTCAGGTTAGCGTTGTTACCGTCACTTCTCACTTAAAAAATGCTTAAATCGAATTATTTAAGCTAAATTTACTAGGTTTTTAGACGACTTGTTCCCGTAAATGTTCCGCTGATTTTTTCGTTTTCAACTGCTTGGAAATGTTCTAAACAATAATGGGGATTGCTAAATTTATGCAGGGATTATTGAAGACTAGCCCTGCTTAAAAAATGTTTCCAGCTAGTCAAAAACAACATAAAAAGGCGATCGCCTTTGGATCGCCCGATGGTAATTTTGTGAAAATTTTGATTGGGTTGTAGGGCTATTTCGGCATGTCGTTGAGATCAAAGATAAAGGGGGCGCTGGAGCGTTGATCACCCATGACGAGCACCTTCGGCATTTGTGCGCCTCCTTCTTTCCAGGCTTCAATGGCTTCTTTTTTGAGCACGAGGTCTCCCCCCTGGGCCTTGAGGGTTTCCGCGAGCAAGCGTTGGGCTTCGGCTTTCCCCTTGGCTCGGTTGATATCTGCCTGGGCCTGCTGTTCGGCTTCTTGGGCGACGTAGATGGCCCGTTGCGCCCGCTGTTCGGCGATTTGTTTTTCTTCGACGGCGCGGGAAAATTCTGCGGAGAAGTTTAAATCAACGACGCTGGTGTCGAGGACAAGGATGCCATATTTTTCGAGGCGGGTTTCGAGGGCGGTATCAAAGTCATCCTTAAGTTCGGTGCGTTTGGTGATCGCTTCTTCGACGGTGCGCTTGGCGGCGGCAACCTTAAAGGATTCTTGGGTTTGGGGGGCAATAATTTTCGAGACGATATTTTGTAGGGTGCCCTGGGTACGTCGAATTTCGACGACTTTCACGGGATCGAGGCGGAAGTTAATGGCGAAACGGGCGGTCAAATCTTGCAAATCCTTGGTCGAGCTTTGGGCTGGGACTTCAAATTTTTGGACGGTGACATCGTAGACATCCACGCTGGCAATCAGAGGTGGTTTGAAATGAATTCCTTCCAGGAGAGCGCCGTCCTGGGCTTTCCCAAGAACGCTCAAGACACCGGCTTGGCCAGGATTAATGATGACAAACGCATTGAGCACGATGAAAAATAACAGGGCGATCGCCACCCCAATCAGTGAGAGGGGAAAATTTTGGTTGGGAGTAATGTTACGCACGCGGTTTTGGTCTCCAAATCAGTTCTAGCGGCTCGGTTTTCCATCCCATTGTAGTGAAGACGACCAGGAGGCAAAGGGCAAAACCCAAAGGCGATCGCCCCAAGGAAATGTAACAATTCGTTAAGCTAAAAGCACTGACCCCAATCATTCCGTCTGAAATTTCCTTTTCTAATCTATGGTTGCAACGCCCCTCCCTGAACCCACTGCCGACACGACGCCTGCCTTTGATTGGCACGCAGCCTGGTATCCGATCCATTTCGTGCAGGATCTCGACAAAACCAAACCCACCCGCTTCGTCCTGCTGGGGGAACCCCTCGTAATTTGGTGGCAGCCCAAAACCCAGCAATGGCAAGTCTTTAGCGATGTGTGTCCCCACCGCCTCGCGCCCCTATCCGAAGGTCGCATTGTCGATGACTGTTTAGAATGCCCTTACCACGGTTGGCAATTTGCGGAGACGGGCGCCTGTACCAAAATTCCTTTCCAAGCCCCAGACGGTGAGGCCCACCACAGTCCCAGAGCCCAGGTAAAAACCTATGCCAGTTGCGTTAAACAAGGGTTGCTGTTCGTCTATGGGGGCGATCGCCACGTGGCAGCCCAAACGCCGATCCCGACGGTGCCCCAGTTAGACCAACATCCAGGGGAATGGGTGATGGCTGATGTATTTCGTGATATTCCCTACGATGCGACAACCCTCTTAGAAAATGTCCTGGATACGAGCCATGTGGCCTTTACCCACCACCCCCGGGTCGGTAACCGTAAAAATGCCAAGGAATTTATCCTGGACGTTTCTGAAGTTGAAAAAACAGGCTTCACAGGCAATTGGGAAGAAGGCCCCCGACGCGGCACCTTAGGCTCCCAGAAAACAACTTTTTTTGCACCAGCGGCCATGTGGCACGACATTCCCGAAAGTCCCTTTGGCCAGGTGATGACCGTTGTCTACGCGACCCCCACCGAGAAAGGACGCTGCCGGGCGATTGTGCGGCTCCCCTTCCGTTTTAAAGCGGCCATACCCCGACTCGCGTTTAAATTTACCCCCCGGTGGTTTTCCCATCTCAATCAAATGGGCATCCTCGAAGATGATCAAATCTTTTTGCACCTCCAAGAACGGGAGCTGGCAAAATCGACCCAAAACTACGCCAAAATCTGTTATTTACCAACCAGTTCAGATCTGTTTGTGTTGGCCTATCGCCAGTGGGTAGAACGGTACGGCGAACCTTTCCCGGACGAGGATTTTTTGCCCGCAGAACCACAACAAAGTCAATTATTAGAGCGCTATCATTCCCACACCAAAAATTGCGCCAGTTGTACCCAGGCCCTTCATCGGATTCAAAAAGGGAAAAAAAGCATCATTGGTTTGGGATTTCTCCTGTGGTTGGGTTTGCCCTTCGCTGTTTTCTATGGTTTCCCAGCTTGGAGCCTTGGGGCGATCGCCACGGTGATCATTGTCTTAGCGGGACTCTGGTGGCAACTCCATCGCCTAGAACGTCGATTTTTTGAAGGGGAATATCCCCCAACGCGAAACTATCAGCAGTGATCAGGACGTACTCTCTTTAGGGAAAAATTTCTTGTAATCAGCCAGAAAACCTAGGTCACCTCCCCAAGAGCTGCCTATAATTCAGCTAGAGTCGGCTATTCCGAGAAAATCTGCATCAGTTCTTGGCCTCAGCAACTATCTCTATCTAACGGACTTGTTTGCCCAAGACCCAACTGAAATTTACTTCGCACACTACTTTTTCACTATCTTTTCTCTCTAAAAATCCCCATGAAATCGACCTTACGGCCCCTGTTTTCTTGTTTACCCGTCCTCCTCGGCTTTTGGGTTGAGGGGGCGATCGCCAATCCCAGTCCCACGGTTCCCAGCACAATCCCTAACGCCTACCCGGTGCTGGTGAGTCAAGTTCCAGTTGGACGACAAGTTGCCACCCAAAAAACAACCTACGCCCCCAGTGAGCCAATTATGGTGAACTACGCCAATCTACCGGGCAATTCTGGAGATTGGATTACCATCGTTCCGGCCAATGCCCCCGACAATAGCTACGAAGAATGGTTTTATACCGATGGTCAACGCTCTGGCTCCCGTCAATTCAAAGGTCTCGCTGCTGGCAGCTACGAAGTGCGGGTTTACCACAACTGGCCCAATGGCGGTTATGTCGTCCAGGATCGGTATCGTTTCACTGTCGGGACACAAGCGGCAACACCAATTAACAACCGTCATATCTCTACCAATAAAACGGTCTACCAAGCTAATGAACCGATTATGGTGAACTACGCTAATCTCCCTGGTAATCGCCAGGATTGGATCACCATTGTTGCGGCCAATGCCCCAGACGATAGCTACGGTGAATGGTTTTATACCCAAGGGCAGCGTTCGGGTTCCCGTCAATTCAGAGGTCTCACCCCAGGCAATTATGAAGTACGCGTCTACTACAACTGGTCTGCGGGTGGTTATGTCGTCCAAGATCGTTACAGCTTTACGGTGCGCTAACCAGCCACCAATCTAGGCCAAATTTAATTGATTCTTGTCTTCCAATGCTTAAGCTCCCCGATAGAAACGTTCACCAAGCTTAAGCAGCGGAAGATTTTTTTAGCCTTTGCTTATGAAGACGGCATCGAACAAATAAAATCGACTTGGGTCTAAACTCAGACTAAATTTGCTTGTCTAGGATGAGCAACTTCGTTTTCCAACACTCAAGTCTGACATATCAACGCAGGATCATCTTCTAAAAGAGTACCGTAGACCTGCTGGATTAAACTGCGGGCGTGGTTATTTTGAGCATCTACAGAGCTATTAAATAGAGCAGAAATAATCACTTGATTACAAGGGAAATACACATAAAATGAACGATAGCCCAGTGTTTCGCCTTGATAAAACCAATAATTGCCCCAACGTTCGTCGTAACCCTGAATAATCCCCAAACCAAAACCATAGGGATCTGTCGCTGTTGTTTGGGCGATCGCCTCTCCTGTCTGTAAAGAAACGATTTGCTGCATTTCTTCTTTTTCTTCAGCGGACAGCAAATTGTCTTCAATGAATAATGTTCGTACCCAGTGAATAATGTCTTCTGTATTTGAAACTAAGGCCCCTGCCGCCCCTGCCCAAGACAGGTTGTTACGGCTAACATCTTTTCCCACAAGTTCTGGGTTGGTATAAGGGTTGAAATTGTAACCTTCGACGAGACGTTGCTGAACAGCGGCACTAGGATTAGGCACAGGATAAAATGTGTCTTCCAGTTCGTAGGGTTGCAAAAGCTGCTCTGTAATCAGATTAGCAAAGGATTTTTCGGTAACTGTTTCCAAAAGCAGGGCACTTAATAAATATCCTGTGTTGTTGTAGTCATACCCGCTTCTGAGGGGCGGTTTAGCAGAAGAATGTTGTGGATAAACAAAGTCAATCAAACTGCGTTCTTCCCAAAATTGCTCCAGGTCTTGCGACAACAAATAATTAACAGTGGGACTATCTGTATAATTTGGCAAGCCAGATGTCATATTCAAAAGCTGCGTGGTTGTAATGCCAGACCAGTGGGAATATTCGGGTAAATATTGGGTAAAGTCAGCATTTAGATCAAGGGCTTGGTTACTGTCATTTTGAAGCAGTAAAGCCGCCGTAAAAGATTTCGTGATGCTGCCGATGTGAAAGAGGCTTTCGGCTGTAATGGGCGCACTGTTGGGGTCATGACTTTCCCGACCGATGACGTAGGTTTGGGTTGGGGCTTCGTTAACTTTAACGGATAATTGAATTCCAGAGAAATTTTCTCGTGTTTGGTATTGGGTGTAGTGTTCTGCTAAATATTGATTAATTTTTTGATCGGGTAGCGCTTTAGCAATGGTTGGAAAGGTCATGGAAGTGGTAATTCCCAAGAAGACTAAAGCCAGCATTTTAAGCATGATAAATATTTAATTCTATTTGACGCCGCATTCATTATGAAATGAATATTCAGAGGCGAGTCCAGTGGTTTAAAAATATTGATGTGAAACTTTATTGGGGATTTTAATTTGTTTTTTGGAACGATTTTTTTAAGGTGAGGGAATTCGTCACAACTAGTACAGAACTCATGGCCATTAAGCCTGCGGCCACAGCGGGACTGAGGGTGAAGTTAAATTGCGGCAAGAGAATCCCTGCGGCGAGGGGAATTGCGATGAGGTTATAGCCAAAGGCCCAGATTAAATTCTGGCGGATCACTTTGACGGTCGCTTGGCTCAGGTGGAGGGTTTGGGCAAAATCCATCAGGCGATCGCCCATGAGGATAATGTCGGCGGTGGCGAGGGCAACATCAGTACTCCCCTGGAGGGAAATGCCAATATCGGCGGTGGCGAGGGCTGGCGCGTCGTTAATGCCATCACCGATCATCGCGACTACTTTTTGTTGAGCCTGGAGGGTACGGAGTGCGGCGGCTTTTTCGATGGGGGAAAGGGCACCTTGATAATGATCAAGCTGGAGAGTTTGAGCGAGATTTTTGACGACGGGTGCTTGATCGCCACTGAGGAGGATTACCTCTAAATTTCTGGCGCGTAGATTCTCGATTAGAGCGGCGGCATCGGGACGAATTGGATCGGCGATCGCCACTAAACCAGCCACCTGGTGATCGATGGCAATAAAAATGGTGGTTTTGCCCGTGGCTGACCAGGTTTCGAGATGGTGATGGCAGGCTTCCGGGATTGTAATTTGGGCGGTCTCAAGCCAGGCTTGGCTACCAATATGTACCGACTGGCCATTTACTTGACCGACAATGCCTTTACCCAAAGCGGTTTCAACCTGATCAGGGGCAAAGAGTTTTTGGTTTTGCTGCTGGGCGATCGCCACAAAGGCTTGGCCATAGGGATGGGTGCTGCGCTGTTCCAGGCTCGCGGCCCATTGCAGCAGGGAATCTTGCGACCAAGGGGCAAAACTAACCCACTCGACAATTTGGGGTTTGCCCTGGGTGAGGGTGCCCGTTTTATCAAAAACAACGGTGGTCAGTTGATTGAGGCGTTCGAGGATATCCCCCCCTTTGATCAAAATGCCCTGCTCAGCCCCAAGACTTGTCCCCACCAGGAGAGCTGTGGGCGTTGCTAACCCCAAGGCACAGGGACAGGCCACCACCAAAACGGCGATCGCCAATTTCAGGCTTAAGATTTCTGGGTTCGTCGCCCCTGAATCTAACCAGAGTTGGCTACCGATCAGCTCCCAAAATAAAAAGACCAACACCGCCAAGGCCATCACCCCATAGGCAAAATATCCCGCAATGGTATCCGCCATTTTTTGCACGGGAGCCTTGCGGGTCTGGGTGGCCTCTACGGTGCGGATAATCTGGGCGAGCATCGTATTTTGGGCCGTTTGGGTGGCTTGCACAATGATCACCCCCAGTTGATTGAGGGTGCCTGCTTTTACCGATGCGCCGACCGTTTTTTCCTGGGGCAGCGCTTCCCCCGTCAACATCGATTCATCCACAGTGGTTTCACCGCGAATAATCGCTCCATCTACGGGAATTTTTTCGCCGGGTAAAATGCGCACCCATTCGCCAATCTGTACCTGGGCCACGGGAATTGTAATTTCTTCGGTTTCGCCTTTTTGTTCTCGACCCATCAGGCGCGCCCCCTGGGGTTGCAGAGCGAGGAGGGATTCGAGGGCGGCGATCGCCTTGAGTCTGGCATTACCTTCGAGGGTGCGGCCAAGGAAGATAAATCCCAGTAACATCACCGGTTCATCAAAGAAACATTCCCAACCCAACTGGGGCATCAGCCAAGCCACACAGCTTGTCAGGTAGGCGCTCAATGTTCCGAGACCCACCAGAGTATTCATATTGGCATGGCCTTTAATCAGTCCTGTCCAGCCGTCCCGCAAAATCGGCAACCCCGGAATAAATAAGGCCAAGGTGGCGATCGCCCAATGGACACCCATCAAGTGCAGCAGGGGAATTTTCAGGCCCGTCAGGTGATGCAAATGGCCCAGGCTCGACGCGAGGAGCAAGACAATCGCCGCCCCCAAACGCCAATATTGTTCTCGCTGGGATTGGGCGCGTTTTTCTTGGTATTGGTTAAAGGTTTCAACTTCTGTGGTTCGGGGTTCGCTAGGAAAGCCTGCTTGGGATAGACGGTTGGCGATCGCTTCTGGTTGAATTTTTTCTGGCTCATAGGTGACCACCGCCACCTCCGTAATCAGATTCACCACCGCCGAAAGCACCCCAGACTGCTGCGTTAACTGGCGTTCTACGGCCTTGACACAACCCGCACAACGCATCCCCTGAACATCAAAGGTCGTCGTGGTTTGTGGCGCAAGGCGCGATTCGGGAGAAAGAGAACGGGAAGTCATACCAAAGGCCCCAACTGCAACAGGCTGTCCCCTGAGTATGCCAAAAATTTTTCGTCCCAGGGCTGATTATTACCGTTGTTTGCAGCCTAGGGCCGCCATAATCGCTTGAAACTGTTCAGAATGGGGTTTTTGTTTGTAAAGTCTCAGGTGCGGCATTAATCTTTGTCGCTGATTCGCCGGAAAATCCGGGGCAAAATACTCCGCCAACGCACTCCCCCACAGCAGTCCCTGGAGCGCACTGGTTAGGTTTTGGGGGCGGCGGTTCAGGCTAGCACCACTAAAATCTAAAAGCACGGGCTGGCATTGAGCGTTAACAATCACGTCTTGGGTCAAACGCCCCATGTCCCCGCGATCTAACCCCATCTGATCGAGAGCAAAGGCTTGGGAGAGGATATTTTCCATCACCGTCCGTCTCAAGGCTTGATGTACTTGACCTTGATGGGCCTGCAACCAAGCCAGGAGCGATCGCCCCGCCACAAATTCCATTAAGAGGAAATCCGCTGCCCCCTTGAGCAAACGGGGGCCAATGCCGATCTGATTGGCCTTGACTAAACAGTCAATTTCCGGCCACAAGCTGTCGTGGTTACTATCCAAACGGCGAATTTTCAGCGCACGGGGCTGCCCCCGCCAAAGCACCATGACCACAACCCCCACGTAACCCAACCCTAGAATCGGTAAAGTACCGAGGTTTTTCGTCCCTACCGCAACCATCGCCTCAATGCCCCACTGTTTCAAATGCGATCGCCGTCGTGCGATCTCCGGTGTTGTCGCCTGGGGATAACCCAAAATCTCCGGGGGCAGTGGCAGCAAAGAACCAGTCAAGACCATTCCAAAAAATTTCCTATAGCAGAAGGGAACCAATGTGGGAGAATATAGCCCTATCCCTTGCCCCCAGGAGTCGAGATTATGCAAGAAGCCGTGGGAGTCATTGAAACCCTAGGTTTTCCCGCCGTCCTTGCCGCCGCTGATGCCATGGTCAAAGCGGGCCGTGTCACCATTGTGTTTTTTGACAAAGCCGAAAGAGGTAATTTCATCGTTGTCATTCGGGGTCGTACCTCAGAAGTGCGCCCTGCCATGGAAGCCGGTCTAAGGGCCGCCGAGGAAACTGTCGGTGGTCAAGTGATGAGCCATTACACCGTGCCCAATCCCCCCGATAATGTTGTCGGGATTTTACCCCTGGAATATACCCAGGCCTCCCTCGAATTTCGCTCCTAGTGCAGCGAAGATCTTGGTGTTTTGCCCAGTTTAGAGAATAATATGTGCTTGGGTGAAGAACCAAATATGAATAAGTTTTACTAATCACAAAGATAAAGGAGACCCCCTATGCCCGCTCAAGCTGCGGTTGGATCACTTGAAACAAAAGGCTTTCCCGGAGTACTTGCCGCTGCCGATGCGATGGTTAAAGCCGGTCGTGTAACCCTGGTGGGTTACATTCGGGTTGGTAGTGCCCGCTTCAATATCAACATTCGTGGCGACGTTTCGGAAGTCAAAACGGCAATGGCTGCGGGTATTGAAGCCGTTGAGAAAGCCCATGGTGGCGTTTTAGAATCCTGGGTGATTATTCCCCGTCCCCATCCCAACGTCTGTGCGGTACTGCCCATCGACTACAGCGAAGAAGTTGAACCCTACCGGGCTGCCGTAGAAGGAACCCGCGTTTAAATCAACCTTCTCAAAACCGCAGATTCATTACAGAAAAGCCTATTTTGATGGGCTTTTTTCGTTGTTGGGTCGGGCTACGGGTGATGTTAAATAGAACCATAGGACTGGATAAATTTGGAGGGAATCATGGCAACTCAGCTAATTGACTTGGCGCAACAAACGCGGGCGGCGGCTCAAAAACTAGGCACCTTAAGCCTGGCCCAGCGCAATGATGCTTTGGCAAAAGTGGCCCAGGCTCTCACGGCTAATCAGGCGAAGATCGTCGCGGCAAACCAGGCAGATTGTGAAGCGGCCCAGCGAGAGGGGATTGCGCCAGCCCTCTATGCCCGTCTGAAGTTGGGAGAGAGCAAATTACAAGCGGCGATCGCCGGTATCCATGACGTGATTAATCTCCCCGATCCCGTCGGCCATCTCCAGCTACACCGAGAATTAGATCAAGATTTAGTGCTGAAGCGGGTCACTTGTCCCCTGGGGGTTTTAGGGATTATTTTTGAAGCCCGCCCGGAAGCCCTAATTCAGATCACCAGCCTCGCAATTAAATCGGGTAATGGTGTGATTCTCAAAGGGGGCAAAGAAGCGATCCAATCCTGCACTGTGTTGACAGAAATCATCCAAACCGCCCTCCAGGACACGGCTGTTTCCCCCCAGGCTGTCACCCTCCTGACCACCCGCGAAGAAATTAAAACCCTCCTGTCCCTCGATCAATATGTGGATTTGATCATCCCGCGCGGTTCCAATGCCTTTGTGCAATATGTGCAGCAAAATACGAATATCCCCGTGCTGGGCCATGCCGACGGCATTTGTCACCTATATGTTGATGTGGCGGCAGATTTAAGCAAAACTATTCCGATTGTCGTCGATGCGAAAACCCAGTATCCGGCGGCTTGTAATGCGGTGGAAACACTGTTAATTCACGAAAAAATTGCCCCGGAATTTTTACCCCAGATCGCCGCAGCTTTAACGGCGAAACAGGTCACTTTGCGCGGCGATGCGGCAACCCAAAAAATTATTCCTGTCCAACCTGCGACGGCAGAAGATTGGCGTACAGAATACAGTGATTTAGTGTTAGCAATTAAAATTGTGCCCGATGTCGAAGCGGCGATCGCCCACATCAATACCTATGGCTCCAAGCATACCGACGGGATTATCACAGAAGATGCGGCCACGGCCCAGATTTTCCTCAATGAAGTGAAAGCAGCGGGCGTTTACCATAATTGCTCGACCCGGTTTGCCGATGGTTTCCGTTACGGCTTCGGTGCAGAAGTAGGCATCAGTACCCAAACCCTGCCGCCCCGTGGCCCCGTGGGTTTAGAAGGACTTGTGACCTACAAATATCATCTCGTCGGCAATGGTCAAATCGCCGCGACTTATAGTGGCCCCGATGCCAAGTCTTTTACCCACCGAGATCTCTAGCGATTATGGCGATCGCCGGATAAGTGGAATTCCAATTTGCCCCTAGCTTTGGGGCATTTTTTTTGTGATCAGTGAGATTAATTGACTTTATAAGCAGCTTCTTGATTTTTTGTGAAGCATCAGTGGTCATTGTCAATTTAATAGTGATTTAAGAATATAAAATATTTCTTTAGATAGAGATCATAGATCGTTTTGTAAAAACAACTTCATCAAAACTGATTGCAATTATTTTTACTCTAAATTTATTTGAATTTGTTTTGTTTTTTGTTGCGGCACTGATCGTATCTTTGAAATCCTTTAAATTCATGCTTTAAAATCCATATAAATCCATATTAAATATGTAAAATTTAAATATGTAAAATACTTTCGTCGAAAATAAAGAATCGTTTGTTTAAAGCTTTTATAAAAGATTTTTGTCGAGAATTCTAAGTAGATTTTAAAGACAAAATTCATTGTTTGAATTTGTCAAAGTTGAAGTAAACAAACACAATTCTTTTATTGCTTAATTTTCAAGAAAAAACGAATTGCGAAAGAAAATCTTAATGTATTAAATCCAAGTAAGCAATGACTTTTTAATTGATTTCAAAATCTGATTCTACGCCATTAAATTTATTGAAGGTCTGTTTAAATACATGAAAAATTATTTAAGGCTGACTTTTCTCAAACTAATAACCTTAGGATTGTGCTGTATTTCTCCTATGCAGTCTAGTCTTGCCCACAGTCCGACTAATTTGCAAAATGACCCGGCCTCTACCAAGACATCTGGGCTTGAATTTCTCGTCGGCGAGTCAGATCTAATCATTTTCGGCGAAGTTATTGACATTCAATATCGCAACTCCCAACCCACACGGGAACAACCCCAAGGGCTACCCCATACTTTTGTAACTTACAAAATTCGTGAAACCTTACGGGGCAGAACACCAGGGGAAACGATCACCTTGCGAGTGCCCGGTGGCGCCGATGGCAGTGGTGGCATCTACATGGAGACTACTGCACCGATATTTGCTCGCAACCAGGCAGATATTTTATTTCTAACCGGAGACGCCGTAGCCGGATGCCCCTTGGTAAATTGCGTTGACGGTCGCTTTAGGGTTGTAGACAATCGTGTGTTTAATGGTTGGGGAATTCCCGTAGTTGAAGCGACAGAAAGACTAAGGATTGGCGGCAAACCCCGCTTTGATCTCAATGTGATCGAATTACCAAGGCCTTCTTTTGAGCTGTTATTAAAACAACCAGAAACCCAAAGAATTATTCAGCAAGAAAGCCAGAGAACGGGTCAAAGCATTGCCGAGCTACAACGACGCTACGAAACAGAAGCACCTGCGGCTTATCGTGTGGGTTATGGTTTTCAGGCGGCAGTGGCAGCTGGTGATAATTTCGATTCTCCTGAAGCAGCTCCCATAGAAACCTTTGGGCCGCCCCTCAGTTTGTCTGCGTTTTTTGAAGCTGTACGCCAGTGGAACAACCGGGTACAACCACCCCAGTCTTCAATCCCATCGGCTGATCCGAACAAACCATTCAATGTGGCCGATCCAAGGTTAGAAGAAGTCAGAGCTGTCACAGTTCCGGATCAGATTACCGAAGAAGAAAAGAATGATGTTCAGGCCCGGGAAGGAGAAGGACAAATTCGTGATCTTTCGCCTAATTTGAGAGACCTTTCACCGCAACCCATTTCACCTGAGCTAAGACCCGACTTAAGACGGATAAACCCCTAATTCAGCCAGAATCACAACCAATTATTACAGGGACTTTTGCTATGAAGTTCAACTTGTTTAATCCCTATCTACTTGCGGCCTCAGCCATTATCTCTGCTTGTTTTATCCTGCCAAAACCCGCCCAGGCAGCTTCCTGGCTGGAGTGTAATGGTGATAGCGGTAAGAAATTACGGTGGAGTGGCAATTCGACAACAGCCCGTATCAATACCATTAGTTTTCCGCCCGGTAGTTTACTGCAATCGGTGGAGCGGGGCATTAACGCGACCAATACCAACCCCTCTCCCTTTGTGATCAACACAACAACGGAAACAGGAGGAGTTGGTAGTGGCAATGGACAAAATGAGATTTACGCGAGTAGTATTTCTCCACCTGGGGTCGCCCAGATGCGGTACCATTGTTACTGGTTATTTGGTTGGCACTATGGTTTAGATGAAGTGGATATTGTCCTTGATTCATCGGGCCGTTCTTGGACGACTTCCCAGAATAAGAGCTCTAATACGGTCTACACGGGGTCTCGTTTGCCGATTGATGCAGTAATTAACCATGAAGCGGGGCATTACCTCGGCTTGATGCATGTCAACTGGGAATATAACGTGATGGGAGACTCTTGGCGGCATCACCATACCAATGGTGCCACGGCACGTACTTATTTTGGGGAAGATGCTTCCCATGGTTCCCGTGTTCTTTACGGCAGTCAAAATTCTACGTTTAATGATGTTTCTGCATCCCACTGGCGCAGAACAGGTGCAAGTGGTGAGTATTCAAGTCATGGACGGGTAAGGATTCGTAATGCTTCTAATACGGCCACTTTAAGTGGGATTACGATTGCGGGGGAGCCGGGCTATCGCGTCAATCGTGGCAGTACAGTTCGTCCTGAATTTACGATTGAGAATAATGGTAAGCAGACCCATAATAATGTTTCCTATGGGATCTACATTTCAACCAATGACTATATCAGTTATGGTGATACCCGCATTGGCGGTGGGTCGTTTGGGTCAATCCATCCGGCGGACGTTTATACGACGACAATTCCAGTCACGATTCCGAGTAATCTGAATCCTGGTCAAAATTACTGGCTTGGGATCATCGTGGATGAGAACAACACCATCTCTGAGGTCAGTGGTTCTAATAATCGGGCTTACATTCCAATTCGCGTGGACTAAACAAGCGTTATTGACCTTCTTCTAGGCGTCGTTCCCAATCTTTGGCGAGGTCATCACGTCCTTGCAGTTGTTGATCGAGAAGATCTTGATCAGTGCCATAGGTGATGGTTTCGCCGGTGAGAATTTTCTGGGTTGCAAATTGCTGGGCATAGGCTAGTTTTTGTTGCAGTTCAGGTTCGCCAGTGTTGAGTAGGGCCGCTCGTTCTTGCCGCTGGGCGTTGCGATTTTCGATGGTTTGGTTGCGGCGCTGGAGCCAAAAGTAGCGGCCAAGGGGAACCGCCAAAAAGGCGATCGCATAGGCGAACAAGAGGGGATAAAGGGCCTGGGCAAGACCCACCAGGCCGCCAAGTTCGGCCACCAGGGCTGAATCCTGTAACAAAACCCCTAGCATCAGGGCCAAGACTAAGTTGACACCCCCAAGGGCGATCGCCAAAAATTTCTGACCTGTAGGAGCAAGGGTAAATGTCCAGCGCTGTTCTTCTAAATAGTTGGGGACAGATTTCTGACGGCGTTCCTGGGCTTTGACCTGGAGTTCTGGGAAATAATAAACTAAGTCTCCCGTGGGGGACACTTCCGGGTAGCCATTGAACCGGGCCAAGACCGGTAACATATAACTTTCTTCCGTCTGTTCCGTGGATGATAGCTTATCGAAATAGGGGGAAAGTTGTTCGGCGATCACGGCTCCATCGCTGTTTTGGATGACTTGACCGATGGTTTGCCAGCGACGTTCCTCCAGGTTTGGATTGGGATCACCATCGCCGAATAGAAACGAAAAAACGGCTTCGAGGAAATTCATTCCCCCCTTCTCGGTGTTGCTCGTTGTGCTTTTTGAAGATGTTGCAGAACCATAGCGTCGGGGGCCGTAGTAGTTGGGACTAAAGACACGAAATGGATTAGGCCCCCACCAAACGAGCCAGGGCAGATTAAAAGAAGAACTACGACGGCGGGAAGAATTGTTATTGTCCTGACTACTAGCGGCTGTCACTAGAGCCAGAATGGCGATCGTCATCAAAAGAATCGAGAGGATCAGGGCGATGCCAAAGGAGATCCGAATCAGGAAAAAGACAACTCGCCAGGTTTTATCGAGCCATTCCTGGAGCCGAATTTTAAAATACTTATTGCGGAGGATCGTCCGAAAGTTTTTGGGAAACTCAAAGACAACATCCCCCGTTTCTGCCACCTGGAGGTGCCCACCGGCATCGGCCGCGAGATTATAAAGACCGTTTTGAGCCACATTGAGTTCTAGGCCAGCCTGGGTCGCCACTTCCCCGACAGTCGCTCGATATTGGAGGGTTTCGACGGCGCGCATTAGTTGGGGCGAGAAGGTCATGGCTCTTTGGATCGTTAGAAATAATCTGGGGGGCTTCTGTTACCAGTATAGAATTGGGTTGAAATTCTGGGGGACAGAGAAATGCTGGGAACGGGATTATTGATCACCTTGGTGGCGATCGCCCTTGGGGTGTTGCTCAACCGAGCGATTCGCGCCGATCAACGCTGGTTTTTCCAATTGCGCCGTCCGGCCTGGCTCACCTTTGAAGGCATTATCCCGGTGGTGTGGACGAGTATTTTTATCTGTGGGATTATTTCCGCTAACTATGTTTGGCATGCAGATCCCCAGGGGTTTCGCACCTGGCTGTTGATGGCGGGCTATGGTCTGTTGGAGTTGGTAATCTTGGCCTATACCCCTGTGATGTGCAAAACCCGCAGCCTAACGGTGGGAACCATTATTGGGGCTGCGGGTTTCGTAGTGGGTTTATTGTTGGCGATCGCCGTTTTTCCCGTCTCGAAAACGAGTTTTTGGCTTCTGTTGCCTTTTTTGCTGTGGAGTCCAGTCGGCACCTACATCACCTGGGAAATGATTTGGCTTAATCCTGGCAAAAGTTAATCCCTAGCGCACGTACCACCAGTAAGTAGCCATGGGAATGATTGTCGCTAAGAGAAGCAACACCACAACCCAAATGGTTGAACTGGTTGTTTTCGTGTCTTCGGCCTTGGTGAAAGTACTTTCGATGTTAATTTCGGCAATGTCTGGGGGGCCAGGATCTGCTTCCCCATTCAAAATGGTGCCAATGCGGGCCTCAGCATCCAGGAAGGCTTGGTTATAGGAACTGCTGCGCAGAGGGTAACCGATCGTTTCTCCGGTAATACTCTCGGCTGTCTCCGGTGGAATCAACTCCTGGATATTATTTCCCAGGGCGATCGCCACATTATTCGTCAGCACATCCATCGCCACCACGATTTCATCGGCCCCCGCCTCCGGTGTCGGAAACCACTTGGCAAAAACCTTGTCGGTAAATTCTTCCATGGTCTGACCATAATCAAGGCGACGAATCGCGACAAAATGCAGACCCTTGCCCGTTGTGTCCGCTAACTCGCTGAGCTCTCGATTTAAACGCCCTTCGTTGGCACGACTAATTGCCTCTGCTTGATCCACAATCCAGATCGGTTGATCCCCCGTGGCGTAGGGCACATCATAAACACCAGTGGCCTGGGCTGCCGAAACAAAACTCCCAAAGGTAAACAATACCGTTGCGAGCCACACCCCCAGTTTTTGCCACCATTGCAAGCTTTTGGGTTGAGATATCATCTTAAAAACTAGTCCAAAAATTGTGCGTATCTTTTAGGTTCTAGAATAAACCAAGGGCGATCGCCACCGAAACTAACTGGCCTTTGAGCCGCGTCAATGCACCCAGCCGTGTTTTTCCTTAAGCCCCTTAAATTTTAAGCATTGAATTCTGTCAGACACAAAAAAACCCAGTGAATTTTCACCGGGCTTTACAAACAACAAACTCAATTGACCAGATCTACTAATTTGTAATTTTTAAAGTCATATATTGTGGCGGCCGTCGAATAACCAAATAGAACGTTAGATTATCCTACAGAACACCTTGTATAAAAACTTATCAACCAATCCCTAGATGGTGTACATCATCGGTAAGGCAATACAGAGACCATAGGCAACCAGGGCACCACCACAGCCGCCAATCAAGAAGCCAGCCGCAAACTCGCTCCAGCCTTCTTTGGTTCCTAGATTTTCAGGAGGATTGGGCGTGGTTAGGGTTGCGGTGGGTGTGCTGACGCCGACACTTCCGTAGAGGGAAAGGGCAAGGGTCAACAGGGAAATCAAGCCAACGGTTCCTAATAGGCCAGCAACTCCAGCAAAGTCTGCATTCCGCAGCGGGCCGAGGAGAGCAAAGGGGCCATAGAGGAAATAACCATGGGCCATGCCAATTTCTAGACCACGGCGCTGTGCCGAAAGTCCTTGACGATAACCCGGTAGATTATTAATGAAAGCTTTACTAAATGCAGAAGCATTAATCGGAGTCGCGAGGTTTCCTACTTGAGGATCTCCACCATGTTGAATAATGTCCATTTAATGTTTAAGCTCCTCTCAAAACAAACTTACAATTTAAGTTCAGATAAACACTTGTTACGGATTATAAGAGATATTGCTAGATTTACTGGCTTTCTTAGTATTTGGCAACATTTAGGGCAAGTCCTGGGAATTTCGGCCATTTATGTTAAGAATCGTAATGTCTGTTCCCTCCCAAGACCTCTGGCAGTAATATCCAAGGTATTGTGAAAACCAGTTTGTTAATAGAATTTAGGAAAGATTTAATATGAACGGCGCCTACGCAGCTTCTTTTCTGCCTGTAATCCTTGTCCCCTTGGCGGGTGTTGTTTTCCCGGCTTTAGCGATGGGACTTCTGTTTAACTACATCGAATCTGACGCTTAAGTAAAAAATTCTGGGCGATCGCCTCAGGAATTTACCTCACATCTAGGATTGTTCTCGTTTCCCCATGCACCGTAACCAGAGGTTGTGTGGGGAATTGTTTTTGGGGTGTGGCACCCTGGGATCAGGGCAAGCTTGGCCCATTGCTGGCCATTGTCGTTAAGAATAGAAAATGGCTGCTGGGCGTTCTCGCCCCATCATCTCCCAGGAGGAAAAGTAATGGAATTATATTTTTTTCGCCATGGCATCGCCGCTGACCGGGCTGATTATGCAGAGGATGGCGATCGCCCTTTGACGACCAAAGGCGAAACCCGAACAAAACTTGTGGCCCAACGATTACAGCAGCTTGGTCTCCACTTTGAGGGGATTTTAACCAGTCCTTTATTACGGGCCAGACAAACCGCAGAAATTTTGGCCGCCGCAGAACTAGGCCCCCATCCCCAGGTTTTCCAAGGTTTAGCACCGAGGGGTTCCCTAGGGGCATTTTTAGCCTGGCTAGAACGTTGGGAAGCGGCTCCGGATGCAAAATTAGTCCTTGTGGGCCATCAACCAGACTTGGGCGAATGGGCTGAGGCGATCGCCTTTGGTCAGACAGGACACCACCTCAACCTCAAAAAAGCAGGCATCATTGGCCTTCGTTCCGGTGCCGCCCGGATCCAAGCCCACACCGATAATGAGCTATTTTTGTTGACCTCGCCAAAATGGCTACTGCCATAATCCCCGTGATAGGCTAAGTTAGCCACGGGCATCAAGAAATTAGCCTCAATATTATTTTTAGGATCTAATCAAGGTACACAGTATGACGACTGGTTGCGAATTTAAACCCGGCTTAGAAGGAATTCCTGCAGCCCAATCCAGCATTAGCTTCGTCGATGGAAAAAATGGCATCCTCGAATACCGGGGGATCCCGATTCAAGAATTGGCCGAAAAAAGTTCTTTCCTCGAAGTTGCCTACCTCCTGATCTGGGGTGAACTGCCGACCTACCAGGAACTTGAAGATTTTAAAAACGATATTCTCTATCACCGTCGGATCAAATACCGCATCCGGGACATGATGAAATGTTTTCCCGAAACCGGTCACCCGATGGATTCTTTGCAAACATCGGCGGCGGCCCTGGGGCTATTTTATTCTCGGCGTGCCTTGGATGATCCAGAGTACATTCGCCACGCTGTTGTTCGTCTGTTAGCCAAAATCCCCACCATGGTTGCGGCGGCCAATTCGATGCGCAAAGGAAATGATCCGGTTCAGCCCAACGATAGCCTTGATTATGCGGCGAACTTTCTCTACATGATGACTGAGCGTCGCCCCTACGATCTCCAGGCGAAGATTTTTGACATTTGCTTGATGCTCCACGCCGAACACACGATTAATGCTTCGACCTTCTCGGCGATGGTGACGGCTTCTACCTTGACGGATCCCTACGCGGTGATTGCGTCTGCCGTTGGGACCTTGGCAGGGCCGTTGCATGGAGGAGCGAACGAAGAAGTGCTTTTGATGCTCGAAGAAATTGGCTCCGTCGAAAATGTTCGTGGGTATGTCGAGACCTGTGTCGCGAATAAACAAAAGATCATGGGCTTCGGCCACCGGGTTTATAAGGTTAAAGATCCCCGGGCGGTGATCCTCCAGAGGTTAGCGGAGGAACTGTTCGAACTCGAAGGGGAAGACCCGTACTACAAAATTGCTCTGGAATTAGAAAAAATCGTTGAGGAAAAATACGGCCACAAGGGAATTTTCGCCAACGTTGATTTCTATTCGGGCTTGGTTTACCGCAAGTTAGGGATTCCGAGCGATCTATTTACGCCCTTGTTTGCGATCGCCAGGGTTGCGGGTTGGCTCGCCCACTGGAAAGAACAACTGGGTGTCAACCGGATTTTCCGACCGACCCAGGTCTATACCGGTGTGCATAATCAAATCTATATTCCAGTAGAAAAACGCGGCTAAAGGGACAGTGTTCACGATGCAATTATGCCGATGGCGCAGCTTAGGACTGGGGGTATTGCTGCTCTTTCTGTGGGGGTGCGGGGCAAATCCCCCTGGCCTGGAAACCGAAATCCTGACCCCCAGCAACCAGTGGCAAACCCTCACTACAGAACAGGTGCAGTTGGACGTTCCACCGGGCTATGTGGGCGGCAATCCAGGCTCAGATCTCCCCGCCCTGGCAGCCACCTTAGAGGCCTGGGATAAAGGCGATCGCCTTGAGTGGCTTAATCAAAATGCTGAAACCCTAGAATTGCTCGCTTTTCAAGCAGAGGGCGATCGCCTGAACAGCATCACCATCGTCCAAGAAGAGCGCCCGGAAGCCCTGACCTTAGAGGATTACCTCCAACAACAGGTGGCTACACTCCAGGCCGCTGGCATTACGGTGAGCCTCACCCAAACGGCGGATCAAGGGCGCTTAGAATTGAACCGAGGCGACCTCACCCAGGTGAGTTATGTCTATCCGGAAACGACCACCTTTTGGGTAATTACCTATAGTAGTGATAGACCCACCGCTGCCTTTACGGCTGGGGTCGAGCAAAGCCAACAAAGTTTTCAGGTGCGCCCCGAGTCATCTTAGAAATGCCGTGAACCTTGATCAAGTAATCATTGCCTATAAAGCGGGTGACCCCTTTGCCAAAAAATGGGCCGAACGCTGTGCCCACGAATTAGAAGCCCAGGGAAGCCGAATTTTGCTCGGCCCCAGCGGCTTTAAGGATAATCCTTACCCTGTGTTTTTGGCCTCAGTCAGTGAACCGATTGATCTCGCCATTGTCCTGGGGGGAGATGGCACCGTTTTAGCAGCAGCCCGCCACCTCTCTAAGGAAAATATTCCGATTTTGGCGGTGAATGTCGGCGGCCACCTGGGCTTTTTGACTGAACCCTTTGAGCAGCTTGAAAATAGTCAGGCCCTGTGGGAGCGACTCCGCAACGACACCTACGCGGTGGAAACCCGGATGATGTTAGAGGCCAAAATCTGTGAAGGCGATCGCCAAGATCCAGAAATTGTCAGCGAAACCTTCTATGCCCTCAATGAAATGTGTGTCAAACCCGCTGCCGTTGACCGGATGCCCACAGCCGTCTTTGAAATGGAAGTCGATTGCACCATTGTGGATCAGTACCACGGGGACGGGTTGTTGGTGGCGACTTCCACTGGGTCAACCTGTTACACTGCTTCTGCAAATGGGCCAATTATGCACCCTGGCCTAGAGGCGATCGTGGTAACGCCCATCTGTCCTTTGAGTCTGTCGAGTCGCCCGATTGTCTTGCCCGCCCGTTCCAATGTCGATATCTGGCCCCTCGGAGACTACGACCTGAACAACAAGCTCTGGATGGATGGGGCCTTGGCGACTTCAGTTTGGCCGGGCCAGTGGGTCAATGTCCAAAAAGCCCATTGCTACTGCAAATTCATTATCCTGCGGGAAACCTATTCGTTTTACCAAACCATTCGCGATAAGCTCCAGTGGGCCGGATCGCGGATCCGCTACCAGAATAATCACCGCAATTGAGCTTAGAGTCCATTTATGAAGCCCCTCAGCCCCGAATTTGGGGGAGATTTAGGCTTCGACGTGAGACTTCGGCGTGAGCTCAGTCGAACGCTCAGCCGAACGGGACAAATTAAGAAGTTCATTTACTTTATAAATAGCCTCTTAGGCCGAGGCAAAAGAGATGGCGAACACCTCTCTAGGGATTTTTATTAAAAGAAGAAACGCAACAGCACGGAACTAATGGCGCTGAGGATATTGCCAGCAGTATTTCCAGAATCTTGTTTCGGGTTGAGGGCGAGGTCAATTTCATCGAGTAATCTCTGGCTGGCATCTACACCCACGGTCGATCCTTGGCTGGTAAACAGGGTTTGGGCAAATGTGGCATCCTGTTGGGCCTGGGCAAAATCTCGCAGTTGGTAGCGGGCGATCGCCCGGGATAGATAAATGGCCCCATTGTCGGGTTCTTGGTTGGCGGCGGCATCATAGTAGGCGATCGCCATGCGGTAATTTTTATTTTCCCCTTCCACAAAGCCCCATTGATAAAGTTGCTCCGCCGAAACGGGAGCATCCAACAGCCCCACCGCCCGCGCAATGTAGAACGTCCGCAGGGAAGTATTGGTAAAATTTGCTCCGGCTAAATAGGCTTCCCGGAGATCCGCACCGTCTAAATTGGCCCCTTCTAGATCAGCTCCGGCTAAATTAGCTCCCACCAGGGAAGCTCCCGTCAAATTGGCCCCCCGCAAATCCGCAAGACTCAGATCTGCCCGACTCAGGTTCGCTTGACGCAAATCCGCCCCCCGCAGGTCAGCCCCATCTAAACGGGCATTGGCAAGGCCGCTCCGGGTCAGTTGGCAGTTCTGACATTGACGACTTGATAGCAGTTGGCTCAGGTGGGTTAGGTTTTCGGCCCGTACCTGGGGGGCGATCGCCAAAGGTAAAACACAACAGGCGGTAAAGAGTAGCTTTTTCATCGGGAATTGGGGAGGGAGGACTGGAACTGTAGACCATCAATCAGGGCAAAACGTTTCCGGCTACCACCGATTTTTCTGCGTCCATGGTAGCAGTCAGGTTCTCGCGAGATGACAGATCCATAAAATTCTTTGGGGTTGGGGGACGAAACAACGGGGATATGATGGGGATTAGTGTTTGTCGTCTACAGTCTGCCCATGACGCCCCTAAAACTCACCCTAAAAAATTTCCTCAGTTACCGTGATGCTGTTCTAGATTTCACGGGCTTTCACACGGCCTGTATTTGTGGGCCAAATGGAGCCGGGAAATCATCCCTGTTAGAAGCGGTGACTTGGGTGATCTGGGGCAAAAGTCGCACCAGCAGTGCCGATGACGTGATCCACATGGGTGAAATGGATGTGCGGGTTGATTTTGAGCTACTTTGTCACCAACAGGTTTATCGAATTATTCGGATGCGATCGCGGGGGCGAGGGGCGACTTTACAATTCCAAGTGCGATCGCCAACGGGGGACTTTACCACCATCACGGGTAAGGGGATCCGGGAAACCCAAGAGCTCATCGATCAAGAGATCAAACTAGACTACGACACGTTTATCAATTCCGCCTATTTACGTCAGGGCCACGCCGATGAATTTATGGTGGCCAAGCCCGCAGACCGCAAAAAGATTTTGAGTGATCTCCTCAAGCTTGACCGTTACGAAAGCCTCGCCCAACTTGCCAAGGACAAAGCGAGATCTTTTAAACTCAAGGCCGATCTTCTCGAAGAAAGCCTCGCCCCCCAAACCGAACAACTCCGGGCAAAACCCCAGCTAGAAGCAGAACTCACCGCCATCGAACAGACCATTAGCGAAGGCAAGCAACGGGAAAACCAACTCCAGGAGCAGCTCCAAAAAATTCAGGCGATCGCCCAACAACGGCAATTCCTGAAAAACCAAGTCGATACGTCCCAGCAACAGTACCAGCGCCGCCACCAAGACCTGACGCGCCTCAGCACCCAGGCTCAACAGATTCAGCAGGATTTAGCGCAAAATACAGCGATTCTGCACCAGACCGACACCATCGAAGCCGAATACCAACGTTGGCAAACCCTCCAGCAGCAGGAAGAACAGCTCAACCAAATATCCCAGCAATACCAAGACCTCCAGCAGGAACAACAAACCATTCAGCAAACGATCCAGGCCGAAGAAAACGAGGGACAACGGCAGATTCAGCAACTAGAAGTACAAATCCAGACCCTCACCCAGCAGCAAGCCGCCGTCCAAGAAACCTTGGCGATCGCCCCCGACCTGACCACTGCCCTAGACCAACTAAAGCGCACCCGCAACCAGATCAATCGCCTCGAAGCCGCCCACCACCAAGCCCAACCCCTCCTCCAGCAACGGCAGCAGCTAGAAAACCAAATTAGTCAGGCCGCCGAAAAACTGAAGTTACAATTGGCCGCATCCCGACAGCAACAGCAAAACCTCGCGGAAAAAATTGCCCAAATTCCCCAACAGCGGGCGGAATTGCAACGCCTCGACCAAACCATGGCCGATCTAGACCGCCAGAAAAAACATCTAGACCAGATTCAGCAACAACACCTTGATGTTTCAACCCAACAAGTCCGCTTCCAGGACGCTAAACGCAACTGTCAAACACAACTCCAGGAGCTCCAACAAAAACTTGCCCTGCTGCAACAACCGGGGGCGACTTGTCCCCTCTGCGAACAAAACCTCGACCATGACCACCATCAAAATGTGATGGCCAAAACCCAGGCCCAGTACAGTGCCACTGAAGCAGAAATTCTCACCTTCCAAAATGAGCTTAAACGTTGTGATCAACTGCTGCGCGACTACAACCAAGAACTGACGGCCCTCGACCAAGTCCGGAGCCGCTATGAAAGCTATGACCAGCAGATGATCCGCCTGGAGCAGGCCATTGAAACAAACCAAGCCCTCGAAAAGGAATTGAAACAGGTAGAACAGGAATTACTCAACCTAGAACGCGCCCTCCGCCTGGAGGCCTACGCCGAGGATCTGCGGGCAGAATTGGCGGAAGTGCAGCACCAGTTAGAGACCCTGAAATACGATGAATCCCAATTGGCGATCGCCAGGGAAACTGAAAAAGAATACCGTTGGGCAGAACTCAAAGAGGTGGAATTAAACCAAGCGCGCCAACGCCTGGACACCCTCCAGCGGGAAATCCCCCAACAAGAAGCAGAACTTGAAACCCAGCGCCATCAACTCGACCAAAATAGGCAAACATCTCCCTGGCAAGTCCGCCTCACGCAGCTCCAGGAACAGTTAAACGCCCTCAACTACGACCGCAACGCCCACCAACAACTCCGCCAAGCACTCCAGCAGGGGCAAATTTGGCAACAGCGTTACCTCGAACTGGGCCAAGCCCAACGGCAACAAACCAGCCTCGAAGCGCAACTACAGGATTTAAACCAACGTCAAACGGTCGCCCAAACGGAGCTGGCGCAACTCGAAGAACAGATTACGCAATTGCAGGAAAATTTAGACAATCTTCACGCTGATCAAGGGGAGATTAACCACCTAGAGAATCAATTGCAAACCTGTCGCCAAGCCCTAGAAACAGCAATTACCCAACGCGGCCAACGGCAACAATCCTTAGAAAATCTCCAGGCGATCGCCACCGCCCAGAAAAACAGCAAAACGGAACTCAAGGAACTGCGACGTCAATATCGTATTCACCACGAACTCGGTCAAGCCTTCGGAAAAAACGGGATTCAAGCCCTGATGATCGAAAATGCCCTGCCCCAACTAGAGGCCGAAACCAACCAAATCCTCGGTCGCCTCACAGAGCACCAATTCCATGTGCAGTTCCTCACCCAAAAAGCCAAGAAAGGCAGCAAAAAAACTGCCGCCCAGATGATCGATACCCTCGATATTGTCATTGCCGACGCCCGGGGCACCCGCGCCTACGAAACCTATTCCGGGGGGGAAGCATTCCGGATCAACTTTTCAATCCGCCTCGCCCTCGCAAAACTCTTAGCCTACCGTTCAGGCACCACCTTGCAAATGCTGGTCATCGATGAAGGCTTTGGCACCCAGGACACCGAAGGCTGTAACCGCTTAATCGGGGCAATCAATGCGATCGCCGCTGACTTTGCTTGTATCCTCGCTGTGACCCACATTCCCCAGTTCAAGGAAGCCTTTCAAAGCCGCATCGAAGTCTACAAAGATCAGCAGGGCTCCCAACTCCAGGTCAACAACTAACCCCCATATTGCCAACAACTGTGCCTAGAATAGAAGCTGTAACAAATCGCAACAGTTGCCCCTGGTATGTCCTTTCACCTCTCTGCCTGGTCCATCAAAAATCCAGTGCCGACCCTCGTGGCCTTCATGATTATGACCATCGTGGGGATCTATTCGTTTTTGAATCTTGGCATTGATAATACGCCAAACATCGATATTTCTGCCGTGACCGTGAGCGTTAGCCAGCCAGGGGCCGCCCCAGAAGAGATTGAAACGGAAATTACCAAAAAAATCGAAGATTCCGTCGCGAGCCTCGCCAATATTGATCAAATCACCTCCACCGTGACCGATGGCAATTCCCAGACGGTCGTGAATTTCGAGTTGGGCACCGACACCGACCAGGCGACCAATGATGTGCGCAATGCGATCGCCCAAATTCGCTCATCTCTACCCCAAGACATCACTGATCCCATTGTCCAAAAGCTTGATTTTGCTGGGGGAGCCGTGATGACCTATGCCCTCTCCTCTGGGGAGCGTACCGTCGAAGAACTCAGTGATCTCATTGATCGTCGCATTGGCCGAGAACTCACCAATGTAGAAGGGGTGGCCGAAATTCAACGGCTGGGCGGTGTTGACCGGGAGATTCGCGTCGATCTCGATCCTGATTTGTTACAGAGCTTGGGGATCACTGCAACCCAAGTTAATAACCAGATTGCTCAGTTCAATCTCAACCGTCCGGGGGGCCGCCTCGAACTGGGGGGCAATGAGCAAAATGTCCGGACTCTTGGTAGTGCAGAGAGCATTCAAGAATTGCAGCAATACCCGATCACGTTACCCAACGGAGATCTAGTGTCCTTAGAAAACCTGGGCCGCGTGGAAGATAGCTTCCGGGAACCCAGGGTGGCGGCGACCCTCAACAATGAACCAGTGGTGGCATTCTCCGTACTCCGGAGTCCGGGGAGTACCGTTGTCGGCGTTGATCAAGGGATCCGAAAGGCGATCGCCGAGTTGCAAACTACCCTCCCAGAGGATCTCCGTTTCGATTTGATTTTTACCCGCGCCACAGAGATTCAAGCCTCCTATGACGGCACCATTATGGCCCTGTGGGCGGGCTGTATTTTAACGGTGATTACGGTGGGCTTTTTCCTCAAGGACTGGCGGGCCACTTTAATTACCGCTGCCGCCTTGCCCCTCTCCATTGTGCCGACTTTCTTTGTGATGCAGGCCCTCGACTATACCCTGAACGGGATGACCCTCCTCGCCTTGGCCTTGGCGATCGGTAACTTAGTCGATGATGCGATCTGCATGATTGAAAATATCGACCAACACCTGCAAATGGGCAAAAGACCTTTCCAGGCTGCCATCGATGGCGCCAGGGAAATTGGCCTCGCCGTAGTGGCAACCACCGCAACCATTGTGGCTGTATTTCTGCCCGTGGCGTTTATGGGGGGCGTGCCAGGGCAATTCTTCCAACCCTTTGGGGTCACCGTCGCCGTCTCAACGATGTTCTCGACCCTGGTGGCCACCACCATGACGCCGATGCTGAGTGCCTACCTATTAAAATCAAAACTGGGGGCTTTTAATGGCCAGAAACAACCCGGTTTTTACCGGAATCTGCTTGGATGGGCGCTGCGCCATCGTCTCACAACCCTCCTTATTGCCCTGGCCTTTTTTATCGGTAGCCTCCAGCTGATCCCCTTTATTCCTACAGGACTTTTTAGCAGTAGCGATACGGGCATTAGTACGATCGCCTTTGATCTGCCCCCAGGTGCCACCCTGGCCGATAGCGAGCAAGTGATGACGGAAGTGAGCGATCGCCTCCAGGCCAATCCCGCTGTGAGTAGTGTTTTGGCAACGGCGACCAACGTCAACAGCGGCACCATTTACGTTAACCTTGTGCCCCAAGCGGAACGGGTTTCCCAGGCAGAATTTGAACAAACCCTACGGCGTGATTTTCAAACGATTCCGGGGGCAAGGGTCTCCTTCCAAAGTACGGGCGGGACAGGCAATTCTAAGGATCTCTCCATTGTGCTCAAAAGTGAAAATGCCCCGCTTCTATTAGAAACAGCGACGACCCTAGAGCAACAGATGGGCAGTGTACCTGGGTTAGTGGACATTTCGTCGAGCGCAAGCTTGGTTAAACCCGAACTGATCATTCAGCCTGATCCCCAACGGGCTGCCGATCTTGGTGTTTCTGTGGCGGCCATTTCCCGCACCGCTTCCCTGGCCTTAATTGGCGACAATGATTTTAATTTGCCCAAGTTCAATTTAAGCGATCGCCAAATCCCGATCCGCGTTCAACTCGATCCTGCCCAACGCAGCAACATTGAAACCCTGAAAAATCTCCAGGTACCGAGTAACACCGGTGAATTAGTCCCCCTAGCTGCTGTGGCTGAATTAAAGCTTGGTAGTGGTTCGGCCCAGATTGACCGCTTTAATCGCTTCCGTCAAGTAGAAGTGGGTGCCAACCTAGAAGGAACATCCCTAGGGGATGCCTTTGCTGCCGTGAATGCCTTGCCGGTGATGAGCCCCCTACCTTCTGGCGTGACCATTGAACCCGCGGGCGACGCAGAAATTATGCGCGATATTTTTAGCCGTTTCCTCACGGCGTTGGGGGCGGCTGTCCTGTGCATCTATGCAATTCTGGTGCTGCTTTACAACAACTTCCTCTATCCCTTTGGGATTCTAACCGCTTTGCCTCTCTCCATTGGGGGGGCTTTGTTGGGGCTGATGATTACCCAAAAGGAACTGGGTTTATTTGCCCTGATTGGCATTGTGTTGTTGATGGGTCTGGTGACAAAAAACGCAATCTTACTGGTGGACTTTACCCTCTCCGGCCTACGGGAAGGTAAAACCCTGAAAAAATCCCTCGTCGAAGCTGGGGTCTCCCGGTTACGGCCCATCTGTATGACATCTCTCTCGACCATTGCCGGGATGCTACCCATTGCCTTAGAGTTGGGAGCCGACGGTGCGACCCGGAGTCCGATGGCGATCGCCGTGATTGGGGGCTTTAGTACCTCCACCGTTTTGACCCTGATCGTCGTGCCTGTGATCTTTACCTACATTTATCGCTTTGTCCGCTGGCTCGTTAAACCCTTTCAAAATGCCCAATCTGCGCCCCTATGATTTCTTGCCACAAAATTACAGATTTTATCGGACTTGCTCGGATCACCGAAATTTTGTGTCACCATAGTACATCCGAGTAATTTTTATCGATATTGCGGGCCTGACCCTTAAACCATTCCAGGCCAATCCGAATTAGCTCCTACAGAAGAAGAACACCCTATGACCACGACGACAACTCCCAAAACTTGGAAAGAGGTCCTTGGCGATCGCATTCCGCCCCAGATGGCCGAAGAAATTGACACCTTTGAAAACCAAATGGCCCTCCGCTGCCAGGACAAACTCGACGAAAAAGTGTTTGCTGAACTGCGTCTTCGTCGGGGCGCCTACGGTCAGCGTTACGATAACGGCTTCCGGAATGATGGGGTCAAAGCCAAAGCAATTCCTTTTCCCAAAACAGAACTCACCAAAGGCCCCGATACCAAATGGCAGGCCCCAGGCATGCAGCGGATCAAAATTCCCTATGGGGGGATGACCGCCGAACAAATGGATGTTCTCGCTGACATTTGCGAAGAATACTCCGACAACATTCTCCACATCACTACCCGTCAGGACATCCAACTTCACTTCATTTCCCTCGATAATGTCCCGGATATGCACCGTCGCTTAGCGGCAGTGGGCATTACGGTACGGGAAGCCTGTGGTAACTCCGTACGCAACGTTACCGCTTGTCCCCTCGCTGGTGTTTGCCATGACGAAGTCTTTGACGTCACAGGCCATGCCCAAGAACTAACGGACTTTTTCCTCGGTCACCGGGATATCCAGGATTTTGGCCGTAAATTAAAGATCGCCTTTTCTGGTTGTGAAGATCATCCCTGTGGTTTGACTTCCATGCATGACCTTGGGTTCATCGCTAAAACCAAAGAAATTGATGGTGAAATCGTTAAAGGATTTAAGGTTTATGTCGGGGGCGGCTTAGGTTCTGTACCTTTCCTCGCCAAGCTCTTTGAAGATTTTGTGCCCCTTGAAGAAATTTTTCCCCTCTCCCAGGCCATCTTCCGCGTCTTTGCCCGCCTTGGGGAAAAGAAAAACCGCAACAAAGCCCGGATCAAGTTCCTCGTGCAGAAACTGGGCCTAGAAGAATTTAAACGTCTGGTTACCGAAGAACGGGCGACTCTCGAAGCTGATCCCGGTTGGACAGCCTGGGTGGATCGCCTGACAACCTACGCAGAAAAAGGTAAACCCGCTCCTGTCGCTGTGGATCAAACCTTCGACCATGGGGAAGAATTCACCAAGTGGAAAACAACAAACCTCTATCCCCAACGGCAAGCAGGCTTCTATACGGTTGCGGTTTCTTTGCCCCTAGGAGATGCCACCTCGCCTCAGTTCCGAGGTCTGGCTGATATCGTCCGCAAATATACCAATGACACAGTACGGACAACCGTTGAGCAGAATATCTTGATCCGTTGGGTACATGGAGCAGATCTTCCCGCCCTCTATGCGGATCTCAAGGCGATTAACCTCCATAGTGGTGGTGCCCATTCGATCATTGACATTACCGCTTGCCCGGGTACAGATACCTGCAAATTGGGGATCGGTAGTTCTCGCGGTTTAGCTGGGGAATTACGGCGTCGCATGGCCCTCAAGGGTTGGCAGTATGACCAGGCGGTCAAGGATATCCGCGTCAAGATCAGTGGCTGTTTCAACTCCTGCTCCCAACACATGGTGGCAGAAATTGGTTTCTATGGTTCTAGTCGTCAGGTGCAACGGCGACGGGTGCCCCACTTTAACCTGGTACTAGGTGGAGAATGGGCGAATAATGCCTCTACCTACGGCAAATCCATGGGGGTTTTGCCCTCGAAGCGGATCCCCGATGTGGTGGAATTTCTCATTGATACCTTCATGCAGGAACGCCTGGAGAATGAGAAATTTACAGAATTTTTCAACCGCATTGGCCGTAAGGAAATGAAAGAGCGACTCCAGCCCTTCACGGAAGTGCCTAGCTACGAAGAAGATCCTTCGTTCTATTCTGACTGGGCCGATACCCGCGAATTTACCCTTGGGGATATTGGTGTCGGTGAATGTGCTGGGGAAGTGGTCACCCTCACGGACTTTAGTATGGCCGACGCAGAAAGTCTCCACTTTGATGCAACGGTGCTGCTTGACAATCCGCAAAATGGGGATGTTCAACTGGCGGCGGATAAGGCGATCGCCGCCATGGTCAGTGCGGCCCAAGCCCTGTTGAAATTCCAGAACATCGACATCAGCGATGATCCAGAAGTGGTGAGTGCCGAGTTCCGCAAGTATTTCTACGATACGGAACTGTTCTTTGATCCCTTTGCGAAGGGGAAATTTGCCCAGTTCTTTTTCTCCGCCCTGAAGCATAAAGACAAAGCCGCCAGCCTTGAGCAGTCCCAGCGCTTGGTGGAAGAATCCCGTCTCTTTATTGAAGCGGCCCACGCGTGCAACGGTCGGATGATCGAGGCAGGGATCACCAGCCCAGTGAGCTTTAAGCAATGGCTCCTGAAGCAAGGATTTGGCATCAACTAAGCGGCACAATGCTGCGTTCGGTTCCTCAGAGAAAATCGGGTGGGCAAAGTTGCTCACCCCATTTATGTCCGCCTTGATCTGCTTTAATGTTGCTCGAAGCAATTATTGTCTAAGTCGTCACTGAAAAGTAAGAAAGCTTGTGTATATTGAACGTTTTTGTGTAAAATTCCCGGCCCAAATGCCCGCTGGTTTTGATGAGGCATCGTTAATTGGCGTTTTTCAGGGATGGATCCGGGATGAAAAAATTGGGGGCACCTTAATTGATGTGGTGGACTACCGCCATGTGCCCGACGGCCCAGGGATTATGCTCGTCACCTACGAAATCAACTACATGATGGAGCACCAAGGGGGTTATGGCCTATATGCCCAGCGGCGCTGGAGTAGCGTGGAAAATCAACCCCACACCGAGGCGATCGCCGATTTAGTCCAGTCGGCGGCTAAATTTGGGAGCTTGCTTGAACAAGAAACAGAGATTACCCTCAAGGGCAATGAATTTCTCTATATCAGCAATGACCGCCTGAACGGGCCAAATACCGATGAAGGATTTGCGGCGGTGAAAGCAGATCTCAGTGCTGCCTTAACTCAAATCTATGGTGGGAAAGCCTTCACCATTGAGCGGATACAAAACAATCCCAAAGAGCGCCTGACCCTTTCTGTCAAGGTGGATAGTCCGGTGGCGATCGCCGAACTTTGTACGGTTGCATAAGGATAAAAAAATCCTTTAAGATGACTTCTAACAGGATCAAGCCTACCGCGTTGGTGACTACCAATATTGTTTGTTGATCTATGCTTGAGCTAATTGGGAAGCCGATTAAGTTCTCGCGGCAGTAAACCGAGCTTGTACTCGGAAACGAAAGCTGAGAGCTGTTCTTCCCCCCTGGATTTTCCAGGTCAGAAGCTGAGGTAAGACGGCGTGGCGGGTGTAAGTCCTGTATTTTTTTTGCTCAATTTTTGCCGCCCAAGGCTAGGGTGCTTCGTGGCGGAGTTTCCAAATCAGGCTTGAGGTGAAGTTTGTCACGATATGGGCAATCACGGGCACGAGTAAATTTCCGGTGGCGATCGCACTGTAACCGAGAATAAACCCAATTACCGTCGCCCAAACGGCATAGGACCATTGCTGGGCGCCGCTGATGTGGAGTACCCCAAAAATCAAGCTCGATAAACAGAGGGCGCCCCATCCCAAGCCCAAGCCCGGTAGCATAATTCCCCGAAACAGAAATTCTTCACTCAGCCCCGGCAACAGTCCCAACCAAATGGCATCGGGCACGGCCAGGGGTTTGAGGACAAATTCAAGGTAAGTATCGACACTGCGACGGTATTCTGCCCAGACGGCGTAGAGGAGACTGCTGGCGACAATGATCCCCAAGGCGATCGCCACCCCCTGGATAAGAGCCAGTCCCGAAAATTCCCAGGCCAAAAGTTCTACGTTGCCGATTAACCGCCAGAGATTTCCCACAATGAACAGCAACAGCGCTGTGATCCCCATAAGAAGGAGCACCTGTTGGCGGGATAACGGTTCTAAGGGCGGTTGGTTGGATTGATTCACAATAAATATCGATCTAGATTGCATTGAGGGGGGGCACAGTGGGTCGCAGACTCGAAAAATCTAAGCCGGCACGGTGGGCGACCATGATCCCAATTGCCTCCAAGTATGAGTCTACCCGACGGGCTTTAATCCCAACGGATTCTGGAAAAATGCTTAATGCAGTGTCATTTTCGTTTACAGCAATGATCAATGTTTGGGTCTGGGCGAGGCTCAAAACGGCACTACCGCCACAGGCACTGGCGGGGATCACCAGGCTATCGACCTGATCCGCCCAGATCTCTCCGGCTTGGCGATCGCCTTTGGTGACAAATTGGGGCGCGTAGCTCAACCCGGCCAAGATACAGGGCAAAAAAGTGTAGCCCAATTCTTCGGCAGCGGCTTTTGGGGAAAGTTCCGGTTCAATGGGTAAAGGCGATAAAGCTGGGGCATGGGCGCAGGGAATTTGAAATTTTTTCACGAGCAGGTGGGAAATCACTGCCTCAGCACCCGCGAGGGCATCGACCCCAGATCCCTGGCGATACTGGGCGAGTAACTCACTATCTTCGTCGTCAGGAAAGCGAGCCACAATGGCGATCGCCTCTACTTTGGCTTGGGTAATCAATTTTTCCGCCGCCCGCAGCAAACTGCCCACATTTTCAATCGTCCCCCAACTGACCCCCGTTTCCGAAACTTTGAGGGTGACATTCAAGGGCGCATCCGTCACAACATAATCCGTGATCGGCAAACCTAAGGTCGCGCGGCAAGCTTCGGCTCCCTGGATGTGACGGGTTTTTAATTCTGCTTCAATGCCTTGATCGAGGAGTAATCCCACTCTATTTTGTCGCACGGGTCGTAACCCCCAGTTCCCCGCAGCGAATTGATCGAGGCCATAGCCTTCTACATAGAACGTATTTGCCATGGGCCAAAACAGTTGTGCTCCGTTTAAAACGTTGGGGTGGGTAATCAGGCGATCGCACACCTGGGCCATCAGCCGTGCAATGGGAATCCCATCCCCCGCATAGCCACCAATTTTCGCGCCGATCCCCGTGGGGATGATCAGCATTGAGGTGTAGGGAGCAGTGCAGCTTGGGGTCGGTGCGAGGAACATAAAAATTCACTGGAAAAGAACGTTTGAGAAATTTAGCACTAATCCGGTAACCGCTTCAGCCCCCAGGTTTTTGGGTGTAAACAAGAATCTTCTCCGGCACCGATGCCGGAAGTCCCAAACAATACGATATACTCCACACTGAAACGATGTCAGTCAATCGAACACAGCAAAGGCAATGGTAGCGGTAGCAATTTTGGCAGCAGGCAAAGGTACACGGATGAAGTCGGATCTCCCGAAAGTCCTTCATCCCCTCGGCGGGCGATCGCTCGTGGAACGAGTGATTGAAAGTTGTGCCCTCATTAAACCAGAACGAATTTGCACCATTGTCGGTTACCGCGCGGCTGAGGTAAAAACAGCCCTGGCCCATTTGCCCCACCTAGAATTTGTTGAACAAACAGAACAACTCGGCACCGGTCACGCTGTCCAACAGCTCCTCGAACCTCTCAAAGATTTTGTGGGCGATGTCGTAATTCTCAACGGCGATGTGCCTCTCCTGCGCCCTGAAACCATCGCAGATCTCGTGAGTACCCACCAGAAAAATAATAATGACGCAACCCTATTAACGGCCCAACTGCCGAATCCCACGGGTTATGGTCGTGTATTTTGCGATGGCGACAACCTAGTCACCCAAATTGTCGAACATCGCGACTGCAACGATGCCCAGCGCAAGAATAATCGGATCAATGCGGGTGTCTACTGTTTCAAGTGGGAAGTATTGGCCGAGGCGCTACCCAAATTAACCACCAACAACGATCAACAGGAATATTACCTCACGGACGTTATTCTCCATTGCGATAAAGTGATGGCGATGGATGTGGCGGATTTCCAGGAAATTAGCGGTATTAATGACCGTTTTCAGCTTTCGGCAGCCTACGAAATTTTGCAAGACCGCATCAAGGAAAAATGGATGAAGGCCGGGGTCATGATCCACCAGCCCGATACAGTCACCATTGACGACACCGTGCAGCTCGAACCAGATGTGATGATCGAACCCCAAACCCATCTGCGGGGCAATAGTTTGATCAAGACTGGTTGCCGCCTAGGGCCGGGCAGCTTGATTGAAAATAGCGTCATTGAAGCCAATACAACAATTCTCTACAGCGTGGTGAGTGATAGCCAGGTGGGAGAAAATGCTCAAATTGGCCCCTATACGCACATTCGTGGCCAGGCTAAGGTTGGGGAGCAATGCCGGATCGGGAATTTCGTGGAGGTCAAAAAATCGACCATCGGCAACAATACCAACATGGCCCACCTCTCCTATATCGGCGATGCCACCCTAGGAGCAAAGGTCAATATCGGCGCTGGGACGATTACAGCGAACTATGACGGTGTGAATAAGCATCAAACAGTGATTGGCGATCGCAGCAAAACCGGAGCCAATAGCGTCCTGGTTGCGCCCATCACCATCGGCGAAGATGTGACCATTGCGGCAGGCTCAACAATCACCAAGGATGTGGATAATGATTGCCTTGTTGTCGCCCGGGCTCGCCAGAAGGAAATTAAAGGGTGGCGTTTACAGTCTTGAACGGGGAAGCAGGCGTAATGGGGAATCAAACCTGATTAAAATTGCCGCCGACTGAAAATAAAGATGGCGATCGCCTGGAGCAAAATTACATAGACAAGGCCATAAATCGCGCTGAGTAGTAGGGTTTGGCCATCGGGAACCACCCCATAGACCACCTCATTACGGAAATTGAGACGCGATAAATCCGGCAGAACTTTATAGAGATTTTCGGTGAGCCATTGGACGCCCGCATTTTGGCTCAATTCCCCTAATTTCACTAAATCGGTGCTGAAGTGGCCCATCAGGTAAATCCCAAAGGAGAACAAGGTCGCCAACAGAGAACTGGTAAATACCCCAAAGGCGATCGCCACGGCAATGATCAGCATTAGCTCAATAAATAAATAACCGAGGGAAAGGGAGATTGGCCCCAGCGGCACCGTTGAGTCCTGCCACAACAGCGGCATCATACTTTGTGACCAGGCCAAAAGCGCGAAATAAATAATTCCCATGGCAACTAACATCACCGCCACCACCGCCGATAGCCCCAGATGCTTCCCGACGATCAGTTCAGCGCGGCTAATCGGTTTGGGGATCAGCACCAGGATTGTGCGTTTTTCAATTTCTTTGTTGACCAAGCCTGTGCCGACAAAAACAGCCACCAGCACACTCAAGATACCGATCATCCCCAGGCCAAAATCCACAACGATCTTCGCCCCTGCCGTCGCCGACACATCGGGTAAGATTCGTACCGCCAGGGCAAACACCAGACCATAAAACCCCAAAAAATACAAAATGCGATCGCGGATCACTTCTCGAAAACAATTACTGGCGATCGCCCAAATGCGCTTAAGATTCATCGCTTTTCTCAACAGGACAAGCATCAAGGAAACAGCATATCAAGATTTTTTCGTCCCGCAGCGAAAATGCCCCGACAAACACCCCAAAATCGTGATTTTTTAACGATTTAATAAAAAAGGCTGCATCCCTTCTCAGCCATGGGTGAGAATGCCAGAGTATCCCTACAGACGAAACTGCCCCTCCCCATGAGCCATCCCCACGCTGCCCAACTCCAAACCCTCATGGCCCAAGCCAATGTGAGCGATGTCATTCAACTGGCGGCCTATTCGCGGGTCGCAGCGCGGCAAATTTACCGACTGCAAGCTGGGCTCATTCATAGCATCCCCGTCGAAGCCGTGGTGAAATTGGCTCAATATTTCGATCAATCGGTGGATGAATTTCTCGCTCTGTTTCTGCCCACAGGGATTCAGCCGTTAGAATTTACCCCCAAAACGACCCAAGCAACTGGGATTGACCCCGCCGAACTCGAAGCACTTCAAGCAGAGGGCGATCGCCTCCGCGCCCAACTAGAAGCCCAGGCCATTAACCACGCTGAGGAAATCGAGCAGCTCCAACACCATCTCCAAGCCCAGCAGCAGGAATATACCGACAAAATCGATCACCTCCAACAACAGTTAACCGACCAAGCCGAAGCCCAGGCCCAGCAGGAAGAAACCCTCAAAGCCGAGTATGCCCGCCTAGAAAGCCAACTCGACAGCCAACAAGCGCAAAATGAGCAACGTTGGCAACAGGAAGCCCTGGATATCCTCGAAGCTTGGCTGTTGCAATGGTCTGCCGCTGCCAAGGCCGCCCAAGACAATGCCCAGTTCCCCGCTAGAACCCTGGTGGCCCTCACGCAGCCCTTTGAGCAACTCCTCGCGAGCTGGGACGTGACTCCCATCGGCACCGTCGGCGAAATTGTGGACTATGACCCCCAAGAGCATCAATTAGTAAAAAATCACGGTGATGTCGGCCCAGGGGATGCGGTGGTGATTCAAAATGCGGGCTACCGCCAAGGCGATCGCCTTTTGCATCGGGCGAAAGTGATCCATCAGGAAGAACCCAAAGGGACAGAAAACTAAGGTTTGTCATTGAATCCTAATCTCCAAGCCCTAGTGAGATGACAAATCCACCATGCGCATCCTAAAAAGCACTCCCCGCCAACTACATATCGAATTTCCAGAAGAATGTACGGCCCAAGCAACCTTAGGAATTGTATTTGTCATTACGGCGTTACTTTCCCTAGGATTAGTACTGATGGCAGGAGGGGGCGAAAGTCTTTTTTTTCTAGTACTGTCAATAGTGGTCGCAGTTTATTGCTTTTTAGAAAAAATTTCCTACGGCTGCTTAATAGACCGCACCGCAGCACAGCTAAGTATTCTTCGTCGCAATAGTTTAGGGCAGCAGCAGTCCCTCATCTACTCCATCAACGACATCGACACTGTAACCGTAATCCGAAATGTGCGCCGAGGGCGGCCTTGTAGCACCAATGTCTGCTTGAAGTCAGGTGGGCGATCGCGGCTAATGTCCTACCAATCCTGTGCCGCTCAGCACCAAGTTGCAGATCGAATCACAACTTTCTTGCAAAACCCATAGCTACATCTGGCTGAATTGATGACACACCCCAGGGATCTAGACAGAGGTGGGCGATTGTTCCTGGAGATTTTTAACATAGTCCCGAAAACGGTGGAGATCGGCTTGGATGGTTGATTCCACGACCCGGCCTAAGAAGAGATTATCCATAACCTGTCCCAAAATACCAGGGATATCATAGGCAATGCTGAGGCGAACAATGGTTTTGCCATGGCGGTCATAGAAACGGATCGCCCCCCGATTTGGCAGGCCATCAACGGATTCCCACTGAATAATTTGGTGCTTAACAACCTTTGTGATCCGAGAGAGCCAGGTAAATTCAAAGGAACCACTGGCCAATTTCCAGCGGGACAGATCTGGGTCGTCCTTGAGGATGGCGACAGAATCAATCCATTTCATCCACTGGGGCATTTGTTCGAGATCTGACCAGAGTTCCCAAACGAGATCGATGGGGGCGTCAACTTCTACCTGTACGCTGTGCTCTAGCCAACCTGACATAAAACTTTATAAAACCAAACATCCCCCTCACTGTAACAGAATTCCCGAATGAATTGGTACCGCTTCTGGAGGGGGAAATAGCCCCTAGTCTTTAGGCAGTTCGTACTGGGCGACGATTTTTTTCGCAAACTCTGGCACATGGGCTTCCAGCTTGCCTGGGTAATTGCGGCGGGTATAGAGATAGTTCCGCGTAAAGTGAGAATCAATGGAAAATTTTGCGTACTCTAAACCCTTCGGGCCAATCTTTTCGATCACAATTCCCATCAGTTTCGCGGCCCACATTGGTAGAGTAACGCCCTTATCGTAAGCAGGAATACTATTTTGCACAGCGGCGCGGCGATCGCCTTTAGAACTAACCGGCTGCGTTTCAATTTGATCGGCGACGAGATCAAACATTTCCTGGCCTGTTTCGTTGCGCACGACCATCCACTGCCAACCGAAGGGAGCGCCCATATAACCCACTACGAGATCCGCTAAACCGTTGGTATAGTCAAAGCAACTCATGCAAGACGGTGCAAACACATCCTTCAGTTGATTGGTTTTTAAGCCAAAGAAGGGGACTGTTTCCGTCGAACCATCCTCATGCTTGAAATGCACCTTAAAATCCTGCATGAACTCGTAGTAGACAACTGTTTCCGGGGAGCGACTGGTGGTATCGAGGAATTTCTGTAAACCCGCGCGAGTGACATTATCCACACAGGGCAAACCCAAAACGTAGAGCTTTTCGAGGCCCAATTTATCCTGTACTGCCCGCAAAGCTTGGATCTGGCAACCCACACCGATCACCAATAATTTCTTAAATCCCCCCTGTTCAATCTGCTCTAGGATCGTCAAATTGGGCGACAGGGTTGGTTTGTTGACACGGGCGGCGAGGATTTCCTCTGGGGTAGTGGCGATGATCGGCATCGGCTGAAAGCGATCATCAGGGGAACTCTGCACACAGACCACGCCTTCTACCAATTTCTCTTCAAGCATTTTGCAGGCGAGGGAACTGACAATCCCCGTCCATTGCGCCCCTTCGATGGGTTCCGTTTTCCGGGCGGCGACCATTTTTTGATGCACGCCAAAATACATTTCCTGCTCTTGGTCTAGATCCCGCTTGCGGCCATGAACTTTGGTTTCGAGCTTGTCAAACTGCTGGTTCAGAAAAGCACAGGCTTCTTTAACATAGTGGATAAAATTGGTGTCACAGAGACCACAGTCACTACACAGGGCCTTGGCCGGACGGACACTTCCCCGGGGTAAACCTTTCGCTTTCTTGTGGGCAGGAATTTGGGCAGTCATGGGCAGCAGAGTCGATCAAAGAACAGTATTTGTCAGCGTAATGGAAAGGATTACCGAAAAGGGAGCTTTTGTGACGAACTGTAACGCGATCGCCGTCAGGATGATTGAAGACCGAAAATCAAGTAGATGACCATGGAGATTCAAGCCAAGTCAATTATTAACAACTTGACCCAGGCGACCGTAACCTGTGAGGGCTTCTGGGAAAAGGCGATCGCCCCTAATCCAGATTTAGCGATTCAACGGGCAATGGAACGATTGTTGGGCCAACTCAACCAGGCCTTAATCTTAGTGGACTATTTTGAATTGGTGCCTGAAAATCAATTGTCCGTGTTCAAAGAAAGTATTGCCGTTCTTGGGGGCTTAGCCGATCACTACTTTCTCAGTGAAACACCGGGTTTATCTAATTCCCTGGGGTGGGGGCCAAAGGGCATCGAGTTGCGGGGCCAAGTCAAAATCACCCAAACGCAGGTAACGCGAGTGCAACAGTTTGTCGAGACAGCCCGCTACAACATCGCTCTCCATAACTGTGAACATTTTGCGAACTATATCCTCCATGGTTTGCTCCTATCTTCCCAGCAAACGACTTGGCACAAAGGTCTCGGAGCAACAATTATTGCTCAACTCCAGCCAAAACAAACCATCACCGAAAATATTTTGGCAGATATCAATCGGCAGTTTATTTAAACACCGTCTTCAGGTTGAACGGGCAAAACGAGCCAAACAAGAGATTTATCAGTTTTGCCAAGCCCACCAGATTGACCTCGAACCAGAGGCGATCGCCTAACCTAACCATTCCAAACTGACTCGGATATGATGAAAGAAATTTCTTTAACTTGTAAGAATTATGGAAAATATTGTGATTCAAGTGGACTCGGAAGTGGCCCAAGCTTACCGCACAGCTACCCAGCAACAACAACAAGCGGCTTTATTTTTATTTAATGTCATGGTGAAGGAAATTTTAAAATCTCGTTCCTTTGATGAATTGGTACAAGAGATTCGTGAAGATATTGCGACAAGTGGTTTGACAGAAACAATACTCCAAGGAATTTTAGAGGATGAGTAAACGGCGTATTGTCCTTGATACAAACATTTTAATTAGTGGTTTGTTGTTCCGTAGTTCTAGGCCTCAAGCAGTTTTTGACCATATTATACAGCAGGAAATTTTATTGCTGTCCCAAGAAATTTATACTGAGATCAGTCAGGTTTTAAAGCGTCCAAAGTTTGACAAATATTTATCCTTGGAAAAACGCTTGGCATTTTTAATGCTGTTACTCACAAAGGTGGAAATGATAGCGGTGACAGAAAAATTTTTTGCTTGTCGTGATCCTAAAGATAATAAATTTTTAGAGTTAGCTGTTAGTGGAAATGCCAACTGTTTAGTCACAGGAGATCAGGATTTACTCGTCCTCAATCCTTTTCGTAATGTACCCATTATCACGGTCGATCAGTTTCTCGAAACACTCAATCAGTAAACCACTGGGTGCCGCCCATACCCAAAGCTCGTCGGGACTGGACAAAATCCTGAGAAAAATTTAAAAGTGCCCGTTGGCCGACTGCCGTTTCAAAAACAGTAGAAAGTACAAAATCTAGCTTTTTAGTTTGACAGACATCTTGAAGACGGGACGGAAAGCCGGCGATCGCCAATTTGATCACAAAGACACCGCGCCACCCTTGGCCATAACAATGTTTTAAAGAAGCGATCTGGGAAACGGACTCATCCAGGGCGATTTGGGTCTGAAATTCGACGTTTAGCTGTAATAAATCCGAAAAAGACTTGGGAGCTAGGGGTTGCTCGATAAATTCGAGTTTTGCCTGGGCTTCCCCCCAATTTAACCATTGCTTCGCCTGTTCTAGGGTTAAACCGCCATTGGCATCAAGGCGCAACCGACCATCGGCGGGCAAGGTTTCCAGGATCTGCTGGCAGAGGGCGATTTCTGTTGCGGGTGTATCCAGGGCAATTTTCAGTTTAAAGGTACGAAATCCTTGTTGTAGTAAAGTTTGTAGGTCTTGGAACAGGGTGGGCGATCGCCGGATTAACTGACAGAATTTTATAGGGTGTAGAGGGGCTAAATTTTCGGTACTGGCAAGGTTAAGTTGGGCCGTCTCAAAACCAAATTGACAGGCTGGCAGGGCATCGGGAATCGCTGCAATTTGCCCATCAGTAATGTTTCCTCCAAAGGCAGCACAAAAGGCGATCGCCTCCTCAAGGGTTTCTGTCCCAAACCACGGCAAAGGCGCTATTTCCCCTTGGGTAATCTGTCCCATTTCATCCCGGAGCGACAGAATAATGCCCTCCCGCACCGTCCACAAACCATGGTGAGTTTGCAGAGGCGTTTTAAAGGGGCGGCGGTAGGGGGCAAAGCGAAATTGATAATTCACCTACGCGACCCGCTGCACATCAGGAAGATTTTCCAGGAAGGTCAAAGGCCGGCTCATATTTGCCGCAAACCCTAAAATGTTTTGGTCGCAGTGCTGATATTGCAACGTGCCATCGGCATCAAATAAAAATGTCGCTCCTCTTTGGGTCATGTACTGGGCATCGGGCACGTAGGTAGACCAATTCCCCAGGACTTCGGCCATATTTCGCAAACGGAGGGTCGCCAATTCTAAGGGCCGCTGAAACCCTTTTCCGCCAGCCGCCGCAAAAAATTCTCCTTTTAGGGCTGGTAAAGGAGCCGCTTTAACGACTTCATCATCGGCAAACAGTTGGGGTGCTTTTTTATCCCCTGTATAACCCCGCAAAACTTCCTTGAGGGTGCCTGGGCTACCAATGCCAGCACACATCAACATCAGATTCACCCAAGCATTTTGGCCCGCGTTGAGTCCGGGAATTTTCCAGGTTAGACCGCGATATAGACCCAGTTCTTGATGAATCGTTGCCTTAGGATCGATGAATAATTTCTCCGCAGGGAAACCCGTATAGTCACAAAATTTCTGACCGGAACGGCGATCGCCAATGCCCACCGCGACATAATCTACCCGGCGACAGAGATCAGCATCTTTTTGGAGCCACCAAGCATACTCAAGACTGTCAAAATCGCCGAGTTGGGATAGGATCAGCACCATAAGGGGTCGAGTCAAACCAGACGGTACCAACGGTGTCAGTTGACCATCGCTCACCCGCTGCCGTTCTGTGTGTTGAAAAAACTGAAGATAATCCACGGTTATTGGGAAACATTTAGGATAGAGAACAAGGGTTGCTATGGAGCCATAGCCTCACCTTCGTCAGGATAAACAGATTTCTTTTAAAAATGCTACAGTGCCTGTCGCCCTATGGTTGCTACTCATTATAGTGTTGCGGTTTTATCAACGGATATCAGCGTTTACCAACGGCTGCAAACGCTTTTGGTAGGGGAACAGGCTGAAGATTTACAACTGGTTTGGCTTGATTTGACGACGGAGTCTGCCCTGCAAAGTTTGGGCCGCCATAATCTTTATCTCAGCGATGCACCACTGCCTTATCTGATTGACCATGCTGAAGTGCTGCAACGGTGGCCTTGGATTGGGTTGGCGGATGAGGTGGCGCTACAGGATGAAATGTTACGCCTTGGGGTTTTGGATTGTTTTTTGTGGTCTGAACTGACGGGGCCGCTGCTGGTCCATACGCTGCGGGTTGCCCTACGGACGATGTTGGGCCATGGCCAGGGGACACTTTCGCCTGCACCTTTAGGTGATTTCCAAGGTGATCGCCTCCAAACGTTGATTCAAAATATTCCGGGCACCGTGTACCGCTGTTTAAACACGGCGGAATGGCACGGAATTTATTTCAGCGAAACCATTGAACAATTGGTGGGTTATCCTGCTGCGGATTTTCTCCCAGGGGGCGATCGCCATTATGCGAGCCTAATCCACCCCAATGACCGGGCCTTTGTGCGCCAGATTATTGAGCGAAAAGTGCAGGAGAAAAAACCCTTCGCCCTTGAATATCGCCTCAAACATCGTGATGGTACAGTGCGATGGGTCGATGAACGGGGACAAGGGGTCTTTGATGACCAGGGAAATTTGCTGTGGCTCGATGGGGTAATCATTGATATCTCCGAGAAAAAGGCGATCGCCCTCGAATTAAACCAACAGGCCATCCACTACTACGAAAAAACGCCGGCAATGTTGCATTCGATGGATGCAACGGGGCAAATCCTTGCGGTTAGTGATCGTTGGTTGCAGGTGCTGGGTTATGAACGGCGGCAAGTCATTGGCTGCAATGTAACTGATTTTTTGACACCAGTTTCCCGCCAGAAAGCCCAACAAATCCTCCTGCCCACCTTAACGACCCAAGGCTCCGTAGAAGATGATGCCTATCAGTTCATCAAGAAAAATGGCGACATTCTAGAAGTGGAGTTGGCGGCTGTCTGCGAACAAACAAACCATCACTCTCGGCTATTAGTCGTCTTGACGGATGTGACCGCCCGTAATCACTTAGCCCAACAGGTCAACCGTTATCAAACCCACCTCGAAGATCTCATTGAGCAACGCACCCAAGCCCTCGCCGCGAGTCAAGCCCGCCTTGCCCAAGCCCAGGCGATCGCCCAGATTGGCGTTTGGGAATGGGATGTCCAGGCAAATCAAACCTACTGGTCTCCAGAAACATTTCAAATCTTTGGCTTTGCCCCCGGTGAAATTCAACCCAATGCGGAAACCTTTTTTGAGCGGGTGCACCCCGACGACCGCGATCGCATTCGAGCAAATATCGAACGCATTTTTACGGGTCAATCTCTCCCAAGTTCTGAATATCGCATTATTACGCCCGACGGCGAAGTGCGTTACCTCAAGGATTACCATGAGCTGACCCGGAACGAACAGGGACAACCCATTTTCCTGGGGGGGGCAGTGCAAGACATTACGGCTATGCAGCAGACCCTCAATGCCCTGGCCGCCAGTGAAGCCCATTTAGAGAAGGCCCAGGCGATCGCCCACATTGGGAGCTGGGAGCAACACCTGACAAGCGATGACCTCATTTGGTCTGACGAAGTGTATCGCATCTTTGACCTAGAACCCCAGGCGATCGCCCCAACTTTTGACCAATTCATGGCGATGGTACACCCTGATGATCATCCCCATATTAAAAACAACATCAAAAAATTAGAAGCAAGACAAAGCATCAAGGGCTTTGAATACCGAATCATCACTGCCCAGGGTCGTGAAAAAATTGTGATGGAATATGCAAATTCCCTCCAAGATGCCCAGGGTAATGTCTATGGCTTTGCTGGCACTATTCAAGACATTACGACGATCAAACAGACCCTCAATGCCCTGCAAAAAAGTGAAACGCGCTTCCGTGAACTGGTTGAACATATCGACGAAGCGTTCTGGATCAATTCCCCTGACCCCACCGAAGTGATTTATGTTAGTCCGAATTACGAAAAAATTTGGGGCCTTAGCTGTCAAAGTCTCCTTGATGACGGCACATCTTGGCTAGCAGCAGTACACCCAGAGCACGAAGGGCAAATCCAACAGGCGATCGCCCAGATGCAGCAGGGCCAAAACTTCGATGAAGAATACCGGATTATCCGCCCCGATGGGGTTGTGCGTTGGATCTATGCCCGCTCTTTCAAAATCTACGACCCAAGCACTCAGCAACTGTTGCGCCATGTGGGGGTCATGACCGATGTTACCGAACGCAAAGAAGCAGAACTCAAACTACAGTCCCAGGAAGCACGCCTACGGACAATCTTCGACCAGGCCGCCCTGGGGATTGTGCAAATTGACCGCACCAATCATTTCTCTTTGGTCAATCAAGCCTTCTGTGAGATCTGTGGCTACAGTGAAGCAGAATTACAGCAGTTTACCTGGCAAGAACTTACCCATCCTGAAGATATTTGTATCTGTCATGAGGCACGGGCAAAGCTCGACCGCCGCCAAGCTGCCAGTGCTGTTTTAGAAAAGCGTTACCGTCACCGCCTGGGACATTTCATTTGGGTTAAGGTGATTTGCTCTTATATTTACGATGACCAGGGCCAACCAGAATATCTTTTAACCATTATCGAAGACATTAGTGAATACAAACAGGCGGCGATCGCTCTCGTTGAAAGCCAGCATCGCTATCAAAAAATGGTTGATGGCATCCCCGCGATCATCTACCAATATTCGCCCCAACGGGGTGGTTTGTTTTATTCTTCCCAGGTGGAGCAGATCCTTGGCTATGAAGTGCAACGCTTGCTAGATGAACCGGAACTCTGGCACCGGTCGATCCACCCAGAAGATGTCGTCGATGTCGATCAAGTCCTCCAAACCTTACACACCGGGAAAAACTTTGAGCTGGAATATCGGATCCGGGATGCTACTGGAAATTGGCACTGGTTCTACGACTGCTCCTTTAATATCCATGCGGTCGATGGTGGCGATCTAGTTATTGATGGTTTTGCCCTAGATATTACGGAGCGAAAAAACTTTGATGAGGTGCTCCGCCATCGCCTCAAGCTCGAAACCATGCTGGCTGAGATGTCCCATCTAATGGTCGTTGAAGCTGAGCTGAATTTAGAGAAAGTTTTAGCGTTACTGGGGCGTACTTTCCAGGCAGACCGCGTTTCGGTGATGATCAGCCAAATGGAGGCCAACTCTGTCGAGCGCCTTGTGAGTTGGCATGCTGGCCCTCACCTCGACCTCGACGAAAACTTTAACACCATCGATCTCAGTGCCTATCCTTGGTGGTTAGACCATTGGCAGCAACAAAAAGTCATTCTCTTTGATCGCCAACATCCCCTCCCGGAAACGGCAAAACCGGAACAGACATTGGTCGCTTACTTGGATCTTAAGGCGGTATTGTGGGTGCCGATTCAGGATGCGACCGGGCAACCCTGGGGTTACATTGCTTGCTCTTCGACAGCGGTAGATCATCTGCTGTGGTCAAAGGAAGATGCGGATATTTTGGCGATCGCCGGGAACTTAATCTACAACTATTACCAGCGGCAGCAGGCCAATAAGCAACTCGAACTGGCGAAGGAATTGGCGGAGGCTGCGAACCATGCCAAAAATCAGTTCCTCACAAGCATGAGCCACGAACTGAGAACGCCCCTAAATGCGGTCTTAGGCTTTACCCAAATTATGGAGCGATCGCCAGACCTCTCGACGGATCACCAGGAATACCTCAGCATCATTCATCGGTCGGGGAAGCATCTCCTTGCGTTGCTCAACGATATTCTTAACCTGGCGAAATTTGAAAAGGGCACCCTACAACTAAACCCCAACCTGTTTAATCTCCATGATCTCCTGGATGATCTCGCCCAAATGTACGCCCTCGAAATCCAGCACAGAAACATCCAGCTTGATATCCATTGGGACGAACAGGTGCCCCGCTATATCAACGCCGACCAAGCAAAACTCCACTCTGTGCTGCTCCATCTTTTGAATAACGCCCTCAAATTTACCGACAGTGGCTGCGTTCAACTGACGGTCAAAACCCTGGCGCAAAATCCCCTCCGTCTCCGGTTTAGCGTCACGGATACAGGGATTGGCATTGCTGAAACAGATTTCACCAAACTCTTTGATAATTTTGTGAAATTAGAAGCGGGCGATCGCATGGGTCAAGGCAGTGGTTTGGGCTTGGCTCTCAGTCAAAAATTTGTCAACCTCATGGGCGGTGAAATCGTCGTCAGTAGTCAGCCGGGAGTCGGTTCTTGTTTTTCCTTTGAGCTCACGGGGGCGACCCCGGCCAACCCGATGCACCTGGCCCTCTATCCTCCCCAAGCACGGGATGAACAACTCCCAGCCTTAACACCAGAGGCCTTACAAAAATTTCCCCCTGAATGGTTAACGGCCTTTCACCAAGCCGCCCTCGCGGCCCGGGCCCAACACCTCAAAGCCCTCATTGATCAACTGCCGCCCCAGGCAACGGCGATCGCCCGGGCCCTAGAAATCCTAGTGCAAAAATTCGCCTTTGATACCCTGGCCAAACTCAGCCAACAAAGAACCCCCAATGACTTCTCTTCATCAAAGGGGGAAACTGGAAGTTAGCCTAAAAACGACCGTGATTTAGCCCTCACTATCCTTTGGTTTGGGTCGGGGTACAGGTCTCGCTCTGGCAGTTGCCCCATGGCTGTCGCTGACAGGATGATCACCGACGGGTCTGGGTTTGCTCTTGTCGCGGTTAAAGGGTTTTCCGCCTGGCTTGGGGCCTTTGCGACGACTGCTGATATAGCCAATATCTTCGCAGGTTTGAATCATCAGCATATTATCGAGGAGCTTCGCCTGGAGATCGTAGAAATGGTTAACGGGGCGATCTGGTAGGGCACCGATCAGTTGAATCTTAAAAAATTTAGGTTTATCCCCTTGCTTCTTCGGGGATTGGCGAATTTTAACGATGACTTTTTTGGATTCGGCATCATAGAAAACCACCTGACCGCGAATGGAAAAATAGCCGTCTTCAACTTGGTCACTGGTGGGGATGGACTCCGTGAGGGCCTCTGGATCATCAAGGTTTTCGGGCTCCCAAATGCCGAGGATCTGGAGGTGGAGATGGTTATCATCCTGGCGGGTGCGGGGATACACGACCCAAACGTGCTCTTGGTCGAGGTCAATGTGATTTTTGATCAGGCTAATCACACGACCTAATAAAACGGCTTCGATGGTGCCATCTGCTGTGGCGATCGCCCCCTTACTAATTTGCTCTGGATCTTCGGGGGTATATTTGCCGCGCACAATGCCAATGGCCCGATATTGACGGGGATGGCTCGCGGGGGGAATGGGATGTTGCCGTAGTTTTTGGGAGGTCGTCTGGTCCTCATGGGGATTCGGCGCTGGTGGAGACGATAGATGATGGTTAGATTCAGACACGGGCTTATCCAATGCTTTCTAGGTGGGCTAACAAAAAATACAGATCGTTTTCGATACCAGATAGTCAACTATCAGACATCAACATCATCGGTAGGCGATCGCCATCACGATAAAAATTAGCATTCTGCCTTCGATCATATAGGACGGACGAAGACGTTTAGCGCCTGCCTATTGTACTCAATGGGGTGTCAGAGGTGATAAATCAGTAAAATTTAGATAAAATTTTGCCAACCTTCTGACTTTTCCGGTCTTTTGGGTCTGGTTTTTATCCCTCTAGTTTTCCCCACTATCTATAGCCATGGCGAGTCACATCATCGAAAAATACTATCGTCCCCGTCCCTGGGTCTATGGTCTTTCTGGGCTTCTGTTTCTGTTGGCTGGGGGACTTTTGGTGATGCCCCGCTTCGACCAGTGGATGTTGGCCCGGCAGACGGCAGCGGCGGCTAAGGTGCAACCCGAAACAACTCCTGATCCGGCGATCGCCCTCCTCGAAAAAGACCAACAAAGTTATGAAATCTGGTTAGAAAAAGAACCCAATAACGAGAAAGCGCTGCGGGGTCTCTTGGATACCAGCCTCAAGCTTAATGATTTAGAAAAAACGGCCACTGCCCTCGATGGTCTGGCGCAAATCCACAGTGATAATCCCGATTACCTCGTCCTGTTGGGCCAGGTGGAACAGGAGGCCAAGGATTACGAAGGGGCCGCGGCCACTTACAAAAAAGTGCTGTTGACAGATCCGACCCACATCAACGCTCTCCAGGGCATGGTGGATCTACTTCTGGTACAAAATCGGCCAGAGGGGGCAATCGAACTGCTCCAAACCACCCTCAAGGACATGGGGCAATTAACAGAAGACGAAACCATTGAAATTGATCCAGAAAAGGTGACGTCTATCCAACTGATGCTGGGGCAAATTTACGTCGCCCAAAAACGCTTCGGGGAGGCGATCGCCATCTATGACCAAGCCGCCACAGTGAATAAAACAGACTTTCGGCCAGTCCTCGCCAAGGCCATGGTCTTAAAAAATCAAGGGAATGAAGCCGCCGCGAAACCCTTTTTCATGACCGCGATTAACCTCTCGCCTGCCACTTACAAAGACCAAATTAAGGAAATGGCCGTACTCAGTGCTGCAGATCTTAAGGCCCTCGAAGCCGTCCCCACCGAAACCGATCCAGAAGCAGAGGCAACGGAATAATTTCCCTGGGGCGATCGCCTATAATGGCGGCTTGAAAATCTTTCCCCCGAACCCATGTCCGACGCCCCCCAAACCCGCCTGGCCCAACTGCGATCGCAACTGCAAAAAGCGGCGTATGCTTACTATGTCCTTGATGCACCGTTCATGGAGGATGCTGTCTATGACCAGCTCTATCGGGAACTGGTGGCCCTGGAAACGGAATATCCCGAACTCATTACCCCCGACAGTCCTAGCCAACGGATTGGCGACCAGCCCGCCACCCAATTCACCAGCGTCAAACATAATATCCCCCTCTACAGTCTGGAAAATGCCTTTGACTTTGGGGAACTGACCCAGTGGGAACAACGGTGGCAGCGGGCGTTGGCCGGAGAAATCCCCAGCCACTCCGGTTATGTGTGCGAACTTAAAATCGATGGCTCGGCGATCGCCTTAACCTACGAAAACGGCATTTTAGTGCGCGGAGCCACCAGGGGCGACGGTGTGACAGGGGAAGAAATCACCCAAAATCTGCGTACCATTCGTACCATTCCCTTGCGTTTAAACCTCGACAATCCGCCCCCTTTAGTGGAGGTGCGGGGGGAAGCCTTTTTACCCTTAGAGACCTTTGAAAAGATTAACCAAGAGCGGGAAAAAACGGGCGAAAATCTATTTGCTAATCCGCGAAATGCCGCCGCTGGTACTCTACGACAACTTGATTCCCGGATTGTTGCGGCCCGGAAGTTAGACTTTTTTGCCTACACCCTCCACCTCCCAGAATCGCACAAATCCCCTCAGTTAAACAGCCAATGGGAAGCCCTCGAATTTCTGAAAAAAATGGGATTTCGGGTGAATCCAAACCGTGAGCTTTGTCCTAATTTAACTGCCGTAAAAAATTATTTTGAAAAATGGGATGAAGGCCGCAAAAAACTCCCTTACCTGACCGATGGGGTTGTCGTTAAACTCAATGACTTTTCCCTCCAGGCTGAGTTGGGCTTCACCCAAAAATTTCCCCGCTGGGCGATCGCCTTGAAATATGCCGCCGAGGAAGCCCCCACCACCGTCAAAGATATTATCGTCAACGTGGGCAGAACGGGGGCTGTCACTCCCATGGCCGTCATGGAACCGGTGCAATTAGCCGGAACGACGGTACAACGGGCCACCCTCCACAACGAAGACCGCATTAAAGAATTAGATCTTAGAATCGGTGATACGGTCGTCATTCGCAAAGCAGGGGAAATTATCCCGGAAGTTTTGCGAGTTTTAGTTGATTTACGCCCAGAAGCAACTATTCCTTACGAATTTCCAAGCCATTGTCCCGAATGCAACTCAGCCTTAGTACGTCCCCCTGGGGAAGCCATCGCCCGCTGTGTGAATAGTTCTTGTCCGGCGATTTTGCGGGGTTCCCTCGTCCATTGGGCTGGCCGCGACGCCCTTGATATCCAGGGTTTAGGCGAAAAAAATGTGATTCTCTTGATCGAGCATGGTCTGGTGCAATCCATCGCCGACATTTATGACCTAACCAGCGAACAGTTGCAGTCTCTCCCCCGTATGGGGCAAAAGTCAGCGGCAAATTTGATCCAGGCGATCGCCCACTCAAAAGATCAAGACTATGCCCGTGTTTTGTATGGTCTGGGGATTCGCTTTGTGGGGAAAGTCAATGCGGAAATTTTGGCGCAAAACTTCCCAACTTTAGAACAACTCCAAAAAGCCAGCTTCGCCCAATTACAGGGGGTTTATGGTATTGGCGAAGAAATTGCCCAGTCCGTCATCGATTGGTTTCGGGTAGATGCGAATCAACAATTGATCGAAAAGCTGCAACAAGCGGGCTTGACCTTTACCCAAACCCAGACGACCCAAACCCAAGTCAACCATCAGATTTCCGGTAAAACCTTTGTGATCACAGGGACATTACCGACCCTCAAGCGCACCGAAGCTGCCGAAAAAATCAAAGCTGCCGGCGGCAAAGTTACAGGTTCTGTGAGCAAAAATACTGACTATCTTGTGGCAGGCGAAAATGCCGGATCTAAGCTAGACAAAGCCCGGCAATTGGGGATTCAAGAACTGAATGAAAACCAGCTTTTAGAGTTGTTGGTATAGAAAAAATCTTTTTAATATGACACAATCTCAACCGCCAATTGCTACACAGTTTTTAATTTCTCAAGCTAAGTTGACACAATATCTACTCATCCTTCTTCCCAAAAATGATAAATCAAAGTTCCTGTCCCAAGCTGGATATACTCTTGACAATTGGCAGGACTTGCATGATCACTTGAAAACACTAGCGATGAAAGGAAAATCTGAGTTTTTACAGCAGACACCGTATGGCAAAAAATATAAAATCAAAGGAGAGCTGCAAGGGGTGGGTCACAAAACTCTTAAGGTTGTTACAATTTGGATGGTTACCGATGAAATTGCTAAATTTGTCACTTTGATCCCAGATAAAGGAGAATAATAATTATGCACAAACATTATCCTCTTTTTAGTCAAGTTGCTCTATCCCAAGACTTCCCTGAATACAACCTGCGTCGGGGCGACACTGCAACGGTGGTTGAATATTATCAAATGACAGATCAAGAAGACGGCTATAGCTTAGAAGGATTTAACATTCCAGAAATTACGTTAGAAGTGGCACATTCACAAATTATGTCAATTGATCAATGGCAGAAAGAACAAGAGATTTTCCAAAAGATTCACAAACTTTCTCCCGAAAAATTACAGGAATTAGATCAATATATCAATCAACTAATTGCCTAGATTTAACTACTTAAAAATATAAATTTTAGATGGTGACCGTTTGTTCGAATCTTTAATCTGTCAGTGCTAATCACTGCTCCAGTATTGTGCTGGAAGACTTATGACGGGTGACTTGAGATTTATCGTGGAGACAAAAACATTTGCACTAAAAAAATATCAAGAAATTTAACGAAACTGCGCTTTTAACCCCCGGAAATCCTTGCTATGATTCAGAAAACTCCCCCTAAGGTACTGAAACGATGACTTATCCTAATTTTCCTGACGAAATCCCCTGGACGGAAGAAGCGAAAACCAAATACAAAAATATTCCTTTCTATGCCCGTTCCCAGGCGCGACAAACCATCGAAGAACTTGCCCGTGAAGAAGAAGTCGAAGAAATTACGGCGGAACTGGTGATGCGCGCGCAACAAAAATTTGGGAAATAAGTCTAGAGCTAGATTATGGTGGTGGCGATCGCAAAAAAAATTCCTAGATTTGGGGGGCGACCCGTGCGAATTTTTTACTCTGTCCCGGATACGGTGCGTCCATGATTTTTGATGCGTCAAACTTAGGCTACTGGGTGCTCCTGGGGAGTGGCATCCTGTTGTATTTGTTTGTCATTTTCTCTGGAGGTGGGGACGATGACCTCGATATGGAAGCCGATTTTGATGCGGACATCGACGCCGATATGGACTTAGATGCCGACGTTGATGGTGATCTCGATGGAGATACCGAGGTTGAGGGCGAAGGATTTGGTCTCTGGTCGGTGTTGTCTTGGTTTGGCTTTGGGCAAGCGCCGTTGATGTTGCTTTTGGCCACAGATCTCAGTCTGTGGGGTCTGTTGGGATGGATGTTCAACGTGGGCCTAAGGACACCGACGGGATTTTTGGGGATTGTGGTCTTTTTTGGGAGTGGGGCGATCGCCTTCTGGATCGGGAAACTGTTGGCTTACCCGCTGGGGAAAGTGTTTGCCGCCTTTGGGGAAGATGTCAGTAGCGATCGCCTGATTGGGTGCCTGGGGGTGGTCTCTTCTAAAACTCTCCCCCACTATGTCGCTGGCAAAATTGGCCAAGCAGATGTGTACGATTCGGCTCGGAACCTGATGACTGTCCCGGTGAGTTTACCCCACTGGGCCGAGGTGATTCCCCGACGGGGCGACAAAATTTTGATCGTTGATCGCACCGAACATAGTTATCTGGCGATCGCCAAAGATAGTTCCGACGAAGACCGCTGGCTTGCTGAGGTGAAACAGCTTCCTCAATAATCTTTTCCCCTTTTGCCCTAGGATAATGCCAGGCCAAATCGCACCTTGTGGAGAGTGAGCACCGATGCCGATCGAAATTATTGTGATCGTCGCCGCTTTAATTATTTCTTGGTTAGTTTTTACCGCGTTTATCAAAATCGTGAAAACCAGCGTGCAAACCGCTGTGACCATTGCGGCCATTGTGCTGGTGTTGCAACTGGTCTTCGGGATTCAGTCGGGGCAGGTGATTACACAGATTATTGAACTCCCCCGCATCATCTGGGACTTTTTCAATAACCGCTAAGGCATAAACATTAAAGATCTTTGGCTAACGGTACTATCAATTAAATCCGCCCTTTATGGCAGGCTGGAAACTGTAAATATCTTGAGCTTGATGGCGCTTTATGGTCTAAACCGAACTTTAGGGCAATGCTGACGAGAGACTTCTGTCCCAAAGGCGATCGCCTCCCCCGTAAACCCCCGTAAAAACATTGCCAAAATTTGAACAACCCCTTGTAAAATAGCTAGGTTGTATTCTGCGGCACATCTCGTGATTGAACGTTATACCCTCCCCGAAATGGGGAATCTCTGGACAAATGAAGCAAAACTCAAGGCCTGGCTGAAAGTCGAAGTTGCCGTCTGTGAAGCGCAAGCAGAGTTAGGGTATATCCCCACAGAAGCCGTAGAAGAAATCAAAGCCAAAGCCCAGTTCGACGAAGCGCGGGTTTTAGAAATTGAGAAAGAAGTGCGCCACGATGTAATCGCCTTTCTCACCAACGTCAATGAATATGTCGGCGATGCGGGACGCTATATTCACCTCGGCATGACCAGTTCCGATGTTCTGGATACGGCCCTTGCTCTACAGATGGTGGATAGCCTCGATCTGATCCTGACCTGTGTCGAAGAACTGATTCAAGCGATTCGCTACCAAGCCCAACAACACCGCTACACCGTCATGGTAGGTCGTTCCCACGGCATCCACGCCGAACCGATGACCTTTGGGTTTAAGCTGGCGGGTTGGCTAGCGGAAATGCTCCGGAACCGCGATCGCCTTGTCGCTGTGCGCAAAGAAATTGCCGTGGGACAAATCTCTGGCGCCGTGGGAACCTATGCGAACATTGAACCCCGCGTTGAAGCTTTAGCTTGTCAAAAACTCGGCCTGGATCCCGATACTGCTTCGACCCAGGTGATTTCCCGCGATCGCCACGCCAACTACATGAACCAACTGGCCGTGTTAGCCGCCAGCATCGAACGCTTTGCCGTAGAGATCCGCAACCTCCAACGCACCGATGTATTAGAAGTCGAAGAATATTTCTCCAAGGGTCAAAAAGGCTCTTCGGCAATGCCCCACAAACGCAACCCGATCCGTTCTGAACGTTTAACCGGGATGGCACGCTTGGTGCGGGGGAATGCCATGGCCGCCCTCGAAAACGTTGCCCTCTGGCATGAGCGGGACATTTCCCACAGTTCCGTCGAGCGGGTCGCCGTGCCCGATAGCTGCATCCTCGTGCATTTTATGCTGCGGGAAACCATTAGCCTCGTGAAGAATCTTTTGGTGTATCCAGAGAACATGAAACGTAACATGAACGTCTATGGCGGCGTGATTTTCAGTCAGCGGGTACTGCTGGCCCTCGTCGAGAAAGGCTTGACCCGTGAGGATGCCTACCGCCTTGTGCAAGGTTGCGCCCACACCGCTTGGAACACTGAAGGCGGGAACTTTCGCGCCAACGTCGAGCAAGATGCGGAAATCACCCAACACCTCTCTGGTGAGGAGATTGCAGCCTGCTTTGACCCACAATTCCAACTGCGTCACCTCGATCAGGTCTACCAACGCCTCGGTATCTAAACCTTTCGTTTAACCGACGTCAATTTGGCGATCGCCTTTTTTGAACTAAGATCCAAGAGAGGCGATTTTTTATGGATAAATATTGATCTTCATGGAAACAAACCCTAACCGCTGAATATGTTGATGTTCAATATTGATCATCGCCAAGATAGTTAAGAGACCCTACAAATTAGGTGCACCATGGAATGTAAAGAATGCACGAATCGAAATAAACTCGATTTCGAATTCACAATGGCCTTTCAACCCATTGTCAACCTAGAAACCCAAACAATTTTTGCCCATGAAGCCCTGGTGCGGGGTTTAAATAATGAGTCAGCCCAAGCAATTTTTCAACACATTAACGACAGTAACCGCTACTTATTTGACCAGTCCTGTCGCACCACAGCGATTCGTCTTGCCGCAGAACTGCATATTCCCTGTTTTTTGAGTATTAATTTCTTACCCAATGCCGTTTATGAACCAGAACGCTGCATTCGCACAACCCTAGAAGCGGCGGAAACCTATGGATTTCCCATTGAGCAAATTATTTTTGAGATTACCGAAAGTGAACAAATCACAGATTTAGTCCACCTCCGAAAAATCGTTGAATATTATCGAGCCCGTGGTTTTAAAACAGCCATTGATGATTTTGGGGCAGGCTATGCTGGGTTAAATCTTCTATCAGAAATTCAGACTGATTTGATCAAACTCGACATGGCCTTAATTCGCGGCATTGATCAAGATAAAGTGCGGCAAGCCATCGTCAAAGGTGTACTACAAGTTGCCGGGGAACTCTCTAGTCTGGTTATTGCCGAAGGCATTGAAACCCAAGCAGAACTAACCACCCTCCAAGGGCTAGGCATTAACCTTTTCCAAGGCTTTTATTTTGCTAAACCCACATTTCAATCCCTGGCCCAAATTCCGTCAGACAGGTTTGTCAATGTCGCTTAATTTTGGCGATCGCCATGGTCAATATCGCCCTTCTCCTCTGACGCATTTTTTCCAAGTTGACCGTGGCCTTCACCTCTACGCATTCCTAACTTTTCCCGAAGCATCGCCCCGACTCTAGACGCCAAAAATACTGTGTAAGATAAGAAGAAGTTGTTTTCTAATCGAAAGTGAAAAATATTATGCCCACAGTCAGTAGCCAAGCCCCAGGTGCCGATACCTTAGATGCCAGTAAAAGTGGTCTTCCCGTAACGATTATCACCGGATTTCTCGGCAGCGGCAAAACGACACTACTAAACCACATCCTCAGTAACCAAGAGGGACTAAAAACCGCTGTCCTCGTGAACGAATTTGGGGAAATCGGCATTGATAATGAGCTAATTGTCACCACCGAAGACAACATGGTGGAACTCAGCAACGGCTGTGTCTGCTGCACCATCAACGAAGATCTGGTGAATGCGGTGCATAAAATTCTTGATCGGGGTGACAAAATTGATTATCTCGTCGTTGAAACAACGGGGCTGGCAGATCCATTACCTGTAGCCTTGACCTTCCTGGGGACAGAGTTACGAGACCTAACCCGCCTAGATTCCATTGTGACCATGGTGGATTGTGCCAACTTTAGTTTGGATTTATTTAATAGTGAAGCGGCCTACAGCCAAATCGCCTACGGTGACATCATCGTGTTGAATAAAACGGATTTGGTTGAGGAGTCAGACGTTGACGCCCTAGAAGTCAGAATCCGCGACATTAAAGAAGGGGCTAGACTCCTGCGCACCCAAAAGTCTGAAGTGCCATTGCCGTTGCTACTCAGTGTGGGCCTGTTTGAATCAGATAAGTATTTTGATGCGGCAGATACCCATGTGCATCACCACCACAGCCACGATCACCACGACCATGACCATGGACATAACCATGACCACCACGATCATGACCATGTTTGCACCCCAGAGTGCGACCATGACCACGACCACGAACACCATCATCACCACTCAAACCATTTAGAAAACGATGGGTTTACGTCTATTTCCTTCCAAAGTGACAAACCCTTTGCGATTCGCAAGTTTCAATATTTCCTAGATAATCAGTTACCCGTGAATGTGTTCCGGGCGAAGGGAATCCTGTGGTTTGATGAAAGCCCGCTACGCCATGTATTTCACCTCAGTGGAAAGCGGTTTACGATTGATGATTCGGAATGGAAACCTGGGGAAACGAAAAAAAATCAGTTGGTGCTGATCGGCCAAGATTTAGATGAGGCAACGTTGCGACAACAGATAGAAAACTGTTTCTGCATGCCCTCCAAAAATCGTGGTCAGGGTTTTTCGTAATATCATTCCATTTGCCAACGGCATTAACCGCTGAACGGCCAATCTACACAACGCCTGGGGTAAGGAAAGTCAATTTCTTTACCTCTTTTTCGTCTCGGCAAGATGATCGAGATTTACCGCTAAGATGGAAGGACTTTGGTTTTTTTAGCGCGCTGTTTTTTGGGTTCAATTTTTTATGCGATCGCCCGCTCCTTCCCGGACTGTGACTTTCCCCTTTTGGCTGACCCTCTGCTTACTCTTAAGTTTAGGTACCGTAGGGGTTTTAGGGACAGTGCCAGCCTTCGGTCAGGGGCGCAAACAAAACGCCGAACAAAAATTACTCCAGCGTAAAGATGCGGATCGTCATTTTGAACTTGCTCGCCAGGCCCACAGCGAAGGCAACCTAGAAACAGCACTGCTTCACTGGCACCGGGCCGAGGCGATTTATCGACAGTTTCGCACTTGGGATCAGCTGAATTTAACCCTCACAGCCTTAGCTGATACCTATCTCACCCAAGCTAATCTCCAGGCAGCAGAAACCGTCCTGCGCCAACAACTCCATCTGGCCCGCGATCGCCAGGACGTACAAACCCAAGTTGCGGTACTCAATCAACTCGGCCATCTCCTTGAAAGCCAGGCCCAACCCCAGGTTGCGGCGGCTATTTTTGCCGATGCCCAGGCGATCGCTGCTGGATCGACCACAGGCAAAATTGGGCTCACCATAGATTAATTTCAGACAAAAAAAGCGGCTAGCCATAGATTCTAGCCACTACATCAAGGGTGAGGAAAAGTTTCAGAACTAACCTTCGCTAAAAAGTGAATGTAGTACGAATAGCACCGACGACAATAGTTTCATTCGCGTCATTTTGATTGGGGTTCCAGATGACATAGGCACCGGGAGTAATCATGATGTTGTCGTTCAGATTGTAGCGGTACTGCAATTCAGCGAGGTAAGTCGTATCATCGCAGGTACTACCGGCACATTCATCTATACCGTTCAGGTCTGCACTGGTAAGCTTCGGCGGTTGACCAAAGACGAATCCGAGAACGTTGCCATCGCCACCGACATCAAGCAGAGCAGCATTGACAGCCCAGTTCCAGATTTCTGCACTACCTTCATTGTTGGGATCTTCGATTTGGGCATCGGTGTAGCCCACCCAACCGGCAATGTTGAATTTTTCACTAACCATCCAGCTTGCTTCAATGCCGAAGTTGTTAGAGGAGACAGCATACGCATTGCCCCAGGGTTCCCTTGCCCAGTCGCTACCAGTGCTACCAGATAGGTCAGCGTCACCACTACTTTGATACTTATTGGTATAAGAAAACGCAAGGTCAAAGCGCTCGGAAGGAGAGAAGGCCAGTTGGGCACCAGCGACATAGTTGCCATTAAACAATCCTTCTTTTTCGGTAGAGCTACTAGCAATGCCATCATCAGCCAAATACCCCAAACCAAGACTAAAAGAGTCGCTTAGATCGTAGTTAATCGCAATACCAGCCCCATCAGGGCCACTCTTGGTGGCGGGGTTAAGACGGGCAAAACCGGAGAGAGCACCGTCGGCCTCGCCTTCAAAATAAGGATTAAATACTGGTAAAGCATCATCAATACCGAGACCTAATGGCCCGACAATTGCTGTTGCTCTACTACCGACGGGGAACTCATAGATGACGGTGTCAATAACAACATTATTGTCATTCGCTTCCTCAAACCCCAAGGCAGCAGTATCAACACCAGTAGCACCAGCCAATTCAGGAATATTTCCAGCGGCTAAGTTGATTTCTAGGTTGTCATCACCAGTGAAACTAGTGCTAAGAGTTAGATTAACGCGGTTACTGAAGGTGAGCTGGTCATCAATGCGATCGCCAGAGTCATCGGCTTTCTCGTCACCAAAAGCACCAGCCAGGGCAAAGATAACTTCCCCGTCAAGCTTGGTGGTGGTAGAGAACTGATGATCTTCGAGGAACTCCACTCGCCCTTCGAGATCCTCAACGCGGGCACCGAGGGTCGCCAATTCTGCTTCAAATTCATTAACCAAACGACGAAGCGCAGCGAGGTCTTCTGCGGTCACTTCAGAAGTACCACCTTGAATCATCCGCTCGATCTGCTGTAAACAAGCATTTAAACCAGCCGCGAATTCATAACGGCTGAGGGGGCGATCGCCGCGATAGGTGCCATCGGGATAACCGACGATGCAATTGTAGTTTTCAACGAGATTACGTAGGGCATCAAAGGCCCAGTCACTGGGGGCCACATCCCGCAGTTGAAAAACGCTATTCACTTGGCCGAGGGCACGGTCTTGATTCGTTATCGGAGAGGCGATCGCCGCTGTACCGAGACTGCTGCCCACCAAGGCACTGGCGCTGAAGATAACAAAACCTTTGGCTAGGGACATTTTTAAATTCTCCACACACGCAAAATTTCTAGAGACAGGAATGATAATCGTTTTTATAAAAGTCTGCAAGGGCGATCACCTTTTGTATAGTCCCGTTGGCAGGAATGCTAGCGTGGTGATTCCGCATCAACTGGCGAAAAACCGAGGCAAGCCGCAAACATAAAATAAAAGAAATCAATCATTTTTTTATACCGAGAAAATAAAGTGGTTTTAACGAAATATCTGGTCTAACCTCAGGACTCCGCTAAAGCATGGTCTAAACTGAGGGTCGCTAAATAATATTGGGCAAGATCAGGAGCCGTGTGGGGTTGTCTACCTTGGGATTGCTCTGGGGCATGGCTATCTTGGCGGAGCTGCTGGGTAATGTCGGTTGTACCGCAGGAGTGGACAATTTTCATGGGACATTTTAATGAAAATAATTCTTATTTAAACTAGATAAAGTGTATCGATACTTAGAAAGTTCGTCAATAGTATTGATACTTATTTTCAATAAAATCTTGGGTGAGTTTGTTTACTCACTCCAGAGCCGTAGGAGATTCGCCACGCTTTTCGACAGGAGATCAAATTCTGTGGTTTTACCGCTCTGGGCAAACAGGCTACGGCGACTGACATCGAGATCAAACACAATTTCTCGTTTTTGGGCATCGCGGATCCAACTTTGTACCCAACCCACCGCCACCAAGCGCGTTCCTTTTGTCACTACATTCACCCGATGCAACGAGGTAGAAGGATAGGCGATCGCCGTTCCAGCAGGCAGTTTATAGCTTTGTTCAGAATCTGCCCCTTCAATGACAAGTTCGCCCCCTTCATAGTCACTAGGTTCATTGAGAAACAGGGTAAATGAAACGTCCGAGCGCATCCCATTCATCAGGGCATTGTCAGTGTGGCGACCATAGGCCATGCCGGGGCCGTAACGGCTAAACAGCAGGGTGTGGACAGTTTTGGGACGGATCGCCGTTTGAAAGAGAGCATTGTTCTGGAGGGCTTGGCGCACTTGCTCTTCTAGAGCTTGGGCCGTGGGGGTTGCCTTGGCCAATTGTTGATTTTCTTTGACCAGTTTGGCATACCAACCTGCCGTAAGTTTGCCATCGACAAATTCGGCTTCGGTCAAGGTTGTGGTTATTTTTTCGAGGGCCTCTGGTGTCAACACCTGGGGAATTTTAAAGAACATTTGCCTTACCAAAAAATCTTAAAAAAGCCCCAGAAAAACCGGGGCCACTGTAATGATATTCACAGAAGCTGGGGATTAGCTGTTGCTGGCGGCTTCAATCTCAACAATGCGACTCAAGACTTCCTGGGGCGTTTTCACGGGGGTTTGGGGCGGTTCCACCGTAGGCCAAGCAGTTTTGAGATCGGCTAAGGCTGTGGCGATCGCCTCTCTGGTCTCCGGGCTAAGTTGATCCGCAACTTGTACATAAAGCATCTCGCTATGGAAAACAAAACCACGGGAATCTTGGTATTCCACCGCTTCGACGATCTGATTATTGGCGATCGCCGCCGCGTATTCTTCCCCGGCCACCTGGAGGAGATTATTCATGACCCCAAGGACAAATTCAGGGGACTGCAATTCTGCTTCGCTCAGAGCCGCAAGGGCTGTATCAATGGTCTCAATGGAAGCGTCGAGTTGGGTTTGTAATTCGGGGGATTCCGGTGCTGTCTTAATCAAATCATGGGCACTATTGAGGACATCTTTAAAATCGGCCACGCCGCGATCGCCCAATTGACCCTCAATGGCACCATACAACTCTTCCACAGGGTGGCCAATATGCGGTTCTGCCTGTTCATATTCCCCAGCCGCAATCAGTTCCTCTGCCACCATCAAATGACCCAACATTAACGAGAGGGTCGTGGCATAGTCTTCATCGGGATTGCTGGAACTCGCACCTTCGCCCCCTTCACCACCTTCTCCGCCTTCGCCCCCGTGGTCAGCACTATTCTGTTCTACAGTTTCTGTCGTGGCAGCATTTTCTCCCCCTTCCCCACCATTGTCTGGGACGGAGGTGCCACAGGCTCCAAGGCTAACAGCTAAACCCAAGGTTAGGAACAATTCAACGGGCTTTACAGGCTTCATACTAATTAAGAATAATTTTCAAATTAAATATTGGAATACGCTAAAGGTTTTACTAATCTTTGTCAATAGAGATTTGGGCTCCGGCTGGGATCACTTCAAAAAAGCCCATGCAACCATGTTCAGCGATGTAATCTTGGTGGGGATGGAACATATATTTACCAAGGAAAGGGTAGGCAAACTCTAGGATGTGGCGTTCGGCGGTGCCCATGGTGACCACATCGCTTGCTTCGTGGGGCGTCATGGCCATGCCAGTGCGATAAAGCTGAAAAAAGTTGGCGTGGATATGAAAGGTAATCGCCGGATCAAACTCGATCATATTCAAGACATAAAGTCGCACCAGTTGATTTTGCATGATGGGGATGGGGCGATCGCGGAACACGTTGGGAATGCCGTTGAAAGCATACAATTCGTTTTTTTCATCATCATTAATGTCGTAGCCCCCTAGCACCAAAACCATTTCGTCAGCGGGCGGTCTTGGTTCGGGGGGATCAATAATAAAGAGTCCAAATAAGCCTTTACCGATGTGGCGCGTCACCGGGGCAATGTGGCAGTGGTAAAGGTGGACACCGTAGGGTGTTGCGTCAAATTCATAGATGGTAGTTTGACCATGGCGCACTGGTTTGACCCCATCCATCGTGTCGGGGTGAGTCCCATGAAAGTGGAGGGTGTGGGAGTGTCCATCGGCATTATGAAAAATAATCCGGACGCGATCGCCCGCCGTTGCCCGTAGGGTTGGCCCCGGCACCCGTTGATTAATATTCCAACTCACATATTCAAGGGCGGCATTGAGGTAAATAGTGCTGCTGTTGGCTTCTAGGTGAAATTCTCGCACCCGTTGCCCCTTTTCTTCGCTCACTTCCCCGTAGTCAAAATCTCGCAAAATTTGCATCGGGTCAAAGCCATTGCGGGTAATGCTGTCTTGGTCGAAGGTCACCGGAGGAATTTTGACTTCAGCTTGGGCAAGAGAGTTTTTTTTACGCCAGGCATAGGTGGCGATCGCCCCTGTTCCCAAACCGACTAATCCTGTCTGTAAAATTTGCCGCCGACTCCAGCGAGAGAAAACCCCACCACGCCTTAAATTATCCATAAACTAATTTCTACTGACCAATTCGCCGCCCGTTATCAGCGGTTGACTACCCTAACTTGAAACGTCATTAATCCTGAACTGGGCTTTTTTAATGATCCAATACCTTAATAAATCCAAAACCTTCTCTAAAACAAAAGGATCTAAACAGAAAGACTTGCAAATAAAATTTTGTCTATCTTAGGCAATGCTCGAAGTACAGGGTTGCTTCACACAGCCTTGCTCATGGTGATCCTGCAATAGCTGGGCGGCATATTCTAGGCAAGTGCCACAATCCATTCCGACGCCCATCACACTCGAAAGCTCTTTCATAGAGCAGCTTTGTTGTTCCGCAGCTTGGCGGATTTGCTTTTCGGTAATGCCACGGCAAAGGCAAACGTACATGGTGACCTCAAAGGGAAAATGCTTGATTTAACTGTCACCCCCTACTATGCCCTATTCTGAAAATTATTGCAATAGATTCTCATTCTTTCTCCTAAAGTTGATCAGAAAATAAAATTTTGTGAGTAAAGCCCCCCAATGTTGGGAACTGCCCTAAGCTAGACATACCGAAGTATTTATGACACCTTTTAGATTAAAGGTGGCCGATTTGGAGTGAAATAAGGCGAAATGCAAGGAAAATCCGGCATTAACACCCAACTTAATGCAGTCTTAAAATCCCAGTTGACTGCAATTAACCAGTTCTTTCTCCACGCGAGAATGGCCAAGAATTGGGGCTTGGGGACATTGAATGATCAAGAATATAAGTACTCCATCAAGGCCATGAAGCAGGCCGACAGTCTCATTGAACGGATTTTGTTCCTAGAGGCCTTGCCCAACCTCCAGAGCCTTGGCAAATTGATGATTGGTGAAGATGTGCCAGAAATGTTGGCCAATGAGCTAGCGACCGCCACAACGATCCGCAATGAGTTACTAGCGGCGATCCAATTGTGTGAGACAGAACAAGATTATGTCAGTCGTGATCTTTTGGGCGAAATTCTTGAAGAAACCGAAGAACAGATCGACTGGTTCGAGTCCCAGCAGTGGCTGATCGAAAATTCTGGCTTAGAAAACTATTTACAGTCGATGATGTAGATAGGGCAAGGGTATGGGCCACGCTATGGCCATGTTTTTATTCACTTAGAGTATTGAGACAATTCCGATGAAAGGTAATCAAAACGTTTTAGAACAACTCCACAAGCTGCTGCGCAATGAGCTAGCAGCCCGGGATCAGTATTTTACCCATTCCCGGATGTACCTAGACTGGGGCCTGACGAAGCTCTATGAACGCATTAACCACGAGATGCAGGACGAGACGGGCCACGCATCTCGATTGATTGAGCGGATTTTGTTCCTCGAAAGCACTCCTGATCTGTCCCAACAGGATGGGTTGAACATTGGTAAGACTGTGCCTGAGATGCTCCAAAACGACCTCGATTATGAGTACAAAGTCATTGGGGATCTTAAGGGGGCGATCGCCATTTGTGAGACAGAACAAGACTACCAAACCCGCGATATCCTCCGGCAAATGCTGGCTGACACCGAAGAAGACCACGCCCACTGGTTAGAGCAACAGTTGGGACTGATCGAGAAAATTGGCCTGCAAAATTATCTGCAATCCCAGATGTAAAGCGCCATATATCGTCATTGCCATAAAAAAAATGTAGGGGCTTGCCATGGCAGGCCCCTACAACTACTTATTGGTGTTGATTTTTCTTATACGCTTGCGGCGATCGCCCCTTTCCCAGTGGTGAGATATTCATAGGTTTGGCGCATCTTGAGGCCCACGAGCACTTGGAACAGACCTGTACCGTTATCGGAACCGGGGTAGTCCTTGTGCTTCAGAAGCAGCTCAGTCATTTCACCATAATACTTAGTGCCCGTTTTGCTGAGGTGGCTTTCGATGTAAATCATTTCTTCGAGATTATCGAATTTCCCGTCTACTTCCAGGACAGAAACCTCATTGCCGAAGTAGTTATCGGGGCCATAGTACATCTTGATGCCGGGATAGTTACAGGTGAGCTTCCGGCCACAGGGACGCCAGTTGATGGTAGAGCCTTCATCAAAGAGATAGGCTGGTTCGAAGCCCGCAACTCCTTCTTTTTGGACGAGGCGTACCCGGAGATATTTACCTTCTTTGTCATCGACAAGTTCAGTGGGGAGCACCTGGATCACCACATCGGCGAATTCCCGTTGGGGTTCGATATAGGCGCTGAAATCCGGTTTCCGGGCATTAATTGAAGCGAGAACATCCTCGTAGGTGTGGCCCCGTTCTGCCATGTCCCGTTGAATCTTCCACTGGATTTTGACTTCATCGCTGATGTCGAGGTACACGCCGAAATCGACTAATTCCCGCACCCGGGCATCGTAGAGGGGATGTAGACCTTCGATCACAACAACTTTGTTGGGTTCAATGCGTTCGGGCGGGTCAATTTCCCCGGTTTCGTGGTTGTAGATGGGCTTATCAATGGCTTTTCCGTTCTTTAGATCACGGATTTGCTCTGCCATGAGATCAAAATTGTTGGCCTTGGGATTGAGGGCAGTTACCCCAGCTTCTTTGCGGCCTTTGCGGTCAAGGCTATGGTAGTCATCAAGGCAGATTACCGTCATGAACTCTTCGCCGAACAGATCGGTAAGTCGGCGTAAAAAGGTAGATTTTCCGCAGCCGGAGTCCCCGGCAACACCAATAATAACTACACGGTCTGTCTGACTGGTCATAAATTTCCTCTGGATCTGCAAATTTTATGTTTTAAACTCATCCGTTATCTATGGCGGGAATTCGTGACGAATCGGTTTATTCGCGAGGCTCAGGCGTGTAAATAACCTTAGCTTTGCCACACTGTCACCCCGAAGGCGATCGCCCAGATAAACTCGGTACGAAAATAATTGCTTTTATTAATTTCGCCGCTTATTATACAACGGCACTAACATTTAACCATGGTGCTCCCCCAGAAGCGAACAAATATGGAGTTTGTTTGCCGTTCATGGGGAAACACAAATTTTCTTAAATCCCTGTTAAGGCCCCGTTTGCGCCTAATGGGTCACGGAAAAATAAAAAGCCACCCCAGAAGGTGACCTTGGCATATTCTTCTTAAGGATGGGCGTTACTGGATTTGAACCAGTGGCATCCTGCTTGTAAGGCAGGCGCTCTACCGCTGAGCTAAACGCCCTTAAACCTTAACAACTATAACAGGGGATTTTTAAAAACGCAAGGGGAGAGGCAAAAGTTTTTTTGAACGGCCCCGTTTAGGTTGACTAACGCCGCCAACGGGCCTTGGGAGTGTCTTGATTACGTTTGAAATTTTTACGGGGCTTTCGGGATTGGGACTTAGGGGCCAGACCCAGGGCTTTTTGGTAAATGCGTTCGTTTTCTTGGACAGAGGTTTGCAGATCAACCATCGGTTTCGGGTAGGTTTCCCCCAAAATAATTTGGCGATCGCCTAACGCTTGCACAGGTAAACGCCAGGGTTGATGGATCTGTTCACCGGGGAGGGCCGCCAACTCCGGAAGCCAGTGGCGCACATAGTCCCCCTGGGGATCGTAATCCTTGGCCTGTTTGGGAATGTTGAAGTAGCGAAAACCCCGCGCATCATTCCCCACGCCAGCGGTGTAGTTCCAATTGCCCCAGTTGCTGCACACATCGTAGTCAATGAGTTGCGACTCAAACCAAGCGGCTCCCCAGCGCCAGTCAATCCCCAGATTTTTCGTCAGAAAGCTACCAACATTTTGCCGGCCCCGGTTGGACATAAAGCCCGTATACAGGAGTTCGCGCATATTGGCATCGACGAAGGGAATCCCCGTTTGGCCCGTCCGCCACAGTTCAAAGGCTTCGTGGTCTTGTTTCCAAGGAATTTTTACCCCCTGTAAACCTTCGGGTTGGAAAATTTGGTTGCCGTGTTTGGCACAGATCCAGCGGAAATAATCCCGCCAGAGCAGCTCAAAAATCAGCCAGTAGGTGGAGTTGTTAGCGATCCGTTTTTGTTCGTATTCGGCGACTTGGGCGGCAATGTAACGGGCCGAGAGACAGCCCAGGGCGAGCCAGGGTGAGAATTTTGAGGAGTAATCGGCTCCTAACAAACCATTGCGGGTTTCTTTGTAAACCTTGAGGCGATCGCCTGCCCAAAAATAAGCCTGGAGTCGTTGCATACCAGCCGTTTCACCGCCTTTGAACGGGAGTACACCACGGGAATCAATGGTTGGTTCCGGCAAACCCAAATCCTGGAGGCTGGGAATCTCACCTGGAGCAACAGTTTCGGGGAGGGGGTGCAATTGGGTTGGTGTGGGTACTGGGGAGGCGATCGCCGCATACTTTTCCACATTCTTACGAAATTGCGTAAAAACCTCCGGCACTTCATTAATGCCAAAGGGCAAATCCCCTGGATCGTGGAGGGTCGTTCCCCAAAACGTTTCTACTCGAACACCCTGTTCTTGGAGAGCTTGGCGCAGTTTTCGTTCAACGCGGGTTTCCTCTGCCGTTACCTCCCTGTGCCAATACACAACACCAATCTGCCATTGCTGACATAAATCAGGGATTAACCTTTCCGGAATATTCTGGCGCACGATCAAATCGCTGCCCTTGGCGCGGAGATTTTGCCGGAGATCCTGGATGGCTTCCCGGAGAAACTGACCCCGAAAGGCACCTGTTTTTGGGAAATCTAGCCCAATTGAGCCAAACTCCCGGGGGTCAAAACAGTAGAAGGGAAAAATCTGGGCCTGTTGTGCTAGGGCTTCCTGGAGTGGCTGGTGGTCATGGAGCCGGAGATCACGGCGATACCACAGGAGAATATTGACAGAAGACATTGTGATCTAGCGAACGATAAAGTAGAGGCTCATAAGGTAACGTTAATTGCCATGGAGATTCAATTGATTCCGGGACGCATGATTTTTATGAGTTTTAAAAATTGTCCTCTCAACTCAAAATAAAACTGTCATAGTTTTTGCTGAAAATCACTTGAAATATCCCAAAAACAAATCGATAAGAGGCAATTCAAATGCTAGTCCCCAAGGTGATTTTTCGGCATTTTAGCGTATCTTACTAATCGTCATAAAATTCTTCCAAGCTAGTCTACCAAGAGATTTTGGGCGATTTATGCCTTTTTTAGAAGTTAAGATTAAACACAAAAAACTGTCAGAAATATGTATGACTTGTACTATTTATTGCTAAGATTTAATTTGAGTAGCTGATGTCATTCTTTTGCTCATCATTATTGGGGTAAACACTCCGATAAAGTTAATTTTTGGTTAAGCCACACCACAATATACCCCCATCATTTTTTAATGATTGTCCGTGGATTCTATGATTGCTCCTCCAATCCTGACTAACGAAGAACATCGTCTTGCGGCACTACACCGTACCTATCTACTGGATACCCCCCAGGAAGCAGCCTTTGATCTCATCACGCGGTTGGTGGCGCGGCTCTGCGGCACAAAAATTGCGGCAATCTCTTTGGTGGATCGCGATCGCCAGTGGTTTAAGTCACGCTATGGCTTCACCCTCGAAGAAACCTCCAGGGTTATTTCTTTTTGTGCCCACGCGATCGAGGATACTGAGCTTTTTGAAATTCCTGACGCCAGCCAGGATAAGCGTTTTTGGGACAATCCCCTCGTGGTTCAAGCGCCCAAGATTCGTTTCTATGTGGGTGTTCCTCTGTATACAGCCGATGGTTATTGTTTGGGTACCCTTTGTGCGATCGATGATCGCCCCCAAACCCTTTCTGACAGACAGCGCCACCATTTACTGGGTTTGGCAAAACAAGTGGAACGACATATCCATTGGCGCACCGCGTTTTTGGCCCAGTATCCTGACTCCCAAACATTGGTCTCTCCGAAGGAAGCGGCTCATCAAGGCCCCCACTGTAGTCTTTCTGTTGTTTAACGTTGTGGCAAATTTTCCATGGGATGGCGATCGCCTTTTGCTGTGAGTTCAATGGAGAAAATCTTTGAGGGCAGCGATCACCGCCTGGGGATTACTCAATTGGGGAAAATGCCCCTTGGCATCAATCCAGTGGAGTTGACTCCCGCGAATGGCTTGGTGGAGATATTCGCTCACAGCTTTAGCCACAAAAGGATCATTCTCGGCTTGCAAAATTAACGTTGGGAGCTTCAGTTGGCTCACCTCGCGACGATAATCGGATTTGAGGATCAGCGAAAAGGTCAAAAAAGCATAATCAGGCCGTAGACGGAGGAGGGTTTTTGAAAATTCCGCCGAGAGTAATGGTTGCTTGGGGGTGTTCATGATCGATGGCGCATATTTACGCACCCATTGGAAATAGTTCTGGGACATTTCCGCCAAGATTTCATCGGCTGTGGCCTGATCAAAACTCCCCACATAATCTTGGTCATGGATATACCGGGGTGAGGCACTGATGAACACTAAACGGGTAATGAGATTGGGGTGCTTGAGAGCCACCAGGGTGGCGGTCATACTACTGACTGAATGGGCAACCAGTTGCACTTCCTCCAGGTCGAGGGCCTCACAAATGTCGAGAATGTCCTGGGCGTAACTTTCGAGGCGTGTGTGATGTAGTGTCTCGTTTTCGTCTGCCTGCGATCGCCCACAACCCGGCAAATCAAAAAGCACCAAACGATAGTCCGCCGCAAAGGCCGGGGCCACTAAACGCCAACTGGTTTGATCACTGCCAAAGCCATGGGCAAAGAGGAGTACTTTGTCTGAACTGGCATTGCCGAGGATTTGAACATTATGTTTGGTCAGAACATCAGTTGTCATATCGATTATGTCAGCAAAACACTTGTTGAACTTGCTTCCATCATGCCAAGAAACGCTCTAGGCCGCAGCGCCCAGGGTTTAGCAAAACCTAAGTCAATTTAGGCATCGGTCACTGCAAATTTTTCGATAATCTCGGCGCTAGAAAGACCTTGTTTGACCCACATTTCCGTCTGTTCAATTTTTGGCCCTAAGCCCACCAAGAAGTTGGCAAATTGTGGCGGATTCGCCATTAACGTTGCCGCATCCTTTGGTAAATCCACTGCACAGGCCCGAATGCCTTTCCCAGCCCAACGGGAAAACCAAGCTGCAATAAAACCCGCTTCTAAATGATAGGACGGTGTTTGTTCTGGTTTCAGGCCAATTTCCGTACCCAACTGCATCATTGAGGCCTCTACCTGTACCTTGATTAGGCCCAAATCACGGTGGGTAAAATCTAAATTTAAATGCCCAAAACCGTGGGTTTCCCAAATTTGCCGCATCATCACCAAAAATTCTAGGGCATTCATCTGGGGGATCGTGCGTTGGTAGTATGCTTCAATTTCTGTTTTCAAGCGGTCGTAAAAGGCACCCCCCCACCAAAAACCAAAGGTATAGAGGGCGAAAGGGGTTGCTTCACCTGTTTCTTCCCGTAGGGCTTTATGGATGCTCCGGAGCAACACCTCTGGGACGGCCAAAAGGCGATTCCCGTGGCGTGTTTTTAAAAGGCCCGTTTCCGGTTGGCATTGGATATAGGTGCGGGGGGTAAAGTAATTCCCAGGGACAGGGGACAAAGTCATGGTTATTCGCTCAGGTATTGGTGGGTGACTTGGAGATAGGGCAGCATCAGTTGGGCGTATGGGGTGGGGAGTTCTTCTTGGATGACCTCTTGGATAATGCGGTAAACTTCGTTGTTGTATTTTTGATTTTTCAGGGCTCGCATAATATTTTGCATCCAGTACAGGAAGCGATCTTTGAGGAGTTCTTCATCCTGGAGGAGCATCGCTGTGGCGCAGTTGCGGAGGACTGAGATGAGGTCACCTTTGCATTTTTTGAGAACCGTCTCCGGGGCTGAGCGCAACAACACTTCGTTTTCGGTTTGGAAGCGCCGGAGGGTCTCGTCGACGATTTTTTCTTCTTTTTCTTGGATCAATTGATAGGTGATCCGGCGATCGCCCCAGGATTGGAGAGTCTGATCGACTTGATCAAGATCTTGGGGTTCGATATAAGCCCCGTCGGAACGTTCAAGGAGGGTTTCTAAGAGGGTGATCATAAAAATTTATCCTGATGAAAAAAGTAGGCAAAATTTACGCTGGAAAAATTCTAGGTTTTTCTCGAAAAGGGACGGTAAATTGTTTTATTTTTTAATAATTCCGTTTTTGCAAGGAGTTTTAGCCACCTAACGCCCTAAATATCGGCGACATCTAATAAATCGTCGAGTAGGTCGTAGTCATCGGGGTCAACTTCTCGAAGAGTTTGACCTTGCTCTTCCCAGGTAAGGAGGGCGACAAGGTCTAAATTTTTGAGGCCATCGACGGTTTCGATATTCTGTAGGCCCCGAATGAAAAAGTCGGTATCAGATTCCTCGGTTTCAACAACGGGCGATCGCCTCGGCGAAGTCCCTTGGAGGGTGGCAGCGTATTGATCCAATTCGGAAGGCGGCGCACTCCACTGTAGGGCTAACAGCAGATCATCCCGGGAGAGAAAAGCTGCTTCCTCAAAACCCTTGAGAAAAAAAGGGCCATCCGGTCGAGGCGATCGCCGGACGAGGGTCGGGGCAGGGGCTGCCCCACGGGTAGGGGCAGCCCCTGCCGTAGGAGGCTTGAGTCTTTCAAAAAGTCCCACAAAAGTCGGAAACCAGCGCCGGAGTAGGGAATCATCTTGTGCCATGTGATTTGTCCTCGAAGTGTGCCTTTGCTTTATTCGCGCCCAACCGCATCAAGTGCCGCTTCCGTTTTGAGCGCCTGAAAGCGAGCTTCAATATCCGCCGCCGTTGCCCCAGATGTCAGCCAAAATTCCGCCGCCTTCACCCGTTTTTCCGAACCGATTAGGAACCGACAAAAATCATTCCCCATGGAATAACACTGAATTTCAGTGCTACTCAAGGCCCGGTCAAAAAAGCTCGAAAAGAACCCCGCAAATAGCCCTGCATAGAGGAAGCACACGGGCTTACCGACATCACCGAGGGTTTTCGCCACCGCCGAGTCAAATAGATCAATGAATAAAAAGCCTTCCTTAATTGAAGACAAATCTACCTGCCATTTCCCCCACCCCTGGGCCGTCAGGGGCCACCACCAGGTTTCGAGGGCAAACCGGAGCGCCGCATCTTTAAAATACAGGCCGAACTCATCCTGGAACCAAACTTTAAATTGAGCCGCATCTTCGACACCCCACTCCTGGCCGATCAGGTACATTAACCAACCGGAAGCTTCACCGACTTCATGCTCAAGGCCCTTTTGCAACCCGATAATGAAATCTTCCGTGGTAAGGAGATTCCGTTGACCATGGCGATCGCTTACGGTGCCTTGGGTGGGATCAAACTGAAAGAAGGTATGACGACTGTAGTGGCAGGCTTTTTGCCAGGAACGGTGGTATGGGAGAGTTTGGGAACGGGCAGAAGAAACCATAGGATCAATAAATCGCAATCACAACAGTGAGAAAGACAAGCTTAAAAAAGCGAGAAAAGCCAAAACTAATCAAAGTAGTTGGCAATATTTGACACAGAAGAGGGTTGGAACACATCCAAAAGATTGGTTTCTAAAGCCGCATCAATATTGGCCATTTTTTCGAGGGCCGAGCGCAGAATTAATTTGTTTTCTTCGACAAGAATTTCTCCGGTCAAAGGGTGAATAATATTTTGATTAGCGCGGGTGCCAACCAGGGATTTGAGCTCGCCCATGGAACCGATGTACATTCCCCTGGGTACTTCGATAACGGCCCCATCACCACAGATCTTCGTTTGACAAGCAAGGCGAGAATTGGCTTGGGCGGTGGCAATAAAACTGAGGGTCAGTCGTTCTTGGTCATTCATCGGGCTGAGGGCTTCTCCCCCAGATTTGACGTAAATATGACAAGTGGCACAGCGCCCTTGGGCACCACAGGCCTGCATGACACTCATGTCTTCCCGAAGCAGCACATCAAGTAAGGTCTCTTGGCCCTGGACGGGAACGGTTTTATCGAGGGGTTGGATTGAGATTTTATTCACGGGGGATTGGGGGGGTAAAAAATTTAAAGGAGAAAGCGACAATCCGCTTCGCTGAGGGCATATTGGCGGAGCAATTGGGCAAAGTCTACAACAATGCGTTCGCACTCTTGGGTAAAGGTCGCTACCCATACTTTGAGGCTCTGTAGTTCGGCCTGACTGAGGTGCGGTTCGGGAGAGGCGATCGCTCCTTGCTCCGGATCAAAACTGCCCCAGTGATCCACCACCCAAAAGTCCAAAAGGGGATGTTCTGACTGGAGCGTTTGCTGGGCTTTTCGCCAATAATTACCGATGGCAAGGTTCCCAAAATACTTTTGACTAAATTCACTAATTTGATTCAAAGCAATAATGGCCCTGGTCCGGGAAATATCCGTGCCCTTAGCTGGATTTGTGACCACTGGGATTGGGGTGGGCGGCATGGTGCGCTTGGCCGTGGCGGCAACGGGCTCTAACAGAGGAAACAAAATATCCTGGACCGTAGCTTGTAACTGGGCGAGATGTTGCACATAGCTGCTGAGTACCGCCCGCACCCCCTGTTTCAGCGCCCAATCACGAAAGTAATCATTGACTAGGGGTTGGTGGGCGAGGAGTACCACGGGTAAATCTTGCCAAAAATCTCGACATTGCCGAAATAAATCGAGACTGTTGGTATGGGGGAGCGTGCCCAGTAACAGTAACTGGGGATGACGACGGTCGCATTCTTTGAGTAAAGCCTGCCTCGTCTCAGAGACGCAAACAACGGCTCCAGCGCGGGTGAGCTGCGTGGCAATGGGCTTATACACGCGCTCATTCATTTCCGCGATGAGAATGATCTGGTTGTGCAAAGTAGATGTACCAACCATAGGCGGTAGCTTGGAACAAGCAAACGACGATACAAAACTCAACAAATTGTCATTGGCGACAACATTGTCGATGTCTAAATCTAATTTTTTAGGGGGGCACCACTGGAACCAAGCAATTCAAACGTCCAAGTCCGCAATTTGTTTGGTTAGCATGGCTAAAAATCGAGTTAACTCATTACACATTCTCAAAGGGGACTAGAACCCTTTGAAAGTCCTGGATTTTGGACGATATCTAAGAAACCCCTTAAAAAACGAGAGTTATAAGACTAGGACTTTGTTATGGAAACCAAACATAGCATGGAAATCTCAGACCCCCGGCGGAACCCACAATCAATCAACAAAACTTAATTGTCTCTTAATAAAAATTTATATTTTTTTCTAGAAAAGGACTTCAGGCACTTAACAGGCGTTCGAGAATATCCTGAGTCACAATGCCCCCCTGCTTAACAAGCAGTTCTCCGGTGCGGGGGTGACGGATATCTTTCGGGGCATAGCGATTTTTTAGACGATCGAGAATTTGTTGTAATTTTGTGAGGGTGCGGGATGGTAGGTCACAAACAACGGTTTCTCCGTCACGCACATAGGCCTGGCAACTGAGGCGATAGGTGTCGCTAGATTTTTTCAGATTGTTGAGGATGGTTTGTTCTTGGGCCGTCACCGGGCTGAGTTGGGTCGCACCACTAACAACATGAACGACACAGGTACCGCAATAGCCTTTGCCGCCGCAGATGGCATCGAGGTGAACTTTGGCCCGCAGGAGCGCCTTGAGGAGAGTTTCGGTTTCGAGGGTTTGGAGTTGGATCGCCAGGGGGTCGATGCGGATTTGCGCCATGGTTAAATTCGGCTCAGAATTGGGATTAGGTAAGGGAACAAACAAGAAATCTTTATCAAAATAAGTCACAAGCTTTCCCCTGGCAAACTTTCTCAGGTGAAAACGGCAGGGAAATTTATTTCAATAGTTTTAGGGAGTCAGTAAAGGTGATGCGACAAAGTTTATGGGCTAGACAAAATGGGTTGGGGCGATCGCCTTGGGTTTGGGTTGGGTTAATTTGCCTCGGTGCTTGTAATGGACAGTCTATTAGTCTGGAGGAACAGCCAGGGGACGTCACGGCGCCATCTACCCCGGCCAATTGTCCTAGCACCGATGGAGCAGCCCAGCGATTAACGATCCAAGCGGATCTGTCGGTGGCGGATCAGTTCGATTTTACGGCGTGGGACATTCAAGCTGATTCAGATACTGTGACGGTGCAAACTCGGCATCATCAATTGGTTTTTTGTCGGGAAACCCAGAGTTGGGCGATTCTGCCACCAACCACGGACAACACCTCTAATGCCGTTCAGGATCAGGAGTTGCTTTTAGCGGGGGAAGATCCAGCGTTTCAAACGGTCGAGCTGGCGGGAGAAGCCTATCAATACCGTGTCCTCTTACGGCCAAATCCTTTTCTAGATTTTGAGAATCCCCCCGAAAAGGCAATTTTTGAACTGATTCCCCCAGGGGAAACCGAGGCGATCGCCTTAGATCTTTATACCCTCGAACAGTTGCGGGCCAGTGGCATTGGTGCGGATCTAGGCATTCCCACGGTGACAGCGGCCATTCCTGTCGAAGACACGTTATTTTTTGCGGTTTCCTCAGAGCAAGGGGAAGGCTTTAGCGGATTGAGTAGCCTAGTTCGCTATGACCCAAGCACCGACAGCCTCGAATTACAGCAGCCGGACGAGTTGATCGCCACCCAAATTACTGACCTCCAGGCCACAACCAACGACGAGCAGACAATTCTCTGGCTAGGGACAAAATATGCCGCCGAAGGTTCAAGCCTCATTCCCGCACGAGGCCTGGTGGCCTATGAATTTGATCAAGATTGGCGTGATGGCACGATCTCGTTTCACACGATTCACAACAGTCCCTTGATTGGTGCGATTCCCACCCAACTCCATGCCGAGGGGGATGTGCTCTGGGCGGCGACGGGGAACGGCATTTGCAACATTCAGTGGCGCAATATTGACCAGTGGGACGCGTGGAATTGTTGGCGCTTTGCCCTAGAAGCACAAGTGCCAGAGTCAGGTTTACCTATTTATCGCAGTCTGTTGGCAGAAACTCCCAGCACCACCCTAACCACAGATACCGCCGAAGTGCTCTGGTGGGCGAGTACCGTCCCCTTTGGCATTGCCCATGAACAGCCGAAAAAAGGGCGTTTTGAAGTTGCTTATCCCACGGGTTTTCGGGTGACGGTACCGGAAGGGGCTTTCCAGTGGGACAGTGAACCCGGTGCGGATTTGTTGCCTTGGGAAGATCGTCTCTACTGGCCCGGCGAAGAATGGCATTGGGCTGGCGATCGCTTTGGGCGGAGTTTCGATGAAGTGATGGGGCAACAGGTGGGCCTGGGGCCAGTGGGTATTAGTGAGCAGGGCTATAACCCCGAAGGGATCCAAGATCTCAATGCCCTGCGGGGAGACTTAACACTTTTTGCCCTCGACCTAGACAGTACCACCGTGGATTATTTTTCCGGCTGGGTGGACGATGCTCTCCTAGAGCCCGACTTTACCCTTGTTCCTTCTGAGAAAAAACCGATCACAACGGAATCTCCTCTTAAGGCGATCGCCACTGAACTTTTCTAGATAATTTTCTGGGGCGAAAGATAAAAAACTGCATAAGCAAAATTTCTGGTCACTATCACCTGGCAACACACAACAATCAATCAACAGGTAACTGACCCATGACTACTTTCACTTTCTCTCGTCCCCAATCCCTCAAACTTGCTACCGCTGGTGCTTTCCTCGCTCTCGGTGTCCTGAGTATCGCTCAACCCGCTAAAGCCGATAATGTTTCTAGCAGCACAATGATTTCTAATCAAACTAGTGCCGCCGTCGGTGTGGGGAACTCCACTTCTAATACCATGGGCCAATCAAATTTCCAAAATCAGAGCGGCTTCTTTAGTGGTGGTAACAACGGTGCCCAGTCTACAATTGTCGGTTCCCAAACTGCCGTGGCTGATGGCTTTTTCAACAACGTCAACAACAACCTCGGTCAATCCAGTACTCAACAACAATCCGGTATCCTTGGGTTCGGCAATAATGCCAGTGTTGCCCAGGTGGGTGCAAGCCAAACAGGCGCGGGGATTGGTTTCGGCAACAGCGTCAACAACAGCAGTTTCCAGAACAGCTTCCAAAACCAAAGCTCTATCTTTTCTTTCTAAGACCAACACCAGGGCAGTGGTTTAACCCAACTCTCCGTTCACAACTGCCCTGTTTTTCCCCTGTTCCCTTCACCGAGGCCAAATCAATGAAAATTCTCTTTGCTGGTTCCCCCTTCTGGATTATCTTTACCCCTTCCTTACTTGTACCCGTGACTTCTATCGGGATGCCCGCCCAGGCCGCCTGTGTGATGACCGATGTGTCCCTCCAAGTGGCAATCCACGGTTCTCCAACTCCCGCTAACCAAAGTAACCAAGTCTTTATGGGTACGGGCAACCAACCCTGCTGGGGCAATACCACGACCAACACGAGCAGCCAGCTTTATGTCGGCTCTGGTAACGCCACCCAACAACGCACCAGTAGTCACTTTGTTGATGGCAATGGCGCGAGTCCCCTGGCTCCCTACGGCATCCAAAGTCCAACCATTGGCACCCAAATTAGTGTTCCCATTGATATCTATAGTCCCGCCCATGATCCAAATTTCATGGAGTCCCTGGGATTACCCCTTAGCCCTTAAATCGACCACCTACTTTTTACTCGCCCCCGGAGAAACCAACCATGTTTAACACAACTCACAAGCTCGCTGTTTTTGGTTTAACAATGTTACTGCCCCTTAGTTTTGTTCCTGGGGCGATCGCCGACGACTATCAACCCTGGCTAAGCGTAGAAGAGGCCAAAGAATTCTGTAATACCCAGGAAATGGAAGACATGACCCAGGTGAACAGTTTCCATAACGAGGCCACAGTGACCGATAGCACCAGCACCCCGGACAATACCACAACCCAGCATATCGATGCCCAAAATACCGGTTGGGGCATGCAAACCATCGGTTCCATGAGTGCCAAGGATTGCTCTGCCGTTATTCAAGCAGAAGCCCACCGTTATGCCACCTACCAACAGCTAGAAAACGTGCGCTATGTGAATGACTCCAATTTGCGCCAAGGTCTTTTGGGGAATATGTTGGCTTGGTAACCGGTTGTTAAGAAAAAGCTCAATTAAGATGTATAGCGACAGGATAATGATACTTACAAAAACACCGCTATGCATTTTTGCTTGAATGGGGAACCCAAGGGGAGATCATGAGTTATCCGAAGCAGTACTGGCATCTATACCGCATCAGTCTCCAGCATCGCCAAGGATACCACTGGGCACCGCTCCCGACCGCCCAAACTTGGTTAGAGACCACAACTTTTTCGGCTAACACTTTACCAGAGCAGCTCCTCCAGGTCTTTCAAGGCAACCAAGGGGAATCATATTATCAGGCTTTAGCAGGGCTATGTTTACGGTGTTACGTCTCCCAACCGATTCTCCAAAGTTGCCAACGCCTCGCGAGTTTATTTAGTGCCCAACAGAATTTTTCTTACCAAGACCTTTTGCCTCTGGTGCTCCACGACGACGGCCAGAGGTTAATTTTGATCGATGAGGCCACGGACAGCAATCAAGTCCAACTCAACGAAGCGGCCCAACTTAGCCCCTGTCAGTTTCAGATTTTTGCGGTGGAAATTCTCCGCTCCTATGGGGCTCAACGGGAAAATAAACTCAGTTTGAAAAATTGGGCTTTTTTGAAAACGAAACAACATCCAGAGATTCGGGCTTTTTTAGCGGAATTTGGGTTTCAGCACCTCACGGATTGGGCCTTGTTAAACCGCGCCCGCAAAAGTCAGTTTGAGCAGTTAGCGCCTGCGGATCAATGTCTGCTGAAGGCTTTCCATGGGGTGTATCGTCGCGATCGCCGCCAACAGACGAAACAACGCACCAAATGCCAAACGCCAACGGAAGCACAACTTTTGGAAATGGATGCCTACTGCGTTGACCAGGGTTATCCGAGTCGCGCCCCGAAGTTACTCCTGGGGGATTTGCATCGCCTTGCGGAACAGTTGCGGCAGTACGATATTTGGCGATCGCGGGAAAGTTTAGAAACCTACGACGCCGACAGTGGTGACTATGCTCCCCGGCGGGATCTCCCCCACGAAAGCCTCGATGAAGGGAATCTCGAACAACGGGAGCTAATCCAATTTTTGCATGACCAATTGGCGATCGCCTTTGACGAGAGCCTCCAGGACAACCTCAAACAAAAACAACAAAAACTCGCCAAGAGCAAACGCTACAAACCTTTTGCTGATCATTATTTGCAAGGTCTTTCCCTCTATTACATCGAGGCCCAATCCCTCGCCGAAATTGCTCCTCAACTGGGCATGAGTAGCTGGGATCAAGCCCGCCGCATCCTCAACCCCGGCGATCTGCTGAATCAAGTGCGCCGCCAAACCACGGAAAAATTGCTCGCCAAACTCCTCGATCTCGCTCGCCAAAAGGGACTCACTGGCCCGGAACCCGACCCAAACTACCTAAGTTCCCTTTGCCAGCAACTAGAACAATTTGTAGACCAAGAACTGTTTACGGAGGCCGCCGCCGAAATCCGCAGTGGCAAGAACCGTCGCTTCGACAGTGCCTACGCCCAAAAACTAAAGCATTACTTAACGAATGCCACCCCGAACTAACCCCTAATCTTGCTTGACGCCGAGGAGCCCCAAAATGTTCACCCAATCTGAATTCCGCCTACTCATCCCCGAAGAAATTACCCTCAGCGAGCTTGACTATGCCCTTGTCCAAACCTGGCCTGCTGGAAATTTGCCAGAAGCTGACCAGTGGCAAGCCTATCTAAACGGGCTGGGGTTAGTGGCCTTTGAAAATTGGCTTGGCGATCGCCTCCCAGAAAAACGTCGCCAACGGGATCTGACCCATCTGCCCCAGGTGGCCTATGTGACCGTAGGAGGTTTTAAAGTTTGTCTTTTGGCCCAGAGTGACTACCTCGACGAACAGGTGCTCTGGCCCCAGGAATATCTTGAACAACCGGAACTCGCCGCCCATTTCTACGGCATTGTCGAAGTAGATGAAGAAGCAGAAACCGTCATTTTACGAGGAATTAGTCGGGGCGATCGCCTACAAACTGCCCCCAAACGGGATGGCCATTATTGCTTCAGCCTCGACCACTTCGATGCCGAACTGAATCATTTCCTCGCCGACTGCCGTTACCTTTCCCCGGCCGCTATTCCCCTCCCCGTGAATGCCCTGGCAGAACTCAGAACCCAGGTTACAGAAACGATCACGAAACTCGGCAACTGGTTTGATAATGTCCTCGATCAAGGTTGGCAGGCCCTCGATCAGTTGATGCTGCCTGAAGCCCAGCTCGCCTTTGCCACCCGTAACCTCAGCGAAGATATCCAAGCTGGTAAACTCCTCGATCTTGGTTTGAGCCTGGGCAATGAACAGGTGGTTCTCCTCGTCACCCTCGCTCCCACCGACGAAGACGATAAAGTTCGCATCCAGGCGCGACTCCTCCCCTTTGAGGCAGAGTATCTCCCAGCGGATTTAAGTATTTCCCTCAAATCTAAGTCCGGCAAAGTGCTGCAAACGATCACCAGTCGGCAACAGGACAGCTACATCCAACTCAAACCCTTCAAGGGTGTTCCCGGTAAAGTATTTCAAGTGGAGGTAAGCGGCGATGGTTGCACCGTCAACGAAACCTTTGAAATTTAATTGGCTCAGTGATGCTAGCGTCACCATTTCCCTGGCCTTTGGTCGGGGGAGCCTCACCGAAGGGTTTCCGACAATTACGGCCCAGATTTGGGAGATGGATGTCCCTTTACCCCAGCAATTTGTTGGGCAACTGCCCGCTTTCCCAGACCTGCTCAATAGTCTGCAGCAGTGGCAAACGGTTTATCTCGCCCTCGCCCAACGGCTGCAATTGGGACGACAGCGACAGGCCGAGGGAATACGCAGTTTTGACGATGATGACGATGATTTTGAGATCGAAGAAGACGCCGTTACCCATGTGTCCCAGGTCAGCTTTGAAGACTTGTCCCAGCGGCTCCAACGGCAACTGAATGAATGGCTCCTCAGCCCCGGATTTACGCCCATTGTCCAGGCATTGCGATCGCATCTTTCCCCAGAGACGCCCCTGCGGTTAATTTTGCAGACAGATGACCCGCACCTGCATCATTTGCCCTGGCAGGGTTGGCAATTTTTGGTGGATTATCCCCTGGCGGAAGTGGCCCTCAGTCAGCCCCAGTTTTATCGTTTAAAAGAAATCACCCCCCAGAAAAAACGGCAACAGGTACGCATTTTGGCGATCCTCGGTAGTAGCCAGGGCATCGATCTGACGGCGGAACAACAACAACTCTCTGAAATTCCCGATGCGGAGGTGCAATTTTTAACGCAGCCCACCCGCCAAGAATTTGATGCGGCCCTCTGGGATGACCAGGGTTGGGATATTTTATTTTTCGCGGGCCACAGCCAGACAGAACAACAAACGGGCCGCCTCTATCTCCACGACGGGCCAGAACACCGCAGCTTGACCCTGGAGCATTTGCAGGAAGGCCTGCGCACAGCTTTGGAACGGGGGTTGCAGTTGGCGATTTTTAACTCCTGTGACGGGTTGGGTTTGGCGAATAGTTTAGGTAATCTCCAGATTCCCGTGACCATTGTGATGCGCGAACCGGTACCGAATCGAGTCGCCCAGGACTTTTTTCAACGTTTTCTCGAAGGTTATGCGATCGCCCAACTGCCCCTTTATCAAGCAGTGAAACAGGCTCGACGTCAACTACAAGGCCTAGAAAATGATTATCCTGGGGCGGCTTGGCTACCAATCATTTGCCAAAATAGCGCTTTATTGCCCCCCACTTGGTTGCAACTCGGTGGTTTGCCCCCCTGTCCCTATCGCGGTTTAAATACCTTCCAGGAACAGGATGCGGCAGTTTATTTCGGGCGGGAAAGTTTGCGAGAAAAGTTGGTAGAACGGCTCCAAAGCCAACCGCTGTTACCGTTGGTGGGGGCGTCCGGTAGTGGGAAATCGTCCCTGGTGTTTGCGGGCATTGTGCCCCAGTTGCGACAGGATGCTAGGTACAACTGGGCGATCCAGGTAATGCGTCCCGAAAATGATCCCGTAGCAAGGTTGGCCCATGCCGTGGCAATGTGGCAGCCCGATATTTCAGAAACAAAATTGTTGCAATCCTTCCGAGGGGATACTCAAAGTTTAGGGACAGCGTTAGGACAAATTCAGCAAACCCAACCGAGGCAAGCCCGCCGACTGTTGATCATCGATCAATTCGAGGAACTTTTTACCCTTAATCACCCAGAGGCACAGCGGCAATTTTTAGATCTGTTGGTGGCAGCCATCCAAGAAGCGCCCCAGTTTGTGGTGCTGCTTACTCTGCGGGCCGATTGTGTTGGGCCAGTGCTAGAACATCCCGGCCTGGGGAAACTCTGGCAACGCCATGAACCAGAATTTCTGCTACCCCTTTCCCGTGCGGATCTCCAGGCGGCGATCGCCCAACCCGCAGCCCTGATGGGAGTAAGGTTTGAGCCGGGTTTAGTGGAAAAAATAATCACAGAAGTACAAGACCAGGTGGGGAATTTACCCCTCCTTGAATTTGCCCTGACCCAACTGTGGCCCCACCAAGAGAAAGGTTGGCTTACCCATACCGCCTACGAAAATTTGGGGGGAATTACCGCCGCGCTCCGGGACTATGCCGAACAGGTTTATGGAAAACTCTCCGCTGACCAGCGGCCCCAGGTGCAAGCCCTCTTTTTGCAACTGATCCAAGTGCGGGAAGGAGCCGAAGCTACCCGACGGATTCTGCCGCAAACAGAAGTTAAAGCCTGGCCTCTCGCGTTGCAATTAGCTTCAGAACGGCTGTTGACGACGAACCGCGACCCGATCCGCAATACTGAAACCGTCGAAATTGTCCATGAAGCGTTAATTCGTCACTGGCAACGTCTCCAGGGTTGGATTGCCGACAATGCTGATTTCCTGCGGTGGCAAACCCGTTTAAATAACGCCATTGAGCAATGGGAAAGCCACAACAACAGCGACGGTTATCTGTTGCGACAAGCGCCCTTGGTGGAGGCAGAGTTTTGGCTGGATAAAAGTCCCGATCGCCTCAGTGATGCCCAACGGTTTTTTATCAACTTGGGTCTGGATTTACGTACCCAAGAGGAAACGGCGATCGCCCTACGGCAACAACGGGAACTCGACCAGGAACGGAAAATTCGCCGGGGCGCCCAAAAACTGGCAGTACTTTCTTCTGCCGCTTTGGTATTGCTGAGTTTGGCAGGGGGCTGGACTTGGTGGGAACGCCAACGATCGCTCAAAATTATCGAGACAGTTTCGATTAATAGCTCGGCCACAACTCCGACCCTCCTCCGGGATTTACCCCGGTTCCTGACCATTGCCCAACGGCGGCAACAAACAGGGGACTTTGATTTGGCGATCGCCTATTACCAGAAAATTTTGCAGGAGATCACCAAACTCCAGGCGCGACCTGATTTAGCGGCGGCCCAACAGCAGGAATTACAAAGCCTTGCCAGCCAAACAGAACAACAATTGGTTGCGCTGATCCAACAGCAAAAATTGCCCACCCTCGAAACCGCCCTCGCCCAGGGAGAATTTGGCAGCCTCAAGCCCGAAACCAACCTTTTGGATTATGAAGATCAATATACCCCTGGGGCATTACGGGAAACTTATGGCCTCCTTTTACGTCCCCAGGGAACAAACGCTGACCTCAACCAGGACGGGGAAATCAATAACCCGACGGAAGCCCAGCAACTCCCCTGTCAGCTTCTCCAAGACCTTGAAGCCCTCTGGCGTGACCACACCGATCAACAATGTGGTTTCTACGGCGATCGCTCCTTTTATGCCGCCCCGACCTGTGCGCCCCTCCAAGGCAGAACATTGACAGAAACGATTTTTGTGGGGGATTACGAGGCGATCGCCACGCAACTGAAAGCTTGCCAAGTGGCCCCAGAATCCGCTGATCCCTATGAATAATTTGACGCATTATTTAGCCAAACCATTGAGGAAAAATACCGTGAAGCCCCCGAAAATTGCCCTCTTGAGTAGCCTTTGTTGCCTCGGTTTTACGTCCTTGGCCGTGGCGACCTTGCCCCAAGCCAGCCAAATTGTTTCCGTGCGGGGCAATTACTTAATGATCCAACGGGGGAATCAACGGCCCAGCTTTGCCCGGATCGGCGATCGCCTCGAAAATCGTAGTCAAACTCTCCTTGTCCCCGGCAATAACTACTCCCTGGCGCGGTTGTCCTTTGTGGGGGGCGGCCAAAATTATGCTGGTTTAGCGGTGCAAGCTGGCCCCGATCTCCAGCAAACCCATTATCAATTTCCCTGTGTCGTCAGTCGGGGTAAAGTCACCCTCAGTTGGCGTCAGGGCAATAATCGCGGTTGTGAAGAAGGGATTTATCTCAGCCCCAACCGCAGCAATCAAAAAAGCTTGAAACAAACAGAAAAAGAGAAGGCGACGACAAAGGTTATCGAAGGGATCGTCATCCAGCCCAAGGACAGCAATGAAGTGATCCTCCAGGCCCGCACCCTAGGCGATCGCCAGATTGTTGATGCCCTAGTTGGCGAAATTACCCTCACTTCGGCGGCCCATCCCAGGGGGTTTACGCTCCAGCCCGGCCAACGCTACAGCCTCGATGGGACGAACCCTAACGCCAGCCCCCAGGTGGAACCGATTAATGCGACGGCCATTCTCAATTCCCCCGAATTGCAAGAATTTCTCGCCCCCAGTAGTTGGCTTCCCCAAGAAGAAACCCTGGCCAATGCTCCGACTACCCCCGACTCCGGCTGGCCGATCCGTCCCCCCGTCCAGCAACCGCCGACCGGAAATACCGCTGGGACAAATAATGGCGGTTTCTGCGAAAACTACTTCACCGCTCTCCAAAGTTTTCTCCAGGAAGCCCAAACAATCGCGCCGGGGGCTTGGGACTTTACCAACAACCCCTATGCCTTTTTGGCGCAACCGGAGGCCAGTTGGCTAAACGATGTTAATGCTCCTGAGGGGCCACAACTGGCGCGACTCCAGCAACGGGCCGGGGACTTTATCCGTGAGTTTGAGCGGTGTCAGTTTGCCTTACCGGATTTACCGACTGATCCCGAACCTGAAAACAATCCCAACGATCTCCCCCCCGAAAATCCAAATTCATCCCCGGAAATTTATCCCGATAGTCCTTCGTTCTACTAAAAAACTATGTTTAAGCCCATTACGTTATTGAATGTTGCGCTTCTGGGGCTTTTGGGTTTTACCCCCTTCCTCCAGGCCAGCACCCCCAATGCCAGTCAAATTGCTTCTCTCCAGGGCGATCGCCTCTTACTCCAAAATGGCAACCAACGCCCCAACCCAGCCCGCGTGGGCAATCGTCTGACCAACCAAAGTCAAGCCTTGATTGTCCCCGGCAATAACCGTTCCCTAGCGCGCCTTGCGTTCGTGGGCGGTGGCCAAAGTTACGATGGCCTCCTGTTACAGGCGGGGCCAGACCAACAACAAACGGAGTACCGCTTTCCCTGTGTCATTGTCGGCGGCAAAGTGACCCTCAGTTGGCGTCAGGGGAACAATCGCGGCTGTAAATATGGTGTCCATCTCAGTCCAGGACGGAGTTCAGCGGCCCCTAAACAACAGCAGAAATCCGGTGCTGCCAGCAAACAACTATCCCAGGATTCTTCGGAGAGCAAGGAAGCCTCCCTCACCATTCAACCCCTGGGAACTGACCCAATTTTGCTCAGGGCTGTTGTTGACGATAATCTCCAGGCCATTGAAACGCTCCAAGGGGAAATTTTGATTATTTCAGCCCAATATCCAGAGGGTTTGCGGCTCCGTAGTGGTGAGCGTTATTTCAATTTGGGTGACGGTCAAGATCAAGTGGAGCCTTTTAACCCCACCGAGGCGATCGCCAATTCCCCAGATTTACAGGAATTTTTAAACCCTGAGATCTGGCGCGAGTCCCAGTTACCGGCTCCCGTTTCCCAGGACATCAACAACCACCTGATCGCGTTTCGGGATCTCAATCAAAATACGGCCGCCACCGATACCCCGGACATGACCGACCTGAGTTTAGCCTGTCAAGCTGAGGTAGATTTTTATCTAGCCAACCTCAAAGCCACCATGGGCAATACCTGGCGGCCCCCCTACCCCCCGTCCCCAGGGGTCTGGCGCACCGAAGTTAACTATCTCCTCACGAAAGATGGTCGCGTCCAAAATCTCCAGGTGGCCCAGTCCAGCGGTGCCAACATTATTGATCAGGCGGCCCTAAGCCATGTGCGTACCCTCGAACAGCGATTCGAGCCGTTCCCTAGTTGCTATCCCTACGAAGCTTTGCCCGTCGATAACAACTTCACCGTCCGTTATCAATAGAGGCTGTTGATCCTAAAAAACTGCATCAGTTCCCCAAGCCAGTAACTACTACCCAGCATCGAGCCAAGGTGATGATTCTCCCGCACCCCTCGAAGCCGCTATTTTTACTGGAAGAACCTGCCATGTTGTTTCAATCCTCTCTCTACCAACGCCTCCTCAAGTCTGCGACGATTCCCTTTCTGTCCCTTTTGGTGATGGGCACCCCAGCCCCCGCCTTTGCCAACCCCCAAGGGGCGATCGCCGAGCCTTCCTTTGAAGTCCAATTGCAACAACTCAAAGCCCGCCTTGCTGGTCTCGAAGCCCGCACTGGCAGCACCGATACCACTACCCAAACCGTTGCCGCAGCACCGATTAACTCTTTCCCGAATCATCACTCACCTACGCCGACGACTTCCGTCACTCCCGCTGCCCCCACTTCCCTGATGGCAAAACTCAGCCCCGCCAGTGCCATTTTGGTGAACTTTCCCAGTGCTGTCGTTGTCGATGTCGGCCAAAAAGATGACTATCCTTTGACCCTGCCGTTATTCCAAGATCTCCGGAGTGCATCGGGAGAACTGCTTGCCCCAGCGAATACCCCCATTACCCTACGGGTTAAACCCCATAAAGATGGCGCAATTCTCGTTGCTGATTCGATTATTGTCAATGGCCAAGTGGTGAACATCCAGGCCCAAAGCAGCACGATGATTCCTGGCCGCACCGTCACCCAGCGCACCGCCCAAGAAATGGCCAAGCAAAACAGTGCCGTTTGGGGAAATCTCACCACCTCTTTGGCTGGGGCTGCTGGCACAAGTATTGGTACCCAACAACAGTTTGGCTTTCTCGGCGCGGCGGTAGGGATTCTCTCCGGCATGGGTTCCCCTGATGACCTCCGGATCGTCGAAATTCCGGCTGGCTCTGTCCACCTCCTGCAAGTCCAAGCCCAGAATTAACTCTGGTATCACTTCCAGCAAGGCAAAATTTAAAGTTTTAACGGGTAAAGGGTTTGGGAATCACCTTTTACCTTTTTCTATGGTCACAAACAAGCTTTATCTAAGACACCATCGCCAGGAGTCGTTCAGCAACGGTTTCAGGAACAGGCATCACAGAAAGACGATTACCCCGCCGCACCACGGCAAATTCTTCGGGGGTAAAGCTGGCCTTGAGTTGATCCAGGGTGATGATCTCGGCAAAGGTTTCTTGGTAGCCCACTTCGACGGTGTACCAGCGAGGTTTTTCTGGGGTCGCCTTGGGGTCAAAATATTTACTTTCCGGGTTAAATTGGCTCGGATCAACCAGATTCGCTTGGGTGACGCTAGCAAGGCCGACGATGCCGGGGGGTTTGGTGTTGGAGTGGTAAAAAAAGAGGCGATCGCCTTTTTCCATTTGCTGTAAAAAATTCCGCGCTTGATAGTTCCGCACCCCATCCCAGAGTTCTGTCCCATCGGCAGCCAAATCCGCCAAACTATATTCACTGGGTTCTGATTTGATTAACCAATAGCGCATGGATGCAGTGATGACACGGAAAAAACAATAGCAAGAATCACGTTTACTGTAGCGTGTTTTGGTCAGGCAGAAGGACAATTTCTAGGGTGAAAATTTGGGTTGCATCGGCCCTAAAGTGTAATCTGGAGAGCACATCATCCGTTTCTCAGCCACTTGATTTTAGTGCGTTTGCCAGTTGATCTATGAAAAGCCAAGCCGATCTTTCCGCGCTCCTGTTTGCACTTGATAGCCGGGGATATAAGGCCTACAAGCAGATAAAAGGGGAGTACAACTTCCCAGACTTCACACTGATCATTGATTACGTCCAGGGAGATCCCTTTGCCGCTCCGACCCAGTGCAGTGTGATTGTCCCCCAGGCGATCGCCCAGTTTCCCCCAGCCCTCTACAACAGTCTCAGTCGCGAGATCGCCCTACGGGATTACCTCACCAGGCAGTTTTATCAAGTGGCCAAAGACTTTAGTGGCTTTCGGGGGACAGGCAAAAGCGGCTTGATCCAAGGGGTAGAACCTGCCCAGGAAATATTAGAACGCACTGCTGTATTTATTGATGACCAAGACTTGGAAGTACGTTTTTGGGTGGGCTTACCCGCTAAGGGACGGTCGATTTTGGGTCGCCAAGCAGAGGAAATGCTGTGCTACGACCTACCCCAGATTGTGCAAAAGTCCTTGCTTTTCCAGAATCTCAACGCCGCAGCCCTAAAAACCCACGTCGAAACCAGCGAAGATGCCGACTGGATCCGCAGTGAACTCCCCAAACGAGGTCTTGTCACCTTCATTGCCAATGGCGCGATTTTACCCAGACAGAGCGGTGTCGATGCCCATCCTTTAACGGAAAATGTAATTCCCTTCCAGAGTCCCCCAGAACTTGCGGTGAGCTTTGACTGCCCAAACCATGGCCCAATCACAGGGATGGGGATCAAACAGGGCATTACCCTCATCGTTGGGGGCGGCTACCATGGTAAATCAACCCTGCTCAAAGGAATTGAATTAGGCGTGTATAACCATCTGCCGGGGGACGGGCGGGAATGGGTGATCACCGATGCTAACGCTGTAAAAATTCGGGCCGAGGACGGACGCAGCATCGCCAGTGTCGATATTTCACCGTTCATTAACCAATTGCCCCAGGGCCAATCGACCCAGACTTTTTCGAGCAATAATGCCAGTGGTAGTACCTCCCAGGCCACCAACATTATCGAAGCATTAGAAGTGGGAGCAACGGCTTTACTGCTAGACGAAGACACATCCGCCACGAACTTCATGATCCGCGATCGCCGCATGCAACAGCTCATCCACAAGGACAAAGAGCCAATCACGCCCTTTGTGGATAAGGTGCGCCAACTCTACCAAGATCATGGGGTTTCAACGATTCTCGTGATGGGGGGCAGTGGCGATTATTTTGATGTGGCTGATACGGTGATTGCCATGGATAATTTTCAACCCCAGGATGTCACCGCCACCGCTAAACACATTGCCGCCAACCACAAAACCGAAAGACGCCTAGAAGGGGGTACACAATTTGGCACCATTACCCCCCGTGTTCCTGCTGCCGAGAGCATTGATGCCAGTCGGGGAAAACGGGCCGTCACCATTAAAGTGCGCGATACCAGTCGCCTTGGGTTTGGTACCGAAGATATTGACCTCAGTGCCGTGGAACAGTTGGTTGAAACGACCCAACTGCGGGCGATCGCCCTTGGTATTCTCTACGGTCGTGATCGGTATGGCCAAGATAACCTCACCCTTACAGAAATGTTGAACCGGGTTTTAGGCGACATCGAAGCAGAAGGACTTGATATTCTTAGTGAATATCCCCAGGCCGATTTGAGCTATTTTCGCAAATTTGAACTGGTGGCGGCCCTCAACCGTCTGCGATCGCTAGCCATTGTCCCCCCGGTGACAACATAAATTTTTCTCTCAAAGCCCTGGGATTTCCCCGATGGAATGACACACTGGAAGTAGAAAGGCACTGCTCTTGTTGTCACTGTCGGAGGACGCTGCTATGTTACCGACCCCATCTGCCCAAACCACTACCCCTGGGCCACAGACGACGGCGATTCAAAAAATTCTCGTGGCCCTCGACTATCGCACCGAAGATCCCAGCATCTTTGCCCAGGCCCTCAATTTCGCCGAAAAATTCCAAGCGGCCCTCACCATTTTTCACTGCGTCCAGCCCCAACCCGTGGCGATGCCCGAAATCGGCTCCCTCGCGGCCTACGGAGGCATGATCGATTCAACGGCGATCGCCCTCCAAGAAGAACAATTCCAGCAGCACCTCACCAATGTCGATCATTGGCTCCAAAGCCTCGCTCACCAAGCCCGCCACAAAAAAATCCCAACCACCATCCACCAACAAATTGGTGATCCCAGCGAAACCATTTGTGCGATCGCCAAAAACCAACAAGCCGACCTAATTATCCTCGGACGCCGGGGTTTAACGGGCCTAGGGGAAGTCTTTTTAGGGAGTGTCAGCAGCTACGTACTCCACCATGCACCCTGTTCCGTTTTGGTCGTCCAACATCCCCAAACTCCGGAAAAATCCCCTAAACACCGCAAGTAATCGTAAATCCCTTTACATAATTTGCTTGAGAAACGACACATCTGCATCACCAAAATGCACACTGAGGGCAATGTGGAGGTTTTCTAAGGATTTGATCAGCCAAGGTACCCCCTCTTGGGATTGGGATTCGTAGTGGCTGAAGAGAATTGAAAAGCGCCTTTCGAGGTGGGGTTTCGCCTTACCGCACATCAAAACCAACTTCAGGAGCAATGCCACCGTCACCGTCGGGCCAAGGTTCGTGATCATATCTACAAAAACGTAATGCTCTGGCCGCTGGGGACTTTCCACAATGAGATAATTGAGCAGTTGACTGGCCGTGCGCATCATCAACAACTCATTGGGTTTTTGGTGATCGTAGTTCGGCAACATGGTTTGCAGCTTTTGGTAGAGCCTCTGGTTAAACTGCAACTTGCCATACTTTTGATCGACGCTAGAAATTAAGTAGCTAAATAGCTCATGTTTAAAGTCTTCGTAGGAGAGAATTTCCGTCGTCCGGCGTAAAAAATATTGAGACAAGTCCCGGTAGCTGTGGCCCCGCTCCGGTTTCCCCACGAAATATTTCAGGGCAGTTCCCAACTCTCGCTCCGTGAGTAGGGTGGGATTTTGCACCCCCTGGAGCATTTGTTTAGCATCCTGAATCGAATGCTTACGGCGGGCCAGTTGGGCCAAACGCACCTGATACATGACATATTTGGAAAGGTCTAACTCAAAGGCCCGCTGAATTCTCGCTTGCACCTGACGGACGGTCTGCTGGTGTTCAAAGCTGCTATCTTCACTGAGCAGGCAGTGTTCATACAGATAGGGATAGCGTTGAATTAACTGACCCACCGAAACGCTTTGGTCATTCCAGGTAAATTTCTTTTTACTGTCGTCGTCTTCTACCACCCGCGCCAAACGTTGCAGGGTGAGATATTGTTCGGAGGTACTAAAGTCCACCACTAATTGGCGATGTAATTTCGTCAGGCGGGGCGTCGAAAGGCTCGGCGGCGGGATAGAGTCAAACAGTTCAACCAACCGAGGGATCGATTTTTGGAGCTGGGGGTGGATTTGCCAGCGGTTGATAATGATGTGACAGCAGCGGTTCAGAATGAATTTAAAATCTTCTTCGACACCAGGGGTTTTGAGGATAGTGATTAGGGCCTGGTGTAGTTCGGGGGTCGGCGCTTGACGTCCTTCAAGGAGAAATTGCTTGAATTCTTGGAGCAGCTCATCGGGGGTATGGCTCTGGACGGCGTGCATCAAATAGTCATATAGCTCTTGTTCGGCGGAATTGGTTTGCCGGAGATAAGAGGCGATGGGAGTTACTTTCGTCACGCTAATCGAGGAACTGGGTAAGGGATAGGCTGATTACAAGGCGAGGGACGACAGAGGAGAGCTATTAGATTTAGGGGAGACTGATTTTTTCTATCTTAAGTGGCAACTAAGGGGAAGAGGCGCGGCTTTTTGTGTTTTCTTGGTAAAGATCAAGGCTACGGTTGTAAAAACGGGTCTTGGGAGGGTTGAGCTTTGCTGCGGCTATTTTCTCTGATTTTACTAGGCTTCTGGGGTTTGGTTGCTAATTTTGTCACAGGGCATCTCTTTATAATGTAGGCGATCGCCGCCGCCACGATGGTGATAAATATCACGAAGGGCTACCCAAAATCCCGTAAGATTGCCTAGGAAAGTTTGTTGTGGGGTTACTCAAGTCATGGGGATTGTGTTGATGTTGTCTCAGTTGACGGCAATCTTGGGGGAAAATTTACGGCGATCGCCCCAACAGATTTCCCCTGAACCCGCCACCGGCGTTTCGACGGACACCAGAGACTTACAGCCGGGCAATGTATTTGTGGCCCTCATGGGCGAGAAATTTGATGGCCATGATTATGTTGACCAAGCATACCAGGCCGGGGCGATCGCCCTCATTACCAGTCGGCCCCTAGAGACGGATTTACCCCAGTGGATCGTCAACGATACCCTCCGAGCCTACCAAGATTTAGGGGCGTGGTGGCGGCAACAGGTCAATATTCCGGTGATTGGGATTACGGGTTCTGTCGGGAAAACCAGCACGAAGGAACTGATTGCGGGAGTTTTGGGCACCCAGGGCAAAGTGCTCAAAACCGAGGCCAATTTTAACAATGAAATCGGCGTCCCCAAGACCTTGTTAAACCTGACCCCAGACCATGATTTTGCTGTGATTGAAATGGCGATGCGGGGGCCAGGGGAAATTGCCCGACTCGCAGAAATTGCCCAGCCAACGATCGGCATTATTACCAACGTCGGGACAGCCCACATTGGTCGCCTCGGATCACGGGAGGCGATCGCCAAGGCCAAATGCGAACTGCTCGAATTTATGCCCAAGGACAGCGTGGCGATGCTCAACGCTGATAATGAGTTACTGATGGCGACGGCGGCAACGGTTTGGTCTGGGGAAACCCTCAGCTATGGGTTTAGCCAGGGGGATTTAACCGGGGAATACATCGCGCCGGATCAAGTCAAAGTGGCCGATCAAGTATTTCCGGTGCCCCTGGCGGGTCAGCACAATGCCCTCAATTACCTGGCGGCCCTAGGGGTGATGCAAGTGCTGGGTTTTGGTTGGCAGGGTTTAACGACGGAAATTTCCCTGGCCATGCCCAAAGGGCGATCGCAGCGCATTGTGCTTCCCAATGACATTGTGCTGTTAGATGAAACCTACAATGCGGGGCTAGAGTCGATGTTGGCGGCCCTTGATCTGCTGAAACAGACCCCCGGCGATCGCCACATTGCCGTGCTGGGGACAATGAAAGAACTGGGGGAATTTTCCGAAGCGCTCCATATTCAAGTGGGTGAAAAGGCCCAGGCCCTCGGTCTCGATCAGCTCTATGTGTTGGTGGATGACCCCGAAGCCCAGGCGATCGCCGATGGTGCCCCAGGGGTGCCGAGTCTTTGTTTCCCCGACCACGGGAGCTTAATTGCGCATTTACAGGCAACTATGCAACCCGGCGATCGCCTTTTGTTTAAAGCCTCCAATTCCGTGGGCCTCAGTCGCGTGGTGGAAGCGCTCCAACAGGCCTATTCTGTCTAATGACCTAAACGTAGGGGGGAGGTTTTGCAGACCTCTACCGTTCGGGAAAGTTAAAAAGCCTCAAATTGCTGTTGCATCGACTGAATCACATCGGCCCCCAACAGCGCCACAAATACCCCAAAGCTCAACAGACTTAACAGCAAAATTTGCACCCGCAACAACGTAAAACGGCGGGACAGTTCCCGTTGGTAATATTGGCGAATTTGACTAAAACTGAGGGGCAAGGTGCCGGCTATTTCCCCGGAGTGAATGATTTGGCGCACCATCGGCGAAAAATAGGGGGCGATCGCCGTCGTTAAATCTGTGCCCCGGCGCACCTGGGGTTCAATGCGTCGGCAAATGGTTTGGAGATCTAGATCTGGAAATCCCTCGGCTAACCAGGCGATCGCTGCCGTTAGGGGCAAACCACAATCCAGGGGCAACTGGAGATAACCCAGATGAATCAGCATCTGCAACCGAGTAATGTTCCGCAGCGGCGGCACCCGCCGTAAACCGAGGCGCAGCGGTTCCCAAGTGATCGCCCCATACAGAAAAACCATTAAGGCGATCGCCGTAACTAATGCCGTCGTCCCGAAGTCTCCCGCCAGCAGTGAGCCCCCCAGCAGCAGATAAATAACCATCACCCAAGACCAGACCATGATCAGCCCCCGCAGGAGCATCCCTCGGATTAAGCGCCGCCGTTCTGCCATCTCCACCAAGGTATCTGACACATCCCGGCAAACGCTCACCAAAGCCCCACTGGTTTCGGCCATCTCCAGGAGGGCGATCGCCCAGGCCGAAAACTGCGATCGCACCGGTAGCCAGCTTTCCCGGAGACTATGGCCCCGCTCTAATTGCAAAATTACCCCCTGCCAAGGCTCCCGTGCCCGCCGGGGAATTTCCCCCATGGCTAAGGCCACCGCCTGACCCAAGCCCATACCGGCCTTGAGGGTCGCTCCCAACTGCCGAAAAAATAACGCCTGTTGCTGTTCTTTCATCGCAAATTATCTCTCTGCTGCACCATCGCAATCTAACCTCCCAGTACCGATAAGTATTTCTTCTTAGGTTTTCTGGCGATCGCCCTACCCATGCCCGTAGGCTAATGCGATAATTCACCATAGTGACGCCAGCCAAGTTCATAACCCTTTAAGTAAAACAAAAATTCCATGATGCAAGCCCGGCACCTTTCCCCCAAGCACATTCTCCTTAGCCTCCTCGTTATTCTCATAACAACGCTATCCCTATGTGTCACCCCCGCCTGGGCGAGCCTCAACGATGATCGCTACGATGGCAATGTTTTTGTTCTTTACGCAGGCAATGGTTCCCTCGTACCGCCCCGCCTCTCCCTCCAAGAAACTAGGGAACGGGAACTTCCCGCCATGTTGGTTTTTTATGCCGACGACAGTAGCGACAGTAAGCGTTTTGCCCCCATTGTCTCCGAAATCCAGTCCTACTACGAAAAAGTGATCAGCATTATCCCCGTGGCGATCGACTCCATTCCCCAACAAAAAAGCTATAGCAAAGACGAAGTCGGTTATTACTACGGCGGAAAAATCCCCCAAACCGTCATTCTCGATGCCAAGGGCAAAGTCATTTTTAATGAAGTCGGCCAGAGCGATTTTAACGACATCGACAATACCTTCCGGAAGCTCTTTGACCTGCCCCTACGGGAAGGCGAGAACCTCAAAAAACCGATCCAATCCTTTAACGAATACAACTCCGGTTTCGCCCAATAACCACTACTTTTTCCCATAATCCAGTTCCTAGAGAATGAGCCAAGCGCTGATTCTCTTTTTTTATGTCCTGGTTTCACCTCCCCAGCCCAGGTAACTTTTCCACAACAGAAGCCCATCAAGACAAACGACCTGCGCTAGCCTGAAAACAAATCCTGCTTATATTTACTCAACAACCATTGAGGCAGATTCCAATGAACCCTTTAGTATTTATCATTTTGGCCCTGGGTGGTTCCGCTGTTTTTGGTTCCGTCAAGATTGTCAACGAAAAAAATCAATATTTAGTCGAAAGCCTCGGTAGCTATAAAAAAACCCTTGAACCGGGCTTAAATTTCGTCACCCCTTTTATCGACAAAATCGTTTATCGCGAGACCATCCGGGAAAAAGTTTTAGATGTCCCCCCCCAATCTTGCATCACCCGTGACAACGTTTCCATTAGCGTGGATGCGGTGGTTTACTGGCGCATTGTCGATATGTATAAAGCCTATTACAAGGTAGAAAATCTCCAATCGGCCATGGTGAACTTGGTTCTCACCCAAATCCGCTCGGAAATGGGCAAGCTAGAACTTGATGAAACCTTCACCGCCCGCACCGAAATTAACGAGCTCTTGCTGCGGGAATTGGATATTTCCACTGACCCTTGGGGCGTAAAAGTCACCCGAGTCGAACTGCGCGACATTGTACCCTCAAAGGCGGTGCTGGACTCCATGGAGCTGCAAATGGCAGCTGAGCGGAAAAAACGGGCCGCAATCCTCACCTCTGAAGGGGAACGAGAATCGGCGGTCAACTCTGCCCAGGGTCGTGCTGAGTCCCAGGTGTTGGAGGCCGAATCCCAGAAAAAAGCAGCTATTCTCCAGGCAGAAGCAGAAAAAGAAGCGATTATCATGCGGGCGGAGGCGAAACGCCAGGAAGAAGTGATGCGCGCCCAGGCCTCTGCCCAAGCGATGCAAATTGTCGCCCAACAGCTCAAAACCAATCCTGCCGCCGGTGAAGCGTTGCAGTTTATCTTGGCCCAGCAATACCTCGAAATGGGGCAAACCATTGGTAGTAGCGGCAGTAGTAAGGTGATGTTCCTCGACCCCCGCAATATGATGTCTACCCTAGAGGGGATGAAATCGGTGATTGGTAATAATGCGGATATCGCTGCTCTAGACTTGGATTTAGACCAATTGGATCGTCACCAGGCTGGTTAGATGCATTGCGGTTTGAGATAAAAAATAAAAACCTGAAAATCCCCCTGTATTCACAAGGGGATTTTGTGTTTCTAAGAGATCTTAAGTGAGGTTCCCTTAGGCGGCGATCGCCATTTCTGTTTCTTTTTCCTTAGCAGCCATACTCAGGAGCAAATCTAAAACACGATTGGCATAGCCCCATTCATTGTCATACCAGGCCACTACCTTAAAAAAGTGCTCATTCAGCGCCATCCCAGCCCCGGCATCGAAAATGCTGGAATGGGGATCGCTGGTGAAGTCTGTAGAAACCACATCATCCTCGGTGTAGGCCAAAACGCCTTTTAGCTCACCATTGGCCGCCTCACGCATCGCGGCACAAATTTCCCCATAGGAAGTGGGTTTTTCGGTGCGGAAGGTCAGATCAACCACCGAAACATCAGGGGTCGGCACCCGCATTGCCATCCCGGTTAAACGTCCGGCCAACTCCGGTAAGACCAAGGTCACTGCCTTCGCCGCGCCAGTGGATGCCGGAATAATATTTTGACCTGCGCCACGACCACTCCGGTTATCTTTTGCGTTGGCGCCATCAACGGTGGGCTGGGTCGCTGTCATCGCATGGATTGTCGTCATCAACCCCTCTGCTAGACCAAAGTTATCGTGGATTACCTTAGCAATCGGGGCGAGACAATTGGTCGTACAACTGGCGTTGGACACAATGCGGTCATAGGCCGGGGAATAATCATGGTGATTTACCCCAACCACAAAGGTGGGAATGCGCTGGGGTTCGCTGGTGGGCGCAGAAACAATTACCCGTTTCGCTCCGGCTTCTAGGTGCTTGGAGACGCCGACAAAATCCCGAAAACATCCAGTAGATTCAATCACATAGTCAACGTTCAGTTCTTCCCAGGGCAACATACTGGGGTCTTTGACCATCGTGCAGCGGATAAACTGGCCATTCACGTAAATACCATCGGCGGTGGCTTCGATGGTGCCCGGAAAACGACCATGGGTAGAGTCATATCTGAGGAGATAGGCAATCTTTTCCGGGGAAATTAGATCATTGATGCAAACAAAATTGAGATTGGGGTTGTGGAGGGCAGCACGGAAAACGAGGCGGCCAATGCGGCCAAAACCATTGATTGCGAGATTGAGAGAAGCCATATATTTGTGCGTCAGTCCAACTGGATAGAACTGGGTAGGTTGGTTACGGCCCCATTCTAGGCAGTGAATTTGGGTCGGCTGAGATAGCTCAAAGAAGTATAAAGTTACGAAAAATTTTCTTCTTTTACGAAGAGTATGGACAGATGAACTTTAGTAACGCTAGTGGGGGGATTGCTGTGGCGATCGCCTTTTTTGCTGCGATATGTTTCGGGGATCGCTCCAGAAAAAACGAATGCCGCCCTGAGATCCGGTGTTGTCATCGCCAGTTCATGACATCCAGAAGTTGCGAAACGTAAAGGCTGCCCGAAAATCTCGACAAAGGGGGCGATCGTTTAAAATTCTGTAAAGCTTCTTCGAGAAATCATGCCTGGCCCCTGAACCAAGGAGTTACACTAGAGGGCAATCTTGCTGGACTACTTACTGAGCTTTGGTGGTGCTAGTCCTCGGTTTTAAAAATTTTTTTATATTAATATTTCCGCCGTTAAAAAACTATTTTGTCTCCCCCGACGCTAATATGCCAGCCCCCTTGCCCATCACCATTGAGCCCTTTACTTGGTCTAATCTCGACTTGCAGCAGACCTTTCAGCTGATTGATCGCTATTTGCCCCTGAATCTTTGCCGTAATCACGAAATTCTGCCCCTCACCCTCCAAGATCGCTGTCTCACCCTGGGCATTGTCGATCCCCAACGCTCAAGCGTCGCGGCCATCGTCAATAAACTGCTCAGTCGCGGCGGACTGCAACTCAAAGCCCAAAAGCTTGATCTCAAAACCTACCAGCTAATTCTGTCTTCTTACCTGAATTACCATCAAAGCAAGCAAAAATCTCCGCCCCAACCCAAGACGTCCCCAGTCCCTGGCCGAAAAAACGCCACCCCACCAATCTCAGAACGGGCGACTTTAGTCATGGAAAATGGGCCACCACCCATGCCGTCGTCTGTTTCTAATGATGCGGATCAAGACACTGCCGTGTTTTCTGGGGAGACAACGGCTCTACAGATGCCGGTGAATAATGAACTGTCCGAATTTTTTCGACATGTGCCGGCGGTGGTGATTCCCAAGGGGCCAGTACAACTGCAAGCGTCACCGTCTGCTACGGCGAATGATGCAGGGGAATTGCAAATTTCACCGCAATATCTCAACACTCCCCTCGAAGAACTCAACCACTTATCCGCGTCGCAACTATACCAAGAACTGCTGGGCCGCATTTTAACGGAGGGCATTGGCCGCCTCTATTTTGAAAACCACGCCCGGGCCGGCCGCATTTTTCTCAGTGAAAGTGGTTTGATGAAAGGGTCATTGTCCGGTATTCCCCAGGAAACATTCCACGGGATCCTCGATGAATTTAAGCGCCTCGCTCACCTGCCCCCAGGGCCCATCGACCGACCGAAAAAAGTGGAAATGGAGCAGTACTATCAGGGTGAGCGGATTTTACTGCGGTTGCGGGTTATGCCGGGACAGTACGGTGAAGAGGGCACCTTGCAAGTCTTACGGGGTCAAGCACTGGCGTTTTATCAACAGCAGCAGATGGATGAACTTGGACAAGAGGCGATTGAAGCGGCCCAACGCCTAGAACGGAAATTGCGCCATATTTATCTGCGGAGCCAAATTAATCCGGCTCCCCTTAATGCTTTGGATGAACTGTATGGTTTTTGCGATCGCCTCCGAGAACAGCTTGATAATCTGAACAAGCCTCAATAACGATCTTCAATTACGGATTTGTTGACGATACCAGTGACGGAGAATCTCTGGATCAATGCCGAGATGATAACCGAGGAGCATTTTTTGGTTAATCCAGGTGGTGCGCCACAGACCCAGTCGCTGCCATCTGCGAGCCGAAGTTTGTACAGGTTGGCTTGTCAGGCGAATCTTGCCCCGTTTTCCCAGCCGTTGCATTAGCTCGTAGTCTTCCATAATGGGAATTTCGGCATAACCCCCCAGGGCTTCAAAATCCTGACGCCGCAAAAAAATGGCCTGGTCACCGTAGGGCAAAGCCAAAAGTTGCGATCGCCATTGCACTAACTTTTCTAAGGCACGAAATCGCCACCGGGAATCGGCAATTCCTAAAAGAAAGGCTCCAGCCACCACCTGGGAATCCGCCAAGGTCTCTGTCACAAGGGCCGCAAAGTCCTGGGGTAATTGGGTATCACCATGGAGAAACAGAAAAATGTCTCCCTGGGCGATCGCCGCCCCTCGATTCATTTGTTTGCCGCGCCCCCCACTGGTTTGACAAAGGGTCACCGGAAACTGACGCACTAGATCACAAGTCGGATCCTGGCTGCCCCCATCCACAACGATAATTTCTAAAGGGTTTGGAATCCGGAGCAAATGTTCTAAACAAGCGACAATACCAGCTGCCTCATTTAAAACAGGCATAATCACTGAAATCATGATTTCTAAAAACTTGAGGCCCCAATATTAGGACGCACCCGTAACCGCACAAGCACCGCCGTAATGTTGTCATGACCATTGCGTTCATTAGCTAGGGCAATTAAGCGATGCACTCCTTCATCTAAATTGGCCCGGGCACTCAGTAGGGGGAGGAGCATTTCTTCCCAGGTCGTTTCAATTAAGTCATTGTCTGATAAGCCATCGGAACAGAGCAAAAACAGACTATCTTCGTTCACCTGGAAAAAATTAATATCCGGCTCCACAAAGCTATTTTCCCGGGGGCCAATGGCCTGGGTCAGTTGGTAGGCATCGGGCCTCCCATAGGCAATCTCTGGGGTGACACCTCGATGTAATTCCCGCTGACCCACCTCATGGTCAACGGTGAGTTGTTCGAGATTTCCTTTGCGGCTCACACGATAGATGCGACTGTCTCCCACATGGGCGATCGCCACCTGATTGTCTTGAACCAACATCAAAACTAAGGTAGTGCCCATGCGCCCGCTCCCAGAACGGGAATTTTTCAGGTTGATATTGTAAACCGCCTCATTAGTCTCCCAAATGGCCTGGCGCATCACGGCCTCATCCGGTAACTTGTCCTGCCAATGCTCCTGGAAAAAAGCCTGAATCGTTTCCACAGAAAGGGCACTGGCCACTTCCCCCGCCGCATGGCCGCCCATACCATCACAGACCACATAGAAGCCGCGCCCTTGAATTTGTCTCCCCAGGAGATTTTCCTGCTTTTCGATGCGGGTACGCATACCAAAATAGTCCTCGTTGTGATCCCGCTCTTGACCAATATCCGTGCAGCCTGCATCGTCTAAACTCACCAAATTCATCGGTAAGACTACCGTTGAGGCTTCCTCTTCCTCTGGGAAAGCCAAGGGTTCAAAGTCCCCCGAAGCAATGCTCCCTCCAGAATGTTCAATCTGGGGTGAGTCCTCGGCTTCTGATTCAGGATTAGCCGTTGCTGTTTCTCCGTCCGGGGTTTCTGCGAGATCTTCTGGGCCTAAATCAGCCGACAACAACACATCATCCAGGGTGGTTAAATCCTCTGGCTGTAATTCGATGGCTTCTAACTCTCCCTCCACTTCCCCATAAAAATCATCGGTATCTTCTGGGGCGAGGGCACGGAGGGCTTTTTTTAGGCGGGAGACAGTATCCAAACCACCAATTTGGGCCGTTTCAGTCAGCTCATAAAGGGGTTGCCACGCTGGTTGGGTAGATAGGTGAAACAAATCTTGCCATAGTTGAGGCAGTCGCTGCAGTGCCGGGAGATGGTCTGGATCGTCCTGGAGGAGTTGTCGCACCACGAGGCTTTGGTCTTCGTTAAGGTATAAATTTGTTGGTTCAAGGATAGTTTGGCAACATTGGAGGGGAACCAATTCTCGCCATAGCTGCACCATCTGAAAACACCATTGCAGCAGTTGTTCGTAGAGGGGGGTTTGTGCTTGGCAGTAGGTTTTTAAGGGCGTGAGGGGCTGTGGGCGTTGCTCAAACAGCAACACTTGATATTCTGGCTGACGCCAAGCTTCCAGGAGTTTTGGCACCGCAGAAAAATCATCTTGCAGGCTGAGATACTGACGGGCGATCGCCGGAATTTCTTTATCTTGCCAGAGGTCGGGATCAGCGAGCTGGGCGGGATCGGTTATTTCTAACTCTTGGAGGGCAGTTTCTAAAATTGTTGGGGTTTCTGGGGTTGTATCGATCACCGCGAGCCAAGGAAATGTTTCGGCTCGTACCGTTGGGCGATCGCCCAGGCGATAACGACCAGCTTCATCAAGGGTTTCTCGTGCTTGGCAAGATGCCGCTTCAGCGTCCAGGATCAAGGCTGTGAGAGGCCGACTGACCCACCCTTGGCAAGATTCACATTGCTCTTGCTGTAACCGTACGGGCGTTTCACAGTGGGGACAGGGCCTCGTCAGAGAGCTTCCACAATACTGACAGAAACGATTTTCTGGCGGGTTTTCTTGGGTACATTGGGGACAAACAACCATGGTCACAGGGGCCTTCTGGATGGGGGTGACCCGCGAAGCTTAACCTAAGCTTGTGGGGGAGAAACCTAAATTTGCAAACAGTCTGGGTGTTTTAGGAACTTTTGAGCAGCGACGGGCCATGGTTGGCTTTAACGTTATAGAAACAACATTGGGGAGTAGCCTTTGCCCGCAAGCACAACTGACTCCCCAGCGATAAATAGCTACATTTTCATGTTGGCCGCCTCAATCGCGCCTAGGTGGATTTTTTCGGGGCGAGAATCATCATCATGTTACGCCCTTCTCGTTTGGGTCGCTGTTGAATTTCACCGACTTCTTCGAGGTCTTTGGCCATGCGATCTAGGAGTTTTTGAGCGAGGTTGGAGTGTTGGATCTCCCGGCCCCGGAAGGTGATCGTTGCTTTGACTTTGTCGCCTGATTTGAGGAAGCGCTGGGCACTGTTTACCCGGACTTGGTAGTCATGTTCCTCAATTTTGTAACGCATTTTGACCTCTTTGAGATCCGCATTGTGCTGTTTCTTTTTGGCTTCTCGGGCGCGTTTTTCCTGCTCGAATTTGTACTTCCCGTAGTCCATAATCCGGCATACTGGCGGCTTGGCGGTTTCGCTGACGAGGACAAGGTCGAGGTCTTCTTCTTCGGCGATCGCCAGGGCCTCGGCGGGGGTCATGATGCCAAGTTGTTCCCCGTCTCCACTGATGACTCTGATATTTGGAAAACGAATTCTTTCGTTAATTTTCGGGAGGTCACGTTTTACGCGTCTTTTATCTTTCACAGGCTATGCGTTGAATGTTGTTACGATTTGGTAGGTAGGTTTATTACAGTCAATAAAAAATTGAGAACTATGCCCATTTTACTCATTGGCGGACTTTTCGTTACGTCCTGGGGCAGATTTTAGGGACAATTTGTGATGATTTTTCAAGCGAGGATGCTCAATTTAAGTTATGGCGATCGCCCAACACCCTAGGGGAATAAATGCTGCAATGGCGCTTCAACCTTGGTCACAACGGATCGGGTCACAACGGTGCTGGATTTGGCGGGGCTGGCAGATTCGTTACAGTTTTTGGCGCACGGTTCCGGAAAACAGGGGGCGATCGCCCCTCGTCCTCCTCCATGGATTTGGGGCGGCCCTGGAGCATTGGCGTCATTTAATGCCCTTGCTGGCCCAGGATCGCGATGTGTATGCCCTGGATTTATTAGGGTTTGGGGGGTCGCGGAAAGGCAGTGCAGAGTTTGGCGTCCCCCTCTGGACAGCGCAACTGAGCGACTTTTTAAACCTTGTGGTGCGACGTCCGGTAATTTTGTTGGGCAATTCCCTTGGTTCTTTGGTCTGTGCCAACCTGGGCCAAGATCCGAAAAATCGGGTCGAGGCGATCGCCCTGATGAGTGTGCCGGATGTCGCCCAACGCCAAGCGATGTTACCCAAGCCCCTACGCCCGATTGTCAATGGTTTGGAGCGCAGCGCCATGCAACCCTGGCTCCTGAAACTCATCTTTCGGGTGGCGCGCCGTCCTTTTGTCCTGAAAAATTGGCTGAAATTAGCCTATCCTTCCTGGCCAGATATTGATGCTGAACTGTTAGCAATTGTGCAGGCCCCGACCCTGGATCAAGATGCTGCTCAAGCATTTGTTGCCCTGAGTCGCCGCGTTGGTCAGCCAGGTTTTGCGCCGCCCATGGCCACGGTTTTTGCGAAAATGCCTTGTCCGATATTGCTGCTCTGGGGTGAACAGGATCGCTTTGTCCCCGTGGCGATCGCCCCCCAACTTGCCGCCGTTAATCCCCGGATCACCCTCAAGATTTTGCCCGGCCTTGGCCACTGCCCCCACGACGAAGCTCCGGCCCTGATCTATGAATTATTTTCCCAATGGCTAGAAGGTGCCAGCGAGCTATAGTAATATATCCCCTTGGTTTTAGTACGTAGCGCCGCCCCAATCCCCAGACCATGATGAAACACACCCTCTCAGTTCTTGTTGAAGACGAAGCCGGAGTCCTCACCCGCATTGCCGGACTCTTTGCCCGTCGTGGTTTTAACATCGAAAGCCTCGCCGTTGGCCCCGCCGAAAAAGAGGGTATTTCTCGAATTACCATGGTTGTTCCCTGCGACGAAAAAGAAATTGAACAAGTTTCTGCCCAACTCGACAAGCTCATCCACGTGCGGGAAGTGGATGATGTCACCGCCAAACCCTGTGTGGAACGGGAACTGATGTTGGTCAAGGTCAATGCCGATGCGAACCAACGCTCCGAAGTGATGCAATTGGTACAGGTTTTCCGGGCGCGGATCGTCGATATTTCTGACAGAACCGTGACGGTACAGGTGGTGGGTGACCCCGGCAAAATGGTCGCCATCCTTCAAATGCTCGAAAAATTCGGCATCATCGAAGTGGCACGGACTGGAAAATTAGCCCTCGTCCGGGAATCTGGCGTAAACACAGAATATCTAAAATCTGCGGGTAGAAAAGCCTAATTTCCCCCATGAATGTGGGGGACAGACAGTGCATTGCAGTATTGATGAAACTGTCCTAAATCTTCTGAATTCCACAAAATTTTTCTTGATTTTCCTGGGACTGACTTGATGTTTCTTAACATCTAAGCCCGCCTTTGTGTGGCTAAGATCATGGGGTGACACATTTTGATCAGGGATAGTCTAGCTATGAATCAGTACCCCAACCCAAATCCTCAGCCTGAGGATGATGGCTCGGTGAATGAAGTCGCGAAACTGCGCCAAGAACAGCAAAAAGTGGATGCGATTCGGAAAAGGGTTTTATTTAGGCGCATCGAAAATAGCATTTACATTCTCGTTGGTTTACTAGAAGTGCTCTTAGTCTTGCGGTTTTTCCTGCGGCTATCCGGCGCCAATCCCGAAAATACCTTTGCTAAATTTATTTACGCTCTTTCGGGGCCTTTTGTTTCACCCTTCTCAACGCTGTTTATCAGCCCAGCAGAACGCACCGATGCGACCCTCGGCACGAATATTTTTGATGTCAATCTCCTCATTGCGATTGTGATCTATGCGCTGTTGGGCTTCCTCGCCAGTTGGATTGTTCGTTATATCTATCGGCAAGTGGCCCCGACGGATTTCTAGGGAATGGTGATTCCAGAAAAATTTTCATTGGGTGCCGGGCGAGAACCTTGTAAAATAGGGCGAATGTGCCTACTGTCCTGCCATTGGCTTAGCACAGTAGCGACAAAAAGCTTGTATTGAATCTATTTCTAGGCGATCGCCCCTGTATGACTTCTCCCGTTCGTTTTGCCCTGACAACTCCCCTCTATTACGTCAATGACGTGCCCCACATTGGCAGTGCCTACACAACGATGGTGGCCGATGCGATCGCCCGTTTCCATCGCCTTAAGGGGGATGACGTGCTCTTTATTACAGGCACCGACGAACATGGCCAAAAAATCCAGCGCACCGCCCAGGAAAAAGGCGTTGATCCCCAGGTACACTGCGACGAAATCATCGGTAGCTTCAAGGATCTCTGGCAGCACTACAACATCCAATACGACCGCTTTAGCCGCACCACCGCCCCTAACCACGCGAAAATTGTTGCTGAATTTTTCCAGCGGGTCTGGGACAACGGTGATATTTACCTCGCCCAACAGCAGGGTTGGTATTGCGTTGCCTGCGAAGAATTTAAAGAAGAAAAAGACCTGATCGAAGACCACCACTGCGCGATCCACACCAACAAGCAGGCCGAGTGGCGGGACGAAGAAAACTACTTTTTCCGTCTGTCTAAATATCAAGCCCAACTCGAAACCCTCTACCAGGAAAATCCCGACTTCATTCAGCCCGCCAGCCGTCGCAACGAAGTGATCAACTTTGTGAAACAGGGATTGCAGGATTTTTCAATTTCCCGCGTCAATCTCGACTGGGGTTTCCCGGTGCCCACCGACGAGAACCACACGATCTATGTTTGGTTTGATGCGCTGTTGGGTTATGTCACGGCCCTGTTAGAAGACGGGGAGGAAGTCAGCCTCGAAAATGCCCTGAAAAAATGGTGGCCGATTAACCTTCATTTAATTGGTAAAGATATTCTGCGCTTCCATGCGGTCTACTGGCCAGCGATGCTCATGTCGGCAAACCTGCCCCTGCCCGATAAAGTATTTGGCCACGGCTTTCTCACCAAAAATGGCCTCAAGATGGGTAAAAGCCTCGGCAATACCATCGACCCCATTGCCCTGGTCAATCAATATGGTGCCGATGCCCTGCGCTACTACTTCCTCAAAGAAGTAGAACTGGGTAAAGACGGTGATTTTAACGAAACTCGCTTTGTAAACGTGGTCAATGCTGACTTGGCCAATGACCTGGGGAATTTGCTGAACCGCACCCTAGGCATGCTGAAAAAATACTGCAAAAGCGAAATTCCGTCCCTAGATCTGGCTGCCATTCCCGCCGACCACCCCCTCAAAGCCCTAGGGGAAACCCTTGGCGATCGCACCTGTGCCGCCTACGACAATCTCAACTTTACTGCCGCCTGTCAGCAGGTATTAGCACTCATCCAAGCCAGCAACAAATACATCGATGACCGCGCCCCCTGGGCCTTATTTAAAGCGGGAGAACAAGCCCAAGTCGAAGAAATTCTCTTGACGATCCTAGAATCCGTACGTCTGGCGGCCTATTTACTCTCCCCGGTGATCCCCAATCTCAGCAATCAAATTTATCGTCAATTAGGTTTCCCCGGGGACTTCAATTGCCCTGAAGACCTTGTCAATCTGGCTCCCTTTGCCAGCCATAGCCGCTGGGGTCTGCCTTGGTCTGAACGAACCCTAACGAAAGCCCAGCCTATCTTTGCCCGCCTTGAAGTCCCTGAAGCCTCCGCCTAAGCGCAGCCCCAAAACCGAGGGAATGATAAAAGTTTTGACGAAGTTCCAGCTTTCTCAGTAAGCTTAGTTATTGGGTTTCCCTTTTTTACAATGGGGCATCTATTTTTTTATAAAAACTGTTTCATAAATATTTTCGTTTTAATAAAATCTCAAGAGGCATAATCACAATGCTGGATCACTTTGGTAGCGATCCGGTTTTCTCGCCTGAACAGGTACTTGAAAATCGAGGTCGTGTTGCGATCTTTATCGATGGTTCTAATCTATTCTATGCAGCGCTGCAATTAGGCATCGAAATCGACTACAGCAAACTTCTTTATCGTTTAACGGGCGGGTCACGGCTACTGCGGTCTTTTTTCTACACAGGGGTTGACCGGGCGAACGAAAAACAGCAAGGCTTTTTGTTGTGGATGCGCCGCAATGGTTATCGGGTCATCGCCAAGGATTTGGTGCAACTGCCGGATGGTTCGAAAAAAGCCAATTTGGACGTGGAAATTGCGGTGGATATGATGGCCCTCGTGGGCTCCTATGATACGGCGGTGCTCGTCAGTGGTGACGGGGATCTGGCCTATGCGGTGGATGCGGTCAGCTATCGGGGGGCACGGGTCGAGGTGGTTAGCCTGCGATCGATGACTAGCGATAGTTTGATTAATGTGGCAGACCGTTACATTGACCTAGAGCAAATCCAGACGGATATCCAAAAGCTCCATCGGGGCCAGTTTTCGGAACCGAGGCTGATGGAAGATCGTGGTGGTGGCACAATTGAGTTACCCAGTCATGAGTAAGTAAATGTGATGGTGCGTTTGTGTCGATGGAAATGGGGGCGATCGCCAAAAATATTCGCCTTAGCACTACTCCTGATGGGGAATCTTGGGGGAATAACGGCCTGTCGCAATAGCCCGCCAGCGACGGAAACAGAACCCCAAAGCCAAAATTCTGAAAATCGCCTCATCGTCGAAGATGCCCTCCTCGAACAATCCGATGCCGAGGGAAATATTCTCTGGAAAATCCAGGCAGAAGAAGCCATCTATAGCCAAGACCGCAAAGCTGCCACCCTCACCAAGCTCGTGGGGAACCTCTACCAAGATGGGGAAGTGATCCTCAGTCTCCAGGCGAACAAGGGTCAGGTGATTAACGATGGCGATCGCATTATCCTCGAATCAGGGGTTTTGGTCACGGATAATCGTCAGGGGGCCGTCTTTGAAACCGAGAAAGCCGAGTGGGAACCCGCCAATTTCATCCTCCAGATCACCACGGGTCTCCAAGCCAAATATCCCAACGGCACACTCAGCGCCAACCAGGGTAAATATTTTATCGATCGCCAGGATTTAGAACTCGCCGATACCGTCGAAGTTGTCATTGTGGAGCCCCCCTTGCAACTCCAAGGCAGCAGGCTCAATTGGCTCGTGGCTGAAGATAAAATTACCGCCGCCGAGGGCCTCACTGTCCAGCGTTACACCGCAGAAACGATCACCGATCGCCTCCGGGCAGATCAAGGTGAAGCCCAACTCAAAGCCCAGAAAATTATTGTCAGTGGCAATGTTTTGTTAAATAGCCTTGACCCAGAGATTCAGTTTGCCAGCGGAGCCGCCACCTGGGATATCCAAGCGGGGGTAATTACAGGTCAAGATTCTGTACAACTCACCCAAACCGCCGAACGAGTCCAATTTCGGGGCAACCAAGGACGCTACAATCTCAAGACCCAACAGGCACAATTGAGCGGTGCGGTCAGGGGAACGGGCGAAGATCCCCCCACCTCCCTCAAGGCCAACCAAGTGGATTGGAATCTCACCGCCGAGGAAGTGGTGGCCGTGGGCAATGTGGTTTATGAGCAGACCAACCCCCGGGTCAAACTCAATGGCGATCGCGCCGTGGGCAAATTCAAACAAAATCAATTGGTGGTGACAGGGTCAGCCCAAAAACAAGTCACCACAGAAGTCATCCCCTAAGTGATCAACAAGTTCAGCAAATCCTTAGGGAGCGACACAGCCCAGCAGCGAGGGGATACCAGTACAATGGTAAATCGCTAGGCACATCAGACAGTGCATTTATCTAGTTGTAGGCAATTCACCAAAAAGGATATTGAGATTAGACAAGGCCATGGGTAAAGTTGCAGTTGGGTTATCAGGGGGCGTAGACAGTTCCGTCACCGCAGGGATTCTCCATCGCCAGGGCTATACCGTCGAAGGGGTCACCCTCTGGCTGATGAAAGGCAAAGGTCAATGTTGCTCGGAGGGGATGGTCGATGCCGCTGATATTTGTGAGCAATTGGGCATTCCCCACCACATCGTGGATAGCCGTGATTTGTTTCAGAAATACATTGTCGATTATGTTGTGTCTGGCTATGAAGCGGGGGTGACACCTTTACCCTGTTCCCAATGCAATCGGATGGTGAAATTTGGGCCAATGTTGCAATGGGCCAAGGCAGAGCTGGGCATTGATCAGATTGCGACGGGCCACTATGCCAGAATTCGTTACAACGATCAAACCGGACGCTATGAACTGTTGCGGGCGGTGGATCGCCATAAGGATCAATCCTATTTTCTCTATGATCTCACCCAGGAAATGCTGGCGGGGACGCTGTTTCCTTTGGGGGAAATGACCAAGGGTGAAACCCGGCAAATTGCGGCGGAAATGCAGCTTTCGACGGCGAAAAAACCAGAAAGCCAAGACCTCTGCCTCATTGAAGCCCATGGTTCGATGAAAACCTTTTTAGATAAATACATCGAACAGCGGGAAGGGGAGATCGTCGATCTCGATGGGAAAGTACTGGGACACCATACGGGTATCCATCATTACACCATCGGCCAACGAAAGGGCTTGGGCATTGCCGCCCCGGAACCCCTCTATGTGGTGAAGCTGGATAATGTGATGAATCGGGTGGTGGTGAGTACCCGCGATCGCGCTGGTCGGTCTGAATGTACAGTGCAGCGCATGAATTGGTTGGCGCTCCCAGGCATTACAAGCCCCATCCGCACAGAGGTGCAGGTGCGTTATCGCAGTGGTGCGGTGCCTGTGACGGTAATTCCGCTAGAAGGCGATCGCCTCAAACTGGTTTTTGAGGAACCCCAATTTGGCATTACCCCTGGCCAAGCGGCCGTACTCTATGACGGTGATCGAGTGCTGGGGGGCGGCATTATCGAGCATCCCGAAGCGGCTTAGTTCTATTGGCCGGACATTTATGGACGGGGGGAAACCAGCCGTTGCCGTTGGGCCTGTTCAATGGCTTCAAACAATGCTTGGAAATTCCCTTCGCCAAAGCCCTGGGCCTGTTGTTTGCGTTCGATAAATTCCCAGAAAAATGTCGGCTCTTTAAAAATAGGCTGGGTAAAAATTTGCAGGAGCATTTCCTTGGGCGATCGCACCACATCCACAAGGATTTTTTCCTGTTGAATTTGGGGCCAATGGGGTAATGTTTCTAGGTGGGGATAACGATCACAGAGATTTTTGTAATAGGTGGCCGGAACGTTGAGAAATGCCACATTTGTCCGGCGAAAGTGCCCGATTTGCTCCGGTAAGTTTTTGTATTTCAGGGCGATATGTTGAATCCCGGCACCACGATTAAACTCGATAAATTCTTGGATTTGGGAACGTTGTGCCGTTTCCGGATTTTCACAGCAGTCTCCCGGTTGATTAATGGGTAGTTGAATTCCGCTGGGATGGGAAAGAACCTGGGAAGCGAGGCCAGAATAATTGGTTTTGATCGTAAAAGTTTGCTGACGGTTAAACCCAAATTTATCTTCGTACCATTGCACCGTTTCTTGGAGTTTTCCTACTGGTACATTGAGCACTAAATGATCGATTTGGGTATTCGTTTTAGGAACTGTATCTCGATAAATAAGGGTGTGTTGAAATCCGACATTATTGCGTAGTACAGTAACAGATTGATCAGTATTTTTTGGCTGAAAAAAAGCTTTTTGGTCAATATAAAAGGCAACATCCGCAACACCATAGGGATGATGGGTTAAATACTGGGCAACGGGATCGGCAGGGGCTTGGGGCGCCGAGAGCATCAGGGTTAACTCTGGACTATTAAGTTGAATGGTGTTTCGAGGTAAAAACGGAAATGTTGCTTGGGGAGCGGTGATGTTGAGTTGAAATTTTGTTTGAAACCAGGTCTGCCAATAATCCAGATCGTCTACATAGAAATGGACATAGGCGATCGCCAAATTTGGGGGGCTCTGGTTTGCCATGTGTCGGGAAAGATAAACAACAGCTCCTATTCAACTTAGCGTACTTTCTCAGGATTGACCGATGGCTTGGGTTATTGCTGGGAGCGTTCGAGAAAGTCTTGGTTGAGCTGGGCTGCTTTTTTGCCACAGAGGTAACTGGCGATCGTCAAGGGCAGCCAAATCACTGTCAGCAGCCGACCAAAGCGTTCCCCAGTGCGGCGAATGTCTGCCTCGGTGCCGAGGGCAATTTTTAACCGGCCCCCCAGGGGATCGACCAATTGTTGATCGCGCAGGGCGGCCACTACCGTGACTGTTTGGCCGTGGGGTAGGACGCGACGATCTAAATCCGTCGTAATGTAATCAAGTCTGCCCCAATCTGCGGCGGTGAGAGGGAAGGTTTGATCGGCGTAGGTAATGGCTTTGGGTTTACTTAAGCGGGCTGATTCTCCGGTGCGTTCGATCTTGGGGCGCTGGTCAGGCTCTGGTTGTGCCGCCGGGAGGGGAAATTGCTCCAGGGCGATCGCCAAGGGAATGCGGGTCTCCCCATCACTCAAAAAGACCTGCTCAACGGCGGCTTCCCAAGTAAACAGCACCTTTTGAATTGTGTCTTCGGCAGTGCTGGGGCCATTGCGGGCGACCAGTTCAATTTTGCCCTGAATGATCTGTAGGGCGGGATCATCGGGCAGCGTCGGCGGATTGTCCGCCACAAGGTAGCCTTCGAGCTTAATGAGATCGCGATTCGTCGTTGCTTCACTGGCGGCCTGTACCGAAAGCGACTCCACCTGGGCAAGTTCCTGGGATGTTTTGAGGGCTTGGCCCGTTAGCCCCATAAATAAAGAGATCACCGCTAAGCCACCACTGGCGATCGCCCCCAGCACGAGGAATTCAAATTTGGCATATTCATTTTCACTGACATTGCGCGGCGCGTCCTTCCACCAACTCCAGCGCATCCGTCGTTTTGGGCTCATGGCTTTTCGGGGCGGGTTACAACGAAAAATTCAGGGCGATCGCCTTTAAAATACATCTTAAAAACTAAGCTTCAAGGCATTGACGGGCACATCATCCCAAGAATCAACGGTGCGGATCTTTGCTTCCCAGCCGATGGTGGTTTGATCCGTGGCGAGTTTTTGTTTCCATTGCTCATGGCAATCCTTGGCGGCTTTTTCATTTTGACAAGCGATACAAGCTTGAAGAATGCCCGTCGGATCAATTTGTTCATTTACCCAAATGGTCATCGCAGCTACCTTAAAATGATGATTTCACCGCTCATTCTAGCAACCTCTTTTGAGGGCTCGATCAACTTGGTGATGGAGTGTTGCAAGATCCAAAGAATTATCAAGCACCACATCAGCCCGCTGGATTTTTTCGGCAAGGGGCATCTGGCTGGCGATCCGCGCTTGGGCCTGGGCAATGCTCAACTGGTTACGCTGCTGGAGCCTCGCCAACTGCTGCTCAAGGGTACAGGTAACCACCCAAATCTCCGTGACAAAATCCGTTAACTGCGCCTCAAACAGCAGTGGGATCGCGCAAATTACCGTGGCTTGTGTCTCCTGAATGGTTGCTAAGGCTTCACGGAAACGCTGGCGCACGTAGGGATGAATTTGCGCTTCGAGCCACTGTTTTTCGTCGGGATCGTTAAAAACAATGTCCCCCAAAGCTTGGCGATTGAGGGAACCATCGGCGTTTTGAATCCCTGCACCGTAGCGGGCAAAAATTTGCGTCAATATTGCTGAGGGCGGGGCGATCGCCTCACGGGCATAAATATCGGCATCCAGAATGGGGAGCTGGTAGCGTTGGGCTAGGTAGGTCGTTACCGTACTTTTTCCCGTCGCGATGCCCCCCGTCAGACCGATGATTCTTGGTTTTGTCACTTTATGGCACGACATGACGTTTCACCAACATTGGAATCCCGCAGTCATGCCAAAATTCAGGGCTTATCCCGCCGCTAGACATGCCGCCATGCCTAAATCTTTCGACGGTGAAATGTTCTCTATGATTGATGGAGTGACCTGTTGCTACTTCATATTCCTTTTCGATGATGCTTTTGAGTTGTTCGGGTGTGTCTGGCATATCAACATTATCCAGTCTTTCCTTCAACTCACGCCAAAGATATGGATCCCCTCGGAATCCCCATTGTCTGGGTTCGTCTTTGAATATTTCAGATATTTTCATTTTCTGTCAACATCACGGCCAAGTTAGTCTGCGTTTGTTTACCCAGTTTTCTAGGGCTGTCGCCAATTCTCAGTCTGTAGACCAGGGACTCGATCAAATTCTCTTTGGTTTGCTGTGATCATGAGGAGGTTATGTTGAAGCGCAGTAGCTGCAATCAAGACATCGTAAGCACCAATTGGCTGCCCTTGAGATTTAAGAACAGCACGAATATGAGACGCCTGCTCAGCTTCTACGGTGCTGAAAGGAAGAATTGTTACAGAAGACAAAAAGCTAGAGATCGTTGGTTCAATTTTCTGAGCACGTTGAGGATTGAGTGCCAACCCGTAGCGTAGCTCCATGACTGTCACTGCCGAAATAGCAATGTCAACAGGTGGGGTTTGTTTAAGTCTGACTTGAGTGCCAACTTCACCCTTGATGAAGTCACTGATGACGCAAGTATCCAGTAGATATCGCATCAAAACAGCTCCGACTCAGAGGGGGGAAGGAGTTCGTCACGATAGGACTCAAACTGGGGGAAATCAGGGATGCCGTCATAGGACAAGATAGACTCTGGCCACTGAGAAGTGGAAACAGATGGTGGTTGAATCATCTGACGTAAGGCTTGTAGGATGAAGGTTTGCAATGGAGCATTAGATTGCTCTGCTTGACGGATTAAGTCTTGTTCGAGATCTGGTGGTAGGTCGATCGTGATTTGCATGTATGATTTCCTTTCATTTACGCTTTGTTGTTGCGTTCTTTTACAACTTCATAGAGCCGACGCAATACTTCAATGGGAATTCCGACAGGAGGGCAAAGAATTTTCAGCCCCTCAATACCACCTGCAAGAAAAACTTGAATGAGATCAGGAGTAGATTCAACCTGTTCCAGGAACTTCTGGATAAAAGTTTGTTGTTGTTGCTCAGTAGTGATGGGATAATCTTGGGCAAGCTGATTCAATAAAGCTTTAATTTTTTTGGCAGACTCAGCAAGGTCTTGCTCAGAAATATTGATATTCTGCCTTGCGTGTTGGATGAATTTAATATTGCTATCTTTATTAGCAACATTAACACCAATAGTTGCTCCACGTTGGTCGAAATTGAAATTTGTCACGTTTGTTACTCCTTGGAATTGATTTAATTGTTGTTTATTTACAAACTGAAGAAACTCTTCCGGTGTCGGAGGTTGCCAGGTTTTACGACGCATGTTTACCTGAGCATCGATCAGAATTTTACCAAGCCAGGTGATATCTGGCAGTTCTTGGATAAGACGTTGAATTTCAGTACATGCTTCTAGAGTTCCTCGTTCTCTTAATTGTGTTAAGACTCTGCTTTTCAAGCTTACAATATTATCTCTAGTTGTTATAGAGTAACTTATTCCGTTGCTACGGTCAGGATCTTCCTCATAAGGATATTGATGCACTAGCCAAACATATAAATCAGCTAATTGTTTTTCATCTAGATTGAATTGAGGCCAAGTAACGATCAGCAACAGATTCAATGACTTGACGTCCGAAAGATATATTTTGCTGGATGTATTCCCAAATAAATGGCCAACTAGAAGAGTCTGAATTTTCAACTAGTACTCTAGCAGCAATTATAACTTTCTCACGCTCATTGTCAGTTGATGGTAGTGGCAAAGTAATCAAAGATTCAGAAAAAACTTTAGCTTTAGGTATCCTTTGTTTGAGAAGTTTTTCAAGCAGTTGCCCCATACATTTGGGTTTAAGTAATGGATGTTTAGCTTTTTCTAGCAAAAACTCCTTGAGCGGCTCATTCCAACACTTATCAAGACTATCAATCACAGATAGATAGCTATGTTTTTGGTTTTCATGATCGATCAGCGCTTCCAAAGTCTCGATAAATTCTTCAGGAGCTTTTGTATAAGCATTCTTAACTAGTTCCAAATATGAATCATTACGTTGACCACCAGGAGAAGCAATAATGATAGGCGCCCATCTTTGCCATATTTCAGGAGAAAGGCTTTCGAGGAAATCAAAGCTTTCCTTTAAAAGCAGTAAAAATACTCTACAATTTGCTAAAGTAAGCTCATTGAAAGTGCCCGTCCCGATCCAAGAATAATCTACATCATCATATTGCTGAACATACTTCTTTGCACCTTCAATAATTCTTCTTCGAGTAGCCTCCTCTGCCTCTTGCCATCCAGGAAACTTAGTCAAATCTAATTCAAACTCACTATCACAGTGTGTACCATCAGGCTTGAGAGCCAAATTCATATTAAGCTGCCGCCAAGCAGATAGATCTCCAGCTTCTAACTTCTCCAAACACTCAAGAACTTGATCTTTAGGGGGTGGCTCTAGCAAAGGAGGGTTCATTTGATTTTGTCTTATATAATTATTTCTCAGGGTGTTAGCCCAGGCTGAACTGATGTTAATAGCATCAATTGAATTTGATAAGATTACCTTCAAAATATCACTAGAAATAGTAGCCTCAAGAATTTCTATTATTTGCCCTACATCCTGATAATTAAAGCTTTGCTTAATCAGTTGTGCCCAAATTTTCTGAACCTCTTCGCAATTAGATTCTTGGAGTTTTTCAAGCATCCAAAAAATATCATCTGAAAGCAGAATATTTTCCCTTTCTCTTAAAAAACATATTAAGACGTCTGGTTCTTCCTCTGTTCTTGATAAATTCAAGACCGCTTGCTCAATTAAGGAACGCCGTTTGCTACTCTCTTGCAAAAGTGATATGGCAAATTTCTTTTGTCGCTCATTGTCATGAGAAATAATTCTCTGTTGATTTCTCCACTGGATTAAAGCTACTTGAGTGAATGTTTCTACCACTCCAGGAAACTCGAAATTTTCCCACGCTTTGAAGAGCATAGCATCCCCAAGTTCCTCAAACGGGTGCCAAAAATGTCGGTGACCTTGCTCTTTAAGCCAATCAAGAGCAGTGACCAAATCATTTGTCTGAAGTTTTGGAACCAACTCATAATTAAGAAACCATCGATATCCACCCATGTGATTTATATTCTTTGGTGGAGTCAGAGCTTGAAATAATTCCTCTGCTGTTAAATGATCTGACCAAATTGCTCTAAGTGCGTATCCTTTGAGTCGATAATTTTCATCTTCTGGCAAGGATTCAATTGCAAGTGGTTTTAACTTTAATCTTGTAGTTGCATCACCAACTATACAAATTGCATGGGCTGCACTCCCTCTCAAATGAATGGACTGTGATTGGTCAAGAGCAAGTTGCGCTAACTCATCCTGAAGCTCAGGGACTTTGCAAACCTCGGCAATATCAATCGCTAAATCTCGGACATCATCCTGCTTACTAGCATCACAAATATAAGGGCGTAATTGCTCAACTAATCCAGAATGCTTGAGCTTTGCATAGTGATGGTAGTTCTTTATACTTTTATCAAATAGTTTCCCTTCTTCATACTGTCTAAATAAGTTATTGACAATTAATGCTCTAATCTTTGCATCAGTCGGCACGTCACTTTGTAAAAGAACGTACGGATCAGTTGTGATGATCTCCTTAAAAACATCTGGTCTTATGCTGGCTAGCCATGCAGCCGTTTCATGAAGCTGAGGAATCAACTTCTGATCTGCCTCTTCAGTTGAAAAGATTAATTCTTTTATCTGTGGCAGAGGTATATTGTGCTGTGTCAAATACCAGGCAGCTAGAAATTCAGCATAGGTTTGATGTGCCCATCCCATCCGATTTGATCCACGAGATGAGAACAAACCTGTATCTAAAACTTCCCTAACTGCTTCTCTAGTAACCTCGAATTTCTTTCCATTTGCTTTTTCAAAACCGAAACATAATTTTTGAAGAAGAACATCTTCAGCAGGTATATCTCCCTGATCAATACCAATCCACACAGCAAAGCGGTTGGCAAAGATTGTAACAGCAGCAATTCGAGCCGCTACAATCAGTCGTTGATCACTATCGAAATTACCTGTGCGGTCTGAAGCATGACGACTTTCGTTCACTTCCTCACAGAGAACCTTACACCCCTCAAGATAGAGTTCATGAAGTCTCTGATTAGAAAGAAATTGACAGCTATGACGACGGTACGTATTCAGCAAAAATCTTAGCGTGATTGGTTTGATTGCCAGCGGTACAATATCCTTCTGATCAATCTCCCTTAGGAAATTATCAGAAGAGAAGCCTTCAGCTTTCGCGGCTTCACTAACATCTACACAGCGAAGTGGGGCTAGTTCATAAGATTCAAAGTTAGCTTCTGTCCAAAGCTCCTTCAGTCCTTCTTCCAGAATTTCTGAAAATACAAATGTTCGACAGGCCAGACGCAGATGAAGACGATTAATATGATTCCGATATTTTGGCTTTCTAAGCTCGTCAATTAGTGCTGTTGCAAGAGTTGGGATACTTAAGAGTCCTTCATCAAGACTATCCAGGAATAAATAGAGGTGATAATTCCCCCCTAACCAATCAGTAAAGGTTTCATCTTTGAACAGATCTTCTTTTAGATTGGTACAGGAGCGAAGGTTAAGTTCTAAGACTTGACTAGAATTGTTTTCTGTAAGGGCTTTGAGGTTTTCTAGTTCCTGAGACTTACCAATACCTGGTTCCCCTAACAAAACTAAGCATGGGATTTCGGCGATCGCTTCCAAACTAACCAAATCTGGATTATGCGCCCTGCCCCATTCCCCATCTGGATCGCATAAATAGCCACCATCAGCCAGATTTATAGTGCCTGACCGAGGGCACCAAAACCGTTTCCACTTATAGTCTTTTTTCGGCATACTCAGCAGCGGTGAGGACAGAACTCATTCTCAAGGATAACCTCCTCTGAAGGGTTTGATGCCCTTAACCCGCTGTCTAAAGCAGCAGTTCACTAAGTTGCCTAGAAGTGATGCCTCTCTGTAGCTTGAGGTATTTCAGGATTAAGCATTTTTTGTCAGTCAGAACGGCTCAATCGTAAACCTCAGCCAGAATGCCGTTCTCTTCCAACAGGTCATCCAAACAAAAAAACGATATAGTGATTGTTTTTCATTTTGGTGATTTTTGGCGATCGCCTTACGGACATAAACATCGGCATCAAAAATGGGGAGCTGGTAGCGTTGGGTCAAGTAAGTCGTTATCATACTTTTTTCCGTCGCAATGCCCCCCATCAAACCGATGATTCCTGGCTGCGTCACCGTGCGCGGATCAGCCTATAGTTTGGCATGACTGCCATCACAAAACGGCGCATCTTGGGTGTGTTTACAAAGACACAGCGTCACTTTTTTCTTTGCTTCTAGGGTGAACTTTTGGGGCTTGAATTCTGTACCCTTGTGACTGCCATCACAAAAGGGTTGATCCGCAGATTTACCGCAGGCACACCAGAAATAATCGCCGGCCTCAAGTTCAAGCGTCATGGGCTTTTTCGCCGCAATCGTTGGTTTAGCCATATTCATTTTTCCTCTATAAACTTTGGGCAACAAACTCAGCTGACCTAGGGCAAATCAAACAATAAAAATTCCGTCTCGGCCCCTTGACCTGCAAAAATCAGTTCTGTTTCGCCACTGATGCCAGCCCCATCGCCCGCTTCCATCGTAACGCCATTCACCGTGAGGCTTCCTTTGACAATCTGTAGCCAAGCCCGACGACTCTCTGCCAATGGATGGGTGACCGTAGTTCCAGAAGACAACAGCGCCGCATAAATCGAGGCATTCTGGTGAATTTTTACGGAGCGATCGCGCCCATCGGGAGAAGCAACAAGCCGTAACTGATTTTCTTTTTCTTCCGGGGCGAAGTAGGTTTGCTCGTAGCTGGGTTCTACATTCAGTTGATCAGGGGTAATCCAAATCTGCAGTAAATGCACAGGCTGTTCTGACGAAGGATTAAATTCGCTGTGCAAAATGCCAGTACCCGCGCTCATGCGTTGCACATCCCCAGGGCGAATAATCGAACCATTGCCAATGTTGTCTTTGTGGGCCAATTCCCCTTCGAGGACATAGGTGACGATTTCCATATCGCGGTGGCCGTGGGTGGCGAATCCTTTGCCTGGGGCGATGTAATCTTCATTGATCACCCGCAGGTTAGAAAAATTCATGTGGGCCGGATCGTAGTACTGGGAAAACGAAAAACTAAAGTAGCTCTCTAGCCAATCTAGTTTGCCACGACCCCTTTCAGCAGAGGGACGGAGTTGAATCATAAAAACCTCCGAGGCGTTTTTAGCGGGTTTAGGTGATTGCTTCTATTGTAGATTGCTGCCAAATAAAAGACAATAAGCTATTTTGTATACAGAATGTATCTTAAAAAGAAACAATAGGCCATGGATAAGTTAGCCAGTTTGTATGCTTTTACCCAGGTGGTGGAAGCGGGAGGATTTGCGGCGGCGGCACGGCAGATGAATGTTGGGCGATCGGCGGTAAATAAGCTGGTGATCGCCCTCGAAAATCACCTCCAAGTTCAACTCCTCCACCGCAGTACCCGCAAGGTGACACCGACTCCCACGGGCCTCGCCTTCTATGCAAAATGCGTCCAGATTTTGGCGGATCTAGAGGAGGCAGAGCTATCAGCTTCGCAACTACACGGGGAACCCAAAGGCTTGTTACGGGTAAATGCGCCGATGACCTTTGGCCGGATGCAGGTGGCCCCCCTCGTGGCAAAATTTATGGCCCAATATCCCCAGGTGCAAATCCAACTCACCCTAGAGGATCGGTTTGTGGAGGCGATCGCCGAAGGCTATGACCTCGTGATTCGGATCGCTGAACCCGTCGAATCGGCCAGTCTCATTAGTCATCCCCTCTGTGAGACAAAATTAATCCTCTGTGCGGCCCCCAGCTACCTAGAACGCCATGGTATCCCCCAAAGTCCTGGGGATCTGGCTCACCACAACTGTTTGCGCTACGGCCCCACAGGCAATACCTGGCATTTGGTCGGCCCCCAAGGGGAAGTTTCTGTTAACGTGTCCGGCTCTTTTTGTGCGAACAACGGTGAAGCATTGGCGATCGCCGCGGCAGCGGGCCTAGGCATTGCCCAGTTACCCCAATTTATCCTCGATGCAGCCCCCTGGACAGAACAACTCACGGTGGTCTTGCCTGAATACAATCACCGCACCCTCAGTACCTATGCCCTCTATCCCATCAATCGCCATCTTTCCACCAAGGTAAAACTCCTGTGCGAATTTCTCCAGCAACACCTTGCTGCTGCTGATCCTTCAGGCTAACTTGAAACACAAAAAAACCTTCCCTTGAGGTTTGGGAAGGCTTTCTGTTTTTTATGGTATGCGGATGGCGAGACTCGAACTCGCAAGGATCGCTCCACACGCCCCTCAAGCGTGCGTGTCTACCAATTCCACCACATCCGCTCGTTTTGACTTGAACGAATATAGCATACTCATTTGGCGATCGCCAAGAGTTTTTGAGAAAAAAATTATCCAATCTCTGAAAATGGTTCTTATCTTTGCCGAAAGTCTCCAGCCGATTTCTGTCTGGTTAATTTCTGGACTGACCTTGGTCTGGGTTTTGGGACTTGGAGCGTAACGAGATTTGTCGTTGCTGGTTATAAATGGGGCGCTGTTGCTCAATGCGATTAGCCACCTGAATCTGTTGTTGCAGTTGATCCGTCGAGGAAACCAACTGACTGAGACCATTCACCAAATCAATCAGATTTTTCCGAAACTGCGGATCTCCGGTTAGCTCATCCAGGTCTGAGGTGATTTTTTGAGTATTTTCAAAGGTGACCCGGGCTGCATCAAGGGTTTTTTGCAACATCAACACATTGGTTGGATCGTTCAGAGCCGTTGAGACATCCTTGAGATTTTCCGAAGCCGTTGCCGCGTTGGCCGTTAGCACCGTGAGATTATCCAAAATTTCCTCGGTATTTGCTGCACTGAGATTTTGATTGACCGTATCGAGGGTTGTATCAAAGGAAGCCAAAGTACGCTGCATTTGATCACTGGTGCGCCCAATGCTATTGAGGGTACCCACCAGGGCCTGGCGATTTTCGACCACAAGGCTATTAAAATTCCCTGTTAGCGTATTCACCTGTTCGAGGGTGCGGTTGAGTTGATTGGAACTGGTCACTGCCGCATCACTAATGGCTTGGGCATTCTCGGCAAAATTATCCACTTCCCCCCGCACTTCCTGAGATAACAGCGCTAATTCTTCGGTAAGGATCGCCACCTGGGCCGCCGCATCACTGGAATTGTCTGCCAAGGTACGCACAATTTCAAAGAACTCTGGATCACCATACAGTTCACTAAATTTAGTGGTGTTGCGGAGCACCTGCTCGAAGCTCACCCCGATCACCCCCTCTAGGGTTGTACCATCACAGAGAATTGCTCCTTTTTCCGGGCAGTCCGCTGCGAAGGGACTCTGGGCCATTTCTGCTTGGGTTAATTCTGTTTGGGGAATAATTTCGAGGGAGGTTTCTCCGATAAGTCCCCCTTGGTTTGCCTCGACCACGACCTCTCGCGGCATGATCAGATCGGGGGTTTGGATTTGAATTTGGATCTCAACGCCATTGCTGGAAGGTTGTACGTCAATGATGCGCCCCACCTCCAGGCCCCGGTAGCGGACGATCGCCCCCTCTTGCATCGCATTGGCATTGTCAAAGCGGACATTAATCGAATAGGTGCGTTTCCCCAGGGTTGCCCCTGTCAGCCAGATGAGCACGACGCCGAGCAGGGAAAGTCCAGCGAAAATAAATAAACCGAGGGAGCCTTCTTTGAGGGTACGCGATCGCATTGGATTCGTCAGTAGGGGGGATAAATTTACGTTTTATTGTATGGGGGAGGATGAATTTTAGCCGATAACTTTAATCGGGCCTTCCACCGCCGCGTCAAAAAACTGGCGCACGAGGGGATTATCGGTCTGGTCAATTTCTGCCACTGTCCCCGTCCATTGGATCTTACCGCCATAGAGAAAAATAACTCGGTCAGCGGTGCGACGAATCGTGCTGTCCTGGTGGCTGACCATCACGTAGGTGCCACAAACCCCTTGCATTTGCTGGAGATGGCGCACGAGATCTTCAATCACCGTTGAGGCAATGGGATCAAGGCCAGCGGTGGGTTCATCGTACAAAATAATTTCGGGATTGTCCTTCGGATTATCGGGGTTGGCCATGATTGCCCGGGCAAAACTAACCCGTTTGCGCATCCCCCCAGACAGTTGGGATGGGTAGCGATCGCCGACCCCCGACAACCCCACCATATCCAACCGTTCTTCTACCAATTCGCGAATGGTTCTCGCAGACAGGTTTGAATGTTGATAGAGCAAAAAACCGACATTTTCCGCCACGGTGAGGGAGTCAAAGAGGGCCGCCTGCTGGAAGACCATGCTGATCCCAATGGGATCGTTGCCATCCTCGATCAGTCCCCGGCGTTTGATGCCATTGATATAAATGTCCCCCGCATCTGCTGCCAGTAGTCCCGCAATAATTCGCAGGATGGTGGATTTCCCCGTACCGGAGGGGCCAATAATCACGAGGGCTTCTCCCCGATAAATGCTCAGATCAACATCATCGAGAATGACATTTGACCCGAAGGCCTTGGAAATTCCCCGCAATTCAATTAAGGGTTCGGCTTGGGTGGCAACCATAGGACGCAAAAGATAAGGGCAATTGATTTAACAATAGCGATAGATCAGCAACTACACTGGCAAACGGCGATATTTTAGGTAATAACCCAGGAATAACAACGCCACTAGACCCCCGGAGCCAAGGCCTACCCAACTGGGCACCCAAAAGGCTACTTCCAGATGATTCAACTGCCCCGGTTGTAAGGTCCAAATCAGGCGATCGCCTTCCTTGCGAGTCACAGGCGCAGTCGTCGTGTTGCGATTAATTACCCGTGCTCCCAAAGGCGTTTTTAGGCTGACGTCTAAATCCAGGAGGGAACCGGGACTGAGGATCAAACTGCCCCGCTGGGACAAAACGCCCAAGGCCCGCAAATCTACGTCCAAAGTGGCTCGGTTACGTTCAAACAAAAGCCAGTTTTTTTGTTCAAGGGCGATCGCCGATTTGAGTTGTACCAAATCGAGATCCGTGGCCTGGAGATTTTGTCCTTCCGGGTTAAAAAAGTCATTGAACTTTTCTACTAAATCTGCCCCATTGTGGAAGGGAATTCGTACATCCAACTCCTGAGTCGAGAGCCGCTGGGCAGAACCATGGAGCCCCCTGGCGCGTTTTTCCACACTTTTGAGCCAGTGCTTTGCTTCTTGCTGATTAAAGTTCGTAAACTCATCCCCCAACTGGAGATGCTGGTGAATTTCGCCATGGTGCTGGTGGTCGAAGGCGATCTCCACATCATAGTCCACACAACCCGCCAGGCAGAGGACACACACACAACAGAGACTCAGCAATCGGATCAAAGATTTCACAGGCATCATCGCTCACAATGCAGGGGCAAGTATGGCAATTTTAAACCGCCCTGGACGCAACCCCCAACTTGCCGAACAGAATCGCTGGCATATAGGCACTACCACCAACCCATTCGCAGGTGTCACTAAAATCAACTAAATCTGCAAAGGCCTCGAAGATGCTGCCCGCCACCATGGTATTTTTCAGGCGACCAACAATTTCGCCGTTTTCGACTTTGTAACCGAGGTCGAGGTTCACGGAAAATTCCCCAGCTAGCTGATTAGACTGACCCGCTCCTAACACTTGATCAACGATCACGCCTTCCTTCATGCCCTTGATCAGCTCCGTTAACGGGGTTTTCCCGGCCCCCATGCAAAAGTTCACCATGTCGGGACTGGGACGAGAAAGACCGCCCCGGAAACCATTCCCCTGGGCCTCGGCGTTGCCGCGAGCGGCCCACTGGCGATCCCAATAGAATTGCTGGACAATACCGTTTTCGATAAAGGTTTTTTTCTGGGTGGGAGTACCTTCGTCGTCAAAGGGACAGGCAGAAACACCGATGGTCGGATCTTCGTAAATGCTTAGGCGATCGCCAAAGAGTTGTTCGCCAATTTTTCCGGCGAGGGGTGAGGCTTTTTGCACGACCACTTGACCGGAGAGAATCGTATCAAACAGGCCGCCGATGGCGCTGAGGGCCGCCCTGGGGGTAAACAGCACCGGGTATTGGCCGCTGGAAATTTGGGCCGCTTTTTCGGCATTGGTATATTTTTCGATGAGGGTAGCGAGGATTTTGTCATAATCCGGTTCCCCATCCTTGGCGACATCGTAACCGTAGGCATTGAGGAAATCTTCCCCCTGGACAAGATTTCCCCCCAGGCTGGCACTAACAATTTTGCTGTTGCGCTCGCCGTAGACGCCGCTGGTAGTGGCCAGTTTGGTCTGACCGGAGCGGATATGGAACCCCGCACTGACGAGAATATCGTCGTTGTAAGCCCGTACTTTTTCGATGAGGGTTTCGCCAATTTTTACCAGTTTTGCGGTTTCTGGCAGCACATAATCGCTTTCGGGGACAACCCCTTGAAAATCCTTGGCAAACTCAAAATCCACGGGATCACCGATTTCTGCCGTGGCGATCGCCGCATCAACGACATCTTCGAGGCGCGTTAAATCCGTGGCACTGGCAAAGCCCAATTTCCCATCGACGACCACCCGCAGGGCAACCCCCTGGCTCGCTTTGGTTTCGAGGGACTTGAGGCGATTATTCTCAAAATCGATGGGAGTATCACGGCTACTGCGGTAGTACACCTCCGCTTCGATACCCTTTTGTTTGGCGAGATCCAGGATTTGCTCAACTACCATAAAACTTTCTAAACACAATTTGAGAATAACGGCCGCTCCCCATTGTAGAAGATTCTTTTGGATCACCGGGGGCGATCGCCTTTGGCTGAAAATTGCCTAAAAAAAAGAGGGACAAATGATCTTTCCCTCCCCAAAATCAATTAATTGTTCTAGCCAAGCCAAAATTTACCGAAACATACTGCTCACAGAACTTTCTTCGTGAATGCGCCAAATGGTTTCACCGAGGAGATTGGCCACCGTCAGCACCGTCAGTTCTTCAAATTGCTTATCGGCAGGCACCGGAATCGTATTGGTTACGATAACTTCCTCAAACAGGCCACTAGAGAGCCGTTCCACCGCAGGCCCAGAAAAGACTGGATGGGTCGCACAAGCGTACACTTCCTTGGCCCCTTCCTTCTTCAATAGTCTGGCCCCTTCCTGGAGCGTCCCAGCGGTGTCGATCATGTCATCGACGAGAATCGCGGTTTTTCCTTTGACTTCCCCAATGACGTTCATCACTTCGGCGACATTGTGGGCCTGGCGACGTTTGTCAATAATGGCCAAGGGCGCATCGTCTAACTTTTTCGCAAAGGCCCGCGCCCGCGCCACCCCTCCCACATCGGGAGAGACCACCACAATATCCTCTAAATTTTTGCTTTTGAGATAGTCAATGATCACCGGGGAACCGTAGACATGGTCACAGGGAATATCAAAATACCCTTGGATTTGCGCCGAATGGAGATCCATCGCCAGCACCCGACCGGCCCCTGCCTGGGTAATCAAGTTAGCGACTAATTTTGCTGTGATGGATTCTCGACCAGCGGTTTTACGGTCGGCGCGAGCATAGCCGTAGTAGGGGATCACCGCTGTGATTTGGCGTGCCGAAGCCCGACGACAAGCATCGATCATGATCAACAGTTCCATCAGGTGATCGTTGACCGGACGGCAGGAGGGTTGAATAAGGTAAACATCGCAACCCCGGATCGACTCTTGCACCTGGATGTACATTTCACCGTCGGCAAACTGCTTCCGGATCATGGGGCCAAGATCCATGCCCAGATAACGGGCCACTTCGTTGGCTAGGGGCAAATTCGCCGATCCCGAAAAAATCCGGAGACGGTTGCTATCGGTGGGGGTTTGCAGAACAGATTGTAAGGCGAGGGTGGCGGAGTGGCTCACAGCAGAATAAACCTCTCTTTCGGTTTGATAAAGGACATCCAAGGGATCAGTGCAGACACCATAATCCTCCTTTTGGTCGTTTCGATGATATGTGTTACCAAAGTACAATTACTTAGCCCCATTTTTTAGACTGGATAGATACGGTAAAACCATTGGGGGCAATCATCGCCACTGGAAAGGATTAGGGTTAATAGAAAATAAAAAAATTGTTAAGGAAGGTGCTGATCTTCAGGGTCTATTGTACTCAATAAACCTTTAAATTCAATTTGAAATTTTTCTATGCTGCAAAATTGCTTGTTAATCGCGGGAACAGACACGGAAGTGGGGAAAACAGTGGTCAGCTCGGCCCTGATTGCCTATTGGCGTCATTTTCTTCCTTTTTCTCGGCTAGGGGTAATCAAACTACTCCAGACAGGGATCGGCGATCGCCAATGGTACGAAAAATTCTGTGATGGGGGAACAGTTCTCAAGGTGCCTTTGGAGTATGAAACCCCGGTTGCGCCCCCGGTGGCTGCCCGCCTAGAGGGAAAAGCCATTGATCTGGGGATCGTCTGGCAGGAGTTACAGGATTTGAGGAATGCTCAAGATTTTGTCATTGCTGAGTCCCTGGGGAGCTTGGGATCGCCTGTAACTGACGAGTTGACGGTGGCAGATTTGGCAGGGCAGTGGAAGTTGCCGACGCTGTTGGTGGTGCCGGTGAAATTGGGTTCCATTGGCCAGGCGATCGCCCAGGTGAGTTTGGCACGGGAACGGAAGGTCAATCTCAAGGGAATCATCCTCAGTTGCGGTACCCCCGAAGCTATGGGACAAATTGAAGCTTTGACGCCACCGACCATGGTGCAACAGTTCACCCAAATCCCGGTGCTTGGGGTCATGCCCTATGTAGAAAACTTGTTGGATGCCCAAGCCCTTGCCAAAGTTGCCGCCCCTTGGCACCTGGAGCAGCTTATCCCGCCGACGTATTTGCGGCCCCAGGCTCCTTTGTCACGGTAACTTGACCCCGATCAATGTGCCAACAACGGTCGGCGATCGCCTCTAATTCATGGGGATCGTGGGTGACGATGAGCAACGTCCAATGTTGTTTGAGTTTCGCCAGTAATTTTGCCAACTGCGATCGCATCGACCAATCCAAGCCCGCCGTCGGCTCGTCCAACATCAACAGGTTCGGCTGACGGATCAATTGTACCGCGAGGGATAAACGCCGTTGCTGGCCGCCACTCAGGGCATGGGGTGAAGCCTTGAGATCCAAATTTTCGAGGCCCACCTCCGCCAAAGCATCTTGGATTTGTTCTAGGCGTAATTCTGGATGGCCAAACCGGACTTCCTCTAAAATCGTCGAGGCGCAAAAGTGACGCTCCGGAAATTGAAACACGAGGCCCGCCAACTGTTGCAAGTGGAGATTACTTAAAGTTTGTTCTTGCCAGCGGATCTGCCCCTGGGTCTGCTGGGCCAAGCCCGCCAAAATTTCGAGTAACGTCGTTTTCCCAGAGCCACTCGGCCCCACAATCATTCCCATTTCCTGGGGAGCTAACTTGAGGTTCACCTGCTGCAAAATCGGCTCAGGCGTTGCCGCAGGATGGTACACCAAATCTTGGATGTAGAGCATTGACAGGCCCAAAGAAAAATCTTTTCCCAAGCTACCATAGCCGTTTGTGTAAGGGGGCGATCGCCTGGAAAATAGGCCGGGTAAACTTGAGGCCAAGTATTTACTTTTCTTCACAGAAAAAATTGTTTTTACTCAGTGAAGAATAAACTTTCATTGAAAGTAATTGTTTTGGTCAAGAAACCCTGTTAAATTAAGAATTGAAGTTAGGTAGAACTTAACTTCCCTGGCAGATAAAACAGCCACTGTCTGAGTAAAGTAAAGTTAGTTAAGGAGATAAACCAAGCTGTTTCTTTGCATATCTGTCTCGTCGAACGAAGCAAAACCACTCAAGCGCGAAATCCATACTTCCAACCACCTGTAGCAGCAGGGAGCAACCTAACTGAATAAACTGTCAAGTCGGGCAGCAAGATGATTCAGTTAATGTCTCCAGAGAGTCTTAGTTAAAGGGTTCCGGAAGTTCTCAGGAAAGTAGGTTCTGGGTGGTTTTGTTCTATTAAGATTCAATTTGTATGGGAAACTCTTCACCCGAAAATCCCTAAACCTCCGCAAGGGCGATCGCCAATTTCTCAGCAAGAGCTGCGACCCAATTTTCATCTTGTTTTGTATAGCTGCGGGGAATATTTGTTCCCAAAACTAATAGACCCGTTTCACCGAGGGGCTGACAAATAATGCCTTGGGTATTTTCTGGTAAATAATCAAATTCAACCCGCCCCGGATACATTTTTAAGGTCACCAGATACACTGCCTTTTGGGTTTCAAGAACCCGTTTGGCGATCGCCCCAATATTAAATTCTTTTTTCGCCCCAAAAATGCCCCGCCGCAGAATTGTCTCGCCATCACGGTAAACCACCACCGATTTCGTCACCGTATTGGTCAGCAGCAGGTGGGATGCCCAAGCCAGTTCTGTTTTGACAGCGTCCGGCAGATCCTCGGCCAGCTCAAACTGCTCTTCTCCTTCTAGAATCACCGCTTCTGGAGCCTTGGGCTGGATCTGTTCCCACAGCAAGGTGGTCAAAATCAAAACAGCACTGAGAATTACCCCCACCACGTCGGAACGGGCCTGGGAATCACTGAGGGCGGGAGTCAGTAAACGGTTAACCATCAACATAGTTCCCCCGATCATCCCGACGGTAAGCGGTAGATATTGCAACGGATTGCGCCCAGAATCAGCCATGGTAAACCCCAAGATATTTTGTTTCAGCTTCCCTGAATTGATCGTTGAAAGTCAATAAAACCCCAAACAAAAACCACCTCGCCAGGGTCGCTCAGGTGGTCAATGGGCAGTGATTCAGCCTTTGAAATTTAATAGAAATACCTAGGTGCAGTATAGGGTTGCTGCGGTGTCACGGCCCGTGGTGGGATTGGTGCCGCTGGCCAGTTCGCAAAGCTTGTCATTTTCCCGCGCCAAGATCAGGGCATCGGTGAAATCGGCCCCTTCAATGACTGTGGATGGCGTAATTTTGACGCTGGCGAGGAAAGCCCCCTCTAGGTTGGCATTTTTAAAGTTCGCGTGGCCAATGCGGGCAGAATCTAAGACGGCACCCCGGAGATCAGCCCCTTCAAAGTTGACGAATTCGAGATTAGCCGAGAAAAAACGCACCCCCCGCAGGTCTGAGTAACTAAAATCGCAGCCCCGGAGACTGGAGAGATCGTAACTATTGTCCCGCAAGTCCTGGTGGGAAAAATCTTCTTGAATAAAGGTGCGCTTGTTGTAGTCTACGGCCCAGGCCTTTGGTGAGTCAAAATTGCCCCAGGCGAAACTCATAATCCCAATAACCAAGGCGATCGCCATTAGCCGTTTGCACATTGCTAGCATACCAGTCAGCTCCCAAGCTCTTTTCGTAAAATTCACTCAAGCCTATTTTATCGGGAATCGACCCCAACAAAATACGTCCGCAGCATTGGCCTGGATCAAAAAAAGTGTCTTTTCTCCAAAAAAATAATTCGCTTTTTAGAAATCCTTGAGGACAGTCGTTGAAAAATAGATTCACCTTTAAATGTCGATCAATTTCCCATAGAAAAGAGTTGATTTGTTCAAAAAACTATTGATTTAAAAACTAAATTTTTGACAAAGAGCATCACTAAATCGGCATGAATAAAGCTAACATCTGGCCATTAAAAACCATAAAGTTTCTGCTTCTTTTTAGCGGATGATTATTATAATTTGATAGAAGACAAAGCCAATCTATACTTAGACAGCTACGCGCAGTCAGTCTTGAGGATAATGGAAAAATTAACCCTAGCGTGGTCGTTACAAAATCATCTACACCACTACACATTCCACCAAGCTGCAACCACAAAAGTTGCCCAAAAATTGCGGATTGGCCGAGACCCAGCCCAGTGTGACATTATCTTTGCTGACCGCAGTGTTTCTTCCCTCCATGTTGAGCTATTTTTTAGTGCGGCCTTAGATGCTGCGCTCATTCAGAATCTGCGTCCCTCTAATCCTCCCCTCATTGATGGCTTCCAACTGACCCAAGGAACAGCCAATCTATCCCAGGGCAGCCAGATTCAACTGGGTCGCATTCAATTGCAGGTATCCCAGTTAGTCCTACCAGGCCAAGTTCAGGTGGCAGCCCCGCCCCAACCCCAAGTCCCCAATACGGCCTCAGCCTACGGTTTAAAATGCCCTAATCCGTCCTGTGGCAAGGTTTCTCGGTATGATGAGCAGGTGCTTAAACAGGGATGTCCCTGGTGTGGCTTTTCCTTAGCCGCCGCAAATACGGTGATGATGGTGCGGCCACAGTCCTAGGGTTTCTCTTGTTTCTCCTCAGAATTCATTGATATGACAACATTGCAGCAGGTCTGGTTAAGCTGGAAAGATCCCCTCACAAGTGACATTCAAACCTTAGCCCTGGGGTTACCCATTGCCATTGGTCGTGATGCCAACAGTATGCCGACGGCGATCGCCAATGGACAACCTGTCGCCAAATTAACCCTCAATAGCTCCCAAGTTTCTCGGTACCATGCCCTCATTTCTCTCCAGGCCGATCAACTGTGGATTGGGGATCAAAATAGTAGTAATGGCGTGTTTGTGAATGGCCAGCGCCAAACCCAAAGGAGCTTGAAATCTGGGGATGTGGTGCGGATTGGCCCCTATGAAATTTCGATTACCACCACGGCCCCCAACCAACCTGCGACCCAGCGCCGCTCCAGCGATTCTTTTATTCAGGTGCCAGACCAACAACTGCCGGATCCCCCCAGCAGCAGCTCCCCATTAGAAACCTTTCCCCCCGCAGAATTTCAAGCGCAGTATGTCAGCCCCCAACAGTTATATGCCACCGGATTACCCGTCGAAGAGATAGACTATGTGGCCATTGGGGCCGGGCTTGGCAGTTATATCTGGGTTGATTTTTTACGGGTTTACGGGGTGCAGGCCCAGCAAGTTCGTGCTTTGGGCCTAGAAGGAAAACCCTATGGCCGCTACCAACGGCTCTGCTTAAACTCGCAAATTCCGGCCCACGAGCGGCTGCGGTCGAACTCGGATTCTTGTCCGGATAATCTCTGGGGTTGGCCGAGCTATGCGCTACGGGAAGCCTACGGCGATTTTTTGCGGGGACATTTCCAGGCAGCTTTACGGCATCTCTGGCAGGTCTTCACGGAACCGATTTTGACGGAAACCTATACGCCTCGTTCTGGCAATGTCTTCAAATCTATTGACCGGGAGGCGGCACGGATTGGGTGGCACCATATGTATCGCTTTGGGCGGGTACGGGCAATCCGGAAAACCGATGATGGTCGTTATGCGATCGCCTATTCTGCGGGACGGGGCCGCCATGCCTTTGTCATTGGCCGTTATGTTCATCTGTGTACCGGATATCCGGTGATCCAATTTTTGCCAGATCTCCAGGACTACCGCGAAAAAACAGGGGATTTTAAAACGGTCGTCAATGCCTACGAAGAGCATGACCACGTTTATAGCACCCTCGAACGCCAGGGGGGGACAGTCTTGATTCGGGGTCGGGGGATTGTCGCCTCTAGGGTGATCCAGCGCATCTACGAAGCCCGCCGCCGTAACCCCAACATTTCGATCTTGCACCTAATGCGATCGCCAAAACCCGTGGGAAATAAATTTGGCCTGGCCCAGCGACCCGTGAGCAACCATTTTGAACTGCAACCGTTTAATTGGCCTAAGGCCTGTTGGGGCGGCACCCTGCGCGAACAATTAGAAAACGCTGCCCCCAGGGAACGCACTAACCTCCTGGCCGATTGGGGCGGCACCACCACCGCCGATCGCCACGACTGGCGCGATATTATCCAAACGGGTTTAGATAAAGGCTGGTATCGAATCGTTTTTGGGGATGTCGTAGCCGTCGAACCCGATGCCCAAGGACGTCCGGTGACGCGGATTCGCGAAAAAGGCATCACAGGGGAACTCACCCTCACCGCCAACTACATCATTGACGCCACGGGTCTCGATGGTAAAGTCAAATCCACCCCCCTGCTCAATGACCTCGTGACCCATTACCAACTGACCCTGAATGCCCTTGGCCGCTTCCAGGTGAACAATGATTTTGAAATGCCGGAAATGCGTAACCGCTCAGGACGAATGTACGCCGCCGGCGCCATTACCTTTGGTGGCCCCCATGCCGCCGTCGATAGCTTTTTGGGGTTGCAATACTGTGCCCTAAAATCAGTAGAAGCCTTGGCTCAGGAAAATGCTTCCCAGGTGCGCCCTTTGCATCCCCTGGCTTCCCTATCCCAATGGTTTAAATGGATTAACAATCAAGCCCCATGACCCCAACACTCCTTGGCCGCTGGCAAACTCGACTTCTTTTGATGGGTACGGTGGGTGCCCTCCTCACAGTCTGCTTTGCAGAGGGACTCTGGGGTAATCCCGTTGGTGCTGTCTATTGGGCGGTTTGGGGTTACATCACCGTTTTTGGCCTTGGCTGGGACTGTCTTTACATCTATTTACAAAATTACCGTTGGGATCAAGATTGGCCGGCGATTCTACAATGGCTGGCGGCCCTCTGGGAAGGGATATTCTTTTTGTTTTTGTGGGCTGGCTTACCGAATTTTGCGGGCGTCGCCTTACCCCTAACGGCAGATCTGTCTTTAACCTGGTTTGTGATTCACTACGGCTCGGTTTGGCTGGGGATCTTTGTGGTGTCCCAGAGTTTGATGCGCATCTTATTTCCCCTGTGGCGTTTCCATGGTGGACGTTGGTTTTAGAAACGAAATTTTCCCAGGGGCGGCCTTGATATTTGACGGTAAGTAGAGGGCGATCGCCTTTTTGCAGTGGGAATTTCTCGCCTCTAACCAGACTTTTGAGATTCTCCGTTTATGATGAAAGCATCAAAGGCCCCAAGTACTCCTTTGACATCGCGAAATATAACCTGAAGCCATGACGAAACAGACAATCGGTTCTGGTCGATATCAAATTCTCCGTGAGTTGGGTAGTGGAGGATTTGGCGTCACATACCTCGTAAAAGACAGCTACATGCCCTCCCAGCCCATCCGGGTCGCAAAACAGCTTCGGCCCATTGAGGATCAATCCGAAATCTATCGTCTGGTGCAGGAACGTTTCCAACGGGAAGCCGTATTACTAGAAGAACTCGGCAGCAATCCCCAAATTCCGAGCCTCTATGCCTATTTCGAAGAAGATGGCAAATTTTACCTCGTCCAGGAGTACATCGAAGGCCAAACCCTAGAGGCACTTTTAAAAAATGAAGGGCCCCAGTCCGCCGCCACCGTCCGGCAAATCTTGGTGGATACCCTCGATATTTTGGAATTTATTGAAACCAAGCAAATTATCCACCGGGACATTAAGCCAGAAAATATCATTCTGCGCGAAGCGGACAAAAAACCGGTGCTGATTGACTTTGGCGCAGTCCGGGAAATTATGGGCACCCAAATGATGAGCAGTGGTGCCACGCCAAAAAGCTCCATCGTGATCGGTACTCCTGGATTTATGCCCCCGGAACAGGCATCCGGTCGGCCCGTTTTTTCGAGTGACTTGTATGCCCTCGCCCTGACGATGGTCTATCTCCTCACTGGAATGATGCCCCAAGATTTTCAACATGATCCCATCACCGGCGAATTAACCTGGCCCAGTCAAAATATCGCGGATCAACATCTGGTGGCGGTGCTGAATTTTGCCATTAAGCCTAATCCGAAAGAGCGGTTTATGACGGCTAAGGCAATGCGGGCAGCCCTTACAGCGGCGATGCCTAACAATCAAGCCACGGAGGTCATGCCAGAAATTTTACCGACCATCGTTGCCTCTACCATTGCCACAGCACCAGTTGGCACGGGTTCCAATGCTAATGCTGCGGCTGGTACGCCGGTCACACCGCCAACGGAGATTACCGGGGGAGGCCAAGCCCCGCCGACCTATCACGTGGCCGAAGAGCTTTCTTTTTCGGCGGCAGATTTACAACAAAACAGTTCCAAAAAACGCGGCGCTCCCTGGGGATTACTCCTGGGTTTAGGGCTACTGGGACTGGGTGGCTACCAACTTTATCAAGTGGCGCAACAACGTCAAATTGCCGGGGAAGTCCAACCAGGGGTAACGCCCAGTAATCCAAATCCGGGGACAACGCCACCGGGAAATGGAGAAAACCCAAATCCTAACCCCACTAATCCGACCACGCCAGCAACCCCGACAACCCCCACACCAACAACACCCGATCCGGTTATTACCGCCCCGACTGATGGCGTCTTTTTTGGGGCGATCGCCTTTTCGGAGGCCACCGGGGAATATGGCTATGTGATTGATGTACCCACCCAAGCAGAGGCCGAGCAAGCTGCCGTGGAAGATTGTGAATTTTTTGCTGCGTCCGGGGATTGCCAAGCCCTAGTCTGGTTCCGCAATGCCTGTGGGGCGATCGCCATGGGGCCAGAGGCCTATGGCAGCGGCTGGGGGGCTGATATTGAGAGCGCCGAGGCAGCAGCCCTCGATGTGTGTAGTGATTTTGGCTCCGGCTGTGAGGTGGTCGATTCTATTTGTACGAGCCAATAGCCATTGTGGGCCTGGCTTCCCAAGGGGTAGAGTAATAATCAGTTTGAATTTTCTTGGGTTTTTTCTACCATGGCCACTCCACAAACCGCCCCCTACGGCACTTGGCGATCGCCGATTACCTCCGACCTGATTGTTTCGAGCAGCATTGGTTTAGGGGCGGTGGCCTGGGCTGGTACAAATCTTTACTGGCTTGAGGGCAGACCCCAGGAAAAAGGGCGCAGCGTGCTGGTAAAACGCAATGGCGATGGAACGACAGTTGATATTACGCCGCCGGATTTTAATGTGCGTAGTCGTGTCCATGAGTATGGTGGTGGTGCTTTTTTAATTACGGAAGCTGGCACCGTTTATTTTTCCAACGATGGCGATCGCCGCGTCTATGTCCAAGCGCCAAACCAGGAACCCCAAGCCTTAACCCCAGAAAATCAACGCCGCTATGCTGATTTCATTCTTGATGCAGCCCGCAACCGTTTAATTTGTGTTAGCGAAGACCACAGCGTCCCAGGCCACGAACCCAAAAACGATTTGGTGGCGATCACCCTCGATTCCGGCGACCTTCAAGTCCTTGTTGAAGGCAATGATTTCTACACTTCGCCCCGTCTTTCCCCCGATGGGAAAACCCTCGCCTGGGTTAGTTGGGATCACCCCGATATGCCCTGGGACAACAGCCAACTTTGGATCGCCGCGATTCAAGGGGATGGCACCTTAGGAGAAAAAACGCTCGTAGCTGGGGGCAATGGTGAATCCGTCGTTGAACCCCGTTGGTCGCCCGGTGGTGTGTTGTATTTCAGTGGCGATCGCAGTGGCTATTGGAACCTCTATCGCTACGTTGAGGGTACTGCCCAAGCGGTCTATCCTGCCAAAGCGGAATTTGGCTATCCCCACTGGGTTTTTGGGGAATCGATCCTCGGCTTTATCGATGAAACAACTCTGGTGTGCACTTACAACGACCACGGCACTTGGAAGCTGGCGACCCTCAACCCCGACCGCCGTGCCCTTACGCCGATCCCCGTCCCCTACAGCAGTATTAGTGACCTCCAGGTGCAGGGGGAAATGATTGCCTTTATCGGCGGTGCCGCCACCCAACCCACCGCCATTGTTACCCTGGATCTGTTTACGGGGGAAACGGTGCGGGTCAAGGAAGCCAGCACGTTAAAAATTGATCCTGGCTATCTGTCCCAACCCCAGGCGATCGCCTTTCCCACAGAAAACGGCCTCACCGCCCACGCCTGGTACTACCCGCCAACAAACCAAGATTTCCAAGCCTCTGCGGATAAAGCACCACCTCTCTTGGTAAAAAGTCACGGTGGCCCCACGGCGATGGCTGCAGCGAGCTTAAATCTGCGGATTCAATATTGGACGAGTCGGGGTTTTGCCTTTGTGGATGTGAACTACGGCGGCAGCACGGGCTATGGTCGGGAATATCACCAACGCCTTGATGGGAATTGGGGCATTGTCGATGTGCAGGATTGTGTCAATGTGGCGAAGTATCTCGTGGCAAAGAGGTTAGCTGACGGGGAAAAATTGGCGATCGCCGGGGGCAGTGCGGGAGGATACACAACCTTAGCCGCCCTCACCTTCCATGATGTTTTTAAGGCCGGGGCCAGCTATTACGGCATTTCTGACCTGGAGGTACTCGCCACCGATACCCACAAATTTGAGGCCCGCTACCTCGACCGCCTCATCGGTAAATATCCCGCAGAAAAAGAAAAATACATCAGGCGATCGCCGATCCATTTCACCGAAAAACTCGCCTGTCCCGTGATCTTCTTCCAGGGTTTAGAAGATAAAGTCGTCCCCCCCAACCAAGCGGAGATGATGGTAGAAGCGATTAAAACTAAGGGTTTACCCGTCGCCTATGTTCCCTTTGAAGGGGAACAGCACGGTTTTCGCCAGGCTGAAAATATCAAAAAAGCCCTCGACAGTGAATTTTATTTCTACAGTCAAATCTTTGGCTTTACTCCGGCCGATGCCCTCGACCCTGTGGAAATTATCAACCTCTAACGAAAATTGGCCGGATCTTGGTCGCGGCGGTGGCGCACCGGGATCGGTTCCCCCTGTCTTTCACCTGCCAGTTGCGCCGTCTTTTCTAGGGCAGTGCGAAGATGTTTCGCCGCATAGATCGACATATCTCTCGGTACATTCAGGCGATCGCGCAGATACCGCAAGGCTTTGTCGGCATCCTTAGGTGGCTCACAAACTTCTCCGGTGATCATGGCGGTTAGGGCACAACGCAACGCTTGGTCAAAAAATTGATCATTGGCGGGATTAACCTTAACAATATTGCGGCGATGTTCAATCACCCGGTACAGGGCTTCCTGTTTGGCGTTGGCTGGCTCAGGGTAAGCGACATCCGGCAGCCCAAACCAATCCCCTTCATCAACTTTGAGCTGATTCTCTAAAGCTTGGGGTTCGCCGTTGGCATAGCAGCCGCCCATTTGTGGAGGAAGGTCATGGACATGGGTATGGAAATCACTCTGGGTACCCCGGTAAGTTAGGCGAGTTTCCATGGCATCAAACCAGGCGGCAAATCCAGGATTTTCCTCCCGCAGGGAATAGCCTTTGTAGTAGTAGAGGCTGGCATTCATCCGCTCTACATAGGGCGTGAAAATCACATCGACCACGCTAAATTCTTCGAGGAAGTAAGGGCCTGGGGTAGCGGCTAAAGTATCTTCTACCTGTTGCACCACTTGGATAAACTTGCGGCGACCTTCTTTATCTTGTCCGGGGAATAGCGGTGGCCGACAGAGCCAATTGCACCAGGCGCGGAATAGTAATCTCTCTAAGCGGCGTAGGGGCAAAACTCTGGGATCCGTCAGACTGAAAGTAAGCGGCCCAAATGCCTGTTCTAAGGCGAGTAAAATATCGTCGCTCTCGGTGATCATGCGTCCATCGAGTTCCAGGGCTGGGAGCATACCAGAGGGGACTTTTTGTTTGTACCAGGCTTCTTTTTCGCCGTAGCAAAACATGGTTACTTTTTTGATGCGGTAGGGGATGCGCATTTCCTCTAGCCAGAGCCAGACTTTTTGGCAGTAGGGACACCAGGCATGATTATCCCGGTAGAGAGTGACCCGAATATCGCTTTCTGACTGACCAAAGAGCCGTAAACAGGATTGGGCATTGGTCGGGCCATTTTCGTAGTCAAGCTGAAAATCAGTGAGGGCTTCGAGTTCTGGCCAACTGAGAGGGGCAAGGGTCATCGCTTTTGGGGAAATACGCAACAGTTGATTATTATGACGAAATTTTAGGGGTGAGAGCGATATCTGGTCAGAAAAAACCCCCAAAATCAAAACTTGGGGGCAGCACTGTGATCAATAATTCAAGGAATTAACTGTTCGTGGCAGTTTCTGGGGCGATCGCCTTTTCGGCGTTGGTATTTAAGCCTTGGACATAGGTCACATTCGTCGGGTAAGCGAATTCAATGTTCCGCTGACTGAAAGCCTCAAAGATGGCTAGATTAATTTTCTGTTGGGTGTCCATGTAGAGGGCGTAGTCACTACTTTCAACGTAGTAGACAATTTCGTAGTTCAAACTAAAATCGCCATAGTTGGCAAAGTGAGCCCGGTCGAAACTAACCTGTTCCTGGGCGCTAATGATGTCCTGGATGAGGGCCGGAATAATTTCTAATTTTTCTTTAGGCGTTTCGTAAAGCACACCGAGGCTAAAGACGATCCGACGCCGCTTCATGTGCTTAAAGTTGCGAATCCGGGAGCCTGTAAGGTCGGTGTTGGCCATGACAATTTCTTCGCCGCTGAGACTCTTGAGCCTCGTGGTTTTGATGCCGATATATTCGACGGTACCGATGAAATCGCCCACGATAATAAAGTCTCCCAGGGCAAAGGGACGGTCGAGGACGATGGAAAAGTAACTGAATAAATCCGTTAAAATCCCCTGGGCCGCAAAGGCGATCGCCAAACCCCCAATCCCCAGACTGGCGACCACAGCAGAGATATCAAAGCCGAGGTTATCCAGGAGGAAGACCGCACCGATAGCCCAGAGTATGGCCCGCAAAATGGGCATCAGCGCACTAAAACTTTGTTCTAGCTCAATGTCGCCTTTGCGCAGGAGGTAGGAGCGAATCGCATATTCGGCCAATTGAGAAATGAGTTGAATGCCAATAATCGTCGTGGCAATAACAGTCAAAGCCCGCACCGCTTGGTTCAAAATGGGGTGCAAGTTGAGATTTCCAATCGCCAAAAAAACGTTCCCCACATAGAGGAGACGCACTAGGGATTGACTAAGAATTTTCGTGATGCGCGGATCGAGGGTCGTTTGGGTCTTTTTGGCCCAGCGCCGCAGTGAACTGAGAATGAGCGCCCTGAACCCATTGATCAGGAGAAAGCCCACCACCAGCACGGCGATCGCCATGGCATAGGCGGCGAGGGTATTCCCCAAAATACTTCGGGTAAGAAAGTCTAAATTCATAAAAAAAGATGCTTGAAGCTGCGTAAAAATCAAAAAAAGTGAATATTTTGCAGTAGATGCCCGTCCAACTTAACAAAAATATATAGAATCTGCTTCTGGTCAACGATGTAAAAGCAATCTTCCCTGGGATAGATTTTTCGATTCTCAAAGCTTTAAAACAGGCGATCGCCAGCCTCCCGGCGTGGATCAGTTAGGATAATTTGAGCCCTTTTTGCCGCAGTTCACGCAAACTCAACCCATGAATATCTTGCTCCTTGCCCTGGGGATTAGTGCCACAATTTTGGCGATCGCCCTCATTAGCTATCTGCTGACAGCCCGCCGTTACCAATCTGCCGACACCGTCGCCGACTCCTACGACGAATGGACCGAGGACGGCATCCTTGAATATTACTGGGGCGAACACATTCACCTTGGTCACTATGGCAACCCACCGAGGGCAAAAAATTTCCTCAAAGCCAAGGCAGATTTTGTCCACGAAATGGTGCGCTGGGGCGGCTTGGATCAATTCCCCCCTGGAACCAAAGTGCTGGATGTGGGCTGTGGCATCGGTGGCAGTAGCCGCATCCTCGCGCGAGACTATGGCTTTGAGGTAACTGGGATCACCATCAGTCCCAAGCAAGTGGAGCGGGCAACTCAACTTACGCCCCCAGGATTGACTGCAAAATTTGCCGTTGATGATGCGATGAATTTATCCTTCGCCGATGGTAGCTTTGATGTGGTTTGGTCTGTAGAAGCTGGCCCCCACATGCCCGATAAAGCGATTTTTGCCCAGGAACTGCTCCGGGTACTGAAGCCCGGTGGAAAATTAGTTGTCGCCGACTGGAACCAACGGGACGATCGCCAAATTCCCCTCAACTGGTGGGAAAAACCCGTGATGACCCAACTCCTTGACCAATGGGCTCACCCGAAATTTTCGAGCATCGAAGGCTTTTCGGAACTGCTAGAGGAGACGGGTCTTGTTCAAGATCACGTGATTAACGCCGATTGGAGCCAAGCAACCCTTCCCTCCTGGTTACACACAATTTGGGTCGGCGCAATTCGGCCCTGGGGTTGGCTGCAATACGGTCTACCCGGTTTTATCAAGTCAGTACGGGAAATTCCGACCATTCTGCTCATGCGCCTAGCCTTTGGTACGGGCCTGTGTCGGTTTGGGATGTTCCAGGCGGTGCGGGGCGAGGGCAACCCAATGGCTGAAAATCGGACAACCCAGCAGGCCATTTCCCGTTAGATGAATCCCTCCAAAAAGTTTTGGGAAAAGGGTTGACATCTCAAAATTCTTCAGTTAGATTGTATAACTGTGAGTCGCAAGCGAAACAAGCAAAAACGCTTCTACTCAGTCCGCAAGCCCCCATCGTCTAGTGGCCTAGGACACCTCCCTTTCACGGAGGCGACAGGGATTCGAATTCCCTTGGGGGTACTAAACCTAAAGAGAGCTTCAGTTTTGGCTGGGGCTCCTTTTGCATTAAGGGAGAATTTTTTTGACCATGGTAGCCCTGTGGACACCAGAAAATCTGACAGTGATGCGGCGATCGCTTTTGGATTGGTATCAGCGGGCGGGCCGCACATTACCCTGGCGCAACGAACCGGACATTTATCGGGTCTGGATTTCGGAGATCATGCTCCAGCAAACCCAGGTAAAAACGGTGATTCCCTATTACGAACGGTGGTTAGAACAGTTCCCGACGGTGGAAGCCTTGGCCGCAGCGGATTTACAGGCTGTTTTAAAGCAGTGGGAAGGGTTGGGATATTACGCCCGGGCGCGGAATCTCCACCAGGCCGCGCAACAGGTGGTGACGGATTTTGCAGGGCAGTTTCCCGAAGATTTAGACAAGATTCTGTGCCTCAAGGGAATTGGGCGGACGACGGCTGGAGGCATTCTCAGTTCGGCTCGGAATTTACCGTTAGCAATCCTCGATGGCAATGTGAAACGGGTTTTGGCGCGGCTCATCGCCCTAGAGGTGCCGCCTGCTAAAGCGTTGGATGAACTATGGGATGTTTCAGAGACCTTGCTCGATCCAGAAAATCCCCGGGACTTTAACCAAGCTTTGATGGATTTGGGGGCGACCCTCTGCACGGCGAAAACCCCAGCTTGTCCCCGCTGTCCTTGGCAAAACCATTGCACTGCCTATCTCAAGCATCAACCGACGGATTTTCCCCGCAAGGCCCCGAAAAAACAAATTCCCACGAAAAAAATAGTGGCGGCGATCGCCTTTAACCCCGACCAGCAAGTTTTTATTCAACAGCGGCCCCAGGACGGACTTTTGGGAGGCTTGTGGGAATTTCCGAACCAGGAAGGTAATATTCAGCCCTTACTCACGGATGTATTTCCAGGGGCGCAATACGAACGCCGTTTAAACACGGTTTTCCATGCCTACACCCACTTTAAAATCCAGGTGGAACCGCAAATTTATCGGGTAAATTTATCGGGGGCAGGCTGGGTCTCGCTCCAAAGCCTCAAGAATTATCCTTTCTCAAAAGCCCATTTGAAAATCATTGAACAGTTGCAAGATCCTCAATTAAGCTTGCCGATCTAACGTTTTTTGCCATGGCATTGTTTAAATTTTTTGCCACTGTTACACCAGCAGGGTTCATTCTTTTTCGGTTGTAGGGGCGGCAAGATTTCCCCTTCGAGGTAAAACCAGCGGCCTTTTTCTTTGATAAATTGCGATCGCTCGTGGAGTTGCCCCACGGTTTTTCCTTCCTGGTAAACGGCGACAAATTCCACCATACCCGTTTCGTCCTGGGGTTGGCCCGCTGCCGTCGCGAGAACAGTTAAATCCAACCAAGAAACGCTATTCGCCGTTGCCGTAATCAGTTGGCGACTATCGGCAGTGTGGCGGCTGGGATGTTCCGTTTTCAGCAGGTAATCTACATCCCGAAAACAGTAGGCGGTGTAGCGCGATCGCATCAGGGCTTCGGCGGTGGGGGCAGCCAGTTGACCTTGAAGATAAGGGGCACAACATTGGGCCAAAGGCTTTTGACTGCCGCAGGGACAAAGACGGGACGGGCGATCGCCAGAAATTAACACAGGCAAACAATGGGAAAGAACGGTCTTATTTTACCGAGCTTCCTGGGTCGAAAACTCTATTTAAACGGTGTAAGCCAGCCCTGTTGCCTCCCAAAATTCAACGCCAAAGCCGCCAAACCAAAGACCACAAAATTTTCGCCACAGGCCGCCACAAAGGGCCAACCTTTTTGGGCGATCGCCGATCCCGCATCCACCAGGGCTACCCCCCGCACCAGGGCAAACGCCGCAATCACCCCAGCATTCAATTGGGGATTGTCATCGGTGCGCACCGCATAGCGGTAAGTCAGGGCAAACAGGGCACCGGATAAGGCGGAAGTACCCAGATTAACCAGCAAGGTGAGGGCGCCAAGGCCGCCACCAAAATTTAAGAGCAACCCCTCAGAACCTACGAAACGATGGAGCAGCAAAAGTCCGAAGCTCAGCAATCCGGCAGTCACACCACCGGCGATCGCCGTTTTTAAAGAAGCAATGCGTTCGGCAGCAGAAAAACGAGAAGAAGTTGTCATGGGGGTCAATGGCGGTGATTTTTCTTGATTTTAAGCGTTCTGACCTTGGCTTGCGGTAGGGTAGCAAGCAGCAGCTTTTTCATCGTTTCCGGGGCCTGGGATTTAAGAAAATGAGTGATCTTGTTTTTGTTGGGGGGGGTCATAGCCATGCGATCGCCTTAAAAATGTGGGGCATGCAGTCGCGAACCAAGGCGCGCTTAACCTTGATCAGTGATGTCACCTATACGCCCTACTCCGGGATGTTGCCGGGCTATGTGGCGGGTTTTTATGGCTACGAAGAAACCCACATCGATCTACGGCGCTTGGCCCACTTCGCCCAGGCAGATTTTTTAAAAGATCAAGTAATGGGCCTCGACCTTGACCAAAAAGTTGTCCATTGTGCCAATCGGCCGCCAGTACGCTTTGATTACCTTTCCCTGGATATTGGCAGTACCCCGGCTACGGAAACGGTTCCTGGGGTAAAAACCTATGCGATCGCCGCGAAACCTGTCCCCCAATTTCTTGACGCTTGGCAACGAATTCTCGACACAGCAAACCAAGCGCCTGATCAACCCCAACGGATCATCATTGTCGGTGGCGGGGCTGGGGGCACAGAACTCGCCTTCAATATTCACCATGCCCTCAGCCAACGTTTAGCTTTGCCCGAATTATTAGAGTTGCACCTCGTCCACCGGGGCCAGCAACTCATGGGCACCAACCAAAATCCTGGGGTCAGTCGCCAAGCGAAAAAGCTGCTGCAACAGCGGAATGTCCAAGTCCATCTCCAGGAAACGGTCGTTGAAGTGATGCCTACGGGGGTACGGTGTCAGTCGGGATTGGTGCTGACAGGCAAAGTGATTTGGGTGACCCAAGCAGCAGCCCCCTCTTGGATCAAAGAAAGCGGTCTGCAAACTGATAACCGAGGTTTTGTGTTGGTGGATCAAACCCTGCGATCGCCTTCCCATCCTTTTGTGTTTGCCGCTGGTGATATTGCCACCATGCGCGACGAACCGCGACCCAAAGCGGGGGTTTTTGCGGTGCGCCAGGGGAAACCATTACTGCGGAATTTACAGCGGGCCATCCTGGGCGAAACATTAGAAGCCTACCATCCCCAAAAACGTTATCTTGCGCTCATTGGCACGGGGGACAAACAGGCCTTTGCAACCTGGGGAAAATTGAGTTGGCGATCGCCCCTTTTGTGGCGCTGGAAAGATCACATTGATCGCAAATTTATGGCGCAATTTTCTGACCTGCCCCAGATGTCCCGGACAAGCGAATTTCCAGCCCAAGAACAACCCAAAATGTATTGTGCTGGTTGCGGTGCTAAGGTCGGCAAAGATATCTTAGCGAGCAGCTTAAAGGGCTTAAATTTCCCCACCCACGCCGATGTGATCGTCGGTCTAGATCAGCCCGATGATGCAGCGATTATTCAAATTCCTAGAGATCAACTCCTCGTCCAAACCATTGATTATTTTCCGAGCTTAATCAACGACCCTTTTTTACTCGGCCAAATTGTCACCCACCATTGCTTGAGCGATCTTTACAGTATGGGTGCAACTCCCCACAGTGTTCTCGTCCTTGCCACATTGCCCCACGGGAAAGCGAGGGTACAACAGGGAATATTGCAACAATTGCTGGCAGGGGTTGTCGAAATTTTAAATCGGGACAACATTGCTTTAATTGGCGGCCATACCAATGAAGCGGATCAACTGGGACTGGGTTTAACCTGCAATGGTTTGTTGCAAAAAGACGCAATTTGGCGCAAAACTGAGCTAAAGCGAGGTCAAATATTAATTTTGACGAAATCGCTTGGGACAGGCACTCTTTTCGCCGCAGAAATGCAAGGAAAAACAAAAGGACATTGGATCGATGGGGCGATCGCCTCAATGGTGCAATCCAATAAAACAGCGGCGGAGATTTTACGAAACCATGGGGCCACGGCCTGTACCGATGTAACCGGGTTTGGACTAGCAGGCCATCTTCTGGAAATGTTGCAACCCAGCGGTTTAAGGGCTGAAATCCACCTTGATCAATTGCCTATTTTGGAGGGGGCCAGGGAGACTCTGCAACGGGGTTTAACCAGTTCCCTCGCGCCCCAAAACCACACCGCCGAACAGTTTATTCAAGTCACCCCAGCCCAACGGCAACGGTCAGACTATGAATTACTTTTTGACCCCCAGACCTCCGGCGGACTCTTAGCGGCGATCGCCCCAGAAAATGCCCACACTTGCCTAAAAACATTACAAAGTGGAGGTCATCCCCAAAGTGCAATCATTGGCCGGATCGTTAAGTCCCCAGTAAGCCAAGCCCAGATCAGCATCACCTAAGGCACTGGCACAAAATCATAGCCAAAGCCCGACCGTTCCCCCGGTTGGACGGTGACCATTTCCAAGGCCTGGTTGCGATCGCCGGAGGGGAGAAACTGAATCGTTTGGGCGGCCCCCACTGCGGAAAAATTAGGATTAGCGAGGGTCTGTTGCAAGCCTTGACGATCATCTGTCGTGGTGCTTTGCTGAATCCCGGTCATCAGAGCGATCGCCGCATCATAACTTAGAGCCGTGCGCCAGTTCACGTCACCCCCCCAGAGCGCGCGGGATACCTGAGGGAAAGTGCCATTAGTATGGTTCAAAATGTGCCAAGGAATCGCCACTACCATATCCACGGCATCGCGCCCACCGATTTGTAGGGTTTCTGGCTTATAGAGGCTATCGCCGGCGACGATGGGGAGTTGATTTTCATTCACCTGGATGATCTGGAGCGCTTGGTTGAGGGTTGGGGTATCGGTCACGAGGGCGATCGCCGTTGCCCCTTTATTTTTCGCTTCCGTGAGAGCTTGGGCGCCATTAAATCCCCCTGGGCTTACATCCACCTCGGCCACCACGGTACCACCGCGGGTAAAAAGTTCTGTGGTGAGGCTGTCCTTGAGGGAATTACTGTAGCCACTGGCACTATTAAAAAACACCACCACCTGCTGCTGATTCAGACGCTCCAAAAGATAGTTCGCCAGGGCTGTTCCGGTGAAACGATCGCTGGGCACCGTCCGAAAAATATAATCCCCTGCCGTGGAGAGGGACACCGCCGTACTCGTGGGGGAAATCATCACGAGGCCCTCGGCTTCATAGATTTGGGCCGCCGCCAAACTGGTATCGCTACTAAAATGACCCACCACCCCCAAAATGTCCGCTTGATCCGCGAGGGCTTGGGCCACCTCAGCGGAGATCGCCGGATCCCCATCATCATCAGCAAGTACCACCAAAAATCCGCGACCCCCATCAAGGGCTTCCTTTTGGGCCTGGGCCACACCCCGCAAAATTTCCTTGGCGCCGCTTGTATCGGTATCCACTGGTAAAGAGACCACCACGGCGATCGCCTGGGGATTGGCAGTTTGCTGGCGAATTTTGGCGTTATTCAGATAAATTAAAGTTTCTGGATCGTTGGGGTTCACTTGAAGCGAAGCTTGAAATAAACGAATTGCTTCTGGAAAATCTCCTGTTCCATAGGCCGTAATCCCTTGTTCTTTTTCCGGTTGGCGATCGCCTTGGAGCAGCAACCTTTCTCCCCGACTAAGGTGACTTGCTATTTCCCCCTGGCCAATCACATCTCCCAGGGAGGTCGGTAACTGAAAAGATTGATTTTGCTTGAGGAACCACCAGCCCCCAGCGCCTAGTAATCCCAAGGTGATCACCAAGGCTCCCAATAATGCCGCCGTATCATTCTTCTTCGCCATGGCTTTTTTCTCCTCTACAACCAAATGCCTCTACTGTGATTGTGCCGAAAAATCCCCCCAAAACGTTGCTTCATCACCATAAATCTTTGTGAGTGGCGTCTTTCCGCTCCCTCATTCGTAAGAAACAAAGACCAAAATGGCATTGCGAGCCAAAGGATATTGATCCGGAATTGTTTGATCTGTCGGCAAAAATTCCAATGCACCGGAGGGAGAACCATTACGAGAACCAGAGGAGATTTTAAAGGCGATCGCGGAGCTTGACCAAGAGAGTGCAAAAATTTTGGCTAGTATTGGGTCGATGTTGGATTTGTCGCTGGTTTCGGCTTTGCATAGGTCATGGGATAGCTGGTTTCGGCTTCGCTCAACCAGCTTTTAAGACAAATGAGGGCTGAGCGAAGTCGAAGCCCGATCTTTTGACAACAAGGAGTTCAACTATGCCCCACATGTATATTTTGGAATGTGCCGACGGATCGTTTTATACGGGTAGTACGAAGGATTTGGAGCGGCGTTTATGGCAGCATCAAAATGGGCAGGGGGCTAATCATACGAAGAAACGTTTGCCTGTTAAATTGGTTTATGCGGAATATTATGATCATGTGGCAAATGCTTTTTATCGGGAAAAGCAGGTGCAGGGTTGGAGTCGGGCGAAAAAGTTAGCTTTGATAAATAGTGATTGGGATCGTCTTCATGTTTTGGCGGAATGTCAAAATGAGTCGCATTACCAAAAACGAGGGATTAATGAGGGCTGAGCATAGTTGAAGCCCGGTCGCTGGTTTCGGCTCCGCTTAGCTAGTAAAGGCGATCGCCTCCGGTGCAAGAGCGTTCCAATCCTCAAACTCTCCCTTATGTCATTGATTAGGAGCATCTACCTATGATCCCGCCGGGATAGGTTTTATACTGGATAGGACATAAAAATTCCAAGTCAAAAAACTGCGAGGTATTACAACACCAGTGTTTGTCCTCTCCGGCTATGAATATTTCCTAGGCTTTCTCATCGTCAGTAGCCTAGTCCCGATCCTTGCCCTCACCGCATCGAAACTACTGCGTCCTAAAGGGGGCGGGCCTGAACGTAAAACCACCTACGAATCGGGGATGGAACCCATCGGCGGTGCGTGGATTCAGTTCAACATCCGCTACTATATGTTCGCCCTGGTCTTCGTTGTCTTCGACGTGGAAACCGTTTTCCTTTACCCATGGGCGGTGGCCTTTAACCAACTCGGCCTACTTGCCTTTGTTGAAGCCCTCATTTTTATCGCAATCCTCGTGATTGCCCTTGTGTACGCCTGGAGAAAAGGAGCCCTTGAATGGTCATGAATCCGACATCCTTTGAACAACAGCAAACCGAAAAACTGCTCAACCCCATGGGGCGATCGCAGGTCACCCAAGATCTCTCGGAGAATGTCATCCTCACCACGGTTGATGACCTCTACAACTGGGCGCGCCTCTCTAGTCTGTGGCCGCTCCTGTACGGGACAGCCTGCTGTTTTATCGAATTTGCCGCCCTCCTTGGCTCCCGCTTTGACTTCGACCGCTTTGGCCTAGTGCCCCGTTCTAGTCCTCGTCAGGCAGATTTAATTTTGGTCGCCGGTACCGTCACCATGAAAATGGCCCCGGCCTTAGTGCGCCTTTACGAAGAAATGCCCGAACCGAAATATGTAATCGCCATGGGCGCTTGTACCATTACCGGTGGGATGTTTAGTAGCGACTCCACCACCGCTGTCCGGGGTGTTGATAAGCTGATTCCGGTGGATCTATATATTCCCGGTTGCCCCCCCAGACCCGAAGCCATTATTGATGCCATTGTCAAATTGCGCAAAAAAGTTTCTAACGAAACCATGCAAGAGCGTTCCTTAAAAACGGAACAGACCCACCGCTACTACAGCACCGCCCACAGTATGAAAGTGGTAGAGCCAATTCTCACCGGGAAATATCTGGGCATGGATACCTGGAACAACCCGCCGAAAGAACTCACCGAAGCGATGGGAATGCCTGTTCCCCCTGCACTGCTGACCGCAAAACAAAGAGAGGAGGCCTAAGCGATGGCAGAAGAAAATCAAAACCCCACCCCCGAAGAAGCCGCCATTGTTGAGGCGGGTGCTGTCTCCCAATTGTTGACAGAAAACGGTTTTAGCCACGAATCCTTAGAGCGAGATCACTCCGGTATCGAGATTATTAAAGTCGATGCTGATCTCCTAATTCCCCTCTGCACTGCCCTCTATGCCTTTGGGTTTAATTATCTCCAATGTCAAGGGGCCTATGATTTGGGGCCAGGCAAAGCATTGGTGAGTTTTTACCATTTGCTGAAGGTCGGAGACAACGTGACTGACCCAGAAGAAGTCCGCGTTAAGGTATTTCTACCGAGAGAAAATCCAGTGGTACCTTCGGTGTATTGGATTTGGAAAGGGGCCGACTGGCAAGAGCGGGAAAGCTATGACATGTACGGCATTGTCTATGAAGGACACCCCAACCTAAAGCGGATTTTGATGCCGGAAGATTGGATCGGCTGGCCGCTGCGGAAAGACTATGTTTCCCCTGATTTTTACGAACTCCAGGACGCTTATTAAGGTCTACTGAACAGCATTGACGGCTTGGAATTTATTGTGGCACCTCCTAGATGGGGGTGTTTTTTTATTTTGTAGCTTGGGGGAGACTACAACATTTTCTGAACTTTTGGGTCAGTGGCCCAACGGCGTTGCCTACCATTTGAAAGAAAACTCCTGAGAATTTAGAGATAGCAATGGGTATCAAAAAGGCGATCGCCACTTTTTTTATTAGCACAGCACTTTTTCCCCTAGGCTTCAGCAGTGGTGCCCAGGCCGAGGTCGCAACCCTAGAGTTTGATTACGAAACCCCCGATCACTCTGGAAGTATTACCAGCCAGGGAGTAACGGCGAATCTCAGCTATGCCGAACAAACCAATCCAGAGGGCTGGAGCAACTATGTCCCGACTTTGACCATTCAGGTGGATGAGCGAGAAGTGTTACGGCGGACAGAAGACAGTTCCTTTATGATGTACAGCCTGGTGCAAATCGCGGAGATGGATCCGAATAATGACTTCCCAGAGGTGATTTTTTCCCAATATTCCGGTGGTGCCCATTGCTGTGCCATGGTGCAAATTTTTACCCAAAATCCCGACAACAATACTTGGGAAGTGGTCGATTTAGGGGCCTTTGATGGGGGGCCAATTCCCGTCGAAGATCCCGATGGCAATGGTATTTATGAATATGTCACCAGTGATAATCGGTTTCTCTATCGCTACAGCAGCTATGCTGGCAGTTTTCCGCCCGTGCAAGTTTGGCAGCTAGACGGTTTAACTTTACAGGATGTCTCCCAAGAAGAACGGTTTTACCCCCTCCACCGGGAACGACTCCAAGCGATGTGGGCCGCGATTCAAAATGCAGAAACAGAAGGCTATGAAGTGAATGGGATGCTGGCGGGCTATGTGGCGACAAAGGCCATCCTCGGTGAAACCCCAGCAGGCTGGAATTTAATGCTCAATCGCTACGACAGAACTAGTGATTGGGGCCTCGAAGAATGCCGGGGCAATTTTGACGATCAGGGCAATTGCGAGGGGGGCTTATTGACCTATGATTCTTTCCCCGCAGCCCTCAAAGACTTCCTAGAAGAAGCAAATTATTTAACAGCAGGAGAAATCAAGTAATTTTTCTGGGAAAAACTCACGGTAAATATTTAATGTAAGCGAGGTCACAGCGGGCGGTTTCGACATCGGTGATCGGTTGATAGCCTTGGCTTTCGTAGAGTTGAACCGCTTCCTTGAGAACAGTGACAGTTTCGATCCAGATTTCTGCAAAGCCCCGGCTGGCGATCGCCTTTTCGAGTTCCTCCAGGAGATATTTTCCTAAACCCTGGCCTCGCACTTCAGGCAGAAGGTACATCTTGCGGATTTCGACGGCCTTGTTGCCTTTGGGAATGGGGTAGTAGGCGGCGGTGCCAACAATGGTTCCGGCCTGCTCGATAACCCAAAATTCACCGCCCTGTTGCCAATAATACTTGTCGATATTAAATAATTCCTGGTCGGCTCCTTCCGGTTCCCAGGGTAAACCGTACTCTTTTAAAACCTGTTCAATGACCTTGGCCGCATCGGCGCGATCGCCTGGTTGCCAATCCCGTACCCAAAATTTATCTCGCCAAGCTTGATCCATGGTGCAAAGCCTTAACCTGAGGCGAAGCTATTATGCCATGGTTTTTATTGATCGCTCTGGAGTTTAATAATCACGGCCTCGATATTTACGGGTTTTGGGGGCAGGGGCTTCCGGTGGTGGTGAGGCAACGGTCGGCGCGGGCGGTTTTAGTTCAGGTGTATTTGAAGACACGGCAGGGGGAACAACGGGAAATTCTTGACCCGCTTCTAGCTCCCGTTTCAGTTCCATGATGCAGGTGACGAGGGTATTGTTGACGATGTTGATATTTCCCAGCACCTTGGCGACGGTTTTGAGGCCACTGACGGCTTCGATCGCGATGCTATTGAGATCAAATTGAGGTAAAAGATCCGCTGCTCCATTGGCGATCGCCGTTTCTCGATCAGCCGGGGCCACCTTACGGGTTTGGGCCGCAATTAAAATCACCGGAATCGGTTGCTCAAAGCTTTGCATCCACTGGCAAAATTTCGCCGTATCGAAACTGGGTAGTTGTTGCTCTAATAAAATCAAGTTGGGTAAAGATTGTTGGGCCGCCGCTAAATCCAGGAGCTCTCCCTGCAGATCAACGCTGAAGGGCAAGATCACAGACTGTAGCCCTTGGGAATGGAGGATTTTTTCCCAGATGTTCCCCTGCAACTCCGCTTGATGGAGAATCACGATTTTATCGGCAATGTTCATCAGCATTGGTTTTTATGAATATCCATAGGGGTGTGCGGAGGGGCGATCGCCACAGGGTAGAAACCCAAGTGATGCAACGGATATGACTCAACGGCCGCTGAGGGCTTGGTGGGTAACAACATCCCCTGGGGAGATACAGCTCATTAAAAATTATCCTTGAGTCCAAGGTTCATCTTAAGGAGTATAAATTTTTTTCTTAGTGACGAAAGCTACATTTTGCGCGGCTTTAATGACGTAATACAAGATTATTACGGCAATACACTCATGGACCATGATTATGGGTTCTTCATTTTTATTTTGCTATGACTTTTTCATTTGATTCGTGGTTTCGGGGGCCTTCCCCTCGGCTTGGCTACCCATTTCGCCGCCTGGGCCGCTTATTGCTTTTGGCCTGTGTGTTACCGCTCCTTTGGCAGGGGGTGGCGATCGCCCAAGGGAGCCTTGGTGAAATTCCCCCAGCCGTTCAGGTCACCCTAGATACCCTCTGGGTGGTTTTCGCGGCGATGCTCGTGTTCTTTATGAATGCGGGGTTTGCGATGTTAGAAAGCGGCTTTTGTCGGGCGAAAAATACCGTCAATATTTTGGCAAAAAACCTAATTGTCTTTGCCCTTTCGAGCCTTGCTTTTTGGGCGATCGGTTTTGCCCTGATGTTTGGCGATGGCAATGCCGTTTTAGGCTGGAATGGCTTTTTTCTTACTGGGGCAGATAATAGTCCCCTCACGGATTCGGCCTATAGTGGGATTTTTTCGTCCCTAAGTTGGGCGGGGATTCCCCTTTACACCAAGTTTTTCTTCCAATTGGCCTTTGCAGGAACGGCGGCCACCATTGTTTCCGGGGCTGTGGCGGAACGGATTAAGTTTGCTTCTTTCGTGATTTTTAGCCTGTTTTTAGTGGGATTTTCCTATGGTATTACCGGCCACTGGGTTTGGGGGGGCGGTTGGTTAGCAACCCTCGGTTTCTATGATTTTGCCGGATCAACGGTGGTACATTCGGTGGGCGGTTGGGCTGCTTTGATGGGGGTGGTCCTCTTGGGGCCACGCCTCGAAAAATTTGCTGGCGATCGCATCAATGCCATTCCGGGTCACAATATGAGTACCGCCACTTTAGGGGGATTAATCCTCTGGTTGGGTTGGTTTGGGTTTAATCCGGGTTCGACGATGGCCGCTGATCCCGATGCCATTAGCCACATCATCGTTACGACCAATATGGCTGCTGCCGCTGGGGCGATCGCCGCGACCATTACCTCCTGGATTCAATTTGGGAAACCAGACCTCTCGATGATCATTAACGGTGTCCTGGCTGGGTTGGTGGGGATTACTGCCGCCTGTGCCTATGTGAATGTTCCTTCGGCCATTGTGATCGGGGTGATCGCCGGGGTGATCGTGGTTTTTTCGGTGCTGACCTTCGAGGGTTTACGCTTTGATGACCCCGTTGGTGCTCTCTCGGTACATCTCGTCTGTGGTATCTGGGGCACTCTTGCTGTGGGTTTATTCAGTGTGGGTGGCGATGTTTACCCTTGGTATGCCGCCGATGCTGGCCCCAGCGCCGGATTATTATTCGGGGGTGGCGTTGCCCAACTGCTCAGTCAATTTATTGGCATTGTCGTGGTGGGTATGTTTACCGCTGGCTTTAGCTTCGCCATCTGGTTAGTCTTAGAACTGAGTATGGGCCTCCGGGTGAGCAAAGAAGAGGAACTAGAGGGCCTCGACATCGGTGAACATGGCATGGAAGCGTACCACCGCTTCTTCCGGGAATAAAAAACGCTTCTGTTGGCAATGATGACAAACTCTTGTAGAAATTCCTCGGTGAACGGGGAATTTTTTTTACATAAAAAACACCCTAGATTTTAGGGTGTCGAAATAAAAGCTCAGTGGCAATGTTTTAGTGTTTTTAAAAATTGTTTTACTGAAATTAGCGTTTTTGATGTTGCGCAAAGGAAATGTAATTGTGCTCAGCGTCGTAGAGGTGACATTGCTCAGTAATTACTTTCATCAACTCCCAAGAAAATTTGGTTTCGTAGAGATATTCACCCCAATTTTGCTTAATGCTGGCATAAGCTTTGCGGAGATTGTAGGAGGGAATCCCCGTAGAGAGGTGGTGGGGCACATGGACATTGATGTCGTGGCAAAGCACTTCGACCCACTTGGGATAGTCGCAATGGACGGTTCCAGACAGTTGGGCGATCGCCTCATTCCATTTGTCCCGGTAGCTAAAGGGAATTTCCGGTACGGTGTGGTGCACAAGGGTAAAAGTGCTCATCCAGAAATGATAGCCAAGCCAAGGCATTAGCCAGAATTTTACAACGCCCCAAACGCCGAGGGTGTAGAACATCACCGGAAAGGCGATCGCCCCAGCGATAATCACAAATAGGGCCGAAAAACGAACCTGCTCTCGTTGCTTCCCGGTAAATTGGAACCAGTTAAAGTGTAGTTTCAGTTGGTGAATCACTGAAGCAAGCCACCAGAGTTTGCCCCGGATCGCCCGGTAAACGGCTTTGATAAAGGCCGGAGAGTCATCGTATAGCTCAGGGGTAAAGGGAGCCCAGGCATTGTCCTCATCCATATTGTTGGTGTAGCGATGGTGATGATTATGGAGAATGCGCCAGCTATGGAAAGGATAAATGAGCGGCAAGAAAGCCAGGTGACCGACTAAATTATTGATCCAATTTTTGCGGGAAAAGGAGCGGTGGCCGCAATCATGGCCAATCACAAAAAAACCCGTTAGGGCAGTTCCAGTTAAAAACCAAACGGGTAAAAGTAAATACCAAGGGGCGATCGCCAAGAGGGCATAACAACCCACCACCGCCGCCACACTTAACAGCACCCTAGACCAAGCTTTTAGCGGATTTATTTCGTAGACGGAACGGGGCAATGTATCGAGGATATCCCGGAGCCGTAGATTTGGATGCTTTTCTAAAAGAGTTGTGGCACTAGGGCGCACAGTAACTGATGTCATTGATATTGTTTGCGAAATGTAACATGGTTTCTAAAGGTTATACCACGATCACTATGCAAGCGTTTTTTTTCGATTACCGGGTCTGGCTCTTGGCGAGTCTCCATTGTTTGATGGGGGTGATGGCGGCATTGGTCTCTTGGCGTAAGGGTTACAGCTTCCGGCGTTGGTTGGGTTGGGGCCTTTTGGGAGGGACACCAACGCTCATTTTTGCCCTGGGGCGATCGCCTCATAATTCCCCCACCGATCCTGAGAAAAGTCCGCCGAACCATCCCCTTTAGCTTCCCTAGACTTTCACTTTTGTTTCATATTCACGAAACATACCTGATAAACTAAGCCATGGTTTTAAGCGAGATTTTCCCCAAGTAATATGACGGCCAGTCACCCCCCCAAACAGGAAAGACCCTGGAGTATTTGGACTGTTTTCGGCTCCACTTTTTTGACGATTTTCATTGCAGAAATGGGGGACAAAACCCAGTTAGCCACCCTCTTGATTTCGGCCCAAGCGGCTTCTCCCTGGGTGGTCTTTTTGGGGGCCGCCCTTGCCCTGGTCAGTACGAGCTTACTGGGGGTAATCATTGGCTACTGGCTCGCCCGGAAACTGGCCCCCGATATTTTAGACATGTTTGTTGGCGTGCTGCTGCTCGTGATTGCGGGTCTTCTGATTGTGGATATGCTGGCAGCCTAATGCCTTTTCCCAGGCGACCGTTCCTGATTTTTGATTAACGTGATTCACCGATAAAACAGTTTTCTCACCCATGGTAGATATCGATTGGCAATTACTAAGTCTCACTTTTATTACCGTCTTCTTGGCGGAGATTGGTGACAAGAGTCAACTGGCGGCGATCGCCTTAGGGGGCAGTTCCAAATCACCCATTGCCGTATTTTTTGGCTCCGTGACGGCCCTAATTACCACCAGTCTTTTAGGTGTCATTGCCGGGGGAGCTTTCGCTGCGTTTATCCCTGCCCAGATTCTCAAGGGTCTAGCGGCCATCGGTTTTGCGACCCTCGCCGTGCGGTTACTGTGGCACCCGACCCCAGTGGATGAAGAACACGAGGATTAAAGTTTTACATAATCCATTAATATATTTTATTAAATACAAATATGTAATTTTTTCATGGTTATGAATTTGACCTTATTTAATGAAATCCTGCCTATTAATATTTCACAATTACCAAATCAATATTTTTATAAACTCTGTACAGCAGGAGATGTTGATTTAGATTCTTTAGGTCGTTCTATAAAATATCGCATTCAGAAATACTTTAGAGGTGTTTGGGTTTGGAGCACCAATGATCAATTATTAATTTCAGATAAATTAATTGAATATCCTGAGCTACAAAAATTCACTCAATATCTATGGATAGATCAAAGTAATCTTACATTTAATCAGCTAGAAGGTATTGAGATAGAGAATATACAATGTTGCACTCCTCAAGGAATTGCTGATTTTTGCTCGCAGGGATTAATTAAAAAATATGATCAACAAATCAAAAAAATTTTAGAGCAAAGTAAAACAGCACGTAGAGACTATCACATTAAACTTATACACAAATTTGGTTCATGGGTAGTAAACAATCAGCCCTGTATATCTTTATCACTTAAGCAAGAGATTAATTTTAATGGAACCCTACAGGACTATCTCACAAAATTCCCCAATAGCAACATTATTGGACTCCATGTTTTAGATATAACAAAGCCATTTAATACGGCTCAAGAGATCATTAAAATACTTGGAATATTAGGAGAGGGTAATCGACGACAACGATTGTTGACTTGGGTTAAAGAACCAACAATGAAAAAACTCATTGAAGAAGCCCCTGATAGTGAACTAGTAGTCGAAATAGGGAACAAAAAAAAGAGTTATCATTACATTATAAGTGCTTTAAGAATAAGAGTTTTAAACCAAGATTATTTAAGGCTCGGAATATCCGAAAAACTACAAATTGTTTCCGAAGAAAGACTAAAATATATTGAACCACTTTTCCGGATTCTTCAATCCGAAGGTTTTTTGGATAAAGTTTACACATCTCAGAGAAATCCAGAGCTTTTTCGTTCTTGTAGTGAAGAATGGGGTTATAATCCGCTCCTTAAATTTAAAAATAATGCTACTGTTGCTGCCGAATCAGTTCAAAGTACAGTTCAAGTTGTTCAAAAACATGGTGAATTTAGAAAAGCAGATAAATCTGAAATTAGAATTGCTATTCTAAATACACTTAAAAGTGAAAACTCCACAAAGCTTATCGAGATCTTTAGAAATAATTTCAAAAAATCCTTTAATCAAAACCTAGAAGGCATTGGCAATCAACTAAAGTATAAATTAAAATTAGTAGACCAGCCTATTGCCCTTGATTTGCCAAAAAACTCTCTCTCTTTATTAGACTCTAAAATAGGAGAGTTGTCGAAGAAGAAACCGGATATTGTTATCTGTGTTATTCCGAATTTCTTGTCTAAAGGTGAAGATGGAAGAACTCTTTATGATGATCTAAAACAAACTTTTCTAAAGTACAATCTACAATCTCAAATGTTACAAGAGAAAACATTGACAACTTCTTTTGCGACTAAGAACATTGTTTTAGGAGTCTTGGCAAAAATAGGAAGTGTTCCTTACATATTACAAGAGCCACTTACTTACACAGATTTTGTTGTAGGCCTTGATGTTTCACGCCGTCGGAAGAAAAATCTTCAAGGAACTAATAGCGTTGCTGCCATGACTCGTATTTATTCCAATCAAGGTGAATTAGTTCACTACAGTATTAGAGATGCTACTATCGACGGTGAAATCATACCGAAAAGAATGTTGTATGATTTGTTTCCTCTTCACGAGTATCAAGGAAAGCGTGTAGTAATTCATCGAGATGGAAATTTCCCAAAAGAAGAAAGACACGCTCTAGAAGAAATCGCAGAAAAAATAGATGCCAAGTTTTATTTTGTTTCAATAATCAAAAGTGGCAATCCTAGAATATACGGTAGAACTAAAAATGAAGAAGGAATAGGAAGCTATCGCAAAGCCCCAAAAGGTTCAATTTTTTTGTTGTCTGAGACAGAAGCATTATTAATTAGCTCTGATTTTCCAGATCGTTTTCGAGCAACTCCACAACCTCTGCGAATCAAAACCTTTGGAGATTTTCCACTGCAGTCAGCAGTTCACTCTGTCTTATCCCTGACATATCTACACTATGGATCAGAAAGACCTCCACGGTTGCCTGTTTCTACTTACTATGCTGATTCAATTTCAACAATGGTATCCAAAGGCATCAAACCAAAGGATGTAGATGGAAATATACCTTTTTGGTTATAGAACAAGAATATTATTTCTTGTTATTTTGCTCTTGAGATCTTCTACACTAAAAATAGCTTCTTAATTTTTTCATTAAATTTTTGTTTATGGTCGCTACCGTTAGCCTGGACGCAATTCTCCACAAACACCGGATTCGTCCCACGATCCAAGCGCTCCAATCAGAAATTGTCCAGTGGCGTCGCCAGATCCACCAAAAACCAGAATTAGCGTTTCGGGAAAATCTGACAGCAGAATTTATTGCTCATAAGCTCACGGCATGGGGCATCCCCCACCAAACGGGCATCGCTGAAACCGGTATTGTCGCCCTCATCGAAGGTCATCAAAAGGGGAAAGTGCTGGGGATTCGCGCCGATATGGATGCCCTACCGATCCAAGAGGAAAATGAGGTGGATTACCGTTCCCAGCATCCGGGGGTGATGCACGCCTGCGGTCACGATGGCCATGTGGCGATCGCCTTGGGGACGGCCAAATACCTCCAGGAAAACCGTGACAGTTTCCGGGGGGCTGTGAAAATTATTTTCCAACCCGCTGAGGAAAGTCCCGGCGGTGCGAAACCAATGATCCAGGCGGGAGTGCTTCATAATCCCGATGTGGATGCGATTATTGGCCTGCACCTGTGGAATAATCTTCCCTTGGGTACGGTGGGGGTACGACCAGGGGCGTTGATGGCGGCGGTCGAAAGCTTTGACCTGCGGGTACAAGGGAAAGGGGGCCATGGTGCTCTCCCCCACCAGACTGTCGATGCGATTGTGGTTGGGGCGCAAATTGTCGGTGCACTGCAAACCCTTGTGTCCCGTATTGTGAATCCCCTCGATGCAGCAGTAGTTACGGTGGGCGAATTTAAAGCGGGCCACGCGATGAATGTGATCGCCGATTATGCAGATCTCAAGGGCACCATCCGCTACTTTAATCCCCAACTGGAAAAAACCATTGGCGATCGCCTCGAAACCATCGTCAACGGCATTTGCCAAAGCTACGGAGCCAGCTACAAATTAGACCATGTACATCTTTACCCGCCGACGATCAACGATCCCGCCATGGCCGAGTTGGTGCGTTCCGTCGCCGAGGCAACCATCGAAACGCCCCTAGGCGTGATGCCCGAATGCCAAACCATGGGCAGCGAAGATATGTCCTTTTTCCTGCGGGAAGTGCCCGGCTGTTACTTCTTCCTTGGTTCAGCGAACCCCTACTTTGATCTGGCCTATCCCCACCACCATCCCCGCTTTAACTTCGATGAAACAGCCCTGGGAATGGGGGTAGAAATGTTTGTCCGTTGTGTCGAAAAATTTTTAGCCTAACCCCATGCAACTCCACGCCAATTTAGAAGAACGAGTCGTCCTCGATACCAACGCTTTACCCTGGCAAGCCTCACCCATGGCCGGGGTCGAACGGCGAATGTTAGACCGGGATGGGGCCGAAGTTGCCCGTGCCACTTCCCTGGTACGCTATGCCCCCGATAGCTATTTTTCGGAACATACCCACGGCGGCGGCGAAGAATTTTTTGTCCTCGAAGGCACCTTTGCCGATGAACATGGGGAATATCCCCCCGGCACCTATGTGCGTAATCCCGTCGGTTCTAGCCACCGTCCCCACAGCAAAACGGGCTGCACCATTTTTGTGAAACTCTGGCAAATGGATCCGGCGGATCAAACTTTTGTGCGGGTGAATACCAAAGCTCAATCCTGGGTACCCGGCTTAGTGAAAGGTTTATCGGTGCTGCCGTTGCACAATTTCCAGGGGGAGAATGTTGCCCTGGTGCGGTGGGAACCGGGCACTTATTTTCAAACCCATCGCCATTGGGGGGGTGAGGAAATTTTTGTCCTGGAAGGAACTTTTGAGGACGAACAGGGCAGCTACCCCGCCGGCAGTTGGTTGCGCAATCCCCCCGATAGTATTCATACTCCCTTTAGTCGAGCAGGCTGCATTATTTATGTGAAAACGGGCCATTTGTAAGGCATTCATCAAATACCAGGGGGTTTTTGCGTTTTTGTGGGATCTCGCTTTGAAAATCTGTGCTAAAACCCAACATAGGTGCAGACACTATCATTGAGTAGCGTTAACCCATAAAACCGTAGGTAATTTTCCCCGGAGCCATATGACTTTTTTTTGGCAGAATGATGACCTGGCTACGGGTCAAGGGATCAGCTTTGAGCAGCCGATTTTCCTCGATGGCCAGAGCCTCTGACCGAGGCGATCGCCCTCATGACGGGCCAGGAAAAAGATTCTCCCCAAAGTTGTTTAATCATTACGGAGGGGGAACAAATGGTGGGAATTTTAACGGAGCGGGACTTGGTGCGGCTGTCCCTCTCACCGAAAGCGCTCCACCAAACCTTGGTGCGGGAAATTATGACCAGCCCGGTGGTGACCATTGAGCAGAAAAATTTAATTGACGTTTTTTCGGCCTATAACTTAATGCGACGGCATCAGATCCGCCATTTGCCCGTCGTGGATGAACAGCAGCGTGTGATTGGGGTTACATCAGTCTATTGCGGCAGGCGTTACATTTGGGCTATTTTCTCCGGTTTCGGGAAGTGCGGGAGGTGATGTCTAGTCAAGTGATTTCCGCCCCACCAGAAACCTCTGTCCTCGAAGTCGCGCAATTGATGGCGAGGCGACGGATTAGCTGCATAGTGGTGGCCATCGAAGCTGGATATTTCATTAAGCCTATTGGTATTGTCACAGAAAGAGATATCGTCAAATTACAAGGCTCTGGTGCTGATTTAGAGGCCTTGGGCGTTGGGGAAGTGATGAGTGCGCCCCTCATCCAGTTACATCCTGCGGATTCCTTGGCGATCGCCCAAGAAAAACTCCAACGGCATCGGGTGCGGCGGATCGTTGTTACCGGAAAAGACGGGGAATTACGGGGCATTTTGACAGAAAGTAATCTCTCGCAAATTCTCGATCCCCTAGAACTGTTCGGGATGTTAGAAATTTTGCAGCATCGAGTCAAACAACTGAGCGAAGACCGCGATCGCCTCTTACCCCACAAAAATCTCCACCTCCAACAGGCCCTGAAAAACGGCGAATTTTTACTCTATTACCAGCCCCAACTCGACATCGAAAGCCAGCAGATCATTGGGGCGGAAGTCTTGGTGCGCTGGCAATCACCGGAACAGGGTTTGGTTTCACCGGGGGAGTTTATCCCCCTCGCCGAAATGACAGGCTTTATTGTGCCCCTGGGGGAATGGATCCTCAAAGCAGCCTGTACCCAAGCCGTCCAATGGCAACAACGGGGCCTGACTCCCTTGCAAATTTCGGTCAATCTTTCGAGTAAGCAACTACAAAGCCCCCAACTGGTGCCCTGCCTCAAGGCAATTTTGGCGGAAACGGGGCTTGAGGCCCGCTGGCTCAAACTAGAACTGACCGAAAGTGCCCTAGTGGAGAATGTTGATTTTACGATGGCCCAATTTCGGCTGATTAAGGAACTAGGCGTGGCGATCGCCATTGATGATTTTGGGACGGGTTATGCCTCCCTGGGGTACCTGCAACATTTTCCCTTTGATACCCTCAAAATTGATCGCTGCTTCGTGGAAAATATTCACCAAAACCCTAAAAATGCCGCGATCACCAAAGCCTTGATCAACATGGCCCAGCAGCTTAACTTTTCGGTCGTCGCTGAAGGGGTAGAAACGGCTGAAGAAATGGAATTTTTGCGCCAACATCACTGTTACACATTCCAGGGTTTTTTCATTAGTCGCCCCCTGCCGATGGCGGCCTTCGAAACATTTTTAGCAAATTATCCAGCCTAAAACTCCGAATCATTACGAAACTCAGTCGTCGTTGCCCGTTCCCCGAGGGAAACAGTTATGCTGAAATTGCGAAAATATTTGCCTCTGTCTGCGGGGTTTGCCCCCAATAATTCACGCCTTATCAAGAAATAGCCATGATGCAAGTCGGACTGCAAGCGCTCCTTAGTGATGCCCATTTGGATGCCACCCAGGCCCAGAGTCAACGGCAACTCTCCCTCTCCATTGGGGCGATCGCCAGTGATTTCCAAGACGCCACCCTGCCGCTCAATCTTTGTTTAGTGCTTGATCACAGTGGTTCAATGGCTGGGCAACCCCTCCGCACCGTTAAAGAAGCCGCAATACAACTGGTTGACCAACTGCGGGAAGGCGATCGCCTCTCGGTGATTGCCTTTGATCACAAAGCAAAGGTGATTGTCCCCAACCAAGATGTCACGGACAAAGCCCACATCAAAGCCCAGATTGATCGCCTTGAGGCCGCCGGGGGCACCTGTATCGACGATGGCATTAAGCTTGGGTTACAGGAGCTGGCCAATAGCCCCGGTAAACGCGCCGCCCAGGTGTTTATGCTCACCGATGGCGAAAATGAACATGGCGATAATGGCCGCTGTTTGGAAATTGCCGCCGTCGCTGCCGAACATGGCGTCACCCTCAATAGTCTCGGTTTTGGCGAAAATTGGAACCAGGATGTCCTCGAAAAAATTGCTGATGCGGCCAATGGCAGCTTGGCTTATATTGAAACCCCCAATCAGGCCCTCACCGAATTTGAACGACTCCTCCAGCGGGCCCAATCGGTTGGTTTAACCAATGCTCAACTGCTTTTGCAACTTTCTCCCGGTAGTCGCTTGGCAGACCTCAAACCCCTCGCCCAGGTGGCCCCAGAAACCATCGAGTTGCCCGTGGTCAAAGAGGGCGATTTTTACGGTGTCCGCCTTGGGGATCTCTTAACCGAAGCGCCCCGGATCATTTTGGCCAATCTCTACATCGACCAACTGCCCCCCGGCCACCAAGCCATCGCCCAGGCCCAAGTCCGCTATGATGACCCGGCCACGGGCCAAACTCGGCTCATCTCAGAAGCGATTCCGATCACCGTAGACGTCCAAGAAAACTATCAACCAGCCCCGAATCCGGTGGTGCAGCAATCGATTCTCGCCCTTGCTAAATACCGACAAACCCAACTGGCCGAAGACAAGCTCAAGGCAGGCGATCGCCAAGGGGCCGCGACTCTCCTCCAAACGGCAGCAAAAACGGCGATTCAACTGGGTGATACTAATGCGGCCACTGTCCTCCAGCAAAATGCGACCCAACTCCAAGGGGGCCAAGACCTCTCCGAAGGCGATCGCAAACGCACCCGCATCGCCGCGAAAACAATGATCCAACCTTGAGCTTTAGGAAACCACCCTACTCGTCAAATTCAACTTGGAGCGTTGTCCCTTCAAAACTGACCAAATCCCCGTGGCGTAATTTCCGTTTGCGGCGGGTTTCTGTTTCTCCATTGACCTCCACGAAGCCCCCCTGGATGACCATTTTGGCCTGGCCCCCCGTCGCCACAAGGTTCATAATTTTCAGAAATTGATCAAGCTGAATTGTAGGGTCGTCGGTCGGCATCTGGGTCATTGGGGTTAGACAAAAATAAAAAATTTAGAGGGTTTCAGCAAAGAGGGTTTGTACCTCTTGCCATGCTGCTTGGGCGGCCTGTTCATTGTAACTGGCACGGCGATCGCAAAAGAAGCCATGGCCTGCCCCTTCATAGCGAAAAATCTTGTGCTCAACTTGGTGCGTTTTTAAAGCCGTCTCGATCTGATCTACTTGAGCCGCCGGAATCGACGCATCGGCCATCCCAAAGAAACCGTAGAGTTTGCCTTGGATTTCAGAGGTATAGTCCAGGGTTGTCTGGGTTGCTTCCCCGGGACACCAGGTGGTAATCCCAGCACCATAAAAAGACGCCGTCGCCTTAATCTCCGGCAAACTGGCCCCCAAATAGACCACATGACCACCAAAGCAAAACCCAATGCTACCAACCCCCGTGGGCTTCACCTGGGGCCGACCGTAAAGATAATCAATGGTTGCCTGGAGATCACTAAGCAGTTCTGTGGCCTTAGTCTGTTCTTTATATTGCCGTCCGACTTTCACGTCTTCTGGGGTGTACCCTGTTTCAAATCCTGGGGCCAACCGTTGATAAAGCGCCGGGGCGATCGCCACATAACCCAAGCGGGCAATGCGGTCAGTGACATCACGAATGTGGCCATTAACCCCAAAAATTTCCTGCACCACAATCACAGCGGGCAAGGGTTCCGTACTAACTGGATAGCTCAAGTAAGCCGCAATCTGCAGATCGCCATTGGGAATTTGAACCGTTTCTGTTTGGAGTGGGGACATCACAAAAACACTGGATAAATAACTTCATTGTTCCCATTTTAGAAGGTGCTCCCTGCGAGATTGCTTTGCCCATAGTCACAAAAAAAGAGGGAAAGACTCCCTCTCTTAAATCAATGCATTGAACTTAAAAGTTAAATATTTTGCCCTAACGCTTCGGCAAGAAGGCCATCGGGTTAACTGCTCCCTGACCCTTCGGATGAATCTCAAAATGGAGGTGCGGGCCCGTGCTAAAACCAGTGCTACCCATGGCTGCAATTTGTTGGCCTTGCTTGACCTGTTGGCCTTTGCGTACCATGATCCGGCTATTGTGGGCATATAGCGTGACACTGCCATCACCGTGGCGGATCTTGACGAGGTTGCCATAACCACCAGAGTTCCAGCCCGCCGTAATCACTTCACCATTGGCCGCTGCAAAAATGGGGGTGCCTGTGGGGGCAGCGATATCAATTCCCCGGTGCATCCGACCCCAGCGGGGGCCATAACCAGAGGTAAAGGTTCCTTTCGCCGGCCAAATATAACCATTGAAGATTTCAGCGCCCGGTAAATATTCATCGGGAGAGGCCAGGGGAGGCAGATCCGGGCTCACGGTTTCACCAACAGAGAGACGCAGAAGCGCGTTGTAGTTGGCGACGTTGCCAGGAGAAGCTGCTGCAAGTTCCTGGGGTGCTTCGGGCACTTCCACGGTGCGGGGGGCCGCAGCAGAAGGCTCAGGTTGTCCTTGCCATTCTGGGTTAACTACCGGTGCCAGTGCCGCAGCGCGCTCATTGCTGGTGAATTCGACATTGGGAGCCGGAACCTTGAGGGCAATGGGCGTTGATTGCTGTTGATATTCCCGACGTAGCCGCGCGATGTCAGTTTTAAGCTTTTCTACGGCGGCTTCCGTGGTGATTCGGTCGCTGTCCGGTGCGGTTACAGAACCAGTTTCTGCCTGTAATTTGGGCTGCGGCAGAGAAACGGCATTCGCTAGGGTTGCACTATTACGATTCACGCCTTGGGTTACCTCCATTTGGGGAACAAGGGCCACAAATTCTTTCTGGGGCTGGGGTTGCTGGGCGCGAGCCGGAATCGCTAGCTTTTGGTTGACGTAGATTACGTTGGGATTGAGCAGCTTATTGGCGGCAATCAATTCACGCCCTGAGATACCATAACGACGGGCGATCGCATATAAAGTTTCCCCGGGACGAACCACATGGGTTTTGGGCACGGCATTGGTGTTTGCTGCAACCAAGACTTCCGCTGGGGCTGCTGGAGTAGCGGCCTTTTCCTGGGGGCGCACCAGAGGCGTAGAGGCATTGCTCTGGGCTGGCGGAACGGTCAGGGTGACAGAGCGGGCCTGTTCTGTTTTTTCTTCTTTTTTCGCTTCCAATACCAATTCAGGGGTAGGGGATTGGAGCTGGGGGGGTTCCGGTAAACGCTGGGGGCTAGAAACCGCATTATTAGCGATTAAGGTTTCCGGTGTGGGTTCCGCTTTGGCCGTGGGCGCACTGAAGTCCTGAGGTTTCGGTACAGGAATTGTGACAACGCCCTTGGGGGCAGCGGTGGGTGCCTGGGGAGTCAAAGCAGTGGAGCTAACCAAGGTTTTGGGTTGAGGCGCCTCTGTTTTGGCCTCAAAAATCACCTTTTCCACAGGCTGGCTTTTGAGAGCTTGAATACTTTCGACGAGTTTATCCTGTTCGGCGCGTAATGTAGCGGTAGGTGCGTCGGCCTCAAGGCGGGCAGAATCGGCATCCATGAGGGCTTGGGAAGGAAGCTCAAGGGCGGCAACTTCGACGCTGGGCTTGGGGAGCGTGGGTTGCTCGCTGGGGGCGATCGCCGGAGAGTCAATCTCATAACGGGCGATCGGTTGTTGGGAAGGGGCCGGAATTTTTAGTGCTTGCCCAACCACTAGAGTACTTTCGACAGTGAGATCGTTTAAGGTGGCGATCGCCTCAGGGGCCACGCCATACCGTTGAGCAATGGACCAAAACGTATCAGCTTCAGCAACAATGTGCTTGATGGCGGGTAGTTCAGGCTCAACCCTACTGACAGAATTTGAACTTACAGCAGCGACGAGTTGGGGGGATTCGACCTCCGGAGCCGTTGCTAAAGTAACTGGAGCAGGAATCATAAATGTTTCTCCTTGGGAAAAAAGACGGTCTGTTCGTGAATTGGGCAAAGCCGTTACTTCCGTGGTCAACACCGAAATCGGTGAAATTTTTCGTAGCCCTCAATGGGAAGACAAAAAATGTGAGAAGTGAGGCACGTTTTCCAGAAAACCAACAAGACTCCAGGGGGAGCAGGCTGATGGGAAAACAGAAGCTTGGTTCGACTTTACCGACGTTGCCAAAGCTGCAGTACCTTCAGGGGATACAATGCGGTGCTTTTGGGATACGTCCTTCAAAAACAACCTCCTACTTGTGTCGAGCAGTGGTTTCATTCTGCTTCAACTGAAACAATTGAAGTAACAATTCTACCGACTTCTCGTGATTGAGATCACTTGAATTGGACATTTGGTGAATGTCTAGGAAAGGTTACCCTGGTTTCTTCTTTTTAACAAGTCTGGGTTGATATATTTTGATTTTTCTGGGGGAAAAACACTGGGATCAATGGGTAGTCCAGGATACAGAACAAGGGTGATTTCAGTTAATATTTAGTTGCACTTTTCCCCACTGGCGATCGCCTAGCATATTTTTTCGGTTTTGACAGCTTCTCTAGCCCAGACACCTATTGCATAAGCTTTTTAGGCTTTCTAAGTGCACATTTAGCGATAGTATTTTTGTTTTAAAAGAATAAAATCTCCACCGATTCAGGGGGGATCTGTTAATGTTTTCGGCGCACTACGGGGGGGCGGTGATAGAAATATCTTATCAGGGAAAACTAAAGCCCTAATTGACGCCGCACTTCAAAGAGACCCACCGCTGCACTCACGGAAAGATTAAGGCTCCGAACATGGGTCTTATTGATAGGAATAGTTAGGGTTGCATCGCAGCGTTGGAGCAGTTCTGCGGGGAGGCCTTGGGTTTCGCTACCAAATAGCAACCAGTCATCATCTTGGTAGGTGAATTCTGTGTATTGGCTCGTGCCCCGGACGCTGTAACCCAGGAGACGCCCCCCTCTGGTGGCCTGGGCCTGGAGGAAATGCTCAAGGTCGGGATAGAAAGAAAGTTTGACATGGGGCCAGTAATCTAGGCCGGCGCGTTTTAGGTGGCGATCGCCAATTTCAAAACCTAGGGGGCCGACGAGGTGTAATTCCGTATCGGTCGCCGCACAGGTGCGGGCAATATTACCTGTATTGGGGGGAATTTGGGGGTGAACAAGAACCAGTTGGGGCATCGGCGCAGATTAATAAACAAAGTCTTACAAACAGTTAAAGATACCCATTCAAGCACCTAGGCCACAAGGGCAGCGGGTTCGCACAAATATTGGGCTAATTCTTGATCGAGGGTTTCGGCTTCGGCGATCGCCTTTTGGATAATCATCTCTAAAGGTTGACCTTGACGATGGGCCTGGAGCCATTGTTGAGCCTGATTCCCCTCCCGGAGTAACTTTTGCAAGGGGCTGAGAAAACAAGCAAATCCCGCCTGTTTCGCAAAGGGATAGACTTCTGTGTAAATTTCTTGGATCCAATCCACCGCTTGAATCGGCTGGCCTGTGCGCCAGTGATAGAGGGTCGCCTCTAGGCTAGATTGGGCCGCCAGTTGCTCATTGGTATCGGTAATTTCCAAGAGGCGGGCTGGATTTAGCTGACTGGACTTGAGGGGGTCGAGGTGGGGCTGGGCCAAAAGCTGCTGGATTCTTGCTTCGACGAAGGCGACAATGGCCAGCAATTGCAGGGGATGGATCACCAAATCACAAATTCTCAATTCCAAGCGGTTTAAGGAATAGGGACGGCGATCGCCATTGGGACGCACCGAAGACCACAAATGTCGGACATTTTGCATCGTCCCCAGGCGGAGTTGCTCATTAGTCCAATCAATAAAATGTTGATGGCTGGTAAATAGGGGCACCTGAGCCGGAGTTTTCGGGAACACTTGCCAGCGGCGGGAATGGGAACCCGTCACGCGACCATCTAAAAACGGCGAGGCCGCACTTAGCGCCAGGATCAACGGGGCTTCGAGGCGCATTAATCGACAGGCCCGCATCAAAATTTCTGGATCTTCAATGCCAATATTAATGTGGACACTGGCCGTCACCACATCGGTGCCATAGGTCTGTTCAATATAGGCATGGTAGGGGTTTTGGGGATCCGAGCGAAAAAAGCGACTCGCATCACCGAGAGAGAGGGTACTGCCAGGAATGAGGGTGTAGTTCCCCAGGGTTTTCAAAAACTGACGCAGTTGCAGTCGGGGCTGCAAAATTGCACAGAGCAAACTTTCATAGCTGCAACAAGGGGGCGTGGTGTATTCGACATTGCGATTATCGGGTTCCCGCACAAAGCCTTCGAGGGCCTTTACCACTTGATCGGAGAGGCCGATAATTTCTCCGGTGGGGGTGCCTGTATAGATTTCAATCTCTAAACCTTTTGATAGCAGCAAAATGTATCCTCAAATCCTGGCAATGGGGGATGAATCATGCAGATTATCCAGCAATACACTATTTTATGCTGCCCTTCTCTCTCCTTGTGCGAAAATTTCTCCCTGACGGTGGGGAATTTTAAGTTAATATACTCATTCTCTTAATAAATGCCATTTTAAAATTGCTTTAGATCAAACCATGAGTCAATGTACAGTCCAGGATAAAGCCGCCAATACATTACCCCTAGATACCCGGGTAAAATATCTCTCGATCCAAGCGGAATTGGAACTATTGCTCCAGCAAATCCGGTCTAATCCCCAGAAGCAGGAGCGAGCCTAGGGTAAATGGGGCGTCATGGTTTTTCATTGGGGCCATGGCTCCTTATTCTTAGATTTTTAGGGATTTTTTGGCGGAAAACGAAAGGGGCGATCGCCTTGTCAAGGGAAAAATTAAGTATTTCTTTAGAAAGGGCAACCAAAGATACAGAAAAAAAAATTGCCCGTGTTAATCTGGGATACCTTACGGCTCCTCAGCCATTTCCCTTAAATTTATTTTCTCCCTGAACCCCTCCTCCATGGCAAATTCCATGACCCCTAGCACTCCAGTCGGCAAAGTTTACCTTGTTGGGGCAGGCCCCGGTGATCCTGGCCTCTTTACCCTAAAGGGCAAAACCCTCCTCGAAATGGCTGATGTGGTTGTTTATGATGCCTTGGTCAGTGAGCCAATTTTGGCGATGATCAATCCCCAGGCCGAACGGATCCATGCGGGGAAACGCCGGGGCAGACATTCACTCCCCCAGGAAGAAACCACAAAAATTTTGATCGAAAAAGCCCAGGAATTTGCCATTGTGGTGCGCTTGAAAGGAGGCGATCCGTTTGTTTTTGGGCGGGGCGGCGAAGAAATGGCCGATCTCCAAGCCGCAAATATTCCCGTCGAAATTGTCCCAGGCATTACCTCTGGAATTGCCGCTCCTGCCTATTGTGGCATTCCCCTCACCAGCCGTGGTTATAGTTGTTCGGCAACCTTTGTCATAGGCCATGAGGCCGCTGGCAAGTATCGACCCCAGGTCAATTGGCAGGCGATCGCCCAGGGTTCCGAGACCCTCGTGATCTACATGGGCATCCACAATCTGCCCCAAATTATTCCCCAGCTCCTCGCAGGGGGCTTAACCACAGACACTCCTATTGCTCTAATTCGTTGGGGAACGCGCCCGGATCAAGAAGAACTTCTGGGTGATCTTGGGGACATTGTCCAAAAAGTCGAAGCAACGGGCTTTTCTGCGCCGGCGATCGCCATTGTGGGTCGCGTGGTAGAACTCCATCCCCAGTACGACACCCTGTTACATACGGCAGATTAAATCCCCTGATTTTTGGGAGAATTTCACATTCTCACTGTAGTCCACGGGGCAATCGATCACCGCTGGTACATCCTGGGCTAGGGCTTCTTTTAAGGTCGGCACAAGGTCGGCGGCGGCGGTAATCCGATAACCCTTGAGGCCCATACTTTCGGCAAACTGCACAAAATCGGGATTGCCAAACTCCACAAAGGCTGGTGCGCCGAACTGGTTAATCTGTTTCCAACCGATCAAGCCATAGCCACCGTCGTTAAAAATTAGGGTGACAAAGTTCGCCCCAATGCGCAGGGCGGTTTCGAGCTCCTGGCAATTCATCATAAATCCCCCGTCCCCCGTGACAGCCACGACATTTTTTTCTGGGTGGACTAATTTGGCTGCTACAGCACCGGGAATCGCAATGCCCATCGCCGCAAATCCATTGGAAATCAGGCAAGTATTGGGGCGATCGCAATGGTAATGGCGGGCCATCCACATTTTGTGGGCCCCCACATCGGAAATGACGATATCCTCTGGAGCCATCACTTGGCGGAGATCGTAGATGATTTTTTGGGGTTTGACCGGAAAACTAGCATCGGTGCCGTGGCGTTCATAGTCCTCCCGAATCTCAGCCCGGACATTGAGAAATTTTGGCGCGGTTTTGCCTTCGCGGTCCGTGCGTTTACGAATCTCAGTTAAGGCATCGCCAATGTCGCCGACAACTTCCGTGAGGGGAATATAACTACTGTCAATTTCGGCGGCCACTTCACCAATGTGGATAATTGGGGTCGTTCCCTCTGGGTTCCAACGCTTCGGGGAATATTCGATCAGATCGTAGCCCACTGCAATCACCAAATCGCTCTGTTCAAAGGCACAGGTGACGAAATCGCGCTGTTGGAGTCCCACCGTCCACAGGGACAGGGGATGGGTGTAGGGAATTGCCCCTTTGCCCATAAAGGTGTTGACCACGGGAATGTTGAGGTGGGTGGCAAAATCGGTGAGGGCTTCGGCGGCATCGGCGCGAATAATGCCATTGCCCACCAGGATTAAAGGACTCTTGGCATGGGCGATCGCCTCGGCGGCGCGGTTTAAACTCCGGCTTGAAGCATAGATTTTTTCGCGACCATCCCGCCGGAGGGGCTGACCTTCCACGGGCATCGCGGCAATATTTTCAGGAAGATCGATGTGTACGGCCCCTGGTTTTTCCTGTTGGGCAATTTTAAAGGCGCGACGCACCACCTCTGGAGTCGTATTCGGTCGGACAATTTGTTTATTCCACTTGGTGACGGGGGCAAACATTGCCACCAGATCAAGATATTGGTGAGATTCAATGTGCATGCGGTCGGTACCCACCTGCCCTGTAATCGCAATCAGGGGAGCCCCATCGAGGTTCGCATCGGCAACCCCGGTCATTAAATTGGTAGCCCCAGGCCCCAGGGTAGACAGACAAACCCCCGCTTTCCCGGTTAAACGACCATACACATCGGCCATAAAAGCGGCACCCTGTTCATGGCGGACGGTAATAAAGCGGATGGGAGACTCCTTAAGGGCTTCGAGGATATGGAGGTTTTCTTCCCCCGGTAGCCCAAAAATATACTCCACCCCTTCATTTTCTAGACATCGGATCAATAATTCTGCAGTATTCACGGGCGATCGCCTCCTCAGGCACCAAAATCGTTGGGATAAAGTCGGGGGGTTATTTTAGCCACACCGTTTTGGCATTCACAAAGGTGCGAATCCCAGCGAGGCCCAATTCTCGCCCATAACCAGAGCGTTTCGTCCCACCAAAGGGGAGGCGGGGGTCAGATTTCACCATGCCATTGATAAAAACGGCCCCAGCGTCGAGCTCTTGAATAAAGCGTTGTTGTTCTGCCGGATCACTTGTCCAGGCACTGGCCCCTAAACCAAAGGGAATATCATTGGCGAGGGCGATCGCCTGATCGAGATCTTTAACCGTAAAGACCATTGCCACCGGTGCAAACAGTTCCTCCTGGAGAATCTTCGCCCCTGGGGGAATCTCCGTCAAAATGGTCGGCGGATAAAAATAACCGGCGCGATCGAGGGGGTGCCCGCCTAACAAAATTTTGGCCCCAGCAGCCACCGCTTGATCCACTTGGCGGCTGATATCCTGCAAAATGCTCTCCGTTGCCAGGGGGCCGATATCCGTCTCTGGTTCCATGGGATTGCCGATCTTAAGACTGGCAAATTTGAGGTGGAGTTTTTCGAGAAATTCGGCGGCGATCGCCTCGTGGAGAATAAATCGTTTCGCCGCAATGCAAGATTGACCATTGTTCATCGTACGGGCTACAGTACCGACCTCGACTGCTTCATCGAGATCCGCCGACGGAAAGACCACAAATGGATCACTGCCACCCAGTTCTAACAGCGTCGGTTTGATTTCCTGGCCCGCTAGACTGGCTAAACTCGCTCCGGCTGGTTCGCTCCCCGTCAAAGTAGCGGCCTTTACCCGGGGATCTTTAATCACCTGCTCTACCTGGGACGCGCCAATTAACAAGGTTTGAAATACCCCTTCCGGAAATCCTGCCGCCTCTAAAATCGCTTCCACCGCCAGAGCGCACTGGGGCACATTGGACGCATGTTTTAACACCGCCACATTCCCGGCCATTAATGCTGGGGCGGCAAAACGGAAAACTTGCCAGAAGGGAAAATTCCACGGCATCACCGCGAGCAGAATGCCCAAGGGCTGATAGCACACATAACTTTCTGTGGCCTGGGTTTCTGTGTATTCGTTGGCCAAAAACTGTTCACCGTGTTCGGCATAGTAGCGACAGACTAAAGCAGATTTTTCGGCTTCGGCGATCGCACTTTTATGGGTTTTTCCCATCTCAGTGGTCATAATCTCCGCAAACTTACTGGCGTCCCGTTCGAGGATGGCCGCTGCATTTTCGAGCCACTGTCGCCGTTGGCTAAAGCTGGTGCGCCGATATGCTTGAAATGCTTCCTGGGCCTTGGCTAATTTTGCGTCAATTTCTGCTGGGGTCAGGGCTTTAAAACGCTGACAAATTTCTCCGGTTGTGGGATTGATCGTGGCGATCGCCATAACTCTCTCCTTTGCCGCTGCGGGCTTGAGGCCTCCACTCTTCTCAGTGTAAGCGGGAATTTTTGCAATTTTTAGCGATACCGATAAACCTAAACAATCCGTGACATACACCCGACACGGATATTTTTATCGCAAAGTCGGCGTAAAACCCTGCCTCTTTTAGAGCGGGGATATAAGCCGAGCGACGACTCGACTGAGCTCGCCGAAGTCTGACCAACGGGAAGAAGCAAACTACATTTTCTGTTTTATTTTAAAATATCCAGCATAAACATTGGAATGGTCGAACTAATGCTGATTCTTGAGTTTAAAGTCAAAGGTAAACCTGCTCAATACAACGCCATTGACGAGGCTATTCGGACAACTCAGTTCATCCGGAATAAGTCTATCCGCCTCAATAAACAATGCGCAGTGTTGGCCAAGGAGTTCCCTTTTGCCAATGACTTGAACTCTCAGGCTAGACAATCTGCCGCTGAACGGGCTTGGTCGGCCATCAGTCGTTTCTACGAAGACGTTCGGCTGAGCGCTCACGTCGAAGCCTGCAAGAAGAAAGTTTTAGGCAAAAAAGGCTATCCCAAATTCCAAAAGAACTGTCGCTCTGTGGAATATAAAACCTCAGGGTGGAAGTTAGAGGACAATCGCAAATACATCGTCTTCACTGACAAAAATAAGATTGGTCGATTGAAACTCTTGGGAAGCCGTGACCTGAACTTTTACCAACCAGAGCAAATTAAGCGGGTGCGATTAGTGCGCCGGGCCGATGGCTACTATGCTCAGTTTCCGGTAAGTGTAGACCGTCAAGAATCAGTAATGCCATCCGGTAAAGCAATTGGGTTAGATGTGGGATTAAAGGAGTTCTACACCGACTCCAATGGGTTTGCGGTGGAAAATCCTCGCTTTTTACGAAAAGGGGAGCAGCGTCTCAAACGAGCGCATCGTCTTGTTTCTCGCAAGCAGAAGGGGGGTCATAATCGACGCAAGGCAATCAATAAATTAGGGAGAGTTCACCTGAAGATAAGTAGGCAACGTAAAGACCATGCGGTGAAGTTGGCACGGTGCGTAATCTCATCTAACGATGTAGTGGCCTATGAAGACTTACGGGTGAAAAATCTAGTGAAAAACCATTGCCTAGCGAAATCGATTAACGATGCAAGTTGGTATCAGTTTCGGGTGTGGTTGGAGTATTTCGGCAAGGTGTTTGGGAAAATTACTATTGCCGTGCCACCCCACTACACCAGCCAGAACTGTAGCGCCTGTGGTCAAACGGTGCAGAAGTCTCTTTCAGTGCGGACTCATGTGTGTGAGTGTGGCTGTGAGCTAGACCGTGACCATAATGCGGCGATAAACATCTTGCGTTTAGGATTGAGTACGGTGGGGCACACCGGAATGTACGCTTTGGGAGATCTGACCACTACTCTGGCTGAATCCGTTCTGTCGGGGCAAGTTGAATCGTTGAGCAAAGAATCCCCTCGCCTTTAGCCAGGGGAGTGTCAAGCAAGGGAGATTTTTTAAAACGGCAAATTTAGGATTCCTAAAGACGCGTTTCTAAATATTGCGCGATCATCAGTTCTTGTCCCGCACGGGAAGTAATAGTTTGGCGTGTGCGGTGTTTATCCCCAACAAATTTAATTTCTTCTTCAAAACTGGCGCCGTCGTAGGCAGTCTGGAGTCGCATCACGTGGGGTTGAATCAATTCAAATTCGGCCACAATCGGGGCTGTTGTCGAAAAACCACGGTCGCGGTACATCAACTGATCCCGAATCCCAAAGATCGTCTCTCCCTTTAGGGGTTTGCGTTGCACATTGGTATAGGTGCTTTCCCAAGTAACTTTCGCCCCACATTGAAAGGCCTGATCAGGGGAAAGGTGGTGGGCGATCGCCAAGGGTTTGAGGTGGGGATGCTCGGCGGGTAAAAAGACGACTTCGATTGCCGAAATGGCCTCCAGGGGTTCCTGGTCACTGTTGAGGGTGTAGTAGCGGCGCTGGGAATGCCACCGACCGGCAGAGCGCTGAAAAAAGGCGGTGCTGGCACTGGGCGAAGTCGCAAGTAAATTCATGGGCGAAGAGCTTCGAGAGCTGCGGCAAATGTCAATGCTTAGTTTATATATTGTTACATTTTCTTGTAATCCTGGGCAAGGCAAGGGCGATCGCCTCACCCAGGTGCGGCCCTACTTCACGTACTGCCACTGATTGCGAATGAGGGAAAGAAAGGTGGCGTACCCCGCAGAGGTGGACGGAAAATCGGGTTTGTAAAATTCCGGGAACTCCGTGTAGGGACGCCAGGGATCAAAGGCTTTTAACCTAAGGTGTAGTACCCCTTCAGACGCACCGCCGTTGGGACTCCAGGTCATTTGTCCTGCTGTTTGCATGGTTTTTACTCCTTACTCGAAATAGTCAATGAGTATTTATAACTATTATTTTGGGGAAATAACCCAGGGTTTCCGTGGGATTTGTTACGGGAGCAGGAAGAAATATGCGGAAGTGTTAACTTTTTGTAATATTTCAATCCAAGCTGGCGATCGCCTTTTTCCTTTCTCTCAGCAGTTGCTTTGGCTTAAACAGGTTCCTCCGTCAGTTGGGCCATAGTTGCGGCGGGAGTCTGGGTGGTATCCAGGGTTTTAACCAGGGGATGTTCCTCTGGGATAAAGGATTCAAAATGTTCCTGTTGGCTCGTGAGCAGATCTGCCGTTGCATCGGAAATATCGTTGGTGCGGGTCGTTAACCGCTGGGCCAAAATTGGCAACGGTGCTTGGCAGTGGAAAATTTCCAGGGGAATGTCCTGGTCAGCACAAGCTTTAATCACATTTTTACGATAGACAAGTTTGTCATATTTGGCATCGAGGATGACGGTAAAACCCTGTTTTGCCAACAGTAAACCAAGCTCTTGTAGGCGAGCATAGGTTTGTTCATTCATCGCTTCACTGTAGAGGCGGTCATCGCCTTTTGCTTCTAAAGATAAGCCTGCTAAATGTTTACGCACAGCATCGGAGCGCAGTTGAATTCCATTCCATTGGCGAGCTGCCGCCCGGGCCATCGTTGATTTGCCAGCACCAGACAAACCACACATCACAATCACTTTTCCCTGGGGGCGTTGAGTATAGCGCCAAGCTAGATCGTAGTAATCTGAAGCGATCGCCGCAGCCTGGATTTTTGCTTCTGGGGCGATCGCCGGATCATCCAAAAGAAATGAAGTTACTTTCGCCCGTACATAGGCCTGGCGACTCAGGTACAAGGGCAAAACCTGGAGCCCTTCCCAATCTCCAGTACGTTCAACATAGGTGTTGAGAAAAGCATTCCCCAGCTCCCTGGCACCCCGCGCATCTAAATCCATCACCGTAAAAGCCACGTCATACATGGTATCTACGAACCGGAAAGGCTCATTAAATTCGATGCGGTCAAATAGTTGAATCTGATCTTGCCAAAAACAAATATTGCGCAGGTGCAGATCGCCATGGCATTCTTTGATTTTTGCTTCGCGGCGGCGTTTGGCAAAAATTTCCTCCCGGCTAGCAAAGAAATTATCTGTAAATTGTTTGGTTTGCTCGAAGCGCTCTTGGGTCTGGACAGTACCAATATATTTGGCCGTTTGGGCGTAGTTTTCATCAATGGCCTGACGGATTTTGGCAATTTCCCCAAAGCTCAGGATGTAGTCGTTGGTAGTTGCCTGTTGATGGAAATCAGCGACAGCTTTTCCCAGTTGCACCATGTGATCTTCGGTGAGAGTGCCTGCTGTAAACATCTCACTCAACAGATTTTCCTGGGGGAATTGACGCATTTTTACGGCATATTCCACCACTTCTCCCGCCCCATTAAAAGCATAGGTTTGGCCGTCATAGGTAATGGGCAGTACTTCTAGGTACAGGTCAGCAGCCAGGGCACGATTTAGCTCCAGTTCTACTTTGCAGAAATGTTGACGTTTGTCTAGGGTCGAAAAATCCAGGAAGCCGAAATTAACTGCTTTTTTGAGTTTGTAGGCATAGTCCCCGGTCAAAAACACGTAGGACACATGGGTTTGCACTAAGGCGATCGCCTCCTGGGTCAGGTGGGGATATATCGCTGGCTGTTGTAGCGCTTCAATCAAGGCAGAGATCGAATGGGACATCTAAAAAATTTCACCGTAGAAGATATTGAGGTTTATTGTGCCATCTTGCTCTGGTTCCCTCTGCCCAGAGTCTGAATCAATGCCATTTTGTCTAAGTTAATTTAGTAGTTTTATGTAATGAGACAAGATAAAAGTTAAATTTGTGTCGTTTGGGGAGTAGGTGCTGACAGGGCCTCAAAAAAGTCCTTAAATAAAAAGCACAGATCCCAAGACAAAACATAGAGGCGTTGAGGATGAAAATCGGTGTCCCCAAGGAAATCAAAGACCAAGAATTTCGGGTTGGTTTGTCACCGAGCAGTGTGCAAGTCCTCGCCAGTGCGGGTCATCATATTTTGATTGAAACGGGGGCGGGCCTCGGTTCTGGATTTACGGATGCGGAATACCAACAGGCCGGAGCCGAAATTGTTTCTACGGCGGCGATCGCCTGGAAACAAGACATGGTCGTTAAAGTCAAAGAACCGCTTCCCTCTGAATATGGCTCGTTGCGCCCTGGCCAAATCCTATTTACCTATCTCCATTTAGCGGCTGATCGCCAGCTCACAGAAAATTTAATGCGATCGGGCGTGACGGCGATCGCCTACGAAACGGTCACCGACGGCAAAGGTCATTTACCACTCCTTGCGCCGATGAGTGTTATCGCTGGGCGCTTGGCCGTGCAGTTTGGGGCGCGCTATCTCGAAAAACAGCAGGGCGGCAGAGGCGTTTTACTCGGAGGTGTCCCTGGCGTTGGACCGGGTCGTGTGATGATTCTTGGTGGGGGGACCGTCGGCACCGAGGCAGCAAAAATGGCCGTGGGCCTTGGGGCCCAGGTACAGATCCTCGACATTAACGTCGATCGCCTCAGTGATTTAGAAGCGCTATTCGGCTCCCGGGTGGAGCTACTCTACAGCACACCGACCCAAATTCAACGCTGGTTACCCCTCGCCGATCTGGTGATTGGGGCCGTGCTTTTATCGGGCAAACGTGCACCAATTTTAGTGTCCCGTGCCGCAGTCAAACAGATGAAACGGGGTTCTGTCATTATTGACGTGGCTGTAGACCAAGGGGGCTGCATCGAAACCCTGCGGCCCACCAGTCACAGTGCCCCCACCTATCTCGAAGAAGGGGTTGTCCATTTTGGGGTGCCCAATATGCCGGGGGCCGTACCCTGGACAGCAACCCAAGCCCTCAATAACAGCACTTTGCCCTACGTTCTCCAACTAGCCAATCAAGGTTTGGGAGCGATTAAACAAAATCCGGCGATCGCCCAAGGATTAAATATTGCCGAGCGGCGTTTAGTCCACCCTTCGGTGCGAGAAGTCTTTCCCGATCTAGCCGACTAAAAGTTTAGGGAGATTGCTAAATTAGATTTGACAAGAGATCTGTAATTTCCCCTTGGACATCCCTGCGGTTGTCATCATAAATCATCAAGGTATTGAGGTCGGCATGACGAGAAAATTTTTGCACCTTACGCACGTCTCCATTGGTCGCATCAAGGGCCGCCGTAATCCCAGAGTGACGAATGCGGTGGGGTGATAATAATTTTGTGACGCCTGCGGCCTTGGCTGTGTTCCGGACTAACTGGTAAATAGCTGTCCCCGTGAGACGGTGGCCCAGGTGAGCGCGATCAAGGGCAACAAATAGTGGCTGAATTTTATTTTTAGATCCGGGACGGACGGCTAACCAAGCTTTAAGGGCTGTCACTGTTGCGGCCGAGAGTGTCACCCACTGTTTTTGGCGACCTTTTCCCTTACCTAAAATTGCGAGAGATCGCCGTTCGAGGTCTAAATCTTCTAAGTTGGTTTGGACAATTTCATTACGCCGCAGCGCATTATCCCAGAGCAATCTCAAAATAGCGTAATCACGCTTGCCCTTGATGGTCTTCTGGTTAGGAATTTTTAAAATTTGTCGATAAACAGTTTGTGAAATCCCAGTGGTATCTCGATAGCGACTGACCTTTTCTCCTTTGATGCCACCGAGGGTGTAGCGACATTGCCCCAACTGATTCGCCAAACGAACCAATGCTTTGAGGGCGGCAAGACGACGATTAATGGTGGCTTCCTTGAGGCAGCGGACATCCCGTAGATGATTTTTGTAGCGCAGGACGAGGGCGAGGGCCTGGGGTTGCTCCAGATTCAGAAAGGCTTCGACCAGGATTGGTGTGGGTTCGTTGGCATCGGCCACAAACCGAAAAAAATCACGAATATCTTTTTTGTAGGCCCGCCAGGTGTGGGGCGATTTTTGGTTTTCAAGGAGTTGGCTCAGGATGTCCGGATTGTCCGCAGGGACAGAAAAAGGGCCAAGGCTAGCCAGGGATGTTTCCATAATCGGCGATCGCGCAAATCTTGATTTTCTCTACATTTTAGCGGTTTAGCTTACGATAATCACAGTTTTCGATAGCTTGTTTTAAAAGCATTAATTAGCGGTCTCAACCCCAACTTAAGCGTTCAAATTGAGGCTGAGTAAAGAGGTTTTAGGAAGAACGGTGGTCAAAGAGCAACCAACAGGCCACACCAAAAAATGGCACAAAACGTAGGGTTTGCCAGAAGCTATCTTTGGCGGTGAGATCACCCATGAGGAAAATTTGGATAAACCAAAAACAAAGGAGATCCACCATGAAGGCGACGGTGAGGCGGCTATCTCCCAGACGCAAGAGAAAGTAATCAAGGCGATCGCCGAGGAGACCAAATTCAGGACGAGCTAGACCAAACCAACCAATGGCAATAATGCCGACGCAGATTCCGACCCAAGCAAAAAGGCGCGTAAACCATGGTTTAGGTAAAAAAGGCTGAGGGGCAATGGCTCGCCGGAGTGCCATGTAGGGCAGCAAAAAAACATTAGTAAGAAACATCCCGTAACCCCAGAAGGCGAGGTATGGCAGATGTTGACCCTTGCGATCGCTCGCCATTACTGGCAGAAAAAGCCACATCCAGGCGACAGCAAAATTAAAGAGGGCCTCATCTACAGGATTGAGCACCGGGGCCAAAGGCGATCGCCAACCCAAATAATTTAAAATCGGCAGCACAAAAAAGAAATTAAGCGATTCTTGTTTCACCTCTGTCAAAGTCTCAGGTTGCAGTTGCCACAAAGGTTCTCCACCGAAGGGGAAATGACTAGGGGCAAGGAGTAAAGAACCCACATAAAGCAGCCAAAATCCCCAAAAAAAGTTTAATTTTAAATTCATTACCATCAAGACATGACTTTTTTGTGTTTCACCTTAGAATACTGGCCCAGGCTTGGATATGGTCAGAGGTAAGGGTTGGGTATTAGAGATCACTCGCTGCAATTAAAGAATCCTTTCTTTCTGTCTCGTACGCCCCAAAAGCTCGTTAGGATCAAAACGGAAAATTCAATCTTTATATTTAGTTTCAGTAAGTAAAAATTCTTATGCCTACATTACAAGATTTTTTTCAGACCCATCATTTAGCGGGTGACGATTATTGTGTTTTTGGCGTCGCCAGTTGTTTTGTCCGGGAGGAGGGCGAAACCCAGGCGGTTTCTATCCTAGAACCGATTCCCTCAGCGGCCCTCGAAGCACTGTTAAAAGGAATTCCCACATCTTATCGGGTTGCCCAAGCCCTGCCCCTTGGGGATGTTATCCAAGCGGATCAAATCACCTTACCCACAGCCCTAGGCGATCGCCTGCAAATTCCCGATGACTTTTTAGAACGCACCGCCGCCGCCGCCCGCACCTACAAACGCCGCCCCGAAGCCCAGGGCCATATCCCCCTAGGGACACTCCACCAGGAGTTCAACCATTCCACCGCGAAAAAGCGCGTCCTCAATCAGGTTAATATCGTCAACACAGAGGACAATGTGAAGCAACATGCCCATACCCACAAAGTTCTCTAAATGAATTTGTAGACACATTTTTGGCCTAACAAAACTCACACTATGCTAAAACTCTACGGTGGGGCGCGTAGCCGTGCCTCAATTGTGCGTTGGTATCTCGAAGAGCTTGGTGCTGACTATGAATTTGTCCTTCTCGATATGCAGGCGGGCGAACATAAACAACCGGATTTCCTTGCCTTAAATCCCTTTGGGAAAGTGCCTGTCCTAAGCGATGACGAGGTTACTTTATTTGAATCCGGTGCCATTTTGCTCTACCTCGCAGAAAAATTTGGTCACCTCGGCACTTCCCCAGCAGATAAGGCGATCGCCTACCAATGGGTGTTATTTGCCAATTCGACCTTTGCCATGGGACTCACCCCGGCTGAAAATCGCAATGAAGTTATGGCCCGTTATTTGCAGCCCCTAAACGATATTTTGCAAAACGCATCTTTTCTTTTAGGAGAAGCATTTACGGTGGCGGATGTGGCCGTCGGTTCGATCCTCGCCTACATTCCTTTAATGTTCCAAGATGTGGATCTCAGTGCTTACCCAGCCCTACAAGCCTACTTAAAACGATTAGGCGATCGCCCCGCTTTCCAAAAAGCAATTATGAATCGCGGTTAATTCTCGTTACATTTAGTTACAAATTAGTCGCAAAAAACAAAAAAGCATCCTTGCGGGGATGCTTAATCAATTTCTTTTTTAAATAATTCAAAAATGGTGTTTATTTGAAGCCCACTGCCGCTTGCCATACAAATGCCAACAGCAAGAAGAACAAAGGAATTAGAGGCAAAACATCCACGAGGGGATCGAAAATTGAGTAGGCCTCAGGTAATTTCGCAAGTAATAATGCCGCTTCCATATATTTCCTTGTTGAACTGATTTTTCTTATGGTTTGCAGTCAATCCTAGCATGAGTTGGTTCGGGTTCTAGCCATTCGCCGAATTCTTCCACGAAGCGATCGCTAAGGATTGATTCACGAATTCTCACGGTAAATTGAATTAATTCTGTAACGTTATGTAAAGAAAGTAGCATATAGGCTAACATTTCTTTCGCTTTGATTAAATGGTGCAAATAGGCCCGCGTGAAATTCTGGCAGGTATAACAAGGACAAGTTTCATCCAAGGGGCGAAAATCTTCTTTAAACTGGGCATTTTTTAAATTCCAGCGATCGCCTTGCACCAGGGCCGCACCATGACGCCCCAACCGCGTCGGAATCACACAATCAAACACGTCAATCCCAGCGGCGATCGCCTGGGCCATTTCCCGATAGGTGCCCACCCCCATCAAATAACGAATCTTGTTTTTCGGCAGGAGCGGCGCTGTATGCTGTACTACTTGGCGAATATTTTCCGGCGATTCTCCCACACTAACGCCCCCGATGGCATAGCCCGGTAGGTCTAATTTCGTTAAATTCGCCACCGCTTGGGAGCGTAAATCTAAAAAAATGCCCCCCTGGACAATCCCAAACAATGCTTGATCGTCCCGTTCATGGGCAGTAATACAACGTTCCAGCCAACGATAGGTTCGTGCTGTTGCCGCCGCCACCGCCTCCCGGCCCGCATCTCCTGGTGGACATTCATCAAAGGCCATGATCACATCAGCACCCAGGGCATTTTGAATCTGGATTGATCGCTCCGGGGTCATATCAATCAAACGTCCATCCTTCGGCGAACGGAACACCACCCCTTCCTCACGAATCTTACGCATTTCACTGAGACTAAAAACCTGGAATCCCCCGGAATCCGTGAGGATCGGCCCCTCCCAAGCCATAAACCGATGCAGTCCTCCGGCTTTCTGGACAATCTCCTCTCCCGGTTGTAAGTGGAGGTGGTAAGTATTTGATAAAACCATCTGGGCCTGGGCCTGGACTAAATGATCCGGCGTGATGCCTTTCACATTCGCAAGGGTACCCACAGGCATAAATCGGGGTGTTTCCACAATTCCGTGGGGGGTATGAAACACGCCGACCCGGGCATTCGTATGGCGACATTCCTTATGTAGCGAAAAATGAAAATGGCTCACAGATGATGTTCCGAAGATCAATAAAAAATAAAAACGGCAGCAAAAGCCACCGCTTATTCTACCGAGTTCAGGAAACAGAACCTAGAAATTGAAATTTTCATCGTCATCCATGTGGACATCCCAGCGGGCCGATAAAACCTGAGTCACCATCTCTTCTAAGGTACTTTCGGGAACTGCTTTGGTATTGAAAGGATTGGCTTGGGGATTTTCTGCCACTTCCAACCGTAAGACACGATTATCCTGCACGAGTTCAAAATAAGTCTTATCGGTTTCAGCCTGTTTCAGGGCAAGGTAATCGAAGCTATGTAAATTTAGATATAAAGACTGATTGACCACCAAAGTAGCCTGTTGTTCATCATCAAAGACTTCTACAATCCAACCTTCGCCCTGTTTTTGCACTTCGCCATCGAGGTAATGGGAATAGCGGACCCATGCGAGATCTTGGAGTAGACGTTTCATGTCACTTTTATTGACAAGAATACCGGTAGAGACCACACAAGGAGCGGGTAAGGAAGTGGGATGACATTGATGACTCATGGGAATTGACTAAGGGTAAACAAAAAAATATGACAGACTAAAGGTAAATCATCCATAACACTGCCTAGACATGGCAAGCAAATGAGCGCCACCACATCAAGATGAGCCTATGCGATTGTCATTTTACTTGTACAAAAGCTAGCACCCAAGGACAAAGGCTGTGGTTTTACAGTATTGTCTTGGTGTTATGGCGGAGGATGTTTATTAACGGTTTCCAATGCCTCGCCATAATCTTAACTTAAGGTTTGAATTTTGACATCTGAAAACCCACAATCTATCTAATTCTGAGCATCTCAATCAATTTATGGTTCGTTTTTTATCAGGCTTGCTACAGCTTTGGCGATCGCTATTGGGGGCCATTCTTTTTTACACGCTGCTACCGCTGCCCAAGGGAGTACAGCCTAGTTTTATTCGCATTGCCCGTTGGTGTCCTTGGGTGGGTTTGATTATTGGGGGTATACTACTGAGTTTTTTTGGGAGTTTAGAGAGTTTAAAGGTTCCCGCTTTACTCAGGAGTGCGATTTTAGTTGCCTTTTGGTTGGGTTTGACGGGAGGCTTGCATTTAGATGGGGCGATGGATGCGGCCGATGGCTTAGCAGTGACGGAACCGAAACGCCGTTTAGCGGTGATGGCCGATAGTGTTTCTGGTGCATTTGGGGTGATGACAGGGATCTTAATCCTATTGCTCAAGGTCGCTGCTCTCGAAGGTTTAGGATTAGAGTCTTGGTATTTTTTTGTGTTGATACCGGCCTGGGGGCGATGGTCTCAGGTGGTGGCGATCGCCTTTTATCCCTACCTGAAAGCTGAAGGCAAAGGGGCATTCCACAAGCAGCAGTTCCAGTTATATCAAGATTTATACTGGAGTATCTGCCCCATGCTCTTATTCGTATTTTTGAGCTACTTTTTCCTGCCAATTGGCCAATGGTTGAGTGTTATGCTCAGTAATCTTTGGTTTATGGCAGTGGCGATCGCTGTCAGTACTTGGTTTGGTCATAAATTCCAAGGCCATACAGGCGATACCTACGGTGCCACTGTGGAATGGACTGAAGTCGCTTGTCTCGTTAGCATTGTTTTACTCGCGAATAGGCTGTAGGCGCGTTACTTTGAGCGAAAAATCACCATTTCCCGTTTCCCCAAAGGCCCGTACCCGCACAATATAGCGTCCTGTTTCGTTAATGCGCACAAATAGTAATGAATTCGTTGAACCATCAGCAGCATCATCATTTTCTGCAATCGTCGACCCATCCGCCGCCAGCAGCAACACAATCGTATCAAAATCGTCTGAAAGCAAGTCAATGGCAACTTGATCACCCTCTTGGAGAGTAATTGCATAATCCCTGGCAAACCCCCCTTCCCCCGTGGGGATATCCTGATCCGAAAGCCGCTGGTTAATCTCTTGACCAGAGCGAATTCCAAGGGGTCGATACATCATCTCATTGGCGATCGCTTGATTTGCCAGCCCTACAACACTAAAAAATCCGAATATACAACCCCAGTAAATCCGATTCATTCAAATACCTATCAACTTATTGGCTTACTCTTCATACTCTACAACACTACCCAAGCAACGGAATGGGACTTCACTCACTACAAAGGAGAAAGAAAGCAAAATAAAATAAAACCCTCAATCTGCAGATTGAGAGCTTTGATTAGAATATAAAGTTGAAGAATAAGATATTCAGTTTTTCATAAAAGAGAGAAGCTTGGCATTGAGCTATTTTCCCGGTAGGCTACCCCACAGGTATCGTCGCCGCTATAGCGTTTCACATCTGAGTTCGGGATGGAATCAGTGTGGTTCCACTATGCTAAAAACACCAAGCAGTGGTGTGGTCTCACACCCTCAAGACTGCACAAAATACTCATTAGTTCATCGAAATACTTAGTCTAACCATCTGTTTAAGGACAAGCCCTCGGTCTGTTAGGACATCTCGGCTCCATATGTTGCCACACTTCCACCTAATGCCTATTAACGGGTGTTCTTCCCGTGACCTTACTGGATTAACTCCATGAGAGCACTCATCTTGAGGTGGGCTTCCCACTTAGATGCTTTCAGCGGTTATCCGCTCCGCACTTGGCTACCCTGCGTTTACCGTTGGCACGATAACAGGTACACCAGCGGTGCGTCCTTCCCGGTCCTCTCGTACTAAGGAAGACTCCTCTCAATGCTCTTACGCCTGCACCGGATATGGACCGAACTGTCTCACGACGTTCTGAACCCAGCTCACGTACCGCTTTAATGGGCGAACAGCCCAACCCTTGGGACCTACTTCAGCCCCAGGTTGCGATGAGCCGACATCGAGGTGCCAAACCTCCCCGTCGATGTGAACTCTTGGGGGAGATCAGCCTGTTATCCCTAGAGTAACTTTTATCCGTTGAGCGACGGCCCTTCCACGCAGCGCCGTCGGATCACTAAAACCGACTTTCGTCCCTGCTTGACTTGTAGGTCTCGCAGTCAAGCTCCCTTCTGCTTTTGCACTCGATGGCTGATTTCCAACCAGCCTGAGGGAACCTTTGTGCGCCTCCGTTATCATTTAGGAGGCGACCGCCCCAGTCAAACTGCCCACCTGATACTGTCCTTTCACCGGCTTCACGGTTTAAAGTTAGAATTCTAGCCTTGTTAGAGTGGTATCTCACCAGTGACTCCATTACTCCCACAAGAGTAATCTCAACGTCTCCCACCTATCCTGCGCAAACAAAGCCCGAACCCAATACCAAGCTACAGTAAAGCTTCATAGGGTCTTTCTGTCCAGGTGCAGGTAGTCCGTATCTTCACAGACAATCCTATTTCGCCGAGCCTCTCTCCGAGACAGTGCCCAGATCGTTACGCCTTTCGTGCGGGTCGGAACTTACCCGACAAGGAATTTCGCTACCTTAGGACCGTTATAGTTACGGCCGCCGTTCACCGGGGCTTCGGTCGTCAGCTTCGCCTAAGCTAACCAACTTCCTTAACCTTCCGGCACTGGGCAGGCGTCAGCCCCTATACGTCCTCTTACGAGTTTGCAGAGACCTGTGTTTTTGGTAAACAGTCGCCTGGGCCTCTTCACTGCGACCAGCTCTCGCTGGCACTCCTTCTCCCAAAGTTACGGAGCAATTTTGCCGAGTTCCTTAGAGAGAGTTACCTCGCGCCCCTCGGTATACTCTACCACCCTACCTGTGTCGGTTTCGGGTACGGGTCCTATGCTTTCAACACATAACTAGCTTTTCTAGGCACTATCCTTTACTACGCGGAGACCGTAGTCTCCTCCCAATCCATTCAGGGTGTAGCTATCTTTCATGCGTCATAGTTATGCTCCCACACAGGAGTTGAGGAATATTAACCTCATGTCCATCGACTACGCCTTTCGGCCTCGCCTTAGGTCCCGACTAACCCTCCGCGGACGAGCCTTCCGGAGGAAACCTTAGGGTTTCGGGGTATGTGATTCTCACACATATTTTCGCTACTTAAGCCGACATTCTCACTTCTATACAGTCCACATCTGCTCACCGCTAATGCTTCACACCATATAGAACGCTCCCCTACCACTCTTTCGAGTCCGCAGCTTCGGTAACTTGCTTAGCCCCGTTCATTTTCGGCGCAGGAGCGCTTGACCAGTGAGCTATTACGCACTCTTTCAAGGATTGCTGCTTCTAGGCAAACCTCCTGGTTGTCTATGCACTCCCACCTCCTTTATCACTTAGCAAGTATTTTGGGACCTTAGCTGGCGGTCTGGGCTGTTTCCCTCTCGACGATGAAGCTTATCCCCCACCGTCTTACTGGCTGAATTTTACATGGTATTCTTAGTTTGTCTCACTTTGGTACCGCTCTCGCAGCCCGCAGCGAAACAGTGCTTTACCCCCATGCAAGGAAACCAACCGCTGCGCCTAAACACATTTCGGGGAGAACCAGCTAGCTCCGGGTTCGATTGGCATTTCACCCCTAACCACAGCTCATCCGCTCCTTTTTCAACAGAAGTCGGTTCGGACCTCCACTTGGTATTACCCAAGCTTCATCCTGGCCATGGTTAGATCACCCGGGTTCGGGTCTACAAACTGTGACTAACGCCCTTTTCAGACTCGTTTTCACTTTGGCTTCGGCTTTTCACCTTAACCTGCCACAGCCTGTAAGTCGCCGGCTCATTCTTCAACAGGCACACGGTCAGACGTTAAATCGTCCTCCCATTGCTTGTAGGCTAACGGTTTCATGTTCTATTTCACTCCCCTCCCGGGGTTCTTTTCACCTTTCCCTCGCGGTACTTTTACACTATCGGTCACACAGTAGTATTTAGCCTTACGAGGTGGTCCTCGCTGATTCAACCGGAATTTCACGTGCTCCGGCCTACTCGGGATACAGTTAGGCTACTTCGATTTTCGACTACAGGACTTTCACCTTCTTTGGTGTAGCTTTCAACTACTTCGTCTAACCTCTATAGTCCACATCACTGTCCCACAACCCCAACCGCCTAAGCAGTTGGTTTAGGCTCTTCCCGCTTCGCTCGCCGCTACTAAGGGAATCGATTTTTCTTTCTCTTCCTTCAGCTACTAAGATGTTTCAATTCGCTGAGTTGGCTCATACCATCCTATATATTCAGATGGCTGTATTTAGGGTTGCCCCATTCGGAAACCCCCGGCTCAATGCTTGCTTCCAGCTCCCCGGAGTATATCGTCGGTAACCACGTCCTTCATCGCCTCTGTGTGCCTAGGTATCCACCGTTAGCCCTTTGTAGCTTGACCTTTTTTCGAGGTCAGACTCTTGGCTATTTTTGGATTGCTTGTACTTTCGTACTTTCCTACCTAGCTATTATTTCGACTATCTAATATTCTTTTGTGCAGTTTTCAAGGTGCTTTGCTGAAATCTCTTTCAGCATTCAACAACATCTTTCGTCTTTTTTTTTAGACTATGGTGCTGATGCTGAGTTCGTTTCATTATTTCGTGGTTTTGGTGGAGGTAAGCGGACTCGAACCGCTGACATCCTGCTTGCAAAGCAGGCGCTCTACCAACTGAGCTATACCCCCATTGATATCAACAATTGATGATTATCAACGGTTGATAAGTGGGCCATCCTGGACTTGAACCAGGGACCTCACCCTTATCAGGGGTGCGCTCTAACCACCTGAGCTAATAGCCCATGTCCACGAACCTAAATTTGAAAGTGACTCCCGTTTCTCCCCCTCGCACGACCTTCGAGATGACCTTACTGCGTTCTATTTGCTGATTGCTTTCAAACTTCAGTAGGTTAGGTCTCCCTAAAAGGAGGTGATCCAGCCACACCTTCCGGTACGGCTACCTTGTTACGACTTCACCCCAGTCACTAGCACTGCCTTCGGCGCCCTCCTCCGCGAACGGTTAGAGTAACGACTTCGGGCGTTGCCAGCTTCCATGGTGTGACGGGCGGTGTGTACAAGGCCCGGGAACGGATTCACCGCAGTATGCTGACCTGCGATTACTAGCGATTCCTCCTTCATGCAGGCGAGTTGCAGCCTGCAATCTGAACTGAGGCCGGGTTTGATGAGATTCGCTTGCCCTCGCGGGGTTGCTGCCCTTTGTCCCGACCATTGTAGTACGTGTGTAGCCCAAAATGTAAGGGGCATGATGACTTGACGTCATCCCCACCTTCCTCCGAGTTGTCCCCGGCAGTCTCCCTAGAGTGCCCAACTTAATGCTGGCAACTAAGGACGAGGGTTGCGCTCGTTGCGGGACTTAACCCAACATCTCACGACACGAGCTGACGACAGCCATGCACCACCTGTCTCCGTGCTCCCGAAGGCACTCTCGCATCTCTGCAAGATTCACGGGATGTCAAATCTTGGTAAGGTTCTTCGCGTTGCATCGAATTAAACCACATACTCCACCGCTTGTGCGGGCCCCCGTCAATTCCTTTGAGTTTCACACTTGCGTGCGTACTCCCCAGGCGGGATACTTAACGCGTTAGCTTCGGCACTGTCCGGGTCGATACAGACAACGCCTAGTATCCATCGTTTACGGCTAAGACTACAGGGGTATCTAATCCCTTTCGCTACCTTAGCTTTCGTCCCTCAGTGTCAGTTACGGTCCAGTAGAGCGCTTTCGCCACCGGTGTTCTTCCCAATATCTACGCATTTCACCGCTACACTGGGAATTCCCTCTACCCCTACCGTACTCAAGTCACACAGTTTCCACCGCCGATCCACAGTTAAGCTGTGGGCTTTGACAGCAGACTTGCATGACCACCTACGGACTCTTTACGCCCAATAATTCCGGATAACGCTTGCACCCTCCGTATTACCGCGGCTGCTGGCACGGAGTTAGCCGGTGCTTATTCCTCAGGTACCGTCAGTATTCTTCCCTGAGAAAAGAGGTTTACAATCCAAAGACCTTCCTCCCTCACGCGGTATTGCTCCGTCAGGCTTTCGCCCATTGCGGAAAATTCCCCACTGCTGCCTCCCGTAGGAGTCTGGGCCGTGTCTCAGTCCCAGTGTGGCTGCTCATCCTCTCAGACCAGCTACTGATCGTCGCCTTGGTGGTCCCTTACACCACCAACTAGCTAATCAGACGCGAGCTCATCTTCAGGCCAAAAAAGATTTCACCTCTCGGCATATCGGGTATTAGCAGTCGTTTCCAACTGTTGTCCCCGTCCTGAAGGCAGATTCTCACGCGTTACTCACCCGTCCGCCACTAAGCCCGAAGGCTTCGTTCGACTTGCATGTGTTAGGCATACCGCCAGCGTTCATCCTGAGCCAGGATCAAACTCTCCATATTAGACTTTTTTACTCATTCCTTAGAATTTTCATTTGTCTTTAGCAAGAGATGTTTTTTAAGGCTCTCTTTATCCTTAACTAAGCTCCTTGGTATCGATTGTTTCAATCTCAACCAGCTCACTTGTTATAATCTTGTTTAAAACAAGGGGGCGGATAGTCACTTTCAAATTCTATTCTTTTGTCTCGGTTCGGGGCGGCGGTTCAGTGCGTCTCTCTCAACCGCGCTTAACTATATTAACCACACAACTCGGAGATGTCAACACCTTTTTCCAATCTTTTTTCGGATTTGGATGAAAAATCCCTGGAATGCCCTCAGAGCAAGGGGTTTGGTGGCTGGAAAAATTTGGTTTTTTGAGTTCTTAAGCCCCTCAATCTGGATTTGACAACCACGTTCTATTCCTCTCGATTAGGTGAGGATTTCAGCGAGTTGGTTTTGCTCCCAGAGTTGTTTGTAGAGTCCGTCTTGATTGATTAGGTCTTCGTGGATGCCTGTTTGGACGATTTTGCCGTGATCCATGACGAAAATGCGATCGCCTTTGGCGGCGGCGGAGAGCTGGTGGGTGATGAAGATGACGGTTTTGTTTTGGGGGGAGTGGGAGAGGTAGTCGAGAATTTCGGTGGCCGTTTTGTTATCGACGCTAGATAGGGCATCGTCGAGGATGAGGACAGGGGCATCAATCATGAACGCGCGGGCCAGGGAGCTACGCTGGCGTTGTCCACCGGAAAGGGTGATGCCGCGTTCACCGACAAGGGTGTTGTATTGCCTTGGGAAGTTCAGAATTTCGTGGTGAATTTGGGCCTGTTGAGCGGAAGATTCAATTTCGGGTTGGTCACTACCGGGTAAACCATAGGCGATGTTGTCGCGGATTTGGCTGCTGAAGAGAAAACTCTCTTGGGGAACATAGGCGATCGCCTGGCGTAAATCTTGGAGACGAATATCAGTGAGATCTTGCCCATCGAGGAATAATTGACCGGGTTCGATATCAATTAGACGGGGCAAAGCATTGGCTAGGGTCGATTTCCCTGCCCCAATAGACCCCACAATGGCAATAATTTCACCGGGGTTAATGGTGAAGTTGAGATCATCTAGGGCTGGACGATTGTCACCGGGGTAAGTAAAAGAGAGATGCTTAGCAACAATTTGGCCTTCGACCTGGTGACGATCCAAAGGATGGGCAGTGGTGCGGTCTTGGATGAGGGGTTGATTGTCGAGGATGGCTTCAATGCGATCAATACTCACCTCACCCCGTTGATAGGAGGTAATCGTGAAACCCAATAAAGCTGTGGGTACAACCAATCGTTCGACCAATAAAATGAGGGCGATAAAATTCCCCACCGTCAGTTCATCAGCGGTAATGGCCCTCGTCCCAAAGATCAACAGGATTAAGAGGCTGATATAGGAAATTCCTTCAATAATTGGAAAGAGGAGATTCCGAATCCGGGCGAGGCCGAGATTGGCTTGTAATAACTTTTGATTTTGCTTGTCAAAGGCTTGGCGTTCGTTGGCTTCCTGGGCATAGATTTTGATCAAAGAAATGCCACTCATGTCTTCTTGGATCAATTGACTGAGCTCTGAAAGCTCCTCTTGGACTTCTTTTTGTTCGTCCCGCAAGCGACCACTAAACAGTTGTACCGTGAGTAACATGGCTGGATAAACGGCGATCGCCATCACACTGAGCTTGCCATGGAGCGACAACATCACTGGTAAGGTCATCGCGTAGGCAAACACCGTATTGGCTAGACTAAGCACGGAAAAACCCAGGAGACGGCGCACATTATCCACATCACTGGTGGCCCGGTTGATTAAATCTCCGGAGGATTGACTGGCAAAATATGCGGGCTCTAGGGTGAGGAGATGTTGGAAAATTTTTTGCTTTAGATCAAACTCCACTTGCCGACCCACACCGAAAATCGCCACGCGGGAGAGCATCCGGATGCCCCACATGACTGAGGCGAGGAGCAACATTAACAAAACAGCACGGGTTAAATTGCCTAGACCGACATCTGTTTGGAGCGAATCTACTGTATTACTGAGGATAATCGGCAGATAAACGCCCAGGCCATTAACGAGAATAAGGGCGCCAATCCCCAGCCAAATGTCCCGTTGATAGGGTTTGAGGTAGGCCAGAAGTCGGCGCAAGCGAGAGGAAGCAGCCATAGCAGGTGTGTGATTCTAAAACATGGACAATTCTTCTATTGTGACGGATCGATTCCAACGCTTCATGGAAATGGAGAATTTCTGCATCTCAAAGGTTGGGTAATAATAAAAGTGGCGATCGCCTTTTGGGGGAAAGAATCTATGCGGGTAATTGGTTTAATGAGTGGCACTTCGGTAGATGGCATTGATGCGGCCCTGGTAGAGATTCAGGGGGAAGCCGACACCATCGAGATTGAATTACTCGGCTTTACGACCTATTCCTACGCGCCCCCACTCCGAGAAAAAATCCTCGCCGTGTGTGCCGGAGAAAAATTCAGTGCCTTTGAATTCGCCGCCCTCGATGACGAAATTGCCCACAGTTTTGCCACTGCGGCGAGGCAACTCCAGGAACGCTACGGCAAAGCAGAGTTAATTGGCTCCCACGGACAAACTATTTTCCACCATCCCCCCAACGGCAACTTGGGCTTGAGTTGGCAACTGGGGCGTGGTGAGGCGATCGCCCAACAAACCAAACTTAAAACCGTCAGTAATTTTCGTCGGGCCGATCTTGCCGCCGGAGGACAGGGCGCACCGCTTGTGCCGAAGGTTGATGCTTACCTTCTAGCTGACCCAACAAAACACCGCTGTATTCAAAACCTGGGGGGCATCGGCAATGTCACTTATCTACCACCAAAAAATCAGACCAATTGGGAAAATTACGTGATCGGTTGGGATACTGGCCCCGGTAACGTGCTGTTGGATTTAGCGATTCAAAAGTTAACCAACGGTGCCCAAGCCTACGATCAAGATGGCATTTGGGCATCCCAGGGGACCCCCCATTTAGGTTTGGTAGAGCGCTGGCTAGGGGATCCTTTTATTGAGCAATTGCCGCCCAAGTCCACGGGTCGGGAATATTTCGGCGTGGACTTTCTCGAAAAATGCTGGCGTGACGCCCAGGATCTCCAACTCTCAGAAGCGGATTGGTTGGCGAGTTTGACAGAATTTACAGCCTTAACGGTGCAGCGAAACTATGAGCTCTTTTTGCCGCAACTGCCCGATGAAATTTTTCTCTGTGGGGGTGGATGTCGCAATGGTTATCTCAGAGAACGCTTACAGGCCGCCTTCGGAAATCAGATTCCCATCAGAAGCACCGATGACCTGGGCTTAAACCATGATGCAAAAGAGGCGATCGCCTTTGCAGTTTTAGCCTACTGGCGCGTTCAGGAATTTCCGGGAAATCTGCCGAAGGTGACGGGGGCGCAATGTCCGGTTCTGCTAGGAGAAATTCATTGTCCTTACTGAACAAAGGGTTCGAGAGTGGCCACCACTGATTCCGCCAGGGTTTGGAGATGATAGCCCCCTTCTAGGGCGAACAGGATTGGACAAGGTAACTGCTGGCAAAATTCGCTAAAAGTTTTGTAATCCTGGGGTTGGAGATTCATTCCTGCTAAGGGATCTTTGGCGGTGGCATCGTAGCCCGCACTGACAATTAATAGATCCGGCTGAAACTTTTGCAAGTAAGGTAAAACCACGTCCTGGAATTTTTGGGTATAGATCCTTTGATCTGCACCTGGTTTGAGGGGAATATTTAAAATATTTTGGTGGCGACCGTGATGGTGGGCCTGGCCAGTGCCAGGATAAGCCGGATCCTGATGGAGAGAACAATAGACAATCTGGGGATTTTCCTCGACTAAATATTCTGTGCCGTTGCCGTGGTGGACATCCCAATCGAGGATCGCCACTTTTTTAACCCCCGCTAAACTCAGAGCATAGTGGGCGGCGATCGCCACATTTCCCAGCAGACAAAATCCCATCCCAGTGCTGCGGGTGGCGTGATGGCCAGGGGGCCGCACCAAGGCAAAGACAGGTTCTTTTGTTTGAAGCGCTAAATCGACCCCATCCAAACAGGCGTTCACCGCCAAAAGCGCCACATTAAAACTTTGGGGTGAAACAGGAGTATCTGGATCCCAATAGCCACCGCCAGATTCTGCCAATTTTTGCAGTTCTTTCAAATAGTAGTCGTCATGCAATTGGCGCACCCAGGGCAAAGGATCTCGAAAGGCGATCGCCGTGGGTTCGTGCCATTGAATTTGGTTCGCCCAGGAAACTGTTCTCAGGGCTTGGGCGATCGCCGTTAACCGTCGCGGACTTTCTGGGTGGGAGCGCCCCGTGTCATGGTCAAGAAATTGATCAGAATAAATCAGATGAATCATGGTATTCGCTACACTAAAGCATTGCTAGGAACAAAAAACAATGAAATTTCTCGGTAAATTAATCGGCCTTGGCTTGATTCTTTTGGGCATTTATTTTCTGGGTAAAAATATCTTTTTTACAACTGGTGGTTATGGCTGGCGGGGAGTCGCGGCTGATCTAGCCGTCATGACCCTGGCTGGTGGCGTCGTTTCCCTCTTCATCCTCCCAAAAGATAACCGTGTCTTGGGTTGGATTTTAATTGGGGCCTCAATTCTTTTGATTTTTGCAGGGGGACGCGCGATTCTCACCCCTGTCAGTCTCTGGCAACTCTTTATTTCTCTTGCCTCCATGACCTCCGGTTACCAACTGCTGCGCACTGGCCGAATTAACCTTTAGCATACTGGGATTTTTCATCTGCCTAAATCCTTTGTGACAAAAGCTAAGGATTCTACAAGCCACAAAAAAAGGCGGTTGCTTAATGCAAATAGCCGCCTCTCAAGATTTTTGATTTTACTGGAGTCTAGCCATCCAGCAGCGCTTCAACAAATTCATAACTAGAGAAGGGTCGGAGATCTTCAATTCCTTCCCCAGCGCCGATAAAGCGAATTGGTAAACCAAGTTGTTGGCTCACCGCTAGAGCAACACCGCCCCGGGCCGTACCATCTAATTTTGTCAGGACAACGCCACTGAGTTTTGCAGCTTCCGAGAAAACTTGGGCTTGCCGTAGACCATTTTGGCCGAGGGTTGCATCTAGGACTAAGAGGGATTCCACCTGGGCATCGGGAGCTTTTTTATCGACAATCCGCCGGATTTTCGCCAGTTCATCCATCAAGTTTTTCTTATTTTGTAAGCGGCCAGCCGTATCCACCAGCAAAATTTGTGCCTGCCGTGCTTGGGCGGCGGTAATACCATCAAAAACTACCGCTGCGGGATCAGTATTTTTGCCGGGGTTGGCGATTACAGGAGTGTCAGTTCTTTCGCCCCAGACTTTTACCTGTTCGACGGCAGCGGCCCGGAAGGTATCAGCAGCAGCAATGACACAGCGATAACCCGATTGGTTGGCAAGGTGGGCCAGTTTACCGATGGTGGTGGTTTTCCCGGCACCGTTGACGCCAGTGAGCATCCAGACATTGAGCTTGTCGGCTTCGGGAGCAAATTCGGTGCTGGGTAATTTCGCCAGGGGTTTATCGAGGATGTCCCGGAGGATTTCTTTGAGATAGGCGATCGCCGCTTCAGGGGGGAGTGCTTCCTGGCGGAGTCGTTCCTGGAGGGTTTCGATAATGTAATCGGTGGCCTCAATGCCCACATCAGCCTGGAGTAGGAGCGATTCAATTTCTAAGACTGCTTCGTCATTGAGCGGCCCTTGACCCACCACAGCCTTGAGTTGATTGACCAAGCTACGGCGGGTTTTACCGAGACCATCCCGGAGCTTTTTGAGCCATTCAATTTCTTCGAGGGAAATATCACTGGCATCACGGCCTTGATCAGCAAGTACCTTGGCAGACCAGAGGAAATTTTCGTCAAACTCTAGTCCTTCCGTATCGATCGCCGTTTCTTTGAGCTTTTCGAGGCCGTCGGACTTTTGCATCCAAGCGGGCGTTGCTGGGGTAGTTTCCGGTTTTGGTTCCGCTACTGTCTCGCTATCTGGGGCACTCTCTACTTCGGCAGCAGTAACTTCTGGTGCTGGCTCTGGGGCAACGGGCGCAACGGTTTCAGTTGCTTTGATCTCGGTTGGTTCACTGTCTGATTCTGGGGAAACTGCTTCTGCTGGGGCTTCCGGTTGAGGAGCGATTTCTTCAATGGTTTCTGGAGCTTCTGCCGTTGGTTCGGGGGCTGGTGTTTCTGGTTCAGTTTCAGCAGGCGTTGATTCTAGTTCTGATTCCTGGGGTTCTGTGGCTTCAGGTTGATGGGTCTCAGTTGTTTCAATACCCTTTTTTTCTTGGATATTTTTGTAAGCGGATTTCGCCCAGTTTAGGTAGTCAATTTCTGGGGTTGATGTCGTCTCAGGTTCGGGGGCAGCAACTTCCTCCGGGGGGGATTCTGGCACCTGTTTTTCTGTAACGGTTGGTTCAGAGGTGTCTTGGGATTTGTCAGTTGTCTTGCGCCGAAACCAATCAAAGATAGCCACAGAAATTCCTAGGAGAGTAAATGAACTGTTTTCATTATTATGGCTTGATTGGGGTTTGTAAACGGAGGGTTTCCCGACCGTTTAGGCATTGGCGACGGGGTGGTTTGGTATGATCGGGCGATGGTGTTTTCCCACTAGAAATTCTATTTTGTTATTTGGCGATCGCCTTTTCCCAGCCTATGAATTTACCGAAGGATGATTTGCTCAAGGGCGTTGAAAACCGTGCAGAACTCAGTCGGCTGCTCGACCAAGCGGATCAGGCGATTCGCACTTGGGAAATTGTCCAGACGGATTTTCTCTCGCCGCCAGTACTCTACGAAGCCTTAGAAATTTTTGGCAAGCTCACGGAAGTCCAGGTTGTCCATGGAGGCGGTTACCCCCAAGCAGAACGGCAACGGTTGGCGATCGCCCGCGAAGAAATTCCCCTCGATGCCAGCCATGTAGAAATTGCCGCCTTGGACATTGCCGGTAATTTTTTGTTTGATACGGCGACCCACCGGGATTTCCTGGGTTCGCTCCTCGGTACCGGGCTCGTGCGGGACAAAGTCGGTGACATTCTTGTGTTAGGCGATCGCGGTGCCCAGGCTTTGGTCATTCCGGAACTCGTGCCCTTTTTAGAAACATCCCTAGTGCAGGTGCGTTCCGTACCAGTGAAAACGCGGCCGATTCCCCTCGAAGAATTAAAAGTACGCCCCCCGAAAAAGAAAGAACTCACCACCGTCGAAGCGTCCCTCCGTTTGGATGCCATTGGTTCGGCTGGTTTAGGGATGTCCCGGGCAAAAATGGCCGAGGCGATCGCCAGCGGAAATGTGCGGGTCAATTGGAAAACCATTACCCAAAGCAGCTACAACGTCAAAGCAGGCGATCTGATTTCCCTTAGGGGCAAAGGCCGCGTCGAAGTTGGCGAGATCAACATGACCAAAAAAGAACGTTATCGCGTTAATCTCACCCGTTTTGTTTAGGCTTTGTCTTTGACTAATTTGTAGAGCCGCTTAAATTCCCGCTGGCGTACCCGGTGTTCCACAATCGGCTCTGGGTAATCATGCTGCTGACAGAGTAAACGGGGAATTTGGCCGGTGAGTAAAACCTGGGTATCCAAACTGCTGAGCTCTGGCAACCAGTGGCGAATGTAGTCTGCTTCGGGGTCAAATTTTTGAGCTTGGGTGTAGGGGTTAAAAATTCGCAGGGGTTTAGGATCCATGCCGCTGGAAGCACTCCACTGCCAACCGCCATTATTCGCCGCAAGATCCCCATCAACGAGGGTTTGCATGAAATATTTTTCGCCCCAACGCCAATCGATAATCAAATCCTTGGTGAGAAAACTAGCAACAATCATCCGACAGCGGTTGTGCATCCAGCCCGTTTCGTTGAGTTGACGCATCGCTGCATCAATAATCGGATAGCCCGTTTCACCTGCGCACCAAGCTTGAAATTTCTGCTCGTCATTTTCCCAGGGAAAGTCTTTAAACTCTTCCCGGTATGGCCCCTGGGCAAGTTCCGGAAAGAAAAAGAGACAGTGTTGATAAAATTCTCGCCAGGCTAATTCCTGCTGCCAGGTTTTCACGCCCACTGTAGCTTCTTCGCTGCGGCAATTCTCCAGGGCGGTTTCTGTGGCTTGCCAAACCGTCCGAATGCCGATCGCCCCAAATTTCAACGCGGCACTAAGGCGGGAGGTGCCATCGGTGGCCGGAAAGTTGCGATCGCCATCGTATTTTTCAATAAAATTCTCGGTAAATCTATCTAATTGCTCCAGGCTGACAGCTTCCCCCACGGGTACAGTAAATGGTTTATCCCAACTAAAACCCAGATCAGCCAAACTCGGTAAAGCGATCGCCCCTAGGTCTTTCGCTGATTTCTGTTCTGCATCACTCAGTCCTTGGCAATCTTTGAGGGCAGTAACGGGGGCGGCTTTGGGCTTTTGTGACCAATTTTTCCAGAACGGCGAATACACGCTATAGGGCTTTTTAGACTGGGTGAAGACTTTCCCTGGGGCATGGAGGAGCTGATCCCAAAAGGTTTCTACCTTGGCTCCCACCTCACGCAAGGCGATCGCCATCTGGTGATCCCGCTGTTGGGCATAGGGTTCCACGTCTAGATTCCAGTAGACCGTATGGACTTTGAGAGATTCTGCAACTTTGGGCAAGACCTCTAAGGGATTCCCCTGGAAAATCAGCAGTTGACTGCCCGCTTTTTGGTAATTTTCTGCCAATTCTGCCAGGCACGCTAACAGATACTTCACCCGCGCCGGAGCCACATCTTCTTTTTCTAAAATGGCCGGATCGAGGCAGAAAATGCCGACCACCTTGGCCGACTGTTGCCGTGCTTCTGCCAAGGCGACATTATCCTGTAGCCGCAAATCTCGCCGATGCCAATGTAAAACCAGTTCAGCCATCCTTAAAAAATTGCCCCATTCGCTGCGGCTTATATCCTAATCGAGCCACAAAAAAGGAGCAAGGCAAAGCCCTGCTCTTGGCATTTATCTCTTTATTATCATTTCACTGGGAAAAAATTATTCAGCCTTTCCAGAGGACTCTTGTAAACCCATCATGTGGGCGTTGCTCTTGCCGGGGATGACCATCGGATAACAGTTTTCGTCCTTTTTCACCCGCACGTCCAACAACACAGGGCCATTGTGGGCCAACATTTCGGCGATCGCCCCCGACAGATCATCCGGATGATCCACCACCATCCCCTTCACCCCAAAGGCTTGGGCGAGTAGCTCAAAGTTCGGCATCCCTGCCTCCATGTTGGAGGAAGAATAACGCTGACCGTAGAAGTTTTGCTGCCACTGGCGCACCATCCCCTGCCAGCCGTTGTTGAGGATGACTGTCTTTACTTTAATTTGGTACTGGGCCAGGGTTGCCAACTCTTGCAAACACATCTGAAAGCTTGCATCCCCACTAATACAAATCACCTCTTCGTCGGCGATCGCCACCTTTGCCCCTAGAGCCGCCGGGAGACCAAAGCCCATAGTGCCCAAGCCCGCACTAGAAATCCAGCGGCGGGGGCCATTCTTCAGGAACTGAGCCGCCCACATCTGGTGCTGACCCACATCCGTCGTGTAGTAGGCATGGGGAGCCTGGCGGTCTAACTCCACAATCACCGACTGGGGCGAGATCGAATCCGCAAAGCGAGGCGCGACCAAAGGATGTTTTTCTTTCCAACCTTGAATTTTATTGAGCCATTCTTCCGTGGGCTTATTACCGAGGGGTAAACCCTTGCCGCCTAGCTGTTGCAACATTTCAATCAACACATGGCGCACATCACCAACAATGGCGACTTCCGGCAAACGATTTTTACCCACCTCAGCGGGGTCAATATCAATGTGAATCACCTTCGCTTCCGAGGCAAACTCATCTAATTTCCCCGTCACTCGGTCATCGAAACGGGCACCCACCGCAATCAGCAGATCGCATTCACTCACGGCGAAATTAGCATAGGCCGAACCATGCATCCCTAACATCCCCACGGAAAGGGGATTATGTTCATCAAAAGCGCCCAAGCCCATTAGGGTTGTGGTCACCGGAATTTGGAACTGTTCGGCTAATTCTTTAATTTCTGCATGGGCACCAGAGGTAATGGCACCGCCCCCGACGTAAAGCAATGGCTTGCGGGATTCAGAAATTAGACGTACCGCTTCCCCAATTTTGGAGGTATCTCCTTCGGTGCGAGGTTTGTAACCAGGGATATCCACATCACCGGGTTCAACGGGAATATATTCACACAGTTCCAGGCCGACATCCTTGGGGACATCCACTAATACAGGGCCGGGCCGACCCGTGCTTGCAATGTAAAAGGCTTCGGCAACGATCCGGGCCATATCCTTCGGATCCCGCACCACATAGGAATGTTTCACTACGGGTAGGGTAATGCCAAAAATATCTGTCTCCTGGAAGGCATCTGTACCGATCGCCGCGCGGGTGACTTGGCCTGTAATCACTACCATGGGGATTGAGTCCATATGGGCTGTGGCAATCCCTGTGACGAGGTTGGTTGCTCCAGGGCCAGAGGTACCAAAACAAACCCCCACTTTGCCAGTCGCGCGGGCATAGCCATCGGCAGCATGGGAAGCTCCCTGTTCGTGGCGCACAAGGATGTGCTTAATTTCTCCCCGTTCTTCCACTGGGTGTAGGGCATCGTAGATGGGCAGGATCGCACCACCGGGATAGCCAAAAATATATTCGACACCATGGCGCTTGAGGCTATCGATCAAAATGTATGCACCGGAACGAACCTCTGAACGGACAGCAGTCTCAGTTGCTGCGGGGGAAGTTGTTGAAACCACGGGAGTTACCTAAGGAATAACTTAAAGGACGAAGAATACACCAGAAATAAGATCTCTGCTTCCCTATAATTTTTTCCGATAGGGGGATAGATTATTTTGGCGTTTTGTTGTATTGAAGCCTACATTTTAAAAGAATTCATGCAGACTGTCGAGATACTGTATCATAGGCTGCTTTTAACTTAGATCAGCTTATTTTTGAGAAGCAATCCCCTGTAAAGGGTTTGTTACATGGATGTCAGCGAACAATCATGAATGACACCCCTCTAGCTCTCTTCAAGGGATACCACCCACTGGCCTAGCGGCCACCTCCCTCAAGGGAGGATTGGAGGCATTCTTGGGTGGCTTGGATGAGGGGATAGAGGGGGCCAAGCTGTTCACTGCCATTGGTGCCAAAATCACTGTGGCACAGATAAATTTGGGTATCAGTGCGGGCAAGGAGGTCTTGGATAATATCTTGGAGCCGTTGGCGATCGCCTTGTTGTTCGAGCGCCAGGGACCAAGGCTCCCCTTGCCAACTGCGTTGAAAAACGCCATAGCCAAACAGGGTTGCGGCACCGCCTTTTTCCCAGAGACGTGATCCCGCATCTAGCCAAAACTGATAGGAGTGGTGACGACGGGCGGAGCGATATTGAAAGATGGTTGCGAGGGTAATGGAATTGGGGGGTTGGTGGTTAAAGTTGTACTGGGGGAGCGGATTGGCGGTAATGGTTTCTGCTTGGATTAGTTGCAGCAGGTCAGCAAGCTGGGCTGCCGTTGTGTCTGGACGATCCAGGCGATCGCCACATTGCCAAAAGTGTTGGGCGGTCTCGCTGAGTTCCCGCAGGGTTGCCAGTTGGCCATAGCTGGGGGCGAGTTTTTGGAGATAAAAGGTTTGGATTGCCTGGTTTAGGGTCTGCAAAATGCCCTGGGGCGTAATTTGATGGGTTGCTTGGGTTTGCTCGATCCACTGGCGGATAGCTTCGTAGGCTTGGGTGGTTTGATAACCGAGGCGATCGCCCCTGGGCATCGTCGTTGCTGGGAGCAGTTGGGGCCGCTCCGGGTCGGGCTGGAAACAATAGTCCACCAACAAACCAGCCCGCACGGGATCGATTAATGGCTTTTCGCTGGCGGTCTGAGATAGCATCATGAGCATTTCCGCCACAGCTTGGCTCTGGATTAGCCGTCCACTGCCCGGATAAATTAACGCCAACAAAGTCAGCAGCGATCGCCCCCAGGGAGAACTCGCAATGGGCCGCTGTTCCCGCAGGGGTTCTAGAGGAATTTCGGCGGCGAGGCTCTCTATCAAGGTATAACGGGCCACCTCATCGAGACCAGGCGCAATAATCGCAATGTCCGCTGGCGCAACTCCCTGATCTTTCACTAAAAATTGAATCTGCTCACTGACCCGTGTCAGCAGTTGGGCGCGGGCAACCGTTTGAATGGATTGGATGGTGGCGGGTAGTTGTCCCCCAAACTGGGGTTGGGTCACAGTCTTTCGAATTTGCGCTGTGAGGGTCGCCCCCAGGCCCGATGGTCGTTCTAAGTGAATCACCTCGCATCGTTGCGCCAATTGGCCCCAATAATCAGGATCACCGCTTAAACCGAGGCGAATTCTCCCGGCGGGATTTTCTGTAAAGACTCCGGTGCAACCTTGATTCAATAAAATGTCCGCTAAATCCTTGGCGATCGCCGGATAATCTTGGCCATCATCGGCGAAAATTGCCCCAAACCGTTGCCCTAGGGAAGCTTGATATTGTTCATTTTCGAGTAAATATTGCCCGTAAAGATTGTAAATAATGCCATAGGTGAGAAAACCTCGTCCTAAGCACCAATCCCGCCACTGTTGGATCAGTTTTCCTGCCGTTTCTGTAAATTCCTCTCGGTTTGTCTCTGCACCAATGGCCACCGTTCCCGTCAGTAAGGATAACTGTCCAGCTATCAGCCGTTGAGGAATCTCTTCTAGGGCAATGCCCGCCGCACCCGCCAGCAGCAAAATATCCAATAGCCGTCGCACCAAGCGATTCTGAAACCGCTCATTGGGCAGTAACTCCCAGGTAGCTAGGGTGTCGGCCCACAGTTCCCGCGCCAACTTTTGTTCCATCTCTGGCCGCAACCGCAGGGGAAATGGAGGGGCGATCGCCAACTGTTCGCAGATTAATGGGAAAAATAGCTCCACCTCATCGGCCATGAACGCCACTGGGGTTTTACTCACAAAAGGATAGCTGCCGCGAATTTCTTGGTGAATCAAGTCCGCCAGCAGCCGCTGATTTTGATTATTTGCCGCCAAGACCAATAATCCCGGCACCAATACCGCCTGGGGATCCTGCCCTGCCACCCAAGCTTTTAGCCGCGCCACCAATGCCGTCGTTTTCCCAGAGCGCGACTGACCCCGTAACCAAATTGCCCCCATCAGACCACCAAACAATCCCATCTACTTCGATTACAATAACCAACTAACACAAAACCTCCCCAAAATCCTCCCTAGAGGGAGGTGGCCGTCAGGCAAAAGACTTTCTCCCCTTGAGGGGAGTTAGAGGGGTGGCCCCTTCAGGAAAGTTAGAGAGGTGGCCCTTATTAAGGAATCCCAAAAAATAGTTTGTGGGTGTCTGCCCAGGCCATACAAGCAAATCTGAACCAAATGAATCTAAGCACTTTCATCAAAAAAGCCCGCCGCTGGTTTTACGACACCCCAGACCGTGCCCTGGAGCAAGCCTACCGTGCCGCCCTCAATATCCAGGCCATTGAACTCGAACACTTTGGTGGCAAACCCGTTTCTGGCCGCAATGCTGACTACAGCGACAGTGTGATTCGCTATTTCCAAGGGGAAGTGCGCAAACAACTCAAAATTATCGAGGTGCGCCTGCGGGAATTTCGCTCCTTTAATACTGTCGTGCCCGTCTCCGAGGAAACAATCCAAAAAAAAGCGAGCAATATCTACTACCCTGATGCTGCCGACAAGCCGACCCTGATTATCGAGAAACTACGCTTTATTGACGAAATCACCGGACGCTATGGCCGTGGTCTGTCGAAACAATCCGTCGCCCTTGTTCCCCTGAATGGCCCAGAGGCTCCCCAAACCAATGGCGATCGCCCCGACAACAAACCCAAGGTGGAAACGGTATCGGACAAAACTGGTCTCGTGCCCCGCTCCATCATGCGGACATTCTCCCGAATCCAGCGGGAGATCGATCCCAAGTCCAACGAAGCAGAAGCAGAAGTCGTCACAAAATTTCGGCGATCGCGCAACAAAACCGCTGTTTCGATTCGGTTTCTTCTCACCCTCGTCATAGTACCCTTGTTGGTGCATCAGTTGGCGAAAATTGCGATTACGCCTTTCGTGGAAGAGCATTTTTTCACAGAGGCAAGCCCGGCATTGTTTGTAAATTCTGATCTAGAAAATGAAGCTTTTGAAGAGTTAGAGCATTACCGAGCAACTTTAGAAATGCGGCAGTTGGTAGGGTTAGCGCCAGCTCTCACAGAAGCAGAAATCACCGAAAAAATCCAAGAAAAAGCGACGGAAATTGCCCAGGATTATCGCGCCGAAAGTTACAACGCCTACGAAAACATTTTTTCAGATATTTTTAGCTTCTTTGCTTTTGTGGGGATTTTGTTAATCAGTAAGCGCGAAATTGCGATGTTAAAGGGCTTTTTAGATGAGATTGTCTATGGCCTTAGCGACTCAGCAAAGGCATTTTTAATTATTTTGTTTACGGATATTTTTGTGGGCTATCACTCTCCCCATGGCTGGGAAATTATCCTCGAAAATGTGGCGAAACATTTTGGTATTGCGGAGAGCCGAGATTTTAATTTTCTTTTTATTGCAACCTTCCCTGTAATTCTGGATACAGTCTTAAAGTATTGGATTTTCCGTTATCTGAATCGCATTTCGCCTTCTGCCGTCGCCACGTACCGCAACATGAACGAATAAAAATCCTCCCTAGAGGGAGGTGCCCGCTAGGCTGGAGGGTGTTATTCTCCCCTGGAGGGGAGCTAGAGGGGTGTTTGTCTTGAGGGAGGTGCCGCAGGCGGAGGGTGCCTTCTCCCCTCATAGGGGAGCTAGAGGGGTGTCCCTGGATGGGAGCTAGAGAGGTGCCATCATGCAGACATTTCCTGCGCGCGTTCCGCTTCAAACGTCAAGATATGCTCCCCTAGGGACTCTACGGTTTCGCCCGCAAATAACTCATCTCGCGTCTTTAAAAATGAATCATCAACTAATCCTTCCCCCGTTGCCTCAATCTCTCTTCGCATTTCACTTAAAGCTTGCCACCAAAGTGTAGGCGATGATCGCTCGGGGACAACTTCTAAATCAACCAGTGTCCCGTCTGGCACATCTAATGATTCTAGTAACTCAATTTGCTGACCCCGTTTAATCCCTTTAATCTGCATCCTTAAGTTTTTCTTTTCTCAGTTAGCCCAATTTTATCTCAGTAGTAGAGGAGAATAATCAACTTGGGTCAAGCAGATAGAATCAAGATAATCATCGAGCACGATAGTAACGACTATGCAAAATTCAGAGCGCATTACCCTAAACCCTCAAGTGATGGGCGGTAAGCCTTGTATTCGTGGTTTAAGGGTAACGGTAGGAACGGTTATTGGTCTGATGGCGGCAGGTTATTCGATAGAAGCTATCTTAGAGGCTTATCCATATCTGGAGAGGGAAGATATTCTTGCGGCACTAGCCTTTGCGGCCTGGCGATCTGAGGAATATGAGGTCAACGTAGCGACGGCATGAGAATTATTATTGACATGAACCTCAGTCCGCTTTGGGTGCCATATCTGCAAAAATATGGGTTCGAGGTGAGCCACTGGTCAACAATCGGTAAGCCGAATGCACCTGATACAGTAATTTTTCAATGGGCAAAGGAAAATCAAGCGGTTATTTTTACGAATGATTTAGATTTTGGGGCAATTTTGGCGGCGTCCCAAGCAAATTCACCGAGTGTATTTCAGGTACGCACTCAAGATTTGCTGCCTGTATCGATTGGACAAATCGTTATGGAAAGTTTGCGGAGATTTTCGTCGGAATTGAAATCGGGAGCGTTGATCACGCTAGATTTGAAGCGAACAAAGGTCAGGATTTTACCTCTTTAGATGGTTTGTCAGACAATATTTTCCGAGGAAGGTGGGCGATAAGCGGGATTGTTATGGGGTTTTTGAAAAGCTAGTGCGGCATGGGGTTTTTCCGCGGACTGTGGCGAAGCTAAACCAGTGAGTTTAAAACATAAATTTTTTATGGTGTGTTTAATATTTCTGATACTTTGAAAGTACTTTCAAAGTATTTTTAAATCCTTTGTTTCCTTTATTACGTAAATAAGCTGACAAAAAAACAATAAAAAACGCGGCTATAGAAACCGCGTAAAACAAATAATTCTTAGATGAAAACCGAAACGGGAAAAGAATTACTGACCAACGTTCTGAGCGTTATTTCCAACAATAACCTCATTAGCTGCGCCTGTTCCCCGACAACTAACGGGATCATTGGAATTGTCAATACCGTTAATTGCAGCAGCATCAATACCAATAGTTTGCGCGGTACCTCCATCTAGTAAAGTTTCTTCTTCACAGAGAATCGCTACTGTCGTGGCCTCTTCTGTATCTGTTGCTGGAATGACATAAGTAATACCAACATAATCGCGTACAGCATCTTGATTATTGGAAACACCGAAGGTTGCAGAAAACTTGTCCCAGCCAGGGAAACCATTTCGGGTGTCTGCAGCTTCGCCGTATGTCACACCAGAATTTGTCGCAGGATCAAAACTATCGGTAAAAGCGCCACCAGTAAGTGCCGCTGCTGCGTTTGTATCACCGTAAGAATAATTTTCTGTTTCAATACTTACACCAAGCCCAAGACCATTAATATTATCCGAGAAAAGTTGTCTTTCTAGATAATAAGATTGTTGACCACGATTGACAGCACCAAGATTTTGTTTTGCTTCAGATTGACGCGCTTTGTTTGCCTGGTTTAAGAAAGAAGGTAGAGCGATGGCAGACAAAATACCGATGATGATGATAACAACGAGCAGTTCGATCAAGGTAAAACCTTTGTCAGCTTTCTTCTTGTTGAGTTGTTGCAGAAGCTTAAAAGTGGAATTTTTCATTTGGGGGCATCTCCTTATCCCGGCCTCAGCCGGAATCATTTATCCGTTAACCCTAAATTACCCACCCACTTTCTTTTCCTATCACCCCCCCACAAAATCCTCCCTTGAGGGAGGTGCCGTAGGCGGAGGGTGGATTCCTCTCATAGGGGAGTTAGAGAGGTGTTCTCAATAGGTTACTGGTTAACACTCCCCTAACCCCTCTCAAGAGCTTATCTTGTAGGGGTTTAAAAACACAAAGCCCAAAAGAGAAAAATGACGTCAACAAAAAGATAATAAGAGCAAAAATGGAATTTAACCTTACCTTGACCCAACTCAGACCCCAGATAAAAAAAGCCTCCATCGGGCTTGCCAGTTGATTACCAATCAAGCAGGCTTATCATTCTCCCAAGCCTTGGGAAATGGCTTTCGGCAAACAATTGCAGGGATATTCGCTCGAAACCAACTCACGCCAAAGGTCATGCTATCAGGTCATCAACAGGAGACAATCAAACGGGCAGTCAAGAGTGAGGGTGAGTACATCATCGCTGTCCAAGATACGACCTATTACAACTATACGGGACATCAACAACTGTCAGGCATTGGCAAAATCCAAGGAAAAATCAAGGGTTTATTACAACACAACCTCATGCTGCTCAATCAACAAGGGATGCCGTTAGGGGTGTTCTATCAGGAATATTGGACAAGAAAAGGAGGCAGTATGGACTTGGCAGAGGGGGAAAAAGAAAGTGAAAAATGGTTTAAAGGATTAGAGGCCTTGAGAGAGGAAACCACCGAGGTAGAACACAAGATAGTGCTAGTGGAAGACAGAGAGGCAGATATATTTGACTTTTTCAAAGCGGAACGAGGCGACAAAATAGAACTATTAGTCAGGGTGCATGAACCGAGAAAGCTGGAATTGGTCAGGGATGGTAGGGTGACATCGTTGCCAGAGTTGAGTCAATATCTGCCGGAATATGGGGAAAAAACAGTACAGGTACGACGCAAGAATCGAGAAGTAGCAGTGAGAGTAAGGCTAAAAGCAGGGGAGGTGAATGTATATCCCCGGGCGGACTTGAGTCCAGCAAGGCATAAAACTCAAGGGTTATCGGTCGTGATAGCAGAGGAAATCGACTGTGTGGATGTCAAAACTCAGGAGAGAGTGGAGCAAGAGGCCGCAGGCACATCTTGGTTATTACTGACGAGTCTAGCTGTGGGCAATCGGGAGGAGGTGGAAAGAGTAGTGGAGTTTTATGCCATGCCGTTGGCGCATTGAGCAATTTCATTTCACGTTGAAATCAGGAGGGTTAAGGGTAGAGAAATTACAGTTTGACGATGTGCATACCCTGACTAATGCTTTAAGTTTCTACTCTGTGATAGCGTGGCAGATAATGGCCATCACCTATCAAGTAAGGGAAAACCCAGAGCAAGTAGCGACAGAGGTACTACCAGAAGAAGAAGTGGCATTGCTGGAGAGAGTAACAAGGCGAAAAGTCGGGACAGCGAAAGATGTAATGGTGGCGTTAGGGAAACTAGTGGGTTTTGCACCGTCAAAACGACAACCTTTGCCTGGAACTAAAGTCGTAGGGCAAGCCCTAGAACGTTTTTATTTCATTAAACAGGGTTTTGAACAGTCTAAGGTTTCTCCCCTTCAAAACCCTACAAGATAAGCTCAAGAGGGGAACAGTTGGCCGGTGTTCCGGAAAGTTCTAAAAATCCTCCCTTGAGGGAGGTGGTCGAAGACCGGAGGGTGGTATCCCTAGAGGGCTGTCCCAAAAAAAAGTAGAACGTAAGATTACAAGAAAAACCATCTTTCCCATGCGCCGTAAAATTCTGCCCTACAACAAACATCTCGTCGGACGCGCCCGCCAACTCCGCAAAACTATGACCAAAGGCGAAGTAATCCTCTGGCAACACCTCCGCAAAAAACAAATCCTCGGTGTCAGCTTTCTGCGCCAACGCCCCATCGACCAATTTATCGTTGACTTTTATTGCAAAGACTGGATGCTCGCTATCGAAATCGACGGCAGTAGCCACGACAGCCTCGCTGCCCAAGAACGAGACGCTTATCGCCAAACCAAACTCGAAGCTCTAGGCGTTTCTTTTCTCCGTTTCAGCGAATACGATGCCCAAAATCACCCAGAGGCGATCGCCGAAACCATCAAAACCTGGCTCCTCACCCACCCCCCAAAGATCCTCCCTTGAGGGAGGTGGTCGAAGACCGGAGGGTGTTCTCTCCCCTTGAGGGGAGCTAGAGGGGTGTCTCTTTAGGGAGAAGGTTGTCAGCATTTTGTGATAGCAGCAAAAGTCAGGTTTTTTCAAGCTTTTTCCAGAGCAATGTCAAGCTATAATCTGCCTTGATTCATCTATATACGGTATTTAAACTATGGGTCGCGCAGAAAAAGTTGTCCTCGCCTATTCCGGCGGTGTCGATACATCCGTTTGTATTCCCTATCTCATGCACGAATGGGGTGTCAAGGAAGTAATTACCCTTGCCGCAGATTTAGGACAAGGCGAGGAGCTAGGCCCAATTAAACAAAAAGCCTTAAATTCTGGGGCTGTGGTTTCCCTCGTTGAAGATGGCCGCGAAGAATTTATTACCGATTACGCTTTCCCAGCGATTAAAGCCAATGCCCTCTACGAAAATCGCTATCCCCTCGCCACCGCTTTAGCGCGTCCCCTCATTGCGAAAATGCTCGTCCGGGCCGCCGAAAAATATGGGGCTGATGCCGTTGCCCACGGTTGTACCGCGAAAGGGAATGACCAAGTACGTTTCGACCTGGGGATTTTGGCGCAAAACCCAGAAATCAAAGTGCTCGCACCAGCGCGGGAATGGGGCATGAGCCGGGAAGAAGCGATTACCTATGGTGAACAATATGGGTTGACCTTCCCCGTGAAAAAATCTTCGCCGTTTAGTATTGATAAAAACCTGCTCGGTCGCAGTATTGAGGCTGGCCCCCTCGAAGACCCGATGTGCGAACCCCCTGAAGAGGTTTTTGAAATGGTGAAAGCTATTTCTGACACCCCCGATGAACCGGAATATTTAGAGATTGGTTTTGAAAAAGGCGTCCCGGTGACGGTGAATGGCGAAGCCCTTGGCCCGGTGGCTCTGATTTCTAAGTTAAATGAGATCGTTGGAAACCATGGCATTGGCCGGATCGACATGATCGAAAACCGCGTTGTGGGGATTAAATCCCGCGAAATCTATGAATCTCCGGCGATGTGTGTCCTGGTGGATGCCCACCGCGATCTGGAGAGTTTAACATTGACTGCGGATGTGACCCAATACAAACGCGGCATGGAGCAGACTTATTCCGAGTTGATTTATCGGGGTCTGTGGTTCTCGCCCCTGAAGCAAGCGGTGGATGCGTTTATTGAGCAAACTCAGGAACGGGTAACGGGTGTGGTGCGCCTCAAACTCCACAAAGGAACAGCGCGGATCGTCGGTCGTCGTTCTGAGAAATCAATTTACACGCCGGATCTGGCAACCTACGGGGCCGATGACAAGTTTAATCATGAGTCAGCGGAGGGCTTTATTTATATTTGGGGTCTGCCGACCCGCGTTTGGGCTCAGGCGAATAAGTAACGAACACCCCTCTAGCTCCCCTCAAGGGGAGTGGCACCCTCCGCCTGCGGCACCTCCCTCTAGGGAGGATTTAGGGGGGAGTTTTTCCGAAACATCAGACAATTATCCCCTCCTGGGAGGGGCTAGGCTTGGACGTGAGACTTCGGCGTGAGCTCAGTCGAACACTCAGCCGAACGGGTGGGTTAGCCAGTAGCCTACTGAAATTCCCCTACAGGGATATCACCCTCCAGCCTAGCGGCCACCTCCCTCAAGGGAGGATTTAGGGGGGCTTTGCTTCTGGGGAAGATTTATGATGGATAGGATGTAGATTATGGGCGATCGCCTCAACGGAAATCACCTAAATGGAAATCACATTTTTAGGAACCAGTTCTGGTGTGCCGACCCGGGCACGCAATGTATCAAGTGTGGCGTTGCGATTACCGCAGCGGGCCGAGGCTTGGCTCTTTGACTGTGGCGAAGGAACCCAGCACCAACTTCTCCGTAGTGATCTCCGTTCGTCCCAAATTAGCCGCATTTTTATTACCCACATGCACGGCGATCATATCTTTGGGCTAATGGGTCTGATCGCCAGCATGGGCCTTGCGGGGACGGGACATCCCTTAGAAATCTATGGCCCCCCTGGTTTAGAAGAATATCTGCGGGCCTGTGAAAAGTATTCCTATATGCGCATTGGCGATCGCCTGCGGGTACATTTAGTCAAACCCGGCTTAGTCTTTGAAGATAAAGAATTTCAAGTGACCTGTTTACCGCTCAAACACCGAGTCACAGCCTTTGGGTATCGGGTGACTGAAAAGGATCGTCCCGGCAGATTTAACCTCGCTAAAGCGCAAAAATTGGGGATTCCCCCTGGCCCCATTTATGGCGACCTCAAAAAAGGGAAAGTCGTCACCCTTGATGATGGCCGCAAAATCAACGGCTCAGACCTCTGTGGTCAACCGGAAGTTGGCCGAAAAATGGTCTATTGTACCGACACTGTTTTTTGTGATGCGGCGGTGGAGTTAGCCCAGGATGCCGATGTCTTAATTCACGAGGCGACCTTTGCCCACAAGGATGCAGAGATGGCCTTTGATCGCCTTCATTCCACTTCGACGATGGCCGCCCAGGTTGCCCTTTTGGCCCAGGTGAAGCAACTGATCATGACCCACTTCAGTCCCCGTTATATGCCGGGAAATGACTTGACGTTAGATGATCTTTTGGCTGAGGCCCGGGCGATTTTTCCCAATACGATCATGGCGAAGGACTTTTTAAACTATGCGATTCCGCGTCGCAAGGCCCTAGCCCAGAGCTTACATTAGGGTGAGGATGCGGATTTTTGAGAGTTTATCGGCTGCTAAACCGTCTAATTCTTGCAGTTCCAACCAACCCTCTTTAATGAGTTGAGCGAAGGTAAAGACGAGGCTTTCGGGACTGAAATCGTATTTGCCATCTAGATAATGCCGCCGGGCACTCAAAAAATCATTGAGTTTCCAGAGATCAGCGGGGTCTGCGGCGAGGGTTGCCTGGCGTTTTGCTTCGGCCATCACTGCGGCAATTTCTCGGCGGTAGGATAATTCAAACGCTTCTTTGGCGATTGTTTTTTCTTGCAGTGACCATTGAGTATTCGCAGTGGGCATCGTTAGCATGGGTGAGTAAAAAAGTGAATTTTAAAATAAGTATCGTTTTGACTTTAGTAAGTTCAAACTAATGGGCTTGATTATAATAAGTTATGTATCAAAAGCGCAGTCTAAATTCTCATAATTCCGCAATTTGGCGGCGATCGCCGAGACACGAATACCGCTAAAGCTGAGTGCTCACAGGAATTTAAGGTTTTTATTACAATTTTGTTAAGAAACACCGTGATCCGGTAGCTGAAACCAAGGTTTATGGGGATGGCGATGGTGTTCTTCGTGAAATGTGCCGAAGTGGTAGCAGCTTAAAAATGACCAAATTCGCCACCCAATTGACTGTTTACTGATGCGTTTAGGGAAAGAGGGGCGATCGCGGTGGGGCAAATAAGTCCCAAAGAAAAACAGTTGCCAAGAACTGAGAAAAATCGGTAGCAGGCAAAACACAAAAAAATTTTCGTAGGGCACATCACCCAGCATATTTAACGGTAAGGCGATCGCCCCGAAAATTAGCACAAATCCCCAAAACTGCCGCCACGCTAAATATTTCCCCATAAAATGCCAGTACCACAGCAGCGGATGGCGGTGCCGCCCATTATGAAAGTCCGGGTCTCCCGGTTGGGCAGGGTGGCGATGGTGCTTAGCATGGTTGCGAATGCAGTCTTTGTAGGACAAGCAAGCGTACAAGCTGACCCCCCAACGGCCCAGGCGATGGTTCCAACGGGGGGAACTCGGCAACAAATTACCGTGCATGGCGTCGTGAGCCAGGATAAATAAACCTGTGTGGAAAAAAGTTCTCACAAAAATTCCCGCAACAATTCCAGGCCAGGACAGCCCCATTAGCGGATGACTCAACCAATACACAGCACTTCCCAGCCAAGCCGAGAAAATGGCGATCGCCCACAGTAGTCCCAGAACCTCTTCTTGCCGCATCAATTTCAAAATATTGCCTCCAACCACGCCATACTGACAAAAAAACGCCCCAATTGGGACGTTACCAGGGATGAATTTATTGAGAATTAGGGCAATTCATCCAAGCATTCACTACTTACGCACAAGGTTGAGCAGTTCTTTCGCAGACGCGAGCAAATCAACGGCCACAAAGAAGATTTTTCCTTCCGGATTGAGGAGGAAGCGCCAAGCGACATTCATGCCTACCGCCGCACCGAACCAGGGCGTTTCACAGGTACCAGTGACTTTAATTTGGGTGTAACCATCATCAGTGGGTTCTACAACCCCTTTCTTCGGGTTGAGCTTCAGATTTTGACATTCCTCTTGGAAGAAGCGTAACACTGCATCTTTGCCGACAATCGGACGTTGGAACGGCGGCTGGAGAGCACCATCTTCTGCAAAGAGGCTGATCAATGCCGGAAAATCATTAGCATTGAGGTTGGTCATGTACTGGTTAATTGTGGGGTTATCGACACCTTCAATTTCGATTTTTTCCCGCTGGGCAATTTCCGTCGGCACGACAACCGGCTCAGAAACACGCTGATAGCCTTCCATCTTGGCTGGGTCAAAACCCATATCCACAACGGCATTTCTCAAAACCGTAATTTGTTGGCCGGGTTCAAGGCTACGGATCGTATCTAAAACCGCAGAAGCATTGGCAGACAGCTTGTAGCCAGCGGGAATCGGTGCAACACTGCCTTCTTCCATCCATTCGCCGAGGCGGTACCAGAAACCGAGCTTAATATTTACAGACCAAGTCGCATAGGTGCGGTTGATGGGCGTATCGATACGGTTCGCCAGGTCGCACATTACCTGGGCTTGATCCTTAAAGGAGAGCTGCTTGATTTGCAAAAGGGTAGATTCTGCAAACTGCATATTTGCCGCACCAGGAGCAGCAATAGTGATTGACTTACCCATTTCTAGGTAAGCGAACCAGATTAATGCCAGTTGATCCTCTGCACTCAGCTGACTAAACCGAGCGCTGGTGGCCGGCACAACATCCGCAGTTAATGTACTGGGGAAGATGTTTCTTGCTGCATCGAGAGTATAAGGCATACAAATGTGCTCCGTGAAAGTTTAATTTTTGTCCTTGAGTCAAGGTTAACACACAAAAACTTAACAATTGTTTACATCTTGGATAAGAATATGTTGGCAATGGCATTACTTTTGATTAGTCAAAGTTGGGAAACTTAGACAAGGCAAGCCTTTTGGATCTCATCGACACTTTCTCAATTATCTAAGGCTAATGTCAAAATTGTTTTATGTTTAGCGCTCAGATTAAGGGGAAGGCAATGGAGAAAATTGTGGCTGGGTACAAGGATCAGCTAACGGATCTGATCCAACGGTACAAAAATCAAGTGGATTTTCTAGCGATTCGTTTGGAACAGTCAGCGGGGAGCAGTATTGTTTTGCGGTCAAATAAGATCGAGACCCTCAGTGAAAGTACCTCCCTTGGGGGCCAGGTGCGCGTTTGTCACAAGGGCGGTTGGGGGTTTGCGGCCTTTAATAATCTCGAAAATCTGCAGCTCCGGATCGAAGAGGCGATCGCCGCCGCGATTTTAATCGGTGATGATGAAACACTTTTGGCTCCCATTGACCCAATCCAAGCGGTTTGCTCTTTACCCCTAAGCGGAAGCGACCCACGCCACATCCCTTTACAACGGAAAAAAGAATTATGCGATCGCTACAGTGATTTGCTCTTGAGCCAGAGCGGTAAGATTACCAGCACCAGGGTCAGTTACGGCGACAGTACCCAGCACATCATCTTGGCGACTTCAGAAGACACCCTTATCGAACAGTCCTGGGTTGATCTAGAAATGCGTTTTTCCGCCACGGCCCGTGATGGTGAGACAGTTCAAACGGGGCGGGAAACCACTGGCTCCCGCAAAGCCTACGAAGATCTAGAAAACCTCGATGAGCAAGTTAAAGGCGCAGCCCAGCGGGCCGTTAACTCATTGACCCTCCTCGCAGCCAAAGGCGGCACCTATACCGTTGTCATTGACCCCATTTTGACCGGGCTATTTGTCCACGAAGCTTTTGGGCATCTCTCCGAAGCGGATATGGCCTATGAAAATCCCGATCTCCTCGAAACCATGAGCATGGGCCGACAATTTGGTGGCGAAGATCTCCAGATTTTTGATGGAGCCGCCCCAGCAGGCCATCGTGGTAGTTATCTATACGATGATGAAGGCGTTCCGGCTACCACGACCCAACTGATTCAAGATGGCAAACTTGTGGGCCGTCTCCATTCCCGCGAAACCGCTGGCAAGCTTGACGAAAAACCGACAGGCAACGCCCGCTGTTTGAACTATCACTATCCGCCCATTGTCCGCATGACCAACACCTGGATCGAGCGGGGTAAAACGCCCGTTGCCGACTTACCCACGGACATCAAAGAAGGAGTGTATGCGAAAAACTGGCTCGGCGGCATGACCAACGGCGAAATGTTTACCTTTAGCGCCGGGGAAGCTTGGATGATCCGCGATGGCAAAATTGCTGAACCCGTCAAGGATGTCACCCTCTCTGGCAACGTCTTTAAAACCTTAAAAAATATTGAGGCGATCGCCGACGATTTCTACTGGGACGAATCCGGTGGTTGCGGCAAGGGGGGCCAAAGCGGTTTACCTGTCGGTTGTGGCGGCCCCTCCCTGCGCATCCGTGATGTCGTCGTCGGCTAAACATCCTCCCTAGAGAGAGGTGGCCGAAGACCGGAGGATGTTCCGGCCCCCAAAACATCCTCCCTTGAGGGAGGTGGCGAAGCCGGAGGGTGGTGTCCCTAGAGTGGAGAATGTTGAATTTTCAAAATGCTTGTGCCAGCATAAAGAGGTTCTACCGGATAAAACCTGCCGGAGAATAGGAGGTGATGCCCATGAATGACAGTAGTAACAACATGGGTCTCACAGTTAAAGTAAATCGGCTGCGTGCCGGGGCTGTTCTCTAAAATTTTGCTTACTCTGCTGAGTAGGTTAAGAGAGTCGGAGTTCCTTCCGGCAGTCAGATTTTAACTAAAGAGACCCGACTAGACCGCCCTTGCTTCGTTATCGTAAGAGATAACCCTAGTAAGGGCGGATAGTTTTTTAGAGGAGGTTTTCTCCATGGCAACCCGATTGACCGACACCGAAATCCAAGCACAATTGAGTCAATTTCCTGAATGGTCAAAGGTTGATAACAAAATTCAACGCCGATTTAAGTTCAAAAACTTTATTGAGGCAATTGACTTTGTAAACAAACTCGTCGAACCGGCCGAAGCTGCCGACCATCACCCCGACATCGAGATTTCCTACAACAAAGTCACCGTAAACCTAACCACCCACGACGCTGGCGGCCTTACCCAAAAAGATTTTGATCTCGCCGGAACTTTCGATCAACTGTAAACGTCAAAAGCCGCCAACACCTCAAACAAAACCTTAAGGAAAAACATCTGGGAAGTTTTTAGATTTTCTATCTAGAAGAAAAAAAATAAGCGCAAGCACTCTATCGATTCAAAATCCAGGAGGCTATGCTGTAACATTTCTGACAAAACTTCTCAGGTAACTTTTACTTAATGGATAGGTAAAGGAATCATCAAAAAATTCTTATGACGAATCCATTCCCAATCCAAAATTTTGAGCTAATATGATTGATACAAAGGCCTAATCTAAAATCTCAGAATCTAGTGCCTAATGTGTGAGGAAAAACAAATGAAAACATCTTTATCTCTCTGGAAGTCTCTATCCATTGCTTCCGCTGCTGTCGGCGTCTCCGTTGCCACTGCTGGCACCGCCCAAGCACAAGCAAATAACAGCGAACTCCTTAACCAAATCAACACCTACAGTCAAGGTGACATTGCTCAGGTAAACAGCGTTTTCCAACTCAGCGATGTATCGCCTTCTGACTGGGCTTTTGATGCGCTTCGTAACCTAGTCGAAAACTACAACTGTATCGTTGGTTATCCCGATGGCACTTTCCGTGGTAACCGTCCCCTCAGTCGTTATGAATTTGCCGCTGGTCTGAACGCTTGTTTACAACAAATCGAGCGGATGATTCAAAGTGGTGGTTCTGAAGTGACCCCCGAAGATCTCGCTGCCCTCCGTCGCTTGATCAACGAATTTGAAGCAGAACTTGCTACCCTCGGTGCCCGCGTCGATGACCTCGAAGGTCGCGTTGAATTCCTTGAAGATAATCAATTCTCCACTACCACTAAACTGAAAGGTGAAGTTGTCTTCGCAATTGGTGATAGCTTTGGTGATGTTGACGCTCTCGACTTCCGCCTAGTACCCACAGACAATGGTGGTGAAAATGGTGGTGAACTTACATTTAGCGATGTTCCCAGTGAAATCAATCCCAGTTTCCTAAGTGATATCCCTGCGGCAATCGCTTCCCTCGGAGATTTCGACCTCGTTGCTAACGACGACGATGACACCCAAACAACCTTCACTGACCGTGTTCGTCTCACCCTTGAAACCAGCTTCACCGGTAAAGACACTCTCATCACTCGCTTGACCGCTGGCAACTCTGCATCTTTCTCTCCTACTGCCGGCGCAGTTGTTGGTGAAGATGGCCCCGATCTGGGTTCTGGTATGGGTTTCCAAACCTTTAACCTAGACACTGGCAACGACGTTGTCATCGACTGGTTGGCCTACTACTTCCCTCTCCGCAGAGCGAATGTTTACCTCGCAGCTTTTGGTGGTCTCCACAGTGACTACACCAGCACAACCTTCGGCGCAACTGGCCTTGAAGACTTCACCGGCGGTAGCGGTTCTCTAACTCAACTTGCTGCATCCAGCCCCATCTACACCATTGGTGGTGGTTCCGGTCTTGGTTTCAACATGCCTCTCGGCCCCGTTGATATCTCCTTGGGCTACCTCGCTGATGAAGCAGCCGATTCCACTGAAAGCAATGGTCTGTTCAACGGTGAATACGGTGCGCTAGCACAGATTGCTTTCAACCTCGGTGATCGGGCTGAGTTGGGTGTAACCTACGTCAACAGCTACCATGACAGCGGTGCTATCTATGACTTCGGCGGTGGTTCTGCAGTAAATGGTACAGCTTGGGCAAACGCTCTTGGCCTGTTCGGCACTGAAGCTAATAGCTACGGTGTTCAAGGTAAGTTCGACATCACTGACCGTATTTCCCTCGCTGCTTACGGGATGTACACTGATGCCAAAGTTGCTGGTTCTAGCGACGAGTTCGACATCTGGAGCTATGGTCTTGGTGTAGCCTTCAACGACCTCGGTAAAGAAGGTAACGTTCTTGGTCTCTTTGCTGGTGCTCCTCCTTACCTCGCAGAAGGTGATCTCAAGACTCCTCTGCAAGTTGAAGGTTTCTATAAGTACCAACTCACCGACGGAATCTCCATCACTCCTGGCGTCATCTGGTTGAAGGATGCGGCTCAGGGTGTGCTGGGTGAAGAAGATGCCATCATCGGTACTCTCCGCACTACCTTCACTTTCTAAACCAGTTAACTTTGTTTAGACAGATTTAATTCTCACACTTTTTGATTTTGAGAAAGCCTCACCTCCGGGTGAGGTTTTCTTTTTGGACACCCCCACCCACCCCTCTAACTCCCCTCTAGGGGAGAGACACCCTCCGCCTGCGGCACCTCCCTCTAGGGAGGATTAATGCTTCTCTAATTCCCTTTATACTCTGTTTTTCTAAGGAAGGATATTAGGGGAAGATGGTAAGTGATGTTTATGGAATCAGAACTTGATGAGAATTAGTGTTTTTGGGATGGGGCTAATGGGGACACCGATCGCCCTAAAATTAGCCCAGGAAAATTTTTTGGTGACCGCCTACAACCGGACAGCAGAAAAACTGAATCCTCTGGAAGAAGAAGGTTTAACAGTAACGACGAATCCCCAAACAGCGATCGCCAACAGTGATTATTTAATTTTGATCCTCAGTGATGCGGCGGCAATCCAAACGGTCTTATTAGAAAACGCAGATACTTCCTTTACAGGGAAAACAATTATCCAGATGGGAACGATTGCCCCAGAAGAAAGTAAGGCGATCGCCAAAGCAGTGCAAGAACGCCAGGGTCAATATCTAGAAGCACCAGTCCTCGGCAGTATTCCCGAAGCGAAAAAAGGGACATTGCTGGTAATGGTCGGGGGCGAAGAAACATTATTCCAAGCCTGTTTGCCAATTTTTAAAACCCTGGGGCAAGACCCGAAATATATCGGCGCAGTCGGTCAGGCAGCAGCCCTGAAATTGGCTTTAAATCAGTTGATTGCAGGTTTAACAGCTAGTTTTTCCTTGAGTTTAGGTTTAATTCAACGGGAAAAAGTCGATCTTGATAAATTTATGGGGATTTTGCGAAATAGTGCCCTCTATGCCCCCACCTTTGATAAAAAACTGCCCCGCATGGGCGATCGCACCTTTGCAAATCCCAACTTTCCTACGAAGCATTTACTCAAAGATACTAGGCTCTTTTTAGCAGCAGCAAAAACCGTCGGCCTTGAGACCACGGGGCTAGAAGGCATTCGAGAGATTATCGAGCAGGCGATCGCCCTAAATCTCGCCGAGGCAGACTACTCTGCTATTTATCAAGTGATTAATCCTGACCCCACACCTTAGCGGCCATTTGATTACGACCACGGGCCTTGGCTTCGTATAGCGCGACATCCGCCAGGGCGACAAATTTTTCTGGATTCGTCGTCACACAGCCTGGTTCAATGGAGGCAATCCCCAAACTGACCGTGACAATCGGCGCTACCAAAGAACTCTGGTGGGGAATCTGCAAACTGCGGACTTGCTCGATGATATTTTCTCCCAGTAATTGCGCCCCAACACCGGGGGTATCTGGCAAGATGACGATGATCTCTTCGCCACCATAACGGGAAACTAAATCTGTGGGTCGCTTCACTTGGCTGGCGATCGCCTGGGCTACTTCAAACAAGCAATGATCACCAGCTTGGTGACCATAGGTATCATTGTAATTTTTAAAAAAATCCACATCAATGAAAATAATCGAGAGAGGTATTTGATTGCGGAGCATCAGTCGCCATTGACGCTCTAAAACCAAATCAAAAACCCGACGATTCGCCAGTTGGGTCAAAGGATCTAAAGCCGCTAACCGTTGCAATTGCACATTCGTCGCTTCCAAACGTTGGTAGAGCTTTGCCTGATAAATGAGATGGCGCACCCGTTGGCGCAAAATTGTCCAGTGGATCGGTTTGGTGATGAAATCCGTTGCCCCGGCGGTAAAGGCCTTGGTGACTGATTCGTCATCCTCCCGGGCCGTAATCATCAAGATGGGAGTGCGGGCGATCTTTGTCAGCAGATCTTCTGCTTGTTGGTAGGCCACCAATTCGTGACGAAGCAGGAAAGTTTCCTGGGAAAATTCAGTATTTTTTGCAGGGGAAATTTCAGTGCTGGCTTGGAGTTGTCGAAAGGCATTGCAAAATTCCAAGCCATCCATGACCGGCATCATAAAATCCAACAGGATAATATCGGGCATGGTTTTTTGGAATATTTCTAGTCCCTCTTGACCATTGGTTGCTTCAGCGACTGCATAACCTTCTTTTTCCATCCAAAAACGAATCAGGCGACGCGAAATTGGATCGTCATCAATGACAAGAATTAACGGTTGATCATCCTGCATTGAGGCAGAATCAGCGGTCATAGATTCTAGGCGCAAAAAGAACTATATGGTTATTCTAACGGGTTACTGTCCTAGGCAATCGGCCCTCTGATGTTAATTTGACGACCTTTCAGAGATTCTCAGTATGATCACCTAGATTGCTATTCCTGCTCGATTTGGGTGACGCGGCGCACGTTCAAAGTATCGCTCATGTTTTTAATTTGATTAATGCTGTGGGCCAGTTGTTGGGCATTACGAATTTCAATCCGCAAAGAAATAATCGCTGGTTGGCCGTGGCTCGTTTTCACATTGGTACTCCGCACGTTGATGTGCTGATCGCTCAGGCGTGACAGGATATCCCGCAGGACTCCCACCCGGTCAATGACTTCAATGCGGAGATCCACAGGGTAGACCGGGGCGTGCTTTTGGTCGATGCTGGGATTCCAACTCACAGGAATCAGGCGATCGCCATCGAAGTTTTGCACATTGGCACAGCTGCGGTGGTGAATGGAAATCCCCTTATGGCTGCGGGTGACAATGCCAATAATCGGTTCGCCGGGCAAGGGCGCACAACAACTAGCGATGGTATAAACCAACCCTTCAATGCCAGCAATGGGGTATTTATGGCTATCTTGGAGGGGCTTGGCCGGTTTCGTCGCTGTGTTTAAAGAAGCTTCTAGCTCCAGTTGGGGGAGATGTTCTTCTTCCTGGTCGCGCACTTGATCCCGCCAGCGGTTCACCACTTGGTTGAGGGTGACTTCGCCGTAACCCAGGGCCGCCAACAGATCCTCGGTATTTTGGTAATTGCACTTGTGGGCAACGGTTTGCATCGCTTCGGATTTGAGGATCGAATCGAGGCCCGTTTTCCCTAGTTCTTTTTCGAGTAAGCTGCGGCCCCGTGCTAAGTTTTCATCCCGCCGCGATCGCTTAAACCATTGGCGAATTCTATTTTTGGCACTGGGAGTAACCACATAATTGAGCCAATCGAGGCTGGGGTGGGCATTTTTTTGGGTGATAATTTCGACGATATCGCCATTGCGGAGTTTTTTCTCTAACACTGACCAACGACCATTGATCCGCGCCCCTTTCATATGGTTCCCCACTTCGGTGTGAATGCGGTAGGCGAAGTCGATGGAAGTAGCGCCTTTGGCCAGGGCCACCACATCCCCATTGGGGGTAAAGACATACACATCATCTTCAAAGAGATTGTCCTTGAGGTTGTCGATGTATTCTTCAGCATCCTTGAGGTCGCTTTGCCATTCGATCAGTTGCCGCAACCAAGTGAATTTTTCGTCTTCGGAGGTGAAACTAGCGGCGGAATGACCGGCTTCTTTATATTTCCAGTGGGCGGCAATCCCGTATTCGGCGATGTGGTGCATTTCCATGGTGCGAATTTGCACTTCGAGGGGGCGACCATTTAAGCCGACAACGGTGGTGTGGAGAGATTGGTAGCGGTTGGGCTTCGGCAGGCCAATGTAGTCTTTAAAGCGTCCAGGAATCGGTTTAAAGGCATCATGAATCACCGCCAGGGCACGGTAACATTCGTCATTGGTTTCGACAATAATCCGAATCCCAGCGATGTCAAAAATTTCGTCAAATTCTTTGTGCTGTCGTTGCATCTTGTGATAGATGCTGTAGAGGTGTTTTGGGCGACCCTTGATTTCCCAGACGTGGAGGCCCAGGTGACGCAGGCGATCGCGGATAATTTCGATGGCCTCTTCGAGTTTGGCTTCCCGCTCAGTGCGTTTTTCGGAAATGTGTTTTTGCATCGAACGGTAGGCTTCCCGCTCTAGATACTTAAAACAGAGGTCTTCTAGTTCCCACTTAAAACGCCAAATCCCCAAGCGATTGGCCAGGGGCGCAAAGATTTCGCGGGTTTCGAGGGCAATGCGTTCTTGTTTATCGGGACGCAGATGTTCGAGGGTGCGCATATTGTGGAGGCGATCGGCGAGTTTCACGACGATCACGCGGATATCCTCGGCCATGGAAAGAAACATCCGCCGGAAATTTTCTGCTTGGCGTTCTGTTTTGCTGGAAAAAGTAAATTTGGTGAGCTTGGTTACCCCTTCGACAAGCTTGCGGGTTTCAGCGCCAAAGCGTTCTTCAATTTCTTCGGGACTAACTTCTGTATCTTCGACCACATCATGGAGAAATCCCGCCGCAATCATTGCGCCATTACCACCCAAGTCGAGCAATAATCCTGCCACGGCAATGGGATGGGCAATATAAGGCTCGCCAGATTTACGGGTTTGACCTTCGTGGAGGGCATGGGCAAAGCGGAAGGCTTCACCGATGAGTTGGCGATCGCCTTCGGAGACCCCGACCAATTGCTCTGGCTGATAAAGGTAATTTTTCAACCAAGCAGGTAGCGGCACATCAAATTTTTCTGTTTCGGATGTGGCAGTTAATTGAACGGAAGAGGCAGTCATAGGAACACAGGGGGGAAGAAAAACAACAACGACAGCGGACTCGATAAAGAAGCTGTAATCAAAGGCGATACTTAGGAAAACCTTAGCCCACACTCCGAGGTAGCCAAGGGAAAGCTAGGGGCCGACTCCTGAGAACAGAAGGATGAAGCGGAAAACTTCAACAATAAGCTTTAAACGAAGATTAAGTTTATTTTAAATACCTTAATTCTCACTGAAAAGTTTAGGTTTGCACAAAATATTTTGGGAAAGATTAATTTTGATACAGTTTTGATGGCTTGTTTGTTCTCTAAATTTGCACTATACTGTCCGATGAATTTTTCTGCCTATCAACAATTAAAAATCGATCTGCAAACCCTGGCCACAGATTTAACGCCCCTCCAACAGGAATCGGGGGCTTTAGTCCGTCAGGGCCAAGGGTTCCTCAGCTTTTGGGAAACCCAGTTAGCCCCCCTCACTGGGGAACAGCTTCCTGAAAAAATCTATAGCGCTTGGCGATCGCTCCACACGGAATTGTATCGGGGGCTGCGGCTCCTCAATACCGATTTAATCTTTCTCCAGGGCAGTCGTAGCCCCAACACCCAAAGCCAAAAACAACAGCAGATCCAAACCCGCCTGACCCAACTCGATCAATACTGCACAGAAATCATTAAGCTTGGCGATCGCCTGACACCGGAAGCGTAAAGTGAAACTCACTGCCTTGGCCTGGGGTACTATCGACCCAGATACGGCCTTGGTGGGCCTGGATAATTTGCCGACAGACGGCCAAACCCAGACCGTAGCCCTCTTGGGTGGCGTCTCGCTTAAGACGAAAATGCCCCTCAAAAATTTTTTCCTGTTCCTCCTCCGGGATACCATGGCCCGTATCAATCACACTCACCTGTACCTGTTGGAGGGTGCGATGGAGGCCCACAAGCCGCACAAGCCCCCCTTCAGGGCTGTATTTGATGGCGTTGTCTAGTAAATTGACAATGACCTGCCGGATCAATTCCCGGTCTCCATAAACCTCTGGCAGATCCCGGGGGATATCTAAAACTAATTGAATTGATTTACGTTGAAACCGCTCCTGAATTTGCTCTGTGATTTGTTGGCATAGGGGACTCAGGGCCATCGGCTGGGGCTTAACATCTAATTTGGTCAGCAGTTGCCGTGACTCTTGAAGCAGCTCTGTGATCATCCGGTTCATGATCTGGAGTTGGTTTTTCGCCTGCTGATAAAGCTGCCCCCGCAATCCAACTGTTTTTTCCGTTTCTGGACGTTTTGAGAGGATTTCTAAGGTTTCGATGGCGATGGACGTTCCGGTGAGGGGACTGCGCAAATCATGGGCCAGCATCGCCAAAATCTGATCTTTAAATTCAATTTGCTTGAGGAGAGCTTCTTTTTCCCGTTGCAATTGGAAGATTTCGTCGGACAGGCGCATTACTTCCTTAGAATGTTCTGTCTGGGACGCAGCCAAGCGGCGATCGCATCGCTCAACCTCAGCCAATTGGCGATCGCCAAGCTGTTTTTTTAATGCCGCCACCGTATCCAGCCACTGTCCCCACCAGCGTTCTAGATCCGGCAAAATATTGCTGCCCGCAAACACCTGCAACGGCTCCGGAAAAACCTTGACTAGCGAAGGCGTCGCCACCAAACGATACAATTCCACCAGTTGGGGTTGATCTTTGATATTGATAATTTCTAAAGAAAAATCCGTTTCCTGCCGCAAACGCTCAAGGCAATCTTGCACCCGCTTGATCTCACTCCGATGGGCCAAACGCTCATCCGTAAACAACAACAATCGCAGTTGTATCTCGGCCGTAACAGGTGAAAGTTGAGATTGATCTTCAGCAGACACAGGCAGTTCAAACAAGACAAATTCGCCCCAAGAAAGTAAGTGATCCACAATCTGTCTACCATGCACAATCTAGGGGAAAAGAACAGTTTATGGTGAGCTTACTCCAAAACCCATTGTAATCCGTAGAGGACCAATTACCCCATGTTCCCAGAGCCTCAAACTTGAGTTAGATGCGGTGCATTGACCAAATCGTTTTAGAATCTAATGGAAATTGACACCGACGCCTCAAAATCGTTCAGCAAGCGACTCTTTTTAAGGAAGGAATACCACTATGGCTTTAGGCTACGTTGCCCTCGTTCTCCATGCCCACCTCCCCTTTGTCCGTCACCCCGAAAGTGATTTTGTCCTTGAAGAAGAGTGGTTATTTGAAGCAATTACCGAAACCTATATCCCTTTGCTTCATGTATTTGAAGGGCTAAAGCAAGATGGGATCGACTTTAAAATTACGATGAGCATGACCCCACCTTTGGTGGCGATGCTCCGGGATCCTCTCCTCCAAGACCGCTACGACGCCCACATGAAGCTGTTAATGGAGCTGGTCGAAAAGGAAATTGTTCATAACAAATACAACGGTCACATTAAATATTTAGCGGAGTATTACCACAAAGAATTTAGTGCCATCCTCGACACCTGGGAACGCTATGACCGGGATCTCGTGACGGCCTTTAAGCAGTTCCAGGACAGTAACAACCTCGAAATCATCACCTGTGGTGCCACCCATGGCTACCTCCCCCTGATGAAAATGTACCCCCAGGCAGTTTGGGCACAATTGCAGGTGGCCTGTGAAAGCTACGAAGAGAATTTTGGGCGTCCTCCCAAGGGCATTTGGTTGCCTGAATGTGCTTATTATGAAGGTTTGGAGCGGATGCTCGCCGATGCGGGACTGCGGTACTTTCTCACCGATGGCCACGGCATTCTCTATGCACGCCCCCGTCCCCGCTATGGTAACTATGCGCCGATTTTCACCGAAACAGGGGTGGCTGCCTTTGGCCGAGACCATGAGTCTTCCCAGCAAGTTTGGTCATCGAAGGTGGGTTATCCGGGCGATGTCTGTTACCGAGAGTTTTATAAAGATCTGGGTTGGGAAGCGGACTACGAATACATCAAGCCCTACATCATGCCCAACGGCCAGCGGAAAAATACGGGGATCAAATACCACAAGATCACCAGTCGCGATGGTGGTTTATCCGAAAAAGGCCTTTATGATCCCTACTGGGCGAGGGAAAAAGCGGCAGAACATGCGGGCAACTTCATGTACAACCGGGAGCAACAGATTGGTCGTCTGAATAAGATGATGGGGCGTCACCCGATTGTGGTGTCTCCCTATGATGCGGAATTGTTTGGCCACTGGTGGTACGAAGGCCCCTGGTTCTTGGATTACTTTTTCCGCAAGTCTTGGTACGACCAAGGTACATACCAGATGACCCACTTGGCGGATTATCTAAAAATGGAGCCGACGCAACAGGTGGCGGTGCCGTCCCAGTCGAGTTGGGGATACAAGGGATTCCATGAATATTGGCTCAACCAGACGAATGCTTGGATTTATCCCTATCTCCATAAGGCTGCGGAACGCATGATCGAGCTTTCGACGCGGGAACCAGCCGATGAACTAGAAGAACGGGCCTTGAACCAAGCAGCTAGGGAGTTGCTGTTGGCACAGTCATCGGATTGGGCATTTATTATGCGCACAGGTACCATGGTGCCCTACGCGGAACGACGTACTAAGAGTCATGTGTTACGCCTGGAAAAAATCTATGAGGATGTAAAAGTCGGCAAGATTGATGCAGGTTGGCTCGAAAAGATTGAGAAGATGGACAACATTTTCCCGAATATTGATTATCGGGTGTATCGGCCTTTGTAGTTGGAATACCCTTCTAGCTCCCCTGAAGAAACACCCCTCTAGCTCCCCTCAAGGGGAGAAGACACCCTCCGGCCTATCGGTCACCTCCCTCATCAAGGGAGGATTTTTTTTGGACGGTTCAAAAAGTGGCACAGGGCAAGAAAATTTCTGGGATTGGGTCGCCACAATGATGGTAATAAAGGCGATCGCCCTTGGGGCAGGAGAAAAAATCTGATGGTTAGTTACAGTTTTATTAGCTTTGGATTTGGGTCGGGGTTTCTCGCCCTAGTGGTCTTTTTCATTTTGCAGTGGCTCCAGATTCCGGCGGGAAGTTTAGTCGATTGGCTGGTGGGCATTGCCAGTTTTTGGTGGCTGTTGGCGGTGGTGACGATTCCGTGGAATATTTATTTTGAGGCGGAAGAGACAAAGGCCGAGGCGGTGATCTCTCGCCAGAAAAATATCCCCGTTGATGCCCAACAGTTAGCCTATGTGGCAAAAATTGCTCGGTTTGGTTTGCTGTTGGCGATCACTCTCCATCTGCTTTCGGCTTTGGGGTTATATGGTCTGGCGGCCTGGGGCATTAGTCCGGTGGGGTATGTGACAGGCGGGGCAATGTTATTGCTCACGGCATTGCGGCCAGCGGTGCGGGCTTACCAGTTTATTGCCCAGCGTCTCATGTCAATTCGCCAACAAATTCAATATCCCCGGGAAGATGTGGTGGAATTGCGTCACCGGGTGGTGACCCTAGAGGCAGGAGTTAAAAACCTCCAAGAAACAACCGAAAAAAATAGCCAAACCCACCAGGAAGAATGGCATAGCCTCCGACGAGATTTAGCGAAAATGCGCGCTGCCCTCGAACAATTAGAAGCCACCAATGAAGCAGCCCATCGACAACTTGCCCGGGAAGCGACAACGGCGATCGCCCAACTCAGTGAAGACAGCCAAGTGTTGAACCATGTGCGGGCAATTATTCACTTCTGGAAACAAGCTTAGGTTTAAGGTTTGCGCCGTCACGCCCTAATGGTCAAAAAGTCCCGATAGAATGGGAGCAAAACATCATCCCCGCACTCACTATGCCTCAGTTTTTGTTGACTTGGTTAGCGACGGCTGGCTCCCTCTTTCTTACGGCCACCATTGTCCCTGGTTTAGAAATTAATGGCCTGACCACAGCCTTGATCGGGGCGATCGCCCTTGGGTTTGTGAATGCCATTGTTAAACCAATTTTGATCCTCTTTACCCTGCCCCTGACCATTTTGACCCTCGGCCTATTTCTCCTGGTTGTCAATGCGATCGCCTTGGGGTTAGTCGGCTACCTCACACCGGGTTTAGAAGTCAATGGCTTTTTCCCGGCGGTGATTGGTTCCCTGGTGCTGACCTTTATTTCCAGCTTAATCAATCAACTCCTCGGCCAAGACGACGAACTCACCGAATAATCTTTTTTCGTCACTCACTCTATCCAAAATTTCGCCTCCCAGTAGTGAACCGGGGGGCAATTTGCTTTTATGCTAGGGAGAAAATCGGCAATCTTTACCCAAAATCTATGGCAACTGCGGAAAATCTCTTGGTCGTCAATGACGTCTATGCAGGATATATCAAAGATCTAAACATTCTCCAGGGCATTAACTTTCGGATCGCTCCCGGAGAATTAGTAGTGGTCATTGGCCCCAATGGCGCAGGAAAATCGACCCTCGCTAAAACGATTTTTGGTCTCCTGACCCCCAACCAAGGCAACATTACGTTCAAAGGAAAACCCATTACTGGCCTGCGTCCCAACCAAATTGTGCAACGGGGTATGTGCTACGTCCCCCAGATTCAAAACGTCTTTGCCAACCTGAGTATCGAAGAAAATTTAGAAATGGGGGCCTTTGTGCGGTCTGGCTCCCTCGAAAATCTCAAGGAACAAATTTATACGATGTTCCCCGTGCTGAAACAACGGCGCAAACAACGGGCAGGCACTCTCTCTGGGGGAGAAAGGCAAATGTTAGCCATGGGCAGGGCTTTGATGTTAGACCCGGATCTTCTCGTCCTCGATGAACCGTCAGCAGCTCTTTCCCCGATCCTCGTGGCTAGTGTTTTTGAACAAATCAAAGCGGTCAATCAACTGGGTAAAGCGATTATGCTCGTGGAACAAAATGCCAAAAAGGCGTTGGAATTTGCTGACCGGGGCTATGTTTTAGAAAGTGGCTGCGATCGCTTTGAAGGCACAGGGCAAGATTTGCTAACGAACCCGAAGGTCGGAGAACTCTACCTCGGTGCTGCCTACAAAGAGACCTAGATTCGCTACAGTAAAAACTAGAGCTTGGGTAATTGCGGTCGTGGTGAAGTTTCTGGACAATCTGAAAATCTCTTGGCGGCAATGGTGGCGATCGCCGGAAGCAGAAACTCCAGAAATTATTGATGTGGCCGCAGAACCCATCGAGACGCCCCCCCAGAAAACATCACCCAAGCCTTGGCAACGGGTGATCGAGAGATTTCGTCCAGCCCAGCCAGCGGTCACAACTCTCCACGACGACCTCGAAGAACAGGTTAAAGCCAATTTACGGGAACAGGACAAAACCCGCATTGCCCAGGTATTCCAGCGGTTTGCCCAGGGGGTAACGCCAGCGGATATTGAAAAAATCAAAGCTCATTTAGGGGAGATGCGCCGGGGGCCAATCAAAGATATTTGGCAAAAGGTGCAAGGTCTCGCCCAACTGATTAAGGATCCGAATGTGGCCTGGCGGTCAAAAACCATGGCGATCGCCGCATTGTTGTATTTAGTTTCGCCCCTCGATGCAGTACCAGATGTGATTCCCTTTGCAGGCTTAGCCGATGATGCAGCGGTGATTATTGCAGTGGGTTCGACCCTCGCCTTTGAGTTAGAAAAATACATGACCCGTCAGGCGGAAAAAAAGGCCGAAATCGAAATTAAAAAGCACACCACCAACGTCAGAATTACGCTTCTTGGCAGTATTGCCGCAGCGGCGATCGCCATTCTCGTTAAAATAATTCTGAATATTTTGTCGTCCTAACCAACAAGTTTCAAGAAAAAGAATACACAGGCGTTTCTACAACTTTGAGGGGCGGTTGTTGACCCCAGATAATTTCCTGCAACCGATCCACCGTTGCTGGCGCAAATAATTTCTCGCCCGTCTCCTGGCAGACCCTAGCCGGGACATTTTCCACAACGTAAATCTTCCCGGCAATTTCTACAGAATAGGTCACAAAAGAATCAACAAAAGTTTCTTCAAAAGCAATGTCGCTCATCTACTAATTTGCTGTAGCAACTTCCCCCATTTTGCAAAACACTACATTTGCTTGAGGTAATCCTCATAACCAATCGCCGTTAATTGAGTTTGTTTATTGAGCACCATCTCCTTGAGACTTTGACGATAGGCTTGCACCTGTTTCAATAGCGCTGGATCGAACGCCCCTAACATTTGCACCGCCAACAAACCGGCATTGGTCGCATTGCCGATCGCCACTGTCGCCACCGGAATACCACGGGGCATTTGCACAATTGAATAGAGAGAATCCACACCGCTGAGGGTACTGGTTTTGACGGGCACCCCAATCACCGGCAAAGGCGTCAGAGCAGCAACCATCCCCGGTAAATGCGCGGCCCCACCTGCCCCAGCAATAATCACCTTTAAACCCCGTTCATGGGCTGTTTGGGCATATTCCACCATGCGCTCCGGGGTACGATGGGCAGACACAATGCCAACCTCGTGGGGAATATTAAATTGTCTACAGATGGCGATCGCCGCTTCCATCGTGGGAAGATCAGAATCGCTCCCCATAATGATGCCAACCAGGGGATTAATTACACTCATAGGTTTTTAGCTCATGTATGTCATGCCGACTAACCATCATAAACAAAGGGAGAACTCTGCACAAACCCTGATCAGGGCGCGTCTTGTTGGTTTAGAAGGTCAATTTTGGTTGCGATTCGATGCAAATCGTTGTTTAACGCATCTGGAGCCAATGGAAGCCGAAATTCCACTAGAATTTCAGGAAAATGTCTTGGATATTGCCGGGGATTTATTGTCCCTAGGGGGAGTGGATTTACAAATTAACGGTGGTTTGGGTTTAGCATTTCCAGAAGTGACCCAGGCGGATCTGCCGCAACTGCAAGAAATTTGTGATTATCTTTGGGGCCAGGGCATTGACGCATTTTGTCCGACCATCGTCACCACTTCTCTAGAAAATATCCGGCGATCGCTGGCTGTCTTTGCCGAGTTTTGGGGAGACCCGCAACCGAATACAGCAAGAATTTTGGGGATACATTTAGAGGGGCCATTTTTAAATTACGAAAAACGAGGAGCGCACCCAGCCCAACATTTACAGCCGTTGACCCTGAAGAATCTGCAACAGGTAATCGGCGAATTTGCCCCAATGATCAAAATCATTACCCTCGCCCCAGAACTCGATCCCAGCCATAAATGTGTGGAATATCTACGCTCTTTGGGGATTGTTGTTAGTTTGGGTCACTCCCTCGCCACAGAAACAGAAGCCAATCAAGCCTTTGCCCATGGCGCAACGATGATCACCCATGCCTTTAACGCGATGCCCAGTTTGCATCACCGGGAGGCGGGTTTATTGGGAGCAGCAATGGTTAATCCTGACGTTTACTGCGGTCTGATCGCCGATGGCCAGCACGTCAATCCCACGATGTTGGAGATTTTTTTGCGGGCCGCGAAACAACCTTTTTTAGTCAGTGATGCCCTCGCCCCCATTGGTCTCCCGGATGGGGTATATCCCTGGGACGATCGCCAAATTACCGTCACCCACGGCACGGCTCGCTTGGATAATGGCACTCTATCCGGCACGACGTTACCGCTGTTTGCCGGGGTCAAAAACCTTGTCCGGTGGGGGATTTGTGATTTAGAAAAGGCGATCGCCTTAGCGACTCTGGCCCCCCGAAAAGCCCTTGGTATGGCGACTTGGACGACGGGCAAACCCATCAACCTTTTGCGTTGGCAAGGAGTAGATGGCACCGTTGAATTTAGCCGACTTTAGTGAATTTTTTCCACGTGCCAACCGGTTTGGGCACCAATCTTACCCGCTTTGACAAACCGCCAATTGCCCCGCTCAAAGCTATTTTTCCCTTTTTTGGGACTGGGTTGAACGCCAATCAATTGGGCCACTTCGTCCGTCGAAATCATCCAACCTGCTGTGGCGGCCTGTTCTAAAACGCTGAGATAAGCGAGGGGATTAGACGCTTGACGGGATTCCGAAAGGGCCGCTTCTACTCTGGCAAGCTTCTGGGCGATCGCCGCCATTTCTGTTCTCATGTCCCCTAGCTGATCACTTAAATTTTGCACGACCTCCTCTAGAGCAATTGTTGTCACCGTCGGGGTATCCGTTGGCAGAGGATCTGCTTTTTCTAAAACTTCTGGCCCTGCTATTGTCCCAGGCTGAGATGACGAAACAGTTGGCATAGGTTCAAGGGAAGTCGCTGATGGCGAATCATCCCAAGGATCTGGGGCTAATTGATTTGCTTTTTGTAAGTTCGGCTGAAAATCGTGGGTTTGAATCCAGGTACGATTAACGGCAGTGGCCAAATCCTGGAGGTAAGCTGCCGTTTGGGATTTACCTTGGTCTTCAAACTGCCGGGCTACCTCCTGCATAAACTTCACCAAATCCGGGGTGATTAATTTTTGATTCGCCGCTAAAATCTGTTGCTCTTCTCCCCGACGACAATTTAAAAGCGCTTCGATCAATTGGGCATAGGCTTGGGTAGTGGCATCTGGTTGGGGCGCGACCGGATTCGGTTGGGTGAGAATGTGATGTAATTTGCCCGCCCAGTTGTGGAGATAGCGAGCCCCATTCAGTTCACCTTCCGCCGCAAGGTAGTTAGCCACCTGTTCCATCACTTCAATAAATTGGGCATCCACCAACTGCTCGTTTTGCCGCAGGACAATCCACTCTTCACCCCGGCGGCAGTTTAAGAGTTTTTGTACCAAATCAAGGTAAGCTTTCAGATTTTTCTGTTCCATGGGTAATGGACTCAAAAATAGAACCATATATCTACCCATTGTGTCCTATTTTGGTGACATTTTAGCCAAGTGATTAAGACTTCACAGAGCTAAACAAATCAACGCAAAACACTTCATAATTTTCCTAGGGATAAACTTGAGGATAGTTAATGGGTTCAATATAGTTACCATCACATTCATCCTTGAGGAGAAACCGATTTAAGCTGAGATCTGTACCTGTAAATTGATAAAAACCCAAGCTACCACAATCCCCTAAACCTCTGCCTTTTGTAAAAATACTAATGGTTTGGCTACTCGGATCATATTCTGAATACCCAGCTCTGGTCACTTCTGTTTCTTTAATCAATTGTTGATCCGTATCTTGGTAGAAATAAGTAATCGGTAGTGGCGTCAGATCGAATTGATCCTCGTCTCTTCGGTATAAAAAATAATTCTGGAGCAGTTGATAGGCTGTCGAGCCACAAACAAGGTGCACGAGATACTCATCTTCACCCACGCGGTAAACATTAGAGGCCGCTTCTGTGAGCTCCGATTCAAATCTAAACTCTTGGCAAAGCCCCAAATCTTCCCGGTTTTCCATAAGCCCCGGAATGATTGCTTGGCTAATATCAGGGGAGGAATAATTCTGATCTACTGCTTCTACTTCCTTCGTATCGGCCCCTTGAGAATTGACTAGGGGCAATGGTTCAGCGGGAACAGGAATTGGTTCTTCTGTCGGATCGGTAGGTGTTGTTCCGTCGGGTTCAGGGGCAGAAGGATTAGACTGATTTTGGCAACTGCTTAACCCCAAGCCAAGGCTGATCAGGGTACTAAAAGTAATAAATTTAAACCTCATATATCTGACCTCCACGCACTAAATCATAAGAAAATTAACTAGTTAATTAAAGAGCCAGGGAAGAACTTAATTTCGCAAAAATCATCCGTCCCGCAGAGGTTTGTAAAGATGAAGTAACGGTTACAGCAACATCGGAACCCATAAATTGTTTCCCTTCCTCGACAACGACCATGGTGCCATCTTCGAGATAACCCACCCCTTGTTTTTCTTCCTTTCCTTGCTTAAGAATTTTTACATCTAAATTATCTCCAGGGAGATAGATCGGACGAATCGCTTGGGCAAGGTCATTAATATTTAAAATCTCGACTTTTTGAAGATTAGCAACCTTTTGCAGATTGTAATCATTGGTCAAAAGAATCCCATTAATTTCCTGGGCCAAATGCACTAATTTAGCGTCCACAGTGGCAATGTCATCGTAGTCTGCGGGGTTGACAGAAACCCGTTTGGGAAAACGATTTTGCATACTCTGGAGAATATCTAAGCCCCGACGACCCTTGGCGCGTTTCTGGTCGTTGCTAGCGTCGGCGAGTTGCTGTAATTCGTTGAGGACAAAAATTGGAATGAGGATTTGTCCTTCGATAAAACCTGTTTTAAGGAGTTCTTCTAGGCGACCGTCAATGATACAGCTTGTGTCGATGATCTTTGTCGGCGAAGGACGGAGGGTTCCTTCAGCAACGAGGAGAGTATCTAAACTATTGGGATTGATCAGCCGCAGAAAAGTGCGCCCGTGGACATCGGCGAGGCTCACACCAAGGTAGGCAAAGGTGATACTACCGAGAATGGCAAAGGTGGGCTTAAGAAAACCAAACTCTGAAGGAATGGGCAACAGAAAAATGGGAGCAAGCATTAAATTTGCCACCAAAAGCCCAATCACTAAACCCACAGCACGGGTGACGATAATTTCGATGGGGGTGCGCCGAAATTGTTGTTCAAAACGACGATAGGTGCTCTGGGCGAGGAGACCGATGGAAAGGCCCAGGAGTGAGGCAAAACCGGCCCCCACCCACCGGAGGGCGTCAATGTTGGAGGCTTGGTCGCGCACAGAGGCAGGAAGTAAATCAATGACATCAAATCCCACAAGGGCGATCGCCACCACAAAGATCAGAACAAGGAAAATATCGAACATAGGTCTTACCCGGCTATAAGTCCCAGTTTTAGGGGGAATTTGGGGTTTAGGATAATGGAGAATAATGCCCTCATTATATCGGTGGGCCTTCCATTCCTTCGCGCCTCTGGGAATTAACAAAATTTGTTGATTTCTGCGCCAATTTTCCAGCTAAATGCTTCCTATTCCCCATTGAGACTGTTCTACCGTGGTTACCAGTGCCTATCTCCATCTCCCCTTCTGTTTACGCCGTTGTTTCTACTGTGATTTTCCGATTACGGTGACGGGGGAAAAACAAACTGCGGGGATTCGCACCCAGATGGAGGAATACGGGGAGTGGCTCTGTCGGGAAATCCGCGCAACACCGATCCTGGGGGGCGAGTTAAAGACGGTGTTCTTTGGAGGTGGCACACCCTCTTTATTTCCAGTGGATCTCTTGGAAAAAGTTTTAAGAACCCTTGATCAGCGATTTGGCATTGCCCAGTCAGCAGAAATTTCCCTGGAGATCGACCCAGGCACTTTTTCTTTAGAACAACTGATCCGGTACAAAAATATTGGTATTTCTCGCCTAAGCCTTGGGGTACAAGCTTTTCAGGATAATTTGCTGGCAAACTGTGGGCGATCGCACAGGGTAATAAATATATTTACTGCGTGTGATCACCTGGAGCGATCGCAGATCCCCTGGAGTTTGGATCTGATCTCCGGATTACCGGATCAGACCCTCGACGATTGGCAGGCTTCCCTCCAACAGGCGATCGCCCTTAATCCCCACCACATTTCCTGCTATGACCTAGTGATCGAACCTCAAACTCCCTTTGGTAAACAATATAAACCCGGGGAAGGCCCCCTTCCTTCCGATGAAAATACCGCTGCCATGTATCGCCTTGCTAGTGAAACCCTCCGCGAAGCAGGCTATGACCACTACGAAATTTCTAACTACGCCAAACCAGGCTACCAATGTCAGCACAATCGCGTGTATTGGGAAAATCGCCCTTACTATGGTTTTGGCATGGGGGCCGCCAGTTTTACCCAAAATCAGCGGTTCTCCCGGCCCCGTACCCGCGCCGAATATTACGCCTGGGTTGAACAATACGAACAAAATAACGGTGTTTTAGACGTGGAGGTCTTAACAAAAGGCGATCGCCTCCTTGAAACCTTGATGTTGGGTCTCCGTTTAACGGAAGGTTTGGATTTATCCCAACTGATCACAGAATTTGGCCAAAGTCGTGTGGATCAGATTCTAGAAATCCTCAAACCCGCTTTCCAGAAAGGCTGGGCTTTCCTTTCCCCCACAACGCCACCACGTCTTGCCCTAAGCGATCCAGAAGGATTACTGTTCTCCAACACCATTCTCGCGGAACTTTTCCACCACCTCGACCCAGAAAACCCCGTAGAATAATCACGCCTTTCCCTTTCTCTTTCCCTACCCATGATTGATCTTTCCCAGAAAAAAATCCTTGTCACTGGCGGCGCTGGCTTCCTCGGCCAACAGGTAATTTACCAATTGCTCCAAGCAGGTGCTCAACCGGAAAATATTACCGTCCCCCGTTCTTCTAGTTGTGATCTGCGCCGTCTCGAAGCCTGTCAGCAAGCAGTCCAAGGTCAGGATATCGTCATTCACCTGGCGGCCCACGTGGGGGGGATTGGCCTCAACCGGGAGAAACCCGCTGAACTTTTTTATGACAATTTAATGATGGGCACCCAGCTCATTCACAGTGCCTACGAAACGGGGGTCGAAAAATTTGTCTGTGTCGGGACGATTTGCGCTTACCCGAAATTTACCCCTGTACCTTTCAAAGAAGAAGATCTTTGGGCAGGCTATCCCGAAGAAACCAATGCCCCCTATGGCATCGCCAAAAAAGCGCTCCTCGTGCAACTAGAAGCCTACCGTCTGCAATATGGTTTCAATGGCATTTATTTACTACCAGTTAATCTCTACGGCCTTGGGGATAACTTCAAGCCGGAAAGTTCCCACGTGATCCCCGCTTTAATCCGTAAAGTCTACGAAGCGCAACGGGATGGTGTTAAACAGCTCAAGGTTTGGGGAGATGGCAGCCCAACACGGGAATTTCTCCACGCAACGGATGCGGCCCAGGGCATCGTTTTAGCAACGCAAAAATATAATGAGGCAGCCCCCATCAATCTAGGAACCAATACAGAAATTTCTATTAAGGATTTGGTCGAGCTAATTTGTGAACTAATGGCCTTTGACGGAGAGATTATCTGGGAAGCGGATAAACCCAATGGACAACCCCGCCGTTGCCTAGATACCCAGAAAGCCAAGGAAAAATTTGGTTTCGAGGCGGCGATTGGTTTACGGCAGGGTTTACAGGAGACTATTGATTGGTATTGCCAGAACCCGGAATAGATATTTCCCTTTGGAGAAAATCTAGGGATTGGCCGCGTTTTGTAGATCGGTAACGGTGGGTTGTTTTAGCTTACTGGCTAATCCCATACGCTCCAGGAGACAAATAAAAGAATAGGTAAAGTCCGGTAGGTATTTCACCTTACCTTTTTGAATTGTGATTCCGTGGCGTACCGACCAACCAAAGGCATGGTGCAGATTGTGCCAACCTTCCCCAAGGGCAAGGACGGCAACCCAACTATTATTACGGCTGTGATCGGTGGTTTGGAAAGGGCGATCGCCCCATTTGTGACAGACAGAATTCACGAAAGCGACACCATGGAACAGGAGGGTGGTGCTGATAAAAAATGCGGCCAGATATTCCAGGCCGCCGACCCCATAGGACAATGCGCCTAGGGCAATGAGGGGCACAAAATGGAAGCGATCAATCAGTTTCAGGATTGGATCTCGCTCAATGTCAGCGGGCAATTTTTTCGGGAAGGTATTGGGAGAAATGAGCCAGCGGTAATGGGCCCACCAAAACCCCTCTTTGGAGCTGTGGGGATCACCGGGATGGTCGCTAAACCGATGGTGATCTTTGTGGTGGGCTTTCCACCAACTCGGCCCCATTTGCCCCGCCGAGGCGGTAATAAAACTGCCGATCCATTTCACCCAGGGGGAAGCTTGGTAGGCTTTGTGGGTCAGGAGACGGTGGTAGATGGCAGTGGTGCCGAGCATTCTCAGCCAGTACCAAAAAATAATCCAAAGGACAGCTCCCCAACTGAGACCTGTAAAAAAGGCGATCGCTATGCCGAGATGACAAAGGATAATCCAAACTGGGCCAGTGGCATAGCTGAGGAGCGTTAGTCGAGAATAGTTGCGGGGACGGGGATTAGGTTGTGGTGGTGTAGAGGGAATCGGGTCAAGAACGTTGCTGTAATGCGTCAAAATGCTTTCCTAACGAGTTGAGAATATCTTCTATGAAACCGCGTTTTTACATAACTTTACAACTCGTGAGTCCCGAATCCCTTGCGGTCGGGTCAAATAAATTCGGAAATGTCTTCGTCACAGTCATCGGCTAAATAAGATAAGGAACGGAAGCGGAGGCCGACCAATTGTTCATAGAGGGGATTGAGTTTGCACATTGGCGGAATATGGACAATTTTTTTGCCAAATAGCTTGACATCCCGCTCAAAGGGGCATTGGGGTGGCACCATTTTACAGATGAAGCGGGCCACGCGAGGATCGTCAATGTCCATGCCATCGAGCCAGTTGCGGATTGGTTTAAGGGCATCAAGGTGAACTTCTGGTTGGGGGGTTTCGGTGGTGACAGTTTCGGGGTCGTAGAGGGTTTTTTCAAGGTTATGGAGGGCGCTGAGATCTACCCCAAGGGCTTTCCCAAAGGCTTTGATTTGATCGGCTTCAACGATGGAATAGACCCCATCGGCGATCGCCATCATCACCGCTGTCCGGAGAAAATTTTCGCGGGTATTGAGATCTTCTCCGAGGTCAGCCGCCAACTCTTGACCCGTAATCGGTTCTAAGTCCCCTAGGCTACTGTGGGGGGCGAGTTCGTCCTGGGTCAGTCGCGTAATGAGCTCTTGCTCTTCGGCATCAAAATGACCGTCGGCCCAGGCAATGGTCAGTAATCCCCGTAACCAAGCCGTGATTTGGCGATCGCTGTAGACAGTTGTGCTCGCAGAACTCATAGCTGTTTCAAAAATTTGTAACTCTTTCCCCATTGTAGGCAAGAAATCAAGAAGCCATAGAAAATACGGTGAAATTAATCCATGGCCCAACAAGATTAAGATCTAATTATCAATTCTTCGGGCTGCTTTAAGTAAATTAATGAGGTAAAATCGACGTTATTTATTGATTTTTAATAAGCTAATTTTCTAAACACTGTTTTGTGATTCACAGAATATTTTCTAAGTATTTGTTGGAGGTAGATCAAAACCAAAAGTAAAACAAAATTTAGCCCCTTGATTACCCCGTGTTTCGGCCCAGATTTGTCCCCGGTGCACTTCGATAATACGCCTAACAATTGCTAAGCCAACTCCTGTTCCTTCAAATTCAGATTGGCTGTGGAGTCGCTTAAATGGCAAAAAAATCTCTTCTAAATGTTCTGCAGTAAAACCAACACCATTATCTTCTAGGCAGTAAGTTTGAGAATCGATTTTATAAAATTTTATTTGAGGATTTTTGACCTTGCTAGTGTATTTCCAGGCATTTTCAAATAGGTTTTCAAAGGCCATCTTAAGGAGCGGGCGATCGCCTAGGATAATTACATCCGGTTCGATTTTAATTTCTATGGCTCGATCAGGGGTTTCACCTTGGAGATCCTGAATAATTTCTATGGCAATTTCACTTAAATTAATCCTCTCAAGGGTTAATTGCTTTTCTTTAATTTCTGCAAGGCGCATCAAGTCAGAAATGATATGATTCATTTCCTTAGCAGAATTCGCAATAATCTCTAACGTCTCTAAGGTCTCTTCGTCAAAGGTATCAACATCACCTAAGAGCAAGTCACAAAACCCTAACAATTTCGTTAATGGCCGCCGTAAATCATGGGAAACCATATAGTTAAAGGATTTTAGATCTTGGTTGATCTGGGCTAACTGGTTATTTTTTTCTTCAAGCTCCTGGGCATTACGCAAAATCTTAAGTTGATTTTCAACGCGCACAAGCACCTCATACATGTCAAAGGGCTTATTGATATAGTCAACGCCCCCTAAGGAAAAAGCCTTCACCTTATCGAAAACATCATTTAAAGCACTGATGAAAATAATGGGAATTTTGGCGGTGTCTGGATTAGCCTTTAGTCGTTGGCAAACGCCATAACCATCTAAGATGGGCATTTTAATATCCAGCAGGATCAAATCAGGGGGATCCGCTGCCACTGCTTTGAGGGCTTGTTTGCCATTGATCACCTGTCGCACTTCGTGGCCCTTTTCAACCAAAATTTCTGAAAGAAGTTGTAGGTTTTCAGGAACATCATCAACAATTAAAATATCGCCTCGGTGCTGCAGATAAGAATCTTGAATCATAATGCTTAAGTTCACCACATTGGCTTTGGAATTACCCCTGACAGGATGGCATTGAAATGATGAGAATTACGCGCGTTAAAACATTGGTTTGGCTTAAACTCTAGTTTTCTTTTATTATTCCATTAATTTTTTTAGAAAAATGTAAAGAGTTCAAAAAGTATGCCATCCGGCTTTCATGATGCTTATTCTGATGATACAAACGTTAAAATTCTGGGGCGCTCTGGATTGTGTGTGGGTTTTTGGTTTCGGGGTGCATAAAAGTTAAGGCTGTGGCCTGGAGATGTAGACGGGGGGCGGCCCGGTTGCCATAGAGGCGATCGCCAAGGATCGGATTGTTTAGCCCGTCGGGGTGGGCGCAATGAACCCGGAGTTGGTGGGTGCGGCCTGTAATTGGCTTGAGTTTGAGGCGATGGGAATCTAATTTAACGAAATAGGTTTCGCTGGGTTTGCCCCGTTGCGCATCTACTTTTTGCCGGGGGCGATCGCCAGGGTCTGCCCAGAGGGGAAGGATAATCATTCCTTCTGGACGCTGAATTTTTTCCTCTAGGAGGGCTTCGTATTCCTTATGAATTTTGCGGCGGCGAAACTGAGTTTGCAGATCCTGTTGGGTTTCGGCATTTTTGGCAAATAAAAGAATTCCGGATGTATCTTGGTCGAGGCGATGGACAAGGAAAATATCCTGATAATCGCGGCGCAATCGGGAAAATGCACTGTCATAGGTCTGGCTACTGCGCCCTGGAATCGAGGGGAGACCAGCGGGTTTATGGATGGCAATAAGGCTGTGGTCTTCGTAGATGATTTCTAGGGGAATTTCTGGGGTCGTCAAAATATCTTGAAACGACTTTCCCCCCAAGCCCGAAAGCAAAAAGCCGAGGATCGGTTGGCAGCGCTCTTCACAAGCTAAATAGAATTCGCCTACTTGTTTGTCAGGGCTGTTTTTACCCCACCAAAACTCGGCCATGGCCAAGGGTTTAAGGTTCTGTTTCGCAGTATAGTTGAGGAGTTTGGGCGCACAACAATCGCCGGTGCCGGTGGGTAAACCAGTGGGAAATAAATCGGCGATCGCCTTTGATTCTCCTTGAAAATTTTTGAGGTGATAGACCTGGTGCATCCGTTTTTGGAGGGTGCGAGACAGGGTTTTGCGGCGTTGGCGGAGGCTTTGTAAGTCTTGATCAGCTTGGTCAATAATCACCGTGAGAGGATTAATCTCTTGATCCCTGGCCTGTTTGAGATCGCGTTTGTGGTTGCTTTCCTGGCGACTTTCTTCTTCAAGGACGGCGATCGCTTGCGCTAATTCGGCTCCCGTTAAATGAGTCTGGTAAACCTCGCGTTTTTGGCGGCGTACCTGTTTTTTCTGACGACGTTCTTGATTAAACTGCGCGATTTTTGTTTGCCATTGTTGCTGCAACGTTTGGTAAGTTTTTCGTTCTGGTAGGGTTTCTAGGCGTTGGATTTCCCGGCGGATCTGCCGTAACTGGGCGAGAATTTCTTGCTCTTCTAAAATCAGGCGATCGCCCCCATCCATCGGTGGCACCCAACCGGGAAGGACTTTTTCGCCTTTAAGCAGTCCCGAAAATGCCTTGAGAAATACCCGTTGCCCGGTGGCCATTTCTGCTAGCAATACCCCGTACATTTTCCCTTCCCAATTGAAATCCGGATTTTCCCTTAGTTCCGCCATTAATTCACGGGCGATCGCCTCAGCATTTTTGGTGCGGGGGAGACGACAAAGTTGTTTAGTGGCCGGACAAACCCCCTCATACCAAGCAGTAACAACATCGGGTTCCAATTGTGGTTGATAGGGGAATCGGGGCGAAGTCATGACAATACGACGCTCATCTTTTGTAAACGTAAGCCCTTTATTTTAGGCGTGAGCACACCGTTTGTCCGCTGGTGACCTATGCGATTGCCAATAGTTGGCGCAAACATAATATTGATTGGCGTGCCTCAAACTTGAATGCTGCCGTGACAAAAATATAGCCGAAAATAAGCATCCCCACGGGAATGAAACCGATTAGAACAATAGATAATTCTAGTAAATGAAAAGCGGCGATCGCTAACAATCCAGAAGCAAAACCCAGCCAGCTAACCATGAAGCAGATTATTAAAATATGCGGGGCCATTGTCACTTTAATAATGCTTCCTTCCCCTGTGGACTTGATTTTACCTTTCATGATCGGCAGAAAAGAATTTGTGTAATGGATCACACGTCGAATTTCAAATGTGTTTTGGCTGACGGTACCTCGAACAATCTGATTTTGAATGGCATCAGCTAATCTTTGTCGTACTGCTGCTGGTTGAAGATGTGTCTTGAGAATTAACTGAGTAAAAGGGCGAAAAGTCATCGGTTGCTTTGGTCTTGGTTGCGTCTTTAGAATACTTCGCCGCCGTCTAGGAGCTGAGCCATTGGTTGCGGTTGCTGCTGGAGATGCTGCTGGAGGTGACGGGGATGATCAGTAATGAAATAATCAATATTTTGTTCTACAAGGCGATCAATCTGAGCTAATTCTTGGGCCAATTTTTTCGGGTTTTGACTTTTATGGGGTGGTGAAAAGATCGTCCAAGCGCCGACGGCTAATTGGTGTTGATGGAGTCGCTGAATGGTTTGTTTTTTAAACAAATTAACGTTGAGACTGACTAAGCTGGCATCGAGGATTTTTTCTAAAATGTGACTTTCAGTAAATTTGCGAATGAAGAAATTTTTGATCACCAAAGGCGAGTAGAGAATACCTGTTTCAATGGGGTGATGGGTGAGCTTCAGCCAGATCAAAGCCCAAATACTAAAGGAGGTAACAAATGCTTCCTGTTGCAGCTCCATTTTTTCGATCAATTGGGCGACGGCAATGCCCGTTTTCCGTTGCTGGAGGTTGAGGCGGGGGGCTTTCATCTCGATATTGATTAACAATTTGCCCCGCAGTTCGCTCAACACATCTTCAAGGAGAGGAATTTTTTCGGGTTGGGGATAGGTGTAGGTTTGTTTGCCGATTTTGAGGGAATCTTTAATGCGCAGGGTTTGGATCTCTGGCCAGGTCATTTCAGTAATTTTCCCCGTGACCCCCGTCAGCCGTTTGGTATAGAGGTCATGGAAAACTACCAATTTGCCATCCTTTGTGAGGAAAGTATCGAGCTCAACGCCGTCTAAACCCAAGGCGATCGCCTTTTGGAAACCCGCCATGGTATTTTCTTGGTGATCGGTTACAACCCCCCGATGGCCGAAGATTAGGGGATGTGCGGACGGCTGAAAAAATCTCGATTGCATCGCGGAAAAATCCTCTAATCACTTCTCCCACGGTAAAAAGTAACAGCGCGACAGGGCATAATGGGGACAGTAAACTTTACAAACAGTTACAAATTCCATGACATCTGCGGCGGTTTCCCTCGATAAAGTCACCAAGGTTTTTAGTAAAGTCCCGGTGGTGAATGAGCTTTCCTTTGCGATTCAAGCCGGGGAAATGTACGGTCTGTTGGGGCCAAACGGGGCGGGGAAATCCACCACGATTCGGATGTTGATCACCCTCACCGAACCCACAAGCGGCAAAATTTCCATCGCCGGGGAAGATGTGATGCAAAATCGCGCCCATGCCAAACGCAATATCGGCGTGGTGTTGCAACAGATGAGTGTGGATGTGGATCTCACTGTTTGGGAAAATCTAGAGTTCCATGGCCGCCTGCACCATATCCCCAACCCTCGTCGGCAACGGTTAATTCGTCAGTCTCTGGAGTATGTAGAACTGAGCGATCGCCGCGATGCTCTGGTCAAAACCCTATCGGGGGGGATGAAACGCCGTGTCCAGATCGCCCGTGCTCTGTTGCATGAACCCAAAATTCTCTTTCTCGATGAACCCACCGTTGGCCTCGATCCCCAAACCCGCCGTCGTCTCTGGGAAATCATTCGTGACCTCAACAAAAATGGCATGACGATTCTCCTCACCACCCACTACATGGAGGAAGCCGCCACCCTCTGCGATCGCATTGGCATTATGGAAGCGGGTCGCCTGATCGACGAGGGCACTTTCGAGGAACTCCAGGCAAAACATGGCAAAGGTTTAGTCGTCAAACAAAAAGGCGATCGCTGGGAATACAAATTTTTCCCGACCCTCCAAGAGGCAGAACATTATCTCGACAACTTGCCCGATAAAACCAGCATGATGGTGCGGGAATCCAACCTCGAAGATATTTTCGTCGAACTCACCGGGCGGCAGTTGGACTAAGTTTTGAACGAAGTAAACGCTTACCAAATGGTGCTCAAATCCAATTGAAAATCCGGTAAGACAGTTTCACCATCGAGAAACTCAGGTTGCTCAAGAATTTCTACGGGTTGACCGCTGCGATACACCTCAACCTGCCGCGTTTGACGGTTAATTAGCCAGCCCAACCGCGACCCATTGTCGATAAATTCCTGTAATTTTGCTTGGGTGCGGGCTAGGGAATCCGTTGGCGACAATAGCTCCACAATAAAATCCGGACAAAGGGGTAAAAACCTCGTCTTTACTTCCGGTGCGAGGGCTTCCCAGCGGGCCGAGGGAATCCAGGCAGCATCAGGCGATCGCATCGCCCCATTGGGCAGGATAAATCCCCCAGAAGAATCAAATGTTTTACCCAGTTTGCATTGGTGATTCCAGAGCCATAATTGTGCAGTGAGGCTGGCATTACGTTCGCTAGTTTCGCCACCAGTGGGGGACATAATCGCTAAATCTCCTTGGGCATTCCGCTCAAAACGGAAATTTTTATTTTGTTGGCAGAGTTGAAAAAATTGTTCGTCGCTAAAATTGCAATTTTCGAGGTTCAACTCTAAAGGAAGGGTCATGTCCATTGCCTAAACTTCCACCGGTGGGCTACTACTGCCATTATAGTGAGCTTGTCTAAGGCTTAAATTAACCTCACTATGTTCCAGATCGGTCTGCGGCGGCCTGCTGAAAAAGGGCGGTGTATTGTTCAAACCCGCCCGGAAAAGCAACGTTAATTTGTAACGGATCAGCCGGATCGGTAATGCCCTCAATCACTTGGGTTTGATCATTGATTGTCCCCAGTTTTAAAGGAATCCGGTTTTTTAATTCCCCCTGGGAGCTATCGATATACACGACGAGATTGCCGCTCTTTGCCCATTTACCGATGTCTTGCACAAGCTGAAGAAAAAGGCGATCGCTCCCCCCCCGTCGAACTTGATCGCCTTCGGTGTGACTTGTGACCGTATCGCCGACGCCAACAATTAAGGGCATCAATTGCGGATCAAAATTGTCTTGCACCAGTTGCAATAGTTCCTCGTGGTTTTGGGGCGCTTGGCGAGCGTTAAAGGTTTCCCCTAGGGGATAGTGGCCCGTGCGTTGGGCATAGTAATAATTCAGCAGCACTAAAACCCCCGCTTCTTTGACGGCACCACGCACCATAAACTGAAAATCTGTGGTGCCAGAATCCTTGGCTGTGGCAAAGCGAACAATTTCTTTCCCCACATTATTTCTGCCTAAATTGGGCGCATAGTGCACGAAAAAACTATTGTCTAAACCCTGTTGGCCAGCTTTTTCAAGCAAATCATTCATCAGGGTTTCCATGGTGCGCTGGAGGTCTTGGTAAATCTCAAGGCGATCGCCTAAATATTCGGCCAGGACATTTAAATTTGCCGTTGGTGAAACGAGATTATCTAAAACCGACGCATGGATCAGCTCAGGTTGAAGCTCAGCAGGAAAAATATCAGCATATTTAGTAAAAAATTGTCCTAAACATTGACCAATCAAATCTGGTACTGTCCCAAGAAAATCTAGCTCTGCTTGGCTGACACCGGGATGGGAAATTTGACCGTTATCCGTCTGCCATTGCACGCCCCCCGCCGCTAAACCGGGTAAATAGCTTGTTTCATCTTTGGCTTCAACATTGCGAAATGCCCGTTCGACGATGCGATTTACTCCCCTTCTGCCTTCATGTTCACCGTTGGTGAGGACAAAAAAGTGGTCTTTAAACTTGCGTGTGGCACGAATATAGCCAGGATCTATTTTGCGGGTTAAAGGGTCTTTGACTAACCCCATGCAAACCCCATCAAGATCCTGAATAATGAGTAGATTTTCTGTGTTGCTGAGGGTTGAAAGGAAAGCTTCATGATCAAGGGAATAATGTTGGTCATGGAGCAGTAAAGCAGTCATAAAGTCTTTTTAAATTCAATGGGTGTGCAGTAGTTGGGGGAATTCGCATTCCCTAGATCTTCTTTGTGAAGGGGGACTTGCTGTGGGCAGAAGCCCTCCCCAAGGAGGAAGTTTAGGCCCAGTTTTTCGCTCGTTCAACGGCTTTTTGCCAGACTTTGAAATGGGCTTGGGCTTGGGAGGCGTTGGCACTGGGTTTAAAGACGTAATCAATTTTGCGGTTTTGCACCAGGGTTTGGTAATCATCCCAAAAACCGACGGCTAATCCGGCGGCAAAGGCTGCCCCCTGGGCCGTGGCATCGAGGACAGCGGGACGTTCTACAGGAATGCCCAATACATCGGCTTGGAATTGCATCAGAAAGTCGTTATTGCACGCGCCGCCATCGACTTTTAATTCTTGGATCGGGGTACCAGAATCTTGGTTAATCGCTTCGACTACTTCTTTGGCTTGGTAGGCGATCGCCTCTAGGACAGCCCGCACCATGTGTTCTTTTTTGACGCCTCTCGTTAAACCGAGAAATGCGCCCCTGGCACTCATATCCCAGTGGGGCGCTCCCAGGCCACTCAGGGCAGGGACAAAATAAGCGCCGCCGTTATCGTTCACCCCTTGGGCGAGATCATTCGTTTCCGCCGCCGTTTCGATAATTTGTAGGCCGTCGCGCAACCATTGGATACAAGCCCCAGCGGTGAACATACTCCCTTCGAGGGCATAGCCAATATCGAGATTTGTGCCATCATGATGGGCTTGGGTGCAGGCGATGGTCGTTAGGAGCTTATGTTTGGAGCGTTTAATCTCGTCGCCCGTGTGCGCCACCAAAAACGCCCCTGTGCCATAGGTGCATTTCAATAAGCCGGGGCGATCGCAACCATGGGCATAGAGGGCCGCCTGTTGATCCCCAAAGATGGCGGTGATCGGAATTGCCGCCCCCAATAAACTTGGATCGGTTTTGCCAAATTCCCCTAGGCTCGACTGCACCGTTGGCATCATCTGGCGGGGAATATCGAATAAATCCAACAAATCCGGATCCCAATCTTTTTGGTTGAGATTGAGCAACATTGTCCGGCTGGCGTTGCTGTGGTCTGTGGCGTGGACTTTGCCTCCCGTGAGGTTCCACAAGGCCCAGGTGTCAATGGTTCCAGCGAGAACATTATTGGGATTAATGGCACTATTTTCCTTAGCCCAGCTTAATAACCAATTCAGTTTCGTCGCCGAAAAATAAGCATCCAACACCAAGCCTGTTTTATCGTAAATTTCTGCCGCTTTGCCTGCTGCACTGAGGGTTTGACAGAGGGGAGCCGTCCGTCGATCCTGCCAGACAATTGCTTTATGAAGTGGTTTGCCAGTGGTTTTATCCCAGAGGACACAGGTTTCCCGCTGCACCGTCAGGCCGATCGCCGCGATATCCTGGGTTTCAATGCTGCTATTGTTGACGACCTGTTGCATCACGGCTTTGGTATCATTCCAAATTTCCGTCGCGTCATGTTCGACCCAACCGGGCTGAGGATAATATTGGGTTAATTCTTTGTAGGCTTGGGCAACAATATCGCCTTTGTGGTTAAACAAAAGGGCACGATTACCAGTGGTGCCGAGGTCTAACGCAAGAATGTATTTTTGATGGGCCATGGTCATTATTAAATAAAGTTTTTTAAATGGGTTAAATGAGGTTTAAAAAGTGTGTTTTTCTGCTCGGAAGACATCATTTAGGGAGGGATTTCAGATAACAGAAAACCTTCGCCATTATGCAGGTGAATTTGGGCTAAGTCATAGATGGTGTTGATCTTCAAAGTCGGTGTGGCGATCGCCACCTGCCAACGATCCAAATCCAGGGCGAGCCATTTACCAATCTCAACGGTCTTCGGAGCCCCGGCCATGTGCGCCACTAACACAAGCCGCTGTTGGGTGTCGGGATTGGTGCGCCTCCCGTAGAAAATGGTGCGTTGGTGATCCGACCAATGGTGTAGGTGATCGCCCCCTGTCGGATCGAGATGATTTCGCAGCCAAGGCTGGGCCTGGCGATATTGCCGCAAACGTAAATTAAAGCTTGCCCGCTCATCCGGCACCGCTCCACAATAATGGGAGACCCGACAAGCCTCGTGGCCATCCTCCATAAAGGCGATCGCTATTTCCTTCAGGTTGGCAATGGTAATCGGCTTTACAAAATCAAATTGTGGTTCTAATTCGGTTTGCAGAAAAATCGCCAGCTTTGGTAGATCATAGCCAATCGCTTCAATGGCCTGTTCCACTGCCTTAAAGAACTGCCGCATTAACGAGAGATCATAAAAGCCCATGGTTTTAAACCGCCGAAATGCCCAGGATTGTCGGTAAATTTCCGGCGTAATTTGCCAATAGAGAAAGCCAATTTCGTCCGCCATAATTTTGACGGCATATTGATCATCTGTATTCCGAAAAAAGCCCCAGGGAGTATGCATCAATGCATTTAAAAAATCCATCGGAATTCCTGGACTAAAGCCGTGGATCCACAATTGGGTTGCTGGGTTATCGTAGGCATTCTGTAAAATTTCCGGCAAAGAATCCCCTAAATATTCATTAATGCGAATTGCGGCGGTATTAATGTGGTTGCCCTTGCGTACCGTGTCGTGGTTGGCGCAACCGGTCACCCAGCGATCGCCATGGGCCATAATTTTGCATACATCCCGCCATTCCCGTTGCCAAAATCCCTGTAACGTGGGCGTATTATGCTCGAAGATCAACGGACTCCACTGAAAACAATCGGGCTTTAGGTAAATCAAATCCAAATGGGTGGCCATATCTTCCCAGCCGACATTGGGCCAGGGACGACCATCTTCATAAATGGTGTACAGCTCGCGGGTCGCTGTCCCAACGGTTTGGGGTACCGCAGCCATCTTCAGCAGGAAATCATTGTCATAGTCTAGTTGGCCGGAAATGGCATCAGACACCTGAAAATCTTGACCCCCATCGACCCGAATCCCATCAGCGCCTAAATTAATTTTCCGCCGTTGTAACTCCAGGAGGACAGCCCGCACCATCGGATTTTGCTGGTTTGTATCATGGCCATACATATTTGCGCCCCGGAAAAATTGCGCATTAATTAATCCCAGGGCTTGGTGATGGATATGCCCGTAAACCAAGTCGAAAATAATCTGGATCGGGCGGGCAAAGGCGGTGTGGAGCGTGGCAATAAAATCCACAACTTCGGCGGGTCTGAGGGTACTGAGGAGGGCGGGACTGGTGGCCGCGGCCCCTAAAATCAGATCGTCATAGCCCCAATTTTGGGTGTCTGGTTTTTTCAGGTGGACTTGCACTTCTTGGTTGGCGATCGCCCGAATTTGCCAAAAAGCATGAATCGTTTCATTTTCGGCGGGGCGAAATTCCACCGTGGGTTCAATGGGTAAAAGTTCAATTGCATCAAAGCCCACATAGTTTTTTTCAGCGGCGGTGAGGGGTTGGCTATTGGCCAATTTGCGGGCGAGGTCACGGTAAATGCGTGTGAGTCCAGCTAGGGTGCCCGTGGGGGAAGCAGTACCGACATGGATTTGCAAAATATTGCGGGGCGGTGTGACCCAAGTTTCCTGGTGAAAATAGTCGCGGTCGGCCCTGTCTCGCTCCAGTTGGGCCATGTCGTACAGCTCGGCTGGCGCAAACACACCGTAGGGGAGGGAGTGGGCAAAGACATCGCGGATAATCTGTTCACCACTGCGCAACCAGTAAAACGATCCCGCTTGGGTACGGGTGCCAGCTTTGAGACCCGCCACAACGGCCCAGGCAAATTCCCCTTGGCGCGGCAGTTCTAGCACCTCCCGACGGAACGGAATGACTTGATCGGCAAGGCGAAAATCGATTGCCTCCATGGGCGTAAAAATTTCGAGGTAAACGGGGCGATCGCCCACCTCCGGAATCCAAAATCCCACTTGGGTCAGGCCATCACTGCCATAGGTTGCGCCCAATTTCTGACTCAGTTGTTGCCCCCGCTGAAATGGGTCTGGGGTGCCCGTGGCGATCGCCTTGGCCCAGGTCAATAAAGCTTGGGTGGGGGCTTCGACAAGTTGAATGGGGGGTGAAATATTCACGCGAACCTGAGGGCAAAACTGTAATTGACAATTTACCCGTGCTTGCTACAGTCGCCATTTTACTATGTCGACCTTAGTGACAAAAAATTCCAAAGCTAGTTTGTCACAATAAAGTTGATCGATGCAGTGTTCCCAATTATGGGATAGAAAATTTTTTTGACTGTGGCGATCGCCTTGGATTATCTGCCAAAGATGATCGGAATAATAATCGCCAATGTTGCCGCCACAATCAGGCTAAAAGCAAGGTTAACGACTTGGGTAGAGGCTTTTTGGTATGTATCGACGCGGTCATTAATAATCCGCACATCACCATCTAACTTGCCGACCTTATCGCCAAGGGAACTGATTTCAGAACCCAATTTTTCCAAAGTAGCTTCAATTCGGTCTAGTTTTTCACTGGTTCCACTTTCAGGCATGGGCATTATTGCTTAGGATAATCTCATTTTACACTGCTCAGTAAAGTGGCTAAAACACCATCAAGGGCATCGGCTCTGGGCAAATAGTGTTAGTTTTTAGACTGTTGCGTGAACTTGTTAATGTCCAATCCGTCTTCTAATCCGCCCCATCAGGCCCTTGCTCCCCTCAAACTGAGTACCCAATTGGCCTATGGCGCAGGCACCGTTGGTGTTTCTATGACTGGGAATATCCTGGTCTTTTTTGTCTTATTTTTCTTTACGGATGTGGCGGGTTTACCACCGGATAAAAGTGCCTTAATTCTGATGGTGGGCAAGGTAATGGATGCCATTAGTGATCCTGTTGTGGGCTGGTTGAGTGATCACACTACTTCTCGCTGGGGCCGGCGTTTTCCCTGGATGATCTTTGGGGTGGTTCCGTTTGCGTTGTGCTTTGTGGCTATGTGGGGAATTCCGACGACCAATACCCAGTGGTTGTTGATCTACTACATTACCTTGGCGCTGATTTTCAATACGGCCTACACGGTGATTTTCTTACCCTACGTCGCCCTCACCCCAGAGTTGACGTCTGATTATAATGAGCGCACCCAACTCAATAGTTTTCGGTTTACCTTTGCCATTGGAAGCAGTATTTTGGCGTTGGCCCTGGCCCAGGGAGTTTTTCGGGTGGTGCCGGTGGTGTCCCAGCGTTATCTTGTGCTGGCGGTAATCACAGCGGCGATCGCCCTTGGCAGTATGTATTGGTGTGTGCGTGGTACGTGGCAGCGGGTGCAGTTCATGGAGCAGTATCGCCAACAGCACCAACAGCGCCACCAACCCCGTTTATCCTTGGTGCAGCAACTACAGATTGTTTTTAATAATCGCCCGTTTCTGCTGGTGATGGGCATTTATCTCTGTTCCTGGCTGGGGGCGCAACTTACGGCGGTGGTGATGCAATACTTTGTGGTGAGTTGGCTGGGGCTTTCGGATTTTGTCTTTACCCAGTTTGCCCTAGTGGTGCAGGGAACGGCCCTACTGATGTTATTTGTCTGGAGTCGCCTCAGTCGCCGTTGGGGTAAACGCACCGTTTATGCTCTAGGCATGGGGTTCTGGATTGTCGCCCAGGCAGGGTTATTTTTCCTGCAACCGGGTCAAGAAAAATGGCTGTTTTTGTTGGGATTTATGGCGGGCCTGGGAGTTTCAACGGCCTATTTGATTCCCTGGTCGATGTTGCCGGATGTGATCGAACTCGATGAACTGCGCACCGGGCAGCGACGGGAAGGGGTTTTCTATGCATTTATGGTGATGCTCCAAAAGCTCGGCATTGCCTTTGGGATTTACATTGTCGGCAAGGCCCTCGATTGGGCGGGTTACATTGAGCGGGTTCCGGGGAGTCCCCCGGCGGTACAGCCTGATTCTGCCCTCTGGGTGATTCGGTTGGTAATTGGCCCTTTGGGGACGGTGTTGCTAATTGGGGGATTGATCCTGGCTTATTTTTATCCGATTACCCAAGGGTTTCACGCTGAGATCCGCCGCAAACTCCAAGCGGGCGATCGCCTATCCAGTCCAGCCAAATAAAACAGGATTGATCCTGTAAATAAATACTTGATTTTTTGTTCTCTAGATTGGTTGGGATAGCTTAGTTTTTTATCGCAAGATTGCAAGATGTAAGGCTTTTATAGCGGCCTAAACGTTCTTCGCTATGGTGAAAAAAATTGTGGCGGCATAGAACAAGTTTATGGCAACCAAACAGAACAATATTCTTTGGCGACGGGTAATGGCGATCGCCGCAATCCAGGCAGCGATCTCTTTAATGTGGATTGCCTATCGTGCCTATCTCGGTACGTTGTTGGGCGGGTGGGGATTCTCAGAGGATTTTACGGCGCAACTGTTGACGGTAGAGGTTTTACTGGCGGTGGTGATGGAACCGGTATTTGGGGCCTTGAGCGATCGCCAACAGCGTTTTTTAGGGAGTCGGCTACCTTTAATCAGTTTGGGGGTGATTTTAGCGGCGGCTATTTTTATTGGCTTGCCGATCTTGGGAGTGTTTCAATTGCCATTGCGGTGGGTGTTGCCCGCAGTTGCCATTGCTTGGGCCTTGGCGATGACGATGTTTCGTACCCCGATTTACGTGCTACTGCTCAAAAGTACCCCCAGCCGCGCCGAGTTGCCCCTCGCCATCTCTGTGCTGACGATGGTGATCGGGGTGATGGGCGTTCTGAAACCGAGTATTCAAAATGGATTGTTAGCGGTGGGAGCTTTACCGGCTTTCCTCGCGGGATCAGTGACGTTGTTAATCGCCTCTTTGTGTTTAGGATTGGTGCTACCGAAGCCTGCTGCGCCCCTAATTGAGGAAGCCCCTACCCCAAGCCCCTTACCCTGGCTGGGTTTTGTACAAACGATCCTTATGGCGATCGCCCTCACGTGGGGTAGTGCAATTGTTTTACAGCGGTGGCTCGATTTATTTGGTTCAATTCCGCTGACGTTAGGGATCAGTGTCGGCCAAGGCTTAAATTTGCTGGTGGCGATTTTGGCGATTCCTGTAGGTTGGCTAACGCTCCGGTGGCAGCAATATCCCCTCTTGGGTGTTGCCTTTGGTTGGTTGACCGTCATTCTCTTGCTGCTGTTGGGGGCGCCCGCCCAGGATGGCGGTTATGTGGTTATTGCTCTGCTCTGGGCCTGGGCCTTGGCGACCGTCAGAAACGGCACTTTACCCTACATTTTTAAGACAATTCCGGGGGATTGGGCTGGTTTGGGCATCGGCATCTTTTTTGGAATTTCTGGCCTTGCGGGGATGGTTTTGTCCCAGTGGGTACCAACAGAGGCTAACCGTTTGCAGGGCTTGATTGGGGTGGTTTGTTTGGCGATCGCTGCAACTCTAGCGCTCATTCCCCATCGGAAAAATGGGAGCGCTACTCCAAAACCATAGCCGTAGGAGTTCTGGCTCATCATTGCCCTAATTCTTTTCTTTTTTTCTGGGTCAAAGCTAACTTTCTTCAACACAAAATTGAGATTTTGGAAATGCCATGAGAAAAAAACTAAAAGTAAGAGTAGGAATGGTCATTTTGGCGATCGCCGTCATTGCCTTCATTCTGCGCTTGAGAAGCCCAAGTGGGGAGTTTGTCCCAGTTGAGTACAATAGCGCCGTTGCCCGCTTTCGCAACACCATTAAAACGGAGTGGATTCGTGCGACCGATCCCGAGGCTTCAAGACAGTTTCGGCTACTGGAACCGGTCGAATATATCGCTTCAGATCAAAGTATCTGGCAGGCGAAAGCGGGTTCAATTATTGACGGGGCGTCAATCCCACGGGCTTTCTGGACGATTGTCGGGGCACCGACTACAGGGCCTTATCGTGATGCTTCGGTTATCCATGATGTTTACTGCGATAGTAAAGAGCGTTCTTGGGAGGAAACCCACTGGGTTTTTCGCGATGCCTGTCGGGCAGCGGGCTTGGGGCCATGGCAAGCAAACTTACTGTATTTAGCTGTTTTTCATTACGGCCCGATCTGGACGGATGAGGGTACGCTACAACAGGACACGATTCAGGTCGATGAAGAGACTGCGGCGAAAATGGCTGAGTTTTGTCAAGAGAACCCGGATCTTTCCATTGATGAACTGCAAAAATTAGATCCCAAGATTTGGGAAGATCCATAAGAAATATTTCAATATCGCGTGCTTTGTAAAACAGACTACTTTTCTACCACAAGATTCCAACCTACTTTGTAACAGTAGTCACGGTATTTTTTGCCCAAAAAACTCAAGCAACCTCCACTGCTTTTCAGGTCAAAATCTAAATCTTTTGAGTTTTTACTTGATGTAATGATCCTATTGGCATAGAGGAACTCTACATATGCATCACCTAATTCAGTGCTTTGAATGAATGCAACTCGGTACTTTGGTTCAAAAAAATCCTGAGTATTGCCCGGAGAACTACTTTTCAGAAGCTGCATAGGTTGAGTTTTTGAGAACTACTATTGCGAAAGCAAACAATTGTCATAGAGGAAAAATGAAAAACTCTCTGTTTAAAGGCTTCAACTTAGCGCTAGTTTCTCTGCTTGGCTCGGCCTCAGTGACTTCGGCTTCAGTCTGGACGAATCCCCCCCCCTCAATCGAAATCAACGATGTGACCGTTTACGACCAAGACGAGATTGGTGGTGATGATGTTTATCTCAAAATATGGCAAACCAAGTGGGGAAATAAAGTCAAGTTGCTCCTTGAGACAGGCGTTGTCACAATTGCCGAAGGAGATTCGCACGATTTTTTTATTCCCACATTAGATTTTGGCCCCAATGTAGACGACAAGATCTTGATTGAAGTTTGGGATCAAGACGGTGGTCTGAGGGGTTCAGACGACTTACTTTATAGCTTGTCCTATGGCCCTGATAGCAATGCGCTACCCAGCTTTATTGCTGGAGACCCTAATTGGGGCAATATTGATGTTGAGGTTTGCGATCGCGAGTGCCATTGGCAAAAGTTTCAAGAGTTCCAAGCCCAGCGCAATCAGCCACGGCAATCAACTTATCTTGTCTCCATTGACTGTTCTCATGCGGGCATTACCAACGAAGGTACAACCAATCGCATCACCATTGAATTTTGGTCTGGCAACACGATGGCCCACTCCATATTTTCTGATAATTTTAGTGATTCGGCCTGCTCTAGTCAAAATCAAACAATTACCTATGTTTCCAGTCAAAATATCAGCCATGCTGTTTTAAAGACCAATGGCGAAAATGCTTTCTTTATTGATGCTATGCAAATTTCAAAAAATGGTCAGCAGATCGCCCAACACGATACAAACAACTTTTTAGGATATTGTCTCTCCACTGATCCAAGTGATGCGACTCGCACTTGGAAAAACTATGTTGACTCCTGTGTATCAAGTCGCGAGTTTAGTTTTTAAGCGTCTAAATGATTCCGTCTTTGACCACTACATTGATACACTCTTTTAAACCTACACAACTTTAAAGTAATGAAAAAGATTCTGAAAGCCTGCTTATTACACTCAACTGCTGTCAGTGTCAGCCTCTTGAGTTTCTCCTTTGGAGTCCGGGCACAAACACCACAAACACCAGCCGATGAAATTAGCCCACCTGTAACCGACCTGCTTTTCGGCATCGAACGGATGATGGGTTCAGATTCAACTCTTGTGGAAACCGCCCTAGAAGGATTTGAGGAGAAGTATGGGGATGCAGTTAGGGGTGGGGATCATATTCAGGGTATTGCCATGACTGCAGGTGGACAGATTGTCCTTTCCTATTCTCGTCAAGATCCCTCAAAGGAAAATTGCTCAGGCATGCTTATATATTCCAGTCCTTTCGATCCCGCTAGTCCAAATAGAGAATTAGATTGGGATTTTTACTGCGAGACGAGTAATACAGATATTAATAACCCCCCAACAGGATTAGGCCCAGAAGCTCATCCAAGTAGTCTTCAAGCCAGCGGCAATATACTTGCAGTGGGGACTCATGGGGGTACTCGTTTTTATTATCTTGGACCCAACGGAATCGAGGCACTCCATCCAAATACTGCAGTGCTCACTGGTGGACGAGATTCAACGGGGCTCACTTACAATCCTGTGGATCGTCGTTTTTATCTTTTAAACTCTGATGGTTCGACAGCGGTAGGTAAAAACACAATTAGACTTTGTCGTAGTGATCAAGATATTTCTTTGCGGCAAGCAAACCAGGCGATATTTACTGACTCTGACTGTATAAATATTAGAGATGTCTATGTTTCTGGACAGGGTGCAAATCTGATTGTCCAGGAGGATGGAACACTATTTTTGGTGTCTACTTTTAGTACACGTGATTTGCCTGACAATCTTTTAGGTTTTGCGGATGATAACACGGATGCAATATGGGGAGCATATGGTACGCGATGTGCATTAGAAACCGCGTTGCTCCCAGGCTATGGCTTTCGCGCCTCGTTTGAAGATCACATTTATATTTCAGAACTTGACTTCAGTAATAGGACGGCTGATCTCGTCATGAAGCGGGATATTCGACGAACCCAGGCTGTGCAAACCTGTGTGGACAAGCGGCCAGCTTTTAGATTTGCTGGAGGCGTTGCAACTATTAGAAATGGTGCTCTCCTTGGGCTATGGTCAGGTCGCCAAAATCCTCCATTACTTTCTCTGAACGACAGTTACGAGTTTGCTTTCCAGGACTTGCCACAACCAATCAAAAGTGCGAGTGTTTCGGAAGAGAAAGCTTACCTGTTCCGTGAGAACAATACCTATTATCGATATACAGATAGCCAAGGGGTAGATCCCGGTTATCCGGCGTCGACCAGCAGAAACTGGGATTTTGATGTCGAGGGTGATGATAAAGAGATTCTTGGAGCCGTTCGCTATGACAATGGTCATGTTTATCTCTTTTTAGAAGATGGGTATTACAGTCGGCTCGAAAAAGATGGTTCAACTTCTCCGGGGTATCCGGTGAAAATTACAGACAATAATTGGCCTGGTTTAGCACCTTACGCTGAAAGGATTAGAGCTGTGATTAATTGGGGCAATGGTAATATCTACTTTTTCCTAGAAAACCGGGGTCCCTTTGGAGGAACTTTACTCGGAGACGGGGAATATGTTCGCTATAACATTGCCAAAAATAGAATAGACCTTGGCCCTCGATCTATTGAAGGACCCTGGGGAATTTTAGGTGATTATGACACCGATATTACTGCAGCAGTTAACTGGTGGAATGGTAAAGCCTATTTTTTCCTTGAAGGAGGCGAATATATACGCTGGGATATCGATACCGATGAAACTGCTGGTCCTATCAGAACGTCAAAATATTGGCCAGGAGTTAGTGATGACGAAGACATCACGGCTGCATTTCGCCACCAACGCTGATAAATTAGTGACTTCCTGTCAGAATAAAATTTCTAGGAACGGAATTGGTCTATTTTTCAACTGATTACTGTTGCTGAAATCGCTACCATCAAAACGCCGGAGGTAGTTTAATGTCCAAAATTATATTTGTTAGATATCGACTATCAAGCCATGGCGGCATACAAAAGAACTAATCTAGGGCCTCATATAAAATAAACAGTTAAAACTTAATAAGTAAAGCCTCTTAACGAGAAAATTTTTATAGAATTAACACAATTGGACAAGTGGCTATTTTGACGTAAGAGTCCTTACTTAGAAATGGGTCAGTGCAATATTTTTGAAGACGAACTGAGTTGTTTGATCGCTGCAATTTTTTTACAAACTGCATAAGCTCTCCATCGCTACCACTACTTCTAGGCAAGCTAACTTTACTACTCCTCACAACCCATGTTTAACTTCGATAACTCTCCATTACTCAAAAAGACAGCCCTCGGCACATTCCTTGCCCTTGGCCTAGTTAGTTCAGTCCAACCCGCCCAAGCCCAAAGCACCATTCCCTACTGTATCTCTGTCAAAACTTACACAGATTCCGGCTCTGGTACAGATAATCCCATTTACATGACGATGCACGGCGAAAATGGCACGAGTGAACAATTCACACTGCAAGGTAGCCACGAAAATAATGATTTAGATGAATTTGTCCATGAAACTCTAGATATTGGCCTTATCAATAGAGTCACCATTGATGTCGACGGCTGGCTAGCCGATAAATGGGCCGCCAACTATGTCCGGGTTTACCGTGATACCACCTGTAATCGTAAAGATGATGCGGACGGATGGTCTGAATTCTCAATTCGCAAATTTTTAGATTACGATCCCGTCTCCTTCAATCGCACAGGAGGAGCACTGCCTAGGGTAACGGTTACGCCTGCTGGCCCCGTTGTGAATAACCCGATCAGAATTACTTTGGCCCAATTCAGCAATAACCCAGGTACTCTTGAGCAGGAAGTAATGCGCATTACAGAAAGCTGGAGTCGGGTTGATGGCGTTTCTGTATCTAAAGACACGACTAATACCGTCGGCGCTGGAATTTCGATCACCTATGAAAGTCCGGAGACCGTGGCTGGAACCTTTGGGGCAGAGGCCCGTGCAGAATGGCAACGTTCCATTAATGAAGCAAGTTCCGAATCCCAGGAAAAAATGAGCGCTTCGGAATTTAATTGGGCATTTATGGCACCAGCTCATACAGCGATCATCCGTAAGATAACGTTTGAAGTTCCCTATGCTGAACAGGTGTATCGCTCCTCTACGGGTGAAAGTCGTGCTATCCGCAAAGTTGGTGCGCAAATTCGTCCCGTTAGTTCAGGTGATTTCCTCGTTATCCCTCAGCGCAACGAAGATGGTTCAATTACAACAATTGGCTTAGATACTCTAGAAGACGAATGGTTTACGCATCTTGATCCTGACCAAGTCAATACGATTCGTCGTCAATATTTACCCAAGTGGTTGCAAGCAGGTTGGGTTGTCTCTGGTCAAGGCGGTCAAATCATTGGTCAAACACCATCCACGCCAGCACCTCCCACAAACCCGACACCGCCCGTAAACCCAACAACCCCTACACCGAATGCCGTAACCGGAACCCTGATCAAATTTGCGAATGGCTATCTGCAAGAAACAAGTTCTGGGGTTTGGCAAGAGTTCAATGCCAACGGTCAAGTAACATTCACCTTCCAGGAAACAGGACGCGACGACTGGTCTGTTTATCTCAATGATTCCTCCCGGAATGTCCAGCTTCAGTTAGATTTGTACCGTAAGATGATCTCCTATGGGCAAAATAACGGGCCGAAAAGTGATCTATATCCGATTACAGCCTCAGATATTACCCTAGCGAGATTTGCAAACGGTCATCTACGAGAAACCAGTCCCGGAGTTTGGCAAGAGTTTAATGCTAATGGTCAAGTAACATTCACCTTCCAGGAAACAGGACGCGACGACTGGTCTATCTATCTCAATGATCCCTCTCGGAATGTTCAGCTTCAGTTGGATGTTTACCGCAAGATGATCTCCTATGGACAAAATAACGAGCCGAAGAGTGATCTATATGCTGTGACTTCTTTCTACCGCTAATACCGGATATGACGATTGACAAATTAGTAATCTAAGGGCTTCAAAACAAGGAGCCTATTTTACTTATCAAGTATTTTACGGTAAGCATCTCAAACACAAAGTAATCGGATCAAATATTATTTGGGTCAAATTCAACTCCAAAATACACCTTGATAAAGCAACAAAATTACTATTCAAAGCGACAAAAATTATGTTTAACAAACTTGCTCTCTTTTCCTGTTTCACAACTTCAACGATTAGCCTCCTATTTTCTTTGAGTTTACCTGCAACTGCAAATACAACTCGTGCCGTTGAAGCTGGACCAATTTGGAATCAAAGTGATGCGAATATCAAGTGTCCCCGACTCGCCCAAGAAGAAGGAGGAACCTGGACTGGTCACTGGTGGACAACAATTTCAGGGGTTATGTCTGTCTGCCAGCTTGAATTTTCAAATAATCTTGAGAGCAAAAGTTTCTCTATTCTCAATTACAATGTAATGCTCTTAAGCCGCAATATTCCCGGCCAAGGCAATCTCATGCAAAATTACCGCGCCCAAGAAATTGCCACAGCGATTCGTAATTCAAACCCATGGGATGTCATTGTCATTAATGAAGCCTTCGATAATGAAGCTCGAAACAACTTATCGCGCAGTTTAAAAGAAGCGGGGTATTCCTCTGCTACTGAAGTAGTAGATACAAATAATGGAAAACTAGAAGATGGTGGGGTATATCTGCAAAGTCGCTGGCCGATCATGGCAACTGACCAGATTATTTTTTCTGATTGTAGTGGCTTTGATTGTCAATCGAATAAGGGGGCTGTGTACGCCAAAATTAATAAAGAAGGGATCATCTATCATATTTTTGGGACTCATCTACAAGCAGATACGGAAAATAGCGGTGTCAGAGCAAATCAATTAGGACAATTGGAGACTTTTATTAATCAAAAAACAGGGGGTGCACAAGCACGGAGAGAAGCAATCATTATCGCTGGTGACCTGAACTTTAATTATCAAACTGCTGAATACGACAATGCTCTTAAGACTTTAAATGCTCAGTTTTTAGGAAACATTCCCCAGGGTTATACTTTTGATCCTCGCATGAATGATCTCGCAAAATATCGCTATCCAAATGATCCATCTGAATGGCTAGACTATGTATTAGTCAGTAATGAAAGCATTCAACCGAATCGCACAACACTTGATCTTACAAAGTTTCGTACAACCTCCCAGTATGAACTGCCAGGGAAAGGTGATTTCTTGAATTTATTTGGTGGAACAATGGTGCGTGACTTGTCAGATCATTATGGACTATCTGCAACCTATCTTTTCTGATTTTGCAACATCATTCGATGGTTCTAGGATTAATGATCTAACAAGACCATTAGCTTTTACTCGTCAAAAATACGCTCAAGAACGAGGCCTTGGCTATCTTTTAATTCAAAGATCTTCAGCGCATCTTCTGTTTGACCAATGTCTAAACCAGGGGTGGCGATCGCCACACGCCATTCAGAAAGATCCAACTGGAGCCAATCACCGAGGGTAATGGTGGTTGGTTCGCCGCCCATGTGGGTCACCATCACGATTTGCTCTGGGGTTTGATCGTTCTCTTCGGCAAGAGGTTCCGTGCGCAAACCGTAAAAGATTGTGTGTTCTTCGTTGCTGAGACGATTAAAGCGATCGCCTTCCTGGAGATTTTCCCGCAGCCAAGGGTGAGCGCGACGATATTCCCGCAGGGCTAAGTTAAATTCCGTCTGGGCGGGATCAACCCGGTCGAGATAATGGGAAACCCGACAGGTTTCGTGGCCATCCTCCATAAACGCCATGGCAATGGTCTTCAGTTTTGGCACCGTTAAATGATCGAGAAAAGCTTGGTGATCGGACTCCCCAATTTCCTGCATCGGTTTGACTTCACACACTCCATCGGGATTACCGATACAACGTTGGCACAGATCGGCAGTTTTCTGTAAATCATAATCCGTGACGATCATCGCTTCGTTTAAGGCCCGCATAAACCGCTTTAGAAAATCTAGATCCTCAAAGCCCAACTGTTTAAGGTGCCGGAAGGCCCAGGGTTTAGCAAATAATTCAGGAGTAATCTGCCAGTCCAAAAAGCCCACTTCCTCTGCCGCCACTTTGACCCCATAAAGTTCATCAGTATTGCGGAAAAAGCCCCAGGGGGCTCGCATCAAAGAATTAATGAAATCCATCGGCAGGCCGGGCATGAAGCCATAGACCCAGAGGGTGGTCGCCGGATTATCGTAGGCATTCAAAATTACTTCGTTGAGGGTCGCGCCCAAATGCCAGTTAATGGCGGCGGCTTGGGCATCGATTTGGTTTCCCCGACGCACCGTATCGTGGTTGGCACAACCGGTGATCCAGCGATCGCCTTGGAACATCACTTCAATAATGCGGTTCCATTTGTAATCCCAAAACCCTTCGATGGTAGGTGTATTGTGGGCAAAAATCAATGGCCCCCACTGGTAGGATTCTGGGCGCAACTCGATCAAATCGCGATAGGTTGAAGAATTTTCCCAACCTTCTTCTGGCCAGGGTCGACCGTCCTCAAAAATAGTAAAGAGTAACCGTTGGCGATCGCCAATATCCTGAATCACATCACTCATGGCCAACAGATAAGCATCGTCCTGCTCAACGCGACCGGAAAGGGGATTAAAGAAGCGGAAATCTTGCCCGCCATCAATGCGAATGCCGTCGGCCCCGGAGTTAATGCGTCGCCGTTGCAACTCTAGAAGGATCGCCCGCACCTGGGGTAATTGGTGGTTCAGATCCTGCCCATACATATTGGGGCCTTTGAGGTACTGATTGTTCAGGAGCTCCAACGATTGATTGTCCGCGTGGCCATAGACCAGGTCGTAAATAATTTGGATCGGCCCCCCCGCAAAATTATGGAGGGTACTGATAAAGTCCACCAGTTCATCGGGACGGAGGCTACTGAGGATCGTTGGGTTGGTGGCCGCCGACCCTAAAATCGGCACGTCATAGCCCCAATTTTGGGTTTTGGCTTTGCGGAGGGTGACTTCTACTTCGAGGCCACAGGCCATTTCTCCGGTTTCAATAGCTTCATTGGGGGCGATCGCAAAAAATTCGTGGTGGCGGTTGTCCCCCTCAAGGCGATATTCAATGGTGGGTTCAATGGGGAGCAATTGCAGCGCGTCGTAACCGACATAATTTTGTTCGGCAGCGGTGAGGGGTTCTCCGGCGGCAATCTTTTCCGAGAGGCGCTGGTAAACCTGGGTCAGGCCCGCTAGGGTTCCTTCGGGGGAGGCTGTTTTGAGGTGAACCTGCAAAATATTTAAAGGGGCTGGCACCCGGGGCAGTACCTCATTGGCATTATCGAGGATCGGCTGTTCCCAGGAGGCTTGGTCGGGGTTGAGGGGGGTCGAATGGGCCTCAAAATAGGCAAGGTCTGTTCGTTGCCGCTGGAGGCTGTCCATGTCGTAGAGTTCCGCTGGCCCAAAAACCCCATAGGGCAGAGAATAGGCCAAAACATCACGGATGATCGAAATTTCATTCTGGAGGCGATCGCAGTAGCGCAACCAATACAGAGAGCCCATTTGCTCCCTCGTGCCTGGGTGCATCCCCGCAACTACCCCCCAACAGAATTCCCCCTGCTGTTTGAGTTCTACACAGTCCCGGCGGCACTTAATGGTTTGGCTGGGGGCGCTAAAGTCTACCGCTTCGAGGGGGGTAAAGACTTCTAAAAAAATATCGCGGTTTGTTTGGATCACTTCCCCTGCCAGTTCCGGTGTCCAGAAACCGATCTCCGTGAGGCCATCCGCCCGGTAATGGGCCCCCAAGCGTTTGGCGAGGCGTTGCCCCTTGTGGAAATAACTTTCATTGGAATGGGTCACTTGGGCTGCCCAATCTAACAAAATTTGGGTGTCTGCTTCGCTAAGCTGAATTTGAGAGGCCGTATTCACTATCTAAGTAACCGTAACAACAACTAATTCATCGGATCGGGTGCCTGGGGCGATCGCCCGTTGCCAACCCATGCATCCTCGCATCTGCCGAATGACTTATCTTTTGATCGCAAAACAGCAAAGATAACTGATGAGTCGATGAGATAAATCAATATATCCTGACAGAATCAAATTATTTTTTCGGCTATCAATTTGTCGGCGATCGCCCCCAAAAAATCACTTTAAAATGCGGCTATTCATACCTTAATTACTTCAGAAAGCATCAGGAATCTTTGTGATGCATCGATTTTTTGAGCTTAAAACTACCTTAATTTAAGATTAAGTTTTGCCCGAAAGATTAACCTTTCGACGGGCTTTCACCCCACAGATAACCGTTTAAATAAAAAGTCCCACCCATAATAAATCATTATCTTTCCCTCCGGCAAGCCATCACTAACTCAGCCAAAAACATAAACTGAGAAAAATGTTATAATGAAAAAGTGTCCAATTGAATACGATGGCCATTTATCGACCATTTTTGTAGTTTTTACGGCCCATGAAACAAGCCCTCGGAAGTGTTGAAACCCAGCTTTCCCAGGTGAGCTTCCCCACTAAATTTGCCGTTCGTCGGGAAATAATGGCAACGCCCTTTACACTGGGCCTCTAAATATTTGTTGGTGAGCATCGCCCCAGTGTTGTGCCTCTGGTTGTGGGGAGTGAGTTCAAGGCTAGAGCCAATGGTTGATTTGGGTGCTGTGTAACGGCGATCGCCAACGGTTTGCCCCCCAAAATCCAGGTTGCAAATCATTTTTACCCGGTGCCCCCGGCCCACAACATCTGCTGGACACAGGCCCATTGTTACCGCAAGCGGCCTTTTTTTATCTGAACCATACCAACCCCTGGAGGTCTTAATGAAATCTTCTCTCGTCATTCTCTACCATAGGGAACCCTATGATGAGGTGCGCGAAAACGGTAAAACCTTCTACCGTGACAAAACAAGCCCTAACGGGATCATGCCGACCCTCAAAAGCTTCTTTGCCAACGCTGAACAAAGCACCTGGGTCGCTTGGAAACAAATCTCTGGCAAACAACAAGAAAATTTCCAAGCCAAGATGGCATTTCCCGGTCAGGAAAACTCCGTGGTTCACCGCATCCCCCTGTCCGCCGACCAGGTCAAAAACTTCTATCACATCACCTCAAAAGAAGCCTTCTGGCCGATTCTGCACTCCTTCCCCTGGCAGTTTACCTACGACTCCTCAGACTGGGAAAATTTTAAGCAAATCAACGAAATGTTTGCCGAGGCAGCCTGCGAAGATGCCGATGACGATGCTCTGTTTTGGGTCCATGATTACAATCTCTGGCTGACCCCCTACTTCATCCGCCAGAAAAAACCCAACGCTAAAATTGCCTTTTTCCACCACACGCCATTTCCGAGTGTTGATATTTTTAACATTCTGCCGTGGCGTGAAGCAATCGTAGACAGTCTCCTCTGCTGTGACCTGTGCGGTTTCCATTTGCCCCGCTATGTGCAAAATTTTGTCGCCGTCGCCCGGAGTTTGCGCAAGGTCGAAATTACCCGCCAAGTGCCCGTCGATGAGCACGCCTTTACTGCCGTAGGCACCGCCCTCGCAGAACCCGAAATTACCACCCAGTTGAAATATAAAGATCACCTGGTGAATTTGGATGCTTTCCCCGTGGGTACAAACCCCACCCAGATCCGCGCCCAGGTAGAGAAAGCCAGTACCCAGGAGCGAATCCGCAAAATCCGGGAAGAACTAGGCAGCAACAAGCTGATTTTGTCCGCTGGACGAGTGGACTACGTGAAGGGCACCAAGGAAATGTTGGTCTGCTATGAACGCCTACTAGAACGGCGACCGGAGTTACAAACCAAGGTAAATCTGGTGGTTGCCGCGGCCAAGGCTGCTTCTGGGATGCGGGTTTACAAAAACGCCCAAAGTGAAATTGAGCGGCTTGTGGGTCGGATCAATGGTCGCTTTGCCAAGTTGAACTGGACCCCGATTTTGCTCTTTACCAGTGCTCTCTCCTACGAGGAACTTCTCGGTTTCTTTGGGGCCGCAGATATTGCCTGGATTACGCCGCTGCGGGATGGCTTGAATCTGGTCGCTAAAGAGTATGTGGTCGCCCATGGTTGCGATGATGGGGTCTTGATCCTGTCAGAATTTGCGGGATCAGCGGTGGAACTGCCCGATGCGATCCTCACCAATCCTTACGCGGCGAAGCGGATGGATGAATCCATTGATCAAGCCCTGGCCATGCCTGTCGAGGAACAACAGCGGCGCATGAAGAGTATGTACCAGTCGATCCAACGCTATGACGTGCAGCAGTGGGCCAATCATATGTTCCGGGAAGCCAAGGCAACGGCAGTCCTGGGTAAGGAGCCGACCCCCGTCTAGGTCGTTTTTTTGCTTAACCTGGGGGAGAGGCGATCGCCGCCATCAAAATCCCCTGGGTTGGGTAGTGAGACAAAAACGGTGGATTGCACCAGTCATGACCCAAGCCAACTAACCGCACAAGTTTGACCCTAATTCCCAACCTGAATAATGCGAGATTTTCAAACCATTCAAAACACAACCTACGATCTAATCATCATTGGTGGCGGCATTAATGGCGCTGGGATCGCCCGGGACGGGGCCTTACGGGGCTTAAAAACCTTGCTCATTGAAAAGGAAGATTTCGCCAGTGGCACCACCAGTTGGTCTACCCGTTTGATCCATGGGGGGCTCCGTTACCTAGAGTATTTAGAGTTTCATCTAGTGCGGGAGTCCCTCCACGAGCGAGAAGTGCTTCTGCGTACCGCGCCCCACCTGGTGCAACCGCTTCAAATGACGATCCCCCTCTACAAAGGGGCGGCCCGGGGCTACTGGCTCATCCAAGCGGGAATGTTGCTCTACGATATTTTGAGTTTTGATAAAACGGTGCCCTCCCACCGGATGTTGAGTGCCCGCAAGTTCCAGAATCTTTTCCGCACGGTGCGATCGCAAGATGTGGTTGGGGCCGCCCAATATTACGACGGCCAGGTAGAATATGCCGAACGACTCTGTTTAGAAAATATTTTGGATGCCCAGGCAGCGGGGGCAACAGTTTTAAATTACACCGCCGTCACAGCTCTCCAACGGGATGAGAATACCGCCACAATTCAGGCGATCGCCTGTGAAGATCAACTCACGGGCCAAACTTTTACGGTTCAAGCTAAAGGCAGCATGGTCGTAAATACCTCTGGCCCCTGGGTTGATGAAGTTTGTCAGTTGGGCCGCGCCGCCGGCGAAGCTAAACCCATCGGCACAGAACAAAAAATGGGTGGTACCAAGGGAAGCCACATTGTCGTTGATCCATTTCCTGGTGCTCCCCAAGCGGCCCTCTATGTGGAAGCGGCCAGCGATAATCGCCCCTATTTCATCATTCCTTGGTTGGGTAAATACCTCATTGGCACCACGGATCTGAAATATACCGGCAGCCTCGATCAGGTGAAGGCCGACAACGACGAAATCGATTATCTCCTCGCCGAAACCAACCGAGTGTTACCATCTGCCCAGCTCAGTCGGGCTGATATTCGCTTTACCTATTCCGGGGTGCGACCCTTACCCTATGTGGGGGACAAAAAACCTGGCAGCATTACCCGCAGTCATATTTTGTTTGACCATAGTCCTGAAGGGGCGAGAAATCTTATTTCCCTAATTGGCGGAAAACTGACCACCTATCGGCAAGTGGGCGAAGAAATGGTGGATTTGGTCTACCGCAAGTTGAATCGTCCCGCTCCCCCTTGTCCCACCCGCAAACGGACTTTACCGGGGGCGATCGCCGCCGATTCTTCCACCATTGAAACCATGATCCGTCGTTATACACCCATGGTTGATCGCACCACGATCCAACATCTGTTCCGGATGTATGGCGCTAAAGCCCCGGAAGTCCTCGCCCTTGTGGATGATGCCCCTGACCTGGGCGATCGCCTAGTGCCCTATCTCCCAGATATTAAGGCCCAAGCAGTCTATGCGGTGCGCTCTGAACTTGCCCATAACCTCAAGGATATTTGCCGCCGCCGCACCACCCTCGCGATGTTGGCGAACTACGGCTATGATGCCCTGCCGACCCTCGTGGCGACCCTCAAAACCCATTGTGGTTGGGATGATGCCGAAGGCGATCGCCAAGTGGCCAATTACAAAACCTTCATTGAGCAGAACTGTCTGCCTGACTATCGCATTGAAGCCCAGGCCCAGGCCTCAAAAACAGAAGTTTATTCCTAACGGTTTTGCCGTAGATCCTTACTTACACTAAAGCAAACAACTTCACCGGTAGGCGGTTGGCGTTGTTTTCGTTCCCGACTCAAGTTTGTTAGACCCGATTTTTCTGAGAAGATAGATGACAACCATTTCTCCCAATGACCTTGACCAAGACGCCCAATCCCTTAATACTGTTGTCCCGACAATACGTCTAAAGTCTGTGAATACAAACCGTAAAACCATTGCCATGCTGGGGACTGGTGCCTGGGGTTCCGCCCTCGCCACCCTAGCCGCCGTGAATGACCATGATCTGCGGCTCTGGTCGCGCCGGGGTGAGCTTTCTCTCGAAGAGGCGATCGCCGACGCTGACATCATCATTTCGGCCATCTCCATGAAGGGGGTATCCGATGTAGCAGAGCAACTCAAGGCGATTTCCCTCCCCGCCAAGGCAATTATTGTGACGGCCACCAAGGGTTTAGATCCCAAGACTACCCGGACTCCGTCTCAAATTTGGCAAGAAACTTTCCCTGACCACCCAGTAGTCGTGTTATCGGGGCCAAATCTCTCGAAGGAAATTGAAGCTGGTTTGCCCGCCGCGACGGTGGTGGCCAGCACTGACCTAGAGGCCGCGGAAACTGTCCAAGAAGTGTTTGCGTCCGACTGTTTCCGGGTCTACACCAACAATGACCCCCTGGGCACTGAATTAGGCGGCACCCTAAAAAATGTCATGGCGATCGCCGTGGGAGTCTGCGAAGGCCTCAAGCTCGGTACCAATGCCAAATCAGCTTTAATTACGCGGGCGTTACCGGAGATGATTCGCGTAGGGGCGCACTTAGGAGCCCAACCGGAAACCTTCCTGGGTCTTGCAGGGCTGGGGGATATGCTTGCTACTTGTACCAGTCCCCTCAGTCGCAACTATCGCGTGGGTTACGGTCTGGCCCAGGGCAAATCCCTAGAACAGATTCTCGAAGAACTGGGAAGTACTGCTGAAGGGGTAAATACCACCGCTGTATTGCTCGATTTGGCTAACCGTGAGGAAATTCCGATCCCTATTTCCCGGCAAGTTTATCGCCTCCTCAAGGGGAAAATTACGCCCATGGAAGCGGTGACAATGTTGATGGAACGGGATCTGAAGCCAGAGGCCTGTGATCTGCTGGAATAAAAGAGATCTCTATGGCCCCAGAGCTCTAGTTACAAAGATTTCAAACATAATTAGGGGCGATCGCCGCCTCTTTTTTTTACGGTGTTGTGCTAAATTCGCACCATGGTTATGGCGTAGAGAACTTTCATGCGGATAAAAATTTGTGGGCTGACCCAGATAGACCAGGCCCAGGCGATCGCCAAGGTGGGAGTAACGGATCTGGGATTTATTTGTGTCCAAAAATCGCCCCGGTATGTGACGCCCACCCAACTAGCGACCCTGACGGAAGCCTTGCCCGCGCACATTGGCAAAGTGGGTGTTTTCGCGAACCAGACATTGCCTGAAATGCTGGCAATCATTAGTCAGGGCAACCTCACCACCGCCCAACTCCACGGCGATGAATCCCCAGAGTTGTGCCAGCAACTCCGCCAGCAACGGCCCGACCTGGAAATTATTAAAGCCCTGCGAATCCGCGATCGCCATTCTTTAGCCCGGGCAAAACAATACGAAACTGTGGTCGATGCGCTGCTCCTCGATGCCTATGATCCCCAACAACTCGGCGGGACGGGCCACCAGATTAACTGGGATGATCTACGTCAATTTCACCCAGCAATTCCTTGGTTCCTCGCAGGGGGGCTCAATCCCGATAATATTGCCGTCGCCCTGGGCCAACTGCATCCCGATGGCATCGATCTGTCGAGCGGCGTAGAACTGTCCCCCGGCATTAAAGACCTCAGCAAAGTTCAAGCCCTGATGGCCGCCCTCCAGCCACTCCATGTCTAATTCTGTACCAATTTTTATTTTGCTTGGTGGAAAAAGCCAGCGCATGGGCACCGACAAAGCCCTTTTGCAATGGGGTGAACAAACCCTGCTCCGGCGTACCCTTGAGATAGCCACGGCCCTCAGTGACGAAATTTATCTCTTGACCCCCTGGCGCGATCGCTATCAACCCTATCTCAGCACCACTGTCCACTGGCTCGATGATCCGGCTCAACAGGGGGGACTCGTTGCCCTAAACCAAGGTTTAAAAATCCTCAAGCGCCAGGGCTGGGTTTTACTGCTCGCCTGTGATCTGCCCAAGCTTGATCAGGGGCAATTAGAGCAATGGCTCAAGCAACTCGCAGCAATTCCAACAAACTACACCGCCGCCCTCGTCAACCAAGGGCAATTTTATGAACCCTGCTGTGGTTTCTATCGCAATACGGCCCAAACTTCGCTCCAACAATTTATCGATCAAGGAGGGCGCTCTTTTCAAAAATGGTTAGCCACTGTGCCTGTTTTTTCGCTGGCGATCGCCAACCCCGCAATGCTCTTTAATTGCAACACCCCCGCCGATTTCGCTACCTTGAAGACGCAACCGCCCTCGCAGCAGACAATCGATTGACCGACCCAGTGCCATGCAACAAACCGCCCTTAACCTAATCGCCATCGGTGTTTTCTTGATGACCATGACCAGCCTTTTGGGAGGGATTTTTCAGTTGTCTCCCTTTGTCCCCGCTGGCATTACCGCTGCCGTGATGGCCTTTGCCACCGTGGATACGTTCAATTGGCAAGGGCGAGGCATGACCTTATTCCTTGATTTGTTTACCCCCGCCGAACAGCGCCAACGCATTTTGCACCACGAAGCGGGCCATTTCTTGGCGGGTTATCTCCTCAGCATTCCAATTACGGGCTACAGTCTGACCCCTTGGGAAGCGATTAAGCAGGGTCAAACGGGTCAAGGAGGCGTCAGTTTTGATCTCGAAAGCGTCGAAGCTTCCCTCAAAAATCCCCAGCAGATGAATCTTTTACTCGAACGTCTCAGCACCACCCTAATGGCAGGGATCGCCGCCGAAACGACGATCTACGGCAAAGCCCTAGGGGGAGCCAACGACCGTGACCAACTCCGCCAACTGTTAGCTAAACTCGGCATTTCTGTCGCCAGCTACCAACAACGGGAACAGTGGGCCTTACTCCAAGCGAAAAACCTTTTGGATCGCCACCAAGATGCTTTCCAAAATTTGGTCACCGCAATGGCTGACCGCGCCCCCCTAGAAGAGTGTTATCGGCTGATTAAACAAGATTCTAGCGAGCGATCTACTTGATCCCCAAAGTCTCCTGGTAGATCCAGAAGGCGATCGCCCCTGCCGCGAAAAGAGCGATCGCCTGATATGATTTGTGCTACTTACCCTTGTCCGTTTACTATCACCATCCATGTCTAAAAAACATCCTATTGTTGCTGTCACTGGATCCTCCGGAGCCGGGACGACCACCGTAAAACGCGCCTTTGAGCATATTTTCCGTCGTGAGCAAATCAACCCCGTTGTCATCGAAGGTGATAGCTACCACAAATATAATCGGGTCGAAATGCGCCGCATGATGGCCCAGGCTTCCGCCGCCGGGAAAAACTTCAGTCACTTTGGCCTTGGGGCGAACGTCCTCGACAAGCTCGAAGCCCTCTTCAAAGAATATGGCGAACAGGGCTCCGGACAACAACGCTACTATCTCCACAGCCCCGAAGAAGCCGAACACCATAACGAAAGACTCGGCGTCAGTTGTCAGCCCGGAGAATTTACGCCCTGGGAAGATATCAAACCCAACAGCGATATGCTCTTTTATGAAGGGCTCCATGGGGGCGCCGTGGGTAATGGCATCGATGTGGCCCAGTACGTTGATCTGTTGGTGGGGGTTGTGCCCATCGTCAACCTAGAGTGGATCCAAAAAATTTCCCGGGATAATGCCGAGCGTGGCTACAGTGCCGAAACCATCGTTGATACGATTTTGCGCCGGATGCCCGACTATGTGAACTACATCACGCCCCAATTTTCCCGCACCCACATCAATTTCCAACGGGTCGCAACGGTTGATACCTCTAATCCGTTCATTGCGCGGGATATTCCCACCCCCGATGAGAGCTTTGTGATTGTCCACACCAATCGCTGCTTCTACGAAAGATTTTCCATTGATTTCCCTTACCTGCTCAGTATGATTCCGGGTTCTTTTATGTCCCGCCATACGACCCTGGTTGTTCCGGGGGGCAAAATGGGCTTTGCTATGGAAATTATTCTGTCGCCGCTCATTGACCAAATGGTCGAAGAAGCCCGGAAAATCCGTTAGGAGTTGTTCTTAGATTTCTGAGCTTGAAATTAATCATGGGTTATCCAATCGCCTCTGCCGCTGGTGGGGGCGTTTGCTTAGGGGCCAGCAACCGTAACAAAATCTGCGGTTTGTGCCGGGGCGACTCAGCCAGGGGATAAGATAGAAACCACTGTGCTTTCCTGAAAATAGCAATGGTTTTTTCGTCAGTATCCGCAACGCAACAACGAGATTGGCCCTGGATTCGGCGGCGACTGGTGGAAATCGTTGGGCGGGATGGCGTTGTCCGGCGCAAGGAAGAAATTCTCACCTATGAATGTGATGGCCTCAGTGCCTACCGTAAACGGCCTGCCCTGGTGGTGCTTCCCAGAACCACTACAGAAATTGCGGCGATCGCCAAATTTTGCCACGAGCAAGAAATCCCCTGGGTGGCGCGGGGGGCTGGGACAGGCTTATCGGGCGGTGCTTTGCCCCTAGAAAATGGCATTTTAATCGTGACCGCGCGGATGCGAGAAATCCTGAATGTGGATCTGGAAAATCAGCAGATTACCGTGCAGCCAGGCGTGATTAACAATTGGGTCACCCAAGCAGTGAGTGGGGCTGGCTTTTACTATGCCCCTGACCCTTCGAGTCAAACGGTCTGCTCCATTGGGGGCAATGTGGCGGAAAATTCCGGCGGTGTCCATTGCTTTAAATATGGCGTCACCACGAACCATGTGCTCCAACTCAAAGTCGTCACCCCCATGGGGGATGTGGTCACCCTCGGCGGCGTTGTGCCAGAAATGCCGGGCTATGACCTGATGGGCGTTTTTGTGGGGTCAGAAGGAACCCTAGGTATTGCCACGGAAATCACCTTGAAAATTTTGAAGCGACCGGAAGCGGTTTGTGTGCTTCTGGCAGATTATACGTCTATCGAGGCGGCGGGAAATTCAGTAGCGGCGATCGTCAGTGCGGGCATTATTCCAGCGGGAATGGAGATTATGGACAACTTCAGCATTAATGCGGTGGAAGATATCGTCAAGCTGAACTGTTACCCCCGTGATGCGGCGGCTATTTTGTTAATCGAAATTGATGGGATGGCAGCGGAGGTCAAGGCAGCAAAGGAACGAATCAAGGAAATTTGCTTAGCCCAGGGAGCGCGGCACATCACCAGCGCCAATGATCCAGAAACCCGGCTGAAATTGTGGAAAGGGCGTAAATCAGCCTTTGCGGCGGCGGGTAATATTAGTCCCGATTATTTCGTGCAGGATGGGGTGATTCCCCGGACAAAGTTAGCCGAAGTGCTAACCGAGATTAATGCCATTGGCGATCGCCACGGGTACAAAATTGCTAATGTTTTTCATGCGGGGGACGGCAACTTACATCCGTTAATTCTTTATAACAGCGCCATTCCAGGGGATCTAGAAGCCGTAGAAAAAGTCGGTGGCGAAATCCTCAAGCTTTGCGTTGCCAAGGGGGGCAGTATTTCCGGAGAACATGGCATCGGCGCGGACAAAAAAATGTATATGCCGGATATGTTCAATGAGGCCGATCTTGAAACCATGGGCTACGTGCGAGAAGCGTTTAATCCAAAGGGATTAGCGAATCCCGGTAAGCTGTTTCCAACCCCCCGCACCTGTGGCGAATCGGCCAAGATGATCAATGTGGCCGATCTAAAAAATAGCAAGATTTTTTAATGGGTCAGCCTAGGTTCGCTGCCCACAAAATTGCTAGGAGATGATTAATTTGTTCCCATAGCCCTAGCGGGGTAAGACAAACCCCTTGCGCGCCAGTTGACTCCGCAGCGCTTGGATCATCACGTAGTCTAGGGTATCCTTCGCGTCTTCATCGCTGGGCAAGCTGCTCAGATAGGCCTCCCGTTGGGCCGTCAGGTCACGAATTTGGGCCTGAATTTGTTCGCGTTCTGCTTGGGTATTGGCGATGTAGGCTTCTTGTTCTGCCAGACTAAGACCCTGCAATTCCTCTGGGAGGGCCGTTTCTGCGAGGGTTTCAAGGCTTACTTCTGCTTCGGCGATCGCATCGACAAGATCCCAAGAACTGTTGCGGTAGTAGGCAGAGCTTTTCGAGATTCCCCGCGTCACAATGGCGGCCCCAGCGTTCGCATCCTGTACCAATTGTCGCTCTAAGCCCTGCTCACCCAGACTGCCGTAGGGCAAATAAGTTTGGTTTAGTTCATCGTTTAGGCGACGAATTTCAGCGTCATAGGGAGAGGGTTGAATCACCACAGCGCGATTTTGGTCGATATTAAAATTGGCTCCGTCCCCCAACTCGGCCCCAGCAGCCCACAGATCCCGCTCGCGACTTTCGGCATTGCCGCAGTAGATCGTATTGACCAGCACATCTTGATTTTTGGCGAGATTCACCGCCTCGGCCCAGTTCACACTCCCCTGATCAAAGGGTTCATTCCCCGCAATAAAAATCGTCCGAAAGTCTTCGGGGTCGCTATCCCAATTGAGTTGGTTGATGGCATCTTGGATCACCCAGCCGCTATATTCCTGGCCGCCATTGGTGCGGATCGTAAATAATGCTTCTGAAACCCCGTCCAGTTCCGCTGTGAAATCTGTCAGTTGGCGGTTAAAGCCTTCGTCGGGGGGTAAAGAATCATTGCCATAGTGGTACAGGGCCACCTCTAGGTCGGGGATCTCGCCATCTTTGCGTACATCTGTCAGGGCATTGACCACTGTCCACAACTGGCGGCGGGTCTGGTCAATGAGGCCATCCATACTATTGCTAGAATCCAGCAAAATCGCAATTTGGATCGTGGGTTTTTCTGCCGCCCAAACTCCCCCGGTGATCATGGTTAGGCTAGTGGCGATCGCCCCTACCGATAACGTTCGTTTGAATTGAAACATCTTTACCATCTCCCCTCGAATGTCATAGAAAACGTTTATTCTTCTCTGACGTGAAAATCCCTTATTTTGTTCAATGTCACTCATCCAAATTGCTTTCAGCTAAAAATTAAGGCTTAGATAAAGAGTCAAGTTTCCCTAAATGAGAATAGGTCTGAATAAAATGTCACTCAAGCAAAGAACATTACTCCCAATCTGTCCAACGCAAACCATCAACACGACTAAACTCCTTGACATTGTGTGTTACTAAGACAAAGTCATTTGCTAAGGCGATTGAGGCAATTTGTAGGTCATATGCCCCGATAATCAATCCACGCCTTTCTAAATTGGCTTTGACCTGCCCGAATATCTCTGCTGCTCGACCATCAAAAGGCAAACTGACATACTGATCGCAAAACTGGCGATATATTCGTAAATTTTCCTCTCGTCGTTGACTTTTCCAGGCTCCATGGAAGAGTTCTGCCTTGACAACATCACACATGACGATTTCTCGGCGAGGCACTGTCCGGAATTTTGCTAATACCCCACTACTACGGTTTGTCAGAAAACGAATACAGGTATTTGTATCAAGGAGATAAATCATTAATCCCAATCCCGCGGCGTTACCTCACCCTGATCTGCCCGCTCGAACTCATCCATCCAGCCCCCTGCAACTGTCTCAAAAAAATCTGCCGGATAACCTAATGCCTCAACGGTCTCTGGGCTTGGTTCTGTTTCTACGGTGATCAGCAGCTCAATTTCTTGACCCATCAATTCCGGTGGCATTTGGATATGAACCTTTCCATCTTGATCCACTTGGGAGCGAATCCGTAGTTGTGTCAGCATTTAACCTCTCCTCCTTAGCTTTTTTCCTTGGACAATATCAATTTAGCTAAAAACCTTGGACTTTTGAGAGACTCCCCTCTAACTTCCCTCCAGGGGAGAATACCCTCCGGCCACTTCCTTCTAGGGAGAATGGTCTAGGGAATTGGCTAAAATAACAATGGATAAGCCCTATCGCCCCCGTCGAGTCAGGTCACAAATGCTACAGGCACTTAATCGAATTACTTTTGATCCAAATATCATGGGTGGTAAAGCTTGCATCCGGGGAATGCGCATACCGGTTTCCCTGATTCTAAACCTGTTAGCAAATGGTAAAAGTTCAGCCGAGATTATTGATGATTATCCTTACCTAGAACCAGAAGATATCCAGCAGGCGATGCTCTATGCGGCTTGGCTAAGTGAGGACAAAATTATTCCCCTGGGGCAACCCAAGGCCTCATGAAATTTTTGGCAGACATGGGAATTTCGCCCAAGACAGTGCGCTGGCTACGCAACCAAGACCATGATGCCATTCATCTCCTAGAGCAAGGTTTAGAAAAGCTTACCGATGCACAAATTTTAGAAAAAGCCCGTCAGGAAAATCGCATTATCTTGACCGTTGATCTCGACTTTGGGACTTTATTAGCACTGTCAAAGGCGAAGCTGCCGAGTGTCGTCATTTTTCGCTTAGGGAACGCCAGCCGTGAGGTCATTGAAGACCGTTTAGCATTCGTTTTAGAACAATGTTCCACAGAATTGCGACAAGGAGTTGCCATATCGGTTGATGATGAAAAAGTTCGGCTTCGTTCTTTACCCATGTAGACCGCTCTAGAGGCACCCCTCTAACTCCCCTATGAGGAGAGAATACCCTCCGGCCTGCGGCCACCTCCCTCTAGGGAGGATAGTTCGGAGAGGGAATAAAGGCGATAGACTGAAAGCTGTATTTAATCATGAGATCAGCCCGTCCCTATGAGTCTGTTTGCGGAACCCCCTGTCATCCCCGATTGTGCCTGGAAACGTCCCCTTGGTTTGGGATGGGATCAGCCTTACACCGTCCGCTATGGCAGTAATCTAGACGATGGCCCCTGGCATGGGATGCCCCTTGGTGGGTTTGGGGCGGGTTGCATCGGGCGATCGCCCCGGGGAGATTTTAATCTGTGGCATTTAGATGCGGGGGAACACACCTTTCGCAATGCTGGTGCTTGTCAATTCAGTGTCTTTGAACAGCCGGAGGGAGAAGCAGCCCAAGCCTACGCCATGAGTACCGTCGCCCCTGATGATGGCACCTTGGACAGTTGGCAATGGTATCCCGCTGAGAAAGGTACCTATGCGGCCCTGTACCCACGCAGTTGGTACGAATATCAAGGGGTTTTCGCCGCAGAGCTGACCTGTGAGCAGTTTTCGCCGATTATTGCCCAGAATTACCAAGAAACCAGTTATCCCGTCGCTGTTTTTGAATGGACGGCCCACAATCCCACCGATAAGCCGATCACCGTCAGTATTATGATGACTTGGCAAAATATGGTGGGGTGGTTTACCAAGGCCCAAAAAACACCGGAAGTGGTGCTGCGGGATGATGGCTCCCCGGTGTACGAATACCAATCCCGTTGGGGCGATAGCACTGGCAATTTAAACCAATGGGTGCAAGACCGCTACCGGGTCGGCTGCCTGCTGAATCGGGTGCGGCCCCATGCGGATCTCAGCGAAGGGGAAGGCCAACTGTGTTTTGCGACGGTGACGAATCCAACCCTGGAAGTCTTTTATCACAACCGTTGGAACCCGGTGGGGGATGGCCGCGATGTGTGGGATTATTTTGCCGGGAATGGCTCCCTGCCAGACATTGAAGATGAAACACCGGCTGCGCCTGGGGAACAAATTGCCGGGGCGATCGCTGTACGCTTTACGCTCCGACCCGGCAAAACCAAGAAAATTCCCTTTTTCCTCGCCTGGGATTTGCCTGTGATGGAATTTGCGCCGGATATCACCTATTTCCGCCGCTACACAGACTTTTTTGGCCGGAGTGGGAATAATGTCTGGACAATGATCCGCACGGCGATGAAACATAGTGATCTCTGGAAAGAACGGATCGCGGCCTGGCAACAACCGATCCTGGGGCGGAATGACCTGCCGGATTGGCTAAAAATGGCCTTATTTAATGAGCTGTACCTTTTAACCCAGGGGGGAAGCCTCTGGACGGCGGCCACGGAAAATGATCCCGTCGGTCAGTTTGGGGTTTTAGAATGCCTCGACTACTGCTGGTATGAAAGCCTCGATGTGCGGATGTATGGTTCCTTTGGTTTGACGATGCTCTGGCCGCGACTGGATAAAGCGGTGCTAGAAGCCTTTGCCCGGGCGATTCCCACCAGTGACGATACCCAACGGATGATCGGCTACAACAAGACCATGGCCACCCGCAAAGTCGCTGGGGCAACGCCCCATGATCTGGGAGCGCCGAACGAACATCCTTGGGAAGCCACCAATTACACCGCCTACCAGGATTGCAACCTCTGGAAAGATTTGGGGTCAGATTTTGTCCTACAAGTGTACCGGGATTTTGTGATGACCGGGGCCGAGGACACGGAATTTCTCTGGAGCTGTTGGGGGAGCGTCGTCACAGCCCTTGATTACCTGAAGACCTTTGATCTAGACGGCGATGGCATTCCCGAAAATGGAGGGGCACCGGATCAAACCTTTGATGACTGGAAACTCAAAGGGATCAGTGCCTACTGTGGGGGGCTGTGGATCGCAGCCCTCGAAGCGGCGATCGCCATGGCAAAAATCCTCCAACAAAGCCCCAGTCACTTTGAAGAACACCAAAATCAAGTCTCCGCAGCAGAATTTGAGCAGGCGATCGCCACCTACCACACCTGGCTCGACCAGGCCCGGCCCCGCTACCAAGACACCCTCTGGAACGGCAACTACTACACCCTGGATACGGGGAGTAATTCCCGCGTGGTGATGGCCGATCAACTGTGCGGTCAATATTACGCCCAACTACTCAGTCTTCCGGATGTGAACCCCGGCGATCGCACTGCCACAACCCTGGCTACCATTTACACTGCTTGTTTTGAAAAATTTCATGGCGGTCAATTTGGTGCAGCCAATGGCCTCAACCCCGACGGCACCCCCGAAAAAGAAAATGATACCCATCCCCTCGAAGTGTGGACAGGGATTAACTTTGGCATTGCCGCCCTAATGATTCGTAATGGGATGCAAACCGAAGCCCTGCGGATGGTGGAAGCCGTGGTGAAACAGGTTTATGACAATGGGTTACAGTTCCGCACCCCCGAAGCGATTACAGCCAATGGTACTTTCCGCGCCTGTCACTACCTGCGGGCCATGGGGATCTGGGCGATCTACGATGCCCTAGGGGCAAAAAGGAAGATCCTCACCAATCACCAACCAAATTTGTCACCGTCCCCTGCTAGTTTTTACGAGCCAACAGGACAAAATAGAAATAGCGGGCAAAATTAGACTGCGATATTTTCCTCCCCCAGCCCGTGGAACTCCAGGCTGCTGATGAAACGTTTTCCCTTTTCCCAAGCCCTGATTTATCTTGGTGCTGCCTCGGTCTGTACCCTAGGGATTGCTGTGATCTTGGGTTGGTATTTGCGCCTGCCAGAAATTATTCAGCTTCATCCTAGTTTTGTGCCGATGCAGTTTAATACGGCCCTGGGGTTTGTGTTGGTGGGGCTGGCTATGTTTGCCTTGGGGCCGATGAAAAGAGTGGCGATCGCCCTAGCGATCCTCATCGGTCTCTTGGGGGGATTGACCTTAGCTGAATATATCTTTGGCCTAAACCTCCCCCTGGATGAATTTTTCATGCGCCATTACATTGTTGTGGCGACGTCCCATCCAGGACGCATGGCCCCCAATACCGCCCTCTGTTTTTTCCTGACCAGCATTGCATTGTTCTTGATTGCGCAGCCGCAACAGAAAAGAAATTTGCTGGGGGGAAGTTTTTTGGGGGCGTCGGTGATGGGATTGGGGACGGTGGCTTGTTTGGGCTATCTTGCGAATATTGAGACGACCTACGGTTGGGGGAAGCTGACGCAAATGGCGGTTCATACCTCCTGTGGTTTTATGGTGGTGGGTCTGATCGTGATTCTCCAGGCGCGCCAGTTGAGTTTACAAATTCACCGTCGGGTATCCACTTTTTTCTTTCCTGTGGCGTTGTTGTGGCTGGGGTTAACCTTGACGATTGCCTTGTGGCAAGCCTTTTTTTCTGAGAGATTACTGGCTGAAGATACGGCCCAGAGTTTATTTGAGCATCCGGTGGCTTTGGGAATCTTGATTTTAGGCAGTTCTTTGTCTTTGGTATTGGCGATTGCCGTGTGGTTTGCGATCCGTTTGCAGGCCCAAGTCGAAGCATTAAAACAGGCCCAGCAGAAAATTTTGATGTTAAATCAGGAACTTGAGGAACTTTCCCACTTGGATGGGCTGACGGGCATTGCTAACCGCCGCATGTTTGACCTCACCCTAACAAAGGAGTGGCAGCGGGCGGTGCGATATCAGTATCCCTTGGCCCTGATGATGATCGACATTGATTTTTTTAAAAACTACAACGATCACTATGGGCACCAAAAAGGGGATAAATGTATTCAACAGGTTTCCTCTTGGGTAAATTTGATGGCCCGTCGCCCAACGGACTTGGCAGCCCGCTATGGAGGGGAAGAATTTGTGCTGTTGTTGACCAATGTCGATTTTGCGAGCGCGAAAAACATTGCCCAGGAACTGATCAAGGCGATCGCCAAGGCCAAGATTCCCCACCCAAAGTCACCGATTAGTGAATTTATTACGATCAGCATCGGTCTCCATGTGGCCCAACCCCAACCCCAGGCGGATATGGGGCACTTCATTTTTCAGGCCGACAAAGCTTTATATCAAGCGAAACATGAAGGGCGCGATCGCATTGTGACATCGAGGGTTTCGGGGTAGAACATCACCCCTCTAGCTCCCCTCTAGGGGAGAACACCCTCCGGCCCAGCGGCCACCTTCCCCAGGGAAATTACCCCTTCCGGCCTAGCAGCCACCTTCCCCAGGGAAGGATCTATTTGGTGGGGGGATGGGCCATTTTAGTTTGGACTTCGGCGGCGCGGCTAAACCAACGTACCAACATTCCCGCTAGACGTTCGTGGTTGTGACGGACATAGCCCGTGTCTGGGTCTTCGTCCATGATGTTGGCAATCACCACCCGTCGCCTCAGTCGCCCCACTTCTTCGCGGTCGAGAAATACGGGATGGGAACGTTCGAGGGCATATTTACGGAGGGCCGCTTCCGACGGCGATCGCTGGTGGACAAGGACGGCATCAAAGAGTTTTTTGCCACAGGCGCGGTCAATGGCTTTGATGTGGTCAGCAACGGTATAACCATCGGTTTCTCCCGGTTGGGTCATGATATTGCAGACATAAATCCGGGGGGCACCACTACGGGCGATCGCCTCGCGAATTTCCGGGACTAACAAATTGGGGATCACGCTGGTATAGAGGCTCCCCGGCCCCATGATAATAAAGTCAGCTTCCTCAATGGCCTTGACTGCTGCGGGGAGGGCTGGCGGATTTTCGGGCCAACAACCCAACTCCATAATGTGTCCACCAGCCTCTGGAATATTGGACTCTCCTTCAATAACTCGGCCGTCGGCCATCCTCGCCCAAAGCTTCACATCACTGAGGGTCGCTGGCAAAACTCGACCGCGAATCGCCAAAACCTTAGAACTAGCCAGCACCGCCTGTTCGAGATCCCCGGTAATTTCGCTCATGGCCGTGAGAAATAAATTCCCAAAACTATGGCCCACTAACCCATCGCCAGCCTTAAAGCGATATTGAAATAATTCCGTGAGGAGTCTTTCTTCGTCCGCAAAGGCCGCAAGACAGTTACGGATATCCCCCGGCGGCAGCACACCGATTTCCCGACGCAGTCGTCCCGAAGAACCACCATCGTCAGCCACCGTCACCACGGCGGTAATGTTACTGCTGTATTTCTTGAGGCCCCGCAACAGGGTAGAGAGACCCGTCCCACCACCAATGGCAACAATTTTCGGCCCTTTATTTAAGCGCCGGTGGTTGTGGAGCATATCAACTAATTCTTCGTCCCCGTCGGGATTTAGCACCGTGGTAATTGCCCCAAAGGTGCGATTTTGACCCCAAAAAATCAGACTCAAACCAGCGGCGATCGCCACTGGCCCAGAAATATTACTCGGAACCACCGCCGTTAACCATTGCAGGAGTGCGCCCATCAAGGCCAACAGCCGGGAAACAGGGGTTAAATTCAGCCAAATCGCCAACCCCAACGCCGTAAATAGAACCCCCAAAGCACTCATCAAGAGCCATCGCTTGACCGAGAGACCCGGCATCATCCATTTGAGCCAATGGTTGAGGCGATGTTGTGGGTGATTTTTAGTGACTGCCATTGGTCGTGGATAGGCCCGGAGGTTTTTGCGGAAAGGACGACGAAATGGGTTGATCAGCATAATGGTGCATCGTTGAACAGCAGAGTCACCCCAGGGGGAGCATTGCTTAGGGTTGTTAAAAAAAAGAACACCCCAAGATCAAACAGGAAAAGAACCCCTTTTTTACAAAAATTTCCAGAATTTTTGCCTAGGTCTACCATAGGGCGGAATGGCGCTTCTGAATGTAACAAACTCCACGCCTACACCCTTGATTTGCGGGGTAATAGTCAAATGATGGGCAGAATTTAGATTTTTGGTGGACTGGCCCCGTCACCATGAGTATAGGCATTTAAACGGGGGGAGCGAGGGGAAAATTCCCCCAGAAACCTAAAAAAAGCCTAAAATTTTCTATTGATAAATTACTTTTTAGTGATATACTTATATTTAACGGCCAGCTTAGTCACTCAGCTGCTGTCTTTGTGAACCATGCTCTTTCGCCAACTTTTTGACTACGAAACCTATACCTACACCTATCTTGTGGCTGATCCTGAAAGTGAAGAGGCGGCCTTGATCGACCCCGTGATTGAGCAAGTGGAGCGGGATCTTAAGCTTCTGCAAGAACTGGGTCTGACGTTAAAGTATTGTCTCGAAACCCATGTCCATGCTGACCATGTGACGGGGACGAGTCGGCTCCGGGAAAAAACGAACTGTTTGGGGATTGTTCCCCAGGGAGCAGAAGTGGCCTGTGCAGATCGTTCCGTTACCGACGGGGACGTGCTCAAGGTCGGTTCCATCGAAATTCAGGCGATCGCCACCCCCGGACACACCGATAGTCACATGGCCTTTTTAGCAAATGGCACCCATCTATTCACGGGGGATGCCTTGTTTATCCGGGGCTGTGGCCGTACCGATTTCCAGAGTGGTGACGCGGGCACCCTCTACGATTCGATTCAAAAACTATTTCGTTTACCCCCCGAAACCTTGGTTTATCCGGGCCATGATTATCGCGGGCAAATGGTTTCGACCATCGCTGAAGAAAAGCAATTTAACCCCCGCCTCAAAGGCGATCGCCAAGCCTTTGTTCACCTGATGGATAACCTCAATCTCCCCGACCCGAAAAAGATTATGGAAGCAGTGCCCGCAAACCAAGCCTGTGGCAATGTTTAACTCTTTTTCCCTGGCAAGCAAGCCATTTTTCGTCTCGGATTACACCCAATCATCACCATTTTTTTAGTGCAATGACTACTACCCAACAACAATTACTTGAACTTTCACCCGCCGAGTTTGCCGCCCAGGTCAATTCTCCCAATACCGTCGTTTTCGATGTGCGCGAACAGGCTGAATACGCGAGAGAACATGTGGCGGGGGCGCAAAATATTCCCCTGTCTCGCTTGACCGCAGACACCGTGCCCCAGACAACGAAAAATGTGATCCTTTATTGTCAAAGCGGCAATCGCTCCCGACGGGCGGCAGAACTATTCTTTGCGGCAGGCTATTACCAAGTTGCCCATTTTGACGGCGGATTTACGGCCTGGAAGGGCGCTAACTTGCCCTACAACGAAGATAAAAAAGCGCCTTTACCGATGATGCGCCAGGTGCAAATTGTCGCCGGGGGTCTAGTCCTCGTCGGTACATTACTAAGTGCGTTTGTCTCCCCTTGGTTTTTGCTCCTCACCGGATTTGTCGGCTCTGGGTTGATGTTTGCGGGCTTTACGGGCTTCTGCGGCATGGCGAAAATTTTGGCCCGTCTCCCCTACAACCGAGTCAAATAAGTTTAACGAACGACATTGCTCCCCACAGTTGCTGGGGGCTTTTTTTTGGAGGATATGATGCAGCTCTTGGGATATTTTTTAGCGGCTTGTATTGGAATCAGTCTGGGCTTGATGGGGGGCGGTGGTTCGGTGTTGGCGGTGCCGATTTTGGTCTATGTGATGGGGGTTGACCCAAAAAGTGCGATCGCCATGACGTTGTTTATCGTCGGCATTGTCAGTGCCGTGGGGTTGGTGCCCCACTGGCGACAGGGGAATATTAACTTGAAAAAAGCAGGAATTTTTGGCTCGGCGACCATGGTGGGGGCTTTCCTGGGGGCGCAGTTAACCCGGTTGCCCTTCATCACAGGGACGGTGCAGCTATTGCTGTTTGCAGTGATGATGTTGATCGCGGCGATTTTTATGATTCGTAAAAGTGGCAAGGCGATCGCCCACCAAGCAAATGAACCGCACCTCGAGGATTATCCGGCCCCGGTGTGCCGTTACTGTTGGCTGTGGTTGCTCACGGAAGGTTTGGGGATCGGCGTTTTGACGGGGCTAGTGGGGGTTGGTGGGGGCTTTGCGATTGTGCCTGCCCTGGTGTTGCTCGGTAAGACGGAAATGAAAGAGGCGGTGGGCACTTCCCTGGTGATTATTGTGATGAATGCGATCGCCGGATTTCTGGGTTATTTTGGCCAGGCTGATGTGGTTTTTGATTGGCATCTGATGGTGAATTTTACCTTTGTGGCGAGCCTGGGAATTTTGCTCGGCGGCTACAGTGGGCGCTATTTCAATGCAAAACAACTCCAAAAGGGCTTTGGGTATTTTCTCTTGGCGGTGGCGGCTTTTATTTTGTTTCAACAGCGCGATCGCCTACCCCGGTTGACTACCTTGCCCGAAACGACTGTGGCGATCGCCCAACAGAAATAGACAATTCCCTTAGCGAAAGCAATCTTTTGGTTTTAATTTTCCACGGAAAAAAATTAGAGCAGATACCCCAGATTTACTTTTTTCCCATCACCGTGTTACATTTCTACACATAGCGCCTTTGATTTTCATAAACCAAAATTAAAGCGAGCCAACATTTTTCGCGCGTAGCCACCCCGCTAGTCCGAGGTTTAACCCCGAACCTCCAACGTTTTTGAAATAGCAATTGGCATCTACAGCGCAATGATTGTGGCACTTAATGAAAGAAAACATCCTTACAGAAACAGCGAACATCCAATTATCTGATGGCAAATAGCTTGGTTTCTTTCCCCGAAAAAATGTTCCACCAACGCCCTGAGATGCTGAGTGAATATGTCTCCTAACAACCTTCCCATCCAAAATGATGTTTCCTCTGGCCTGCAAAATCCCGGAGAAATCACGACGATTCTCGTCATTGAAGACGACTACGTTATCCGTAAACTGACTCGAAGAATTCTTACAAATGCTGGCTACATCGTTATCGAAGCGAGTGATGGTGAAAAAGGAATTCAGGCATCCAAGGAATATCACCCGGATCTCATCATCTGTGATGTGATGATGCCCCATTTGAGTGGTTATGACGTTTTGGCACGGCTCCAGCAACAGGAAGCAACGGAAATGATTCCCTTCATTTTTTTGACGGCCCAAGCAGAGGGTCAGCAACTCCGCCAGGGAATGGCATCCGGAGCCGATGATTATTTGATGAAACCGATCCAAGCTGCAGAACTCCTCAAGGCTGTCGAAGTACGTCTCAACAAATACTCCAAGGTTAAACAATACTATTCCGAGCAGTTAAACCAACTGAGCGAGAAAGATAGTCTCACCGGTCTACCGAATCAAAATAGGATTACCTATGCTTTTGAAAAGGTGGTGGCACAGTTACCCCTCGGTCAAGAAGATAGTGAGACAGTGCCCTCCACTCCGCTTCTCTCCATTGGTCTAGACCGCTTTCAACTCCTTAACGAATACCTTGGCCACGGTATTGTCAGCGCTTTACTCAAGCAGGTAGGCGATCGCCTACAACAAACCTTAGAGAAATACGGCACTGTCGTTAGTCTCAACACTTCAGAATTTTGTGCGATTCTTCACCCCCTAGAACATCGCCACGAAGTCGTCAACATTGCCGAAGAAATCCTCGCGGCCTTTAGCTCCCCCTTTACCACAGAAGACCAACAGGATGTCTTTATCAGCCTCAGCATCGGCATCGCCCTCTACATCAGAGATGGCATTACCCTTGATGAACTGCTCAGTAATGCCCACACAGCCATGTTGCGAGTTCAAAAACAAGGGGGCAATCAACACGCCTTTTATTCCGTAGCAATGAACGTGGGCCGTTTGAATACGGTTTCCCTCGAAGCCGACCTGCGGCAAGCTCTCGAACGCAACGAACTCGAAGTTGTTTACCAGCCGAAGATGAACTTGCAAACGGGCAAGGTGGTTGGTGCCGAAGCCCTCTTACGCTGGTTTCACCCAACCCGTGGTTTGGTTTTGCCCAATCAATTTATTTCCCTGGCCGAAGAAACCGGTTTGATCATCCCGATTGGGGAATATGTCATGGAAGAAGCCTGTTGCCAATTGCGCCGTTGGCAACTTGCGGGCCTCAAGGACTTTTATATGTCCATCAATCTTTCGGCGAAACAATTTACCCAACTCAATCTGCACCATCGCCTCAGCCAAATTATTATCAATAATCAATTGCAACCCCAAGATATCCAACTGGAATTGACAGAAAGCACCCTCGTGAACAATGGGGAAGTATCGATACGACGTTTAAAGGCATTGCGGTCTTTGGGTTTGAAAATTGCTTTAGATGATTTCGGCACGGGTTATTCTTCTTTAAGCTATTTGCAGCAGTTTTCCTTTGATACCCTCAAGCTAGATCGCTCCTTTATCCATGGGATTCATCGGAACCGTGTTAATGCAACGATTATCACCGCAATTATTGAAATGGCCCACAATCTCAACCTTAAGGTAGTTGCTGAAGGGGTTGAAGATGAGGGAGAGTTAGAATTTTTGACGCGATTTAACTGTGATGAAATCCAGGGCTTTTTGTTTAGTCGTCCCATCAAAGCAGAGGAGTTTTTGAGCTCTCCTTTTATGGATCTTGAGCCCTATAGTTCTCCTTTTATGGATCTTGAAGCCTATACGGATGTTACTTAGGTAACCGAACGGTTTCTTTGAACTCGCTTAAATCAAATCAAGAAATAAGATCACCCCGGTCAAAGTTTTCAGAAAACAGCACCATGGTGATCTTGTTTTTTGTGAGTTATCTTCTGGGCAGACCCAAATGCATTTTTTGAATAGCAGGAAGGAGAAGTTCCGCCTGGGGTTGGGGAGTCGGGGTCACAATAGTGCCGGGTAGACAAGGGCCAAGCTGGAAATTTACTTCCTGGGGCCGGGGCTGCCAACCTTCTGGACAGGTCAGAGGTTGAGGTTGGGCTTGGGCGGAGGGGAGCGGCGTTGCAACCATGCCAGGGTTAATCGGCCCGGTCGGTGTTGTTCTCAGCCAACAGTGGTGCTGGGGTAAATTACTTGGGCAGCCGACAGAAGGCAGGGGGCCAGTACTAGAAAGGGGGGCGGCATTCGCACTAAAGCCACTGCCCATTAGAATCATGGTGCCAAGCATTAAACCTTTGCCAATGGTGCGTCGTGTGATTTTCATTGATCTGTTCTCCGAAGGATATGTTTCATTTCGTGGTGCTATGTAGTGGCCAGGTAGCAGACCCTATGCACTTGGCGATCGCCTGACCCACAACCTACGGGAGAACAAAAAACTGCATCGGCCTTCTTCCTTAAAATTTCAAAGCCTGGGCCGTTTTAACCAGTTGGATAAATTCACTGCGATAGCCTTCGGAATCTACCCCTTTGCTGCCCTGGGCCAGTTCTAGAACTTGATCAAAGGAACTTTCGCCACGGTAGGGGGAGTCCCGCAATAGCATCCCAAATTCTGCCACCGCCGCCGCAAACCGAAAATCTGGAGAGGCTTGATCTAAGGGTGTACTGTCATTGGCGATCGCCTGGGTGATCAGTGCCGAATTATCGCCAGTGGGGGGTTTATAGCGGAGCTTCAATTGCAGCAATTCCCCCGCAAAATTCCCCGAATTGGATTGCGTTTCTTGGTATTTCAAATCATCCACCGTCGGCAACTCCACGGGCGAATCAACACCCACCGGCACAATTTCATAGAGAGCCGTCACCGTATGGCCAGCCCCCAATTCCCCCGCATCTTTGGTATCGTCATTAAAATCCTGGGCCGCTAACAGACGATTTTCATAACCCAACAGGCGATAAGCTTGCACCTGGGCCGGGTTAAATTCCACCTGAATTTTTACATCCTTTGCCAAAGTTAGAAGCGTGCCACCCATTTCCGTTACCAGCACCTTTTTCGCTTCAAGGATGTTGTCAATGTAAGCGTAATTTCCATTGCCATTATTGGCGAGCTGCTCCATCTTGGCGTCCTTGAGATTGCCTGTACCAAAGCCCAGCACCGTGAGAAAAATATCTTGTTCGCGTTTTTGTTCGATCAGACGAATTAGTTCTGCATCGCTGGACATCCCCACATTAAAATCACCATCGGTGGCGAGGATAATCCGATTATTGCCATTGTCGAGAAAATTTTCCGCCGCCTCCTGGTAGGCCAGTTCGATGCCTTCACCACCCGCTGTGGAACCGCCTGCTTCTAAATTATCTAAGGCCGCCAGAATGGTTTCCTTTTCGGCCCCAGACGTCGAGGGCAGAACTAAACCCGCTGCCCCGGCATATACCACAATGGAAACGCGATCCTCCGGGCGCAGCTCATTTACCAATAACCGAAAAGCTGACTTGAGAAGCGGCAATTTATCGGGATCATTCATCGACCCCGACACATCAAAGAGAAACACCAAATTGCTGGGGGGGAGGGCTTCATTTTCAATTTCCTGGCCTTTAATGCCGATGCGGAGGAGCTGGTGCTGGGGTTGCCAGGGAGCCTGGGAGAGTTCGGTGTTAATGGCAAAGGGTTGATCGTCCGGGGCCGGATAGTCGTAGGTGAAATAGTTAATCATCTCCTCCAGACGCACGGCATCAACGGGAGGAAGCTGACCATCATCTAAAAAGCGACGCACATTACTATAGGCTCCGGAGTCTACATCAAGGGCAAAGGTAGACAGTGGTTCGGTGCGCACCAATTGGAAAGGATTATCACGGATGAGGTTGTAGTCCTCTTGGGAGAGATCCGGCACTTCCTGGGGAATGTCTCCATCGGGGGGTGGCATCACCGGCATGGACTCCGTTTCTGCCACTTGGGGGGCCATGGCATCCATCCCTGTTTCCGGACTTCTTTGGGAGGCCATCTGACAGCCCGCGAGGATCTGTCCCCCTAACAAACAACCACTGAGGAGGAGGGTGAGGGAACGTTGGGACAACGGTTTACGAGATGATGAAGTGGCCATGGGCTGACCTCCAGGAGAAGAATTACCTTCAACCTAACACCGTCTTTTGGGGTGATCGCCTAGGTTCAAAAAACTGTAACGGCAGGACTCAATGGGGATTGAATTCCCTGGGCAATCGTGGGTTAGAATGAAACACGCTCAACGCCAGTGCTTACCATGTCCCTCAGTCTTTACAATACCCTCCATCGCCGTTCTGAACCCTTTGAACCCCTCGAAGCTAATCGGGTGCGGATGTACTGCTGTGGGATTACGGTATATGACTATTGCCACCTGGGTCACGCACGCACCTGTTTGATCTGGGATGTGGTGCGACGTTACTTGCAATGGTCAGGCTATGAGGTGCATTACATCCAAAATTTCACTGATATTGACGACAAAATTCTCAATCGGGCGCGGGCAGAAAAAAGTTCCATGGGGGCGATCGCCGAAAAATTTATCGAAGCCTATTTCGAGGATATGGAAGCGCTCCACATTCAACCCGCCGATGAATATCCTAGGGCAACCCACAGTTTAGATGGGATTCAAAAGCTGATCCACGACCTCGAACAACGGGGTTTTGCCTATGCCTCCCAGGGGGATGTGTACTATGCGGTGCGCAAGTTTGATGGCTATGGGAAACTCTCTGGCCGCAAATTAGATGATATGCAAGCAGGGGCTAGCGGTCGTGTCACAGAAGATCCTGATGCGCCGAAAAAACATGACCCCTTCGATTTTGCCCTCTGGAAAGCCGCCAAAGCAGGAGAACCTGCCTGGGATTCCCCCTGGGGAGCAGGTCGCCCCGGTTGGCACATCGAATGTTCGGCGATGGTGCGCGATCGCCTAGGGGAGACTATCGATATCCATGTGGGAGGGAGCGACCTAATTTTTCCCCACCACGAAAACGAGATCGCTCAATCAGAAGCCGCAACAGGTCAGCCTTTAGCGAAATATTGGTTGCACAACGGCATGGTGAAAGTGGAAGGGGAAAAAATGTCCAAATCCCTCGGCAACTTCATCACGATCCGCGACCTCCTGCAAAAATATGACCCGATGGCGGTGCGCTTGTTTATCCTCCAGGCCCACTACACCAAGCCCCTAGATTTCACCGACGAAGCCCTCACCGCTGCCACCAAGGGCTGGGAAAACCTCAATGATGCGCTTTTGTTTGGGGCAGAACATTTGGATACGAACAATATCACCGCTGACAAGGGTATACTGGCGAAATTTAAAGCGATTGTTGACAATGACCTCAACTTTTCCGGTGGACTGGCAATCCTCTTTGAACTGGCCAAGGAACTGAAAAAAGAGAAAAATATCCTCGTCCACGAAGGTAAACTTCAGCAAAATCCGCAAATTCTCGCCTCTCTCTGGCTCACCCTTAAGGAATTGGCCGATATCCTCGGTTTTGTCCCGGAAACAAAGCAACAGGCCGCTGGTTTAACCGATGCTGAAATTGAAGACTTGATCCAACAGCGTAAGGACGCCCGCGCCAATAAAAACTATGCAGAAGGCGATCGCCTCCGGGATTTACTCACCGAAAAAGGAATTGTGCTGGTGGACAAACCAGGCGGCATTACCGAGTGGCACCGGGAGTAAAAAAGAACTCTTAGTCCCCCTTATGAAGCTTATCTTGTAGGGGTTTAAAAACACAAAGCCCAAAAGAGAAAAATGACGTCAACAAAAAGATAATAAGAGCAAAAATGGAATTTAACCTTACCTTGACCCAACTCAGACCCCAGATAAAAAAAGCCTCCATCGGGCTTGCCAGTTGATTACCAATCAAGCAGGCTTATCATTCTCCCAAGCCTTGGGAAATGGCTTTCGGCAAACAATTGCAGGGATATTCGCTCGAAACCAACTCACGCCAAAGGTCATGCTATCAGGTCATCAACAGGAGACAATCAAACGGGCAGTCAAGAGTGAGGGTGAGTACATCATCGCTGTCCAAGATACGACCTATTACAACTATACGGGACATCAACAACTGTCAGGCATTGGCAAAATCCAAGGAAAAATCAAGGGTTTATTACAACACAACCTCATGCTGCTCAATCAACAAGGGATGCCGTTAGGGGTGTTCTATCAGGAATATTGGACAAGAAAAGGAGGCAGTATGGACTTGGCAGAGGGGGAAAAAGAAAGTGAAAAATGGTTTAAAGGATTAGAGGCCTTGAGAGAGGAAACCACCGAGGTAGAACACAAGATAGTGCTAGTGGAAGACAGAGAGGCAGATATATTTGACTTTTTCAAAGCGGAACGAGGCGACAAAATAGAACTATTAGTCAGGGTGCATGAACCGAGAAAGCTGGAATTGGTCAGGGATGGTAGGGTGACATCGTTGCCAGAGTTGAGTCAATATCTGCCGGAATATGGGGAAAAAACAGTACAGGTACGACGCAAGAATCGAGAAGTAGCAGTGAGAGTAAGGCTAAAAGCAGGGGAGGTGAATGTATATCCCCGGGCGGACTTGAGTCCAGCAAGGCATAAAACTCAAGGGTTATCGGTCGTGATAGCAGAGGAAATCGACTGTGTGGATGTCAAAACTCAGGAGAGAGTGGAGCAAGAGGCCGCAGGCACATCTTGGTTATTACTGACGAGTCTAGCTGTGGGCAATCGGGAGGAGGTGGAAAGAGTAGTGGAGTTTTATGCCATGCGTTGGCGCATTGAGCAATTTCATTTCACGTTGAAATCAGGAGGGTTAAGGGTAGAGAAATTACAGTTTGACGATGTGCATACCCTGACTAATGCTTTAAGTTTCTACTCTGTGATAGCGTGGCAGATAATGGCCATCACCTATCAAGTAAGGGAAAACCCAGAGCAAGTAGCGACAGAGGTACTACCAGAAGAAGAAGTGGCATTGCTGGAGAGAGTAACAAGGCGAAAAGTCGGGACAGCGAAAGATGTAATGGTGGCGTTAGGGAAACTAGTGGGTTTTGCACCGTCAAAACGACAACCTTTGCCTGGAACTAAAGTCGTAGGGCAAGCCCTAGAACGTTTTTATTTCATTAAACAGGGTTTTGAACAGTCTAAGGTTTCTCCCCTTCAAAACCCTACAAGATAAGCTTATGAAGGGGGATTTAGGGGGATGTAAATTCTCAAACTTTTACTGAGGCAAAATCCCATGACAGATTTCTTTGGGTTCGAGCAGGATTTCATTGCATCGCTGCGCTGTATTCCGATGATCATGCGCTACAAACTCGATACCTGTGGCGTCAAAATGAAACTCGACCATTGGCACAAACTCACAGAGGCCGAAAAAACGCAATTGATTCAGATGTCCTGTGAAACCCCTGCTGAGGTGAAGTTCTACCACGAAACACTCCAAGGTCTGATTACAGAGAAAACTGGCACACCAGCCAAAGTCCTCGATATCGACCCGAATCCCCCCTGGCTCCAACCAGAAATTCCGACCCAAGTGTTGGAAAAAGCGCAAAATTGTAATGTAGAAATTACCCCAGCACAATGGCAACATTTAACGCCGCTACAACGATTTGCCCTACTGAAGCTGAGCCGCCCCAGCCACGAAAATCATAACTTCGTCCCAGCCCTCAAGGAGTTTAAAGTCATCACTTAACATCAAACTTTTTTACCCATAGTCTCAATGTTATCTCTACCAAAAACATCACAAGAGATTCCGCACTATCGAGGGGATTAGGCAGGTTTTCCATTGTGCAATATTTTACAAGATGTTTTGATAACTCATCTGGATTCCACTCACAGTCAAGATCAAGTTCTGCATACAAAAAATCATATATATAGAAACTCAACAAATGAGATGTTGCACCTCCCATCCATCCTTTGCTCTTCCCTTGTGTATTTCTTTCTAAGTGGAAGCAATTAAGATTCCCTTCTATCTTAAAACCTTCAATAAGAGGATACATTTGAAAATGTGAACTCGTCAGAGTATATCGACTGAATCTATAGGGCTTTGAGAATGAAATAGGTAGGCGGAAAGATATTTCTAACTCGTAACGAAAAAAATCCTTAAATAATTTTCTTTTGATAAACCTTAAATCAATACAGAAGTCCTTTTCATTTTTTCCAAATAAAAATAAGTTAGGGGTTCGTTTGATTTCACAGACTCTATGATCAAATGCTAGTATCTTTTCTCTGATTTTCAAAATAAGATGAGTGTCATAGTTTTTTTCACAACGAGCTAGTATGTTCAAAAAAGCTTGTGATGGTGGTGAGATTTCGTGATTACCCTCTAGCTTTGGTTTAAGAGGTGTTTCAAAACAGTGAATAGCATCTTCTTTGATTTTCTTCAATTTGAATTGTGGATGCAAGTCACCGACTATTGAAAATTGAAATAATTCAAATGCAAGTTTGTGATATAAGCAGTTAATTAAGGTTTCATCGTGAAATATAGGAGCAATAATAATTAAGATTGCAGGCTGGTCATAATCTATTTTATCTGAGAATGGCTTCTGTTTTGAAGTGGCATAATAGTATCTCGTTAACTGTTGAATAACATGCCGATCTCCTGCATTTTTAAGTTCTATAATTGCCAGTTCTTTATTTTTGGAAACGGCCAAGATATCGCAAATGTTATTGTCGATGTAATGCTGTCTCTTGAGAGGAGTGAGATCAAAAATATCTTTCAGATTATCCCAGATAAAATTTTCCAGTTCTGCTTCACTGCCAAAGTGCCATTGCTCTTGTTTTTTAATAAGACGATAACTTTGTTGCATGGAAAGAAAAGAATGTGTTTACAATTAAAAGAATAACTTTTTTCAATATTGTTTATTTTATTTGAAATCT